>CAVURG010000001.1:0-32445 GCA_963743865.1 uncultured delta proteobacterium
GCTAGCGCGCATTTCACGTCTTTTTTTGCGAATCGCGCAAGCTGCCGCGCATTAAATCTGTGAGTCGGCTCATAATATCGTTTAGTTGCTCTGTGTGCTTTTCAAGTAACGCGCGAAAATGCGATGCACATTCAAGTGCTTCGTTCGCGGTTGAGATTTTGAGCTTTAATCGGTCTAACTGTGCTAACTCTTTGAGTTGCTTCGTGCGTACTCGATCATAATGTGCGCGTAATTTCTTGGCACGAACCAACTGTTGACCCTTAAAATTGAACGAATCGAACAAGGTGAACATAGACATCACCTCGTCGAGCAACCGTTCAATGTTAGCTTGAATCGGGTCATCCATATTCTTGGCTCTTGCCGCATGAGTACACCTGCGCTACAATTAAATTTGCAGCGCACGAATACCCTTCGTGAACTTGTCAGGCGGGGAATCTTGTCAGAGGTTTCCCGCTAGTCGTTTTAGGCTACTCTCTCTTTTTTGATCTTTCCAACAAACGCGTCGAACATATTGCGCTTCCCTAAGCTCTTACGCCGATTGAACCTAAATGCGTACTCGTTCAAATACGTCTGCAAATATTTCGTGCTGACGTTGTGATAGACGCCGCGTATTCCGTTCTTGGTTAGCGACCAGAATCCCTCAATCGTGTTCGTGTGTGCGTCGCCGTCAACATAGATTTTCGCGGCGTGATGAACCCGCTTGTGCGGATAGCCAAGTCCGGTCAGTGGTTCGTAGGCGTATGCTTCGTCAGTGAAAATAGCAGTCGCAGGTAATACCCGCTCGCGAAGACTGTTCAAGAGTGTTCCCTGTTTCGTGTCGGTTATGACTTTGGCGACCACGCGTCCACCACGCTCGACGGCTCCCCAAACTGGCTGCTTATCGCTGCCCTGCGGGCCGTGCGTGTTCGGTTTCTTCTTGTTGGCGTGTTTATTTTTGTTCCTTCCGCCGAAGAAACTTTCGTCGCTCTCGACATTGCCCGACAGATCGTGAATGTCTTCATCGAGCATCGAGCGAATCCGATTGAACATTCGCCACGCGCATTTATACGTTACGCCAAGCTCGCGCTCTAATTGCTTGGCGCTGATTCCGCATCGCGTTGAAGCCATCAAGAAGATCGCGTGAAACCAGAGTTTCAATGACGTGGCCGAATCTTGAAAGATCGTGCCGCGCATCGGATGCTCATGGTGTCCGCAGAACTGGCATGAGTATGAAGGCCGGTTCGCGATGCGATGATGCTTGGTGATCTTCTGACATTTTGGACAGAAAATGCCGGCTGGATAGAGCCGGTTCTTGAGCCATTCGAGGCACGCCGCATCGTCTGGAAATTCGCGGTTGAATTCCATCATCGAGAACGTGCCATCGGACGATTCAGAGCGGAGCGGATAATTGCGATTAGACTTGCTCATGTCCTGATGTGTATCAAAAGCACGTACCTACGTCAAGGGGATACTTACCTTTGCGTAACCGGGTGTTGGTGCTGAAGCGATACGCGCTGGCGCGCGAGATCCTTCGCTGCGCTCAGGATGACACAGGAGAAGCAGGCAGCGCTCGTGTCATTCTGAGCGAAAGCTTCTGTAGCGAAGAATCCCGAAGGACGCTCCGGCGTCCGACGTTGGTTACGCAAAGGTCTCCTTCACGGCTTTAGCAATACCTTCATTACGTTGTCTTTGCGGGCGCTGAAAATTTCGTAGCCCTTGGCGGCGGCGTCCAGCGGCATCACGTGGCTTATCAGCGGGCGCGGGTCGATCGCGCCGCGTTCCATCAGGCGCGCGAGTTCCGGGATGTGCGCGTTGATGTTGGCAAGGCCGATTCGGAAGGTGAGATCGCGCGCGAACGCATAGCCGATCGGAAAATTGAACGAAGGCGCGCCGAACACGCCGATTACCGACACTGTTCCGCCCCCGCGCGCAGCCATTATCGCGGCCGTCAGCGCGCTTTCATTGCCGACCGCCTCGATCGTCACGTCGGCGCCCCGTTTTTCAGTGCGCTCGAGAATCGTCTCATGTGCCTGTGCCGCAGTTACCGGCGTCGCGCCGAGTTTGCGCGCCGCCTCCAGCCGGTACGGGATGCTATCGACGGCGATCACTTCGGCGGGTCCGAACAGCTTCGCACACATCACGGCGCATAAACCCACCGGGCCGCATCCGAAAATCGCCACCGTGTCGCCGGGCCGGATATTGCCGTTGAGCGCGCCGAAAAAACCGGTCGGCAGGATATCGGCGAGAAAGACCGCGGCGTCATCGTCGATCGCGTCGGGCAGCCGATAGCACGTGTAATCCGCCATCGGCACCCGCACCGCCTCGGATTGCTCGCCGCCCAGCGATCCGAGCTTGCCGGCAAAATTCGCTCCGTAGCCGAAGGTAGCTGATCCGGTTTCGGCGCATTGCGACGGCTGCCCGCGCCGGCAGAAGTAGCATCGTCCGCAGGCAGGCACGGCCGAGACGACGACCCGATCGCCCTTCTTCAGCCGATCGACGCCGGCGCCCACTTGCTCGATCACGCCGACGCCTTCATGGCCGAGCACGAAGCCGGGCACGATGGGCAAAGCGCCTTCATAGAAGTGCAGGTCGGAGCCGCAGATTCCCGCGCGCGTGATTCGCACCAGCGCGTCGGTGGGAGTCTTGATCGCGGGGTCATCGACCCGCTCGACGCGCACGTCATGGGGTCCGTGGAAGACAGTTCCTTTCATCTGTTTTCGTCGTCCATACCGCTACCTCAGCGGGAGGAAAGCGGTTCGATGCTGCGAAACGTCAATTGCCGGATGAGCTTTCAACTCCTGGCGGACTCACGGCGAAGATGGCCTGGATTTCCGTCGTCCGGGATAATGGCACAGACCGGCGCGGGTTTGCAGAGGCGGCGAAGCCCGTGGTAATCCCAGAGTGCCTGATACTTGGGAGGCTCCAATGATTCAGAATATCAAGAAAATTCTCACCCCAATCGACTTTTCGACGCACTCGATGGAAGCGATGCACGGCGCGATGGAACTGGCGAAGGACCTCGGCGCCGAAGAAGTTCACCTGATGCACGTGATCGCGCCGCAGCAGAGTTTCATCCCGTCCACTATCGAGCAGAACCGCGAGCTGGCGCGGGAAGGCGCGATGCTCGAGCAGGCGGAAGAGGAACTCGCGCGCATCAAGAAAGACGAGCTCGGCGATTCAAAGAAGGTCTTCACCTTTGCCGTGGTCGGCCCTCCGGTTCAGAAACTCATCGAATACGCGATAGAGCAGGCGATCGACTTGATCATGGTTGCTACGCACGGACGCAGCGGCGGCGAGCATATTCTGATCGGCAGCGTCACCGAGAAGCTGGTGCGCAACGCGCCGTGCTCGGTCCTGGTCTTCCGGCCGCGCGCGCGGCAGGGGTGACCCCTGCACCCGGTATTAAGGCCGCCCGCCGATGGCGGGCGCGGCAGGGCTGAGCCCTGGCCGTTGGCACGGCTGGCCAGTATTAAGAGACCGCGCGCGACAATGGAGCGCGGCGTTAACGTTGGGTGCAGGGGTGACGCCTAAACGCGATGCTAAGAGCAGATGCGGGACTTCGTCCCTGCTAGAACAGGGTAAGCGGTTTACGGCTGCGGCGCAGTCCGGTTGCGGTTGTTCTTCGACTGGAGCGGTTGAAGATTCGAAAGCTCGTCGCTCCCGCCTTTTGCGACGGGCTTAATGTGACCGATCTCCCAACCAAAATGGGACAACGTATCGCCATGCGCGCTGTACTGCATCCAGGCACCGAATGCATCGCGACGATAGAAGATCGGGTTGTAGCCCAAGGCGATCTCACCCTTTGCCCATACGCTCAACTTCAACTGTTCGTCGGCTGAAGCAAACGGATATTTGTATGCCATCGGAGTCCCGCTGGTTGCGACGCGCGAGACCTATATCGCTATCGCGGCGACCGGCGGCTGGCAAGAAAAGGGAAATGCTGAAAGCCGGAAATGCATTAGCCTTGCTAATCAAATCGGGGGGCTCTGTTCCTGGCCAACAAACGGGGAATCAGGCTACCAGCAAGGGCGGACGGCTAGGGAAAGGAATTTAATCGGCGAGGCGGCCAGGGCGTTATTCTGAACAAAAAAATTAGGGCCAGGCAGATTGCTCCACCCGGCCCGTAGCCAACCGGGAAAAGGGGGGCAAACCCCGGCCAGCAAAGGTATTGTACGCAAGTGCGTGTAGTTGCATGCAATGGATGCCGACGAACCCGCTGTCGGCGGGGAAATAGCGGCTTTCGCGCGCGCTCTTTGGCGCTCAGACCTCGCCTCCGCCAAGCGCGGGAATGAAATGCACTTCGCTGTTCTCGCCAACGGTATCGAGCACGCCGCCGGTGGCTATTTCACCGTCGATTGATACCGCGATCGACGGCCGGATGTCTCCATCCTCGAGTAACTGCTGGTCGATGCCCGGGAAACCGCTCGCCTAGACGCTGAACCAGCTCGCGGATCGATTTTCCCGGCACCTCGACGCGCTCGACGCCGCCGGTGAATTTGCGGAGCAGCGCGGGAATCACAACCGTTGGCATTGCAGAAAAAGAATGGGGCGGGTTCGCCCGCCCCTTTCGATCACTCGTGATCAATCCGCCGCGGCGGAATGTTGTTTCGTTGTGGCGCCGCGAAGCTTCAGGATCGCCTTGAGCAACCTGGGCGGGGACATCGGCGCCTGGGTCATCCTGACGCCCACCGCGTGATAGATCGCATTGGCGACCGCTGCTACCGCCGGCACGATCGACACCTCGCCAACGCCGCGCACGCCCAGCGGATGGCCGGGGTTCGCTTCCTCGACGATGACTGTTTCGATCATCGGCAAGTCGAGGCAGGTCGGGATCCGGTAGTCGAGGAATCCGGAGTTACGCAGCGTGCCCTTGTCGTCGTAGAAGTATTCCTCGTTCAGCGCCCAGCCGATTCCCTGGACCGTTCCGCCCTGCATTTGTCCTTCGACGTAGCTCGGATGAATCGCCTTGCCGGCGTCTTGCGCGACGGTGCATCGCAGCAGTTGCACCTTGCCGGTGTCGGGATCGACCTCGACGTCGATGACGGTGGTGGCAAATCCGGGTCCGACGCCGCGCGCATTGACGCTGGCGCGACCGGTGATCGGTCCGCCGGTGCGGGGCAAGCGGGGCGCGATCTGCTTGATCGACATGGGAGGCACGCCGTTGCCTTTCAGATGGAGCATACCGCCGCGGAATTCGACTTCGTCGGGTTTTTTCTCCCAGACCTTGGCGGCGCGCTCGATCAACTGGCGCACGGCGTCCTTGGCCGCCTCGTACACCGCCATCCCGGTTGCGAAAGTGACGCGGCTCCCGGCGCTCACGTCGGTATGACCGATCGAATCGGTGTCGGCGGTGAGCGGCCGCACGTCGGTCATCGGCAGTCCGAGCACTTCAGCGGTGATCATCGCCATCGAGGCGCGCGAGCCGCCGATATCCGGCGAGCCGGTGACGACGCTGGCGGTTCCGTCGGTATGGATATTGACGATTGCCGACGACTGCATCCCGGCGTTGAACCAGAATCCCGACGCGACGCCGCGTCCGCGGAACTTGCCGGTCAGTTTCGACTTGTAATGCGGGCTGTTCTTGATCGCTTCGCAGGTCTGGATAAAACCGATGCGCTTGAAGGGAGGGCCCATGATCTGCGCGGAGCCTTCTTTGACCCCGTTGTTGATGCGGAAGTCGATCGGATCGATTCCGCACTTCTCGGCCAGTTCGTCGATCACAGTTTCGGAGGCGAACGCGGCGTTGGTCGCGCCCGGCGCGCGATAGGCGTTGGCCTTGGGCCGATTGACCACCACGTCGTACGCGTCGATTTGAAAATTCTCGATGGTGTAGGGAGCGATGATGCACAACGCGCCGGCCGCCACCATCGAGCCCGGGAACGCGCCCGCCTCGTATGCCATCCAGATTTCGGCGGCGACGAGCTTGCCGTCCCTGGTCGCGCCCATCTTCACTTTGATCTTCGAGCCGGGGGTCGGTCCGCTGGCGCGGAGCACTTCCGCGCGCGACATGACGAGCTTGACGGGGGCACCGGTCTTCTTGGAGAGCAGCACCGAGAGCGGCTCGAGGTAGATGGTGGTTTTGCCGCCGAAGCCGCCGCCGATTTCGGCCGGCACGACTTTGATTTTGCCGACCGGCATCCCCAACACCTGCGCGCTGAGCGAGCGCACGTCGAAGGCGCCCTGAGTCGAGCAGTAAATCGTCGCCTGTCCGTCGGAGTTGTAGATGCCGACGGCGTTGTGAGGCTCGATGTATCCCTGATGCACCGTCGCGGTGTTGAATTCGCGCTCGATCACATAGTCCGCGGCCTTGAATCCGGCGTCGACGTCGCCGCGTTTGAACTGGTAGTGCTGCGCGACGTTGGTCGGCTTGTCGCCCAGCTCAGGGTTGCGCAGTTCCTTGAGCAGAATCGTGGCGCCCGGCCGGGTGGCGGCATCGACGGTCATCACGGGCGGCAGCACTTCGTATTCGACTTCGATCAGGCGCAGCGCTTCCTCGGCGATGTGCGGGCTGGTCGCGGCGACGGCGGCGATCGCATGGCCGTCATACAGGACCTTGTCGTGCGCGAGGATGTTCATCGACAGGTACATCGGGTTGATTGTCATCTCGCCGGCCTGCTCGAGCTTGTTCTCCGCGGGCGGGAGATCCTTCGAGGTGACGATAGCCTTGACGCCGGGGAGCTTGAGCGCCTTGTCGAATTTGATCGATTTGATAATCGCGTGGGCGTGCGGGCTGCGCAGCACCTTGCCGTGCAGCATACCGGGGAATGCGTAGTCGGCGCCGAACTTGGCGCGGCCCGTCACTTTGTCAACGCCGTCGGGCCGAATCGGACGGGTGCCGATGACTTTGAAATCGCCTGTCGTGGTTGATGCCGCCATGCCTTACCTCTCGGATCGCCTAGTCGTATCGAAAGTCCTGTCAGTCCTGCGATGATCTCATCGCGCGGCTGCTTTGCCTTCGCTCTGCGAGCGAATATCCGCGGCCGCGTCGAGCACCGCTTTCACAATCTTGTCATAACCGGTGCATCGGCACAGGTTCCCGGCCAGCGCGTAGCGGACTTCGTGCTCGGTCGGTTTCGGATTGCGATCGAGCAGCGACTTCGCCGAAATCAGGAATCCTGGCGTGCAGATGCCGCACTGCAAGGCCGCGTGCTCGAGAAACTTGTTCTGCAAAACACTGAGCACGCCGTTGGTGGCGAGTCCTTCGACGGTCACGATGTTCTTGCCTTGCGCTTCGACGCCAAGCATCAGGCACGAGCATACCGCGCGGCCGTCGACCAGCACGGTGCAAGCGCCGCAATCGCCGGTCAGGCATCCCTCCTTGGAGCCGGTGAGCTCGAGCACGTCGCGCAGCGCTTCGAGCAGGCTTTGGCGCGGCTCGCAGAGGAACTCGACCGTTTCGCCGTTAATCGTTGCTTCTACCAGGGTCTTTTTGGACATTGTCTTATGCGCCGTTTGTGTTGGTTGCTGTGTTTCAGTTCTTTTTCGCGCGTTCGGCCGCGATTGAGAGCACGCGGCGCGTGAGCACCGCGGCGATGTGGAGCCGAAATTCCGCCGTCCCGCGCATGTCGTCGATGGGCGAACAGGCCGCGCTCGCTGCACGTCCGGCGGCCTCGAGGGCCGCATCGTCGAGTTTCATCCCGATGATCGCGGCGGCGGCTTTGCTTGCGAGGATCGGAGTCGGCGCAACGGCGCCGAGCGCGATCCGCGCCGCCTTCACCTTGTCGCCGTCGAGCGTGAGCGCCGCTCCCACGCCGACGACTGCGATATCCATCTCGTTGCGCGGGATGAAACGAAGATATGCGTCGCTCGAATGCGGCGCGGGCGCCGGGACCAGCAGTTCGACCAGCAATTCGCCGGGCTTGAGCACGGTGCGTCCGGGCGATACGACGAAAGCCTCTACCGGCACCTCGCGCTCGCCCTTGGGACCGGCGATTCGGGCGCGCGCGCCGAGCGCAATCAGGGCCGGCGTAGTGTCGGCGGCCGGCGATCCATTGCACAGATTGCCGCCCACCGAGGCGCGGTTCTGAATCTGCAGCGAGCCGATGAGATTTGCCGCCTCGGTCAAGCCAGGGTAATGACGCCGCATCACGTCGCTCTGGCTAATCTCAAAGCAAGGCACCGCCGCGCCCAGCCGCAATCCCTTCTTCGCATTGAAGGAGAGCGCTTGCAGCTCCTTGATTTTCTTGACGTCAACCAGATGCTCGGTGCGGCGGACCCCGGCGCGCAACTGGATGATGATATCGGTGCCGCCACAAAACGGGCGGGCGTTTTCGCCGTGCGTTTTGAGGATGCGGATCGCCTGATCGAGCGTGGTTGGGGCTTCGTAGTTGATGGCGTGCAAGACTGGGGAACCTCCGGGCCGGGATAAATGTCAGCCGTCTTTGTACCTTGGATAGCCTAGTTGCCGCCCGCTGAAAAGGGGACGGCAACAGCCGAGTGTCACGCCGCGCGTTTGCGCGGACGAGATCCTTCCCCTTCGGCAGCACTCAAGGCTTCGGCTAGTGGAAGCGGAGGTTAGCCTAAGTACTCGGAGGGCTCAGGATGACGGAAAGACGTCGGCCTCTCCTCTTGTGTCATTCTGAGCGGAAGTTGCTCTAGCGAAGAATCTCGGCGGACAACGAACACTCCGGCGTTCGGCGTCGGCCACGCAATGCTCTTCTACGCCTTGAAGCCCAGGCGGGAGGCGACCTGCGCGGCGGCGTGCGCCAGCGCCGGCGCCATCGGGCCCATCAGCGCGAAGCGCGGATCGGTGGTCTGCCCGCGCACGTAGCGCACGTAGATTTGCTCGACGACGGTCGCAGTCTTCCAATGCGCCCACGCCCAGTAAAACGGGATGGTGCTCACGTCGCGGCCGGTGCGGCTGGAATAGCGATGCACCAGTTCGTCGCGGGTCATGAAGCCGGGCCGCAGCGTATGCGCCTCGCCGTAGGAGGTCACCAGCAGTTCGGGCGGGTCGCTCTTGTCGCGCCAATAGCCAATCGCGATGCCGAGATCGACCAGCGGATCGCCGATGGTGGACATTTCCCAGTCGAATACTCCGACTACCTCGCCGTGATTGACGGCGCCGAGCATGATGTTGTGCAGGTAAAAGTCGTTGTGCACGAGCACCGGCGGCGGCGACACGGGGAGGTTGTCGAGAAACCAGGCGCCGAGTTTCTCCATCAGCGGCACTTCGCGGGTTTTCGCCTTCTCCCATCGCGCCATCCATCCCGTAACCTGGCGCTTTAAGAAGCCGTCGGGCTTGCCCAGCGAGCCAAGTCCGATCGCCGCGTAATCGACCTCGTGCAAATCGGCGAGCGTGTCGATGAATCCTTGCGAGATTGCGCGAAACGTTGCCGGATCGTCGCCAAGCTCCGGGGGCAGCGGCTCGCGATTTTTGATGACGATCCCGGTGCGCCGTTCCATCACGAAAAATGGCGCGCCGACGATCGACGCGTCGTCGCTGTAGAGCATCCCGCGCGGCGCCGGCTTGAAGACTTCCCACAGCCGCGAGAGCACCTTGTACTCGCGGCCCATGTCATGGCCGCCGACGGGCAGCGGCCCGAATGGCGGCCGGCGCATCACCCATTCCTGGTCGCCGAAGCGCAGCAGGTAGGTAAGATTCGACGATCCGCCGCGAAACTGCTTGACGGTCATCGGCGCGTCGGCGCCGGGAATCTTGCCGCGCAAGTAGGCGGCAAGTTTGGCCCAGTCGAGCTGCTCCTCGTCGCGGACGTCGCCAAATTCTGGGACGAATTCTACCGCTTCAGCCATAGCAAAATCACGATCCAAGGATCCTTATTCGCTCCGCTCGCTCAGGATGCGGCTCGGACACGCCTGAGAGATCCTTCGCAGGAGCTCAGGATGACCCCTCGGGCACGCCTCGGGGTCACTTGTACTTGCGCAGTTCGCGCCGGGCGATGGTCATGCGATGGACTTCGTCGGGCCCGTCGGCGATTCGGAGCGAGCGGCTGTCGCGCCACATCCGCGCAATCGGGATGTCGTCGCTGACGCCGGCCGCGCCGAACACCTGGATGGCGCGATCGAGCACGATCATCACCATGTTCGCGCACATCACTTTGATCATCGAGATCTCGTTGCGCGCTTCGCGCTTGCCCACGGTGTCCATCTTCCACGCCGCATGCATCACCATCAGGCGGCATGAGTCGATCTCGATTCGCGAGTTGGCGATCCACTCCTGGATGTTAGCCTTCTCGCCGAGGAAGCTGCCGTGGGTGAAGCGCGTGTTCGCCCGCTTGCACATCAGTTCCAGCCCTCGTTCGGCGACGCCGATCATTCGCATGCAATGGTGGATGCGTCCGGGGCCCAGCCGCGCCTGCGAGATGGCGAAGCCGCCGCCCTCCTCGCCCAGGACGTTGGTCACCGGCACGCGGCAGTCCTTGTAGATTATCTCGCAATGCCCGCCGCCGCCGGTGTGGCCCATCACCGGGACGGCGCGAATCAGGTTGAATCCGGGAGTGTCGGTCGGAACGATTATCTGGCTGGCGCGGCGATGCGGGGCCGCGTCGGGGTCGGTCACGACCATGGCGATCGCGAAGCTCGAGCCAATGCCATTGGAAGTGAACCACTTGTGGCCGTTGATCACGTAGTCGTCGCCGTCGCGACCGGCGCGGGTCTTGAGCTGGGTCGGATCGGAGCCCGCAGTATCAGGCTCGGTCATCGAGAAGCAGGTGCGCATCTCGCCCTCGAGGCACGGCTGAAGCCATTTCTTTTTCTGCTCGGCAGTGCCGAACTCGGACAGGATTTCCATGTTGCCGGTATCGGGCGCCATGCAGTTGAACGCGCGCGCGCCGATCGGGCTGCGGCCCATCAACTCGCACAACGGCGCATACTCGTGGTTCTTGAGACCGGCGCCATCTTCGCCGGGCAGAAAGAGGTTCCAAAGGCCCTCGGCCTTGGCTTTTTTGCGGACGTCTTTGAGACATTGGGGCTCGGCATGTCCGCTCTCGCCCATCTCGCGACCAACCTCTTTTTCGATGGGAAAGACGTACTGGTCCATGAAGTCGGAGACACGCTTGCGCAATTGTTCGGTTTTTGGGGTCAGCGAAAAGTCCATTTCGATCCTCTCGAGGTTTAATGATTTGTATGGCAACAGGTAACCCAGTTCGCCAATAAATGAAAGCGCGCGCAAAGTGGGCCGATGGCCTGGGACGACCGGCGCCGCGAGGTTACGCGCCGGGTTTGCGCATCACGTAAAAGACGTATCCGTAGGCGTCGGAATGCGCGCGGAAGAGATCGTACTCGCGCTGCACCTGATCGAGGGTTGCGAGGACCTCGCGATCGCCGGCGTACTTTTCCCTCAGCTCCGCAACCCGCATCTCGCCCGGCCCGTAGTAGTTGTGCCAGTCCGGCACCGGGAGCACGAACCCGTCGGTGTCCACGTATCCCGCTTCCGCAACGATCTGGCAGTTACGCTCGATCGATCCCATGCCGGGATAGCTTCGCGCCCAGAATGCGACGGCTTCGGCGGGCGGGTCGGGCACCAGCCACGTCAGTTCGGAGACCGCGATCCATCCGCCGGGTTTCAGGAACCGCCGCCACGCGCCAAGGCCGGCAGCGAATCCCGCGATATAGATGGCGCCTTCCGACCAGATCAGATCGAACGACACATCGGCGAAATCCATGTCGAGCATCGAAGTGTTGACCGTCGTCACCTGCGGCAGAACTCCGGCCGCGGCGGCGCGTTCGGTCAGTTCATCGAGAAATTGCCGGCGGATATCGACAGCCACAATCCGGCCACCAGTGGCGCGCGCAAGCTCGATAGTCTGCGCGCCGGGACCGCATCCAACGTCCAGAATTCGCGGACGCGGCGGCAGTCCGCGGGTCAGGCCGAGCGCGCGCCGCGTTGACTCGGGGGAGCCGGGAGCCTGTCGCGGCAGACCCCCGGTCAACTCGCGGAAGATACTCATCTCCCCCGGGATACTGCCGCCGGACGCGGGGGAACTCAAACGCCCGCCCGGGGCCCTCCCATCGAGGGAGGGAGAGCAGACGCACGGGCGAGCGGCGGACGATTGAATGGAGATCGTGCGATGGGCGAGGATAGTGCCGGCGCGCGGCGAATTTGCGGGAGATCGAAATGGAATTGGCAAAGCGATTCGTGGACGTGGGAATCTTCACCAACCGGCTGGACGAGATGCGCGCATTCTACGGCGAGCGAATCCGGCTGCCTTACGAGGAGATGCTGCCGGTCGGCGGCGGCGTGAGGCAATATCGTTTCGGATTGCTCGGATCGGTGCTCAAGATAAATCACGTCCGCGATCCTCTACCGGCCCGAGTCGCGGGCGGCTACCGAAAGCTTTCGATTTCCGATCCGCGCACGCCGATGCCGCTTCCATTGCAGGACCCCGACGGCAACGAGTTCGAGCTGGTGCCGAGCGGTCAGCGCGGCGTCAATCAGATCGAAATCCACATCGGCGTCACCGACGAGGCCGCCTTCGAGAATTTCTACGCCGGCGCGCTACAGGCGCAGAGAATTGGCGCGGGCCGGTTCAAGCTGGGCGAGACGACTATCAGCTTCCGGCATGATCCCGCGGCCGTGCGCGCCCGGAAATCACCGACGGCCAGCGCGGCGGACGTGATCGCGTCGATGCGCGCAGTGGGGATGCGTTATATCACGGTGCAGGTGCGCGACTGCGACGGAGAGCATCGGCGCTTCATGTCGATGGGTGTTTGGGAAGGCGCGGCGCCGGTGACGCTGGGCGCGGTGGCGCGGATTTCGTTTATTCGCGACCCCGACGGCAACTTCATCGAGATTTCGCAGCGGGCGTCGCTGACTGGTCCGATCCCGGCTTAACGGGCGGCACCGGGGATGCGGCCGGCGGCTGGGAGGTCAGCAGCGCGCGAACGATCGGCACCAGCGCCAGTTGCGACGGTTGGGAACCTGCGACCTTATCGACGAGCTGCTTGAGCTTGGCGCCCGTATAATCTTTGCGCGCGACAATCAGCGGGATGTGGCTGTCCTGCATCGACGCGCTGCCATGCCAGGAGTGATATGGGGCCGAGAAGTAGTAGCGATCCTGGATAGGCTGGTTTAGCCCGGACCGCGACAGCAGCAGGATGTCGCCGCTGCGATTGCCGTATGGCCCGGCGCTCAACCATTGCATCCGCCGGTCGAGCTGGAGCAAGTCGGGTCGCGGATGCCTGATCAAGTATTCCCAAATCGGCACCAGCCGGTGACCGTCGAAGATCTCGTACTCGAGGGTATTTTTTCCTGGCGGAGTCGGGACCCGCGCAAAGATCAAGTCGAGCGTGCCCTTTATCAGCGGCACCGGCTTTCCGGTTTTGTTCGAGTTGTAGAACGCCCGCGCAACTGGCAGCACGTCCTGCCGGTAGCGAGGCGGGCGCTTCCAATCGCAAGTCATTGCGGGATTGGGACAGGTTGAGCGATCGGCCAGATAGACGTAAGCGATCGCGCCCTGATAGGCGAAGGCCGCCTGGTAGTCCTGCTCGTTGCTGCCGGGATTCAGGACAAATTTTCTGGGCCGGAATCCGGCGGCTTTGACAACTGCGGCCGCCCCTTCGTTGGAGCCGGCGCCAAGCGCATGGCGCGCGTCCTTCAGCACGGGAGTGTGACCATCATCGGCGATCACCACGATGTACGTCTGATCGAGAATGCCGTAATTGCGGTAGGCGTCGAGAATCTTGGCGACGAGAGGATCGGTTACCGTCTCGAGGTAGGCAACTTCCATCGGCAAAGGATCGGCGGCGAGATGCGCGTACAAATCGATACCCGGGAAGTAAACAACTTGAATTTTCGGAACGCCATGATTGTCCATGGAAGAGAGCAGCTTCGGCACTGAATCCTTGTCGAGCTGCTCGTAGATGTCGATTTTTTCGGGCGAATTCTCGCCGCCGCCACGCGCCAGGAACTCGCTGTACAGAGCGACCATCGAGACCGGATCGACGACCGTGAAATAGTCGGCGCCTCGATAAACCGGATTCAACGAAACCGACGATTTTACCCCGGCCTGCTGAAACAGCGTCGGGCTCTTGAGCGACTTTCCGACCAGTCCGTCGGTTATCATGGCGCGATTGTCGTCCATCTCTTCGACCGACACGGGCACTGGCGCGTAGAATTTCATCTCCTCGCGCACGAACCATTCGTTGCCCGGCACCCCGTTCCAGGCCGTCGGCGCGCCGGTGAAGATCGCCGACCAGGCGGCAATGGTGGTCGAGGGCAGGATGCTGACCGCGTTTGGGACGGAGTAAGCGTGCTGGTACAGTCCACCTCCCTCGGGCTTGCCGAGCATCCCGGCCATCGCCGGCGCTTTGCCCGAGTGAATCGCGGTCATTAGCTGGTCGTAACCGGCCCCATCAAGGGCAAAGATCAAAACGTACGGACCCGGTTCGGAGGGTCGAGGCTCGCGTTTGACCTGGGTTTCGCCGCCGTGGAGCAGGAGTTTGGCCGAACTGCACGCGGCCAGGGTAAACAGTGCGACGCACGTCGAGATCAGCGCGCAGCGGATGAGGTTTAGGGCAGGCTTAGGGCGCAGCATCAGAGTTGTTCCAAGGTTCTAACTCAATACGATTTTCGAAAAAAGGAAAGCACTGAGAGGAGCACCGCCTTTCGCCGGTTCCGTCAGGGCAGGGATTTTTCGCGCACCGACTCGTTCAGAATGTTGAGCACGGCGTCGATGGCCGGTCTGATTTCCGCCGTGCCGATTGCGGTTGCGATCGGCACGGCGGCGGCCTGACTCATTTCCGGGAAATTGCGGCGGTTACGCCCAGCGCGAGCGCGGGCGATTGCGCGCCGATCGATTACGCGCGCCCGACGAGCGGAAGACGGTCACCGGCTTGGGCGCGTGAATTTCGATTTTTTCGAAACCTTCGACGTGCTCACGATCGAGCGTGTTGCCGAGCGTGCGTTCCAGCCGCGCCAGGTTGACGCGTTCCTCTTGCGTGACGAGACTGATCGCTTCGCCCGCCTTGCCCATCCTGGCGGTGCGGCCGATGCGATGGATGTAGCCGTCGGTCTCGTCGGGAAGATCGAAGTTGATGACGTGCGAAACGTCGGGGATGTCGAGTCCGCGGGCGGCCACATCGGTCGCGACCATCACGCGAAACTTGCGCGCGCGGAATCCCGCCAGCGCCGCATTGCGCTGGCTCTGTGAGCGGTCGCCGTGGATTTGCACGGCGTTGACGTGGGCGCGTTGCAGCATCTTGGCGACCCGGTCGGCGCGGCTCTTGGTGCGGGTGAAGACGATCGCGCTCTCCACTTCGGGACGCTTGAGAATCTCGAGCAGCACGGGCCCCTTGTTCTCGAGCGTGACCGGATAAATCGACTGGCGAATCTGTGCGGGCGGCGCGGATTTGCCGCCGACCGTGACGCGCTCGGGCGTGGTCAGGAATTCACGCGCGATCATTTCGGGACCGGACGCCATCGTCGCCGAGAACATCATGGTCTGGCGATTTTTCGGCACCATCCGCATGATCCGGCGCAGTTGCGGCAGGAAGCCCATGTCGAGTAGCCGGTCGGCTTCGTCGATGATCACGACTTCGATTTTGTCGAGCTTGACGATGCCGCGCTCGATAAAGTCGATGAGCCGTCCGGGACACGCGACGAGCACTTGCGCGCCCTTGCGAATCTCGTCGATTTGGCGCCGTTCGGATTCGCCGCCGACCACGGTCGCGCAACGGATGCGGGTATGGCGTGCGATCAGATCGAACTCGCGCGCGGCCTGCGCAGCCAGCTCGCGCGTCGGCATGATCACCAGCGCGGCGAGATGCCGGGTGTTCTTGCGATGCAGCCGGTCGATAGTCGGGATCAGAAAGGCCGCGGTCTTGCCGCTGCCGGTTTCAGCCGTGGCAACCAGATCGCGCCCGCTGAGCGCAACCGGGATAGCTCCGGCCTGGACCGGGGTCGGTGTGTGATGACCGCGGTCTTTGATTGAACGATGGATCTCGGGTGATACGGGAAATTCAGAAAACGACAAACAGTATCCTATGGTTCAGAGCCCCGGATTCCAGTTCGTAAAAAAAGTCGAACTTATGGGTCTGATGGGTTGAGGGGGTGGCGTCACGGAATCCGACGCGCGCATAAAGTCACGATTGACTTGGTAGTAAGGTACAGGAAGCAGTGCAGCGGCACAATGCCCCCCGCCGCCGGCAGCTAAATCGAGCCTGCCTCAGAATTTGCCGTGCTTGCCCACTCCCGACGCGAAGCGCTCGGCGCCGGCGCGGGTCTCGCCCGAGCGGATCGTTTCGATCCCGTGGCGGTACTCGTTTTTGAGCGCATCGCCGAGCGTCAGCGTCCAGCCCTCGTATGCAGACATCCGGTCCGAGCGCATGCATCGCTGCGGGAAGCCGGCAATTTGCTTGGCCAGTTCGCGCGCTTGCGCCAAGGCAGTGCCCGGCTCGACGACGCGGTTCGCAAGTCCCATCGCGAACGCCTCTTCGCCGGAGACACCGCGGCCGGTCAGGATCATGTCCATCGCACGACTCATCCCAATCGAGCGCGGCAGCCGGATCGTGCCGCCATCGACCAGCGGCACACCGAAGCGCCGGCAATACACGCCGAAGGTCGCGTCGCGAGCGGCCACGCGCAGGTCGCACCACAGCGCGAGTTCGATTCCGCCCGCGACTGCGAATCCCTCGACCGCCGCAATCACCGGCTTGCCGAGCAGCATCCGCGTGCATCCGAGCGGTCCGTCGCCGTTCTCGGTCACGCGATTGCCGCGATCGGTGGCTACCGCTTTCAGATCTGCGCCCGCGCAAAACGTCCCGCCCGCGCCGGTCAGGATCGCGACCGAGAGTGCACCGTCAGCGTCGAAACGGCGCATCGCGCCGGCGAGCGCCGCGGCGGTGGGCTGATCGACGGCGTTGCGCGCCTCGGGACGGTTGATAGTTACGATGGCGATTTCGGCCTCGATTGCGAACTCGACCAGACTCATCGAATGACCTCCCCGGCTGAAGTGCGATTGCCCAAAAAAACTTACCTTTTCAACATTTTGCTGGTCGAGGAGCAGAGATGCACGACGCCCGAATCCAAAGCGCGACGGCTCTCGAAGCCGCTGTGAGCGAACACCTCCAGCATTTGGCGGTTGTCGCCGAGCACGTCGGCTTCGAACTGCGCGATCCCGTTTGCGGCGGCGATAAGGCTCAGATGCTCGAGCAGCAGAGTGCCGATGCCGCGGCCCTGGAACTCGTCGAGAATTGCGAACGCGACCTCCGCGCGATGCGGATCGGAGCCGCGAATGTAGCGGCCGATGCCGATGAAACGTTCGCGCCCGTTCTCAGTCACGGTCGCGGCCAGACCGACGTGATTGTGGAAGTCGAGCGCGGTTAGACGGTTGAGATCGTGCGGCGACAGATCGCGCTTGGCCCCCATGAAACGAAAGTAGACGGACTGTTCGCTCAACCCCCTGAAATGCTGGTGCAGGCGTTCCTGATCGTCGGGGCGAATCGCGCGGATCCGGATTGCGGCGCCGCCGAGCATCGTGGCATCCACGCAATATTTCCGCGCGTCGCTGAGCATGTCGCGATCTCCTAACAGGCTGTTGAAAAAGTAATTTTCAACGCCTGCTCCCTCTCTCGTGTCTCCCCCAAAGGGGGAGATGTTGTAGGTAAGAGGACAGTTTTTACGCAGGGTGTTGAATGGTGCGAGACCCGACCTGCCCTTTGATACGAGTTTTTCAACACCCTGCTAATGGCAGCTCGCACAACGACGGCGCGCGGGCCATCGCGACTCACGTCCTGTTCGGTTCGTCGGACTTGATGAACTTGAGCGACGCGGAATTCATGCAGTAGCGCAACCCGGTCGGCCGCGGACCATCGTCGAACACGTGCCCGAGATGCGCGTCGCATTTCGCGCACAATACCTCGGTCCGCGTCGTGAAAAATGAACGATCGGTCTCCGTCCTGATGTTCTCCGGCGCGATCGGCTGATAGAAGCTCGGCCATCCCGTGCCCGATTCGAACTTGGTGTCCGAGCTGAACAGCGCGTTGCCGCAGCAGATGCATCGATACAGACCCTGGTCGTGATTCTCGGCGTACAGGTTTTGGAACGGCCGCTCGGTGCCCTTTTTGCGCGTGACCTGGTACTGCTCCGGGGTCAGCTCCATCCGCCATTGCGCGTCCGTCTTGACAACTTTATCTTCCATCACGAGTCCCTTTCTTTGGCCGGAATCGGTGAACTCTACTATCGATACTTTGACTATGCCCGACGCGTCCGGATGCGGCGAATTGCCCGATGCTTCGGATGTGGCGGCGATTTCAGCGTAACCGAATGCGATGATCGCCGGTACCGCGGCGATCGCGGCGATGAATCCCCGCCGCCCGATCAGACGCTCGTTGCGCCCGGCGGAATTGTTCCTGGCTTCAGCCAACTTTCGACCCGCTGTGCTGATCATTGCATATTAGATTGCAGCTTCGAAGGCCGCGCGCTTCCCCACGCGGCGCCCTGGAATCTAGATCGAATAGACGAACAGCTTCTGTTCCTTGGGTCTGAGAAAAACATTCGCGCCCGGCTCCAGATGCAGCGCCTGGTAGCGATCGTGATCGATCTCGACCTGCACCATGTCGCCCCACTCGGCGACCAACTCGATCTTGACCTGCGGACCGGCCGGGTTGATCGACTTCACGGTCGCAGGAAACGTCTGCTTGCCGTTGGGCTGCATCACGATTTCCAGCAGATGGGGCCGCACGTAGAGGACCGCCTTGCCGGTCTCGGGATGCGCATGGGCATGGGTATTTTCGAGCTCGACGGCAGTATCGCCGAGAAACACGCGGCCGTTCTCGATTCGGCCGTGGAACAGGTTCACGTTACCCAGGAAGTTGTACACGAAAGCGTTGGCGGGATGGTGATAGACTTCCTCGGCCGTGCCGATCTGCTCGATGCGCCCCTGGTTCATCACGACGATCCGGTTGGCGAGTTCCAGCGCCTCTTCCTGATCGTGAGTGACGAAGACGCTGGTTATCTTGATCTCGTCGTGCAGCCGCCGCAGCCATCGGCGCAGTTCCTGCCGCACCTTGGCGTCGAGCGCGCCGAACGGCTCGTCGAGCAGCAGGACTTTTGGCTCCACCGCGAGCGTGCGCGCGAGCGCGACGCGCTGGCGCTGCCCGCCGGAGAGCTGCGAGGGGTAGCGATCGGCAAGAAAATCAAGCTGGACGAGTTTCAGCAGCTCATGCACGCGCCGCGCGATCGCGGCCTCGGCGGGGCGTGAGCGCCGAGCCAGCACGCGCAGCCCGAAGGCGACGTTTTCGAACACCGTCATGTGGCGAAACAGTGCGTAGTGCTGAAATACGAACCCGACCTTGCGCTCGCGAACGCTGACGTCGGCGGCGTCCTCGCCATGAAACAGCACCTCGCCGGTGTCCGGCGTTTCCAGCCCCGCGATTATCCTGAGCAGCGTGGTCTTGCCCGACCCCGACAGCCCCAGCAGCGCGACCAGCTCGCCGGTTTCGATATGCAGGTTGATATTGTCAACCGCAACGAAGTCGCCGAACTTCTTGGTTATGTTTCTGAGCTCGATGCTCATGCCGCAACTTTGACCGTCAGGTCGTCCTGCTCCTGCTTTATGGGAACGACGCGGCGCTCCAGGAAACGCTTGGCGATGAGCGTCGCGATCGCGAGCAGGGTAAGCAGCGACGAGACCGCAAACGCGGCCGCGAACTGGTAGTCATTGTACAGAATCTCGACGTACAGCGGCATCGTGATCGTGTGCCCGCGGATATGCCCCGAAACCACCGAGACCGCGCCGAACTCGCCCATCGCGCGCGCGTTGCACAACACCAGGCCGTAGAGCAGCCCCCACTTGACGTTGGGGATCGTCACCCGAAAAAACATTTGCCATCCGCCGGCGCCCAGCACGATCGCGGCTTCTTCCTCCTCGCTGCCGACCGCCTGCATGATCGGGATGAGTTCGCGCGCGGCGAGCGGAAATGTGACGAAAATAGTCGCGAGCACGATTCCCGGCTCCGCAAAGATGACCCTGATGCCGTGATCGGCAAGGAAGGCGCCAAGCGGCGCGCGCACGCCGAGCAGCAGCACGAACAGCATCCCCGAGATGACCGGCGAGACCGAAAACGGGATGTCGATCAGCGTCAGCAGAGTTTGCTTGCCGGGAAAATCGAAGCGCGCGATCGCCCATGATGCGGCGATTCCGAAAGTAACGTTGAGCGGCACTGCGATCGCGGCGGTCATCAGCGTCAGCCGAATTGCGGCGCGGGCCTCGGGATCGCCGATCGCGGCAAAGTAAGCGCCGATGCCCTTGCGCAGCGCCTCGGCGAAAACCGCGAGCACCGGGACGAAAATAAACAGCGCGAGAAACACCAGCGCGATCGTGATCAGCGCGATTCTGACCATCGGCGGATCCGCCGTCCCGGGTCGTTTCGGTTCGCGTCGCGGCTGGCCGGCCATCTGCGCCCTCAAGCCGCCAGGCGGCGGCTGCTCCACCTTTGCAGCATGTTGATGCCGAGCAGAATCACGAACGACGCCGTCAGCATCACCACCGCGATCGCCGTCGCGCCGGCGTAATCGAATTGCTCGAGCTTGCTCATGATCAGCAGCGGCACCACTTCGGTACGCATCGGCATGTTGCCTGAAATGAATACGACCGAGCCGTATTCACCGAGAGCGCGCGCGAACGCAAGTGCGAATCCGGTCAGCAGCGCGGGGATCAGCGCGGGCGCGATCACCAATACGAACGTCTGTAAGCGGCTTGCGCCGAGCGTCGCCGCCGCCTCCTCGTATTCCTGATCGAGATCCTCGAGCACCGGCTGGACGGTGCGAACCACGAACGGCAGCCCGACGAAAGCAAGCGCGACTACCACTCCGAGCGGAGCGTACGCGACTTTTATTCCAAGCGGCGCTAGGTACCGCCCAATCCATCCGTTGCCCGCATAAATCGCGGTGAGAGTGATTCCCGCCACCGAAGTCGGCAGCGCGAACGGCAGATCGACCATCACGTCAATCAGCATCTTCCCGGGAAATTCGTAGCGCACCAAACTCCACGCCACGATGAACCCGAACACCGAGTTAACCGAAGCTCCCGCCACCGAGGCGCCGAAGCTCAGCCGGTAGGCCGCAATGGTGCGCGGGCTTGCGACCGCGGCCCAGAACTGGGGCCAGGTCAGAGTGAAAGTCTTGAAGAAGATCGTCGAGATCGGAATCAGCACGACGATTCCGAGGTACGCCAGGGTGAAGCCCAGCGTCAGGCCGAATCCCGGCAGCACGTTGTTCCGTCTCGTCGCCATCTCTTTGCGTTCCTAGTTTCCCGGTTGATAAATCTTGTCGAATACGCCGCCGTCGCCGAAAAACTTGGGCTGCACGTTTTTCCATCCGCCAAAATCCGAATCGATCGTGAGCAGCTTCATGCTTGGGAATTGGCTCGCATACTTCGCGGCGACCGCCTTGTCGCGCGGACGGTAAAAATTCTGCGCGATTATTTCCTGGGCCTCGGGCATGTACAGAAATTCCAGGTATGCCTTGGAGATGGCGGCCGTGCCGCGGCGGCCGTCCACCTTGTCCACCCACGCGACGGGAGGTTCGGCCAGGATGCTTACCGACGGATACACGATCTCGAACTTATCGGCGCCAAATTGCTTGATCGCCATCCGCGCCTCGTTTTCCCATGCGATCAGCACGTCGCCGATTTCGCGCTCGGCGAAAGTAGTCGTCGAGCCGCGCGCACCGGAATCGAGCACCGGCACGTTTTTGTAAAGCGCGCCGGCGAACGCCGCCGCCTTTTTCTCGTCGCCGCCGTTGCGTTTGAGCGCGTACCCCCACGCGGCCAGGAAATCCCATCGCGCGCCACCCGAGGTCTTCGGATTGGGCGTGATCACCGAGATGCCCGGTTTTACCAGGTCATCCCAGTCGCGGATCTTTTTCGGATTTCCCTTGCGCACCAGCAGCACGATGGTCGAAGTGTAGGGACAGCTGTTGTCGGGCAGGCGCGATTGCCAGTTCGACGGCAGCAAGTCCGCCTTGTCCGCGATCGCATCGATGTCGCCGGCCAGCGCGAGCGTCACCACGTCGGCCTCCAGACCGTCGATTACCGCGCGGGCCTGCTTGCCCGAGCCGCCGTTCGATTGGTACACGGCGACGTCGTGGCCAGTCTTCGCTTTCCAATCCTTCGCGAACCGGGCGTCGATCGATTGGTAAAGCTCGCGGGTCGGATCGTACGATACGTTGAGGATTGTGACTTGAGCTCCGCGCGCAGCGCCCACGCCGAGGGCGACGCTCGCCACCACAACGAGGGCGACGAGCGTAGGTGTCAATTTCAGTCTGCGACCAAACATTCCTTGCCGTTCCTCAGAACGAAACCTGCAGTTGCGACTCGAAGACGCTCTCGTCCGGCCGGTCCTTGACTGCGCCCGGCACACCGGCGCCCGCGTCGAAGAACGTGCGCGCGTAATCGAATTGCCATTTGATGTTGGAGCTCAGATACCAGTTGAGACCCAGCGCGTACTCGGTCGCAGTCTTCGCAGACACGGCCGGATCGGCGAAACCCAGTTTGAACTGGCGGGAATCCGTGGCGAGGCTGCTGAGTCTGGCTGCCAACTCCCATCCGCCCCACCATCCGATCCGCGGGTCGAATGGATGAATCGGCTTGACCCACCCGTAGGACGCGTCTTCGCCCGTCAGCAGGTAGGAGCCCTGCACCATGTAGCCGTCGTCGCTGAAGGTGTCGGTGTCGTTGATTTGCCTTATGGACGGGCCGCCCTTCCCGACTGTAACGAACCTGTTCAGCGAGTGCTGATCCGACGCGTATTCGCCTAACAATCCGAAGCTGCGCCAGTAGTAGTAGGCCTGCGGCTCGAGGCGCGTGCGCAATCCCGACGCCGTCACGCCCTTGGTGTAGGCGAACCAGGTGCTCTGGCCGTACGTCTTGTAGGACGAGGTCGTGGTGCCGCGTTCATCGCCATAGGACGCGGCGAAACCGAAGCCAAGGCCCTTGAGCCATTCGTTTTCGCTGAGTTCGAACGGCGTCGTGAAGACGCGGCCGATAAAGTCCTTGCCGTCGTTGTTGTCGATGTCAACCGTATCCGACGCGGTGTTGTTCGGCACTCCGTTCATCAGCGCGGCGTCATAGAAGACGCGGCCGTCCAGAAGTCTGCCGTTCAGGTCGAAACCAGTGTCGCGGTTCGGGACCAAATTCTGGATCTCCGAACGTTCGCTGAATTCCAGGTCGCGATCCGACTGTAGGCGCTCGAGATCCAGCGGCGCCTTGTACTTCCCGGTCCTCAGGCTGGCAAAATCGAAATAGGTGATATTGAGGTAGGCGTCTTGCAGTACGACCTTGCCCTGGCCGAAGTCGGGCGTGAGGTTGAAGTTGTAGTACTTCGCAAGCGAGCCGGTGATAATCGGGCGCGCTCGGTTCAGGAAGAATGTGCTGCCGGCGCCCTTATCGCTGCCGCTGGTGAAGAAGCGGCCGTCGCCCTGGAAAATTCCGCCGAAACCGATATTGTAGTCGTGGTTGGGCGAAGAGAGCGAGAATCCCTCGTCGCCCACCTTGACGATCGGCATCTCGAGCGCCTTTCGCTGCCGGGTCTTCTCCTGAACTTCGAGTTTGCGGTCGATGACCTTCACTTTTTGGTCAAGCCCTTCCAGCGTGTCGACTCTCTGCTCGAGTTGCTTGATTTCTTTCTTGAGCAAATCGATTTCCTGATCCCTCGGATCGGTGGACGGCTTCGACTGCGCATGCGCCGGCCCGGCGGGGATAAATGCCCCGGTGATTGCCGCCACCAGCAGAACCGGCAGGATCGGCAAAGTGCATTTTCTCATCTCGAAAGCCCCTCATCGTCTTGGGAACTTCCGGATGACCGGTCAGCTCGTGGTTGTGATTGACGGCTCTATTCATGGCGCACCGGATCCTTCCCTGGTCCGGGCTCCTCCCTGAATCTTCGATGGTCGTTGACAATGCATTTCGATCGGCGGCTGCGGTTACCCACGACCGGGCTTGTCAAAGCGAAATTTCTCTTTGCGCTCGATTTGCACGACTCGCGAATCCTGGATTACGACCTCTACCGAGCCGAAACGCACGCCGCTGATGGCGCTTGCGATGCGCCGCAGAATCTCGTCGCCTGGGTCGGTCTCGGGCTGGGCCTCGCGTTGGCGAGTAAGAATTGAATCGACCTTCATGATTTATCCCATTAGGTGACTAGACTAATCCCCAAAAAAAGAGCGCGCCTGGTTTCAAATCGCAAAACTCAACGATTCCTTGCCGGTAACTGCTGCCTCGACCTGCTTGAGCATGTCCGCCAGCGAAGTCGAGTCCAGTATCTTCGCGGTCGCGTCGCGGACTTCCTTCATCACGAATCTGATTGCACAAGTGCGCTCGTCGCGGCATTCACGGCATCGCATGTATGCCATCTTGCTGACGCATGGCAACGGCGCGATTGGCCCGTCCAGTACGCGTACTATTTGCCCAACACTGATCAGCTGAGGATCGCGGCGAAGGAAATATCCGCCGCCTTTACCCTTCTTGCTCTGGAGCAGTCCCTGGTTCTTGAGTTCGAGCAGGATCAGTTCCAGAAACTTGCGCGGAATATCTTCGCGCTGGGCCAAATCAGAAATGAGCACGGGCCCTTGACCGTATTCCTTGGCCAATACCATCATCGCCTTGAGCGCGTATTTCGACTTTTTCGAAAGCATCTTATCGACCGTTTAGTCGATAGGGTCGCTAGATTAAAGATTGAGGCCAATTCAGTCAAGAGCCTCGGGATAAAAATATTCAGACGCTGCCAGACAGAAAATTTCTGCCTCGCTTCAGCGCGCCTTGTCCTTCAGTCCGGCGTACGTGTCGAGCATCGGGAGGACGGCATCGCGTGGGGCAGGCGGCAGCCGGAAGATCAGCCGATCGAGGCCAAGGTCGAGGAATTTTTTGATCCGTTCCTCGTTTCGACCGACGCCAAACATCGAGACGGGAAGTTTCTTGCGGCCCGCCTTCATCCCCGCTTCGGCAAGCGCTTTCAGGCCAGCGGCGAGATCGTAGCGCGGGAAATCGATCGGCATCCATCCGTCACAATACTCGGCGACGCGATCGAACGTCCTGGGCGATTGCGAACCGAGGATGATCGGCGGTCCACCCGCCTGCACCGGTTTGGGAAACGACCAGATCGGATCGAAGTTCACGAACTCGCCGTGAAACTCGGCCGCCTCTTTGGTCCAAATTTGGCGCATCGCGAGAACTTTTTCCTTGACGATTTTCCAGCGCCGCTTGAACACCGCGCCATGATTCTCCATCTCCTCGACGTTCCATCCCGCGCCGATGCCGAAAATCACGCGGCCGCCCGAAATCAGGTCGAGCGACGCGACTTCCTTGGCGAGCGTGATCGGGTCGCGCTCGACCACCAGGCACACCCCGGTGCCGAGTTTGAGTCTTTTGGTAACGGCGGCCGCCGCGCCGAGCGCGACGAAAGGATCGAGCGTATGCCAGTACTCTTTTGGCAATTCGGCTGCGCCGGAGAAGGGCGTCTTGCGCGACGCGGGTATGTGAGTGTGCTCGGGAAAAAACATCGACTCGAAGCCGCGTTCTTCAGCCGCAAGCGCAAGTTCGATCGGCTGAATTGCGTAGTCAGTCGCGAACATCGAGATTCCGAATTCGGCCATGGCGATTCCTCCCGGATCAGGCGGCAAGGGGGTTTCGCCGGCGCCGCGTACAGTTTCATAGCACAACTGATTGGCGAAGCGCCTGCGCGCGCGGCGGCAATGCTAGTTCTTAAGCGCCGGCGGCGACGCGCCTACGACGCGGAGCTTCGCGGTCGAGCCGGGAATGGAATCGCCTTTCATCGGCTCGTAGCGCCCGCCCAGATTGTCGGCCAGGAACTTCTCCATGCGGGCGGTGAAGTCGAGCCGGTTTTCGGGCCGCACGAAGCCGTGGCCTTCGTCGGTATATAAGACGTAAACCGCGCTCCCGCGATGGCTGGCGATCGCATCGACGATCTGCTCGGCCTCGGCCTGCTTCACGCGTGGATCGTTTGCGCCCTGGCCTATCAGCATCGGGATTTTTATTTTGTCGGCAGAGAACAGCGGCGACGCCGCGGTCAGCAGCTCCTTGTCCCTGGGATCGCCGGGATTCCCAAGCCTGGTGAAGAACAGCGAGCGCGCGACTTCCCAATACGGCGGAAACGACTCCAGCAAGGTGAACAGATTCGACGGGCCGCATTCGTCCACCGCGCATCGATACAGGTCGGGCGTGAATGCCGCCCCGGCCAGCGCCGCGTAGCCGCCATACGAACCGCCGAATATCGCGACTCGCTTCGGATCGGCAATCCCTTGATCCACGGCCCACTTGACGCCGTCGGTCAGATCGGTCTGCATTTTGAGGCCCCATTGGCGGTCGCCGGCGTGCAGATACTTCTTTCCGAATCCGGTAGAGCCGCGAAAGTTTATCTGCAGCACGGCGTAGCCCCGGTTCGCCAGCAGTTGGATATAGGGATTGAAGCCCCACGTGTCGCGTGCCCACGGCCCGCCATGAGGCGCAAGCACCAACGGGAGATTTTTCGCGGGCGCGCCGACCGGAAGAGTGAGGTAGCCGTTGATTTTCATTCCGTCGCAGGCGGCGAATTCGACCGGCTTCATCGCAGCGAGCGGCGCGTCGTCGAGTTTGGGCTGGGTGCTGAACAGGAACGTCGCCTTCCTTGCTGCGCGATCCCACGAGTAGTAGCGCGCCGGCGCACGGTCGCTTACGAACGAGACGAGCCACGTCCTGTCGGCGAGGTCGCGGTCAACGACGGTGAAATCTCCGGCGGTGATTTTCGCGATTGCGTCGAAGTCGGCCTGAACCGACGGATCGACGACGGTCCAGTGCATCCGGCCCGGGTCGAACGCGGCTGCCTGCACGACGTGACGGGTCGGCTGAATCATCGCGTCGCTCAGGTCCGCATCGTCGCTGTGCGCGACAACCGTTTCTATCCCCGACGCGATCTCATGGCGCACCAGGCGAGCGGTGTCCGTCCCGATCGAACTGCTGAGAAAGATCGATTGCCCGTCCTTGCTGAAATCCAGCGCCGCCAGGTTGTCTTCCATCGCTGCTTTCATCAAAGTGCGCCACGGACCAGCCGCGCTGTCGCGAATCCGAAGCTCGGTGCCACCGTCCGGCGTCGTAACCGTGGCGGCGCGCACGATCAGGTCGTCGTCGGCCAGCCATCCCGCAACGTCGCCGGGGTTTTGGGTATCGAGTTCGACGGCGCCGGTGTGCAGGTCGATTCGATAGACGTCCATCAACTTGCGATCGCGTAGATTGAGCGCAACCAGTATCCGGCCGGGAAATTTCGGACTGGACGCGACGACCCCGGAGCGCACGCCATCCCAGGGCGTCAAATCGCGGATGTTGTGCGAATCGAGATCGACGGCGAACAGGTGGAAGTTTTCGTCGCCGGCGGCGTCCTGCGCGTAGAGGATCGTTTTCGAATCGAACGCCCATCCGTAGGATTGGATTCCACGGCTCCTGTCGGCGGTGACGACGCGCGCGTCATGCTGGCCGACGGTTTGCACCCACACCTGCAGGATTTCGTGCTCATCGGGAGCAAGCCATGCCAGCCGTTTGCCATCGGGCGCGATATGCGGATTGGCGCGCTCGGGATTGCCGAGCAGAGTGTCGCGCGGAATCAGCGGTGGCAACTGGGCGAAGCTGGCGGGCGGGGGAATTGTCGAAGTCATCGTGAGGACCGCAATTATCAGTGAAAACTTCCGCACGAATCCGAGCATCGATCACAAGGATGACAGAAAAAATCGCGCAATGAAGGGTGCAGGCATCGCCTGCATCCTGACCCGCCGGCCGTGGCCCGGCGGGTCAGGTACTTACCCGCCGCTCGACGCTCCTAGGCGCAAGAATTGCCCTCTTATATGATCGGTTCGCCGGGCGGCATTCCGTGGGCGACGAAAAAGGCCCGTGGCGACGGGGGCGCAGTATGTCGTGATTCGCCGGGCGGCATTCCGTGGCAACGAAAAAGGAGAAGCCATCAAATGAAGGTCGTTGTCGATCAGAAACTGTGCGAGGGGAACGGGAAATGCCAGCAGGCGGCGCCGGAAGTGTTCGAGGTGCGAGACGACGACAAGAGCCATCTGTTGATCGACAGTCCGCCCGAGCGCATGCGCGAAAAGGTCAAGCTTGCGGCGCGGCTGTGTCCCCGCCAGGCCATCACGGTCAGCGACGACTAGAGGCCCGACAGGCCGGAATGCGGAATCGAGACGAAAATGGAGGAATCGCGGAGACACTTTTCAATGGAAACTGAGAACGCACTGTCACTGGAATCGTTGAACATCATTGGACCCGACCATTACGCGAAAAACGGCTATCCGCATCGCGAGTGGACGTATCTGCGCAAGCACAAACCGGTTTTCTGGTGCGAGTACCCAAAGACCGATCCATTTTGGGCGATCACCAAACACGCCGACATCATCCAGATTTCCAAGCAGCCACGACTGTTCCTCAACGGTCCCCGCTTGCTGGTGTTTGTCAACGAGAACGGGATCGAGCGCGGTCCGACGCCGCCGTTCCGCCACCTGCTCGACATGGATCCACCGGATCATGGCGAATATCGCGCGGTTGTCAGCCGCCATTTCACGCCGCGCCACGTGCGTCCGATGCAGCCTGAAATCGAGAGCATCACGCGACAGGTGCTCGACGACGTGACCGGGCGCGACCAGTGCGACTTCGTCACCGACGTATCGTCGAGGATTCCACTGGCCGTAATCGCCGAGCTATTGGGTGTTCCGCATAAAGATTGGGAACAACTCTTCAGATGGACCAACGAGACGATTGGCGGCGGCGACCCCGAATTCCAGGCTGGAACGACCGCGCAGGAGACGATGGATCGTTCGCGGCTGGGCCTGTTCCAGTATTTCACCGACATGGTGGTGGAACGGATGAAGCACCCGACCAACGACATCACCAGCATCGTCGCCAACGGCAAGGTCAACGGCCAGCCGATACCGCAGTTCGAGATGCTGTCGTACTATTTCCTGCTGGTCGTGGCCGGCAACGAGACCACGCGCAACGCGACCACCGGCGGCCTGCTGGCTTTCATCGAGCATCCGGCCGAGTGGCAAAAGCTCAGGCGCAATCCCGCGTTGATCGACTCGGCGGTCGAAGAGATCGTGCGCTGGACGACACCGGTTATTCAGTTCGCGCGGACCGCGACCGAAGATACGGTGATTCGCGGCCAGAAGATCAAAGCCGGCGAATCGGTGTGCCTGTTTTATCCGTCGGCGAACCGCGATGAAGAAGTTTTCGAGGAGCCTTTCAAGTTCGACATCAGCCGCGATCCGAATCCGCATATCGCATTCGGCATCGGCGAGCATTTCTGTCTCGGCGCGAACCTGGCGCGGCTCGAACTGAAGGTGATTTTCAGCCAATTGGCGCAACGCCTCGATCACGCCGAACTCGCGGGTCCCGTCGAGCGGCTGCGCTCGAGCTTCGTCGGCGGAATCAAGCACATGCCGATCCGCATGAAGATGAAGCCGGCGGCCGCCGCCGGCCTGAGGCGACGTCCTCGATGATAACTCCGCGCAGGTCCGCCGACCGCGGACGCACGAAGATCGACTGGCTCGACAGCCGCCACACTTTCTCGTTCGGCGACTACTACGATCCCGGCCAGATGGGATTTCGCGCGCTGCGCGTAATCAACGAGGATCGCGTCCGCCCCGGCGCGGGCTTTCCCACCCATGGTCATCGCGACATGGAGATCATCACCTACATTCTCGAAGGCGCGCTCGAACACAAGGACAGCACTGGCACCGGCTCGATCATTCGTCCGGGCGAAGCGCAGAGAATGAGTGCCGGGGAGGGAATCACGCACAGCGAATTCAATCATTCGAAAACCGACCCGGTTCATTTTCTGCAAATCTGGATCACGCCCTCCACGCGCGGAATCGCTCCGGGCTACGAGCAGCGGACCATCGACGATGCGAAGGCGCGCGGTGGCTTCGCGCCTGTAGGCTCTCCCGATGGCCGCGATCAGTCTGTGAAAATTCATCAGGACGCCGTGCTATGGGTCGCAAAGCTCGAGCGCGGACAGACTGTCGGGACCAATCTGAAGAAGGGCCGCCATGGATGGGTGCAAGTGGCGCGCGGCGAAGTTGCGGTCAACGGTGTCACGCTTGCGGAGGGCGACGGCGCCGCGATCAGCGACGAAGAGAAAGTGACTATCGTCGCCAACTCCCCCGCCGAGGTCCTGTTGTTCGATCTTGCGTGAGTGCGCCGCGCGATCCGGCTCTCAGTCGGGGCTCGATCCCGCACGCAGGCGCGCAAGATCGTAGTCGCGCAGCTGATCGATTCTGTCCACCGTGACGTCGGGCGCCGGGTACTTGGCCGTCTCCTTCGCATCGGCCGCGTAATGCCCCTGCCGGGGGAACACCGTCGTCACGCGCGCGCCCCACGCCTTCTTGAACGCGTCAAGGATTCGCACCTTGTCATCGATCAGCACGTAATGGTCGGCAGGATAGCGGGTCCGCACGTCGTCGAGTTCCTGTTCCTTGTGGATGTAAATCATCACCTTTTCATCGACGGCTTCGCGCAGTCCCGAGCGCTCGATCTTGAGCGGCTGAAAGATCATGTCGCCATCGGACAGGATCGTTGTTTCACCGAACTGTTTGTACTGATCGATTACGTCGAGAGAACAGGGGAACAGGCGGTTCGCGAAATGGTAGTTCATCAGGAAGTACGACACCGCGATGATTCCGAAGTCGCGCGGATGATTGACCCGGTAGCGTTGCAGCGCGCCGAGATAGTCCGCGTAGCCGAGCTCGGTGCGCAATTGCTCGAAATATTCCCAGTAGTGCCGCTGTTGGTCGTAACCGATGTCGCGCTCGAGATTGCGCTTCATGTCGGCGACGATGCGATCGTTGTCGATCAGGGTGTTATCGACGTCAAACAAAAAAACGACATGTTCTGGGGCCATCGGTCTGAAGATCCTCCACCGACAATGATTGCGGTTGTTGGCCTTCAAGCCAAACGGATTAGTTGTCCGTTGTCCGCCGGGACCGGCGGACTGACTAATTTTCGGAAGGAATCGGCGCGGCGCCGTGCGCGCTCGATTGTTCGAGTCGCGAATGAATATGGGCCGTTGCGCGCGAGTCCCGGGAGTCAGACGGTTCCGATCATCTCTCTTCCGGGTCACGCAAGACGCGGCTGATCCGAGCCATCAGTTCGCCCGAGTTGAAGGGCTTGGTGATGTAGTCATCGGCGCCGAGCGAGAAACCCTTGACCACTTCAGCTTCGTCGCGATGCGCGCTGACCAGGATTACCGGCGTACTCCTGGTCGCCGAATCGCTGCGCAGAGCGGTCAGCGCTTCGAACCCATTCATATTCGGCATCGCCACGTCCATCAGCACCAGGTTGGGTTTTTTCTTACGGGCAATATCCAATGCCTGCGCACCGTCGTACGCGATATCACACTCGAAATTAAAGTGCTTCAGGATCGTTGAGATCATGACGACGGTGGTCGCGTCGTCATCGGCGAGTACTATGCGCCGGGCGCCGTTTCGAGCTGAGGATTGAATCGCAACTGCCGCACTCTCGACGAATCTGAGGATGCGGTAGGCCCTGAGAAACAATTCCTCTGGCTGGCATGGGCGCGTCATGAAGTCGCGGTTGACGTCGGCGACCGCCGCGAATCGCGTCACCAGTTCCTCGCAGGCGCTGATGATGACCGCGGGCTTGCGGCTGCGCGCGATCATTTCGATCGGGGACGGTTGATCGGCAATGCCGATGGCCGAAGCGTTGATGAAGCAAGCGTCGAAAGCAGAAAAGGAGTTGAGCCCGGAAAAATTCGGCACGGCTCCGACCACGCGGCCGATTCCACGGGCAGTCCCCAACGCCGCGATGATCGAATTCGCTTCGGGCGTTTCGAATCCCATCAAGGCGAATCTCCTGCCGGCTAACGATTGTCTAATGATCTGGTCCATGGGGGACTGGTGCTCCTTGCTGCCGAAAAAATGCCGAACAGTCGATCTGCAGGCGCCAACGCACTCCACCAAGCGAGATTGACCCTGCGTTGATACGCAACGTGCGTGCCTTGCGGCGATGACCAGCAAAGGCGCAGATAGCGCAGAGCTGCGGCAAGACTGCGTCGCTGAGCGGGCCGTACATGGTCAACGACTGACCGAAGCCGAGACAGCCATGTCGCGCTTTGGGACATGATGAGACGGCGGCCTCGCTTGTCGCGGGCGCAATGCTCGCCTTGACACTGCCGGTCCCGTTGCGCGAAACGGATACACTATGAGCGAGAAAGCCAGCGTCCTGAGCCCTTCCGCGCTATGGCGACGGCTGGGGTTGGCGCGCCACAACTGGCCCGGCAGATTTACCGTTCTGCTCGCGACGATTCTGCTGCTGCTCGTCTCTCAGCCGATTTTCTCGGCTCACGCCTTCGCGCAGATTTTTGCAACTGTGACGATATCGCTTGTGCTGCTGTCCGCTCTTTATGCATTTCGCACGACCAAGACCTACTTCACGATTGCGCTAGTCCTGATGGTACCTGCGATCGGAAGCCGATTGGCGCTGCAATTCACGGCGAACCCAACGC
>CAVURG010000002.1:0-7331 GCA_963743865.1 uncultured delta proteobacterium
AAAAAATATCCGCTGCTATATCATTTCTATCGCAGGGTTGTACCCACCATGACGGCGAGATGCGCGGTTCTGATTCGCACGGAAATTTCTGGATACGCGAGGCCTTCGACCACGGCCACATCCGCTTGACCATGATGATTCGGGCAGCCTGCTCACGCCGTTCAACGACGCGATGCAACCCGCCGTCGACGGTATCGCACTCAATGAAATCGCGCGCAGCAGTTACCGCACGCTTGCGTCGGCGCAGGTGACCGGTGTTGCGATCGCTGTCGGCTGGGCGACGTTCGGATTTAACTGACTCCGTCGCTATGAGCTCCGTCACGTTCGTCGACCGGATGATCCGGTCACGGGACTGAAGGCACGGCCGGGGGTTTATCGGATGATGGACTTGATTGCCGGCAGCTTTCTGCGCGGGCTGGCTGCCGGAAATCGCGGCATGAAGACAAACCTCAGCTCGCGCCTGCTGCCCAATGGAACTTCGATTTCTCAGGCGGCGTCACGGCTCAGTTGAATTACTCGCCCACGCTCGAGTTGCTCGCGCGAATCGGCGATGCGATCGCGAAAGAACACAACGACCAGGTTCGCGTCGAAGAACGCGCGTTCGGCGAGGAACTGTTCGACGCTTTCGTCGCCGACTACAATGATGCGCGTCCGGCAATTGCCGCCCTGGATTTGGATAGAGACAGCCAACAGGAAAAATCCAAATGAGCCGCGCACAACGAAAACGGTTTTTCACAGCCACGCTCCTTGCCGCCGCGATCCTCACCGCGGGATGCGCCGCCGATGACAAGCCTCCGCCGAGCATCCCCGACGCCGGCCCGCAAGCGAAGTTGCTGAGCAACTTGTCGGCCGTGTCCGACGCTCCCATCGATCCGCTTGCCGCCAACGCGGTTCCTGCTCCCGGCGAAGGACTGCTGCACGACGAAGCCGCGGTCTCGGCCGGGCCGCGCACCTTTCAGACCGAGCCCGGCATCTCGCGCGAGGTCGGCACCGAAGAAAGGCCCGGCACGGTGCGCCTGCTGAACGACAAGGCCGCCAGAGTTCGGAAATTTTTCCGCGGTGATACTGGACCGCGTGTACGTGCAACTCACTATCGCCGAGAAGACCGAGGATATTTCGCGAACCAAGCTGCCCATCGAACTCAAGCCCGTCGTCATCACGGCAATCCTTGACAAAAGCGGCAAGCTCACCGAACTCATCCTCGAACAACACTCCGGCAAGGCGAAGATCGATCAGATGATGATCGACGTCTGCAAAAAGGGCATCTGGTACGAAAACCCGCCCGCCGCCGCGCTTTCCGGCGACGGCAACTACAAGCTGACTCTCCGCCTGAAGCTGGAGAACTTCGCCTCCACCGACGAGCATCATTGGAGCTTCATCACCGATCTCGGACTCGGCCTCGGCTAGCCGCCCCCCCGATGCCATCCGGGCAGCAGCCATCGCCCGCTTCTGCTAGAATCGCCGCCGTGGATTCGCTCGACGACTATATCCCGCGGCCGGGCCTCGCCGTTCCCATCGTCACGATTCTCGACGCCCGCGGCCGCATCCTCGAAGACCAGCAGCGCGCTGTCGTTCGCTATGCGCTCCAGGGCGGCGCCGGCGCCGACATAATTTTTGCCGCAGGCACCACCGGCGAATGGGATCGCATCGACAACCCGCGCCGCCAGGCGGTCGCACGAATCGCCATCGAGGAATGCCGCCGTGCACGCGCGTCTGCCGCCAAGAAAATCGAAGCATGGGCGGGTATCACCGCGCATACGCGAAGCGACACGCTCGACAATCTCAGCCACGCGCTCCACGCCGGCGCCGACGCGGTCGTCGTCGCGCCGCTCTCGATCAGGGACGTCGAGCATCCCGCCGAATTCGTCGAGCGCGACATCGGCGCGGTGTTCGAGCGCGCGGGCCGGATGCTTCCGCTGTTTCTCTACGACAACGCCGGCATCGCCGCGCCCGGCAAATCGCCCCACCTGCACACCCGCGAGGTCAAGGCGATGACCCGGCTGCCGTACGTGCGCGGGATAAAAGTTACCGCCGGCAAAACCGTCATCGGCAACTACACTCGCGCCGCATCGCACTTCAAGGCGGGTCACGAATTCGCGATCTACGCCGGCAACCCTTACCTCATCTTCGATTTGTTCGCCCCGCCCGAAGGCGTCGGCGACCGCATGCGCCACTACTGGAACCGCTACCTGACACAGCGCACGCGTCCCTACGGCGTCGTTGCCGGCGCGGCCAATGCGATGCCGCGCGAATGGCAGCGCGCATGGCAGGTCTGCCGGTCGGGCGACGTCGAATTGATGCGGTTGTATGCTGAGGCACTCGGGGAATTTCGCATCACATGCACTTTCCGGCGCGGCGCCAGAACGTATCGCCCGACGATCGCATCGCTTAAAGCCTCGCTAAAGGAAATCGGCGTCATCGACAGCGACGCAGTTGGCGCGGGAACGCCGCCGCTCAGCGACAGCAGAGCGCCGCGAATTCTCCGCACGATTCTCAAACCTGCGCGGGCGCACCGCCGAGATGCTGGAGCGCGGATGGGTCAGCGAATACGATTCGGGGGACCGCGCCGGCGCAAAAAAATCGGTTGAGAGCAATGGCTGAAGAAAAACTCGATGTCGTCGGATGCGGGAGCATGGTCGTGGACCTGTTCTATCGCACCCCGCGGATTATCCGCGCCGACGAAAAAATTCTGCTCCGCGCGCATACCGCCAGCGCCGCCATCGAACGCACGCAGGTCGGCGGGCTGGTCCTGAACCATCTCGGATGGGGCCGAATCCTGGGCCTCAAAACCGGCATCTTCGGCAAGATGGGCGACGACCGCAACGGCGAGTTTCTCCGCGACGGGATGGATCGCCTCGGCATTCGCCATCACCTGACCTTCGACGGGACCGCCAGCGCCTTCGCTAACATTTTCGTGGACGCCAACGGCGATCGCGCCATCTACATGGCGCGCGGCGCGACCGGCGAGCTCACCCCCGCCGAGGTCCGCAGCCGCCACGGCGCTTTCATCCGCCGCGCCAATCTTGTTTCGACCGAGATTTCGCAGCTCCCGATTCGCACCGTGCTCGCAATTCTGCTCTTCGCGCGCACCCATTCCATTGCGACCGTCCTCGACGTCGATGTGCCGCCCTCCGACGCGATCGGATCGCTCGGCACGCGCGCCGAACTCGAACGCGCGTTGAAACTCGCGACCTACGTCAAGCCCGCCAAAGCCGCCGCACGCGAAATCGTCGCAGGCAACGGGCGCGATCCCCTGAAGATGGCCGAAGCAATTCGCGCCCGCTACGGAAATCGCGCGGTGATTATCACCGAAGGCGACAAGGGATGCGCGATAGCGGCGCGCGACACTTCCGTTCGCGTGCCCGCCTTCAAGGTCAAGCAGATCGATTCGACCGGCGCCGGCGACGCGTTCCTCGGCGGCGTCTTCGCAGGCCTTCGGCTCGGGATGCCGTGGGACAGGATCGGGCGGCTGGCCAATGCCGCCGGAGCGGTCGCGGTCACGCGCCTTGGCGCGTTTCCGTCAGAATTCGAAGTGCGCGAGGAAATTCTCGACTTGTATGGCGAGGCGATCGCGCTGCCCACACCGCACCGCGATAGCGAGCCGCGCAAAGCGGCGATCGGCGACTCGGCCAGCGAAAGCGAAGTCGAAAACTTCTTCGATCTCGCGCTTGCCGAACTTGCCGCACTTCGCGGCGGCTTGAACTTCGCCGCCATCTCGCGCTCCGTCGAGATAATCCGCACCGCGCTCGGCCGCGGCGGCCGCGTCCACGTAACCGGTGTCGGCAAGCCCGAGCACGTCGCACGCTACGCAGCCAGCCTGTTCTGCTCGGTCGGCACGCCCGCCACCTTCCTGCACGCGACCGAAACCCTGCACGGCAGCCTCGGCCAGGTGCATCCGCGCGACATCGTCATCGCGATTTCAAACAGCGGCAACACCGACGAATTGCTCTCCACCGCCACCGCCATTCACGAACAGGGCACCCAGTTGATCGCGATCACCGGCAACAAGGATTCCAGCCTCGCCCAACTCGCCGACCTCGTCATCCACGTCCCCGTCCCCAACGAAGGCGGCGGACTCGGCCTCGCGCCGCGCATCAGCGTGCTCGGCGAAGTCTTCGTGCTCGCGGGGTTGTCGGTCGCGCTGGAGCTCGCCCACGGCCTGACCGTCGAGGAGTACTCACGATGGCATCGCGCGGGCACGATCGGCGAAGCCGCCCGCCGCCTCGCCGAGACGCGCAGCTCGCGCCGCCGCGCCTAAGCGCGCGCCAGCCCCGACCGGCGTAAACAGAGCAACAGGGAGAAGTTAATTCAACGTGAAACCCGCCTGGGTTTCACGCTTCCTAGGGCAGGGGTAACCCCTGCACCCGCAGTGAGGAGACGCGATGGAAGAGCCCGCGGTCTTTTAATACTGGCCAGCCGTGCCAACGGCCAGGGCTCAGCCCTGCCCCTGGAACTTCGGCGAGCGCTTTTGCTGAAGGGCCGTGATGCCTTCCTTGTAGTCGGCCGTCCGCCGCGCCGCGCCCTGCGCCTGAGCCTCGCATTTCAGAACCGCGAACAGGCCCATCGCCTCTTCGTCGATCCTGCGCACCAAATGCTTCGATTGCATGAACGCCGCGGTCGGACCGAGCGCCACCTGCGATGCGACCTTCCTGGTCTCCGCGACCAGCGAGTCCTTCGCGACGGCGCGATTGACGAGTCCGAGCTGGGCCGCTTCGGCGCCCGAGAGCATTCGTCCCGTGTAGATGAGTTCGAGCGCGCGATGGGTTCCCAGGCGCGAGACGAAAAACGAATGGCGCGCCCGAATCCGGCACCGCGCCGATACGCGCCGCCGGCGAACCGATCTGCGCATCGTCGGCGACATAGACCACGTCGCATGCGAGCGCCAGCCCGAGTCCGACTCCCAGGCACGCGCCATGAACGGCGGCAAAGGTTGGCGCCGGGAACGCGACGATTCGCTTGATCAGCGGATTGAAGATGTTCTCGATTATCGCTTCGACGTCTTCGATGCCCGGGTCGGCGTCCGCCAAGTCTCGTCCGATCGAGAACGCCGGCCCTTCACCGCGGATCATCATCGCCCGCACGCCCTGCGACGCCGCGCGCTCCAGGCATCCGGTCAGCTCGGCCGCCATCGCGTCGTTCACCGCGTTGCATCTTGTCAGGCCGGTTGAGAACAATTTCCGCAAGACCGCTTTCGACCGACAAATCGACGCTCATATTCGTCGTCGGCCTCAAGCATCACGATTAGAATGCTGAGAATAACTCCGCCGATCCCGTTCCACCTGCGGGTCCGTAGGCGTTCCGCCGCCACCGCCACAGCACACAGGTTAGTTCATAGGGGCCGGGCCGCCGGGATAATGTCCTCGGCGGTGATATCGCCAACCTCAACCCCCTCAATATCAAGTTCGGGAATCGCGGGGAACTGGATGTCCCATCGCTCCACCGTCGAACGCGCGCCGTTTGCGCGAGAGCGTTTTCCAGCGACCCGCTGCGGGCTATTATATTTCCACTTGGATGCATGTGCCGAGGGCGGCGTGAATTCACCTCTAGCTCTACTCAAAAGCGACTCTCTGAACCGGCGCGAACTGACGTTCAAGGCGCTTGCGGGGCTGGTTGGCGGCGCGATCGGATGGCTCCCCGTCGAGCTGGCCTCGCACAACTCTCATCTCGGCGAGGTGCAGACGACGGGCGAAATGGTCGCGTACTACATCTCGGCGGCGTTTGCTGCGGGCGCGATTGGCGCGTTCATCACCGCCGTGGATACATCCGACGTTCGCGTGACGCCGGAGTCCAAGCGCCGCTTCATTCGCGGCTTTGCGATCTGCGCGCTGCTGTCGCTGCTCTCCACGTACCTCGGAAATTATGTGTTCAACTGGGTTCTCCAGGCCGGCGGAGTCGGCTTCAGCCCGAATGGCGAGCTGGTTTCGGGCTCGATCGTAACTCTCGTCATCGCAAGACTCCTGGGATGGGCAATCGACGGAGCGCTGGTGGGCGCCGGCGTGGGATTGGCGACGCTCACGATGGAAAATGTTCCCAAGGGAGCGTTGGGCGGACTGGTGGGCGGAGCGGTCGGCGGAATCGGCTTCGATTTGATCGGCTCGATCGTCGGCGGCGGGCTGGCTTCGCGGTTCTTTGGCGAAGCGGTCACCGGCCTTGCGATCGGATTGTTCATCGGGCTGGTGCAGGAGCTGACCAAGGCCGCGTGGGTCACGGTCGAGCAAGGGCGGCTGCGCGGACGCCAGTACCGGATCGAAGGCGCGCGCGCGTCGGTCGGGCGCGCCGAGGAAAATCCGGTCGGCCTGTTCGGCGATCCCGCGGTGCAGCCGCGACACGCCATGATCGAACGGCGCGGCGCCGACTACGTGATCAGGAACCTCGCGGTGCAGGACGGCACCTTCGTCAACGGCAATCGAATCGAAAGCGTTGACCTGCACGACGGCGATCGAATCAACATTGGCGGCTACGAATTGCTGTTCCATCTGCGCGGGACGTCGGCGTCGGCTCGCCAACAAACGTCGCTGACGGCCGATAGGGTCAATCCCGCGCACGTCGCCACGCGGCTGCGGGAGCGAACGTCAAAGTCGAGGGGCCGAGCCTAGTCGATCCGTCGGGGCAGCCCTACCCGGTCCGCGCGGACGCGGTCACGCGCATCGGGCGCGCGCTCGACAACGAAATCGTGGTCAGCCATTCGTCGGTCTCACGCCATCACGCGAGCATCGAAATTTCCAACGGCGCGTTCGCGGTGCGCGACCTCAACAGCCAGAACGGGACGTTCGTCGGCAACCGGCGCGTGACCGAGCCAACGCGCGTCAGCGACGGCGACACCGTAAAGTTCGGCGACGCGCAGTTTACCTTCCGTGGCTGAAAGGGAGTTCGAGAAGCCGAGGTTCTGCTCGCGATGCGGTCAGCCGATCGTCGTCGCCGACGCGAGCTTCTGCAAATCGTGCGGCGCGCCGATAACTCGTTTCCCTCTGCTGCGCAGAGATCCGGGGTTCAGCCCGCTGCTCGCGCTCGTGCTAAGCATCGTTCCGGGCGTCGGCCACATTTATCGGGGCGAACCGTTGCGGGGGATCTTGTGGTTTTTCGGCGTATCGTTGGCGTACAGCGCTGCAGCCCGGCTCGGCATTTTGATTCATCTCATATGCGCCGCCAATGCGGCCTTTTCAGGCGCGCTTCGCGAGGACATGCTGACGCGATGAATATGGACACGCCGCCGGCTTCCGCAAAATTGGAAGAAATGGTTAGGTTGAAATCGAAGGAGTGATTGCCCCCAACACCATCGTCGGCGGCCGTTACCGCGTGATGAAGCCGCTCGGCGGGGGCGGGATGAAGCT
>CAVURG010000003.1:0-6861 GCA_963743865.1 uncultured delta proteobacterium
GGGCAATCCCGTGGTCCGCGGCGCAATGAGGCCGCTTCCTGACCGGCGTCCATCGCATGCTCGCGCGAAGCTACGCGAGTCCCCGCGAGCGCCACCGGCCCCACGGTTCCCCGCAGCAAGCCTCGCCGTCGAGTTCAGGCTTCCAAAAGAGACGAGGCCAAACCCGGCGACACGGTTCGATCGTTGCGCCCAATTCTCACAATCGATCGCTCAACCGAGGGCCACCAATTCAGGCCGATCAGCGCGATCTTCGTTTCGAATGACTTCATCGATGCCAACATCGTCTTCATCGATCTCGCGCACGCCAGGATTTCTTCGGCCGCACCGGACAATTCGACGGCATCGATCTCCATCTGACCAATCTCGACCAGACCCACCGGTCACCGATCAATGCGCAAACTGTTCACGAGTTCCATCCCGGGTGCGCAACTGGATCGAGTTCAACGAAGTGCCGCCGCCGGCTTCGAGCTGCTCAAGCGCGTCTATGCGCTCGTGCTCGTGATACTCATCGGCGTCGCCGCGTTCAACCTCGTCGCGACGCTGATCATGGTCGTGATGGAGAAGCGCAAGGACATCGCCGTGCGGGTCAGATGGGTCGACCCGTCGCGACGTACGCTGATCTTCGTGGTCAAGGACTGATCATGGGCGCGGCTGGAACCGCGGCCCGTTGATCCTCGGCGCCGCCGGATGCTTCGCGTTCGCGCGTTACCAGTTCATTCACATCCCGCGCGAAATTTACGGCATCGCGACGCTTCCAATCGCCGTCGATCCGTGGAACTTCGCCGCCGTCGCGCTCGCCTCGATGCTGCTCTGCTTGCTCGCGACCGTCTACCCGGCCCGCCAAGCGTCGCGAGAGATGCCTGTCGAAATCTTCCGCTCCTGACTCCTGCGCACGCCCCACCACACATCCCGCGGACAAGGAGATACTGACTACTGATTATTTGGTGTGTGATTCGTATTCGTGGGGGGCTTGGCGGCGAGCTTCGGTTTGCGAACGACCAAAGTCTCATGACCGCGAACCTTGATCGTGCGAGCCGGCTCTGACTGAAAGTTCTGACTCGGTCCGTCAGAATGCCGTGGCTGCGACGACGTGCGCTTGCGCCGCCAGTTGCTGAGCTCCTCGACAGTTTTGAGGCCAGCGAATCGTTGTCCTGGCCGTTGTCGGTCGATTCTCCGCTTTCCTTGTTGAGGTCGCCCTCAAACTCCGCAGAACTCATTTGCGTTCTCTCTTCCTGTGACGTGGATTTGTCCTCCTTGCTTGGGAGCGTTTAAGAAACAGAATTTTAGTTTCCGGAATTGATGTACTGACAGTAATCGGCGCTCGCGCTCGCGCCAGCCTGGGGTCGTTAATCAGTGGATAAGATTGTGTCTCGACTGCGTACCGAATCTTAGTTTTATCGGCGCGTTTCGGCTCGGGACGATTTTGTGCGGGATGCTTTGCAGGCGGATTTTCCGCCGGCCGGGCCTGCTTTGGCTCCGGCCGGCGCGCAATTCATTGCTATCTTAAATTCACGGTTTAGGCAAACAGACTCTGCATCCGCAGCGCGAGCCCCATGTCGCCCGCGATTCGCAGTTTGCCGCTCATGAATGCGACCTGCCCGTTGAGCTTGCCGCTGGTCATGTCAACGTAGTCCTGCGCCGTCATCGAAATGGTAATGCTCGGCGAAGCGGCCGGTCCGTCTTTGACCGTGCAGGTTCCGTCGTTGATGACTACGTGCCACTTGCCGCCGTTATCGCCCGAGAGGTCGAACTGGTACGTCGCATTCAATCCCTTCGCCGCATCTTTGTTGAAGCGACCGGGCATCGCCGCAAAGATTTCCTTAGGTGTCGTCGGTGCTGCATCAGCCATGGAAATAGAGTCCTCCTGGTGGGAGCGTCCTATACTGCGCTCTTTCCGCCATATAAGCGTTCGCCTCGGACCCTGTCAATAGTATCACGCCCCACAGGATTAACCACACCAGGCGACATCGTCAGAGACCGCGGGTCAGAACCCGAACATGTTTCCGGGCACAACCGTGATCAGATTCGTCTGCACGTGCACCCCTGGCGACGCGTTCTCGGCGATCGCCACTGCTTGCTTCTTTTGCGCATCGCTCTTGACCGTGCCGCCAAGATACGCGTCGCGGCCGATCACCTTCACCGTCACGCTGTTCAACCCCGCGGCACTTAGCTGCGACGCGATCGCAGCCTGGCGCGCTGCCCAATCGGCCGTGTCCGTCGTCAGCGAATCGATCACGTTGCCGACCCCCGGTACCTGGCGCACGATTTTTTCCGTGTACAGCTTGGCGTCGGCGTCGAACACCTTGCCGAAAATCGTCACCGCGCTGCCGCTGGTGTAACAGTCCACGCGCCGCGTCCTCGGATTCGACCCCAGTACCTGCTTGACGCGCTGCTGCAAGGTCAGCGGCGGCGGCTTGGGCGCGCGGCTCGCCACGTGACGCTTGCGCGGCGCGGGCGCCAGCGACGGCGCAGGCTCGGCCACCATCGGCGCCGGCGTCCCGGCTGACGCCGGCGATGGAGCGCTCGCCGCTTCCGACGCGGCCGGCGACGGCGCCGCCGGCGCGCTGGCGAATTCCGGCGCCTCGGTGGGGCTCAATGCGGCCACCTTCGAGCTGAGTTGCGACTCGAGCGCGTCCTTCGTCGCGGGATCGTTGGTGAAAATTATCGGATAATCGATCTCGACCTGGCCGCCGCTGAACGGCGCGAAATTCCACGCCGAAACGTCCTTCACTACTTCCGCGTCAAACGCGGGATTGGGATTGGTCGAGGTCCGCACCGACGCCTCGTCCACGCTGCCGTTGGGCAACACCCTAATCCGCACCGCCATCGCATCCCGCAGCGTGCTGTCACCGGCGAGCGCATGCGAATAGCTATCGAGCAATCCGTCCTTGTGATCTTCGAAAAACTTTTGCGCTGTTTCCTGATTGCGCTCGGGCGCCGCCGCCGATTCCCCTGTCACCTGCACCACCATCGCCTTCGACAACGCTACCAACGGCCCACTCGGCGCCGCCGCTGTCACCGACGCGATCGCCGCCGGCGACGCGTTCGCCACCGGCTGCTCCGCAGTTTTGGTGCTGAGATGAAGCGCGAGCCACGCGCCGCCTCCCAGCGCGACTATCGCCGCGATCAAGTACCAAACGACGCTGAACCACCCGCGGCCTTCATCTTCGCCGTCGCCGTCCGGCATCGTGCCCGTGATGCGCATCGAAGGCGACGGATCGCGCCGCACCGTCGTCCCGCCCCGCGGCGGCGCTGACGACGGCTGCGGTGTGTACGCCGCCGCCGTCGATTCGACGCCGAGCCGCGCGCCGCAGAAGTTGCAGATCAGTTCCCCCGGCTGCGCCTTGCCGCCGCATACCGGACATTCGATTTGCTCGCCGGCGTCGCCCGCGCCGGTGGCGGCCGCCCCTTCGGCAAAGGCGGGACCCGCCTGCACCAGCGCGGTACCGTCAGCTTCGCAAAACGTTTCCGAGTCGGGAAAAGTTTTTTCGCAGCGCGGGCACCTTTTCATCTTCGTAAGCGCTCCTCCGGCGCAAGTTTCGATGATATCCGCGCCAATTGCGACACGCCAACAGGCTGCGCAACGCCTGCACTCCGATGCTGTCCGCTCGCGATCACTGCCTTGCGATTACCTCGGCGCCGAACTTTTCCATCGACGCGATTTGCTCCCGCGTCGTCGCGGCCGGCCCAATGATTATCCGCGACACGCCCATCGCGGCAAATCGCTCGATGTCTCCGGGCTTCAATTGTTCGCGCAGCCTGCTCACCGTCAGTTCCAGCGGCGCCATCCGCCCCGCCGCGCGTTCATGCTCGCGCAGTCGCTTGATCGTCGCCGCAATTTCGTCGATACCGCCGGCGATTCCATACCATCCGTCGCCGAGTTTTGCCGCCCGCTTGAGCGACGGCTCGGTGCTGCCGCCAAACACGATCGGTGGATGCGGCTTTTGCACCGGTTTGGGCATGAACTTGAAGCCTTCAATCGAAATCGTCTTGCCGTGATAGTCCGGCGACTCCTTGCTCCACAGTTCCTTCATCAGCGCCACGTATTCGCGCGTGCGAAGCGCGCGGTCTTTGAAGTTCATCCCGACCGCGTCGAACTCCTCCTCGAGCCACCCGATCCCGACGCCGAAAATAAATCGGCCGCCCGAAAGCACGTCCAGGCTGGCGACCGCCTTGGCAGTCGCAAACGCGTTGCGAATGGGGATCACGAATACTCCCGTCGCCAGGCGAATCTTCGTGGTGATCCCGGCGACGAACGCCAACGCCAGCATCGGATCGTGCAGCGGCGTCTCCGGCGGCGCACCCATCCTGCCACTGGATGAATACGGATACGGCGAGCGGTAGGTTACGGGCAGAATAATATGCTCCGGGATCCAAAGCGATTCGAAACCGCTCTCCTCGGCTTTGCGAGCGACCGCCGCGATACTGTTGGGCGATGTCTGATACAAAAATGTTCCGAATTTCATTGCGTTCAACCCGCCTCGCGCTCGAACTTTTACAATCCTAGTCAGTTTCCAGCTTCAGCGCGAAGACCGTCCCGCTCCGGCGCAACCCACGGTGGGTTTCGCGTAAAATAAAGTTCCTCAGTTCTCTCTCTCACCATTCGGCTCGACCTCCGCCTGGGCCTGCGCGATCAACTTGAGTTTCGTCAACAAAATAAATCCGCACAGCAGCGAGAACGACGCGCAGAACAGCACCGCGGTGCGCGGACTAAAATTCTCCCCGATATAGCCGACCGCCAGACTCCCCACCGGCGCGGTGCCGATGAAGGACAAGGTATAGATACTCATCACGCGGCCGCGCAGCTCGTCGGCGACAAACAACTGCAACAGCGTGTTGGACGTCACCATGTGATTCATCAGGCCCACGCCGATGAACATTTGCGCGACCAGCGAAATCCACATCCAACGCGACACGCCGAACCCCGCGACCGCAATCGCCATGCAGAAAATTCCGAACACCAGGTTCTGGCGCAGCGCTTTGGGAGCCGCCGAACGCGAATTCATCACGATTGCGCTTACCACCGCGCCGAGCCCCTGCGCCGCCATCAAAAAGCCGTAGCCATGCGCTCCGACGTGCAGCAAATCGCGCGCGAACATCGGGATCAGCACCGAGTACTGCATCCCGATTCCCATGTTGATAGCGACCAGCACCAGCAGCCAGAGGGTCGGGCGATGCCGCCAGACGTAGCCAAGGCCCAGCCGCACCTGCCGCATCATCGTGGCGCCGAATTGGCGGCGCTCGTGGCGCGGCAGTTGCATCTCGAACAGGCTCCAGATGACCGCGAGATAGCTGACGCCGTTGAGCATGAAGCAGCCCGTAACTCCAATCACCGCGATCGACAGACCCGCAATCGCCGGCCCGATCATTCGCGCACCGTTGAAGATCATCGAGTTCATCGCGATCGCGTTGGGCAAGTCGTCGCGCCCCACCATCTCGACCACGAACGCCTGCCGCCCCGGCATGTCGAACGAGCTCACCAGCCCGTTGAGAGCAGCCAGCGCGATCACGTATTCGACCTTCACCACGCCGGCCCACGTCAGTCCTCCGAGCACGAACGCGCTCAGCATCAACAGCGTCTGCGCGCCGATTATCAGGCGTCGCCGATCGACGTGATCGACCACCACGCCGGCGTACAATGCGACCAGCACGATTGGCATGTAACCCGCAAACGCCACCACGCCCAGCATCAGCGATGAATTGGTGAGCTTGAGCACCAGCCACGCTTGCGCGACCGTTTGCATCCAGGTGCCGATCAGCGAGATTAGCTGTCCGACGAAAAACAGTCTGAAATTGCGATGCCGCAGCGCGCGGAACGCGGTCAGTCGGCCGCCCCAGTTATCCTGCGCGGGTACGTCTCCGCCCGCCTCGTCAGCTTCGGCGGCCTCTATCTCCGGCGGCGTATCGATGACTTCTCTCTCCCACCTGATGGCTGAGATTACCTCGACCGTGCTCGTTCTAACAGGGCCTTTCGAGCACTCGGGATAAACTCCGCCCGCGTCTTTACAATTGAGCCCGGATTTCCGTTTTCAAAGTGAACTGCCAATTTGATGCGGCGTGAAGTACATTCCAGGCAGGAGGCTCTGAGAATATGACCGAACCGGCACGCGCGGCGCTCGCCGTGCTACGAAGTCCCGCCAATTTCGACTGGACAATCGTGTACCTGCTAGTCCTGACCATGTTCATCTATTCGGGCGAGATCATGGCGCAGCGATGGAACGTGATTGCGGCGGGGCTGGCGCTTTGGTTTGCCGACTGGATTAACGAACTGGTCAATTCGGCGATTTTGTTTTGGACCGGACGCGCGCCGTTATGGGTCGAGACCGGGCACACCTCATATCAGATCCTGGTCGGGCTCAACGCCGAAACCACGCTGTTGTTTTTGATTTACGGGATGGCGTTTGCGAAGCTGCTGCCGGAAAATCCGCGCGCGAAAATATTCGGCTTGAACAGCCGCTGGATGTTGATCGTCGGACAATCGGTCGCATCGGTGATCCTGGAAGTCGTGCTGAATCGATGGGGCTACCTGAACTGGTACTGGCCCTTTTGGAATCTTGGCGCGGGGCTGATCTTGATCGTCATCTTCGGATACGCCTGGTTTTTCGCGGTCGCTGCGTGGGCGCATGACGCTGAAACTGAAACGAAGCGATGGAGCATCGTGGGCGGATTGGCCTCCGTTTCCCTCTTGCTCGCGATTGTCTTTGGCTCGCTCGGCTGGCTGTAGGTCTTTGTGACGAACGCACTCCTGTCGCGAATCGAACTCCGCTTCATCGACGCCGCCGGTCGCACGCGCGCGCTCGATCTCCCGGCGCCATTCGGTGCGCGCGAATCGAGCGTCGGCGGCGACGGCCTCGCAATCTC
>CAVURG010000004.1:0-3268 GCA_963743865.1 uncultured delta proteobacterium
GCAATCACTGACGCAGGCGGGAATCCGCGCGCGCATCGACGATCGCGAAGGACTGACGCCGGGGTTCAAGTTCAACGACTGGGAGATGCGCGGCGTGCCGGTGAGAATCGAGGTCGGACCGCGCGACGTCGCCTCGGGCGAGGCGGTGCTCGTGCGGCGTGACAAGTCGGGGCCCGAATCAAAGAGCAAGGCGTCACTCGCAACGATTGCCGATACTGTCGGCGCGATGCTGGCAGAGATTCAGAAAAATCTTTACGCGCAGGCAAAGGCCGCGATGATCGCGAATACGCGAAAGTTCGACGACTACGCCCGGTTTCGCAAGCACATGGAAGGCGAGGGCGGCGGTGGATTCGCCGACGTCTATTGGTGCGGAAATCCCGCATGCGAGACGCGGATTCGCGAGGAGACCAAAGCGACTTGCCGCGCAATTCCACTCACCAATGACGGCGTCGCGGGGGTGTGCATGGTCTGCGGCGAGTCGGCGGCCGAACGCGCGTATTTTTGCAAGGCGTACTGAGTACCTGTCCCCTCGCCCGGCGAAGTCCCGCATCTTTATTTCTTAACACCGGGTGCAGGGGTCACTCCTGGCAGGGGTGACCCCTGCACCCGGTATTTAAGGCCGCCCGCCGTTGGCGGGCGCGGCCCCCTGCCAGCGGCTTAATACTGCGCTGCCGTCGCCACGGCCAAGGGTCACCCTTGGCCGTGGGCACGGCTGGCCAGTATTAAGAAAACCGCGCGCCCGTGGGCTCTTCCATCGCGTAGTCGCGAAAAGATGCGCTGCGCAGATTTTCGCGTCTTCTCACTGCGGGTGCAGGGGCCGCCAGCCCCTGCCGCACACCGCGCAGGTGATTCTTTCCCGACAACTAAAATCGGTAGCTGATCTTCATCGCGGTGCGCACTTCCGCCATCGTCTCCTGCGCGACCGCGCGCCCCCGCCGCGTACCTTCGACGATTATCTCGCGGACGCGACCGGGCTTCGACGCGAAATGCGCGCGGCGCTCGCGAATCGGCTCCAGAAAAACGTTCAGCGCCTTGAACAGCTTCTCCTTGACCTCGACGTCACCGACCGTGCCCTTTCGGTACCGCTCTTTCAGCTCTTCGATTTCCGCCTTATCCGGATTGAACACGTCGTGATACGTGAAAACCGGATTGCCTTCGACGTGGCCGGGATCGGTTGGATGCAGTCGCGTGGGATCGGTGTACCATCGACATCACGCGCTTGCGCACGACCTCGGGCGAATCGCCAAGGTAGATGCAATTGCCGAGCGACTTCGACATCTTCGCGCCGCCGTCCGTCCCCGGCAGCCGCGCCACCTCGACCGACCAGCGCCTTCGGTTCGATGAAGACTTTGTCGTACATGCGATTGAAGCGCCGCACGATCTCGCGCGCCTGCTCGATCATCGGGAGCTGGTCTTCGCCGACCGGGACCAGATGCGCCTTGAAGATCGTGATGTCCGAAGCCTGTGAAATCGGATAGGTGTAGAAGCCGACCGGCAGACCCTTGGTGAAATTCCTTTGTTTGATTTCGTCCTTCAGCGTCGGATTGCGCTCGAGCGTCGCGGTGGTGACAAGGTTCATGAAGTAGATCGTCAGCTCGGTCAGCTCCGGGACCATCGATTGGACGACGATCTTCACCTTGTCCGGATCGAGGCCGACCGCCAGGTAGTCGAGCGCGACCTCGAAGATATTCGCTTCGAGCTTCTCGGGATGCTCGAAGTTGTCGGTCAGCGCCTGGATGTCGGCGATTAGTAAGTAGGTATCATATTCATCCTGCAGGCGTATGCGGTTTTGCAGCGATCCTACATAATGGCCGAGATGCAATGGCCCGGTGGGACGGTCTCCAGTGAGTATTCGCTTAATCATCAGCCAATAGTCAGTTCTTGAAGAGACTGCGCAAGGTCGCCAGGTTCTCGATATCTTCCTTCAGGTCGGGACCCTTGGGCGTCTCCAGGCACATCGGCAGGCCGAAAAACCGCCGATCGTTGAGGATGCGGCGAAACGCGCCGAGCCCGATAAATCCCTTCCCGATATGCTGATGGCGATCGACCCGCGAATGGAAGTCCTTGAGCGAGTCGTTGAGATGAAACGCGGCAAGGTTTTTGATTCCGATCAACTTGTCGAGTTCGGTGAAGGTATGTTCATAGCCTTCGGGGGTGCAAAGGTCGTAGCCGGCGGCGAATGCGTGCTCGGTGTCGAAGCATAGCCGCAAGCGATCGTTTTCTTCGACGGCGTCGAAGATCTGCGCCATCTGCTGAAACGAGTAGCCCAGCGTGCTGCCTTGGCCGGCGGTGATTTCGAGCGCGATCTTGACGTTGAAACCTTTGCATGCGGTGTGCGCCTCGTCGATGGACTTTGCGATCGTCTTAAGTCCGTTTTCGTCGCCCGAACCGACGTGGAGCCGGGATGCGCGACCAGCGTCGGGACGCCGAGCCCCTCGCATCGTTCCAGCTCGTCGATGAATCCCGCGATGGATTTTTTGCGCAGCGCTTCATCGGGCGCGCCGAGGTTGACGAGGTAGGAATCGTGCGCGATCACGCATCCGATGTCGCTTTCTTTGATTGCGCTTGAAAATCGCCATCTCGTCGGCGGTATACGGCTTCGATTTCCACTGCCGCGATGACTTGGTGAAAATCTGGATGCAGTCGCTGCCGGCCTGCTCCCGAGTAAGCGCCTCGCCGACTTCTCCGGCAATTGACATGTGCGCGCCGAGGATTGGACGAGTGGGTTTGCCGGTGTGTGCCATCGTGAGATGCCGCCTTTACGCGCCGGGCTTTGCCGGCGCGAGCGCATCGCGATTTTATACTAAAGAACGCCCAAAGCGAGCGGCGGGGACTCGCGCAACCGCTCTTGCCCGCGATGCCCGTCGGGTCGAATATTCATTACTCGTGAGAGCCGCGATTATCATAATAGGAGTGACGATTGCCGCCACGGGATGCGCTCACGATCATTTCGCTGCCGCCGCAGGTGACGCTTGCGGAAGTGGAGCCGTCGGGCCGCGCCGCCAAGCCGCCCGATTGCAACATGCCGGTTTTGCGCCATGAGCCGCTGGGGGATTTTCGCAAGGTCGCAATCGTCGAGGGATTGGGGAACGTTTTTGCGACCGAGGCCGACGTGCTGCCCGCCGTGCAGCGCAAGGCCTGTGAAACCGGCGCGGATGCGATCGTCATACTCACGAGCAGAGCGCAGACCAGCGAAGCCACCACGGGCTACTACATCAATTCGGTCGCGATCGTGTACGGCAAAGAGATGCCGGCCGCGGCCGGTGCC
>CAVURG010000005.1:0-7583 GCA_963743865.1 uncultured delta proteobacterium
GCGAGTCTCGACGACGGGCGCCGACATCACTCCGTCGGCGGCCGCGCCGCCGATCGCTTGATCGCAAGGCCGCATTGCGCGCAGAACTTCGAGTCGGCCGCGGCGCGCGCTCCGCATTGCGCACAGAAGCGAATCTTCGGCGCCGGCGACGGTGAGGATTGCGGCGGCAGCGGTTCGGCGTGCGCGACGGGCGTCGCCGGCCGGCGCGGCGCCTGCGTCAAAGGTGCCGAGGAAAGCCTCTTCGGGTTTGCGGCCTTGCCGGTCTGCAGGCGGAACTTTTCGACCGCGGCCATCGCGGTCAGCGCCCGCTCCTCGACGCCTGGTTATCGATTCGTAGTCCGCGTCGGACAGCTTCCCCATCTCGCGATCGAACTCGACTCGCGAAGACCCTGCACCGCCAGCCCGCGTTCATGCTCGTCGCGCTCCACTTGAAGCTCGCCCGGCGACTGGCGCGCGCTCCGACGAGCCCGATGCTGAGCGGAGCCGCCACGAACAGCGCGACTCCGGCGACAATTAGCGCGGCGGCAAGAATGAACACCGGTTATCTGCGCTCCTTGAGTTCGCTTTCGAGTCTGCGCCTGAGTTCGGGATCGAATGACGACAGCTCCCCGGCCGGTTTCGAGCCGGACGGCGCAGACGGCGAATTCGAGCGCCATCGCCCGACCACGAGCACGATCAAGCCGCCGCCGAGTACGAGCGCGATAAAGGGCATCGTCCAAGCGAGCAGATTGAAGCCCTCAGTGGTCGGCGCGGACAGGATTTTCTCGCCGTACTTGTGGCGATAGAGGCGATTATCTGCGCACGGCTCATCCCTTTGCGGATCATGGCGTCTATCTCGGCGCGCAATGGCACTGAAAAGCCGCAGGTCGGCATATTGCAGTTGGCGACGGTGAGACCGCATCCGCATTGGCAGGTCAATCCTTGGGAAACCTCTGCGTTGGTTGGGGTTTCCGCCGCAAATATTTCACGTGAAACGTTTTTTAGTTCGGGAGAAAGGAAAACCAGCAGCGCGACCACGATCAACGCCAGCCGCGGCGACGATGTGAATGCGACTGGCGAACGCACGGGCTCAATCACCCCCGGGAGCGGCCAGGTCGGCGAGTTCGCTGGTGGCGGCGGACGAGCGGCTCAGCGCGGTCGCGATTGCGGCACGCTCGCGCACGTTGGGCCACATCACAATCACGGTGCCAAGCACCATCAGCAGGCCGCCAGCCCATAGCCAGAAGACCAGCGGCGTCAAAAACACTTCCAAGGTCGCGGTCTGACCGGTGTCGTCGATTCCGGCCAGTACAACATAGAGGTCGCTTAAGGGAGTCGAGCGGATTGCGACTTCGGTCGCGGGCTGCTGCGCCCGTATGTAGAAAAGCTTGGCCGGCGTCATCACGGTGATTTCGCGCCCGTCAGCGCCCAGCACCTCGACGCGCGCGGTCGCGCTCGCGACATGGGGCGTGTCAACCTCGGAGAACCCCAGGAAGCGCAGCCGGTACGAACCAATCGTAAAGCTGTCGCCCTCGTGCACGCTCTTTTTCACTTCGGTGCGGAAAAACGACGAGCCGACGACCCCGATGAACGCGACGATCACGCCGACGTGGATGACGTAGCCGCCGTAGCGGCGGTTGTTCTTGGCAACGAGATTGACCAGTGCCTTGGCGCGCGGCTCGGCCATCATGTGGCGGCGCGCGTTCATCCCGCGGCGAAACTCGACGAGTACGGTGCCAATCACGAACGCGGCCAATGAGAAGGCGGTCAGCACGTACCATTGGCGCAACCCGGCAGCGGCGGCGACGAGCCCGGTCGCGACGCCAATCGCGACCGGCGCGGCGAAACTGCGCACCAGGTTGTCAGCGGTCGTGCGCCGCCACGCGATCAGCGGCCCGATGCCCGTCAGGAACACCAGCCCGAGCGCCAGCGGTGCGACGACGCGATTGAAGAAAGGCGGGCCGACGGTAATCTTCACGCCGCGCACCGCCTCCGACAGCACGGGAAAGATCGTGCCCCAGAAAACGGCAAACGTGATCCCGACCAGGATGAGGTTGTTGAACAAAAATGCGGCCTCACGCGACAGATACGACTCAAATTCGGCGGGACTGCGCAATTGCTTCGAGCGGAAGATCAAAAGTGCGGTGTAGGCGAGCGTCACCGCTATCAGGAAGCTGAGGAAGTATGGGCCGAGGCCGGATTGGGTGAACGAATGCACCGACGAGATGACGCCGCTGCGCGTGATGAAAGTGCCGAACAGCGTCAGTCCGAATGCCAGTCCGATCAGCGACAGGTTCCAGACCTTCAGCATGTCCTTGCGTTCCTGGATCATCACCGAATGCAGGTACGCGGTCATCACCAGCCACGGCATGAAGGCCGCGTTCTCGACCGGGTCCCACGCCCAGTAACCGCCCCAGCCCAGAACTTCGTAGGCCCAGCGGGCGCCGAATATGTTGCCCAGAGTCAGAAAGAACCAGGAAAAAATCGCCCAGCGGCGCGTCGAGCGAATCCATCCGTCGTCAAGTTTGCCGGTCATGAGCGCGGCGGCGCCGAATGCGAACGGAACAGATGCGCTGACGTAGCCGGTGTAGAGGGACGGCGGATGTATCGCCATCCAATAGTTCTGCAGCAGTGGATTGAGGTCGGCGCCTTCGGCGGGAATCGTCGCGAGCAGATCGAACGGACGGGTGACGAAATTCAGCATCAACAGAAAAAAAATCGCGACGCCAGCCAGCACGGCCAGCGCGTAGGGCGCGGTGTCCGGATTGCGGCGGCGATTCTGAAACGCGGCCACCGACGTGAAGATCGCCAGCAACCAGGTCCAGAGCAGCAGCGAACCCTGCTGCCCGGCCCACAGCGCGGTGATTTTGTAAGCGGTCGGGAGCGTGGTGCTCGAATATGAGGCGACGTACTCGAGCGAGAAGTCGCTGCGCAGCAGGGCCACCCACAGCACGACGACCGCAATCGTGACCATCGCGCACATCGACCAAATCGCGTGACGCGCGCTGACGACGAAGTCCGGCGCATTGTGGCGCACGCCGTAGATATTCGCGACGATGGAATAGACGGCGAGAATCAGCGCGATCGCGAGTGCGAGGTTACCAAGTTCGGGCATCGGTAAAATCCGAGGCTATTGTGCTTGTTTGGGTTTGTATTTGGAAGCGCAACTGGTCATCACCTGCGTCGCGGTGATAACGCCCCCCGCGCCGAGCTTGCCCTCCACGATAACGTCGCGGCCGGGCGCGAACATATCGGGCTTGGGCTCGCCGGCCGCTACAACGCGGAACGAGACGGGATCGGTCGCTACGGGATCGGTCGCGACGACAGGCTTGATCGGCGCGGTGTCGGCATTGAGATCGGGAATCGGCACGATCTCGAATTTCAGGGTCAGCGTGTTTGGCTCCCAGTTGACCGTGCCGGGCTTGACGCGGCCTGCGACTCGCAGCGCCTGCCCGCCAAGCTCGCTCTGGCGCGCGGCCACTTCAGAGACGGTCAGGTAGTATTCCGACGTGGTGCGCATCGCATTGCCGATAAGGTAGCCGATCGCCAGGATGATCAGCCCCGCGCCGATGAAAAATCGTGGCCGTATGTTCATTTTTTGATTTCCCAGATTCATCATGATTGTTTCAGGGGTCGGACGCGTAAGCAACCGCCGCGAATCGGGGGAAGTGGTACGTTTTGCTACACCAGTGCCGAGTTGAGGAGATAGGAGAAGAACCGGATTTCAAACGCACACCGGTTTCGTTTTCGTTTTTCGTTGCTTCCTCTGTGATCAAGCGGTATCGCGAAACTGGCGGCTCGATGGATATGAAGGAACATTGGGAAAAAGTCTACGGCGCCAAAGCGCCGGATCAGGTGAGCTGGTTCCGCCCCCATCTGGAGCCTTCCCTTGCTCTGATTGAACGTGCGGAGGGCGATCGCTCGGCATCGATCATTGATGTAGGCGGCGGCACATCCACTTTGGTCGATGACCTGATTGCCAGCGGATACCGGAATATCACAGTTCTCGATATCTCACAGGCGGCTCTCGATGTCGCAAAAAAGCGCATAGGCAAAGCTGCGCGATCCGTCCATTGGCTGCATGAAGACGTGACCCAAGCGAACCTTCCGGCTCATTCATATGACATCTGGCATGATCGGGCCGTTTTCCACTTCCTGACGCAGCCGGCGCAGCGGCTCGCTTATGTTCGCAACGTCGCCCTGGCCGTCAAACCTGGCGGTCACGTTATCATCAGCACCTTCGGCCCCGAGGGTCCCAAGAAGTGCAGTGGCCTCGAGGTAATGCGCTACGACGCCCAATCGCTTCACCAGGAATTTGGCCGGCGGTTCCGCTTGATCGAGAGCTCCAAGGAATTGCACGATACGCCGTTCGGGACGACGCAGCAATTTTTGTACTGTTATTGCACATTGGAACCAGAACCAATTCCGCGATAGCCCGAACGCCACGCTATAGGTGATCCTGCTCCATGCCCGATAATTCGAAGCTTCCGATTCTTGACCACCCGCTCGAGCAACCAGCCGTGTTCACTTCGCTCCGGCAAAGTCTGGACAACCGATGCTCCATATCGGGAGACGAAACAGCAGCTTCAATGCTGGGCGAACGAGGGCGTTCTCGCGGTCGAGATGCAGGCAGCGTCTCTATTTGCTTTTGGTGTGGCCCGGGGTGTCACCGTCGCTTGCGTTGCGATGGTCAGCAACGCCGTCGACCATGACGGGCGGCAGTTCGACGCCGGCTCACAGGAAGACGGGCTGCGGATTCTCAAAGGGTGCGCCCGCGCGTTCAGTGCTTTCATCGCATCTTGAGTCCGCGCGTCACTGAAAAGTTCGAGGTCGTCGCTCGTTTTCTTCCTGGCAAAGGTGCGCGGGCTGGCCCCTGCTAATCTTCGGACGATTCGAAATCGGAGCGCGAGTCCAGCGGGCCGAAGGCGACGCCGCGCTGCGAGGCGCGAATAAAATCCACCATCTCGATTACTTCGGGCGCAAGATCGCCGGATTTCTCGAGTCTCTCGATTGCAAGTTTGAGATTCTGGCGCGTGCCGAACAGCGCTGTGAAAGCGTGCCGGAGCGCATGAATCGACTTCGACGAAATCCCCGCGCGCTTGAGTCCAACGACGTTGATCCCGCGCAGGGTGTGCGTGCCGTCCATGATGCAGAACGGCGGCACGTCACGGCTGGTACGCGACAGACCGCGCATCATCGCGAGCCGTCCGATGCGAGTGTACTGATGCACGACGCAGTTGCCCGAGACCAGCGCGCGGTCGCCGAGCTCGACCCATCCGGCGAGCAGCGCGCCGCCGGCGATGATGGTCGAGTTGCCGATTCGGCAATCGTGCGCAACGTGCGCATTCTGCATCATGAAGTTGTCGTCGCCCATGATGGTGACGTCGCCGCGCTCGCTGCCGCGATGGACCGTGGAATATTCGCGGAAGATGTTTCGATCGCCGATTCTCACCGAGCGCGCGCCACCGGTGTAAGTCAGGTCCTGCGGCTCGTCGCCGATTACCGCGCCCGGATGAAGCACGTTGTCGGCGCCGAGTTCCGTGACGCCGAGAATCGTAACGTGGCCGATCAGACGGGTGCGCGCACCGAGACGAATTTTCCCGTCGAGCAGGCACAACGGACCGACCTCGACGCCGCCGGCCAGCTCGACCTCGGCGCCCACCACCGAAGTCGGATGAATCCGCGACGCCGCGTCACGCGTCAATTGAGGAGCCTGCGCTTTTTCAGATCGTCGTGATGCTCGTTGTCGGCGGACTTCGAGCCCTCCACCTTGTAATCGCCCGAGGCCCATGTGCCCAGGTCGATCATCTGGCATCGCTCGGAGCAGAACGGACGAAAGCGATTTCGGGGCGACAGGTCGGCGGGCTTCTTGCAGATGGGACACGTCATTGTGAGCTACCGTGCTCAAAGGAAATTGTCAGATGAACGCGCGCTGCGCAACGCCGCAGCAGTTAGAACATGCCCGTATGCTGCAGATTGACGCGGCGCTTGGGGGCCGGCATACCCCCCAACCCTATGCTGCCTTCAGCTACGGTCAGGGATTCGAGCCCCCGCGCTGAACAAAGATGCTGCCCTTGGGGCCGACGCGGACGCAATTCACATCGGTGCGAACGAACTGCGGCGTGCAGATCGGCTGATCGATGGCAGGACACTTGTAGAGGTTCGCTTCGAGCTGCTCGCACTTGTCGAGCGCGAAATTTACCTGCACCGGCTGTGCGGGTGGCTGGTCCGCGTTCTGCGACGAGCATCCGCCGAGCGCGAGCATCCCAAGCGACGCGGCCAACGCCGCTGCCGGAATGATTTGCAATCTCCGCTCGCGAATTTTCGATACGAAATCTTTTCGGCTCCGCATAGAATTCCCCTCTCAGCCAGATTGAGGCGGTCGGCCGCCTGTTTCGACCCTCAAGCAGGACGCGCGGTAGGCGATCACCGGCTCACGGATTTTAATACACGGGCGCGCAACCGAAAAGAGGGAATGAAGTGGGGCCGAGGCGGGAAGATAACACTCAGAAAACGTCGGTGCCGCATCGATCGTCGCCACCCGAGGCCTGAAAAATACCCACGCCGAAGTTGTACGCGAAGCGCTCGAAATAGCAGAGCTGTTTCTCGTGGGCGGGACCCTTGTAGATCATTCTGACGTGGACTTGCAGGTTGGATTTGCCCGCGGCGACCGCCTGGTATTTCTCAGGCGGCAGGGAGATGTAGAAGTAGTGCGGTACACTTGGCGACAAAATTCCCGCGTCTTTCGCCGACATCGCGTCCGGGACAGGTTTGACGACCTTGCCATCGACCACCGCATAAACGGCCACGATCGCATCGAGGGCGGGGATACTTCCGAAATTTCGATAATTGACCAAAATCATCGGATGCTGCGTGTCGGTCGCCTCGAAGGTAACCTTCTGGACGCCGAGGAACGGGCGATCCGCAACGGCAAAGATCGTGCTGGTGAGCATCGCCGTGCGCCAGGTGGCATAGGCGCTGAAAAAAGTGGCAAGCACCATCAGGATCGCCATGAAATCGCCGAGTTTGACGACCTGCGCGAGCCTGGCGAGTTGGGAGCGCTCGGTGCGCAGGATGTCGCGATCGCGGCGCTCGGCGGACGATTGGATATGTACCGGCTCGCTGGGATGCGGTTGAGATTCGTGTTTCTGGTCGTCCATTGCGGACTCTATAGCGCGGGCGGCCGCCGGTGGGAATGGACCGGCTGCGCTACGGCATCTGAGAACCAGATCACCGCAAGCGGCGGCATCTGGATTGCGATCGAATGCGAAAATCCGCGCCACGCAGTCGCGGTGGCCTCAACCCCACCCATGTTGCCGAGGTTGGACCCGCCATACGCAGCCGAGTCGGTGTTGAGAATCTCGCGATAGAATCCGGGGCCGGGCACGCCGACGCGATAGCGGCTGCGCGGCAGCGGCGAGAAATTGCATACGCATACGATGCGCCGGCCGGTGCTCGGCGCCACCCGCATGAAGGCAATCATGTTGCGGTTGGCGTCGTCCGCGTCGAGCCATCGAAAACCGGCCGGATCGGCGTCGGCCTCCCACAGCGCGGGCTCGTCGCGGTAGATGCGATTTAGGTCGCGCACCAGGACCTGCAAGTTC
>CAVURG010000006.1:0-2585000 GCA_963743865.1 uncultured delta proteobacterium
GCACATCGCCGAGGAAGCGCTGCGCCTGATCGAAGTCGAATACGAAGTGCTGCCGCCCGTGATGACCGTCGATGCCGCCACCCGGCCGGGCGCCACGATTCTGCTCAAGGAACTGCGCAACCCTGAGCTGGGCGACAAGCCGACCAACGTCGCGCAGCACTACCAGTTCAAACGCGGCGACGTCGCCGCCGGATTCAAGGCCGCGGACTATGTGATCGAGCGCGAATTCAACACCGCGACGGTGCATCAGGGATACATCGAGCCTCACAACGCCGTCGGCATCTACAACTCCGACGGACAGGCGACGATTTACTGCTCGACTCAGGGCGCCTTCGACGTGCGCTCGCTCAGCGCGCAGGTGTTGGGGATGCCGGTCGGCAAAATCAAAGTCGTGCCGGCCGAAATCGGCGGCGGCTTCGGCGGCAAAACCACCGATTCCACCCTTGAGCCGCTCTCGGTGCGCTCTCCAAGGTGACCGGGCCCCGGTCAAGCTCGTGATGTCGCGCTCGGAAGTGCTCGCGCGAGTGGACCGACCTGGGCTCGAATATCAAGGTGAAGATGGGCGCGACCAGGGACGGCAAGCTTCGTCGCCGCCGAAGTCTGGATGGCATACGAGTCGGGCGCGTTTCCGGGCTCGACGGTGGCGGCTGGCGCGTTGTCGATCATTGCGCCCTACAACATCGAGAATCTCCAAATCGACGGGTTCGACGTGGTGGTCAATCGGCCCAAGGCCAACGCCTATCGGGCGCCGGGCGCGACCAATGCCGCGTTCGCCTCCGAAACCGTGATCGACGAGCTGGCGGAGAAGTGCGGCATCGATCCGATCGATTTCCGCATCCTGAACGGCGCCCACGAAGGCTCCGCTGCAGATCCGGCGGCCCGCCTTCTAGCGGATCGGGTTCAGATCGAGACCTGCGAGGCGATTAAGAACAGCCCGCATTACAAGTCGAAGCTGACCGGCAAGTTCCGCGGACGCGGCGTCGCCTCGGGTTTCTGGTTCAACGCCGGGATGCAGTCGTCGGCGACCGTCAATATCCACACCGACGGCACCGCCAGCGTCGTCACCGGCTCGCCGGATATCGGCGGCTCGCGCGCCTCGATGGCGATGATCACCGCCGAAGTGCTCGGACTCGCCGATGACCGACGTGCGGCCGCTCACCGCCGACACCGATTCGATCGGCCATACCGACGTGCTCGCCGGGCAGCCGCGTCACTTTTGCAACCGGGATGGCGGTGTACGAGGCGGCCAAGGACGCCGTGCGCCAGTTGATCGAGCGCGCCGCCAAGGTCTGGGAGAAAAAGCCCGACGATGTCGAATTCCGCGACGGGATGCTCCATCGTGAAAGGCAACGGCGTGCCCCCCATGTCGATCAAGCAGCTCGCACCCCGCTTGGCCCGCACCGGCGGTCCGATCACCGGCCGCGCCAGCGTCAATGCGCGCGGCGTCGGCCCCGGATTTGCCACCACCGTCGTCGACGTCGAGGTCGATCCCGACACCGGCAAGGTGCAAGTGCTGCGATGCACCGTCGCGCAAGACGCCGGCAAGGCGATTCATCCGAGCTACGTCGAAGGACAAATGCAGGGCGGAACGGTGCAGGGACATCGGCTGGGCGCTCAACGAGGAATACTTCTACGACGACAAGGGCACGCTGCGTAACACCGGTTTCCTCGACTACCGCATCCCGACCTGCCTCGACTTGCCGATGATCGAGACGGTCATCGTCGAGGAAGCAAACCCCGGCCATCCGCTGGGCGTGCGCGGCGTCGGCGAGGCGTCGATCGTGCCGGCGGTGGCGGCGGTCGCCAATGCGATCTATCACGCGGTGGGCGTCAGGATGACCGAGACGCCGATGTCCCCGCCCAGGTTGCTCAAGGCGATCCTGAAGCATCGCGGCGCCACAACTAACGTTCCGCCGCGGCGGATTGACAGCGAGTGATCGAAAAGCGGCGGGCCAAGCCGCCCGCCTATTTTTCTGCAATGCCAACCGTTGTGATTCCCGCGCTGCTGCGCAAATTCACCGGCGGCGTCGAGCGCGTCGAGGTGCCGGGAAAATCGATTCGCGAGCTGGTTCGGAACCTTGGCGAGCGTTTCCCGGGCTATCGACCGCCAATTGCTCGATGATGGAGACATCCGGCCGTCGATCGCGGTCTCCATCGACGGTGAAATAGCCACCGGCGGCGTGCTCGACACCGTCGGCGAGAACAGCGAAGTGCATTTCTTTCCCGCGCATTGGCGGAGGCAGGCCTGAGCGCCAAAAGAGGACGCGCGCGAAAGCCGCTGTTTCCCTGCGGATAGCGGGTTAGACCGGCATCCTGAGCGCAGTTGCAACGTACACGCAGTTGCGTACAATACCTCTGTCGGCCGGGGTTTGCCCCCCTTTTCCCGGTTGGCTAAGGGCCGGGTGGAGCAATCTGCCTGGCCCTAATTTTTTTGTTCGGTATGATTTCCTGACCGCCGCGCCGAGTAATTCCTTTCCTAGCCGTCCGCCTTGCTGGTAGCCTGATTCCCCGTTTGTTGGCCAGGACAGAGCCCCCCGATTTCAAGCAACGCTAATAGACTTCCAGCCTTCAGTTCGCTTCTTGCTAACCGCCTGTCGCGTCGATATAAATCTCGGCCATCGCAAGATTGAGGACTGAAATGACGTACAAATATCCGTTTGCCTCAGCCAGCGAACAGTTGAAGCTGAGCGTATGGGCAAAGGGTGAGACCGCCATGGGGTACAACCCGATCTTCTACCGTCGTGACGCGTTCGGTACCTGGATGCAGTACAGCGCGCATGGTAATACGTCGTCTCATTTTGGTTGGGAGATCGCTCACATTAAGCCCGTCGCAAAAGGCGGGACCGACGAGCTTTCGAATCTTCAACCGCTCCAATGGCGGAACAACCGCAACCGGAGCCGCCCCGCGCCGTAAACCGCTTCCCTGCGCTGAGCAGGGAGGAAGTCCGCATTGCTCTTATCATCGCGTTTAGGGGTCACCCCTGCCAACGTTAACGCCGCGCTCCATTGCGCGGGCGGTCTCTTAATACTGGAGCCGTGCCCGGGCAGGGCTCAGCCCTGCGCGCCGCCATCGGCGGGCGGCCTTAATACGGGGTGCAGGGGTCACCCCTGCCGCCGCTCGCGGCCGGTAAGACCAGGACCGAGCACGGCGCGTTGCGCAACAGCTTCTCGGTGACGCTGCCGATGCAGAAGATGCTCGCCGCCGGTCCGTCCGTGCGTCGCGACCATGATTAGGTCGATCGCCTGCTCTTTGGCGTACTCGACGAGTTTCTGAACCGGAGGGCCGACCACGGCAAACGTGAAGACCTTCTTCAATCGCCGAACTCGCTCCTTCTTGATCCGCGCGAGTTCCTCTTCCGCCTGCTCGAGCATCGCCGCTTCCCGCGCCAGCTCGCGGTTCTGCTCGATACGTGGACGGGATGAAACTTTGCTGCGGCGCGATCACGTGCATCAGGTGAACTTCGCTGGCGCCGAGGTCTTTCGCCAGCTCCATCGCGCCACGCATCGCTTCCATCGAGTGGTCGGAAAAGTCGATCGGGGCGAGAATTTTCTTGATATTCTGAATCATAGGGGCCTCCCGGCTGCATGGACTCTGGGATTACCACGCGCTTCGCCGCCTCTGCAAACCCGCCGCCGGTCTGTGCCATTATCCCGGCGAAATCCGCCGCTCTTCGCCTGGTCCGCCCGCTAGAGGACCGGCAAGGGACTTTCGCAGCGCGATTCGCTATCCTCCGCTGAGGTCGCTGTAGGACGACGAACACATGAAGGGAACTGTTTTCCACGGACCCCACGACGTCCGCGTCGAGCGGGTCGATGACCCCGCGCTGCAGACTCCCACCGACGCGCTGGTGCGAATCACCCGCGCGGGAATTTGCGGCTCCGACCTGCACTTCTATGACGGCGCGTTGCCCATCGTGCCCGGCTTCGTGCTGGGCCATGAGGGCGTCGGCGTGATCGAGGAAGTGGGCGCGGGCGTCGATCGGCTGAAGAAGGGAGATCGGGTCGTCGTGTCGGGGGTGGTTGCCTGCGGACGATGCTACTTCTGCCGGCGCGGGCAGCGTCGCAATGCGCGGAAAACCGGGTCCGCTACTTCGGCTACGGAGCGAATTTCCGCGGGCAAGCTCGGATGGCTGGGCGGCGAGCAATCCGAGGCGGTGCGGGTGCCGATGGCGGATTACACGTGCTATCCGGCTGCCCGACGCGATCGACGATGACGCCGCGGTCTTTCTCGCCGATATCCTGCCGACCGGCTTTTTTCGGCGCGGTCAACGGCAATATCCGGCCGGGCGACACGGTGGCGATTTTCGGATGCGGCCCGGTGGGATTGTGCGCCGTGATGTGTGCCGAAGCTGTTCGGCCCCGCCGAAGTGATCGCCGTCGATAGCATCCCGTACCGGCTCGAGGCGGCGCGCAATCTTGGTGCGTATCCGGTGAACCTCGAACAAGCGCCTCAGACGATCCTCGATCGCACGGAGGGACGGGGCGCCGACGTGACGATCGAGGCGGTCGGCAACGACAGCGCGCTGACGTCCGCGATAATGGCGGCGCGCGGGGGCGGAACAGTGTCAGTGATCGGAGTGTTCGGCATGCCGTCGTTCAATTTCCCAATCGGCTACGCGTTCGCGCGCGATCTGACGTTCCGGATCGGCCTGGCAAACATCAACGCCCACATCCCGGAACTCGCGCGCCTGATGCGAACGCGGCGATCGACCCGCGCCCGCTAATAAGCCACGTAATGCTCCTGCCGAAGCAGCCAAGGGCTACGAAATCTTCAACGCGCGCAAAGACAACGTGATGAAGGTATTGCTGAAGCCCTGAAGGGGAGCTGTGCGTAACCAACGTCGGACGCCGGAGCGTCCTTCGGGATTCTTCGCTACAGAAGCTCTTCCGCTCAGAATGACACGAGCGCTGCCTGCTTCTCCTGGTGTCATCCTGAGCGCAGCGAAGGATCTCGCGCGCCAGCGCGTATCGCTTCAGCACCAACACCCGGTTACGCAAAGGTAAGATCCCCTTGACGTAGGTACGTGCTTTTGATACACATCAGGACATGAGCAAGTCTAATCGCAATTATCCGCTCCGCTCTGAATCGTCCGATGGCACGTTCTCGATGATGGAATTCAACCGCGAATTTCCAGACGATGCGGCGTGCCTCGAATGGCTCAAGAACCGGCTCTATCCAGCCGGCAGTTTCTGTCCAAAATGTCGGAAGCTCACCAAGCATCATCGCATCGCGAACCGGCCTTCATTCTCATGCCAGTTCTGCGGACACCATGAGCATCCGATGCGCGGCACGATCTTTCAAGATTCGGCCACGTCATTGAAACTCTGGTTTCACGCGATCTTCTTGATGGCTTCAACGCGATGCGGAATCAGCGCCAAGCAATTAGAGCGCGAGCTTGGCGTAACGTATAAATGCGCGTGGCGAATGTTCAATCGGATTCGCTCGATGCTCGATGAAGACATTCACGATCTGTCGGGCAATGTCGAGAGCGACGAAAGTTTCTTCGGCGGAAGGAACAAAAATAAACACGCCAACAAGAAGAAACCGAACACGCACGGCCCGCAGGGCAGCGATAAGCAGCCAGTTTGGGGAGCCGTCGAGCGTGGTGGACGCGTGGTCGCCAAAGTCATAACCGACACGAAACAGGGAACACTCTTGAACAGTCTTCGCGAGCGGGTATTACCTGCGACTGCTATTTTCACTGACGAAGCATACGCCTACGAACCACTGACCGGACTTGGCTATCCGCACAAGCGGGTTCATCACGCCGCGAAAATCTATGTTGACGGCGACGCACACACGAACACGATTGAGGGATTCTGGTCGCTAACCAAGAACGGGATACGCGGCGTCTATCACAACGTCAGCACGAAATATTTGCAGACGTATTTGAACGAGTACGCATTTAGGTTCAATCGGCGTAAGAGCTTAGGGAAGCGCAATATGTTCGACGCGTTTGTTGGAAAGATCAAAAAAGAGAGAGTAGCCTAAAACGACTAGCGGGAAACCTCTGACAAGATTCCCCGCCTGACAAGTTCACGAAGGGTATTCGTGCGCTGCAAATTTAATTGTAGCGCAGGTGTACTCATGCGGCAAGAGCCAAGAATATGGATGACCCGATTCAAGCTAACATTGAACGGTTGCTCGACGAGGTGATGTCTATGTTCACCTTGTTCGATTCGTTTAATTTTAAGGGTCAACAGTTGGTTCGTGCCAAGAAATTACGCGCACATTATGATCGAGTACGCACGAAGCAACTCAAAGAGTTAGCACAGTTAGACCGATTAAAGCTCAAAGTCTCAACCGCGAACGAAGCACTTGAATGTGCATCGCATTTTCGCGCGTTACTTGAAAAGCACACAGAGCAACTAAACGATATTATGAGCCGACTCACAGATTTAATGCGCGGCAGCTTGCGCGATTCGCAAAAAAAGACGTGAAATGCGCGCTAGCCTGCTAAGCATAATTCGTTCGATCCCGGTGGTGTTGCTTGTTGTGTTTGCTCTCGACGGGGCGTGTAATTTTCTTCTTGCCTGGGTTCACAACGATATGATCCGGCTTGCTTTGGGTCTGATTGCTGTCGCTCTGATATTTTGGGGCGCAAGCCGTGATATTGTACGTCAGGCTCGCCTGTCAGAGCGATGAAGCCCCGCCACATTGCTGCGCTCGCACTTGTAGGCTGGTATTTGATGCTCCCGCCAATACAAGAGGATCAACCCAATACCGATGCTCCGCTTTCAGAATGGACGATCAGCGCAAGCTTCGATACGGCAAAAGAATGTCAACAAGATAAGGGAGAGAACTGGGAGTCAATACTCAAACTGAGTCCATCTGTTCCAACGAAAGATTCCATCGCCGCTAATCGCCAAGCAATGGAAGCGGTTTGTGTCGCAACCGACGATCCGCGCTTCAAGGCGAAATAGATTAATCCCGCTTCGTGGCCTTCGTCAGCTTGTCAAAGAATTTCTTTCGACTAATCGGCGGAATTGAAACTTCGCGGAGATGCGGTCTTTGTTTCCGTTCATCTGCAACATCCGTTTTATCGGCTGGTTTTGCCTTCGATTTTTTCATCGAGTTAGTATCTCCGATAGTCCGCCTTCTGAAATTGAATCTTCTTGACTGGCTGCAAACCAAACTGTTTGTAGTATCCGTTCGCGCGTCCAAGCCCTTGATTGTTCAGATAGTCGATCCTAACTCTTTGCGCGCCCCTTTTCGTCGCCTTCCCGACTGGTCTAATCACGTCTACAAATGTTTTCTTACCTACGAACGGGTCCATTTGCGCAACTTTTTTTGCTTCAAAAACGTTGTAAATCGTCTCTTCCAATGACAGATGCGCCGCTTGTTTCCTTCGATGGAGCGCGCCAGCCGCGAAAGTTTCGCCGCTACCGATTGCCGCGAAATTCGTAATTAAGCTCACATTGGTATTTTGAGATACACGAAACACATACGCTTCACCATCTAGAAATCCGCCTAATAACAGTCGGCAGTCTAGTTCTATTTCTTCGATGTCGTCCAGCCGCTCTTTGTAATCATCAGGGAAAATCGTTGCACCCGTCGCAAGAAACTCGTCGTAAGAAATGGACCAATGACTCTGTGTGTATTCTTCCGCAAGTTTCCTTCTCTGAATGCGTGGCGGGATTTTGAATGTATCTAGGATGTTCGCTTTGGTTAATTCACTACGGTGTTTTTCCAGAGACCGAAAATAGGTTCGGTACGTGTCGATTAGTTCCTCACCGCGAGCCATCGTTCCCGCGATTAGTGCGGGCCAATTCTTGATGAACAGGCTGAGCTTGTCTGCCGTGTCTGACGCACCAAAGTAGTCGGCTCCAGAACCGTAAGTAACCTTACGATCTGAGCAGAACACAATGCAGGGCGTCTTCCCGTCTTCGCATTGCGCCGCTATGCAGAGTGTCACGTCTTCACCCTCGGCCACAGGAATGATGCTCCTTCGATGTCGTGGTCTCCATCTACTGCGTTGCGAACGTCGCAAGCATGGGCGGTCGTCTGGCCACGGCCTACCATAATCGAGACGCCGGTTGACGCCAAACCGACCAGCGATCCATCCTGTCGGCGCGGTGCCCATCTATTAGAGCACACCTCCATTACCTGCGTCGAGGGGATACTTACCTACGCAAAGCTCTCCTGAAGGCCACAGCGCTCGGGCCAATCCGGCCCCCGCCTAGCCGGCCGGTCCCTCAGCAACGGCCGCCAAATCCACGTCAAACGGCGTAATAGCCATAAAAACATCTTAAAATCCGAATTCCGGAGTACGAAAGATAATCCAAGGCGCGTAAGGATTGCCTCCAGCCCGAGTAAATCTGAATTTCGTTAAGCTGAACGCGCTAATCCTGGGCTGTGGCGGGATCGGCAATCGCCTGACGGTCTTCCGTCCCGGGGGCCTTTGTGAAGAGCACAATCCACGATAGCGCATAGAAGAACGCGACCAATATCAATATTGATTTCATTCCGGTCCACATCGAAATGGATTCGAGCATCCCGCCCAAGAGCGCGCCGAGCAGATTCGAACCAAGTGCCTCGCTGCCAAATCCTTCGCGGGCGAAGCTGACGATAAATACGATGCCTGCGAAAAATACGGGCAGGCACAACACAGCGGTGGAGGCGAACACCTTGGCCCAGAAGGAGCCCAAGAAAAAGGCTTCAGGCGGGATAATGTAAGCTGCAAGGATCGAAGCGAAGATCCCGATATAGGCAAACGTCACCGCGATGCCCGGCCGCCAATGCACAACCAGGTTGGCAACCACAATCAGCACCATCAGACCCGATATCACGATCGAATTGACTACCCAGGTGGTGCCAAACAGCAGCGCCATCCGGCTGATGATCTGTGCCTCGAGCAGCATGAAAGCGGCGCCGAGAAAAAAGAAGTGCCATTGCAACGAACCAAGTGAAGTACCGGTCTTTCCAAGGAATATGCAACAAAGAACAATCAGCACCGACGAAATGATGATCACCGAAGCGGGAATCCCGGGTTCGTGCTGATAGAAATACGGCCAGTCGTCAGTGGTCATGGCCTGCACCCCAACTTCCCGCCATTCATAAGTAGAGTCCGCCGGTTATTTGCGCCCCCACCTGGGGCGCCTTGTTTGTGGTTTTGGTCTCATCTTCATCCCAGTTTTTCCGGCCGCCCTTCACTCTTTGAGGGCGGACGAAAAACTGTCAGGTTTTGGATCCGAGGTCAGCGCGCCTTGCACCGCGCCGGCCAGCGCTTGGGCTGGCCAAGCGGTGCGCGCGATGGCCGAGTCCCTTGATTCCTTGCCGCGAACTCCTGCGGCGCCAGGTAGCCGAGACTTCGAGTGCGGTCGCAGCTGGTTGTAGTCGTGCCGCCACGCCTCGATGATCGTGCGCGCTTCCCCGAGGCTGCTGAACACGTACTCGTTAAGGCACTCGTCGCGCAACTTGCTGTTGAATGATTCGATGAAGGCGTTTTGCACGGGCTTGCCCGGCTCTATGTAGTGCCACGCCACCCTTCTCGTGGCCCAGCGCAACACCGCTCCACTAGTCAGTTCCGTCCCATTATCGCTAACCACCGTCTCCGGCAGCGCTCGTTCGAGCGTGAGCCGCTCAAGTTCTCGCACCACCCGTACTCCGCCCAGTGAGGTGTCGACCACCGTCGCCAGACACTCGCGGCTGAAGTCGTCCACTACGCACAGGATGCGGAAGCGGCGGCCGTCACTCAGGCTGTCAGAGACGAAGTCGAGCGACCAGCGTTGATTGATCGCACTCGGCAGCGTCATCGGTGCCCGCGTACCTAGTGCCCGCTTTCGCCCTCGACGCCGGCGCACCATCAGCCGCTCTTCGCGGTACAGTCGATAGAGCTTCTTGTGGTTCAAAGCGTGGCCTTCACGCGCCAACATCCATCCTAGTCGCCGGTACCCGAAGCGCCGCCGCTCTGCGGCCAACTCCCGGAGTCGTTGCCTCAATGCCGAGTCGTCCGGTCGTCTGCACCGGTAGCGCAAAGTCGAACGATCCAGCTCCACCAACTCGCACGCACGCCGCTGACTCAGCCCGTGACGCTCCATTACCCGAATCACTGCTACTCGCCGCGTCGCAGGCTTCAGACGTTTTTTCCGAGCAGGTCCTTGAGCGCCGCGTTGTCCAGCAGCGACTCGGCCAACAGTCGCTTCAGGCGCCGGTTCTCATCCTCCAGCGCCTTCAGCCGCCTGGCGTCCGATACTTCCAGCCCGCCGTACTTCGACTTCCACTTGTAAAAGGTTGCGCTTGAGATCCCGTGGCGCCGGCAGACCTCTTCGGTCCTCGCCCCGGCCTCCTGCTCCCGCAGCACCCCGATAATCTGCTCCTCCGTGAAGCGGCTTCCTTTCATCGTCCGTCTCCTTTTTCAGGCGACGGACTCTACCTCATTTCGGCTGAGTTTTCGGGGGGCAGGCCAGTCAGTGTGGCGGGTTGTGACTGTACGTTGCTGTTGGCGGCAACGTAGGCGGCCAGCTCTGGATCCTCCAGCGCCTGAGCGATCTTTTCCCGCGAACCCAGAATCAAAAAGCGGCCCCCGCTGCGGCCTCCAAATGTGTACGGGGTCTGTCTGGTCTCCATCTGTAATGGCGAATCGCCGAATACCGACTGAGCCAACTCTTGTAGGCGCCCGCCGATCCACGGCGTCAAAACCGAAAACTTGATGATCATAAGTCCGCCCGGCTTGAGCAGAGTCTTTGTTCGGCGGAGGGCCTCCAGCGTGTAGACGTAGTTGTCGATTCGAATTGTCGAGTAGTACGAACTTGTGGTGTGAGAATCCAGCAATGAGAAAACGATGAGATCGAAGTGTTGATCCGTATTCTGCACGTAGCTTCGAGCGTCATTTAAAATCACGTGCACGCGAGGTGAACTGTACGGCTGCTCGAAGTGGAGGTTCTTGCCCAATTGCAGAATCAGAGGGTCGATCTCTACGGCCGTCACGTCACCGGCGCCGTTGCGTAGCGCGGCGGCGACGTCGTTACCCGCCCCGCTGCCAAGCACAAGCACTGACGACGGGTGGGGATAAAAGCGGTATGGCAGATTGTAAGCGTTCCACTTTGGCGGTTCATTTAGGAAATAGCCTGGATGAGCCGCCACGAAACGATCAGACAGATTAAGGATCTGCTGGTACCAATTGCTATTGGTTCTAATCTGCCAACTGACTATCTCGCCGGCGTCACGGTTTGGTTGGACGGTCAGTTTCTGGTAAGGCGACCAGTACACCTTGGTATCGTGGCCAACCGGAAGACTGGTCAGCACCACGCAAAAAAGGAATGTCGCCAGAGCGGTCCATCGCAATTTCGGCAGTTTCCATAGCAAGCACACGACCAGTCCTCCAGCCACTGCGAACCAAATTGCAGGTGGCTGAAATCTGAAGCACAGCAGGGTAAACAGAACAATTCCGGCCAGACTGGCTAAAATATTGACCGTATAGCCGAAGATGCCATCGCTGGCATGTTCCAGGAGCCAGCCGACGAGCTGGCCAACCGGAATGAACAGCAGTGCTATCACTCCGAAGATGCACGCAACAAAGAACGAAGCCGACAGGGCCGACGCCACATTTTGGGGATTGAGTGGCAAGGAGGGTACGCCCCAATAATCCACCTGCGAGATGGCGCCAACCATCTTTGTCAGCTGCAGCACCAGGTTTCGCAGCCCGTCTGAGGGAAATCCGCACAGCAACCCGAGCGCGATGAGTGGTACGCAGAGCGCCATGAGATTGACCGGGCGACGCGACAAATAACAGCCCAGCCCGAAACCTAAATAGCATGCAACCAGTACAAAATTTTTGAAGTAGGCAAAGATGGTGATTTCCGATGAAATCCATCTGATCATCAGGAGTTCGAGGAATAACCCGAAGAGACTGATGAGCGCTAATCGAGAGTAGGAGAACCCGCCCAGCGTCTCCGGTGAAAATTCAAATTGCGCGACCCATCGCCGTAACGCGGGCCACTCGGCGACTTGGCCCGGATTCCGGTAAAGCCAAAGACCAAACAGATTGATATAGATTCCAGCCAGTAAGACCAGCCCCAACCCTATGCATACCATCCGAGTCCTCCCCCGCCATTCACGTGTACCAAGCTCAAAGTAAAATGAAAATCCGGGCTGGTCGGAATTTCCGTTTATATCCGATTCCAGTTCCGCTATAGACCCGACGGTCCTCCATCTGCAATGTTCCGGGGCGGGTTTGTTCACAAAATGTTTCCAGCGGCGCGGGAAGGAGTGGGAGGCCGGGGTTGGGGATGAACTGTTCAGCCTGACGCCGGCGGGTTTGGCGTGCTACTCGTACGCTATGGTCAACCGCCAGGATGCCTCATACTCGCCAAGCTCGCCCGAAATCGGGCGACACTGTGTCTGCTCGAAATAACTTTGCCGGAACAAAGCTAGCCCTAGAGCGGAGCCGTCCCAAAACCACTACAGATGGTAGAATCTGCTCTTTCCAGCTCTATTCGATTGGCCAGAATCGCGCCCGCGGCAGTGGCCGCGCGCGCCCGTTGGCACAGCAGGCCAGTATTAATTCGCAGGGGTCACCCCTGCCGCTGGCGACGGCAGCGCAGCATTAAGCCGTTGGCAATGGCCGCGCCCGCCAACGGCGGGCGGCCTTAACACTGGGTGCAGGGGTCACCCCTGCCGGAAATTGCGGCGGTACACGACGTAATTCGCGCAGACCTTCGCGCCCAGCTTCTCCGCCGTCCGCCGCGACGGCCAGTTGTCGTCGAGCACCAGCGTATAGCTCAGATACTTCGCGCCCTTGCGGATCAGTTGCAGAAACGCGTACGAAGCCATCGCCAGGTTGACTCCGCGGCCGCGCGCCGCTTCGCGCACCCCGATTCCGAGCGTGTTCAGCTTTTCGGAGTCTGCGATCTTACGCCCCGCTCCGAGGATCGCCGCCGACGAAACGTCCGGCGTGACGAAAAGCGCCCCCACCGCCGCGCCCTCACGGTACGCCATAACCGAGGTTTCGTGCCCTCCGCTGAAGGCGAGCATCGCGTCAAACAGCGTGCCTTCGTCGCGCGTGGTCGGCACGTGCCCCCAATGCCGCTTGAATGCGTCGTTCATCACGTCGATGAAATCCACCACTCGCCGGTCGTTCGCTATCTCTTTCGCCGGCACGATTTCGAATCCTGCCCGCCGCGCCGCTTCGAGCGCGCTCTCGTAGCGCGCGACCAGCTCGGCGGTCACTTCGATCTTGTAATCGACCATCCCCTTCTCGGTCTCGCAGCCCGCATCCTTGAGTAGCGAATGGTAGTAGTCGGGATTCTGCCTGAGCAGGTTCGGCGGAAGCAGTTCGTATTCATCGATCACGAAGGGAAAATCGAGCGGGAAGAGATCGCCCACGCGGGCGGCGACGGTGCCGTGCGACTCGAGCCATCGGCACGCTTCGTCCATGACCGACTTGACCGCGTCGCGAGCGCCCGGCGTCGCCTCGAACATCACAATGTGGCCCAGGCGTTCGTTCCAATGGCGGCAGTACCGCTCATCGACTACAGCTACCGCCCGCGCGACCAACTCACCGCCGTCGCGCGCAGCGATAGGGCGTATCGTCCGCCCCTCGCAGAACGGGCTCTGGCCCATCAGCAGCGGCAGCTCGATCTCCGCCGACGCGGGCCAGCGGGCGCCGCGATAGGCGTACACGCGGTCGTGGAACCCAACGAATTCGGCCAGTGACGCATTGTCTTCGGGGAACTCGATTCTGATTGCCATCCGAACTCCAAGCCGGGCTTCGCCGCGCGCTGTTTCAAAGCCGGTCGCTACCGCCGAGCGTTCGGCGATGCGATCCTGCGTCGCGAACGACGTGGGAATTAGCTCCGCTATAGACCCGACGGCCTCCATCTGCAAGGTTCCAGCCAGGTTTGGTCCACGGCCTTTCCAGCGGCGGCGGGAGGGGATAGTTTCGCGTCTGGCGGGCCGCGGGATCATGCGGTTGAATACTCATCGAGGTGTCAGCGATGGCGGAAAGTGTAATCAAAGTTCGAGTCGAAGGTGAGCTCGCGTATATCGCGCTCAACCGTCCCGAAAAGCGCAACGCGATTAACCAGGCGATGCTCCGCGCGATTCCAGAGGCGCTCGACGAGGTCGATCGTCCCGAGGTTCGCGCGATTATCGTTTACGGCGAGGGGCAGGCGTTCTCGGCGGGCATCGATTTCACCTCGCTCGCCAACGACAGCGGCGCGCAGGGCGGTCAGAGCGGCGGGCCCGACATGCAGCGCTTTCGGCGCTTCGTGGCGGAGTCGCAGGCGTCGCTGAACCGGATCGAGAGTATCGAGAAGCCGGTCATCGGCGCGCTGCACGGCTTCGTCGGCGGACTCGGGCTCGAACTGGCGCTCGCGTGCGATGCCAGGGTGGCCGCGGCGGGCGCGCGGCTTGGGATGCCGGAAGTGCGGATCGGCCTGGTGCCCGACGTGGGCGGCACCACGCGGCTTACGCGGACGGTCGGTTATGCGCGCTCGAAGGAGCTGATCATGACGGCGCGGATGATCGAGGCGCCGGAGGCGGAACGGATTGGGCTGGTGAATCGCGTCGTCGCCGAAGGCGCGCATCTCGCGGCGGCCGAAGAGCTTGCGCGCGAGATGGCGCGCAACGCGCCGCTCGCGGTCGGGCTGGCGAAGCGGATCATCGACAAAGGCCACGGCCTGGACAAGATGACGTTTCAGGAACTCGAGGTGCTGGCGCAGAGCTCGCTGATCGGCACCGAAGATTTTCGCGAGGGCGCGGCAGCGCTGGCACAGCGGCGCGAGCCGCGCTTCAAGGGGCGCTGAGGCGAATCTCGAAGCCGGCCTCGAAGGTATCGCCGGGCGCAAGTTCGCGCATCCCCGCCGCGATGCCACGGGCCGCAAGATTGAAGGCGTCGGGCGCGCAGGTGTACGGCTCGAGCGCGACGACCGGATGGTCTTCGGGAGCATAGACGACGAAGTCGCCGAACGCGGGATCGGCGCGAATCTCGAGCGCGATATTCAGCGACGGATCGATAAGCCGCGCGCGCGGCGCGGACCCATCGTTGTTCGACGGTTCGCTCCGCGATCGGCGCCATGCGGAATGCGTCGTCGTAAGTATCGGCTCCAAGAGGACGCGGCGCGCGAAGATCGTACTTGCCCGCCAACGGCTCGGCGTCACCGGTGGGTATCAGGCGCGCGTCGAGCGGCCATCGAGCGTTGGCGTCGAGCTGAATCAGCATCGCATCGCGCAGGCCTGTGGGATTGAGCGGCGCGTGAAAGTAGGGATGCGCGCCGAATCCGAACGGCATGACTGAGTCGCCGGTGTTGGTAATGCGGGCCTTCAATCTCAGTCCATTACCAACTTCGTAGTCTATCTCGAGCACGAACGGCCACGGCCAGATCGAATTGAGATCCGAATAGTCAGACGAATCGAGAATCGCGGTGACGAAGTACGGTCCGCGCCGCGTCACGCGAAAGGCGCGTTCGCACGCGAAGCCGTGAATCGCGTGCCCGCGTGCGGGCTCGTTCACCGGCAGCCGGTATTCGCGGCCCTTGAACGTGAAGCATGCGTCGGCGACGCGGCCTGGCCACGGAAAGAGAATCGGAATGCCGCCGCGATGCGGATGCTCGCGCCATGCGTCGGGACTGGCAGGGCCCGCGATGACATCGAGCGTGCCGGCACGGTAGCCCAGGCATTGGCATCCGGCGTCGGGCACAATCACGGCGCGCTCGCTTTCTGCTTCAAGCGTTATGAGTTCCACGGCGATGGTTCAATCCGAGGAGAGTCCAGCCGCAAGGGTTCGGCCCGAGAATCGGGCGTCCCCTCAAGTGGGTTGAGTACGTTGCGCGGCGCGACGAAACGGCGAACTACAATCGCGCGCTATCCGGAAATGCCGGAACTGACTAGTGGTCGCGTCCGCCGCGGCGTTCGCCGCCGTCACCACCACCGCCGCCGCCACCGGCTCCGCCGCTGCGCGCCTGCGCTTCGTTGACGCGAATCGGCCGGCCCTTGATGTCGCGGCCGTTCAGCTTCTTGATCGCGCCTTCGGCCGCCTCATCGGTCGCCATCTCGACGAAGCCGAATCCCCGCGAGCGGTTGGTGGCGCGGTCGATGATGACTTGCGAGCTGTCCACCTTTCCTGCTTCTGAAAACACGTCGAGCAGATCCTGGTCGGTCACAGTCCAAGCCAGATTCCCAACATACAGTCTGCGGCCCATTACCCTCTCCTCGCGCGCGACCCGGCTCGCCCCGCAGCGTACTCCGTCTGTATCTATAGGCATTCGGAAGCCTGATCGGTGGTACAGACAGCCAAGTGGCAGGGCGATACCTACGGCGCGCATCTAGTCCCAATTCCGGAATGCTTATAGCATCGCGCCAAGCGCAAACATAGTACTCTGTACTCTTCCTATCTAATTCCGGAGCTTTATTTCTTGATTTTCCCCAATGGCCACCTGCTCGCGCATCGGGCGATATCCGTCCTAAATCCGCCTATCGGTGACCAGAAATTAGGCGACCAACGTGCCAGGCTCGAGAAGCAGTTAACAACTTGATAGGGTAAAGGCCCGCGGGCGATTAGGAGCTGTGACTACCGAATCGAACGGATGCCTATGCATGATAATGTATGCATTATGATTCCTGATTGATTCTAAAATCGCTATATCGCACGAGAGCGCCGGCCGGCCATTGTTCCCGGATTTCACTTTTCAACTGCGTCGTCGCAGGGCCCCCGCTCGGGGATGTGGTCGAAGAGCGCTCCGGCTAGAGCGCAAGTCTGCGAACATAGCAATTGCGAGGGCGAGAGACGCTTGAGCTGATCGGTGAGGCGTTCGCGGCGTTCGGCCGAACCGCGACGAGATCAAGTTCTTTCCCCGAACGCGAACCCTGGCCGGCGGGCGACGGCGTCTCAGAGACTGACTAAGATATCGGCGAGTCGATCTGACTATCTGCCGGATAACCTTTAGCGTTGCGCGGAGTAGTCTGATGGCGTCGCGGGGCAGCGACGAGTTTTGGTAGTCCGCTGGTCAATCGCAGACCAATCATGTCAGGTGCGGATTTTTCAGTTTTTCACTTTTCGCTTGCACCGAAAGACTAGAACAGAAGAGGCATTGAGAACACCTGGCGCTATATCCAATTGACTGATGTTGATAATGGACAAAATGACTTTGATACTTGTAGGATTAGGTTTGATTGTGTATATTCAAAGTCGATTTGTACTGACCAATTCCCGGAAAGGAGATTGCTAAATGCCTCGAAAGAAGGCCTCTCGCGGAGCCACATCGGCATTCCAACAAGTACAGCGGCAAGCGCGCACTCTGCTCACGAATCTGCGCAAAGACATCCGCTTGAAAGAGTCGCTACTGAGTAAACTCAAAGAAGAGGAAGCGCGGCTGGGATCGTTGATCGGTCGTGGCGGCGGTGGAGCGAAAGCGGTTAGCGGCGGGTCACGCGGCCGGGTAAATTGGCGCAACGTGCTTTCGGCGCTTCCCAAGCAGTTCAAGGCCGCCGACGTGCGCAACGTGCGGGGACTCAAGCAGAAGCGGCCGTCGGAGATATTTGCGGCGATCACGCGATGGATCGATGCCGGAGCTGCAAGGCGAAGGGCACGCGGAGTCATACGAAAGAGTCTAACCGAGACTTCGCGCGTACCGGCCGCGATGCGGTATCGCGCAATTGGAGCAGAGTTGAGCGGCGCCGCGAATCATCAGCTGCGCCGTTTTCTATTGCTCAATTCAGCTGAAGTTTCGCAGCGTCATTGTGCGTTCCGATTGCGCTCCGAATAAACTCCGCGCAGCGAAGAATGACAGCAACGCAAGGTTGCTATAAGCTTTTTTGAAACCTCATTCGCGTGCAAAAGAGTCAGACCACATGGCCGTGAGGACGATTGAATGGCGGGCGGACACCGTCCGTATGATCGATCAGCGCCTGCTTCCCGCGCGCGAGGTAATTCGAACCTATCGCGACTACCGTGGCGTCGCACGAGCTATCCGCACGATGGTGATTCGCGGCGCACCCGCAATTGGCGTCGCGGCGGCGATGGGTGTCGCGCTCGGCATCAAGGGCACCGCTGGCGCGAAGGCGCGAAAACGCTTCGAGGTGGTCGCGAGAGCACTCAAGGCCACCCGGCCAACCGCGGTAAATCTGGCGTGGGCAGTGGATCGAATGGGCCGCGCGCTCGACGACAGCATTTCGCTCGACGCGGCAGAGTTGTTTCGCCGCATGCGCGCGGAGGCGATCGCGATTTACCGGGAAGACCTGGCGGCGAATCGCGCGCTGGGCCGGTTTGGCGCCGAACTCATCGGAGACCCGGCCACAGTGTTGACGCATTGCAATGCCGGCGCGCTGGCGACGGCAGGATACGGGACGGCGCTCGGGGTGGTGCGCGCCGCACGCGACGCGGGCAAAAAGGTCCAGGTGTTCGCCGACGAGACGCGGCCATTTTTGCAGGGCTCGCGCCTGACCGCGTGGGAACTCCACAAAGATCGGATACCGGTGACGGTGATCGCTGACAACATGGCGGCGACGGTGCTCTCGCAGAACAAGATCGATTGCGTGGTGGTGGGAACGGATCGCACGGCAGCGAACGGCGACGTCGCGAACAAAATTGGCACCTACCCGCTGGCGGTGATGGCGCGTCGCCACGGCGTGCCATTTTACGTCGCGGCGCCGCTGTCGTCGATCGACCTGGACTGTCCCGACGGCGCGGCGATCCCGATCGAAGAGCGCCCGGGCCGCGAGCTCACCGAGTTCGGCGGCAAGCAGATAGCGCCGAAGGGCGTCAGCACGTTCAACCCCGCGTTCGATGTCACCCCGGCCGAGCTGGTGACCGCGATTATCACCGAACGCGGCGTCGCGTATCCGCCGTACACGGAGAGTTTGCGCGCGCTGAAGAGCGGACGATGACTGACCTATCCGGCGCGAGCGACGCGCAGCCTACTCATCAAAGTGATCGAGATACTCGGAAAGTCCATAGCCAATTTTGCCGTCCCAGTTCCACTCGGTCATACCTTCGGCGATGCGAGTGACTATACCGGCGCGCCGGTTGCGGAGCGGAATCATTGATAGCACTTTGCCGGTAATGACTATTGGCGCTCCACCTTCGGCGGTCTCACAGTTCACCGTGATCTTGTCGTGTAGCTGCTGCTCGCCGATGAATTCGGTCTGAATATCAACCTTCACGATATTGAGAATCGGCTGTCCCTTGCGCGCGATGAATCCTCCCGGGAGTTCGCTGCCGTTGCGATTCACCGTAATTGTGGCCATCGCGCCAAGACTCTCATCGAAGTTCATCGTGAGCCATCGGTAGAACTTGGGCGCCTGCCAGTAGCGCGGTCCCCAGCTATGATCGCGCAGACCAAGCGCGTCGATTTTGAACTCGCGGTCAATGCCGCCGGCCGTCAGCACCAGTTTTCCCGTTGCGTGGCCGAGCTGTTCCAGGTGCCCCTTCGCGAATTGAGTTTCGGGGTCACCGGATATTTTCGGTGACACCCATTGATCTCCAATTTTTTCGCGCACTTCACCGCCCCATCCGGGAGAAATAGCCACATACTCAATTTCGAGCGACGCTTGCGAGTATGGATTACTTTTGAAGGCCGTGGCTGGATCGGCCATCTCGAGCGGGTTCTTCAGAATGCAGAGTTTGCCATTGTAGCTAACGCGATGGCGTTCGAACGGTTTGACGACTTCGAACCTCGCGCCGCCGGCGTCGTGAGCGTTGTTGTTCTTGATCTCGGGCCGCTGAAACATGAAGCCGACGGTTCCGTCCGGGAGGTACATGCACGCGGTCATTTCGGCATAACCTTCGTTCGCGCGATTACCCAGTCTGATGAAACCGCCGAGTCGCTGACTACGATCGAAGAAATTATAGTATGCGCTTTCGTTGAAATTAGACTCTCCGGTGTTGGAATGCATCAGGTCGTCTTGTTCAAGTAATACCACTTTGAGTTCAGACATTGGTCAGATCTCCTTTTGTGGTTTCGCGGTGTTGCGAATAGCGATGTCGCTCTCGAGGTAACGCGGATTCGCGATACGCAGTTTGTCCTCGACGCTCTGACGCACGACCGCAAGCACTTCTTCGCGCCAGCCGCCGTCGTCCGCGTCGCCCGCGCGAATCTTCGCGGTCAACTCTTCGCCCATGCTGGCAGCGGCCGCGCGCAGATCGTCGAGGCTGTGCAGATCCGGCGCGTCGTGCCCGAGCAGCCGCGCAAGCGCCTTCACCTCGCTGCGAACCAGCGGATCTTCCAGTTTTATTTCGCGCGCGACGATTCGCATCACGTTGGCAACCACTCGCGCCTGGAACTGGCGCGCACCTTCGATTGCCGGTACGAGTTCGCGATCGACAAAGTCGGCGGCCGCTTCGAGCAATTCAACTGAAGTCGGGCGGTCCTGCATATCAATTACTCACATCACGTTTGACTAATTGGTGAGACGGCCATTGACGCGAATTACCATGTTGCTATTCGATCAGATTCAACAGTTCGAGCTCAGTCTCGGCAGTACGCCGTCCGATACTGGCCAGTTCGACGCTTTTTACAAATCCGTCGATATGGGTGCGGGCCTGGCCGATGGTGATTATGCCCCAACGCAGATTGCCGAAGACCTCCCAGAATCGAGCCGCTTCGGGATCGACGGCGGTGCCACTGGCTTTTTCGTAGGCGCGGAAAAAATCCTCGCGGGAGCCAAGCCCTCCGACCGGCTTCTGATCATTGCCGAAGCGCCACGCCCGCACGCACATCCATCCGACATCCTCCATGGGATCGCCGAGATGCGCCAACTCCCAATCGAGAATCGATCGCACGCCTTCGGGGCCAAAGACAACATTGCCGATTCTGTAGTCGCCGTGCACGAGCGTCTTGCGCGCCATTTTCGGAACGCGCTTCAGAAGCCATCGGAATGCCAATTCGAAGGCCGGATGCGGTTCGAGCGCGAGAACTCGAAAGTTTTCCTGGTAGCGTCTGACCTCGGTCAGCGCCGCGTTGTCGCCCGGCTCCGCCAGGAAGTCGAGCTTGTGCTTGACGGGATCGATTCGATGAATCTTCGCGAGAATTTCGGCGAGCTGCGCGGGCATCACTTCGCGCGCGCGGGCGTAAGTGTCGTCGCGGAGCAGGCGACGCGCCAAAGTTTCGCCATCGATCCGCTCCATGATGAAAAATGCGGAACCGAGAACGGCCGGATCTTCCGAAACCCAGAACACCTCGGGAACCGGGATGCGTTCTTCGAAGGCGGCCCGGATCACCATGAACTCGTGACGGCGACTGCTGGAGATATTATGGGCGCCGGGATCGCGCCGCAGCACCATCGCGCGCCGACTCGTTTCGCCGCCGCGCTTCATCGCGCATTCGAACGACCAGATCTCGCGCGACGCGCCGCCGGGCATCTTGCGAAAATTCTCGATCGCGACGCTGTCGAAACGGCCCTCGCTGCGGATGAAGCCGGTCAGCCGCTGGACCATTTCGCCAGGTTCAATTCTCTCCATGGCGCGCACTCACTCCCGAACTAGAATGAGTATCACGAAATCTTCGCGCTTCGCACACCCGGCGACGGGAGCACTTGAGGGGTCAGGCGCGATGCTCCACTTTCTGCGCAATCCCATCACCGAGCAGGTTGAAGCCGAGAATCGAAAGTCCGATCGCGAGTCCAGGCGCAGTCGTAAGATGCGGGGCGACGAGCAGGAACGCGCGGCCAGCGTCAAGCATGTTACCCCAACTGGGCGTGGGTGGCAGCGCGCCCAGGCCGAGAAATGAAAGCGCGGCTTCGGCGCCGATGATTCCGCCGATTCCGAACGTCGCCTGCACGGCAAGCGGTCCAACGACGCCGGGGATCAGATGGCGCATCAGCAGGCGCGATTGACTGGCGCCCAGGCTCTCGGCGGCGAGAACGTAGTCGCGCTCGCGCAAGCTCAGCACTTCACCGCGCACGATGCGCGCGTAGCCGGTCCATCCCATCGCCGTCAGCGCGATCACGAGATCGATCAGACCCGGTCCAAGGATCGCCGCCATCGCGATCGCAAGCAGGAGTCCCGGAAAGGCGAGAACGATATCCACGCCGCGCATTACCAGGTTGTCGATTCGAGCACCCGACAGCGCGGCGATTGCTCCAATCAGGCTGCCAACGACGAGCGAGATCGCAACGACGATGGTGGAAATCGAAAGCGAAAGCCGCGCGCCAGAGAGGACCCGGGCGAGCACGTCACGGCCGAGCGCGTCGCAACCAAACGGATGCGCGCGGCTGGGCCCGGCGAGCGTGTTCGCAAGGTCGATCGACAAAGGATCGGCGCGAAACAGCAACGGACCCAGGATCGCGACGACAACGATCGCGGCGACGATAGTCACTCCAATAGTCAGTGACGGATTGCGGAGGCGCACGTTCACGAGATTCTCACTCGCGGGTCCACGATCGCATAAACGAAATCGGTCGCCATGTTCACCATGACGTAAGCAATCGCGAACGTGAGCACGCATCCCTCGACCACCGGATAGTCACGCGCCCCTATCGCGCTAATGAGCAGGCGCCCGATACCCGGCCATGAAAAAATTATTTCGGTGATGAGCGTACCGCTCAGCAGCCCGCCCATCTGAAGTCCGATGATGGTCACGACGGATGTGAGCGCGTTCTTAAGGCCGTGGCGAAGGAGGGCGGCCCGCGCGCTCAACCCCTTGCTGAGCGCGGTGCGCATATAGTCGCTCTCGCGCACGCGAATCAGGCTCTGGCGCAACATCCGCGCAAGGATCGCGGCAAGCGCGGTTCCAAGCGTGACAGCGGGCAGCACCAAATGCTCGAGACCCCCGCGGCCGGTGAGCGGCAGCCAGCGCAGGTGCAGTGAAAACAAAATCATGAGCAACGGGCCGAGGTAGATGTGCGGAATCGAAATGCCGACAATTGCAAATCCCATCGCGCCCAGATCGCCGGCGCCGCCGGGATTTGACCCCGCGATTATTCCCAGCGGAAATGCCAGCAGCACAGCGACCAGCATCCCCGCGGCAGCGAGCTCGATTGTGGCCGGGAAGCGTTCGGCGATAAGACGCGAGACCGGCTTGCGATATGAAATCGATTCGCCCAGATCGCCTACCACGAGTCCGCCGAGATATGCCGCGTACTGCTCCAACAGCGGACGGTCGAGGCCCAGCTGATGCCGCATCCCGACAATGTCGGCAGGCGCAGCGGTCTCACCAAGCATCGCAACCACCGGGTCGCCCGGGACCAGGTGGATAATCGCGAACGTCAGCGTCGCCACGCCGAGCGCGACGGGCACGAGCGCGAGCAAGCGCCGGATCACGTAAGTTATCACTGGATCATTGCGACGGCGCTGCGCCGCTGCCAGGGCCACTGAGCGTCAGCGTCGCGAGCGAACGCAGGCTGCCATTGGGATATGCATCGAAGCCAACCAGCCGCCGATTCATCACAGCCACATTGTCGACCCACCACAGCGAAACGTACGGCAGTTCCTCGGCAGCGAGTTGTTGCACCCGTCCGTATATTTCTTTTCTCGCTGCAGGATCGACAATACTCATTCCCGCTTCGACCAGGCGATCCATCGCTGGATTCGAATAGTAACCCCGATTCTGTCCGTCCGGTGGCGTCTTCTTCGAATCGAATACCATGTAGTAGCTATTCGGGTCGTTGATTCCGACCCATTGCAGCGAGGTAAGGTCGAAACTTCCGGCCTGAATGTCCGCATAATAGGTACCGAAGTCGAGCGTCCGGATAGTCAGCTCGATACCCACTCGCTGAAGCATCGCCTGAAACACCTCGCCCAGGCGCACGCCTTCCGGAGTCGTCTTGTATTCAAATCGAAGGCCGCGCATCCCGTTACTTGCGGCCGTATAGCCGGCCTGTTCCAACAGTTGACGCGCTTTTGTTGGATCGTAGGAATAGGTAGTGACATTGCCCTCGTATGCCCAATTCTCGGGTGAAAGCATGCCAGTAGCTACCCGCCCAGTACCACGCAAGACGGTGTTGACTATTGTATTGCGGTCGATCGCATAGGCAATGGCGCGACGCACCCGCAATTCGCTCAGGCGAGGATCGCGAAAGTTGAAGGACAGGTACTTGTAGGTAGTGCCGGGAGTTCTGCTGACCTCCAGAAACCGGTGCGATTCGAGCCACGGCAACACGTCGTACTCGATATTGTTTCCCGAGAAATCACAAACGCCTTCTGCCAGTTCGAGCGCGCGCACGGTAGGGTCGGGAACGACCTTGAAGAGGATCGATCGGGCTGCGCCTGACGGATAGGGAGAATGGGGATTGCGCTCGAGCCGCGCGGCTTCATCGCGCGCGTAATCAACCATCTGAAACGGGCCGCTGCCGATGGGAGCGGCTGCGTTTCCTTTTGAGGGCAGCGAAGTACCTGCGGGCACTATACCCTCGGTCGCCAACTCAAGCGCCGGCGCGTACGGATGCGCGGTGGTCATGACGACGGTGTAATCGTCGGGCGCATCGATTGACTTCAACTCCTCGATGCCAGCCCGTTTTGCCGACATCGACTCGGGTGCGCGAATCGAATCGTAAGTGAATACTACGTCGCGCGCCGTCAGTTCGCGGCCGTCGCTAAAGCGCACCCCGTGTTTAAGATGAAAGACAATTTCCGTGGGCGAAGGACGCTCGATGCGGTCGGCGAGATGGCCGACAAATCGGCCGTCGCGATCGGTCTTCACCAGCGAATCGAAGATAAGTTCGTTGATACGCGACGAGGTCGCGTCGGTCGCAAAGCGCGGGTCGGTCGAGGTCGGCGAGGTTTCGATATCGACCTGGATCGTCCCGGGCGAACGATCGGTGCGATAGTGGCCGCATCCCGCGAGCGCTATGAGCGCCGCAGCAATCTGCGCGACCAATCGCAGCCGAGCAGTCCTTTCGCTGATCCACACCGTGAGCACGCCGTTTCGGGTTATTCCCGATTGGCGCGATAATAACAGAATCGATGCGAAACTTTCGCATTCCTCTTTTCACTTTTCACCGGGTGCGAGGTGACGATGAGTAAAGATTGGCGCGCAAAGATCGGGCTCCGTCAGGGCGACCTTACGGACGCGGATGCGGATGCGATTGTGAATGCCGCGAACAACGACCTGATGCTGGGCGGCGGCGTCGCGGGCGCGATTCGCGTCAAGGGCGGGTCGGCGATTCAGCAGGAATGCAACCGGATTGGCCCGATTGCACTCGGCGAGGCGGCGATTACGGGCGCGGGCCGGCTCCGTGCGCGGCACGTAATTCACGCAGCGAGCATGCGGCTGGGAGAATCGACGAGGCAGGCGAATCTACGCGCGGCGACGCGCAACTCGCTGATACGCGCCAATGAGAACTCGCTCAAGTCGATCGCATTTCCGGCGATCGGCACCGGCATTGCTGGGTTTCCAATCGAGCGATGCGCGCAAGTGATGCTCGAGGAAGTGCGCGCGCATCTCGGCGGTCCGACGACGCTCGAGCGCATCGACTTTGTACTCTTCGATCGCCCCTCGCTGGAAGTCTTCGAGCGAGTGCTCGCCCAGATGAAAGACTAGCGCGAGGCAGAGAGTCTCAGTGGGCGGCCACAGCGCTGCTGGATTGGGTGCGGCGCAGCAGCAGGAAGGTCGGAATCAGAATCATCATTATAATGGCCAGTGTGCGGTAGATGTCGTTGAACGACAGCATCATTGCCTGCCGTTGGATCATCCCGTACACCATGCCAAGTCCCTGTTTCTGGCCAGTGAGGATTTGCGGCATGTAGTCAAAGCCGCGCGCGCCGGGAGTGAGCCGCGCCGCTTCGCTCATTTTCCACGCGTCGAAGGCGGTGAAATGCTCGACCAGATAAGACTGATGCGTCTGCTCATGATCCACCAGCACCGTCGTCATGTAGGAGATGCCGACCGCAGCGCCGGTGTTGCGCATCATGTTGTAGAGGCTCGCGGCGTAACCGACGCGCTCGCGACTGACGCACGCAAGCGTAGTGGCGGACAGCGTAGGGAAAATCATGCCCATCCCAACTCCCATGACGAGGCTGGGCCACGTCACGGTCCACGTGCTGACTTGAGTGTTCCATCCCGCCATCGTCCACAAGGCCATTGCCATTATGACGAACCCAACGCCGATCAACGGACGCGTATCGTAGCGGTAGCGCCCAAGCTGTCCGACGATCAGCATCGCTGCCATCGTGCCAAGTCCTCGTGGCGCGAGCACCAGACCCGCCTTCCACGCGCTGTAACCCATCAGCTCCTGCAGGAAAATCGGGATTCAACAGTCCGGTGCCGAACAGTGCGAAGCTCATCGCGACCATCAGCATCACGGACATCGAGAAAACGGGAATTCCAAGGATTGAAAGATCCAGAATCGGTTCGGTGGTGCGCAATTCGTTGATCGTGAGTCCAACGAGGCAGATCGCGGAAAAAATTGTACCCCAAACGACCCACGGTGAACTGAACCAATCAGCGCGCTGGCCGCGATCGAGCACGAGCTGCCCCAGGCCGAGCCCGATGACGAGCAGGATGATACCGGTGTAGTCGGTCTTGGCGCCCTTGCCGTGGCGGGTTCGCAAGTATGCGGGGTCGTGAACGAACGTCCAAACCATCAGGAACGCAGCGGCGCCAACCGGCAGGTTGATGTAAAAATTCCAGCGCCAGTTCCAATTGTCGGTGATCCATCCGCCGAGCGTCGGACCCATGATCGGCGCAACCATCAGGCCCATCCCCCACGTCGCCATCGCGAGTTGCTGTTCGTTGGGCGGGAATGTCTCCATCAGGATCGCCTGTGACGACGGGACCATCGCCGCGCCCGCCGCGCCCTGTATCAATCGAAAGACGACCATCTGATCGAGCGATCGAGCGGCGCCGCACAGGCCCGAGGCAGCGACGAACACGGCGACGGACATCATGAAGTAGCGCTTGCGGCCGAAGCGCGACGAGATCCATCCCGTCATGGGAATCATGATCCCGTTGGCGACCAGGTAGCTGGTGAGCACCCACGCGATCTCGTCGACGCTCGCCGAGAAGCTGCCTTGCATATGCGGCAGCGCGACGTTGACGATCGACGTGTCGAGCACCTCCAGCGTCGTGCCCAGCATCACGGCCACTGCGATCAGCCACTTGTGGCTGGAGGACCCGTATTCGGGATGGTCGATTCCAATCGCGGATGAGGATGCGGCTGCCAAGCAAATACGTCCGTGCGGCGTGCTCGGTTCAGATTAAACCTGATGGATTTGCGATGATACCGCGAAAACAAATTCGAAATTCGGCGTTCATCACGTCGTAACCCGCTTCCCTTCTAATCATCGCAGGTTGAGTGCGCGATATTTTAAGCCGGCCGCTGCCGGTTTTGGAGCTGCCCAAGTCCTCGCGGGAACTGCTTGAATTCGGGGCGTTATTGCACGATATCGGCCACGCGATTGATCATGACCGGCACAATCGCCATTCTTACTATCTGATTAAGAATGCGGAGTTGTTCGGCTTCGACGCTGACGAAATCGAGGTCATCGCACAGGCGGCTCGCGGACATCGCAAGCAAGCTCCCAAGATCGATGCGCCGGATTTGAAGTCGCTTAGCCCCGCCAAGCGCCGCGTGATCAGAGGCCTCGCCGCGATTCTGCGGGTCGCGGACGCGCTGGATCGAAGCCACTTCGGTGTGGTTAAAGATATCGAGGTCAGTTACTCACCGGGCCGTTTAATCGTCGGAGTCGATTCGAAGCGCGAGAAGGCCGACCTCGAGCTATGGACATGCGAGAGAAGGACCGACCTGTTATCGAGACTGCTGGATCGCCAGGTGGTCCTGCAGCGCTAGAGCTGCCTGCCGCTGTACCTTCCCCCAACGGCGGCGCTATTCCATCCTCGACCGGGCCTAAGTCCGCGGCCGGAACCGCGCCCAAGACCCTGCTCGAAACGCCGCATCCCTATCGCGGACGATTGATCTGCGTCGAGGGAATCGACGGCTCGGGCAAATCGACGCAACTGCTGCTGCTCGAGCGATGGCTGCGGTCGCGTGGCTACCCGGTCCATTTCACGGAGTGGAATTCGTCGCGGCTGGTGCGGCGTTCGATGCAACGCGGCAAGAAAAAAAATCTGCTGACTCCGACCACCTTCTCCCTGCTGCACGCGGTCGATTTCGCCGATCGGCTGACCTATCAGATCCTTCCGCCGCTGAAGGCCGGCATGATCGTGCTCGCCGATCGCTACGTGTACACCGCCTTCGCGCGCGACGTCGCGCGCGGCGTCCATCCCGAGTGGGTCCGCGCGGTTTACAGCCCCGCGCTGCGCCCCGATTTGACGCTCTACTTTCGCGTGCCGATCGACATTTCGCTCGAGCGGCTGCTGGCGGGCCGCGCCAAGCTCAAGTACCACGAGGCCGGAATGGATGTCGGTCTCTCGACCGATCCGGTCGAGAGTTTCCGCATGTTTCAGAGCCGCGTGCTCGAAATTTACGATCAACTGACGCTCGAGTTCGGGATGCGTCCGATTGACGCGACCGCCGAGATCCCCAATCAACAGAGAGTCATACGCACGATGGTCCAGGAAATTCTTCGCGACTACGACCGCAATCGAGCGAACGGAAATGGCGTCACATCCCGGTCGCGCTAAGACCTGGTACGGTCACGGCCTGCCGTACCTCGCGAAAAAGCGGCTGCCCGGCCACTTGATCGCGATCGAAGGAACCGACGGCGTCGGCCGCTCCGCGCAGATTGAACTGCTCCGGCCGTGGCTCGAACTCGAAGGCTACGCCGTCAGCAACACCGGATGGACGCGCTCTCCGCTGCTCTCCGAGACCATCAACGAGGCCAAGGCCGGCCATCGCCTGACGGTCACGACCTTCTCGCTGCTCTACGCCGCCGATTTTGCCGATCGTCTCGAGCACGAAATCCTGCCGGCGTTGCAGGCCGGCTTTATCGTGATCGCCGATCGCTACATGTACACCGCGTTCGCCCGCAACTCCGTGATGGGCGCCGACCCCAAATGGACCCGCGAGGTGTTCGGGATGGCGCTGGTGCCCGACCTGGTCCTCTACCTCGACATCGACGTCGAATCTCTGATCCCCCGCGTGATCATGGGCAAGGGGATGGACTACTGGGAATCCGGGATGCATCTCGCGCTCGGCATCGACTTGTTCGATTCATTCGAGCGCTACCAGGGCCGCCTGATAGACGAGTACCGGCGCTTGTCCAGTGAGTTCGGTTTCGTCTCGGTCGATGCGCGCCTTCCGATCGAGGAGTTGCAGGGCGAGCTTAGAAAACACATCGCCGAATATTTGTCGGGCGCCAACGACAAGTCGCGTCCCGATTCGGCCGACAACCGCGCACCGGCGCGCAAGGAATAGCACGGTGGTGGAAGCCTCGCGCTCCGATGCGCCGCCGCGCAGGCTGACGCTTTCCCCCGGCGAAACCGTCGCCGACGCCGCGCGCAAAGCGATCGCGTTCGGCGCTGAATCGCTGTTGTGGCATCAGAACGCAGCCGAGTCCGGCGATGAGGAGCCACTGCATCAACTTCGCGTCGCGGCGCGGCGCCTGCGCGCGTCGATCGAATTGTTCTCGAGCGTCATCTACGCCGCGCAGCTCAAGATCTACCGGCGCGACATTCCGTGGTTCGGCGCTCAGGCCGGCGCCGTCCGCGAATGTGACGTGACGGCGGCGTTGATCGGCGCTCGCGCCGCCAAAATCGATCCCGATCTGAAAGCCGCGATCGCTCCGATGGTCGCGGCGCTCGACGAACGGCGCAAGTCCGAGCACGCGAAGCTGTATGATCTGCTCGCGTCGAAGCGCTATCGGAACTTGATCGCGAAACTGTCGCGGCCGGCGATCAAGAAAATCGGCGGCGAGCGGATGCTCGGCCCCGTCGCCGCCCAATTGATCAGGCCGGCTACGCACAGTGCCGCACGGCTTGGCAGAAAACTTGGCCGTGACGCTCCGACGCTGGTTTTCCACAAGCTCCGCGTTCGGGTCAAGCGGCTGCGCTACGAGCTCGAGATGATGGCGCCGCTGGGCGCCAAGCGCCATAAAAAGACCCTGGCGCGGCTCGAGGCGCTCCAGGAACTGCTCGGGCTTTATCACGACGTCACGGTGGCATCCGCCTGGCTGTTGTCGTATGCCGAGACATCCGCCGCGCCGCCCAGGACCATGCTCGCGGCCGGCGCGTTGATTCAGTCGTTGGATAGCCGCGAAAGTAAACTGCGCCGGCGATGCATGAGAGCGTGGCGCCGGTTCGAGCGCTCCGATGCGATGCGCGATACGCTCGAGGAAATTCGACGCGCCGGTAGGTTAAGCCTGATGCCAGTGAGCTCGCCCGCTCCGGTTACTGAAAAAAGCCAGTCCGATCCGCCGAATCAATCGCAAGTCGCGCGCCGTGAGATCGAAGACGCACCGCAGTCCGATGACAATTCGATGAACTCGCAATCCGCCACGGAAGCAATCTGATGATGCTCTATATTCTGCGTCACGCGACCGCCGAAGAGGCCGCATCGAGCGGCGACGACGGCGCGCGCAAGCTCACGGAACGTTCCAAGGAAAAAATGCGCGCAGCCGCCGCGGGTCTGCGCGCGATGGGTCTGAAGTTTGATGCGATTCTGACCAGCCCGCTCGCGCGCGCCGCGGAAACCGCCGAGATCGTCTCGGCCGCCTACGAAAATACTCCGCCGCCGCAGGTGCTGCCCGCACTCGCCACCGGTGTGGCAGCCGCCGACGCGGTCACGGCGCTGCGCGCATTTGCAAAGCATGGCGAGGTGATGATCGTCGGACACGAGCCGCAACTGAGCGCCATCGCGTCGATTCTGCTGGCCGGCGCAAGCGACGTCGCTCATCTGAGGTTGAAAACCGGGGGATGCATCGCGATTGACCTGCCCCCGCGCTTCGAGCGCGGCGGCGGCGAGCTGCGCTGGATGCTGACCCATCGCCAATTGCGCCAGATGCGCAAATAGTGGCGCCCTCACTCCCAGATCACCTTCACCGGGACTTTCTCCGGCTCGGCCCCTTGAGTTCCGATCAAGCTTTCCGCAAATTTGTCGGCCATCCAGATTTTTCCCGGCGTGAGCGCCGTTACCACTCCGGCCGGCCTGACCTGGTCGCGAATGTGAATCGCGCATGACCATCGCGCGGGCTCGCCGTTCACTGGCGGCAATGTCCCCGTCATCGCCTCGCAGATCGAATTGTCCGCCAGCCGAAAGACCCAGGGTTCCGCTTTCCGATCGCGACGAGAGATTTTGGGCAGCGGCTTGGTCAGCTTTAGAACGAAGCCGTCGGTTTTCAGAGCCGGGTCGGCGTCACAAATGAGCTGCCCGGGATTCGTCGGCATCGTGAAACATGGATCGCTGATCGCGTTGCCGACGGAGCATCGCCATGCACCGCTCCGAGTGACGGCTATCGATTCAGTCCAGCACGAACCTTCGCGCACATCACCGCTCGGGACCTGCGGCGTGAACCGAACTACTCTTGTCTCCGTCACGGTCAACGGACTGACCGGCATTTGCGCCCGGACCAGGGCGGCGAAGAAAACCAGCGCGCAGGCAAGCGATCCGATCCCGCATATTGACGTGATCCTTCGGACAGAAAAGATGATCGGTCGCATATAAATCTCCTGTCAGATCAGAAAATCGGCAGCCTGACTCCCGCCGTGACCATCGCGCCGCTGGCAACGCCCATCAGCGCCTCGCCCGCCACCAGACCGGCCGCGAGCAGAATACCAGGCCCGCTCTCGGCCGCATCTTCGGGTCCAAAAAGCGAGTGGGCGAGCGCGCCGATAAAAATCGTTACGCTGAGTCCCAGCGGAAGATAAAGACCTATCGCGGCGGGCATGATCGGCGTGCGCCACTTCGATCCGCGGCGTTCCAGATAGCGATCGCCCAATCCGAGAATCGCCGCGAGTGCGGCGCCGGTCGCGATCGTTCCCAGCGGCAATCCGCCGTGAAAAACTCCCTGCGTAACTTTCGCCATCAGAAACGCTTGCGGAGCGGCCAGCGCGCCGGCTCGCGCGGTCGCAGTGCCTGCTATTCCGTAGCCGGCGATCAGCAGGTTCAGAATCGGCGCCATCAGGAATGACGAAGCGATCGCGCCGACCAGCACGCCGATTTCGAGCGAGCGCGGCGTTGCGCCGACGTGAAAGCCGGTCGCGAGGTCGTGCAGTCGAATCACCCGCCATCGCAGCCGCCGTGCACACGATCGCGCCCGAAAGAATCGCCAGTTGCGGTCCGACGCTTTGTGACACGCCGGCCAATTTCAGAAACAGCGCCACCGCGAGCAATACGATCACCGTCACGCCCGGAGACGGGATTGTTCGACGCGCCGACTATCCCGGTCAGATAGCCTGCGATCGCGGTCGCGAAAAAACAGATCAACGTCAGGATAACTGCCAGCGCCGCGCTGAGCGCGACTTGCCCGCTCAGCCCCAGGCAGATGGCGAAGATTACAGGAACGCAAAGCGCCACCGCGGTCAGCACCGCGCGCGCCGAAAGGTCGGTGTCCTCGCGCGCCGTCGCGACGACGGCCTGCGTCGAGCGCACGATCCGGATGCTGTCGGCGATCGCGGATGCGATGCGAGTGCGCAACTCGCCATAGCGTCACGACTCCGCCGGTGAGCATCGCGCCGACCCCGAGATAGCGCACCTGGCTGCTCCAGAGTTGCGACGCGGTCGTGGCGGCGTCGCCCGTTCCGTATCCGGGATGAAACGCCGTGAGCACGGGAATCGCGACCAGCCACGCGAATGCTCCGCCGGCGAATACCAGCGCCGCGATCCTGATTCCTATTATGTAGCCGACGCCGAGCAGCGCCGCCGAAATATCGAGCGACCCGGCCACCGCGGCGCTGCCGACCCATCGCGCGCCCGAGACCGCGCCGGGAATAATTCCCGCGACGTCCTGAAGCGCTTTGAGAGCCGCCGAGATCGAGACCGCCCGCTACCAGCGGGCGAACATTTGCCTGCGCCTCACCGGCGCGAAGCACCTGCGCGCACGCGACCCCTTCGGGAAACGGCAGCCGCTCCTCGACGATGTACGCGCGGCGCAGAAACACGACCAGCAACGCGCCCATCGTCGCGCCGACCACGCACAGCGCCGTCACCTCGACGTACGGCAGCGTTCTGACGCCGCCCAGAATGACCAGCGCCGGAAACGTGAAGATCGCGCCGGCTGCGACCGCCTCGCCCGCCGATGCGATCGTTTGCACCACGTTGTTCTCGAGGATCGTCGAGCCGCCGAGAATCCGCAGAATCGCCATCGAGATCACCGCGGCCGGGATGCTCGCGGATACGGTCAAGCCCGCGTACAGGCCGAGATAGGCGTTTGCCGCGCCGAGGATCAGCGCCAGCGCGATGCCGAGCGCGATACCGCGACCCGTCAGCTCGCGCGCCATGGCGGTCACGCGGGACGGCTCTGGAATTGGAATTGGAACGTCGCGCTGCACGCCTGGCTTAGGCCGTGAATCTGAACGAGTCGCCCTTCTTGACGATCTTTCCAGCCGATGGCGTGGCAAAATGCGTCCCGAAAACGACCACGTTGGTGTCGGCGTACTTCTCGCAGAACGCGCGCCGCGTCTTCTTCGCCATCGCGCCGTCGGAATCGAATCCGTCGTCCCATTCGGGATATCGGCATTGAATCGGATGATGCATCAGATCGCCGGTGATCACGGCTTCATCCCCTTCGACGAAATCCGCACGCTGTGATGCCCGGGAGTGTGGCCGGGCGTCGGCTCGAGCCATACTTCGTCGGTGACGCGAAAGTTCGAGTCGATCAGATCGGCCATCCCAATCTCAACAACCGGGCGCACTGAATCCTCGACCGGATCGCGCATGTCCTTGCCGTCGAACTTCGACCAGTAATCCCACTCGGTGCCGCCTATCAGGTAGCGGGCGTTGGGGAACGTCGGCACCCACTTGCCGTCCTTGAGCATCGTGTTCCACCCTACATGGTCCACGTGCAGATGCGTGCAGATGACGCGATCGATCTGGTCGCGCGTGTGGCCCGCTTTTCCGAGATCGCTCAGAAATGGCAGCTTCAGATTGCTCCACGCTGGGTTCGAACGAACCTTCTCGTTGCCGATGCAGGTATCGACGATGATGCGCTTGCCCTGCGATTCGACCACCAGCGCGTGGATGCTCATGCGGAGCTTGCCCTTTTCGTCGGAGAAGGTGGGATAGAGCCAGTCGGCTTCCTTCAGGACATTCTCGCGGGTGGCGTCGGGCATGATGAAGGTGCCCGGCCATGGCGCCTCGCTTTCGATGATCCGGGTTATCTTGACGTCGCCGACTTTGAACTGGTTCATTCCGATCCTCCCGTCTCGCGGCCAACTTAGCCGGATTTTGGAGGTTCGCCAAACCTGGAATGTTTCAGTCGGGGGAAGGGCGGAGAGCGGGGGGCGCTTGACACATCAGGTTGTCAGACGGCACGCTTTATCGGAGACAGAGTCCGCCGGCAGTCATCCGTGCCGGGCAAGATCTGATGATATCCAGGTTTCACAAGGGCGGCAGAGCGGCGGCGCGCGCGATCGCGATTTTCGGCGCGGCGCTGATACTCGTGTCGCAGGCGATTGGCGCGGCTCATTTTCATGCAGGGCGCGGCTTCGCGCGACGGGGTTGCAGTTGCGCAGCTCAGCGTCGACGAGGGACTCTGCCCCATTTGTCAGCTCGCGTTGCATTCGCCGGGCTCGGTCGCGTCGACGGCGACCGTCGCGCGCGGACCGGCGATAGCCGGGACGATATTCATCGCCGCGCCAATCCGATCCGAGTCGCCGGTCTTCTCGGCCGCGCGCGTGCGCGCTCCGCCCGTATCGCTCTAAGCCCCCTTTTCGACACATCCGATTGTTCTGGTGCGCGCGATCGGTTCGCGCGCCGCCACTCGCGTCCGAAGGCGCGGAGACGAACCTTGAACGTTATGGGAGCTTGCGATGCGAAGGAATTTATTTTTATGGATCTCGGTTGCCGGGATCCTGATTCAACTGGCTATTTGCATGCCGGCAGCGGCGCGGCGGCTAATTTGAAGACCTCGACGGCCACGAAATATCGAATCACGGGCGTGGTGAAGGACGCTCTGGGCAGGCCGATCAAGCAAGCGGCGCTGTCGATGCAGGCATCGAACGGGCGGGTCGTGGCTCATTCTTCGAGCAACGATGCGGGTGAATTTTCGTTCAGCGTGAAGGCGCGCGGCACCTATGCGGTCGTGGCGAACAAGGATGGATTCAAGACGGCGACGGCGATCGTGACGGTCTCGACGAAGGGCGCCGCGCCGATGGTGCTCGCGATGGAAGCGGAGAAGGCGGTCAGCCTCGCGGTCGCGGCGACGCGGCTGAACAAGTCGCGCAACTCTTTGTCGCCGGACACGGGCGGCAGCAAATACACGTTCACCGAGCAGGCGATCCAGCAATTGCCGCAGGGCGCGAATACGTCCTTGAACCAGGTGATACTGCAGGCGCCGGGCGTCGCGCAGGATTCGTACGGACAGATCCACGTGCGCGGCGACCACGCCGATCTTCAGTACCGGATAAATGGCATCCAGCTTCCCGAGGGCATCACCGGCTTCGGACAGGTGCTCAGTCCGCGCTTCGCCCAATCGATCAGCCTGCTGACGGGTGCGCTGCCGGCCGAGTACGGCCTGCGCACCGCCGGGAGTCGTCGATATCAAGACCAAGGACGGGCTGCTCGACAACCTGGCCGACGTTGATTTCTACGGCGGGCAGCGCGGGACCACGCAGCCGAGCTTCGAGTACGGCGGATCGAAGGGCAACTTCAGCTACTTCGTGACGGGGCAATACCTCGGCACCGATCGCGGAGTTGAGCCGCCGACGCCGGGACCCACGGCGATTCACGATACCAGCAACCAGGGATCGCGGGTTCGGGTACTTTTCGTACTTTCTGAATTCGACGACGCGGCTGAGCTTGATCACGGGAACCGCGATCAATCACTTTCAGATTCCCGCGAACCCCAATCAGCCGCAGGTTTACGCGCTGGCAGGGGTGCCGGTCTATCCGTCGGCGAAAGTCCGCGATAACCAGTTCGAGCAAAACTACTTCAACGTGCTGGCGCTGCAGGGCGCCGTTGGATCGGATTTCGATTACCAGATCGCACCGTTCAGCCGTTACTCGACGGTCACTTTCAATCCGGACCACGCGGGCGATCTGATTTATAACGGCGCGTCGTCGAGGGTTTTTCGCAGCGACTGGGGCAACGGTTTTCAGATCGACACGGCTTATCACGGAATTGCCGATCATGCGTTTCGGCTCGGCGGGTATTTCGACGCTGAGCGCGCCGAGATCGACAATCACGAGTCAACATTCCCGCCGCCGATAGCCGGCAAACAATCGTCTCCTTTCCCGATCTCGATCGTTGACGACCTCGCGCTGCAGACCTGGATTTACAGCGGCTACCTCCAGGACGAATGGAAGCTGACGAAAACAACTGACGTTGAATTACGGCGTCCGCTTCGACCTGTACGACGGCCTGGTGCGAGCGGACCAGGCCAGTCCGCGCGTCGCGCTGGTGTACACTCCGTTCAAGGGCACCACGATCCACGCCGGCTATGCGCGTCAGATTCACGCCGCCGCCGACCGAGCTGGTGTCAACCACCGCCATCGCCGCGTTCGCGCACACGACCGGCGCGCCGTTATCCAAAGGCAACAGCACGCCGACGGTCGAGCGCGACCATTTGTTTGACGCGGGAGTGACGCAAGACATTATTCCCGGACTGAACGTCGGCATCGATTCCTACTACAAGAAAGCCGCCGACCTACTAGACGAAGGACAGTTCGGGCCGGCGCTGATCTTCGAAACATTCAACTACCGCAAGGGGCGCGTTTGGGGAGTCGAGTTCACGGGTTCGTACACTCACGAAAATTTTTACGCCTACAATAACTTCGCCTATAGCGTCGCGCAGGGGACGCAGGTGGAGTCGGGGCAATTCAACTTCGCGCCCGACGAGCTGAAGTACATCAGCAGTCACTATGTCTTTCTGGATCACGACCAGACGTTCACCAATTCCGCCGGCGCCGTTTACAACTGGCGCGGATTCGCGTTCAGCATCGATGGGATTTACGGAAGCGGACTTAGAAGCGGATTCGCGAATACGGGGAACCTGCCGTTCTATATCCAGCTCGATGCGGGCATCTCGCGGCGCGTGACCGTACCCAACAATGGCGGCGTGCTCGAATTTCGCACCGCGATCGTGAATCTCAACGATCACATCTACCAGATTCGCAGCGGCACGGGCATCGGAGTATTCGCGGCCCAATACGGCCCCCGCCGGGCGTTATACGGCGGGATAAAATGGGAGCTTCCATTCACCGCCGTTGGCACGGCTGGCCAGTATTAAGGCCGCGCTCCGTTGTCGCGCGCGGCCACTGCCAACGGCTTAATACTGCGCTGCCGTCGCCACGGCCAGGGGCTGCGGCCCCTGCACCCGCAGTGAGAAGACGCGAAAATCTGCGCGGCGCATCTTCTCGCGACTATGCGATGGCAGCGGTGACCCCTGCGAATTAATATTGGCCTCCCGTGCCAACGGGTCTTAATACTGGCCAGCCGTGCCCACGGCCAGGGGTGACCCCTGCACCCAATGTTGAGACAAAGATGCCGGCGGAGGTTACCCTGAACGAAGTCGAAGGGCCCTGGTAGAACGGTTAGACGGACATTTGTGCGGCGCAGCACAGGCGTTCGACGACTTTGCGGATCATCGCCGGACCGCGTTCGAAGGCGTCGCGGCGGATGTACTCGTTGGGCTGATGCGCTTGCTCGAGATCGCCGGGCCCACAGATGAGCGACGTGATACCCGAGCCGGTGAACCATCCACCGTCGGTGGCGTAGACCGCGCCGCCCGACGTGTTCGCGCCGGTTGCGTCGAACAGCGCGGCTTCCAGAGCCGTTCCGCGCGGCGAGTCCAGCGGGGGCACGACGTTCAAAAGTCCGATCTCAATTTTCGCGCGATGCTCGTGGCCGGCATAGTCGTGGCCGTCGAGCGCGTCCAGACGGCACGCGATCTCACGGTAAACGTCGAGCGGATCGGCGTTGGGCAGCGTGCGATAGCTGATGCGCAGCTTGCATTCCTCGGCGATCATGTTGAGGGCGATTCCGCCCTGCACCGTTCCAAAATTCAGCACGTCGTACGGCGCGTCGGGGAAAATCGCCGCATATTGAGCAGGCCGGCGCGCCGCGAGCTCCTGCTGAAGACGGCCGATCGTGTCGATCACGCGGGCCATCACGGCAATCGCGTTGACGCCTCTGGCTGGTGCGCCGCTATGGCCGCCGATGCCGCGGACGGTTACGTCTAATGCAACGATGCTCTTGTGCGCGTGACATACTGCGTACGAGGTCGGCTCGCCGATCCACGCCAGCCGCGGGACCGGTGTGTCGCCCAGAATTTGCTTGAGCGCGGGCGCGACGCTATGAGCACCGAGACAACCGACTTCCTCGCTCGCAGTGAACACGAAAACCAGGGGGCGTTTGAGCCTGGCTGAATCGAGGGTGCGCGCCGCGTCGAGGCATTGCGCGATGAATCCTTTCATGTCGGTGGCGCCGCGGCCGTAAATTTTTTCCCCCGCGGGTTCCAGTTTGAGCGGCTCCCGCTCCCATCCCGGCTGTCCGTCGTAGGGAACGGTGTCCACGTGACCTGAAATTATCAGGCCGTCGGCGCGCGGCGGTCCAACCCATGCGACCAGGTTGGCCTGCGAGACTCCGAACAACTCGACCGGTTGAAGCGCGGTGTTGAATCCCCGCGGTCCGAGCTCGGTTGCGATGAATTTCATCGCGTCGAGGTCGCTTTTTGCGCTGACCGTGTCGAACGCGACGAGCCGGCTCGCGACTTCATACAAATAATCGTTCATCCTGCCACCGAAGTGAAAACCAGTCAGAAGAATCGCACAATCGGCACGTCGATAACAAATCAACATGATATAACACCGCGGAAATACTCACCTATTTCTCGGCGGGGGCCGGGATAGGCAATCGACCGCGCGGGCGGCTAGAATGCTTGGGGCAGGATGGGACCGGATGAGCATATGGGGAACCAGGCGGATACTCCCGGGATAGTTGCCGCGACGACCGTTGCGGATGCGCGGGCGGCTCAAAATGGAGGAGTGGGCGATCCGTCGGCAGTGGCGGCTGTCGTTGACCGGCCGGTTACGGCGGCCGAGAAGGCGCCGACGGCGCGAATCGACAAGGAGCTTACGTCGCCCGACCTGTTCCTCAATCGCGAGCTCACCTGGCTCGCGTTCAATCGGCGCGTTCTGCACGAAGCGGAAGACGAACGAAATCCGCTGCTCGAACGGCTCAAGTTTCTGGCGATTACCGCGTCCAATCTCGACGAGTTTTTCATGAAGCGCATCGGCGGCCTGAAGCAGCAGGTGGTCGCGGGGATGCACGAGCTGACGGTTGACGGGCGCACGCCGCAACAACAGATCGCGGAGTGTTACCTGGTGGTGCGCGAGCTCGAGCAGCGGCAGCGCGAGCTTGGCCCGCGAATTCTCAGCCAGCTCGAGAACTACGGCATTCGCGTGCGTCTGTACGCCAGCCTCACGGCCGACGAGCGCAAGTCGATTCGCGACTATTACTACAAGAACATTTTCCCGCTGGTGACGCCGCAGGCGATGGATCCTGCGCATCCGTTCCCGTTCGTTTCGAATCTGTCGCTCAACCTGCTGGTCACGGCGCGTTACCAGAACGACTCGGACCCGCTGATGGCGCGGGTGAAAGTGCCGATCGGTTTCGGAATCCCGCGTTTTCTGCGGGTCGGCAATCAAAGTGATTTTGTCCGGCTCGAGGACGTCGTCGCAAACAATCTCGATCTGCTGTTTCCCTCGATGCTGATCGACTCGTACGAGCTTTTTCGGGTGACGCGCAACGCCAACACGGAACGCGACGAGGACGAGGCCGACGACTTGCTGGCGCTGATCGAATCCGAGCTGCGCGATCGCCGTTTCGCGCCAATCGTGCGGCTCGAAGTGCTGACCGGAATTAATCCGGTTCATCGCGGAATGCTGGCTGCGGAACTTGGGCTGGACGAACGCGCCGACGTGTTCGAAGTGGACGGTATGCTTGCAATGCGCGACTTGGGAGAGCTCGCGGCGATCGACGCGCCTGCGCTGCACGATCCGCCGCATCACCCGGTGGATCACCCGCGCCTCACCGTCGGGCGCAGCATCTTCCACGTCATTCGCGACGCCGGTTCGTTCCTGCTGCTGCATCCCTACGAGTCGTTCTCGACGTCGGTGGAGCGTTTTTTGCGCGAAGCCGCGGACGACCCGAAGGTCCGCGCGATCAAGATGACGCTGTATCGTACGTCGCCCGATTCGAAAATCATCAGCTATCTGTGCGACGCGGCGCGCAACGGCAAGCAGGTGGCGGTGGTGGTCGAGTTGAAGGCGCGCTTCGACGAAGCTGCGAACATCCAGTTTGCAACCAGGCTCGAGGAATTCGGAATTCACGTAACCTATGGCGTCGTGGGGCTGAAGACTCACAGCAAGGTAATCCTGGTTGTTCGCCAGGACTACAACGGTCTGCGCCGTTACGCACACATCGGCACCGGCAACTATCATCCCGGGACGGCGAGATTTTATGCCGACTACGGACTACTGACTTGCGACGGTACTATCGGCGAAGACCTGACCGAGCTGTTCAACTACCTGACGACCGGCTATATGCCGGATCGCCCCTATCGCAAGATCCTGCCGGCTCCGACCGTGCTCAAGCGCGCGCTGTTGGCGCGAATCGAGCGCGAAATCAAGCTCAATTCGGCGGCGTCACCCGGACTGATTCAGTTCAAGATGAACGCGCTCGAGGACGTGGACATCACGCGCGGACTTTATCGCGCCTCGCAGGCGGGTGTGAAGGTCGAGCTGATAGTCCGCGACACCTGCCGGCTGCGCCCGGGAATCCAGGGGCTGTCGGAAAACGTGCGCGTGGTGAGCATTGTTGGCCGCTTCCTTGAGCACGGCCGCATCTTTTATTTTCGCAATGGCGGCGCAGAGGAGTTTTTCATCGGCTCCGCCGATTGCATGAAGCGCAATCTTGAAAGTCGCGTCGAAGTCGTCGCGCCAGTCGAGGACCCTCAACTGCGCAAGGAGTTGCGCGTCGTGCTCGACCTCCAGCTGAGGCCCAATCGGTGCCAGTGGGAAATGCTGGCCGATGGCACTTACGTCAGGACCGCTGCCGCGGACGCAGCCCCGGCCTGCCAGCAGGCGATGATAGATTTCGCGGAGACTCGCCAGACGGAAGCGACCAAGGTCAAGAAGCGCCGCTCCAAAGGCTTCGCCCGCCGCACGGTGCGAGAGCGCAGCGGCGAGTGACCCGACGTCTGCGTCCAGTGGGTTGGTTTTTCTGATCCAACCCGCCCCCGCGTGGCGCAGTCGCGCGGATGCACGCTGATGCGTGCTTGGAAATCGCGATTCAGCTGGCAGCGGTGGTACGCGGCGTACGCGCCAATCGCGCGAGTCTGGGACAATGGCAGCCTCATGACGGCCGGCCTGAGGCCGTCAGCCGCAGGCTGGCCGATCGAATCAGACCGCGGAGCGAGCGCGGCTATTCGCCGGGACGCGGCGGAATCGCAACGTAGTTGCCCGGATTCGCCGTCATTGCCTCGCGAATATCCGGATGCTCCGACAAGAACGCGGCGAGTCGCGGATGCTTTTTCGCATAGGCGTCGTCGTTGATCAGCGCGGGATTGTGGGCGAGATCGCTTGCGACCTTCGGATGCCGGGACGCGAAAACGTTCCAGGTCTTGAGCTTTTGCGTGTCGATATCGCGAGTGTCAGCGGCCTTGAACGTGGTCGTGGTATTCCCGTTGACGACCGTGCCAAGCGTTTTTCCTTCCTGTGCGATCACTGGAGCAGCGAAAGCGATTGGAAGCGCAACTGCGATCAACAGAGTCGATATTCGGTTCATGCTTTCAGCTTAGTGCACCTCACTTGAAATGAAAAATTGCGAGCGTGCCGTTAGGAACATAAACGCGCGATTGGGTCGCGGCAAGCAGCGCGCGGCGCATGTCACCAGGTATCGACGTTGGGCCGCTTCTTGCCGGTGCGCGGCGCCTTCGGCGGCGTCGAGCGCAGACCCGCGGCGATCCATTTGCGCGAGTCGAACGGATCGATGACGTCGTCGATCTCGAAGTGCGAGGCGGTGTTCACCGCTTTGCCGTGGCGATACATCCGCTCCACCATCTCGTCGAACAGTTCTTTGCGCTTCGCCGGGCTCCGTCGACCGCGGCGAGCTCGTTGCGATAGCCGAGCTTCACCGCGCCCTCCAGCCCCATGCCGCCGAACTCACCGGTCGGCCACGCGACCGTGAAAAACGGCGCCTTGAAGCTGCCGCCGGCCATCGCCTGCGCGCCCAGTCCGTAGCCCTTGCGCAGCACGATCGTGAAGAACGGCACGCTGAGGTTCGCGCCGGTCACGAACATCCGCGCCGCGTGGCGCACCAGCGCCGTCTTCTCGACCTCCGGGCCGACCATGATGCCCGGGAGTGTCGCACAGGAACAGCAGCGGAATGTCGAACGCGTCGCACAGCTGCATGAAGCGCGCGGCCTTGTCGGCGCCGTCGCTGTCGATCGCGCCCGCGAGATGCACCGGGTTGTTGGCGATCGAGGCCGACCGGGCGTCCTTCGATCCTGATCAACGCCGTCACCATCCCGAGGCCGAACTGCCGGCGCAGCTCGAGCACCGATCCGGTGTCGGCCAGCGTCTCGATGACCGCGCGGACGTCGTAGATGCGAAGCCGATTCTCGGGAATGATCGTGCGCAGCAAGCGCTGGTCGGCGCATTCCCAGTCGCGCACCGCTCCCTGGAAGTACGATAGGTACTTCTTGGCGACTAGCACCGCTTCGGCCTCGTCGGCGACCGGAATGTCGACCACGCCGTTAGCCACCTGCACGTCCATCGGTCCGACTTCTTCCGGTCGAAAGATGCCCAGTCCGCCGCCTTCGATCATCGCCGGACCGCCCATCCCGATGTTCGAGTCCCTTGGTGGCGATTACTACGTCGCAGCATCCGAGCAATGCTGCGTTGCCGGCGAAGCAGCGGCCCGAGTTGATACCGACCAGCGGCACCAGGCCGCTCAGCTTGCCCCAGTAGTTGAACGCCAGGCAGTCGAGTCCCGCGACGCCAAGCCCGTCGGTATCGCCGGGACGCCCGCCGCCGCCCTCGGTGAAGAACACCACCGGCAGGCGCGACTTCTGCGCGATTTCGAACATGCGGTCTTTCTTGCGATGGTTCTGTGCTCCCTGCGTGCCGGCGAGCACGGTGTAGTCGTACGACATCACGATGCATTGCGCTTTGGATTCCTCGAACAGGTCGCCGTTGACGCGTCCGATTCCGGCGACCATTCCGTCGGCCGGCGTGTTCTTGATCAGGTCCTCGATCGTGCGCCGCCGCCGCTGCGCCGCGATCACCAGCGGGCCGTACTCGACGAAGGTGCCCGGGTCGCACAGGTCGTCGATATTCTCGCGCGCGGTGCGCTGCCCGGTCTTGCGCCGGCGCGCGACCGCGTCGGGCCGCGCGGCGTCGAGGCCAAGCGCGTGACGCTCGTGCACTTCGGCGAGATCGGGACGCACGCGATCGAGGTCCACCTCTTTCGCCGCGGCGCGATGCGTCGTTTCGACTTCGGCCTCCTCGATGAAAGCGAGCGGATGTCCTTCGAAGATCGCGTCGCCCTTGGCGACCGTGATCCGCCGCACGATCCCGCTCTGTCGGCCCCGATGACGTGCTCCATCTTCATCGCTTCCATGACGAACAGCTGCTGGCCGCGATGCACCAGGTCGCCCTCGCTCACGTCGATGGAAACGATCGTGCCCTGCATCGGCGCCGCGATCGCGACCGTGTTCTCCGGCCCCTGATCTCGTGCGCTCGCGATGTCGACGACGGTGGTGGACGCCGCCAATGGCGACGGCGCGATGCTCCCGGATTTGCCATGATGGAGCACCGCCAGCGGATCGCTCGCGTCGATCTTTGCTCCCGCGCGCCGTGCGCCGGCATGCTCGGCGCCGCGCTGCTGCGAGCCGGCGTCGAATGCTCGAAGAACAGCCGCTGATGCCCGGATTCTGCGCCGCCAACCAGCTCCGCGATATGGTCCTCGACGAAGCGCGTGTAAACGCGATTCGCGATGAACTCGGGATGCTGCAGCAGGCTCTGCAGGAATCCGATGTTGGTCGGCACGCCCTCGATTCGGAATTCGCAGAGCGCGCGATAGGTTTTCGTCACCACGTCGGCGAAGTCCGCCGACGGCGAATGCGCAATGAGCTTGGCGAGCAGCGAATCGAAGTTCGGGCTCGTCGTGTAGCCCGCGTAGGCGAACGAATCGATGCGCACGCGCGGCCCCGACGGCGCCTCGAACGCGGTGAGCGTCCCGCCCGCCGGTTTCGCGCTGCCGTCGGCGCGCATCGATTCCATGTTGATTCGCACCTGGATCGCGAACCCGCGCGGCTTGGGAATGTCCGCTTGCTGCAGCCCGAGCTCCGCGAGCGAGCGGCCTGCCGCCAGTTGAATCTGCAGCTTGACGAGGTCGATGCCCGTCACCTCTTCGGTGACGGTGTGCTCGACCTGGAGCCGCGGGTTGGCCTCGATGAACGCGAAGCCTGCCTCGTCATCTTCGCGGACGCGTCGCCATTGACCAGGAACTCGAACGTGCCGAGGTTGTCGTAGCGCACCTCCTTGGCCATCCGCACCGCGGCCGCCGTCAGCCGATCGCGCAGCGCCGGCTCCAGTCCCGGGCTCGGCGCGATCTCGACGATCTTCTGATTGCGCCGCTGGATGCTGCATTCGCGCTCCCAGAGGTGGCTGACGTTGCCCGATCCGTCGCCGATGATCTGCACTTCGATGTGACGCGCGCGCGGCATCAACTGCTCGACGTACACGTCGCCGTTGCCGAACGCCGCGCGCGCCTCGGACTGGCAGCGCTTGTATGCCTTCTCGATTTCCTCGATGCGCGAGACGGCGCGCATGCCGCGGCCGCCGCCGCCGGCGACCGCTTTGATCATCATCGCACCGCCGTCGCCCAGCGACGAGAAAAAGCGCCGCGCTTCATCCAGGCTCGTCGCCCCCGAGGTGCCGCGCAGGATCGGCACGCCGCATCGCTCGGCCAGCCGCCGCGCCTGCACCTTGTCGCCGAAGAGTTCGAGTATCTCGGCTCGCGGTCCGACGAACGTGATGCCCGCGGCGGCGCATCGCCGCGCAAAGCCGGCGTTCTCGCTGAGAAAGCCGTAGCCGGGATGGATCGCGTCGCAGCCGGCCTCTTTGGCGATCGCGATGATCTGCTCGCCGTCGAGGTACGCGCCGCGCCCGCGCCGCTAGCGACGCGCCTCGTCGGCCTTGCGCGTGTGCAGCGACGCGGAATCGTCGTCCGGGAAAACGGCCACGGTGCGGATGCCCAGCTCGGCGGCCGCGCGGATGATGCGAATTGCGATCTCACCACGGTTGGCGATCAGAAGACTGTTCGGAGTCATATTTCTCTCGTCTCTTTTTAGGTCACCTCAATGCTTCGCCTGAATTTCTATCTAAAGCATGATGAGCCCGCCGGGCGAAAGCGCCTCGCAACCGATTGATACGTTCATCGCCCCGCTCTTGCGACGAATAGCTGCGCGACCTATGTACTGTGAGTTCGCGAGGGACAGGTGAGCATGAAGATTCACAAATCCGCGTTGGCGGCATTGATCGCAGCGCTGTGCTGCGGCGTCGCGGCCAGCCTGGCCTTCGCCGCCAGCTCTCCCGCGGCGACTCCGACCTTCAACGCCGCCCAGGCTGCCAGCGCCGCGGCCCAAGGCCCGGGTGATCTCGGCGCTCTGATCGCCGCCGGCACGCTTGCGGATTTGCGCTGGCCCAATTTCACTGACTATCGCGACGACGTAAAAAAATTCTACGACTCGGGTGGCAATTCGCTGGCCTGGATCCAAAACGGCAAGCCCAGTCCTGAAGCCCTCTCGATGATGCTGCTCTTTCAGAATGCTGCTTCGAAAGGCCTCAACCCCGAGGACTACGACGCATCGCGATGGGACGCGCGACTGGCCAGTCTCCAACCGTCGGCGCCCAAGGCATCCGATACCGACCTTGCACATATCGATCTGGCGCTGACAGTCTGCGCGATGCGCTACATTTCCGCCCTGCATGTTGGAAGGGTCAACCCGCAACACTTCAAATTCGGCCTGGTCGTCGGACCCAAGCGGTTGGACTTGGCCGAGTTGCTGAGGACGCAGGTGCTCCCGGCGTCGGACATCCCCGCGGTTATCGCGAAGGTCGAACCGAATTATGATGGCTATCGGCGAGCCGAAGCTGCGCTCCTCACCTATTTGAAGATGGCGAGCGCGGGTGATGCTCCGCTCGTGCCTGTACCGCAAAAAGGCGTGCGCCCCGGAAACTCCTTTGCGTCGATTCCTCAGCTGGTCGCGCGATTGCGTCAGCTCGGCGACCTTCCATCCAATGTCGACGCGCCTGCCGACTCGACTGTTTACAATGGCGGCGTCGTCGGCGCGGTGAGACATTTCCAGGGTCGCCATGGCCTCGATATCGACGGTGTGTTGGGTAAGGGCACGGTGACCCAATTGAATGTGCCGCTGAAAACCCGCGTGCAGCAGCTCCAACTCACGCTGGAACGATATCGATGGATACCGCCCGACTTCCCCGAGCCGCCGATCGTCGTCAACATCCCCGAATTTCGACTACGTACGATGCGCCGTCAACCGGCCAACTACCTGACGATGAAAGTGGTCGTCGGCAGGGCGATGCGCACGCAGACGCCCGTGTTCGCGAATAACATGAAGTATGTAATCTTCCGCCCGTATTGGCTTGTTCCGCTGTCGATCCAGCGCAACGAGCTGGTGCCGAAGACTCGCCGCGATCCAAACTACCTGGCGGATCATGGATTCGAAGTAGTTGACGGAAGCGGCGATGTTGTCCCTTCATCGCCGGCGTCGGACGACGTCATAAGCGGGCTGCGTTCCGGCCGCCTGAGCGCTCGGCAGCTACCCGGACCCAAAAATGCGCTCGGCCTGATCAAGTTCATATTCCCCAATCAATACAACGTGTACATGCACGGCACGCCCGAGCAGGAACTGTTCGCGCGTTCCCGCCGCGACTTCAGTCACGGATGCATCCGGGTCGAAGATCCGGTCGCTCTGGCGGCGTGGGTGCTGCGCGGCAAACCCGAGTGGACGGTGGACAAAATCCGCGCCACGATGAACGGCGATGCCACCGTACAGGTGAATCTCGACAAGCCTATTCCGGTACTAATTCTCTATAGTACGGCTGTAGTCGAGCCGGATGGCGAAGTGCACTTCTTCGATGACATATATGGCTATGATGCGTCGCTGGCCAGGGCGCTCGCGAATGGCTATCCATATCCGGGCTGATTAGCCACTTCAATAGTCACTCCCAAATATACATTTCAGGCTGCGTCAGCTCGCACGCAGGGGAGTTTCGCGCATGAAGCGGACAGTATCGTCCAAATCGCGGATGCCGGCGTCCGAGCCCAGCCCTTGCGCCACCAAAGCTGCTGCGGCATTGCCGAGCTTCATGCATTCCGGCGGCGGCCAACCCAGCCGGAGCGCGCGAATGAAGCCGGCGCAATACGCGTCGCCGCATCCCGACGTGTCAACCACCGCAATATCGTGCGCCGCCAGATGAACCTTCTCGCGCGAAGTCGTCAGCAGGCTGCCGCCGCCGCCCATCGTGAGCACAACTCCGCGCACCCCGAGGTCGAGCAGGTGCCGGGCTGCCTCTTCGGGTGCGCCTGATCCTGTGAGCTTGCAAGCTTGATCGGCGTTGGGCATGAACCAATCAACGAATGGCAGGCACGGCTTCAGGATGGCGAGGAGCTTGGGCGAGCCTTCGCTCAGGATGTCCATGCTGGTGGTCGCGCCCCTGTCGCGTGCGTGCCGGAGAATCTGCGCGGCTCCGTCGCGTCCGAGTCCGCGCATCGAATCGCTGCCGCCGAGATGCAGATGCGCCGCGCTCTCGATCAAAGGCCAGGGTACGTCGTCGATCGCAAAGCAGGCGTTGGCTCCGATCGCATGAAGCGCAGGCCGGTCTCCGTTTGGCCTGATCGGCAGGATGCTGGCCGAGGTCTGGACGGCGGGCTTGCGAATAACGTGGCTGGTGTCGACGCCGAAGCCGTTCAACGCGCGGATAAGTACGTCTCCCAAGGCATCGTCGCCGACGGCGCCCACCGTCGCAACCGAGAGTCCCAATTTCGCCAGGCCAACTGCCGTGGCCGCCGCAGACCCAGCCGGTGCGAGCCGAATCTCGTCGAGCAACACGCTGCCTTGCCCCTCGGGGATATGAGTCACGTAGCGGCCGAGGATGTCGAGGATGTGTGCGCCGAGCGTCACCGCCGGGCCGCTCATCAGTGGCTCGGCTCCGCTTCGGGGACGACTTTCATCCGCGTGACGTGGCGTTCCTGCTTGCGCGCGATTTCACGATCCTGGCGCGCGATTACCGCGGAGTGAAGCTGCGCGACGGTCTTTTCAGGGAGAACGGTTACCGGCTTGCCGGTCGCCAGCGCTTGCATATAGATCGTGGCGGACTTCTCGAGCAACTCTACGAAAGTGAATGTCTCGTCGAGATCGGTGCCGATGCAAAGCGCGCCGTGGTTCTGAATTATGTAGCAATGGCATCGATTGGCGAGCTTGCGCGCGACGTTGTCGTGCAGTTCGCGCGAGCCTGACAGGGCGTAGGGCACGATGTCGACGGTATTGCCAATCGCCAGCGTGACTTCGTCGAACAGCGGTGGGATCGGCTGGTTCAGCACACTGAGTGCGCTCGCAAACGCCTGATGGGTATGAATGACGGCGCTCACGTCGGCGCGCACTTTGTACGTCGCTACGTGCATCGGAGTTTCGATCGACGGTTTGCGCTCGCCCTCGATTCGAGCGAGGTCGAAGTCCACGACGCAGATGTCCTCGACCGTCATCACGTCGTACCGCAGGTGCGACGGCGTGACGACGACGGCGTCTCCGCCGTCGACGAGCATGGAGACGTTGCCCCCGCTGCCGGACTTCGATCCGAAATAACCGTCGGCGGACAGCCGCTGGCTGATGCGCAGGACTCGCCGCTTATAGTCGTCGTAGTGTCCCATTTCAGAAAAACGCCGTCCCCGGGGTATCGCTCGAATTTCAGGATACCGCGAAGGCGGCAACTCTTAATACATTATAAGATGTCTTCGATGCGCGCGCCTCACAGCTTGACCGAGTTAACCACCTGGATTTCCGTAAAGCCGAGCAGACCCCAGGGGCCGTTCTCCACGCCAATCCCGGACCATTTGGCGCCGCCGAACGGAAGATTCGGTGCGATCGCAACATGCTGATTGACCCAGGCCGAACCGCACTCCAGTTGCGACGCCACCTCAGCGCCGCGCGCCGAATCGTTGGACCATACGGAGCCGCTCAAACCGTAGTGAGTCGCGTTCGCACGGCGGACCGCATCGTCGACATCCTTGTAGGGAATGACCGGAAGCGCGGGGCCGAACTGTTCTTCATCGACGAGCCGCACGCCATCGGAAATGTTTCCGACGATCGTGGGGGCGAAGAAGTAACCTTCCTTGCCCACGCGCGCGCCGCCGGAGACAATCTTGGCGCCGTGCTTCCTGGCATCCTCGACCAGCTCAGTCACCCGCTCGAACTGGGGCTTGTTGTTGATTGGACCGAGCTGGGTTCCGGCCTCGAGCCCGTCTCCAACCTTGACGCCGCGCGCGAGCTCGCCGAGCTTCTCGAGCAACGCAGGGTACATCTTTTCTGGAACGTACACCCGCTTGATCGCGCTGCAGATCTGCCCGGAGTTCTCGAACGCGCCCCAGAAAATCTTCGGCGCTACCGCCGCCGGATCCACGTCCGGCAAAATGATCGCGGCGTCGTTGCCGCCGAGCTCGAGCGTAACCCGCTTCAGATCCGGCGCGGCTGCCGCAGCCACCTTCTTGCCGGTCTCAACCGAGCCGGTGAATGAAATCTTTCTTGGCGCCGGATGACTGGTCATCCACGCACCGAGCTCGTCGCCGCCCGATACCACGTTGAGGACTCCGGGCGGAACAATGCCGCGCAGAATCTCGCCAAGCATCAGCGTGGTGATCGGCGTGAACGGCGAGGGCTTCAGCACGACGGTGTTGCCCGCGAGCAGCGCCGGCGCGATCTTCCACATCCCCAGCATCAGCGGGTAATTCCACGGCGTGATCGCGGCGACGACGCCGAGCGGTTTGCGCTTTATTTCGATTTTGCCCTGCGCCGTGTCCTGGAGTATCTCGCTGGGCAAATCCAGCATCGCCGTGTATGCGCACCACATCGAGGTGCCCATGATTTCCTGCCCCGCCTTGTCCAGCGGCTTGCCCTGCTCCTGGGTTAGAGTCCGCGCCAGCCCTTCAGGCGGCTGTTGCAATGCGGCCGCGCATTCGCTGAGAACTTTGCGCCGCGCGTTGATGTCTTTGCTCCAGGCGGGAAACGCACGCTGCGCGGCGGACATCGCCTGATCGAGTTCGGCCTTGGTGCAATCGGGAACCTCGGCGAAGACCTTTCCGATGGCGGGATTGATCACGCCGGTGGATTTCGATCCCTTCACCGACTGGCCGTCGATAGTCATGGTATATCCGGGCATTGTGAATCTCCCTATTGACCGAATCCGCGCGGGCAAATGTAGTTGATTCATTACAACGCCGGTCGCATCGCGCGCAAACGGCGCTCGGGTGACAGCGTTGGCAGCGGCCAGGGTGCGAAGTGACGCCTGATGAAAGGTCCGGATCGCCAGGTGTTAATGACTGCGCGATCTCCCGATCTCGGAAGCTTAATCGCGGGTTCATGTGGAACTCGCGCGAATTAATCTCACTCTAATCACCGGGTAATCAGCATTCTCCATCCTCACCGAATGCTGCCGAAATTTGTATCGGCCGCATTAATCGAACAAGGAGGAACAAGAGAATGCGAAAAAAAATTGCAAGGTCCGTTGCGATCGGCCTCGTGGGCCTGCTCATCCAGCAGGGCTCGGGGGCTGCCTTCGGCCCTCCGCCGGAAGGGCCGACCACCGCCACGCCCATCAAGCACGTGGTGATGATCTTTCAGGAAAACGTCTCGTTCGATCACTACTTCGCGACTTATCCGAACGCGACTAACCCCGGGGGCGAGCCGCGGTTCGTCGCTCAACCCGGAACACCGACCGTGAACGGACTGACTGGCGCACTGGCGAGCGCCAATCCGAACGAACTCAACGCCGCCAACAGCCCCCAGATCAATCCATTTCTTCTCGATCGTAGCCAGGCCTCGACCTGCGACCAGGATCACACCTACGGCGACGAGCAAGCGGCCTTCGACGACGGACTGATGGATCTGTTCCCGTTCAGCGTCGGCGTGGCGGACAGCACTTTCTGCCTCCCTTACTACTCGTACGGAATGGGCAATGGCATCGTGCTGGGCTACTTCGACGGCAACACCGTCACCGCGATGTGGAACTACGCGCAGAACTTCGCGCTGAACGACAATTTCTACGGGACGACTTTTGGGCCGTCGACGCCCGGGGCGCTTAATTTAGTCGCGGGCAACACGTATCCGGCAACGCCCAGCGCGAGCACCCCCAAGGTCGTGGATATCAGCGGCGGTCACGGCACCCTCGTCGGCGACCTGGATCCCACCGGTGACATGTGCTCGGGTTCGCCCACGATTCAGATGGGTGGGAAGAACATCGGGGACCTGCTGAACGCCCAGGGTTTGAGCTGGGGTTCGTTTATGGGCGGTTTCGATTTGACCATCACCAATCCCAATGGAACAACCAAATGTAAACGGTCCAGTCCGGCAAGCGCCGCCAACAGTACCGTGTCGGTTCCGCCGCCCGCCAACAACTTTACCGCCGACTACATTCCGCATCACGCCTGGTTCCAGTATTTCGCTTCGACCGCCAACCCGACTCACGCGCGCCCGACCGTGCCGCCCCGCCAGTACGGCACCGCCGCCGACACCGGGGCCAACCATGAGTACGACCTCCACGACTTCTTCGACGCGCTCAATGCGCACAATCTCCCGGCGGTCAGCTTCCTCAAGGCGCCGGCCGGCATGGACGGTCATGCGGGCTACTCCGATCCGCTGCTGGAGCAGCAATTCGTGGTCAACACCATCAACGCGATCCAGAACTCCGAGTTCTGGCGCAACACCGCGATCGTGATCACCTGGGACGATTCCGACGGTTGGTACGATCATCAGATCGGCCCGATCATCAACTCCTCGGCGGTCTTGCAGACCGGCTTCACGACTACCCAAAACGCGCAGAACAGCGATCAGCTCAACGGACCCGGCAAGTGCGGCAACGGCGCCCCGCTCGAAGCCATCGAGGGTCGCTGCGGCTACGGGCCGCGAATCCCGCTGCTGGTGATCTCGCCGTTCGCGAAGCAGAACTTCGTCGATCACACCTTGACCGACCAGAGCTCGATCATTCACTTCATCGAGGACAATTGGAACCTCGGGAGGATCGGCAACGGTTCGTTCGACGCGCTGTCGGGGTCAATCGAGAACATGCTCGACTTCAGCCACCATCCGAACAATGGCAACGACGTGCTGTTCCTCGATCCGTCCACCGGAGAGCCGGTTCATCACTTCTAGATCAATCGACAACGGGCGCGCGTCCAATGCGGCGCGCGCCCGTCAATTTTGTGTCACCCGCTCCTGAAGCGTGGAGGCTCTCAGCGCGGTTCTTTCTCGCCGCGGTAGTTGAGCGTGAGTTCCGCGACTCCGGCCGCGACGTTAAGTCCGTTCTGCCCTTCGACTGATACCGGCTGAAGCGCGATCGACTGATCGAAGCCTCCGATCAGGACGTTTGCGCCCCCACCTGCACCGAGCGTGAGGCTCGCGGTCACACCGCCGTAGTGCCCGGCCAACGCCCCGGGCTTGAGATCCTTGGTCGGCGCGGCGACCGCCCACAAGATCACCGATGATTTCAGATAGCCGATATCTGCGCCGAACTTCGAGATGCTTCCGCTGTAGTATTCGGTTCTTCCGCCGTTGGACGAGTATGAGCATTTGAGGTCGCGCGAAGATCCGAACACGAATCCCCATCCCGAGGCTTCGTGACAAGTCAGATAGCCCGTCTTGACGGTGTACTTGCTATCCTCGGCGTGCGCCGTCAATGACCAACAACTCAAGAAGAGCATACTGGCAGCGGCAACCGCGATGCGGAGTCCTGGTTTCATGTCTTCCTCCTCGACGCCATGCTTTAAATTGTTCCCTGATCGACGTTAGCCAAAAAACTACAACCTGCGACTTCCGTATTGCCTCTCCGATGGCAACTCACTTTGTAAACCGAATGGCCTCCCTCGGCAAGCCGCAACCCGGCCTCGGTCCGCCCAGAGCAGCCCCGGCCTTGCAGAAAGCCGAGCGATGCCTTGCCTCCAGCCGCTTCACGATCGATGCTTCCACTTTCGGCGGGAGCCAATGCAATCTCAGCGGCGCGAAATGATTCAAACTCTTCTGATCGACAATTACGATTCCTTCACGTTCAACCTGTTCCAGCTCATAACGCAGGTTAACGGACAGGAGCCCATCGTCATAAAGAACGACCAGCTTGCCTGGGACGATCTGAAAAATTGCCGTTTCGACAATATCGTTATTTCGCCCGGGCCCGGACGCCCTCAAAACCACCGCGACTTCGGCGTTTCCAGCGACGCGATCCTGTTCGCCGAGGCGCCGATCCTCGGCGTCTGCATTGGTCATCAGGGAATCGGCGATGCCTTTGGCGCCGCCGTCGCGCTTGCGCCGGAGCCGGTGCACGGCCGGGTCGCCCAGGTCTATCACCGTGGCGATCCTCTGTTCACAGGCGTGCCTTCGCCCTTTTCTGCCGTTCGCTATCATTCGCTATGCGTCGTGCCGCCCATCCCGGCTCCTCTGGCGGCGATTGCCTGGACCGGCGACGGCGTGGTCATGGGCATCCGCCACGGGGATCGGCCGATCTGGGGCATTCAATTTCATCCGGAATCGATCTGCAGTGACTATGGCCATCGGATTTTGGCGAACTTTCGCGATCTGTCCCATTCCTTCAAACAGACCAGCAAATGCCGTCCCCAGCCGTCTTCTTCGCCCGCAAAGTCTCCCCTCCCGCGGGGTGCCGAGCCGACCGCGGATCGCCATCCGAAGTTTCAGCTTCGCTCGCGACGTCTCGAAATCTGTCCCGATGCCCAGGTCGTGTATGGGGCAACTTACGGCCGTTCGCCAAGCGCATTCTGGCTGGACAGCAGCCTGATCGTTCCCGGCCTGTCGCGCTTCTCCTTCATGGGCGATGGTTCGGGTCCTTACAGTTTCAGAGTCATGTACGATACTCATGGTCGTACAGTCACCGTCGCCGATTCATCAGGCCTGCGCCGGATCGACCAGAGTGTGTTTGAGTACCTGCGGGAATTTATCGAGCAGGTGCGCATTGCTCCTGCCGATTTGCCCTTTGATTTTACCTGCGGGTTTGTGGGCTACTTTGGCTATGAACTGAAGCGGGAATGCGGCGCCGGCTTTGCCTACAAGTCGGCCAGTCCGGATGCTTACTTTCTATTTGCCGACCGGCTGATCGCAATCGATCACCTGGCCGCGGTCACATATCTGGTCTGCCTGGCGCCCGTCGGGGATGGCGCCGATGAAAGCGAGTGCTGGTTCGACGCGATCGAGGCGCATCTGCGCCGCCTCCCGGCCGCGCGTGGCGCTCCGCGCCGCCCCGAGATCGCGATCCCACTGCGCTATCAGCATTCGCCGCCGGAGTACCTGGAGCTGATCGAACGATGCCTGCACGAGCTGCGGCGCGGCGAATCCTACGAAATCTGCCTGACCAATAAAATATTTCCGCAGGCGCGAATCGAGCCGCTGGCCACTTACAACGTTCTGCGCGCGACCAACCCCGCGCCGTACGCGGCCTTTCTCAGTTTTCCGGGGCTGTCGATCCTGAGCGCGTCGCCCGAGCGCTTTGTCAAAATCGATAGCGCCGGCAATGTCGAATCGCGGCCGATAAAGGGCACCGCGCCGCGCGGGCAGACCCCTGCCGACGACGAGCGCATTCGCCTGGACCTGCAATCCAGCGAAAAGGAGCGCGCCGAGAACCTCATGATCGTGGACTTGATCCGCAACGATCTGGGCCGCGTCTGCAAGATCGGCACGGTCGAGGTGCCCCGCCTGATGGAAGTCGAGAGCTACGCCACCGTGCATCAGTTGGTGAGCACGGTGCGCGGATGCCTGCGGCCAGGAGTGACCGCGATAGACTGTTTGGTGGCCGCGTTTCCGGGCGGTTCCATGACCGGCGCGCCGAAACTTCGGACCATGGAGATCATCGACCGCCTCGAGAACCAGGCGCGGGGAATTTATTCCGGTGCCCTGGGGTTCCTTTCGATTTCCGGCGCGGCGGATTTTTCAATTGTTATTCGCACGATCGTTGTCGCCGACGGCGCAATTTCGATCGGCGTCGGGGGCGCCATCGTGGTCGGCTCGCAGCCCGCGCGCGAGCTCGAGGAGGCGATGCTGAAAGCTCAGGCGCCGCTGCGCGCAATTGCGCTGACCTCCGAGTGAAACCGACCTTTGCGTCTTTGTTTTAACACTGGGTGCAGGGCTCAGCCCTGCCAGGGGTCACCACTGCCGCGCGGGCTCTTACATCGCGTAGTCGCGAAAAGATGCGCTGCGCAGATTTTCGCGTCTTCTCAATGCGGGTGCAGGGGCCGCAGCCCCTGCCCAAGGAAGTGTGAAACCCACGGTGGGTTTCGCATACAATTAAGTTCTCCAGCTCTCGGGTGAAAGGTGATAGCCGCTGACGTGGAATTCAGCCTGATTGAAACCATCCTCTGGACGAAGCCGTCCGGCTATGTGCTCCTGCAATACCATCTGCGGCGCCTGGCGGCGTCGGCGGCCTGCATGGGCTTTCCCTGCAACTTGGGCGAGGTCGTCCTCGCTCTGCAAGGAGGCAGTGAAAGAACTGGAGAACTGTCCGCCCAGCCGTTCTGGCGGATTCGATTGTTGCTGGCGCCGGACGGCACGTTATCCGTATCCGCCACCCCAATCGAACCACCCGGTCATAAGCAACCCATCCCACGCGCTGTGATTTCCACCACCGCGGTTTCGAGCGCGGACCCTATCCTGCGTCATAAGACAACCCGGCGCGCCTTCTACGACGCCGAGCTTAAGGACTGGTCGGCTCGTACCGGATGCTTCGACGTCATCTTCGTCAACGAACGCGCCGAAGTTACCGAAGGCGCGCGCACCAACCTGTTTATCCAGCGCGGCGCGGCTATCCTTACGCCGCCGCTCGAATGCGGTCTGCTGGACGGCACGCTGCGAAGATGGATGCTCGATAGTCAGGCGATACGCACGCGTGAATGCGTGTTGACGGTGGCGGAGCTTGTGTCGGCCGATCGTATTTTTCTCGGCAATTCCGTCCGCGGCCTGGTCGAAGTCCGCCTATAGCGCCACCTTAGTACCGCGTAACTGGTGTTTCCGCGGCGGGCTACGCGCCGAATTGCTTGCGCACGGCCTCGAACGCTCGCTCGGTGACGTCCAGGGTCTGCTCGATGTCGCGCTCGGTATGCGCGGCCGAGATGAACCAGTTGTGACGCGGCGCGACATACACTCCGCTGCGCGCGCATGCGCCGCAGAAAACCTTCGCGCGATCATAATGGCCCGCGTCGGCTTTGAACGTCATGTACGGCATCGCCGGCGGTCCCGAGTAGGTCACCTCGAGCCCGGCGCTGCGCGCCTGCGCGAGCAGACCCGTGCGCAGCTTCTCGCCGATCGTGCGCATCCTCTCGATTCCGCCAGCCGCCTGCAGCTCCTTGAGATTCGCCAGGCTCGCCGCCATCGGCACGGCGCTGGTGAAGTACGATCCCGTAAAGAACACTTCCTGCGCTGCCTGTTTGAGGCTGTCGCGCCCAAGGCATGCGGCGAGCGGATAGCCGTTGGCGATCGCCTTGCAGTAAGTCGTCAGATCGGGGCGCACCCCAAACAACTCGCCTGAGCCGCCCAGGTGCAGGCGGAAGCCGGCGCGAACGTCGTCGAGGATGAGGACCATGCCGTTGTCGTCGCAGATTTTCCGCACGCCCGACAGAAATCCTTCGACCGGCAACTCCGAGTCGTGTCCGGCGTCGTGCTTGAACGGCGACAGGATTACGCCCGCGATCTTGCCGCGGTTTTCCTCGACCGCATGGCGCAGGCTCTCGAGATCGTTGAATCGAAAATAAACCATGTTCGCGCGGTCTTCCGGCGTCACTCCGCCGGGAAGCGGCGTGCACCATGCATCGGTGCCGTGGTAGGCGCCTGAGCACATTGCGATTTTCGGCCGCCCGGTCGCTTGACGCGCGACTTCGGTCGCCCAGGTGCATACGTCAGACCCGTTTTTCGCGAACACCGTCCAGTCGGCGAACGGGGTGATCGAGACAAGATGCTCCGCGAGATCGACCCACACCGGACCCGGCGCGTTGAAGCAGTTGCCGAGTTCCATCTGGCGGCGCGCGGCTTCCTCGACTTTGGGATGCCGATGGCCGAGCACGATTGGGCCGTATGAGCATATGTAGTCGATGTACTCATTGCCATCGACGTCCCAAACGTGGGAACCCTCGCCGCGCGCGAAAAATGACGGGTAAGCGCCCCTGGTAAGCAGCAGCGGCGCCTGATGGCCGTAGATGCCGCCGGGAATAACTCTTTTGGCGCGCTCCATCAGCGCGTCACTGTGCTCGAATGTGTAGGGTTTCACGGCAACTCCTGTGCGATGATTTTCGCCGCAGTGCAAGTCTCGTCTGCTGCCGGGCAGACCGTCAGCGAGAATCCTATTTGCCGGCGCGAGCGTCAAGCCTGCAAAATCGAACGGGCCGTGAGTTGCGCGACTCACAGCCCGTGTGCGAATGCGATCAAGCTTGACTAGTGGCGATATGCCGGATCGGTCGGCCGCTGCGATAGCGGCAGTGCGCCCACGCGCACCAGCTCGTCGCGCAGCTTGGCCCGCGACAGCGGCTTGCACAGGACGGCAGACGCGCCGAGTTGATAGCTCTCCGCAATATCGCGGTCATAGAGCGAACTGGTGATAACGAACATCGGCACCGCCGTCAGCGCCTCGTTCGCCCGAGTCGCCTGCAACACGGAGAAGCCGCCGTTGTCAGGCAAACGCAAATCCACCAGGAACAAATCCGGGCGATCGTGCTCGGTGAACTGCGCGATCATCAGCAATGCCTCGTCGGCATTCGACGCATGCACCAGTTCGATATCGTCGCCCAGCACCTGCCTTACTACAGTGAGCGCGATAAAAACGTGGTCAGGATTGTCTTCGACGAGAAAAATCCTGACCCCAGAATTCAACAGACTCGGTCCCTGGTCTTGTTCCTTTTCCTTATCTTGGTCGCTCATAATCCCCCCTCACCTGGCGAATCCGTGGCACTCGGCTTTCAAAGCGTGCCAACTAAAGTTGCCGGACGAAGCCGGGTGAAGTCCCTTGCCAACTAATCATCCAATTGCCGTGCCATTTCCCTCAGCGTTAAATTCGACTCGCGACATGACGAGGGACGACGCGCCTAATCGATGTATGATGCTGCGGAGCCAGTTGTAACCCTCGATGACCCGCGAATCCCCGATTTGGACGTTGAACATCAGTCCCATCCTGCATACCGCTGCCGAATCTTCGATGCGCCAACTTCACACAAGCGATCGTTTGTGGCAATTTTGCTACATTTGTGACTGCAACTGTACCCATGCGACACATGGCATTAATCGTTGATATTGCAAAATGAGTCACCGAGCCGATTTCACCTAGGAAAAAAAGGATCTCAGCATTGGGAATTTTGGCGAACTTCCTGGATTCGAGTTTCCTTAAGCATCCCCTATTGCGAAAGTACACCGCTCTAGTCAATGAAGACCTGACGGCAACGTACTCGCGCGACATCCAGAAATGGCTTCTCGTCGCGCCTATCATCGGTGTTTTGACCGGCCTCATCATCACCGGGATCGCCGTGCTCATTCTCGACATCATCTGGGCGGCACTACTTCCCTACTACCTTGCCCATCATTGGGCAATCGTGGTCGGACTCGTCGCCGGCTTCTTCGTGACGGGGCTGATAATGCAGTTTCGAACACCCGACCCCGACCAACACTCGACCGAGGAGATCGTTCGCTCCTACCACGAGCACCAGGGCGACATCGACCTGCGTCCGTTCTGGTGGAAACTGCTCGCCGCGGTGACCACCGTCGGCTCTGGCGGCAGCGCGGCGCTCGAAGGACCAAGCATTTACAGCGGCGGCGCGATCGGATCGTGGCTATGGACCAAGCTGCGCCGTTTCGGTCTGGAAACGCGCGACCGCCGCATCATGTTGATCAGCGGCGCAGCGGCAGGCATGTCGGCGGTCTTCCGCGCTCCTCTTACCGGCATCGTGTTCGCGCTCGAGATGCCGTACAAGGACGACCTCGCGCATGAAGCGCTGCTGCCGTCGCTGATCGCGTCGGTGGTCGCTTACGCAACGCTGGTGTCGATCGTCGGCGCCAAGCCGTTGTTCGGTTTCGCGGGCAGCACCAGCTTCAGGGCAATCGACGTCGCATGGTCGGCGCTGCTCGGCGCTGGAATCGGGCTCATCGCAATCGTCTTCGACATCACGTTTCGCCGCGTGCGCGTGTTTTTCATCACCCGCAGGATACCGCATACGCTCAAGCTCACGATCGGCGGACTCGGCACCGCGCTGTGCGGCCTCGCGTTCGTGACGATTTACAACGGCCCGCTCATTCCGATCGGCCCCAACTACGAGGCCGTCCGCTACGTACTCAGGCATCCGATTCCGACCGAAGTGCTGCTGGCATTCGCCGCGTTGAAGCTGCTCGCGACGATTTTCTCGCTCGGCTCGGGCGGCGTCAGCGCGATGTTCGTGCCGCTGTTGCTGGTCGGCGGAGCGATCGGCAACGCCTACGCGCAATCTGTAGTTCACTCGCCGACGCACGATCTCTATGCCGCGGTCGGGATGGCGGCGTTCCTCGCGGCCGGATACAAAGCTCCGCTCACCGCAGTGGTCTTCGTCGCGGAAACCACCGGCGGCCATTCCTACATCATCCCGAGCCTCATCGGCGCCGCGGTCGCCTATGCAATCTCAGGCGAGGCCTCGGTTTCCGGCGATCAGCATCTTCACGAAACCGCCAAACTCGCCGAGCTATCCGGGATGGCGGTGCGGGACGTGATGCAGCAGCGCGTCATTTCCGTGCAGGCCAGGTCAACGATTCGCGAATTCGTCGCTCGAGCGTCGCGGCCCGTCACCGGCACACGATCTTCCCGGTGTACGACGCCGACCAAGTCGTGGGGACGATTTCAGTATCCGATCTCAGCCGAGTCGCGCCCAGCGAATGGGACAAAATCACCGTCGGCGAATTCGCGGACCGCGGCGCGATTCGCGTGACGGACGACTGCGACTTGAGCGAGGCGCTGCGGTTGCTGGTGCGCGAGCGCGGCGCGCAGATGCTGCTGGTGACGGACGGCGCCGGCGCTCTCAATGGAATCGTGACCAAGACCGACATCCTGCGCGCAGTGAAACAGTGAAGCAGTGAAGATGTCGTTGGCAGCCCCGGATCATGCGCCACCGCTCAGGTAGAAGACATCGAATTTCGCCGGCTCTGCCTCAATACGCGCCCAGCGCGGCGACGCGCTCGCGATGGTACGCGGGCGAGCCGAAGCAGGACTCGTTGAAGCGCGCGCGCTTGAACCACAGATGCATGTCGTGCTCCCAGGTGAAGCCGATTCCGCCGTGCATCAGAACGGCGCGATCGGTGCCGCGGCTGTAGATATCGCACAGGCGCGCTTTCGCCATCGCAGCCGTGCGCGATGCGTCTGCCGCGCCGGTGTCCTGAGCGTAGGCGGCGTACCAGAGCATCGCGCGCGCGGGTTCCAGCTCGGCGACGATTTCGGCGGCCGCGTGCTTGAGCGCCTGGAACGATCCGATCGGTTTGCCGAACTGCTCGCGGACTTTTGAGTATTCCACGGCCATCTCGAGCGCGCGCTCGGTGCCGCCGAGCGAGTCGGCAGCGATGGCGACGGCGGCGACGTCGATTAGTTTCGCGAAGAGATCGGTTCCGCCGCCAAGCCGCTCGGCGGGAGCGCCCTTGAGCTCGACGCTCGAGACGCGCCGCGTCAGATCGAGATTCTTGAGCAAACGGGTCGTCACGCCCGGCGCTTTCGTATCGACGACGAACAGAAGAATTTCACCAGCATCGTGTTTGGCGGCGACGACGATGAAATCGGCGACGTTGGCATACGGCACGAACATCTTGGCGCCGTTGAGACGCCATCCCGCGCCGTCTTTCGTCGCGATTGCCGCGATGTCAACCGGATCGATGCTGGCGGCGCGCTCGACGATCGCGACCGTGCCGATTGCTTTGCCCTCGGCGAGCGCGGTGAGCCATTTTGAATTGAGCTGTTCGGAGCCGCCGAGTTTGAGCGCGCTGGCCGCAAGCACAGACGAGAACAGGAACGGCCCCGGCATCGCAGCGTAGCCGCCCTCTTCGAGAATCATCGCCATGTCGAGCATCCCGAGCCCCGCGCCGCCGAATTTCTCGGGAACGACGAGCCCGCTCCATCCGAGCTTCGCAATCTGGGCGTAGAGTTCGCGCGGATAGCCGTCTTCGACGGCCATTATTTTTCGCACGGACGCGGCAGGACATTCGCCGCTGAGAAACGCGCGCGCGCTTTCCTTGAGCTGCTGTTGTTCTTCGCTGAGTCCGAAATCCATGATTGTACCTTCGCTCTTTCCTGGTTAACTCAACGGGATTTCGGCATTTTGAGGCCGCGCTCCGCGATGATGTTTTTCTGAATGTGCGACGTGCCGCCGCCGATCACCAGCCCGAGCGAAAACATCCACTCGTACGGCCAGTAACCGTGATCGAGCACGGCTTCGTCGTCGCGCGCGAGCATCGAGTAGTCGCCCATCGCCTCCATCGCGGCGGTGGCGAGGTCGTGATTCAACTCGGTGCCGACCAGCTTGTTGATCATTGCCTCGACGCCCGGATTCTTGCCGCGAATCTGATCGGTCAGTTGGCGCAGCGCGTGATAGCGCATCGCCTCGACGCGGATCTCCAGCTCCACCAGCCGTTGGCGGAAGACGGGATCCTCGGTGAGCGGACGGCCGCCCCGCTTGATCGATTTGGCAAGTGCGAGCAGGCGATTGAAACGCTGCTCGCTGCCGCTGGCGGAGCCGAGCATGTTGCGCTCGTGAAAGAGCGTGGCGTTGGCGACGATCCATCCTTCGTTAAGCTTGGCGACCAGATTTTTGCGCGGCACGCGGACGTTGTCGAAGAACACTTCATTGAAGCCGCGATCGCCGGTCATCTGAACCAGAGGGCGCACGGTGATCCCCGGCGTATGCATGTCGATGAGCATGTATGAAATGCCGCGATGCTTGGGCGCTTCGGGGTCGGTGCGCACCAGGCAGAACATCATGTCGGCGTATTGCGCGCCTGAGGTCCAGACTTTCTGGCCGTTGACGACGAACTCGTCGCCGACGATTTCCGCGCGCGTCTTCAGCGCGGCGAGGTCGGAACCCGCGCCGGGTTCGGAGTAACCCTGGCACCAGATTTCCTCGGCGTTGAGAATCTTCGGCAGGTAGCGCTGCTTCTGTTCCTCGCTGCCCCACGAGATAAGCGTCGGCCCGAGCATCGAGAGTCCCAATTGGCCGACGAGATACGGCGCTTTGGCCCGGACCATCTCGTCGTTGAGGATCGATTGCCGCACGGGATCCATCGCCTGGCCGCCGTATTCCTTGGGCCATGCGAGCGCGACGTAGCCGGCCTCGTACAGTCTGCGCTGCCAGGCCTTGGCCTTGGCGATCCAGGTCTTGTCGTCGCGGCCCTCGCTGTCGCCCGACAGGCCGCTGCTCGGCATGTTCTCGGCGAACCAGCTGCGGACCTTTAGTCGAAATGCTTCTTCTTCGGAGGTGAATTGAAGATCCATGTGCGAGACACTCCTGCGGTCGTGATTGCGCTTCGGCTCGGGCGTACCGCGGCTTGGCGCCCAGCATAGTCAATACCACGTCGCCGCGAAAAGCGCGCATCGCACGCGGGAATCGCGGCTGCAGGCCGATTGCCCGCTCAGATCGGCGTTGTTAGAGTTTTTTTGAAGTCGATCACAATCCAGATTTGCCGATAGACCGGGGTTCACAAGATGGCGACGACGATCACCAACGAATGCATCAATTGCGGAGCGTGCGAGCCGGAGTGTCCGAACACGGCGATTTACGCGGGCGGAGCGCCGTGGGAGCTCGACGGCGCGTCGAGTCCCGCGATCGCACAAGACATCTTTTACATTGTGCCGTCGAAGTGCACCGAATGCGTCGGCTTCTTCGACCATGAAGCGTGTGCGGCGGTATGTCCGGTAGATTGCTGCATCCCCGACCCGGCCAACGTGGAGAACGAAGGCGTGCTGCTCGCACGCGCGCGGAAGTTGCATCCCGACGAGACGATCCCCGACGACGCGCCGTCGCGCTTTCGCAAACCGGCGGCCGCCACCGCCGCCCAAGCGCCCGCGCCAGCCGCCGCAGTAGAAGCGGTCGCGCCCAAGTCAGCAGTGGCGCCTGCGGAGAAACCCGCCGCAGCGCCGACTGCGCCACCCAAGCCGGCCGCACCAGCAGCGGCCGCGCCCAAGCCTGCGCCAGCGCCGGCGGAGAAACCCGCAGCGGCACCAACTGCGGCGCCCAAGGCCGCCGCACCAGCAGCGGCAGCGGCAACCTCAGCGGACAGCGCGGAATTCGATCCGCTTGGGTGGGAAGTGCCCGTCATCTGCAAGGATTGCAACGGGCCGTGGACGATTCCGTATCGGCTGTTCGCGCAGGGCGTGGTGTTCCATTGCCCGTCATGCTTGGGATCATTCGTGCCGAAGACCGCGATGTACCGGGCGGTGAGGGAGACTTTCGAGAGCTTCTACAATCGGCGACGGGCGCAGCGGGAGGCATTCGAGCGCAAGCCGGCGCGCGACGCGGCAGCGTTCAAAGCGAAGCAGGCGACCGAGATGGAAGAATTTAAGCAGAAGCTCGAGGCGCTGGCGCATTCGATGAAGCCAGCGGGCAAGACGGTGAGGCCGAAAGGCATCGCCGCGATGTTCACGTAGTCAGTGCTGGCCTCGTGGAGTCAGTTGGTGGGCAATCGCATCGCCGAAAGAGTCGCCCACGAAGCCGATTTGCGTGCAGGCGCCGGTCTTGTAGTCGAGATCGAGCAGGAGGTTGCGGATGGCGCGCCGCTTGATCGAGGTGATCAGACCGGCGACGGCCTGGGGATCGCCGGTCGAAATCGCGGCGACTTCGGCAGCGTCGAGATTGCTGGCGCGGCAGAACTCGCGAGCTTGATCCTCGCTGGAGAACGCGAGCACGCCGGCCCACGTCGCGCCTTTTTCCTGAAAGACGATCAGCGCGCCCGCAGAATCCAGGAGCAGATGGATCTCTTTGGGGATCGAAGAACTCACGCGCCTTCGACCGTGAGCTTGCCCGTGCGAATAGCCGCCGCGCGCTGACGGACGAGGGCCGGATAGGTGTAGTAGTGCTCGCCGCTCAGGTGCAGGAACGAATCGATGTCAACGTCGTCGAGTTCGAGCTTTGCAATCGCGCGCTCGGCGGCCTGGCGGTCGGGAGATTTGACGATCGAATCGTAGAGCATGCGGCCTTGCGCGGATTGGAAATCCTCGCGCGGCGGAAGGCCGCCGGCGCCGAGTTTGCCTGAGTGAAAGTTGTCGAGAATGAAACGCAGCGCTTTCAATTCGTGGCGCAGGATGTCGATTGGTTTGAGCGAATCGCGCGGCATAGGAGCGAGCTTATCGCCGCGAGTCACGGTGATTCAACACGCGGCGCGAGCGCCCGCGGTTGGAGCGATCAGTCGCCTTTGATCAAACGATGGATGGCGCTCAGATGGCGCTGCGAGTCGCGTTTGCGGCCCATCGTTTCGTACATGTCGGCGGCGTTGCGATGGGCCTCGACGTTGGCGGGATCGCATTCCAGCGTGCGCAAAAAACTTCGCAGCGCATTCTGGTGCTCGTCCTTCTTGCGGTAGAGCAGGCCGAGCTTCAGGTGAACGTCGGCGCTGGCGGGAACGATCGCGGCCGCGCCGAGCAGATGGCGGAGCGCGCCGCCGAGGTCGCCCTCGCGCTCGAGCAGTATGGCAAAGCGCAGATGCGCCTCGAAGTTGCCGGGCTCGCGGCCGACGAGCTCGCTGTAGATGTTGAGCGCGCGGAGCGGATCCTCGTCGGCGACCCGGCGCGCCTCCTCGAAGCGCTCGCGCACGCGGGCGGGACCGAAACCGTCCTCGACCTTGCCGGGCTGATAGCTGCGGTCGAAGTCGAGCAACAACTGGCCGGTCTCAGCCTCGATCAGCGAGGGACCGACGCGCACGACGATGCGGCCTTCGTCATTGACGAGTTTCAGCGACGTGACTGAGCGGTCCGGATCGACGAGCGCGCGCCCCCGCTCGATGCATCGCTGGATTGGATCGATATGCTGGCGGTTGGCGAGCAGTTCCTTGGCGAGGCGCATCTCGAGCAGATCATTGAACGCGAAACGATACTTGCGGCCGCCAGAATTCAACGGGCGCACAAGATTGCGCTTGACCCAGTAGCGAATACGCTCGGGAGTGACCGCGAGAATTCTCGCAGCCGTGCGCGTAGAAAAAGTTTTGTCCCCGCCGCCCGCCTCTACCATCTTCAGTCCCAACGTCGAGAAGTATAGGGCGTCAGGCGCACGCTCTCAACGAGGCGCGCAACGGTTTCTCAACACCTGTGGAGCGCTTGGCAGCTAACCGCGAATTTCCTTGAGCGCGCGAGCGACGCGGACCACAGCCTCGACGCCGTTTTTGGCGTTGTCGATTCGCGCGACGGCCTGGTCGTCGGTCATGCCGGGGCCAGTGATGGCGAGACCGACCGGCTTGTCAAACTCGATCGAGAGCCGGATGCCGGCGTCGGCGATCGCATGCGCGATCAGCTCGTCGTGAAGGGTCTCGCCCTTGATCACCGCGCCAATCATCACCACGCCGTCGATTTCCTTGCGCCGCAGCAGAGCCTTTACGACCGGGGCCATGTCGTACACGCCGGGAACGAGGACCACCCGCGCGACTTCGACTCCGAGCGACTCGGCGTGGCGACGCGCCCGCTGTTCCATCGGCGCGGTCACCTCGGAGTTGAACTCCGAAACTACGAAGGCAATTTTCATCGTGCGGCCAGGTCGATCGTGACGGCGTCGCGAATCTCGACGCCGTTGCGTTTGAGATATGACTTCAGCGCGGGTATCGGATGCTCTCCATAATGAACGATGGATGCGACGATTGCGGCGTCGGCGAGGCCGGTGGTGAACGCGTCGCGCAGATGAGCGGGTTCGCCGGCTCCGCCTGACGCGATCACGGGAATGGAGACGGCTTCGCTGATGCGCCGCGTGATCTCGAGATCGTAACCGAGCTTGGTGCCGTCGCGATCGATCGAGTTGATGCACAGCTCGCCGGCGCCAAGCCGCTCGCCCTCCAGCGACCATGCCAGCGCGTCGCGGCCGGTGGGCTGGCGGCCGCCGTCGATCACGACTTCGTAACCGGTCGGCACCTCGGGACGAGCGCCGGTTTTTTTCACTTGCATCGAGAGCACCACGCACTGGCTGCCGAACGCACGCGCGCCCTCGGAGATAAGCGCGGGATTGCGCACCGCGCCGGAGTCGATCGAGACTTTCTCGGCGCCCGCGAGCAGGACGGCGCGCATGTCTTCCAGCGTGCGAAGTCCGCCGCCGACGCTGAAAGGAATGAAAATTTCGCGCGCGACCGCGCGCACCACGTCGAGCATGATGCCGCGGCGCTCGTTGGATGCGGTGATATCGTAGAAGACGATCTCGTCGGCGCCCTCATTGTAGTAGTAACGCGCCATCGCGACCGGATCGCCCACATCGACGTTCTTAAGGAAGCGCACGCCCTTGGTGACTTTCCCGTCACGCACGTCGAGGCACGGGATGATTCGTTTCGCGAGCATCGTCAGCAACTCAGCCGGCAGAAGTTGTCGAGCAGTTTGAGGCCGGCCGCACCGCTCTTTTCGAGATGGAATTGAGTCGCGAGCACGTTGTCGCGCGCGACCGCCGCGGTGAACGCAACGCCGTAGTCGGAAGCGGCAATCGCGATCGAGGGGTCGTCGGGAATCGGATAATACGAATTGACGAAATAGAAATGGGTGTTGTCAGGCACGCCGGCGAAGACTCGATGAGGGCGGGTCTGGCGCACGCGGTTCCATCCGATTTGCGGGACCTTGAGCGGACGGCCGTCAACCGAGCGCGGGTAGCGCACGACGCGGCCGGCGATAATTCCGAGGCAATCGGCATCGTCCTCTTCGCTGCGATCGAGCAGCACCTGGATGCCGATGCAGATGCCCAGAAATGGCTTGCCGGCGCGGGCTACGTCGTTGCGGAGAACTTCGACGAGTCCGAGCGCGCGCAGATTTTCCATCGTGGCGCCGGCGGCCCCGACTCCCGGCAGGATTACGCGATCGGCGGCGACGATGCGCTCGGCGCGATCGGTAATCTCGGATCGATGGCCGAGGAATTCGAGCGCGCGCTGAACGCTGGTGAGGTTGCCGGCTTTGTAATCGACGATCGCGATCATGGCTCCATCCAGAGAACCCGATCATAGCTGGAGTCGCATCGCCACCCAAGGCGGGCTGGGAGCCGGGAGGGAATCAACGTCGCGAGATTGTGGCGAAAGCGCCGGAGATGCGGGCTGGACTGGCACCGGGCTTGCCGGGAGGCGACTGACGCGTCGCCAAAATAGCAGCCGTGAACGCGGGATCGGCAAACAACCGCCTGAACCCGTCCGCAAGCGATCCTTGGAGCTCGCGTGTGGCACACTTGGGGAGGAAGAGGTGCGCGAAAATTGGGTTGGCCTCGCCTTTAACCTCTCTTGAATATAGAACCTTGCCAGTTGGCGGTTGGACCTGAATCCGCATCGAAATAGAACCGAGCCCGGTAATATCGGTCCAATCGGCCTCACACAGTGCCTCCAATCGGCCGAGCTGGATCGTGACCAATGCTCCGCCACTGCCGATCTTGAACCCGCGCGCTCTAAGCTCGGTCTCGGCCGCCCCTTTGATGGTGCCCTCAGCATCTTTGACGCGGAAGTGTACCTTTTGTGAAATCGGGTTGAGCGCGTCCCAAGACACAAATTCCTCGGGCTGCAGATCTTCAACCTTAACTTCTACTGGAACCGCGTCAGCATCCTTAATTGCTTGCACGTTCTGCTGCGGGACGTAGGTGATCGGGAATTCTCGTATCGGGATCCCGCATCCCACGAGGATAGATCCCCATGCGATGACCAGCACTGCACCTACCGGAAGCGCGGCGGCGGGGGATCTGCAGCGACAGAGCTCGGAGAGCATCGGAGGTCAACTATCAGTTGTTAACGCGTTAGGGAAAGAGCACGCGCTGAACGCTGGTGAGGTTGCCGGCTTTGTAATCGACGATTGCGATCATGGCTCCGTCCAGAGAAGCCGCTCATAGCTGGAGTCCCGTCGCCACCCAAGGCGGCCTGGGAGCCGGCGCAATCGCGGTTCGCCCGGCGAAAACCGAGAACTAGAGTTCGGCGCGGATGTCCTGCTGGTCGGAGAGCACGCGCACTTTTACGTGATGCTCTTCCGAGTCGCCGAGCGATCCCCAGTGCATCGCGAAGTTCTCGAGCTGGACGTCGGAGTTGAAGCGTGCCGACACGCCCATCACGACTTCATCGACGCTGAGAAGAAACGCCATGCGGGCGATCGCATAGACCTGGTCGTTGGAGACGCACACCAGCGGAGTGACGGCGCGGCCGTGATCCTCGCAGACCTTGACGACTTTGCTGAACAATTTTTCTTCGGCGTCGGTGAAGATTTGACCGCCGTCGCTGGAGGCCAGTCCTCTCTCGGTTCGCACGGTCAGCGCGATCAGCTCGGCGTCATCGGGCTCGGACAAGTAGCGATGCAAATGTGCGAGATTGTTGGGATCGCGGATCGCAATCAGCCGCTTGTGCGGGGCGACCAGGCCGAGATGAATCGGATCGACCTGGGCTTCTTCGACCAGTTGCAGATTAAACTTCTCGGGTTCTTCGCCGTAGGCGTGCGCGGCCTGACCGTTGATCTTTTCCGAAATCTCGAAAATCACGAACAGCGCGACCGTGAAGCAGATGCCTGAGATCGTTGCGACCTGCTTGGTGAACAGGTTGATGACTGCGGTCGCCAACAAGACCAGAAACGTCAGCGTGAGACCGAGCGGGAAGTCCTGGCCGCCGGGGCGGAACCAGGTCAGATTCAGCGGCATCCTCCACAAGCGATGGTACTTTTCTTTGTAGCGCAGAATCAGCACGGAGAGCGTTTTGAAGACGAAGCTCCAGATGACGCCGAATGCGTAAGCCTCGCCGAGCACGAACATGTCGCCGCGCGAGAGCACGATGGTGGCGATTTGGAGCATCGCGACCATATTCACGATGCGATAGTTGGTGCCGAATTTTTTGTGCGGATGGCGGAACCAGTCGAGCAGCACGCCGTCTTCCGCGACGCGGGTAAGCACGCCGGTCGAACCGACGATCGCGGTGTTAACGGCGCCGGCCAGAATCAGGAATCCGACGAATACCACGAACGCGCGCAGCGCTATTCGCGCCCACAGCGGACCGACCATGAACATCGCGAGCCCGCCAATCAGATCGTCACCGTAATTCGACATCCGGACGCTGTCCGGGATGATCATGACCGCGAAAAAAGACACCAACGACGTCAGCAGCAGGCTGTAAATGAAGATGACCAGGCCGGTGCGCAGGAGATTCTTGAGCTTGGGCGCCTCGATCTCGCGATTGATTTGCGCCAGAGATTCCTCACCCGACATCGCGAGGATCGAATGGCCGAACGCGATCAGGATTCCAAGCGTGCCGATGGTGCGCGCGCCGGGAAAGTGCTTGAGCCATCCCAGCGAGTCGTCGGTGAACTTCAACTCGAACGGCGGCAGATGCGCGCCGCGCATGAAAATCGTCAGGCCGCACCATGCGATCATCGTCACGGCCATCACGGTCGTGACCTGCATGATTCGCATCGCCTTGCCGCTGGATTCCTCGATGCCAAGAATGTTCTGACGCCAGAAATATACGGTCACGGCGATGGCGAAGAAGGCGGCCGAGAAATCAGCCGGCAGAATAATTCCGGAGTGCGCAAGCTTGAGCAGTTCGTTGATCAAACCGACCAGGTATTGGCCGGCCGAAACGCCGCTGATCGGCCCGGTCAGGATGTAGTCGAACATCAGGGCCGACACCGAAATTTTTGCCAGCGTCGAGCCCATCGCTTCTTTGACGACCCGATATACACCGCCGCGCGTAAACATCGAGCACGATTCCACGTACACGGCGCGCACCGCGTACGAGAACAGCATGACGGCAAGAATGAAATACGGGGCGGAGCGACCGCAGGCCTGCTCGACGATGCCGCCGATGTAGTAGGCTGTCGAGGCGAGATCGCACAGCACGATCGCGGATGCTCGCCAGAAGGAGATGAAGGCAAGCATCCCGGTGGTAACTACGATTGCTTTGGTTTGTCTGCCGAAGGTCGCCTGCGGCTGAGCCCGCTCGGCGCCCAAAACTTTTGGAGTGGCTGCCAACTATGAATCTCCCGAGCAAATGCCGAAAACACCGGCGATGCAGGGTTTCAATGTGCAAGATGCAGACCGCAACGATTCCGCACTATCTTGTTGGCCTTTGTAAACTTCAAAGTGCAAACCGCAATGGCTTGAGCGATTGTGAACGTGCAAGCTGCAATACCGCGACGCATGAGCACCCTTGATGCTGCCAGCCCATCGAGCAATAGAATGGAAACTGCACAACTAACTGGAGAAACGCTTGGCTAACATCCTTGTCGTCGATGACGACCGCAACATCCGCCGCACTCTGGCGGCGAGCCTTGAATCCGCAAGTCATCAAGTGACCGTGGCCGAGAATGCGGAACGCGCACTGGAACTGTTGGGGCCATCGGCGCCCGCAGTAGTCATCTCCGACATCCGCATGGAAGGGATGGGCGGGTTGAAGCTGCTCGAGTCGATCAAACGGCTCAACCCTGGCCTGCCGGTGGTGATGATGACGGCGTTCGGCTCGATTCCCGATGCGGTCGAGGCGATGCGCCAGGGGGCGTACGACTACGTCACCAAGCCGTTCACGGCCGACCACATCGTGCACGTCGTCACGCGCGCGCTCGAGGTGCACGAACTGCGCGCTGAGAACAAGCAGTTGCGCGATCGGATCGAGAGCCTTACCGAACCCGAGCCGTTCCTCACGTATAGTCCGCATTCGCGAAAGCTCGCGGAGACGGCAGCGCAAGTGGCTGACAGCGATGCGACCGCTTTAATCACCGGCGAAAGCGGCACCGGCAAGAGCATGCTGGCGTCGTACATCCATCGCTTGAGTCCGCGCAAAGGTGGACCGTTCGTGCAGGTCGCGTGCACGACGCTCAGCGAGCATCTGCTGGAAAGCGAACTGTTCGGCCACGTGCGCGGTTCGTTTACCGGAGCGATCAAGGACAAACCCGGACGCCTTGAAGCGGCCGAGGGCGGGACCGTTCTGCTCGACGAGATCGGCGACCTGACGCCGGTGGTTCAGTCCAAGCTGCTGCGTTTTCTGCAGGAGCGGACGTTCGAGCGGGTCGGCGGCGCGCAGACGATCAAAGTGGATGCGCGCATAATCGCCGCGACCAATCAGCATCTCGAGCAACTGGTCAAAGAAAAGCGCTTCCGCGAGGATCTCTATTACCGGCTCAACGTGATCGAATTGCAGGTGCCGGCGCTCCGCGACCGGCCTGGAGAAATCCTGAAGCTGGCGGAGTACTTCGCGGCGCAAGCCGCGCAGACACATCACAAGCCGGCACATTCGATCGCGCCCGAGGCGCGCGAGGCGCTGGTGTCTTACGCGTGGCCGGGCAATATCCGCGAGCTTCGCAACGTGATGGAGCGCGCGGTAATCCTGAGCCGCGGCGAGACCATCGATCTAAGCGATCTGCCGGACAAAATACTCGCGTCCCCCGACAAACTCGATCACAGCCATACGCTGGAGCAGATGGAGCGGCGGCATATCGAAGTGGTGCTCGAGCAGGCAATGACGCTTGAAGAAGCGGCCGAGATGCTGGGAATCAACGTCGCGACACTGTGGCGAAAGCGCCGGAGATACGGACTGGACTGACGACGGGCTTTGCGGGAAATGAGCGGAGGGACTACGCAGCCTGCGAGCTTGGCGGTATTGCCATCGAACCTGCACCAACGCGGATCGGCAGAATCACGAGACTGTATCCGTAGAGCTGCAGCCAGTTCTGGATCTCGACCGAGGTGTGATTGTGAAGGAAGCGGCCGATAAATCCTTCGACCGCGTCGGAGAAGATTAGCTTGCCGGCGAAGAACACGACCTGCGGGAATTCGTGCGCGACTTCCAGACATAACCGGCGCAGCTCGACGACGACGTCGGGCGCCAGACCGGCGCGCAGTTCGGGATGAAGCCCGAGGTCAACGGCGAACTGGCAATATTCATTCAAATCTTCTGCCATCCGCTGCTCGAGCTGCTGCACTTCTTTGGGTCCCTTCAGCAGCGCCGCATCCACTTCACCAACACCGATGAAGACCACGTTGCGGAACTCGCCGTTGAACAATTGTGTGAGCGCGATCAATGTCGCCAGCCCAAGGCCGTTATAACCGCTGACCAGGATGGCAGCCGTCGGTGCGTCCCGATCGCGCATGGCGGGTTCGAGTTTTTTGACCGCGTACAGCTTTGGCAATATGTCGGCCTCGAGCTGCACGATTGCCGTCGAGACCCGCTCGTAGTGGCGCCGCACCTGGTAACACAGGGAAATCATGCCACCGGTGATAACAACAGTTACCCATCCACCGTCGTGGAACTTGAGCGTCAGCGTGATCATCAGGATCGTCGCCGTGAAGAGTGTGCCAATCCCATTGATGGTCAGCTTGTGGAGCCATCGCTTTTCGGTCTTGCGCTCGAGCCACCAATGGGTCGTCATCCCGAGCTGCGAGAGCGTGAACGTCACAAAAACGTTGATCGCATATAGGACGACCAGCAACTCAACCTTCGCCTCGGTGCCGATGAGAAGCAGGATGGCGGCGAGCCCCATGGTGATGACGCCGTCCTGCGTCACCAGTCGCGCGCTCAGGTTTGCGAACCGCCGCGGCAGCCATCTGTCGGTCGCCATCGTCGCGAGTACGCGTGGTCCATCCACGAAACCGGTCTGCGCGGCGACGAACAGCAGAGTCTCCTTCGGTCAGCAGCGCGAAGGTAATAATCCACGGCCCGACCTGCCATCCGAATATCTGCCAATTGGAAGCGAGCCGCTCGAACATGACAGCATTGAGGGTCTTGCCGGTTTCGGCCTCGACGTTAAGCAGCAGATAGCCGAGCAGAATTCCGCCCGCGACGAAGGCGAGCGACACCGCCATGTATATCATCGTGCGCTTGCCGGTTACCGCGCGCGGCTCGCGCAGAATTGGCAGACCATTGCTGACCGCCTCGATTCCCGTGTAAGTACCGCCGCCGAGGCTGTAAGCGCGAAAGAAAATCACAGCAACCGCGAGCATCCCGAGGCTGTGGGAGCTGGCGTGTACCTCGCGCACGGCATGGCCCACGATTGACGGCAACTCGGGCGCGCGACTGAGAATCGCGTAACCGACCAGCCACACGTGCATCAGAATGAAGGCGATGAAGATCGGCAGAAGCGATAGCACCGACTCCTTCACCCCGCGCAAGTTCATCAAGACCATCAACAGCACGACCAAAAGGCACAACCAGAACTTGAAGGGCAGCCACGAGACGGGCAGGAAGCTGAAGATCGCGTCGGCGCCGCTCGCGATTGAAATCGCAATGGTTAGCACGTAGTCCACGACCAGCGCCGATCCTGAGACCAGGCCGAAATATTTGCCGAGCAGTTTGGTTGCGACCAGGTAGCCGCCGCCGCCGGTCGGAAACAGATCGATCGTCTGCGAATATGACGCCGAGATAACAAAGACCGTCAGCGCCATCAGCATCGCGAGGAACACGGCCAGGTACTGATGGTGCCCAAGCGCGAGGAAGGCCTCCTCGGGACCGTAACACGACGAGCTCAAGCCGTCGGAGCCCAAGCCAACCCAGGCGAGGAACGCGACCAGCGAAAGGTTATGGAAGATTTCGGGATCGCGGACATCGCGCCGCGGTCCGATAAGGACGTCGCTCAGGGTGCGTTTGCCCGAGGTTTCGGCGTTCGAGCCGGGGGTATTCGAGCCGATGGTCGGTGATGCCATTCGAGTGTGTGTACGATTCGCTTCGTGCAATTTGCAAATCTATGGGAAAGTTAAGGATTGCGCAAAGCAATGCGAGCCGGCTCTGTCCGGGCGTTTGGAAAGCGCGAGAAATAGGGACTGGACTAAACTGTCGGGGAAAAAGACGGAAGAGGGCACCGGCGCGCTCGCTGGCGGAGCGCGCCGGTATTCGAATCGTCATTTAGCAGGCGATCTGCGTGACTATTTCTTGTTCAGCACGCCCTCGAGACGGCTGTGACTCTTCACGCACACGCCGAGGCTGTCGAACGGACTTGGCCAGTCGTGCTTAACGCAATAGGGCAGCGCGGCCATATCGTTGTCAGTGTATCCGCGCGACGTGAGATCCTTCCTGATGCAGTCGCTGTGCGCCTTGTTGGAGCCCGCGACCGCGGCGGCGTCGTCGGCAGCTTCAGCAATCAACGCGTCGCGAAGCGCGATCTTCACCGCCGGGTCTTCGCTCTTGCCCAGTGCGCCAGCCATACTGCTCGACGGACCGCAGGTTCCAACCGCGTCAATGAACGCCTCTTCGAGGCCGGTCGTAGTAAGATCTTTTGCGAATCCCACACTCACGGCGGTCATCAGCATGCTTGTCGCGATCAATGCCACAGCAACTCGTTTCATCGTACTCGCCCTCCAAGTAGAGATGTGACGCGGGGAAAGCCACCCATCATTGGGAATTTTATATTTTTACGATGCGACCGCCAATAAAGTCCAGCGGGCGCGACTAATCTTGGGCTCGGCGGCACAACGCCGCGGTTCCGGCGGGCACACGGCTTGACGAAAACTGCTGCTTGATGAAAGTGTCGGCTGCAGTCAGAGGAAAGGGAAATTCATCATGGCCAAAACTGCACTTGCTTGCACGATACTTCCCGACAGCCCGCCGGCACGCCTGATCGAATGGTCGCGGGCGGCGGAAGACGCGGGCTTTGCGGGCGTCTTCATGACCGAGGCGAACAACGACTCGATTGCGTGCTCGCTCGCGCTCGGACTTCACACCAAGCGAATCAAACTTGGCACTGCGATCACGAACATCTATCTGCGCCATCCGAATCTGCTCGCCAATGAAGCCGCTGCGGTCCAGGAATTCACCGGCGGACGATTTATCCTCGGTCTCGGCACTGGCCATCGCGAGGGCAATTCCGCGCTGGGAATCGAAATGGGAATACCGCTGACCAGGATGCGCGAAACGGTGAAGATTCTTCGCGCCGCGCTCGAGGGGGGCAAGACCGGGCCGCGCGTCAGCACGAAGCTGCCCCTCTATCTGGCGGGGGTATCGCGCCCGATGGTAAAGCTGGCCGGCGAAATCGGAGACGGCGTCATTTTCAACTTCTTTCCGCCGGCGCGGGTCAAGGAGGCGCTCGGCGAGGTGGCCGAGGGCGCACAGATCGGTGGCCGCGACGCCAAACAGATCGAGGCGACGCTGTTCGCGACCGCGTTTATTTCCGATGATCTCGAAGCCGCGCGTCGTCCCGCGCGCAAGCTTCTGTCCCGCTACGGCGCGCTCAAGTTTTACGGCAACATGATGGCGCATTCGGGATTCGAGCGGGAAATAGCAGCTATTCGCGCCGCCGGGCGCGACGGCGAGGCGGCCGTCAAAGCGGTCAGCAACGAGCTGATCGATGCGACCCTGCTGGTCGGCTCGGAAGCGCGCGTTCGCGAGCGACTGCAGGAGCTATGCGCGCCGGGAATTGGCACTGCGATCGTGTTCACGAATCCGGTCAACGAAGATCGCAACGCTGCCGTGATGCGGACGATTCGCGCGCTCAAGCAATAGCGCAGATTCGCTGGCGCGCTTACGGTATTTCCTCTTGCTCGTTGACCTTGCCGCGGGCGAGTGCGACGCGATCGAAGAAACGCCGGATACGCTTGGCGTTGACGCCGAAATCGCCGATCCCGTCGCGCGATTTCGAGCGCATCTCGATCAGGCTTACGCCGTCGGGAGTCGGCCGAATCTGGATCACGACATCATCCTGGAAATGGAACAGCCGCGAAGTCGCGACGACCTCGAGTGTATTCTTGGCCGGATCCGAATAGGTGATCTTCCACGCTAGGCACGCCTTGGGCGACCTCTGTTACGCGCGCGAATTCTGCCGGCGGTTCAAGGCGCTCCTTGATCGGACCGATCAGGCCGTAACCGGCCTGCTGCTTAATCGCGTATTTCGCTTTGTTGTACTTCATGTCGCGGTTCGGTTCATGCTGCAGGTTCTGGGCGAAAACGAACTCGGGCGGATTGTCGAAATCGGTAGTGATGTCGTTGATGGCCGGATACTTCAAACTGCGCAGCACGGTCACGATTAACGGCAACGCGATCAGCAGGCATACCGCCGTGCCCACCAAAGCTCGATTGTGCCCGGCTCGCAATTGAGGCTTGCGCGTCATGAAAATAGCGACGAACCCGACCAGCGCTCCCATGATGCTCAGCAGAAATCCGAGTGCGAACAATTGGAAACCCATGAACGGCGCAAACAGGTAGAAGTGAGCGCCAACAATTCCTGCCGCGATCAGCGCAATCGCCAACAGTGCATCGAAGAAAGCCAGCCATGCAAAAATCATCCGCTGTTCTCCCGTAAGAGATTCGGGTTTCCGCCCGGACGCCTAGTTCCTGATTCCGCGCACCACAAACTGCGGCAATACGAACAGAAACGATCCTCCGGCGACGGCGCGATCGATCGCGGCGAACCAACCCTCGACCTCGGCTGCCGCGATCTTGCCGGAGTCGCGCGCATACCGCGCGAAACTGGCCTTGAGCATCGGCATTGAGCGGCCGGCAGTATCCGCGCCGGCGTGAATCTCCACTTTCACGTCGCCAAGACCGGCCGCGCGAAACAGCCGATAGAGCTGGCGCCCAATCTGCGGCTCCTTGATCGCAATCGTCTTCGACGCGGCGATAATTCGATCGCTGCGTTCGCGCGCCGCGGGACCGATATCGAGCGCGAGCATGTCCCAGTCGCTATCGACCGCGACCACCACCCCGCCCGGCGCCGTCACTCGCGCCATTTCCGCGACAGTATCGGCTGCGGAATCGACATACTCAAGAACATTTTTGCACCAGACCCGGTCGAATGAGGCGTCTGGAAACGGGAGCGGCGGAAAGGCGCTTTGCACGAACTCCGCTGCCAGCTTTGCCTCGCGCGCGCGAGCGCCGGATCGCTCGACGAACTCGGCGTTGATATCGACGCCCGTCACCTTCCCGCCGGGAGCCACGCGCCGTGCAAGTTCGAGCGCGGTGTAGCCGGGTCCGGAGCCAACATCGAGTACGCGCAAGCCTGCCTTAAGATCGAGCGGACGCAGAAGCGGCTCCATCGCAGGATGAAACGCAAGGATCTTGTCGTATGCGCTGTGGCGGTCCGAGTCGATATCGACCCAGTGCTGCTTGTAGTAAGGCTCGGCCATGACCAATGAGCGCTCAGACGAGGCGGAGTTCCTTCATCACGATGCGCAACTTCTCGGCGGGGCCTGCGGTCATCGGTACCAACGGCATCCGCAACTCGTTGGCGCACTTGCCCATGAACGCGAGCGCCTGCTTGACTGGAATCGGATTCGTTTCGACGAACAGCGCACGCATCAGCGGGATCAATCGGTAATGGATCTCGCGCGCCTTGGGGAAATCGCCGCCGAGCGCGGCGGCCGCAAGATCGTGCATCTCGCGCGGAACCACGTTGCCGGACGTCGAGATCACACCCTTGGCGCCAAGTGCGATTAGCGGCAGCGTCAAGCCGTCGTCGCCGGAAAAGATCGCGAGCCGGTCGCCGCACAGCTTGAGGATATCCGACGACTGATCCATCGAGCCCGACGCTTCCTTGACGCCAACGATGTTCTTGATTTCGCTGAGTCGCGCAAAGGTCTCGGGCGCGATGTTCGAGGCCGTGCGACCGGGGATGTTGTACACGAACAGCGGGAGGTCCACGCTCGCCGCGATCATCTTGTAGTGCCTGAAGATGCCGTCCTGGGTGGGCTTGTTGTAATAGGGCGATAGCAACAGCGCGCCGTCCGCACCCATTTCGCGCGCAGCCGCGGTCAGCCGAATCGCTTCCGCAGTCGAGTTCGAGCCGGTGCCCGCAATTACCGGGACGCGCTTTCGCACCTGCTCGATCGTGAGCTTGACTACGTTGTCATGCTCTGCGTGCGTGAGCGTGGCGGATTCCCCGGTCGAGCCGCACGGGACCAGCCCGTCGATTCCGCTCTGGATTTGCCATTCGATAAGCTCGCGCAACGCTGGCGCGTCCACCTCGCCATCGCGAAATGGCGTAACCAGCGCAGTCAGTGCCCCATTTAACATCGTTCGAACCCTCCCGCCTTATTCAACTCACCGGAACCATCTCGCCCGCGCCCAGCTCGACCTCGCCGCGAAAAACCTCGACGGCGTCGCCGGTCATGAAGACGTGATTCGCATCGGCTCCGCCGGCGCGCCATTCGATTTCAAGGTTGCCGCCGCGCAACTCTACCGTCGCGGTCCGCTCGGAGTGATTTGTCAGAACCGCCGCGACCAGCTGCCGCGCATGCTCCGGTGCCGCAGGCCCAAGTCTCGCCCGAGCCGCGCTCCCACACGCGCATCTTGAGATTGCGGCGCGAGACGGCCCTGATGAACTCGGTATTTACGCCGCGGGGAAAGAACGGATGATGCTCAAACTTGCGGCCCAGCTCTGCGAAATCACGATCCTGCAGCTTGAATACGCCGTCATCGGCAACGAATACGACGCAATGCGGATTGCCCATCGATACCGCCGTGATCGACTCGCGCATGCCTGCGACATCCAGCGGATAGTCTATAATTCGGCCGACGGCATCGACCGGGATGTCGCGGCCTTCGAGGATCGGCTCGCCCATGTCGACCGTCGCGCCGACCACGCGGCGGCGTTCCAGCCGCAGCTCGACCGTCTTGAGCCCGGCGTCGGTCTCCACGACCATCGGATTTGCGCGCACCAGGCCGCGCTCGAAGGCAAGCCGCGCAAGGCATCGGATTCCGTTGCCGCACATGCCGCCGCGGCTTCCGTCGGCGTTGTACATCTCCATTCGTATGTCGGCGTTGCTTGACGGCGCGAGCATGATCAGACCGTCGCCGCCTACGCCAAAGTGGCGGTCAGAAAGCTTGACCGAAAGTGCGGACGGATCGGCGGGACGCGCGCGCAAAGCAACGATGTAGATATAGTCGTTGCCGCATCCGTGCATCTTGGTGAATTCGAGCGTTGCCATCGCGTTTGTGCGCTCTCACGCCGGCTTGAGGGTAACTATATGTTCGCCGCGGATCAGGTCCTCGAAGCTCTCGCGCTCGCGAATCACGTGCACTTCGGCGCCGTCGACCAGGACCTCGGGCGCGCGCGGGCGGCTATTGTAGTTCGACGACATGACGAAGCCATAAGCGCCGGCGCTCATCACTGCCAGCAGGTCGCCCTCCTCGGGCTCAGCCATCTCACGCTCGCGCGCGAAGAAATCGCCGCTCTCGCAAACCGGACCAACGATGTCCGCCGTCACGGTCTTGCCGGGCCTGCGGCGATCGACGGGAACGATTGCGTGATATGCCTGGTAAAGCACGGGGCGAATCAAGTCGTTCATCGCGCCGTCTATAACGATGAAGCGCTTCACGTCGGTCTGCTTGTTATAGAGGACTCGCGTCACCAACACGCCCGCGTTGCCGACCATAACACGTCCCGGCTCGGTGATTATCTTGAGCCCCAGACCCACGATCGGCTTGAGCAGAGCGTGCGCGTATTCCGAGGGCGGCGGCGACTGCTCCTGATAGGGGATTCCGAGACCGCCGCCGAGATCCAGATACTTGAGCGCGATTCCCGCGCTGCGCAGCCGCCCGACAATCGCGGCAACCTTCCGTCCCGCTTCGGCAAACGGCGCCATCTCGGTTATCTGCGAGCCGATATGCGTGCTCAGACCGACGAGTTCAAGCTGCGCCAGCGCGCTCGCTTCCGCGTAGTACTCGTCCACCTGCGAGAGCGGCACGCCAAACTTGCTGTCGCGATGGCCGGTGGAAATGTGCGGATGCGTGCCCGGATCGAGATCGGGATTCACGCGCAGGCTGACCGGCGCGCGACGCTTCATCCTGCCCGCGACCTCGGCCACGCGATGCAGTTCCGGGCGCGACTCGACGTTGATCATCAGGATGCCGGCTTCGAGCGCAGCCGCGATCTCCTCGTCGGTCTTGCCGACGCCGGAGAAGACAATCTTGCGTGGGTCCGCGCCGATTCGCAGGCATCGCATCAGCTCGCCGACCGAGACGATATCGAATCCCGCGCCCATCGAGGCGAACAATTTCAGGATGCTCAGATTCGAGAGCGCCTTCATCGCGTAGCAGACCAAATGGTCGGTGCCGGCGAAGGCCTCGTCGAAGACCCGGAAATGGCGCCTGAGCGTGCGCGCGCTATATACGAAAAAAGGCGTGTTGATTCGCCGCGCCAGATCGGCGATCGGCACGTCCTCGGCATACAGCTGATCGTTGCGGTATTCGAAGTAGTTCATTGCGATGTGGCGTCGGTCACGCGGCTGCTTTGCTCGCTCGACGGCGGTGCGACGGGTGAAGAATCGTTTCTATCATAGAGCAGCCCGGCGAATAAACGGACGCTCGCCGCAGTTGCGCTCGCGCCCCGTGTTATCGCAGCGGTACTGGCGTGGGCACCACGAAATTTTCCGGGTTCGGCGGAGCCGATGCACCCTTGCGCACGATCGTCACATCGTTCGACGGCTCGCTGACGTAACCGTCGGTGGTGCTGGAAGTCACCTGGTAATGATAGGTCTTGCCCATGATGGTCGCACCGTCGATGAAGGTAAAAGTGCGTTGTACCTGGAATCGCCCTTCATCATGCACCTGGATGTCGCCAATCTTCTCGACCGGCTTACCCTCTTGGGCGCGCGAGATTGTAAAGCCGCCCAGGTCGCGCATCGTTTGGCCGCCGGCGTAGCTTTCGGGTCGGTCCCAGGTCAGCCGAATTCCATCTTTCGCATTGGCGGCCTCGAGGCCGAGGATTTTTTCGGGACGCGCCGCCTCCGGCGATATCGGCTGCGACTTCACGCCGCATCCGAGGAACGCCGCGCTTGCAAGCGCGGCAATCATGAACGCAAACGTCAACCACTTCGCACGGTTGGTTTCCCGATTCATCGGCGTCCTAGCTCCTTGAGGCGGCGCTTGACTGCGGACGGCGCCGGACCGCCTTCGATCGTACGCCGGGCGACCGAGTTCTCGGCTCGGAGAATCGCGATCGCGTCGGCGCCAAACGCGCTGGAATGCCGTCTCAATTCGCGCGATGCTCAAGTCCTCGAGCGTGCTGCCCGCTTGCGGCCGTCTCGCGGACTATCGCGCCGACGATTTCATGCGCCCGGCGAAACGCAGTGCCGCGACTGACCAGGTATTCCGCGAGATCTGTGGCCAGCGCAAATCCTCCCGCTGCCGCTCGCATGCGTTTGGCGTCAAACCGCAGCTTCGGCCAGAACTTCGCCAGCAGTTCGAGCGCCGGCTTGAGCGCGTCGAGCGCGTCGAACACGCGCTCCTTGTCTTCCTGCAAGTCCGAGTTATAGGCCAGCGGCAGGCCCTTCAAAACCGTCAGCATAGCGACCAAATCGCCGATTACGCGGCCAGTCTTGCCGCGGATCAGTTCGAGCAGATCAGGATTCTTTTTCTGCGGCATCATCGAGCTGCCGGTCGAAAATTCATCGGGCAACGCCGCGAACCCGAACTCTGTGCTCGTCCAGAGAATTATTTCTTCGCTCATCCGCGACAGGTGCACCTGCGTGAGCGCGGCGGCCGAAAGAAAATCCACCGCGAAATCGCGATCCGACACCGCGTCCATGCTGTTGGCGGTGATCGCCTTGAAGCCCAACGCTCGCGCGACCATCCGGCGGTCCAGCGGCAGCGTCGTCCCCGCCAAGGCGCCCGCGCCCAGCGGCATGATCGCCGTGCGCGCCGCGCACTGCTCAAAGCGCTCGCGATCCCGGCCAAGCATCTCGACGTAGGCGAGCAAATGATGCGCGAGCGTGACCGGCTGCGCGCGTTGCAAATGCGTATAGCCCGGCATGATCGTGGCGACGTGGCGCCTGGCGAGCCGAATCAGCACGGCGCGAAGCCCGGCGACCAGCGCGATCACGCCGGCAATCTCGTCGCGGAGATAGAGCCGCAGGTCGAGCGCGACCTGATCGTTGCGCGAACGCCCGGTGTGCAGCTTGCGCCCGGGTTCACCAATCAGCGCGATCAGCCGGCGCTCGACCGCCAGGTGGATGTCTTCATCGGCGATGTCAAACTTGAAGCGTCCATCCGCGATTTCACTTTCGATACGCTCGAGTCCGCCAACGATTGCACGCAACTCGCTCGGCTTGAGCAGCCAAGCCTTCTCGAGCATCCGCGCATGCGCGATCGACCCGCGAATATCGTGCCGAAAAAGCCGCCGGTCGAAGGGCAACGACGCGGTGAAGGCTTCGACCTCGGGGATGCGGCCGCGCGCAAATCTTCCCCGGATGAGATTGCGCGCGGCGGCGCCGGCCGGCACCGCCTTGACGTTCTTTTTCTGGCCGCGACGCATTTTCACTGATTCACTGTGAAACGAGCGCAGTCACCCGCCGCCGGCAATCCGCGACAAGATCCACGCGCATCAGTTGGCGGGCCGCAATTGGCAGGTACATCCGCGTGCCGCACAACTCATCGAACCGTCGGGATGGGTGATATGGACGTCCATCTTGTGATGGCAGTGATCGCAATCTCCCGTGCGCGGACGGGGCACCAGCTTGGGCTGTGTTCGCGGCGGCTTGAACTGGATGACCTTGCCCAACTCGATGCGTCCTTCGATGATCGATTTGACGATCAGCTCTTGGCGCCGACGCGAGCCAGCGCTCGAAGCCGCATGCCCGCAAGCCTGATGAATCCGTCGGCGTCGGCCTGATTGAACCCGCCCGCTTCCTCGAAACTCGCGATCTTCGGATCATATAGGGAGTTTGGCGATTTGCGGCCGGCGATCCATACGCCGCCCTTGAAGAGCTTCAGCCGCGCGACTCCGCTCACGTTTTTTTGCGTATCATCCATCAGCGCCTGCAGCGCCTCACGCTCGGGCGCAAACCAATATCCGTAATACACCATTTCCGCGTAGCGTGGGATAAGCGAGTCGCGCAGATGCATCACCTCGCGGTCGAGCGTGAGCTGCTCAACCGCACGGTGCCCGTGGAAAAGAATCGTCACCCCGGGAGTCTCATAAACTCCGCGCGATTTGATTCCGACGTAGCGATTCTCGACCAAATCGACGCGACCGATCCCGTGGCGACCCGCGATTTCGTTGGCGCGCTCGATAATCCGCGCGGGCGCGAGCCGCTCTCCATTGATCGCGACCGGATTGCCGCCGGCGTATTCGATTTCGACGTACTCAGGCTTGTTCGGCGCGTCTTCGGCGGAGACGGTCATCCGGAACATGTCGTTGTAAGGCTCGCGCCACGGGTCCTCGAGGATGCCGCCCTCGTAGCTGACGTGGACCAGGTTGCGATCCATCGAGTACGGCTTCTCGGCGGTCACGGGCACGGGAATCTTCTTTTCGTTGGCGTAGGCGACCATGTCGGCGCGGCCTTTGAACGGCCAATCGAGACGGCGCCACGGCGCGACGATCTTCAGATCCGGCGCAAGTCGCGCGAACGTCAGCTCGAATCGCACCTGGTCGTTGCCCTTGCCGGTGGCGCCGTGGGCGACAGCGTCGGCGCCTTCCTCGCGCGCGATCTCGACCTGCTGCTTGGCGATCACCGGCCGCGCGATCGACGTGCCGAGCAGGTAATAGCCCTCGTACACGGCGTTCGCGCGCATCATCGGGAACACGAAGTCGCGCGCGAATTCCTCGCGAAGATCGACGATACGAAGTTTGCTCGCTCCGGTCTTGAGCGCCTTCTCTTCGCAGGCCCTCGGTCTCGTCGCCCTGACCGACGTCCGCGCAATATGCGATCACCTCGCATCCGAAGCGATCCTTGATCCAGCGCAGGATCACCGACGTGTCGAGCCCGCCCGAGTAGGCGAGCACCAGTTTCTTGATTTCTTCGGCTGCCACGATTCGTCCGAACCTCACTCCGGCGACGGCGAAGTCTGCAAAATTTCAGGACGGATCAGCCAGACCATCACCGCCTTCTGCGCATGCAGCCGGTTCTCGGCTTGATCGAGCACGACCGAGCGCGGCCCGTCGATCACGTCGTCGGTGATTTCCTCGCCGCGATGCGCCGGCAGGCAATGCATCACGATCGCGCCCTTGCGCGCGTTCTTGAGCAGCGCGTCGTTGACCTGGAACCGCCTTGAAGTCGCGCCGGCGCTGCGCGGCTTCCTTCTCACGGCCCATCGAGGTCCAGGTGTCGGTGTAAACGACGTCCGCGTCCTTGCACCGCCTCGGCAGGATCGTCGGTGAGCGTGCCGATCTCCTCGCCGCGCAGGCGATTCGATGAACGCCTTCTCGGGCTCGTAGCCCTTCGGGCAAGCCAGCCGAAGCTCGAAACCTGCGATCGAGGCCGCCTCGATCCAGCTCTGTGCGAGGTTGAATCCATCGCCCACAAATGCGACGCGCACCTTCCTGAGATCGCGCCCGAAGTGTTCCTGCAGCGTCATCAGATCGGCGAGCAACTGGCACGGATGAAGCAAATCGGTGAGCCCGTTGATGACCGGCACGGTGGCCTCGCGCGCAAGCTCGACCGCGGTCTCGTGCGAGAAGGTGCGAATCATGATCAGATCCACCGAGCGCGAAATGTTGCGCGCGACGTCCTTGACCGATTCGCGCTCGCCGATACCGATATCATTCGGCGCCAGATAAATCGCATGCCCGCCAAGCTGCGCCATGCCGGTCTCGAAGGTGATTCGCGTCCGCAGCGACGGCTTCTGAAATACCATCGCGAGCGTCTTGCCGCGCAGGTACGGATGCTCGAGTCCTATCTTGAGCTCGGCCTTGAGCCGCGCGCCAAGCGCGAGCAGTCCGGCGAGTTCAGCCGGCGAGAGCGAACTGAGATCGAGCAAATCGCGTTTCATCTGGCGTATGCGACGCGGCTCATTTCGGAATTGGCGCGCTCTTGAATGCATTTTCGATAATCGCAAGACCGGCGTCGGCTTCCTCGCGGGTGAGGTTCAGCGGCGGCAGCAGCCGCAGCACGTTGCCCGCGGTGCCGTTGACCAGCAGCCGCTGCTTGACGCACTCCTCGACGATCGGACGCGCGTCGTGCTTGAGCACCACCCCGATGATCATTCCGAGTCCCCGAACTTCCACGATTCGATCGCACGAGCGCGCAAATTTGCCGAGCCGCTCGAGCATATAGCCGCCGACGCTCGACGCGTTGTCCAGCACGCCGTCCTGCTCGAGCGCGTCGATCACGGCGAGCGCCGCCGCGCACGCCACCGGATTTCCGCCGAACGTGCTGCCGTGGCTGCCCGGCGTGAAGCTCGATGCGAACTCGGCCCGCGCAATCATCGCGCCGATCGGGATTCCACCGCCGAGCGCCTTGGCCAGGGTCACGATGTCGGGTTTGATGCCGGCGTGCTCGTAGGCGAAAAATCGCCCGGTGCGCCCGACTCCGGTTTGCACCTCGTCCAGGATCAGCAGCATCTTGTTGCGATCGCACCAGTCGCGCATTCGCTTCAGGTAATCCGCGCGCGGCACGACCACGCCGCCCTCGCCCTGGATTGGTTCGATCATCACGCCGACGGTTTCGTCGCGCCGGGCGCGATCGAGCGCGGCGAGGTCGTCGAAGGGCACGAGTCGGAAGCCGGGCATCAGCGGTTGAAAGCCCTGATGGTATCGCTCCTGGCCGGTCGCGCTCAGCGTGGCCAGCGTGCGTCCGTGGAACGATCCGAGCGTCGCCAGAATCTCGAAGCGCCCGCCGCCTGCGTTGCTGCCCCATCGCCGCGCAAGTTTGATCGCGGCCTCGTTGGCTTCGGCCCCCGAGTTGCCCAGGAAAACTTTTCCCTCGCCGAAACGATTCGCCAGCCGCTCGACCAATCGCGCAGTCGGCTCGGTGTGAAAGACGTTGGAAACGTGCGTGAGCTTTTCCGCCTGCTCCTTGATCGCGCGCACCACGCGGGGATTTCCATGACCGAGACTGGTGACCGCCAGCCCGCAGAAAAAATCGAGATAACGGTTGCCGTCGGCGTCATACAGATAGGCGCCATGCCCGCGTGCGAACGCGATCGGGAGGCATCCGTAAACATCGACCATGTGTCGATGCGTGAGTTCAACTATCTCAGCATTGTTCATCGCGCCTTGCCGCTGCCCTCCGCGCTGCGCGCCGTGTCCGCCAACGCCGACACCTTGGCGCGGCGTTGAACCACTTCCGTTCCGATTCCCGAGCGGGTGAAGATTTCCAGCAGCACCGCGTGTTTGACGCGGCCGTCGATTATGTGGGTCTTCGCCACGCCCTTGTTCAGCGCCTCGATGCAGCATTCGACCTTCGGAATCATCCCTTCCTGTATCACCCCGCGCGCGATCAGCCGCCTGGCTTCCGCGGCGTCGAGCGTCGAGAGCAATTTGCCGTCCTTGTCCTTCACCCCTTCGACGTCGCTCAGCAGGATCAATTTTTCCGCTTTGAGCGCGGCCGCGATCTCGCCCGCGGCGACGTCGGCATTGATGTTGTAAGTCTGGCCGTCGCGGCCGAACCCGGTCGGCGCGATCACCGGGATGAAGTTGTTGGCCTCGAGCGTGCGCAGCAGTTCCGGATTCACCCGATCGACTTCGCCGACCAGCCCGATATCGACCCGCGAGCGTTTGCCGGTGTCATCGGTCACGACCATCCGCATCTTGCGCGACCTGATCAGGTCGCCGTCCTTGCCCGAAAGCCCGACCGCGCGGCCGCCCTGGCGCGAAATCGTCGCCACCAGGTCCTTGTTGATTCTCTGCAGGACCATCTCGGCCGCTTCCATCGTCGCCGGATCGGTGACCCGCATCCCGCGCACGAAGCGCGACTTCAGTCCGAGCTTGCCGATAAGTTCCGTAATCTGCGGCCCGCCGCCGTGCACGATGATCGGGTTGATCCCGACCAGGTCGAGCAGCACGACTTCCTGCGCAAAGCTTTCGCGCAACTCCTCGGTCTGCATCGCGTGGCCGCCGTATTTGATCACGAACGTTTTGCCGCGAAAGCGCCGAATGTAGGGCAGCGCTTCGATCAGCACGGCAGCTCGATTGTGGATGGTCTCTTTCACGCCTTGAGCAACCTCTCCAAAAAAGGAAATCAAAACAGTATTGAGCGCGCGGCGCAATCCATCGCTTGGCAGCGGCTGTTAAGCAATTGTAGCGGGTGAACGGGAGCTACAGAATATACCGCGAGAGATCCTCGTCCTTGACGATTTCATCGAGGCGGCCGTGAACGTATGCGGCGTCGATTGTCAGCTCGCGATCGGGCAGTTCCGGCGCGTTGAACGACAACTCTTCCAACAGCCGCTCGAGCACCGTATGCAGTCGGCGCGCGCCGATATTTTCCGAGCGCGAGTTGACCTTGGCCGCGATCTCCGCCAGCGCCGCCACCCCGTCCCCGGTGAAGCGCATATGCACGCCCTCGGTCTCCATCAGCGCGACGTATTGCCGGGTCAGCGCGTTCTCGGGCTCGGTCAGAATGCGGATGAAATCTTCGCGCGTGAGCGCCTTCAGCTCGACGCGAATCGGAAAGCGCCCCTGGAACTCGGGAATCAGGTCCGACGGTTTCGAGGTGTGAAACGCCCCCGACGCGACAAACAGAATGTGGTCGGTCTTGACCGCTCCATATTTCGTGTTGACCGTCGATCCTTCGACGATTGGCAGCAGATCGCGCTGCACGCCCTCGCGCGAGACGTCGGGTCCGTGCGACTCGCGACCCGCGATCTTGTCGATCTCGTCGATGAACACGATGCCCGACTGCTCCGCGCGGCTGATCGCCTCGTGCGCCACCGCCTCCATGTCCACCAGCCGCGCCGCTTCCTCCGTGGTCAGCAGCTCGAGCGCCTCGGGGATCTTCACTTTGCGCGTGCGCGTCTTCTTGGGCATGAGCTGATTCATCAGCTCCTTCATGTTGAGGCCCATTTCTTCCATCCCTTGCGGCGTGAAGACCTCGATATTCGGCGCGGCGTTGGCGCTGACTTCGAGCTCGACTTCACGATCGTCGAGATGGCCGCCATTTAGCAGCTTGCGCAATTTCTCGCGCGTGTCCTTGTGCGAGTCGTTGTCGATCGCTTCGACATTCCCCTCGGGCGTGATCCCGGCGGGGCGGCGGACCTTGGTGGGCATCGGGAACAGCAGATCGAGCAATCGCTCCTCGGCGTTCTCGCGCGCCTTGATCGCAACCCGATCGCGCGCTTCATCGCGCACCATCTTGACCGCAATTTCGGCCAGGTCGCGAATCATCGACTCGACGTCGCGCCCGACGTAGCCGACCTCGGTGTAGCGCGACGCTTCCACCTTGACGAACGGCGCTTGCGCCAGCCGCGCCAGCCGCCGTGCAATTTCCGTCTTGCCGACGCCGGTCGGTCCGATCATGAGGATATTCTTGGGCGCAATTTCGTCGCGCAACTCCGGCGCGACATTCTGCCGCCGCCATCGATTGCGCAGCGCGATCGCAACTGCGCGCTTGGCCTCATGCTGCCCGACGATATAGCGGTCGAGCTCCGAGACGATCTCGCGCGGCGTCATCACTTGTGGAACTGGCATCGGCTGGAAACTTCCTGGGGGTATTGTGGCTACAGCTCTTCGAAGACAAATTGGTCGTTGGTGTAAACGCAGACTTCCGACGCGATTTTCATCGCGTCTTCCGCGATCTGGCGCGCCGTCATCCCGGAACCGTGGCGAACCAGCGCGCGCGCCGCCGACAGCGCGTAGTTGCCGCCCGATCCGATCGCCAATATCCCATCGTCGGGCTCGAGCACGTCGCCGACGCCCGAAATGAGCAGCGAACTCTCCTTGTCCGCCACCACCAGCATCGCCTCGAGCCGGCGCAGGATTCGATCCGTGCGCCAGTCCTTGGCCAACTCGACCGCGGCGCGGCGAAGCACGCCGTTGTATTCCTGCAGCTTCGATTCGAACTTGTCGAACAGCGTCAGCGCGTCCGCGGTCGAGCCCGCGAATCCCGCCAGCACGCGATCCTGATGCAGCCGGCGCACTTTCTTCGCCTTGCTCTTCATGATCGTTTGTCCAACGCTCACCTGTCCGTCACCCGCGATGACGACGTGCCCTTCGTGGCGCACGCACAGAATCGTGGTGTGGCGAATTTCGGCGCCCGGCTCGAGGCCCTGGTCAAACCCGTGGGAAGGCACGTCGATAAACCTCTTTCAAATGATTCACGCTCACATGAGTATAGCGCTGCGTGGTCGCCAGGCTCGCATGGCCGAGCATTTCCTGTATCGATCTCAGGTCCGCCCCATTGCCAAGCATATGCGTTGCGAAACAGTGACGCAGCCCATGCGGCGTGATTGCCGCGCTCAGACCCACAGCCGCCAATCGCCGCTGCAGGATCATCTCGACGCTGCGCGTGGTCAGTCTGCCGCCGCGAAGATTGGTTATCACGGCGCTGTCGGGCTCCCACGCAACCGCCGTCGCACGCCGCCACGCCCGCAATGCATCCAGCGCAGGCTCGCCCAGCGGCACCAGCCGATCCTTGTTGCCCTTGCCCGCTCGCACCATGACCATCCCGAGTTCTTCGTCGATATCGCGCCAGTTGAGCCCGACCAGCTCGCCGACGCGCAGCCCCGACGAATACAGCGTCTCGAAGATCGCGCGATCGCGTATCGCCGCGGGCTTCGAGTCATCGGCAGATGCTTCGATCAGCCGGCGGACTTCGTCCGGCTGCAATATCGAGGGCAGGCGTCTTTCGTTTTTTGGCGAGCGAATCGATCGCGCGGGGCTTGGCTCGCCAATCGTCGTCTCGCGGTAGCGGAAAAATGCCTTGATCGCGCTCAGCCTGCGCTGGACGGTGGCGCGTTTTGCGTTTTTTTTCATCAATTCGGCCAGGTAGCTGCGGATATGATCGGCGGTGATGCGCTCGACGTCGATTTCCTCGACTCGTCTGCCGACCATCGCCGCCCGCTCGAGCATGAAACTTCGAAACGCGAGCAGATCGCGGCGATAGCTCGTCACCGTATTGTCCGCGGCGCGCGACACCTTCTTCAGCGCCGCCGCAAAAGCCTCTACCTCCGCTTCCATTGTCTCGCGCGCACCCACCTGAGCGGCTATGCTATCAGCGGCGATTCGGCCGAAAAAGCATGCCGCTCTCAGCGCGTCCCCCAGGGAACCAACGCTTTCGAATTATGGGAATATCGCTGCGCACGATGCCGCGCGAAGAGCGCGCCGCCTCGCTATGAACTGCTGGAATTGCGCAAAGAAGATCGAAGTCATCGCCGGGATGGATCGCGTCGGTTTTCGCGACGAATGTCCCGGATGCGGCCGCGCGCTGCACTCATGCCGCAACTGCGGCTTTTTCGATCCGGCCTACAACAACAGTTGCCGTGAGACGATGGCCGAGCGGGTGGTGGACAAGGAACGATTTAATTTCTGCGAATACTTCATGCCCGGCGATGCAGCCGTCAGGCCGCCGGCGAAAACGAAAGCCGGCGCGCAGAGCAAGCTGGAGGCTCTCTTCAAGAAAAAATCATGACATCCTGCAGATTCCTGCTTCGCGACCGCTGCGCCGGGCTTGTTTTCATCGCGGCGTTCGCTTCGATCGTCGCCGCCGGATGCCATCCGGCCAACAGCGCGCGCGGCGTCGCCGATCGCTTCGTCGATCAATACTATGTGGCGATCAATCTGAAGGCGGCCGAGCCATTCTGCACCGGCCTCGCACTCGACAAGCTTCATCGCGAGATACAGATGATCGGCGGCCAGAAGATCGACGCCAATACTCACAAGCCCACCGTGCATTACAAACTCACTGCCGAGCGCGACGGCGCCGACCATGTCGAGTTCCTGTTTCGCGCGACCATCGAGGTGCCCGACGGCGGCAGCTTCAATCGCAACTTGCTGATCACGGCGCGCAAGACCGGCGACACGTGGAAAGTCTCGAACTTCGATGACTACGAATAGCCGAGACCGATCATGAGCCTCGCCGCAATCATTCTCGCTGCGGGCAAAGGGACCAGGATGCGCTCGAAGCGGGCCAAGGTCCTGCACGAGCTTGGCGGAGAACCGATGATCGCGCGCGCGATTCGCGCCGTCGCCGCGCTCGAGCCCGAGCCGCTCGTGATCGTCGTGGGCCACCAGGCTGGCGAAGTCGAGGCCGCCGCAAGCTTCTCCCGAGCGCGATTCGCGCTCCAGGAGCCTCAGCGCGGCACCGGCGACGCCGCTCGATGCGGCCTGGGCCAGGTTCCCGCGGGCTTCACCGGCGACGTGCTTATCGCTTACGGCGACATGCCGGCAATCACGCCGGCGACGCTGCGCGCCTTTCTGGACGCGCATCGAAAGCGCGGCGCAAAGCTCTCGTTCATCAGCATCATGCTCGACGATCCGGCTGCGTACGGCCGGGTGGTTCGCGACGCCAGCGGCAAGGTCGAGAAAATCGTCGAGTTCCGCGACGCGTCGCCGGCCGAGCGCGCGATCAAGGAAATCAATACCGGCTTTTACCTGGTCGATGCGGCGATCCTTCGGTCGGCGCTGGCGGAACTGAAAGCGGGCAACGCGCAGAGTGAGTATTACCTGACCGATATCGTTGCGATCGCGCGCGCTCGCGGCGAAAGCGAAAAAGTCGAAGCGTGGGTTGCTGCCGACCCGGCGCAGTTCGCCGGAATCAACTCGCGCGAGGAGCTGGCAAATATGGAAGCGGAAATTCGTGCGGCGGTTAACCGAAAGCTGATGCAATCCGGCGTGACGCTCGTCGATCCTCCTACCGCCTACATTTCTGAACAAGCGGAAATCGCGCCCGATTGCGTAATCGGTCCCAACGTCCAGATTATCGGCGCGTGCAAGCTCGGCGAGGGCGTGCGAATCGACGGCACCGCATGGCTCAGCAACGTGACGATTGGCCCGCGATGCCATCTGAAGCTGGGCGTGCGCGCCGAAGATTGCGTGATCGGCGAAGAATCCGAAATCGGCCCGTTCGCCAACTTGCGCGCCGGCACCGAGCTTGCCGGGCACAACCGGATTGGCAATTTCGTCGAGACCAAAAAGGCGCGGCTCGGACGCGGCACCAAGGCCAGCCATCTGAGCTACCTCGGCGACGCCACTATCGGCGCCGACACCAACGTCGGATGCGGCGTTATCACGGTGAATTACGACGGCTACGACAAGCATCAGACGGTGATCGGCGACCGCTGCATGGTCGGATGCGACACGCAACTGGTCGCGCCGGTCAAGGTCGGCAGCGACGTGTTCGTCGCGTCAGGGACGACGATTGTTCGCGAGGTGCCCGACGGCGCGCTGGTGATGTCGCATCATCCGCAGCGCGAAAGGGCCGGCTGGATGGCGGCCTGGCGCAAGCGCCACGGGCAGGGGTGACGGCAGCACCCAATGTTAAGGCCGCCCGCCGTTGGCGGGCGCGGCATGAAGGAAGAATCACCTGCGCGGTGGGCGGCAGGGGCTGCGGCCCCTGCACCCGCAGTGAGAAGACGCGAAAATCTGCGCAGCGCATCTTTTCGCGACTACGCGACGGCCAGGGGTGACCCCTGCACCTGGTGAAAAGTGAAAAGTAAAAAGAAAAGATGCGGGCTTCGCCCTGTTAGAACTTTTTTTGTGTCATCCTGAGCGCAGCGAAGGATCTCGCGCGCCAGCGCGTATCGCTTCAGCACCAACATCCGGTTACGCAAAGCTCTCCCTGTCAGGGCGAGGCAAACATGCCACCGAAGCCGCAATAAGGATCATTGAGGTCATCACGTCGCTTGAACGAGGTTTCCTGAAAAGGAATAATCATCCCAACGAGGTGACGGTCGAAGCGATAGAAAACAGAGAGCGAGAGTAGCGCCAGGACTCATGGCCGCATCGCGCCATGAGTTGACGAGGTGGAAGCAGTATCGAAAGATTCGGCGGATGGCTTCCCGGCTCCACAGTCGATAGAGGTGAGCAAACCGCGCGAGCGATCGCGCGACAAAGTACGCCTTGCGTGGCAGAGCATCCGGCTCTGACGTGATTTCCTAAACTCTCCTGCACAAATCGTATCGCGATCGTTTCGCCCTGAGCCGGTGGGTTCGGATAACTCTGCAAACTTCCCTGCGAATCCGGGGAAAGGAGCGAACGATCATGTGCGGAATAATCGGATACGTCGGGCCGCGCGAAGCCTACCCTATCCTGCTCGAAGGGCTGGGCCGGCTGGAGTATCGCGGCTACGATTCGGCCGGCATCGCGACTTTAGTTGACCACCAGCTCGAAATTCGCCGCGCCAAGGGCAAGCTCGACAACCTGCGCCATCTGCTGGCCGACTCTCCGCTGCACGGACACATCGGAATCGGGCACACGCGATGGGCGACTCACGGCCGCCCGTCGGAAGAAAATGCGCATCCGCACAAAGCCGGGCCGGTCGCCGTCATCCACAACGGCATCGTCGAGAACTTCATCGAGCTGCGCGCCGAACTGCTCGCTCGCGGCCACAAGCTGCGCTCCGAAACCGACACCGAGCTGATCTCGCACCTGATCGAGGAAAAGCTCAAAGGCGGCCGCGGGCTGACCGAGGCCGTGCGCGAAGCCGTCTTGCGGCTGCGCGGTTCGTTCTCGATCGTCGTGCTGTCGGAAACCGAACCCGACAAGCTGGTCGCCGCCAAGACCGCGACGCCGTTGGTGTTGGGGCTGGGCGACGGCGAGAACTTTGTCGCGTCGGATATTCCCGCGATTCTCGAACACACGCGCCGCGCGATCGTGCTCGAAGACGGCGAGCTGGCCGAGGTCACCGCCACCGCCGCGCGGCTGATGAAGTTCGATGGCACCGCGGTCACTCGCGCGGCCCCGTCAAGTGGAATGGGACGCCGTCGCCGCGACCAAGGGCGGCTTTCGCCATTACCTGCGCAAGGAAATCAACGACCAGCCGCAGGCGTGGATCGACACGATGGCGGGGCGGGCGGACGGCGGCTCGACCAGCGTCCGCTTCGAGGGCGAACTGATGCCGGCGGGCGGGCCTGCGTCGATCGGGCGAATCGTGATGCTGGGTGCGGGCGCGTCGTGGATAACCGCGCAGGTGGCCAAGTTCATGATCGAGGAACTCGCCGCGATTCCGGTCGAGGTCGATTACTCATCCGAGTTCCGCTATCGCCGGCCGCCGATCGACGGCCGCACGATGATCATCGCCGTGTCGCAGTCGGGCGAGACCGCCGACACGATCGCCGCGATGGAAGAAGGACGCGCGCGCGGTGCGCATCTGCTGGCGATCACCAACACGGTGGATTCGTCGATCGCGCGCAAGGCCGACGCGCAGTTGTACACGCGATGCGGTCCCGAGACGAGCGTGACGACGACCAAATGCTTTCTCACGCAGCTCGAGGCTTACTATCTGTTCGCGATTCATCTGGCGGCGCGGATGGGACGGCTGTCCGGCGCGGACGCCGGGAAGTTGCTGCAGCCGGCGTTCGCGATCCCCGGACAGATCGAGGCGATTTTCGAGCGCGAGCCGAATATTCAGCAGATCGCGCGCAAGTACGCGCCGGCGCGGGACTTCCTGTTCCTCGGCCGCGGCATCAACTACCCGATCGCGCTCGAGGGCGCGCTCAAGCTGAAGGAAATTTCCTACATCCACGCCGAGGGTTACTCCGCGGGCGAGATGAAGCACGGGCCGATCGCGCTTATCGACGAGAAGATGCCGGTGGTGGTGATAATTCCCAACGACGACTTGTTCGAGAAGTCGATGTCGAATCTGAAGGAGGTCGAATCGCGCAACGGCCGGATTATCGCGGTGACCAATCGCGCGACCGCCGAGCTGAAAAGCGTCGCCGCGGAAATTATCGAGGTGCCGGAGACAAACCGGATGCTGACGCCCGTGCTGATGACGGTGCCGCTGCAGTTGCTCGCGTATCATATCGCGGTGGAGCGCGGCACCGACGTCGATCAGCCGCGCAATCTGGCGAAGTCAGTGACGGTCGAGTAGGCAGGGGTGAGCCCTGCACCCACCGGTAAGGCCGCCCGCCGTTGGCGGGCGCGGACCCTGCCAACGGCGCGCGGGTTGATGTCGGTCGAGCGCGGCGTTGGCGCTGATTTCCGCGCTGAACAGCACGCTGGCGCATCGCGACTGCATGCGCTTGACATCCGGGTTCGCGCCGAAGATCGAATCGAGCATCCGATGGCTTTAATCGCGCGGCTAGCGCGCAGATCACTTGCCGAGTTAACCTTCCAGACAGGAATTTGCATTGACAAGGGCATGACTACAACACGGGAGCGAGGATGGACTGTCGCGGTCGCGGCGTCGGCGATAATCGTGGCGATGGCCGGTGCGCGCCCCGCGTTTTCAGCCGATGCGCTCAGCTTTCCGCCGACCAGGTTCGAGATTCTGAATCCTGATACCGGTATTGCGATCGGGCGCGGGCCGCTACCGTATCGACAGTACCGGCGAGGGCGCGACGTTGCACGGCGAGAATAACTACTACGACGATCAGTCCGACGTCGAGACCGCCGAGTTGCAGCCGGGAGCCGGCGGCGAGCCGCCCAGGCTGGTCGAATTCGATCACACGTTCTTCAACGCCGACGGATCGATCCAGCGCCGCGCCCATCTGGATCTGAAGTCGGGCGCCGCGACCTGTATCGACAACTCCGGCGCACAAAAGAGCGAGCAGTCCGAAGCTGCTCAGCATCCCGGACAACACCTGGGCGGGCGCGAGCATAGTGATTCCGATCCAGGATTTATTGCGCGCGGGCGACAAGGGATTGGCTCGTCCAATCCACGTCTTCAACTGCGCTCCCAGCCCGAAGATATTTGCGATCAGCGTGAAGATCGATCCGGAAAATACGGTGTGGGCGGCCTACGGCGCCGAGGCGATCCGAGTCGAAGTCCGGCCGGATTTTGGATGGTTGAACATAATCGTCGCGCCTTTGGTGCCCAAGCTTCACGCATGGTTCGATCCGAACGACGGATTCGCGTTCGTCGGCGACGAAGCCACGCGGTACTACAAGGGCCCGCGGATCATGCTGGTGAAGACCCGTTGAGACGGGTCCACAGGGGCCGCGACGCTTGAGATGCTTGAGCCAGATCGCTCGGCAACGTGACGCCCGTTGAGACAGGAGCGGTCGCTGCGGTAGCGGCGCGGTCGTCGCTGCGACGACCGCGCAGGGAAAGAGGTCGCCTGAGGGCGCGGATAGGATGTGTTTCGCTGAGTGACAGCCAGTGAAAAACTAAAAGTGGACGATGCCCTCGCCGTCGGGATGGCGCGCATTTTTTGCGGGTTTGGGCTTTCGATACTGAAACGAGGTCTTGCACTGCTGGCAGGTGCCTTCGGGCTGTTGGCCGCTGCGGCGCACCAGTTTTACGTAGCGCACGGTTCCGCCGTCGCACAGATGAGCAGCGACGGGGAAGTCGTACACCGTACGGACCGTGATTTTCTCGCTCATTCTTCGCTAGCGCTCCTCAAGTCAGTTGGTCTCTCCCGCCATTTGGTACGCACGACGACTTTTTTCGTTTCAACTTTTCCACCACGCGCCCGAGTCACACTCGAATCAAACAAGATAGTGAAATCGCGCTGGCGATCAATCTTTTTGACGATCAATTCAGAAAATATTTTTTTCAGTCTTGTTCGGTTTTCCCCTTCTCACCGACGCCCGCGGGCGCGCCGCTTTACGCGGCGACGACTTGTGCTAGCTTTTTCGACGGATCGATGGAACGCCGGCTCACAAAACTTCTGGTCGCCAATCGCGGCGAAATCGCGCTTCGGATCATCCGCAGTGCGCGCCTGTTCGGCCTAAAAACCGTGGCTGTCTATTCGGCGGCGGATGCGAAAGGCGCACACGTCGGCGCGGCTGACGAGGCAATTGCGATCGGACCCGCCGAGGCCGCAAAGAGCTACCTCGACATCGCGGCGATAATCGCGGCCGCAAAGCATTCCGGCGCCGACGCGATTCATCCGGGCTACGGATTTCTCTCCGAGCGTCCCGAGTTCGCGCAGGCCGCGGCCGATGCGCAGATCGTGTTTGTCGGACCGCGGCCGGAGGTGATGGCGGCGCTCGGCGACAAAGTCGCGGCACGGCGAATCGCAGTTGCAGCCGGGGTTCCGGTGGTGCCGGGAATCGAAGCCGCGGAAATTTCCGCGACGCGCGAGTATGCCGCGCTCGTGGGCTACCCGCTGGTGGTCAAGGCTGCGGCAGGCGGAGGCGGACGCGGGATGCGCGTCGATTGCAGAAGCCGCGCAACTCGAGAGCGCGCTGGGAGCGGCCGCGCGCGAAGCCGCGGCGGCATTCGGCGACGGGCGGATATTCATCGAAAAATATCTCGCGCATCCGCGCCACATCGAGATACAGTTTCTCGGCGACGATCACGGCGCCGTGGCCGCTCTCGGCGAGCGCGATTGCTCGATCCAGCGGCGGCATCAGAAGATTATCGAGGAGTCGCCGGCGCCCGGACTCACCGTCGAGATGCGCGCGAAAATAATCGACGCGGCGCTGAAACTCGCGCGCGCGGCGCACTACACCAACGCCGGCACCGTGGAGTTTCTGGTCGAGGGCGACAACTTCTACTTCCTCGAGGTCAATGCGCGCCTGCAAGTCGAGCATCCTGTGACCGAGATGCGTTTTGGATGCGACCTGGTATGCGAGCAATTGCGGATCGCGTCGGGCGGCAAGGTGCCGGAGCCCGCGGCCCCGCGCGGCGCGGCGATCGAATGCCGAATCAACGCCGAGGATCCCGAGCATGACTTCCGTCCCGCGACGGGAACCGTGCTTCACCTGAGCGTTCCCGGCGGACCGGGCGTGCGCTTCGACTCGCATCTGGCGCGCGGCGCCGAAGTGACGCCGTGGTACGACGGTCTGCTCGGCAAGCTGGTCTGCTACGGCGCCAATCGCGAGGAGGCGCGCGGCAGGCTGGTCAATGCGCTCGACGAATTCGCTTTGCTTGGCGTGACGAATAACGCCGCCTACCTGCGCGATATCGTAGCGAGCGGGCAATTTCGCGACGCGAAACTCTCCACGCACTTCATCGACTCATTCTTTTCAGGGTGGGAGATCGGCAAGTCCGAAATCGATGCGGCAATTGTCGCGGCGGCGATTACCGCCGGCGGCGCGATGGGCGATATCCCGTCAGACGGCGCTGCGTTGCCGTTGCCGGCCGGCGCCGAGCGTCGCTCGCCGTGGGACGATCTCAAAAACTTCGAGCTGTGGGGATCGCGGCGATGAAACTCACGCGCGCGGGTGACTCGCGCGAGATCGACGCCGAAGTGATCTCGCGCGACGGCAGCACGATTCGCGTCCGCATCGGAGACCGGCAACTCGCCGCGGAGTTCATGCCCAATGCGGACGGCGGCGGGGTGCTTACGATCGACGGGCGGCGCTACCCGGTTTTCGGCGCGCGGCGAAAGGATTCGATACTCGTTTCAGTCGGTCCCGCGTCCTTCGAGTTCAAGCCCGCGCAAGCGGCTTCCCGGCGCCGCGCGCGCGGGCTCGCAGCGCCGGAAATCATCGCGCCGATGCCCGGCAAGGTGCTCAAGGTGATGGTGCGCGATGGCGACCTGGTCGAGGCCGGACAGGCGCTGGTCGTGATCGAAGCGATGAAAATGGAAACGACGCTCGCCGCCGAGAGCGCGGCGATGGTGAAACATGTTCGCGTCGAGGAGGGTCAGATGGTCGATCACGGCGCGGTGCTGATCGAGCTTAGTCCGTCTCCGGCTTCGTCAGGTCGCGAATCCGCGCCTCGAGTTGAGTGATCCAATCGTCGAAGTCGCCGTCGCGCTCGACGACTATCTCCAACTTGCCGTCTTTCAAAATCGAGACGCGCCCCGGATGCTCGGTGCGCAGCGGAATCACAACCGCCTCGCGCGAAATTCCCATCGGTTCGATCACCGCGAAGATTCTTTCAATTTCCTTCAGGGTGACGGCCTTGAGCATGAGCGCGCCTCGTGCGAGCAGGCTCTTTACTTAAATCGCCGGCGTCGTAAGCTCAAGGCGCCGGCCCAATATCGTTCGGCGGAGGATCGCGTGTTTGGCACAATCAAGAAGGTAGTCAAGGACAAGGGCTTCGGCTTCATCATCGCGGACGACGGCGGCGACGAAGTTTTCTTTCATCGCTCGGCGCTGTCGCCCAAGGTCTATTTCGACGACCTGCGCGAGGGCAACGAAGTTCAGTTCGACGTCCGTCCGGGCGAGAAGGGCCGTCAGGCATTCAACCTGCGCCTGCGGTGACTCCGCAACCGATCTGGAATCCGCCGCTCATCGCGCCAGAGCGAGCCAGCGCTTCATCAGTCCCGCGACGAATGGCGTGAGCCGGGTGCGCGTGTAGAGTCCCGCGGCGCGGCGAATCGCGTCGGCCTGCGTCGGGTATGGATGGATCACGTCACCGAGGCGGCCCAATCCGACGCCTGCGGCGATCGCGGCGGTGAGTTCCGAGATAATCTCGCCCGCGTGGCTCGCGACCACCGTCGCACCGACGATCCGATCGCTCCCCTGGCGGACGTGCAGCTTGACGAAGCCGTCGGTTTCTCCGTCCAGCACCGCGCGATCGACCTCGGCCAGTTCCTGGGTATAGGTAGCGACCGTGACTCCGCGCTGTATCGCCTCGGCTTCGTATAGTCCGACGTGCGCTATTTCAGGATCGGTGTAGGTGCACCATGGAATAGTCAGCCGGCTCGCGCGCTTAAGTCCGAAGAATAGTGCGTTGCGGAGTATGATTCGCGCGTGCGCGTCGGCCAAGTGAGTAAACTTGTACGGCGATGCGACGTCGCCGGCGGCGTACACTGTCGGATTGGTTGTGCGCAGGTAGTCATCGACCTTCACGCCGTTTTGCCTGTCGTATTCGATCATGGCGGCTTCGAGATTCAACCCCTCGACTGCGGGGGCCCGTCCGACGCCGATCAAAATCTCGTCGGCGACGATCTCGCGGCTGACGCCGTCGCGTTCGGTCGCGATCATTTTTTCATTGCCGCGCAACTCGACGCGGGAAATCATGCATCCGGTGATGATTTCCACGCCGTCGCGGGCGATAGCGTGCTCGACCCGCTCTGCGGCGTCGCGATCCTCGCGAATCAGGATTTGCGGGGCAACTTCGAGGATGGTGACCTGCGCGCCGAATCGCGCGAACGTCTGCGCAAGTTCGCATCCGATCGGCCCGGCGCCGATCACGGCGATTCGCCGCGGCAACTCGGTCAGCGAAAAAACCGTCTCGTTGGTCAGATAGCCGGCCTGTGCAAGACCCGGTATAGGGATCGCGGCGGCGCGCGCTCCCGTGGCGATCGCGGCCTTTTTGAAACGAAGCTTCCTGCCGTCCACCTCTACGCAGTCAGGCGCGACGAAACGACCGTCGCCGATAAACACGTCGACGCCCAGGGAGCGAAATCGACTGGCGGAGTCGGTCGGGCTGAGTTCGGCGCGCAGCTTGCGCATCCGCTCCATCACGGCCTGGAAATTTACCCGCACACCCGCCGGGACCTCGACGCCAAAGCGGCCCGCGTCGCGAACTGCGGCGGCCGCTCGCGCCGAGCGGATCAGCGCCTTGGACGGAACGCATCCGAAGTTCAGGCAATCGCCACCCATCAGGTCACGCTCGACCAGCGCAACCTTCGCACCCAAAATGGCGGCGCCCGCAGCGATCACGAGACCCGCCGGCCCGGCTCCGATCACCACCATGTTGTAGCGGCGCGCGGGTTGCGGGTTGATCCATGCGGCGGGATGCAGATTTTCGGTCAGCGCGAGGTTGTAAGCGTCGAGCGGCTCATGCTTCAGCGCGTGCGATACCATCGATGTGTCCCCTGGCTAGGTCTTTTTGCCGAGCGCCCGGGCGCCGATTCGCGTTGCATACACGACGACCGCGACCGTCGCGATGAATCCGACCGCGGTGAGTGCCCATTCAATGGGCGTGCGCCGGGCGCCGCCCCCGGCCGCGCGCGCGAGGTCGCCGCTCAGCGAGCCGATGTACACGTAGAGAATTGTGCCGGGAATCATCCCGGCCCACGACGCAAGAAAGTAGTCGCGCAGCGTCACGCGCGTCAGTCCGTAGGCGTAGTTGAGCAGGTTGAACGGAAACACGGGAGACAGCCGAGTCAGGGCAACTATCTTCCATCCTTCTATCCCGACCGCTTCGTCGATCGCTTTGAACTTCGCGTTGCCTTCGAGTCTCGCGCTCACCCAGTCCCGCGCAAGATAACGGCCCACGAGAAAAGCCGCCGTGGCGCCGAGCGTCGCGGCGATCGAAACGTAGATCGATCCGCGCACCACGCCGAAAATCACGCCGGCGCCAATCGTGAGGATCGACCCCGGAAGCAACGCGACGCACACCGCGATGTAGATTGCGATGAACGCGACCGGCGCCAGCGCGCCCAGGCCGGCAATCCAGTCCAGCGCATTCGTCAGCCACGGCCCGGCGCCGATGCGATGCGCACCGTAGAAGACCGCGATTGCGGCCGCGGCGATCAGCAGAATTTTCGGGCGAAGGAAACCGGCTGCTCGAATGGACGCGGTGGTCATCTTGAGGTTTCCGGCGCTGGCAGCTCGCGGGGCGGGCAATTTTTCGGTTTCCACCGCGGCATCGCGGACTGCTTATAATGCCACCGGGGATTGTGTAATCCTAATCCGCATGTCGGTCCACGATCACCAAAAGCACGCGCGCGCAAATCTCAAGGTCGGCGTCATCACCGCCAGCGATTCGCGCAGCCCGGAAACTGACGAGAGCGGCAAGCTCATCCGCATTTTGCTCGAGGCCGCCGGTCACCTGGTGGCCTACTACGAAATCGTCCCTGACGACGGTGAGAGGATTTCCGCGGCGCTGGTCAATAATTTGCCGAATCTCGACGCGATTATCGTCAACGGCGGCACCGGTATTACCGCGCGCGATGGCACCACTGAAGTTGTGAAGTCGGTAATCGACAGGGAGCTCGAAGGCTTCGGCGAACTGTTCCGGATGCTTTCGTTTCAGGAAATCGGAGCCGCCGCGATGATGAGCGGCGCTGTTGCCGGAGTGCGCCATGGCAAGTTCGTGGCCGCGATTCCCGGTTCCCCCGACGCGTGCCGGCTTGCGATGGAGAAGCTGCTGATCCCCGAACTCGGGCACATCGCTTATCTGCTGAGTCTATGAACCAGTGAACAAGTTCACGATCAAACTGTTCGCGACGCTTCGCGAGCGGGCGCATACGGCCGAGCTGACGCGCGAGTTCCCCGACGGCACCACCGTCGGCGAGATCTGGAGGCGTCTGGTCGGCGAATTTCCCGCGCTCGGCGCGCATCACAACTCTGTAGGCTTCGCCGTCAACCAGGAATATGTCGATGGCAGCTTCGAGCCGCGGATGGGCGACGAGATTGCCTTCATTCCACCCGTCAGCGGCGGCTCCGACAGCGGCGGCACGGACACGCCCGCGTACGTCGGCAAAATCACCATCGGCCGCCATCCGATCGACTTAGCCGCGCTGGAACGCGAAGTTGCCGACCCTGCGGCCGGTGCAATCGTATCGTTCGCCGGTTCCACTCGCCGCGACAACGCAGGCCGGGTCGTGATTCGCCTCGAGTACGAAGCCTATGAGCCGATGGCGCTATCCGAGATGCGCAAGCTCGCGGCCGAGGCCGGCGCGCGATGGAAAATCGTGCGCATCGCGATCGCGCATCGCATCGGCGTCGTCGAAATCGGCGAGACATCGGTGGCGATTGCGGTCTCGGCGGCGCATCGCGCAGAGGCGTTCGAGGCTTGCAGGTTCGCGATCGACCGCCTGAAAGAAATCGTCCCGATTTGGAAAAAAGAATATTTCGAAGGCGGCGAGGTATGGATCGGCTGCCAAACCTCGCATCCGCCGGCGCTTGAATAGAAACCTGGCCGCGTCGCAAAACCCTCACCTAACCTCTCCCGTGAAATAACGGGCGAGGGACCAGAGCATTATTGACCGGGCGGACAGTTACCAGTTACAAACATAGGATGGCGTTGGGCGAAACATCGGTCGAAAAAATCATCCTCGCTGAGCCGCGCGGCTTCTGCGCCGGCGTCGATCGCGCGGTCGAGGCGGTCCGCAGCGCGCTGCGCTCTTACGGCCGCCCGCTCTACGTGCGCCATCAGATCGTCCACAACCGTTTCGTGCTCGAAGCGCTCGAACGCGAAGGCGCGATTTTTGTCGAGAGCCTCGACAAGGTTCCCGCCGGCCAGCGCGTGATCTTCAGCGCTCATGGGGTCGCGCCCAGCGAATGGGATCGCGCCAAGGATCGCGCTCTGCGCGTTATCGACGCCACCTGCCCGCTCGTCACCAAGGTCCATCTCGAAGTCAAGAAATACGACGACGAGGGTCGCACCGTGATCCTCATCGGCCACGCCGGCCACGAGGAAGTGAAGGGCACGCTGGGCGTCGCGCCGGGCAAGGTGGTGCTGGTCGGCAGCGTGAGCGAGGCGCGCACCGTCGAAGTCGAGAATCCCGAGCGCATCGCGGCGGTCACGCAGACCACGCTCAGCGTCGATGACACCCGCGAGATCATGGAAGCGCTCAAGCAACGGTTCCCCTCGATGCAGGAACCCGAAGACCGACGACATCTGCTACGCGACCCAGAACCGCCAGAACGCGGTCAAGGAGCTGGTGCAGGTCAGCGATGCGGTCCTGGTGGTCGGCTCGAAGCAGAGTTCAAATGCGAACCGGCTGGTCGAGGTCGCACGGATGCGCGGGGCGCGCGCGTTCCTGGTCGATTCGATCGCCGACGTCGAGCCCGCGATGCTCGACGGCGTGCGCGCGCTCGGCCTGACCGCGAGCGCTTCCTCTCCCGAGTGGCTGGTCGAGGAAATTATCGGTGCGTTTGCCCGCTCGGGCGCCGAAGTCGAGCTGCTCAGCGTCGCCAAGGAGCGGGTGCATTTCCCGCTTCCGATGCCCGCCGACTGAGCCGCGCGGCGATTCCCGCCACGCATCTACGCACGCCCGCCCGTTGCATTCCGCCTTGACAATTCCGCGCCATTGCTTGCAGACTCATCCCGATTTCGCCAAAACCTGAGAGGATTAGTCTGATGCGAACAGCTATCGTGCGCGCGCTGGTACTGCCCGTCCTGCTGGCCATCCCGTTCGTCAGCGGATGCCAGTCCGAGGCGAAGCGTCATCTATACAAAGCTGAAGATCTGTTCGAAAAGCGCGATCTCGACGGCGCCAAAAAAGAACTCGAGCTGTCGATAAAGGCCGACCCCACCAGCCTCGACGCGCACAAGTCTCTCGCGCACATAGACGAAGCGCTCGGCGATGAGGAAGGCGCCGCGCGCGAGTATGAGGCGGCCTCGACGCTCGATCCCGCCGATCAGAAACTCCTCGACAAGGCTCGGCTCTACAAGCAGCTCGAGAACATGGCGAATTCTTCGGGCAAGGCGCTCGATGACATCAAGGCAGGCAAGGTCGAAGACGGCGTCCGCAATCTCAAGGACATCATCTTCACCACCAGGATTCCGGCGGCCCGTCAAAAGGCGGTGCACGCGCTCGGCGACGCGATCCCGATCATCGAAAAAATCGGCGACCAGCAGATGCAGGACAAAAAGTACGCCGACGCGATCAATACCTATGATAAGGGCATCCGGGCCGCGATGCTGCTGGCCAGGGCGCACAAGCTGGAAGCGCTCGGGCCCGAGGCGGACCCGATGATGCACAAGATCAACCAAGCCGCCAAGGCCGCCGGCACGCCCGACGCGAACTTCAAGCTGTTCAATGACGTGATCGGCGATTATCCCGACGACAAGACCGCCAACCTCGAATTGGCGCAGATCTATCTGACCAAAACTCCGCCGGACTATGACACCGCCGCCGATTTGGATGAGCGCGGCGGCGCGCCCGACGACGAGGTTCGCAAGCTTCGCGACCTGGCCAAGAAGCATCGCAAGTGAGATGAGCTAGAGTCGCAATCGAGGCTCGATGCGCCGGCGCGGCTATATCGCGGTCGAAGGCCCCATCGGGGTTGGCAAAACGAGCCTCGCGCAGGCGCTCGCCCGCGAGCTGGGTGCGCGCCTGATGCTCGAGGATGCCGACAACAACCCGTTCCTGCCCCGCTTCTACCAGGATCCCGACAAGTATGCGTTTCCCGCGCAGCTTTATTTCCTGCTCACCCGCCACAACCAGCAGCGCGAGCTCAAGCAGCAGGATCTCTTCACGCAGGCCACCGTCGCCGACTATCTCTTCGCCAAGGATAAAATCTTCGCCGCTTTGAATCTCGTCCCCGACGAACTCAAGCTCTACGACAACGTCTACAAGCTGCTCGACGCCGAGATCGCCCGTCCCGACCTCGTCGTTTACGTGCGCGCCACCATCGAGGTGCTGGCCGAGCGGCTGCGCAAGCGCAATCGTGATTTCGAGCGCCACATCAGCTTCGACTACCTCGAGCGCGTGTCATCGGCCTACCGCGATTTCTTTTTCTACTATGACGAGGCGCCGCTGCTGGTCGTCGATACTTCGGACATCGACTTCGTCGCCAATCCCGAAGACCTCGGCGAGTTGATTCGCGAGATCGATCGCGCCGGCGCCGGCACCCAATACTTTGTCCCGCGCAAGAGCTGAGGGGTCATCGTGGATGCCCACCTCGGCGCGCCTGTGGAAATCACGCTGACCTTTTGACACAAACCGATGGCGTCGAAGGGCAAAATCACCTCGGGGCGCAATCGGCTTTCGCCCAAAGACCGGCCGCGCGGTCACGACCGCCGCCCGGATTATGCGGTCCGGCTGATCGCTGCAGCAGGTGTTGAAAAACTACCGGCCGCCGGTGAAGGCGGCCGGTAGGCGTCGTCTATCAAGTAGTAGCTGCCGCCGCTAGAGCTCTGCGGGCTGCAGCCGGCTGCTCCCCTGCCCGGAGCCAGCGGGTACTTCTTGGCTTTGTTGGCTAGGACTGCAGGTGTCAGTGCCAGTGACGGTCGTGTTGATAACATTGGTGGTGCTTGCCAAGGCGAAGCTGACGGTATTTGGGCTCGTCGTGTTATCCTCGTACCCGGCGCACGCTTCGTTGATGATGTTGCTCGACACCGTGATTCCGCCCGACGACGGACTCCAGGTGCAGCTGCCGTCCAGATGGATCCCCGCCTGCGAGCTGCCGGCGACTCTGTTGCCGGTGATCGAACCGCCGGTCGAACCGCACACGTCGATCCCGTCCTCGACCAGCGTTCCATCCACAACATTGCTCGCGATCTTTGCGTTGTTGGCTGTGCCGCTGGTTGGGTCATTAGGCTGTACCTCGATACCGCCCTGCGTGTTGGTCACGCGATTGCCGGTCACCGTCACATTGGCCGCCCCCCACACCAGGATTCCTGACGCCGACGCAGTACAATCGGCCACCGAAACGCACGGCGCATAGATCACATTGCTCACCGTATTGTTCGTGGCTGTCCCGGTAGCGCCCAGGCCAAACTGAATGCCATTTTGGCCAACTTCGGTGATGGGGCCCAGCCCGCGCACCTGGTTGTTGATCAGCGTCAGGGTAGTGCCAGGTTCATTTCCTGTGATGCCGTTTTTCTCGAAGTCGTGCACACTGCTGTTCTCAACCGTCACCTTCGAAATGCCGGAGCCGTCCGGGCTCGACTGCACGAAAATGCCAAAACCAAAACCGCTTCCACCGGGAGGGATGGCCGTCTGATTTCGTGTGACGACGTGATTTACCAGTCCCGAAGCATTCTGATAAAGAATGCCCTCCAGGTACGGCGAGTTGTCTTTCCAGGCGGTACCACCGTCCACGACCACGTTCGAGATATTAGCCGTGACCCCGGACGCCACAAAGATTTGAGCGGCTAGCGCGGCGCCGCTAAAAAGGCTGACTGCGTTTGCGACGAGCGGGTCAGGGGCTAATATCACAGCCTGATTCGCGGTTCCGAGCGTGGCTCCCATGAGCGTCAGATTCTTGTTAATCGTCACCTCTTCCTGATAGCTGCCGTCTGGGCCTAGGCCGCCGCCCGGGCAAACTCTTACGATGCCTCCCACGGGGACAGCGGCTACGGCTGCTGTAATTGTGGGGTAAACATGAATCGTTTTGCTTTCGCTCTCGCAGTTTCCTGCGTAGTAGAGCGCCGCGTTTGCCGACGTAGCCACGCAGATCGCAAAAGCCAGCGCTAATCCCGAGACGACCCCTTTACCGAATCTAATCTTCGCCAGATTTCCTCCTCCTGATTGCTGTTTAGTACCCTCCGACCTGACGGGAAAGTTCCATTTTTACGCTTCCACAAGGGGGTGTATGGCCCAATAAAACTGTTAGTAGCCCAAGGCCGCCCTGCAGAGCGATCCGTAACATACAGTCATGTCTGCTGGCAACAGTCAAGCCTGTATGTTAACTAAATTGGTTTTTTAAATAATTTTTTGTTATAGAATCATGTAGATAAATGCCATCGCTCCAAGAAGAACGAACCGCGGAAACGCGGCGGCGGTTGCTTGACGCTACCGTGGCGTGCCTTTTCGAGCGGGGATACGCGGGCACGACGACGACCGAGATAGCCAGCCGCGCGGGAGTGTCACGCGGCGCGCAGTCGCATCATTTTCCGAAGAAGGACGAACTCGTGGTGAGCGCGTTGCAGCACGTGTTCGAGTTGCGGCTGAGCGAAATGAGGGCCGCCATCGCGGAGCCACCGTCCGGGAGCCGGGCGCATCGCATTGCCGTGCTGATCGACGCGATGTGGCCGATCTTCAAAGGGCCGACATTCTGTGCGTGGCTGGAGCTGGTGGTCGCAAGCCGCACCGATCCCGTGCTCAACGACGCGGTGCGCGCGGTGAGCCGGGGTTTCAGGGAGGGACTTCGCGTCAGCCTCAGAGCGCTGCTCGATTGGCCAGCCGATCGAGAAGACAAACTTCGCGATTTGGCCGGCATCGTAGTTGGACAGATCGAGGCGCTGGCGCTCGAGCGTGTGCTCTTTGCGCCGGGTGAAATCGATCCGCCGGAGTTTGGGCGTGCTTTGGAAACGCTCAAACGGGTCGGCGCCGCGCTGGTGGATGAGCTGTGATGAAGACTCACGAGAGCCGGTGGGGGGCTGCATGGGAAGAGGCAAGGGGCCAGGTTTGCCCGCGTGAGGCTGACGTCGAAAACTTCCTTCGTTTGCCCTCGCCCTACGCGTCGCGATCGTTGAACGCGATCTCGATATTGTCCGCCAGCTTGAAGTCCTTGTCGGTCACGCCGCCGGCATCGTGCGTCGAGCATGAGAACGTTACCCGCGTGTAGTTGATCGTGATATCGGGATGATGGTCGGCGGCCTCGGCGATCTCGGCGACCTTCTGCACGAACTCGATGCCATGCAGGTATTCCTTGAACTTGAACGTTTTGCCGATGGCGTTGTTCTTGTACTCCCATCCGGGGAGCGCCTTGAGTTTCTCCGCGATCTGCTCCGGGTTGAGCTTTGCCATCCTGGTATCCTCCGCATGCCGCCGGCCGCGACCGTCGACTCATTGCGGTTGTCATCCTATTCCAGCGCATCCCAATGGCAAATGACGCTGCGTTATACCGTCGCGCGCGCCTGTGGTAATAGAGGCTCAGGCAGACCGAAACGTAAACAGGGGACACTGAAAAGACGATGGCGAACAAATACGTTACCGACGAAGCTCGCAAGCAAATCGGCAAGGTCTCCGAACCGCGGACTTACGAAGTCGAGCGCGGCGCGATTCGCCGCTTCGCCGAGGCGATCGAAGATCCTAATCCGCTCTTCAACAGTGAACGCGACGCGCGCAAGACCCGCTTCGGCGCCATGATCGCGCCGCCCACCTTCTGCCGCTCGATGGGCGCTCCGCTCCCCAACATCAGGCTCGACATGCCGACCTTGCGCGGCCTCGACGGCGGCTCGGATTGGGAGTACTTCGTGCCGATTCGCGCCGGCGACCGCATCACCGTGCAGTCCAAGCTCGTCGATTTGCGCGAGGCCGCGGGCCGGCTCGGCCCGATGGTCTTCATTGTCGTCGAGACCACTTACACCGACCAGTTCGGCGAGGTCTGCGTCATTCAACGCTCGACCGGAATCCGCTACTAGAGTCAATCGAAAGGATGCCCACGATGGCGAAGCAAATTTATTTCGAAGACGTCGAAGTCGGCACTGAAGTCGGCCCGCTCGAAAAAAATCCGACCACCCAGCAGCTCGTCAGGTACGCCGGCGCCTCGGGCGACTTCTATCAAATCCACTACGACAAGGATTTCGCGCTTGGCAACGGTCTCCCCGGCGTGATCCTGCACGGCGCGTTGAAGAACGCCTTCCTCGGCCACCTGATGACCGACTTCGCCGGCGAGCATGGATGGCTGCGCAAGCTCGGCGTGCAGTACCGTGGGATGGATCAGCCCGGCGCCAAGGTCGTCGCGCGCGGCAAGGTCTCCAAAAAATACACCGAAGGCGGCCATCACATGGTCGATTGCGAAATCTGGCTCGAAAACGCCAAGGGCGAAAAGACCACCCCCGGCTCCGCCACCGTCATTCTGCCCTCGCGCGCCGCGAGCTGATGAGGTAACACGCGATGCCGATCCGGCGCGAGTTCCCGCCGCGATCGCTGGACGCCGCCGCCCTCAATGGGGGCCGCGTCGATCCGCATTACACCAAGGTGCTGCTGCGGCTGCTCGCCGCGCACGCGATGGCCGAGAAGCTCACCGCGCTGGGCTACCAGCGCGCGCTCGCGACGCTCGACAATCCCGCGCTGCGTCCCACCGTCGAGAAAAATTTCGCCGAAGAAAAAAAACACGCGCGCCTTATCTACGACGCGCTCGAAGAACTCGGAGTTTCCCAGCAAGCCGCCGACCGTTCGATGATTTCCGTGCTCAAGGCGCCGTCCTTCGATGCGCCCAGCTACTTCGCCGCCAAGGCCGCCGGTGAGCTCGACCTGCTGATGGCGTCGCTCAGCCTCGATACCACCGGCCTCATCATGATCGGCGAAAACTACCGGCAGTCCAGCTATGCGCCCCATGCGCGCGCCGCCGAAATAATTCTCGACGAGGAAGCCGATCATGAAATCTTCGCCTCGCGGCAGCTTGGCGATGCCGTCGAGCGCTTCGGCGTCAAGTCGGTCAACGACCGCGCTGCGCCGATGGATCCCGCGCGCGGTGAACTTCTTCGGCCCGCCCGGCACCGGCTTCACCTACGACTGCATCCGCTACGGTCTGAAGTCGCGCGACAACGAAGAACTGGCCGAGCTGTACGTCACGATGCTATCCCGCCGCTGCGAGCAGCTAGGCCTCGAAATGCCGGCGCTGACGCCCACCTATCCTCACCGGCTCGCCTGAATTTCCGTCGCGATCATCCGGCGGCGTCTAGCGCGCGCAATGCCAGGCCGCGCGCGACCGACGTGAACTCGTCGCCCATTCGGATTCGATCGGCGCCGAAGCGTTCGATGAAAATGCGGCGCACCGCGGGCACGAACGACGAACCTCCGGTCAGGAACACGCTGTCGATCGCGCCGGGCTTGAGCGCGACCGTCCTCATCAGCCGATCGACGCATCCGGCGATCTGTTCGAGATAGCGCGCGATCCAATTTTCGAAATCGCCGCGCGCAACCGTCTTTTCGATCAGGACCGGCGGATCGGAAAACATGAAGTCCGCGGCTTCCAGCGCGGATAACCCGAGCTTGGTCTTCTCCACCGATCGAAACAGGAAGTAGCCGAGATCGTTTCCCACAATATGAATCAGCGCGGCGATCTTTTCGGGCTCGAACGATTCCCGCTTCAGTTCCTCGAACCTGAGCATCGTCGAACGAGCCTTCAGGAACGACAGATGATGCCATCGCTCGAGCCTGGTGTACGGCCAGGTCGGCGCCGGCAGCACCATCCCGTACGGCGAGCGGTACTTCGTGCCGCGGCCGAGCGCGGGCGCGACCAGATGCCGCATCACGCGGCCGTCGAAGGCGTCGCCCGCGACGGCGACGCCGTCGTTGCCCAAAATCTCGTAGCGCGCCCCGCCATGCTTCGCGGCCGTTCGCGCCTTCAGTCGCAGCACCGAGAAATCGCTGGTGCCGCCGCCGAAGTCCGCAATCAGCACCGTCTCGTCGCGCGTGATTCGAAGCGCGTAGTCATACGCCGCCGCAACCGGTTCGTACTCGAACGCCACGTCGGTCCATCCCGCACGCCGAATCGCGACGTCCAGCCGGCTTCGCGCCAGAGCCTCGTCCGGATTGCCGGCAGCCGCGAAATGGACCGGGCGTCCGACCACGATTCGCGGCGGCAACTCGCCGAACTGCGCGATCGCGCCGTCGCGGAGCGCGCTGATGATCGGCGCAATCAAATCTCCCAACGAATACGTTTCGCCCATGATATCGGTGGATTCGAAAGTCTTGTCTGCGAGAAACGACTTGAGCGATTGTACCAGCCGCCCGTTGCCGGCGGCTGCGAGGTAGCGCCGAATCGCGTCGTTGCCGACCGAGACGGCCGAATCGGTACCGCCGGTTTCCTCCGGTGCCTCGAAAAACAGAATCGAACGCAACGTCTCGGACTGATCGCCACCCTCTGCGGCGGGAAAACGCGCCAGGCGCGGCGAACCGTCAGCGCCGACGATCGCAATCGCGCTGTTGGTGGTGCCGAAATCGAGGCCGACCGCCTCCACTTTAGCCGCGGCCGGAGCGCTGGAGATGTCCTGCATCATGCGTTCACGATTGAGGCGCGTTGTACTGTTGTCAACGTTGAGCAAGACGCATATACTCGCCAAACCCTCAGGATGACGATCGCATTGCGGCTGCTCGTCCGAAACAACCCGGTCCCTCAGCGGACGAGATATTCTCGTCCGCATTTTTTTCAGTCGCGCATCGCCAGTGCGCGCAGGAAGGAAAGAATGCCGCCGGAAATTCGTGAGTCTGAAGTCGCCGCGCAATGGGATCGCAATGCCGATGTGTGGGCCGACCAGGTTCGCAACCGCTGGGATATCTTTCGCGAGCATTGGAACAATCCCGCTTTCCTGGAATTCGCCGGCGACTTAAGCGGGAAGGCTGTGCTCGATGCCGGATGCGGCGAGGGCCACAACACGAGGATCTTCGCGCGCCGCGGCGCCCGCATGACGGGAGTGGACCTGTCCGCCAAAATGATCGAGTTCGCGCGCGAAGAGGAACTCCGCGAACCGCTGGGAATCCGCTACGAACGCGCTTCGTTCAGCAACTTGGCAACTTTCCGCGCAGAGTCATTCGACGCGGCCGTCTCGACGATGGCGCTGATGGACGGTCCTGATTTTCCAGGCGCGATGCGGGAAATCACACGCGTGCTGCGCCCGGGCGGGACGCTCGCGTACAGCATCCTGCATCCCTGTTTCGCGACCAAGGGGATGGGCTGGGTGAGAGACGGTTCGGGGCACGCCATCAAATTCACCGTCGCGGATTATTTCAACAGCGAACCGTTTGTCGAGCGCTGGAAGTTCGGTCATGCGCCCAACGCGTCGCAGGTCGAGGACTTCGGCGTGCCGCGCTTCGATCGCACGCTTGCCGACTACATCAACCCGACCGTCGCGGCTGGTCTGCGGGTCGAGGAGATTCGCGAGCCGCGCGCTCCCGAGTCCGCGTGCGCGCTGTATCCCGAGGCGTTCGCCAAATTTCGCGATCACATCCCGTGGTTCTTTTACGTTCGCGCATCGAAGTCGTGAGACAAAATATGATTCGTACGCTGACAGGAATCCTTGCAGGAGCCGTTTGCATGATGCTCGCCGGATGCGGCGCGCAGGGCGAAGCGTATCAGCCGATGGCGACTCCCGCGTCCAAGAGCGTCATCTACATTTACCGGCCGTACCAGGTTCTCAGTTCGCAGGCGACTCCGATGATCACTTGCGGCCATGAGAGCATTGAATTGGAACCAGGCGGCTATTACGCGTTCGTCGAGGACAGCGGAGCGGTGACTTGCGCGGCCGCGACCGGCACCAAGACGGAGTACAAATTCGATGCGCGCGCGGGCGAGCAATACTTCATCAAGGAGGATGTCGATTCCGTCGGGCTCGGCAGCCAGGTGCGATTCAGCTTGATGAATGCCGCGGTGGCCGGCGACGAAATCAAGGAATGCAACCGCCAGGGAATTAAACAGTGAATCCGGCGGCGCCGCCGCATCGTCGAGGAGTCGGATTCATTTCGGCCACGAGGGCTCGGGTTGGCGCCGATTGTAGCGGCAGCGCAAGCTATTTCTTCGCGAGATACGCCATCCCGATGCGGGCCGGCGTGAGATTTATTCCGAACTCATCGACCAGCGGCTTGATGTTGCACGCGTTGTCGGCGGTGACAAACGTGACCGCGTCGCGCGACAGCATCGGCTTGGGCAGCTTTTCCAGCAGGGCGCCGATCGTGCGCATGATGCCTTCCGGAATATGAAACAGCGGGCGGCGATGTCCGCTCGCGTCCATGATGATCCGCATCATCTGGTCGAACGTCATCAGCTCCGGCCCGCCGATTTCGTAAGTTCCGTTGCGGCCGCGACCCGACACCGCGAGCATCACGCACGCGGCGAGATCATCGACGAGCACCGGCTGAACTTTCTGCCGCCCGGTGCCGGGCACGCCAAAGACCGGCGCGAAACGCAGCGCGCGGGCGAGACCGCTTACAACTTTGTCCTCCGGTCCGTACACCAGCGACGGGCGGAAGATGGTGTAGGCCAGGCCCGACTCGCGGATCGCGCGCTCGGCTCGGCCTTTGGCGCGAAAGCCGGGATGGGTGCTGTTCTCGTCGGCAGCGGCGCCGCTGATGTAGATGAATTGGCGCACAGCGGCTTGCTTCGCCGCGTCGATGAGCGCGACCGCGCCGGCGTAGTCGATTCGTTCGAAGGTGAGGCCGCGGCGCGGATTTTCGACCGGATAGCCATCGAACTGGATCGCATCGACAATCGTGTCCGCGCCCTGGAGCGCATCCTTGAGCGATGCGGGCTGTCCGATGTCTGCGCGAACAAACTCGATGCCGGGCAGATCGAGCCGCGCGCGCGCCGCCTGGGGATTTCGCGTGAGCACGCGAAGCCTGGTTTCGCCCGGAGCGAGCAGGCGCCGCGCGATCGCGCGACCGATGAATCCCGAGCCGCCCGCGAGAGTGACGGTTCTTGCGCCCATCGATCGATTCTGAGCTTGAATCCGTGGCGAGGCTACCGGCTTCGCCATCCAGGGAAGAACCGCTCGCGCGCGATTAAGCTAGACGTGCTTGCGATGGGGTCGATGAGTGACGGGGCGCGGCTTGCGGCGGTGGCGGATCCGCTTCAACGGATGGAGCTTCGCTCTCAAGCCCGGTTTCTCGGCGTGCGGCACTTCGACGAGAGGGGTCAGCGAGAAACGCGAGACTTCCGGCGGGCAGTTGATGCGGATCCTGAGCCAAAACGTGCCCAGACCGCGATTGGTGTAGATGTAAAAGTCTTCGTAGCGGTTCAGGCCCGAGTAGAATTCCTTGCCGATGCGCAGGACCGATTTGAGCGGCGATCCATAAAACGGAATTCGCACGACGCCGCCATGGGTGTGGCCGGAGAGCATCACGCCCGGCTTCAGATGGCGCGTGTACAGCGCAGTGTCGGGATTGTGCGCCAGCACGATCGTGCAGTCATCGCGCTTGACGTCGGCAAACGCGCGCGCAGGCTCCGCGCGCCGCGACCACAGATCGTCAATGCCGACGATTACGAGTTTCTCGTTGCGAATGAAGAGCCGGCGGCTGTCATTGGCGAGCACGTCGGCGCCGGCGCGCTTGAGCGCATCGGTGATCCGCTCGGCCGACGACCAATGGTCATGGTTGCCGAGGATCGCAAACAGGCCCGACTGTGGACTTAGATTCCGGAGCGCGTCGCGAAACGGGCCGAGATAGCGATGCATCGTGTCGGGGCCGGAAAAATAATCGCCGGTGAGAAAGACGAGGTCGGGGCGCTGTTGATTGATGGCTTCGACGGCGAGCGCCAATCGTTCGAGATCCTCGTCGCGATCGACGTGGAAGTCGCTTATCTGGCATGCGACCAGTCCGCGCAAAGCGTCGGGCAATCCGCGCACCGGCAGGTCCACCTCGGACACCTGAATCGCGTCGATCGTGCGCCGCCACATTCGATGCAGCGGGCGCAGCGCCAGGGGAGGCTTCGCTTTTGCACGACCGGCAGCGCCAACGGGCGGCTGGTGCGGAAGCAAGTCGTCTATGAGTTCGGCAGTGGACATCGAGTGATCGATACTAGAATACTTCGACCAGGCGGCGGAAGGAGGATAGTTCGATAATCCTGTCGCCGGCTTCGTTGATTTCTTCGTGCTCGAGGTCCCAGGTATGCGGATGCGGTATGAAAACGGCGCGCAGACCGGCCGCGACCGCGGGATTGATGTCCGAGCGCGGACTGTTTCCAATCATAAAAGTCAGCGACGGATCGAGGTCGGCGTCGCGCACCAGGCGGCGATAGGCATCGACGTCCTTCTCGCGCGGGGTCTCGACGCGATCGAAGAGCGGACCGAGACCGGAACGCGCGAGCTTTTGCAGCTGTTCGTCGCGCTGGCCCTTGGTGAAAATCAGCAGGCGGTGACGCTGCGCAAGCTCCTGAAGCGTGGGTTCGACGCCGGGCAGCAATGCGCAGTCGCGCTCGAGCAGATGCGCGCCGATTCGCTCGATCTCGTCGCGCAAGCGGTCGTCACCTGCGGGCGCGAGTTCGGCAGCCGCCTGATGCAGCGCCATCACGTAAGGACGGCGGCCGTAGCCATGGGTTTTGATAAGCCGCATTTCGGCGCGCCGCACCGCGGCGTGAATCTCGACGCGAGAGATATCGAGGACCGCGTCGCCAACGGCCGCAGCGAAGAAATCGAACGCCTCGAGAAAATGGATATTGGAATCCCAGAGCGTGTCGTCGGCGTCGAATACGAGGTTCAAAGACTCAGTCGGAGCAGAGGACATCTAGCGTACAGGGTACCGGCGCGCGCCCGAGCGGGCAAACGTCCAGCCGAGCGGGGCGAACTAGCTATGCGCGGGCAGTGGGAAGTGCGGCGGGCAGAATTATGAGCGCACCGGTCGAGGGATTGCGCCCGACGTACACCTCGGTCTCGTAAACGCGCCGCAGATTCTCCGCGGTCAGAACTTCCGCGGCAGTTCCATACGCGACCGCGGCGCCATCGGCGAGCAGCAGCACGCGATCGGCATAGAGCGCGGCGGCATTGAGATCGTGCAGCGTCGCAACGACGGCCATGCCGCGCTCGGCGCACAGCTCGCGAAAGCGCGCGAAGATTTCGGCGACGTGCTTGAGGTCGAGAAATGCGGTCGGCTCGTCGAGCAGTGCAATCTTCGGCTCCTGCGCGAGTGCGCGGGCCAGGAACACGCGCTTGCGTTCGCCGCCGGACAGTTCCTGAACGTGGCGCGCGGCAAGATCGAGCAGGTCGAAGCGGTCGAGCGCCGCGGATGCGATTTCCAAATCGTGGGGGCTCTCGAAGCGCGAAGGCGCCGAGATGCGGCGCGCGTCCCATCAGCACGATTTCCAGCACCGTGAAGCGAAATGCGACCGCGTTTTCCTGGCCAACCGACGCGACCGTGCGTGCGAATTCCCGGCGATCGATCGAATCGAGCGGGCGGCCGAAAAGTTCGACGCTTCCCGCACTCGGCTTTATCGAGCCGCCGAGCACCTTGAGCAGCGTGGACTTGCCGGCGCCGTTTGGACCGACGATGGCGAGCATTTCGCCGGCCGCCACTTCGATCGAGACGCCATGCAGCACGGGCACTCCCGGATATCCCGCGTGAATCGCGCTCGCACGCATGGCGGCGGCGGTGTCGCGCGAGGTCGTCGTCATAGCGAAAGCGGTCTCCTGCCTTCGCGCCGCAGCATGTAGATGAAGAACGGGCCGCCGCACAGCGCGGTGATCGCGCCGACGGGAATTTCGGCCGGGGCAATTGCGACGCGCGCGACCAGGTCTGCCGCGACCATGAATGCGGCGCCGCCGATCAGCGACGCGGGCAGCAGCAGGCGATGATCCGCGCCGAACGATCAATCTCAAAGTATGCGGAACGATTAGTCCGACGAACGAGATGATTCCGCTGACGGAGACCGCGGCGCCGATCATGACCGAGGTCGCAACGAAAATCGTGCGCCGCAGGCGGTCCACGTCAACGCCAAGTTCGGCCGCCGACTCGTCGCCGAGACTGAGCAGGTTCAGATCGCGAGCTTGAAACATCAGGACGGCGAAACCGGCCAGTCCCAAACCCGCGACGCTCGCCGCTTCGCCATAGGTCGGCGCCTCGAGGCTGCCCATCAGCCAGAACAGAATGCTATGCGCGTAATAGAAGTTGACGACGCTGTTCACCAGCATGATTGCCGCGCCCCAGAACGCGTTGAAGATCACGCCGACCAGCAGCAGCGTGAACGGTTCCAGCTGACCGTCAACCATCGCGAGCCGGTAAACCGCCACGGTCGAGAGCAGCGCCGCGCCGAATGCGCACAGGGGGACGGCCGCCTCGCCGCCGCCGAGTTTCGCGGACATCACGAGCGCGAGTATCGCGCCGAGCGCGCCGCCGCCGGAGATTCCGAGGATGCCACCCTCTGCCAGCGGATTCCTCACGAGCGCTTGTAGAGCCGTTCCGACCGCGGCCAGCATCGCGCCGACGATCACGCCCATCAGCACACGCGGCAATCGGGCGCCGAAGAAAATCGCGTGATCGGGACTGGTGGGATCGGAAAATGCGCGCACGAGGCTGATATGCGCGCTGCCAAACAGCGCGGCTGCGGCCGCGCAAACGATCAGCAAGATTGCCAGCGCCGCCAGTATCGAGAGCAGCCGCGAGCGCGTCAGGTGCGACGGCGGTTTGCTTGCGGCCGCGTTCACTGCGGTGCACCAGCGGACACATTTTGCCATGCCTCGGGATGAATCATCCGCGCGATTATCTCGAGCGACTGTCCCACGCGCGGGCCGGCATGAAGAATGGGATCCTGCGCATAGCCGAAGACGCGATGGTCGCGCACCGCAGGAATCGCCGGATATTTTTCCCAGAAGTCGCTCGACGACGATGGATCGGTGCCCATCGAGCCGTCCAGCACGACCTCGGGACGCATCGCGATGATGTACTCCATGCTCAGCTGCGGCCACTGCTCGCCGGCGGCCGCAGCGATGTTGTCGGCGCGCGCGATGCGCATGAGCTCATCGAGATAAGTGCCGGCGCCCACCGCGACGATCGGCTGATGACCGACGAGCATCAGCACACGCTGCGGCTTTACGTTTGCCAGGCGCCGTCGGACTGCGGCGATCTGCGCCTGAATCTTCGCGACGAGCCGATGCGCCTGCGGCTGGCGATCGATTCGCGCGCCCACCGTTTCGATACTGGTTTCGATCTGTTGCAAAGTATCGTCGCTGACCATCAGCACCGGATAACCCATCGACTTCAACGCGCGAATCTGGCGCACGTCCGATGACAGTTCAAGTCCGACGACCAGCGTGGGCCGCAGCGCGATGATCGCTTCGAGGTTCGGAGTCAGAAAGGAACCGACCCGCGGCAGGTCGCGCACCTGCGCAGGGTAGTCGCAATACTGCGAGACGCCGACGACGTCGGGACCCGCGCCCAGCGCGAACAGTGTCTCCGTTACCGATGGCGCCAGCGATACGATCCGCATCCGAGCGGCTGCGTTGGCCGGCGGCGCGAGCGCCAGAGCATACACACACAGCGCGGCGGCGGCCGCGAGCCGATACAAACCCACATCGCGAAACTACCTGATCGTACCGGCGCCGGTAAGCGCCGCCCCGCGCTTTGTTGGCTGCGCCCGGCGTGCTCAACTAGCCTCGTCGGGACGGGGTGTATCGCCGTGCTCAAGATTGCCGTTTGCATCAAACAGATACCGCTCGTCGAGGAAGCCAACTTCGACGCCGCCACCAGGACCATCAAGCGCGACGGTCCCAATGTGACGAGCGCGTTCGATCTGCGCGCGATCTCGCTCGCCGTCGAGCTGAAAAATCGCCACGGCGCCGATACCACCGTCGTCACCATGGGGCCGCCGCAGGCGCGCGACGCGCTGCTGGATGCGCTCGCGATGGGAATGGACCACGCGGTGCATCTGGAAGACCGCGCTTTCGCGGGTGCGGATACGCTCGCGACGGCGCGTGCGCTCGCGATTTGGCTGGCGCGCGGAAACTTCGATCTCATTTTGCTCGGCAAGTATTCGCTCGATGCGGAGACGGGGCAGGTCGGCCCCGAGATCGCGGAACTAATCGGCGCCGCGCAGATAACCGGCGCGCGAAAGCTGGAAATCGACGGCCGCCGGCTGCGCGCCGAGCGCGAAAGCGACGAAGGATTCGAGGAAATCGAGGCTGCGATGCCCGCGGTCATCACCTGCGCCGAGCGCATCGCGCAGCCGGTCAAGCTGAAGCCGGGTGCGTCCGAGGAGGCGAAGAGCAAGCCGATCCAATCCGTGCGCGCGGCGGAGCTCGGCGGCGATCCGAAAGAATTCGGACTCGCGGGTTCGCCGACGTGGGTGCAGGAGGTTCGCGCCGTCGCGACGCCGAAGACCGAATGCAAGTTTATCGACTCGACCGACGCCGAACGCGCTGCGGCCGAGGTGATGTCGGCGCTCGAAACAATCGGTGCGCTCAACCCGCGCGCGCACAATCGCCGTTCGATCGGATCGGCGCGGCGTGCGAGCAAGCGCAGTCATGACCTGTGGATCGTGTGCGAGACCGACCTTGAAGGTCGCGTCACGCGCGGCACGCTCGAGCTGCTTTCACGCGGCGACGAACTCGCGTCGCGACTCGGCGGCGCGCTCGTCGCGGTGGGATTTGGCGGCGCAATCTCGCGACACGCGGAGCTGCTTGCGGGTTTCGGCGCCGACCAGGTGCTGATCGTCGAGCATCCTGCACTGGTTCCGTACACCCCCGAGACCGCCGCCGAGGCTGTTGCGAAGCTCGTCTTGACGCACGCGCCGTGGGGAATTTTGATCGGCGCGACCGAGCGCGGGCGCGACTGGGGACCCCGGCTGGCCGCGCGCTTAAGCCTGGGGCTCACCGGCGATGCGATCGCTATCGAGCTCGACTCGGAGCATCGGATGGTCGCGCTCAAGCCGGCCTTCGGCGGCAACATCGTCGCGTCGATCTACTCGAAAACGTTTCCACAGATGGCGACGGTGCGGCCGGGCGTGCTCGAACTCGCGGCGCCATCGCAAGTCAAGGATGCCGAGATTTGGATTGCGCGTCCTGAGCTGAGCCCGCCGAAAAGCCGGCTCATAAAGGCGCACTCGATCCTCGACCCTACCATTGCGCCGCTCGAAGGCGCCGAAGTTGTCGTTGGCATCGGCATGGGAATCGGCGGACCTGACGGGGTCGCGAGGGCCTGCGCATTCGCGCGAGTGCTCGGCGCCGCGATTTGCGCGACCCGGCGCGTGACGGACAATGGATGGGTGCCGCGGAATTTGCAGGTTGGCTTAACCGGCAAGTCGATCGATCCGCGCCTGTATATCGCTCTTGGGGTGCGCGGCGCGCCCAACCATACCTGCGGTCTCAAGCGCGCGGATACGATCGTCGCGATCAACAACGATGCCGACGCGCCGATCTTCGAGCGCGCGAATATAGGGTTGGTCGCCGATTGGGATAGCGTCCTGCCCGCTTTCCAGGATGCCTTCCAGCGCCGCCTTCGATGATCGACTACAACTACGCGCGGATTTCGTAGAGCGCCGAAAACATATCCCCGACCGGCAGCCGGCGAAAGTGCTTGAATCCCGCCGCTGCGACCAGCTCGCGCGCCTTTGTTTCGCCCATGCACGCGCCGATTCCCGCGCCGCCGTGAGCGAGCGACGTCGTCATGCAGTACAGCGTGCTTATCGAATACATCAGCCGCCCCATCGGATTGATATTGTCCTCGAGATTCGACGACACGTTTACCTCGACCATCAGGTAAGTGCCGTCGGGTTTGAGCGCGGCTCGAATCGATTTCAGCAGCGCGTCCGGATGGACGGAATCATGCACCACGTCGAAGGTCGAGATGAAATCGAATTGCGCGGCCGGGAGCCTGGTGCAATCGACGAGGTCAAACTTGATTCTGTCTTCCAGGCCGGCGGCTTTCGCGTTTGCTCGCGCGCGCTCCACCGAGCCGAGGTGCGCGTCGAAGCCGAAAACCTTCGCTTTGGGAAATGCGGATGCGATCGCGATCGACGCGCGACCGCTGCCACAGCCGACGTCCAGCGACGAGCCGCCTTCGTTCAGCTTCGCCACCACCTGCGGCATCGCCGGCAGCCAATTGCGAATCAACTGATTCCGGAATAGCGAGGCTGACGAACGCTCCATCGCCTCCCACGTCTCGGGCGGATACTCGCTCTGCGATACGCCGCCCCCATTCTTGAATGACGCCATCACTTTCGGCGCAACCGACACATGAGGGACGATCATTTCGATCATGCCGCCGGCGAAGAACGGCGAGTCGTCGCGCGCCAGCACCATCGCATGCTCGGCCGGCATCGCGTAGCTCTTCGCCGAGGCGTCGTAATTCACATATCCGGCCGCCGTCATTGCACTGAGCCATTCGCGCAGATACCGCTCGTTGAGTCCCGTCCGCTCCGCAAGCGCCGCACTGGTGACGTCGCCCGCTTGGGCCAGCGCGCTGAAGATTCCGAGCCGATCGCCGATATAGGTCAGCGCACCGAGCATCGCGGCGCCGATATCAATCGATACCTGCATCCAGAATTGCCTGATCTTGTCCCAATCGAGCTGCTGCTTTTCGTCGGCCATCGTTTCCCTCCGCAGAGGGGGCAGTATCTATCAATTCACGCATCGGCGGCTAGGCTTTCCAGACCTGGGCCTTTGACCCCACTACTTTTCGGGCGCCGCCTTCTCTTTTTCGGGCTTCGCTTGCGGGGCGGCGAACATCGAGAGCTGAGCCGGCTTGCCCTCGTCTTCCGCGGCCGGCGCGAACAGGCCGGGCTGTTCGACGAATACCTGGAATTTTTCAAAAAGGTCGGCCAGCTTGGCCTGGTAGTACTCGACGTTTTCGTCGGGATTGTCCGGGTCGTACTCCGCCGCCATCTTCGCGGACGCGTTCACCGCCGCACGCGCGCCGCGCCCGGTGACGTAGTATGAAATTTGATCGCCGGCGAGGTACGGCCGCTCGGCCTTGAGCGCAAGCTCGTATGCTGCCGCGGGATTGCGGCTGCTGTCACTGATCTTTTTGCGATAAGTGTCGAGCGACTCCTGGATCGTTTCGGTCTTCATCAGATCGGCGATTCCTATTTCGTGGCGGGCCAGCCGCGCGCGATAGTCGCCGTGGAGTTTCACAATTTCGCCGCACCGATCCTCCAGCAGCATGCGGAACATCTCCTCCATGAAGCGGCGCTGGAAGCGTTCGAGTCCCCGCGAGCGCAGCCCCGAGCCGCGAATGGTCATTTTTCCCGCCTCGTCCAGCAGGACGTAATTTTTCATTTTGTAGGAGAACATCGCGCGGTAACGGCCGTCGATTTCCAGCCGGATTCCCTCGGGCATAATCGACCCGACCTGCTCCAGGAGCCTGTCTGCGCCTTCCCGGCTTCCAGCGTCGGGGGGCGGCACGAAATAAATTCCGTCGGTATCGACCTCGATAACCTGCGCGCCGTGCTCCTCGAGTTTCGCCACTGCGCGCTGAATCAGATCGCGTCCCCGCTTGGTTACAGCGTTGGCCGCGCCAAAGTCATTGAAATGGCCGAGCGAAAAACCCAGGTAGCCGTAAAATGAATTGATGAGAATCTTGAACGTCTGCTGGAGCGCGTCGGCGTTGCGCCGCTCGGCGCCCTTGAGTTCGCGCGCGAGCGCCTTGGCCTGCACCCGGAAGCTGCGCAGATCGCCGAGCATCTTGAGGAACACGCCCAGGCGGTCAGTGGCCGGCGCATGCCGATATTGCAGCATCAACGACGGATACAGCGACGTCACGTCGCAGTGCAGGACGCCGTGGGCGACCCCGCATCGGCGAACCTCGGTGTAACCGCCCGCGACCGGGCTCGGCGGCGACGGCTCCGGAATGGAGTGCCCCGCCGCCAGGTAAGCGCGCATCATGAGCGCGTCAATCTTGGTCGCATTGCCGCGCAGCACCGCGCTCTGGTACGAGTACGGGAATATCTGCGCTTGCACGAAGTAGCTGGGAGAGAGGGTCTCGGCCAGCGCGCGCGTCTCACGCGCATCGTCGAGCGCGTACTCGTAGAGCTTTTCCGGTTCGTGCTCGAAGTAGTGGCTGATTTTCGACGCGTCGATATACACGCGATCCTTGCGCGCCAGCCCGAAGTGTTGCGCAAGCTGCTTCAGCCCCAGGCTCTCCAGTTCGCGGCTCGAGATGTCGTAGTGCTGCGCGAGGATCCACGTATCTATGATGCTGCGGCCCGGGATGTCGTAGCGGCGGTAGGCGATCGATCGTTCCGCAATCTGCATCCGCGACGGGCGGGCGCGAAGCTCGCCGCCATCGCGCCCCAGCTTGAGTTTCATTTTGTGGCGGCGCGCCCGCGTCTCCAGGTATTCGAGATCGAATCGAAACAGATTGTGGCCCTCGACGACGTCGGGGTCGCGCTCCTGGACGATTCGCACCATCTCGTCGAGCATCGCGCGCTCGTCCATCTCGGTGCCCCTGAGCAAGCGCTCGAAGCCGGTCGAGTCGGTGAGCGAAATCGCGATAACCCGATCGCCCGCGCGCGCCGCCGACGGAAATTCAAAGCCGGGCGAGATATAGGTCTCGATATCGAGCTGGAGGCGGCGCAGCTCGCTGAAATCCATCCCGATGAAAAACGTGGTCCCGCTCAGCATCAGATGTTGCTCGACCGGATCGGCCAGCACCAGATACGGCGCGTCGGGCGCGTTAGGCGCCTTGCCGGTTGCGCTCCTGAGATGACGCCTGGCGGCTTCCAGCGCGTCGAGCGAGCCAAAGGTGACGAGCATCCGGTAACGGAAATCGCCGTCGAGCGCGCGCGTCTCATGCGCGGGCCTGAAACCTTCGAGCAGGGCAATATCCTCGACCAGCGCAAACAGCCGAATCGGACGGCGCTCGCGCGCAAGCTCGCCCGACCGGCGCCGGTAAACGTCGATCTCGGTCTTCGATGCGGTCTCGACCGCGACCACGCCCGGCTCGGCGGGATCGCCGAACAGCAGGCGGTTGCCGTAAAACTGCGCCGAAATCTCCTGGTAAGTAGTCATCGCGACCCGCGTCCCTCGATTGTGCACCCGCAAGCTCTCGTGGGACAACGCGCCCCCGCGCGTGGATTCAGAACGCGCCGAGGTACCAGACGCCAATCAGAAAGATCGCGTATGCGGCTCCGCCGATCATCAGCGTCGGAGTTCCGAGTTCCGAGTCGCGCAAGTTGATGTACAGAATCGCTGCCGAAGCGAGCGCGATCGATCCCGCGAGCAGTTCGGGGCTGGTCAGATGCCACGGCGAAAACGCGAGCCCAAGTGCAACCGGAATGCACGACTGGAAGACCATTGCGCCCGTGATGTTGGCGAGCGCGAGATGGTCCTTGCCCTGCCGAATCCAGACAACGGAGTTGTATTTCTCGGGCAGTTCGGTCGCGAGCGGGCTCAACATGAGCGAGAGCACGCCGGGATTGAGATGCACATGGGCTGAGAACACGACGATCTGATCGACGAACTCGACTGCACCGATCAGAATCGCCAGTACGCCCACGATTACCTGCGCGGCCGTCGCCGATGCGCGCGGATCGAGCGGATTTCCGCGCAAAATCGACTCGAAATAGAGTCCGTGCTCGAGTTGCGCGCCGGCCACGCGCCTGAGCCGCAGCATCACAACCGCGTAGCTCGCGTACACTATCAACAATGCCAGTGCGAGGAGGTGGCGAAGTACCGCGCCCATCTCGACTGTGCCTGCGATCATCAGGCACAAAAAAACCGGCAAGAAGAATGCGAGATCCCGGCGCGCGTCCTCGCTTACCACTTTCAGCGCAATCCGTCCCCGGCGCCGGCGAAATGCGAGCGCCGCAACGCCCATCACGAACATCGCCACCGTGGACAGCATCAGCGGTGCGCCGACAATCGCGCCAAGTCCGACCGCGGTATGCGCCGCCGCGGCGGAGTCGCGGCCGGTCAACAGCGCGACCGCCGGGATGAAGGTCTCCGGCAGCGCGGTCCCGACCGCGGCGAGCAAGCTCCCGACCGCGGCCTCAGCAACATTCAATCGATGCCCCGCCCATTCGACCCCATTGGTAAAAAGTTCCGAGCCGGCGAGGATTATCGCGAAGCTAAGCGTCAGAATTATCGCGTGGATTGCCAAAATTTTGCTCAAAGCGAGGCGCAGCAGCGTCGAGAATAGAGAGGCCCGCTCGCAATTTCCAGCGCGCACTCATTTTCCGGCATTTCGGCTCGAGTCAGAGGAAAAGATCGGCCGCAATGCAGCCAAACCGGCAAACGATGCGTATAATGTAGGTAGCGGTCGGCGGCGAGCGCGAATTCGCGACAGGGCCGCGTGGCGGAGCGTGATTCGCCCAATGATCGCGCGGGCGAGGCGACGGGTAAGTTGACTCTGAGCGTAGCGATCCTTAGACTTGATTTTTTAGCGTGGCTCACTTGCCTTTGTATTCTCGTCTGTATAAATGAGGCTACTTGATTCCCGGCTCGCGGTCGCAATGACGGCCGCATTGCGCGCCGATTTTCACCGATCGCATCGACGGCCAACGCCCGCGCAAAACGGAAGCAAAACGAATGAAGCAGAAGTACGAAGGTAAAGACCTACAGGGTCTCGTCGATCTCGGCCGTGAGCAGGGCTATCTGACCTTCGAGCAGGTCAACGACTACCTGCCGCAGGATGTCGCTTCACCAACCGACCTGCGCGCCGCGCTGGACAGCTTCGAGGACCTTGATATCAAGGTGCTCGAGGAAGTCCCGACCGACGGCGCCGACGAGGTCGAGGTCGAAGGCAAGGAAGAGCCCGAAGAAGCGCCCGAGGCCGCGCCGGCGGCCGCGGATTCGCTGGGCGAATCGTCGGATCCGGTCCGGCTCTATCTCAAAGAGATGGGCAACTTCCAGCTTCTCTCGAGGGAGCAGGAAGTCGAAATTGCCAAGCGCATCGAAGCCGGCGAAAACGAAGTCGAAGATGAGGTGCTGGGCTCGCCAATCACGCTCGACTTCGTGATTCGAGTGGGCGAGCGGGTAGAGGCAGGCGAAGCCGATCTGCGCGATGTGTTCGAGGACGCCGCCGAGACGCCTGAAGATCCCGACGAAGAGCGCGGACCCGAAGCCGACGAGCGCCAGCTCAAGAAGTTGATGCTCGCGACCAAGAAGCTCACCGACCTGCGGACCAAAATCGAGGCGATCGAGGAAATACTGCGCAACAAGCCCGGTCCGCGCCGCAAGCCCAAGCTCGACAAGAACCTGGCGCGTCTGAACGAGCGCGTGAAAAAAGAATTGCGCGCGATGGCGCTGTCGCGACGCTTGATGGAAGCGGTGATCGCCGAGATGCGCGACTTCCTGCAACAGTACCGCATCGCGCATCACACGATTGCGAAATACGAGGAGGCGACCGGCCGCTCGCGCACTCACCTGCTCAAGGAAGCCGCCGAAGCCGAAGACCGCCGCCACGTGCTCAAAATAAATGAGGTCCGCGAGAACCTGCTCGATATCGCGGCCAGAATTCGCCAGGCGCAAAAGACCATCCGCGAAGTCGAAAAAAAGGCCAAGGACACGGGCGAGGAATACGCGCGCAAGCTCGAGACGATCGCCGCCGGACAGGACAAGAGCCGCCGCGCGAAAAAGGAACTGACCGAGGCCAACTTGCGCCTGGTCGTCAGCCTGGCCAAGCGCTACACCAATCGCGGCCTTGGCTTTCTCGACCTCATCCAGGAAGGCAACATCGGCCTGATGCGCGCGGTGGACAAGTTCGAGTATCAACGCGGCTACAAGTTTTCGACCTACGCCACCTGGTGGATCAGGCAGTCGATGTCGCGCGCGATCGCCGACCAGGGCCGCACCATCCGCATCCCGGTCCACATGGTCGAGACGATCAACAAGCTGCTCCGGGTCACCCGCCTGCTGGTGCAGCGGCTCGGCCGCGAGCCCGGGCCGGAAGAAATCGCGGAGCAGATGGAGATGCCGCTGGACAAGGTCCAGAAGGTGCTCAAGATCGTCAAGGAGCCGATTTCGCTCGAAACGCCAATCGGCGACGAAGAGGAAAGTTCGCTCGGCGATTTTGTCGAGGACGAACTCGCGCCGTCTCCCGTCGAGGCGGCAATTCAGGGCAACCTCGGCGAGCAGACGCGCAAGGTGCTGGCCACGCTCACGCCGCGCGAGGAGCAAATCCTGCGCATGCGCTTCGGCATCGGCCAGAAAACCGACTACACACTCGAGGAAGTCGGCAAACAATTCGCCGTCACCCGCGAGCGTATCCGGCAGATCGAGGCCAAGGCGTTGCGCAAACTGCGCCAGACCGGCAGATCGCGCACCCTCGAGGGTTTCCAGGAGCACGAGTAGCGCCCCCATAATTTCAACAATGCGAGTTAAGGGCTCGGATGCGATCGCATCCGGGCCCTTTTTTTGCCCGCTTGTTGCGCTTACAAGCGTTGTGTACAGCCCGTGTTGGCGGCGAATTCCGTCCCCGATCGATCGCGCCGATCTGTGCGCCGTGATAACAACTTGATATCCAGATTCCGCAACTGCATGGGAGCAATGACATGGCGGCAGATCTCGCGCAGATTCGGACGGTCGTCGTACTGATGATGGAGAACCGCTCCTTCGATCACATGCTGGGCTACCTGCGATTGCCCGCGTACGGCGGAAATACGAACGTAGATGGCGTGCGCGACGATCAGAACTGGCTGAATGCGGTCGCCAACCAGTGGCAGGGCGTAGCGTATCAGCCCGGGCCGCTGCTGGAAGCGCGCATCCCCGATCCGCCGCACGAGCGAGTCAACATCCAGCTTCAGATGGGCGGTGCGGATGCGTCGGGAAAATTTCCGCTCAACGGCTTCGTCGCGAGTGCTAGCGGCGACTCCGAGGTAATGCGCTATCAGACGCCGGATAAGGTTTCGATTCTGGATTTTTTCGCGCGCAACTTCCGCATTTGCGACCATTGGTTCTCGCCGCTGCCCGCGAGCACGCAGCCAAACCGTCTGATGGCGATGGCGGGATATTCGCTGATTGACGGCAACGTGAAGGTCCTCCCGAATCATGTGCTCGCTTACGACTGGTTGAACGCGCATGGGGTAAGTTGGCGTGTGTATCACCAGGGATTCTTCCCGTTCTTCAGCATCATGCCGCGATGGCTCCCTGAAATCGCGACCAGTGACAAATTCCGCGAGTTCGGCCGGTTTGCAACCGACATGGAACTGGAAAGCGACGACACCTTTCCGCAGGTGATTTTCATCGAACCCATCTACACCGACGCGCCTCACGCTGAGGCAGAAGGAACGGACGATCATTCACCGTCGTCGGTCACGGGGGGACAACGCCTGATGCTGGACGTGTACCGCGCGCTGCTGCGGAGCCGCCACTGGAACAACTCGATGCTGATCATCACGTATGATGAGCACGGCGGCTTCTTCGATCACGTGCAGCCGCTGCAAGTTGAAACCGTAGCGACGGCAGAGCGCTACCCGTTCTTCCCGACGACTGGAATTCGGGTGCCGGCGGCAGTCGTATCACCGTTCGTTTCTGCCGGTTCGGTATGCAACGCAGCCTTTGACCACACCTCGATTCTCAGATTTCTCGGTCAAAAATTCGGTATGGGCGGCGGCTACTCGCCAGAGGTTGACAAGCGCGCGCTTGTCGGCAGCGTCGGCGATATCCTCGATTTGGCCGCACCGCGACCCGACCGGCCTGCGCCGCCGGATCCAACCGTGATCGTCGCGCCGCCGGCGACGCTCCCGGCGCCATTGCCGCCGAGCAATGAAAACGTTGAGGCGTTCAAGCAAGTGTCGCAGCAAATGAAGGACAACTATGCTCATCAGCTCGCGACTAAATTCCCGGCGAGCCGCCGAGTCCTGGCGTTTTAGATCGCTACCGGCGAAGTGCGATCGCGGCGGATTGAATTTCTCCATGAGGGTCTGATTTAAGAGTCTGTTACAGGCGCCTTCGCCCCGGTTTCCGGCTTTCGTTTTTCGTGCTTCACTCTTTGCCGCCGGCCGCATGGTCCTGATGGAGCGCAAATGAACGAGCAAGTTACCCGCCAAATTCTCTGGAACATCCCCGTTGCGTTCATCGTGCTGATGTACGCCCTGCTCGGGCTGCTGATCGCCGGGTTCATTTACGCCGGGGTCAGGTGGTATCGGCTGGTGAGGCTCGGCGTGTCCGACGATCGCCTCGATCATCCAGTCGAGCGCGCGCTGCTGGCGCTGCGCGATTCGTTGGGCCAGGGCAACGTGATTCGCGAGACGTGGGGATGGATGCATTACGCGTTCTACGTCGCCTTCGTCGGCCTGTTCATCGGCACGACGATCGTGGTGATCAACAGCGACGTGCGCGATCTGTTCGATCTGTTCGGCCTCGACCTCTACTTCTTCTACGGCGATTTCTATCTCTACTTCAAAGTTGCGATGGACACCTTCTTCATTCTGCTGATCCTCGGCGTGCTGATGGAGGGTGTGCGGCGCGCGGTGCGCAAACCCAGCGTGCTCAATGAGCCGCCTGCGGAGAAAGTCCGGGACAATCTCGAGAACCGGCTCGGCTACTGGTTCCCGATGTCGATGATGGTGCTGGCCGCGGTCACGGGCCTGATGCTCGAGGGCGCGCGGATCAACGCGGCGCATCCGGCGTTCACCGAATGGGCATACGTCGGACGGGTGGTGGGCCGGATCGAGGGCGCGCTCGGCGCCGGCGCCACTTACCATCGATGGCTGTGGCTGGTGCACGTGCTGTTCGTGTACGCGCTGCTGTTCTGCTTTCCGTTCACCAAGCTGCGTCATTTGATCTTCGGCCCGCTGAATCTGTTCCTGCGCAACCTCGGTCCGCGCGGACGACTGGCGCCGATCAAGGATTTCGAAACCGCCGAGACCTTCGGCGTCTCGCAGGTCGAGCAGTACACCTGGAAGCAAATCCTCGACATGGGAGCGTGCCTCGAGTGCGGCCGCTGCACGATCAACTGCCCCACCGTCAATACCGGCAAAACGCTGAATCCCAAGTTTTTGGTGATCGAACAGCGTGAGCATCTGCTCGACAAGGCGCCCTTTCTGCTCGCGGCGAAGGCAATCGGCAAGCAGGGCGGCGGCGCCGAAGCGCCCGCATGGAACGGCCCCGACATGATCACGCAGGTCGCGACCGAAGAAGCGGTGTGGGCATGCACGACGTGCGGATGGTGCGAAGAGGGATGCCCGGTCGGCATCGAGCACATCCAAAGAATCGTCGATATGCGGCGCTACGACGTGCTGATGGAGTCGAGGTTCCCGACCGAACTGACGGGAGCCTTCAAGGGAATCGAGAACCAGGGAAACCCGTGGGGCCTTGCCCGGGAAAAGCGCGCCGAATGGGCGGATGGACTTGAAATTCCCGAGATCGCCGCGCTCGACGATCCCTCAGAGATCGACGTGCTGTATTGGGTGGGGTGCGCGGGCTCGTACGACGAACGCATCCAGCGCGTAAGCAAGTCGTTCGCGGCCTTGATGAAACAGGCCGGCGTCAAGTTTGCGATCCTCGGGCGCGAGGAGATCTGCACCGGCGACCCGGCCCGGCGCCTGGGCAACGAATACCTGTACGCTACCGTCGCGGCGCAGAACGTCGAGACGCTCAATCGCTACAAGCCGCGGCGAATAGTCACTCAATGCCCGCATTGCTATCACAACCTGAAGAATGAGTATCCAGACTTCGGCGGCAACTATACGGTCGTGCATGAAGCCGAGTTTATCGACGAACTAATCCAGGCCGGACGTTTGAAGCCCCGCGGCGAGATCAACCAGCGCATCACCTATCACGACCCGTGCTACATGGCGCGACACAATCGCAAATGGGACGGCGCACGAAGCGCGCTCGGCGCGATCCCCGGCGCCGAGGTGGCCGAGGTCGAACAGTCCAGGAATCGCACCTTCTGCTGCGGCGCGGGCGGCGGATGCTTCTGGAAGGAGGAACACGAGGGCACGCGGATCAATGAGAAGCGCTTCGATCAATTGAACGAGGCCAAGCCCGAGTGCATCGCGGTGGGATGCCCGTTCTGCATGACGATGCTCGAAGACGCGGTGAAGTCGCGCTCGCTCGAAGAGACCATGCGGGTGCGCGATCTCGCGGAACTGGTCGCCGAATCCACCGGCGCAAACACCAAGTGAATAGCGCCATGCTATGATGCCGAACGAGTCGCATGAGGCAGAACAATGAAACTGACTGCGGTATTCAAGAAGGTGCGCGGGGGATATGTCGGATTTGTCGAGGAACTTCCCGGGGCAAACACCCAAGGGCGTACGCTGGGTGAGGCTCGGGCAAATCTGAAGGAAGCAGTCGCTCTGGTACTGGCGGCGAATCGTACTCTGGCGGAAGAATCCGTCGGAAGAGAAGAGGTCATCCGGGAGCCGTTTGAACTCGACGTTTCATGAAGCGGCGGGACTTGGTGCAGCATCTGAAGAAATTCGGATGTGAATTCCTTTGAGAGGGCGGCGCGCATTCAGTGTACGTAAACCGGCGATCTGCCAAGTCATCTACCGTGCCGAGACATCGCGAAATCAAGGAATATCTGGCTCGCAAAATCTGCCGGGACCTGGAGATTCCAGAGCCATGAGTCCGCTCGCATCGACTGGCGACGCGATCCCTGCGCTGCACGCCCTTGAATCGTGGATTCACTTGAACGCCCGTGCGCCGGGCTCGACGCGCCCAGCCAGCAGCCATCCGCATCAACCACGATGTAGTATTTCGCGTTAGATCGAAAACAAGAGCGGGGCCCCGGCGGACCCCGCTCTTCTTTTGTTCAACTCACTCGCGGCGAGCGCATGAATGCGCGTGCGAGTTCGCTTGGGCGACTCAATGCGCCGCCGGCGGCGCGCCCGCCTCCGGCGCCATTTTCATTTTGCCTGGCGCCATCTTCATTGTGCCCATGCTTGGCCCGGCCGGCAGTTCTTTCTTGGTGAAGCCTGCAGGAACCGCGAAATCGGCGTCAGCCAGCTTCTTTGACTCGATCTTCTCGACCTCCGTGGTGGTCGTGATCGGCGGGCGTTTCGCCATCATCTCGTTAATCTTGGCGGCCTGTTCCGGCGCCATCCCCGGCAGCGAGACGTGCCCCATCTTCATCGTCGAGTCCGTCGCGAGTGGCACTCCGCGTGGAATCTCGCCGCTGGTGGCCGGACCGGCGTTCGCGCTCTTGAGCTTGTCCGCCATATTTTTCTCGAACGCCGAAAACTCCTCGGCGCCGGGCGCGACGGTCGAGAAGCATTCCTTGATCGTGTAGTCGCCCTGCATCATGTGCCCGCCGCCGTTGTAGTCGGTGCACTTGTAGCCCGCGAACTCGCGCGTGGTGCCGGCCTTCTTGAAGTTCATCGCCGCGCTCCGGCTCGCCGCCATCATTGCCGCCATCTGCCCCTTGGGCGGAAACTCGATCTCGAAGTAGCTCTTCGCCTTCGGATCGATCACGTACATCACCCCTTTGTCGAGGTCAGTGATGATCGTGTGACGGTCGGTCTCCATCTTCTGCTTGTTGCCCTGCACCGAAATGGTTTGTTCGCTGTCGCGAGTGTTGGCCCCATTGGTCACGTGCTGCTTTTGCGTGATGACGACTCCGGCAGCCGCGGGAAGCGCGGTCATTGCGAGCGTCATCCCCGCAACCAGGGCGGTTAATTTTCTCATAGCGATTGCTCTCCTTGTGCTCGTTGCATTTTCATTACAGAGTCGCGACCCGCCGCGGCGGCGCCCGTCGTATCACCGCGCTGCTGCACGACCATCCGATGTATCATCAGGCTCAGCAGCCCGAACAACACCCATACCATTTCTTTGATTCGGCGGAGAAACCCCACCGCGAAGCCTATTCCCGGCGGGTAACCGAGCATTCCCAGAATCAGCGCTTTACCGCCCTCCTGGCTTACCAGCTTGGCTGGAATCAGAAAGGTCGCGCGTTCGATCAGCAGCCCAACCGCCTCGACCAGCAGCGCTGTCTGTAGCGACGCCGGCTGATGCAGCAGCCGCAGCAGGATATAAATTTCCAGCGGCCCGAAACTCCACGCGGCGGCATAGCACAGGCACGACGCGGCGAGCCGGGTGCGATGGCGCGCGTAAAAGTCGAGCAGCACCGCGTCGGCTTCCTCGGCGGACTCGCGGATTTCGCCGGTGTTGATTCGCGCGATATCGAACTTGGTCGCGGCACGCCACAGATGCGAGAACGGCCGCTTCATCTGCACGAAAAAGAAGGCCCCCGCCAGCGCCATCGCCAGCGCAAACCCGCCCAATATCGACCAGTAGAGGTTGGCGGCTACCGGGATCAGGCGCAGCGAAATCACCAGCGCGATCGAGATAAACACGATCTGCCCGACCGCTTCGGCCAGCGACGCGACGATCACCGTCGCCAACCCCACCGGCATGCGCAGTTTCTCGCGCACATCCACCGCCATCACGAACTGCCCCCCGAGCTGCGCCGACGGCGTCACATAGTCGATCGCCTCACCGCCAATTCGCGCCGCAAACAACTCGATGAACCTGAGCTTCGGCGGATAGTCCTCAATGGTGACGCGCCAGCCGAACGTGTTTGCGATCCGCGCCAGTACCTCCAGCGAAATCGTCAGCGCCAGGCCCCATCCCGCCATCCGCACGTAGCCGATCACCTGCCCCGGCCCGTAATGGGTCAGGAACCAGGCGTAAAACGCGATCGCTATAACGATGAAGTATGTCTCGACGCGGCGCATCGGCAGGTGGAGGCCGCCTCTTATGGAGGGGCGGCAACCGATGCATTCTTTCAGTCGCGCCCCACCTGCGCAACCCGCCACCGCCCCGCCCGCCTCTCCCCCTGGCCGTGGCGACGGCAGCGCAGTATTAGGCCGTTGGCAGGGGCCGCGCCCGCCAACGGCGGGCGGCCTTAATACTGGGTGCAGGGCTCAGCCCTGCTACGGTTCTTCGCCGTGCTGGAACAGTCGCATCAACTCCTCGAGCGTCGCCGGCGGCTTGCGCGCCGTCTCGAGCGTGTCGCGAACGTGATCGGCCGACTTCATTCCTACCAGCGCCACGTCCACACCCGGCGTCGAGCGGGTGAACTGAATCGCGCGCTGCGCATCGGTGGCGAAGCCGCTGAACGCATTCGCGACGATTGGCGGCAGACCGCGCGATAACTGCCCCTGCAGCAGCGTCGCGCTCGCCGAAACCGCGACTCCGAACGCCTTCGCGGCAGCCAGCGTGATCGCCTTGCCGCCGTTCACGATTTGGTTCGATCGCGTGACAGCCTCTGGCATCGCGAGATTGTACGGCAGCTGAATTGCGCGAAAATGATGCGCGTCGCCGCCAACCTCGCGCGCAATTCGCATCAGTTCGTCGAGCGAGAGCCATCCGCGCTCCGTTTGCGCCGCCCGGTAGCCGTTCCACGTCGCGGTCCCGTACACGCCGATCTTTCCGTCGGCCACCGCGCGTTCCAGGAAATCGAAAATCGTCGCCATCCGCGCCAGGAACTCTTTGCGCTCGACGGCCTCGAGCTGCGTCTCGGGATTGTGGATGTAATAGATGTCGATCGTCTCGAGATTGAGATTCTTGCGCGACAACTCCAGCATCGTGCCGATGTACTTCGGCGTCATGCAATGCGATCCGTCAACCAAATCGGCGGGCGCGACGATTCCCGTCTTCACGTAATGTTCTTCGAACCACGCGCGCGGATTGGCCGGCACGCCCCCGTCGAACGTGATATAACCGCCCTTGGTCGCGACCACCACCTGCTCGCGCGCGATTTCGCCCGCCACGACCAGCTCGTCAATCGCTTTGCCGATATTCCGTTCGCTGCGCTGGAAGCGGTAATTCACCGCGGTATCGATCAGATTGATCCCGCCGCGAAGACTCGCCTTGATCGCCGCTTCGTAGGCCCGATCGGTCTCGTCGTCGGGATCGCCCAAGTACGTGCCGATTCCGATCGATGAAACCGACAGCCCGAGCACCGGCCGGAAATTTCCCGGCAGCTGCGGGAACCGGCTCGCGTATGCGGTCGTAGCCTCCGCGGTCGCGCGCCCCTTAAGCATCATGCCGTTTCTCCCGCGCGCCGTCGCGCCTGTTGCCTGGTTGCCTTGTACCCGGCCATCGCCCAAACCGGATCCGACGGCGGCGCGGCCGGCGCGCTCCCGTCGATGAAATCCATATTCTCAAACGCGCCGCTCTCCATAAAGCTGCTCATCAGGTCGAGGAACGCGCCGCGCTGAGGCAGAATTTGCGCGTAGATCCCGCCGACCTTCGCGATTGCACCATCGTCGATATGAACGACGAGCCGCCCATCCGAGTAAAATACCTCATCATCGTCGTCATCGATGCGCTTGAAGAAATTGGCGGGAAGTTGTCTGGAAATGGTGAAATCGTGTTTTGAGGCCCTGTTGACAGATTACTTTTATCGTTAACTTTCAGCTATTTAGCGCAACTTCTGGGAAATTTAAGGAGCATCGTTGACATGCTTCGAGCGCGTCATCTAAAGTAAAACACTTTTACAAACCGCGCTTCGCCAACCTCGAGAACGGCCGGCGCGACAGCGGAATGCCGATGGTCAGACGCGACAAAACCAACTACCTCATCCAATCCGTCGCCCACGCGTTCGATGTGCTCGAACAGTTCTTCGGCGACGTCGATGAACTCGGCGTTACTGAACTTTCCAAGCGGCTCAAGCTGCATAAGAACAACGTCTTTCGAATCCTCGCGACGCTCGAAGCGCGCGGTTACATCGAACAAAACAAAGCCACCGAGAATTATCGCCTCGGCATCAAGTGCCTGCATCTCGGCCGCCGTTACATTCATCATATGGGCCTGGTGAGGCAAGCGCGCCCCATCCTGGCCGATGTCGCCCGCAAATGCCGTGAAAGCGCTTACGTCGCGATCGTCCGGCGTGACGGCGTGGTGCCGCTGGAAGCGGCCGAGGCCGAAGATCGCGCGGTGCGGATCACGCCGCCCATCGGAATTACCCTGCCGCTTCATTGTACGGCGGCCGGCAAGGCGCATCTTGCCTTCGACGCCGAAGAGCAGCTCAAGTCGGCGTTGCCCGAGACGCTTCGGCGCTTCACCGATCGCACAATCGTCGATCGCGCCGCCCTGTTCGCGCAGCTTGAAGCAGTCGCGCGCGACGGTTACGCGGTGGATTCGGGCGAGTTCATCGAAGAAGTGTCGTCGGTCGCGGTGCCGATTCGCGACTACACCCGCTCGGTGGTCGGATCGATCGCGGTCGCCGGGCCGACGTATCGGATCGGCGCGGAACGAATCGCCGCCGAAATCGCGCCGAGCCTGCTCGAGGCCGGACGCGAACTGTCGCGCCGCCTCGGCTACAACGAGTGATTCTTTTGTGGAACCCACCGTGGGTTCCACGCCTCCTTGGGCAGGGGCCAGCCCCTGCACCTTAGTAAGGAAGAAGAAAAGATGCGGGCTTCGCCCTGTTAGAACAGGTTAAGAGGAGATTTACGTCTCTGCCTCCGCCGCATTATTTCCTCTCTCCCATAGGGCGATTTGGAATTTGATTTCACGCCCGTCCATGATAGGAATGACACCGCGAACTCATGAACGATGCGCGCTCAGTGGGGCGACGCTGCGGGTCTGGGTTCGCGCGGCTCAGGTTTTGAGGAGCCAAAGGAGAGGGGCCGCATGGCAGTCGAACCATCGCGCGACGAATTCTCCGAAGATAACATCCCTCCGCCCACAGGTACGATCTTCATCTTGGGAATGTACATGCTGGCGCTGGCCGTGGGATGGGCCGTGATGTTCTGGATGCTGCTGGACAGATAAGTGGAACGGTACGAGAAGGCCTTTCTTGCAGCGTGCGCCGGGGTGCTGGTCATTTTCCTGTGCGCGCTGGGCTACAGCGCCGTCGCGATGGGAGTGCATCTGCCCTCGCATAGCGAGAGGATCTATTGCAACGTCGGCCAGAAGCTTCGCAAGGTACTGCTCAAAACGCCGCCGTTTGATCACATAGGAGTGAGGGAAATCGCGCCGGGAAAATACGAGGCGGTGGTGATCGCCCAGGTTTGGCTCTTCACTCCCGATGAGATCGATGTCCCGGTGGGTGCCGACGTGAGATTCGTCGCAACCTCGGCTGACGTAATCCACGGATTTCTCATCCCCGGCACGCGGGTCAACATGATGCTGATTCCCGGGCAGATTTCCGAGTTCGATTACCGCTTCACCAAGCCCGGCGAATACCTGCTGATTTGCCAGGAATACTGTGGCCGGCTGCATCACACGATGTCCGGAAAGGTGGTGGTCAAATGAGCACGGCTGTCGTCTCGGAGCCATCCGGCTTCGCGCTGCCGCAGGGCCAGTTGAACGTCATCCGATGGAACATCTACTTCGGATTCGCGGTGCTTGCGATCGGAGTCGTGATGGGCCTGGGCCAGGCGCTCAGCTATGCGCGAGTGAACATTGTCCAGTACTACCCGGTTGTGCATTCCTACTACCAGGGGCTGACGATTCATGGGGTGTTCAACGCGCTGGTGCTTACCACTGCGTTCGCCAACGGCTTCCTTTCGCTGACCACCGCGCGAGGACTCGCGCGCAAGCTCAACGATGCGCTGCTGCGTGCGGCGTTGTGGACGCTGGTCATAGGCTCCTTGCTGGCGGCGTATGCGATGTTCAGCGGCAAGGCCTCCGTGCTGTACACCTTCTATCCGCCGCTGGAAGCCGACTGGACCTTCTACCTGGGCCTGGCGCTGGTGGTGGTGAGCACGTGGATCACCTCGGCGGCTCAGCTTGCGGCTCTGCGCGGATGGCGCAAGGATCATCCGGGCGAGCGAGTGCCGCTGCTCGCCTTCATGTCGGTCGCTACCTATGTGATGTGGGACATCGCATCGATCGGGCTGGCGATCGAGGTCGTGGTGTTCCTGCTGCCATGGTCGCTGGGATTGCTTCCGGGCGTCGATCCGATGCTTGATCGCACGCTGTTCTGGTTCACCGGGCATCCGATCGTGTACTTCTGGCTGCTGCCGGTTTACGTTTCATGGTACGGGCTGATTCCCAGACAGGTCGGTGGCGTGCTTTTCAGCGACACCCTGACGCGGGTGGCCTTCCTACTTTTTATCCTGCTGATCCCGGTCGGCTTTCATCACCAGTTCACCGACCCCGGAGTATCGCAGGGGCTGAAGTTCGCCGTCGTGATCATCACCTTCGCGATTTTCTTTCCCAGTCTGATGACCGCGTTCTCGGTGATGTATGCGCTGGAGATCGCGGGACGGCGCCGTGGCGGGAGCGGACTCGTCGGATGGTTCTTCAGGCTTCCATGGAGCGATCCGTCAGTGGCGGCGCAGGTGCTGGCGATGATCGCATTCCTGCTCGGCGGCATCTCCGGCCTGATGAACGCGAGCTACACAATGAACATGGAGATTCACAACACCGCGTTTATATCGGGCCATTTTCATCAAACCGTCGGCTGCGCGGTGGCTCTCTCCTACATGGGGATTGCCTACTGGCTGATACCGTATTTCGAGCGGCGCGAGCTATGGTCGCCGCGCCTCGCACTGTTCCAGGCGTTTTTGTATTTCTTCGCAGTGATGATTTTCTCGAACGCCCTGATGGCGGGAGGCATCGAGGGAATGCCGCGGCGCACCGACATGGTGCATGTAACCTACGGCCTGGCGGCGTGGAAGATTCCGGGAATTATGACGGGGGTCGGCGGCTCGCTGATGTTCGTGAGCGCGATGCTGTTCTTCTTCATCCTGGTGATGACGATAGTCGCCGGCAAGAAGACCCAGGCTCGCGACCTTCCGTTCACCGCGACGGTCCAGGCGCCGTCCACCATCGGATGGCAGCCGCGGCTTGATCGGCTTAGCTACTGGGTTCTCGCTTCGGTCGTCCTGATAATTGCGGTCTATGGCCCCTTCATCCTCGAACACTTCCCGCTGCGCCTCACGACCGCGGGCATCCTCTATCCTTAAGACTGTCGCTGCTAAAGCTCCGAAAGCGGTGAAGAGTCCAGCAGGCCAAGGCGGGGGCGGGCATTGGTAGCGGGTCAGTTTGAAATCCGCAGCCGTTGATTTGGCGATGCGTCCGCACTTCGGGTGTGCGATAATGGTCGCATGGCGGAACGACGAAAGAAACGCCCGCGCGATCCGCTCGCGCTGGCGAAAATGATTGGCGACATCGCTACGGGTCAAGCGTCCGATACCGAGCCGGACAATCGAAATCCTGCTGCGGTTGAGATGGGCAGGCTTGGCGGACAGAAAGGGGGAAAGGCAAGAGCGGCGAAGTTGAGTGCCGAGAAGCGTCGGGAAATTGCCAAGAAAGCCGCACAGAAGCGGTGGGCTAGTCACTGAGGCAAAGAGTCTCAAGGCTCGTGAGAATCTCTATGTGTTGATGAGTTCTCAACGGAGCATCCGAGAGGTATAGATTCTCTTCGAAGCTAACATTTGGCGCTCTTTCAATGCGAAATGGTACAGGCGTCAAATTGGCTGTTTTAGCTTGATACGAAAAGTGGAGCGCCGTTAGTTCGAACTGAGGTCGGAAATCAAGAAAGTCTCCATGATTCACGGTGATTGCGTTCGCTACTCCCTTTAATGTTGGGAAAAAATCTGGCAGCGGCTTTTGGAAATGCACGTTTAATTGATTCCAAAAGCCTGGTTCCTTTACCAGTTCAAACTCAACTTTAAAGCGTTCGGCGATCCAAGCGATAATATGGTCGAGTGCGGCTAGTGCTTCTTCCGTGTCAGTTCGCGTCGCTACGCTTAATCCGGCGGCGAACACTTGAAGCCAATCAATAACGATTACCTTTTGATCGATGACGACTTTGCCATGATGAAAGTTTACCGGCTGCTGCGCGTTGGCAGGAAAAAACTGAGACGCTTCTTTCGGATAATCGACAAAGCCAAATTCCTTGACCAACGCGTCCCTTGCGTCGGGTAAGTACCCTACCGTTCCTAGAGGTCGAAAAATCCGAAAGGCTTGCGCTTGAACGATACTGACGAGCTTCATCGTGCAAGCCTTATAGGATTCGGCGTCGGATTCGCGGGAACTAAACCGCCCATTGGCGCTGTATTGGCGTCTTTCGAACGATCTCTGTTGAGGGACACCTGCTCTAATACTCCGGAGACAGTCTCGTGGAGAACATTATCTTGGTTGAGCAGATTTGTGATGTTTTCAATGCGAAGAAACGGAAGGGCGCGCATGGCGACCAAGAGCATGGTCACCGTATCGAGTTCCCAGTTTCCTGGCGCGCCCAACAGCCGACTGATTACTTCTGGCCTCTTCCCAAGTCGGTCAGCCAAGTCTTTTTGAGTCATCGTCTCAAGCTGGTGCCACTTACCGACGACTTCTTTATGAAACTCCAGTCGGACGCGTCGGCAGAAATAAGCTAACACTTCTGGCGGTATAGGCTTGGCCGGATCGGGATCAAGGATATCAGTGAATAACTCTGGCATTTGCGAAGTAGGCATCGGGGTAGCTCCCTGTAAATGCTGGGGTGTTTCCGAAGTAGAGTTGCCATTCTTCTTTAAATTCCTGAATTGCAGCTCTCCATTCTTTTGAGTATTTCGGTCCCAAGTCTTTTCGTCGCGCCCAAGTCAGCGCAACAAACACATCTTTTGCGGCAAAGCTACCGAATATCCGAAATGCAGGACTTGGAGCCACGCTTCGGTATTCCCACACTTCATAGGACGGCGGTTCCAGCAAAGCCATATGTGCATACTCGTTGTCTAGGCTGTCGAGAGGACGCAGATCGATCCGATCGCCGGAAAGAAAGTAGTCTAAGTCCGCCCATAGTTCCGCGACTCTTTCTCTTTCGTCTTGAGTAGTAGTTCCGATTCCATTGATTAGCGTTTTGATTGAACCGGTCGCATAGATCGTGCGCTTTGACGGGTACCACGGCGACTTAAACTTTTGCGGTACAGAATATAGATTGCCCTCGTCGAATCGCTTCTTGACTTCATCAAGGATTGACATATAAGTCAATAGCGGTTGGGCCGCTTAATACAGGAGGATATCAAAGCAGCAAATAAACTGACTCATATGCTTAACAGTTCATGCACAAGGGTCTATTCTAAAAGCATGAACAGGTCATCCCCCGAACGCCGCGCTCAGATACTCGGAATGATGGTGGAGGGCGTTTCCATTCGCGCCATCTCCCGAATGACTAACGCTAGTAAGAACACGATTGTCAAGTTGTTAGCGGATGCTGGCCAAGCGTGTTCCGAGTACCAGGATCGCGCGTTCCGCAATCTGCCGTGCAAGCGCATTCAGGCGGACGAAATTTGGAGTTTCGTTTACGCCAATCAAAAGAACGTGCCGCAGGATATGCGCGGTCAATTTGGCGTCGGCGACGTTTGGACGTGGACCGCACTTTGCGCCGATACGAAACTCGTTCCGTCTTGGTATGTCGGCACGCGCGATGCGGATGCGGCATGGACTTTTATGCAGGATTTGGCGAGCAGGCTCAAGAATCGCGTACAGCTAAGGACAGACGGTCACAAAGCCTATCTCGATGCGGTAGATGGCGCTCTCGGAACGATGATCGACTACGCCATGTTAGTGAAGATTTACGGCTCGGCGCCAGAAGCAGAAAAGCGATACAGCCCGCCGGTTTGCTTAGGAACAGAGCGGTCTGTGATTCACGGCAACCCCGATCCGGCGCATATATCGACTTCGTTTGTTGAGCGCCAAAATCTTTCAATGCGAATGGGAATCCGCCGATTTACCCGACTGACAAATGCGTTCTCAAAGAAACTGGAGAATCACATCCACGCGCTTTCGGTCTACTTCATGCACTATAATTTCGTCCGCATCCATCAGTCGCTCAGGGTCTCGCCCGCGATGGGAGCTGGCGTTACTGACCGGCTTTGGGATTTGACAGACATCGTGCGGATCGTGGACGAATGGGAGGCCAAGCAGAAAGAAAATTCAAACTGACCCACTACCCGGGCATTAGCGTGGTTTGACTGGCGGGCGGGGCGCTGTTAGAAACTTTTACGTTCCTCGGCTGTATTCCCGGGCGACCTCGTGTGTTTTCGGATTCAACCGATGCATCAACGAATGCGTGGAGTTTAGGCTTTGAAGATTCTAGTACCAATCAAGCGAGTTCCCGATCCCGCCACCACCATCCGCGTCCTCCCCGACGGCAGCGGCATCGCCACCGACAACGTCAAATGGGTCATCAACCCGTTTTGCGAAATCGCCATCGAAGAAGCGCTCCGCATCAAGGAGAAACAGACCGGCGAGGTCGTGCTGGTCTCGGTCGGCCAGTCCACCTGGCAGGAGCAATTGCGCACCGGCCTGGCGATGGGCGCCGACCGCGCAATCCTGGTCAAGACCGACGCCGCGCTCGACTCGCTCGCAATCGCGCAGAATCATCGCGAAAATTGCCGGCGACGAGAAGCCCGAGTTGATCATACTGGGCAAGCAGGCGATCGACGACGACGCGAACCAGGTCGGCCAGATGGTGGCCGAGCTGCTGGGATGGCCGCAGGCGACCTTTGCATCCAAGATTGAGATTGCGGCCGACAAGGTCTCGGTGGTGCGCGAAGTTGACGGCGGTCTGGAGACAATCGCGTTCAAAATGCCCGCCGTCATCACCGCCGATCTGCGCCTCAACGAGCCGCGCTACGCATCGCTGCCCGGAATCATGAAGGCGCGCAAGAAAGAACTGAAAGAGATTGCGGCCGACAGCCTCGGCGTCGATCTCGCGCCCAAGCTCAAGATAAAGACTCTCGCCGCTCCGCCCAAGCGCCAGGGCGGGCGCAAGGTCGCGTCGGCGCAGGAGCTGGTGTCGATGCTTCACACCGAAGCAAAGGTTATTTGAACCCGACTTTTACGATCGCGGACGCCGGAGTGAATTGACATGGGTGACGTTCTGATTTTCGCGGAGCATCAGGGGGGACATTTCCCCAAGGCCACGCTGACCGCCGTTCATGCGGGCCTCGAGCTGGCGAAAAAGCGCGGCGGCAAAGCTATCGCGGTCGTGGCGGGCGACGCGCCGGAGGCGGCCGCGGGCGAAATCGCCAAGTACGGCGTCGCCAAGGTGATCGCGCTGGCGCATCCCGCGTTGAAGAACTATCTCGCCGACGCGCACGCGCAGGCGCTTGCCGAATTGGCGAAAAAGGAAGGCGCGGAATTTATAATCGCGACGGCAACTGCGATGGGCAAGGACCTGTTTCCGCGGCTGGCCGCCCGCCTCGGCGCGGGGATGGCGTCGGAAATCACCGCAATCAACGACGACCAGACGCTTCGTGCGCCCCACGTACGCGGGCAACGTGATGGCGACGGTCGAAATCGACGGACCGATCAAAGTATTGACGGTGCGCGGCACCGCATTCGACGCCGCCAAGGCGGGCGACGGCGCTGCGCCGGTCGAAAAGCAAAATGCCGAGATCGACGCGGGCGCTCTCAAGATGGAATTCGTTTCGTTCAACGCGACCAAGAGCGATCGTCCGCAACTGACCGAGGCGCGGATAATCGTTTCGGGCGGGCGCGGCCTCAAGGCGGGCGAAAACTTCAAGACCGTGCTCGAGCCGCTGGTCGATGAGCTGGGCGCCGCGATGGGCGCATCGCGCGCGGCGGTCGATGCGGGCTTCGTGCCCAACGATCTGCAAGTCGGACAGACGGGCAAGGTGGTTGCGCCCGAACTTTACATCGCAGTCGGAATTTCAGGCGCGATACAGCATCTGGCCGGGATGAAAGACTCGAAGGTCATCTGCGCGATCAACAAGGACGAAGAGGCGCCGATTTTCGCGGTCGCCGACTACGGCCTGGTCGCCGACCTGTTCAAAGCGGTGCCCGAGATGACCGAGGAAATCAAAAAGCTCAAGCATTCGTAGTCCGCGCGCGCGGCGGGAAGCGTTTCGATGCCCGAACTGCAGCACAAATTCGTCAGCAGCAACGGCATCCGGATGCATTATGTCGAGCAGGGTGCGGGTCCGCTGATCGTGCTGTGCCACGGATGGCCCGAATCGTGGTACTCGTGGCGCCATCAGATTCCCGCGCTCGCGGCGGCGGGCTTCCGCGTCGTCGCGCCCGATCAGCGCGGCTACGGGCAGACCGACGCGCCCGAGCCGATCGAGGCGTACAACATTCTGAACCTGGCCGGCGATATCGTCGCGCTGGTCAACAGCCTCGGCGTCGAGACCGCGGTGATCGTCGGCCATGATTGGGGCGCGCCGGTGGCGTGGAACTCGGCGCTGTTGCGCCCCGACATTTTTCGCGCGATCGCGTTGCTCAGCGTTCCTTATTTTCCGCGCACTCCCATGCGTCCGACCGACGCGATGAAGGCGATGGCCGGCGACAAGCATTTCTACCAGCTTTATTTCCAGGAGCCGGGCAAGGTCGAAAAGGAACTCGACGCCGATCCGCGCCGTACGATGGCGATGATCCTCTACTCGGCGTCGGGCGATGCGCCGCGGACCGGGCAGTTCTCGTTCCTGTTTCCCAAGACGAAAAAGTTTATCGAGACCGGGGTCGTGCCGGATAAGCTGCCGGCGTGGCTGACGGAAGCCGACCTGGATTTTTTTGCCGGCGAGTTCAAGCGGGCAGGCTTTCGCGGCGGCGTCAACTGGTATCGCAATTTCGATCGCAACTGGGAGCTGACGCCTTTCCTCGACGGCGCCAAGCTGCGCCAGCCAGCCGTGTTTGCCGCCGGCGAGCATGACCTGGTCGGCAAGATGATTCCGGGCGGGTACGAGATGGCGGGTGCGTTCACTCCGAATCTGAAAAGGAAAGTGATAATTCCCGGCGCCGGGCACTGGGTGCAGCAGGAACGTCCCAAAGAAATCAACGAGATCCTGATCGAGTTTTTGAAGGGTCTATAAGGGCGGGCAGCGTATTTTGATCCGGTTGATTCGCGGTTATCGCGCGGATAGTTTCGATATATCTCTGACTGGAGAGACTGAAGGCGTGCGGAAGTAACTACTCCATAGTTCGTGTCTTCGGACAATCTCTCGCGCGGCGAGATAAGCGCGCGGGCGTTTTTGTGGAGCAGTTACGATGTTCGTGCGCCTATCAGGTCTCTCTTTTTCGTTTACCGATTCCGTCTCCATTCTGACCGACGTCACTCTCACGCTTGCGACGGGCTGGACGGGAGTGGTCGGGCCTAACGGGGCCGGCAAGACTACACTGATCCGCCTTGTCGCGGGCGATCTCGAGCCAACCTTAGGCCATGTGCATCTCGATCCGCCCCGCGGCGTGATTCGAACGTGTGCGCAGACCGTCGAGGCGATGACGCCGGAAATTGCCGCGTTTGCGCGCTCGACCGACGGCGTCGCGCGGCGAATCCATGGCGAGTTGAGCCTCAACGCTTCTTCACTGCCGCGCTGGCCGACGTTGTCGCCAGGCGAGCGCAAGCGATGGCAAGTTGGCGCGGCGCTCGGCGCGGAGCCGGCGGTGCTGATGCTCGACGAACCGACCGACCATCTTGATGTAGAGGCGCGCGAGCTGCTGATCGTGGGCATCGAGCGCTTTCGCGGCGTCGGAATCGTTGTCTCGCACGATCGCGCGATCCTCGATCGTCTCACGAGCCATACGATCCGGGTGCATGACCGCGCCGCACGCATCTGGCGCGGCTCTTACAGCGACGCAAAGCACGCGTGGGAGTGCGAGGAGCACGAGCGCCACGCTGAATTCGAGCGTCTGAAACACCATCGCGAGCTTGCGCGCCGTCGCCCGGCGAGGCGCGCAAGCTTGCGATGGCGTACGGGCTGGGGCGGCAAGTCTGGGCGATAGTGCTCGACGAGCCGACCAATTATCTGGACATGCCGGCGATCGAACGGCTTGAGGACGCGCTTGCCGAGTATCCCGGCGCGATGGTGATCGTGACGCATGACGACGCACTCGCGCGAAGGTGCGCAAATGTGGAGTGGCGGCTTGGCGCAGGCATCGTCGAGGTGGCGGGGCCCCGGTCGATGCACCTTAGCCAGGAAAGAAGATCGGCATCGCGACCGAGCGAGCAAACTTAACCCCGGCCCCTCGGAGTGGGAAGGGGAGCAATCGCCGAAAAATAAGGGAACTTATGGCACCCTCATCCGCGCCGGAGTAGCGGGGCGCGGGACCCGCCTTGGGCGGGATAAGTCTCGGACAACTGACTGCCGACGCGAGTGCGCTCGAGCCGCTCCTTGTGCAGGGTCCCAGCGGCATGGGAAAGACCTCTCTGATGCGCGCGCTGACAGGACTTTGGCGCGAGGGCAGCGGCACTGTTACCCGTCCCGCGCTGTCGGACGTGATGTTTCTGCCGCAACCCCCTTACATGATACTGGTCTCATTGCGCGATCAGTTGACCTACCCGCGAGCGGCAGGAGTGAGCGATGAGCAGCTGCACGATGTGTTGAGAGCCGGCAATCTTTCGAACCTGTGCGAGCGGTTCGGCGGACTCGATGCGGAAATGCATCGGGCCGACGTGCTTTCGCCCGGCGAGCAGCAGCGGCTGGCCTCCGCGCGTCTCCTGCTCAACCGTCCGCGCTACGCGTTCCTCGACGAGGCAACCAGTGCGCTCGATGCTGGCAACGAGCAGTCGATGTACGCGCTCCTGAACCAGCAACGCATTCCGTTCTTGAGCTCGGGCCATCGCCCGAGCCTGCTCAAGTTCCATCGCAATGTCCTGGAGCTATCTGGCAACAGTCGCTGGAAGATCGAACCGATCTCCGAGTTCGAGATTCACGCCGGCGCCGCGCAAGGAGACGATCCACAATGGAAGAGCTAAAAGGAAAAACCGCAGTAGTGACCGGGGCGGCGAGCGGCATAGGCAAGGCCCTGGCCGCGAAATCCTGCGCGGAAGGGATGAACGTCGTGCTGGCGGATGTGGAGAAAGACGCGCTCGCGAAAGCCCGTGACGAGCTGGGACGCGGCGCGCGCAATGTTATCAGCGTAGTCGCGGACGTATCTCAGCCGCGCGCGGTTGATGAACTTGCCGGCAAGACGCTTGACGCATTCGGAAGCGTCGATCTGTTGTTCAACAACGCGGGAGTCGGCGCCGGCTCGACGGTTTGGGAAAGCACGCTGGAAGACTGGACGTGGGTGATAGGGGTCAACCTATGGGGCGTGATTCACGGGATCCGGACTTTCGTGCCGATCATGCTGAAACAGAATCGGCCGGCTCACATCGTCAATACCGCATCGATCGCGGGGCTGGTGAAGGGACACCACAGTGCACCCTACGCAACGACCAAGCACGCAGTCGTTGCACTGACGGAGCAACTGGCGGTGGAGTTCGAGAGAATAAAGGCTCCCATCACGGCTTCCGCGCTATGTCCCAGTTGGGTCAATACCCGCATCAACGAGTCGGGGCGCAATCGTCCAACTAATCTTCGCAACCGCACCGAGAGCCAGCCGACTCCGGAAATGCTCAACGCGTGGGAGCAGATGCAGGAATTCATCAAGCGGTCCACCCCGCCCGCCGTCATTGCCGACGCTGTCTTCGAGGAAGGAATTCGCAAGGGGAAGCTGTACATCATTCCCCACAAGGAAACCGCGCAGTACATCAGGAATCGCTTTGACGGCATCATGAAGGACATTTGAGGCACGACTATGAAAAAAGAAATCACAATCTGGAGCGAAGGGACGAGGATGGCCGCGGATCTGTTCCTGCCCGATGACCTGCGTGACGGCGAGAAGAGGCCCGCGATACTGCTTTGTCACGGTTGGGCCGGTCCCAAGTCTCATCTCAGCGCCACCTATGCGCCCTATTTCTGCCAAGGCGGTTTCGTATGCCTGACTTTCGACTACCGCGGGTGGTACGAAAGCGACGCCCGAATCGCCACCCCTGAAAAGCAGCCGCCGGCGGGCGCCGAGGGCTTTATCACCGTTCGGGGAAAGCCGGTCAGAGAGATAGTCGATCCCCTCGACCAGAATCGGGACATCAACAACGCTCTCGACTATCTGATCGACGAACCTGCCGTGGACGCGAACAGGATTGGTCTGTGGGGATCCAGTTTTGGCGGCGGTCATGTCCTCTACGTGGCGGGACACGATCCGCGTATCAAGGCGGTCGTTAGCCAGGTTCCCGGCATGGGACCGGCGCCGGACCAGAGCGGATTCGCCGCGCCTGCGCCGCAGGTGCAGAAGCTCGCCAGCGCCATGGCTCGGGGGGAGATCGATACAATCCCGCGCCCCAAGGAACAGCCCGAGTCGCTCAAGGGTACCGGAGACTTCAGGACGATGTGGCGTTATCTTCCGCGCGTCGCCGCCGCGAACATAAGAGTGCCGACATTGATCATCGATCAGGAACAGGAAGAATACGGCGGCCGCGAAAATTCAGGCCTTGCCGCGAAAAATGCGATACCAGGAACCACGATCGTGAAGTATCACGTGTTCCAAGGAACCCATTACGACATCTACGAGAAAAATTACCGGGAGAGCGCGAAGATGGCGAGGGACTGGTTTTCCGAACATCTGATACCTCAGCGTTGATGAAAGGTCTGCGCACCATGCGACGTATAGGTCGAGTCGCTTTTTTTTCGATTGCCGCGATACTGGCTGCCGCGCGAGCCGAGGTGCGCGCGCAACCTGCTGCTGCGCCGTCGCCGGCCGCGTCGCCGAGTCCCGAAGCTGCTGGGGCATTGAAGCCCGGGACGGTTATCGGCGCGGACAATATCGAGCAGTACGCGCGCTACGTCCCGGCCGCAGGCAAGTTTGCCGTCGCGCACGGCTTTCGCATGCGAATTATCCCCGAGCGGCGCGTCGAATGGTCCCAGGGCTTTCAGCACGCGACCGAAAAATACGCCGCGCAAGTCACGCTCGACAGTGACGACAACGTCAAGAACTATGTCGCCGGCATGCCGTTTCCTCTGATCGACTCGACCGACCCGAAGGCCGCGGTGAAGATCGCCTACAACTGGCATATGGGACCGTTCATGCCGGACGATTTTTCGATCGCGCCATGGAGCAGCAACGGCTATGCCGCCGATCCCGCCAACGCTCTGAAAATAGTTCCAAGGAGCGATGCCGACTACGGCTGCGAGCAGTTCGAGTTCCTGCGCTTTGCCCATCGCACCGACGTCGATCCGCGCCCGACGATCGGCGACAACGCGATGGGCTTCGAGTGGAAGGCGAAATGCAATCGATGGGCAAGCGACATCGTCGGCACGCCGAGCGAAGGCGCCGGAATCTGGGTTCGCTATCTCGACCCGAAGCATCCCGACGAGTTTTTCTCGTTCAGTGAAACTTCGCGCCGCGTGCGGCACAGCGCGGTGAATCTGGACTATCCGAATGAATCCTGCCGCGGATGCCATCAGCCATACTGGGCATACGCGCTGCCCAAGACCGAGAACTATCTGTATCGGCTGCTCGGCAGCACGGCACTGCTGGGGTGTTTGGCGAGCGACGACGAGCCGGCGGGATTCAAGACCGGCGGCGAAGGCTTGACGCTTGGCGAGGAACCGTTCGAACTTCGCCACGCATACATTCTCGAGATGCGGCCGCGATTCCCCGATAGCTCGTCGTCGTCGATGCGCACGATCATCTATATCGACAGCGAATTGTATGTTTGGCTGGCCGCGGAGTTTTACGACGCGAGCGGGCTGACCGCGACGGCGATGCCGCTGTGGCGAATGCGGCCGTCGTCAGAGGGCGGAAGCCTGTTCGATCTCGCGAGCAGCTTTTATCATCCCGAGAACCGCGGATCGTTCTTCCGCTCGCTCGTTCCCGCGCACATCGAATTCAAGCAGGCAATCAACAGCGGCAGTGTCGAGGAAGGCGCGTTCAATCCGCAAATGATGCACTGAGGCCCCGATCCCCCGAAGCGGGGAGAGGGAATTATGCGATCGTGCCGGAGGTGCGCAGGCGTTTTAGATCGGCGGGCGTGTAGCCGTGCGCGGCCAGGACTTCGTCGGTGTGCTCGCCGACCAGCGGCGGGCGCGTGATCCTGCCCGGCGTCGCCTCGAGCTTGGCGGCCAGCCCGGTGGTCAGGTACTCGCCGAGTTCGGGATGCGGCATCCTGAGCAGCATCGCGCGCGCGGCGGTCTGCGGATGCTTGAACATTTCCTCGATGGTGAGAATCGGGCCCGACGGGATGCCCTCGCGATTGAACAATTGGATCCAATGCTCGCGCGGGATGCGGGGCGAGCGCGCGATTTATTTCCAGGGTCAACGCGGCGCGATTTTTAAGCCGCTGCCCGCTGCTGTTGAATCGATCGTCGGCAGCGAGTTCCGGCCGTCCAATGGCGGCGACGAGGTTTTGCCACATCGTCTCGTTGCCGCATGCGATGTTGAACGGCCGATCCGACGCCTCGAACGTGCCGTGCGGCGACACCAGCGGATGATGGTTGCCGGCGGGCGCGGGAGTCTTGCCGGTTTCGAAATAAATTCCCGCCGACCAGGTCAGGATGCTGACGATGGATTCGAGCAGCGAAGTCTCGACGCGCTGGCCGCGGCCGTCGCGATGGCGCGCCTCGAGTGCGAGCAGGATGCCTTGCGCAGAAAAAATTCCGCCGAGCAGATCGCAGATGGCGATGCCGACGCGGGTCGGCCCGCTCTCGACGGTTCCGGTCACGCTCATCAGGCCCGACATCCCCTGCGCGATCTGATCGAAGCCGGGAAAATCGCGCAGCGGCCCGGTCGAGCCGAAGCCCGAGATGGAGCAGGTGATGATGCGCGGATTGCGCATCGCGAGCGTTTCGTAGTCCAGTTCGAGCGCTTGCATGACGCCGGGCCGGAAGTTGTCCACGACCACGTCGGCGGCGTCGATGAGGCGCATCAGGATTTCGCGCCCCTCGGGTTTTTTGATGGCGACTCTTAAACTTTTCTTGGATCGATTGGCGGAGAGAAAGAAGTAGTTGTCGGGACCTTGGCTGGCGCCCAGCTCGCCGCGCGGATTTTCGACCGGCTCGATCTTGAAAATCTCGGCGCCGTAATCGCCGAGGATTTGGGTGCAGAACGGACCGGCGAAATACCTGGTCAGATCGACAACTTTTATTCCCGCCAGTGGCGGCGGCTGCTGTTCGGCCATGGCGGCAAACCTGCTCGAAACTTCCGCGGCGGAGTTACGTCTAAGAGGCGATAGTCCGTTTTCCGTTTTTCATTGGAAAGCGATGAACAACGGGATAATAATTGAGCACTACCCATGAAATTGTCCAGCATGAAAAATAGTGCGTGGATGCTCGCGATCGCCGCGATCATCGTAGTCGCAGGCGTCTGGTATTTCCTTGGCCGGAGTTCGTCCGGGACAAGAATTGTTACCGCTGCGGTCACAGAAGGGCCGATCGTGCGCTCGATCACGGCGACTGGAACGGTCAATCCGGTCATCACGGTGCAGCTCGGCACTTATGTGTCGGGACCGATCATCGCAATTTATAAAGACTACAATGCGCCGGTGACGAAGGGGCAGTTAATCGCGAAAATTGACCCGAGCACTTACCAGGTGACGGTCGATATTGCGCGCGCGACGCTGGCGAACTCGATAGCGCAACTGGGCAAGGACCAAGCCGACCTCGACTACAAGAAAGTCACCTACAACCGCGACCTGGAGCTGTACAAGGCCGACGCGATCTCGAAGGACGCGCTGGATTCGGCGTACAGCGCATGGCAGATGGATGTCGCCCAGATCAAGCTCGATCACGCCAATATCCAGCAGCAGACGGCCAACGTGAAAGCAGCCGAGGTCAACCTGAATTACACCAATATCGTGTCGCCGGTGGACGGCACGGTGGTCTCGCGCAACGTGGACGTGGGCCAGACGGTGGCGGCGAGCTTTCAGACGCCGACGCTGTTTCTGATCGCGAAGGACCTGACCAAGATGCAGGTGGACTCCAACGTCAGCGAGTCCGATATCGGCTACGTGCGGCAAGGGCAGAGGGCGACGTTTCGGGTGGACGCGTTTCCCGACCGCGATTTCGACGGTGTGGTCGCCCAGGTTCGGCAGGCGCCGATCACGGTTCAGAACGTGGTGACCTACGACGTGGTGGTGAGCGTGGAAAATCCCGAACTGCTGCTGAAGCCCGGGATGACGGCGAATGTGACCGTCGTGACCGCGTCAAAAGCCAAGGCGGTGCGCGTTCCGGTCGACGCGCTGCGCTTTGCGCCGCCCGGAGAACCGCCGGCGAATTCCGCGGCGCTTGACGGAGCGCCAGGCCAACAGACTCGAGTCTGGGTTCTCGAGAATGGCGAAGTCACACCGGTCACGATCACCACCGGGCTCAGCGACGGAACCTGGGTCGAAGTCGCCGAGGGCGACCTGCACGCGGGCGAGCGCGTGGTGACGGACGAAATTCACAGCGCGGGTTCATCTTCGTCGCGCGGCGGCGGCGGAATAACCGGGATGATGCACATGCCCCACTAGGCGCGCGGTTATCCGATGAAAAGCGTGATTGAACTGGTCGGTTTGACCAAGACCTACATGCTTGGCGAGGTCGAGGTTAATGCGCTGCGCGGCGTTAACCTGAAGATCGAGCGGGGCGAGTTCGTCGCGGTGATGGGTGCGTCGGGCTCGGGCAAATCGACGCTGATGAACATGCTGGGATGCCTGGACCGTCCCACCAGCGGCCGCTACTGGCTGGAGGGCGAGGACGTCGCGCAACTGAACGAGTCGGAGCTGGCGACGATCCGCAGCCGTCGAATCGGGTTCGTCTTTCAGAACTTCAACCTGCTGTCGCGGACTTCGGCGCTGGAGAACGTCGAGCTGCCGCTGTTCTATTCGGCGTGGACCTCGGACGGAGAGAGTCGCGCCGCCGACCTGGTGAAACTGGTGGGGTTGGCGGGCCGCGAGCAGAGCCATCCGAATCAACTCTCGGGCGGGCAGCAGCAACGCGTGGCGATCGCGCGCGCGCTGGTCAATCGCCCGTCGATCCTGCTCGCCGACGAGCCGACGGGCAATCTCGACTCGACCAACTCAGCCGAGATAATGGAGGTGCTCACCAAGCTCAATCGCGAACAGGGCCTCACGGTGATCGTGGTGACGCACGATCCGGAGATGGCGGCCTACGCGGACCGGGTCGTCACGTTTCGCGACGGCGCGATCATCTCGGATACGCGAAAAGACGGCGTCGGCGCGCGTGGTGGCGCCGGCGCGGCGGCGCCAGCCACGGAGCCGGCGGATCGAGCGTCGTCGAGCCTCGACGAGATCTGGACGTTTGCCAGCATGGCGGTGGTGGCGGCGGGGCGCGCGATCAAGCGCAACAAGCTGCGTGCGGCGCTCACGATGCTGGGCATTTTCATCGGCGTCGCGGCGGTGATCACGATGGTGGCGGTGGGCGACGGGGCGCGATCGTCGGTCGAGGCGCAAATCAACAGCCTCGGCACCAACCTGCTGATAGTGGTGCCGGGCGCGACCACCGCCAGCGGCGTGCGCGCAGGGCTGGGCAGCAATTCCACGCTTACGGTCGCCGATGCGCAGGCGCTTGCGCGTGGCGGAGGCCCGGTCGCGCTGGTGACGTACATGGATCGGCAGGTGGCGCAGGTGGTCTGGGGAAATCGCAACTGGAGCACCAACATCCAGGGGACGACGCCGAGTTACTTTGCGGTCCGGGACTGGCCGCCATCGATCGGACGCATCTTCACCGACGCCGAGGAAAAGGCGGGCGCACCAGTATGCCTGCTCGGACAGACGGTGGTGAACAATCTGTTCGGCGAGGGACAGAATCCGGTCGGCGCGACGATCCGGGTGAAAAACTCCCCGATGAGAGTAATCGGCGTGCTCAGCGTCAAGGGACAGTCGAGTTACGGGCAGGACCAGGACGACGTGGTAATCGTCCCGTTCAACACCGCAGAGCGCAAAGTGCTGGGCGTGTCGGCGCCGTCGGCGGCAGCCTCGCCCGCGTCGGTCGCCACGGCGAGCGCGACCAACCCTTACGCGGCGGTACCGACGACCAATTCGGTTTACAGCTCGACCACTGGATTGACCAGCGCGTTCGGTAGCGCTCCAAAAATTACCGGCGTCGTCAATGTGATGTTTATCAAGGCGAGCGGTTCCGACCAGGTGGACAACGCAGTTGCGCAAATCACGCGCACGTTGCACGAGCGCCATCACATCCAGCCGAAACAGGACGACGACTTCACGGTGCGCGATCTAAGCGAAATAGCGGCGGCGTCCGAGAGCGCCACGCAGGTGATGACGATGCTGCTGCTGGCGGTGGCGTCGATTTCGCTGCTGGTGGGCGGAATCGGAATCATGAACATCATGCTGGTGTCGGTGACCGAGCGCACGCGCGAGATAGGAATTCGCATGGCGATCGGCGCGCGCCGCATCCACATCATGCTGCAGTTCCTGGTGGAGGCGATGCTGCTGTCGTTGATGGGCGGGTTCGCGGGGATAATCCTGGGCGTACTCGTGTCCAAGCTGATTTCAGCGCTGGCGCAATGGCCGACGCTGGTCTCGCCGGTAGCGGTGGTGGGCGGCTTCGTCTTTTCGGCGGCGGTGGGAGTTTTCTTTGGCTATTACCCGGCGCGCAAAGCGAGCCTGCTACACCCGATCGACGCTCTGCGCTACGAATAGTTCAGGAGCGATGACGGTTCCGGGCATTACCCTGCCCGGGCAGAACACGCCCGAGCGCGAGCGCTGGTATATGAACATGGGTGCGGTGGACAAGATTTCTTCACGATCGACGCGATGGTAGAGGTAGCTCCGTAAGCGAGTTAGCCAGGTAAATCAGGGACTTAACGTCCCTCCAATAGCTCGAGCGGGGCGGTGCAGCGAAAAATTGCACCGCCCCGCGCTTTCTGTCGGCAGATCACCTGTAGAGTTAAGGAACAATCCGATAATATGATGAAAATATACTTGACTTCAGGAAATCTCGCGGTTAAGAATTAGAACTCTAAAGACGAACAGGAGACTGTACTAATGGCCAGGCATGCTTTGGGGAAGATATTGCTGGGCGTGGGGACGTTAATGTTCTTATGCGTCATCGTTGCTTCAGCAAATGCGACAGTGAAGCCAGGTGACGTCATAACGCCCGCAAACGCGGCGCAGGTCAAGGATCTGGTTTCGCCCGGGGTGTTTTACGCAGTGACTCATGGAATGCACATGGATATCGTGCCCACCGAGCGGATCGACTGGCCGCCGCCTTACAGGGAGGCGACAGAAAAGTATTCCACGCAGGTGCGGCTCACTAACGATCATCGCAGCCTGCTCGGCTACGTCGCCGGCCAGCCGTTTCCGCTGATCGATCCGAACGACCCTTATGTGGCGTCGAAAATCATGTGGAACAATGTGTGGCGGCCCATCACCAGCGATGACTACGATCTGCGCTTCTACGATTGCCAGAGCGAGTACGTTCGTCCGGGCCAGGACCAGAAGATGATCAAGGACATCGAGGTCGGTCATTACGCCGGATACAACCTCTTCGGACGGACCGAAGTCGAGCCGCTGCCGGTCGATCCGGACTTCAAGCAGTCGGGACGTCTGTGGCTGTTCGCTCTGTACCCAGTGCTTGCGCCGCAGGAATCAGCGCGGCGCAGGGCCTGATCCGCTATCGCTACGCGGATCCGAACCGCGGCGACGACAGCTGGGATTGGCAGCCCGGCACCCGTCGTGTGCGGCGCCTGAACGAGGCGATGAACAGCACCGCGACGGGCGCGCAGAGCTACGATCCCGACCACTATTCAGGCTTCAACCCCAAGACCGAGCAGTACAACTACAAGTTCCTGGGTGAGAAGCAGATGCTCGCGAGCGTGCATGCGCAGCATTCGCCCGAAGATACTTGCCCCTACGATGGCGGTGCGACCGCGTGCCCCGAGGCTTGGGAGCTGCGCCACATGTACATCGTCGAGGCGACACCCCGGCGCGATGCGAACAATTCGGGTGCGCTCGACAAGTTGACCGACGTCTATCTCGACGCCGAAGTATGGTTCCAGCCGTACATCGATACCTACGACCAGAAGGGCCGTTTGTGGCGCGCGCACATTTACTGGCTGGCCTATCGTGACCGCCCGGTGCCGGATGCCCGCGTCGCGATCTACCCGTTCAAGCGGGAGTTCGTAGTCGGTGCGGCTTCGATCGACATGCAGGCTAACTTCTCTTCAATGTGTTATCTGCCCGGCCAGCACACGCCCGAGCGCGAATGCTGGTACATCAACATGGGAGCAGTCGACAAGGATTTCTGCACGGTGAAGGCGATGGTGGCCGCAGCTCCTTAAGCCCGGGCTTTAAGCAGCCTGATTGATTGCTGAAACAGGCGCGGAGCTAAACGGTTAGCCGCCGTGACGCTCCGCGCTTTTTTTTTTCCACAGCGCGCGAATGTGAATAGTTTACATATGCCGGATCCCGGAATATATTCCGCGTATCGCGCGATTGCGGTCATTGCACCCCAAGCGCGATGGCAGAAAAGGTCCCGTGTCCGAAGCCGGCGCGGATGCGCCTCGCAGGTCCAACGAGTCGCTCTGCGCCGGCAACTTTCCCGCCGCACCAGCGCATCGCCGCCCAGCCGGGTCAGACCTTGAAGCGGATGTGAATCATGTCGCCGTCGCGCATCACGTAGTCGCGGCCCTCGAGTCTGAGCTTGCCGGCCTCTTTGACCTTCGCGTCGGACTTGTGGATGGCGAAATCCTCGTAGCTGACAACTTCGGCCCGGATGAATCCGCGCGCGATATCAGTGTGGATTACGCCGGCGGCATCGAGCGCCGACTCGCCGCGGCGCAACGACCATGCATGCGCCTCGGGCTCGCCGGCGGTGTAGAAAGTGATCAGCCCGAGATGCTTGTAGAGCGCGCCGATCAGCCGATCGCGCGCGGGCGCGTCGAGTCCAGCGTCTTTGAGCATCTCCTTTTGGCCGGCCTCGTCGAGTTCCCACAATTCCGACTCGAAAGCGGCCGCGAGCCTGAACACCTCGAGTCCGTGCGCGCGGACGGCGGCGCGCTCGGCGTCGGTGACATCGGCGGCGGCGCGTTCCATCTCGCAGTTGACGGTGACCAGCGCGGGCTTTCGCGAAAGAAACCCGAAGCTCGAAAATGCGTGTCCCTCCTGCGCCGTCAGTTCGAGCAGTCGCAGCGCTTTGCCGTCGCCAAGCCATGCGATCACTTTCTCGAGCGCCGCGCGTTCGAAGTCGCTGCCGCCCTTTTCCTTCTTCAGCCGCTCGAGGCGGCGTTCGGCTTGATCGAAGTCGGCGAACACCAGCTCGCCCTCGATACTTTCGAGCGTCGCGATCAGATCTTTTTCCATGCCGGCGAATTGCGGAATCACGATCAGCAGCGCGTCCATGTCGCGCACCAGCGGCAGCAGACTCGGATCGAGCGCAGCGCCCTCCTTCTGCTCTTTGGGATTTGGCGCGAAGTCGAGGATGGTGAGCTCGACCGGAATCTTCTTCTTCGAACCGTACGCCGATTCAAGAAAATCGAGACGCGGATCCGCGACCTTGATTTGTCCCGGGCGCGCACGATTGCGGCCCTCGGCCGTGCCCGGAATCGGCGCGAGTCCTGTCAGTGCGTGAAATACGGTTGATTTCCCGGCGCCGCGTGCGCCGATGATCCCGGTCTTCAATTGATCCCACCTCGATCCCCGGAATTCTACACCACCGCAATTCGGGAGTATGCCCTGCGCGGATTGAAGCGCATCGGGCGGGAAGCCTGGCGAGTTATGTACGCTGAAAAAAGATTCGGGGCGGCCACAAGTTTCACCTCGTGGCCGCCCCGCCGGTTGGTTGCTTATGCGATCAGAATGCCACTACCACATTCGGCGTAAAGGAACACTGATCCATGGCGACTCTGACGACCTTGTGCTTGAACTTCTTGCCGACCTTGAGCGTGACCCTGAGCCGATACACGCCATCCTTGAGTTCGAAGGGATTGCCGACGCCGCCAAATTCCGCGTGGAACTGGAACGACGGGCATGGCGCGACCCCGGTTACAGTCTGCAACGCCGCGTTCTTTATGGTCTTTATGTGATTGAAGTCTCCGTGCCGCTGCTCCGGCCCAAACGCGACTTGCAAGACTATTTTCTTCACGGTTGACACCGGGACTCCGCCGAGTGTTACCAGCACTCGCAGGCCCCGATGGACGGCCTCGCCGCAGTACGGCACCGCAGTGGTAGCGGTGGCGCCCGTGATTGGGTCGTTGACAAAAGTGAAGTTCGCGGTGCCCGTGCTAGTGCGCGCGACAGCGAATGGCTCGAAGACCAGGTCGAGGTCACCGGAGCCAAGTTGAGCGCCCGCCGCCAGCGTTACCGGCAAACCCGGAAGTCCGGTCAGCGAGTAATCAAGATTTGGAGGGACGCTGGTCGAAGTCAGAGTAACGGAATTGATCTGCACGGGGCACGCGCCGCTGTCCGTGACCGGAACACCCATCTGCACAGGGCACGCAGCGCTGGCCTGAATAACAGTCGGTGGGAACGTGAGTCCCGCCGGGAATGTCAACGACGCGGTACCCAACGGCGTGGTCGCATTGAGAGGAATAACGACCGCGGGATTGCTCGGGTCGTTGCTGTTGATCGTGAGAGTGCACGACTTTGGTCCTGCTGATGTCGGCGTGAAGTTGACGCCGACGTCGAGACCCGAGTCCGCGCTGATCGTCGCCGGGAACTCAGCCGGGTTCACCAAAGTGAAATCGGCACAGGAGATGACCGCCGACGTTACGATGAGGTTGCAGGGGCCGGTGTTATTGACTTTCAGCGTCTGCGGGGGAGCCTTTCCGCCGCAAACCGCGGCGCCGAAATTGCCACTACCGGTTACGTTGATGGTTCCATTTCCCTTTTCACCGCTGAGAGGAATTAGGACCGTGGAATTGACCGGGTCGTCGCTGCTGATCGTGAGATTGCACGCCTGTAGTCCTTGCGATGTCGGCGAGAATTGAATGCCAACGCCGAGACTCGAGTCCGGACTGATCGTCGCCGGGAACTCACCCGGGTTCACCAGCTTGAAATCGCCGGAGCAGCCGGTAAGCGCCGCCGACGACACGTCGAGGTTGCACGCCCCGACGTTGTTGAGGTTAAGCGTCTGCGTTGGAGCCGTTCCGGCGCAAACCGCAGTGCCGAAATTGCCGCTTCCGGTTGGATTAATCGTACCCGACGCCGTGTTGCACGTCGCCGTGACGACGGTATTCGGATTGGCCGGATCATTGCTCGCTATGGTGAAGGTAGCGGTCTTCGCGCCGAAGCTGGTCGGCTTGCAGGCGAACGTGAAGTTGAAATTGGCGTCCGGGCTGATGTTCACGGGGAAGGTCGGACCGGCCGCCAGCGAGATATCCGAGCTTCCAGAGGTATGGGTAATGCTGCTGATGATCAGGTTATCCGCGCCCGTGTCCGACACATCCAGTTGGCCTTGTCCGGTTGAGCCTTCGCAGACATCTCCGATAGCAACCGGGTTCGGGTTGAGATTGATTTGCGGAGCCAGCGTTACCTTGAAGAAAATCGCATCGTTGTTGGCTGTCGCGTCTCCCAGCGCCGCGCCGTTGCCGGTGAAGACGCCGTAGAAGGTGGCGCCGGCGTTGGCAGGCGGCAGGTCGTTGACGACCTTCAACTGCTGGTAGTCGCCGAGCACCCGCTGCCGGGAATTGCCATTATCGGTCGCCGGCGACAGGAAGGTCAGGAGATCCTTGTCAGTGAAAGTCGCACCGGCGTCAGTGCTGTACGCAAAATGTCCCGAAAAGATCGGAAAGCCGTCCACCGAGAATCCGTCAAATGACGTGTAGAGAACGCCGACGGTCCCGTTGGGTGCGACCGCAACCGACGGCAATGCCGCTTCAACCGCGGACGGGGAGACCTGGTGAACCGTGCCGATGATGGCGTTGCTGGGGCTGGCGCTATCAAACGTGATTTGGACGATGTAGATTCCCTGGCTCGCGGAACCGTTCGCGGCTCCGAAGACCACGTAAACATCACCGGTCGTCGGATCGACTGCCGCGTGATCGATACCGCCCAGCAGGGCATTGACCGTGCCGAACTTCGGCGTCGGCTGAACGGTCGCACCGGTCGCAACCGTGATTCCCGTTCCAGAACCGTTGAGAGTCCAAGTGGTCCCGGCGTCGAGCGAACGATTGAGTACGTACGCGATCGTCTTGGGATTTCCACCACAGCCCGAGGTACAACCCTGGTAGAGGCTGTAAATGTAGCCGGTGCGGGGATCGACGGCCATCCGAAGGCCCTGGTTGGTGCCGCCGCCGAAGTAAACCCCTGCCACGTTGTCCTTGGTGAAGTTCGGAGGCTGCGTGCCAAGCGCCGCCGAAACCCTCAGGTTATTCGAGTTGTCGTCATCGTACGCTACGTAGGTGTTATTCTGGCCCGCCGTCGTCGGATCTACATTGGTAAGCAGCCAGGGCTGATCGGCGTTTCCGGTCGCATTGAAGTTGGTCTGCTGTGCGACGCCAGCAACCAGAAAGTAACTAAAGAGATTGGCGAACGGATTAGTGTTGGACGCGGAATAGATATCCGTTGCGCCCAGATACGTCCCGTACAGGTTGCCGTCCAGACCATAGTCGTGCGTAATGTCGCAGGGACATCCGCCCTGTCCGCTTACGCCTGTAGGGTTGGGAATTTGGAACCTTTGGGTCCAGGTCAGGCCGCCGTCGTTGGACACTTCGTTGGGAGCGCTTCCACCCCATCCCCCGAATCCGGCGTGAACCACGATCTGATTCAGATTGAGCGGGTTGATCGCGATGTCGGGTTCGCCGCCGGCGGAATTGGGTACTTCAACTACGAAGAACCCCGGCGACGAAAGACCTTTGGCGTGTGGCACGTCCTGCGCAGTCGCCGGGCGCGCATAGTTCGTCACATCGGGCGGCCAACTCTTGGCGATCGGCGGCGAGTTAATGCCGGCGTCCGAAGTATCCTGAGTCCACGAGGTAAATGCTGCTGAAACAATCAGGCCGAGCAACACGACGGCCGCAAACAGGTTTCGTTTGAACATTGCTTTCCCCCGCGAGGATCGTCGATTGATCCTCGCTCCTCCATTTCACGATTCTTGGTTTACTGGTTGCCTATTCCTACTTCGGGCTCGGCTCAAAAGCCCGTCTATCTCCTAATTTCCCTCCTAATTTTCGCTCTGGACCGGTCTCCTCAAACCGCCAGGCTGCGTCAGAGAGCTACGGCGCCTTTTCGTTCGGTCTCGCTGGTCTCGAATAGTCAGTCGTGTCCGGCGGATAGCTCCTCACTGGACGATTACTCGATGGTTCCGATCCTGGCGGCGCGGCTTCCGGAGTTGGCGGCGCTCCGCCGATAACGATTGAGGGCGCCCAAACCGGCGCAGCCGCGATCGGTGCCGCCGTGCTCGACGACGCGCTCGTGTCGGGAGACGCGCCTTTGCTCGAGTCGCTGGGATCCGCCGCACACGATACAATCCCGGAGATCGCAAGGACGCATGCTGTTGATGCGATCAGAAGCAACCTCCCACCATACCTCGCAAGAAAGCTTGTCAGCACGTTCCTACCGAGCGCGCATGAATTTTCACGCCTGTGTAGTCATTCGCGGATACCATCACCTTCGGTCGAGACTAAGTCAAATTTTGTGGCGGTTTGTAAGAATCAAATAAGAACCATCAAACACGAAGCATCCGGTCATAGCTTGGATTGGCGAATCGAAACGAAAAATTATCGCTAACGAAAAGTTTTTCGCACTGATTCTTAACCTTGTATGCTGGACGGCCGCGCCTGATGAAGGTGCTGGCGGATTGGACGCGCGATCGTTTCGCCGCGAGTTAGGGTGCCGCGATCCCCGCAAATGCGCCTGAATCGAGATCGAGTTCGAGCTCGGACAGCCCGCGCGCAATTCCCGCGCTTGCCGGCCCGCAGAGTCTTTCTCGCCGGCGCCAGCTTCGCTAATCTGCTATTCCCGTCGGCGGCACGGCGCGATGGAGAGCCACCCTAGCTCAGTTGGTAGAGCAGCTGATTCGTAATCAGCAGGTCGCCGGTTCGAATCCGGCGGGTGGCTCCATAAGAAAGGCACCGCAGGCGGATAGGTTATCGCGCGGCGGGCGCCAGCATCGCGAGCGCGATTTTGTGCAGCTCGCGATCGCCGGCGGCGACTATCTGCCCGCCGTCATATGGCGGGCCGCCCGACCAGCTCGTCACGATTCCTCCTGCGGCCTCGATGATCGGGATGAGGGGTTGGATATCGTAAGGCTGGAGGCTCGATTCGATCACCAGATCGATGAAGCCTGAGGCGAGCAGGCAGTACGAATAGCAATCGCCGCCGTAGCGCCTCATCCGCGCCTTGGACGCGAGCTGGCGAAATGCGTCGCGTTCGCCCGGACCCGAGAACATCGCCGGATCGGTTGCGCAGACGATCGCGTCTTCGAGCCGCCGGCATTCGCGCACCTGCAGCGGGTTGCCTGGGCCGCGACCCCTCAGTTCTGCGCCCAGGCGTGAACCGACGAACGTCTCGCCCGTGTACGGCTGATGCATCACGCCGATCACCGGTCGCGCGCCGTCGTTGAGTGCGATCAAAACACCCCAGTGCAGTTGTCCGATAATGAAAGCGCGCGTGCCATCAATCGGATCGATGATCCAGGTCAACGCGTCGGTGCCGGCCGCGAAGCCGTGCTCCTCGCCGAGGATTCCGTGACCGGGATGAACACGGTGAATCTCGTCGCGGATCGCGCGCTCCGCTGCACGATCGGCGAGCGTCACCGGATCGTAACCGCTGCTGCCCGCCTTATTCTCGACCGCCAGGCGCACGCGAAAATACGGCAGGATCGTGCGTCCCGCGAGGTCCGCCAGATGGCAGGCAAAGGCGGCGTACTCTTCGATCGCGCGATCATCCATCGCCGGCATAGGCCGTTCTCCTCGCGGGCCGGCCCGGTTACGGGACTTCGGTGCTCGCGTCGAGCCACGTGAACATCAGTTCATTCACCATCGATGGATCGAGCGAGGCTGCGCCGCCGCCGTACACCGCGCCGCTGCGCGCGGGCGTCGCGGGCGGATGCTTCGCGTACTCGACGCCGGCCGCGATGTCCTTGACGAAACGCGACGCCACTCCGGGAAGTGTCTGCGGCAAGGTGACGCACAGGTGAAAGCCGGCGGGCCGCTGAAGCCCGTTAAGCCGCCATCCACGCTCCGCGAGGAAATCGTTGACGTGGAAGATGTCCACCTTGTCCGACGTAATCGCGATGCAGTAGGTCGGCTTGCCGATAATCTTCAGCTCCGGGATTTTTGCGACTCCCGACTTGATCGTGTCAGCCGCCTTCATGATGCGGCGGGTCGCCTTGAGGTATCCCTCCTCGCCGAGCGTGACCATCGCCGCCCAGGTCGATGCGCTGATTCCCTCCGAGCGGCTGCCCGCTACCGTGGGCGACGCGTACAACCCACCCTGCCAGTCGGTCATCGCGAAGTACATCCGCCGGCGCAATGCGCGATTGCGATAGAGCACCACCGACGCGCCCTTGAGCCCGTAGCCCCATTTGTGCGTATCGCAGGACATCGAGGTGACGCCGGGCAGGCGGAAGTCGAACGCCGGAACGTCGTACCCGAGCTTTGCGATCCACGGCAGGATGAAACCGCCGAAGCAGCTATCGACATGCAGACCGACGCCGGCTTCAAGCGCGAGGTCGGACAACTTCTCGATCGGATCGATCAGCCCGTGCGGATAATTGGCGGCCGAGCCCGCGATCGCGATGGTGTTGGGGCCGATCGCGAGCCGCATCGCGTTCACGTCGGCCAAGTAATCGGCTCCGACCGGCACGCGAATCAGCTTGATGCCGAAAAAGTGCGCGCCCTTGGAAAATGCCGGATGAATTGTCTCCGGCACCACCATCTCGGGCGCCGTAATTGCGCGCTCGGCTTTGGCTTTCTCCCGATACGCCAGCATCGGCAGAATGATGCTCTCGGTGCCGCCCGAAGTGATCGCTCCGCATACCTCGGCCTGCGGGTCTTTCTCGCGCGCCAGTTCCGCGCCCAGCATCCGCGCCGTCATCGCGATTATCTCGCCCTCGAATTTGGTGCCGCTCGGGCACATGTCGCGCTGCAGGAGATTGACGTGCGAGAAGAGCGCGAACACGCGGTTGAGGTAAGCGTAGTGCTCCATCCCGCCGTGGTAGTAGGTGCCCGAGATCTGGCCGGTCTGCCAGCGCGCGTTTTCCTTGCGCGCGATGCTGCGCAACTCGCCCATGACCTCCTCGGGCTGGCGGCTCTTCGTCGGCAGCTCGTGGTAGGTTTCGAAGGTTTCGCGATACGGGAACATATCTCCGAAAGGTCCGGAGGGCGCTGGCTGTTTCTTTGCTGCCTTGGGCATGGAACGACTCCTTGGGGATTGCGGCGCCCGGATAATCCGGCGCGGGGGCCAAATATAACCTATTGTCCGGCGCTTTCCGAATTCGCCGGACGGGCCATGTGCACCAAGGGCATTTCTTGACAAATGTAAATTGTCATTTTACAATCGGCAGGTGATAATGGGCTTCCGCCACCGTGGGCTGAGGCGGCTCTACGAAAAGGACGACCCCGCCAGGGTTCCGGCCCGGGACTTAAACCGCATCCGCCTCATCCTCGCTGCGCTTGATGCGGCGCAGAGCGCAAAGGACGTGGACATCCATGCGTTCCATCTCCACCCGCTCAAGGGTGACCTGAAAGGCTTCTGGGCCATTACCGTGCGGGCCAACTGGCGGATTATTTTTCGCTTCGATAGAGGCAGCGTTTGCGAGGTCGATCTCGTGGACTATCACTGAAAGACAGGAGTGCCAGACCATGCCAATGAAGAATCCGCCCCATCCCGGAGAGCTGATACGGGAAAATCTTAAGGACCTCGGCCTGTCGGTGGCCGAAGCCGCCGCGGGACTCGGCGTAACGCGCCAGCAGCTCTACAACCTCATCAACGGCAAGAGCGGGATAACGCCAGAAATGGCACTGCGCCTAGAAAAGGCTTTCGGCGGCTCCGCCGATATCTGGCTTCGGATGCAAGTCAATTACGACCTCGCCCAAGTCCGCCGGCGCGCCTCGGAAATCATCGTCGAACGGCTTAGCCCGAGGCTGGCGTAAATCGCTCCTCGATTCAGAACAACCTGTCGGGTTCCAGTTCCCAAGCATCCCGCCGCGGACCTCTCGTTCGTCGCACCGGCAGCGGAACTAAAGCAAGCCAACCGGGTTGAGGCGCCGGTAGATCGCGCGGTTGCGCTTATACGAACTCGAGGAACTCGCGGAACTGCCGATCGTACAGGCGCCGGTTGGTCTCGATCGGCCGATACTCGGCGGCGATCTTCACCCGCGCTGAGATTTCTTCGACTGCGATCTCGCCGAGTGCGGTAAACGCCGCCATCGCGGCGCCCACCGCGTTGGCATTGCGCGGGTTGGCGACCTGCCGCACCGTGCAGCCGAGCACGTCGGCCTGGATCTGGCACCACAGATCGGAGCTCGCGCCGCCGCCGATGAAATTAAGCTGCTCGAACGGCCGCCCGATGAACTTCTCGACGTGACCCTTGAGCCATCGCAGGTTGTAGGCGACCCCTTCCATCACTGCGCGCACGTAATGGCCGCGGCCGGTGCGCGCGTTCTGGTTGAAGAAGGCGCTGCGCGTCGATGCGTCCTCGTGCGGCGCGAGCACGCCGTTGATCCACGGCGTGAAGATCAATCCGTCGCTCCCCGGCGCAACCTCCGCGGCGAGCCGGTTCATATCGCCGTAAACGTCGATGGGAGAATTCGCGCCGTCGGCGGGATACAGGATGTCTTTCAGGAACTCGAGACTGCGTCCCGCCGCGCCCTGCTCCGCACTGACCATGTAACGGCCCGGCAGCGCGGCCGGCATCGCGCTCAGCATGTGCAGCGGGTCGGTCTTCTTTGCCGGCACGTGGCAGCTCATCCACGCCGTCGTGCCGATATAGAAGTAGCCCTCGTAGTTGCGCCACCGCGCCCGCGCCCAAGGTCGCCGCATGGCCGTCGCACGAGCCCATCACGACGCGAGTGGATGGCGCCAGACCCAGATCCGCCGCGACTTCGGGCTTGATAGTGCCGAGCACGGCGTCAACCGGCCGCAAGTCCGGCAACTTGGCGCGATCGACGCCGGCCATCGCAAGCAGCTCAGGCACGTAGTCAATCCTGTTGGGGTTGCGATTATCGGTCAGCCAGTACGTGAACATCGTCGCGTACGAGGCCGCGAACTGTCCGGTGAGCCGCAGATTGAGGTAATCCATCGGCTCGAGAAACTTGAAGGTCCGCGCATATACCTCGGGGCGCTCATGCTTGATGAACAGGATATGCCCCAAGCCATCGACGCCCGATTGAACCGGCGCGCCGCCCGTGAAGCGCAGCCACTTGAGCAGCTTGAACAAGCCGTAGCCCTGCACTCGCGGCCATCCGCCGGCGACCGCGCGATTGTATTTCGCGCCGCGGGTGTCCATCCATGAGATCGCATTGCCGATTGCGGCGCCGTCCTCGTCAACGGCCACCGTGACGGCCCACAGCGTGGTGCATACGACGGCGATGATTTGCGCCGCGGGCACGCGCGAAGCCGCGATCGCCTCCTTCGCTGCATCGCACACCGCCCGCCACCATTCCTCGGGATCCTGCTCGACCGCGCCTCCCGCCATGATCATGGTGGTCGTGTGGCGCAATGCCGACGCGACGACCTCGCCCGCGCTCGAGACGACGGCGGCCTTGGTGCTGCCGGAGCCCATGTCGATGGCGAGTACGTATTTCAGCGCGGTGGAGGAGGGCATCTGTGTGAGTTCCGCTCGCGGTTGATTTACCTGATGCGTCGGGCGAGTTTGATGCGCCGCGCGAGTTCCTCAGAATGACCGCATCACGAAAAATAATCCAGCAGTTTGAAACTCTTCGAGGAGAGCGCAACGGTATCGGAGGTTCGCCCCTGCGCTTGCGCCGCGATGCGATGGCGGTGTAAGCGAAGCCGATGGCCAAAGCCGATTCCATTGTCACCTTGGGCGTCGATGCGGCTCGGGCGCGTCGTCCCGCGATCATCGATCGTTTCGCGCGCAGCGCGGTTCTAAGCCGTCTGGCGGGAATCAAAAACGGCCGCATCGTGATCGAGGATGGCGACGAGCGCATCCCATTCGGCCAGGACATCGAGGACGCCGATTTGCGCGCCACCATCCGGGTCAAGGACCGCCGCTTCTATTCCGACATCGCGCTTGCGGGCAGCATCGGCGCCGGCGAAGCATACATGGCCGACTCGTGGACGACCGATAATCTGACCGCGCTCGCGCAAATCATGATCCGCAACCGCGAAGTGATGGAGGGCATGGACGGCGGCCTGGTGCGGCTGGCCAATCCCTTACGCCGCTTCATCCACTACCTCAATCGCAACACCAAAACCGGCAGCCGGCGCAACATCGCGGCCCATTACGACCTCGGCAACGATTTCTTTGAGCTGACTCTGGATCGCACGCTGATGTACTCGTGCGCGATCTTCGAGCGCCCCGACGCCACGCTGGAGGCGGCCGCGACCGCCAAGGTCGATCGCATCTGCCGCAAGCTCGATCTTCGGGCCCGCGATCACCTCGTGGAGATCGGCACGGGATGGGGCGGGTTTGCGATTCACGCGGCCAAGAACTACGGATGCCGCGTCACGACCGCCACGATTTCGCGCGCGCAGCACGACTACGCCGTCAAAAAAATCGCCGCCGAGGGCCTGTCGGAGCGCATCACCGTGCTGCTCAAGGATTACCGCGACCTCAGCGGCCAGTTCGACAAGGCCGTCTCGATCGAGATGATCGAAGCGGTCGGGCATCAGTTCGTCGATGCGTATTTCCGCAAATGCGGCGAGCTGTTGAAGCCCGACGGCATGATGCTGTTGCAGGCGATTACGATCACCGACCGCGAGTATGCGGGCGCGCTCAAGCGCGTCGATTTCATCAAGAAGTACATCTTCCCGGGCAGCTTCCTTCCGTCGGTCACGGCGCTGTGCGATTCGATCACGCGCGCGAGCGATCTGCGGCTGTTCCATCTCGAAGATCTCACGCCCAATTACGCCGAGACCCTGAAGAACTGGCGAATCCGGATGTTCGACAACATCGAACGCGTGCGCGCGCTCGGTTATCCGGAAGAATTCATCCGGATGTGGGAGTTCTACCTCCGCTACTGCGAGGCAGGCTTTCGCGAGCGTTACATCGGCGACGTGCAGATGATCCTGACCAAGCCCGATTCGCGACGCGCCCCAATTCTTCCAATTTTGCCCCGGCTGTAACCGCCTTCCCACCCCCGTCAGCGTCAATAGCCGACGCTCCGCGTCGTTGTGGCAGCATCACGAGTTAGCACCGCTTCGGTTCCAAGATCGCCTGTTTTCAGCAATCATCTTGACAAGCAAAACGACGCCAGCGCCAATTCCTATGTACACGATGAGGTTCCAAAGCTCCACGACGATCAACTCGTCACGGTATTGAGGAAACTTTTTCATTCTGGCGACGCCGACGCCTTCGACAGAGATCGCAATCAAGGCGTATGAAAGAAATGGTAGCGCGATGCAGGTAATAATTAGCTACCATCGTTGCCAGCGAGCAAGCGCCGGCCAGCCATGCGTCACGATAAACAGAACTATGGCCGCAATCGCGAGAAGCCAACCATAAAAGAAAAACGCATCTAAATCCGTGGCCTTTGTCCCTTGCAACAGGACCCTGGGACCGCCTTTGGATTGCTCGCTACCGGAGACCGACTTTGTGGCGGTGAAGAAGTATCGCCGTGCCCCAGCTGAAAGCGAAAGCAAAAATGACATAGACAATGTCGAAGATCATCTCGCTCTGCGAAGCTGGCGGTGGATTCCTCGCCGAAAAAAGCACCAGGTTGAGCGTGACGTAGATCGCATATGCGTAGCCGAGGTACATCGCATAGCGGCGCATCCGCCAGATCCCGGCCGCATAAATCAACAGAACAATTCCCAGCAGAGGCCCAAGGATCGCATCCGGTGTGCCGCTGAGCCGTTGGCCAAAAAAGACCAGGCCCGTGGTCGGACCCTCGAGATGAAGCGGCTTCAGGATGTCGGTTGATGCGAGAATTGCGAACAGGACCGCCAAGGTTGTCAGCATTCCGCCACGCCTGGAATCAGCCATCGCATGATCCTCCGCGGGTATCGATCTAATGGTCAAAAAGGGAAATTCCGGTTAATCTCCCTCGAACTCCCGACCTTTAACGAAGATTGCCGACTGGTCGCCAAAGTAAACTAGCCTCTCTTCCTGCCAGAAGCGGAACTCGTAGCGCAGCACAACCCGCTTCGGCCCTTCGCGGGCCTTTGTCTCTTTGGAATGGAGCCGGAGTGGCGGTCCAATGGTTACCAGACTTCGGAAATCAGCACGATGGATGCGGTTGCCGAACCCGACCCATCCCTCCTCCCAACGACAGCCGTGCAGGAAGTAGGCGTGAAGGCAGCCGAGGTTGCCGGTCAGCAGTACCAGGTCGGGCCCCGATACGTGCCGAGGATGGGTGCCGGGATCGCCCACTTGATACCGCGCGACGGGCAGCGGGCGCGTCGTGTCCATACGCGCCTCGATCTCTCGCTGCGCGAGGTCGACACACAGAACCTCGTCAACCAGGAATGCCTCGCTCGAATATGGAAACGTCGAGACGAAGCGCTCGAGCTCAAGCTTCGAAGGTGTGCTCACGGCAGCAGATCATTCCAAGCGTGATGAGAAATGACAAGCGGCGGACCAGACGGAACTTCGCGGGGGGGCGCCGTCCTAATTCGGGGATTGCCTCTTTCCCCCGGTCTTGACCGAATTGGGAGCACGGAAGCGCCGCTTTCAAGGGCTTCGAACTACCTTTACCCGGAATTTCTTTTTTGACTTTGCAAACACCCGATTCGTACTCGCGCACCCTCCTGTTAAAACCGGTTGGGGTTGGAGCCGGGTCCACTCTTCGAACAGCTGTCCCGCTTGACAACAGCGATAACCAGATGATAATGATTATCACCTAGGTGATGCAACTACAGCTGGTAAACGAACGGCGGCGCGGCCCTTACGCCGCCAAGCGCCTGTCCGAGTTCGCCGCGCGATGCCGGCGCGGCGGCCTGGCGGTCACGCCGCAGCGCCTGGCGATCATCAAGGCCCTGCTCGGCTCGGGCGAGCATCCGCGCGCCGACGCGATCTTTGCCGCAGTCCGAATGCAGCATCCCCATATTTCGCTCGCCACGGTGCATCGCACGCTGGAAACGCTGTGCGACATCGGCGAGGCGCGCAAGGTTACGATGCTGCACGACAGCGCGCGCTACGACGGGAATATCACCCCGCATCATCATGTGGTATGCGTGAAATGCCGGCGTATCCGCGATATCGAGATTCCCCGCCTTGACCGCCTGCTCGCCGGACAGTCGGAACTGGGCGAGTTCACGGTGCTCGGCTCGTCGCTGGAGATTCACGCACTGTGCGAGGATTGCGGGGCCAAGCGGGCCAGCGCGAATCGGACAAGGAAGCCGCGCCGTTGATTTTTTAAGTGCGCTCGATCAAACCAAACTGGAGTTAGAACCAGGAGAAACAAAAAATGGCAAATCTCAAAGGAACCAAAACCCATCAGAATCTCAAGGATGCGTTCGCAGGCGAGAGCCAGGCCAATCGCCGCTATCTCTATTTCGCCAAGATCGCCGACGTCGAAGGCCAGCCGGAAATCGCGGGCCTGTTTCGCGATACGGCCGAAGGCGAGACCGGGCACGCCCACGGCCATCTCGATTATCTGAAATCGGTTGGCGATCCGGCGACCGGCATGCCGATCGGCGATTCGATGACGAACCTTAAGTCCGCGGTTCATGGCGAGACTCACGAGTACACCGACATGTACCCGGGGATGGCGAAGACGGCGCGCGAAGAGGGCTTCGCGGAAATTGCCGATTGGTTCGAAACTCTCGCCAAGGCCGAAAAGTCCCACGCAGGACGCTTCGCCAAGGCGCAGGGCACGCTCTAACAGGCATCGCAAACACCGCCAGCGGGCGGGCCTCCGAGAAGCCCGCCCGCTATTTCAACGGCGACGCCGCGCCGGACTGCGGTACGCGCGGTATCACGCCAGGCGCGCACGCACGCGCCCATATCGAAAAGTCCGCAGCCAGGATTTTTCCCGATGGCCAACCGAATCGAGGCCAGGCCGAGCGACGGCCTTTCCTACAATTCCACAGAGGCGAAGTACTGGGACCGCGCCGGACTCGACAAGGAAGTCGAGCGGGTGTTCGACATCTGTCACACCTGCCGTCTGTGCTTCAATCTTTGCCCGTCGTTCCCGGCGCTGTTCGACGCGACCGATCGCAACGACGGCGACGTGAGAGGGCTGACGGCGGCCGAGAAAGAGCGCGTGATCGAGCTCTGCTACGGATGCAAACTGTGCGAGATCAAATGTCCCTACACGCCGCGCGACGGTCACGAGTTCCAGCTCGATTTCCCGCGCCTCATCCTGCGAGCCAAGGCGGTGAGCGCGAAGGAAGACGGGGTCAAGCTGCGCGAGCGGATGCTGGCCCGTCCCGATCAACTCGGCAAGGCGGGGGCGATGGCGCCGGCGCTGGCAAACTGGGGATGCCATCAAAAGTTCCAACGCGTGATGATGGAGAAGCTGCTCGGGATCGATCGCGGCAAGCTGCTTCCCGACTTCGCCGCCGAGACTTTCGACCAGTGGCTCAGGCGCACCGGGCTGCCCGCAATGCCGGCCGAGCCGACCGCGAAGGTCGCGATTTTCCCGACCTGTTTTGTCAATTACTACAACCCCGGGCCGGGCAAGGCCGCGGTCGAGGTCTTTGCGAAAAACGGATGCGCGGTGAAATGCCCGAAGCAGAACTGCTGCGGGATGCCCGCGCTCGACGGCGGCGACGTCGAGTTCGCGCGCAGGGAAGCGCGGGCGAATATCGATTCGATGCTGCCGCTGGTGCGCGAGGGCTACAAAATCGCCGCGATCAATCCGACCTGCTCGCTGATGATGCGCGCTGAGTATCCGAACCTGCTGGCCGGCGGCGAGGTCAGGGAGTTCGCGGCGGCGGTCGTCGATTCGCACGAGCTGCTCTACGAACTTCGCCGCGCCGGCAAGTTCAACAAGGAATTTCTGTCCACGCCCGGCACTATCGCGTACCACGTTCCGTGCCATCTCAAGGCGCAGGGCATCGGGCTGCGCTCGCGCGACCTGATGCGCCAGATTCCGGGCGTCGAAGTGACGACGGTCGATGCATGCACGGCGCATGACGGAACGTGGGCGATGAAAAAGGAGTTCTTCGCGCTCTCGATGAAGTGGGGCGAGAAGGCTTTCGCCGGGATGCGCGAAGCGGGAGCACGGGTGATGGCGACAGACTGTCCGCTGGCGGCGGTGCAAATCGAGCAGGCGACGGGAGTGCGTCCGCTTCATCCGCTGGAGGTGCTAGCGCGCGCGTACCAGCAGGGGTAACGATACGCCGGAGCGTATGACGGGAGAACTTGATTATATGCGGAACCCGCCTGGGTTCCGCACCTCCTTGGGCAGGGGCTGCGGCCCCTGCACCCGCAGTGAGAAGACGCGAAAATCTGCGCAACGCATCTTTTCGCGACTACGCAATGGAACAGCCCGCGCGGCTGGGGACGCCGGCGAGCGGTTTCTTAATACTGCGCTGCCGTCGCCACGGCCAGGGGTGCCCCCCTGCGCCCGCAGTGAGAAGACGCGAAAATCTGCGCAGCGCATCTTTTCGCGACTACGCGATGGAAGAGCCATCGGACAGGGGAGGCCAGTATTAAGACCCGCTAACAGGGAGAGGGAAAATAGAGGTGCAGACCGAGCAGCTGACGCAAAGCTCTGCCTGAAAGGAGAATGACGATTGAAGCCGATCGCTTTCGACGAAATACTTCCGCTGGCCGATTACGAACGGGTGCGCGAGCGGCTGCGCCCGCTGTTTATTCATGAGAAGGAACGGCGCCGGCTGCATGTCGGGTCGCATCTGACGCTGCTGTTCGAAAACGCGCAGACTGCGTGGTACCAGATCGAGGAGATGATCAGGGCCGAGAAAATGACGGAGCGCGAAGCGATCGCGCACGAAATCGACACTTACAACGAGTTGCTTCCAGCCGCGGGCGAAATTGCCGCGACACTGTTGATCGAGTACGCCGAGGCGCGGGAACGCGACGCCGGGTTGATCCGGCTGGTCGGACTGGAACGCCACTTGTGGCTGAAGGCGGGGGCGCAAAGGATCGCGGCGAGATTCGACGATCGCCAGATGTCAGGCGAAAAAATCAGCGCGGTCCAATTTGTCCGGTTCAGCATGGAGGGCGTGGACGCGGCCCGGTTTCTTGAGCTTGCCGGCAAGGGCGAGGCAGCGGTGGAGGCGGATCACCCGAATCTCGCGGCTCGCGGCGCGATCGGCGGACTGCTGGCGGCGTCGCTGGCGGAGGATCTGCGGTAGCAGGCGGCGCGGGCATCGTGCACAGACACGAACGCCGAATCCGGTAATCCGGATTCGGCGTTCGCCGTTTCGTGGTTTCGGTAGGAGTTAGTCCCGGGTAGCGGAAACTGTGTCCGTGCTGGTAGGTTGCGGCGTGAATGCCGGGAGCGCAACGCCGACCGGGAAGTTCATTTTAGCGTGCCGTCCTGAAACGATCAGCGTCGGGGGAATATCGCCGCCGCTCGTAGGAAAATCGGTAAACATCAGCAGCGAATTATTATCGCTGTTTACGACGTACAGAGCGTCGTTCGCCGCGTCGATCGCGATGCCCTCCGGAGCTTTGAGTTTGGTGTGTTTGCCTTGAATCACGCCTTCCAGCTCGCCTTGGAAAAAGAAGTTAGCGCCGTCGAAATTCGTGAAAGGATAGAAGATTTTGATGCTGTTATCGCCGAAGTCTGTCACGTACACGTCGTCATCCTGGTCGACCGCAGCAGCAATCGGTTGCCGCAATGTGCCCGCGGTCGCACCGAACAAACCCATTAGGGCAGTCGGAAATTGGTCGCCAACCGCGCCAGGAGCATACACGGTGATGTAGCGAGGGACACACGAGAGGTCGAAGGCGTCGGCGCCAGCGTTGTTCACGACGAACAGGTAGCCAGATGCGTCAAACGTGAGGCCTGCCGGACCCGCCAGGAGACTGTAGCATCCGCCGATGGTGGCGTTCTGCTCGTATGGAGCCAAGGTGAACGGGTTGACCGCGTCCACCGTCCAGTTGCCCAAGGGTGCAAGGTCGCTGTTGTAGGCGGGGTAGGAAGCCAACGTCGATCTATCGTACATAGTAATCGTGCCCAAGCTCGAACCGGGCTTGATTACCCCCGCCCCGCACACTCCGGGGTGATGCTTGGTAGGTTCAATGTTCGAGGGCGCGGGTGCGCAGGCGGCCGCGCTGCAGGTAGCCTCAGGGTCGGAACTCGCGGGGCAGTCAGGAGAGCCGAATACAAGGGGAAACTGGTTCGCCACCGCCAGGATATCGTGCCCGGCGGGATTGACCCCGTCGTAGGGGCTTTCAAATGCCACGCCCTGGGGGTAGAAAACGCCGGTAGTGTTGGGAGCACCGAACGCGAAATTCGGTGAGCAAATTATATTTTCCGGCGCTGAGTTGCCAGTCGAATCTGGCCCGAAGAGCTCGACCAAACCGGTGCCATATGCGGGAGAAGCCGCGGGCTGGCCAAAAGGACCGCAGCCGGTAAGATCGAAAAAGTCAATCGGTATCGCCACCGCGATGTGATGATCGTTCATCGAGCTCACTGCGTCGCCAGCCGCACCGCTGCTAGCACCCAAAAACGTGGCCGGGCCGGTGATCCGAAAATGAGGCCTGGCATTGTGCCCCGCACCGGCGACGAATGTCTCGAGGCTGCCGTCGAAAACAGCGCCGTAATTCGAGACAACGACCGTGTCTTCCAGAAGGTTGGCCACGTGGATGTTAGTTTTTTTCTTAGATTTCGCGTAGCTGGTGCCAGCTGTCCCCGCGACGAGCGCAGCGACCACGAAGACCGCGGCCACGAGCGAAAGCCGACGAGCGACCCCCATTAGCTTCAGCGCCCGTGGGTGCGCCAACGAGATCCCATCCCTGCCCTGAGTCATCGCCTGCATCCTTCCATGCGTCATTGTTTCTAACCCCCGCCGAGTCGAATCGGTGTCCCGTCTGCTGACCCAATCAGCCTAGAAAACCCACGCGGCCGTCAGTTCGTTCTCCTCTCCCCGCAGAGCCACCGGAAGCCCCGCCAAGGTCCGGAAATCGCCCCGGACGCGCATTCGGTCGTCGTACCTACACTGATCGGACGACAAATTCAAGTGCGCCGTAACTCTTTGTTCATGATCGCAGTTGACGGTCAATCCAGAACCAACCGTGCGAATTGCGTCCAATCAAGACGAAACTTTATTCATTTCCCCGAAAGGATCGCAAGTGCCGCCCGGTATAAGGGCGGCATTCGAGCGGGCCTGCATAGTACCGCCAGAGCCGAAGAACCGCCGCCGGCCGGCGGTCCGATTCAGATCGATCATCCGGGCGCGGATTCGCCCTGCGCCGCCCTGTATCAACAAATTGAAACGACCGAATCGGGAATCGCCATATCACGCGGCGCTTAACGGGCTGTTGCCAACGCATTACGGGCGCATGTGCCCTTCTTGACAAGGTATGCGGGGGAATGATAGCTAAGCCGCGTTCGTAGATTCTTGCGCGCGAACGGGGAATGAGTGTCTGACGCTTGCCTGGTGGACAATCGGGCGAGGAGTCGTAACCACGAGGGCTCCAGCTTGGGGGTGACTATGCAGAACGGGAATCAGGGATTCGGCGGAACGCGGTGGCGGAGTCTATTGGTGGCCGCCGTGGCAACGGTCGGGACGCTATGGACATCGGTCGCAATGGCGACCATCACACAGGGCGATTTTTCCGTCTTTGGGTTTTTCGAAACTCGCGAGGCGGGTCGCTGGGGCGAAGGCAGCTCGAGCATCGACTCGACGCCGACGAAGCTGGTTCATTCGGGCGCCCAGACGTACGCGCTTCCCGGGCAATCGTTCGGGATGACAGGCGGCAGTTTCGATTTCAATCATTGGGATCTGGTCGAGCAGCGCAACCTTGCAGACGTGCGGCCCGATTACCACATGATCAAGAACTACAAGTTCCTTGGCCGCTTCGACACGCTGCTGATCAAGGATGCGGACTTTTTCGCGTACTACCGACCCTGGTACGACTCGTACGGTTCGCTCAAGAACAATGGCCGGCAGAGGCCGAACACGGATGTGATCCCGTACTCATCGCAAGGAATGCAGGCGATTCAGGACGAATACATCAAGAATGATCTGCGCGAGTGGTATGCGCAGTTGAACTTTACCGACAACTTCTCCGCACGTATCGGCAAGCAGCAGGTCATCTGGACGGAAGCCGACGCGCTGTCAGGAACCGAAGTCACCAACCCGGTCAATGCGACATGGCACGGAGTTTACGGCGCAGAGTCGCCTGAAGACCAGCGCACAAACGTGCGGATGATCAAGCTGAACTACATCCTGCCGGACTACTTCAAGACCGCCAACAACGAGATTGAAGCCTTCATCATCCCCGGTGACTTCCAGGGCGCTGGGATTAACGTCCAACAAGATCAGCGCAATCCGTGGGTTGCTCCGGCCACACTGTTCGGTGGCTGCCCGGTCTCGACCTGTGGCTTTGGCGGCCTGGACACGCCGTTCCCATTCAGCATCAACCAGAACGGGCAGAGGATCAACGTCAGCGAGCTGCCTAACAGCGACTCAAAGGCGATGATCGCCCTGCCTTTCGGCCCCGTGATTGGCGGGCACCAGACGTATCAATATTACGACGTCATCCTGAAGAATATCAGCAGGAGGCCATCAAACTCCCTGAAAAACAGCGAATTCGGAGTACGTTTGTCGAGCCTGCTGCCGATTGGAAACGGACTCCAGACCAGCTTGATCTACTTGTACGAATTCCGCGATGCGACGCACTTCGGCTTGCACGAACTGCGGGCCGGCCGCGATGGGCGAACCGGGCGCGGTTGGTGTCGGTCCCGGCCAGTTCGTCATCCCCGGTTTCTATACCCACCGGCCTCATGCGGGTGTGCCCGTGGGCGGGACGTTTGAGGCCATTTCGGAGACCAACTATCGCCGCAACAATTTTTTCGGCATGACGGGAACCTACTACGATAAAGACCTGACCGACATCGTGTACCGTTATGACGTTCTGTACCAGCCGGATCACGCGGTCGGCGTTCCGAGCTTTCAGAATCCGGACGGTTCAGAATGGACCCAGTTAACCCGCTGGATCATCGCGGGTGACCGTCCGACCTACATCCCCTGGATGTCGAAGCAGCACACGTTCCTGACGGCTCAGTACACGGAGACGTGGCAGCCGGATCGTCCGGCTAATGCGATGACCATCGTAACCGGACTGCCGGCGCGGCAAGGCGCGTGAGATCAGCAGCCTCGCGTTCCTGTCGGCAACGAACTGGCTGATGAACGGGCAGTTGACGGCCGGCAACGTGTTCCTGTGGGACATCGACAACAACGTCGGCGAGCTGTCGACCACCAACGTTTACCGGTATTCACGAAACATTCTGCTCGGGGTCAATGCCCAGTGGTTCATCGGACGCAGCGGCCGCTTCACGGATCCGTACCTGCTGAGCCGCGAGCAGCGTTTCAACGAACTCGAGTTCACCTTCACGTACGAAATCTAGAAGTCGATTGGACTGATCGGGCGGCTGTGGCATATGCTACAGCCGCTTTCTTTTTTCCGGCAGGATGAGGACATTGCCGCGGCGAGCGGCCTGCGACCGGGTTTCTTTCGCCTCCGATCTGCCACGCCGGCCGCGCATATCGCGATGGACGACAATCCACAGACAGACTGGTACCTGGTTCGCACCAAGACCGGCAAGGAGCGCTGGGTCCGCGATCAACTCGCCAACGCGGTGCCGGAGGTGTTTCTGCCGATGCTCAAAGCGAAGGCGCCGCGATGGGGACGGATGGCGGTGTCGATAGCTCCGCTGTTTCCATGCTACGTGTTCGCCAGGTTCGATCTTCAGCGCCAGTACTTCGAGGTAAAATATATGGCCGGGGTGCGCGCGATCGTGTCGGCGGGAATCGATCCGCTGGCGGTGCCCGCGGCGATAGTGTCGGAGATTCGCCGCCGCGGCGTGGACGACGTGATCGAAATACCCGACAAACCATTCGGCACGGGCGAGCGGGTGGTTGTGGTTGACGGTCCGTTCCGTGGATTCGAGGCGATTTTCCAGCGTTATCTTTCCGGCGCGGAACGAGTGGCGATTCTGCTCAGCGCCGTCGAATCGGGCGGGCTGCGCGTCGTGCTCTCAGCCTCGGCGGTCGCCAAAGATAGCTGACGGATGCGGTCGCCGCGCGCACTCACAATTGTCCGCGCAATGCTGGTGGGCATGACGCTCGCGTGCGCGGCCTGCTCCGCCAGTTCGCCCGGATTGGCGATGCCCAAAATGCTGGGGCTCGCGGGACAGCCCAACCTGACGTCGTTTCTGGATGTGCGATTCGGCGATTCGCTGTATCGCGTGCAGAACAGGTTTCCATCCGGTGCGATGGAGACGGCTCCCTACGGCGCCGACACCTACCGAATAAACAATATCGAGGTCGATTCAATCCGCTACGAGCAGGTGAAGTACGAGTTCACGAGCTATTCGGGCATGCAGCTCGTGATGGCGTGGTTCACGCCTGATTCGAGCGGGAAGGTGCTCGAGAAGCTGGTCCAAGCCGTCGGTCCGCCGAGCGAGCAGAACAGCTCCAAGGGCAGCGCTCCTGCCGACACGCAGGCGTTCTGGCAGCTTCCGCACGGCGAACGCGTCATCTATGACGGTCCGAAGCGATTCGTCGCAGTATTGGGGCCGGGCGGCGGCCCACTCAAGCAAGACGCCACAGAAAACGAAGCACTCGACAGTCCGTAGCGCGCAGATTGCGCGAAGGTGCAGGGTTTTCGCGAGCGCATCAAACACGCGTTATCGTGCTTGTGAGGATGAAAGCGCTTGACGTTCGTTTCATTAGCGTGTTATAACGCGTCTTCGGAGTTCTCGGCGGTAATAAACTAACCAGATTCGATTACTGCAGAGTCGTGTAAGATCGCCGGCTGCGGTTAGGAATCTGGACGGCGATCGCTCAATTTTGGCGACCGATGCCCAAGCCTGATAACACGGGACGGCGGACGCATGCCGCAAATCGTACGCAGACTCAAAACACTGCTTGTCTGCCCATGACCAGCTTTGGCCCTTTCTTTAATCGAAAATTTAGCTATCATGGCGGGGCTCAGATTTTAGCTGGCACCCGAAGTGGTTGCGCGGTAACCGCAGGGAGTCATACCATGCGTAGTACTAATAAACATGCAGTTTTCACAACGCTGCGAAGTCTGATCCTTCTGCTCGCGCTGGGTTTCTTATTCTCTTCCGTCGCGCGCGCACAAATCGGCGATTCCGGCGGCGCAGCGCTCGGCGGCGCCGGAGGTTTGGGCGGCTCCGGCAGCGCGGCAAGCGCGCCGGACGATGGCGCCAACAGCGATTCCCCGCAGGGTGCGGTGAGCAACGCGGTGAGCCGCGGATGCGTCGAGCCGGGTGACCCGAACGCGGCCAACTCCGGCCTGCCGTCGTGTACGAATTCAGATAACAACGGCGGTTCCGACCAGCCCGCCCAAGCCGGCCCGTCTACTCTTTCCGGCGGTGCGTCGGCGATGCGTGGCGCGCAGGGCTTCGCCAATACGATCAATAAGCAATCGATGGCTGCGGTCATCCAGCAGCTTGGAATTTCGCCCGACGAGCTCGGCAGCTTGAAAAGCGAAATGGCGTCGGGCGGTCTCAGTTCTGACGACATGCAGGAGCTATGTCTCCATTTTGCGGCGAAACAGCTTGGCGCCGGTGACGTTGCCGGAATCGCAAAATCGCTCGGCCTGACCTTCACCGACCAGCAGATGGCGCAGCTGAGAAGTTGCACCGGGCTTGCGGGGCAAGGCGGATCGGACGAGACAGCGTCGCCCGGGCGGCAGATGGGAATGACGCCGGCGGGGGCAAATCCGAGTCAGCCGGTGTCATCGGTTGAATCGCAATTCCGCTCGCTCGATTCCGCTGCCGCGCCCGCCGCGCCGAGCACGCGCAATCTGCAGCAATTCGGCTACTCGCTGTTTGCCTCGCGCGTTTCGACCTTCGCTCCGGTCGCCAACGTTCAGGTCAGCGACGACTACGTAATCGGTCCCGGCGACCAGCTCAAGATGCTGATGTGGGGGCGAATCAACAACACGCTGAATCTGACCGTCGGGCGCGACGGTTCGGTGAGTATTCCCGAGATCGGTCCGCTGCAGGTGGCGGGCTTGACCTTCGCGCAGACCAAGCAGCTCATCGAGGGTCACGCCGGACAAATCACCGGGGTGAAAGTCGACGTCACGATGGGCAAGCTCAAGACCATCCAGGTGTTCGTCGTCGGCGAAGTCGAGCAGCCCGGCGCCTACACCGTGAGCGCGTTGTCGCACGTATCGAACGCGCTCAGCGCGGCCGGCGGAATCACCAAAATAGGCAGCCTGCGCAAGGTCGAGCTTCGGCGCGGCAATCAACTCGTGCGCACGATCGATCTGTACAGTTTGCTGCTCGCCGGCAATGAGCAGGGCGACGAGCAGCTGCAGCCCGGCGATGTGATCTTTGTGCCGGTCATCGGGCCGGTGGTTGGAATGATCGGGGACGTGAAGCGGCCCGCCATCTACGAGCTCGGGCACTCCGGCGAGCCGCTCAACTCGGTCATCAAGCTCGGCGGCGGAATCAGCGCGTTCGGCTACTCGCAGCGCGTGCAGGTCGAGCGGGTTGCCGATCATCAGAAGCGAATCGCGCTCGACGTTGATTTGAACGACATCCGCTCGCAGCGCTTCGACATCCGCGACGGCGATCTGATCAAGATTTACCCGGTGCTGCCTGCCCAGCAGGACGTCGTGATTGTACGCGGCAGCGTCAATCGCCCGGGCAAGTTCGAATGGCATCAGGGAATGCGGGTCGCCGATTTGGTGGAACTCGCCGAAGGGGTCGCGCCGCATACCTTTTTCAAATACGCGCTGATTCGCCGCAAAGAGGGCAAGGCAAAGACGGTGCGGCTGGTGCCGGTCGATCTCGGCGAAGCGCTGTCGGCCAATATCAGCGGCCCGCAGAATCTCACGCTCAACCAGGAAGACGAGCTGACCGTGTTCAGCGAAGCGCAAATGAAGTATCTGCCGACCGTGCAGGTCTTCGGCGAGGTACGCAATCCCGGCTACTACGTGATGAGCCAGGGCATGCACGTGAGCGACCTGCTTTACCTGGCGGGCGGTCTCAAGGACGACGCATATCAGAAAGCGGCCGAACTCGCGCGCACCCAGGTCGTTAACGGCACCCGCACCAGCCACACCTTCATGGATGTCGATCTGCGCGCGGCACTGTCAGGCTCGGACGAGCATAATCCCGCCCTTGAGGCGAACGATCAGCTATTCGTGCGCCGCGCGTCGGACTGGCATCTGCCATGGGTAGTGATGGTGCGCGGAATGGTCGCGCGGCCCGGGCCGTACACGATTCATGATGGCGAAAGAATCGCGTCGGTGCTCGAGCGCTCGGGCGGACTGCTGCCCGACGCCTATCTGCCGGCCACGGTGCTGATTCGACAGTCGATAAGAGAGCTTCAGCAAAAGCGCCTTGACGAGGCGCGTGAACGATTGCAGCAGTCGATCGTCCGGATTCAGATGAATCCGGGCACGATGAACCAGATGGCTAGCAGCCAGGGAGATCAGAATCCCGCCACCAGTCCGACCACGCTCAACGCGCTCGAGCACGTGCTGACGGAAACCGAAGGCCAGCAAGCCCAGGGCCGCCTCGTTATCCACATGCATCCGCTCAACGAGCTCGCCAATTCGCCGGATAACGTGGTGTTGATCGATCAGGACCAGCTGACGATTCCGCGCCGTCCGGCCGCGGTGAATGTGCTCGGCCAGGTATACGCTCCCAACGCGATCGTATATCGGCCCGGGCTGACCACGCGCGACTATCTCAATCAGGCCGGCGGTCCGAATGAAGGCGCCGACCCCGAGCACATCATGGTTATCAAGGCCGACGGCTCGGTGATGACCGACGATGGAGTCAAAGCGAGCAAGCAATCGACGATGTTCCCGCTGTTGCCGGTGATATCGGGCGGCCTGATGTCGGCGCGGCTCGATCCTGGGGATACGGTGTACGTTCCTGAGAAACTGATCTACGAAAATAAGATGCAGGAGACGGCGACGGTTACTCAGATCATCGCGAATGCCGCGTCGTCGCTGGCCGTGATCGGAATATTGGGCGCGAGTCTATAGGGCCGGCCAGAGACAACCGGTGGAAGTCCGAAAAACAATCATTGCGGCCGCGCTGTCGTTCGCGTTAATGGGCGCGAATGCGGCACAGGCGCAAGCGGGGCCGGCGGCCGGGCGCTCGCACCCGGGCAACAATCGCTTGTTCCGCGCGGCGGCCGAGCTCTACCGCCTCGATCCCGATCTGCTGGCTGCGATTGCGGCCGTCGAGTCGGGTGGCAATTCAGATGCGGTCTCGCCCAAAGGCGCCCAAGGCCTGATGCAGCTGATGCCGGCGACGGCGAATCGCTTTCGCGTGCTCGACCCGTTCGATCCGGTCAGCAATACGCTCGGCGCCGTGCGGTTTATCAGTTATCTGCGCCGGTACCGTAGCGCTCGCGGCGATGGCGCGGGTCTGAGCCTGCCCGAGATGCTTGCGGCCTACAACGCGGGCGAAGGCGCAGTGGATAAGTACGGCGGAATCCCGCCCTATCCCGAGACCCAGCACTATGTGCGCAAGGTGCTGATCGCATATCTGTTCGGCGACAGCCGAAGCCCGCTCGCGGCGCGCCTGGGCGCACGCACGGCCGAACCAATCGATCCGGCGACAAGGCTCATTGTTCCCAAGCAGGGAATCGGCCACGCGCAGCCGGTCTTGATGCGCCAGAAAAATCCGCCGGCAGATTTGATCGACCGGCTCACCGAGATCCAGCGCCTTCGACAACTCGAGCTCGACCGACAACAGAGCACCAGCCGCATCGGTGAATCTGATGGCCCTCGTTAACACGGCGCGGTCCGCGCGCCGCACAAAATTTGCGCTCATCCTGGCGGCGCTGGCGATCACGTGGCTCGCGCGCCCGGCATTCGCTTCGACATACGCGGCCTACGTTCCGCTCGACAGCTCGATCTATGACGAGCTGAATACGCTGAACGACCTGGGACTCGCGGACAGCTATATTTCGGAAATCCAGCCCATCACCCGCGTCGAGGCGGCGCGCATCGCGGTCGAGGCCGAGTCGAAGCTGTCCGAAATGCAGAATCAGAGCGAACTCGCACGCAGTTGCATCAATGCGCTGCGGCTGCAGTTGCCCGAAGAAGTGCAATGGGTCGAGCAGGACCACGAAGACAACCTGCCCACGATGTTCCACCCTGTCGATCGCGTTGAGGGCCAGTACGTCTTGTCGGAGGGCAAGCGGCGCTCGGTCCAGACTGGAGCCAGTGGACTCGACTACCGGGAAGGAACGCCGCTTCTGCCGAACAACGACAACCTCCCCACCGACCAGGGGAGCAATGAAGTACTTCGGTGGTCGGGATGGGCCGGGATCGGCGGCTTCGTCACCGGCTACGGCGAAGGCGCGCTGGCGGGTCCGCTGACCGACAGTCCGAGCCAGGCAAGTCGCGCGCAACTGTTGACGGGCGCGGTGGTCGTCAGTCTGGGCAACACGGCTATCTCCTTCGGGCAGGAGGAGATGTCATGGGGGGTTTCGCACTACAACCAACTTTCGCAGTCCAATAACGCGCAGCCGTTCCCGGCCTTGCGCATCCAGAATATTCATCCGGGCCATCTGCCCGGCATTCTGCGTTATCTGGGGCTGTATCGGTATCAAGCGTTCCTTGGCCAGCTCAACGCGGGACGGACGTTCTCGCGGCCGTGGCTCTCCGGCCAGGTGATTACCTTCAGGACGCTGCCGTTCCTGGAATGGGGCATCGATCACACGATCATGTTCGGCGGCAGCGGCAACGACAATTACAGTTCGATGGGATTTCTCGGAGACCTGACCGGTCTTTCGACGGGGAATTCACAGGTTGCCAATACCAACACGCGCTTCGGCATGTTCGCCAAGGCGTACGTCCCGCGGCTGCGCAATACGCAAGTCTATGGCGAGGTCCTGGCCGAAGATTATTTCCTGCCGTTCGGCAAGAGCATCGCCTTAAAGCTGCCGTTCAAGGGACCGTCGTACACTGCCGGAATCTATGTTCCACAGGTCACGCTCGACGGGCGCACCACCGCGCGATTCGAATACGCACTGACCGACAAAGAGTATTCGATCCACAACGACTCGCTGTACTGGTCCTACGAGAACGCGCTGATGGGCAGTTCGCTGGGGCCGGGCGCATGGCAGGTCAATTTCGAGATCGATCGATGGGTCAATTTGCAGTCGCGCATCGGCGTGGACACTTTCTATACTCGTGGTCAGGCCATTGTAGCGCCGTCGTTCACGCCGCTTTTACGCAACACGGAGACCGGTTACGGTGTCGCTTTTGACTTCCTTCACCTGCCGCTCGAAATCGGGCCGCTTGCAGATTCGCTCGGCGAGATGAAGGCGCGCGCGGGAATCGAATACGTCAGCGATATCAACTACACCAACGCCAACTCTTTCCGCGCTCTGCTCCAGCTCAGTTTCGCGTTTACGCCCTCCTGGGGCGGCCTGGTCTGGCGCTAAACGGGAACCGCCGGTCTCCGGCAACTTTTATGGATCCTTCAGGCAGCGACGGGCATTTGACTTCGCCGGTGGGCGCAACCGCTTCCGCCGCCGGCGCTGGCGCGCCCGCTCATCTCACAGAGGCGCAACACGCGACGCTGCAGCTTCTCCATTACATCGACCTGCTGCGTGCGCGATGGATCCTGATTGCAGCCCTCACGATGGGAATCGGCCTCGGCTACGGGTTGTACACAAAATTCCTGACCGTGAAGTGGTATCGCGCGCAGGCCACCGTCACTCCGGTGCCGCCCGAAGCGGGCCTCTCGATAGGGACAGGAAGCGCCAGTGACATGGTTGATGGATTGGGAGGAGGAATCGCGTCGCTGCTCGGCGGCGGCGGCGCCGACACGGTTACGCTGGCGCAACGCTATACGGCGATCATGAACAGCTATGCGTTCACGACCGACCTCGTCAGCAAATATCATCTCGAGCACAACATCATCGGCGTCCGAAGCAAGAATGCGCCGACCGTGACGAAGTGGTTGATTCATACAAAGATTGCGGATCGATTCAGCACCGAATACGACTTCAAGAGCGGCAATCTGACCTTGTATTTCATGGATCCGTCGCCGGTCGAAGCTCAACGCGTGCTCGGATTTTACCTCGACAGCCTGCGCGACAAGCTTCGCAACGAGGAAGTGCAAGCCGGCGCCAGCGCGGCCGCTTCCCTGCAGGATGAGGTCCGGAAAACTTCCGACGCGCTTTTGCAGACTCAACTCTACGAGCTGATGGCGCGGCAGATTCAGCGCGAGAAACTCGCGCAGGTGCAATCCGACTTCGCCTTCAAGGTCGTCGAACCTCCGGTCGTGCCCGACAATTATTTCGAGCCCAAAGCGCGCAACAACGCCGTCCTGGCAGCCTCGATCACCTTCGTGCTCGTTTGCACATGGATTCTCGGGTCGGATTTCATTCGCCGCGCCAAAGCGCAGCTCGAAAGCATGAATCAGGCGCCGGACGAGCCCGCAACGACGCTTGAAGACCCGTCGCCACACCCCGACGATAGCGAGACATTGCCTCCCCGCTTTGTTCGCAATCTTCGCCCCAAGGCTTGACGCCGCACCGCTCTTCACCGCCCATTCGCCGCCCGCGGGATTTCCTCCTACTTTAGTTGACAACCGGGCGGACGCATCCAACTCGAAATGCCGCTGGCCAGACAGCAAGCACTCGCGGCCCAGGCGCTGCGCGCATCTGCCAACGCGATTCTGAGCGGCGCGGCAAAATGCCTGTGGCCGAGGCGGCGACCGCTCGATGCGAAGCGCGTGTGCATCTATCGGATCGGAAATATCGGCGACACCGCGTGTGCGATCCCCGCGATGCATGCGATTCGGCGCGCGTACCCGGCGGCGCATCTCGCGCTGGTGACGTCACCGGGCAAGGCGGGCTCGGTCGGCGCGCGCGAGCTGCTCGAGGGCGTGGGCTGGATCGATGAGATCATCGTATATCACACCGAAGATATTGCGACCGTGCGGGGCCGGCTCGAGTTGATGCGCCGGTTGCGCGCGCGCCAGTTCGATGTATGGATCGAGTTGTCGGCGGTCGCGGCGCCGCTGGCGACGTTGTTTCGCAATCTGACGGTGGCGCGATCGGCCGGTGCGCGGTGGGGCTTCGGCTGGCGATACGAACCCAGGTTTTTTGCGCCGGCGCAGTCCAGGTTTATCGACTTCCCCGACGAAGTGGAGCGGTTGCTCGAGATTGTCCGAGCGGGAGGGTTCGCGGGATACGATGGTGATTTTCCGCTCGAGCTCAGCGACTCGAATCGGCTCAGGGTGACCGAACTGCTCGATCAAGCGGGAGTATCGGCCGCCGAACTGAAGATTGCCTTCGCGCCCGGGGCGAAGGCGGAACCGAATCGATGGCCTGCCGATCGGTTCATCGAGGTTGCGAACAATCTGGCTGCGCGTGGCTGCCGGATCGTCGTTCTCGGTGGCAGTTCCGACGCGCCGCTGTGCGAGCGGATCGCAAATGCGATCGGCCGCGGCGCAGCGAGCCTGGCGGGCAAGACCACGGTTCGCGAATCGTGCGAGCTGCTTGCGCGCTGTGCGATGCTGATTTGCAACGACTCCGGCGTGCAGCATCTTGCCGCGGCGGTCGGCACGCCATGCGTCTCGCTCTTCACGCGCCGCGAATTCCCCGGGATGTGGTGGCCGCATGGGTCGCACCACGAAGTGCTGATGAAGAATGTCGAGTGCCACACCTGCTTTCTCGATGTCTGCCCGTACGACAACAAATGCATCAAGGCGATCGGCGTCGATGAAGTGATCGCGGCGGCGGCGCGCGTACTCGCGCATCCGGCAAATTCCAAAAGATCGGAAACCGTAGCGGCCAGACCGCAGGTGGCCTGAGATGGATGGCAGCTACCGCGTTGCGTGCCTGGTCAGTCATCCGATCCAGTACCAGGCGCCGCTGTTCCGCCATCTGGCGGCGCATCCGGGGATCGATCTGACGGTTTTTTTTCTGAGCGATCTCTCGATCCACGCCTATCGCGATTCGGGCTTTGGCGTGAGCGTGAAATGGGATGTGCCGCTGCTCGACGGCTACCGCCATGATTTTCTGCCGCGCCTGGGTTCGGGAAACGAGCTTTCGTTCTGGCGGCCGTGGACGTTCGGTCTGCGCGCGCGCCTGAGACGGGGGCGATTCGACGCGTTGTGGGTGCACGGCTACGCGCATCGCGGATGTCTGGCAGGAATCGCGGCGGCGAAGTCGCTGGGCATCCCGGTAATGCTGCGCGGCGAGTCCAATCTGCTCAGCGAGACCGATGACGCGCTGAAGCTGGGCCTCAAGCGCATCGCGATGCCGGCGCTGCTGCGGACCATCGACGGCTTGCTGGCGATCGGGCGGCTCAATCGCGAATACTATCTTCATTACGGAGTCGAAGCGGGCCGAATTTTCCCGATGCCTTACGCGGTGGACAACCAATTTTTTCGCACCGCCGCGGATCAAGCGCGGCCGCGCCGCGAACGGCTGCGCGCCGAGCTTGGATTGCATCCGGGACGCGCGGTGATTCTGTTCGCTTCCAAGATGCAGCCGCACAAGCGCGCCGGCGACCTGCTCGAGGCCTACGCGCGCATGTCGCCCGGCCCAGCCGCCGAGCCCGCGGCCTGCCTGGTCTTCGCCGGCGACGGCGAGGAGCGGGCCCAGCTCGAACGGCGCGCGCGCTCTCTGAAGTGGGACTCGATCCGCTTCATCGGCTTCAGGAACCAATCCGAACTTCCCGCCTTGTACGACCTTTGCGACGTATTCGTGCTGCCCTCCGAGCACGAGCCGTGGGGGCTGGTGATCAACGAGGTGATGAACGCGGGCAAGCCGGTCGTCGTGAGCGATCGCGTCGGCGCGGGGCCGGACCTGGTCGAGGACGGCGTCAATGGATTCGTGTTTCCGGCGCGCGACGTCGCGGCGCTTGCAGATCGGCTGCAGCGGATGGTCGAAAGCCCTGAGCATCGCGCCGCGATGGGCGGGCGCGCGATCGAAAAGGTTGCGCGACTTGGCTTCGACGCGGATCGCGACGGCTTGCTATCCGCGCTCGATTCGATTGTCGGCAAGAAAGCGCGCGCTGCGGCCTGACATGGCCCTGTGCCGGATGCCATGATTCGCGGCCGGACAAAAGTCCCGCTCGATCCGTTCCTGGTCGCCAATCTCGTCTGCCCGCGCGATCACACCGACCTCGACGCGGCCGGCGAGGTCCTCGATTGCGCACAGCAGCATCGCTATCGCGTGGTTGGCGATATCCCGGTGATGCTGCTGGACGACGTGCCGCAGACGCTCGGCGTCGCGTCCGATTCGCTGCGCGCAATGAGCGACGGTGCTGAAGCGTCAGCATCATCAAGTGCGCGGCCGGCAGCGAGCGGTGTTGACGCTTACGTGCAGAGCGCAATCGCTGCGACCGGCGGACATTTGTACGAGGGGCTGATCGGTTCGCTCACCGAGTATCCAATCCCCGAGATGCGTCTGCAGCGCGCTACGGGACCGGGCCAGTACCTGCTCGATATCGGATCGAACTGGGGGCGATGGTGCATAGCGGCGTCGCGACTCGGTTACGAGCCGGTTGGAATCGACCCGGGTCTCGCGTCGATTCAGGCGGCTTCAAGAGTCGCCAGGCAGCTCGGCGCAAAGGCGCGCTTTGTGGTAGGCGACGCGCGCTATCTGCCGTTTTGCGATTCAGTTTTCAGCGTCGCGTTTTCGTACAGCGTATTGCAGCACTTTGCAAAGCCGGACGCGGTGCGCGCATTCGGCGAGGCCGGCCGCGTGCTGATGCCGGGCGGGCGCGCGTTGATCCAGATGGCGAATGTTTACGGCTTGCGGTGCCTCTACCATCAGGCGCGGCGCCGCTTTCGCCAACCGGTTGGGTTCGAGGTTCGCTATTGGACGCCGCGCGAACTGAGACTTGCGGCATCGCGGCTGATCGGGCCGGCCACGCTTTCAGTCGATGGCTACTTCAGCCTCAATCCGCAGCACTCCGACCTATGCATCCTGCCTGCGCGATATCGCCTGATTGTGCGTGCGTCCGATGCGTTGCGCGCCGTCAGCGAGCGTGTGCCGCCGATGCTCCAGTTTGCCGACAGTATCTACCTGAGCGCGCAAAGACCGTGAAGCGACCAATGGCCGCACGGCCAGCGGCCAGCCGGCAATCTGCCTGGAATGAGTTCGGTGGGGAAACTGTCTCGGTGATAATTCCCGTCTTCAACGGCGAGCGTGCGATCGCGCGCGCGATCGATAGCGCGCTCGCGCAGGAATTCAACGGCGAGATCGAAGTGATAGTCGTCAACGACGGATCGACCGACGGCACGCGCGCGAAACTCGCAAAATTCGGCGCTCGAATCCGAGTGATCGATCAAGGGAACGCGGGCGTCGCGGCTGCGGCGCAGCCGGTCGAGTCCGCCGGAACACGGCTTGCCGATCGTACGCAATGAGCCGCAAGTGAAACCCCGGTTGCTTATCACGATATACGCGAATCCGGATTATTATCCGCCGACGGTGTATGCAGTCCGGATACTAAGTGGCTATTTCAGGATACATATTCTTTGCCGGAATATGGATGAGCCGATTCAAGAATGGCCAGCCGATGTGACTATCGAGCGAGTCGGCGGGTACGCATCGCCGCGCGAAAAAGAGGCGGCGAGCGCGAGTGCAAAGCTGATCGAATATGCGAAATTCGCCGCTCGGACCCGCGCGCTGGTCAAGCAGATGCAGCCGGCGATTGTCTATTCGTACGACCCGCACGCGTTTGTCGCAAGCATTGCCGGGCGGCTGGGCCGGAGATCGACGCCGCTGATATTTCATCTCCACGAGTTGCCGGAGACGGGGAGTCTTTCGTGGACCTCCCTGCAAGCGTGGGTGGTAAAGGCGGCGCTGACAGGCACCAAGTCGGCAGATGCAGCAGTGTTTCCGGAAAAGTATCGCGCCCGCCACTGGCTAATGGCGGCAGGAGACTCGCGCGCGCCGATGATCGTGCCGAATTGTCCCGACCGGAGTTACTTTCCCGGACCCGCGGATTGGAACGAGACGATCGCCGAGAGGTTTCGCGCGCGAGAAGTGGTTTACGTCGGTTACGCGGACGCGGACAACGGTCATCTGGAGGGACTGCGCGCGCTGGCGATGACGGAGGCCGAGATTCGAATGCGGGTGATTGGCAGTTTTCGTCCGGAATTCGAGACGAGCTTCAACGCGCTTGCACGCGAGCTTGGGGTAGCGGAACGAATCAGCCTGGACGGATGGATAGCTCATGATGAGGTTCCCGCGCACGCGTCTCGCGCGTCAGTGGGACTCTCGCTTCACAAGCCGGCGACGAAGAATCTGGAATATCTGGGATCGGCAAGCAACAAGCTGTTCGAATACGCGGCGATGGGATTGCCGGTGCTAGTGCCGGATCGCGAGAGCTACCGCGACTTTCTGGGCGATGCGGAGTGGGTGACGTATGCCGACATCGACGATCCAGGATCGATCGCGCGCGCGATTACCTCGATCTTCGCGGACCGCGAGCGATATACCGCGATGAGCCGCGCGGCGCGGCGCGCATTCGAGGAACAATACAATTACGAGCGTGTCTTCGCACCGGTGCTCGAGCGCATTTTCGAATTGAGCGGCGTGGCGAAACCCAGCCAGGTCCCGGCATGCGATCTTATCGAGCGGCAGGCGCCGCCGGCATTGTGAAGATCTGTGTTGGCAGCGCCGGCCGGTTTCACGCCTTCGATCTGGCGCGCCAGATGGAACGCCTCGGCCATCTGACCCGCCTCTACACTGCCTATCCGCGCTGCAAGGTGGATGGACTGCCCGCCGCGAAAGTGAGTACCTTCCCCTGGATCATGGGACCCGCGACGCTCGCGGGACGATTCGGACTGCCGGGGCTTCGCGAGCGCCTGAATTTTCCGATGATCGAGACGTTCGATCGCTGGATGGCTGCGCGGCTCGAGCCCTGCGACGTTTTCCATTGCCTGTCCAGCTTCGGCTTGCAGAGCCATCGCGCGGCGCGCATGCGCCACGGCGCGCTTACGGTATGCGACCGCGGTTCGGCGCACATCGTTTTCCAAAATGAGATTCTGCGCGAGGAATATGCCCGCTTCGATATCCCATATCGCGGTACCGACGCGCGCATCGTCGAGCGCGAGCTTGCCGAGTACGAATTCTGCGACCTGATCAGCGTGCCGTCCAGCTTCGCGCTGCGATCGTTCCTCGAGAAAGGCGCGGCGCGCGAAAAGCTGCGGCTTAATCCCTACGGCGTCGATCTCTCGATGTTCCATCCGATGCCCAAGCGCGACGCCGTCTTCCGCGTGCTGTTTGTCGGTTCGATTTCGATTCGCAAGGGAATCGCTTACCTGCTCGAGGCGGTAAAGCGCGCTGCGATTGGGGCGCTTGACCTGGTGCTGATTGGAGACGTCGATAAGGACGCGGCGCGCGTCCTCGCCAAGTGTGATATGCCCCTGCGCCATCTGGGCGTGCTCCCCCGCGCCAAACTCGCGGAGCATTATTCGCAGGCGTCTGTGCTGGTCCTCCCATCGCTGGAAGAAGGGCTGGCGCTGGTGCAGGCGCAGGCGATGGCGTGCGGCGTCCCGGTGATCGCGACGACCAACACCGGCGCCGAGGATCTGTTTACCGACGGTGTCGAAGGGTTCATCGTTCCGATCCGCGACGCGGCCGCGATTGCCGACAAGATCGTCTTTCTGTACGAGCATCCCGAAGTCCGCGACGCGATGGCTGCCGCCGCTCTTGCCCGGGTGCGCGCGCTGGGCGGATGGAACAGCTACGGCGAGCGGATGGCGTCGATGTATCAGGCCGCGCTTGCCGCACGCGCATCCGCGGCGATGAAATAGTTATCGGTGGACCGCATGATGCGTGAACAAATCATCGGGCGCGCCAAAGCCCTGATTCGGCCGGTCGCGCGGCATCGGTTTCTGCTCGAGCGCATGAAATTTCTGGGCGAGACTATACTCAGTGCTGAGCAGGGCAATGACCGATTGGCTGCGATGATCCATCACGGCGGCGCGGCGGGCAAAATTGGCGCGACCGAGATCAAGGTCTCACGAGTTTACCTGCGCCGGCGCGACGACGACGGCCTCTGTCACAATTTCGGCCACTATGCATGGTGGGCGCACGTCACCGCCGGCATCTATCCGCCCGATCCCCCGACGCTGTCGCGCTTTTGCCGCTGCTACCTGGAAACTCTCGAAGGTATTGACCTGCTTGCCGTGTGGTTCAATTTCGGCGAGGCCGCCGCCCGCCGGCGCTATGCTCCCGGCGCAACGCTGTGCGAGCTTTCTGCGCTTGAGCCGTATTACCATGAGCGGCCATGGAGCGCGCAGTTGGCAGGTAAACGGGTCGTGGTGGTAAGCCCGTTCGAGAAGTCGATCCAGGCTCAATATCAGCGGCGGGAAAAGATTTGGGCGGCCAAGCCCGAGGTGCTGCCCGCGTTCGATCTCCGCATCGTGCGATGCCCGCAGCCTGCGGGGATTATCGACCGGCCCGAATATCCCGACTGGTTCACCGGGCTGGAAGCGCTGAAAGCGCAGCTCGGCGCCCGTCCGTTCGATGTCGCGATTATAGGTGCGGGCGCATGGTCGATACCGCTGGCGATCCATGCGAAGTCGTTGGGCGCCTTCGGGATTCATCTGGGCGGAGCGACGCAGTTGCTATTCGGGATTATGGGCGGGCGATGGGTATCCAATCCGGAAATCGGCGCGTTCGTGAATGACGCGTGGACGCGCCCGTCCGAAGACGAGCGGCCGCGAAATTACCGCCTTCATGAAAACGGTTCGTACTGGTGAATTGAAGATTCCGTTGATCCGCTCTTTTGGAAATCGGAGATTGCGTGCGAATCCTTTACGCTGAGACGAGCGACTTTCTGCCCACCAGCGCGCACTTTCTGGAAGCGCTCGCGGCGATGGCGGAGCGCGGCGAATGCGAGTTCACGTTCTTCGATGAAGCCGGGTATCGCCGCCCGCAGCGTTCGATCGCGGGGCGAATCGTGCGGCGCCTGGCCGGCCACCCGGCCGGTTATCGCGCGCTCAACGCCGCGCTCATAGCCGAGGCGCGGCGCTTGCACCCCGATCTCGTGCTGATCGGCAAGGGCGCCTATTTCGCTCCCGCCACAATTGCCGCGGTTCGCACCGCGACGGGAGCATCGATGGTCAACTGGGCCACCGACGATCCTTTCAACCCGGCCAACAGCACCCGCGACCTGCTTGAATCGATCGCACTCTACGACCTCTACGTATGCACCAAGCGCGCGATAATGGACGACGCGCGGCGCGCGGGATGCGCCAACGTCGCCTACCTCCGCTTCGGATACAAGCCGCAGGTGCATTTTCCCGAGGCGCCCGCGACCGATGACGAGGCGCGGCGCTTCGAATCCGACGTGACATTTATCGGCGGCGGGGACGATGACCGCGCTCCATACTTCGAGACGATCGTCCGCGCGATCCCGGAGCTTCGCCTGCATCTGCACGGCGGTTACTGGAATCGCTATCCGAAGCTGCGCCCATATTGGCGCGGCAGCGCAACCGGGCGCGATTTCCGTCTCGCGGTCGGCGGCGCAAAAATTTCGGTCAATCTGGTGAGGCGCGCGAATCGGGACGATCACGTAATGCGCACCTTTGAAATTCCCGCGTGCGGCGGCTTCATGCTCACGGAGAGATCCGCCACCCACGATGAATTATTTTCCGAAGACAAGGAAGCGGCGTTTTTCAACTCGCCCGATGAACTGGTCGCCAAGGTCCGCAGTTATCTTGGGCGCGATGAAGATAGAGTCAGGATTGCCGCCGCGGGGCATCGCAAAATCACTCAGGGGCGGCATACCTACGACGATCGGCTGGCGGAAATTATCCAGGCTGCGCGATCGGTGAAAGGATTGCAGAGGCCGGCGACGGTTGGCGCCGCGCAAACCAATGAGATCGAATCGAATGGCTGAAGCCTTCAAGCAACCTATGGCGCAATTGTCAGTAGGGAGCGATTGTCCAATCTGCATGAGTCCGCGAGCGCTTCAACTAGCTCATCGCTTTGAAGAAGACCCATATTATGTCGTGACGTTGTAAGGCATGCTGCGTCGAGACGATCCTGCCTCATCCTACAAGCAGGCTTTTGAAGGAATTCTATTCCGACTACCACAATACTCGAACCGCCGAAGAGCAAATGCCGCTTCTCATCGGGCGATCCGTTGAATTGCTCGAAGTGTTGCTAAGTCATCTGCCTCTTGCTCCAGGACGAAAGCCGTTGCGATACATGGAAGTGGGATTCGGCAACGGAGCGAGTCTGCTGGCCGCGGCTCAACTGGGTATGGAGGCTGTTGGCTTTGATTTGGATCCGAGCAACGTACGGGAAGTTACCCAACGGGCTCAGTCCAGAGGTCTCAGTGTGCAGCTCCGATGCGGCGATATCGGTGAGGCTATCGAGGGAACGGAACCGGTCGACTTCGTCAAGGCTTCGCAGTTGATCGAACACCTCATCGATCCTGTTAGTTTTGTCCGATCAATCTCAAAGGTAATGACGCCCAGGGGGTATCTTTACCTCGAATGTCCGAACAACAACGCGGCGTTTCTTCGAATCAAGAATCGACTCCGAAAACGATTCGCGCGAATGAATTTCTACAATTCCCTCAAGATCGGCAAGCATCTCTGGGGTTTCAGCCAGTCTGGCATGAACCGGCTGTTGCGGCTTTCAGGCTATGAAGTGGTATTCTGCTCTAGCTATCCGCTTCGCCATCGCTATTTCCAGCCGGAAAATCTCTTTTGGTATCCAAGTGTGCGGTCCGGCGTGGCCGAAGCATTTCGAGTCGGCAAGCGTTTCCTCTTTTGAAGTCGATGATTCCTGTCTTCGACGGCTTGGCGTCTTTCGCGCTTTCGGAAGGAATAGGACTCGCAACGCTGGCGCGAAAGCAGGATGAAGTCGAATCGAATGGCTGAACAGTTCGAATCCGCGCCGCTGCGTCCGCCGGATGACGAGTGGTATGCGCGAATCACCACGCCGAGGCCGGGGTCCGCCAGTCTGGGCAAGGCGCTGAAGCTGTTGGCGGCGGTCGCAATCGCGTTGATCGCTCTGAACCTCTACGCTCCCGCTTCGCCGACGATCCTCGAGCGAGTATTCGCGTCCGCGATACTGGCCTCGCTCGCGCTTCCGGTCTGGCTATGGATGTCAGGCGCGGATCGAACGATTCCGTTCATGCCATTCCTGACGCTGATGTTCGCCTATTACTACGCGCTGCCGGTTTTCCTGTTGCACCGATATGCCACCGGACTGTTCAAGCCGCCTGTTGCCGAACATTTCATCACACTCGCGCTCGGATACTCACTACTCGGTCTCTACTGCATGTTTGCCGGATACTATGGACCGGCGAGATGGCTATTCGCACCGATACTACCGCGATTCAACTTGCAATGGCGCGACGAGCGAGTAGTGAGGCTGGTCGCGCTGATGCTGGGAGTCGGGGGATTGTTCATGTCCTCCTCGCAGTGCCGCGTTTCTGCCCGAGAGTCTGGCCCAGATCGGCGTATTCGCGGCTGACTTATCGATGGTTGGAATCTGCACGCTGGTCGCGCTTCAGTTGGCGGGAAGACTGGATCGGATCACATCGGTGTTCGTCTGGGGGTTTCTGATTCCGGTCAGAATCGCAATCGGCCTGGGCAGCGGCTCGGCCGGGGGCCGTCTGATGGTCGGCGTCGCCGTCGCAATGATTTTCGCTTCCGTGCGCCGATCGATCCCATGGAAGACGCTGACTGCTGGGCACTATCGTGGCGGTGTTCATCATCCGGCCCGCAGAGGTGCCGTATCGCGCGGCGACCTGGGGCGGAAGATTATCGGATGCGGGCGCGATCGAGAAAGCCCGCCTGTACGGAGATATTCTTTACCGCATCACGATCGGCGGGGCGGTGGAGCCGCAAGTGCTGATCGAATTCGGAAGCCTGCGCCTGGCGCAATTCACAACGTTCGGCGAAGTAATCGCGGACACGCCCGCAATGGTGCCTTTTTGGGGGGGCGAGTCTTACTATCCGATCCTGTTCAAACCGATTCCGCGCGTCGTCTGGCCGGACAAACCGGAAGAGTTGAGCGGACAAACGTTTGGCCATCGCTACGCCTTGATCTCCGCCGGGAACACTGACACTTCGATCAATCTTCCGCAGCTAGTCGAGTTGTATGCGGAACTTCGGACTCACCGGAGTGATCGCGGGGATGTTCATATTCGGGTTGATCTACCGGCTGCTGATCGAGATGTACGTTCATCCCGGAATGGGGCTCGGCGCTCTGGTTGGCGCCGTTTACGTTTCGTCGAAGTTGCTTGATGTCGGCTCCGCCGCCTCGATGGTTTTCGGAGGGATCCCATGGAGCCATCATCTTCATCGCGCTGATTCACCTGTTCATCCAATTCGCAGAGGTTGACGCGATGGCGCTGGGGCAGCTTGGCTTCGAAAAAGGAGTCCGCCGTATCTGATCCAGTCACAATTCAACGCGAATATTACCGGCGCACCGCGTCGCAATATGACGAGCTGCGCCTTGTGCAGCCCGCCGCCTGATCGCGGGCCGGCGATCGTGTTCCGCGCGACGCTGGCGCTAACGCTCGCCAACGCGCTCTGGTTCATCTGGTCAAACCGGTTCATCCCGATGTCGGACTATCCCGACTGGGTATACCAGGGGTGGATACTTTCGGGCATCCTGCGCGGTGCCGCCCATCCGCTGTATCACTTCAGATCGTATCCTCCAACGCACGCCGCAGTCACAATAGCCACCGCTCTTCTCGACTACGGCTTCGGTGCAGAGACCTCGGCAAAGCTGGTGTTGTCAAGCGCGGTCTGCGCATTCGCGATTGGCAGCACCTACCTTCTGAAAGCGTGTGGGGCCTCCGAGCGGCACCCGCTTCTGTATGTGCCGCTGCTGTTCATCTTCGACACTTGGTTCTTCACCGGCGAGATTGATTATTATCTCGCCTTGACGGGGTTCTTCTTTCTGGCGGGATATCTGCTGCGGCGCGCGGACTCGCCCGGTCGAATTAACCCGCTGGTCGTGCTCGTGGGTCTTCTGGCGATTTTTGTGGCGCATTTGATCGTCTACCTGGCGTGCGGCGCTGTTTGTATCGCGATAGTTCTTGCGCATCCAAGCCCGGTCAAGGCGCGCCGACTCCTGCTGCCGGCGCTGGCCTCGGTGCCGATCCTCGCATGGTATGTGCTGGGCCGGGCGACGTCTCATGACTTGGGCACTCAGCCGCTTTTGGTGCCCTGGACGGCCCGCCAGCTCGCCAGCAACTTCATCGATGCGTTCTCGCTGTTTCACGCGTTTGCGCCGTGGCTCAGTCCGCACTCGAAGTTGATGCACCTAGCGGCTATGTGCAACTTGATCAGCGATGGCGGCATCTTTACTCTCTTTTGCGTGTGCGCGGTGATGTGGTTCAGGGGTACTCGTGATGATGCCGCGCCCCTGCTCGCAGCCCTGTTGTGCCTGATCGGATACGTCGCAGGAGGCTATGCGATCGCCGGTGTGTTCGGCGCGGAACGCCTGACCTACCCGGCTGCATGGCTGGTCCTTGCATGGCTGGCTGGAAATTGGACTCCCGCGCGAGAGTCTGCCCGCCTCGTAGCCATCTGTGTGATTGGCGCCGTGCTAGCTATTCAGTGCGTTTACGTCGATCATGCCGTGGGACAAGTGTGCGACCGCTTGGCCCAAACCTCGCCGATCGCCTCGCGCAAGCGCCGTCGCGCAAGGACCTCTGTTCGATATACGAGCCTTACTTCCAGCAAAGCTGGGGCGGCCAACACCGTAGCGGCTGGGAGCGCTTCGTTCCGGACCACGCCAGTGTCATTCGCCTGCCGTATTATCTCTATATAGAGCGGGGAGAGGCGGCCCCTATTTTTGAAGCAGGGATCTTCAATTATTCGGGGCGTGGAGATAACAACGACCTGTGCAGGTAGCCTGTTCGCGCTTGCCGTCGCGCAAGGCGCAATTGCGAGGGGAAGCGAATAGATGACGGCTGATCCAGTCACAATTCAACGCGAATATTACCGGCGCACCGCGTCGCAATATGACGACCGGCACGTGCACTCGGATGGTGAGCATACGTTCGCGCTGTGGTTCATGGTGTCGATGATCCGTTACTTGGAGTGCCGCTCAGTGCTGGACATTGGCTCTGGAACCGGGCGCGCGCTGATAATGCTCAAGAAAGAGATGCCCGGGATTCGAATCTGCGGGATAGAGCCGTCACCTGAACTACGGGCCGCGGCGCAAGCGAAGGGCCTGGCGCCGCATGAGATAGTGGATGGCGACGCGCAGGCGCTCAAATATCCCGACGGTGACTTCGACCTGGTGTGCGCCTTCGGCGCATTGCATCACATTCCGAAGCCCTCGCTTGCGGTCGGCGAGATGCTGCGGGTATCCAGGCGAGCGATCTTCATCTCGGACGCAAACAACTTCGGCCAGGGCTCGACGCCGGCGCGCGCTGTCAAACAGATCGCGAACTTCCTCGGACTATGGCCGTTGCTCGATTTCATCAAGTCGCGGGGTAAGGGCTATCGCCTCTCGGAAGGGGACGGTCTTTCATACTCCTATTCTGTATTCAACGATTACGCGCAGGTCCTGCGCGCCTGCGCGTCCGTCCATCTATTGAACACGACGGCAGCGGGCGTGAATCCGTATCGGACCGCATCGCATGTCGCGCTGCTCGGCATCAAATCAGGATCGTAAGGGTGATTTTTTCAGACGAAGACGCCGGCGCAATCCGCGTCCTGCACGTAAGTCCGTTCTTCGCACCAGCGTGGGTTTACGGCGGACTGGTCGAGTCGGCCTATCAGTTCGCCCGGCATCTGGCGCGCGCGGGAGCGGCGGTTCGGGTGCTGACCACGGACGCGAACGGATCGGGAAAGAAGCTGGACTCGGCGGCGAAGGCGCCGTACACGCGCGGCCAGGGATTCGAAGTTCGCTACTGCGCGCGAGTCGCGCGTCAGTCGGTATCGCTCGAGCTTCTCGGCGCGCTCGTCGAACAGGTGCGATGGGCCGACGTGGTTCATCTGCACGCGGCGTACTCGTTTCCGACTATTCCAGCCTTACTCGTGGCGCGGATGCTGGAACGGCCGGTGGTATGGACTCCGCATGGCGCGCTGCAGCGCTGGAGCGGGTCGCGGCGAACCGCGGCTCAAGTCGCTGTGGGAGAAGGTGTGCAGCCTGGTTGCGCCGCGCGCCCTGGTGCTTCACCTGACCTCGCAGAGCGAGGTCGAGGAAACTCGCGCACGGTTTCCGCGCGCCGCCATCGGACTGATTCCTAACGGAGTCGAGATTCCGCAATCGCTTCAGCGCGAGCCACGCGGCGCTGGGCTGCGGCTCGGATTTGTCGGCCGCCTCGATCCCAAGAAGGGAATTGAGAATCTGCTCGCCGCCTGTCGCATTCTGAAAGAGCGGGGCGGGCCGGTTTTTTCGCTCGCGATCGCGGGTTCGGGCTCGAGCGGCTACGAGGCAAAACTTCGCCGCGAGATCGATCGCCTCGATCTGTCCGGCGAGGTCGCACTTCTTGGCGACCTTCGCGGCGAGGAAAAACAGCGGATGTTCGAGCGGACCGACGTCGTCGTGGCGCCGTCGTTCACCGAGAATTTCGCGATAGTCGTAGCCGAAGCACTGGCGCACGGCGCCGCCGTGATTGCGAGCACCGGCACTCCGTGGAAAGAAGTCGAAAAGATGGGCTGCGGGCTGTGGGTCGGCAACGATCCCGCGAGCCTGGCGGACGCAATCTCCACGGTAAGCACGATGCCCGTCGCAGAGATGGGTGAGCGCGGACGGCGGTGGATGGCGGCCGCCTTTTCGTGGGACAAATGCGCGCTGCAAATGCTGGCGCTCTACCAAGACCTGCTGGCTCGGCCCGGCGATCGGGATGCGCGCCGCCGCGCATCGGTGGTAAGCCGATGCGGCTCTCCGCGTGGTTGTGCGGATGGCGCGCCGCCACCGGGACGATGACAACGTTCGCGCGACGCGAGTGGTTATTCATTGCGCTGGTGGCTGCGTTCTGCGCCATCTTTCTGCTCGAGTATCCGGCCTCGTTCGCAATCGCCGACGAGTGCGAGATCCTCTCGCTCGCCTACAGCATTGCGCACGGCACGGCTTATCCCGACCGTGCCGGACTGCTCACCTGGAACCCGTCGATGGAACTCGCGGTCGGCGGCCACCGCATCGTCAAGTACTCGCCGTTTCACGCGATGCTGCTGGCGCCGGCGGTTGCGAGCGACTGGCGGCTCGGTTTCCTGGTGAGCGCGGCGTTTTTCATCGTGGGCGCGTTTGCGGTGCGTGCGATGCTCCGCGACGCGGGACTCGCGACCGACTGGTGCATCCTGTATTTCCTGCTGCCCGGGATGCTCTACTACTCGGCCACGCTGATGGCCGCCGTTCCGAGCGCGGCGATGGGCGCAGTCGGAGTCGCTCTGCTGTGGCGCGAACGCGCGCGCCGCGTATCGGGAGCGCTCGCGCTCGGCGCCGCGGTCCTGCTGCATGAGTGGATGGCGGTATTTGCGATCGCGTCGGCGGGAGCGTGGTGGCTGTCGCGGCCGCGCGCCCGGCGATGGTCCGACGCGGTGGCGCTCGCGGCGGGCGCCGCGCCGGCGATTATTGCGCTCGGAGCGTACAACTATGCCACCACGGCGTCGGCGCTGCGCGGAGGCTACGCGATCAACGGCGAGGCCTTCTGGTTTACCGGCGAGCACTTCGCGTCGTTCTTCCCGTTCTACGTCGCATCGATCGTGATTTTCCCGGTAGCCGGACTTGCAGCGCTTTCGCCGCGATGGTCGCGAGGTTGGCAAACGCCGGCCGCGGTGGCTGCCGTAGTGCTGGCGGCGTCGCTCTACGGTTATCGCGACGGCCTTACCAGCGGACTCACGCCGGCGATGGCGATGCTCGCGGGTGCGGTCCCCGGGCAACGCTTTATCCTGCCGGCATCGGTAGTCGCGTGCGTGCCGGCGGTGCGATGGCTCGATCAGCGGCTCGGGCAACGGGGATTCGCCTGGACCACCGCGCGCCGGTGCGCGGCGCTCGCCGCCTTCGTGGCATGCTTCGGGGTGATGGCCACGCTCCACCAGGACTTCCTGCGCGCCAACGCTGCGGTGCAGACGGCGATCGCGCGCGCGGTTCCGGCCGGAGGACAAATCGTGGGCGCCGGCGAGGTGCTCAAGGAACTCGCGCCCGTGTACCGAAACGTCCGGCTGCGCCAGGTGGCTCCCGACGATCCCAATGTCGCGTCCGCCGCCGATTCATACCTGGTCTGGATGGGCGCGCCCGGCGCCGAGCCGCCGCCGGATTGGACGCGCGGCAGGACGACCGAACTGGTCCGTGCGCGGTCGTGGGCATGGAATCGCGATCTCTGGATCGCCTGGCCCCGCGCCGCCCACGCTTAGCTCATCGGTTTGCGCACGGTGACGTACGCGCAACAATTTGGAGAAATATAAGGCAAGAATCAGTTCGCGGGCATCAATGTTAGTCGTAGGAATCAACGCATATCACGGCGACGCGAGCGCAGCCGCAATCGTGGACGGGATGCTGGTGGCAGCCGCGGAAGAGGAGCGCTTCAACCGCATCAAGCACGCCGCCGGCTTTCCGGCTGAGGCCTTGAAGTACGTGGTGTCTGCCGCCGGCGCATCGCCGCGCGACATCGACATCATTGCCGTCGCGCGCGATCCGTGGGCGCGAATCATGCGCAAGGCGTGGTACGCGCTGAAGATGCCGTCGGCTGCGCGCGACAGGCTGAGCGTGCAATCGCGCTTTGCCTCGATTGGCGCGGAGGCCGCGCGCGCGCTGGGCGCCGGCGGGAGTTCGATTCCGGTGCGCCGCGTCGAGCACCATCGCGCGCATCTCGCGAGTTCGTTTCTGGTCTCTCCGTTCGACCAGGCGGCGCTGCTGTCGATCGACGGGTTGGGCGACTTCGCCAGCGCGATGTGGGGCGTGGGGCGCGGCGGTACGATTTCGCCGATGGGCGTGGTGACATTTCCGCATTCGCTGGGAATCTTCTACACCGCGCTGACGCAGTACCTGGGGTTTCCGAAATACGGCGACGAATACAAGGTGATGGGGCTGGCGTCGTACGGGGAGCCGGAGATGCTCGAGGAGTTCCGCAAGATCGTGATCGCGCCCGACGGCGGGCGCATGGATTTCATGCTCGCGCCGGAATATTTCACCCATCAGAGGTCGGGCGGTGAGATGACGTGGCGTGCAGGCGAGCCCACGATCGGAAGGCTGTACTCGGACTTCCTGGTGACCCGGCTGGGCCCGGTGCGCGATCCGGCCGAGCCGGTGGACAAACGCCATATCGCGATCGCGGCGTCGATGCAGCGGCGGCTCGAAGAAGTGATAATCGATCGGCTGCGAAACTTGCAGCGCGCGACCGGACTGAAAAAGCTCTGCCTTGCGGGCGGCGTTGCCTTCAACTGCGTGGTCAACGGCAAGATCCTGGAGCAGACGGGCTTCGAGGACATCTATATACAGTCGGCGGCGGGCGATGCGGGCCTGGCGATAGGCGCGGCTTTCGACCAATGGCATTCGAGCCCGTCGCGGCCGCGCGAGTTCGTGATGGAGCATGCCAATTGGGGGCCCGAATTCAGCGCCGATAAGATCGCGGGATTACTCAGATCGCGCGAATCTGAAATAGCCAGTCAGGGCTGCGTGATTAGCAAGATCGAAGATGAAGACGAACTCTGCCGCGCCACTGCCGCGACGATCGCGGATGGGCAGGTCGTGGGATGGTTCCAGGGGCGGATGGAGTGGGGTCCGAGGGCGCTGGGCAATCGCAGTATCCTGGCCGACCCGCGCCGGGCCGGGATGCGCGACATCCTGAATTCGAAAATCAAGCGCCGCGAAATGTTCCGGCCCTTTGCGCCTTCGATTCTGGAGGAAGCCGCCGCTGACTACTTCACGCAGTCCTATCCGTCACCATTCATGCTGATGGCATACTCAGTGCGGCCCGAGAAGCGCGCGGTAATTCCGGCCACGACCCACGTTGACGGAACGGGACGGCTGCAGACGGTGAGTGCGCGGCAGAACCCGCTATACCACAAGCTGATCCGCGAGTTCGGCCGCCAGACCGGAGTGCCGGTGCTGCTCAACACCTCATTTAACGAAAACGAACCGGTGGTTTGTCGCCCCGAACAGGCGCTCGATTGTTTCCTCAGAACGAAAATGGACCTGCTGGTGATGGGACAGTTCGCCGTTCGCCGCGGCGGCGGGAACTAGCTATCGTCGCGGGCCGAAAGATGCGTATCATCATACCTATAACCGCAAGTCATGAAGCTGGATCAATCTTGCACACCCAGCATAGGAGCCGTTCATGAAGAGAGTCCTGGTCACTGGCGCCGGTGGTTTCATCGGTCACCATCTGGTGAGTTATCTAAAGAAAAAGGGCGAATGGGTGCGCGGCGCGGATCTGAAATACCCCGAATATGAGGCGAGCGCGGCCGACGACTTTGCACTGCTAGACCTGCGCCGGTGGGAAAACTGCCTCAAGGCGACCGACGGAATCGACGAGGTCTATGCTCTGGCCGCCGACATGGGAGGAATGGGTTTCATTTCGGCGCATCACGCCGAGATTCTCCGCAACAATTCGTTGATTAACATTCACACGATTGACGCGGCGCGCGAGAATGGCGCCAAGCGCTACCTCTACACCTCCTCGGCCTGCGTTTACCCGGAGTACAGGCAGACCGACCCGAATGTCACACCGCTCAAGGAAGAAGACGCCTACCCGGCGCAGCCGCAGGACGCCTACGGCTGGGAGAAGCTCGTAACCGAGCACCTGTGCACGCACTATCGGGAAGATTACGGACTCGAGACGCGCATCGTGCGCTTCCACAACATCTTCGGCCCGCTGGGCACCTGGGACGGTGGTCGCGAGAAGGCGCCCGCCGCGTTGTGTCGCAAGGTGTCGCTCGCCAGGCTTTACGGCCGATCCGAGATCGAGATCTGGGGCGACGGCGAGCAGACGCGCTCGTTCTGTTACATCGACGATTGCGTGGAAGGCATCTACCGGTTGATGCGCTCGGATTACCGGGAGCCGCTCAACCTTGGACAGGATCGACTCGTGACTATTAACCAACTCGCCGATATTGTCGCTGCGGCGGCAGGGGTCAGCATAACGAAGAAGCACGTAGCAGGCCCACAAGGCGTGCGCGGCCGCAATTCTGACAACACGCGGCTGCGCGAAGTCCTTCATTGGGAGCCCGAGATAAGCCTGGAAGAAGGTCTCAGGCGCACCTATCTCTGGATCGATCAGCAGGTGCGCGCGGCCGATCGTCGGGTCGCGTCCGGGTCATCCGGCACACTGGAGAATCCATCGAGCGCGGTGCGCCGCGGCCCCGCATCGTAGTCCTATGACAGGCGTGAAAAGCAAAGAGCTTTTTCGCCGGCGCCGCCAGAGCCGGCGCGCGATTTCCGGAACCGTTCAATTCCGGTTAGTCAAACGCGAGTACTATTCTTAAACCGATCGTTCTGGCCTGACCACGAAGCTACCGGTCAATTCCTGACCGAACTTTGCGACGATCTTTCGCGGGACCACGAGGTTACAATCGTGGCGGGGCCGTCGCGTCGCCGTGGCTTTGCGGGCTTTCGTTTGTGGTCGCACGAACAACGCGGCAAGGTTTCGATCGTTCGCACCTGGGGAACGGGATTTTCAAAGTCTAAGCTGGCCGGCCGATTAGTCAATCTGGGTAGCTACTACCTATTGGCGGCAATAGTGGCATTGCGGCTGCCGCGCCCCGATGTAATAGTCGCCGAGACCGATCCTCCGCTGCTCGGCGCGCTGGCGGCGGTGCTGAAACGGCGCTGGGGATGCAGGCTGATTTACAACGTGCGGGATCTTTATCCTGATATCGCGGAAGTTACCGGCGGCGTGCGCAACCCGTTCCTGCTCGGGTTGCTGCGCCGCGCCAACGACTACGCCTACCGGCGCGCCGACCTGATTGTGACGCTCGGCCATGATATGGCGGATCGAATCATCAACAAGGGTGTCCCGGCGGACAAGGTGGTGGTGGTTCCGGATTGGGTGGATTGCGGTCGCATCCGTCCGCTCGAGAGCAGTCCGCTGCGCCGCAACTTCGGGGAGAAGTTTGTCGTGATGTACTCGGGCAACATCGGACTTTCGCAGCAACTAGAGGCCGTGCTCGAGGCCGCCGACCGGCTGCGCGATGACAACCGCATTCTGTTCGCGATTATCGGCGAAGGCGCGCGCAAAAAGTGGCTCGAGGAGCGGGCGCGCGCGATGGGATTGCCCAACGTGATTTTACTGCCCTATCAGCCGCTGGAGAATCTGGCCGAGTCGCTGACTGCCGCCGATCTCCATCTCATTCCGCTCGCGCCGGGTGCGGCGGGATGCCTGGTGCCGAGCAAGGTTTACGGAATCCTGGCGGCGGGCCGGCCGTTCATCGCAATGATGGAAGAGAGCGCGGAGGTCGCACAAATCGCGCGCGAAGACGCGGTCGGCTTTGTCGTGCGGCCGGGCGACGTCGATGCTCTCATCGGCGCGATCCGCGAGGCGGTTGATGCGCCGCAGCGCCTCGAGCAGATGGGGATGCGGGCGCGCCGTCTGGCAGAGCTGCGGTTCGATCGGGTCAAAGTTACCAGCCAGTTCGGCTCAGTCCTGGACAGCGTCGCGATGGAGAACCAGCGGGAGAAAAGATGAATCGAGCGCGAAAGCCGGTCCGGATTGTGCCCAAGGGATGGGGCCGCGAGGTATGGATCGCAAACGGCGATCTCTACTGCGGGAAGATTCTGGAAATTCGCAAGGGCAAGAAGTGCTCGCTGCACTACCACAAGCTCAAGACCGAATCGTTCTACCTGCGCAGCGGCAGGTTGATCGTGCGGATCAAGGAGTCGCCGGAAAGCGCCACGATCGAGGAGTTTGAATTGAGCGCGGGCGAATGCATGGACGTGCCGATCGGATTGGTCCATCAGATGGAAGCGATCGAGGATGCCGAGCTGTTTGAATTTTCCACCCAGCACTTTGACAGCGATTCGCATCGGCTGGTGCGCGGCGACTGAATCCGGGACCGGCGAAAATCGATCGATGCGCCTGCTCAGGCGCGGCGAAATACGCCGCGCCTTTTTTGTTTCCGGCCATAGGCTGGTTTTTGCGCACTGGCGGAAGTGGTATATTGCTGGGCGCTGCGCGGCGCGGCCTCAAGATGGGAAAAGTAGCATTGATTACCGGCGTGACCGGACAGGATGGCTCCTACCTCGCCGAGTTTCTTCTGAAAAAGGGTTGCGAAGTGCATGGGATGGTGCGGCGCACTTCGAGTTTCGCCACGGGACGGATCGATCATCTGCGCAAGGGCTTCGGACCCGATTCCGAGGGTTTGCAGTTGCACTATGGCGACCTCGGCGACGGCACCGGGCTTAGGCGAATCATCGAGCAGGTGCGTCCCGACGAGGTTTACAATCTCGCCGCGCAATCGCACGTGCGCATCTCATTCGATCAACCCGAATACACGGCCGATGTGGTCGGGCTGGGGGCGCTGCGGCTGCTCGAGGCGCTGCGCGATCACAACAAGCGCCGCGGCCGGGCTGCGCGGCTGTACCAGGCGGGATCGTCGGAGATGTTCGGCAAGGTGGCGGAAAGTCCGCAGCGCGAGACCACGCCGTTTCATCCGCGCAGTCCTTACGCGTGCGCCAAGCTCTATGCGCACTGGCAGACGATTAATTATCGCGAAGCCTACGGGCTGTTCGCGTGCAACGGAATCCTGTTCAACCACGAGTCGCCGAGGCGCGGCGAAAATTTCGTCACCCGCAAGATCACGCGCAGCGCGACGCGAATCAAACTGGGCCTCCAGGAGAAGCTCGCACTGGGAAACCTGGACGCGCACCGCGACTGGGGATTCGCCGGCGACTACGTCGAGGCTATGTGGCTGATGCTGCAGCAGGAGCAGCCCGACGACTACGTAATCGCCACCGGCGAGACTCATTCGGTGCAGGAGTTTCTCGAAGTCGTGTTCGATCGCCTGAAAATGAAATGGCAGGATCACGTCGAGATCGATCAGCGATTCTTCCGTCCCGCGGAAGTCGATCTGTTGATCGGTGACGCTTCAAAGGCGAAGCGCCAACTCGGTTGGGAACCCAAAGTTAAGTTCGAAAAGCTCGCCGAATTGATGGTCGAAGCGGATCTTGAACTTGCCGAACGCGAACTGCGCGGCAAGGCGCATTAGCAAATCCTGTTACGCAAGTAACCTGACCGACTGACCGCATAGCGGTCAGTCGGTCAAATCGCTTCATGTGAATTGCCCTGCTCGCAGCGGGGTGCTTACGATACATGGTCGATCATTCATTCGATCATCCATTCGATCATCGATCGTACCTCATCGAAGGAACAGAGATGCCACAAAAAGCTTATCCCGCGCGGACGACATTTCGGACGAGCGCGTCGCGCTCGCGCCATTCGGTGGTGCTTTCCGATTCGATTCTGGATATCGCCACCGTCGAGCCGATTCAATTCATCGACCTCACGGATTACCTCAGCGAGCATCTGGCGATGAACGCGGTCGAGAGCGGTACGGTGACTGTGTTCTCACGGCACACGACGGCGGCGATCAAGATCAATGAAGCGGAAGAGCTGCTGATCGAGGACTTCAAGAAGATGCTGCGCGAGCTGATCCCCTCGGAGCGCGGCTACAACCATAATGACATGAGCCGTCGCAAGCCGCCGATAGCTCCCGACGAGCGCCCCAACGCGCATTCGCATTTGATGCATCTGCTGCTTTCGACCAGCGAGACGATTCCGGTGATCGACGGCCGGCTGGCGCTCGGCACCTGGCAGCGCGTGTTCATGGTCGAGCTCGATGGACCCCGCGAGCGCCAGGTGATGATCCGATGCGAGGCGTATCATCCGCACGAAAAGGCGGAGGCCGTGGAACTGCACGCGGTTGACGGCGGCAACGGGCGCAACGGCTTGACGCACCATCGCGCGCACCTCAAGTAATTCCGCAATTGCTCAAATGGACGGCTAGCCGGCGGCGCGCTTGACGGCGGCGGCTTCGAATTCGCGCTCGAGCCGCTCGATATCGGCGGGTGAGAGGCTGAAATATCTCGCCTCAGGATGATGGAAGACGACGGCGCTGACCGGCGCTTTCCGGGTCCATCATGAAACCCTCGGTCAGTTGCACGCCGATCGCTTCTTCTCGACTTCGAGCAGGCGGAAGAGCTGCTCCTGATCCTCGAGACGCGGGCAGGCGGGATAACCGAACGAGAAGCGCTTGCCGCGATAGTGCGCCTGAACGAGATCCTTCAGCGTGAGTCCCGGCGGATCGCCGATTCCCCACATCTGGCGAATCTTCTCGTGCAGCAGCTCGGCGAACGCCTCGGCGCCCTCGAGCGCGAGCACCTGCAGGATGTGCGAGCGCAGATAGTCGCCCTTGTTCTTCCATTCCTCGGCGAGCGCGCGCACGCCCGGCGCCGATGGTGGTGACAAACATGCACACATAATCGGTGCGGCCGCGAATCGCGCGCGGCGACGTAATCGGCCAGACACAGATGCGGCGCGTCGCTCTGGCGGCCGAAAGTGAACGTCTCGAGCACCGTTTTGCCGTCCGGCGAGTAGATCATGACCGTGCGCTCGCCGTCGGATTGCGCGGGGAAAAATCTGTAAACGGCGTTGGCCGAGATGTCCCCGCGCGCAAGAATCTGCTCGGCGACTTCCTCGACCGCGATCGCGCAGTTCCCGCGCCTTGGAGTCGCCGGCCGTCGAACGCCTCGTCAAAGTTCTTGAAAGCCGAGATGCTTGGCGTAAAGCATCTTCGGATTGATGTACTCGAAAATCTCGCCGAGATCGTAATTGCGGATCACGTGAGTCTTGAGATCGGGCGGAACCGGAATCTCGACGTCCCGGCGCACCGATGAAGTGCGCGGCGCCGCGTCCGCGCTCGCGTCGGCGACCTTCGGCGGCGGTCTCGAGCATCTTCGCGGACTGCTCGGCAAGCACGCGCTGAGCGATTCGCGCCGCTTCGAAGTCCATGATCTGATTGGCGAGGTCGAGTCCGTTCATCGCGTCGTTGGCGTACGCGACCAGGCCGTCGTACTCGGGCGCGATCTTCATCCGCGTGAAGCGATTCGACAGCGCGGCGCCGCCGACCAGGATCGGGCAGTCGATCCCGCGGCCTTCAAGTCCTGCGCCGTCGACCACCATCATCTGCGCCGACTTCACCAGCAGCCCGGACAGACCGATCGCGTCGGGGCGATGCTCGCGGATAGGCCTTGATCAGCTCCTCGGGCGGCACCTTGATGCCGAGGTTGATGATCCGGTAGCCGTTGTTGCTGAGGATGATGTCGACCAGGTTCTTGCCGATGTCGTGCACGTCGCCCTTGACCGTCGCGAGCATGATCTTGCCCTTGGTCGCGCTCTCGGCCTTCTCCATGTGCGGCTCGAGGTGCGCGACCGCCGCCTTCATCGCTTCGGCCGATTGCAGCACCTCGGCGACGATCATCTCGTTGGCGTTGAACAGGCGGCCGACCTCGTCCATGCCGTCCATCAACGGGCCGTTGATGATTTCGAGCGGTCCGCGCGCCGCAGCGCCTCGTCGAGGTCGTCGAACAGGCCGTCCTTCGAACCTTCGAGGATGTAGCAGCGCCAGCCGATCGTCGAGCGGCATCGACTTGCGCTGCTCGACCGTCACGGTGCTTTTGCGCGCGCGGAAATGCGCGGCAAATGCGGCGATCGGATCGTCGCCGCGCCACCAGATCAGATCCTCGGCGAGCCGGCGCTCCTCTTCGGGAATCGACGGATAGCGTTCGCAGCTTCTCCGAGTTGACGATCGCCATGTCGAGGCCCGGCCTGCACGCAGTGGTAGAGGAACACCGAGTTCAGCACTTCGCGGCCCGCCTCCGGCAGACCGAAGGAGACGTTGGAGATGCCGAGGAGCGTCTTGCAATTCGGCAGCGCGCTGCTTGATCAGCGCGGATGCCCTCGATCGTCTCGACGCCGGCGCCGATGTAGTTCTTGTCGCCGGTGCCGACCGGGAAACACCAGCGCGTCGAAGATGATGTCTTCGGGCTCGACGCCGTACTTTCCGGTCAGCAGCTCGAACGAGCGCTGCGCGATCTGCAGCTTGCGCTCGCGCGTGATCGCTTGCGCCTGCTGCTTGTCGTCGTCGATGCAGCCGACCACCAGCGCCGCGCCGTAGCGGCGCGCCAGCGGCACGACCTTGCTGGAAGCGCTCCTCGCCGTCCTCGAGATTGATCGAGTTGATGATCGACTTGCCCTGCGTGCGCTTGAGCGCCTCTTCGATCACCGCGACGTCGGTCGAGTCGATCATCAGCGGCACTTTGACTTTCTTGACCACGATTTCGAGGAAAGCGGTGACGTCGGCGATCTCGTTGCGATCGGGATCCTGCAGGCAGACGTCGAGCACGTGCGCGCCCTGCGCACCTGCACGCGCCCGACTTCGGCAGCCTCCTCGAACTTGCCGTCGGCGATCAGCTGCTTGAACTTGCGGCTGCCGAGCACGTTGGTGCGCTCGCCGACGATCACCGGCCGCGTGTCCTTGTCGATGACCAGCGTCTCGATTCCGGAGACCACCGAGCGCCGGACGGTCGAGCGCTGTCGCGGACGCTTGCCTGCCACCGCTTCGACCAGCAGCCGGATGTGTTCCGGCGTCGTGCCGCAGCATCCGCCGACCAGGTTGACCCATCCGTTGTCGGCAAAGCGCGCGACTTTCCTGCGCCAGCATCGCCGGCGTCTCGTTGTAATGCCCTTCTTCGTCGGGCAGGCCCGCGTTGGGCACGCACGCGACGAAGAAGCGCGAGATGCTCCGCCAGCGTGCGCAGATGGTCGGTCATGAAGTCGGGACCGGTGGCGCAGTTCAGGCCCATCCAGAGCAGGTCGCGATGCGCGAGCGAGATGTAGAATGCCTCGATATCCTGGCCCGCGAGCAGCGTGCCCATCGTCTCGATCGTTCCCGAGACCGCGACCGCGACGCGCGACGCCGAGTTTTTCGATCGCAGCGCTCGATGCCGACCAGGCCGGCCTTGACGTTGAGCGTGTCGTTGACGGTTTCGAGCAGCAGGACGTCGACGCCGCCCTCGATCAAGCCTTCGGCCTGCACCTGGTATGCCGTCGCGCATCTGATCGAACGTGATGCCGCCGGTGACCGAGATGGTCTTGGTCGTCGGGCCCATCGAGCCCGCCACGAAGCGCGGCTTGTCCGCGGTGCTGAAGCGTGCGGCTTGCTCGCGGGCGAGAATCGCGGCGAGGCGGTTGAGCTCGTGCGCGTCGTGTTCGAGACCGTATTCGGCGAGCACGATGGAGCTGGCCTGGAAGCTCGCGGTCTCGATTATGTCGGCGCCGACTTCGAGAAACCCGTCATGCATCCGGCGAATCAGCTCCGGGCGGGTGCGGACGACGTTTTCGTTGCAGCCTTCGTATCGAGCGCCGCCGATAATCGGCGGCGCTCAGATTCTGGCCGAGCACGAAGGTGCCGAATGCGCCGTCCAGAACGAGGATACGTTCGGCGAGCAATTCCTTGAGCAGCTTGATCCTGTGCGCATCGGTGGTCATTGTTGGATGCTCGCATAAGATGCGGGCGGTAACGAACTAAGTTATCCTAGCGATGGAAACCACGCAATTTTGCCCAATGCGCCTGCGTCCGCGCGGCGCAAGCGCCGCAAACGGCCTCGCTCGATGAGCACAAACTCGCAATCGCAACGGCAGGGGCGTCTGGTGCTGGTGACCGGCGGCGCGGGCTTTATCGGATCGCATCTCGTGGACGCGCTGGTCGCCGCCGGAATGCGAGTGCGAGTGATCGACAACTTCGCCACCGGCCGGCCCGAGTATGTGAACCGCGCGGCCGCGCTCGTCGAAGCCGATATCCGCGACGCGTCCTCGATCGGCGATGCGTTCGACGGTGTCGATACGGTGTTCCACGTCGCCGCGCTGCCGCGCATCCCGCTTTCGATCGCGAAGCCGGTCGAAACGCACATGACCAACGTGGTCGGGACGCTGAACGTTCTGATCGCGGCGCGCGATCGGAAAGTTCGGCGGGTGGTGTACTCGGGATCGTCATCGGTGTACGGCGAGCAGGCGAAGATGCCGCTGGTCGAGACGATGACGCCGAATCCGCTCAATCCATACGCGCTGCAGAAGTATGTCGGCGAGCAGTACGCGCGGATGTTTCATCGGTTGTTCGCGATGCAGACGATTACGCTGCGCTACTTCGGCGTGTACGGTGCGCGAATGCCTGACGAGGGATCCTACGTGTTGGCAATCGCGGCGTTCCTGAAGGCGCGGCGCGAGGGGCGCGCGCTGGAAATTCACGGCGACGGCGAACAGACGCGGGATTTTACGCACGTCAGCGACGTGGTGTCGGCGAACATCCTCGCGATGGACTGCGAAATTGCCGACGGGCGGGCGATAAACATCGGGCGCGGCGAGAACGTCAGTGTGAACCGGATTGCGGCGATGATCGGGGGACCGACCATCCACCGCGAAGCGCGCGCGGGCGACATGCGCGATACGCTCGCGGATCGCACCCAAGCCGAGCGGATTCTTGGATGGCGTCCCCGCGTGTCGATCGAGGACGGGATCGCGGATTTGCTGAAGTGATATCGCACAGCGCCGATCGGAAATCCGGCCGGCGCTGTGCGCATGGCGCGATTGAACGGCGCGCGTTCAGTCGAACATCAGCACCGTGCGCGCGACTTCTCCGGCCTTCATCGCGCGGAACGCCTCGTTGACGTCCTCGAGTTTGCCGCGGCGCGTGATCATGTCGTCGAGGTCGAGCCGCCCTTGCTGATAGAACTCGATGATGCGCGGCATGTCGATGCGGAAGCGGTTCGATCCCATGAAGCATCCCTGGATGCGCTTCTCGAACAGGAACGAGAAACCGTCCACTTCGACTTTCTGCCCGAGCGGCACCATCCCGACAATCGTGGCGACGCCGCCAACGCCGATCGATTCATAAGCCTGCTCGGCTGCCGTCTTGAGTCCGATCGCTTCGAACGAGTAATCGACGCCGCCGCCGGTGAGCGAGCGAATCTGGCTGACCGCATCGCCCTTTGACGCATCGACGGCGTGAGTCGCGCCGAGCTTTTTGGCCAGTTCGAGCTTGGCGGGGAACTTGTCCACCGCGATGATCATTCGCGCGCCCGCGATTCGCGCACCCTGGATGATCGCGAGGCCGACTCCGCCCGCGCCGAACACGGCGACGGTCGATCCCGGCGCGACTTTCGCGGTGTTAAGCGCGGCGCCGACACCGGTCATCACGCCGCATCCGATCAGCGCGGCGCGATCGAAGCGGCACATCGTTGGGAATCTTCACCAGTGCATTTTCGTGCACCAGCATCTTTTCGGCGTATCCCGACAGGTCGGCGAACTGACTGACCGGCTTGCCGTTCTGCGAGAGGCGCGGCGGGTCGCTGGCGGCGCGCTGGGTGGCCTCCTTGTTAGAGCAGAGGTTCGGACGGCCGGACATGCATTCCTCGCAGTAGCCGCAAAAGACCGACAGGCAGGCGATCACGTGGTCACCGGGCGTGAGGTACGAGACCTGCGAGCCGACTTTCTCGACGACGCCGGCGGCCTCGTGGCCGAGGATCGCGGGCGTCGCCCAAAAGTACAGCCCGTCCACGAAATGAAGATCGCTATGGCATACGCCGCTGGCGACCGTGCGCACGACGACCTCGCGCGCTTTGGGTTCGTCGATATCGACCTGCTCGATCGTGAGTGGCTGACCGGGACCGTGGAAGACAGCAGCTTTCATCTGGATTGCTCCTCTTTTCAGTGAATCCGCTCTAGTTGAACATCAACACAGTGCGCGCGACCTCGCCGGCCTTCATGGCGCGGAACGCCTCGTTGACGTCCTCGAGCTTGCCGCGGCGGCTGATCATGTCGTCGAGATTGAGGCGGCCCTGCATGTAGAAGTCGATGTAACGGGGCATGTCGATGCGGAATCGGTTCGAGCCCATGTTGGAGCCTTGCAGCTTGCGCTCGGTCAGAAACATGTAGCCGTCGATTTCGACCTTCTGGCCGACGGGAATCATGCCGATCACGGTCGCAGTGCCGCCGGCCTTGAGCGAGTTGAACGCCTGCTCGGCGGCCTTCTTGAGTCCGATCGCTTCAAACGAGTAGTCAACGCCGCCGCCGGTCATTTTTCGGATTTCATCGACGGGATCGCTGTTCGACGCGTCAACGGTGTCGGTCGCTCCCATCCGCCTGGCCATCGCGAGCTTGCCCTCGAACATATCGACCGCGATTATTTTGCGCGCGCCCGCGATCCGCGCGCCCTGGATCGCGGCGAGTCCGACGCCGCCCGCGCCGAAGACCGCGACCGTCGAGCCGGCTTCGATCTTCGCGGTATTGAGCACCGCGCCGACGCCGGTGGTGACGCCGCATCCGATCAACGCCGCGCGATCCAGCGGCAGGTCCTCGCGAATCTTCACCACCGCATTCTCATGCAGCAGCATCTTCTCGCAGTAAGACGAGATGTCCAGGAACTGAAAGACCGGCTTGCCCTTCTGCGAGATGCGCGGCTTGTCCTGGGGGTTGCGCTGGGTGGCGACCTTGTTCGTGCATCGATTCGGATGGCCCGACATGCATTGCTCGCAGTTGCCGCAGAACACCGACAGGCAGCAGATCACGTGATCGCCGGGCTTGACGTAGGTTACCTGTTTGCCGACTTCTTCGATGATTCCGGCGGCCTCGTGGCCGAGCACCGCGGGCGCAGGGTACGGGTATAAGCCGTCAACGAAATGCAGATCGCTGTGGCATACGCCGCTGGCGACGGTTTTGATCAGGACTTCGCGGTCTGCGGTTGTCGAGACTTCGCGGTCCTGCGGTTTGTCGAGTTCGACGTCCTCGATGCTGAGCGGCAAATTGGGCCCGTGGAAAACGGCGGCTTTCATTCTGAGTGCTCCTTGAGTGTGGCGATAGTATTGGCTGCACGCGCGGGCAGCGAAAAATGAAAAACGTCCTGCACCGCGCGAGCGCCGTGGCGATTACCTTACTACCACACTGGCGGCGCATTTCCAGTGCGGGGCTTCCAGGCGCCGATGGATGGAACTACGGAAACATAGCCGGCCGGGCTGTGCCCGGGAACGGAACACCCTTGAGCCGGGCGGCAGCTGAGTTCGCGCGCGCGTACAGCCGGGCCGTGTCGTCGCTATAGATGAGCCGCCAATCCTCGCGCGAGTCCATCAGGTTGCGTGCCCCAATGTCCGGCGCAATCAGCACGTAGTCGGTCGGATATTTGGTCAACGCCGCATCGGCGCCCGCCTGGTTGTAGGTGAACACGAAAAACTTCTTCAGCACGTCTTGCGGATAGACCGTGTCGTAGCGCCCGTCCATGAATACTTTCGAGTCCGGCCCCAAGCGCCAAATCAGGTACTCGCCCCATGAAAACAGCCCAAGCACGTTGCCCTTGAGATCGTGATCCTTCATGAATGCGCAGGCACTGACGGGATACGGATCGAAGGACGTGAGCCGATTCGAGAAGAGACCGCTGGACCACAGGATTGCCAGCGCGAGCATCGCAAGTATCGCCTGGTTAAGCCGCGGCGAGGGCCGCGCCGCTCGAGGATCGTCGCAAATCGCAGGCCATCGGCGCTCGAGCGCTCGCGGCAGATGACGCGCGAGTGGCGCGATAATCGCGATCACCGCAACCGGTATGTTGCGCACCGAAATGAACGCCGCCGCGGACATCACGGCTGCTATCGCGATCAGCGGGAGATCGTTCTTCGATGGGCTCAAGATGAACGAAACGGCCAGCGCCGCCATCGGGACAATCCCGAGCACCAGGTAGGTCGGGCCGACCGCCTGGGAATGCCAACTCGCGACGATTGCTTTCAAAAGCGGCTGCCAATCGACCATTACGATCCGCGTGTACGGATTGAACAACGCATGAAGTACCGCACGCCATGCGCCGAATCCGTATGGGTTCACCAGCGTCGCGAGTATCGATAACGCCGTAATCGCACCGAGCCGAATTGCACGTGCGATGCCGCGGTGATCGACGACATCCTGCACGCCGGACACCGCGCTATAGATGGCGAGCGTCGCGATTCCGAGGATGAATCCGCCGTGCAGATTGGCCCACACTGCAAGCATCGGAACCGCCAGCCATAGCGGCGAGGCGCGGCGGCCATAAACCTCGCGCGTGAGCATATGGATGAGCGCGCTCAGCAGGACGAAGCTGAAGAGCTGCGGCCGGAATTGCACATACGGCGCGATCGCCAGGGCAGAAACCAGCAGGATTGCGAACTGGATCAGTGGCGGTGCGCCGGTCTCGCTTTCCGAAGCGGCGAGAAAGACAACGATCAGGGCCGCACACCCAAGTTTCATCAGCTTGAGGCCGAAGACGCCCAGATGATTGTAGAGCGTCCCCATTATCAACTCGCTTGACCATTCGTGATTGAGCCACAGATGGCCCGGTGCGGAATATGAATACGGATCGCGCCACACGATGTGTCCCGCGCTGAGCACGGCCTGCCCGAAGCGGACGTGACCCCACAGATCCGGGTCGGCGAGGCGGTTCAAGTCGGCGATGGCAATCGCGACCAGGATCAGCGCCGGGGAGTAGCGAAACAGCGACGCGACGGCGGACCGTGCGGGCTGCGACGATTCGGAAGTAAGGGAGGATTCAGGCGTCACGATGGCTCCGGCGTCAGGCCTCAAGGAAATTGCCGGTGATGGTGCGGTCCCGACTCGGAAACTGCGGGAATATTCGCGGCGTCGGATCCCTTGCGCGCGTACAGCACGGCGACCGGATCTGAGTAGATGAGCCGCCAATCGTGCTCGGAAGCCATCAGCTTCGCGCTCGGCGAATCTCTCACAGCCAGGACGAAATCATGCGGATACGCCGCCAGCATATGCGATCCGCCGGCCATGTTGTTGGCGAACTCAAGGTAGTCCTGAACCACTGCGGGAGGATAGGCCAGGTCATAACGGCTGTCGATGAAGACTTTAGTGCCTGGCGCGCCATGCCAAATGACGTACTGACCCCATGCGTAGTCAGCCAGCACGTTTCCGGTGAGCCGATGGCTGTTCATGAAGTTGACCGCATCAACAGGATTGTCGGATGCGTCTATGCCGGGCGACAGAATTCCGCTGTACCGCGCGAGCCCGATGGCGGCGACCGCGACCAGGATATCAACGACCAACCGGCCCGCACGCGGCATCGTACGAGCGCTCGAAGCCGGCGCGGCGGTGGCCTCGCGCGGCCGGACGAGCAAGCCCAGGTGGTTCGCAAACACAGGAGCGATCGCAATCGCCGCAATCGGGATGTTGCGGACGGCCGCGAAGGCTGCCGCGAGCATTACGGCGGCGACCGCGACCAGCGGCGCGTCCGCAGCTTTCGGTGTGAGAACAACCGATACGGCGGCGGCGGCAAAAAAGAAAAGCACCAGGACGAAATACTTCTTATCGACGCTCCCGCTGTGCGCGGCCGTCAGAGCAGCTATCAGCGGTTTCCAATCCAAAATCGCGTAATGCGTCATCGGGTTCAGGATCGAGCGGATCAGCGTGTACCAAGTGTCGCGCGCGGGCGGGATTAGAAACGTGCACAAAGTAGATGCGGCCGCGGCGGCGGCAATTGCAACAATGCCAAGCCCGCGGCGCGGACCGTGGCCCGCAAGGATGTCAGACAGGAGAGCAGTTGCTCCATACACGCCGATCGCGACGAGGCCTATAAAAAATCCGCCGTGGAGATTGCTCCAAATCGCGACGATCGGGATCGCAATCCAGAGCCTCGCGGAACCGCGCCAGTTGTGACGGGCGAGTAGCGCGATAATCGCTGACAGCGCGACGAAATCGAAAAGCTGCGGCCGAAACTGCATCACCGGCGCCAGGATCAGCGCCACGACCAACAGGATTGCCGACTGCACGAATGCTGGCGCCGCGGATTCGGACTCAGCGAGAACAATAAGGCAGATAGTGCCGGCCGTGCACGTGAACTTGAGCAGCTTGAGGCCGAACGGGCCGAACTTGTCGAACATCGCGGCCATCAGGACTTCGCTCAACCATTCATGACGCAGCCACGGGTAGCCCGGCGCCGAATACGAATAGGGATTGCCGTGCGGCAACGAGCCATGAGCAAGGAGCTCGCGGCCCCACAGAACGTGTCCCCACAGATCGGGGTCGCTGAGCTGGCGGGCGTCCGCAATCACGATCGCGAACAGGATCAGCGCCGGGGAGTAGCGCCACAGCGAGACGCGAGCGGGATTGGCGTCCACCATGGTATCCCGTTATACACGCGCGCCGGGGCAGATCGTATCGCTGCCGAGACGCGCCTCGCGGACTACGGGAAACATCGCCGGCCCGGCTGTACCCTTGAACGGAACGCCCTCAAGCCGGGCGGCAGGTGAGTTCGCGCGCGCGTACAGCACGGCGACCGGATCTGAGTAAATGAGCCGCCAATCGCGCTGAGACTCCATCAGCTTCGCGCCCGGTGAATCTCTCTGGACCAACACGAAATCATGCGGATATGCCGCCAGCATATGCGATCCGCCGGCCATGTTGTTGGCGAGCTCAAGGTAGTCGCGGATCACCGCGGCGGGATAGCCCTCGTCGTAGCGGCTGTCGATGAAGACTTTAGTGCCTGGCGCGCCATGCCAAATGACGTACTGGCCCCATTCAAAGGTAGTCAGCACGTTTCCCGTGAGCCGGTGGCTGTTCATGAAGTTTATGGCGTCGGCGGGATTGTCGGTTGCATCTATGCCGGGCGACAGAATTCCGCTGTACCGCGCGAGCCCGATGGCGGCGACCGCGACGAGGATTTCAATGACCAACCGGCCCGCACGGGGCATCGCACGAGCGCTCGCAGCGGGTGCGGCGGTGGTGACCTCGCGCGGCCGCACGAGCAAGCCCAGGTGGTTCGCAAACACAGGAGCGATCGCAATCGCCGCAATCGGGATGTTGCGGACGGCCGCGAAGGCTGCCGCGAGCATTACGGCGGCGACCGCGACCAGCGGCGCGTCTGCACCTTTCGGTGTGAGAACGACCGATACGGCGGTGGCGGCAAAAAAGAAAAACACCAAGACGAAATACTTCTTCGCGATGCTCCCGCTATCCGCGGTGGTCAGAGCAGCTATCAGCGGTCTCCAATCCGCAATCTGCTTGCGCGTCATCGGGTTCAGGAGCGCGCTGATCAGGAAGGACCAGCTGTCGCGCGCGGGCGGGATTAGAAACGTGCACAAAGTAGATGCGGCAGCGGCGGCGGCAATCGCTACCACGCCCAGCCCGCGACGTGGACTGCGGCCCGCAAGGATGTCGGACAGGAGGGTAGTTGCTCCATACACGCCCATCGCAACGAAGCCTATAAAAAATCCACCGTGAAAATTGCTCCAAACCGCTACGATCGGGATCGCAATCCATAGCGGCGCCGAACCGCGCCAGTTGTGACGGGCAAGCAGCGCGATAATCGCCGACAGCGCGACGAAATCGAAAAGCTGCGGCCGAAACTGCATCCAGAGCGCCAGGGTCATCGCCACCAGCAGCAGGATTGCCGCCTGCACGAACGCTGGCGCCGCGGTTTCGGACTCAGCGAGAACAATAAACCAGATAGTGCCGGCCGCGCAGGTGAACTTGAGCAGCTTCAAGCCGAACGGGCCGAACTTGTCGAACATCGCGGCCATCAGGACTTCGCTCAACCATTCATGACGCAGCCACGGGTAGCCCGGTGCCGAATACGAATGAGGATTGACGCGCGGCAGCGAGCCATGAGTGAGAAGCTCGCGGCCCCAGAGGACGTGTCCCCAGAGATCGGCACCGGTGTGCTGGAGTGCGTCTGCGATCACAATCGCGAGCAGGATCAGTGCCGGGGAGTAGCGCAGCAGCGAGACGCGAGCGGGACTGGCGGCCACCATGGTATCGGGCTAGGCGCGTGCGCCGGAGCAGATCGTCTCGTTGCTGAGCCGCACGACGCCGCCGGCTGCCGCATATTCCCGCGCGGACCGGCCTTCTGCCGGCTTTTCATTTTTCAAATCGTCGGGATTCTGAAGGCTCATCGCAATTTCACCTTCGCAGAACCGTTACGCCGCGCAGCCGCATGACCACATCCGGATATTCCTTTCTATATGACCGGGCGGCATCCGGCGCGAGGTTCTGACGCCCAAGAATCAACACGGCAGGCGCTGATGCTGACTCGCCGTAGCGAACCGCGCGATCGAGTTGATCGGCGGGGAGATAATATCGGACGACTTCGATCGCATACGCCGGGACAACGGTCATGACCTCGCCGGGTTTGAGCGCGGAGGAGGCGGCCGCAATTGCTTCGCGATACTGAGCGTCGTGCGGCTTGCGATCGTACGAAACGATATGGCCGGCGGAGAATGCGACTGCGAGCGCAAGCGCGCCGATGCGGACGAGATCGCCGGGCAGCTCGAATATCCCCAGCGCGACGAGGATGAAAAACGGAACGAAGCACGACAGCGCGTAACGCTCGACGAACACCGGCGCGATCGTGTATGACGCGGCAACCATCGCCACCGGCGGCGCCCACATCCAGAGGAGCGCGAAGCCGACGGCGTCGTGCGCGCCGCGGCGCCATCCGCGGACCGCACCCCAAATCGCAAGCGCCGCGAGGATCGGGAACGCGAAGCTGCCGGTTGCTTTATTGAATAGCGCGAAGGGCGCGTATAATGCCGGCGGCCTGCGCCATCCGCCGACGCTCCCGGCCGAGGCCGCGCGCAGAGACGAAAAAAGCTTCGGTACGAGAATCAATCCTGCCGCCGCGAGCGCAATCGCGATCGCCCACCCGCGCCGCGCCTTCGCATCATCCGGGCGCCATCCCGCGCGCGCGACTACATTCAGCAGCCACAAGCCTTCGGTCGCCGGCACCAGCAATGCGGCGAAGTTCGAGGCGATCGCAATTGCCGTCAGAACCACGACCGCCGCGTAATTCGCGAGACCGCCGACGCGAAGCGCACGGAGGAACATCGCTACTTGCGCGAGAACCGCCGCGAGCATCAGCGGATACATCCGCGCCTCGCGCGAGTACTTGATCGTGACGAGGTTCACGGCAAAGACCAGTGCGCCAAGGCCGGCAATTATCCTGACGTCGTCGCCGGTCAGCGCCGATTCTCTTTCAGACCCGGGCGCGAACAGTTCGCAGCTGACAAGATAAACCAGCAGTATCGCGACGACGCCGAAGGCCGCCGACATCGCGCGCATCGCGACCAGGCTCGATCCGAAAATCGCGATCCATCCATGCAGCATCAAGTCATGTATCGGCAGCTCGCCGGGATTGAGCGCTGGCTGGCGCGCGATCACTTCGGCGGCGGTCGGCGCGGAGGCGGCGGCCCATGATGCGCCCTCGTCCGCCGACATCTCGAGCGCGCCGAGATTGTAAAAGCGCAGCGCACCGCCGGCGGCGAGAGCGACGATGAGCAGGATGAGACTTAGCGCACGGGCCGAAACGATCGGGCGGGGCGTCGTTTGAGCGTGCGGATGATCGCGTGGTTGATCGCGCTCGCCGGCTTTGGAAGCGGCCGTCAGAGACCCTTCCTTAGCTGCGGCGCCGGACGAAAGCCCACCGTGCGAGCCGCCGGAATGGTCATTGGCGCGTTGGTGCGTGGATTGAAGCCGGCGCGTGCGCGGCGGCGGCGCACGGAAAAAGTGCCGAAGCCGGGCACCCAGAAGCGCTTGTCCTTGCGAATCGAACGCGCAATTTGTTCGAATGCGAGGTCCAGGGTGGTGGCGACCAGTTTTTTGGGCTGATCGGTGGACCGGGCGATCGTGTCAATCAATTCGGCTTTGGTCATCGACAAGGACCTCCACAAATTCCTATAGCCGAAGTGCGCGCGGAGCCATAGCCGCAGGTGGTTCGATTTGATTGCGCTCGATCCACGCGTCGATCGCCGCCAGCGCACGCGTCCCCATCTCGATTTTCTTCTCACGGCCTCGCGCGCGGATCTTCAAATCAGGCATCAGGCCGTAGTTCGCGTTCATCGGCTGGAAGTCGCGCCGCGCGGGATCGGTGATATACGCGATGATCGATCCGACCGCGGTCTCGGGCGGCGGAACGATCAGTTCGCGACTCATCACCAGGTTGGCGGCGTTGATTCCGGCCAGCAATCCCGCGGCGGCGGACTCGACGTAGCCTTCGACTCCGACCATCTGGCCGGCCAAAAACAAATCGTCGCGCGCCTTGAGCTGGAGGGTGGGACGGAGCAGGCGTGGCGAGTCGATAAACGTGTTGCGATGGATCGAGCCGAGGCGCACGAACTGCGCCTTGCCCAGTCCGGGGATCATTCGCAGCACGCGGAGCTGCTCCGGATACGTCATCTTGGTCTGGAATCCGACCATGTTGTACAGCCGGCCGGCGGCGTCGTCCTGCCGCAACTGCACGACCGCAAACGGCCGGCGCCCGCTATGCGGCTCTGAGAGCCCGACCGGACGCATCGGACCGAATGCGAGAGTCATCGGGCCGCGGCGCGCCATTTCCTCAATCGGCATGCATCCTTCGAAATAAACCGGCTTCTCGAATGGGTGCGGTGCGATTTTTTCAGCCGCCACAACCGCCGCGACGAAGGCGTGGTACTGAACATCGGTCATCGGGCAGTTGATGTAATCATCGCCGCCCTTGCCATAGCGCGAGGCTTTGAACGCCACGGCCATGTCGATCGAATCGGCGGCGACGATTGGCGCGATCGCGTCGTAGAAATATAAGTTGCGCGCACCGATCAGGCGGTTCAGCGACTCGCCCAGCGCCGGGCTGGTTAGAGGACCGGTGGCGAGAATGGTCAGCCCGCCAGGTATCTCCGACGCCTCGACACGTGAGATCTCCACCAGCGGATGATCCTCGAGCGCCACGGTGATGGCGCGCGAGAAGTCGTTGCGATCGACGGCGAGTGCGGAACCCGCCGGCACCCGCGCGCGATCGGCGGCCGCAATCACCAGCGAGCCAAGCCGGCGCATCTCTTCTTTCAGCACGCCGACGGCGGTCTCCATCGAATCGTTGCGCAGCGAATTCGAGCACACCAGCTCCGCAAAATCCGCGGTCCGATGCGCTTCGGTCATTTTGACCGGCCGCATCTCGACCAGGCGCACGGCAATACCCCTGCGCGCGAGCTGGTAGGCGGCCTCGCTGCCCGCGAGTCCCGCTCCGACCACGGTGACCTGGCTTTCACTCATCGGGAATTGCCGCCTGAACAGGAGCCTGGATGCGGCGAGACGAGATCGTGGTGTTTTTCTGACTGATCGAATGGGGCCGGAAAGAGCAATTTATACCATCAATTGTGGTTTTGGGACGGCTGGCCTCCAGGGCTAGCTTTGTTCCGACAAAAGCTATGTCTGCCGAAAGCCGACCTCGCCCGATTTTGGGCGAGCCGGGCGAGTACGGGATATCCTGGCGGTTGACCATAGCGTACGCATAGCACACCAAATCCGGTGGGGGCAGGCTGAATAGTTCATCCGCAGGGGTGACCCCTGCACCCAATGTTAAGGCCGCGCTCCGTTGTCGCGCGCGGCCCCTGCCAACGGCTTAATACTGCGCTGCCGTCGCCACGGCCAGGGCGGCGCCGGCTTTTCGACGGTGGCGTAAACCAGCGCGGATCGAGGGACCCGCGCGAATCCGACGCAGTGAAACAGTGAAAAAGTGAAAAGGGGGAAAGCGAAATGGAGGCGCTATACGGGAGACGTCGAGGCTGGCGCAGGCGCGGCCTGCTCGGCGGCGGGAGCGGCAGCTTTGTAGCCGCATTCCTTGTTGGCGCATTGCCAGGTGATGCCGGTGCGCTTCAAGTTCTTCTCGACCATGTAGTTCGCGCCGCAAGACGGGCATGGATGCGGGACGACTTTGTCCCAGGCCGCGAATTTACATTTTGGATAGCGGCCGCATCCGTAGAAAATTTTTCCGCGGCGGCTGCGACGCTCGAGGATTTCGCCTTCCTTGCACTCCGGACACGCGACCCCGGTCTTCGACGGCGCCGATTGCAGGCGCTTGATTCCGTCGCACTCCGGATACCCCGAGCATCCCAGGAATTCGCCAAAGCGTGAGCGCCGCTTGACCATCGGCTTGCCGCACTTCTCGCAGACTTCATCGGTAGGCACGGGCGCCGACGGAGCCTTGAGCGTGATCTTGCCCTGGTCGTCGCGCGCGATCTCTCCGGTGTTGGTGCATTTGGGGTAGTTCGAGCAGGCGACGAACTCGCCGTTGCGCCCCCATTTGATCACCATGTCGCCGCCGTCGAGCTCGCATTTGAGCCCGGTGGGCAAACCCTTGCGCTTGACCTCGGGCATTTTATCCTTCGCCTCGGCCAGGTCCTTCGCGAACGGGCCGTAAAAGCGCCCGAGCGTCTTCACCCAGTTCTCGGCGCCTGCTTCGACCTTGTCGAGATCCTCTTCGAACTGCGCGGTGAAGCCGGATTCCAAAATGTCGGGAAACGCCTTGACCAGCATGTCGTTGACGACCCGCCCAAGCGACGTCGGACGCATCCGCTTGCTCTCGTCTTCTTCGACGTACTCGACCTTCAGGATGCTCGTCATGATTGCGGCGTAGGTCGAGGGACGCCCTATGCCCTGTTCTTCGAGCTCCTTGATGAGCGTGGCTTGCGTGAAGCGCGGCGGCGGCTGGGTGAAATGCTGCTCGGGTTCCAGCCCGAGCAATTTGAGCGTCTCGCCTTCGCTGAGTAACGGCAGGGTGCCTTCTTCGTCTTCGCCGGAGGTATCGTCCTGGCCTTCGATATACACGCGCATGAAGCCGTCGAACTTCATCACCTGCCCGGTCGCGCGGAAAATCGCGTGGGCAGATTCGATGTCCACGGTCGTGCGGTCGTACACCGCCGGGGTCATCTGGCTCGAGACGAAGCGGTTGTAAATCAGCGTGTAGAGCGCGAGCGCATCCTTGTCGAGGTAGCGGGCGATCGATTCGGGGTCGCGCTCGACGGCGGTCGGGCGAATAGCTTCGTGCGCGCCCTGCGCCTGCTTGCCGGATCGATAAAAGTTCGGCTTGTCGGGAACGTACTGCTTGCCATAGCGCGAGCCGATATGGTTGCGGACGGACTCGAGCGCCTGGTCGGAAACGCGCGGCGAGTCGGTGCGCATATAAGTGATAAGCCCGACCGCGCCCTGCTCGCCAAGCTCGACGCCCTCGTACAGCTTCTGCGCGATCTGCATCGTGCGCCGCGGCTGAAAGTAGAGCTTGCGCGAGGCCTCCTGCTGAAGCCGCGAGGTGATGAACGGGGGCGTCGGACTGCGGCGGACTTCCTTGCGCTCGACGCTTTTGACTTTGAAGGGCGCAGCCTCGACGGCCGCCATGATCGCGCGCGCCTCGATCTCGGGCCAGCTTGCGGGATTTGTTGTCGATGCGGTCGTCTTTGTAGCTGAAGAGCCGCGCCTTGAACGGCGGGGGATTCTTGCCGGAAAGGCGGGCGTCGAGCGTCCAGTACTCTTCGGCGCGGAATGCCTCGCGCTCGCGTTCGCGATCGACGATTATCCGCAGCGCAACCGATTGCACGCGCCCGGCGCTGATCCCGCGCTTGACCTTGTCCCACAGCAGCGGACTTATCTTGTAGCCAACCAGCCGATCGAGCACCCGGCGCGCCTGGTACGCGTCGAACAGGTTGTGATCGAGGTCCGAAGGATTGGCGACCGCCTGCTTGACGGCAGCAGCCGTGATTTCATGGAGCAGCACGCGGCGGACGTTGGACTTGGTCTTGCCGAGATGATCGGCGATATGCCACGCGATCGCCTCGCCTTCGCGGTCGGGGTCGCTGGCGAGGTAGATATTCTCCTTGCCCTTGGCGGCGCTCTTGATCTCGCCGATTACCTTCTCTTTGCCCTTGATTACGACGTAGTCGGGAGCGAAATCGTGCTCGACATCGACGCCCAGCTTGCTCTTGGGCAGGTCCACCACGTGCCCGACCGAGGGCATGACCTGGTAATCGCTACCGAGGTAACGCTTGATGGTTTTCGCCTTTGCGGGCGATTCGACGATTACGAGATTTTTTGCCACCGATTTAGGCGCCTCCAGCTCCCATTCCCCCACCCATTCCCAGTGAGGGCAAGAGCTACAGGCGCACCCTGCCAGACTTATGCAAGCGAGAAAAGCTTGCCCGGATGCTGGGTAACGCGACCCTCGAGTTCCAGTTCCAGCAATAACCTAAGCACGGTTTGGGCATTTAGCCCGGAGGACTCGATTATCGAATCAACGTGGAGCCTTTCGGATTCTTTTAGATTCTCTAAGATTGTCATAGCATCATTAGCAACTACTTCGAGAGTCTTGGCACCTTCGGCCGAGCTCGGCAATGGGAGCGACTTCAGCTCTCGTGTCGGACGTTGCATGCGTCGGAGCCTGTTCTATCGGATTGGTTGGGCAGGCTCCGGGTCGCGCACCGGCCTGCTGCCCATCTGAGGCGCCAGCTCCTCGATCACGTCCTCGACGCATTCGACCAGCTTCGCGCCGTCCTTCAGCAGGCGATTGCTGCCTCGCGTTTTGCCGGACAGCGGGCTGCCGGGAACGGCGAACACCTGGCGATCCTGTTCGAGCGCCATCCGCGCCGTGATCAGCGAGCCGCTTTTTTCGGCCGCCTCGACGATTACGACGCCCAGGCATAGGCCCGACAGGATGCGGTTGCGAGTTGGGAAGTTCTCCGCCAGCGGCTGCGTTCCAATCGGGAGTTCACTGACGAGGGCGCCGCCGCCCGCGAGGATCGCGTCGGCCAGCTTGCGATGCTCGGCGGGATAGATGACGTCAACGCCGCATCCCAGCACAGCGAGCGTTTTGCCGTGCGCGTCGAGCGCTCCCTGATGCGCCTCGCCGTCGATTCCACGCGCCAGGCCGCTCACGACGGTGAAGCCCTTGGCGGCGAGCTCGAGGCCGAGCCTCTGCGCCATCCGCCGGCCGATATCGCTGGCCGCGCGAGCGCCGACGATTGCGATGCAGGCGGCATCGCTGAGCTGGGCTTGGCCGCGCACGAACAGGAATGGCGGCGGGTCGGCGATTTGGCGCAAATTTGGCGGATAGTCGGCGTCAGTCCATTTGACGAGGCGCGCGCCGATGTTCGGCAGCTCGCACAGCTCTTTCTCGAGCGGTTCGAAGTCGCGAAACTCGGCGATATTGCGCGCGGTGTTGCGCGGCACGCCGGCGGCTGCGATCTCGCCGGAATTGAGCTGGAATATTTTTTCGGGCGCGCCGAACTTTTCGATCAGCAGCTTGCAGGTTCGCGGACCGACTCCGCGAGCACGTCTCAATGCGAGCCAATATACGTCTGGTGACGGCATCGCGCACCACCCGCGACAATCGCGCGGCTCCCTTTCGATGGACAGCCGGCAATTTCGCGCTGTGATATAAGTAAGTTGTTCTTAACGCCGAAGATTCGCAACCTGATCATCAAAGCGGCGGATTGCGCGGCGACGGGCCGCCGGAGGCATCGCCGCGGCCGCGTTTTATTGATCGTGCGAAAGGAATCGCATAAGTTACGCACAACCGTCTCATCTGATATTATTACACATTGGCCGTCGTTTTTTGACGGTTGACGGAGGACGAAGTATTGGGCGCTACATCACTTGCAACGAGAGATTTCACCGGAATGTCTGCGAAAGAGAAGCAGATTCTCATCTTTAGCTTCTATCGCGACGCCGAATTGCGCGGGGCGCGTTTACTCTTCAATCTCCTGGGACATATGAAGGACGGCGAGTCGCTGCTCAAGATGACGGCTCATCTCGCGGACGAAACGCGCCATGCTTACCTATGGACCAAGCGAATCGCCGATCTGGGCGGCGCTCCGGTCCTTATCGACGACGGCTACCAGCGCCGGCTCGGACTTCGCACCGGCGTGCCCAAAACGATTATCGATCTGCTCGCATTGACGGTCGTGGTCGAAGAGCGCGCGCAAAGCCGTTACAACGCGCATATCGCGCTGCCCAACGTCGATCCGGAGACGATGGAAGTGCTGAAGTCCGTCATGAAAGACGAACCGTGGCATCTGTCGTGGATCGAAAAGGAGATGCACGAAATCGCCAGGGAGCAGGGCAACGAAGAGCAGGCGGACAAGGCGCTCGCTCGCTACCGGGCGATCGATCGCGAAGTTTACGCCACGCTGGCCGCGGACGAAGCCGAGCTGACTGCTGCGCGCATAGCCGGCGCGTGCGCGGCCGAACCCGAGTCATTGCGCGTTCATCACGCGGTGCGCGCCAACGCTTGCGCGCGGCGGGCGGCGAGCGCGGCATTCAATTCCAGGCGCATCGCCTCGGCGTACTCGGCGGCCGCCTCGACGGGCTTGGCGCCGTCCTTTTTCCGATACGCGTACATCAGGCTTCGGCTCGCATTCACGATGAATCCGGTACCGTCCGCGCGCGCCGATGCGACCGCGTCTGCCGCCGACCCGCCTTGCGCGCCATATCCCGGCACCAGGATCGTCGCCGCCGGCATCAATTCGCGCGCGCGCCGCGCATGCTCGGGATAAGTCGCGCCGACCACCGCGCCGACGGAGCTGAGACCGCTGGCGCCCACGCAGTCGCCGCCCCATCCGTTCACGCGCGCCGCAACCGACTCCCATAGCGGGCGGCCCGATGCGCTCAGATCCTGGAATTCCCCCGACGAGGGATTCGACGTCTTCACCAGCACGAACACTCCGCGGCCGTCTCTCACCTTCGCGATAAACGGCATCACGGCGTCAATTCCCTGGTACGGGTTGACGGTCACGGCGTCGCAACTGAAATCGCCATCGCCCAGAAAAGCCTCGGCATAGGCGGCCGACGTCGTGCCGATATCGCCGCGCTTTGCATCCGCGATCGTAATCAAGCCAAGCCGCCGGGCCAGCTTGACGACCTCGCAAAACGCGCGCATCCCCTCCAGCCCGCGCGCTTCGTAAAATGCCAGTTGTGGCTTGACCGCGACCGCAGAGCGCGCGCACGCCTCGACGATTTCGCAACAGAAGCGCGCCAGAGTGTAACCGCGCGGGATTGCGGGCGCGTCCGGGCGCATCGAGCTGGGGATCGATGCCGAGCACCACGACGCTCTCTTTGAGACGCGACGCTTGTGCAAGGCGATCGGCAAAATTCATCGCGGGGATTATCGCATACTGCGGCCCGCGCGTCACATCGGGTCGTTGCGTTTTCGCGTCCATCGCGGGCATCCTTTTGGGAGGCACCGACAGGGAAAAAACCGGCATGAACAACCTGACTATTGTTACCAAGCTCCGTTTTATGGCCGCGCTGGCGCCGGCGATTCTGTTGCTGGCAGCCGCGCTGATCGCAGGCGCGTTTCACGTCTTCGGGACGGCGCCGCAGCAAATCTACGACAACGAATACGCGGCGGCGCGCGCGGCCCAGGGGATGGAGAACGCGCTTTACAAGATGGATTGGGGACGCACGCAGCCCGACGCATCTCAAATCGTCATGGATCAGCAGCGTGGATTCATTTCTGAAATCGAGATTGCACGATCGCACATCGAAACCCGCGAGCAGGCCGAACGGATCGAGAAAATCGCCAACGACGCGCGCCCGCTGTTCGACGCGCTGCGCGCGGCGGCGCCGGGCGACGACAGCCTCGAGCCGCGGCTGCGCGATCTGGAAGGGACGGTGGCGGATCTGATGAGCCTTGATGACGCGGCTTTGGTCGCGGTGGCGGCCAGCGCCGAATCGCAGGCCCGCATCATGATTGCGATTACAATTGTGGGGCTGATCGTCGTACCGTGGATTTGTTTCGTCGTGATCGCGCGCTTGTCCGGCGGCCTCTACACCGAACTCAAGGAAATGCGCCGCCGCGCCGACGCGCTCGCCGAGCACCTGCCGACTCCGTCCGACGAAGCGCGCGCGCTGGACGAATCGCTGTCCAAGCTCGGCTTCCCGAAACCGAACCCGATGCTGGCCGAGTAGCTCGGCCGCGGCGCAATCCTACCGCTTCTTGCGTTTCGCGAGCTTTTTCGCCGCTGGCTTTGCTCCACCGTCGGGCAGCACGATGTCGAGGCTGCGCCACAGATACCATGCCGCCGCGGTTCGATACGGACGCCATCGCTCGGCGTGCTTGAGCAGGCGCTTGCGATTGGGCCGCTGGCGCATCCGGTAGTGCCGCTTGACTGCGTTCTGGACGCCGAGATCGTCGGCAGGCATCACGTCGGGCCGGCCCAGGTTGAACATCAGGAAGATTTCAGCCGTCCACTTGCCGATTCCCTTGACCTGCGTGAGATCGGCGACGATCTCCTCGTCGGTCATTCGATGGAAGCGATGGAAGTTGAGCTTGCCGTCCCGGACGTGCGCGGCGAGGTCCTTTATGTAGAGCGCCTTCTTTTCCGAGAGGCCCACGCTGCGCAGTTCCGCGTCGGTTTTGGCGAGCACTTGTTCCGGCGAGGGAAATTCCACGCCGGGGAACAAGCCGACAAAGCGGCCGTAAATCGCGTTGGCGGCTGCGCCCGCAAGCTGCTGGAAAATGATATTTCGCGCCAGCGCCTGGAAGCGCTCGCGGCGCGGCTGGATTCCAAGCGCACCGACCTCGGCAATAATCCGTGCGAGGACCGGGTCGGCCTTGCTAAGATGCGTTCGCGCCTTGCGCGCGTATGGGACTCTGTCAGTTGGCATCGCACTCAAAACCGCGGTTCGCCGAATCTTGCACGCCTGCTAAGGTTGTTCAATCTGTCACTATGAGCGAAGACACTCGACTCCCGATGTGCCCCGAGAACCTCCACGAAGGGATGCGCCTTGGGCCGATTCATTACGTCGTCACTCCCGAGCAGGCGCGCAAATTCGCGCAGGCGGTAGGGGCCACGAGTCCCGAATTCATCGTCGATGCGCGCAACCCCGACGCGATCGTGTCGCCCACGATGCGCTTGCAGGATTACGCGCTGCTCATCGCCAGCTCATTTCAAGGGCGGCACGGGCGGAGTCCACGCCAAGCACTGGTGCGAGTTTCACGAGCCGATGCGCGTGGGCCAGGCGGTCAAGACCGAGGGCACGATCACGGCCGTGTATCGCAAGCGCGGCAAGTTTTATTTCACGCTGGAATATGAATCGCGCGACGCGGCGACCGATCGGCTGCTGGTGCGGCAGGCGATTACGTCGGTGCTGCTGAACGACAAGGGAGAGATGCGATGAGCGCGTCGCCCGGTGAGATTCGAATCGGCGCGGAACTGGTTTCGCCGCCGTACCTCATCGATGCGGACGCGGCGAAGGCCTACATCGAAGGCATCGAGCAGCCGCCGCGGCGCCGCCCGCGCGGCAACATCCACGACAACAAGGACGCCGCGCGCAAGGCGGGATTCGTGGCGCCGATCGCCGCCGGCGAGCAGACCATCGCGATAGTGGCGCAATTCCTCGCCGACAACTTCGGCATGCGCTTTGTGCGCGGCGGACGTATCGAAGTATCGCTCACCAGGCCGGTGTTCTACGGCGACACTTTGACCGCCCACGCGAAAATCGTTTCCGTCGATGCGGATCGGGCCGGGCTGCAGATTTACGTCGAGAATCAGCGCAGCGCACAGGTGCTGACCGGAAGCGCTACGATCAGGCTGAGCGACGCATGAGCGCCGGACCGATTCCCGACTCGAGCGATGTCGCCGCGGCGGCGGGATCCCGGCGCCTCGCGCGACACCGCTCTGGCGCAAGGCGATTCCGTATCTCGGAACCGTCGCGATCTTTGCGCTGATCTTCTGGCGCATCCCGATTCGCAAAGTCGAGCAAGCGCTGTCGCAGGTGCCGGTGCTCGAATTCCTGGCGGTGTTCATGCCGTACTCGCTGTTTTACTGCGCGATCGATTCGTCGTGTCTCACCTGGGTTGTGCGCCGCTTCAACGCGCGGATGCGCTATCGGGACATCCTGCCGATTCGCGCGAGCATGTACGTGCTGGCGCTCGATCAACACCAGCCTCGCCCAGGGCGGCGTCGCGTATTATCTGCATCGCAAAGCCGGAGTCAGCTTCCTGAGCGCGCTCAGCTCGGTGCTTTTCATCGCGCTGCTCGAGGTCTATCAACTTTTTCTCTTCTCGACGCTGGGCGTGATCTTTTACACGCCGGCGAGCGGCGCGCAGGCTAAGGCTGGTTGCGATCCTTCGCGTCGTGTACATCGCGGCATGGGCGATGCTGGCGGGAATCATCGCTTTCTTCGCGATCGCCCGGCGCAGCGCGCCGATCCGGAACTGGGTCGAGACCGGAAGGGCGGGCGCATTGCTCGCGACTTTTATCCAGGCGCGCCCGCTCGACTACCTGGTGGTGCTGGCGATCAAGGCGCCGACCTTCCTCGCCTCGGTCGTCGCGCAATATTATGCGCTGGCGCTGTACGGAATCGCGGTCCCGTTCGTGAAGCTGATGCTGTTTCTGCCGCTGGTGTTCCTGGCCGCCGCGCTGCCGATCGCGGTGGCTCATCTCGGCACCAGCCAGGCGGCGTGGCTGTTGTTCTTCTCGAGCAACGCGTCGGCGGCGAAGATCGTCGCCTACAGTCTCGCCGCGCAACTCACCTTCATGCTTTGCAACGCACTGATCGGACTGGTGTTCCTGCCCCGCGCCAGCCGCGAACTGACCGCGCTCCGCGCCGAGCCCGCAAGCACTTCAGCGAGCGCGTGAGACTCGTCGCGCACGCCGCTAATCCGGGTGCGGGGAGAGCCAGACGTGCTCGAAGCGCGTCGGGCGCATCGGATTGATCACGTAATCGTGCACCCACGGCTGGCGGATTATGTAAGTCACGGGGTAGTAGAGAAAGACCCACGGCGCGTCGGCGACGACGATCTTCTCGGCCTGGTCGTAGAGTGCGTAGCGCTTTTTCATGTCGGCTACGGGCTCGGCTTCGCGAAGCAGTTGCTCGACCTCGGGGTTGGAATAAAAGCTGTCGTTGTTGGAACCCCACTCGGCGCGCGAAAGCAGCGCGCCGAGAAAATTCTCGGGATCGGGAAAGTCAGCCTCCCATCCCTGCATGAACGATTGCACCGTATGCGGCTGGCGAATCGCTTCGAGAAACGGCCCCCACGCGACCGGCTTCAGCCTGGCGCGGATGCCGAGCGGCGCGAGATCCTGCTGTATCGATTGCGCGAGCATCAGGATGGTCTGGTCGGCGCGCATCCAGATTTCAAACTCGAAGCCGCGTGCGAGATGCGCCTGTTCGAGCAGCGCGCGCGCCTTCGCCGGGTCGTAGTCGTAGCCCTCGAGATCGGGGTCGTAGCCGGGCAGGTTCGGCGGCATGACGCCGCGCGCGACGACGCCGCGTCCGTTCAATATTGCGATCAGCTTGCGGCGGTCGATCGCGTAGCTCAGCGCGCGGCGCACGCGAACGTCGGTAAACGGCCACATCTGGCAGTTCATGCCGAGGTAGCGGGTCGTGACCGTCGTTTTCGCCAAGGTCAACTTTCGCAGCGCCGGAGTTTTCATGACGTAGGGGAACTCGGCCGGCGGAATATCGACCACCGCGTCGATTTGGCCCGCGTCGAAGCGCAGCCATTGCAGCTCCTGGTTTACGCCGACCGACTCGACGATCGCGTCGAGATGCGGCAACGGTTTGGCGAAGTAGTAGGGATTGCGCACCAGCACCAGGCGTTGCCCGCCAATCCAATCGCGCAGCATGAAGGCGCCGCTGCCAACGACGTGGCGGGAAAAATCGTCGCCCCATTTCTCCGCGACGTCGCGCGGGATAGCCGACGCAAACGGCATCGCGAGCTTGTGCGCGAAGATCGGGTCGGGCGCGCTCAAATGGAAAACGATTGTCGAATTGTCAGGCGTCTCGATTCCGCTCACGTGCGCGGTGCGATGCGCGGCGAAGTCGGCCGCGCCCGCGATACCGCGGTAGTACTCCATCCCTTTCGAGCGCGTGGCGGGATTCAGCACGCGTTCGATTCCGTAGCGGAAGTCCTCGCTGGTTACGCTTCGTCCGTCGGAAAAACGGGCGTCGGCGCGCAGATGAAATGTGAAAGTCGTCGCGTCGGGCGAGCTTTCCCAGGCGGTTGCGATATCGGGTTCGAGTTCGATATTGCCGTCGCCGTAGCGCACCAGCGTGTCGAAAATTGCCTGTTCGAAAGTCCAGGAAACGGTGTCATATCCAGCCGCCGGGTCGAGCGTCGGGACATCGTCGGCGTCCGCAAGCCGGAGCACCATCGCGTGCGGCGGCAACTTGAGCGGAGGCGGTCCGCCGCCGCATCCCGCGGCTAGTGCGATCGCGATCGCGTAGAGCAACAGCGCGATGCGCGCGGGCTTGAGTCTTCGACGCATCATTGCGAGCGCCTGCGCAAAAATCCGTAGCCGAGCAGATTGAAGCTGAGCACCGCGTAAAAGATCGCCAGACCGGGAAAGGTCGCCAGCCACGGCGCGGTGCGGAAGTAAATCGTCGCCTCTTCGATCATTCGGCCCCAACTCGGCGTTGGCGGCGGCACGCCCAGCCCGAGAAAGCTGAGCGCCGCGTCGAGCAGCAGCGTGTCGGAGGTTCTGAGCGCCGCCATCACGACGATTATCGGCAGGACGTTGGGCAGGATGTGCAGCGCGATCAATCGGCGTGACGGCGCGCCCAGAGCCTGCGGCGCCGACCACGAAATCCCGCCGGGACATCGCAAGCGTTTCCGCCCGCACCACGCGCGCGATCGACGTCCATGAAACGAGCCCGATGACGATGAAGATCGTGCGCAAACTCGGTCCCAGCACCGCTACCAGCGCCATCGCGAGCAGCAGCGGCGGCAGCGACAGCATCAGGTCCGTGAAGCGCATCAGAATAAAATCGACTGCGCCACCGAAGAATCCCGAGCACAGGCCGATCGCGATGCCGATGGTCATCGTGACCGCCATCGCGGCGACGCCGACGGTGAGCGATATTCGGGCGCCGAAGATGATGCGCGAGAGCACGTCGCGGCCGAGTTCGTCGGTGCCCATCGGAAATGCGAGTGAGGGCGCGCCGGGATCGCCAAAGGTCGGCGCGACGACGATCGTCGGATCGTGCGGCGCGAGCATGGGCGCAAAGATCGCGACGATCACGAGCACGGTGACCATCGCGGCGCCAACGGTTTCGAGCGTGACGAGGCGGCGGATATTCATCCGGTCTCCGCCAGCCGAATGCGCGGATCGAGCCACGCGTAGAGCAGGTCCACCAGCAGGTTGACGACGACAATCAGGAACGCGGAGAACAGCACCGTGCCCATGATCACCGGGATGTCGAGATTGAAGATCGCCTCGGCCGCCAGCCGCCCGATTCCCGGCCAGTTGAAGACCGTCTCGGTCAGAACGACGCCCGAAAGCAGCCCCGCCAGATCGAGCCCGGCCAGCGTGACCAGCGGCAGCAGCGCGTTTGCCATCGCGTGCTTGAGCATCACGCGCACGCGCGAGAGACCCTTGCCGCGCGCGGTGCGCACGTAATCCTGATCGAACGCATCGCACAAGCTGGTGTGAAGAACGCGCGAATAGTAGCCGGCCGAGCCGAGCGCGAGCGTCAGAGTCGGCAGGATCAGGCTGGTGGCGCCGCTGTAACCGCCAAGCGGAAATGAGCGAATGGTGGCGGCCACCGCGATCAGCAGCATCGTGCCCAGCCAGAACACCGGGATCGACACCAGCGCCGAGCGATATGACCAGCAGGATGTTGTCGGCCGCGCGGCCGCGATACGCGGCAGCCAGCGCGCCCATCGCAATTCCAAGCATCAACGACAACGCCATCGCGGCGCCCGCCAGCACCGCGGTTGCGGGAAAGCGATCGGCTATCAGCCGCGTCACGCTCTCGCGCCGGATATACGAACGGCCGAGGTCGCCGTGAATCGCGCGATCGAAGTAGCGCGCGTACTGGACGTAGAGCGGCTGGTCCAGCCCCATCTCGATCCGGATCGAGGCGAGAGTTTGCGGGTCGGCCTTCGCCCCGGCCATCGCGACCGCGGGATCGGCGGGAACGACGAACGCGATCGCGAACGTGATGACCGACGTTCCGACCAGGACCGCCGCGCCAAATACGATTCGCCGTACGAGGTAAGCGAGCATCGCTCAGCCCGCAACAATTCCGCGTGCGGCAAGCTCGCGGCGGAGCTGGAGCTCGGCGCGATCGCGATGGCGTTTCGCGCAGGCGCTGTCCTCGACGGAATCGAGTGCGGCGCGAGCCTCGGGCGCAAGCGTCGCGATCGCCGCTGACATCACGGCCAATAGCTGCTCGTCGTCAGAGCCGCGGGATGGGTCTGATTTGAGCGCGTGATAGTGCGCCAGAAATGCGGTCAGCGACGAGTACGCAGGGACTTTCATGCGGGCAACGTCAGCCTGCGGTCGCACCGAGCGGCGAGATCGCGAGTCCGATCAGATAGCCGGCAGCCGCCGCGCTCATCGCGATTGCAAGGAAGCGTAGGCCCGGCCGCCAGCGATCGTCGCGATGCGCGAGCCATCCCTCGAAGTATCCAACCCCGAACAAGGTGAGCGCGGTTGCAACCAGCGCGCCGCCAAGGTCGTAGCGAGGAGCTGGAATCAGCATGTACGGCAGCAACGGCACCACCGCGCCGGCCAGGAATGCGATCCCCATCACGATTCCATCCAACGCCGGCCTGCCGAATGTCCCGCCGCTGAGCCCGAACATCTTTGCCTCGGCGGTCGATGCGAGAGCCTTGGGAGAGGTGCTGAGCAACCGGACGATGCGATAGGCGCCCTCGCGACTGAGGCCTTCCTTGCACAGCTCGTCGAGCAATCCTTCCTGGACGGTGTACGGCTTGGCGGCAGCGTCGGCGCGCACCAGCTCGAGCTCGGCGCGCAGCACCTCGGTTTCCGCACGCGTGCCCAGGTAGGCTCCTGCAGCCATCGAGAGCGCACCGGCCGCGGTGGAAGCCAGGGCGGCGAGCGCGACCTGCGAATGCTGTGAGACGGCGCCGCTGAGCCCGCACAGCACGCCCGCGGTCGTCAGCACGCCGTCCTGCACGCCGAACACAATTTCGCGCACGCTCGAGAGCCGCTCGAAGAGCCGCCTTTTTCCCGCGGGATCGATTGCGGCCAAGCTCGTCCTAGAACTCGCGGTTGGCGGGACCGAACTCGACGCCCGGCGTCCAGTCGGCGGGGCAGAGTTGGCCGGTTCGGAGCGCGCGCACGATTCGAAGCGTCTCGATCACGCTGCGTCCAACGTTCAGCGGGCATGATGCGGCGAACGCAACCTTGCGTTTCCGATCGAGGATGAACGTCGCACGCAACGCGACCTTTTGCTGGTCGTCCAAAACGCCGTAGGCGCGCGCGAGATTGCCCTCCGGATCGGCGAGCAGCGGGTAGCCGATTCCGCCGAGCTCGCGGGCCCATCGCAGATGGCTGTCCACGTCGTCGATACTGACACCCACGATCTTCGTCTCCTCGGCGGTAAATTCCTTCAGCGCCTTGTTGAAGCCCGTGACTTCGGTGGGACAGATGAAAGAAAAGTCGCGCGGATAGAAAAAGATCAGAACCAGCTCGGAAGAAATTTTCGCCGAGACTACAGCGTGCGATACGCCCATCAAGGGCGCAGTCAAGATCGAACGACGGTGCGGGATCGCCGGGCTTCAGCATCGCGGCCTCAAGTGCACGCTTGGTCGATAGCGCAAAAGCAAAACCTACTCAATCTCGAAGGTGAGAGAAACCGTCGCCGACACGGTGACCTCGCCCGGTTCGACCGGTGTGGCCGCGCTGGCCGACATCGCCATTGCCCTTCCCATCCGCATCGGAATCGGCCGCGCTTGCGCTACCGTCGTCGCCTTGAGGACCTTGCCGAGCTTCACGCCCAGCGCAGACGCGAGCGCTTCGGCCTGTGCGCGGGCGTCGCGAGTTGCGATCGCGATCGCTTCGCTACGCGCCTTGGTGTCGTCCTTGACGCTGAAGTTAAGCGAATTGACGCGATTTGCGCCGGCCGCAATCGCGGAATCGATGAGCGCGCCAACCAGCTCCAGCGCGCCGGTATGCACCGTAACCGAGTTTTGAGCGCTGTAGCCGATAATCCTGGGCTTCTCGCTCGCACGCTGGTCGTACTCGGGATTCAGCGAATAGCCGCCGGTTGTAATCTTGCCCTTGTCGCCGAGTTTGGACTTGAGCGCGTCGATCACCTTGGTCGGCCAGCGCGGCGTTGCGGTTCGCCGCTTCCTCGGCCGTCTTCGCTTGAGTCTCGATCGCTAGATCCAAATCCGCGGTGTCGGGAGAGGTGCGCGTCTCGCCGCTGCCGTCAACTTCAATCGTCCGCATGGCGGGAGTATTCGCACCGCTATCCGCCCACGCCGCGGCAGCGAACACCGGGATTACAATCGCAAGCGCAAGGCCGGCGGCGGCTGCTCGGAGTCTCAGCTTCATGGCTTTCACCTCGGGCGCGCTCCGGAATAAGTTGATTCGAGTCGATTTTATCCGGAGACTGTACCAATTGACGATAATCACAATCGTCACGCAAGACGAATGGCGGAAAAACAAGCAAAACCAAATGACAAGAAGGTAACCCCGCGCAGCGAGGACTTCGCCGCGTGGTACAATGACATCTGTATCCGCGCGGAGCTGGCGGACTACTCGCCGGTGCGCGGATGCATCGTGTTTCGTCCCGACGGTTTTGCCATTTGGGAGATGCTGCGCGACGAGCTCGACCGGCGCATCAAGCAAACCGGCGCCCGCAACGCATACTTTCCCCTGTTCATCCCGCAGAGCTTCCTGCAAAAGGAGGCGCAACACGTCGAGGGGTTCGCGCCCGAGCTTGCGGTCGTTACGCACGGCGGAGGCAAGGAGCTCGAAGAGCCGCTGATCGTGCGTCCCACCTCCGAGACGATCATCAACCATATGTTCGCGCAGTGGATCAGATCGCATCGCGACTTGCCGATGATGCTCAATCAATGGTGCAACGTCGTGCGCTGGGAGATGCGCACGCGTTTGTTCCTGCGCACCACCGAGTTCCTCTGGCAGGAGGGGCACACCGCGCATGCCACGCGCGAGGAAGCCGAACGCGAAACGCTCACGATGCTCGAAGTGTACCGCCAGTTCGTCGAGGAGTTCCTGGCCATTCCGCTGATCGTCGGACGCAAGAGCGCGGCCGAGCGATTCCCGGGCGCCGTCGAGACCTACGCGATCGAGGGTTTGATGGGCGACGGGCGCGCGCTGCAATGCGGCACCTCGCATTTTCTCGGCCAGAACTTCGCCAAGCCGTTCGAGATCCGCTACCTCGACGATCAAAACCAGATGCAGTTCGTGTGGCAGACGAGCTGGGGTGTATCGACCCGGCTGCTCGGCGCGATCGTGATGGCGCACGGCGACGACCAGGGACTGCGGCTGCCGCCGGCGGTCGCCTCGACGCAAGCGGTCGTCGTGCCGATATTTCGCAAACCCGAGGAGGGCGAAAAAGTGCTTGCCGCGGCCCGTGCCGCGCTGCAATCGCTGACGCAGGCGGGAATCCGCGCGCGCATCGACGATCGCGAAGGACTGACGCCGGGGTTCAAGTTCAACGACTGGGAGATGCGCGGCGTGCCGGTGAGAATCGAGATCGGACCGCGCGACGTCGCCTCGGGCGAGGCGGTGCTCGTGCGGCGTGACAAGTCGGGGCCCGAATCAAAGAGCAAGGCGTCACTCGCAACGATTGCCGATACTGTCGGCGCGATGCTGGCAGAGATTCAGAAAAATCTTTACGCGCAGGCAAAGGCCGCGATGATCGCGAATACGCGAAAGTTCGACGACTACGCCCGGTTTCGCAAGCACATGGAAGGCGAGGGCGGCGGTGGATTCGCCGACGTCTATTGGTGCGGAAATCCCGCATGCGAGACGCGGATTCGCGAGGAGACCAAAGCGACTTGCCGCGCAATTCCACTCACCAATGACGGCGTCGCGGGGGTGTGCATGGTCTGCGGCGAGTCGGCGGCCGAACGCGCGTATTTCGCCAAGGCGTACTGAGTACCTGTCCCCTCGCCCGGCGAAGCGGCTGAAGAAGCTGCTGGCCGAGGCGATGCTGGACAACGCAGCGCTGAAGGATCTGCTCGGAAAAAACGTCTGAAGCCTGTGGCGCGGAAGGTGGCGGTTGCCAACTGGTCGAGCAGCGCGGGCTGAGCCAGGTGCGCGCATGCAGGCTGGTCGGGCTTAATCGCTCGAGCATGAACTATCGGCCGCGGCGGCCGGACGACTCGCTGCTGCGGCAGCGGCTGCGCGAGCTGGCCGCGGAGCGCAGACGCTTCGGCTATCGGCGCCTGGGCTGGCTGCTGGAGAGGGAAGGTCACGTGATGAACCGCAAGAAGCTCTATCGGTTGTACCGCGAGGAAAAGCTCATGGTGCGCCGGCGCAGAGGGCGCAAGCGCGCGCTGGAACCAGGGCGCCGATGACGCTACCGGACGCGATCAACCAACGTGGTCCCGCGTCTTCGTATCGGATGCTCTGAGCGCCGGGCGGGGCTTCCGCATCCTAGGCAGGGGTGACCCCTGCAGCCCGGTATTAAGGCCGCCCGCCGTTGGCGGGCGCGGCCCCCTGCCAGCGGCTTAATACTGCGCTGCCGTCGCCACGGCCAAGGGTCACCCTTGGCCGTGGGCACGGCTGGCCAGTATTAAGAAACCGCGCGCCCGTGGGCTCTTCCATCGCGTAGTCGCGAAAAGATGCGCTGCGCAGATTTTCGCGTCTTCTCACTGCGGGTGCAGGGGCCGCAGCCCCTGCCGCACACCGCGCAGGTGATTCTTCCGACAACTAAAATCGGTAGCTGATCTTCATCGCGGTGCGCACTTCCGCCATCGTCTCCTGCGCGACCGCGCGCCCCCGCCGCGTACCTTCGACGATTATCTCGCGGACGCGACCGGGCTTCGACGCGAAATGCGCGCGGCGCTCGCGAATCGGCTCCAGAAAAACGTTCAGCGCCTTGAACAGCTTCTCCTTGACCTCGACGTCACCGACCGTGCCCTTTCGGTAGCGCTCTTTCAGCTCTTCGATTTCCGCCTTATCCGGATTGAACACGTCGTGATACGTGAAAACCGGATTGCCTTCGACGTGGCCGGGATCGGTTGGATGCAGTCGCGTGGGATCGGTGTACATCGACATCACGCGCTTGCGCACGACCTCGGGCGAATCGCCAAGGTAGATGCAATTGCCGAGCGACTTCGACATCTTCGCGCCGCCGTCCGTCCCCGGCAGCCGCGCCACCTGACCGACCAGCGCCTTCGGTTCGATTAGAACTTTGTCGTACATGCGATTGAAGCGCCGCACGATCTCGCGCGCCTGCTCGATCATCGGGAGCTGGTCTTCGCCGACCGGGACCAGATGCGCCTTGAAGATCGTGATGTCCGAAGCCTGCGAAATCGGATAGGTGTAGAAGCCGACCGGCAGACCCTTGGTGAAATTCCTTTGTTTGATTTCGTCCTTGAGCGTCGGATTGCGCTCGAGCGTCGCGGTGGTGACAAGGTTCATGAAGTAAATCGTCAGCTCGGTCAGCTCCGGGACCATCGATTGGACGACGATCTTCACCTTGTCCGGATCGAGGCCGACCGCCAGGTAGTCGAGCGCGACCTCGAAGATATTCGCTTCGAGCTTCTCGGGATGCTCGAAGTTGTCGGTCAGCGCCTGGATGTCGGCGATTAGTAAGTAGGTATCGTATTCATCCTGCAGGCGTATGCGGTTTTGCAGCGATCCTACATAATGGCCGAGATGCAATGGCCCGGTGGGACGGTCTCCAGTGAGTATTCGTTTAATCATCAGCCAATAGTCAGTTCTTGAAGAGACTGCGCAAGGTCGCCAGGTTCTCGATATCTTCCTTCAGGTCGGGACCCTTGGGCGTCTCCAGGCACATCGGCAGGCCGAAAAACCGCCGATCGTTGAGGATGCGGCGAAACGCGCCGAGCCCGATAAATCCCTTCCCGATATGCTGATGGCGATCGACGCGCGAATGGAAGTCCTTGAGCGAGTCGTTGAGATGAAACGCGGCAAGTTTTTTGATTCCGATGAACTTGTCGAGTTCGCTGAACGTATTTTCATATCCTTCCGGAGTGCGCAGCTCGTAGCCGGCGGCGAATGCATGCTCGGTGTCGAAGCATAGCCGCAGCCGCTCGTTTTCAACGACGGCGTCGAAGATTTGCGCCATCTGCTCAAAAGTGTGGCCGAGCGTGCTGCCCTGGCCGGCGGTGATTTCCAGCGCGATCTTCACCTTGAAGCCTTTGCATGCGGCGTGCGCCTCGTCGATCGACTTTGCAATCGTCTTGAGTCCATTCTCAACCCCCGCGCCGACATGAGCGCCCGGATGCGCGACCAGCGTGGGCACGCCGAGCGCCTCGCACCGATTCAGCTCGTCGATAAATGCCTTGACCGACTTGACCCGCAGAGCTTCATCGGGCGCGCCGAGATTCACCAGGTAGGAATCGTGCGCGATCACGATCGCGATGCCGGTTTCGATTTGATTGCGTTTGAAATTCTCGATTTCCTCTTTGCTGTACGGCTTCGACGCCCACTGTCGCGACGACTTGGTAAAAATCTGAATGCATTCGCAGCCGGCCTGCTTGCCCCGAATCAGCGCCTCGCCGACTCCTCCTGCGATCGACATATGCGCGCCAAGGATTGGACGGCTGGATTTGCCGGTGTTCGCCATCGTGACATGCAGCCTTTACGCGCCGGGCTTTGCGCGCGCAAGCGTATCGCGATTTTATACTAAAGACTGCCCAATGCGAGCGGCGGACACCCCGCGCAACCGCTCTTGCCCGCGACGCGCATCGGTGGATACTTCATTAGTCGTGCGAAGTGCGATCATCATATTAGGACTGACGATTGCCGCCGCGGGATGCGCTCCGATCATTTCGCTGCCGCCGCAGGTGACGCTTGCGGAAGTGGAGCCGTCGGGCCGCGCCGCCAAGCCGCCCGATTGCAACATGCCGGTTTTGCGCCATGAGCCGCTGGGGGATTTTCGCAAGGTCGCAATCGTCGAGGGATTGGGGAACGTTTTTGCGACCGAGGCCGACGTGCTGCCCGCCGTGCAGCGCAAGGCCTGTGAAACCGGCGCGGATGCGATCGTCATACTCACGAGCAGAGCGCAGACCAGCGAAGCCACCACGGGCTACTACATCAATTCGGTCGCGATCGTGTACGGCAAAGAGAAACCGGCCGCGGCCGGTGCCGCGTATAAAATTCCTCGGTAAGAGTACCAATGGGCATCGATTGCTTTCGCGTTGCCGCCGATTTCAGCGCATGATAAGTGCCTGATTGCGGTGGCGAAGCGATCCATAAAGACGGTCGGCCTGGTCGTCAAACACGAACGGCCCGACGCGATCACCATCGCGCGAACCCTCACCCGCCTTTTACGCACCAAGCACAAGACTCCGCTGGCCGAAACTGAGATGGCGGGAAAGATCGGCGCCGAGGCCATTGAACGACATCAACTCGCCGATCGTGCCGATCTGATCGTCGTGCTTGGCGGCGACGGCACGCTGCTCGGCGTCGCGCGCCTGGTCGCATCGAAGGGGATTCCGATCCTGGGCGTAAATCTTGGCGGACTTGGCTTCCTGACCGAAGTGGCTATCAAGGAGGCGCCGGCCACCTTGGGACGGATACTCGACGGCGACTACGAAATCGATCGACGGATCATGCTCGAGGCAATCATCGAACGCGCATCCGAGCAGTTCACCCAGCCGTTTCTGGCACTTAACGACGTGGTCGTCGGCAAAGGGCCGCTCGGCGGGATGCTTCGGCTCGACGTATTCGCCAATCACAGAGCCTTCTGCTCGTATCGCGCCGACGGATTGATCATCGCAACTCCCACCGGCTCGACCGCATATGCGCTCTCCGCTGGCGGCCCGATCGTTTTCCCCACTCTGGACGCGATCGTGATCGCGCCAATCTGCCCGCATACTCTGAGCAACCGTCCGGTGGTGCTGCCGGATTCGTACGAAATCGAGATTCACGTGAAGGCGCCGGATCACGACGCGGCTTTCACCGTTGACGGCCAGGAGTCGGCGCAACTGGGGCCCACCGACGTAATCAGGATCCATCGCGCACGCCACGTCGTCTCGCTAATCCGCTCCGCTCATCCGAATTTTGAAATCTGGCGTGACAAGCTCCACTGGGGATAGGCGCGCGCGTCCCAGATGCTGCTCGAACTGCACATCCGCAACTTCGCGATAATCGAGGAAGCTCAGCTCGAGTTCGGCGCAGGCCTCAACGTGCTTTCCGGCGAGACGGGCGCCGGCAAAACGATCATCTTGAGCGCGCTCGGATTGCTGCTCGGCTCACGCGCGTCGCCCGACATGATTCGCACCGGCGAGAAGGAGGCGGTCGTCGAGGGACGGTTCGAGCTCGAGGGCGAGGCCGCGATGCCTGAACTGGCCGGGCGCAGGCGCGACGGCGACCGCCGCGAGTTGATCGTGCGCAGAGTGATCGCCGAGGGCGGCGGGCGCTCGCGCGTGACGATCGACGGCGAACTTGCCACCGTGCAAAGCCTTGGCAAATTAGGGGCGTCGCTGGTCCAGGTTTATGGACAGCACGAGCAGCATTCGTTGCTCCGCGCCGAGAGCCATCGCGAGACTCTCGATCGCTACGCGAACCTCGATGACGAACTCGCGTCTTATCGCGAACGCTACGCGCGCGCGCAAGACATCCAGTCCCGCCTGCGCGAACTAAACCGCCGCGAACGCGAACGCGCGGATTTGCTGGAACTCGCAAGGTTCCGCGCCACCGAACTCGAGCGCGCCGGCCTTGCCGCGGGCGAAGATGAAGCGCTGTCGCGCCAGCGGACCGTGCTCTCCAACGCAAGCAAGCTCGCCACCGCCGCGCTCGAGACCGAGCAGGCGCTCTACGGCGCCGACGGCGCGGCGACCGATACGGTTTCGCGAGCCGAAGCGCGATTGGCCGATGCGGCTGCGCTCGATCCGAAACTCGGCGATGCGCTCGAGATGATCAAGTCGGCCCGCGCCAACCTCGAGGAAGCGGCGCGCGCGCTCGGCGCGTATGCGTCCAGGATCGAGGCGGATCCCGCGCGTCTTGAGGAAATCGACAACCGCCTTCAGGAACTGACGCGGCTCAAGCGCAAATACGGCGGGTCAATCGATAGCGCGATCGAGACGCTGGAGCGATCGCGGGCCGAGATTGGCGAGCTCGAAGGAATCGGCGAGTCGAAAGCTCAAGTCGAAGCCGCGATGGAGGCGGCGCTCGACGAACTCACCGGGCATGCCAGTCGGCTGTCCTCGATTCGCCAGCGCGCGGCCGCCGAGCTCGGCCGCAAGATGGAAGCCGAATTGAGGACGCTCGGGATGCGCTCGCCGGGTTTCGAGGCGCGGCTCGGCGCGCTCGGCGCGGAGGAAGCCGGCTTCGTGCATGGCGGCGTTGCGCTCGGTCCGTTCGGCATCGATACGGTCGAGTTTCATCTGTCGCCGAATGTCGGCCAGCCTGCGATGGCGCTGCTGAGAATCGCCTCGGGCGGCGAGCTTTCGCGCGTGATGCTCGCGCTCAAGCGCCTCGAGGCGCAGCGCCGCGGTGTTGCCACGATGATTTTCGACGAAGTGGACGCGGGAATCGGCGGCGCAGTTGCCCAGGTGGTCGGGCGCAAACTGAAACAACTCTCGCGCTTTCATCAGATTTTGTGTGTCACGCACCTGGCGCAGATTGCGGCGTTCGCGGACCGTCATCTCACCGTCGAAAAAGAAGAGCGGCGCGGTTCGACCCGCAGCCGTGTGGCGGTTCTGGAACCCGGCGATCGCACCGAGGAGATCGCTCGCATGCTCGGCGGCGAAGTATCCGACAAATTCCGCCGCGCCGCCCGCGAATTGCTCGATCGCGCCCGGGAATGATGCGTGCTTGGCGCCGATTCGCCGCCATGCTGAAACCGATCTCCAATTACCAGCGCGGACCCGGTCGGTTGACTCCACGGACGGTATCCGGTTAGCTGAAAAATCTCGCCCGCGGTGGGGCTGTAGCTCAGTTTGGGAGAGCGCCTGAATGGCATTCAGGAGGTCGCGCGTTCGATCCGCGTCAGCTCCACCAATAAAAACACGCACTTGAACGCTTTCGCGACAAACTCGGCTAATCAAAAGGTGGCAGATAGGTGGCAAGCCCGCCATGCGGCGCCACAGCAACCTTCGACCGATGGCCTGAACTAGAGCGAGAATGGAGAGGGATTTTAAAGGATTTGAAATTCCGCTGGATGGAAAATTAGGTCACCGGCAGCCGTTGAGAGTGGGAGATGACTGATTAATGCCGAACAAGCCGCAAATGCTGGAAGGCTACCGGGTCCTGGATTTCACGCAGTTCGTCGCGGGACCGACCTGCACGCGAATCCTCGCTGAGATGGGCGCTGAAGTGATCAAGGTCGAACTCGCGCCTGACGGCGATCGCATCCGCGCCGACGGGCTCAAGTCGCGCGCGCCTGAGTTCAGGAACTCGAGCCATAGCACCTACTATCTGCAGCACAACCACTCAAAGCTAAGTTTTGCGGTCGATCTCAAAAAGCCCGGAGCACGCGAGATCGTGATGTCGATGATTCCGCAGGTCGATGTGGTAGTCGAAAATTTCGCGCCGCGCGTGATCGACCGGCTCGGATTTGCCTACAAGGACATCAAGGCGGTCAATCCGAAAATCATCATGTGCTCGATTTCGATGGCGGGGCAGACCGGACCGCTGTCGGTCAAGGCCGGCTACGATTTTATCGGCCAGGCATATGCGGGAGTTACCGACGGCATCGGGCAGGCCGATGGGCCGCCCGCGCTGACGACGATGGCAATCGGCGACGTATCAACCGGCGTCGCCGCCGCGATGGCTGTAGGCTTCGCGCTGTTGCATCGCGAGCGCACGGGAGAAGGCCAGTATCTCGACGCGTCGCTGCTGGATACCTACTTCCACATGCACGAGAAGAGCGTGCCGATCGTGTCGCTGCGCGGCGACAAATTTCGTCCGACTCGAACCGGCTCGTTGCATCCCGACGGCGGCACCACCGGTATTTTTCATTTCCGCGGCGACCAATACATTCTGATTACCTCGACGCCGCATCAATGGCCGCAGCTGGTGCGCGCGCTAGGGATGCCTGAATTGGCCGCCGACCCGCGCTTCAAGGATGCCCGCGGGCGTCGCGACAACAAGGAACAATTGAGAGACGTGATCGAGAAGTGGCTCACGAAATTTCCGGCCCGCGACGACGCGATCGCCGCGCTGGATGCTGAGCGGGTGCCGTGCGCTCCGGTGCTGACGGTCAATGAAGCCATAAAGCATCCGCATCTCAACGAGCGCAAGACGGTTCGCTGGGTCGAGGATCCGATCCTGGGCAAGGTCGCGATTCCGGGTGTGCCGGTGAAGTTTTCGGCATGGCCGGACCGGACAGAAGTGCGTTCGTCGAGGCTCGGCGAGGACAACGAGCGAGTTCTGCGCGAACTGCTTAAGATGCCGGCGGACGAGATTGGCAAGCTCTACGCGCAGGGAATCCTGGTCCGCGATCCGACGCTCGAAAGCAAGGCGCCGTAGCTCGGAAGAATCCCGGGCGGAGGCGGCCCTCGCAAAAGACTTACAGCGGCCAATGATTGCTGCGATCGCCAGGTGATCGCATGAAGCCTCGCGACGCTTCGACTACATGCGTTCCAGAACAATGACCGGGATTTGACGGGTGGTGTTCTTCTGGTAGTCAACAAAGGCGGGCATCGCTTTGGCCTGGGCGTTGAACAGCCGCTCGCGCTCGGAGCCAGTGGTAATGACAGCCTTGGCCCGGAAGCGTTCCACCCCCACCTCGATCGTCGGGGTAGGGTGAGCCTTGAGGTTGTGGTACCAGGCGGGATGTTTCGGCGCTCCGGCCTTCGACGCGATTATAACGATTCGATCGCCGTCCCTGGTGTACACCAGCGGAGTGGTAGAGGGACGGCCGCTCTTGGCGCCGGTCGTAGTCAGCAGAAGAAGCGGCGCGCCCACGAACGGGCCGCTGAGAACCTTGCCGCCGTTGGCGCGAAACTCTTCGATCAGTTTGTCGTTGAATTCGCGCAGTGCTTGATCGTTGAGCTCCGCCATAGCGATCTCCTCTTTTCAGGAAAGTTGTGTCTGATCGTGAACCCGGTCCGAATGCTTATGCCTGAGTTTAATCTCGGGGCATTGGTTGTTCCACGGGGGTGCCGGTTCGGCAGTGGGGGCGGTTTGACAGCCTAACAGGCGTTAGATAGATTTTTCGGCGAGTCAGTGCGAAGCGTTTCGAAAAATTCAGCGGCGCGCGCGAGCGCCAGGGTGGTTGGCCTGCGACGGCCCACCGACACGCGTGACCGCGTGCTGCAAGCGGCGCAGGCGCTGTTCGCCGAGCGCGGCTATCGCGGCACCAGCCTGCGAGACATCGGCAAGCGAATCGGGGTCAAGGCGCCGTCGCTGTTGCATCATTTCGCGTCCAAGCAGCAGCTCTACCTCGCGGTGCTGGACCAGATGTTCGAGAGTCTGGAGGATGCGGCCAACGCGATCGTCTGGAGGCAGGAAAGCCGGCAGGAGCGGATGCGCCAGGCGGTCGCGCACACGGTTGACTTCATCGCCAGCCATCGCGATTTCGTGCGAATCATATGGAAGGAGATGGCCGACGAAGGCGGGGCCGGGCGGCAAGTGCTCAAACGGCGCCTGCCGCCGCTGTTTTCCAATGCGGTCACTTTTATTTTCCGCGGCCAGCGCGACGGCGAATTCCGCACCGCAGTCGATCCGCTGCATTACATGTGGGGGCTCAACGCGATCACGATTGGCTACTTCGCGATCGCGTCGATGATTCGGCGGCTGTGGGACATAGACCTGCTCGAGCCTGCGATGATTGAGCGGCGCAAGCACGAGCTGATCGACCTGGTCGAGCGGACGCTTTTCACTCTTGATGGCGCCCAGCGGCCGATGGAGTCAGGAGATTCGCGGGCGCGCGGCACGCGCCTGGAGGTTGAATCGGCGAAAAACGGAAGGAGAAAATCGCGCTTATGAAACTGGGAACCTTTTACGAGCATCAGTTGCCGCGTCCATGGAAGGAGGGCTCGGAGCTGAAGCTCTTCCAGGACGCGCTCGATCAGGTCGAACTCGCGGACCGGCTCGGCATCGACCATATGTGGGAAGTGGAGCATCACTTTCTCGAGGAGTACGCGCATTCGTCGGCGCCCGAAATTTTTCTGGCGGCGGCGAGTCAGCGCACCAGGCAGATTCGGCTCGGTCACGGGATCGTGTTGCTGCCGCCGGGCTACAACCATCCGGCGCGGGTCGCGGAGCGGATCGCGACGCTCGATCTGGTGAGCGGCGGGCGGGTCGAGTTCGGCACCGGCGAATCGTCGGCGGAGCTGGAGCTGGGCGGCTTTTGCATCCCGCGCGCGGACAAGCGCGCGATGTGGCAGGAGTCGCTGGGCGCGATCGCGCGGATGTTTGTCGAGGTTCCGTTTCTTGGCCATGAGGGCAAGTACTTCAAGATGCCGGTGCGCAACGTGGTGCCCAAGCCGGTGCAGAAGCCGCATCCGCCGCTGTGGGTCGCGTGCTCGCGGCGCGAGACGATTCACCTGGCGGCGAAGCTTGGAATCGGCGCGCTGACGTTCGCGTTCGTATCGCCGCAAGAGGCGCGCGAGTGGGTCACCGACTATTACACGACGCTCGAGAATGAGTGCGAGCCGATCGGATACGCGGTCAACGCGAACATCGCGATCGTCACCGGCTTCATGTGCGACAACGACGCCGAGCGGGCGCGCAAGATGGGCGAAGAGGGGCTGAAGTTTTTCGGCTACGCGCTCGGCCATCATTATGCGTTCGGGCGGCACGAGCCGGGCAAGACGAACATCTGGAACAATTTCAAAACCAGCCCGATCAGTGTGCCGGGCATGGACGGGGCGAACTCATGCGTCGGATCGCCCGACCAGATTCGCACGCGGCTGGGCGAATTCGAGCAAGCCGGCGTTGACCAGGTCGTGTTCATCTCGCAGGCGGGCAACAACAAGCACGAGGACATCTGCTCGTCGCTCAGCCTGTTCGCCGAAAAGGTCATGCCCGAGTTCAAGGAGCGCGAACAAAAACGCGCCAAGCAGAAGGCCGAGCGGATCGCGCCGATCCTGGAGAAGGCGATGAAGCGCAAACCCGAGCCGAAAATTCCCAAGAGCGACGGACCCGTCGTGGTGCAGGCTGGGATGCTCGTGTAAGCGCGACGGCGCCGTCAATCCTTGACCGGCGCTGTCGGCGCGGGTCCGACGCGGGTGAACTTTACCGGGAATCCGGCGCAGTCATTTGGGTTGACGAGTTCTTCGCGGAAATTGCTCGCGTCATTGACGACAATTCGCGCCTTCACCCATCGTGCCTGCTGAAATCCATGCTCGGCGCATATCTGATCAGCGACCACGATGCCCGGTACGTGTTGATCAAGTGTACCGCGCCACACGGCTTGGCCCGGCGGGATATTTTTGTTGCCGTCAACCATGGTCGCGACGTAATTGCGGCCGCGTAACATCGGGTCCAGACCGATAACGACTCGAAGCGGTCCGCCCGGATAGGTGGCCATCCAGTTTCCGTTCAGCAACCTCGCCACGTTCATCGGCGGCGCGGGCGGCTGCACGGGAGCGGGCGGAAGCGTCGGCATCGACGGACCCGCAGATTGTTGAAACGACTGCGAATTGCAGGAGGCGGTCGCGCATGCGAGCAGAATCGTCAGCGCTGCAAGGGCAGCGCGGCGCGCGCGGGCCGGCGACGGACTCGCGGCAGTCAACGTTCGTGAGCAGTGGCGATGGATGCTCGGGCGCGGCATAGGTTCCTCCAGCGGATGGATGGTCAAGTATAGACTGAGTTGCGGCGCAGAACAGCAGAGTCATTTTTCCCGCGGCGCGTCAATATCGATGGGTTAGCGGTTGACTGCCACAGCGGGCTGCTGATGACTGCTTGATAAGCGGATGCCTGTCGTTTGAGCAGGCACGTTGCATTTTTCATCAATACTCACACGATTTTGAAGTGGCACTTTTCCTGCTTTAGCACTCCTATGCTCCCGCCCGTAACGGGAGCCACGCGTGCGCGCGGCGGACAACCGCTCCGCGGTGAATCGAAGGAGGCAAGATGGCTGAAGAACAGAGAAAGATGGTGCCGACGCTGGGCTTGACCGGGGTCACGGTCAACGCCATGGCGCTCATCGCGCCGGGAGCCTTCCTGTGGATTACATTCGTCCAGCAGGCGGGTTACGCGTTTCCGTCGGGGATGGCGATGTGGTCCGGGATTTTCGTCGCGCTGCTACTGGCGTACGCGACCGCAATTTCGTACGCGGAGCTCGCCAAACTTTATCCCGGTGCGGGCAGTTCGTACTTGTTTGCAGAGCAGGCCTTCCTGAGCAAAACCCACGCGTACAAGTTCGCGCGCGTGGCCAAGTTCGTGATCGGATGGTCGTCGCATCTCTATTACTGGATGTATCCCGGCGTCATGGTCGCCACGATGGGCATCATGATCGGGTACATCGTCGGCACGCTCGCGCCGAGCACGATGAACGCGGGAATTCCCGGCCCGGTATTCATGGCGATAATTGCGATAATTTTCGCGTACGCTGTGGCCTGGATCGCTTTCCAGGGAGTCAACGGTTCCACCGTCGTCAATATCGGGATCAACGGAATCCAGATCGTGGCGCTGCTGTTCTTCGCCGCGCTCGCGATCGCTTACCGCGTCGGGCATCCCGCAGGCTCGATCGGGCCTGGGGCTGGACGCCAATGGCAACACGATCGCTGCGACACTGGGCGCCTACGGCATCACCGGCGACCACCCGTCGCACGCCAGCGCACTCTCGGTCCTCCTGCCGCACAGGTTCGACTGGGTGATGCTGCAGGCAACGGTCGCGATTCTGCTGCTGGTCGGCTTCGAGTCGGTGACCGCGCTCGGCGAGGAAGCGAAGAACCCCAAAAAGGACATCCCACGCGGCGTTCTGCTGTCGCTCACGATCCAGGGATTGTTCTGCTACCTGATCGAATACTTCGCGGCTAACTATTTCCTGAACAGCGCCTACAGTCTGGCGGAGGCCAAGGGGTCGGCAGCCCCGCTCGGCGACATGATGACGATCATCGGCAACGCGCTGCTCGGCGGACACGGCCAGGCGTTCATGCTGATGGAAGCGCTGACGGTTTTCCTGGCGCTGATCGGCACCACGCTGTCGTGCATCAACACCGGCGCGCGCGTGACCTACGCGATGGGGCGTGACGAGGAAGTGCCCGAGCACTTCGGACTGCTGCACGGCAAGAACCTGACGCCGCATCGCGCGATTTGGGTGCTGGCAACGATATCGGCAATACTCGGCGCATACGCCGCGCTGTTCTACTTCGCCGGCGGATCGGCGCCCGATGACAAGACGATTGCGACGCTTCCGCACAACCTGTGGTACGCGCTCGGAATGAGCTCCAACGCGTCGCTGTCGTCGCTGCCCAACGGGTTGCTGCTGGTCACTCTCACTTCAAACTTCGGAACCTTTCTGCTCTACGGTCTGACCAACATTGTGTGCATCGTGGCGTACTCGGAGCGTAACGAGTTCCATGGATTCAAGCACATGGTGGTGCCGGTGTTCGGCGCGATCGCGAACTTCGCCTGCCTCGCGTTCTACATCATCGGACCGCTGGAGGGGCTCGGCAGCGTGAAGGAACCGCTGATGGCGGTCGCGATCTCGGCGATTTGGGGAATCTACGGCGCGATCTACTTCGTCCGTAATTCCAAGAAGCGCGGCAAAGAGACGATTCTGGTAACCAGGCCGGCCTGATCTCAGGCGCTGGCTTGGCGAATAATCCGTGGGGCGAGCCGCGAGTGATCGCGGCCCGCCCCCTTGGCCGTAGAACCAGCTTTACTCCTCAGCGTCAGCCGGGTAGCTCAATCCAAATGGATTCGTCGCTCTCCGCTCCTCCTTCGGTAGAGCAGGCTTTCGAGTTGGCCCTGTTGTCCGACGTAGGAACGGACCGTCCCGACAATGAAGACTCGTGCGGGCATTTCATCGAGAGTCCCGACAGCGTGGTGTTTGCGATTGCCGACGGCGTCGGCGGCTACGAAGGCGGTGAAATCGCGAGCCGGATGGCGATCGACATAACTCTTGAAGCTTACCGCGAGAGCCCGCCGGCGTGGGGCGCCGCCAAGCGGCTCCATCGCGCGATTACGCGGGCCAACATCGAGATTCACGACAAGGCGCTGACCGTGCCGGAACTGGGCCGGATGGCGACCACGATGACCGCGGTCGCGGTGGAGAAAGGGATGCTGTCGGCGGTGCATGTCGGAGATTGCCGGCTCCATCTGATCCGCCAGAGCCAGATCTCGCAAATCACAAAAGATCACACGATGGTCGCCGACCGGGTCAGGATGGGCATGATGTCGGCGGCGCGGGCGAAGGATCATCCGGAGCGCGGGATGCTTCTGCGCAGCCTTGGACACGAGTTGATCGTGTCGATCGATCGGATCGCGATGCCGCTGCTGGAGCGCGATCGGCTGATGCTGTGCAGCGACGGACTTTACAATGTCCTGGATGACAAGGAACTGGAATCACTGACGCGCGGGGTTGACGCCGAGACGGGATGCCGCAACTTGATCGACACGGCCAACAAGCGCGGCACCGTCGACAATCTGACCTGCGCGGTCTTCAGAATGACCTCGCCGACCGGGCATACGGCGACCACCGGCGGATGGCGCGATCGATTGCGAGGATGGTTCAGACGATGAAGCGTTTGGCGCCGCATCCCCTTCCATTGCCTGCGCGGGGGATGTTAACGTCCGCTGACCGGCTTTTTCTCAAGACGGTCTGAAAAATGCGCGAGGTCGGCGTTGGTGAAAACCTCGATCAGTACAAATTGATCGAGGTGATCGCGCGCAGCGGGATGGCGTCGATCTTCAAAGCTATCGATCAAATCGACGGCGCGACCGTCGCGATCAAAGTCCCCTACATCCAGTTCGAGAGCGACGTGGTCTTCTACGGCCGCTTTCAGCGCGAAGAAGAAGTCGGGCGCCGCCTCGACCATCCCGGCATCATCAAGGTCCTCACACCCAGGCGCAAAAGCCGGATGTATATCGCGATGGAGTACATCGAGGGTCCCTCGCTGCGCGCGATGATGCACGAGCCCGGCGGGCTGTCGGTGGAAAAGGCGCTCGATCTCGCGCGACAGTTGGCGGAGACGCTTGTGTACATGCACGGTGAAGGCGTGGTGCATCGCGATCTGAAGCCGGAAAACGTCCTGGTGACGGCCGAAGGCCGGACCAAGATCATGGATTTCGGAATCGCACTCGACGAATCGGCGCGGCGGCTGACGTGGTCCGGCCTGTCATCGACCATCGGCACGCCCGACTACATGGCGCCCGAACAGGTCAGCGGCCGGCGCGGCGACGTTCGCACCGACATCTATTCGCTGGGCGTGATTCTGTACGAGATGCTGACCGGGCACCTGCCGCACTCGGGGCCCAACGTTTACAACGTGATGCGCGCGAAGACCTCGGAAGATCCGCAGCCGCCAACCGCATTCAAGCCCGATCTCGATCCGCATCTGGAGGAGGTCATCCTTCACGCGATCGAGCGCTCTCCGCGTGACCGCTATGCGAGCGCCGCCGAGATGCTTGCGGACCTGCGCGATCCGTCGCGCGTCGTACCCAAGGGCCGTGCGCAGAACCTCCATCCGCGCAGCCTCGCGCTGCAGCGTGCGCGTCGTACGGGCGGGTACGTGCTGTTTTTCACGTCGCTCATCGGGATCTTTGTATTTCTGATTTGGCTTGCAAACCGTTACCCGGCGTCGCCGACTCCCCCGCGCCGGTCATATCGAGGGCAGGTGAGATGATGCCGAGACGATCGCAACTCGGATTGGCCGCCGCCACTTTCGCCGCGCTGACGCTATTTTCGCCGCTGGCGCGCGCGCAGACTGCCGCGTCGTCGCCGCCGCTGGACAATTCGCTGAACCTCGCGTGGCTGCTGGTCGCGGGCTTCCTGGTGATGTTCATGCAGCTCGGATTCGCAATGGTGGAGACGGGGTTCACGCGCTCCAAGAACGCGGTCAATACCATGGCGATGAACCTGATCATTTACCCGATCGGCATCATCGGCTTCTGGCTCACCGGCTACGGCTTCATGATGGGCGGCGTCGCGCACTGGCCGTCGCTTGGGCATGGCCGCGATCGGCCATCACGAGCTGTCGATCACGATCGGCGCGCATTCGTACGGAATCATCGGCTTCAGCAAGTTCGCGCTGCTCAGCGTCAGTCGCGATCCCGCCAGCCTGGGCATGTTTCTATTCTCGCTGGTTTTCATGGACACCGCCGCGACCATTCCGACGGGTGCGATGGCGGAGCGATGGAAGTTCAAAGCGTTCTTCATCTACGGACTGTTCATGTCGATGTTCCTGTATCCGTTGTACGGCAACTGGGTATGGGGCGGAGGATGGCTCTCGCAGCTCGGCGCGAACCTGGGCCTGGGCCACGGCCATCTGGATTTCGCCGGATCGTCGGTCGTGCACATGACGGGCGGAGTGGCCGGTCTCGCCGGCGCTTACATGGTGGGTCCGCGCATCGGAAAGTTCCGGCGCGACGGCGCCATCGGCGCGTTGCCCGGACATAACCTGCCCATGGCCGTCAGCGGAACGTTGATTCTCGCGTTCGGATGGTTCGGCTTCAACGCCGGCTCAACGCTCGCCGCATCGGATCCCCGAATCGCGATCATCGCGGTGAACACCATGCTCTCTTCGGCGGCCGGCGCGCTCGCGGCGCTGCTCTATTTGTGGAATCAGTATAACAAACCCGACGTCGCGATCGCCTGCAACGGCCTGCTGGGCGGACTCGTCGCAATCACCGCCCCGTGCGCATTCGTAACGCCCGCGGCGGCTGTTCTGATTGGCATGATCGCGGGACTGCTGGTCGTGTGGGCGGTGCTTGAACTGGAACGCCGCTTTCGAATCGACGATCCTGTCGGCGCGGTCGCCGTGCACGGTGCGTGCGGAATATGGGGAGCGCTGGCGCTTGGCCTGTTTGCCGACGGCACCTACGGCGACGGATGGAACGGTGTCGCGGGTCCGGTGCGCGGGCTGCTCTACGGCGACGCGGGCCAATTTTTCGCCCAGTTGATCGGTGTCACGGTGAACCTGGTCGTGGTATTCGGCCTTGCGATCCTGTTCTTCAAGATCGTCGAGCGCACGGTGGGCAACCGCGTGCTGGTGGAGGTGGAATGGTCGGGGCTGGATGCGCTTGAGATGGGAAGCGACGCCTATCCACATTCGTAGTTGGCGACGGCGCGCGGAGACGCACTCGAGATCAGTTCGGCGCTTGCTTGACCGCGGCTCCGGCGGTTTGGGATAGCTCATTGGTAGAAACATTAATTTCTGCAGGAGCTATCGCCATGCCATACAGCGACATTCTCTACGACAAGCGCGACGCGGTCGCGACCATCACACTCAATCGCCCGCAGGCGATGAACGCCTGCACGATCAAAACTTATGGCGAGATGCTCGACGCGTTGCGCGACGCCGAGGCGGACGACAGCGTGCGCGTCGTGGTGCTCACGGGCGCGGGGCGCGGCTTCTGCGCGGGTGACGACGTCAAGGAAATTTTTCTCAACCCCGAGTTCCGCGACGCCAAACCGGCCAAGCGCACTGAGGTCGAGGAATGGCGCGAGCATCGTCCCGTGGCGCTCGACTTGCTCGTGACCTATCCGAAGCCGACGATCGCGTCCGTCAACGGCGCCGCCGTCGGCTACGGATGCGACATCGCGCTGATGTGCGACATGCGCGTGTGTTCCGACCAAGCGCGCTTCGGCGAGGTTTTCATTCGACGCGGATTGATTCCCGAGGCGGGCGGATTGCTCGTGCTGCCCCGCCTGGTTGGACTCGCACGCGCGTACGAACTGATCTTGAGCGGCGACATCATCGACGCCGTCGAAGCCGAGCGAATCGGGATGGTGAACAAAGTCGTGCCACACGCGCAGCTCGGCGAAGCGACCGCCGCGTTCGCGAAGAAGATAGCGGCGCAGGCGCCGCTCGCGCAGCGTCTGGCGAAGGAGACCTTGCGGGTCGGGCTGAATCTTAATCTGCCGTACTTTTTCGACTACCAGCGTCACGGGCAGCACCTGATGCTGACGTCGAAGGATCATCTCGAGGGTGCGAGGTCGTTCGTCGAAAAACGGGCGGCCAACTTCAAGGGCGAGTAACGCGCGCGCCAGGAAAGCGGGTTTGGCGCAAGCGGCGCGTTACCTGACCGATCGCGCTTGCAACCCAACAATCTCGGTATAGGTGAGCGGCAATCGCTGCTTTTGGACCTATATTTCGTAGGCAAGCATCATGTTGGTATGAACAAATTCATATTTTACTGAGCCAAATCCTTATAAACACTTGACACGATCCCACTTTCTACCTATCTTCATCGTCACTCGATGAGGATAACCTTATGAAATTCGGCGGAGATTCCCCCGAACTCGATGCCATTGACCTGCAGATTATCGGCATCCTGCAGGAACACGGCCGCATTCCGCTCGTCAAGCTCGGAGAGCAAGTCGGGCTTTCGGCGCCGTCGGTCAACGAGCGCGTCAAAAAACTCGAAGACGGCGGAGTTATCACCGGCTATCACGCCGCCGTCGATGCGACCCGCCTCGGCAAGGACGTCACCGCGTTTATCGGCGTGTCGATTTCGCATCCCAAAACAATCTCGCTGTTCAAGGAATCCGTCGCACTGCTCGACGACGTGCTCGAATGCCATCACGTCACCGGTCAGCACACGCTCCTGCTGAAGATCAAAACCGACAACACTTCGTCGCTCGAGCGGCTGATCAGTGCGATCCGCTCGATCGAGGGAGTGGCGCGGACGGAGACGATGGTGGTGCTGTCGACGCATACCGAGCGCGGTTTGATTTCGGTTCATCCCAACGGCGACTCGCACGAGCCTGCCAACGGCCGGCGCCATCGCCACGGCGCCTCGAAACCTGCGCCTGCGGAACCGAGACGGGTGTCATGATGCACAACTACCGAAGCATTCCTAAAGCACAGGGGCTCTACGATCCCGCCCATGAGCGCGACGCGTGCGGCGTCGGCTTCGTCGTCAACATCAAGGGCGAGCGCTCGCATGACATCGTGGCTAAAGCGCTGCAGGTGCTCGACAACCTGACCCATCGCGGCGCGTGCGGATGCGATCCACGCACAGGAGACGGCGCTGGAATCCTGCTGCAGATTCCGCACGAGTTTTTCTCGAGCGAAGCGGCCAAGCTCGGCTTCGAACTGCCGGCGCCCGGCGAATACGGCGTGGGCCAGGTTTTCCTGCCGCTCGACCCGCTCAAGCGCAAAGACTGCGAGGACGCGTTCGAGAGAATCGTCAACGAGGAAGGTCAGCGCCTGCTCGGATGGCGCGACGTGCCGGTGGTCGAATCCGCATGCGGCGATATCGCGCGGCGCGGGATGCCCGCAATCCGCCAGGTCTTCATCGCGCGCGGGCCGGACTTGACCGACGCCGAGGCGCTCGAGCGCAAGCTGTACGTAATTCGCAAGCGCGCCGCTTCCGAAGCGGAAAAACTCGGGCTGTTCGATCCGGAACTGTTTTATTTCTGCAGCCTCTCGGCGCTGACCGTGGTTTATAAGGGTCAGCTTATCTCCACGCAAATCCCGCAGTTCTTCCCCGATTTGCTAAATGGCGCCATCAAGACCGCGCTCGCGATGGTCCATCAGCGCTTCTCGACCAACACCTTTCCGAGCTGGGACCGGGCGCATCCCTACCGCTTCATGTCGCACAACGGCGAGATCAATACGCTGCGCGGCAATATCAACTGGATGCACGCGCGCGAGAAGCTGTTCTCCTCGCCGCTGTTCGGCGACGAGATCAAGAAGCTGTTGCCGATCGTCGAGCCCAACGGCAGCGACTCCGCAACCTTCGACAATTGTCTCGAACTGCTGGTTCGCACCGGACGTTCGCTGCCGCACGCCGTGATGATGATGATTCCGGAAGCGTGGCAGAACGACCCGCAGATGAGCGACGGCAAGCGCGCATTCTACCGCTTTCATTCATGCATGATGGAACCGTGGGACGGCCCCGCGTCGATCGCGTTCACCGACGGGATCAGAATCGGCGCGGTGCTCGATCGCAATGGCCTTCGTCCATCGCGCTACACGGTGACCAAGGACGGATTGGTGGTGATGGCGTCGGAGACCGGCGTCCTCGACATCGCGCCGCGACAACGTCGCGCTCAAAGGACGGCTGCAGCCGGGCCGAATGTTTCTCGTCGATACCTCGCTTGGCCGAATCGTGCAGGACGAAGAAATCAAGAATTCGATGGCTGCGCGACAGCCGTATCGCGCCTGGCTCGACGCCAATCTCGTCGCACTCGAGTCGCTCCCCGAGGCCAGCGATGCGCCGGCGATTGACTGCTTTGAAGACCACGAGCTGCTCAAGCTGCAGCAATCGTTTGGCTATACGATCGAGGATCTCAAAATGATCCTCGCGCCGATGGCTACCAACGGCCAGGAGCCGGTCGGCTCGATGGGCACCGACACTCCGCTCGCCGTCCTCTCGAACAGACCCCAGCTGCTTTACAACTACTTCAAGCAGTTGTTCGCGCAGGTGACGAATCCGCCGATCGATCCGATTCGCGAGGAACTGGTGACCTCGACCGAGACGACAATCGGCGCCGAGGATAATCTGTTCGAAGAATCGCCGCTCCATTGCCGCCAGCTTCAACTCAAGCAGCCGCTTCTCACCAACGCAGGAACTTCAAAGGATCAAACGGCTGGCCGTCGAGGGCCTGCGCACCGTCACGCTTTCCACGCTCTACCGCGTTGATGACGGCGAAGGCGGGCTTCGCGCCGCGCTCGACGCGCTTTGCCGCGCCGCTTCGGACGCGATCGAATCCGGCTACACGATAATCGTGCTTTCGGATCGTGGCGTGAACGCGGACTACGCCGCCATTCCGGCGCTGCTCGCGACCGGCGCCGTGCATCATCATCTGATTCGCGAAGGGACGCGCACCCGGGCCGGCCTCGTCGTCGAGTCGGGAGAACCGCGCGAGGCGATGCATTTCTGCCTGCTGGTCGGTTACGGCGCGGGCGCCGTCAATCCGTACCTCGCGTACGCGACGATGGCGGGAATGATTCGCGACGGCGAACTCCGGGACATCGACGAAGACACCGCCGTCCACAACTTCATCAAGGCCGTCTCCAAGAGCATTACGAAAGTCGCGTCCAAGATGGGGATCTCGACGACGCAGAGTTACCGCGGCGCGCAGATCTTCGAGGCGATCGGATTGGCGAAGGACGTGATCGACAAGTATTTCACTTGGACGCCGTCGCGCGTGGCAGGCGTCGGCCTCGACGCGATCGCGCGCGAGACCGCTGCGCGTCACAGCTACGCGTTCAAGGTGGCGGCGAACCTCGACGGCGATCTCGATATCGGCGGCCAGTACCAGTGGCGCCGCGCCGGCGAGTTCCACATGTACAACCCGAACACGATCGCCAAGCTGCAGCATTCCGTGCGCTCGGGAAATTACCGGCTGTTCAAGGATTACACCAGGGCGATTGACGAGCAGAGTCGCTCGCTCACCACGCTTCGCTCGCTGCTCAAGTTCAATTCTGATCGGCCGCCCGTGCCGCTCGAGGAAGTCGAGCCGGCCACCGCGATCGTCAAACGCTTCAAAACCGGCGCGATGTCATTCGGATCGATCAGCAAAGAGGCGCACGAAAACCTCGCCATCGCCATGAACCGGATCGGCGGCAAGAGCAACACCGGCGAGGGCGGCGAGGATCCGGCGCGCTTCGTGCCCGACGCCAACGGCGATTGGCGCCGCAGCGCGATCAAACAGGTGGCCTCGGCGCGCTTCGGCGTCACCAGTCATTACCTGGTCAACGCCGACGAACTCCAGATCAAGATGGCGCAGGGCGCCAAGCCCGGCGAGGGCGGCCAGCTTCCCGGTCACAAGGTTGACGATTTCATCGCGAAGATTCGCTACTCGACGCCCGGCGTGGGATTGATCTCGCCGCCCCCGCATCACGACATCTATTCGATCGAAGATCTCGCGCAGCTTATCCACGATCTCAAGAATTCCAACAATCGCGCGCGCATCAGCGTCAAGCTGGTCGCCGAGGTCGGCGTCGGCACCGTCGCCGCCGGGGTCGCAAAGGCCAAGGCCGACGTCGTGCTGATTAGCGGTTACGACGGCGGCACCGGCGCGTCTCCCCTGCAATCGATCAGGCACGCGGGAATTCCGTGGGAGCTGGGGCTCGCCGAGACGCAGCAAACCCTGGTGATGAACGGTCTGCGCGGACGCATCCGCGTCGAGACTGACGGCCAGCTCAAGACCGGCCGCGACGTCGCCATCGCCGCCCTGCTCGGCGCCGAGGAATTCGGTTTCGCCAGCGCCGCGCTGGTCGCCTCGGGATGCATCATGATGCGCGTCTGCCATCTGAACACCTGCCCGGTCGGCATCGCGACGCAGGATCCGGTGCTGCGCGCGAAGTTCTCGGGCAAGCCGGAGCACGTCGTGAACTTCATGATGTTCGTCGCGGACGAGCTGCGCGAATACATGGCGCAGTTGGGCTTTCGCACCGTTGCCGAAATGGTTGGCCACGTCGAATGCCTGGACGCCAACGAGGCGATCGCGCATTGGAAGGCGCGCAACGTCGATCTGGCCAATATTCTTCGTCGTCCCGACGTCGGGCCGGACGAACCGCTGCATTGTGTCGAGCTGCAGGATCACGGCCTCGGCGCCGCGCTCGACAACCAGATCATCGAGCTTGCAAAAGACGCGCTCGAGGATCGCAAGCCGGTCGAAATCCATCTTCCCATCCGCAACGTGAACCGCACGGTCGGCACGATGCTGTCGGCGGAAGTGTCGCGGCGCTTCGGCGCGGAGGGGCTGCCGCCCTACACGGTTCAGATTCATCTCAAAGGTTCGGCCGGCCAGAGTTTCGGCGCGTGGCTCGCGCCGGGAATCGCGCTCCATCTCGAAGGCGACGCGAACGACTACTGCGGCAAGGGACTCTCGGGCGGATTTATCTCGGTGCGTCCGCCAAAAGAAGCGACCTTCAAGGCCGAGGACAACATCATTGTCGGCAACGTCGCGCTCTACGGCGCCACCGGCGGCGAAGCCTTCTTTCGCGGCGTAGCCGGTGAGCGATTCGCGGTGCGCAACAGCGGCGCGCACGCGGTGGTCGAGGGAGTCGGCGACCATGGATGCGAGTACATGACGCGCGGGTTGGTCGTGGTTCTAGGCAAGACCGGCCGCAACTTCTCAGCCGGCATGAGCGGCGGTGTGGCGTACGTGCTTGACGAAGACGGATCGTTTCCGTCGCGCTGCAACACCGGGATGGTCGAGTTGGGTCCGATCGGCAATCGCGACGAACTCAAGCAGTTGCATGCCTTGATTGTGCGGCACTTGCAGTACACGCAGAGCACGGTCGCGCGGCGAGTCCTCGATAAGTGGGATGACTACGCGGCGAAGTTTGTAAAAGTATTGCCGACTGAGTACCGTATGGTGCTCGAACGGCAGCACCTCAACATGAATTCCGATCTCGCGCGGCTGGCGGCAGTTTAGCCGAGTGAGTAATCGACTGACTAATCAGAATTGACCTGACTCGGGAGATCACGGCTGCGATGGGCAAGATTACGGGCTTCATGGAGATCAAGCGCGAGACTCCTTCGCGGCGACCGGTCAGGGAGCGCCTGAAGGATTGGCGCGAATTCGATCTCAAGATGCCCGAAGAGAAACTGCGCGCGCAGGGCGCCCGCTGCATGGATTGCGGAATTCCCTTCTGCCACAAGGGTTGCCCGCTCGGGAACATCATTCCCGACTGGAACGATCTCATTTACCGGGGCCGATGGCGCGAGGCGATCGACCGGCTGCACGCGACCAACAACTTTCCGGAGTTCACCGGCAGAGTTTGCCCCGCGCCGTGCGAAGAAGCCTGCGTGCTCAGCATCAACAACGATCCTGTCACGATCAAGCTGATCGAGAAGAACATCATCGATCACGCCTGGGGAGAAAAATGGATCGTGCCGCAGCCGGCCGCGCGCAAGTCGGGAAAGCGCGTCGCGGTCGTGGGCTCGGGACCGTCGGGGCTGGCGTGCGCGCAGCAACTGATGCGCGCGGGACATTCGGTCACGCTCTACGAGCGATCGGATCGCGTAGGCGGATTGCTCACTTACGGCATTCCGGACTTCAAGCTGGAAAAGTGGATCGTCAACCGGCGGGTCGAGCAAATGAAAGCCGAGGGCCTGGAGATTGTCACCAACTGCCGCGTCGGCTTCGACATCCACGCGGACGAGATGCGCTCGAAGTACGACGCAATCGTACTCGCGATGGGCGCGACCAAGCCGCGTGACCTGCCGATCCCGGGACGGGAGCTCAAGGGAATCCATTTTGCCATGGATTTCCTGCCGCAACAGAACAAGCGTAACTTCGGCGACGCGCTCGATCCGGCGGCCGAGATCACTGCGAACGGCAAGCGGGTGGTCATTCTCGGCGGCGGCGATACGGGTTCCGATTGCCTGGGCACCTCAAATCGCCAGGGCGCGATCGTCGTGCATCAGTTCGAGCTGCTTCCGATGCCGCCCGAAAAGCGTACCGCCGAGATGCCGTGGCCTGACTGGCCGATGATCATGCGCACCTCAAGCTCGCACGAAGAGGGCGTGCAGCGCGACTGGAGCGTGAACACCAGCAAGTTCTCCGGCGAAAACGGCGTGGTTAAAAAACTCCACGGCGCGCGGCTCAACTGGAAGCATGACAACGGGCGGATGGTGATGGAGCAAATTCCGGGCACTGATTTCGAGATCGAGTGCGACCTCGTGCTGCTCGCGCTCGGATTTCTCGGCCCCGAGCCCGAGGGCATAATCTCGGAGCTTGGTGTCAAGCTCGACCCGCGCAGCAACGTGCAGTGCGAGAGTTACATGTCGAGCGTGCCGGGCGTTTTCGCCGCCGGAGACACACATCGCGGGCAATCGCTGGTGGTGTGGGCGATATGGGAGGGGCGCGAAGCGGCGCGCGCGGTCGATGCCTACCTGATGGGCGAGACCTTCCTGCCCTCGAGTCCTGAACTCTGATCGCTACATACACGCGAGCGGAGGCGTGTATGCGAAGTAGAGCTTGATTTCGTGCGGGATGCGGTTCATCGGACAGGATCACTGAGACGCCATAGCGAGAAAGTCTGCGAGGTGGACGACCTTGATTCTCGAACCGCGCCGGCGAAGCTCGGCGGCGATCTGGAACTCGCATCCGGGATTCGCCAGCACGACGCAGTCCGCGCCGGTCGCAACAATATTGTCGGCTTTGCGCCGGGCCAAGTCGCGCGCCATTGCGGGCTCGGTCAAATTGTAGGAGCCGGCCGAACCGCAACAGAGGTCGGACTCCGTCATCTCGACGATCGTTACGCCCGGAATCGAGGCGAGCAATTTGCGCGGCGCTTCGCGCACCCCGAGTCCGTGCACGAGGTGACAAGCGTCGTGATAAGTGACACGGCATCGAAATTCGCGCTTCGGACTCGCGGGCGCGTCGAGCAGCAAAGAACTCAGGTCCCGGACTCTCGAGGAAACCGCGCGCGCATCTTCAGCAAACTCCGGTTCGTCTTTGAGCAAATCACCGTATTCTGCGATTGCCACCGAGCATCCCGACGCGGCCGACACGATTGCATCGGCGCCGGAATTCTTCAGCGCGCGAACGTTCGCGCGGGCAAAATCGCGGGCTCGCGATCCGTTACCCGAATGCAGATCAAGTGCTCCGCAGCATGAGGTTGGTTCGAGTTGGACGACGCGATAACCGGCGGCGGCGAGCAGACGCTCACTGTTCAGGTTTTCCGAATTCGCAAGTACTTGCGCGACGCATCCGCGATGCACGACGACTGTCGGTGCGTCCGTGCGCGGCGCGGTGGTTGTTCCCCTGGCGAGCGGTCGCAAGTCAGGTTCAAGCGGCGGCAGAAGATCGAGCCAATCGTGAATCATACGCGGCATGACGGCTCTCAGAGCGGTTCTCAGGCCGAGGCGATCGACAAGTTTCAGCGGTGCGAGCAGCATCCGGAGACGATGCGGGTACGGGAAAATTGCGCCGACGGCGCGCCGCTTGAATCGATCGACGAAGCTGCGGCGATGATTTTGCTCGACCAATAGACGCGCACCTTCAATCAAGCGGCCGTAATGAACGCCGGACGGACAGGCGGTCTCGCAACCGCGGCATCCGAGGCACAAATCGAAATGGCGCGCCGCGTCGTCGTCGAGGTCGATGCGGCCTTCGGCCAGCGACTTCATCAAATAGATTCGGCCGCGCGGCGAGTCCATCTCGCATCGCGTTACAATGTAGGTCGGACAAGCCTCGGCGCAGAGCCCGCAATGAACGCAGTCGAACAGCAGGTCGTAGTCGGAGACGCCGCGAACCGGATTCAATGGCATGATGGAAACCGCGGCCATCAGATTCCTCCGACGAAGCATCCGGGGTTGAAGATCCCGGCCGGATCGAAGGCCGCCTTGAGCCGACGCATAAGCGCGAGCGCGCCGGCGTTGGGAGTGTCGAAGAATTCCAGCGAGTCACGGATGGCAGGCGCGGCGGCGATCAGTCGAAGACTACCGCGCGCCGAGCGCGCAACTTCACGCCATCGCGCGACGGCTTTAGCGGCGGCCTCCGCGCTGTGTTCGCCGGCCAGGATTATCTGCGCGACGCCGGAGCCGGCGTGAGCGCGAAATTCGGTGTCGTTGCCGCAGGTCTCCAGCACTCGCGCGAGAGACGCGGGCGGGACCGCGATTTGAGCGGCCAGCGGAGCCGAATGGAAATCGATATCGCGCAGCAGCTCGTAACTCCTGAGAGCGGCGTCGGCGCTCAGAATTTCACCGCGCGCACCGACCAAATCGCGAATCCGCTCAGCCTGGCCGCCAATCTCCAGTGGACTTCCAGAAAAACCGGCCAGAAGAAGAAATTGACCAACAGAATTGAAGCCAGTTGCAAGGGCAGGACTGAGTATATCGAGATTACTCAGTGGCAGTGAGTCATTGAGTATGCAGGCAGCGGCGAACGCGTCTGCTGCGCGCGCGTAAGGAACTACCGCGAGACAGTAGTCAGATGGGATGGGGCGCACTTTGAACGTCGCCTCAGTTACTATTCCAAGCGTACCGAATGCGCCAACCATCAGTTTCATCAAATCATAGCCGGCGACGTTTTTGACCACGCGGCCGCCGCCATGAACGAGGTTGCCGCCGTGACCGACGAAGCGAACTCCGATCAGCAGGTCGCGCGAGGTGCCCTCGGAAAGGCGAAGCGGTCCGGAGTGCGCGGCGCCAATTAACGAGCCGAGAGTCGTCATCGCGGGGCTGCATGGATCGACGGGGAGCCGCTGGCGGGAGTCTGCCATGGCAGCATTCAGTTTGCCGACGGTGATTCCCGACTCCGCAACAATCGTCATGTCGTCGGGTTCGTAGGCGACAATTCGCGCCAGCCGCGCCATCGAGATACCGAGCGCGACGGGCGTGCGCCGAATCTCCGCGAGCGAGCGTGCCGCGCCGATGGGCGCGAGCGCAATCCGATCCGCTTCGCACATCCGGACGATCTCGCAAATTTCCTCGACGGAGGCGGGCTCGACGATCGTATCCGCGGCGCGCGCCTCAGTATCGGTTGGCGCTCGAACGCGGCCGGCGCCGACGATTGAGTTGAGCCGGTTCGCCAGATTTGAAGATGTAGTGGCAGCCACGATATCCGTTGGACGGGCAGCCTTAGATCGGCACCTGCCGGCGCGGCGCGGCGACCTCGACGCATGCGCCAGGCTGCGGAATCACCTTGCCGGGATTCGATCGCTCCATTGGATCGAACACGTGGCGCAGCTCCGTCATGACGCGAAGATCGTCGGGCGAGAACATCAGCGGCATCTCGCCGATTTTCTCGACGCCGATTCCATGCTCGCCGGTGAGGCTGCCGCCCATCTCGATGCAGGCCTTGAGGATTTCGCGTCCCGCGTCGATTGCCCGGCGGACCTGATCAGGTTCGCGCTCGTCGTAAAGAATGATCGGATGCAAATTGCCGTCGCCGGCGTGAAATACGTTGCCGATGCGCAAGTCATAGCGACGGCTGACGTCGGCGATCACGCGCAGAATCCGCGGCAGGCAGGTTCGCGGAACGACGCCGTCCTGAGTCGCGTAGTTCGGCGCGAGACGGCCGACCGCACCGAACGCGCGTTTGCGCGCCTTCCACAACAGCGCGCGCTCCGCTTCGTCACGCGCGAGCCGGACGCTCGACGCGCCGGCCAGGTTCGCAGTTTTCGCGACCTCATCGGCGTAGCTGGTCAGTCCAGCCTCGAGACCTTCGAGCTCGATGATCAGCACCGCGCCCGCGTCCAGCGGCAGCCCGACATTGAACGCCTCCTCGACGGCGCGAATGATGAGCTGGTCCATCATTTCGAGCGCGGCCGGCACAATTCCCGACGCGATTATCATCGAGACGGCACGCGTCGCGGTGTCGGCGTCGGGAAAGGCGGCCAGCAGCGTGCGATGATTTTCGGGCTCGCGCATCAGTTTGAGCGTTGCGCGCGTTACGATTCCCGCAGTGCCCTCCGCGCCGACGACGGCGCCGACCAGATCGTAGCCGCATCGCTCCTCGGCCGGTCCGCCGAGCTCGACGACCTCGCCATCGGGCAGAACGACTTCGAGCGCAAGCACGTGGTTGGTGGTCACTCCGTATTTCAAGGTATGCGGACCGCCCGAATTCTCGGCAATGTTGCCGCCGATGGTGCATGCCACCTGCGACGATGGATCGGGCGCGTAGAAATATCCTTTCGACTTGACCGCGTTGGTGACGTGCAGGTTGACCACGCCGCTCTGGGCTTCGACGCGCCGATTGTCGAAATCGATTTCCAGAATCCGGTTCATCTTCGAAGTGCAGATCATCGCGGGCGCGTTCAACGAAAGGCATCCGCCCGAAAGGCCCGTGCCCGCACCGCGCGGAACGAAGGCAATGCCGCGGCGATGCAGCGCGGTCAGGATGGCGCTCAGCTGCGCGGTCGAGCGCGGAAGCAGCAGCACGTCGGGGGCGCTCTTCTCGACAGTCCATCCGTCGCACTCGTAAACCTTCAGCTCGGTGGCGTGCGAGACGATCCCGTCGGCCCCGAGAATTTCGCCAAGCTCATCGAGAAGTTTGCGGTCGATGGTGCTCATTGCGACAGCGCGTCCAATCCCCACAGCACTCTACCACGACCGCGAATCAGGCGCGCGAGTACCGCTTTTGCGCTTGGTCCTTCGCGGTCATAATAGCAAGGTTCGATTTCAGCCCGGAATCGCGTGGGCGAGCGACTGGTGCGCGCGCAAACCCCCGGCGATTAGTTGGAAGGAGAAACACACGTGGCGGATTCATTTCCAGAACTCAAGCCTGCGGCGCGGATTCTGCTCGGTCCGGGGCCATCCAACGTCAATCCGCGTGTGATGAAAGCGATGGTGTCGCCGGTCGTTGGTCACCTCGATCCGGATTTCGTGAAGGTGATGGAGAATATCAAGCGGCTGCTGCGCATCGTCTTGCGCACCAGCAACGAGATCACCTTTCCCGTCTCCGGCACCGGTTCGGCGGGGATGGAAGCCGTGATGGCGAATCTGATCGAAGACGGCGACGAGGTCGTGGTCGGCGTCAACGGCGCGTTCGGAACGCGGCTGGCGGAAGTCGCATCGCGACTCGGCGCAAAGGTTCACAAGGTCGAGGCGGATTGGGGAACGATCGTGGAACCGGCGCAGGTCGCGGCGGCGCTCAACGCGGCGAAAGCCCCGAAGCTGGTTGCGATCGTTCACGCCGAGACCTCGACCGGGATACATCAACCGATCGAGGAAATCGCCGAGCTGGCGCATCGACACGGCGCAATGATGGCGATCGACGCGGTGACATCGCTCGCGTGCGTGCCGGTCGAGATTGACAAGTGGGGCATCGACGCCTGTTACAGCTGCACGCAGAAAGGACTCGGCGCGCCCCCCGGGCTGGCGCCGGTGACGTTCAGCGCGCGCGCGATGGAGTCGGTGCATAAGCGCAAAACGAAGTGCCACTCATGGTACTTCGACGTTGCGTTGATCGAGCAGTACTGGGGGCCCGACCGGCTCTACCATCATACGGCGCCGATCACGATGAACTACGCGCTGTACGAGGCGATGCGGATCGTCGTCGAAGAAGGGTTGGAAGCGCGATGGCGGCGGCATCGCATCAACGCCGCCGCGTTCCAGGCCGGAGTGCGGGCGATGGGTCTGCGGCTCGCCGCGCAGGAAGGATACAGGTTGCCGCAGCTCACGACGATCGCGGTGCCGGCGGGAATCGACGAAGCGAAGGTGCGAGCGGAATTGTTGCGGCTGTTCAATATCGAAATCGCTGCCGGACTTGGACCGCTCAAGGGCAAGATCTGGCGCGTCGGCCTGATGGGCGAAGGATCGCGGCGCGAAAACGTGATGCTGGCGCTAAACGCGCTCGAAGAAATCCTGGGCTCGATGGGATTCGAGATTGCGCGCGGCCGGGCGCTGACTGCCGCCGAGGATGCCTACAGTGCGGAGGGCACCGGCGCCGGCGAACCGCCCGCGGCCGATTAGAGCCGAGCGCGAAGGCGTGAACACCTTATGGAGCACTGGCTATGACTTGTCGCGAGAGACTCTTGCTGACCTCCCAAAAGAGCTTGGAGTCGCCGCTGGTGAGAGCAAGGCTATGAGATAGTTCCTTGTATGGATGAATGTAGTTCCGATAGTCTCTCAGAACTTCGCTGATGTCTTTCGCAGCTTTGGTGATCCAACCAAGTTCATGCGCGACGTCGATGTAATTCTTCAGGGCCCAGTCCTTGAGCGAGAGTGTCTTGCCGAATTTATCACGAGGAGCTGTTTTCGCTTTGAAAATCGAGCTTTGATTGGTCTCTCTGTTAACCCGCGCCAGCAAAAGGCCCTCGAGTAAGCCACCCATCATCACAGTCGCCGCCAAGGGAGCGCCGGCCGAGATACACAGAGCACATTCGTTCCAGCGACGCCTCAAGACCTCATGCACGTTCTTGTCCGTGACCAGCGGCGCAAAGTCAGGCGCCAAATCAGAGGTAGCTGTTTTCGATACGATCCCCGCACCCTGAGTGAGCAATTGAGATCTCAACACCACCAGCAGCGATTTCAAACTCGCGAGCTTGGATCGATAGTAATCTCGGGCCGTGCCATGTTCACTAGCAGACAGAATTTCAGAATACGCAGAGTCAATCGCGGTTAGAGGGGATTCGTCGCACGCCGCTAGGATCGAGACGCGATGGTTGTGAAACCACGCCAGAACCGTTGCCTTTACCACCTCCTTTTCTGCCGCCGCGCGGACTTGGCGATGAGAACCTTTCTTCAGTACATTGCGAAGCCGTTCTGCTTCTCCGATGGCTGAATCGATCGACGATTGAACGCTATCGACGGACATTCCGCTCACACGCTCATTTCCGATTAACCGAACTCGCTCCCAGTCGGATCGGTTCGGCGCTATCGCTTTGCAGCTTTCTTAGAAGAAGCGGGCGTCTTTTGCCTGCGGGGCTTTATGCCTGCCTGGGTTCCGGATGGAAGAGTCATGGCGACGAGGTTTTCGCCAACTGCATTGATTGAGTAAGCCCCACGATCTGCCTTATCCAGCAAACCAACATTGTGCGCGTTGAACAGAGTCTTGCCCGGGCTCTTCAGTCGGCTTCGCCCTGCGCGTCTGCAGGCTTCCTGGAGGTCGCCAGCGGTAATCGCTTCCTTGCGTTCGCTGTCTGGCGATTCGAAACGATAGTAGTAAGCAACGGTGGCGGCGAATTGATTGTCGCTCCGAGGATTCTTCTCCGCGACGAAAGTCCTGATGTCCTTAGTTGTTCCGTCCGGAGGCGTCGGATTCAACTTGGGAGGTATTCCTCCTGCCGGGGGTAAGGGCGCTCCAGAGCCTACGGTGAGTGCGAGACCCGCCTTCTCTGCCGCCCATCGTATAATGCGTTGCTGGTCTGGGGCGTCAAAGCCCTCAAGGGCTTGCGCGATTGTCCTGACCGCCTCTAGGTCGTCAGTCGCCTTAGTCATTCCAGTCTCCCCTTTTTGATGGGACGCCGCGTCCTTCAATTGATCCTAGTCGTCCTCGCCGCTACCGTTCTCGCCGTTGGAACCGTTGCCGTTGCCTTCGTCCTCATCGCGCTCCGCCATCCCGGCCACGGCGCGGACGCGTTCGTCGCCCTCGAGCCGCACCATGTGCACGCCCTGCGCGTTGCGGCCTGTTATTCGCACTCCCTTGACGGCCAATCGAATCACCTTGCCGCCGTCGGTTATCAGCATCACCTGGTCGTCGATCCCGACCTGCCGGACGCTGATCACCTTGCCGGTCTTCTCGGTCACGTTCATCGTGATGACGCCCTTGCCGCCGCGATGCGTCAGCCGGTAGTCCGAGGCCGGCGTGCGCTTGCCGTAACCGAATTCCGAAACCGTCAGCAGGGTCTCGTCGTCGCGAACGGTTGACATCGAAACGACTTCGTCCTCGACCAGGACGACGGTCTTGCCTTCCTTGACGGTCTGCGATTCGAGTTCCATGCCGACCACGCCGCCGGTCGCGCGGCCCATCGGGCGCGCCTCTTCTTCCTTGAAGCGAATCGCCTGTCCCTCGCGCGTCGAGAGCACGATTTGCTGATTGCCGTCGGTGATTCGCACGTCCACCAGCGTGTCGCCGTCTTCGAGATTGATCGCGATGATTCCGGTCGAGCGAATATTTTCGTATTCGTCGAGCGCGGTCTTTTTCACGCGGCCGCGGCGGGTCGAGAAAAAGACGAACTTGCCCGCGGTCTCGCGCGGCACGGGAATAAATGCGGACAGCGTTTCGTCATTGGCGAGGCTCAGCAGGTTGGCGATCGAGCGTCCCTTGGCGGCGCGGCCGCCCTCGGGCAGCTCGTAGGCCTTGAGCTCGTAAACCTTGCCCGCGCTGGTGAAGAACATCAGGCGGTCGTGCGTCGAGACGCGCTCGAGATGTTCGACGAAATCTTCTTCGGTGGTGGTCGCGCCGATCTTGCCGCGGCCGCCGCGCTTTTGCGTGCGATAGAGCGAGAGCGGGGTGCGCTTGATGTAGCCGCCGTGGGTGACGGTGACCAGCACGTCCTCCTCGACGATCAGATCCTCGACCGAGAATTCGCCCTCCGCTTCGATGATCTGGGTGCGGCGCGGATCAGCGAATTCTTTTTTTATTTCGTCGAGCTCGGCGGCGATCAGCTTGAGCAATTCCTTCTCGTCGGCGAGAATTTTCTTGAAGCCGGCGATCAGAGCGACGGTTTCCTTGTGCTCGGTTTCGATCTTCTCGCGCTCGAGCGAAGTGAGACGGCGCAGCGTGAGATCGAGGATCGCCTGCGCCTGCAACTGCGAGAGGCCGAACTGCTTCATCAAGCCGCTGCGTGCCGTCTCGGCATCCTTCGACTTGCGGATCAGATTGATGACCGCGTCGAGATTCTTGAGCGCGGTCAGCAAGCCGTCGAGGATATGCAGCCGCGCTTGCGCTTCCTTCAGCTCGAATTGCGTGCGCCGCGTCAGCACGATCTTCCGATGCTCGAGGAACGCAACGAGCATCTGCAGAAGATTCATCTCCTTGGGGCGGCCCTCGTGGATGCCGAGCAGAATGATCCCGTAGCCCTGCTGCATCTGGGTCAGCTTGTAGAGCTGGTTGAGCACGATGCGCGGCTCGGCGTCGCGCTTGAGCTCGATGACCACGCGCATCCCGTCGCGATCCGATTCGTCGCGGATGTCGCTGATGCCTTCGATGCGCTTGTCGTTGACCAGCTCGGCCATCCGCTCGATCATGCGCGCCTTGTTCACCTGGTAGGGGATTTCGCGAATGATGATCGATGATCGCGAGCTGCGCTTGTCGGTCTCGATCACAGCCAGCGCGCGCATCGTAAGCGTGCCGCGGCCGGTCAGATACGCCTGGCGAATCGCCTGGCGGCCGAGCAACTGACCGCCGGTCGGAAAATCCGGGCCGGGCACGATGTCGAGAATTTCCTCGTGCGTGATTCCCGGCTTGTCGATCAGCGCCAGCAGCGCGTCGCAAACCTCGCCGAGATTATGCGGCGGGATGTTGGTCGCCATTCCGACCGCGATGCCGTCCGAGCCGTTGACGAGCAGGTTCGGAAATTGCGCCGGCAGGATCTCGGGCTCCAGGTGCGAGCCGTCGAAGTTCGGGACGAAATCGACCGTGTCCTTGTCGATATCGGCGAGCATCCGCTCGGCCAGCCGCGTCAGGCGGCACTCGGTGTATCGATAGGCAGCGGGCGGATCGCCGTCGATCGATCCAAAATTGCCCTGGCCGTCGATGAGCAGGTAGCGCAGGCTGAACGGCTGCGCCATGCGGACCAGCGAATCGTAAACCGCCATGTCGCCGTGCGGATGGTAACGAGCGAGCACTTCGCCCACCACCGCCGCGCACTTGGTGTAGCGGCGGTTCGACAGCAGGCCGGTGCGGAACATCGCGTACAGGATGCGGCGATGGACAGGTTTGAGTCCGTCGCGGATTTGCGGCAGCGCGCGTCCGATATTCACCGACATCGCGTAGTCCAGGTAGGACTGCCGCATGTCGTCTTCGATATTCAGCAGCGCGGGTTCGTTGCGATGCGGTTCGTTGCCGTTGGTTTCAGCCATTTAATCCGGGGCTCCCGCGAGTTCCGAGCAGCTCGTCAGATGTCGAGGTTGCGGACGTTGAGCGCGTTCTCCTCGATAAACTGGCGCCGCGGCTCGACCTGATCGCCCATCAGCGTGCCGAAGATTTCCTCGGCGTCCTCGCGCGACGAAATCTGCACCCGCAGCATCGCCCGCGTCTCCGGGTTCATCGTGGTCTCCCAGAGCTGCCCCGGATTCATCTCGCCCAGCCCCTTGTAGCGCTGGATGTCCACGCCCTTTTGTCCCGCGCCGAGCACCGCCTCCGCCACCGCCTTGAGCGTATCGACCGTCGATTCGCCTTCGCCAATCTTCAGTTTGAACGGCGCCTTGATTGCCTCGAGTTCCGGATCGAGCCGGCGAATCTCGCGCAGCTCTCCGCTATGCAACAGCGTCAGGTCAACCACGGTTGGCGGCGTCGCGCCGTTTTGCGAATGGCTGAACACGGCGCGCCAATGCGCTTCGCCGTCGGGCTCGAGCTTGTAAACCAGGTTGTCGTTCTTCGAGTCTTTGGCGAATCGCCTCGGCCATCTGCTTCGCCGCTTTCTCGGATTCAAAACTCTCGTCATCGATCGTCTTGCCGGCCGCCAGCTTGGCGAGCGACGCGATGATCGAGCGCTCCTTCGAGCGCCGCTCCAGCGCCTCGAACATCTTTTCCAAGAACAGCGCCTTGCGCACGATTGTCTTCAACGCCGCGCCCTTGAACTCGCGCGCGTCCTTGCCCTTGCCGGCTTCGAACGTCACCGCCTCGGCGCCGAGATCGGTCAGATAATCTTCCAGCGCCGTTTCGTCCTTGAGATAGCGTTCGGTCTTGCCCTTCTTCGCGCGGAACAGCGGCGGCTGCGCGACGTAGAGATAGCCGTTCTCGATAATCTCGATGAACTGGCGGAAAAAAAACGTCAGCAGCAGCGTGCGGATGTGCGAGCCGTCCACGTCCGCGTCGGTCATGATCACGATCGTGTGATAGCGCAGCTTGCTCAGGTCCTTGTCGACGCCGATTCCCATCCCGAGCGCCGTAATCAGGATGCGCAACTCCTGCGACGACAGCATCTTGTCGATGCGCGCGCGCTCGACGTTCAATATTTTGCCGCGCAGCGGCAGGATCGCCTGCGTTTTGCGATCGCGGCCCTCCTTGGCGGTTCCGCCTGCCGATGCGCCCTCGACCAGGTACAACTCGCTGCGCGCCGGGTCGCGCTCCTGGCAGTCCGCGAGCTTGCCGGGCAGCGAGCCCGAATCGAGCGCGCCCTTGCGCCGCACCAGCTCCTTGGCTTTGCGCGCGGCCTCGCGCGCGGTGGCAGCTTCGACCGCGCGAGCTACGATCTTCTTCGCCACCGGCGGTGTCTTCTCCAGAAACTCGCCGAGCTTCTCGTTCACCAGCCCCGAAACGATTCCTTCGACCTCGGAGTTGCCGAGCTTGGTCTTGGTCTGGCCCTCGAACTGCGGCTCGGCGATTTTGATGCTGACGATCGCGGCGAGACCCTCGCGCGTGTCGTCGCCCTCCAGCCGCATATCCTTATTCTTGAAGAGATTGTTCTTGGTCGCGTAATAGTTGATCGTTCGCGTCAGCGCCGACTTGAGTCCCGACAGATGCGTCCCGCCCTCGGCGGTGTGAATGTTGTTGGCGTAGGTGAAAATCACCTCGTGGATCGCGTCGGTCCATTGCAGCGCGACTTCGACATCGACGCCCTCGCGCACGCCCTTGAAGAAAATCACGTCGTGAAGCGCTTCGTTGCTCTTGCTCAGCGTCGCGACGTACTCGGCAATTCCGCCCTCGTAGTGAAACTCTTCCGCTTTGTTGATTCGCTCGTCGCGAAGCCTGATCCGCAGTCCCGCGTTGAGGTAGGCCATCTCGCGCAGATAACGCGCGATGATTTCATACTTGAACTTTATCTCGGGAAATATCTTCGAGTCGGGCGAGAAGGTGGTCTTGGTGCCCTTGCTGTTGGTCGAGCCGCGCTCTTCGACCTTGGTTTTCGGCAGCCCGCGCTCGTAACGTTGAAAATAGATTTTGCCGTTCTTGTGAACTTCGACTTCGAACTCGTCGCTGAGCGCGTTGACCACCGACGCGCCCACGCCGTGCAGTCCGCCCGAAACTTTGTAGGCGCTCTTCTCGAACTTGCCGCCGGCGTGAAGCACCGTGTGCACGACTTCGAGCGCCGAGCGCTTTTCCGTCGGATGCATGTCGACCGGGATCCCGCGGCCGTTGTCCTCCACCGAAATCCGATCGTCGCTGAGAATTACGACGTTGATCTCGTTGCAGAAACCGGCCAGCGCCTCGTCAACCGAGTTGTCCACGATCTCGGTGACGAGATGATGCAATCCCCGCTCGGCCGTGTCGCCGATGTACATCCCGGGGCGTTTGCGAACTGCTTCGAGTCCTTCGAGTACCTTGATGGACTCGGCGCCATAGCCGTCGGACGATTGTTTATTTGGCATAGAAAAAGACGAGCGATGAGCTACCCATCCGCATCCCCACCACCTGTCAAAATAGTATTCGTCTATCGCATGAAAGTAAAGGAACAAGCAAGAGTTTGATCTATTAATCAAACACTATTTGAGTTATGCGCCAGCGGATAGGAAAGCAGCCAATCAGTGGGCGTTTTTCGGGCTATCGACTCGACGCAATAAAGGCCTTTTTGGAAAAGCGCGCGGTGTCTATAACAGAACGCGATTTTGCAAAAATGACGCGCACACAAACCAACTCCCTGAAGCAGCGAAAAAGTGAAACAGTGAAAATGGAAGAAACGGACCGCGTTCAATCGACCTGGCGCAACTCGGCCAGCATCTCCTGCGGGCCGATGTAGCCGACTTTGCGCTGCGCCACCCTGCCTGCCGAATCGATCAGCATCGTCGTCGGCACGCCCTGGATTTCGAACTTGCTGGTCAGCGCGTCGGTGGCCTTGTTCTGCGCGGTCAGATTCGCCTTCATCCGCACGAAGCGATTGGCCTCGCTGACCACGGATGGATCGACAAAGGTCGAATGATCCATCTCGCGGCATGGGATGCACCAGTCGGCGCTGAAATCGATCAGCACGGGCTTGCGCGCCTGGGCCGCCGACGCGAGCCGCTCGGGATTGAACGGCTCGAAGCGAAGCTTCTCCGGCGCCTGCCGGGGATAGACCATGATCGCGAGCGCTCCCACCGCAGCTATCCCGAGCGCCGATCTCAGCACCAGGAACGGGCGCCAGCTTCTCCCCTCGCGCGAAATGAAGCCGAGGTAAATCCCCACACCGGCCGCGTAATACGGCAGAATTCGAGTCATCAGGTTGTTCGGTACGACCGGATCGAGAAAGTAGAGCGCCAGTCCGGCCAGCACGAACCCGAAAAGCTCCTCGACCCACTTAAGCCACTGGCCCGAACGCGGCAGGCGGCGGATATGCCCGGCCGCCATCGCCAGCCCGATGTATGGAACGCCAAGTCCCAGCGCCAGCGTGAAGAACAGCGCGAAACCGAAAAGCGCGCTCCCGCTTCTCTCCACCATCAGCAGCAAGCCCAGCACGATCGGGCCGATGCATGGCGCCGCCACCACGCCCATCCCCAGACCCATCAGCAACGCGCCCGCGTATCCGGGGCGGGCCGTGCCTGCGCGCTGCATCATCCAATTCGGCGGCTGCAAGACGAACAAACCGAAGCACGACGCCGCCAGCGTCAGCAGCATCATGGACAGCGCGACGAGCACCAACGGATTGCGCATCGCAGCGCCGAACAATCCGCCCGACATGGCGACGGCGACGCCCACCGCCGAGAACATCAGCGCGATTCCGAGCACGAAAACTGTCGCCAGAAACATCACGCGGCGAGGGCCTCCGCCCTGGCTGCCGAAATACGCGATCGTCACGCCGATCAGCGGATAGACGCACGGCGTCAGATTCAACGCGAGGCCGCCAAGAAATACCGCGAGGAAGCCGAGGAACCATCCATGATTGGCGAAGATGGCCGCGACCGCGGCGCCGGAATCATCGCCGCCGCCGATACCGCCGCTGGTCGCGCCCGCCGTGCCGATCCGCTCCAGCGCTCCCGCCGCCGCGCCCGAAGCCGCGAGCGCAACCGTTGTGCTGACCGACGCGGGCCGCAGGCATTCGTTATTGTTGCAGCCCTGGTAGTCGATGGTAACCGTGAGCGCGTCGCCGGGCTTGGGCGCGAAGTTGGCAGCCGCCTTGAGCGGCGCCTCAAACTTGATCTCGCCTCCGAACACCGAGATTTTCTCGCCGCCGGCCGCGACGTCGAGCGCCATCGTTTGCGCAGGCGGATACTTGATTGCGCCTGCCGTCACGCCGGCCGGGCCGCTTACCTCGAGCCTGGTCGGGATGTAATCCTCGCTGAGCGGCTTGTCGGAATTGATATGCCATCCCGCGATCACCTGCGCGGCAACTTTGAGCGTGCCGGCGCCACCGGCTCGCAGCGGAGGATCGATCGTGGCCGAGGTGATCTTTACGAGTTCATTCGCCTTGGGATTAGCCTGCGCCGCCGGCGCGAAGATCAACCAGGCGAGTGCAAAGACGACCGATACGATCGAGGCCCGCCAGAACGGACGAGTCTTTGCACCGTGGGGGAACAATCGGGATTCGCGCGAGATCATTTGTCAGTAGTTAGACCGTCATCGGCACAGTTCTGGTTTCATCCGCGCAGTCTGCGGCTACTTGGCGGCGGTGCTCTGCTTGCCGTTGGTTGAAAGCGGAACCGATCCCACGACCTCCAATCCGTAGCCCGGCAGATTGGCAAGCCGCGGCGTCGCGTCGGACATGATAATCATTTTGCGCACACCCACGTCGCGAAGAATCTGCGCGCCGATTCCGTAATCGCGGAAATCAGCCTCGGGCGCGTTGACCCGCGTAGTTGCACGGCGCGCCGGACGCCCGCCCTCAAAATCCGACGCCAATGCGTTGGACTCGCGCTTGAGGTACAACAGCACGCCTTCGCCGGCCGCCGAGATTCGTTCCATCGCGGAGCGCAGCAGGTTGCGGGTGTTGCGAACGGAGTAGCCGAACACGTCGCCCGGCAGATACTCGCGATGCGCCCGAACCAGGATCGGCTTGGCCGGATCGACCTTGCCCATCACCAGCACCAGGTGCTCCGTGTGATCGATCAGGTTGCGATAGACCATCGCGCGGAACTCGCCGAACGCGGTCGGCAGCTTCGCTTCCGCGATCCGCTGGACCATGGTCTCGTTGCGCAGCCGGTACTCGATGATGTCCGCGACCGTGACAATCTTGAGCCCGTGCGCTTTGGCGAACTCGACCAGGTCGTCGCGCCGCGCCATGGTGCCGTCTTCCTTCAGAATCTCGCAGATGACGCCTGCGGGCTTGAGTCCCGCCAGCCGCGCGAGGTCAACCGCGCCTTCGGTCTGCCCCGTGCGCACCAGCACGCCGCCGTCGCGCGCGCGCAGCGGATAGACGTAGCCGGGGGTGATGAACTCGGCGCCGCTGGCGTCCTCGCGCACCGCCTGCAAAATCGTGGTCGAGCGATCCTGCGCCGAGATTCCCGATCCCGACGCTCGCCGCGCGGTGATCGCGGTCGTGAATGCCGTCCCGAGCGGCGCCTGGTTGTCGCCAACCATCATGCTGAGCCCGAGTCGGTCTATTCGCTCCGCCGACATGGGCAGGCAGATGAGCCCGCGCCCGAACCTGGCCATGAAGTTGACCGCCTCGGGGGTGACTTTTTCGGCCGCCATGCACAAATCGCCCTCGTTCTCCCGCTGTTCGTCATCCATCAGGATGATCATGTGGCCGCGGCGGGTTTCATCGAGCGCTTCCTCGATCGAAATGAACGGCGCGGGGGCTTTCTTGCGGGGACTGATCTCACCAAACATTTGTGCGGCTCTCGATAAACTCTTACTTAACTATATACCGCCAGCCAAGCATCCTCGAAGCCTGCGCGGTGCTATCTTGGGCGCCATGGCGGCAGAAATTACTACGGCGGTCCTGTTGGCGGCGGGGCGCGGCAAACGACTGGGCGCTCTGACCGACGAGACTCCGAAAACAATGCTCGATATCGCGGGTTCGCCGCTGATTTCGCATATCGCCGACGCGCTCGCGGCGGCCGGACTGACGCACTTGATCGTCGTGGTGGGCTACCTGTCCGAGCAAATCGAAGGATGGGCGAAAACCTGGCAGCGCGAAAATCCGGAAATCAAAATCACAACCGTCAGGCAGCCGGAATTGAACGGGACGGGCGGCGCGATGCTTGCGGCGAAGGCGCATCTTGCAGGCGTGGCGCGCTTTGTCTTCGGATGGGGCGATATTCTGATGGACCGCGCGAACTACCCGCGCTTCATCCATCGCGCGCGGATCGAGGAGTACGATTTGATGCTCGCGGTGAATCGCGTCAAGGATCCGTTTCGCGGCGCCGCCGTTTACGTGACCCCGCACATGATGGTCGAGCGGCTCGAGGAAAAACCGGCGCCCGGGACCGCCATGACCCAATGGAACAACGCGGGACTATTCGCCAGCAGCCAGATAATTTTCGACTACCTCGCGCGGCTTCAACCGTCGGTGCGCGGCGAGCTCGAACTGCCTGGCGCGATCGCGCAAATGATCGCCGACGGCCGGGTCGTGCGCGCGGTTGATATGCGCGGATTCTGGAGCGACGTCGGCACGCCCGAAGATCTCGAGACGGCGCGCGCCTGGTTCAAGCCAAAGAGGAAGCGGCGATGAGTCTGCCCGACGGATGGGACGCCGGGGAGTTGGCGCGCGCTGCCCGCCTCGGCGCTCGAGTCCGCGCCGGCGCCGACGCGCGAATCTTCGCGGCCCGCGCGCCCGGTCGCGTCAATCTAATCGGCGAGCACACGGACTACAGCGGGCTGCCCGTGCTGCCGGTTGCAATCGATCGATCCACGATCGTCGCCGCCGCCGCCATCACGGCAGCCGAAATCGATTTGGCGAACGCCGACCCCGGCTGGTCCTCGCGCCGTTTTGCGATCGAACGGCAGATTCCACCGTACGAAACCGGCGATTGGGCGAATTACGTGAAGGCCGCGATCCAGGGAGTGATCGATCATTTTGCGCGGCGCGGACGTTTTTCTGCGCCCGCAACTTCAGTTGACAACCTGCGGGGCGCATCGATGGTCGTCGATGGCCGCGTGCCGCCGGCCGCGGGGCTGTCGTCCTCCGCTGCGCTCACGGTTTCGACCGCGATGGCATTCATGGCGGTCAACGAACTCGAACTCGACCCGATCGAAACCGCGACGATGGTGGCGCGCAGCGAATGGTACGTCGGGACGCGGGCGGGCGGAATGGACCAGGCGGCGTCGATTCTCGGCCGTCGCGATCATGCGCTGTTTATCGAGTTCGATCCGATCCGCGTGCGCGCGGTGAAGATGCCGGCGAATGCGGCGCTGGTCGTGGCGGATAGCCGGGAAATAGCGGACAAGTCGGGGATGGTGCGCGCGCAATACAATCGGCGGGTCGTCGAATGCGCGCTGGCGGCGCGAATTCTCGGGCGCGCGCTCAAGCTCGACGGCGTGACGATCCTCGGCGACGTGGTTCGCGCATTACCCGGATGGAACGCGGCGGAACTCGTCGAGAAACTCGCGGCGGCCGCGCCCGCGCGGCTCGGCGCAAATCTGAAAGAGGCGGCGAGCATCCTGGGCGTCTCACAGTTGGCGCTCGAAGCAGAGTTGCTCGGCCGGGGATCGACTCGAATCGCGCTGGATTCAAACCGCCCGCTGGAAATTCTGAAACGTGCGCGGCATGTCCTGAGCGAGACCGAGCGGGTGATTCGTGCGGCGGACGTGCTCGAGGCGGGACGTCTCGATGAAATGGGAAAGCTGATGAATGCGTCGCATCAGAGTCTCGCCGATGACTTCGAATGCAGCACGGTGCGGCTCGACGCGTCGTGGAATGCGCGCGGCGCGGCGGCGCGTTCGGCGCGCGGCTGACGGGCGCGGGTTTCGGCGGTTCGATTGTTGCACTGTGCGACGCCGCGAGCGCGGACGCGGTGATCGAATCGATCGATCGGGGTTATTACGCGAAGCTGGATTCCGGCGCGCCAAGTGAAAAGAGTGAAAAAACTGAAAATTGGCGGGCCGTGTTGCACGCGGGCGCGGGCGCGAGCGTGATCGATTTACGCACGGCGTGAGAGCGCCGGCTAGCGCTTGAGGCGCAGCATGCGCGCGGAGTGCGGCGGAAGATCGATAGTACCGAATATCTTCAATTTTCTCGCCGCCCGCGAGATCGAGCGCAACAATCTCGCCGGCGCCCAGCTTCAGATCGGATGTATCCACTGGTGCGGGCGAGTCGCCGCGATTCAGGAGCATCGCGATCGCGCCGGCGCCGCCGGCGGTTTCAGCGATCAGGCCGCGGACGTCGCCCGCGGCCATCAGATCGAGCGCAAGGACGGGTTCGCGCGCCGCGTTGGAATCGATCTCGGCGGCGATTTGCGCGGCGGCGCGAAACAATTTTCCCGCTTCGGCGTCGAGGATGCCCATGTCATCGGAGATGAGGAGCATCCCGCCGCTGGCGACGATGGTCGCGGCCAGCGCTGCGCGCTCGTCGGCGCTGAGGCGGGTTTCGCGCGCCCGCAGCATCAAACAGTCGGGGTCGTTCAGCCATAGACGCCGATGCATGAAGCTGCGCGCGATGATCGCGTCGAGCGCGTAGACGGTGGACGGGTCGCCCGCTCCAGAAGCGGTCGAGCCCCAAAACGGGGAAACGTCGGGGCCGATGCGCATCCCGTCCACGACGCCGACCGCCTGGCCAATCGGGCAGCCGCATCCGAGGATGAACGCGTCGTCGCCGGCGCCGGCGCGAATCGCCTCGAGGCCGTGGCGCAAGGTTTCGCCGCGCGTGAGATTTGGATCGTGACGCCGGCCGGGCGCCGCGGCGGCGTAAAGAAAATCGAGTTTCAAATACGAGTAGCCGAACTCGCGGGTGAGCTTCGCGAACAGATGGCGGAGGTGCGCGAGAAACGCCGGGTTGCTCGCGTCGAGCGCGTACGCGAACGCGTCGTTGCTCTTCGTCCAGTTCGCGTTGTAGCCGGCGCGAACCGGTTCGCCGGTCTGGGCGTGCATGATGAACCAGTCGGGATGATCGATCATCAGGCGCGAGTCGCGGGCGGCAAGAAACGGCGCGGTCCACAGCCCGGCTTTGAAGCCGGCGGCGCGAATTTCGCCGGCGATTTTTTTCAGCCCACCCGGAAATTTGGCGTTGGTGGTATCCCAGTCGCCGAGCGCGGACTGAAAGCCGTCGTCGAGTTGAATCACGTCGAGCGGAAACTCGGAGCGCATCGCTTCGAGCGATTTGATATTGGCGCGCAGCGCGTCCTCGGTGATCGCGTCAAAGTAGTGGTACCAGGAGCACCATCCGCGCTGAAACGGCGCGCTGACCCGCGCGTTCATCCATCGCCCGGCAAGGCCGGCCCATCGCGCGGCCAGCCGCGCGGCGGACTCATCGGCGGCGGCGATGAACAGCGGATCGAGTTCGCGATGCGCGCCCGGCGCGAGAGTTACATCGTCGAGGATCGCGCGCGCGATTATTTTTTCAGGGCTCGATACGGTGAGGGTCGAAAGCGAAGTGGCGGCCCCGATGAATCCGGCCAGGACGCGCTCCGCGGCGCTGCGGCTTTCGACGATCGTGAAAAGCTCAGAGGTATCCGCCTCGGGGAATTCAGGCGGGCGAGCCGGTTCACTCTGGTGCATGAGCCGAATGATGAAAAGGGCATCGTCGCGCGGATGGTTCCTTTGCGACGCGCCTACATCGTGGCCGCCCGAGGCGCTCCATGACTGGTATCCATGCTTGAAGAATCGGGCCGGGGCGGACGGCGCGAAGCCGGTCGAGACTTCGAAGATCGCAGACGTGAGTCGAACCGGATCGACGCCGCGATTGGCGACGGTTGCGCGAACGATGACGCCGCCGAGTGCGGGTTCGAGACGGGCAGAGATGGCGAGGCCGTCGCCGACGACGCTCGATTCGCGCGCACCGAAGGGCGCGGGAGATCGAGCGCGCGCGCGTGACCGGCGGCGTCGATGAAGCGGAGTTCGATTCGCGACAGGAGTGCGTTCGTCACAAAGACCTACAGCCAGCCGAGCGAGCCAAAGACAATCGCGAGCAAGAGGGAAACGGAGGCCAATCCACCCACGATGCTCCATCGCTTCGTTTCAGTTTCAGCGTCATGCGCCCACGCAGCGACCGCGAAAAACCAGGCGTATCCGAAGATGACGATCAAGATCAGTCCCGCGCCAAGATTCCAAAAGGGCCAGTACCAGTTCAGGTAGCCCCATCGATTCAGCACGACTTCCAGGATCACCGATAGCGATCGATTGTCCGACGATCAACATCCATCGGCTGTTCAAGCCGAATATTTTCGCGCGCGGATTTTCCGGCAGCAGCTTCGCAAACGCCATCCCGTAGATCAAAAACAACAGCGTGGTTTCGGCGTTGAGCCCGACCAGGATCTGATATGAGGTGTGCCCGGTCTCGACCCATAACGGCGCGCGTCCGGTCCAAAACAAAATCGCCGAATTGACCAGTTCGTTAATCCAGTCGGCAAACCAAAGCGCCAGCCCCGCCGCAATCACGTTCCATCGCTGCGCCATGATCTCGCCCGAATAGATGAACATGGTCAGGACTAGCAGGTACACGATTGTCCAGTCGAAATTGGCGGGACTTCGTAGCACGGCGAGCGCCGCGCGTGCCGGTTCGGTCATATTCTCAGAGCCTCCTGCCTGGAATGTACTTCGTTACGCGGATCAAATGGGACAGTTCACTTTGAAACGGAAATCCGGGCTCTTAGGACACGGGCGGAGTAAGCCTGCTTATCCTGCAGTGCTCGAAACGCGATGTAGCAGAAGGCAGCGGCGAGTCGTAATCAAGCCATCAGGGGGAGAGAGAAGTCATCGATACGCCGCCGGAGAATGAGAGGCCGCCGAAGCTGACGAGGCGGGCGGAGACGCACCCGCGGCAGGGATAACTGGGGCGGCCGACTGACCGCGTTCCGCGCGCTGCGGCATCGCAATTTCAGACTGTTTTTCGTCGGACAGCTAATCTCGCTGATCGGCACCTGGATGCAAACGGTCGCGCAAGCGTGGCTGGTGCTCAAGCTCACCAATTCATCGCTGATGCTGGGCGTGGTGGCGTTTGCGGGTTACATGCCAATCGTGCTGGTCGCATTGTACGCCGGCGTGGTGGTCGATCACGTCGATCGGCGACGCCTGATAATCGGCGCGCAGACGCTGTTGATGCTGAGCGCGTTCGTGCTCGGAGGACTGACGTGGGCCGGCGTGGTGAAGGTCGAATACGTGATCGCGCTGGCTGCTCTCAACGGGCTGGTGAGCTCGTTCGACATGCCGGGGCGGCAGGCGTTCGTGGTCGAGATGGTGGGGCGCGACGACTTGCCCAACGCGATCGCGATGAACTCGATGATCTTCAACGGTGCGCGAATGATCGGGCCGGCGATTGCGGGTCTGTCGATCGCGGTGATTGGAGTTACGGGCTGCTTCATGCTCAACGGCGTCAGCTATCTCGCGGTCATCTGGAGCCTGTTCGAGATGCAACTGCCGCGCCACGAGCGCCGCCAATTCGGCGCCACGATGATGCGGCAGGTGCGGCTGGGCCTTGGCTACGTCTGGCGGCATCGCCCGACCGGCCTCTGGCTGCTGGTGCTGGTCGCGTATCAACATGGGAATCGGGATGCAGTACTCGGTGCTGATCCCGGTGTCGCGCGCGATTTGCTGCACGTCGGAGCGCATGGCTACGGCTTTTTGATGGCGGCGCAGGGGCTCGGCGCGGTGGTAAGCGCAATCGTGATGAAATCGCGTTCGGCGGCTCCCAAAGTGCTGCGCCAGAACCTGGTGTGGTTCGGAATTTTCTGCATGGCGATTGCGGTCGCGGGGTTCGGCGTTGTCGCGTTGGATGTGGATTTCGCTGGTCGCGCAAAGTGTTCATCGGCGTGGGCCTGATGAATCACATGGTGACGTCCAACACGCTGTCTGCTTGTTTGTCGCCGACGAGCTGCGCGGCCGCGTGATGAGTATCTACCTTGTCGACTTCATCGGCACCGCGCGGTGGGGAGTCTGGCGGTCGGCTATATCGGGGAGAATTTTAGTCCGCGCACCGCGGTGCTGTTCTGCGCGTCGTTCTCGCTGCTGTGCGGATTTATTTTGTTGACGAAACTCAAGTTGATCGCGCAGGCCCGCAGGCGGAGGTCGAGCCGAATGGTAGAGAGAAGCTGGAGGAACTTTAGCCGGTCTTGACCAACCGCGCGAAAGCCCACCGTGGGTTGCGCCGGAGCGCGGACGGTCTTCGCGCTGAAGCTGGAAACTGACTAGGATTGTAAAAGTTCGAGCGCGAGGCGGGTTGAACGCAATGAAATTCGGAACATTTTTGTATCAGACATCGCCCAACAGTATCGCGGCGGTCGCTCGCAAAGCCGAGGAGAGCGGTTTCGAATCGCTTTGGATCCCGGAGCATATTATTCTGCCCGTAACCTACCGCTCGCCGTATCCGTATTCATCCAGTGGCAGGATGGGTGCGCCGCCGGAGACGCCGCTGCACGATCCGATGCTGGCGTTGGCGTTCGTCGCCGGGATCACCACGAAGATTCGCCTGGCGACGGGAGTATTCGTGATCCCCATTCGCAACGCGTTTGCGACTGCCAAGGCGGTCGCCAGCCTGGACGTGCTTTCGGGCGGCCGATTTATTTTCGGCGTCGGGATCGGGTGGCTGGAGGAGGAGTTCGACGCGGTCGGGATGAACTTCAAAGACCGCGCGCTTCGCACGCGCGAATACGTGGCGCTGATGAAGGAACTGTGGAGCAAGGAGTCGCCGGACTATCACGGCAAGACGATTTCGATTGAAGGCTTCAAGTTCATGCCCAAACCGGTGCAAAAGCCGCATCCACCGATCGTGTTTGGCGGCAGCACCGAGCCGTCGCTCAAGCGGGCGGCAAAACTCGGCGACGGATGGTATGGAATCGCCGGCGGTATCGACGAAATTGCGGCGACGATCAAGCGACTGCGCGAGCATGAACGCGCGGCGGGGCGGATGGCGCCGCTGGAACTGACGGTGAGCAGGCTGCGCGAACAATTGAAGCCCGGAGACATCGAGCGATTTGCCGCGATGGGCGTGTCGCGGATAATCATCGGGCCGGCCGCGACGACGCGGGAGCAAATCGCGTCGATGGAAAAGTTCGGCGCCGAGGTAATCGCAAGGCAGTGATCGCGAGCGGACAGCATCGGAGTGCAGGCGTTGCGCAGCCTGTTGGCGTGTCGCAATTGGCGCGGATATCATCGAAACTTGCGCCGGAGGAGCGCTTACGAAGATGAAAAGGTGCCCGCGCTGCGAAAAAACTTTTCCCGACTCGGAAACGTTTTGCGAAGCTGACGGTACCGCGCTGGTGCAGGCGGGTCCCGCCTTTGCCGAAGGGGCGGCCGCCACCGGCGCGGGCGACGCCGGCGAGCAAATCGAGTGTCCGGTATGCGGCGGCAAGGCGCAGCCGGGGGAACTGATCTGCAACTTCTGCGGCGCGCGGCTCGGCGTCGAATCGACGGCGGCGGCGTACACACCGCAGCCGTCGTCAGCGCCGCCGCGGGGCGGGACGACGGTGCGGCGCGATCCGTCGCCTTCGATGCGCATCACGGGCACGATGCCGGACGGCGACGGCGAAGATGAAGGCCGCGGGTGGTTCAGCGTCGTTTGGTACTTGATCGCGGCGATAGTCGCGCTGGGAGGCGGCGCGTGGCTCGCGCTTCATCTCAGCACCAAAACTGCGGAGCAGCCGGTGGCGAACGCGTCGCCGGCGGCGATCGCGTCGGTGACAGCGGCGGCGCCGAGTGGGCCGTTGGTAGCGTTGTCGAAGGCGATGGTGGTGCAGGTGACAGGGGAATCGGCGGCGGCGCCCGAGCGCAATCAGGAAACAGCGCAAAAGTTTTTCGAAGATCACAAGGACGGATTGCTCGATAGCTATTCGCATGCGCTCGCCGGTGACAGCACGCTGCGGGATGCGATGGCGGTGCGGATTAGGGTGTTGCCCAACGGCAGCGTGGACGAGGCGTCGGTGCGGACCTCGACCAATCCCAATCCCGCGTTTGACGCGGAAGTAGTGAAGGACGTTTCGGCGTGGAATTTCGCGCCGTTCAGCGGCGGCCAGGTCGAGATCGATTATCCGATAATTTTCACCAACGATCCCGCGACGAAGGACGCGCTCGAGTCGCAACTCAGCTCGAAGGTGGCCGCATTGAGCCCCACCGAGGCGCCGGAATTCGCCAGCGCGCCGGCGGCGCCGTCGCCGGCCGCGTCGGAAGCGGCGAGCGCTCCATCGCCGGCGTCAGCCGGGACGCCGGCGCCGATGGTGGCCGAGCCTGCGCCGTCGCTGGCGCCCGCGCCGCGCAAGCGTCACGTGGCGAGCCGCGCGCCCAAGCCGCCGCCGCTGACCTTGCAGCAGCGCGTCAAGCAGGTACTGGGGTCGAATCCGAGGACGCGGCGCGTGGACTGTTACACCAGCGGCAGCGCGGTGACGATTTTCGGCAAGGTGTTCGACGCCGACGCCAAGCTGTACACGGAAAAAATCGTGCGCCAGGTACCGGGGGTCGGCAACGTGATCGATTCGCTGACGACGGACACGGCCGATTGGGCAGCGCGCCAGGCTGCGATCGCGTCGCAGCTAAGTGCCGCGGGGTTGAACAGCGTGACGGTGAAGGTGATCGGCCGCGACGCGTATCTTGGCGGCACGGTCAAGAGCGATGCGCAAAAGAAGCAAGCAGTGGCGATCGCCGAGAACGCGTCGCCAGGGGTGCACGTGCAGACGAATCTGATCACGGTTGTGCCCGGAAACATGTTCGGGTTCTGACCCGCGGTCTCTGACGATGTCGCCTGGGTGTGGTTAATCCTGTGGGGCGTGATACTATTGACAGGGTCCGAGGCGAACGCTTATATGGCGGAAAGAGCGCAGTATAGGACGCTCCCACCAGGAGGACTCTATTTCCATGGCTGATGCAGCACCGACGACACCTAAGGAAATCTTTGCGGCGATGCCCGGTCGCTTCAACAAAGATGCGGCGAAGGGATTGAATGCGACGTACCAGTTCGACCTCTCGGGCGATAACGGCGGCAAGTGGCACGTAGTCATCAACGACGGAACCTGCACGGTCAAAGACGGACCGGCCGCTTCGCCGAGCATTACGATTTCGATGACGGCGCAGGACTACGTTGACATGACCAGCGGCAAGCTCAACGGGCAGGTCGCATTCATGAGCGGCAAACTGCGAATCGCGGGCGACATGGGGCTCGCGCTGCGGATGCAGAGTCTGTTTGCCTAAACCGTGAATCTCAAGATAGCAATGAATTGCACGCCGGCCGGAGCCAAAGCAGGCCCGGCCGGCGGAAAATCCGCCTGCAAAGCATCCCGCACAAAATCGTCCCGAGCCGAAACGCGCCGATAAAACTCAGATTCGGTACGCAGTCGAGACACAATCTTATCCACTGATTAACGACCCCAGGCTGGCGCGAGCGCGAGCGCCGATTACTGTCAGTACATCAATTCCGGAAACTAAAATTCTGTTTCTTAAACGCGTCCCAAGCAAGGAGGACAAATCCACGTCACAGGAAGAGAGAACGCAAATGAGTTCCGCGGAGTTTGAGGGCGACCTCAACAAGGAAGGCGGAGAATCGACCGACAACGGCCAGGACAACGATTCGCTGGCCTCAAAACTGTCGAAGGAGCTCAGCAACTGGCGGCGCAAGCGCACGTCGTCGCAGCCACGGCATTCTGACGGACCGAGTCAGAACTTTCAGTCAGAGCCGGCTCGCACGATCAAGGTTCGCGGTCATGAGACTTTGGTCGTTCGCAAACCGAAGCTCGCCGCCAAGCCCCCCACGAATACGAATCACACACCAAATAATCAGTAGTCAGTATCTCACTTGTCCGCGGATGTGGGGTGGGGCGTGCGGAGGAGTCAGGAGCGGAAGATTTCGACCGGCATCTCTCGCGACGCCTGGCGGGCCGGATAGACGGTCGCGAGCAGGCACAGCAGCATCGAGGCGAGCGCGACGGCGGCGAAGTTCGACGGCTCGACGGCGATCGGCAGCGTCGAGATGCCGTAAATTTCGCGCGGGATGTGAATGAACTGGTAGCGCGCCAGCGCGAAGCATCCGGCGGCGCCGAGGATCAATCCGGCCGCGGTTCCGGCCGCGCCGACGATCAGTCCCTTCATCACGAAGATCAGGCGCACGTCGCGCCGCGTCGCACCCATCGCGATCAGCACCGCGATGTCCTTGCGCTTCTCCATCACGACCATGATCAGCGTCGCGACCAGGTTGAACGCGGCGACGCCGATGAGCATCACCAGCACCAGCGCATAGACGCGCTTGAGCAGCTCGAAGCCGGCGGCGGCCGATTCGTTGAACTCGATCCAGTTGCGCACCCGGTATGGACTCGGGAACAGTTTGCGCACCGCGTCGGTGACCGCGTCGGTCTGGTCGAGATTGGTCAGATGGATATCGATGCCGTCCACGCGTCCGGTGCGCCCGAAGAAATCCTGGGCGTGCGCGAGATCCATGAAGACCATGTTGGTGTCGATGAAGTTCATTCCCGAGTCGAAGATCGCGCCGATCGCGAATTGGCCGCTCTTGGTTGAGAGCGATCCATCGGGCGAAATAATCGGCGCAACCATCCGAACCAGGTCGCCGGGTTTGACCTTGAGTTTTTTCGCAAGGATGACTCCGATGGCGAGGCCGCCTGCGGTAACCGCGGGGTCCGCGGCGCTGCCGGGGATCGCGTAGCTTCGCGAGAGATCGTCGAGACCGCCGACGGTCATGTAGCGGCCCCATTGCGCGCGCACGACGGGATTGTCCGGCTCGACGCCGCGCACGACGACGCCGCCGATTCCGCGTCCCGAACTGAGCATCGCCTGGCCCACGATGTACGCGTCGGAGCCGTTGACGCGCGGGCACGCGGCGACCTTCTTCTCGATCTCGGCGTAGTTGTCGATCGATCCTTGCGAATTGAGTATCTGGACCTGCGGGCTGAGGCTGAGCACGCGTTCTTTGAGGCTCTGCTCGAAGCCGCCCATCACCGACAGCGTCACGATGAGCGCGGCGACGCCGATCATCACGCCGACGGCGGTGAAGATCGTCGTGATCGAGATGAAGGCGTCTTTGCGGCGGGCGCGCAGATAGCGGAGCGCAATTTTGAGTTCGTATCGCACGACGAGTCGCGGGAGGAACTCAGAATATCACGTTTTCTTTTTTCAGCTGCTCGATCTCATCGGCGCTGAGCGAGAGCATCTCGCGGAAGACTTCGTCGTTGTCCTGGCCGAGAATCGGCGCCGGCCGAGCGAAGCGTGCCGGGCGTGCGGCTCATGCGATGCTCGAGTCCCTCGTACGGCGACGGGCCCATCTCCTTGTGCTCGAGCCAATGCCAGAAGCCGAACGCCTCGAGGTTGTCGTCCTGATGGATATCGACGCAGTTCTCGACCGGATAGGCGGCAACTCCGGCGGCCTGCAACTTCGCGGTGAGATCGTGAGCGTTGTGGACGCGCGTGAGCGAGCCGATGAACTCATCGATTGCGGCGGCGATTCTCGATGCGCGCGGACGCGGTCGCAAAGCGCCGGTCGGTGGAATCGGCGGCGAGCGCGGTGAGCATCGCACGCCATTGATCGTCGTCCGCGACGGCGATCGCGATCCATCGCTCGTTGCCGTCCTCGTCGGCGCATCGGTAGGCGCCGTGCGGAGCGTAACGCGCGGACGCGTTGCCGCGCGGGCCAAGCACTCGTCCGGTTGCGAAGTAATCGATCAACGCAGGCGCGAGATTCTGCATCGCGGCCTCGTACTGCGACATGTCGATGTACTGGCCCTGGCCGGTGCGGCGGCGATAGTCGAGCGCGGCGAGAAGCGCGCAGCGCGGAAAAGCGCGGCGCGATGAAATCGGTGTAGGCGCCGTACGGCGGCGCGCATGAGCCGGGGCCGTAGCCGGAGATGTAGTAGAAGCCCGACAGCGCGGACATCAGCTGGCCGAAGCCGGGGTAGAGCGCGTTGGGGCCGGTCTGCCCCTGCATGCAGGTCGAGAGCATGATCAGGTCGGGGCGGAACTCGCGCAGATTTTCGTAATCGAGTCCCCAGTTGCGCATCGCCTTGGGCGTGAAACTCTCGACGACGATGTCGGCCCACGGCACCATGCGCTTGGCGAGTTCGCGCGCCTTGGGCTTGCTCAAGTCCAGCGTGATTCCCTTTTTCGAGGTGTTGAAGCTGGCGAAGAACTGACTGCGGTTGATCCCGGGCATCGCGTCTTTCCACGGCGGACCGATTCGCAGCACGTCGGGGCGCGCAGCCGACTCGACGCGAATCACGTCGGCGCCGTTGTCGGCGAAATACTTGGTCGTGATCGGGCCGACGCCGACCCAGGCGAAGTCGAGGACGTGAACTCCTTCCAATGCGAAACGGCTCATCTCGAATTTCTCCTGGCTAAATCGAGCCGGCGGCTCGCAGCTTGTTCAATCGCTCGGGCGCAAGCCCGAGCAGCCCGCGGTAAATCTCGTCGCTATGCTCGCCGATTCGCGGCGCGCGAGCGGTCGATCCGATCGGGGTCGCGGTCAGTTTCGCGAATGGTCCGGGAAATGTGAGCGTGCGGCCGATCGTGTCGTGCGGCACCGCAGTCCAGAAGTCGCGCGCTTTGAGCTGTTCGTCGGCTGCGATGTCGGCGACCGTCGCGACCGGCGCGAGAAAGATGCGGCGCTTGAGCGCCTGCGCGTAGATTTCGTGCTTGGTCATCGTGAGCATGAAGCGCTGGATCGTGTCTTCGAGTTCTTCGGTCTCCCTGTGGTCCTGCTCGGTCATCTCCATGAAGACGCCGGGCACCCACGAAATCCAATCCTTGGTCCGCATCCAGTCGGCGCCGCAATCCGTTCTCCCGCATCCACTCGATCAGCGCCTTGGTCGAATTGCCGAACGTCATGCCGCCGGCGATCAGGGTCGAGATGTGCCCGTCCTTGCACTCGTACACCATCTTGCGCCGTGCGTCGGCCGAGCCGAAGTAAACTCCGGTGCGCGACAGATGGCTGCCGTGCAGGAATGGCATCGCCTGTTCGTTCATCAGCGTCCACACGATGCAGGCCTGCATGTTGACGACGATTCGCTGGCCGAGCCCGTCGATTTGGCGCGGGTAGTGCGCGAGCATCATGGCGACCGCCGCCTCGCCGCCGGCGTGCAATCCGGCTTGCGGCAGACTCATCTGGAGCGGAGGCTTTCCCTCCTCGCCCATCAGGTACATCTGGCCGCCGGCCGCCCACGAGATGATGTCGGCCCAGGCGTAGTCCTTGCCGGGACCGCTGTCGCCGAACGGCGTGATCGACGCGTAGATGAGGCGCGGATTTTTCCTGGCGAGCGCGTCGTAGCCGAGACCGATTGAATCGAGATAGCCGAGCGGGTGCGACTCGACGAGGAAGTCGGATTGCGCCGCGAGAGCGGCGACGATTGCGCGCCCGTCGTCAGTGGCGAGGTTGGCGGTTACGGATTTTTTCCCCGCGTGATAGGCGATCGAATAGAGGCAGTGGTCGGCGTCGGCGATATCTTCGAGATAGGGCGGGATGCGCCGCGTCGAGCATCCATCGGGCGGTTCGACCTTGATAACTTCGGCGCCGAGATCGGCGAACATCTTGCCGCACAACGCGCCCTTCTCGTCGGTCAAATCGAGCAGCCGGAATCCTTTGAGCAACTCTGATGGCATCGGTGAATTAAACCTCGCGAAAGCGCCGGGCGCGGGCGGATAATCCCGTTGCGCAAATCCCGTTTAGCAGATCCGCCCGCGCGTCAGTCCCGGAAGTTTATATCCTACCGCGCCAAAGATGTAACCCCGCCCCCGCAAGAAGAGACGAGCGGCGGGCTATTCGTGCTGGCGCGCGTAGCGCGCGGCCCCGATCGCGGTCGCGAAGTCGGCATGCTCGGGAATTACGAAGCGCCGCCCGAACGGAAACGTGAGGCGCCTCATCTCCTGCATGAATCGGAACAGGCGCGACAACTTGCCGGTCAGCACGATATTCTCCTGCCCGCAGGCGCGCGCGCTGGCCATCGCCAGCACGCCGATCGATTCGACGATCATGTTCATGATCGCCAGCGCCTTGTCCTCGGGCGTCGCGTCGGCGCTTATCTTGCCGAAGTTCGCGGCGGTGGTGGACGGCGGCAGGTCGCCGATCGCGCCGCCGGCGATGTCGCGAACGCTGAGATCGATGCGGCGCAGATCGCCCTTGCGCGCGAGTTCTTCAAGCCGCTCGATCGTCGAGACGCCGAGCATGTGCTTGGCCAGTCCGAGCAGCGTGCCGCCGCCGATGCCGGTGCCGCTGAAGTGCGCGATTTTGTCGCGCGTGACCGATACGATTGCGGTGCCGGTGCCAAGCGAGACCACCAGCGCGCTTTCCGTTTCCGGCCAGCGAAGTGCCGCCGATTCCGATTGCGGTGAACTCGTTGACCTTGACCACCGGCCTGCCGAGCAGGGATTCCGCGAGCACCCGCGAGCCCGCGCCGGTGGCGGCGACGCATTCGATGTCTTCGAGTTTGATGCCGAAGTCGGCGACCAGTTTTCCGAGCGCGCCGGCCGCCGCGGCGACCGGGTCGTTGGCCTCGATCGTTACGACGTGCAGGCCGCTGTTTTCGAGGATGACGGCGTCGGTGGTCGAACCGCCGATATCGATGCCAACGATCATAGGTGATGCCGGCTCCTGTCCGGCCCGTCTTGAAGCTAGAACAGCCGCAGCCACCCGCGCAACGAGGCGGCGACCGGGGCAGGAGCCGCCTTAGCCGGACCCGGTTACTGTGCTAGGTTTCAAAAATGGCACGGCGCAAAGCCGATTCGTCGGATAGTCTGTTTCCACCGCGCACGCCGCTCAGCCAGCCGCTGGCGGATCGGATGCGTCCGCGCACGCTCGACGAAATTGTCGGCCAGGAGCATCTGCTGGGTCCGGGAAAGTTCCTGAGCCAGATGGTGACGGCGCAGGTGCTTCATTCGATGATCCTGTGGGGCCCGCCGGGCACGGGCAAGACGACGCTTGCGCTGGTGCTCGCGGAACACTCGGGTGCGGTGTTCCGCAAGCTTGCCGCGGTAACGTCGGGCGTCGCCGATCTGCGCGAGGCGGTGGAAGCGGCGCGCCACGACCTCGACGCGGGCAAGCGCACCGTGGTCTTCATCGACGAGATCCATCGATGGAACCGCGCGCAGCAGGATGCGTTTCTGCCGCATGTCGAGAGCGGGCTGATCACGCTGATCGGCGCGACCACGGAAAATCCCTCGTTCGAGGTCATCTCGGCGCTGCTCTCGCGGATGCGGCTGCTCGTGCTGCATCCGCTCTCGGAGGAAAACCTCGCGACACTGGTGCATCGCGCGCTCGCCGACATGGAGCGCGGGCTCGGCGGGACCGGACTCAAGCTGGGAGTCGGCGCGATCGACGAGATGGTTCGATACGCGGCCGGTGACGCGCGCCGTGCGCTCGGCACGCTGGAGATTGCGGCGGAGTTCGCGCAAAACGCGGGCGCGACGCTGATCACGCCCGAACATTATTCGCGAGTCGGCGCAGCAGAAGGCGCTGCTCTACGATCGCGCGGGCGAGGAGCACTACAACGTCATCTCGGCCTTCATCAAGAGCATGCGTGGCAGCGATCCCGACGCCGCGATTTACTGGATGATGCGGATGGTCGAGGCGGGCGAGGATCCGCTGTTCATCGCGCGGCGGATGGTGGTGTTTGCGTCCGAAGACGTCGGCAACGCCGATCCGCGCGCGTTGCAAATGGCGATCGCGGTCAAGGAGGCGGTGGACTTCGTCGGGATGCCGGAAGGCGTGATTCCGCTGGCGCAGGGCGTGACGTACCTGGCCAGTGCGCCCAAGTCCAATGCGTCGTATCGCGCGATGCGCCAGGCGGGCGAAGATGCGAAAACGCTTGGCGCCCTGCCGGTGCCGCTTCATTTGCGCAACGCACCGACGCCGATGATGAAAGGACTCGGTTACGGCAAGGACTACCGCTATCCGCACGATTTCGAAGGCGCGCTGGTCGCGCAGAACTATTTGCCGGACGAACTGGGCGAAAAGATATATTACGAACCGTCCGAGCGCGGATACGAAATCAGGATCCGCGAGTTTCTTGCCCGCGCGCGCGAGGCACGCAGCACCACCTCGCGGCGCAAGCCGGCCGGGAAAGACTGACAGGAAAAAAGCGAACCGCGAGAGCCGGACCGTGTCCGTTCCCGCGGTTCACAAAAGTCAGGCCAAGAGATTATTTCGTGCCGAGGACCGAGTCCTTCAACGCTTTGGCGGCGGTGAAGCGAAGCCTGGTGCGCGCCGGAATCTTAATCTCCTGACCGGTGGCCGGGTTGCGGCCCATGCGCGCCTTGGTCTTGCGCTTGCGGAAGATCCCGAGGCCGGCCAGCCGCAGCGATCCTTCCTTCTTGAGCTCGCGGACGACCAGCGCGTTGAGTTCCTCGAGCACGGTCTTCCCCTGCTTCTTGGTGAGTCCGAGCTTTTCAGCCATGTAGGCTGCTACCTGCGACTGAGTCATCATCCTCCTCCTTGCGTCCCGGGTTGCGGGCTTTCAGTGAGGTTGAACCAGTAGCGCGCCAATTTCAAGTGCGGACGGGGCGAAAATCGCGATTATTTCTAGGGATCGCGATGGTTTTTGCACAGGCCGGTCGCGTGCGCGCTGAGCCCCAAGGGTTTTACGCTGACGGATCGCGCAACCTGACACGATCGCGCCGTCAGTAGCGGACTTCAACGAGGTAAAGGCCGCCGGGCGGCGCGTTGGCCGGGGCCGCCTGACGATCTCGTGCGGCGAGAATCGTGGCGATTTTATCCACCGCGAGCTTGCCGCGTCCCACGTCGACCATCGCCGCGACCATCGCGCGCACCATGTGGCGCAGGAAACTGGTTGCCTCGACGCGGTAGAGAAAAACGTCGGCGTCGCGCGTCCATCGGCTTGCAATCACGCGGCGGACCGTCGTCCTTACTTCGGTGCCGAGAGAGCGGAACGCGGCGAAATCGTGCTCGCCGACAAAGATGCGGGCGGCGGAGTTCATCGCCGCAAGATCGAGACGGTCGCGCACCAGCCAGCTGTAGCGATACTCGAAGGCGGACGCGAGCTTGCGATTCAGCACGCGATATTCGTACACGCGCGAGCGGGCGGCGCGCCGCGGGTCGAAGTCATCGGGCGCGGGCGAGATGTCGAGCACCACGATGTCGGCCGGCAGCATCGCGTTGAGCGCGCGCTGCAATTCGGCGGGGTCGAACGGACGTGGAAGTGAAATCGAAGCGACCTGCCCGCGCGCATGCACGCCGGCGTCGGTGCGGCCCGAACCGTACACGCGCACCGGGGTTGAGAAGATCCGCTCGAGTGCGGCTTCGATCCTTCCCTGTATGGAATCGTGGCGCGGCTGAAGCTGCCATCCGGAATAGTTGCCGCCGTCGTACTCGAGCGTGAGTTTGAGGACCATCGCGCCGCGGCCGGGTCAGGCCAGCGCCGGCGAGCTGAGCGCCAGCGTCTCGGCGATCCAGAGCGCTCCCAGAGCTGCCAGGCGCGTGTTGTCGAACACGCACCACAGCGACAGCGAGTCGGGGCGCGGCTCGACGCTGACGACGATGGCCTCCTGGCCCACCGCGTCGATCACGCCGAGCGGCTCGCCTTCTTCGGCGATTAGGATACCGGGGGCGGCGCGCAGCAGTTCGACCGCGTCTTCGCCGTTGCCTCTGCCATCGCGGGGCCGCGAAATATCGACGGTCAACGCGGAACCGTGAAGGACGGGAATTGCGGCGACCTGCACGGAAAGCACGGGCGAGCCGTCGAGCATCGCCGCGACTTGCTTGGCGATTGCAGTCGCGACGGAGCGCTCATGCTCGCGCATGAAGGCGTTGAAGCCGCGCTGGACTTCGTCATCGTCGAGCTCCAGGCGCGCGCTCAGAAGATCCGTAGTCTGATCGACCGTGGCGGTCAGCACGTCCCTGCCGCCGGCGCTCGCGCCGAGCATCGCGGTGGCGGCGGCGAATCCGCCATGGGCGCCAAGGGCCTTCAAACAGGTGGCAAGAACGTGGGCGACGGGATGAGGAGTTGCGAAAACCATCGCGTTGCGCAATTGCGCGATCGCCTCGCGCGAAGTGAGTCCGGGCGCGACCATCGGCACATTCGAGGGCGGGCGATTCGCCGCACTCAGATCGATCAGAATCGGTCCCGGCCGTGCGGCGACAATTTCGGCGGCGCGCGGAGCGGGGACTGCGAGAAAAGCGATATCGAAATCCCGAAGACCGGCGGGACTCTCGAGCGCATCGACCAGGCGCTCCTCACCGGCGGCGTCGACGGTCTGCGTGGCGCCCGCTTCGGTGGCGAAGAGTTTCAGTTCGCTGAGCTGGAAGCCGCGCGCGGCGATCAGTTCGATAAGCTGGTTGCCGACCGCGCCGGTGGCGCCGACAACCGCCACTCTCGGCTCGCGGGAAATACTCATTCGCCTTCGCTTTCGGTGCTCTCGAGCTTTTCACGCACCAGACGGCCCATCGCCTTGCATCCCACGGTCTGCGTTCCGGCGCCGCCGTGCAGGTCGCGAGTGCGATAGCCGTCGCGCACGACAGAATCGACGGCCTGCGAAATCAGCTCGGCCTCGGAGCGCATCCCGAGCGAATGTTCGAGCAGGAGAGCCGCCGACAGGATTGCGGCGAGCGGATTGGCCTCGTCGCGGCCCGCGATGTCCGGTGCGCTGCCGTGAATCGGCTCGTAGAGACCGACGCGGAAACCGGCGCTGTTGAGCTCCTCGCCGAGCGACGCCGACGGCAACAAGCCCATCGAGCCGGCAATTACCGAGGCCTCGTCGGTCAGGATGTCGCCGAACAGGTTCTCGGTGACGACCACGTCAAAGTCCTTGGGACGGCGCATCAGATGCATCGCCATCGAATCGACCAATTGATTCTCGAACGCGACGTCCTTGAATTGCGCACTCAACTCGGCGGCGATCTCGCGCCACAAGCGAGAGGTCGCGAGCACGTTGGCCTTGTCAACCGAGGTCAGTTTTTTGCGGCGCTCGCGAGCCAGCTCGAAGCCAAACTTGAGCACGCGGGTGATCTCGGCTTCGGTGTAAAAGCAGGTATCGACCGCCTCGCGGCCGTCCTTCGCCATGCGCTTTTCGCTCGGCTTTCCGTAATAGATGCCGCCGGTCAGCTCGCGAATGAGCACCACGTCCACGCCGCCGATCACATCGGCCTTGAGCGGCGATGCGGCCGCCAGCTCTTTGACGGTTTTGACGGGACGGAGGTTGGCGAACAGACCCAAAGCTTTTCTTAATCCAAGCAGCGCCTGCTCGGGACGCTTCTCTGCATTGGGCTTGTCCCATTTCGGTCCGCCGACGGCGCCGAGCAGGATCGCATCGCTGTCCTGCGCGAGCTTGAGCACTTCATCGGGCAGCGGAGTGCCGGCGGTGTCGAGCGCGTGACCGCCAATCAGGCCCTCCTTGAACTCGAGATCGACGGCGGACCGGCGCGCGATGATCTTGAGAACCTGCGTGGCTTCGCCGACGACCTCGGGGCCGATGCCGTCACCTTTGAGAACTAGAATTTTATAGGCCATGCGAAAGCGCTGAACGCCTGGACGTGAATGATCGGGAGGAGCGTCAGACCGTCTCGACCCGTCAGTGGATAGCCTCGAAAATTAGGAGCGCAGATTGGCGCGATGGCGCTGCAGCAAACCCCGCCTCAATGGCGGGCGCCGACAATAGCCGCACGTCGCACAGGGTGAAGAGCGAATTCAAGTTCAAACTCAAGTCCCCAAAGCAGTAGCCCAACTATGATGTTGCAGCAAGCCCCCGCGGATATCAGGCTTGCCTCTCATGTCCAGGATCCGGTTTGCGCTCGATCAAATCCGTTCCCTCGGCGCGAAGGCCCTCGAACTCCGCGATCATGCGATCGATTTCCTCGTTCCAAATGTCAACGTCCTGAAACTCGCCCCAACTGACTTGGCGCCGTCCCGTGAAGCATTCGAAGCTGCCCGGCTCTGGAAGCACGATCGAGACTTCTCCCCGGCGTTGATATCCAAGTATGAAATGTTTTCTTTCCATTGGACTTGGCCTACCGTTACGGGACGTCGGTGGTGGGCTTCAGCGGCGCATGCTTGCGCGATTTCAGCCGGTTCAGCGCGTTTACTAGCGCGAGCGCACTGGCCATCACGATGTCACTGTGCGCGCCCTGGCCGGCAACGGTCACGCCGTTGTCGCGAATCATGCAGCTCACTTCGCCGAGCGCGTCGGTGCCGCCGGTAATCGCCTTGACTGCGTAACGTTCCAGGGCCGGATTGATCGCGGCGATTTTGTAGATCGCCTTGTAGCACGCGTCCACCATGCCGTCGCCTTCGCTCTCGGCCGAGCGCTCTTTTCCATCCACGCGCATCGTGATTTGCGCGTGCGGCGTGCTCTTGCTGGACGAACCGACCTTCAAATCGACCAGCTCGAAGTGATCGATTGTGCGGCGCGCCTCCTCGGTTACGAGCGCGAGGATGTCGTCGTCGTACACAATTTTCTTTTTGTCGCAGAGCGCTTTGAACTCGGCGAACGCCTTGTTCACGTCCACCTCGTCGATATCGACGCCAAGTTCCTTGAGCCGGTTGGTAAATGCGTGGCGTCCGGAATGCTTGCCCAGCACCAGCTTGTTCGACGGGATGCCGACATCCTCGGGCTTCATGATTTCGTAGGTGAGCTTGTACTTCAGCACACCGTCCTGATGGATTCCGGCTTCATGCGCGAACGCATTGGCGCCGACGATTGGCTTGTTGGCCGGCACGGACTGGCCGATGACCTGGGACAGGAGGCGCGAGGCCGGATAGATCTGCCGGGTGTTGACGCGCGAATCCACGCCTATCAGGTCGCGGCGCGTCTTCATCGCCATCACGACTTCTTCCATCGAACAGTTGCCCGCGCGCTCGCCGATTCCGTTGATAGTACATTCGATCTGACGGGCGCCGTTGCGGACCGCCGCCAGCGAATTCGCGACCGCCAGGCCGAGATCGTTATGACAGTGCGCACTCCAGATGACTTTGTCGGCGCCGGGAACTTTTTCGCGCATGTAGGCAAACATCCGGCCGAATTCATCCGGGATCGCATGGCCGGTGGTGTCGGGCAGATTGATCACGGTGGCGCCGGCGCGAATCACCTCGCTGCAAACGTCAACCATATAGTCCCAGTCGGAACGCGAAGCGTCCTCGCACGAGAACTCGATGTAGTCGAGATGCTTTTTTGCGCGGGTGACGGCCCAGGTGGCGGCGTCGAGCACATCCTCGCGATTCATGTTGAGTTTGTATTTGAGATGGATTTCCGAGGTTGCGATGAAAATGTGGATTCCCGGATGCGCGGCCTGGTCAACTGCGCGCAGCGCCGAATCGACATCCTCTTCGCGGGTGCGCGAGAGGCTGAGCACGACCGGTCCGGTCAGCGCCTGAGCGACCCGATTCACGGACTCGAAGTCGCCAGCCGAGGAAGCGGCGAAACCGGCCTCGACGACATCGACGTTGAGGCGTTCGAGCTGGCGCGCGAGCGCGATCTTCTCCTCGACGTTCATCGTGCATCCGGGCGACTGCTCGCCGTCGCGCAGCGTCGTGTCGAAGATTCGGACGTAGTCGGCGTCCTTCGAGGCCTGGTTCGCGTGTGCCATCGTCATTCCTCCCGCATCGTCGCCGCGGGATCAGCGTGCCCATCGTCCACCGGGAGCACTGAAAAGAAAAAGAAAACGCCCCGGGCGGCTTCGATCGGCCCACTGCCCGGGGCGTGTGTCTCAGTTTAATCAGGCCGTTAGACCTGTCCGGACGCGCGCCTGGCGTGGGCCCCGGTAAGGGCCAGGCTAAGCAGCAGCTCCGGTAGCAGGTTGCAATACATTATGTATGGATTCTAAGCGGCGGCGGAGACGCCAGTCAAGGCGGTCGTCGATGGGGCCGCAAAGGACCCCCGGGTCGTGCCTGGCAAGCGCTCTATTGTTGCCCGCGTGGATGCTCGCGGAGACCGCTGGCGCCTGGGGCGGCGCCGCCTTGAGCCGCAGCAGCGCCGTTAGCCTCTTGAGGCTTGGCGGGCGGGACCGGGCGCAGCACCGAAACTTTGGCGCTCAACCGTTCGCCGCGCAGCATCAGCGCGGGACCCGACAGCACGTATGCAGTCGAGAGCAAAAAGGCGGTGAGCTGCGGCATCGCGAACAGCATCGCGGCGAACACCATCATCGTGATGACCAGTTCGATCTGCGCGCGTTTTTCGAGCTTCACCGCCTTGAAGCTGGGGTAGGGCACGCGCGAGATCATCAGGCCGCCGAGGGCAAGCGTGACCGGCACCATGAAGGTACACAGCGTGCGCGGCGCATCGATTTCGAAGTAGCTGTAGGCGAGAGCGAGCCCGGAAATCATCACGGCCGCGCCGGGCACGGGCAGGCCGACGAAACGGCTCTTGTCCGCGGTCGCGGTCGTTACGTTAAAGCGCGCCAGGCGCAACGCTGAGCACAGCACGAACAGTCCGCTGACGCCGATTCCGAGCGAACCGATTGGTTTCAGCGCCCACGAATAGACCAGCATCGCGGGTGCGACGCCGAAGGCGACTACGTCGGAGAGGCTGTCATACTCGACGCCGAACTGGCTCGAGGTGCGCGACGCGCGAGCGATGCGCCCGTCGAGTCCGTCGCACACGAACGCGATCACGATCATCACGGCGGCCACCTCGAAGTGTCCGCTCACCGCGGAGACTATCGAGTAGAAGCCCGACAGCAGGCCGATCGAGGTGATCGTCGCGGGCAGCAAAAATACGCCGCGGCGCAGCGGGCTTTCCGTTTTGAGGCCCGGCTCGCGGCCCTGACCTGAATAGAGCTCCATCCGCGCGCGCTCTTCGCGCGAGCGGCGGGAATTGCGGCTCATTGCTCGATTGCTCCGATAATGGATTCTCCGGCGCGCACGCGTTGTCCCAACGACACCGTGACCCGGTACTCAGACGGAAAAAAATGATCGACGCGGCTTCCGAACATGATAAGCCCTATCCGCTGACCCGCCTGTATTCTATCACGCGCGCGGAGCCGGCAAACTATTCGCCGGGCGAGATATCCGGCCACCTGCAGCATCCCGAACATGCGGCCCGACGCGTCCGTCATCGCGATCAGATTGCGCTCATTGTGCTCGCTGGCGTCGTCGCGAAACGCGGCGCGGAACTCGCCCGCGGTGTGCTCGATCCTGGTTACCTCGCCGCCGACCGGCGCGCGGTTCACATGGACGTTGAGCGGCGACATGAACACCGACACCCGATGGCAGAGCCGGCCCGTCGAGCCCGGAAAGGAGACGTCGGAAATATCTGTGATTTTGCCGTCGGCGCCTGAAATCACGACGTTTTCGGTACGCGCCGGATAGCGATCGGGATCGCGAAAGAAAAGCGCAATCGGGATTGCGGTCAGGACCAGGATCGCACCCGGCGACTTGAGGCCCAGCGCAATGAGTATGATTCCAACCAGCGCCAATCCGAGCGACAGCGCCGCGCCTTCGGCCGCTATTCCGATCGCGCCTGCGATGCGCACGAGAACGGCGCCCGGCGCCGGGCGCCCGCTGTCGGTTTCGCCCGCCACTGGCGGTTCAGTTCTTCGACTTATCGACCAGCCGATCGCTCGCGAGCCACGGCATGAACGCGCGCAGCTTGCGTCCGACCTCTTCGATCGGATGCGCCGCGGCTTCCTTGCGCAGTTCGCGGAAACGCGGCAGCCCCGCTTTGTAGTCGGCGATCCATTCGTTGGCGAACTTGCCGGACTGGATGTCGGCCAGGATCTGTTTCATTGCCGCGCGCGACGGAGCGCCCACCACCTTATTGCCGCGCGTCATGTCGCCGTACTCGGCGGTGTTGCTGATCGAGTAGCGCATGTTCGAGATTCCGCCCTCGTAGATCAGGTCCACGATCAGCTTCACTTCATGCAGGCACTCGAAGTACGCCATCTCGGGCGCGTAGCCGGCCTCGACCAGCGTCTCGTAGCCGGCGCGGATGAGTTCGGTAAGTCCGCCGCAGAGGACGGATTGCTCGCCGAACAGGTCGGTTTCGGTTTCTTCCTTGAACGAGGTTTCGATAATCGCCGCGCGGCCGCCGCCGATCGCGCTGCCGTACGCGAGTCCGACCTTGGTAGTGTCGCCCGACGGATCCTGTTGCACGGCGAGCAGGCACGGCACGCCGCGGCCCTTGGTGTATTCGGAGCGCACAAGATGACCGGGTCCCTTGGGCGCGATCATGAAGACATTGACGTCGGCGGGCGGCTTGATGAATTTGAAATGGATGTTGAAGCCGTGACCGAAGGCCAGGTACTTGCCCTTGGTGAGATGCGGGGCAATCTCGGCCGCATAAATCTCGCGAGCCCATCTCGTCGGGCACCAGCATCATGATCACGTCGGCGCGCTTGGCGGCGTCGGCGGTGTCGAACACCGGCAGGCCCTGCTTGTTGGCTTTTTCGCGCGACGGCGAGCTGGCGCTCAGCCCGACGCATACGTCCATCCCGCTGTCGCGCAGGTTGAGCGCGTGCGCATGACCCTGGCTTCCAAAGCCAATGACCGCGATCTTCTTTCCTTTGAGCGCGGACAGGTCCGCGTCGCGGTCGTAATAAACCTTCATTTGAATGCTCTCCCGAATTTTCTCGCTGTCAGATTATTCAGCTTCGCGTGCCCGGCGACTCTGATGATTGTCGTGGCTCAGCTGGACCGCGCGCGCCATCGCGACTTTGCCCGAACGGACGACTTCCTTGATTCCGAGCGGGCGCACGATCGCGATGAAGGCCTTGATCTTTTCGGAGTCGCCAGTCAACTCGACGGTGATTGCGCGCGGGCCGATATCGATTACATGGGCGCGAAACGCGGCTACGATCGAGTCGAGCTCGGAGCGCGTGCGCTCGTCCACCGCGACCTTGACGATCACCATCTCGCGCTCGAGCGTCTCGACGTCCTTGAAGTCGGTTACCTTGATGACGGAGACGAGCTTGTTGAGCTGCTTGTTGATCTGCTCGACGATCTGATCGTCGCCAAAGGTCACCAGCACGATCCTCGAGACCGTCGGATCGAGCGGGTCCTCGTTGACGGTCAGTGACTCGATGTTAAAGCCGCGGCCCGAAAACAGTCCGGCCACGCGTGCGAGCACGCCGAATTCGTTTTCGACCAGAACCGATATTGTATGACTTGTCATGCGGTGGAGTGCGCGCGCTCATGGCCCGGGCCTGTGGCGTCAGCGAGCCTCTTGTTGATAGCGGCCGAGGATCGCCATCATGCGGTCTTTCGAGGCCAGCTTAAGCTTCTGGATCCGCTTTTCTTCGATTTCCTCTTCGTTGGTCAGGTAAAGCTTATTTCTGAAAACTTCGAGCTTTTGTTTCAGCGCTTGATGCTGCGTGTAGAGGCCTCTCAGTTCCTCGTCGTGGTTCAGATGCTGCCGAATGAGTTCTTCCTCTCGATGCTCCATACGCCCTCCGTGCCTATGTCCGCCGGATTTTTCGCTAGTGGGCTTGAACGTGGCCTCCGGCGTCCTGATATATAGCGGCTCCAGCGAAGCCGCGCGATCCGTTTCACCACGGGCAAACCGCGCCCCGCCAATCGCCGCGACGCAAACTCCGCGCAAATCAAGCATTCCTGTTTCGCAAAGCGCCACCCTATGGCCCCGCGATTCCACAAGGGCTGCCGCTTCCTTCGCTCTTTGGTCACCGACGAACATGACGTCCTCGGTGATGCGCGATGCCAGGCGTTCCAGCGCGATTACCAGTTCCTCTGACAATTTCTCTAGCCCATCGGCCACGACCCGGTAAAGGGCCGCGTAAACTTCGCCCTTTCGAGCGTCCACAACCACGCAGACCAACCCGCCTGGATCGGTATTGTTGCGCTCCAGCGCAGCTAACGCCATCGCGTCGAAACTGGGCACGCCGACCAGTGCACATCCCGACGCCATCGCGATTCCCTTGGCGTAGCTCAACCCGATGCGAAGTCCGGTGAACGATCCGGGCCCGGTCCCGACCGCGATCGCGCCGAGATCGCCAATCGCCAGTCCCGCCGCGCTCAGAAGTTCGTCGACGGCGCCCGGCAATGCGGCGCCATGCGAGGTGACGGACCGTGCCACTGACGCGGCGACCGTCCCGCGAGCAATCAGGGCGAGGCTTGCGATTGGAGTGGAGGTGTCGAGTCCCAAGACCGGGCGCGTCGCGGCCGTCTGTTCGAGCAGCCGATTAACCCTGCACAATACGCGAGATGTCATTGAAAATCACGAACGCCATCAGTGCCACGAGCAAGAACAGTCCCACCTGGAGCATCGCCTCCCGGTAGCGAAGTTCGAGCGGCTTGCCGCGCACGCCCTCGAAGACGAAGAACAGCAGATGCCCTCCGTCGAGCAGCGGCACCGGCAGCAGATTTATGATGCCGAGCTCGAGGCTCAGCATCACGGTAAACATCGCGAGGTTGGCGAATCCCTCGCGCGCCTCCTTGCCGGCCATCTGCGCGATCATGATCGGTCCGCCGAGCGCCTCGCGCACGGGAGTACTGCCGCTGAAGATACTGGCGATTCCGACCACCATCTGGACGGTCATCTCGACCGAGGTTTTGCCCGCTTCCTTCACCGCGCCGAACGGACCGTACTGCTTGGTTATCTCGTCGCCGCGCGGCTGCACTCCGATTACCCAGGTGGTCGCGTTGGTGCCGTAAATGGTCTTCTGGTCGAGCCGGGTCGGCTTGATGACGATCGTGCTGCGCGCGGACGCGCCCTGCTGTTGCCGATCAATTTCCAGCTTGATCGCAGAGCCGTCTCCCGCCTTCACCGTCTTGGAGAAATCGGCCCAGGTTTCCATCGGCCGGCCGTCAACCGCGAGAATCCGGTCGCCGGGGCGAAGTCCGGCCTTGGCCGCCGGGAGATTGCCGGTGGTCTTGCCGACGACCGGCAACAACTCCGGCACGCCGCTCATGAAGACAAATGTGAGCAGAATCGGCGCGAAGATAATATTCGCCAGCGGTCCCGCCAGCACTATCAGAACGCGCTTGCAGAGCGGCTGAGTCGGGAACGCCCGCTTGCAGTATGCCTCGGCCAGCTTGATGGGAGAATGTTCCGCCAGCGTTTTGATCGCGTCGTCAACTTTGGGCTGGCGGCGTACTTCGTCGAGCAGGAGCGCCTCGTCGGGTTTGAGCTCGCGCCCGATGACGCTGTGCGCAACGCCGGCGCCCGGCCCGCTCAGGCGATCCGCAAGCGCGCGCAAATTGTCGTCGAATCCTGACGCGGTTTGAACCACGCCGCGCCTGCGCGCCGCGCCAATCAGGTCGAGCCCGATTTCGTGAAGATACGACGTGAGTTCTTCAGGCTTGGGTCTCCTCGCCGACTTCATCGCCCAGCATTCGGACATAGCCGCCGAACGGAGTCGCGCCGATCGAGTACTCGGTTTCGCCGCGCCGCAATCCAAATACTTTTGGCGGGTAGCCGATCGAGAATCGCAGCACGCGGACGCCGACCTTCTTCGCCATCGCGAAATGTCCCGCCTCGTGCACGACCACCAACACCGCGAAGACCAGTGCCGCGTATAGAATCGACGGTATCATTTAGTTTCTACCCGGGAGTCCTTATGCGGAGAGCGTGAAAATGCGGCTGCCCAAGCCGCATCAACGAGACCAATAGTAGGCGAAAACCACCGCGAAGACTAGCGAACAAGTTCGATCGAGCAGACCGCCGTGCCCCGGGAAAATCCAGCCCGAGTCCTTGACTCCCGCGGCTCGCTTTAATGCCGAGCCGGCCAGATCGCCAAGCTGCGCGAGAAGGGAAATCATAGCCGAAAATAGCACTACAGGGCCCGTATCCCACGACCCGCCGCGTATCTGAAACAGCAACAACCCGGCCGCCATCGTCGCGATCAAGCCGCCCGCCGCGCCTTCGACCGTCTTATTTGGGCTGACGTTGGGCGCGAGCTTGGTCCGGCCCAGATACCTCCCGACGAAGTATGCGCCGCTGTCGCTCACTACCACCAACAAGATGACCAGCAGCAGCATGTCGATGCCGCCGGAACCGTTGCGCAGCAGCGCGAAATAAGGGAACAGAACTCCGACGTACGCCGCGCCAATGAAGACCAGTCGCGGGCCTCTCAATGCGCCGGCGCCGCCGGCCACGGCGACTCGCGCCACCAGCGCAAGCATCACGAGGATCACCAGCACCGGCACCAGCCATCCCACGTCGCCGCCGTAGAGAAGCCCGAACAACGGCACGCCCCCGACGACGGCGAACAGCGGTATCGCGACCATATGCAGAGCGCCGGTCATCGCGGCGACTTCGTAGAGTCCCCAGATTGCGGCGGTCGCAATAAAAATCGTGAAGAACCAGCCCGGCGCGAAAACTACCAGCGCCCCCACCGCGGGCAGCAGGACCGCCGCTGTCAGGAGCCTAGTTCTGAGCACGCAGCCGGGTGTCGGAGCCGTTCGAGATCGCGCCGAAGCGGCGTTCGCGAAGCTGGTAGGCGGCGATCGCGCGTCAGGAATTCGCGCTCGCGGAAATCGGGCCACAGAGTGTCGGTGAAATAAAGTTCGGTGTAGGCGAGCTGAAAGAGAAAGAAATTGGAGATTCGCAGTTCTCCCGAGGTTCGAATCAGCAGGTCCGGATCGGGAAGCCCGCTGGTGGTCAGTTCGCGCGCCAGCATCGGCTCGATCGATTTGATCGGGTGAAATCGCGCCTTGCGCCACCGCGCGCGCGATCGATCGCGCCGCGTTCACGATGTCCTGGCGCCCGCCGTACGACAACGCCAACGCCACCGTCATCGTGCGATTTTCCGCGCGTCGCCGCGACGGTCTCGGCCAACGCCTCGCGCACCCGCGGCGGCAACCGCTCGGTGTCTCCCAGAGCCACCACGCGGATGTCGCGTTTCATCAGGCGCTTGGTCTCGGTGATGAGATAGCGATGGAACAGCTGCATCAGGAAACTGACTTCAGTGGTCGGCCGGCCCCAGTTCTCGCTCGAAAATGCGTACAGCGTCAGGTACGGGATGCCGAGTTCGCGCGCCGCATCGACGACCGCGCGCACCGAATCCTTGCCGCGGCGATGGCCCTCGTGGCGCGAGAGCCCGCGCCGGTTCGCCCAGCGGCCGTTGCCGTCCATCACGATCGCGACGTGGCGCGGCATCCGCGACGGATCGCAAAGACAGGTTCGGGAAATCGCTCAGTGGGAGTGAGATGGCCACTTGGGGTTCAGGTTTCACCGAAGCTCGCGCGCCGCAGACGGGCGAGCTCAGACCTCCATGATTTCCGCTTCTTTGGCGGTCAGCACTTTGTCGATTTTCTCGATGAACTCGGTCGTGTACTGCTGCACCTTGGCCTCGCCCGATCGCATCTCGTCTTCGGTGGCCTGCTTTTCCTTGTGCAGCTCCTTGAGCATGTCGTTGGCGTCGCGGCGATGGTTGCGGATGCCGACGCGGAATTCCTCGCCTATTTTGCGGACGTGCTTCACCAGCTCCTTGCGGCGCTCCTCGGTCAGCTCGGGGATCGGAATCCGGATCAACTTGCCGTCGTTCATCGGCATCAGGCCAAGATCGGAAGTCTGGATCGCTTTTTCAATCTCGTGCATCGCGCCCTTGTCGTATGGCGTGATCACTATCAAGCGCGGCTCGGGCGCCGACAACCCGGCCAATTGCCGCAGCGGAGTCTTCGCGCCGTAGTAATTTACCTGCAGATTTTCCACCAGCGCGGTCGAAGCGCGGCCGGTGCGGACGCGGGCGAGTTCGTGGCGAAACGCCTCCACGGTCTTGTCCATTTCCTTGCGTGCGTCTTCGATTGTGTCGGTAAGCATGCTCACGGTGCGCTCTCCACCCGGGTCCCGATTTGCTCACCCATCACGGCCCTTCTTATATTACCCGCTTTGCGCAAATTGAACACGATGATCGGCAGGCGATTATCCATGCACATCGAGATCGCCGTCGAGTCCATCACCTTCAGGTTCTTCTGCAGCACCTCGATATAAGTGAGCCGATCGAAGCGCTTGGCCCCCGGCTCGCGCATCGGATCGCGATCGTAAACGCCGTCCACGGCATGGCTCGCCTTCAGGATTACCTCCGCGCCGATTTCCATCGCGCGCAGGCTCGCGGCCGTGTCGGTGGTGAAATAGGGATTGCCGGTGCCGGCGGCGAATATGATCACGCGGCCCTTTTCGAGATGGCGCACGGCGCGGCGGCGGATGTACGGCTCGCACAGCGCCTGCATCTCGATGGCGGACAGCACTCGCGTGACCACGCCGGCGTGCTCGAGCGCGTTTTGCAGCGCGAGCGCGTTGATCACCGTCGCCAGCATCCCCATCTGGTCGGCGGTCGAACGATCCATCCCGCGCGCCTCGTAGTCGCTGCCGCGGATAAAATTGCCGGCGCCGATTACCAGCGCGAGCTGAACGCCGAGCGCAGCCACTTCCTTGATTTCGAGCGCAATCTCCGCCAGCGCGTCGAGATCGAGTCCCGACCCTTGCGCGGGAGCGAGCGCCTCGCCGGATAACTTAAGCAGGATACGGTTGAAGCGCGGCTTGCCGTTCACCCCACTTTGAACTTCAGCCATCTCTCGAAGCTCCCGTCGAAGCCCCCGTTGAAGCCCCGTCCCGTCTGCAAATGCGCCCGCGTCAGGCGGCCGTGGTGGTTGCCTTGCCGTCGAGCACCTCACCCAATTGGTAGCGCACGAAGCGGCGCACGTCGATCTTCTCACGCATCTGGATGGCGGCCTCGCCAAGCAGATCGTTGACAGTCTTGTTGGGATCGCGGACGTAAGCCTGCTCGAGCAGGCAGGCTTCCTTGTAAAATTTCTCGATCTTGCCATCGACGATCTTGGTCACGACCGCCGCCGGCTTGCCCTCGGCCTGCGACGCGTAGATCTGCCGCTCCTGCTCGACCACGGCCGGCGGCAGCTCCTCGCGCCGCACGCAGCGCGGATTGGCCGCCGCCACCTGCATCGCGAGTTCCTTCACCAGCGCCTGGAACGCTTCCGACTTGGCGCAGAAATCGGTTTCGCAATTGATTTCGATCAACACGCCAAGCTTGCCGCCCGCATGAATATACGAACCGACCGATCCTTCGGATGCGACCCGGCCGGCGCGCCCTGCCGCCGCGGCGATTCCCTTCTCGCGCAGCCATACGACGGCCTTTTCGAGATTGCCGGCCGTCTCCGCCAGCGCTCGCTTGCAATCCATTATGCCGGCGCCGGTCTTCTCGCGCAGTTCTTTAACCAGATTCGCGTTTAGTTCCATCACAATTCCTGAGTTGAGCTAGTATTCTTGGCCGGTCGCTGTACTGCAAGCGACGGCCACGGCTGACCGGCTCGGTTTCGGACCTGAAGCTCGAATTTATCGGCTAGACCGCGCTTGGAGAATCGGGCGCCGGTGCTCCCGTGTCTGCCGCCGCGCCGGCGTCCGAGCGGATATCCTGCTGCCCCTTGGCGCGTTCCTCGGCTATTTGCTTGCCTTCGATGATCGCGTCGGCGACCGCCGCGGTGAACAGCTTGATCGCGCGGATCGCGTCGTCGTTGCCGGGAATTCGATACGCGATCAGGTCGGGGTCGCAGTTGGTATCCACCACCGCGGCGACCGGGATACCGAGGCGGTTCGCCTCCGCAACCGCTATATCTTCCTTCTTGGTGTCGATCACCCACAGCGCGTCCGGGAGTTTGCGCATGTTCTTGATCCCGGCCAGCGTGTTCATCAGCTTTTCATGCTCGCGTCCGTTGTCGCTCATCTCTTTCTTGCTGAGCGCGCGAATCATCTCCGGGTCGGCCATGACTTCTTCGAGCTTCTTGAGCCTGTCGATCGAGGCGCGGATAGTCTGGAAGTTGGTCAGCATCCCGCCCAGCCAGCGGTTGTTGACGTAGAACATCCCGCATCGCTCGGCCTCTTCCTTGACGATGTCCTGGGCCTGCTTCTTGGTGCCGACGAACAGCATCGTGCCGCCCGCCGCAGCGAGATCGCGCGCGAAGTCGTAGGTCGCGCGAAACATCTTCACCGTCTGCTGAAGATCGATAATGTAAATACCGTTGCGGGCGCCGAAGATGTATTGCTTCATCTTCGGGTTCCAGCGGCTGGTCTGATGGCCGAAGTGAACGCCGGCCTCCAGAAGCTGCTTCATGCTGATTTCAGTCATAGAATTTTGTTCCTGCCTCTTGGCCCCGTATGCGGGGCAATCTTAAACTAATATCAGGGTGAGCGGCGGTAAGAAAGCGCCATACGCCGTTTATTCCGTCCGAGTTCGGACAGAGATTGGGGAAGGCTCGAACACCTTATTCCGCTTCACCACCGGTAGGGGTTTTCTTACGATGATTGTCGATAATCCTTAGAATCGTCGAAATCTTTTCTGGCGGAAGCCCGGAGGTTTTTGTCACCCAATATTCGAGACTATGCCCGTGTGGTTGGCACTCTAGCGAAGCACCTTTGGCCAGAAGTAGTTCAACGAACGGAGCATGGCCCTGATGTGCGGCAAGTGAAAGCGCCGTTTCACTGCCGTTGTTCATTTTGTCCAAGCTTGCGCCTCGCGCAATGAGCAGTTCGCCAATTCTAACGTTGCCCGCTATCCCGGCGAGCATAAGTAACGTCCATGAGAATCTATTCGAGAGGTTAGCATCCATACCCCTGTCCAGCTCATGACGTATGGACACGAGATTCCCGGTTTTGATTGCCCTATGTGCTTCGTCGAATGTCATTCGCAGATGCCATTTTTCTATTTTCTTCCCTTCAGGCGGAAATCGTCACTCTCGACGCAGGCGGCATTAACCGCGCGCGATTTTCCCAACGCGTCGTCATTTTTCTGGAGGTGCTTGAGCTTCCCCGTCTTGTCGAGCTCGATCGGGTCCTGCTGCTTGTTCTGAACGCCGGCAAGCACCTTCTCGCAGTTATCCTCGGTGTCGAAAGTGGCCACGACAATCCAGCGCGAAAGCGGAGCCTCAGAATCGACCGCATGAGGGATTTTGGCGGAATCGGGCGGCATCATCAGATACCAGCCGACGAACGCGAGCGCTGCGGTGTGGCGGATTTTTCGGTAGCCCACGCGCAATTTATACGCTTTTCGCGGGCAAAAGTTCATCGACCCAGTCGTTATCTGTGAGCACCTGAGGCGCTATCCGATCGGTGCCCGCGCCGCTTAGGCGTTCATCGACTCGAGGAATTCCTCGTTGGTCTTGGTCTTGTCCATCTTGTCGATCAGGAATTCCATCGCTTCGACTGCGTTGAGTTGCGCCAGCAGCTTGCGCAGTATCCACACGCGGTTCAGGGTGGCGCGCGGCAGCAGCAGCTCTTCCTTGCGCGTCGAGGAGCGCTGGATGTCGATCGTCGGGAAAATCCGCTTTTCCAGCAGGCGCCGGTCCAGCGCTATCTGCTGATTGCCGGTGCCCTTGAACTCTTCGAAAATAACTTCGTCCATCCGGCTGCCGGTATCGACCAGGGCGGTCGCGATAATCGTCAGACTGCCGCCGTCTTCGGTGTTGCGCGCGGCGCCGAAAAACTTCTTGGGCTTGTGCAGCGCGTTGGAATCGACGCCGCCCGACAGGATCTTGCCCGACGGCGGCACCACAGTGTTGTACGCGCGCGCCAGCCGCGTGATCGAGTCGAGCAAAATCACGACGTCGCGCCCGTGCTCGACCAGGCGGCGCGCCTTCTCGATTACCATCTCGGCCACCTGCACGTGACGCGTGGCCGGCTCGTCGAAGGTCGAGCTTACGACCTCGCCCTGCACCGAACGCAGCATGTCGGTGACTTCCTCGGGCCGCTCATCGACCAGCAGCACGATCAGCACGATCTCGGGATGGTTGTGCGCGATCGCCTTGGCGATCGCCTGCAGCATCATCGTCTTGCCGGTGAACGGCGCCGCGACGATAAGTCCGCGCTGGCCTTTGCCGATCGGCGCGATCAAATCGATGATGCGGGTGGTCAGATCCTCGTGATTGTATTCGAGCTTGATGCGCTCCTCGGGATAGAGCGGGGTCAGGTTGTCGAACAGGATCTTGTCGCGCGCCTTTTCAGGATCCTCGTAGTTGATCGATTCAACCTTGAGCAGCGCGAAGTAGCGTTCGCCTTCTTTTGGCGGGCGAATCAGGCCGGAAACCACGTCGCCGGTGCGCAAATTGAACTTGCGAATCTGGCTCGGCGAAATATAAATGTCGTCGGGGCCGGGCAGGTAGTTGTAGTCCGGTGCGCGCAGGAAGCCGAAGCCGTCGGGCAGAATTTCCAGCACGCCCTCGCCGAGGATCGAGCCGTTCTTGGCGGCCTGCGCTTGCAGGACCGCAAAGATCATCTCCTGCTTGCGCATGTTGGTGGCGCCATCGACGTTGAAGTCGCGCGCCATCTGCGCCAGCTCGGTTATCTTCGCGCGCTTGAGCGACTTGAGATTGAGCACCCCTTCGTCGCTGATCACCGGCGCCGGCGGCGGAAGATTCGGATTGCCATCCAGATTTACCTGGCGCGGCGCCCCGTTTGACGAACGCGAGTCGTCGAAGCGTCCCTCGTCGCTCTTCGCAGCCCCTCTGCCCTTGCCCATATGCCTTCCCCGCAACCTGGACTCCATCATGTTCTTGAGTGCTGCGACTCGCCGCCGCTTAAGCGCGCGCGTCGCAGGCTATGGACGTTTGTTTGTAAATGGCCTCCCGCGACGGGAGATACCATTATAGATTCGTGAGTGCTCAAGCGGCCGGGATTCGGAACAACTAACGCCTTGAGTTCGAGTTCGGAATTACGGACCGCAGGGAAACGGGACTCTCCACCCCACCCGTCTCAGCGTCCTCAGTGCGGAAGCTCAAGTAAAACGCTACCCAAGCATTGCCGCCGTGTCAACGGCCATCAAGCAAGTTCGATCCATCGGCGAAGCTCGCGCGCATCCGCCGCCAATGACTTCTGCGCGAGAAATTCGACGAATTCGATCGGCAGCGGCGCAATGAATTCGAGCCGCGCGCCCGACCTCGGATGCGCGATCGAAAGCGCCAGCGCATGCAGCGCCTGTCCGTGAAAAGATCCACCGCCGCCCGCCTTGCCGCCATATAAAGGATCGCCCAGGCACGGATGGCCAATCGACGCGAGATGCACGCGAATCTGATGCATCCTGCCGGTGTCAGGTTTTACCCGCACCAGCGACGCTCCCGCTTCGCCCGGGTTCACGGGATCGAAGCGCGCAAGCAACCGTCAGATGGCTGATCGCGTCGCGCGGCGCATGCGATCGCACCGACATCCGTTTGCGCTCCACGGGATGGCGCCCGACGGGACGCTCGATCGTCAGCCGATCGCGGCGCGACGATGCCCTTGACGATCGCCAGATAGGTCTTTCTCACGCTGCGTTCCTTGAACTGCCGGGAAAGCGCGGTGCGCGAAAATGGCGTCCGCGCCACCACCATCACGCCCGAGGTGTCCTTGTCGAGGCGATGCACGATGCCGGGACGCAGCACGCCGTCGGGCTCGGCCATCGCGGCGAGTTCGGGAAATCGCGCCAGCAGAGCGTCAACGAGCGTGCCCGCGGGATGGCCGGGTGCGGGATGCACCGTCATGCCGGCGGGCTTGTTGACGACAATTATTTCGTCGTCGGCGAAAATTACCGGAATCTCCGGCGCGTCGCCTTCTTTGTAGCTTGAGGGATCGTACAGCGGCACCGCGGGCGCCGCGGCGACGTCGATCCTGTCTCCGGTCCGCACCGCGCCGGACGCGCGCGCGACCGCGCCGTTGACCGTGACCAGTCCCGCCTTGATCATCCGCGCCACTTGCGAGCGCGAGTACTCCGGCGTCAAGCCGCATCGACACGAACACGTCCAGCCGCATGCGATCGTGCCCGGCGCCCGCGGTGATTGTCGTTGGGATAATCACGAGCGCGATTTATCGCCTCGATGCACAAATCACGGCGTCGAGGGCGGCGGTATCGGCGGTGCGGTCAGCGGCGGTGGCGGTTTGCCGGCGTCAGCGGGAGGGCAATTCTCGTTGCTGGTCGTGGCTATCGCGACGCCGTAGGTGGTCTTCTGACAGCCAGTCGAAGAGTCGGGCCTCGAATAGAACCAGCATCCAGCCAGCATCGTCGAGAACAGCGCGGCGATTGTCATCGAGAAGATTGGTTTCATGCGATTTGGCACCTGCGATGAGTTTCCCCCCGCGACGCGCGCGGCGCCAGCGTCGCCGGCGACGCATCTACTCGAAGCGATGCGGTAGTGGATGCGCCTTCTCGTAGGCAAGGATGCGGTCCTCGTGCGCGAGCGTCAGCGCGATATCGTCGAGGCCCTCGAGCAGGCACTTCTTCTGGAACGGCTCTATCTCGAAATGCGCGGTCCATCCGAAATCGTCGGACACCGTCTGCTTTTCGAGATCGATCGTGAGCCGGTACGCCTCGTAGTCCCCGGTGGCGCGAAAAATATGCTCGACCTCGCCGGCCGGCAGCGTGATCGGAAGAAGGCCGTTCTTCAAGCAGTTGTTGTGGAAGATATCGGCGAACTGCGGCGCGATCACCGCGCGGAAGCCCGCGTCATCGAGCGCCCACACCGCATGCTCGCGCGAACTGCCGCAGCCAAAATTGTTGCGCGCGACCAAAATCGACGCGCCCTGGAAGCGCGGCTTGTTCAGCGCGAAATCTTTGTTCTCGGTGCCGTCGGGATTGAGCCGCCAGTCGATGAACAGCCCCCTCTTGAGGCCGGTGCGCACGACAGCCTTCAGAAACTGCTTGGGGATGATCTGATCGGTATCGACGTTGGCGCGATCGAGCGGCGCGACCATCCCGGTGAAATTTTTGAATGCCTGCATCTGTGCCTCGTGCTCCCTGTCAGCGCCACTCGCGCACATCGACGAAGTGCCCGGCTATCGCCGCCGCCGCCGCCATCGCGGGGCTGACCAGGTGGGTGCGTCCGCCCTTGCCTTGGCGCCCCTCGAAGTTGCGATTCGACGTGCTGGCGCATCGCTCGCCCGGCGCCAGCATGTCGGGATTCATCGCCAGACACATGCTGCATCCCGATTCGCGCCACTCGAAGCCGGCTTCGCGTGAAAATCTTGTCCAGCCCGAGACTCTCCGCCTCCGCCTTGATCTGCTGCGATCCCGGCACGACCATCGCGTGCACGGTCGGCGCGACTTGCGTGCCCTTGACGACGGCGGCGGCGGCCTTGAGATCGCTCAGCCGCGAGTTGGTGCACGATCCGATGAACACGCGATCGATCTTGATGTCCTCGATTCTCGTGCCGGGCCGAAGCGCCATGTAGTCGAGCGCCCGCTCGACCGTCTCGCGCTGCTGCCGTGTCGCCGATCTCGCGCGGGATCGGCACGCTTCCCCGTAACGTCGGTGACCATCCCGGGATTCGTGCCCCACGTCACTTGCGGCGCGAACGTCGCGGCGTCGAACACCACGCTGCGATCGAACTTCGCGCCGTCGTCGCTGCGGCATTCGAGCCATCGCGCCGCGAGCTCGTCGAACTCCTTGCCGCTCGGGAGGTACCGGCGCCCGCGCAGATACTCGACGGTGTTCTTGTCCGCCGCGATCATCCCGGCGCGCGCGCCGCCTTCGATCGACATGTTGCACACCGTCATGCGCTCTTCCATCGACAGCGCCTCGACGCCGCGCCGCGGTACTCGATCACGTGCCCGGTCGCGCCGTTGGTCTTGATCCTGCCGATGATGCCGAGGATCAAATCCTTCGCGCCGACTCCCGCGCCGAGCTTTCCATCGACGCGAATTTCAAACGTCTGCGGACGCTCTTCCCACAGGCATTGCGTCGCCAGCACGTGCTCGACCTCGCTCGTGCCGATTCCGAACGCGAGCGCCCCGAACGCGCCGTGAGTAGCGGTGTGGCTGTCGCCGCAAACGATCGTCATGCCCGGCTGCGTCAGCCCGAGCTCCGGCCCGATGACGTGCACGATCCCCTGCTCGCGCGAGCCGATATCGAACAGCCGCAGCCCGAACTCCGCGCAGTTGCTTCTGCAGCGTCTCGATCTGCAGCTTCGAATCGGGATCGGCGATCGGCTTGCTCCGATCGGTTGTCGGCACGTTGTGATCCTGCGTGGCGTAGGTCCGATGCGGCGCGCGGACTTTGCGCCCGCGAGCGGCGCAGGCCCTCGAACGCCTGCGGCGACGTGACCTCGTGAACCAGGTGCAGGTCGATGTAGAGCAGGGAAGGCTCGCGGGGCTTTTCGCGGACCACGTGCTCTTCCCAGATTTTCTCGAACAGGGTCTTTGCGGCCATTGCGTTTTCAACTCCCGCCGCATCGGCGGCGTAACAATTTCTAAATCAGCAAAAGAGCGCCGTTGAAGTTCATCGGACCGCCACCGCGCGCCGCGCACTTTTCCCGCGCGAATAGCGTTCGATCCGATCGGACAGCTTGATCGCGAACGCGCTGAATGCGGCCAGCTCGTCGCGCGAAAATCCCGTCCAAATCGCCTCGATCGCCGCCTGGCGCGACGCGCGCAGATCGCCCAGCGCCCTGGTTCCCTTCGCGGTCAGCTTGTAGCGCCGGTTCCTGCGGTCGGCCCGTCCAATCGCGGCCGAGACCAGCCCGCTGTCGAGAAGCTGGCGCAATATTTTCGACACCGCCGCCGCCGAACTGTCGCGGCTGCGCGCGAACATCGACGGAATAAAATGCTCGGTCGAGATTTCCTCGAGCACGCGCCACTGCTCGATCGTGATGCCCGCGTCGCGGGCCAGCACTTCGCGCCGGCGCTCGAAGATTTCCGCCAGCGCGGTCATCGCTTCGATCGCGCGGAAGATTGGGTCGCGGCGTCCAACTGCTTGCATCAGGCAAGATATTAACCATAGTTAAGCAATCTTTGCAAGCAGCGGAATAGCCGGCGATTGGTTTCCCCTCCCGTCAGCGAAGGGGTTGGGTCACTTGATCCGCCGCGCCGGCGGGGAGTCTTATTTCGGCGTCGAGAGTTTGGCGAAGATCGTATCCGCCGCAGCTTCGCCGCCGCGCACGCAATCGGGACTGCCCACGCCGCGATAAGCCGCGCCCGCGATTGCGAAGGCGGGAATTGGGGCGACGAGGCGCTCGATCTCGGCGACCCGCGCCAGATGCCCGACGTCGTACTGCGGCATCGCATCGGGCCATCGCCTGACTACAGTGATTCCCGGCGCCGCGGTCACGCCGAGCAGTGCGTGAAACTCGTCGCGCACGGCGGCGACCATCTCGTCGTCGCCAAGGTTCATCATTTCGCGATGCAGCTCGCCGCCGATGAACGCGCGCGCCAGGATTGCGCCCGCAGGCGCGCGTCCCTCGAACTTGAAGCTCGAAAAGCTGGCCGCGATTATGCGCCGATGCTCGATTGCCGGCACCACGAAGCCGAATGCGCGCGGAGGACCCTCGAAGTCGCTCTCGCGAAAGGTCAGGTTGACCGTCGCCGCCGACGCGTAGCTGATCCCGCCGAGCAACTTCGCCGCCGCCGGCTCAAGCGGCGACACGATCCGCGCGGCCGCGTACGCCGGCGCGGCGCAGATTACCGCGTCGGCGTCGATCGAGCCGCCGGCGGCCAAAGCGAGCCGCCATCCGTCGGCCGTGGGCGACATCCCGACGACTTCCGCGCCGGTGCGAATCGACCCGCCCAGGCGCGCCGCAATCGTCTCGGGCAGCGTCGCCATCCCATTCCTGAAGCTCTGGAACAGGCTCCATCGCGCGCCGCTCACCTCCGGACTCTTCGACGCGCGCGCCCGCTCTGCCGCGCGCATTCCCTTGAACAGGCTGCCATGGCGCCGCTCCATCTCGACGAAGCGCGGTATCGTCGCGGTGGTGCTGAGGTGTTTCGGATCGGCGGTGTAGATGCCGCCCGCGAGCGCCTGCGCAACGCGATCGAGCACCTCGCGCCCCAGCCGGCGCGTCACGAATGAGTCCAGGCTCTCGTCGTCGCCGCTGGTTCGCGTCGCGATGAACGGTTCCAGCGCCATCCGTAATTTTCCGAGCGGCGAAAAAAGCGGGCTTCGAAAAACCGGCCCGAAATGCGCCGTCGCGAGCATCATGAATCCCGCCGGGACCTCGACCAGCCGCCCCGCGCGCACCACGAACGTCTTGCCGTAGATCTCGCGAGTCGGAATCAGTTCCGCGCCGAGGCCAAGCCGCCGCGCGAGCTCGGCGGCCGATGGTTTTTCCGACAAAAAAGAATCGGCGCCGGTCTCGATTACAAATCCGTCGCGGCGAATCGTCTCGAGCGCTCCGCCGCATCTCGCGCCGCGTTCCAGCAATTCCACTTCGAGCGGAAATTCGCGCGTCGCCGCGAGCTCGCGAAGCCGATACGCTGCGGCGAGCCCGGTGATTCCTCCGCCGATTACCGCAACCCGTTTGATATGTGCGCCGGAGTCCGTTTGAGCTTCTCCCTCGGCGATCCGTCAGCCGCGCGCGTACGGCGCGATTATCGACGCCATCATCTCGATAAACAACGGATGGTCCCCGACCGTCGGCGCGCGCTCCATCCTGATTCCCGCCGCGCGCGCGATTTGCGCCGCCTCGATATCGAGATCGTACAGCACTTCGACGTGATCGCACAAAAAACCGATCGGCACGACTACCGCCGGCTTCGCCTCCAGGCTCCGCAAGCGCATCCTTGATGTCGGGTTCGAGCCACGGCCTCGCGCGGACTCCCGCTGCGGCTTTGATATGCGAATTGCCAGCCGCCGATCCCAAGCTCCGCGGCGACCATCCGCGCCGACTGCGCAAGCTGCTCGACGTACGGCCCGGCCTGCGCCATCGCGAGCGGAATACTGTGCGCGGTGAAGATCAGCCGCGCGCGCGGCCGCGCTTGCTCGTCCAGCCGCGCGTACGCCTCGCGCGTGCGCGACGCCACCGCCGCGATGAACAGCGGATGGTCGTGCCACGGCTCGGGATACACGACCTCGGGCGCCGCTTCGCCCAATGCAGCGCGCGCGTCGTTGACGGTTGCCTGGTAGCGCTCGAAGCTGGCTTCGCTGCGATGCGCCGCCATGATGAAGCCGAGCACGCGCCGCGCTCCACCGTCGCGCGAGCGCGCGGATCGAGTCGGCAACATACGGTTCCCACTTGGCCATCCCGACCGCGACCGGCACGCGCGCGCCTTTTTTCGCAAGCTCCTCGCGCAGCGCCGCCGCCTGCCGCATCGTGAGATCGTTGTACGGCGAGCGCCCGCCGAGAAGATCGTAATGATGCACCACCTCCTCGTAGCGCTCGCGCGGGATTGGCCGTCCGCGCAGAACGTTGTCGAGAAACGGCCGCACCTGGTCGGCGCGCGTCGGTCCGCCGAATCCGATCATCAACACCGCGTCGCACTTTGCCTTCGCGGTCATCGGCGTCAGCGCGCGCTCATCTCGTGAACCGCATCGACCAGCGCGATTACGTGATCGACCGGCGTCTCCGGGAAGTATTCCGTGGCCGAGATTGAAGATATGTCCGGGGCGTCCGCCCGCCTGATCGAGAATCGCGCGGGCGCGTGTGCGGATTTCGGAAACGTCGGCGAACAGCGCGATCGGATCGAGATTGCCCTGCACCGCCACGCTGTAATTGAGCCGCGCCCACGCCTCGGCCAGATCGACGCGCCAATCCAGGCCGATAACGTCGCCGCCCGCCTCGCGCATCAGCTCGAGCAGGTTTCCGGTCACGGTCCCGAAGTGGATTACGGGCACGTCGGCGGGAATCGCCGCGATCACCGACGCGGTATGCGGCAGCACGAAGCGGCGATAGTCGTCCGGGCCAAGGCTGCCGACCCAGCTGTCGAAAATCTGGACGATGTCGGCGCCCGCCGCGATTTGCATCTTCAGATAATCCGCCGTGGTGCGCGCCAGCCGCTCCATCAGGCGATGCCACGTTTCGGGCTGCATGTACATGAAAGTTTTGGTCGCCTGGTATTGCCGCGACGAGCCGCCTTCGATCAGGTACGACGCGAGCGTGAACGGCGCCCCGGCAAATCCTATCAGCGGAGTCGTCGCGCCGATCGCGCGATGCACCAGCTTGATCGCGTCGCCAACGAAGCCGAGCGCCGCCACGTCGACGGCGGGAATCCGCTCGAGGTCGGCCTCGGTGCGAATCGGGCGATCGATCACCGGCCCGTCGCCTTTTTCGAAATGCAGCCCGACTTCCATCGGGATCAGTGGCAGCAGGATGTCGGCGAAAATGATCGCCGCATCCACCTTGAGCCGCTCGACCGCCGTGACGGTGACTTCGGCGGCCAACTCGGGCCGCTTGCACATCTCGAGAAAACCATGTCGCTCGCGAACGCGCCGATACTCCGGCATGTAGCGGCCCGCCTGGCGCATCAGCCAGATAGGAGTGTAGGGGGCGGCTTCGCGCCGGCACGCCTTGAGCATCGGATGGTCGGCGAGCGGAGATCGCGGCGCGTTCGAAGTCGTCCGCGCGCCGCGAATTCGGCGCCGCGCCCGGTTCAATCCGATGCGGTGTCGGCGCGGTTCGCGATCAGAATCGAAGCCGCCTGCGCCGCCGCCGCTTTAACCAGATGGCCGAGCTTCGAATGCTCCGGCTCGAAGTCCACGCGCAGCCCGTAGGCGCGAATCTGCTCCGAGCATACCGGCCCGATCGAGCCAACCGCCATGCGCGCCAATCCGCGCCTGACGCCGTCGCCGATTCCCTCGGCCTCGGCGAGCTGAATGACGTTCGTGACCTGGTTCGAGCTGGTGAAAATAGCCACGTCCGCCGCGCCCGCCGCGATCGCGTTCAACGCCGCCCGCAGCGGCGCGCGATCGGCCGGCAGCGTCCATCGATAGACCGGAACAATCGTGACCCGGGCGCCGCGCGCCTCGAGCCCCGCGGTCAGCTCGTGATTGGAAACTCCGTATTCCTGGATCGCGACGCGCTTGCCCTTGAGTTCGACCTGCGACGCGAGCGCGCTCAGCACTTCGCGCCAGGTATTCGGCTCCGGCACGACTATCGACGGTTCGACCCCAAGATCGCGCATCGCGCGAATCGCTTTCGGGCCGCGCGCCACGGTTGCGATTGCGGCCAGCGCCGCCACTATCGACGCCCGCTGATGGCGCGTTTCCATCGCCTGGAACAGCGCGCGCGTCCCGACGCCGGTCATAAAAATGACCACCTCGAATTCGCTTTCGCCGGCCAGCAGGCGATCGGCGAAATCCAGCGCCGCGTGATTGTCCTCGAGCGGCACCTCGCGCATCGCCGGCGCGATTATCGCGACGCCGCCGCGCCGCTCGATCATCGTCGCCACCTCCGCCGCCATGCGGCTCTCGAACGCGACGACGCGAAGTCCGCCGAAGCCAGGCGTGCTGTCCGAGGAATTGGATTGCGTCTCTGAGTTCATCTGAAGCCGGCGGTGTCTCGAGGATTGGATTGCGTTTCCGGGTTCATCGCGAGCGGCCACGCCGCGTCGTTAATCTTGCCGCGCGCACGATGCCCGCGTCCACTCCCCCGGCCCCCGCCTTTGCGCTATGCGGGGCGCGCACGACCGGCGGCAGAAACCGCATTGCCCGTTTTGCAACCGGTGTGTTAGCTGTCGGCTGTGGCAGATGAATCAAACGTTACGCGGAGAATCGAGATGACTATGAGAATGCGGATTGGAGCCTGCCGGTTGGTCCTGTCAACGATGGCCGCATTCGCCGCAGTCGCGTGGATCTCGCCGCCAGCGCGCGCGCAGAATGCCCCGGCTGGTGCGAGCGTGGCTGAAAGCGCCCCGATTCCCGCCTCGCAGATCCCCAAGGAAATTACCGGCGCGATCAACTCGCCCGATCGGCCGGCCGCGGACAAGGCGCTCGACGCAGGCCGCAGGCCCGATCAGATCATGGCGTTTTACGGAATCAAGCCCGGGATGAAGATCGCCGACATATTCGCGGGCGGCGGGTACATGACCGAGCTGTATGCGCGAATTGTCGGATCGACCGGTACGGTTTACTCGCAGAACGGTCCGTTCCCTGTGCAGTTCAAGAAAACCGAAGATATCTGGAACGCAACGGCTCAAGGAGCCGGCGCTCAAGAACGTCGTCAAGGTCAGCAAACCCTTCGATGCGCCCGACCTGTTGCCGGTGCCGCCGGGCTCGCTCGACGCCGTAATCATCCATCTCAACTACCACGACATGGTCGGCTTCAAGCTCAATCGCGAGAACGTGAACGCGGCGGTGTTCAACGCGCTCAAGCCGGGCGGGATTTACGGGATCGTCGATCACAGCGCGCAGCCGGGCGCCAAGGATACGGTGACCACCACGCTCCACCGAATCGACGAGAATTTTCTAATCAAGGATGTGGAGAAGGCGGGCTTCAGGCTGTCCGGAGCGTCGAGCGCGCTGCGCCACCCTGAAGACGATCGCACCTGGATAATGTTCAAGTATCGCGGTCAGACCGATCGCTTCATGCTCAAGTTCACGAAGCGGCCGGCAATCGCGGCGGGCGCAGATGGTTCGGGGTTGGGCAAATGAAAGTCGGCCTGTTCGCGCTGGGAATCGGCACGGGCGCGCGTCCCGGCGTGATCGCGAAGACGGCCGAGGCCGCCGAGCGTTGTGGAGTTTCAACGCTATGGGCGGCGGAGCACGTCGTGCTTTTCGACCGCCAGGATTCCAGGTATCCCTACGCGGACAGTGGCGTGTTCCCCCTGCCGGGCGGTGCGGACTGGCTCGATCCATTTATTACGCTGACGTTTGCGGCTGCGGTGACCAGAACGATTCGGCTGGCGACGGGAATCTGCCTGGTGCCGGAGCACAACCCCGTCGTGCTGGCCAAGGAAGTCGCGAGCCTGGACCGGCTCTCCAAGGGACGATTCGCGCTGGGGGTGGGGATCGGATGGTCAGCCGAGGAATTTGCGGCGCTGGGAATTCCGTTCGAGCGGCGCGCGCAGCGGACGCGTGAGTACATCGAAGTGATGCGGCGCTGTGGTCCGAGGAGGTGACGACGTTCCACGGCGAATTCGTGAATTTTGACGCGGCGAGAAGTTTTCCAAAGCCGGTGCGCGGCGGAAAGCTGCCGATAATCTTCGGCGGCGAAAGCGCGCCCGCGTTGAAACGCTCGGCAGACATCGGCAACGGATGGTTCGGCTTCAGCGTTGGACCGGACGAGGCGGCGCCGCTGGCGGACAAGCTTCGCGCGATGCTGAAAGCCAACGGACGCGACCCGAGTGAAGTCGAAATCATGGTGTGCCCGTACACCAAGCAGATCACCTCCGACGATTTGAAGAAGTACGGCGCGGCCGGCGTCAACGAACTGGTGATACCCGCCTATCCGCCCAACGACGAGTCGGATATCGGCCGATGGGTCGAGCAGATCGCGCGCGACTGGATCGAACCCGCCGCAAAAATCCGCTAGCGCCTAGCAGGGTGTTGAAAAACTCGTATCAAAGGGCAGGTCGGGTCTCGCACCATTCAACACCCTGCATAAAAACTGTCCTCTTACCTACAACATCTCCCCCTTTGGGGGAGACACGAGAGAGGGAGCAGGCGTTGAAAATTACTTTTTCAACAGCCTGCTAGGCCGCGGACAGGACCTCGCGCACCTTGCTGAGATCCAGAGCGATCTGCGCCTTGAGCGCATCGGCGTTGTCGAACTTGCGCTCGGCGCGGATTCGTTCGACCAGTTCGAGCTTGATTCGCGCCCCGTAGATGTCGCGCGTGAAGTCGAAGATATGCGCCTCGATCGATCGCTCGCTCTCCGAAAATGTCGGACGCATCCCGATGTTGGCGATCGCCGGGTAGGCGCCGTCGTCGAGGATGACGCGGGCGGCGTAAACGCCGTCGGGCGGGATGCATTCTGTCTCGCTGGCGAGATTCGCCGTCGGAAATCCGATTGTCCGTCCGCGCTCGCGTCCGCGGACCACGCGCCCGCGTAAAAAGTGGTAACGGCCCAGCAGCCTGGCGGCGCCGCGCAGGTCGCCGGCCGCGATCGCCTCGCGCACCTTGGTTGAACTGACTTCGATGCCGCCGATTTTGATCGGTCCGACCACCTCCGTATCGAAACCGAATTCGCGACCGAGTTCGACCATCATGGCCGCGTTGCCCGCGCGATTGTGGCCGAAGCTTACGCTGTGCCCGACGACCACTTCGTGCACGCCGATCTTTGCGCGCAGGTAGTCGCGCACGAAATCGCGCGGCGAGAGCAGGCTCAGCTCGCGCGTGAAATCGAGCACGATCACGCCGTCGGTGCCCGACAGCCGCAGCATTTCGAGTTTGTCATCCGGGGTCAGGATCAACCGCGGCGCGCGCGCCGGCGCCAGCAGTTTGGCCGGCAGCGGATCGAAGGTGAGCGCGAACGCGGTGCCGCCGGCCGCGCGCGCGTGATCGATCGCGGCCTTCAAGATCGCGCGATGGCCGAGGTGGACGCCGTCGAAATTACCGATCGCGGTGACCGGGTAGGGATGGCGCGCGAGCGCTCCGAGGTCGCGAATTATTTCCATTCAATCGTGCGCGAAGGCGCCGCTTTAATCGCTCGCGAGGTCTTTCATCATCGTGTCCGCGGCCGTCGCTTCCGGCGTTCCGGCGTGATCGGCGACCAGTTTCTGCAGGGTCAGGCGCGCGTCGATTCGATCGTTGAGCTTGACGAATGCCTGCGCCTCGCGCAGCAAGGCGGCGCTGGCATATTTGCCCTTGGGAAAACGCATCACGAGATCGTTGAATTGCAAAATCGCCTGGTCGTAACCGCCGGTTTCAAACAGCGCGTTGGCGGCAAAGTATTCGGCCGGCTCGCTCAGCGGCGATTTCGGGTACGCATGCTGCAGCTTGGTGAACCTGGTAACCGCGAGCGGATACTTGGCCGCCTTCATCGCGTCGAGGCCTTCGCGATAGATCTTCACGCCCGGCTCGTTCGAAGTCTCGGCGTCCGCAATTTCCTGATCGAGTTCGCTCGGCCAGGTCGCAGCGATCGCGGCGGGCGTGACGGGCGCAGCCGGCTCCGCCCGGCGGCGCCTCCGCCGACGCCACTCCCGGCGCGGGCGCCGCGCCGACGGAGTCTGCCGGCGCGCCGGGGAGAGGAGCCGCGCCGGGCGTCGCCGCCATCCCGGCCTGCAATGCTTTCACTTCGGCCTCGAGGCTCGCGACTCGATCGTTCATCGACGAGGCGTTGCCGCCAGCGCCGGCGGCGCCGTGCTTGAGTCTCCTCGATCTGATCGTTCTGACGTTGAATCTGCTGCTTGAGGGAGTTGATTTGCTGGCGGTCGCTCGCGATCATCCCGCGCAGCGTGAACTCGTTTTGATTGAGCTGCTGCATGTCGCCTTGCTCGGCGCATCCCGCCAGCGCGAATGCCGCGGCAAGGGCGGCGATGGCGCCGATCGTCCAGTTCGTTTTTCGCACGCTTCTAATCCTTATTCGCTTACCGCAAAGTGATCGCGCCGGTTCTGCGACCAGCAGCTTTCGTCATGCTCGGTGCAAAGCGGAAGCTCCTTGCCGTAGCTGATCGTCGAGATCCGGCTGCCGCCGATTCCCAGCGTCACCAGGTAATCCTTGGCGGCCTGCGCGCGCTTGGCGCCCAGCGCGATATTGTATTCCTCGGAGCCGCGCTCATCGCAATGACCCTCGACCTGGACCCGCGTCTGCGGATGCGCTTGCAGCCAGCTCGCATTGGATTTCAGCACCGAGCCGTCCTGCTCTTGAATCGTGTACTCATTGTACGCGAAGTGAATGTCGCTGAGCGGACCTTGCGCGCCGAATTTTCCGTTCTTCCAGTCCTCGAGCGAGTTGCCGCCGCTCTTGCCAACCCCATTTTCACCAAGTTGACTTCCATTGGGATTGTTTTCGCCGCCAGTTATCGGCGCCGGCTTCTTCGACGAGCATGCGGCCAGCGCCAGCATCATCGCAACACCCACGATCGCAACAGCCCTGGCGATCATCGAACGACTAGTCACCCAACCACCCCGACCACGCTGGACAGGAATCATTACCATTACCCTCCGTCAAAGCGGAAATAATTTTCCGGTTGCCGACCATCACTATATAGATTCGCGAGTTGTGGCCGCGCGTCGAGCTGAACGCGAGATAGCGTCCGTCGGGCGACCAGCTCGGATACTCGTTGGAGCCGTTGCCGTCTGTCACTTGCACGGGTTCGCCGCCGCCGGCCGGAATCGTCCAGATGTCGAAACGTCCGTTGTTGCGGCTCTGATATGCGAGCTTGTCGCCCTTGGGCGAAAACGCCGGCGTGGTGTTGTAATCGCCGCTATAGGTCAGTCGTTTCGGCGCGCCGCCGGCCAGGCTCATCACGTAAATTTGCGGCGAGCCCGAGCGATCCGAGGTGAACGCAAGCGTGCCGCCGTCGGGGGAAATCGCGGGACTGACGTTGATTCCGTTGGTGTCGGTGAGCTGGCGAATTTCGGCGCCCTCGCGCGTGATCAGATACAGATTGGTGGTGCCGTCGCGCTCGATCGCGGCGACGATTTGCTCGCCGTCGGGCGAGATCGTTCCGCCGATCACGCGGCCGCGCGGGCTGTCGAGCTTGGTTTCGCGCTGCTCCTTGAGATCGGCCAGATAAAGCGCCGGCGCCATGCTCTTGTACGAGAGATAGAGCACGTAGCGCGCGCTGCGATCGAAACTCGGGAACAGGTTGATGGTCGGATTGTCGGTCAGCTTGAACAGGTCCTGGCCGTCGATCGACTGCGTATAAATTTCCTTGAAGCGGCCGCCGCGGGTCGAGACGAAGGCGAGCTTGGAATCGAACGGACCGCGCTGCCCGGTCGCAGCTTCAAGGATCGCGTCGGCGAATCGGCGCGCCATCCGCGGCACGTCGCCCGCGTCGCCGTTGTAACTCTTGCCCATCATGCGCCGCTGCTGCGCCACGTCGTAGAGAAAAGCCGTCAGCTTCACGCCCGCGCCGCTGGCAGAGACCGAACCCTTGACCACAAAGTCGGCGTTGATCGATCGCCAGTCGGCGAAATTGAACTGGCCGAGCTCGAAGCCCGACGCTTGCGGGTCCTCGATGTACGCGTGCGGATCGATAATTCTGAAATAACCCGAAAGCTCGAGGTCGCGCCGCAGCGTGCCGACAAACGCGCTGCCGGTGCGATGGTCGTCGTCGCCGCCGAGATTCTTCAGCCCCGACACCGCGATTGCCGAGAGCTGCGAGCCGGGTCCCGCGATCGTAATTGTGATCGGCCCTGCGCCAGCGGGCTGCGCGACGGCCCGGCCCGCCGTCGCCGCCAGAACAATCGCGCACGCAACCGCGCAAGCTTGAATTATCCGCTTCATGTTTTGACACTGAAAAAACAAACACTGATAAAGTTCATCCGCACCTCCTGCAGCATCACATCCTCAGGACTTGAGTTCGCCGAGTTGAAACAAGGCTTTGATCCCGGAAGAAAACTGGTCGCGAAACTTTTCCGGCGGCGCGGGAAACGGCGCCGCCCGGCGAATCGCGCGAATCACGGAATCATCGAACGCCGAGTCGTTCGAACTCGTGCCTATCTTCACCGCGGTCAGCGCACCGTCGGGGCCGATCGCGAAATCGACGGTCGCGGTCAGATCGTTCGATCCGCCGGTAAACGTCCACGACTTTTTGATCTGTTCCTGCACGGTCTTATAGTACAGGATAAATTCCGGGTCCTGTAGAATCCCGACGCTGCCCTTGCCGGCGCCGACTCCGTAGCCCGCTCCTTCGCTCGCCCGGCTTGCGACGACGGGTCCTCCTCCCGCCGGACCGCTTGGGATCGGCCTCGGCCGCGTCGGATTCGTCGCCATCTTCATCTTCAGGCGGGTTCTTCGCCAGCTCCTCGACGTGCTCCGCGAGCAAGCTGGCGCCTCAGTTTCGCAAATCTGCTGCGCGACGCTTGGCGTCGATCCGATCTTTGCCTTTGCTGCCGTCGATTCAGGCTTGGGCCGATTGCGCGACGCCTTGTCGGGCGTGGGCCTTGGCTTCGCGTGCTTGGTTGGCTCCGGAGTGGGCTGCGGCGTTGGCGCAATCGTCGGCGCGGTCGTGGGCTCGACAGTGGGCTCCGCCGTCGCTTCGACAGTTGGCTCGGGCGTGGGGGTCGCGGTCGGAGCGTCGGTCGCCTTCGCATTTATCTTGAGCGCGTTCTTATCGTCGTTGAGCGCGAGTTCGGTTTTGGGCGGCTCGGTCTTGATCTTCGATTCTTCGGGCTTGGGCGCCGCCTCCCTGGCTTCATCCGCCCGGCGCCGATTGATGCGCGGCAGATGGGTTCCGAGGTCGCCGGCCGGAATGTTATCGACGATTTTCACCGTGTATGCGGGCGGCGCGGCTTCTTCGGGATGCAAAAAGCGCGGCGCGATGAAGAACACCGTCGCGAACAGCGCAGCGTGCCCGAGCGCGGAGATCAGGATCGCCGCGAAATATCCGATTCGCGACGGCTGCTCGTCACCGTTATGGTCCCGCGATGCCACGCTCAGCGCTCACTTCGCGCCCGCGCCGGTGCCGCTGCGCCGCCGGCATCTCCGTCACCATCCCGACGTTTTCGATTCCCGCGGCCTTGATCGCCGCCATCGTGCGAATCACCTCGCCGTACGGCACCTGGTCGTCGGCGCGGATGAAAACCTGGCGGTCGGGACGCTCGCTGCGCAATCGCCTTCAGCTTGCCGGTCAAGTCGTCCGCCGAGAGCTTCGCGTCGTTTAGATAAATCTGGCTGTCGCGCGTGATCGACACGACGAACTGCTCTTCCTTGCCGGGCAGCGCCTCGGCCTTGACGTTGGGCAGCGTGACCTCGACGCCCTGCTGAATAATCGGCGCGGTGACCATGAAGATGACCAGCAGCACCAGCATCACGTCCACCAGCGGCGTGACGTTGATCTGCGAAACCATCTGCCCGCGCTGTCCTGGATCGAATGCCATCTGCGATGATCCGCCTACGAAAGGAAATGACGCTCGGCGATGTTCAAAAATTCGGACGGTGAAATTATCCATCTCGGTCGCCAGCACTCGCACCCGCGCGATGAAGTAGTTGTAGAACATCTGCGCCGGGATCGCCGCGACCAGGCCGACCGCGGTCGTGATCAGCGCCTCGGCGATTCCGGGCGCGACCGCCTGGATACTCGACGTATGAGACGCCGACAGGCCCAGGAACGCCGTCATGATTCCCCACACCGTGCCGAACAGTCCGATGAACGGGCACGACGATCCGGTGGTGGCCAGGAACGTGATGCCGGATTCGAGCTTGGTCAGCTCGACGTTTTCCTGGCGCTTCATCGCGCGCATCACGTTGGCGATTCCGCCGAGATCGGTCGAGAAGCCGCCTTCCGCTCCGACCGCCTGGCGCTTGGCGCGGGTAAGTTGCAGCAGCTCCTGGTAGCCGGCGCGAAAAACCTGCGCGACCGGGCTGCGCTTGAGCCCGACGCTGGCGGTGTGAATCGCGGCGAGGTTCTTCGATTCCCAGAAGATCGCGATGAAGCGTTCGGACTGGCGCCGCGCGCGCGAAATCTGAATCAGTTTGTAAAGGATGATCCCCCAACTGCCGACCGAAAAGGCCACCAGCAGCCACAACACGACTGCCACCACCGGGCCCGTGCCCAGCACCAGTTCCACCACACCCAACCCGCCTGCACCACTCACCTGATGGAGCATAATACCGCCATTCGGCTGAATAATCGTTTATTATAAGGGTATCAGCGCGCCCAAAACCAGCACGCTCATCTCGCCGCTCGGGCGTCCGCGATTTATCCGGACTTCATGACCCGGAGTGAAGCAGGGCGCGTTGGGCCTGCAACTCGGCCAGCGCCTGCTCGAACATCGCGTCGCTGACCTGGGTGAGGGCCGCGGCCGAGTCCTTAAGTTCCGCATGCTCGACGGCGCGCGAAAGGGTCTCAGCCGCGGTGGGTCCGCGTGGCTTGCCGAGGAAGGGCTTGAGAATCAGGTGAGCCACGTCGCGCATCGGCATGAAGCGCGTGAAACGGCGCAGGAGCGCAGCGGTCTGCAGCGGATAATGAAGCAGCTTGTAAAGGAATATTCTGCGGAAACCGGCGCTGCGCTCGCGGTTGATCACCTCGCCCGGGATGCAGGTCCGATCGATCTCGGAGCACTTGAAAAACTTGAACCAGTCTCGGGCCTCGTCCACCAGGTTGCGGCGGATATATTCATTCCACAACGGGGTGCCGCGATAGACGCATAGGCGGTTGAAGTTGAACGTGTCGAGCGGAAGCCTTGCGGCAAAATCAAAAGTCGCCCGCAGGTCGGCCACGGTCTCGCCGGGGCTGCCGACCACGAAGAAGCCGTGCACGATTTCGATTCCCGCCCGCTTGGCGTTGGTGACCGCGGTCTCAACTTCCTTTAGGGTCTGGTCCTTCTCGAGCCGGTCGAGGACCTTCTGACTGCCGCTCTCGATCCCGAACATCACAGTGCGGCAATTGGCCTTGGCCATCAACGGATACAGATGCTCGGCGACCGAATCGACCCTGCCCTCGCAACCCCAGTGGATGGTCGGACCGCTGTCGATTAGCCCTTTGCAGATGGCTTCGATCCGCTTGGGTTGCAGCAGGAAGTGATCGTCGACAAAGTACACCGCACCGTAGCCGTGTTCCTTCAGATGCTTGAATTCCGCGAGCACGTGCTGATGGCTGCGCGAGCGCCATTTGCCGTGGTTGAAGCTCGGAATGTCGCAGAAAACGCAGTGCCGCGGGCATCCGCGCGACGTCTGCATCGTGGTGAATCGGTCCATTGACAGAACCGCCGGCACATCCAGCGGCATCGACTCGATGAAGTCCAGCGCGAGGCTTTCGCGGTCCGGAAAAGGCCACTGGTCGAGGTCGCGCTCGACAGCCCGGTCCGGATTGTTTACCACCCGGCCGTCTCGCGCCCAGGTCAGCCCGGCGACCGCCGCGGGATTGTCGAGCTGCTCAACCAGGTCGAGAATCAACTGCTCACCGTCACCGCGGCAGACAAAATCCACTTCGCTGCATTGCAGTTTCACCAGGGGCGCGTTCAGCGTCGCGAAGGCGCCGCCGATGGCGACTTTGACCTTGGAATCGACCGCGCGGATCTGGCGGGCTAGAATCTTGGCGTAGGGATAACTGGTCGTGCTCAGAAAACTCAACCCGACCAGTTCGGGCCGCCGCATGCGAATCTGCTCGACGATGACCTGGTTTGGTGTGTCGCTGTTGGCCTGGTCGAACATCACGCATTCATGGCCGGCGCGTTTGAGCACCGCGGAGAGCGCCATGATCCCGATCGGCGGAAACCCCATGATGCGCAGGTTGCCGTTTTTCGCGCGCCCCTCGGCCGGCACGGCGTAAAATTGCGGATCGCGAACATGGATTAGAAATACCAGCATGGCCACCTCTGGTCGCCGCCAACGCTTCGACTGCGTGCTGTACCCGCGTCGCCCCTCGCCAGCAGGTGAGCCTACTCGCCGGAATCATTCGGCTGAAGATTTTTTTATTATAACGCTATCGGCGCGCCCCGAACCACCACGCAATCGGCCCCGGTCCCTGCGCCTGCATCGCCCTTGCCCGGCAGATGAGCCTGCTTGCGGGGATACGTGCTATAAGAGTGGACGTGGTCAGGTTCGATCCTCTGAAAAACGTGCCGCTTCACCGGGTTTGTTTTGCGCTTGCAGCGGTTGGACTAATCACACTCTTAGTCCAGGTTTTTTTCCCAAACGCTTATCTGCCCCTGATGCGCCAATGGCCTTACGTTCTCGGGATCGTTCCATTAAGTTTATTGACGATCTTTTATTTTCTGATCGGGATTTACGTGTGGCGATTCGACCGGGATCAGCATCAGCCGATGCCGCCGTCTGCCAACGCCCACAATTGAGAAGCTTGAACTGAACCTGTGCCCAACTCCGACGGCTATTCGTACAATCGAGCGACTTCAGCAGTGTCGATCGCCGCTCAAGATTCGGCGCCCCTGCCTCAAGCGAGGAGTCTCGCCTCGCAGATTGTGCGCGATCTCGGCCGGGTTGCGATGCTCGCGATCGCGTCGCTGGCGGTTGGACTCGCGATTAACCGGTATTCGCCCGGTCCGCTTCCTATCGTCTATCAAACGCCGGAGGATCGCTTCGACGCCGAGCTGACGACTTTGGTCGCGGCGGCGCCGTTTAAGATCGCGCCGGCAGCAACCGTCGGACTTGACGAATTCCGTTCAGCCGTCGAGGGCAAAAGCGCACTCATCCTTGATGCCCGGCCGTCCGTGTTCTTCGAACAGGGGCACGTACCGGGAGCGTTGAATCTCGCGCGAGACGACTTCGCCCGCGACTATCGGGGCCTGGCCGGCGTGCTGAAAGCCGCCACTGACAAGCCGATCATCGTGTACTGCTCCGGCGGTGAATGCCATGACAGCCGGCTCGTCGCCAACGCGTTGCTGAGTCTCGGCTTCGGCAACGTCAGCGTCTTCACCGGCGGGTGGGATGCATGGTCGGCGGCGGGGATGCCGGCCTCTACAGGGAGCGGACGATGATGCCTGACGACAATTCGCGCCGAAACTATGCGGTGCTCGCGGTCAGCATAGCCGTGGCCGCCGTGTTCATTTACGCGGGCATCGACAAGATCCGCGACCCGCTGCAGTTCGCCGATAGCACTGCTGCATTCGCGATCCTGCCAGCGGTATTCATCAACCTGCTCGCGCTGGGTCTGCCGCCATTCGAGATCGCATGCGGCGTCATGCTGCTCGGGTCACGGACCAGGCGGGTCGGAGCGCTCGCGGTCGCCGTCATTTCTGTGGTGTTTTTCACGGCGTTGGCGTCCGCGCTGCTTCGAGGTCTCACGCTCGACTGCGGATGCTTCGGGGTCGGCGCGCCATCGCGATCGAGAATGTGGCAAGAGCTCGCGCTGGACGCGGTGTTGTTCTCGGCCGCGGTGTTCGTATATTTGCGCTCGATTACCCGGCTGCCGGCGCAGGCTCAGTAGGTCATCGACGCCGTGCCGGTTCCGTCAGGCTCAATCTGGGACAAGGAGAGGCTCAGGATCCGGGGCCCCTCGACTATGCAGACTTCGCTCGGGATGACACAAGAGAAGAGCGCACGCCCCCTCGTGTCATTCTGAGCGAAGGCTGCGGTAGCGAAGAATCTCGACGAACACTCCGGCGTTCGGCGTTGGCCAGGCACGCGCTGGCGCGCGCGAGATCCTTCGCTGCGCTCAGGATGACACAAAAAAAGTTCTAACCGGCCGTCAGGGCAGGGGCTGCTCCGTCGCGTAGTCGCGAAAAGATGCGCTGCGCAGATTTTCGCGTCTTATTACTACTGGGTGCAGGGGTCACCCCTGGCCGTGGCGACGGCAGCGCAGTGAATTAATACTGGCCCGTCGTGCCAACGACCGCCCGCCATCGGCGGGCGGCCTTACTACTGAGTGCAGGGCTCAGCCCTGCCCCCTGCCCCCTGCATTCGCGACCCTTCTCGGCGTAGAATTAACCGTCGAATCGCCCTTGCACATCGGACCCGGACTTATTTAAGGTTCGGGTCGTTGTATTTCACGGGTTCACGGTTTCACTGACACGCAACGCACTCTCGGGAGGATCGATCGGTGGCGATAAAAGTCGGGATAAACGGATTCGGCCGGATCGGCAGAATGTTCCTGCGCGCGGCCCTGGCCAAAAAGGAACTCGAGATCGTAGCCGTCAACGACATCACCGACGCGCCCACTCTCGCGCATCTGCTCAAATTCGATTCCATCCACGGCACGCTGCGCCATGAGGTCAAGGCCGAAGGCGGTATTATTTTCCTCGACGGCAAGCCGCTCCAGGTCCTGGCGGAGCGCGATCCCGCCAAATTGCCGTGGAGCAAACTCGGCGTGCAGGTGGTCGTCGAATCCACCGGCCTGTTCACGGCGCGTGACAAGGCCGCGATGCATCTTTCCGCCGGCGCGAAAAAAGTCGTCATCAGCGCGCCCGCCGACGGCGCCGACGTCACGCTATGCCTGGGCGTCAACCAGAATGCTTACGACGCGAGAAAGCACGACGTGATATCCAACGCGTCGTGCACGACCAACTGCCTTGCGCCGGTCGGCAAGGTGCTGCATGACAGCTTCGGAATCGTCCACGGCCTGATGACCACCGTGCATAGTTACACCTCGGACCAGAACCTGCAGGATGGGCCGCACAAGGATCTGCGGCGCGCCCGCGCCGCCGCGCTCTCGATGATCCCGACCTCGACCGGCGCCGCCAAAGCGATCGGCCTGGTGCTGCCCGCGCTCAAGGGCAAGCTCGACGGACTCGCGATCAGAGTGCCGACGGCGAACGTCTCGCTGGTTGACCTGACCGTGACGGTTGAAAAGGACGCCGAGGTAAAATCCGTCAACGCCGCGATGAAAGCGGCGGCCGATGGCCCGCTCAAGGGGATTCTCGCCTACAGCGATGCGCCGATCGTCTCGGTCGATCTCAACGGCGATCCGCATTCGTCGATCTTCGACGCGCCGCTTGACCAAGGTGATTGGAAACAGGCTGGTGAAAGTATTTTCGTGGTACGACAACGAATGGGGCTACTCGAACCGGCTCGCGGACCTCGCCGCGTTCGTCGCGGCCAAGCTCTAGCCGCGGGCAACCGAGCTGACCCGGGAGTGAGTGGCTGCGATGCCCGTATTACCGATCACGCGCCTTCAGTTCAAAGACAAGAAGGTGCTGGTGCGATGCGATTTCAACGTGCCGATCGCCGAGGGAAAAATCCAGGACCCGGCGCGAATCGACGCGAGCCTCGACACCATCCGCTACATCCTCGAACACGGCGGGTCGGCCGTGCTCTGCTCGCATCTGGGGCGCCCCAAAGAGCGCAGCGCCGAGCTCAGCCTCAAGCCGGTCGCCGAGTATCTATCGAAGGTGCTCGGGCAAAAGGTCGCGCTCGCGCCCGACTGCATCGGCGATCACACCGGCAAAATGATCGAGGCGCTCAAGCCGGGCGAAGCGATTCTGCTCGAAAATCTGCGCTTCCACAAAGAAGAGGAAGCCAACGATCGCGACTTCTCGCATGAACTGGCGCGCCACAAACAGGTCTATGTGAACGACGGCTTCGGCTCCGCACATCGCGCGCACGCCTCGACCGTCGGCGTCACGCGCTTCATCCCGGAGCGCGCGGCCGGATTCCTGATGATGCGCGAACTCGAGGCGCTGCGCGCGGTCACCGAGAATCCGCAGCACCCGTCGGTCGCGATCCTGGGCGGCGCAAAAGTCTCCGACAAGATCGGGCTGATCAGAAATCTGCTGACCAAGGTCGATGCGATCCTGATCGGCGGCGCGATGGCGTACACGTTTCTCAAGGCTCAGGGCGTCGCCGTCGGCCGCTCGCGCGTCGAAGACGACAAGCTCGAGCTCGCCAGCGAATTGCTCGCCGAGGCCGCGCGCAAAGGCGTCAAGATCGTCCTGCCGTCGGATCATATCGTCGCATCCGCTCCCGAAGCCGGCGCGACGCCTCATACGGTCGCCGAAATTCCCTCCGAGATGATGGGGCTCGACATCGGACCGCGATACCGCGGCGGCGTTTATCGCGGAAATCGCGCGCGCCAAAACCGTCATATGGAATGGCCCGCTCGGATTTTTCGAGATTCCGGCGTTCGCCGGCGGCACGCTGCGAGTCGGCGAGGCGCTCGCCAATCAATCGGGCGTCATTTCGATTATCGGCGGCGGCGACACGGCTGCGGCCTTCGCGCATGCGCCGTGGGCCAACAAGTTCACGCATATCTCGACCGGCGGCGGCGCCACGCTCGAATATCTGGAAGGCCGCGAGCTGCCGGGCGTGAAGGCGCTCGAAGTCTGAATCGGACAGCAGGAAGGACGCGCGTGCGCAAGAAACTAATCGCCGGAAACTGGAAGATGCATCTTGGGCCGGCTCGAGGCCCGCGCGCTCATCGCCGCAATCCGCGCCGAGATCGATCGCGACGCCGCGGCGCTGGCCAAAGATCGCGACGTGATGGTCGCGCCGCCCGCCATTCTCATCCCGGCCGTGGCGCAGGCGCTCGCCGGCTCGTCGATCGTGCTGGGCGCGCAAAATATGCACTACGAGGACAAAGGCGCGTTCACCGGCGAAGTCTCGCCGCCGATGCTCAAGGCCGTATCGGCGTGACCCACGTCATCCTCGGCCATTCAGAGCGCCGCCACATTTTTCATGAAAGCGACGAACTGATTAACCGCAAAGTGCTCGCCGCGCTCGAAGCATCGCAATGGCGCCGATTCTGTGCGTCGGCGAGACCCAGGAGGAACACGACAGCGGCCGCGCGCTCGATGTCGTGATGCACCAGCTCCAGCGCGGGCTCGAGAACGTTGGCGACGATCAGGTGCGCCGCAGTGGCGATTGCCTACGAGCCGGTGTGGGCGATCGGCACCGGGCGCACCGCGACGCCCGACGCAGGCCGCAGTCTGTCCACGGCGCGATCCGCGACGCGATCCTGCGAACGCTACGGGCCCGAGCGCGCGTCGCGCGATGCGGATAATTTACGGCGGCAGCGTAAACGCCGACAATGTTGACTCGCTCGTCTCCAAGCCCGATATTGACGGGGCTCTGGTCGGCGGGGCAAGCTTAAAGGCTGACTCGTTCGCGCGCATCGTCAGGGCGCGGACTCGCTGAAGAAGACAAAATGGTTTCAATCGTTGTTTCGATTCACGTGATCGTCTGCGTGGCTATGTGCATCATTATCCTGCTGCAGCAGGGCAAGGGTGCGGAGGTCGGCGCGGTTTTCGGCGGCTCGAGCCAGACCGTCTTCGGCGCCAGCGGCGCAGGCAACGCGCTGACCAAGGCAACGTGGACGCTGGCGACGATTTTTTTCGCGACCTCGATCTTCCTGGCGCTGGCTTCGACGCGGCGCGTGACCGGCAGTATCTTCGATCGGCCGTTTTCGTCGGCGCCCGCGTCGAGCGTGATGCCGGCGTCGAAGCAGGCGCCCAGGAACGCGCTTCCCGCGGCCCCGGCCGGTCAACGTCCCGCCGGACCCGCGACGCCGTCGTCGGCGAAGTAATAGAAGCAGCAGCTGTACTTTCGGATTTGCGCCGGAGCGCTCCAGACCCTCATCCTCGCTCCGGACAACACGCACGATGCGCGGGTGGTGGAATGGCAGACACGCCAGTTTGAGGGGCTGGTGGTAGCAATACCGTGCGGGTTCAAGTCCCGCTCCGCGCACCAGCAGGGCTGACCCCTGGCCGTGGCGACGGCAGCGCAGTGAATTAATACTGGCCCGTCGTGCCAACGACCGCCCGCCAACGGCGGGCGGCCTTAACATTGGGTGCAGGGGTCAGCCCTGGCCGTGGCGACGGCAGCGCAATGAATTAATACTGGCCCGTCGTGCCAACGACCGCCCGCCATCGGCGGGCGGCCTTAACATTGGGTGCAGGGGCCGCAGCCCCTGCCCAAGGAAGCGTGAAACCCAGGCGGGTTTCACATTCAATCAAGTGTATTTGCCTCCCGTCACCCCTGCACCCGGTTACTGGGAAAACAACGAGCGCTGTCGGGGCGACTGTGGTGCGACCGCAGCTTGCACCATGCAGCGTTCGTGCTCGATGGGGAAGCCGTAGCGCGCGCGGATGCGATCGAAAATCACGCCCATCCGATCGTCATACGCATGCGGAACGTACTCGGCGCGCGCGTAGAACATGTCGATACGCTCCGCCAGATGCGGGAATCGCTCCCTGACCAATGGAATGAACCGGCGCTTCGCTGCGGGTTTCAGAAACAGCGAACGCCACCACAATCCCGACGCGCCCGCGCGACGCGCCGAGCGAATCACGCTCTCGATCGCCGCCGGATCGTCCGTCAGCCCCGGAATCATCGGCATCATGAGCACGTTGCACCGGATTCCCGCCCGCGCCAGCTCCAGCAGCGCGCGCAGCCGCAGGCCCGGGCGCGGCGCTCGCGGCTCGAGGATTCGTTGCAGTTTTCGGTCGAGTGTTATCAGCGAAAAGTTCACCGACAGTTTCGAGCGCCGATTAATCTTTTTCAGCCAGTCGAGGTCGCGAACGATCAGGCTGGATTTGGTCGTGATCGACAGCTCCAGCCCCGACAGTTGCGCGAAAACTTCCAGCATCGAGCGCGTCAGCCCGTAACTTCCGCTCGGCCGGCTGATACGGGTCGGTCGCCGTGCCGATTGCGATCGCGTCGGTGCCGATCGGCGTGCGCGAGAGCGTGCGCGCCAGCACCTCGGCCGCCATCCGCTTGACGAAAATTTTGCGCTCGAAGTCCATCGGGTCGCGCAGCTCGAGAAAATCGTGCGTGTATCGCGCGTAGCAGTACACGCATCCGAACTCGCAGCCGCGATACGGGTTGATCGTCCATCGAAACGGCACGCGCGGGCTGTCGCATCGATTGAGAATCTGCCGCACCGGCATCTCGATAAACTCGACGCCCCGGCTGGCGTCGAGCTCTTCGGGCGCTGGCGAATAGAGCGGCAATGTGGCGGCGGCTTTCATCTGACGGCGCGCCTATTTTCGCTTTTCCTTCGCTATTCGTCAAGGGTGATTATGTTTCTGTTGACTCCGAAGGTCGCCGGAACGTAAAATCCGAGTCAAGGGAAGTGAGAAAAATGAATGCACCTTCCCGAAAAATGTCAGAGTGAAGAAAGACCGCATCGCGGCTCGCTGCTCGGAATCATCAATGCTGATGGAAGGCCAACGGTAGTGCGCGTCGTTTATTCAGACGAAAGCGGTGTTGGAGATGGAAAAGAACCGATCACGGTCGTGACCGGAATCGTCATCAATATGGACAAAGTTTGGGAAGAAGTGCAGGAACGCTTGGAAGACATACTTCAAAAGACTCCTAATATCCTGCTCGAAGAAAAGCGAAAGACATTCGTACTTAAAGGCAGACTTCTTTATTCGATTCTTCGCAAGCGTCGAACACTGCCGGAACTTGCGACGGGCGCAGAAACGCTCTTGCACAGAGTTCTCGCGATTCCAGTAGATTGTTGTATTTCGATCTTTTACGGAGCCATTGACCGGAAGAAGTATGAGCGAAGCGAAAAGAAGCGCGGACTAAGCGAGCGTGAAAAGAAAGCCATTGGTCAGGATGCCACTACTTACGATTTGGCTTTTGATCAGTGTCTGCGCAAAGTAGAGAACATAGCCCGCTCATTCACTAACGAGAAAATTCTATGGATAGCCGAACAGAGCGACAAGCAGCGAGAGCCGTCAACCAGGATGCTGCACAGAGTTCATGGATTGCGTGTGGAAAGTGATGGGGAATCCCCGAATCTGAATCGGCCTCATCAGAGTCCAATAGCCGACACAATTTATTTTGGAGACCCTATAGCATCTGTCGCTTTACAGTTGGCCGACGTTATTTGTTCTACGGTGACGCTTTACTTACTGGAGAAACACTACCGCTGGAGACCTGTGGCGACTCCGTTTTACAAATTCATTGAGGGCAACGTCATCGAAGCCACTCCGCCGATGCTGCTATAGACTTCGATTCTTCCGCATCAAAATACCCGTTGTGATTGGCCTGCACCCCAATTTCCCGCCATTCATAAGTAGAGTCCGCCGGTTATTTGGCCCCCTCCTGGGGCGCGTTGTTTGTGGTTTTGGTTTCATCTTCATCCCAGTTTTTCCGGCCGCCCTTCACTCTCTGAGGGCGGCCGAAAAACTGTCAGGTTTTGGATCCGAGGTCGGCGCGCCTTGCACCGCGCCGGCCAGCGCTTGGGCTGGCCAAGCGGTGCGCGCGATGGCCGAGCTCCCTTGATTCCTTGCCGCGAACTCCTCCGGCGCCAGGTAGCCGAGACTCGAGTGCGGGCGCAGCTGGTTGTAGTCGTGCCGCCACGCCTCGATGATCGCGCGCGCTTCCCCGAGGCTGCTGAACACGTACTCGTTAAGGCACTCGTCGCGCAACTTGCTGTTGAATGATTCGATGAAGGCGTTCTGCACGGGCTTGCCCGGCTCGATGTAGTGCCACGCGACCCTTCTCGTGGCCCAGCGCAGCACCGCACCACTGGTCAGTTCGGTCCCATTGTCGCTAACCACCGTCTCCGGCAGCGCTCGTTCGAGCGTGAGCCGCTCCAGTTCGCGCACCACCCGTACCCCGCCCAGCGAGGTGTCGACCACCGTCGCCAGACACTCGCGGCTGAAGTCGTCCACCACGCACAGGATGCGGAAGCGGCGGCCGTCGCTCAGCGTGTCCGAGACGAAGTCGAGCGACCAGCGCTGATTGATCGCACTCGGCAGCGTCATCGGTGCCCGCGTACCTAGTGCCCGCTTTCGCCCTCGACGCCGGCGCACCATCAGCCGCTCTTCGCGGTACAGCCGATAGAGCTTCTTGTGGTTCAGCGCGTGACCTTCGCGCGCCAGCATCCAGCCTAAGCGCCGGTACCCGAAGCGCCGCCGCTCCGCGGCCAGCTCCCGCAGTCGTTGCCTCAATGCCGAGTCGTCCGGTCGTCTGCACCGGTAGCGCAAAGTCGAACGATCCAGCTCCACCAACTCGCACGCATGCCGCTGACTCAGCCCGTGACGCTCCATTACCCGAATCACTGCTACTCGCCGCGCCGCAGGCTTCAGACGTTTTTTCCGAGCAGGTCCTTGAGCGCCGCGTTGTCCAGCAGCGACTCGGCCAACAGTCGCTTCAGGCGCCGGTTCTCATCCTCCAGCGCCTTCAGCCGCCTGGCGTCCGATACCTCCAGCCCGCCGTACTTCGACTTCCACTTGTAAAAGGTCGCGCTCGAGATCCCGTGGCGCCGGCACACCTCTTCGGTCCTCGCCCCGGCCTCCTGCTCCCGCAGCACCCCGATGATCTGCTCCTCCGTGAAGCGGCTTCCTTTCATCGCCCGTCTCCTTTTTCAGGCGACGGACTCTACCTCATTTCGGCGGAGTTTTCGGGGGGCAGGCCACGGGATCATTGCGCCCGTTGAATCGGAAGGCAAATTCATTGACGTAGAGCGGCAGATATTCGCGTGTGACGTGATGGAAGCTGCCCATGATGCCGCGTTTGAGCAGCGACCAAAACGATTCGATAGTCTGTGTGTGAACCGTGCCGGTAACGTACTGATGTTTGCTGTGATTGACCGTCTGATGGACGAAACCGTGAGCGCCAAGATGGCGATAGCCGGGGTGTTCATCGGTCACGACCAACTTCGCTTTGGTGGACACCGCTTCTTTGACGAAATCCCCCATCGTCGTGAATCCCATTTCATCAACGGAGCGAGCGATGACGCTGCCCTTGCGCGCGATTGCGGCGATCACGGTCGCCTTGGTGCTGCCGCCCGGAATGCCGGTCTTTTTGTTCCAATGCCGATTCTTGTCCTTGCCGCCGATATACGTCTCATCAACTTCAACGACGCCCTCAAGCTGATCGATGCCGCCGCGCATCGCGCAACGGAGCCGATGGCACATGAACCAGCTTGTGCGGTAATCGGAGCCGGAATCTTCGCCGAACACGGTACGATGAATTTGTAGAGCGCTGATTCCTTTCTTGCTGGTCAGCATCAGGTAGGCAACGCGAAACCAAATATCGAGCGGAATCTTCGTGTCCTGAAAGATCGTCTTCGTGATCACGGAGAAGCGATAGCCGCCGTTCTTGCTGCAAGTAACCGGCTTGCCTTCCGTGTCCATCGTGATCTTTCCGCTCTTGCAGACCCAATGAAACGGGCGCGCCTTGAGCGTAATCACGCGGGCATTACCGCATCGCGGGCAGACCGGACCATCAGGCCAGCGACATTCAGCCAGCAGCTTCTTACATGCATCTTCGTTAGGGAAATCAGCCTCAAAGGCTTTCAACGTCTTCATGGCTCAGACTCTACGCTTTTTCACTGTTGGAGTCAATAGCAACATAATCCCCTCGTCAAGTTGCGCCGGCCAGACGCCTTTCCAGCGAGCGGGATTGCGGCATCATCCGAGGCTATACAGGAGCATCTGGAGCGGCAAAGCTGCTAGGTTCTAGCGGGAGCGCATGGCGCGGGGTACCGCGCCGCAATTGGAGGAAAAGGCGATGGCAGGAAATGGGCGCAAATATCGTGAGAAGTACGGCGAGTGGGCTCTCGTCACGGGCGCGTCGGCGGGAATTGGCCTTGAGTTTGCACGCGCGCTCGCGCGCGAGGGCATGTCGATCGTGCTGACGGCCAGGCGCGAGGAACGGCTCAACGCGCTCGCCGCGGAACTGCGCCAGAATTTTCACGTCGATACGCGGGTGGTCGCGGCCGATCTCGCGGCGCCGGACGGCGCGGATCGTCTGGCCGACGCGGTGGCGGATTTGCCGATCTCATTTCTGGTCAACAACGCGGGCTTCGGCTACGCGGGCCGTTTCGACAAGCAGGCAATCGACCGGCTGCGCGCGATGGTGGTCGTAAACTGCGTCGTGCCGGTGGTGCTGACCAGCCGCATCATGCCCGGGATGGTCAAGCGAGGACGCGGCGCGGTGATCATTGTGGGATCGGTGGCGGGACGCCAGCCGCTGCCGCTGCATGCGGTTTACAGCGCAACCAAGGGCTTCGATCTGCTGTTCGGCGAGGGGTTGTGGGGCGAGCTGCGCGGGACGGGCATCGATGCGCTGGTGATAGAGCCGGGACCCACGAAGACCGAGTTCCAGGCGGTGGCGGGAGAGAGCGTGGGGCCTGACCACGGCGAGCCGGCGGCAAACGTGGTGCGGGTCGCGCTCGACGCGCTCGGCAAGCAGCCGAGCGTTATCTCGGGATGGTTCAACTGGGTGCGCGCCAATGCGACGCGGCTGGTGCCTCGATCGACGGCGGTGATCATCGCGAAGAAGGTGACCGAAGGGTCAGACCCCGCAAGAGCTGCGATAGAGCCGCAGTAAAGCGAATAGTCAGCTGGTTCGAGCCGCCAGTAGCTGACTCATGGAATTGTTGCCAGGTCGTAGGCGGGCGGCAGTTTCTCCGCGATCGTCGCAAGCGACGATCCGTCAGCGGTTGCGCGAACGACGGCGCCGTCGTTGCAGACCGCGAAGAAGCCGCCGCTTTCCGGATCGGCCCTCAGCCGCATCACCATGCCGCGCCCGAAAGTCTGTTCGGTGGAAATCGGGGTAAAACTTTCGCCGCGATCGACGCTGCGGAACAGCATCGCGTCGGCGCCCGCCGGTCCGACCCGCCAGGTGGGCGGCGGGCCCATCGCGGCCACGGTAAAAACGTCTTCGCCCTCCGGTCGGCTTACCAGCAGCGGGACAGTGTAGCTGCGGTTGAGCCCGCGCGTTACCTGTTGCCACGATTTGCCGGCGTTTCCGGACAAGTAGAACCCATTGCCGGTGGTGGCGTAGAGGCGGCGCGAATCGCGCGAGTCCACCGCGACGGTATGAACATCCCAATAGAGACCGTCGTTGAGCGGCTCGAAGGACGCGCCGTCGTTGCGCGAGCGGAAGACGCCGCCCTCCTCGACGCCGACGTACATCGTGGAAGGGTCATGCGGATCGAAGGCGATGGAACGCACGTGCGGGATATGCGGCGCCGGCGGAAACGTCCAGCGGTCGCGCCCCGGGATTTTCAGGAAGCCGTCGGATTCCTTGAAGATGCGCCCGCGATCGTCGCTGCGGAACAGGCGGGCATGCGACGTCCCGACGAATACGCGATCCTTCACCGCAGGAGAGGCGGCGATCGACCAGACCTCTTCCTCGCGCGCGAGCGGGGGAGTCACGTCGGTCCAGGTTCTGCCGCTGTCGGTCGAGCGCGCGAGCGTGCCCTTGCCGCGGATGCTCTCGGTTGAACCGGCGTAGATGAGCGTGGGATCGACGGTATCCTGCGCCATGCACCAGACGGCTGACGGATCGGCAAGCACCATCAGCGGAGTCCCGCCGCGCGAGGGATCCAGAATTACAATGCCCTTGGCCGTCCCGATGCACAGGCGCATGCCGGTAAACCTCTAGTGACCGCGGCCGATCGTAGCGCAAAGTGGACGCAACAGCGGCGGGAAGAGAACTTGATTGTAACGAAACCCACCGTGGGTTTCGTGCTTCCTTGGGCGGGTGACCCCTGCACCAATGTTAAGAAAAGATGCGGGACTTTGTCCCTGTTAAACTTGGCCGGCGGAGCATCTTCTGGTTTGCGGCGCGCCTTGATAGAGAGATGCACATGAAGCTTCGCCACGGCGCCCCGCTCGCAATCGTTGCCTGGTATCTGATGATCCCGCCGATCAATGCCGACAACAGAGTTGACGCAGGTGCGCCCTTGTCGAGGTGGAGAAAAAGCGTGAGCTTTGATTCCGCGAAGGAATGCGAGGCGTCTCTGAAGGACTCAATCGAAAACCCAATGACACCATCCGAATATCAAGCAGCAGCGCAGGCGACGCTGAAGGCTAAAATGCATCCCCTTAGCAAGCCGGAAATGACCAGACGGATGCAGGAATCCGTATGCGTCTCGGCCGACGATCCCCGCCTCGAGCCAAAAGCAAAATAAGGGCGGCGCGGACAACCTACGTCAGCTTGGCGCCGACGCGGAGATCGCCGGCGGCTGCGAGCTCGGCGGGTGCTATTTTTTTGGGGTTTGGATCGATTCGCGCCCGCTTGACCTTAATCGTCCCGCCCGCGAGTGCGATTTTCATTCCCTCCGAATCCAGCGCAACTATCGTTCCCGGTTCGCTGTCCGAGCGGCCCGCTGAGAAGCTGGCTTCGTAGAGCCGCAGCCGTTTATCATCGGCGTTGGCGAACGCGCCCGGCTGCGGGTCGCATCCGCGAATCAGATTGAAGACCTCGCGCGCCGGTTTTGCAAAATCGATCTTCGCGTGCTCGTCGCGGCACGGCGGCTCGTAGGTCGCCTTGCTCTCGTCCTGCACAAGCGCGGGCGCGTTGCCGGATTTGATCAGATCGACCGCCTCGACCATCGCGTCGATTCCCATCGGGAAGAGCGTGTTGAAGTAAATCGAGCCGACGGTGTCGTTCTCCGCGATCGGCACGCGCTTCTGAACGAGGATCGGTCCGGTGTCGATCCCCTTATCCGGCCAGAACCACGTGACTCCTGTTTCCCCGTCGCCCTGGATTATCGCCCAGTTGATCCCGCTGGCGCCGCGATGGCGCGGGAGCAGCGAAGGGTGAAAGCAGATCGACTTGTAGCGCGGCGAGTAGAGAATCCGCTCGGGAACTATCAGCGTGACGAACGCGAGGATGGCCAGCTCGGCGTCGAGCGCCTTGAAGTGCTCGTAGGCGGCGTCGTTCTTGAACGACCTGGGCTGGCTGAGCGGCAGGCCCATCGCGCGCGCCTTGGCGGCCAGCGGATCCGCCTTGCCGGCGGGCGAATCGGGAGGTGCGAAGACGTGAACGATTTCGTTACCGTGATTGACGAGCGCCTCGAGCGCTTTTTCCGCGAATGCAGCCTGGCCGAGCAACGCGATACGCAAAGTGGTGATCCTCCGAAATTTCTGCGCTCACGCTACCAAATCAAAAATCTCCTTGCACCTTGAAACGACGTGTCGGTTGCTGCGTACATTGAACGGGGGATCGAGCCAGAGCTTCAGGGGACACTGACCGATGCGCAGTTTTGGTATTTCAAGTTTTTCAGTGGCCGTCGCCGTGGCGATATTGACGGCTGCGGTATTATCCGCGACGGCGGGCGCGCCGGCGTATCAGCCGGTGCCGGCGGCGGGGAATCACGACGAGTCGCTCGAGGTCGGCGCCGGCGCCATCAAGACGGCGCGCACGTTCGTCGTGCATCTGCCTCCTCGATTCGACGGCAAATCGAAACTTCCGGTGGTAATTATGCTCCACGGAGCGGGCGGCAGCGGTGCGGGTGCAATCGCCCAAACGGGATGGGGCGCGAAGTCCGATCGCGAGGGCTTCATCGCGGTTTTTCCCGACGGCACTCCGCCGCGCGCCGCGTTTCCGGCCCGATTCCTGACCAATCCGCGGCTGTGGAACGACGGCTCCGGCCGCGGCGCGATTGGCGTGGACAAGGTGGACGACCTCGGCTTTATCTCCGCGATGATCGATTTCCTGGAGGCGCGCTACGGCGCCGACCCGGCCCGAATCTATTGCACGGGTTTTTCCAACGGCGCGTCGATGACGTTCAGCGTGGGGCTCAACCTGTCGAATCGAATCGCCGCGATAGCGCCCGTCTCCGGCCATCTCTGGTACCGGGAAAAACAACTCACGTATCCCGTTGCGTTGCTCTTCATCATCGGAACGAAAGACCCGCTCAACCCGATCGACGGCGGCAACGTGAAAATCCCGTGGGGAATGACTCAGTACCATCCGCCGGTCGAGGATTCACTCAAGGAATGGGAACGGATGCTCGGTTGCGGACCGGAAGTGCGGACGGCTCGCGGCAACGGCGTGCTGGAAATCACCTACGATCGCTGCGCCAAGGGCGGAGAGGTCGAGTACTACCGGGTCAGAGGATTGGGCCATGTGTGGCCCGGCGGGCTGAATCAACTGCCGGAAAAATGGGTCGGCAAGCCGAGCGACAATCTGAATGCGACCGACGTCATCTGGGAATTCTTCAAGACGCATCCGCGGACACCGGCGCCTTGAGCCAACGCTTCGCTGAATTTCATCGAAGATCGATTGACACGGTCGGTTGCGGGCCGCTTTGATGACCGATCGAATGTTATTCACCCGACGCTCGCCCAAAATTCTCGTTTTCCGTCTCTTTTTTGTAGTTGCGGCAGCCGCGTTTGTGGCCGCGCCTGCCCGGGCGCAAGTCCATTCCGATGCGCATCGCGGGCGCGGCCGTATCGTGGTGCTGATGGTGTGGGATGGGCTGCGGCCCGACTCCGTCACGCAACGCGACACGCCGAATCTTTACCGGCTGGCCCGCGAGGGCGTGCGCTTTGACCGCCATCACGCGATCTTCCCGACCCTTACGATGGTAAACGCCACCGCGCTTGCCACCGGAGCGCCGCCCGGCGTCAACGGACTCGAGGGCAACGTGTTCTATGTGCCGGCGGATGCGGCGCAGGCCATCGGCAACAGTCCTCCCTTTGAGGCCAAGCCCGGAGCGCCCACGATTGCGAAAGATGAGAAGGGCCGGATGGTCTGGGCGGAGGGCGCCAGGGCGATCGTCAACTTAAACGGGGCGGATGGATTCAAGGGCCGTTTGATCGGGTTGGACACGATCGCGCAGGAGGTCGCGCGCGAGGGCGGCTACATCGCCGTGATCGGCAAGCAGGGACCGACCTCGGTGTTCGACAATCGCGTCGAAACGGTCGTCGAAGGCAAGGATATTCTCGGCGAGCCGCACAAGGATTACCTGTTCGCCTCGGACGATCTGGTCGAGCCCGAGTTGGTGAGTCAGAAAATAAGCGCCGCGATGCCGCCCGATTCGACAACCGCGGTGGCCGACGGGCAGCGCGACTTGTACTTCGCCCGGCTGTCCGTGGAAGACGCTTTGCCGGCGGCCAAGCGCGTGGCGGATGCGGGCCGGCCTGCGTTGGTTGTTTTCTGGCAGCACAATCCCGATCTCACGCAGCACATTGGCGGCTTGGGCACGTCGCCCGCGATCGAGGCGCTCAGCCTTTGCGACAACAACCTGATGCGTCTTCGCGCGGCGATCGACGCGTTGGGCATCGCGGACAAAACCGACCTGATGGTGGTCTCGGACCACGGCTTCGCGACGATTAAGTTCCGCATCGTCCTGTCGGAAATGCTGGTGGCGGCGGGAATCAAGAAATCGCACGACAGCACCGACATCATCGTCGCTCCCAACGGCGGCGCGGACCTGGTTTACCTGTCGCCGACGGAATTTTCCACGCCGCAGTCGCGTCGCGCGGTGCTGCAGAAGATCGTCAACTTTGCCGAGGCGCAGGAATGGTGCGGACCGATCTTCTCGCGCGAGTCCGCGACTGCGCCCGATGAGCCGAGCCGTCGTGGCCGCCGCCGGCGCGCGCCGAAACCGTACCTCGGATGGATCGACGGCACCTTCAGCCAGCGCGTCGTGGGTCTTTACAATTCCGCGCGCTCACCGGACCTGGTGATTTCATTTCGCGAGGAGCCCAACGCCGACAACAAGGGCCTTACCGGGCCGGGCAATCCCGCGTTCCTGATCGGCGGAAGCGGACAGGTCTCGACGCCGAACAAGTCCGCCGAACTGGTGCGTCCGGTAAAAGGACTCGTGTACGAGGATAGCGGGACCAGCAAAACGTTCACCACCGGGATGGGAATGCATGGCGCGGCAGGCGAGCGCGAGATTCATAACTTTTGCGCCGCGATTGGCCCGGACTTCCGGCGCGGGTTCGTCGATCTCAACCCCACCGCGAACACCGACGTTGCGCCGACGATCACGCAGATACTGGGTGTGCTGCCCAATATCGGCCCCGGCGGTGTGGCGCCCGCCGGACGCGCGATGGCCGAGGCGTTGACCGATGGCCGCCGCAGCGCAGGCGGAGCGCATACGCAAACGATGACGGCGGACCTGATGCTGCAAGGCGTCGAGGCCGTGACGACGATTCGAGTCACCTGGCTCGGCGACGAGCCGTATCTCGACGGCTCCACGGTCGAGCACAAGCCGTTGGGCAGCTCACCGTGAACGCATAAGGAAGGAACTTAACTGTAGTGAAACCCGCCGTGGGTTTGCAGGGGTGACCCCTGCACCCAGTATTAAGGCCGCCCGCCGTTGGCGGGCGCGGCCGCTGCCAACGGCTTAATACTGCGCTGCCGTCGCCACGGCCAGGGGTAACCCCTGCACCTTAGTAAGAAGAGAAGAAAAGATGCGGGACTTCGTCCCTGTTAGAACAGGTTAGGGAGGAAGTGGTGGCTTTGTTTTTGTGTCATTCTAGAGCGAAGCGAAGAATCCCGGTTCCTTCCTAGCCTCGCCCTGCAAGGGAGAGGATCAAGGTGAGGGTCCGATTACAGCGCGCCCTGTTTCCCCTTCTTAGTACTGGCCTCCCGTGCCAACGGGTCTTAACCCTGGCTACCCGTGCCCACGGGCGCGCGATTCAGGATTCTGCGTCCGAATCCTTTAGCCGTCCGCTTCTTATCTTTGCGTCATCCCGAGCGAAGCCGAGGGACCTCGGATCTTGTCCATTTGCGCGGCTAATCCGGACGCCTAGCAGGGAGAATCCTTTGTCCCACCCGATTAGGGCTCGATTTGGGCGACGTTGCGCGCGCGAAGGCGACGGCGGTGCGCCTAAGCTGCCTTATCTCTGCTGGTTCAAAAACGAGATAAGCGCTTGGAGCCCCTTCAGGGCTTCCTTCTTCTGAGGTGCTAGGAGCCGGGGTCGCGTGCTGTCGAGCAGGCCAGAATCGGACAATTTCCTGCGGCTGATCAACAATCGTCGGTGATGTTCGTATTTTTCTGCCGATTCATCATCGAGCTTTCTGGGTCGATAAGCGTCGTCGGCGTCGCTCCATTCAAAGCCTCCGCGCCGCAAGAGGTCTTCGGCTTCGATCAATATGCTCGGCTTCACAGAGAGTGGTCCTATCAGGACTCGAAGGCCACGAACAAGGCCGCGAAGGCCTTTAGAAGGAGTAATTAATCTTTTCGCGCGGAGCGCCGGAGCAGACCAGAAACGAAAATAATGGATTCCACGATCACGAAGCAAAAGGAGATGACGAGCAAGCCGAGTATCCCGGCGATGACTATATGGCCCATTGTCAAATCGAAAATGCTGGAGCGTGTATAGAGATTTGCAACAACGGAGATCGCAAGAGATGCAACCAACCATGCAATCAGCCAATTTCGACTGCTCATTTTCCACCAGTTCCTAATCGTTCGGCGTTCCGAAGGCAAAATGGCGCGCTAAAGAGCGGGGTAAGGTAGCAGTCTGCGCCGCGCGATCACTACTTGGCCCTTTTCTTTCGGGTCGTCCAGATATCCATCCGAATCCCGGGACTCCTACCGGGTGCCGACCTGAACAGGACTCTCAAGCTTGCCTCAAGTGGTTCTTCTGATGCGATTTCTGCTGAAATTGGATGTGGAACCCATCCGAGTTGCTCTCGCCGCCCCACACCTGTTTCGTCCAACCAGGTTCCAATTACCTTTACCGCGCAAGAATCAAAATGGTTGCCGGGGTCCCGCTCCAGCGCGAGTCGTTGGCAACTCCCCTCTATAAAACTGGAAGCTGGGCCAAGGCGCTCAGGCTGCGAAATTCCTGCTACCATGGCGTTGCGCGCGAGCCGCCGATCCATGCCGAGGGGGCGCTCCTCGTCGATGCGCACGACGTGCGCACGTGGAACCCCGCGCGGCATTCCGCCGCGCGCACCACGCCATAGCAGGAAGAAAACGGCGGCGAGACTAAAAGCGAGTATCGTCACCCGGCCATCTCCAACTCGGCCTTAGCCAAGCTCATTCAATGGCGAGTATCCGATGCGCACACCGACAGTCAACGAGGAACCGGACTCAAGAGACCAGCGAGCCGTTAACCCTTCGTAGTGTCGGGCTATTCCAAGGTAGGAATAACTCGGAATCGGTAAGAACCGCCCTTCGACCTCATTCGATCTCATTCGGCCCCGACCCCGGCCGACCTTGCCCGATGCCCTTGTTTTTTCTCTGGTAAAATCGCGAGTTGGTTGATGGGCAGGGAGTGAATCGAACACTCGACACAAGGATTTTCAGTCCATGTGTAATCTCGGCTTAATCCAGCGCGGTGATTGAGCGGCCGCGCGTCTCGGGCAGTATCCAGACCATCAAAGCGCCCGTCGTCGAGAAGACCGCGCCGAGTGAAAGCGTCGCGCCGAAACCAAACCGCGCGCCGAGCGCCGCAATCAGGATCGGCGTGAAGAACTGAAATCCGCGCGTGACGTTGAGCAGCAGCCCGAGCGACGTATTGCGAATCCGCGTCGGCAACAGCTCGGCGATCATCGGCGCGACTCCGGCCCAGATACCGGTGCCGAATCCCGCCGTGAACATCGCAGCCGAGATGAGTCCGGGCACGGCAATCGCTGGGTTCCATAGTACCGTCGGCGGGATGGTGCCGACCGCCATCAGCATCCCGTATGCGCAAAACGCGGGCCGGCGGCCGAATCGGTCCGCGACGCGGCCAAACGTCAGGTAGCCGAGCACGCCGCCGACCTGCATTTCCATCATCATGCGGCCGGCGCCCGCGGCGGTAAGCCCGCGCTTGAGTTCCAGGTATCCCGGCATCCAGGTGTAGGTGAACCAATACGCCTCGGAGTTCAGCAGCACGACTACGAACAGCAGCACGAAGACCCGCTTGTGCAGGAGAATCGCGCGCAAATCGACGCCGCGGTTCAGCTTGGTGCGCGTGCGCTGCCAGACGTCGCTCTCCGGCATCCACTTCAGCACCGCGGCGACGACAAATACGGCGGGGATGGCGGAAACCATGAACGTCAGACGCCATCCGATCGCGGGTGCGAGATAACCGCCCGCTGCCGCCGCCAACAGAACCCCAAGCGGCGCTCCCGTCTGCACGTATGCTGCGTATCGTGCGCGGCGCTCGGCCGGCACGCTTTCGGCAACCAGGCTTTGTCCGGGGGCCCATCCGCCGCCCATCCCGAGCCCGGTTATCGATCGAAACACGATCAGTTGGGGCAGAGTATGGCTCAGTCCGCACAGTGCGGTGCCGACGCCGTAGATCGCGACCGTGGCTGCGATCGTTGGTTTTCGCCCGAAGCGATCGCCGAGGAAGCCGAAAATGACTCCGCCGAGCGCCGTCATCAGCAGCGATGTACCCAGCGCCAGCGACGACTGCTCCGGCGTCAGGTGGAGTTCGCGCGCAACCGGGACCAGCAGGAACGAGTAGAGAATCAGATCGTAGAAGTCGAAAATCCAGGCGGCGAAGGCGAGTGCGACGATTCTCAGATGAATCGCGCCGGGCGCGCGCTGATTCATCAGCAGTTCGCGTGGATTGCCCCGGACGCCGGGCTGGGGCGGCTGTGTATTGGCGACTGGCTCCATGGAATCGGGTATGGTTGGCTATCCTTGCCGGGTGCGACTGTCAAGGGAACGCGCCCGGCGCCGCGTCATTTTGACTCCGCCAAGGCCGCAGCGGCGCGCTTTCGCAGTTCGGAGGAGCGAATGTTCAGAAGATTTTTTCGATGGATTTTTCGAACAGCGATCATAATCGCGGTGCATTCGCGATCGTCGCCATCTCGGATTACATCTCGCATCGGGTGCAGCCCAACTCGGTTCTGGCGGTCGAACTCAACGGACCGGTTGTCGAGCGCGGCGGCAGCGGCCTGCTCGGCCTGTTGAGTAAAAATCAGACGTCGCTCAACGTTCTGCGCAATGCGATCGACCAGGCTGCGAAGGATCCGAAGATCGTCGGCCTGGAAATCAGGGTTATCAACCCCGAGATGGAACTGGCGCAGGCGCAGGAGATCGTCGGACTGATCAAGCTCGTTCAAGAGCCACGGCAAATGGACGACCGCGTACATCGAGACCGCCGGCGAATCGGGCTTGGGCAATCTGCCCTACCTCGTTGCGAGCGCCGCCGATGAAGTCTCGCTGATGCCGCGGGGAGACCTCAACCTGATGGGAGTGCAGCTGCGCGAGCTGTTCATGCGCGGCACGCTCGACTGGCTGGGGATCACGCCGAACTTTGCCTCGGCGGGGCAGTACAAGAGCGCGGCCAACATGTTCACCGACAAGGACTTCACGGCGGCGCAAAAGGAAGAGGACGAAGGGCTGGCCGGGAGCTTGTTCGATCAGATCGTCGCGGCAATCGGCGCCGAGCGTAAGCTCAGTCCCGACGCGGTCAAGACCTTGATCGATCAAGCGCCGTTGAATGCGGACGCGGGCCTGAAGGCGCGGCTGGTGGATCGACTCGAGTACGAGGACGAATTCAGCGATCGGGTGAAGCATCATGGCGGCTCGCTTCACAAGGTGGTCGACTACGCCAATTACGCGCGTGCGAGCCTGTTCTCCAACTTTGGCGGCGGAGATCAAATCGCGGTGATTTACGGGGAGGGAGAGATCCAGCGCGGCGGCGAAGGCTTCAATCCATTTTCAAGCCCCGGCACCGAAGCGATGACTTCCGACGACATGACCAAAGCGTTCAAGTCCGCGCGCGAGGATGACGACGTTCGCGCCGTTATTTTGCGGGTCGATTCACCCGGAGGCTCGATGCTCGCGTCGGAACTCATCGCCCGCGAGGTCGAGCTCACGGCAAAGAAAAAACCCGTGGTCGTCAGCATGTCGGGATACGCCGCTTCGGGCGGATACTTGATATCGATTCCCGCGGCGAAGATTGTCGCCGAGCCCGGCACGATCACCGGCTCGATTGGCGTGCTCGGCGGCAAGTTCAACGTCTCGCCCGCCGTGCAAAAGATTTATGCGAACACCGACGCGGTGAGCCGCGGAGCAAACGTCGGAATGTTCGACATGTGGACCGACTTCACGCCCGCGCAATCCAAACAGTTCCAGGATGAGATTATGCGCGACTACCAGTACTTCCTGAAACTGGTCGCGGCCGGCCGCCATATCACGGTGGAGCAGGCCGATGCGGTCGCGCAGGGACGGGTCTGGACAGGGGAGCAGGCGCTCAAGATCAAGCTGGTCGATTCGCTTGGCGGACTCGATGACGCGATCGCGGCCGCGAAAGGATTGGCGCGCCTCGCTCCCGATCAGCCGGTCGGAATCATCGAGCTTCCCGAGCAGCCGGGACTGCTGCAATCGCTGACCAGCGGCAAGATGGTCGCGTCGATCACGCAGCGCCCGGCTGCGCGAATCGTCGAGCCGGTCATCGAGCTGATTCGCCTGGCGCTCAGCGGTCACGCGATTTTCAGCGCTGCGTATTGCCCGGTGGCGCCGATGCTCTGATCGCATTCGGAGCAAGTCTCGTGCGGCAAACAATCATCGGCCTGCTGATGGTGGCGTTGACGGCGGCGTTTTTCTACTGGGTGGGAAGGCGCCGTTACAAGTGCCCGTACTGCGGACGCGTCGTCAGGTATGGCGACGTCAACTGTCCGCACTGCGGCAACGACATGAAGTATCGCCATCGCGCCGGTCCCGAGGCGGTTCCCAGGGCGGCGGCGGACCTGCGGCCGGCCAGGCGCCGGCCTTCCGGCGGCCGCTCTTCACGGAGTTGAGGGCGGCTCGGGCGCGGCGCGACCGGCACATTGCTCGAAAATCGCGGCTACAGGCCCTGCTGGGCGTGGCAGTCGGAGCAGATTCCGTACAGTTCCATCTTGTGCCGGGTCAGCGTCACGCCGAGATCGCGGGCGACGATGTTTTGCATGCGCTCGATCGCGGCGTTCTCGAACTCGATGATCCGGCCGCATCGCTCGCAGATGAAATGATCGTGATGGCGCTCGCCGACGGCTTCGTAACGCGCCTGGCCCTCGTCAAAATGGCGCTCGTACAGCAGCGCGCATTCCTTGAGCAGGCGCAGCGTCCGGTAAATCGTCGCATAGCCGACGTGCGGGTTGATCTTCTTGACCTTCGCATGCAGTTCTTCGGCGCTGATATGATGTCCGAGCTCGAAGAATACGCGTGCGATGTCGTCGCGCTGGCCGGTGGACTTGAGCCCGCGCTCCTTGAGCCGGACGTGGAAGACATGCATCCGCTCTTCCGCGCTGATCGCAGGTTTGCGATCGATTACGGTGTGACCAGCCGACGCGGTTTCGCCGGGACGCGGCATCGCAGTGCTCAGGCTGGGGCGTCTCCGAGGTGAACGACGCGCCGCGCCGCGGGCGACAGGTATAAGGATTCGAGATCGCGCAAGCGCAGCGCCTCGGCAATCACTTCGAGCTGCTCGGCGGCAGGCTGATCGCGATCGATAATGACGAGGTTCTTGTCGCGCAACCGGCAGGCGCCGCCGCGCGTGCGGTAGCCGATTTCGCGCATGATCTTTTCACGACGGACCTCGAGCCCGACGCGCTCGGCAGCCTCGGCGAGCTCGTCCACGATTCTCATCATCCGCGCCTCGCTAAGTTCGCTCATTTCACCCGCCTGCTTGCGCAATCGATTGTGGCTGCGGCCGCGCCCCCTCTTGAGGCAGCACCGCGCGGCATGTTATCGCGGTAATTGACGCGGAGGTCACGCACTTGATCAAGAAGATCCTCGTCGGCATCGACACCTCCGAGCACTCCCGACAACGCACAGGCGTACGCCTTCTATTTTGCCCGAATCTTCAATGCGTCGCTGATCGGATTGCATGTCGTCGATATCGTATCGATCGAAGGCTCCTTTTTCCATGATATATCAGGTTCGCTTGGGCTGGAACCATATTTGGACTTCTCGTCCAAGATGCGCGAGGTGCTGACCGCCCGGGGCCGCGGCGCGCTCGACGAATTTGCCGCTGCGGCACGCCGCGAGAATGTCGCCGTCGAGACCGTGATCGACATGGGGATCGTGGCCAACCAGATTTGCGAGCGGGCGCGCAGCGCCGACCTCGTGATGATCGGCCATCGCGGCGTCAACGAAAAGTTCTCGACCGGGCTTTTGGGTTCGACCGCGGAAAGCGTCGCGCGCAAATCTCCACGCCAGTTGTTCATCTCGCCGAGACGATTTCGCGAGGTCAAACGCCCCGTGCTGGCGTACGACGGCAGCGAACGCGCATCGCGCGCGATGCGCTCGGCGGCGGAAATCGCCAACGGCCTCGGCGTTCCGATCACCGTCATTACCTGCGCGCGCGATCCCAAGCTGGGCGAGCGCACTCTGGCCGAAGCGCGCACCTACTTCGAGAACTACACGCCCAAGGCCGAGTTCAAGCTGTTGCAGGGTCACGCCAACGAGGAAATTGTGAAGTTCCTCAAAGAGCACGATGCCGACCTGCTCTTCATCGGCGCCTACGGGCACAGCAGGATTATCGAGATGGTGCTCGGCTCGACCACCGAGTTCGTGCTGCGCAACTCGCCCTGCCCGGTGTTCCTGGCGCGCTAGGCTTGCGGTTCCTCGGCGCGCTGACGGATGAAGCGGCCGAGCAACAAGCGCATCGATTCGATCGGCTGTATCCCGATCATCGGGAAGTCGCCCAGGATAAACGTCGGGAAACCGAGCGCGGAAAATTCGTCGGCCTCGCGCTTGTGCTCAGCCAGCCGCGCGGACATCGCTCCGCTGTCGAGCGCCGCGCGAAACTTCGATCGATCGATGCCGGCGCGCTGTGCAATCGCGCCGAGCACCCCGCGATCCGCGATATCGGCGCCTTGCTCGAATGCCGCGCGAAAGACCGCGTCGTGATACGCCGGGAAAACGCCCGCGTCACGCGCGATTTCCGATCCTTGCAGCGCGGGCGCCGAATCGATCCAGCTCGGCGGCGGCGCAACGCCAATGCCCGTCTCCGCCGCGACCAGCAGTACCTTTTGCCGCTCGCGCTCGCCCAGTACGCGGCCGGGCTTGAAGCGAAAATCGCGCATCGCGATAGGCACGCCCTTCCACAGCGCCTCGAAGCCGAGTTCGTTCTCGAGCTCGGCGACGATTCGCCACGCGATGTAGCAAAGCGTCGAGGCGTAATCGAAGTAGATTGGAATCCGAATCCGGCTCATATCTTCACGACGCCATCCGTTCGCGCTGACTGCGATAATCTCCCGTTCAAGCGTCGCCTGCAATTGGCTCGGGCAGCCCGCGCGGCGCTTGCGCGGCTCGCGCCGCGCGCACATTCTTGATGCACAATGTCTTCAAATCGCCGGCCAGTTCTCAAATTGGGTGTCGTTGACTTCGGCGTCGAGAGCGCGACGCTGCCCGGAGGCGTGCAGGTCGATCTCGCCGTCATCAGGCATCCCGGCGCCAGCGCGATCGTCGCACTCGATTCTGATCCCGACCTGAATGTTGCGATGCTGCGTCAGTATCGGCACGCGATCGGCGGCTGGATGTGGGAGGTTCCCGCGGGATGCCGCAACGCCGGCGAGGACGCGCTCGAATGCGCGCGGCGCGAACTCGGCGAAGAGGCCAGCGTCGCGGCCGCGCGATGGGACCATCTTGGGTCGATTATCACGATTCCAAGTTTCTGCGACGAGCGAATCGAGCTCTACCTGGCGCGCGAGTTGTCAGCGGGAGCGGGCACGCTCGATCACGACGAGGTAATCGCTGTCAGCCGCGTGCCCCTCCGAGGAGACGTTTGCGATGATTCGTCGCGGCGACATCGTCGATGCGAAAACAATCGTCGCGCTTTATCGCGCCCGCGACTTTCTCGAGCTGGAGCGCCGCGGCTAAGACTCGCTAACCGGCGCATCCATTGCGTGTGAACGGTGAACGGCGGCGTGCGCCGCAGACCTGCTACTGGATTACTACTTCGTCCGGAAAGAGGAACGTGGTGGCGCCGTCGTCGAATTGCACTAGATACATGCGCCGGTCCAGATTATTTACCTCACGCAGGATGCGTGGTTGTTCGCTGAATCGACTGCGCCCATCGTGGTCGCGCACGGGTTTCTGCAGCTTGCAATGCCTTCCGACTAGTTTCTCTGTGTTTATGCTGCTCATCATATTTCTACCCCTCCTCTTCCTCCTGGCCATCGACCACACCCTCATCCTGCCTCTAATACTAGCAATCTTTGGGCCTAATATTTATACGTCTGGCAGGGGTCCACGTTTCATTTATCCAGAGCTGTGGAAAACCGCGCAAATCAAGGGGTTTCATGTTTTCCAGGCGAGATTTGAGCATCGACGCCCTTGCCTGCGTTACCGATTCGCGACACTGCACTGACCGATTACAGGCATCTTTTTGCTAAGTTCGGGACTTGATGCTCAGATAAGCACCGGAAAGACAAATCGCGAAAAACCGGGTCCGGATCGATCCGATGACGAAACCCAGCTCAGGAAAGCACTAATCAGATGCCTACAATGTATCCGCTCGTAATGGGCCGGCGCGCGATACTCGCAACGGAGCACTATCTTTCCGCCTCTGCCGGTGCGCGAATCTTCGCTCGTGGCGGAAATGCCACCGACGCTGCCGTTGCTGCAACATTCGTCGAGGGCGTCGTCAACCCGCACATGCACACGATCGGCGGCGAGGCGCCGATGCTGATTTATTCGGCATCTGCCCGCCGCGTGGTCGCAATCAACGGCAATATGATGGCGCCAGAGCGCGCGACAATTGCCTATTACCGGTCTCTCGGTCTCGAACTGATCCCTGGGACCGGGCTGCTTGCCGCCGGTGTCCCCGCAGCCTTCGACGCCTTGGTGACTGCGCTAAGAGATTTCGGGACCAAATCTCTGGCCGACGTTCTCGAGCCGGCGCTGGAACTTGCGGGCGACGGTTTCCCGATGCACGTGGGACTGTCTGGTGAGGCTGGCGGCCCTGACGATGCGGTCGCTCGGGCGGGCGCGTCGATTCGGAGCAACGCCCGGCGGTTCCTTACCAAATGGCCGTCTTCAGGGCGCGTTTATCTGCCCGATGGCAAAGTCCCGCAGCCCGGAAGCGTGCTCAAGAATCCTGCGCTTGCCGACTTTTTCAAGCGCGTGCTCGATGCCGAATCAGCCGCGAGGAATCGTGGGCGCGAGGCCGGCCTCGACGCCGCACGCGAGCGCTTCTATCGGGGCGACATTGCGCGCGAAATCGTCGCCTGGTCCGACGCCAACGGCGGCCTGCTCGCCGCCTCCGACCTCGCGCGCTTCACCACGCGGACCGAATCGCCCGTGAGCGCGGACTATCGCGGCGCCACGGTCTTCAAGTGCGGGCCATGGTCGCAGGGTCCCGTGTTCCTTCAGCAGCTCAAGTTGCTCGAAGGCTTCGACCTGGCCGCGATGGGCCACAATTCCGCCGGCTATATCCACACGGTCATCGAGGCCGCCAAGCTCTCGTTCGCCGATCGCGAGGCTTACTACGGAGATCCTGAATTCATCGACGTTCCGCTTGCCGGGTTGCTGAGCGATCGTTATGCGGCGATTCGCCGCGAGCTTATCGATTCCGGGCGCGCCTCGATGGATCAGCGGCCGGGCGATCCGATTGCGATGCGTGCGTTGCGCGACGCTCCCGCCGCCGGCGCGCGCCCGTGGGGTGCGGGCACGATTCACGTCGCCGCTGCCGACCGCGACGGCAACATGATCGCCGTCACCGCCAGCGGCGGATGGATTCCCAGCTCGCCGGTGATCGACGCGCTTGGCTTTCCGCTGGGAACGCGGATGCAGACTTTTTATCTCGACGAGCGCCATCCCAACGCGCTCGAACCCGGCAAGCGCCCCCGCACCACGCTGTCGCCGTCGCTCGCGATGGTGAAGGGCGAGCCGTACCTGGCGTTCGGCACGGAAGGCGGCGATCAGCAGGATCAATGGACGCTGCAATTTTTTCTCAACGTGGTTGATTTCGGAATGGACTTGCAGGCCGCGATCGAGGCGCCCAAGTTTTCGACGCTGCATTTCCCCTCGACGTTCTATCCCCACGACAATCGCCCCGGAGTCGTGCGCATCGAGGATCGAATCCCCGCGAGCGTGCGCGACGCGCTCGCCGCGCGCGGCCATCAGATCGAAGTCCGGCCGCCGTGGTCCGAGGGTCACGTGCTCGCGGTGCAGATCGACACGAAAACCGGCGTGCTCTCGGGCGGCGCCGATCCGCGCGGTCAGGCCGCGCCCGTCATGCCCGCGCAAGTGATCGGCTGGTAGGCAGGGTGCAGGGGCCAGCCCCTGCACCCGGGTAAGGAGAACGCGGGAGAGGCTTCTTTGATTACCTCGCCCGTTATTTCACGGGAGAGGAGGCCGACCGCTTGGCGGTCGGTAGGTGAGGGTGTGCGGCCGCTCGCTTTTTTTTGTGTCATCCCGAGCGTAGCCGAGGGACCCCGGATCTGATTCCTTAATGCTGACCGTCGCGCTCGGCATCGCGCGAGCGGGCTTCGCGTCAGAAGCGAATAGTCCGGCGGCCCGACCCGGATTTTTGCCGTGATGCCGTGACGGTTGCGGCAACCGGAGAAGATGAATATTCGTTTATGACGCGCGACAATTTCGGACATGGGTAAGAATTCCATGCTATGCTCCATGTCCGAAATGGTTGATCGCCCACGCAGAAGGTAGAAAACTAGCGGCGGACAGATAAACATCGCCTGCGGTTGGCTGGGGAACTGTCGCAGCCGTTGGCAGGCATGAAAACTGCTCCCCGTGGAAGGAGGAAGCTCGTGCGGACAAATGTGGCGTCGATAATTAAAGGTCTGCTCGTGGCGATTGCGATCGTGGCGGTCATGGGATGCTCGGGACAGCCACTCTCGACACGTGAGAAGGGCACGTTCATCGGCACCGGAGTCGGAGCCGCAACCGGCGCGATTATAGGCGCCGCGGTGGCGTAACCCGCTGGCAGGTGCGGCAATCGGCGGCGGCATCGGCGCGCTTGGCGGATACGTGGTCGGCAACGAGATGCAGAATCAGGAAAACGCCAACGCTCAAACTCAGACGCAGATTCAATCGCAGCAAAAGCAGATCGAAAATCAGCAACAGCAGATTCAGCAATTGAAGAGCCAGAGCGAAACCGAATAGCAGGCGGAGAAGGGATATGCGCAAACATGCAATTGCGACAGGTACATTCGCCGTTGCCGCGCTTTTCCTTGTCGCCGGATGCTCCGGGACGCCGCTTTCCACGCGTGAGGAAGGCACTCTGGGCGGTGCGGGTATCGGCGCGGCCACCGGCGCGATTATTGGCGCCGCGGTCGGCGCACCGCGCAGGCGCTGCAATCGGCGCCGCGACTGGGAGGAGTAGGCGGCTTCGCGGTCGGCAACGCGATGCAGAATCAGGAGAACGCCAACCAGCAGACCCAGGCGCAGATCCAGCAGCAGCAACAGGAATTGGAACAGCAGCGTCAGCAGATTCAGCAATTGAAGGGACAGCAGGAAACCGAATAGCTCGGCTGACGTATAAACATTGGAAGATGGAGGTTCTCATTATGCGCAAAAGTATTGGAGTAATCATGAGTCTGGCGCTGGCGGGAACGCTCGTTCTTGCAGGATGCACGGGGCAGCCGCTCTCGACTCGTGAGGAAGGCACCCTCGGCGGCACGGCGCTTGGGCGCAGGTGGCGGGGCAATCGTAGGCGCGGCTGTAGGCCATCCTCTGGCGGGCGCCGCGATCGGCGGTGTTCTGGGCGGCGGTACCGGCTATGTAGTCGGCAATCCGATGCAGAATCAGGAAAACGCCAACGCACAGACCCAGCAGCAGGTGCAGCAGCAACAGCAAGAGATCGAGAATCAACGCCAGCAGATTCAACAGCTCAAATCGCAGTCGGAAACCGAGTAATCGGACAGCGAGATCGGACTGAAAAGGGCGACGCCGCATTCGGCGCCGCTCTTTTTCTTTCTCAGCCGGCCTGATTCACGCAGGCTTGCACAGCTTGCATGCTCTCAGCCCGGCGTGTCCCGCGCACTTGGCATCCGCGAAGATCAGCATCTTTGCCGGATCCGCGCGCCGCGCCGCCGGGCAGCCGGGTCGGCAGAAGATTCCGGTGCGTCGATGCCCCATCACGGCGAGCGCCGGCAATCGCAGGTCGCGCCCGACTTCGAATCCCTCCGCGCGCAGCAGCTTGATCTTGTTGTCCACGCCGCCGCCGTAATTGCCGATCGTTCCGTCGGAGCGAATCACGCGATGACACGGCACGAAGATCGGAATCGGATTCGACGCCATCGTGTTGCCGATCGCGCGCTGGCTGTCGGGCTGTCCAACCGTCGCGGCCAGCCCGTGATAAGTGATCACCGCGCCGGGCGGGACTTTTCGAAGCGAGGTGTACGTGCGGCGCTGGAAGTCGCTCTCGACCAGGCTCAGATCCACCGGATGCGCCATCGCACTGAAGTCGCCCTCGAACACGCGATCGATTTCCGCGCCGATCCGGCGGGCACTCGCCTCATTCTCGATCAGATCGAACTTCCTGCGCAGCATCGCGAGCGTCCGCTCGCCCCCGCTTATGAAGAGAAAGTGAATCGCCGCGAGGCCGCGGTCGCTCTCCGCGATCAGCAGCTGCCCAAGCGGCGACGCAATCACGCCGACCCGCGCCTGCGGGCGGCGGATAATCTTCATCGCGCGCTCGATGCGGGGCCGCGTCTGCCGGATCATTGCGTCGAGCACCCGGTCGTCGATCGGCGCACTCTCCTTCGCTTGCGTCGCCATCGGATTGGTCTTCATCTTGATTACTCGTCCAGCCTGAGTTTCTTCAGTTTTTTCACTGCCTGATAGACGCTGGCCCGCGCGCTCTCGGCCGAGCAATTCAGCGCCGTGCCGATCTCCGCATATTCGAGCCCCGCGAACTTGCGCATCATCAATGCCTGACCCTGCTTGCCGGGCAGCCGCGCGATGGCTCTCTTCAAATGGAGCGCGCCCTCGGGTCCGCCATCGAGCCGGTTCGGCGCGTTATCGGCCGGTGCTGCGCCGTCCGCAGTCTCGCTGGCGATCACGCGCCCGCGGCGCATCCTGTCCCGCGCGCGATTGCGGCACAGGTTCGATGCGATTCGAAAAATCCACGGCCGCAGCCCGTCTTCCGATTGCAGCGTGGGGTAGGCGCGATAGGCGCGCAGCCACGTCTCCTGGAACAGGTCCATCGCATCTTCGCGGTCGCCGGTCGAGCGCATCAGGAAGCGCATGATCTCGCGTTCCATGCTTTTCACCGCCTCTTCGAACGGCGGCGGAATCCCTATTCCGAATGCCCTGCCCATTACGATATCTATAACCCCGCTCAAGCCGATTCGTGAATCGAGCCGGGTCGCGCCGATACCGCCGGTCCGCAACCGGCGCGCTGCATTTGACGCAAGCCGCGATCCTGCGATCATCGTGCCGGCGCGGAGCCTCGACTACTGGGCGATCGCGCGGAGGTCTCTATGGATGCGACTGTCTGGATCGCGCTGTGGGCGGTTTTGTTCGTGGCCGGCCATCTGATCATATCGTCGTCTGCCGTTCGACCTCGGTTGATAAATGCGGTCGGCGATCAGCCATATCTCGGCATTTATTCACTAATCTCGTTCGCGACGCTGGGACCGTTAATCTACGAATTCGCGCGCCACAAGCACGCCGGCCCCTTGCTTTGGGCTCTGCGCTCGGTGCCCCCGTTTCGAGAGCTTGCGTGGTTGCTAATGTTGGCAGCGCTGATCCTGTTGGTCGGGAGTTTCATCACTCCGAATCCGGGCACGATGGGCGCGCCTGCCGCCGGGAGCGAACCGCGCGGCCTCCTGAAGATCACGCGGCATCCGGCTTTTGTTGGATTCACCCTGTTTGGAATTGCGCACATGCTGATGAACGGACGGGCCGGCGACGTGATTTTCTTCGGGCTGTTCCCGGTGCTCGGAATTATCGGCGGGATGCATCAGGACCGGCGCAAGATTCGCGAACTTGGCGATCGCTATCGCCAGTTCGTCGCGAAGACCTCGTTCGTGCCGTTCGCGGCGCTAATCGGCGGGCGCGTTCGATGGGCCGCCGGTAACATGCCGTGGGCGGCGATCGGCGTGGGCATAGTGCTGACGGTTGCAATCGTCGCGCTGCATCCGATGATCTTCGGCGGCCATCCGCTCGGTTAGGCGGGTCGCGCTGGCGTGTTTGCCGGTGGCGGAAGCCTGAACAGGCGCGCGGCGTTCGCAATCACCTGCGCACCGAGCGCAGCGGCGTCAGCGCGTCGAAGATTCGCGAGCATTTCGAGCGTGCGAGTGACATAGGCTGGCTCGTTGCGCTTGCCCCGATACGGCTCGGGCGCGAGATAAGGCGCGTCCGTCTCCACCATCACCCGGTCATCGGGAACGATCGACGCGGCCTCGCGAACCGACGCGGAATTTTTGAACGTGATGATGCCCGAGAACGAGATGCACAGTCCGAGCGCGAGGAACTCCCGCGCCGCGCTGGTGTCGCCGGTGAAGCAATGAATCACGCCGCCGCGCGGTGGAATCCCGGTCTCGCGCACGATCTCGACGAGCCGGCGCTCCGCGTCGCGGCAATGAATCACGATTGGCAGGTCGAGTTCGGCGGCGAGCGCAAGATGCGCGCGCAACGACGCTTCCTGCGCTTGCGGCGGCGAGTGCATGTAATGGAAATCGAGTCCGCTCTCGCCGATCGCGACAACTTTTTTCGACGCGGCGAGCTCGCGCAACTGTGCGATTCGCTCTCGCGTGCAATCCCGGGCGTCGTGAGGATGCACGCCGATGGCGGCGAAGACATTGCGGTGACGCTCGGCGATTGCAACGGTCAATCGATCGTTGTCGATCGGTCCGATCGCGCCGACCGAGATGAGCTGCGCCACGCCGGCGCCGGACGCGCGCGCGATCACGGCTTCGACGTCGCCGCGGAACTTTGCGTCGGCGAGATGGCAATGCGTATCGACGATCATCAGGTGCGGGCTTTCTTGTCGATGCGCGGGAACAGCGGCGTCGTCGGATTTACGCGATGCCCCGGCTTGATGCCGTCCCCATACGGCGCGCGTGCGAGTCTCTCATCGACATTGAGCAGGCCGAGAATCTTTTTCGACGCTACCGGCATGAACGGCTCGAGCGTGTCGGCGACAACGCGCAATCCCTCGACCAGGTTGGCGAGGATTTGCGCGACGCGCGGCAGCTTGGCGGGATCTTTGGCGAGCGTGAACGGCGAGGTCGCGACAATATACTTGTTGGCCGCATCGAGCGCTTGCCAGATGGCTTCCAGAGCGCGATTGAACGCAAGCTCCTCGACCAGCGGCGCGACCCGCGCCGGTATCGCGGCGAAGGTATCGGCGAGCGCAACGTCGCGCGGGTCGGCGCCTGCGCCCGCGCCGGGCGCCGCCGTGATCGCGCCCTGGAAGTATCGCGCCGCCATCGAGAGCACGCGGCTGGTCAGATTGCCGAGATCGTTGGCCAGGTCCGAGTTGTAGCGATCGATCACGCGCTCTTCGGAGAAATCGCCGTCGAGGCCGTAGGTGAATTCGCGCAAGATGAAGAAGCGTAAAGCGTCGGGGCCGACAGTTTGCTGATAGGCGACGGGGTCCTCGATGTTGCCCGAGCTCTTCGACAGCCGCGCGCCGCCGAAATTCATAAATCCGTGGACGTTCAGATGACGATAGGTCGGCAAGCCGACCGCCATCAGCATCGCGGGCCAGTACACCGCGTGCGTCTTGAGGATGTCCTTGCCGATGAAATGTTCGGTGACCGGCAGGATTGCGGTCAGTGACGCGTCGTCCGTGTTGGGCAGCTCGCTCATGTAGGCCCACAGCGCGTCGTACCAGACGTAGGTGACGTACTTGTCGTCGAACGGCAGCGCGATGCCCCAATCGAGGCGCGCCTTGGGACGCGAGATGCAAAGATCCTCGAGCGGTTCGTCGAGCATCCGCAGCGCCTCGTTGCGATAGCGCTCGGGGCGGATGAAGTCGGGGTTTTTCTCGATGTTGCGGCGGATAGCCTCGCGGTATTTCTCGAGCTTCAGGAAATAGTTGCCTTCCTTGATAGGCTCGACGGGCCGATTGTGCACCGGACAGATGTTGCCGGGCAGCAGTTCCTTCTCGGTATAAAAGCGCTCGCATCCAACGCAGTAGAGGCCTTCGTAGTCCTTGAAGTAGATGTCGCCGGACTGGTAAGTGCGCGCGAGCATCCTCTGCACGAACGCCTCATGCACGGGGTCGGTGGTGCGGACAAAGATATCGTAGCTGATGTCCAGCCCGGCCCATCCTTGTCGAAACAGCGCGCTGATTTTGTCGGCGAAGGCCTTCGGATGGAGTCCGATCGCGTCGGCGGCGCGCTTGTTTTTGTCGCCGTGCTCGTCGGTGCCGGTGAGGAAGCTGACGTTGGCGCGGCCGAGCTTGCGTCGCTGAAATCGCGCGAACGCGTCGGTCGCCAGCATTTCGTAGGCATGGCCGACATGGGGCGGGCCGTTGCTGTAGATGATCGCGGTCGTGATGTGGATGCGATTTGCCATCAGGAGTTCAAGAGTAGCGGGTCACTCGGCGCCGCGCGAGCAGGGGCCAGCCCCTGCACCTTAGTCAGGAGAAGATGCGGATGGCGTTAAGCTGCGACAGTGTTAGATAATGGTCCGCACGGAGGAATTGCCGCATGATTGTCGTCCATCACCTCAACGATTCCCGCTCGCAACGTATCCTGTGGCTGCTGGAAGAGCTCGGCCTGCCGTACGAAATCAAGCCCTACCAGCGCGATGCGCAAACCCGGCTGGCGCCAGCGGAATTGAAGAAGGTTCACCCGCTGGGCAAGTCACCGGTCATCACTGATGGCAATCGGACCATCATCGAATCGGGCGCGATAATCGACTACCTGATTCGCCGCCACGGCAAAGGCCGCCTGCAGCCCGCGCCCGAGAGTCCGGCGTATGACGAGTACGTGCAGTGGATGCACTATGCCGAAGGCTCGGCGATGCTTCCGCTGATGCTCAACCTTTATGTCACGCGCCTGGGTGCAGCGGCGGCGCCACTGATGCCGCGCATCGAGAGCGAGATTGCCAATCACCTCGGTTACCTCGACGGCGCTTTGAAGGGCCGGCAGTTCCTGGTGGGGGACACCCTGACCGGCGCTGACATCCAGATGAGCTTCGTAGCCGAGATTGCCGGCGCGTTCGGCAAGCGCGCGCCGTATCCCAACCTCGACGCGTGGATCCGGCGCTTGCACGAGCGGCCGGCCTACAAGAAGGCGCTGGAACGCGGTGGCGCGTACAACTTTGCGAACTGAAGACGCGCCGCTGATCACGAATGCGATAGTCGGCAATCAGATTCAGGCGCCGCGGCGGGACGTGAGGCGGTAGGGACGCTTGCTACTGCGGGCGCGAGGCGACCAGATCTTCTAGCGTCACTTCGACCACGCCGCCGTCTTCCTCGCGCTGAACCAGCACCGTCTGCTTCAGCGTGTTCTGTCGAACCACTCTGCCGTCGCCCTTGACGCATTGCACGCGCTTGCCGACGTTGGGCAGCGCGCGCTTGAGTTCGACGTAGCTGGCGTATTCGTAGCGCAGGCAGCATTTGAGCCGCCCGCACATCCCGGCCAGGCGCGAGGGGTTGAGCGCGAGACCCTGCTCGCGCGCCATCTTGACCGTGACCGCCTCGAAGTCGCGCAGCCAACTGGAGCAGCATAGCTCGCGTCCGCACGGACCCATCCCACCCGTGACTTTGGTCTCATCGCGGGCGCCAATCTGTTTCATCTCGACGCGAACGCGCAGCGAGTTGGCGAGATCGCGGACCAGCTCGCGGAAATCGATGCGGCCCTCGGCAACGAAATAGAAGACGACCTTGCGCCCGTCGAAGGTATAGTCGGCGCTGACGAGCTTCATCTGGATGCGGCTCTCGCGGATGCGCTCGACGCACAAGCGGCGTGCGTGCGCCTCACGCGAGAGGGTTTCGCGCTCGGCGTGGAAATCGCTCTCGGAAGCAATGCGGATAACGGGACGCAGCGCGGAAAGATCGATCGTTTGCGCGGGTTCGTGGGGCTCGATCTCGACGGTGCCGAGGCGGGCGCCGTTGTCGCTTTCGACCAGCACGCGTTCGCCGCGGCGCAGGGTCCGGTCGCCGGCCAGAAAATTATACAGATGGCCGGCCTGCTGGAGACTGACGGCGACGATTTTCGCAGTTGGTTGCGAGCCTTCAAACGGATCGATGTCAGCCACTATCTTCTACTCACCCCGCATCGCATGGCCGGCGATAGTCCACCAATTCTCAGCCTGCAGCCGGGGATTGGCGTTCGCTTCGACCGCTTCGCTGGCGCGCAGTGCCGCGTCGATACATTTCACCACCGCATCGACCCCGAAACTATCCGCCAGACTCGCCAATTGCGGCCTGGACTCGGGCGCAAACGCCACGAAATCGGCCTTCAGCAGTTTGTAGCATAGTATTTCTTCGAGCAGTCTTGCGAGCAGCTCGAAATTGCCGGTGGCGGCGTCGCGGTTGGCGAAGAACTCCTGGGCGAGAGACTGCGCGCGGGCGAAATCGATCGATTTTGCAGTGCTCAGCGCGTCGAGCAGCTCCTTCATCGGCGGTTCATCGCCGTCGGCGAGTGCGATCGCATTTGCAGCGCTGCCGCGAGCCAGCAACGCAAGCGCACTGGCGCGAGCTTTATCGCCGACGCCATGCGCGGCAAGGATAGCCTCGAGATCGGCGGTCTGGAGCGCGGGAAATCTGACCGTGCGCGTGCGCGAGCGGACGGTGTCGAGCAGGGCGCGCTCGCTGGCCGATACCATGATGATGATTGCGTGGCCGGGCGGCTCTTCGAGCGTTTTCAGGAGCGCGTTCTGCGCGGGGATGCCGAGGGTCTCGGCGTCGTCGATAATTGCCATACGAACCGATGAGCGCGACGGCCGGATTCCAAGCCGCGCAATCAGTTCGCGGACCTGGTCGATCAGAACTTCGGTGCGGCCGGCCGGCCGCGACACGTAGGTGAAATCCGGATGCACGCCGGTCGCGATTTGCACGCACGCAGAGCAGCAGTCGCATCGCGGCGCGTCCGCATCGTCGGCGCGCGCGCGCGTACGCTCGGTCTGCGGCGCAATGCGGACAGGGCATCGCGCGGTAGTGCAGCAGAAATTCTCGCCGGGCGATCGCTCGCACATCATGGCGTGGACCAGGCTGGTTGCTGACGAGCGCCTTGCCGACGCCGCGCGGGCCCGCGAAGAGGTAGGCGTGCGAGGGCCGGCTGCGCAATTCGGCGAGCAGCCGGCTTGCGGCTTCGCGATGCCCGCGGATCGAAGTTATGGGCATGGTGATTGGCTCATCGGCGGGCGAGCAGCTCGTCCACGGCGTGGCGGATGTCGGCGCTGACGGCGGCAACCGGACGGTCGGCGTCGATCACGACGACCCGCGCGGGCTCGGCCTTCGCGATCGCGAGAAAACCGTCGCGCACTCTGCGATGGAAGTCGGCGCGCTCGCCCTCGAAGCGGTCGGAGCCGCGTCCGGTGCCCATCGCTCGCGCGCGGGTGCGCTCGAGACCGGTCTCGACCGGCAGGTCGAGGACGATAGTCAGGTCGGGCGTCACGTTGTCGCTGGCGAGCCGGTTCAGCTCGCCGAGCAGTTTGAGATCGAAGCCGCGGCCGTGGCCCTGGTAGGCGGTGGTCGAATCCGAATAGCGATCGGAAATCACGATTTCGCCGGCGGCGAGCGCGGGCCGGAGTTTTTCGCGGACGTGCTGCGCGCGATCGGCAAGCACCAGCAGCAGTTCCGCGGCTACGTCGAGCGAAACGGCGGGATCGAGAAAAATCGCGCGAATCGTTTCGCCGGCGCGCGTGCCGCCCGGCTCATGGGTGACCGTTACGCGCCGCCCGCTTTTGCGCAGCGCGTCGCCCAGGATTGCGGCCTGGGTGGTCTTGCCACTTCCTTCGACGCCTTCGAGCGTGATGAATACACCGGCTGCCATCGGTTAGCTGGATTGGAGCGTTGCGCGTCCTTATCCGCCAAGATACCAGCGCGTCAGTTGCGGCTGAAAGAGAGCGAAGATGCCGGCGGCCAGCGCCAGATACGGACCGAACGGAACTTCGGTGCGCAGAATCGAGACGTCTGCTTCCTCCGGATCGCTCACGGGGTCGCCCAGCGGAGCGGGTGAAGTCGCGCCACCGCCGGTGAGCGCGAACGCGATTCCGCCGATCGCGCCGATTACCGAACCGAAAAACAAAGTGAACAAAACTCCCGGCCAGCCGAGAAATCCACCGACCATCCCCAGCAGCCACACGTCGCCCAGGCCCACGCCCTCGCGCCCGCGGACCAGCTGGTAGAAATAGCCGGTACCATACAGGACGCCGCCGCCGAGCGCGATTCCGATCAAGCGAACTCTTCCAGCCGACCTCCGGCATCATCAGCGACGCGGCGATGAATCCCACCAGTCGTCCCGGGCCAGGTAATGATGTTCGGAATCAGCCGCCAGTCGTAGTCGACGATCGCGACGACCCACAGCGCGGCGCATAGTACGAAGCGCGCGAACGCGTCGGGGATGGGGAAGGCGAGGTAGAGATAGAGAGCGATGATGGCGAGTCCGAATTCGGCGAGAAAATGGCGGAACGGGATCGGCGCGCTGCACATCACGCATCGCCCGCGCAATCCAAGGTAGGCGAGAATCGGGATGTTCGCCCACCATGGAATCGCGCGCTCGCAACTCTCGCAAAATGAGCGCGGCGTGACGATCGAAAGATCGCGGGGGAGCCGATACGCAACCATGCAGATGAAGCTGCCGACGCTCGCGCCGAAGATGAACGCAATTGCGGCGCCGATTCCGGTGGGCATGTCGAGTGTCATAGCGTCACCGTTTCTTCCAATTCGACCTCCGAGTGTCAATTCCAATAACATACACGTTCGCGCGCCGAAAATTGACTCGGCGTCAGTGCTGGCATTCCGGACAATAGAAGCTGGCGCGCTGGCCCACGATCACATTTTTGATCGGCGTCGAGCATGTGTAGCACGGTTTTCCCTCGCGGCCGTAAACTCGCAAGCGCGCGGCGAATCGCCCGGGCTGTCCGCGTGAATCGCGGTAACTGCGAAAGGTGGTGCCGTTACTGCCGATCGCGGCGCGCAGGATTACCGGCACGGCGGCCGCGATTTTTTCGATCTCGATTCGCGTCACGCGGCCGGCCCGCCGCGCGGGACGCACGCCGGCGCGAAACAGAATCTCGGATGCGTAGATATTGCCGATACCGGCGACGATTCGCTGATCCATGATCAGGCTCTTGATCGCCGCCATCCGGCCGCGGGCCTTCGCGGCGAGGTAGCCGGCGTTGAATCGGTGCGACAACGGCTCAGGGCCGAGACCCTTCAGTTCCGCCGTGGAAGCCAGCGCGGCGCGCCGGACGAGACTGACCATGCCGAAGCGCCGCGGATCGTTGTAAACCAGGCGCGAGGCGTCATCGAGCGAAAATTCGAGATGGTCGTGGCGCGGATCGAGGTCGCCGGCGCGGAAGCCGTCGTGGCGATGAGTCAGACTGCCGGACATCCCGAGGTGCACCAGCATCACGTCGTCGCCGTCGAGCTCGACGATCAAATATTTGGCGCGGCGTGACAGTTTCACAATTTGCCGGCCGGCGATCGCCGCGGCAAAATCCACGGTGACGCCGCGGCGCAGCCGCTTCTCGCCGATTCGAACACTCACGATCGTTCTGCCGACGGCGGTGCGAACGAGTATCCGGCGCAAGCGATTCTACTTCCGGCAGTTCAGGCATCGCGCGTGACGATCCTGCCGGCCAGTTCGATTCGCAGCGCGTGCGCGAGTCTTAAAAAGTCGGGTACGCCGAGCCTCTCGGCGCGCGTGGCCGGATCGATCGCCGCGCGTTCGAGCGCGCGCGCGATCCGCGCGCTGTCGATTCCAAGCGCGTGGCTGAGCGCATTGCGAATTGTCTTGCGCGGCGCAGAGAACGAGGCGCGCACGGTTTCGAGCACGTCGCGTTCGTTTTCGTTGCCGGCCGCAAACGTCTGCGTCGCCCTGGGCGTGAAAGCGAGAACTTCGGCGTCGATCTTGGGACGCGGATGGAAGCTGCCCGCGGCGACGCTGAAATGCAGGTCGATCTCCCAGTAAAGCGCGTTGAATACGCTCAACGCGCCATACGCCTCGTCGCCGGGGGTCGCGCGAATCCGCGCGGCGACTTCGCGTTGAAACATCAGGACCATTCTCGAAATCATGCGCGCGTTGTCGCTGAGCCGGCGCAGGATGGCCGCCGCGACATTGAACGGAAGATTGCCGATTACCTTGACTGGCGGATCGGTGACCAGCGCCGCGAAATCGATCGCAAGAAAGTCGGCGTTGATGACGCGAACGTTCGCGTCGCCGCCGTCTGCGAAGCGCTCCCGGAGCCGGGCGGCGAGGCGCGGGTCGAGTTCCACCAGCGTCAGCGAGCGCAACGGCCGCGCCGCGATTTTCTCGGTCAGGATGCCCAGGCCGGGACCTATCTCGACCACCGGGTCCGATTCGGACAGCTCCGCCGCGGCGACGATTCGATCGGCGACGGCGCCGCTGGTCAGGAAATTCTGGCCGCGCGATTTTGCCGGCCGCACGCCGGCTGCTCGCCAGCGCCGGTGCGGGACGCGACGGCGTTTCAGTTCCGCCGGCGGTGCTGTTGGCTGGCTTAAGTTTGCGGCGCGCGTGCGATTTTCGTGCAATCGTCATCTGCTCCGGATTCAAAGCGCGAGATTGGCTTCCGCGTCGATGCTGAGCGCGTCGCGCTCGCCGCGAATCAGACGGTAGCTGCCCGCGAGCGCGATCATCGCCGCATTATCGGTGCAATATTCGAGCGCGGGTGCGACCAGCCGGCGGCCATCGGCCGCCGCTGCCTCGGCCAGCCTGTCGCGCAATCTCGAATTTGCCGCGACGCCGCCGGTCAGTGCGATGGTGTCCGCGCCCAGTTCGCGCGCGGCGGCGATGGTCGGCTTCACCAGCATATCGACGACAGCTTCCTGAAAGCTCGCGGCGAGATCCTCGGGCCGCTCGGCGCGGCCATCCTCGCTGGCCAGAATAGTTGCGACCGCCGTCTTCACGCCGCTGAAACTGAAATCCATGGGCGCGCCCCTGACATGGGCGCGCGGGATTCGCACGCGCTTTCGATTGCCGCGGCGCGACATCTCGTCGATCGCGCGACCGCCCGGATAGCCCAGTCCCATCAGCTTGGCGACCTTGTCGAACGCCTCGCCGGCGGCGTCGTCGCGAGTGCATCCGATCCGGCGGTAGCGCCCGAAATCCTCGACCGCGAACAGTGCAGTGTGACCGCCGGATACGACCAGCGCCAGGTACGGCATCGCGATGCGATTTTCCAGCAGCGGCGCCAGCAGATGGCCCTCGATATGATTCACGCCGACCATCGCCACGCCGCTCGCCTGCGCCAGCCCCTTGGCGAACATCAAGCCGACCAGCAACGAGCCGACCAATCCCGGCCCGCGCGTGACTGCGATTCCCTCGATGTCCACGAGCCGGCATCCGGCGCCGCCCAGCGCGCGCTCGATGACGGGCGCAATCGTGACGACGTGGCTGCGCGACGCGAGTTCGGGAACGATACCGCCGTAAGCGCGATGGATGTCGTCCTGATTGGCTACCGTGCTGGAGCGAATGTCGGCGATGCCCGGGGCGGTGGTTTCGAGCACCGCGGCGGCAGCGTCGTCGCACGAAGATTCAATTCCGAGTATCAGCATCGCGAGTTTGCTCAGGATGACACAAAAGCAGGATGACACAAGAAAACGGACGCGCGGGCTATTTCCTTACCAACCCCTTCTAACAGGGCGAAGCCCGCATCTTTTCTTAATACTAAGGTGCAGGGGTTACCCCTGCCCAAGGAAGTGGGAAACCCACGGTGGGTTTCACGTTAGATTAAGTCGCTCCGCGTGTTCAGTCTGCCGGAGCGGGCGGCGGCAAAGCAGGTGCTTCGTCCGGCGCTGGCGGAGCTTCGGGCTCTGCGGGCGCGGGCTGGTCGAGATCCGCGGCTGATGCCGACGCGCTCGCAGCGGCAGGCACGAATACGGACACGCGCGTAACGCCGACTCGCGCAGTCAGGTTGCCCGGACTCGCGGCGAGAGCCTTCTGATAGGCGGCGGCGGCCTCGGCGGATTTACCCGACTCCTCTAGACTGAGCCCTTCGAACGCGTAGATTTCGCCGAGCCACGCGGAATCCGATGCGAGCCCGATTTCCGCGCGCTTGAAGAACGTCTGCGCCTGCGTGTAGTCCTTGCGCGTGACGTATGCGCGCCCCAGGTAGAAGTACGCGTACGAGTTGCTCGGATCGATCGAAATCGCGTGCGCCAGTTCGCGAATCGCGCTCGTCAGTGTGCCCCTGCTCGAGCTCGACGCGCTGCTGCTCGGTGATTCTCAACGATGCGGCACGGGCGGGAGTTGGCGCAGTATCGATCAGCGGTGCCAGCGAAGAGTCGCTGATTTGGGGCGTCGTCGCGATCGAACCTACGTCGATCGCAGGCGCGACATCGGGCGGTTCGGCTTCTGAGGGGCGCGTGGGCGCCGGAGTTGGCGTCGGTTTGGAAGGAAGCCCCTGCTGCTGGCCGGGCTCTGGCTGCTCGGCGGGCGTCGGTTTCGCGGCAGGCACCTGTTCCCAATCACCGGAATCGGGATTTGTGTCGGGATTGGGATTTGCCTCTGCGGAGGTAGATGACGGCGCGGCGGGACCAGGCTGAGCCGCGAGATCCTGCGCTGGAATCGATTCCTCTTCGAGTTTCGCGACAACCATCGGCTGCCGCTGCGATGCGCTCGCGGAAATCGGCAGCATCGACAGAAATATTGCGAAAGCGAATGAGCCCAGTCGCTTCATTAGCGGACTAGTCATTGGGATCAGCAACTGGATTCGGCTCCTCCGGCGTCTTGTGGTCCACGGCCGTCAACGACGTCGCCGAACTATGATACGGGCAGTCCTGAGTTGGCGCCATACCCTCCGGATACACGCCCATCATAGTCACCGGGCAATAGGGCTGTCGCCTTATAGCCGGTAGTCGGATCGACTTTCACCTCGACGATTCCCGGCGGAGCGGTGAAATCGAGCGGCGGGCGCGACGCGGTCGCCGCCTTCATAAAAGCAGTCCACGCCGGCAGCGAAGCCTGCGCGCCGGTCAGGCCCAGCTCTTCCTTTTGATCGAAACCGGTCCAGACCACCGCCAGCAGGTTGGGCGTAAAGCCCGCGAACCATGCGTCCTTGTCATCGTTGGTGGTGCCGGTCTTGCCCGCCGCCGGCCGCGTGAAACCCATCGCGCGCGCGCCCGCGCCGGTGCCGTGATTGATCACGTTTTCGAGCATGAACTGCATCATGTACGCGAGCTGGGGCGAAATCACCTGTTCGGCGGTCAGTTCGTGGCCCTCGATTACCTTGTTGTTTTCATCGACCACGGCGGTAACGGCGTAGGGTTGGATCTCCATCCCGTCGTTGGCAATTACGGCGTAGGCGCGCGCGACCTGCATCGGCGAGACTTCGATTCCGCCGAGCACGATCGACGGGTACGGCGGCAAGTCGCCAAAGCCGAGCTTCGACGCCATCGCGCGGATTCGATCCAGTCCGACGCTGTTGGCCAGCCGCGCGGTCGCGGAGTTGAGCGACTCGCCGAGCGCGAACTCGAGCGTGACGTGGCCGAAGAAGCGGTCGCGATAGTTATTCGGCGTCCAGCTCATGTCGCCGTACTGCCAGGTGAAGGGCGCGTCCTCGATATAGGTAGTCGGCAGGAACTTCTCCGCTCCTCCCGACAGGGTCTCGTCGAAGGCCGCCAGATAGGTAACCGGCTTGAAGACCGAACCGGGCTGACGTTTGGACTGAGTAACGCGATTGAACTGGCTCGAGCGGTAGTTGCGTCCACCGACCATCGCGCGAATCTTTCCGCTCTGCGGCTCGAGAGCGACAAGGCACGACTCGAGGCGATTGTTGGCCTCGCGCCGGACCAGCTTGGGATGCTTGGCTTCCAGATCGCTGAGATTGTGCGCGATTGCGCTCTCGGCGAGCTTTTCCATGTGCACGTCGAGCGAGGTGAAGATGCGCAAACCCTCGCCGCTCAGCACCTGCGGCGGATAACGCTCGGCCAGTTCTTTCTTGACGAAATCGACAAAGTAGGGCGCGTCGTTGCCCTCGGCATAAACTTCCCGCGGATGCAGCGGCTCGCTGACCGCCGCGTCGTAAGCGGTTTTGCCGATGTAGCCATCCTCGAGCATCGCGGCCAGGACCTCGTTGCGTCGCGGGCGCGCGGCGTCGGGATGGTGCAGCGGATTGAGCCGGTTGGGCGAACTGATCAAGCCGGCAATCAGTAGCCATTTCGCCAATAGTCAGATCGCGCGGCTCCTTGGAGAAGTAGTACTCAGACGCTTCCCAGACGCCGTATATGCCTTCCTGTCCGCGCTGGCCCAAGTAGATATCGTTAATATAGTTCTCCAGGATTTCATCCTTGGAGTATCTGCGCTCCGCGATGTACGCCATCATCGCTTCCTTGAGCTTGCGCTTGTAGCTTCGCTCGCCGCTCAGGAAGAAGTTCTTCATCAGCTGCTGGGTGAGCGTCGAGCCGCCCTGGCGCACGTGCCCCGAGGTAAAATCGATATACGCGGCCTTGATGATGCGGACCAGGTCAACGCCGTGATGCTCGTAAAAGCGATGGTCCTCGGCGGCCAGGATCGCATTGATCATCGTGGGCGGAATCTGGCTCAGGCGCACCAGCCGGCGCTGCTCCCATTCGCCTTCGAAGATGCCGCTGATGAGTTCGGGTTCCAGCTCGATCGAGAAGATCGGTTTATGGGTCACCGGATCCCCCATCGACTCGATCGTATCTCCCTTAAGAGTCAGCTCGACGAATTCGCCGCCGAAGTTGCGGTACGGATACGCGAAACTATGCAGAAAGATGTCGAGCTTGCCGCGCTTGCGATCGAAGCTGTACTCGCCGCGAGAGTCGACGTGGCCCGGATCGACCCGATGGTAATTCAGGCGCGCGAGTCGCTCGAAGAAACCGAGATCCTGAAGATCCTGGCCGGGGTAAATGAGCACCGAGTCGGAATAAATGCGCGACGGGATGTTCCAGCGCTTGCCCGAGAACCGCGCGACGACTTCATTTTCGAGCTGATTGTAGTAGCTGAAGAACAGCCACAGGGTCGGCGGGATGGCGAACAAGATGATCGCGCCCGCGCCGATGAGCGCGAATTTCAGGATTCGTTTCGGGGACATCGGAAATCCGTCCCCCGGCTCAGGCCTCCGGCTTGACGGTCACGTAGATGGTGGCGTCGCCGCGCCTGACGAGCAGCAGGACTATCTTGCCCTTGGCGCTGGTCTTCAGCGCATGTTGGTACGAGTCGATGTTCTTGACGACCGCGCGATTGACCTCGAGGATCACGTCGCGAGCGCGAAGGCCTGCCTCGTCGGCGCGGCTGCCGGGCTGCACCGACGAAATCACGACGCCGCCGGAAGCGTCGAGCCCGAGTTCTTTGGCGAGGTCGGGACTCAGGTCCTTGACGTGAAGGCCGAAGGGCGAGACGGCGCCGAGGTCGGGCTTTTGCGATTTTTCTTCAGACGCCACGATTTCGGGCTCGCGCGACTGCGTAATCGTGACCGGCAGATCGATCGTCTGCTTGTCGCGAATCACCTTGAGAGTCCCTTTGTGGCCCAGGTCGGTGCGGCCGATCAGCAGCGGCAATTCGCGCGAGTCGCTGACCGGTTGATTGTCGAACGCGACGATTACGTCGCCGCGCTTGACGCCGGCCACTTTGGCTGGTCCGCCGTCGAGCACCTTGGCAACCAGCGCGCCGCGTGAATCCGCCAGCCCCAGCGACTCGGCCAGCTCGGGCGTCACCTTCTGGATGTACACGCCGAGCCATCCGCGCACGACTTTGCCCGAGCTCTTGAGTTGCGGCAGCTCTTCCTTGACCAGTTCGATGGGAACCGCAAAGCCGATTCCCATGCTGGTGCCGGTGTGCGTGTAGATCGCGCAATTGACGCCGACCACGTCGCCGCGCAGATCGATCAGCGGACCGCCCGAGTTGCCGGGATTTATCGACGCGTCGGTCTGGATGAAATCCTCGTAGTTGCCCGGGATGAAGCGTCCCTTGGCGCTGACGATTCCGGCCGTCACGGAATGGTCGAAGCCGAACGGATTTCCGATCGCCATCACCCATTCTCCCACCTTCAAGTCGTCGGAGTTGCCCAGCGGCGCGACCGCCAGGTCGTGCTTCGCATCGATCTTCAGCAGCGCGATGTCGCTCTTCTCGTCATGCCCGACGATCTTGGCGGCGTAGTTGTGGCCGTCCTGCGTGGTCACCGTGACCGTGCCCGGATTCTCGACGACGTGCTCGTTGGTCAGGATGTAGCCGTCCTTGGTGATGATGAAGCCGGAGCCAAGCGCCTTGGAGTGCGGCGAGCCGCCGAACTCCTCGAAAGGATGCGAGTGCGGTGGCGTGAGAAGGCCGTGCGGAGAATCTTCGGGCGATGGCTCGCCGGCTTGCGCGGGTTCTGCGGGTTCGTCGGTCGAGATGTTCACGACGGCGGGGCTGAGCTTGGCTGCGAGATCGACGAAGTCCGGCATCGACTGGGCTTTCGCCACGTGAGCGGGGTCGGCCGGCTCGGTCCAGAAGCGCGTGGGCGGCGCGGAATCCGCCGCACGTGCCGGCATGCCAGAGGCAATCAAAGTGAACGTCGCGATAAAAATCGCGACGCCAGGAAAGACGATGGGTCGGGAGAAATTATGCGTCATGTGTGATTATGCGAAGACGGCCGCTCAACGGCCCGGCGGTCTCGCCAATTCAACGTACTTCATTTGCAGGCTGGAAAGAATCTCTTTGAGCAAGGCTTGTTCGTGGGGGTCGAGATTTCCCCGCGTCTTGTCACGCAACATTATGATGATATCGATCATCTGCTGAGCCAAAATCAGGTCGTGCGTCACCTGACCGCTTGCCGGGTCGGGTATTTCGCCCAGCGCCGCCAGGGCCTGCTCTGACAGGCTCCATAGAAACGCCGCGAATGTCAGCTCGAGCGGCGCTTGACTCGAATCGCGACTCGCCGCGGGCTGTGAGGCGGCGGCTCGCGGCTTGGAAATCGACTCCGGCTCGGGCGCGTCGGCTTTGGATTTTATTTCCAACGCTTCGCCGCTCTCAGATGGCGCCTCGTCGCCAGCCTTGGCCTCGCCTTCGGCGGAGAAGCGCCGGCGATCCTGAACCTTGAATCCGCGCTTGTCTTCTGAATCTTCCATCGACGACGCCCTCACCCTTGTCCAATCTGCCCGGCCGACATCTGCTCGAGGCGGTGGATTCGCTCCTCGATCGGCGGATGGGTCGAGAACAGCCGCGAAATTCCCGCCGCGCTCAGCGGATTGACGATAAACAGGTGGGCCGTCGCAGGGCTGGCGTCCATCGGCATCCGCTCGTTGGCGGCCTCGAGCTTGCGCAGCGCGCTGGCCAGGTACAAGGGATTATGCGTGAGCGCGGCGCCGCTCGCATCGGCCTGGTACTCGCGCGTGCGCGAAATCGCCAGCTGAATGAGGCTCGCCGCGATCGGCGCGAGGATGCCCGCGACCAGCAGCCCCGCCAGCCCGCCTTCCTCGTCGTCGCGACCGCCCAGTCCGAAGATCGCGCCCCATCGAACCATCGAGCCGATCATCATCACGGCGCCGGCCATGGTGGCCGCGATCGAGCTGGTCAATATGTCGTGATTGGTCACGTGCGAAAGTTCATGGCCGATGACGCCCTTCAACTCCTCGCGCGTGCAGATTCGCATGATCCCGCGTGTCACGGCGACGGCGGCATGATGCACGTTGCGGCCGGTCGCAAACGCGTTGGGCGTGTCGGAATCGATAAGGTACAGCCGCGGCATCGGGATTGCCGCCGAATGCGCCAGCTCGTTGACGATCGAGTAGAGTTCCGGCGCCGAACCCGCGTCGAGTTCCTGCGCTCCGTAAGCGCGCAGCACAATCTTGTCGGAGAACCAGTAGCTGAAGAAGTTCATCACCGCGGCGATGACGAAAAAGATCGCGACGCCGCGCGAACCTCCGAGCAGCCCGCCGATTACCATCAGCAGACCCGTCATCAGGCCCAGCAGCATCGTCGTCTTGAAGAAGCTCATAGCCCCTTTTTCACTCCCTCGCGCGACCTGACATATGTTGCCCGATGATGCATGCCCCTTTCAGTGTATTAGTTTTGACGCTGCGCCACAAATTTTGACAACGCGCCGGCGACTTCATCGGCCTCGATGGAATCGATGGGGTTGCGCCTGAGAACTTCGATCTGTCCACCCGCGCCCGGCGCCAGCGGACGCCATCGCGCGGGATCGGTCGGCCCGAAGATCACCACGCCGGACGCGCCGGCCGCGGCCGCCAGATGCGACACGCCCGAATCGACCCCGACGAACGCCGACGCGACGCGCGCGATCGCCGCGACCGTCGGCAAATCGAGGTGCTTCAGGACCGCGACGCCGGACTGGCGAAAGATCGGTTCCAGCGATATTTCGGCGGGGCCCAGGATGACCGCGACGCTCGCTCGATTCGACAGTTTCGATGCGAGCGCCGCGAATTTATCCGCCGGCCAGTTCTTGCCGGGACTTCCGCTGCCGGGAAAAATCACAATCAAATTCGAGCTGCCGCATCCCGATTGCGCAATCGCGCGCGCGGCTGCCGCGAGGTCGTCCGGGGTCGGTTCGAGCCGCTGATATATCGGCGAAGCGGTCTCGTCAATTTCAATTTGAGTTGCGCGCAAGTAGGCCGCCGATACGTGGCCGTCACCGCCGGGGCGGAACGGATGAAACGAGACGTGCCCATCGGTCGCCGCCGACAATCGCGCGCGAAAACGCCGGTCGTCCGAGGCGAAGAACGAGTAGATGCGATCGAAGTCCGCGAAGAATCGACGCGCGTCGGCCGAAGTGTCATCGGTGAATAACGCGCCGACCTCGCGAGCGTCTATCGAATGACCGCGTGCGACGACGGTTCTTCCGGCTGCGAGCCGGGCCAGCTCCAAGCGCGCCATCAGCTCGACGCAAGCGCCCGGGTGGCGCCGCGCGATCGCCCCAAGCGCCGGCATCAAGCACATGAGATCGCCAAGCGCGCCCGGAAAAATGACCAGCACGCGCCGGATGGGACGCGCGATGCTCTCCTGCGGCATCATTGGGGGTAGTCTAGCACTGCGATTGAATGTGAAACCCACCGTGGGTTTCACACTTCCCTGGGCAGGGGCTGCACCCCTGCACCCGCAGTGAGAAGACGTGAAAATCTGCGCAGCGCATCTTTTCACGACTACGCGATGGCAGAGGGTGACGCCTGGCCACCGTTAATCGAAAAATCCGCAGGATGCGTCTTTTTCTCACACGGCCGAGAGCGAGAGACGCGCTGCGCGTATCTCGCTCTCGCGCGAGAAACCGAGAGAAAAGGGCGCTTCGGCGCACTTTTCGATTGATACTGCGGGTGCAGGGGCCGCAGCCCCTGCCGCCCACCGCGCAGGTGATTCTCCCTTCATGCCGCCGTCCGTTGGCGGGGGCGGTCAGGAGGGGCGGACGAGCACCAGGCTTGCCCCGACCAGGCTTAGCACGTCGTTGGTGCCGTCCTCGATCAGCGCGGCGCGCGCGTCGCGGAAGATTTTTTCGATCGGATACTCCTTGCTGAGGCCGTTGCCGCCGAGAAGCTGAAGCGCGTCGCTGGCGACCTCAAATGCCGCCTGCGTGCAGAAGGTCTTCGACGCAATCGAGTATTCCATCGCGGGTACGGCCGCGTCGGTGTTGTAGGTTATCGCCGCGCGCGAGAGCAGGCGGCATGCCTCGACCTTGGTGAACATTTCGAACAGATGCTTTTGCACGAGCTGATGCTCGCAAATCGGCTTGCCACCCTGGATGCGCTGCCTGGAGTAATCGAGCGCAATCTCGAAGGCCGCACGCGCCACTCCGGTGAAGACCGCACCCACCATCGCGTTCGGACCGCCGCCCCTGCCGTAGGCCGCCCCAGCGGGCTTGTCGGGCGCGACCAGCATGTAGCTGCTCGGAATCCTGACCTCATCGAAGAAAATCTCGCCCTGGTTGAGCGCGCGCTGGCCGAGCTTGTTGAGCGGCTTGCCCTTCGATACGCCGGGCAAGTCAAACGGCACGAAAGCAACGCCTCGGCCGAGCACCGCGCCGCGTGAGGGGTCCGCGATCAGAATCACCAGGCCGTGCGTCGCGATGGTTCCGTTGGAAACCCAAGCCGACTTTTGCCCGCTGATCACGTACGAATCGCCGTCGCGCCGCGCGATCACGTGACCCGCCAGGTCATGGTGTTCCCGGTTCCACTGCCCGGTCACCCAGTCCGATCCATGTTGCGGCTCGGTCACCGGCCAGCATCCGATGTACCGCGCCTCGCGATCCTGAACGAACGGCATGACATGCTTTTCGATCAGTTCGCGATCGCCGGTGGCCGCAAGCGCGCCGAAAGGCATCCCCGCAATGCCAACTGTCAGCGCGAGGTCGGCGCTGCCCCATCCCAGCTCCTCGAGGTAGATATGCTGCCCCAGGCCGCTCAGTCCGAGTCCGCCGAACTGGGTGGGAAATCCGGCCTTATTGTAGCCGAGCCGATATGCCTGCTTGAGGAAGTCCCACAGCGGCGAGCCGGGGGCGATTGCCGCGCTCGGATCGGCGAGCCGGTCCAGAGCGGCCGCCGTCGGGCGCATCACCTCCCGCGCGAACCGATGAATGTTGTCCTTGAGCGTCCGGTAATGGTCGGGCAGGTGGGTGTCGAGCTCGACATATGTGTCCATGGCCTGCACCTCAATCGAGCAGGGGTGACCCCTGCACCCAATGTTAAGGCCGCGCTCCGTTGTCGCGCGCGGCCACTGCCGCCGGCGCGCGGCTTCTTAATACTGGCCAGCCATGCCGGCGGCATGAGCTGGGTCATGAACACTACCACCAGCTCCTCCGTGGGGTCCATCGGGAAGATGGCGGGGGCTGCTCCGCCGCAACAGCAGTCGCCTTCGCCGGGCGCGCCCGGGGAAAATAGCGATCACGCGCCGGATCGAACTCCCGTGGCAAGATTCGCAACAGGCCGTATTTTCCGGCTAGAATCGCCGCCATGCCTATCAGCGTCGCGCGATCGCCGCTTGAACTTATCGGCAACACGCCCGTCGTCCGGCTCAATCGAATCCCCGGCAAGGACGACGCCGAAGTATGGGCGAAGCTCGAGAACTTCAATCCCGGCGGCAGCGTCAAGGACCGAATCTGTCTGGCGATGGTCGAGGCGGCCGAGAATTCCGGGCGGCTAAAGCCGGGCGATACGATCGTCGAGCCGACCTCGGGCAACACCGGGATCGGTCTGGCGCTGGTCGCGGCGGTGAAAGGCTACAAGCTAATCCTTACGATGCCGGAGACGATGAGCGAGGAACGGCGCTCGTTGCTGCTCGCTTACGGCGCGGAGCTGGTGCTGACGCCGGACACGCGCGGGATGCATGGCGCGATCGCGAAGGCCGAGGAGCTGTGCCGCGAGAATCCCGGCTACTTCATGCCGCAGCAATTCAGCAACGCCGCCAATCCCGACATCCACTATCGATCAACCGGGCCCGAGCTGCTCGAACAGCTCCCGCGCATCGACGCGTTCATCTCCGGCGTAGGGACGGGCGGAACGATCACCGGCGCGGGCCACTATTTGCGCGAGCATCTCGACAAGAAAATCCTGATCGTCGCCGTCGAGCCGAAAAACTCGCCGGTGTTGTCGGGCGGCAAGCCGGGCTTTCACAAGATTCAGGGCATCGGCGCCGGCTTCGTGCCGGGCAATCTCGACACCAAAGTTTACGATGAGATAATCGCCGTCAGCGACGAAGATGCGACCGCTGTACGCGCGCCGTCTCGCGCGCGAAGAGGGCATGCTGGTCGGCATCTCGTCGGGCGCAAGCTGCTGCGCGGCTATCCAGATAGCCAGGCGGCTTGGCAAGGGCAGCATCGTGGCCGCGGTATTCTGTGACACCGGCGAGCGATATCTGACGACCGATCTTTTCCAGGCCGCGGGAATCTAGCAGGCTGATTCGATGGACACAGCGAAAACGCCGGAGGCGAAGCTTGAGCGGATGCGCGCGATATTTGCGCCGATGCGCAGCCTGATCGTGGCGTTTTCCGGCGGCGTCGATTCCACCCTGGTGCTGAAAGTCGCGCATGACGTGCTTGGCGACTCCGTGCTCGCGCTGACGACGACTTCGCCCACGATGCCCGACGAGGATCGCGACTCGGCGCTTGCGATGGCGCGCCTGATCGGCGCGCGCCACCTGGTGGTCGAATCCAACGAGCTCGAGATTCCGGGCTACGCGGCAAATCCGCTCAACCGATGCTACCTGTGCAAGCACAATCTGTTTACGGTTTGCGAGGCAAAGGGCGCCGAGCTTGGCATCGACGAGATAGTGGACGGGCTTAACCTGGACGATCTGCACGACTATCGCCCCGGGATGCAGGCGGCGAGCGAGAAACGCGTGCGCCATCCGCTGGTCGAAGCCGAAATGACCAAGGCCGAGGTTCGCGCGCTCTCGCGCTCGATGGGGTTGCCGACCTGGGATCGTCCCGCGTCGCCATGCCTGTCGTCGCGCTTTCCATACGGCACGGAGATAACGCTCGAGGGGCTTGAGAAAGTCGCGGCGGGTGAGAAGCTGCTTCATTCGATGGGCTTTGCGGTCGCGCGCGTGCGCTACCATGGCGAGGTCGCGCGGCTGGAGCTCGAGCAAAGCCAGATCGCGCGCATCTTCGAGCGGCGTATTCGCGAAACGATCGATCGCGAGTTCAAAAAAATCGGCTTTCGATTCGTCGCGATCGATCTGAAGGGCTTTCGCTCCGGCTCGCTCAACGAGGGCCTGATTGCCAATGGAGCAGCGCCGCCGAATCCGACGCGCTCGCCGCGCAATGGTGCTTGATCGAGCTTTGGAAACCTTCTAAATCTGCGGCGCGCGAATTTTTCAGGCCACAAGGAATCAGTGATGTTGAAGTTTGAGGAAATCGATCTCGATCGGATGGCCGAAGAAGTTCTGGCCGGCAAAGAAATCGCACGCGAGACCGCCGCGGCAATCCTGAGTTGCCCCGACGATCGGCTGGCCGATTTGCTCGCCGCGACGAGCACCGTGCGCGAGGCCGCATTCGGCCGCCGGGTGAAGATTTGCATGCTGCGCAACGCGCAAAGCGGCATCTGCGCCGAGGATTGCAGCTACTGCTCGCAATCGCGCATCTCGAAAGCCGATATCCCGGTTTACAAGTTGCAGAGCGCCGCCAAATTGATCGAGGGCGCGCGAATCGCGGTCGAGAGCGGCGCGCGCCGCTACTGCATGGTCTGCAGCATGCGCGGTCCGGCGCGCCAGGATGTCGAGCATCTCGGCGAGGCGTGCGATCGAATCCGCGCCGAGTTGCCGGGGCTGGAACTGTGCCTGTCGATCGGCCTGATGAATCGCGAGCAGGCGGGCGAACTCAAGAGCGCGGGCGCGGGATGGATAAATCACAACCTCAACACCAGCCGCCGCTTCTATCCGGAAATTTGCACGACGCACACCTGGGACGATCGGGTAGAGACTCTCGCCAACGTGCGCGCGGCGGGATTATCGACCTGCTCGGGAGGAATAATCGGGATGGGCGAGACCGACGATGACATAATCGATCTCGCCTACTCGACGCGGCGCCTCGCGATCGATTCGGTGCCGCTGAATTTTCTGCATCCGATAAAGGGCACCCCGCTCGAATCCAGGCGCGCGCTCACGCCCGAGAAGTGTCTCAAGGCCGCGTGCCTGTTCCGCATCCTCAATCCGCGCAGCGAGGTGCGCGCGGCGGGCGGCCGCGAACTCAACGTCGGCGCGCGCCAGGCCGATTTGTTCAGCGCGGTGAATTCGATTTTCGTCAACGGCTACCTGACCACCGCGGGATGGGACTGGTCGCGAACGCGCGAGCTGATCGAGCGGGCCGGCTACGAGCCCGAGCCGGCGTAGGGCGGGCCTTATCCCGCCATCCGAGCGGCGATGATTGCCTCGGCGATCGCCAGATCAGGCGGAGTCGTGATCTTGATGTTCGCGGTCGAGCCTTCGACCACTTCGACGCGAACTCCCGTCCGTTCGACCAAATCCGCGTCATCGGTCGCGACGATTCCCTCGTTGACTGCGCGCTGATGCGCCGCTACCAGCACCGCGCGGCGAAATGCCTGCGGAGTTTGCGCTTGCCATAGCCCGGCCCGCGCGACGGTCGCCACGATCGCGCTGCCGGTGTCCGCGACGCGCTTCAACGTATCGGCCACCGGTATCGCCGCGATCGCACCGCCGGCCCGCGCCGCTGCCGCCAAGCACGCCTCGAAAATTGCAGGCCGTCGCCAGCGGGCGCGCCGCGTCGTGCACGATCACCAGCTCGCTCTCCGAGCTGGTCAGCCCGAGCGCGATTCGAACCGAATCCTGCCGCTCGATACCGCCCGGCGTAATCTTGACCGGGACGCCAAGCCCGGCCGCCGCGGCTTCGGCGCGCGCCGCGCTTTCGAATCCCTCGGGCACTGTTATCACAACTTCGCCAATCGCACTGACTTGTCCGACGGCGCCGAGCGAATACGAGAGCATCGCGCGACCGCCGATCTTCACGAACGCCTTGGGCACGTCCGACCCAAGCCGCACGCCGCTGCCCGCGGCAACGATGATCGCCGAGGCTTTCAATTTACGGCCGCGCCCGAGGAAATCGCCGCGTGCAGGATTATTCGCCACTTCGCCATGCCAGCGAGATTCGCACACCGAATCTTTGCCTTCAACAAAATCGCGGGCCCGCTTCGACAAAAATGAAAAGGCCGGGAGAAAATCCCGGCCCCATTCACACAATTGAATTGATGGCGGCTAGTTCGCGAAGATCACCTTCAGTTCTTCCATGATTTTCTCTTCGGGATGCGCCTTGGCGATCGACAATTCCTTGACGAGCAAGGATCGCGCCGTGTCGAGCATCTTGCGCTCGCCGAACGACAACTCCTTGTCGCTCTTGAGCACCAGCAGGTCGCGCAGCACCTTGGCGATTTCCAGCGGAGAACCAGTCTTGATCTTCTCCGTATATTCGCGATAGCGGCGGTTCCAGGTTTGCGTATCGACCTCGACCTTGCGCTGGCGCAGGATACGGTAAATTTTTTCCACCATATCCTTTCCGATAACGCGCCGAAGCCCGACCGACTCGACGTTTTCGGTCGGGATCATGATGGTCATCTTCTCGGTGCCGAGGATTCGGAGCATGTAGAAACGTCGCTCCGTCCCGGAAATAACCCGCATCTGGATGTCTTCGATGACGGCCACCCCATGGGCGGGGTAGACCACTTTTTCACCCTTCTTGAACGGCAAATTCATCGCGATAATGGCACTCGATGGCAGGCTCTGGATTTCGGATATGGGTTGATGACCACGCAGTTCATGGGTTCATCACCGATCCGATCAGCCTGGAATGTAGGTCCATTATGACACAAAGTTACTTGATTTGTAACCCCAGTCTTAAAAAGAAGCTGAAAGCCGCGAGACTGGATAGAACAATGTTCGGAATTAACTGCCGAATCAGGTCAGTCCAACCTTAGTTCCATGATGATCGCGTCTTCACCGGGACCGTAGTAATGCCGCCTCAAACGCCGTTCTTCGAACTCAAATTTACGATAAAGCTGCCGCGCAGCCAGATTTGAACGGCGAACTTCCAGCGTAACCACGCCTGCCCCAGTCGATCTTGCCTCGGCGATTGCTTCGGTTAGCAACACGGTGCCGATCCCGAGTCGGCGCGACTGGGGATGCACGGCGATATTGAGGATGTGGCATTCGTCGGCGATCAGCCATCGGCAGAGAAAGCCGGCAATCTTTGCGTTGTCGTTGTCGTCGCGCCCATGCTCGTGGCTTGCCGCCGGGAGCGCGACCATGATGCGCGAGAACGGCAGGGTCAGTTCACGCTGAAAGGAAGCAATCGTCCAGGGGGCGGGGAAGGCGAGCCGCTCGATCTCGAGGATACGGGGCAGGTCGCGATCTGTGGCGTCCCGAATGTGGATCGCCATCTCAACCAAACTCAACTGCAATGCCGGCGCGCCAAATCCGCCGGTCCAAGCTCGTCCGCCGGGTTAAGCTCGCGAGGATTTTTCAGGCGGCGTGCTGAAACTGGGCCGCCTCCGCCTTGAGAACGACGACCTCGAGCACCTTGTCGCGCATCCGATGCTTGAACGCGCCCACCGGCTTGCCGAACTCGATTCGGGTCGTGAAATCGGCCGGGAACGCCGGCGAGACGTAGGACAATCGGCGGAGCGTTTCGCCGCGCACGCTCGCGTTGACCGCAAGCACGTTGTCGCCGAGCATGATGTTGTAATCGTAGTCGGGCATCTCGTCGGGCAGATTCCACAACCGCTTGAGCGATGACGGCGGCAGCTTGCGCGGCATCTCGAGCCGAACCAGGTACGCGTTGGCATACTCGGCGACGGTGTAAACGGTCCCGTAGCGGCGATCGCGCTCGGTCTTGTCTTCATGCATGGCGCCCTCGAACCCGTCGAACGCCACCTTGCGCTCGGTTCGCCTGCCCGCGCCCATCGCACGTGCGAGCATGGAGCCCAGCGGCGCGAGCCCGAGCCCGTACCAGCATCCACGATACGTCAGCTCGCCGGCGGGCTTGGCGTGAATCACTCCCTCGCGCAAGCGCCACGCCGCCTCGGCCGACGCAATCAATACGCCGAGCATGATCCATCCGCCGGTACTCTGCGAAAACAGCCGGTCGCCGAGCACCACAACCGCAAACGCAGTCAGGACCGCGGGATACAGAATCAGGTTCAGAACCAGGTTGAGCGCCGTCGATCGGACTCTCGAAAATGCTGCACTGCTGCCCACCGTCTCTTCGAGTCGCGCCTTTACGCCGGCCGGCATCGCGCCGAGAACCGGCTCGCCAAGCCGAAGCGCGATTTGCATCGGCGCCGGCGCTGTGCGAACCCGCGAAGCGTTAACTGAAGCCAGGACCGCATCGAAATCAGCTTCGAGCTCGCCGGGAAAATGTTTCTCGCCAATTGGTCCGGGCAACGCACTGACGTCCTTCGGCAGACGCATCATCGCGAGACCCGCCGCCGCTGTCGGCGCGGCCGCTGCTGGTGCGGTTGCCGCTGGCTGCGGCGGGCTTGGATGCTGCAGTTGCAGCAGGCGCTGGCTTGGCCGCAGTTGGCGCGACCGCTGCTGGTGCTGGTGCGACTGGAGGCGCAACCTCCGCCGGCGCTGGTGCTGGTGCGCTGGAGGCGCAGCCTCTGCCGGCGCTGGCGCTGGCTTGGGCGCGACCGCTTCTACTGCGGCGGCTGGCGCGGGCGCTTGCGGCGGCGGTGGCGGCCGCCGGTTTGCGAAAGCGCGACGGCGCGTCGTCGGGGATCGTCTCGTCGGGATGCAACTTCCGCGCGCGCGCGAGCAGCACGCCTTCGTTCTCCACGTTGGCCGGGTCGGGGATGCAGCAATCTACCGGACATACCGCCGCACACGCTTCATGGTCGAAGAAGCCGACGCATTCGGTGCACTTCGACGGCACAATGTAAAAGATGTCTTGTGCGATCGCGGGACTCGACGCGCCGTCGAAGCTCCCACGGCGCTCCGCCCGCGTAAATCGCCGTGTTCGGACACTCCGGCTCGCACGCTCCGCAATTGATGCATTCGTTGGTGATCGTCGTCGCCATCTTGTAACCGAATCTCAGTTAAATGACGTTAGAAGACCTGACAGGGAAAGCCCGCAACAACATTGGCTTGCCGAAGCAGACCATAACCGCTGAAAGTTTTGCCTGTCAATCACGCACAATTCAATTCATCTAATGGCAGTGTAGCGCGCGAGATGTTCCGAAGAGAACCGGCCGGGGACTCTATCGCCTTGCGTTCGGAAACGGGTTTTGCAACTATTACCGCGATTACTCGTCCAGCCCTGACTATTGAATATGTACTAACTAGTGCACGGGGACTGGCTTTTGACCTGAACCACTGGAGGAAAGCTCGGATGAAAAAGACAATTGCAAGCGTGCTCGGTGTTGTGGCCATGGCTGCATTCATGACCGCGTGCGGTCCTGACATGAAGACCATCAACAACGCCAGCGAAAGAGCTGAAGCGGATGCGACCAAGGCGGAAGCATCGGCGAATGCGGCGGAAGCTTCGGCCAATCAGGCTGCGACTGCCGCTCAGCAGGCCGAGACTGCGGCCAGCGGCGCAGAGGATGCGGTCCGTCGTGCTAACGACGCAGTGTCGCGCCTGGAAGCGGCGTTCTCGACCTCGGTTACGAAGTAATCGATTCGGACCTGGTTACGGAACCAGCCATTTGAAGCGGTGGCGGAGGGAGCAATCTCCTTTCGCCACCGCTTAGTCTTGTCTGCGCGCCCGCTGCGAGCTTGCTGGAATCAGGATCGCCAGTCCCTCGACGGATGCCTGTTTGCCCATTTCGCTTCTTCCAGTTCATTTGCGCAGTGGGCGGCAGGGGCTGCGGCCCCTGCACCCGCAGTGAAAATCGAAAAATCTGCGCAACGCATCTTTTTCTCTCACGCGTGAGAGCGAAATACCGTCCTCGGGATTTCGCGATTCTCACTGAGCCGTCGCCGCCGCGACCGCCCGCCGCGTAGGCGTTTTTTGGCTGGGCGGTTACTCGTCCGACGACCCCTTGTCGTTGGGATTCACCACGTGCCTGAGCGCCTTGCGAACCCGCTCGCGCAGCATGTCGTCGCGCTCGATTCGTCCCTCGAGCCGCCTGAACTGCGCCACCGTGAGACCTTGTCGCGACGCGGCCTGCTCGACGGTCAGGTTGTGGTCTTTCTGCATCGCCTCGTAAACGCTGATGTACTTGTCGACCTGGTTGGTCGGAACATCGGTGTCATCGTCGTCGGCCTGGTCCGGGGCGGCCGGGGCCGCGGACTGCGCCGCGAGTTGAAGAGCTTGCTCCTGAAGTTGGGATTTAATCCGGCCAGAGCTGTGGGGTGACGCGACCGGCGCCGGCCACGCCAGCGAGGCCGGAAGCGTCGCTGATGGCTCCACAGATTATCGCTATCACCGCCATCGCCGCGCCCGCGCGCTTGCCCGGGTAAGGCTCGTTAATTTGGTGCACTTCGAATAGCCTCCGCCAGAAATCCAGCCAGCCTGCTGCGATCATCCTTGCACGCCGCGCGAACTTCATAAAGATACTCGGGTTGGCGACGGTCCCCTTGCATTGCCTGACGCGATGCTTAAATTCGAGACGGTCCAGCGGCCGCCGGCGTGGCGGTGTGCCGGGCCTGAATCCATGGCGAGATAGCAAGACGGAGATAAATCTACATGCCAGCCAAAACGGTTGAGCTGCACGAGAGAGCGCGGGTCGGAATTGTCAAGGGCGCGACGCTGGTGATGGAAGCCGCGCGCGTAACGCTTGGTCCCAGGGGCCGCAACGTGATGATCCAGAGGAGCTTCGGCTCGCCGACCGTAACCAAGGACGGCGTGACCGTGGTCAAGGAAATCGAACTCGAGAACCACTTCGAGAACATGGGCGCGAAGCTGATTCGCGAGGTCGCGCAGAAGACCTCCGACGTCGCCGGCGACGGCACCACGACCGCGACGGTGCTGGCCGGAGCGATCGTGCGCGAGGGGATCAAGCTGCTGGCGGCGGGATTCCCCGCGATGGAACTGCGGCGCGGAATCGACGCCGCGGTGGTCAAGGCGGTCGCAACTATCAAGGAGATGTCGCGGCCGGTGAAGGAGCGCGAGCGGCTGGAGCAGGTCGCGACGGTATCGGCCAACGGCGACATCTCGATCGGCAAAATTGTCGCCGACGCGATGGACAAGGTCGGCAAGGAAGGCGTGATCACCGTCGAAGAGGCGCGCGGCCTCGATACGGTGCTCGATCTGGTTGAAGGGATGCGCTTCGATCGCGGCTATCTGTCGCCGTACTTCGTCACCAACGCCGACAAGTTGACGGTTGAACTCGACGAGCCGCTGATTCTGTTCCACGAAAAGAAACTTTCGAACCTGCGCGAAATCCTGCCGCTGCTCGAAAGCGTGGTGCAGACCGGACGCCAGCTCCTGATAATCGCGGAGGACGTCGACGGCGAGGCGCTGGCCGCGCTGGTCGTCAACAAACTGCGCGGTACGATCAAAGTCGCGGCGGTGAAGGCGCCGGGCTTCGGCGATCGACGCAAGGAAATGCTGCAGGACATGGCGATTCTGACCGGCGGCACTCTGATCGCCGAGGAACTCGGCGCCAAGATCGAGAAAGTCGAGATCGCCGCGCTCGGCAAGTGCAAGAAAGTTCTGATCGACAAGGACAATACCACAATCATCGGCGGCGCCGGCAAAAAGTCCGATATCCAGGGACGAATCGAATTGATCCGCCGCCAGATCGAGGAAACCACCTCCGACTACGACCGCGAGAAGCTCCAGGAGCGGCTGGCCAAGCTTACCGGCGGCGTCGCCGTGATCAAGGTTGGCGCGGCGACCGAAGTCGAACTGAAGGAAAAAAAGGCGCGCGTTGACGATGCGGTTCATGCGCTGCGCGCCGCGGTCGAGGAAGGAATCGTGGCCGGCGGCGGCGTCGCGCTGGTGCGCGCGATCGCGGCGGTGAAGTCGCTCAGACTCGATGAGAACAAAAAGGCCGGCGCGGGAATCGTTGCGGCTGCGATGGCGGAACCGCTCAAGCAGATCGCGCGTAACGCCGGTCACGAACCGGAAATCGTTCTCAACGCGGTGCTCGAAGGCAAAGCTGATTTCGGTTTCAATGCCGCCACCGAAGTTTACGAAGATCTCGTCAAGGCGGGCGTGATCGATCCGGCCAAGGTGGTCCGTTGCGCGCTCGAAAACGCGGCCAGCGCCGCATCGATGATGCTGACGACGGAGGCCGCCGTGGCTGAAGCGCAGAAGAAGCCGGCGCCGATGGCGGGGATGCCTGGCGGCGGTGGGATGGGCGGAATGGGTGGGATGGGCGGCATGGGCGGAATGGACGACTACGGCGACGACTTCTAGTCGCGCGGCGAGTATTGGCGATCGCCGAACAGCGGTGGAACGGTGCCGAGGGGAACGAAGAAAGCGTTTTGACGGGAACCGGATGCCACGTGAATTAAATAGTCGTTTTCGCGCTCTCGCTATAGCTACATTGTAAACTGTCAAGAGTAGCTAGCGACAACTCTGCCGAGCGCGAGAAGATTAGCGATGATGCGGAATATCCCGCTGTGAGTGGACGTAAATGGAATCGACATCACTGGTTCAGCTGTGACTTTTAATCGCATCTTCATTACCCACCGTCACGACGCGCAAGATGCATATAGCCAGTCCGCCAATGGTATTTTCTCCCGGTATTTCGCACGATGAAGGCTTGCAAGGGACCGGGAGTTTGTGAGACAAAGATGGCTGTCTTAAATGCAGGGGCCGCGAATCACTTAGCAATGCTCCTGCGCATTCCTTAGGAGGAAGAAATGGAAGGGTTAATGAGAAAATCTTCGAAACTGGTTGGTCTTGCCGGGGCTGTGTTGGCCCTTTCGTTGCTCGCGGGATGTGCGTCGAACGAGCCGGATCCGGCACAGCGCGCCGTCAACGCGGCGAACCGCGCTGATCAGGCTGCGGCCCGCGCGGACTCGGCGGCCCAGAAATCGGCGGCGGCTGCGGCGCAGGCTCAGGCGGCTGCGAGCCGCGTAGAGCAGGCGGCCAGCGATGCGAAGGCGGCTGCGGACCGTGCAGAGGCGATCGCGTCGAAGACGATTTCGGAACATCATGCGCATCGTGCGGCCCATCGTCGCCACAAGAAGGCGGCCGAAGCAGGCGCAGCGGCAGGTTCAGCAGCTGGTGCTGAGGCAGGCGCAGCGGCAGGAGGAGCAGCAGGTGCAGCGGCTGGTGGCGCGACGGCTCCAGAGCCCGCTCCGGCTCCCGCGACTCCGTAATTTCGCTCAGGCTGGATAATCACGAGGGCGGTTGCATTAGCAGCCGCCCTCGTTCGACTTTCCCTCTTCCCTCGCCGGACTGATTACTCAGTTGCGGCTTCAGCTTTGCTGACTGGCAGTGCCGCGCGCACGCGGCTCGGCCGTGAGCTGTCTCAACTCGCGAAGGTGACTATTACTTTCAGCGATTCGGGCTTTTGCGCGGTCGCAAACGCCTCGTTGATCTGCGCCAGCGGAAACCGATGCGTCACCAGTTCGGCGGCGTTGATCACGCCGCGCTCGACCAGCGACAATGCCTGGCGCGTTTCGTCGGGTCCGCATGAATAGCTCGGAATTAGCCGGGTCTCGTTGAAGTAGAGATCGTGCGGTTTGACCAGCAGTTCGTCGCCGGGCGGCGTCGCGGTGAATTGAACGACGGTCGCGCCCTTTCCGGCGGCGGCGATGCCCGCGGCGATTGCCTTCGAAGTGCCGGGTCCGACGATCACGACGTCGGCCATCGCGCCGTTGGTGATTTCGCGCACCTGCTCGATCATGTTGTCGCCCTCGACGACGATTCCACAATCCGCTCCGAGTTCGACCGCGCGGTTGGCGCGCGAATGGAACAGGTCCGCGCCGATGATCATCCCGGCGCCGAGATGCCGCGCCAGCTTCACGTGCATCATGCCCATGATGCCGAGACCGATGATCAGAATTGTCTCGCCGGTCTTCAGGCCCGAGCGCTTTAGTGACTTGACGACGCAGGCGGCGGGCTCGATGAGCACGCCGTCGGCGTCGGTCATCGAGTCGGGGAGCGGCAGCGTGTCGCGCTGATTGGCCGCGCTCACGAGAAAAAACTCCGCCATCCCGCCCGGGACGATGTTGGTCGCGCGCCAGGTCGCGCACTGCACGTATTCGCCGCGCCTGCACGCCGCGCATTGAAAGCAGGGCGCATGATGGTGCACGAAAACGCGGTCGCCGGTCTTGAAGCCGCGCACCGCCGCGCCGGTCTGCTCGACGACGCCGACCGGTTCGTGGCCGAGCACGAGCGGCGCCTTGCGCTTGAGGTACCAGGGCATGATGTCGCCCGAGCAGATGCCGCACGCGCTCGCGCGGATCAGAATGTCGCCGTCGCCGAGCTGGGGCCGGGGGCATTCCTCGACGCGGATGTCGCCGAAATCGTAGAGCCGTGCTACCTGCATAAAGTTACCGAGTCGCGGACCCGGGATGATGGAACTTTGTGGTGCGCGCGCGCGCTTGTCAACGCCACGCGCAAGAGTCCACCGTGCGCCGCCGAGAGGGGCAATACGCTATCGTCCTAAATGGCCTGATTTTTATTCGAGCACCTGACATTTTCCGGGGTTGGCTGCTAGTGTTGATCGCGGTTCAATTCGGCCCACCGAATCGGGACCCAAATTCGAATTTCCAATTGGTTCGGACAAAAGGAGGAGATGATGCGATCGATACGGCTGGTTGGTTTACTGGGGTTGCTCTGTCTCACGGCCTGTACATCCGTGGGGTCGCTAGGTGTTATTACAAAAAGTTCGGCGGATCCGGTTTCCCTTCTAGAGAAAAGCCATTCAGTCAAGGATCTTGGGCTGGCAGAGGGGCAAGCCTGCCGGTATTTTGCGCTCGCTGTGATTCCGTTTGGAAACTCGGATATTCAAACTGCGGTAGATCGAGCGTTGCAAACAACGGGCGGAGACGCCTTGGTCAATGTTGCAACGTCCACCAGTCTGTATGGATTCGTTCCAATTTATAACGTCTTCAGTTTCACCTGCACAACGGTGAAAGGAACGGCGGTGAAGTTAGAATGACGAAGATCGCCCTGGTCCGCGGTGCAGGCGGCGGACCGCCGATGACCTGTTAGAATCGCATCATGCCACGGCCGAAATGTCCGCCGATAGCCGCCGACATAATCACGGAGATCGGCGACAAAGTCGTTTTGATCGAGCGCAGGAATTTTCCACCGGGGTGGGCAATTCCCGGCGGATTCGTCGATTTCGGCGAGACCGTCGAGGACGCGGCGATTCGCGAGGCGCGCGAGGAGATCTCGCTCGAAGTCGCGATTCGCGCGCTGCTGGGCGTGTATTCGCGGCCCGATCGGGATCCGCGCGGCCAGACGATCACGGTGGTGTATGTCGCGCGCGCATCGGGCACGCCGCGCGGCGCCGATGACGCGAAGAACGCCCGGCTCTGCGATCCGCGCAATCCGCCCACTCCGCTCGCGTTCGATCACGCGGAGATTCTCGCCGACTACGTGCGCTGGCTCGACACAGGCGAATTCCCCGCTCCGTGGCGCAAGCACCGCGGCTAGGACGCGAGCCGCCCGGTTTCATCGCGAGGTGAATCCGATTGCATCCGCGCCCGGAAGATCAGCGCGGCGGAGAGGTACGCAGCCAGCAGCACCGGAAATCCAGGATGCGGCACCGCCTTGATCAGGGCGGTCGCGATGCAGGCAGCGAGCATCGCGGCGCCGGCAATCAACGCGATCTGCCGGGCTGCTTCGCGCGGCCGGAAACCATCCCATGCGGCGAGCATCCCGAACAAGTACGCGGGCAGCAGCAGCAGGGTCTCGGGGATCCACGCAAGCGGCGACATCAGAAGCGCAAGCGCGACCCACAGTCCGAAGATGAGGCCGTCGAGATCGGCGCGTTCGCGGCTGGTTATCGTGGCCGCCGCGGCGATTGCGAGCAGCGCGAGGTCGATGAGCGCGGTGATTGCGACAGACTGCGAACGAGCGGCGCCGCGATGATCGTCGTGCCAGCGAAGTGCGCAACGATTTTTCGCACAAAAGCGCAGCACGGTGAGTTCGGCGTGCCCCACGATGTGATACGAAACGGGCAGTTCCAGCGTCGCGAGCTCAGACCAGCGGAAAGGATTTGTCAGCAGCACGCCCGCGGCAAAGAAGCCGATCGTCCAGCCCAGCGCACGCCAGCGGCGGCCAAACAAAAAGTATCCTGCCGCTCCCGCGGGATAGAGCTTGAGCAACGCCGCGAGCGCCAGACACAGTCCCGCGGCAGCCGGGCGCTCGCGCCGCGCGCACAACCATGATGCGGACAACAGCGCCAGCAGCATCGGCGTGACCTGGGCAGCGACCAGCGCGCCCGCGAACTGTCGCGACAGCATCACCAGCGAAAGCACGATGATCGTCGGCGCTGCGCCGAGCGGAGGAGCGTTCGCGCGCGCCAGCATCAGCACGGCGCCCACCAGGCACAGCATCTGCGCGGCCTCCCAGATCCAGAATGCGGTTTTCTGATCGAGCCGGGCCAGCGGAGAAAATACCTCGACGAAAAACGGCGTGTAATTGCAATAGTGCGGACGCGACAGGCCGGGTCGCAAATCGATCTTTTTACTCTGCACCAGCCACGGGTCGCCGCCGCTCGAATAATCGGTCCACCAGCCGTAGAAGATGACGAAATCGACGTCGTCGTAACGGTGCGTGACCGCGCGGATGCGTTGGGCGAACGAGAGCGCCGCGACGATCGCGAGGATCGCCGCGCCAACCCTGATAATCGGAAACCGCGGCTTGGAGGTGTGCGAACCCGCCCGCTCGGCCATCGCTGCTAGCGCTTGAGCTTCACGACGGCGCGTTCGATGCGATCGAATGCCCGGTTCAGATTCTCCATCGAAGTGGCATACGAAATCCTGACGTGATCCGGTGCGCCGAAGTCGTTGCCGCCGACCAGCGAAACGTGCGCCTGGTCGAGCAAAAACGCCGCGAGCCCGTCGCCATCGACGATTTCATTGTCGCCAAAGCGGCTGCCGAGCAACTCCGATACGTTGGGGAAAACGTAAAACGCGCCCTGCGGTATGTTGGGCAGCTTGAAGCCCGGGATGCGCCGCACGCGCTCGACCACCAGCGCGTTGCGTTTGCGGAACGCCTCGAGCATCGGTTTGATCTCGTCCTGCGGACCGGTCAGCGCCTCGATCGCGGCAGCTTGCGTGATGGAATTGGGATTGCCGCTGTTCTGGCTCTGCAAGCGTCCGGCAGCCGCGATCGCTTCCTTCGGCCCGGCCGCAAATCCGATTCGCCACCCGGTCATCGCGTAGGTCTTCGACAGCGAGTTGAATACGATGCCCCGGGACTTGAGCCGCGGCTCGAGATGGAACAGGTGCGGCGCGAGCCCGTCGTACACGATGTGCTCGTAAACGTCGTCGGACATCACCCAGATGCCGGTGTCGAGCAGCACCTTGGCGATGGCAGTGAGCTGTTCGGGCCCGTACACGGCGCCGGTTGGATTCGACGGCGAGTTGAGGATGATGCCGCGCGTGCGCGGCGTAATCGCGCGGCGCAAAGCCTCGGGCTCGAGCAGGAAGCCGGATTGTTCGGGGCACGGCACGAACCTGGACTCGGCGCCCGCCAGAGAGACCATCGCGGCGAAACTCACCCACGCCGGGGTCGGGATGATCACCTCATCGCCTTCGTCGAACAACGCGGCGATCACGTTGGCCTCGGCCTGCTTGCATCCGGCCGACGCGATTATCTCGCCCGGCTCGTAGTCGAGGTCGTTGTCGCGCTTGAGCTTGAGCTTGATCGCATTTTTGAGCGCCGCGGTTCCGCTCACCGGCGTGTACTTGGTTTGGCCCGCGGCGAGCGCTTTCCTGGCGGCCTCTTTGATGCGCTCGGGGGTGTCGAAGTCGGGCTCGCCGGCGGCCAGCGAGATGACGTCGATTCCGGCGAGCTTCATTTCGGTGGCGCGGGCGTCGGCCGCCAATGTCGCGGACGGTTTGATGGCGGCAATTCTGCGATTGAGCTTCAGCATTGATTAAATCCAGATGTCGAATGTTCGGTGTATGGCGCTCGTCAGGCGCGGACGCGGACAGATTGTATCTTTCCCGGCGGTTTGAAAAAACCGCCTGCTAAGATGCGCTGCTACGTTTTTCAGATCACACGGCTCAACCGACTTTGAGCTTTGCGCGCAGCCGCTCGATCACGAGTTCCGGGACCAGCTCCGGCAAGCGCTTGCCATATCCTGCGACTTCCTTGATCAGGTGCGAGGAACTGAAGAACAGCCGGGGATTGGAGAACATGAAGACGGTCTCGACGCTCGGGCTCATCTGCTTGTTCATCTGCGCCATCTGCAGCTCGTAATCGAAATCCGTCACGGCGCGCAGCGAACGAATCAACACCTTGGCGCCGATTCGTTCCGCGTAATCGACCGACAGTCCGCTGAACTTGTCCACGCGGGCGCGCGGCTCGAGGTCGCGGATGACTTCGCGGATCATTTCGACGCGTTCGTCGGCGGTAAACAACGCCGCATCCTTGTGCGGATTGTAGGTGACCGCGACGATCACCTCGTCGAAGATCGCGACGCTGCGCCGGATGACGTCAACGTGTCCGTTGTGGATCGGATCGAAGCTGCCGGGATAGACCGCGATCAACGGGGAACGCTCTTTGCCTTTGTTGGTCATTTTCCTGAAGCCATCACTGTGCACCCGGCGCCGGATTGAGTCGGCGGTAAAAGGCGATCCGGTGATCGCCGATGGTTGCAACAAATGCGCGCTCATGGGCTTTGGGAGCGGGCGGCGCAGCGGGCGCGCGCTTCGATTGTTCCACTACCACCCATCCGCCGGGCGCGACGAGTTGGAATTCACCAAGCAGCGCCAGGACCTCCGCGCTCATGTCGTCCTTGAACGGCGCGTCAACGAAGACCAGGTCGAAAGACTCGTGCGAGCGCTGGAGTTCGCCGAGCGCGCGACGCACGTCGGACACGACCATGCGGGCGCGGTCGCCCAGGTCAAGCCCGGCAAGATTGGCGCGAATCGCAGCGGCGGCGTCGCGCGAGGAATCCACAAACGTCACGTGTGCGGCGCCGCGCGAGAGCGATTCGATTCCCAGCGAGCCGCTGCCGGCGAAGACGTCGAGCACGCGCACGCCGCCAAGATCCATCCGCACCGCCAGCCGCGAGAAAATCGACTCGCGCGCGCGCGCCGAAGTGGGCCGGGTGTGCAAGCCGCGCGGCGCCTTGAGCCGCCTGCCGTGAGCTTGTCCTGCAATAATTCGCATCGCATCAGTTTTCTTCGAGGCGTATCTCGATCGAATCCGGGAACGCGGTTCAGTCGAATCGGCGAACGCGATTTAATCGAACCGGCTAACGCCTCTTGCCTCGAAGCCGCGGACGATAGATAACCCGTTCTGCCGGGATCCCGCAAGTTCGCGGTCAGGTTGTGCCGCTCGCTTGCGCCTCTGGCGGATTGACGAAATTTTAGCTACCAATCATTAGATTTCTGAACTCAAGAACTTCGATGCTGAAGGATCAATAATACTCGCGCCATGCCTGGAAACCCGCAACCCAAGTTTTCCGACGCCGCGCTTGCCGAGTACCGGCAACTGCTCGGCCGCTACCCGACGCGGCAGGCTGCGCTGCTGCCGACGCTGTGGATCGCGCAGCGCGAGTTCGGATGGCTCAGCGATGAGACGCTGGACTATGTCGCGCATCTGATGGAACTGCCGCCCGCGCACGTGCGCGCGGTGGTGTCGTTCTACACGATGTTCCATCGCAAGCCGGTCGGCCGCTACCTGCTCGACGTGTGCACGAATCTCTCGTGCCGGCTGCGCGGCGCCGACAAAATCGTGGGCTGCATCCGGCGCCGGCTGAAAATCGAGATGGGCGAGACGACGCCCGACGGCAAGTTCACGCTGGCCTCGGTCGAATGCATGGCGTCATGCGGGACGGCGCCGATGCTCCAGCTCAATCAGGACGCGTACGTCGAAAACCTCACCGAAGAAAGCATCCTCAAACTCATCGACGAGCTTGCCGCCCGTGACAATTGAGTTAATCGCCGGCGCGATCAAAGCGATCCTGATGATCCTGGCCGGATTGAGTCTGTCGCTGTTCCTGCTCTATTTCGAGCGCAAGGGCAGCGCGCTGATCCAGGACCGAATCGGATCGAATCGCGCCACGCTGACCGGACTCGGCAAGCGCATGGGGATGCCCAACCTCGGAATCATCAACACCACCATCGCCGACCCGGTCAAAATGTTCACCAAGGAAGACTTCATTCCGGCCGGCGCGGACAAATTTCTGCACACGCTGGCGCCGTTCCTGTCGCTGTTCCCGGTGATGATCACGTTCGTCGTGATCCCGTTTGGCGACACGATTTCGATTTCCGGCCATCGCATCGGTCTCGAGGCGGCCAACCTCAACGCCGGCGCGCTCTATCTGCTCGCGACGATCGGCCTTGGCGTGTACGGCGTCGCGCTTGCAGGATGGTCCTCGAACAATCGATGGGCGCTGCTCGGCGGGATTCGCGCGACGGCGCAGATGATCTCGTACGAGCTCGCGATGGGACTCGCGATCGTGTCGGTGATCATGACTTTCGGCACCCTGAACTTGCAGGAAATTGTGCGCGGGCAGGGCGGCGTGTGGTTCGGATTTTTGCCGCGCTGGGCAATTTTCACGCAGCCGCTCGCCTTCATTCTCCTGCTCGTGGCGGGCGCTGCGGAGATCCAAGCGCATTCCGTTCGACCTGCCAGAGAGCGAGTCGGAACTGATCCAGGGTTATTTCATCGAATACTCCGGCGGCAAGCAGGCGGTCTTCATGCTGACCGACTTTGCCGAGCAGGCGCTCGTCGCGATGCTGCTGACGACGTTTTTCCTCGGCGGATGGCAGATTCCGTGGCTCATGCGCGACGGATTTCATCTTCCGGGCGGCGCATTTCTTGCCCTCCCCGCACTGGCGGTCTCGCTGATGGGCGTAGTCGCATTCCTGGTCAAGGTCGTCGCGCTGTGCATGTTTCTCGGCATGGTGCGATGGACTCTGCCGCGCTTCCGCTACGATCAGTTGATGCGTCTGGGATGGAAAGGACTGGTGCCGCTCGGACTGTTCAACGTGCTGGTGACCGCATTCGTCGTGGTGGCAACCGGGAGAGTCCAGTGATGCCGCCGTTCCTGTATATTTTTCTCGGCGCGTTGGCGGTCGTCTCGGCGCTCGGCGTCATCGTCCAGCGCAATCCGATTCATTCGCTGCTCGCCTTGATCGCAACGCTGATGACCGTCGCCATTCTGTTCATTGGCGAAGACGCCGTCGTGGTCGGCTTCCTGCAAATCATCGTCTATGCCGGCGCGATCATGGTTCTGTTCCTGTTCGTGATTTGGCTGTTGAATCTTCAAGTCGAGACCGGTCCGACGGGTCATCTCGCGCTCAAGTTATTCGGCTCACTCGCCGCGGCTCTGCTGGCGACTGAGCTGTTTTTTATCCTCGCTCGCCCTCATCTGCAGGTGAAGTTCACTCACGAACCCGTGGACTATGGTTCGCTCGCAAGCCTCGCCGGGAAGCTGTTCACCGACTACCTGGTCGCCTTCGAGGTGACCTCGGTGCTGCTGCTGGCCGCGGTGGTCGGTTCGGTCGCGCTGGCGCGGCGGCTGCCAGGCACGGATGACCCGCGCGCTGCGAGGAAGATCGCGTCATGATTCCGCTCACCTACATGATGTCGCTGAGCGCGATCATCTTCGCGATCGGCGTGGCCGGCGTGATCATCCGCCGCAACATTCTCGTGATGTTCATGTCGATCGAGTTGATGCTCAACGCCGTAAATCTCGCCTTCATCGCGATCGGCAGCCGGCTCGGCTCGATGGACGGCCAGGTGATCGTTTTCTTCGTAATGACTGTCGCGGCGGCCGAAGCGGCGGTTGGCCTGGGCATCATCATCTCGGTTTTCCGCAATCGTGAGACCGTCCACGCCGACGACCTGACTCTGATGAGATGGTGACCAATACCAATGACGGTTGAGTTTCCAGCACTCGCGCTTATCCTGCTGTTCCCGGCGCTCGGCGTCGTATTCAACCTGTTCCTCGGGCCCAGGTATGGACGCGGCGCGGTCAACGTCGTCGGACCGGGCGTCATGTTCGCCGCGTTCGGCGTTGCGACGTGGGCATTTTTGACGCTGCTCGCGATGCCCCCGGGCGGCGCGCTTGCCGTGCATCTGTGGGGATGGATCGCAGGCGGGGAGATTTCACGCCGAGTTCGGCCTGCGCCTCGACGCGTTGTCGGGCGTGATGGTGATGATAGTCACCGGGGTCGGCGCACTAATTCATCTTTACTCAGTCGGATACATGGCGCACGACGAGGATTTTGCGCGCTTCTTTACCTACATGAACTTGTTCGCGTTCTCGATGCTCATACTAATTCTTGCGAACAACTTGCTAATGATGTTCGTGGGATGGGAGGGTGTCGGACTATGTTCCTACTTGCTAATCGCATTTTGGTACACGAATCCTCAGTACGCCTATAACGGCCGCAAGGCATTTGTCGTCAACCGAATTGGTGACGCCGGCTTTCTGCTCGGAATCTTCACCATCGTCGCCACGCTCGGTGCGCACGGCGTATGGACGCTCGACTTCGTCGAGCTTCACCATCATGCTGCCCTGCTCGGCGGCGCCGCCGCCACCGCGGCCGGCTTCCTGCTCTTCATCGGCGCGACCGGCAAGTCGGCGCAGATTCCGCTCTACGTATGGCTGCCCGACGCGATGGTCGGCCCGACTCCTGTCAGCGCGCTGATCCACGCGGCGACGATGGTCACCGCGGGCGTGTACATGATCGCGCGGCTGGGTTTTATCTACACGATGGCGCCCGCCGCGCTCGATCTGGTTGCGACAATTGGCGCAGTTACCGCGCTGTTCGCCGCGACCATCGCGATCGTCCAGCCCGACATCAAGAAGGTGCTCGCTTACTCGACCATCAGTCAGCTCGGCTACATGTTTCTCGGCGTGGGCTCGGGCGCGTATGCGTCGGGCATCTTCCATCTCATGACCCACGCGTTCTTCAAGGGCCTGCTGTTCTTGTGCGCCGGCTCGGTGATTCACGCGCTCGGCGGCGAGCAGGACATGAACAAGATGGGCGGATTGCGGCGCAAGCTGCCGATCACGTTCTGGACGATGTTCATCGCGACGCTCGCGATCGCCGCCGTGCCTCCGTTCTCCGGTTACTTCTCCAAAGACCTGATCCTCGAAGCCGCGTACGATTCGGGACATTCGTGGCTCTGGTTCCTCGGCGTGATCACCGCCGGGCTCACGTCGTTCTACATGTTCCGGCTTGATCTTCATGACGTTCTTTGGCGAGTCCCGCGTCGATTCTGAAAAAGAGCATCACCTGCACGAATCGCCGGCCGTAATGACTATTCCGTTGATCGTACTGGCTATTCTCGCGACGGTTGGCGGATGGGTAAATCTTCCCGGCGGACTGCTGTGGGGGAATGCGTTCGTGCGATTCCTCACGCCGGCCGTCGGCGCCTTCAAACCGATCGTCGAGGCGAGCCCATCTTCCCTGTCTCTCGTCGCGAGCATCGCCTCGGCGCTCGGAATAGCGCTCGCATACCTGTTCTATCTGCGCTTGCCGGGAATCCCATCGTTCCTCGCGTGGCGGCTGAAGGATCCCTACGACTTGCTGCTCAACAAGTACTACATCGACCAATTATATAATTTCATAGTCACGCGTCCGCTGTTCTGGCTATCGAACAATGTACTCAACCGCGCGATCGACAGCTTTGCGATCGATGGCGCCGCCGACGGCGCCGGCCTTGCCGTCCAGACTTCGGGCCAGATGGCGCGTCGCGCTGAAACCGGCAACGTCCAGCACTATGCATTCGTTTACCTGCTCGGCGCACTGGGCATAGTGGCTTACTACCTGTTCCTGGTGATGCACTGATGAACGGCGGCTTGCTCACGGCGTTGATTTTCCTGCCGCTGATCGGCGCGCTTTTCATATTGATGCAGAGCGAAGAGCGTGCGATTTGGAATTCGGCGTTCATTTTTTCGCTGCTTCCGCTGGCGCTGAGTTTCTATGTTCTGGCGGAATTCAATCCGCAGGTCGCGGGCTACCAGCTCGCCGAACAATATGACTGGATTCCCGCATTTGGCATTACATACCATGTCGGGATCGATGGAATTAGCCTGTTTCTGGTTCTTCTGACTACTATCTTGATTACTCTGTCGCTGCTTTACTCTGGCGGCGGCGATATCGAGGAGCGTCCGCGCGAATTCTGTTTCTTCATGCTCGTGCTGGAAACCGGGCTGCTCGGCGCGCTGCTCTCGGTCGATCTGTTCCTGTTTTATATATTTTGGGAAGTGATGCTGATTCCGATGTACTTCCTGATAGGCATTTGGGGACATGGCCGCAAAATTTACGCCGCCGTCAAGTTCGTATTGTTCACGATGGTTGGGTCGCTGCTGATGCTGGTCGCGATCCTGTACCTGGTGTACTCGGCGCACGAGCATTTCAACCGGACCAGCTTCGATTTGCCCCTGCTCTACCAGGTGCCGCTCACTGTTACCGAGGGCCGATGGCTGTTTGCAGCGTTCGCGCTGGCTTTCGCGATTAAGGTGCCGATGTGGCCGGTGCATACCTGGCTGCCCGATGCTCACACCAACGCGCCGACCGCCGGCTCGGTCATTCTGGCCGGCGTGATGCTCAAGATGGGCACTTACGGCTTCCTGCGCTTCGCCATTCCGCTGTTCCCCACGGTTGCGGTCGAGGCGATTCCGCTGTTCATGGCGCTCGCCATAATCGGGATCATCTACGGAGCGTTGGTCGCGATGATGCAGCCCGACCTGAAGCGGTTGATTGCATACTCGTCGGTTAGTCACTTGGGGTTCGTGATGCTCGGAATTTTCGCGCTTAACCCCGAGGGTATCGATGGCGCGATTTACCAGATGCTCAATCATGGCGTTTCCACCGGCGGATTATTTTTGCTGGTTGGAATGCTCTACATGAGGCGCCATACGCGCGAGATTTCCGAGTTCGGTGGTCTGTGGAAGCGCGTGCCCGTTTACGCCGCCATCTTCATGGTCGTGATGCTCTCGTCGATCGGCCTGCCCGGGCTCAACGGCTTTGTCGGCGAGTTTCTGATCATGCTCGGCGCGTTCCTGCGAATCAGGCTGGCTGCGGTTTTCGCAGTTGTGGGCGTGATCCTGGGTGCGCTCTACATGCTCTGGACCTACGAGCGCGTGATGTTCGGACCGATCACCAGGGCGGTGAACGAAACGATCAGAGACCTGACCGGCCGCGAGATTGCCGTGATGGTGCCGGTGATTGCGTTGATGCTTTTCATGGGACTTTTCCCGCGTCCGCTGATCAGCAGGATCGAACCGTCGGTGACTGCAATGCTCGCCAGAGTAAATGTCGCGCAGGCTCGGCTTGAGCTTGAACGACAGCCGAATCGTCTGGCTGCTCTGTTCGCCGGCTCGGCACACACCAAACCGCGAACCCGAGATGGCGGCGGCCGCACGATGAGTCCTTTTAACCTGGCCGCAATCAACTTCGTCTGGCTGCCAATCCTGCCGCTGGTCGTGGTCACGGTGGCCGCGATGGTGGTGCTGCTGGCCGGCGTGCGCGTCGACGACAGCGAAAGCGAAGGGCTGGGGCTGCTGACGCTGGCTTCGCTCGCGGTTGCGTTCGTATTCACGCTTGGAATCCTCGGACAGTACGGTGTCGCTTTTGCGGGTGCGATCTCGATCGACAGTTTTTCCGCGTTTTTCGAACTGGTGATTTTGATCGCCGCGATGTTTACCGTGATGATGTCGCTCGATTACGCCGCCGAGAACCGTATTCCCGGCGCCGAATACTATTCGCTGCTGCTGTTTTCCGTGCTCGGCATGATGCTGATGGCGGCGGCTGGCGACCTGATAGTCATCTTCCTCGGCCTCGAGACGATGTCGATTACGGTTTACGTGCTCGCGGGAATCATGCGCCGCAGCGCCAAATCGAATGAAGCGGCAATAAAATATTTTTTGCTGGGTGCTTTCTCGACAGGGTTCCTGCTCTATGGAATCGCGCTGGTGTACGGCGCGACGGGCACCATCAAGCTTGGCCCGATTCATGACGCGCTTGCTTCGGGCGCGATGGGGTCGAATCCGCTGCTGCTGCTTGGAATCGGCATGATGGTGATCGGTTTTGGCTTCAAGGTCGCCGCAGTGCCATTTCATATGTGGGCGCCCGACGTTTATGAGGGCGCGCCGACTCCGGTGACCGCCTTCATGGCGGTGGGCGTGAAGCTCGCCGCGTTCGCCGCCTTTATTCGCGTCTTCATGGTCGATTTTGCGCCTGTCGGCGCGCAGTGGCAGACGGTGCTGTGGGTAGTCGCGGCGTTGACGATGACGGGCGGAAATCTAATCGCCATCGTCCAGACCAATATCAAGCGGATGCTTGCATACTCGGCGATTGCGCACGCGGGCTACCTGTTGCTTGGCATGGCGGCGGGAGTGCGATCGGGGCCGGCGATTCTTTACTATCTTCTCGGCTATGCATTCACAAACCTCGGCGCGTTCTCAGTAGTAATCGCGCTCGAACGGCGCGGCCAGGTAGGTAATCAGATTAGCGACTTTCGCGGCCTGGCGACGCGCCAGCCGTTGCTCGCCGGCGCAATGGCTATCTTTCTGTTGTCGTTGACCGGGGTTCCTCCGATGGCCGGCTTCGTTGGCAAGTTCTACATCTTCAGCGAGGCGCTGCATCAGGGATACGTCGGACTGGTAATAATCGCTGTACTCAACAGTGTAGTCTCTGCCTATTACTACTTTTATGTACTGGTCGCGATGTATATGCAGGAGGGCGGTGTCGAAGTTGAGCGCCTGAGCGCGCGGCCTGCGCTGATGGCGGCAATCGGACTGGCAGCGCTCGCTACGATCTTGATTGGAGTTTATCCGCAGCCGTATATCGCGTCCGCCGCCAACGCATTTCATTCCGCCAGCAGCGCCGGAGCAATCCACTCCGCCGCGCTGGAACCGTAGTCCGGGTCTTTCGAGCGCCGTTACTTGCGCCGCGAGGGCTTCTTCGAGGCCGGCTTCTTTGCGGATTTCATCGGCGGCTTCGCCGCGGCCTTCGGTCTGGGCTGCGCCGCCGGCTTCGGCGCCGTCGTGGCGACAACGCTGCCTGCCGGTTGGCTAATCGCGGTGCCTGCGTATGCATCGGCTTCGATCTCGATCATCATGTCGGGATTGGCCAGCCGGCGCACTTCAACGACCGTGGACGCGGGAGGCGAGTCAGCGAAGAATTCCTTGTGCGCTCGCGCCGCTTCCGCAAAGCGTCCCATGTCGGTAACGAACATCCGCGTGCGAATGACGTGATGCATCGCGAGCCCCGCGCGCTCGAGCGCCGCACGAATATTGACCAGCGCCTGGCGCGCCTGCACGTACATCTGTCCCGCGCCGACGATTAGCCCGCGCTCGTCGGTGGCAGTGGTGCCCGACACCGCGACAATGTCGCCGGCCCTCACCAGCCGCGAATAGCCGACGATTGATTCCCACGGCGTATTGGTCGAGATTCGCGAGATCGCGGTCATCGTAGTCTCCCTCCCGCGGGCAAAGCAGGATGCAGCCCCGACGCTGTGCTCAGCTATCGCGGCCGGGGTAGGTCTCTTCAAGTTCCCGCGCCACCGAGCGCATCGGCGGACCTACCAACCGTCCCGAAGGCATCAGCCAGTTAAGAATTCGCGTGAGCGGCCGCACACTTGCGACCGGACGCTCCGCGCTTCGCACCATGTCGAGTTCATGCTCGACGATTCGAGAGTTGTGCCGATTTGCGAGCCCGATGCCCGCGAGAATAACGCGCCGCTCTTCCACCGCTTACCTCCGCCTCATCCGCCCCTAAAACCTAAAGCACCAAATGAAGATCGCCGAATAATGATCGAATCATACAGATGCCTGCGAAATAGTCAAAAAAATCTTTTGCCGCCGGCCCCGCGATTCGCGCCGACCGGCTGTTAGACGCGCCGCGCAATGCGCGCTTGAAGTTATTCCGCGCCTATCGTATTGTTGGCGCGTTTCGAGTTTCTGCGTTCAAGTGAACACCGAGCAACCAAGGAGAAAGCGATGCGTAAGGTTCTGCTTCTGGCACTAGTTTCGATGTTCTTCGCCACGGCTTGCAACAAAACCGAGGAGACGGCTCCTGCCCCTCCCGAGGCTGCTGCGTCTGCGGCTGCGCCCGCCGAGGCGGCCAGCCCCGCCGCGGCGGCAACCGGCGCGACGGGCGAGACCGGCGCTCCGGGAGCACCTGGCGCACCGGGAGCACCTGGCGCACCGGGAGCACCTGGCGCTCCGGCTAGTCCGTAGCATTGCCTGGCGCTTGATTCGTTGCGGTGACCGATCAATGCGGTCACCCTGACGACGACGTACTTTTCTCGTTCCTGGCGGGTTCCCGCGCGCCGTTTAGAGCCGTCGGCGCGCGGGAGACTCGCTGACCGGGCGCTCCTCGGGAGGAACCCGCCGAACCCCTGACTCGGACCCTATTGGGTCCGAGCTTGAGCTTCGCCGCGCATCATTTCGGCAAATAAACTCTTAGTCCGCTCGCGGCATCGCGGCCGACTCCCGCGATTTATTGCTCTTCATCGGGTTCCTTCTCATATCTGGTGCCCCCAGTTTCATCTGGCGGGGCTTCTTTGTGCGGTTCCGAACTCGCACCCGCTTCGGGCGCGGCGTCATGCTCTTCGCTGCGAATTATCTCGACCGCGCGACGCGCCGCTTCTCCTGCCAGCTTCTTCAGTTCTTCCGATTTGCGCGCCAACTCCGCGGTCGTCCGCGACAACTCTGACCTCAGCTGCGCAGACTTCTTCGCGAACTCCGCCCTGAGCTCCGCAATCTTGGCAATCGCCTGCTGGCGGGCCGTGTCGCGCTTGCTGGCGTCTCCCAGCGCCGACCTTAGCTCGGTGGCGAGCTTGCGTCCCTGGTCGCGCAGGGCCGCAATCTGAGACGCCAGCAGCGCGCGGGCCTTTTGCGCCTCGCTCTTGACGCGGGCTTCGATTTTTCGCGCCCTGGTCTCGCGTTCGAGCTTGACCCGCAGCATCCTAGCGGTCTTGCGCAGTTGCTCGAGTTGCCTGAGCGCGGGATTGGCAGGCTTCTTCCGTTTCGCGGTCTTTTTCTTAGTCGGCATCCGTCGCCTCCGGTTGCAAAGCGTTTTCCTGGACCAGTTCCAGCTAAGTCCTGTTTGCAATTAAGATCAACGAGGACCCGAAGCTGAAGTTTTCCGGGCTGGTTTTTCCACACGATGCTAATGCTACGATGCGTTCGCCATGGCGACTACCGTACCCGCGCCTGCCGCCGCCTCCGAGCAGTTGAAGCCGGGGCTTTCACTCTTCGACTCCGTGACCCTGGTGGCTGGCTCGATGATTGGCTCGGGCATCTTCATCGTTTCTGCGGATATCACCCGTCAGGTCGGTACTCCCGCCGCGCTGCTGATGGTCTGGTTGGTGGCGGGCGTGATGACGATTGCGGGCGCGCTCGCGTACGGCGAACTGGCCGCGATGATGCCGCAGGCGGGCGGACAATACGTCTATCTGCGCGAGGCGTACGGCGGAATGTGGGCGTTCATGTTCGGATGGACGCTGCTGCTCGTCATCCAGACCGGCACGATCGCGGCCGTCGCAGTTGCGTTTGCACGATTCGCGGGCGTCATGTGGCCGGTGCTCGGCTCGAACCTCTGGATCGGCGCCGGCGGCGCGGGACTGTCGGGCGAGCGCGCGGGCGCGATCGCCGTGATCGCGGTTCTCACCGCGGCCAATCTGCGCGGCCTCAATATGGGCAAGTGGCTGCAGAACTCCTTCACCACAGCCAAAATTCTCTCGCTATGCCTGATAGTCGCGGTTGGATGTCTGATCGCGCCTAATCCGGTCGCGCTTCGCGCCAATTTCGGCAGCTCAACCGCACTCCTTGGCGCCGGTTCGATGTCAATTGCTGGTGCGGGCGTGTTCGGCGCCGCGATGGTGGGTGCGCTGTTTTCAGCCGACGCATGGGCGAGCGTCACCTTCGCGGCGGCCGAGGTCCGCAATCCCAGGCGCGATCTTCCTCTGGCGCTTGCCTTTGGAACCGGCGTGGTGATTGCGCTCTATATCCTGACCAACGTTGCCTACCTCTGTCAGCTGCCCGCGTCGGGAAATGCGGACGCGGCGAGTGTAGTGGGGCGTGGAATCGCGCATGCATCGAGCGATCGCGTGGCGGCTGCGGCGATGCAAGTCGTTTGGGGCGGCGCGGGCGCGAAGATCACCGCAATCCTCGTGATGATCTCCACCTTTGGATGCGCCAACGGACTGATCCTGACGGGTGCGCGCGTGATTTACGCGATGTCCCGGGACCGGGTTTTTTTCGCCGCAGCCGGACGCCTCAATCGCGCCAGCGTGCCCGCCGTCGCGCTGGTGATGCAGGGGATTTGGGCGGCGGTTCTTACCTTGTCGGGCACATATTCCGAGCTGCTGGATTACGTGATCTTCGCGCAGTTGATGTTTTACGTGCTGACAGTCTCGGCCGTGTTCGTGCTGCGCCGGCGGCTCCCGGGCGCGCTGCGTCCGTACCGCGCGTGGGGCTATCCGCTAGTGCCGGCGCTCTACGTAGTCGCGGCCTCGGCCTTGATGGTCGATTTGTTGATTCTGAAGCCCCGCTTCACCTGGCCGGGATTGCTGATCGCACTGAGCGGTGTGCCGATCTATTACTGGACGACCGCTCGCCCCCGGGCAATTCAATAAGCCTTACCCCGGTGCAGGGGCCGGGGCCCCTGCTCACCTGTCGGTAGCGGGAGCCGAATTACCGGTGCTGTCCTGCGTCGTGGCGATCGGCGCGCCGGCCTCCGCGCAGTCGGATTGCGACAATTTGCCGCTGCGGAACTCGTGCGCGATCGTGGTCAGGATGTACGCGCTGCGCTCGGGCGACTGATTGCCGGCGAGTTTGAACAATTCAGCCGCGTTGCGTGCCGCTTCTGCCGCATCCTGGTCGGTCTTCGGCAACCCGTAGATCTGAAATACCTTGCACAGCGATTCGATCCCGTCCTTGCGGTCGCCTTCGCTAACCGGAGCGCCGGAACCTTGAGCCGAAGACGCGGTTCCACTCGATCCCCACATCGAACCACCGAGGCCGCGCCACATTCCGCGAACGAGGAAAAAGATCAGAAGCAACACGACCCCCGCGGCGATCGATCTTCCTGCCCTCTGCGCGGGTGAAAGTTCGCTCCACGGAATCAACTCGAATCCGCTCTTGCTTTTTTCCTCGCCGCCGTCGCTTGAGGGCGGCGGTCCCGGCGTGTGGATCACCGGCGTGCGAATTTCAGGCTTGAACGGTTTGGGCTGACGGCGGCGAAGAAACGCGATTGCCACTCGGCGGCGGCGATACGGGATTGATTGCCGGCCTCATCAGCGGAGTCGCACAGTACCCGCAGAATGCCATGCCCTCCGCGTTATCTTTGCCGCATTGCCTGCATGCAGGCATCAGATCACCTTGGCCTCATTGCCAGATTTTCCCGGAACCAGTGAACCGGCTAAAAGTGAAAAAGTCGCTAGCAATATCTCCAGCGATTAGCTTGCGCGACGGGCGCAAGCCAAAAATGACGACTCTGTAGATATGAAAGCTACAACAGGTGCGCGCAAAGTCAATATGGCTGACGAAAATTCACTTTGCGTCGGACGATCCAGACAATGCGAATACCGTGACACTTTCAATTTCCGCAGGCGGCGACATTATCGCGGGCGGGCCCGAGGCCCGAACGACCCCGCAATGACAACCCTGCGTGTCCTTGCTACTGCCGCGCCGTCTCCCCGAGCGCCGCCTTTACCATCGGCTCGAGCTCGCCCGTCTCTTGCAGCTCGCGAATAATATCGCAGCCGCCGACGAACTTGCCGTTGATAAAAACCTGCGGAATCGTCGGCCAGTTGCTGTAGCGCTTGATCGCGTCACGCAGTTCGGGATCGCTGAGCACGTCGGCGGTTGCGAACGGCACGCCTAACCCCTCGAAAATAGCAACCGTCGCCGCCGAGAAACCGCATTGCGGAAAGCTGCGATCACCCTTCATGAAAATCATGACCTTGTTTTCTTTGACCGCCGATTCGATCTTTTCGATTATGCCCGCCATTTGATTCCTCTACCTCCGGTTCTGATACTGTGCCGGCGTCAACGTCTTGAGCGTGAGCGCATGCACCCGCGCGCGCATCGCGTCGCCCAGCGCCTGATAGACCAGTTGATGCCGCTCGATTAGACCCTTGCCCTCGAAACTCGGGCTCACCACAAGCGCCTCGAAATGGTCTCCGCCGCCGGTGTAGTCGCGCACCTCGACCTGCGCGTCAGGAATCCCGCGCGCAATCATCGTCTCGATTTCTTTCGGGTCCATCACAGAACCGGCATCATAACCCGCATCGCGCCCGTGAATCCACCAGCGGGGCCGTCGGCCCTCTGCGGCATCGCCAACTTGAAATCAGCCCCCTGCTTTTCTGAAGTTGACCGTGAATCCGAACCGCATCGGGAACGTCTCCGCATGTTCGAGATTCGCCGCTTTGGCAAGCGCGACGATTTCGCGCTCGCTCATCGCGTCGGGATCGCCGGCAAGCTCGGTGATCGACAGCAGGCCGCCGGGGCGCAGCGCGTCGCGCAATTGAGCCATGCAAGCCGCGGCATCGGGGACCTCGCCCAGCACCGCGACCAGAAAGGCGGCGTCGAAGACCCCGCGCGCAAACGGCAAGGCGGTTGCGCTGGCCTGGGCGAAGCTGACGTTGGCCGCGCCCGCCCGCCGGATTCGCGCGCGCGCCTTCTCCAGCATCTCGCGTTGCAGGTCCACCAGGCACAGATGACCGCTTGGAACGCAGCGTGCAATGGAAACGCTGAAAAACCCGGGACCGGGGCCCAGCTCCAGTAACTGCGAGTACGCAGTCAGATGAAGACGCACGGCCAATTCGCGCGGCGAGAAGATCAGGCTGCGGAGCGGATTGAGCAGGATGAAAGCGAGTTGATGCGGATAGGTGCCGCGTCCCTTGAACCGGTCCCAGACCTCGCGCCACCCGCTCGTCGCCATGTCACCGCCGCGCCCAGCGGAGCGCGCTCTTCAGCAGTGGATCAGAGGTAGCGAAACCGACACTAGGTTTCGCGCCCTCCTGCGTGATTCTTTCTCCTGACCAGGGCGCAGGGGGGTCACCCCTGCCAGCTGCACCGAAATTAATTCACGACCGAAATATTCGTGACGTGGCCGCTGTTCTGCGCGGGCTTGGCCGGCGAGCCGTGACCCTTGACGCCGTCGAGCAGTTGCTTTGCGCTCGCGCTGATCTCCCCCGGCTTTCCCGCGCCAACTATTCGAGAAACCAGCTTGCCGTCGGGTCCGACGAACAGCGTCGTCGGTATCGCCTCGACGCCCATGCTATCGACCAGCCGCTGGTCGGCCAGCGCGATGGGATAATTCATCCCAAACTTTTCGACAAACGGCGCCACTGCCCGCACCCCGTCGCCCTGGATCAGGTCGCACGAGACCCCGATTATCACCAGGCCGCGCGACTTGTTGTATTTCTTGTAGAGCGCGACCAGTTCGGGAATCTGCTTGCGGCACGGTCCGCACCAGGTCGCCCAGAAATCGACGATCACAGGATGGCCGCGATAACGGCTCAGGTCGATTTCTTTGCCGTCGAGTCCGGCCGCGCTGAAATCCAGGCCCTCATCTGCCGGCGACGGGTTCGCTTGCGGCGTGTCGAGCCGCAGCAGCGGCGCGGGCGCTTGGCGCCACGTGAAGTTGAAGCTGTAGAATGCACCCGCGATCAGCGCCAGCGCGACTGTTATGCCGAGCGCGCGCAGTAGATGTTGCCCGCCGTTCATACCTGCTCGATTACCGTCGCGATACCCTGGCCGATCCCGATACACATCGTCGCCACTCCGAGCGCTACCCCGCGCCGGTCATTATTTCCATCGCCGCGAAGTTGACCGCTTGCTCGTCAAATTAGCGCTATATAATACTACGCCGGCGCAGTTCTGACAGCCGCTGAGAGTCGTAGCCGAGCACGCTTGCCAGCACTTCGTCGGTGTTCTCGCCCAGCCGCGGCGCGCGAGTCGAGGGGATATCGGCGTCGCCATCAACAGCGCTCTTGAGCGGCGAGCCGGGCACGATCAGGCCGTGAAAATCCGGATGGTCCGCGCGCAGGATCATGTTGCGCGCCACCAGATGCGGATCGCGGGTGACTTCCTCGACGTTGGCGATTGGAGCGCACGGGACCGACGCGCCGGCGAGCAGGCGCAACCAATGCTCGCGCGGCCTGGTCACGAAGATGCGCGCCAGGATCGCCTCGAGCTCGTCATGGTGCGCGGTGCGATCGGAGTTGGTCAGAAATCGCGGATCGTCTTTGAGTTGCGGCATCGCGATCACGTCGCAAAAGCGCAGCCAGATGGCCTCGTTGCCCGCGCCCATCACAAAGTAGTCGTCGGCGGCGTGAAACTGTTGAAACGGCGTGATCGACGGATGCCGCGTGCCGAGCCGCCCGGGAATCTTGCCCGACACCGAGTAGCGCGCCAGCGCGTCCTCGAGCATCGCCACCTGGCAATCGAGCAGCGCGATATCGACGTGATTGCCGACCCCGTCACGATCGCGCACTCGCAACGCCGACATGATCGCAATCACAGCGTACAGCGCCGCCGACAGATCGCCCACCGACACGCCGCATCGGACCGGCTCGCCGCCCGGATTGCCGGTGATACTCATGGTGCCGCCGAGCGCCTGCGCCACGATGTCGTAGGCGGGCGCGGAAGTCATCGGCCCGGTCTGTCCGAAACCCGAGATCGAGCACAAAATAATCTTCGGATTGGCGGCTTTGAGCTGCGCATAGCCGAGCTTGAAACGATCCATCGTGCCCGGCGAGAAATTCTCGACCACTACATCCGCCTTGGCCGCCAGCTCGACAAAGATCGCGGCGCCCTCTTCGATCCGCAAGTCGAGCGTGACGCTGCGCTTGCCGCGATTGACGCTGTAGAAGTAGCCCGAGTCGCCCGACGGCATCGTCGGCGCAAAACTGCGCGAGTCATCGCCGCCGCCCGGCATCTCAATTTTGATTACCTCGGCGCCGAGATCCGCCAGATTCATCGTGCAGAACGGACCGGCCAATACCCGCGTCAGGTCCAGCACGCGGACACCGCGCAGCGGCTTGTGATCGATCATCGATGGTTATCCTTGCGCAAGGCCTGCCGGGTCCCGCGCAATGTCAAAGCATTGCTCCAAGTCGAGCGGCGGTTTCGCGTGCGGCCCCGTGCTCGACGCATCGTAGCCGACTCAATGAACCGAGAGAATCTTGTCAAGCAAAGTTCCGAAGGCGAAAACAGGCCCGCCGCGGCGCGATCGAAGCACGGGCGGCAGCCTGCCTTTTGATTTACCGGTTACAGGCCACTAGTCTTTCATCGACTGATTTTACCAAAGGTGGGCGACAGAGGATCAAGAAGATGGCGGATGAAATCGTTTTGTACGAATCTCGATACCCGGCTGCGATAATCACGCTCAACAACCCCGAGCATCGCAACGCCCTCAGTTCCGCAATGATCGACGCTCTGATGGCCGCGATTGCGCGCGCCGAAGAGGATCGTCGCGTGCGCGCACTTGTCTTCACGGGCACCGGTTCCGCATTCTCAGCCGGGATGGACCTCGGCGAGCTGCGCACAATCCTCGACCAGCTGCGCATCGACGATTCCGGCAAGGTATGGGAGGGTGCGCTTCGCGGCGAGGCGTTGATCGAGCGCGTCTATCGCCTGAGCAAGCCTTCCATAGCGGCCGTCAATGGAATCGCGGTTGGTAACGGCGCCGGCTTCTTGAGCGCCTGCGATTTGGCGGTCGCCGCCGACAGCGCACGAATTGGCTACACCGAAATGAGGCATGGAATTCAGGCGGGGATGGTAATCCTCCATCTGATGCGATTGGTGGGCGAACGCGTCGCGAGATATCTGCTGCTCACCGGCGAACTGGTGACCGCCGATCAGGCGAAAGTTCTCGGACTGATCAATGAGGTCGTAGCCCCCGGCCGGCTAATGGACTCCGCGCTTGCATGGGCAGATGCGATCGCGATGAATGCGCCGAAAGCGGAGGCCATTACCAAGTCACTGATGTGCAAATTTTCCGGCCAAGCGATAGCCATGAGTATGATCGAGTACACCGCAGCGCCCCACATCAGCGACGAAATGCGTTTGGGCCTCGAGTCCTTTTTTGAAAAGAAACCGGCGCCTTGGGCGTTCAAGCCGTCATGATTTCCGATAGAGGCCGCTGCCGGCCAGCACCAGGCCGATGATAATCGCTGCGCCGCTGACAATTGGCGGAACGCTGTGCGAAGTCGGTTCGGTGGCCTGGACTTTCAAGTCGCCAAGGGTCACGACGTTCCTGGTCTCATTGGTGGTGAACTCCGGTATCGCGAGGCCCAACACTCCGAGCAGGGCGATAATCACGCCGACGATTACGATTGGCTTCATTGGTTTATGATTGCGCGGATTTGAGCCCGGCCGCAGGCCTCATGATTGCGTGAATCGCGATCCCGATCAGCACGATGGCGACGCCCGCGATTGCGAACGCCTGCCACAGCGGCAGCCATTCGTGAAGCAGCAGTATCGCGGCGCACACAATGCATACCGCGCCGCAAATCATCACTGCGATCACCGTTAGAGTGGCTATTGCAATAGCTAGTTGCGCCTCCAGCGCCGCGCCCACGCTGGTCTGCAGCATGTGGGCCTCGGACTGAAGGATGCGCGTTACGTCGTCCACCGCCCTGCTCACCAGTGTCGGCCAATCCTGCAAGGTCTCCGGCGCGCCGTTAGCCGGATGAGATTGTTCTTCTGTCATAAGATCAGCCGTGCATCTCGTCTTCGCGACGCCTTAATTCCGGTCGTTTGAGGCATGTTTTGAGATTGCGAAGCCGAGCAATGCTGCGATCACGACCGGACCCGCGCCGCGGTTGTTGACGATCGAGCCGAACAGAAAGCCCAGCGCCCCGGCCATCAACGAAGCTCCAACGGGGTGGCTCTCGATGACATGATCGGGGCGCATCCCGCCTTCCGCGCGTCCAACTTTCGCATTGACCTCGGTCAAGGTGTCGCGCAGGTCCTGGCGCGCGTCGTTGCGCTCAATCTGGATCGCGGAAATCTGTTCTTCCGTCGACATGTTTTCCATTGTGGTGATTCCCGCTGCGAGCTTTTGCGCGCTCCGGGTTTTGCCTGCCGCCATCGCCGGTGACCAGGTCGACGATAAAACCGGTGGCTGCGCCGCGCAGCGCGATCCGTCCCACGATGGTCAGAAGCGCAAGCCCGATGCGGCTGTTGAGTCCGCCGCCGAGGATGAATCCGGCGCCACCGGCGATAGCCAGCGCGGTCAGCGGTTCCTCCCTGACGAATTCGCCGACGTTGCGTTCCCGCCGGCGCAGCCTCTCATCTGCATCCGCCGAGATGGCCTCTGCCGAACTATTCATGGCGCTCCCGCGCGCCCGCTCAGGAAACGCGCCGAACGATCTGCGCAGCGACGTAGCCCACCGCAAACGCAGCCGCGATTGCCAGCCACGGTTCACGGCGCACGAACTCGCGCAGGTCAAAGTCTACTCCCTGGTCCTTGACGAATTGCTGCGCCGCGTCGTAGCCGTCCTTGACTGCCTGCGCGGCCTTGTCCGCCGCTTGACGCCCTTGATCCATTGCACTTCGAACCGTGGAATTTGCGGCTTCTTCCATTGTCATTCTACTTACTCCTGATCTCCCCGGTTGCTATGCATCGTTGTTGGTTTCGATTGACTCCAGGTGCGGAAAAATTTGGCGAGCACCGCGGAAGGGGGGAGTCTCCCGGATGCCCGCCGTTTCGCTCATCGCCTCGCGACGAATGCCGCTTGGCTGCTCGAAGAACGGCCGCTCATGGGGCGGCTGATTTGTTGCTTGCCGATTCACATCAAATTTCATTTGCAGGCGATCGCCCATCACTTCAGCGCCGGCATTTTGAGTCCGGGAATCGCTCCGATCAACCCGAACGTTTGTAATAGCCAAATCAACACAACCACGAACACGACAATATTAAGTAAACTTTTGATAGCTCCGGCCATCGGGATATAGGTATTGATTAGCCACATCACCAACCCGACTACGACCAGGATCACGACAATATTGACTAAAGTCACGCGGGATACTCCTCAGGCGCTTTCCCGGCTATCAGGACCCTTACCAGCGCAAATTCGTAGGCTACGCCCGCCAGGCAAATAGGTCCACCAGACCACCGTACGGCTTGGTTACACGAGTAACACAACCCGACGAATCTAGTTGATATCGCGTCGGCTCTAACCAAGCCGTCAGAGACCGCCGCGGCCGAGCAGCAGCCAGATCACCAGCACGACGAGTATGATCGGCACCACACCTCCGGTGGGACCGTAGTTACTATAACCATAGTAACCACCGCCGCCGCCGAACAACAGAAGCAAGATAATGATTAATAGCAACATGATATTCTCCCTGGCCTCTTATTCAACGAGTGCTTACGGCGTCGGATACGTCGTGGTGGTACGCTTCTGCACGGTCCCGTCATTTGTATCAGTCGTTACCGTGGTTGTGCTCTGCTCGGGAGGCGCGTAGGGCGCCGGCTGCGTATAGGTCCGCTGCACGGTGCCGTTGTCATACTGGGTGGTCGTGGTCGTGTTTGAATTCGCGGCCGGCGCCATCAGGGGCGGATTGGTCGTATCGTATTCCCTGGTCGTCGTGGTTTCCGTGACATGAGTAGTAGGCGTACAGCCGGCTAACCACACCATCGCAATACCAACACAAATAGCCACTGCGGAATCAGTTATGTATTTCATTGCTCACGCTCCTGTCCAATCTTTTACTCTGTTGCCGGCCGATATACATCGGTATGTGCTTCGAACAGGTTGAATTGAGTTATATGAGGAACCAAAGATCGTGGGACTTCGCACCGTCATCGCGAAGTCATCCGCCAGTCGCCGTCGCCCAGCAGCTCGAGCATCTTGTGATGGTAGCGGGACAACCTATTGCGGTCGCCCACACTCACCACGTTTATCTTGACCGATGCGAGACAGTCGTAGAGGAACTCTTCGTTGCCCGCGTCCAGCGCGCTGGTAGCTTCATCCAGAAATGCGTACTCGGGGCGATTGAACAGCAGCCGCGCAAAGGCGATTTGCTGCTGTTCGCCGAGCGAGAGAAGGTCGTCCCATTTGACCTCTGCGTCGAGGCCGCCAAGCCGCTCGGGCAAATCTTTGAGGTTGACCATCTTGAGAATCGCGACGAGTTCATCGTCACTCACTTTGCCCGCGTGCGGATAGCAGAGCTGGTCGCGCAGCGAGCCGAGAATCATGTAAGGCCGCTGCGGCAGAAACATCATGGCGGAGAGCGGAGGCCGAATGATGCGCCCGCTACCCGAGCGCCACAGTCCCGCCACCGCCCGCAGCATCGAGGTCTTGCCAACCCCGCTTTCACCGACAATCAACAGACCCTCACCGGCGGCGACTTCGAATGACATCGCGCGCGCCAGGGTCTTGCGGTTGTCCGGAGTTCTGAGCGTAAGCTGCTCGACCGCGAAGCGCGGCGCCTCGACGGTTTCGATTTGCGTCTTGATCTCCGGATGGATCGCCTCGGCAGAGACGACCTCGACCGTCGCTTGCGCAAGCTGCCCTTTTTCGGCCACCTCGAGGTATCCGCCGAGCCGCTCGACGACTGCCGCGAAATTACTCAATGAATTGAATTGATCGATAATTATCGACAACGAGGTGCGCAGCGTGATGAAGGCGCCGCTGGCCTGGGTGATCTTGCCGAACTCGATTTTGCCGGCGAAAAAAGATGGCGCGAGAATGAAATAGGGCAGCAGCGGCAGCAGGAAATCGTACGCATAAGTGAAGAATGCCAGGTTCCTTTGCCACGAGATAAGCAGATTGAAGTTTTTTATCGCCGCGTGCAGTCGCTCCAGCAACTCGCCTTGTTCGCGCCGTTCGCCGCCGTAAAGCGCGATCGCTTCCGCGTTATCCCGCAAGCCCACCAGGGCGTAACGAAAATCCGCCTCGCGCCGCCGCTGTGCGAAATTGATTCCGATCAGCGGCCGGCCGATAACGATGGTCAGGATCGAGCCCCCGCCCACGCAAACTGCAAGCACACCGACCAGCATCGGGGATATCAGCCATAGCACGACCAGAAATGAGGCTGCGGTAACCAGTCCCTGCAGAACCTGCATCACGAACCCCACCGTGAAGTTGGCGAAGGTGAGCAGATCTTCACTGACTCTCTGGTCGGGATTGTCGATGCTCGGGTCGGAGCTGATTCGGTAGAAGGCGCGATCGTGGAAGCTCCTTTCCAAAAACTGCTCGGTCAGCCATTGCCGCCAGTTAATCATCAATCTTGCGGCCACGTATGCGTCGACAGCGACGACCGGCGCCGCCACCAGGTTGTAGATGATTACGAGCAGTATCTTGTGAAAAAAAACCGGCGCGTTTCTTTCCGCCAGTGCCGTCATCAGGTCGCGGTTTACGTAGCTGAACACGACGTTGCCGGCCTTGATGGAACCGCTCAAAAGAATGGTGAGGGCTAACAATCCGTACGCGACAAATTTCTGGTCGGATACCCAGTAGGGCTTAGCCAGACGCCAGAGCCTGCTCCAAAACAACCGGTCGAATCTGTTCATCGTTCTCCCTCTGGGAGCTGCGCATAACTGCCCGCGCCTCTGTGCGGCACTTCACCCAGAGCTACCCTACTTTTGATTGGCCGAAAAGCTTCGAGTGAAACCGTTCCTGCTGGTTCCGCTCATTTGCGTCCGCTGCCGCTGATTCGGGCCAGGCCGCCGTCGGCACAGGAGCTCGCCATTATCAATCCTGGCGATCAAATCGGTGGAGCACATTTCCTGCTGTTGACTGGTGGAGCAATGCGCATTTCCATCCAGCGACTGCTCGGTTTGCTGAAGTCTTGGCCGAGCTCATTTGTACATACAGCGTTCCCGTCGGGAAGATTGTGTTCCAACTGCGGCTCGAGGGCTTTGCCTTTTCGCGGCGCCAGGGACTGATAAAGGTTTTCCGTGGGAGCGCCGAGATAACAGCCGCTCAAGCTGCCAAACACGCTGAGAGCCTCCGGCTAGTTCATACCATTGAAAAGTAATAGCTGGCTGGTCGCTGCCTATTTTCTCGACTTTTCGACTTGGGTTCTCACCCCGCTGGACGACTGGATAATGCCTGCGCGCGTGTCAGCGCTTGCCGGCGCATGGTTTGCGTGCTTATTTTTCGGTGTTCTGATTGCGCAGGTGCTATAGTCACGGGCACTATCAATTTGTTAACCGCGCGTTATCCAGTAGCTCTTGCACAGGCAAGCAAGCCCGCTCACCTCGCATAGGTATAGTCTGCTAGGTGTCCTTGTTCGGGTCGGGTAGGAGCGGGCTAGGCGGCGGCCGGGGCGCGCGCGAGTTCGAACGTGCCGAGTTCGATGCCGTCGTTGGAGCGCAGCACTATCTTGGTCGAGAGGCGATGCTCTAGCGTCTCGAGGTCCTTCGCACCGTGATCGTAGAGGTAGCGCGCGACTTCGGGATTGAGCTTGACGATCAGCATATCGCCCGCGGCCTTGGAAACCGCCTCGCGCTGAATTCCGCGCAGCACTTCGGCTGCGAGAGTCGGCACCGATTTGACGACGCGCCGCCCGTCGCATCGCGGACACGTATCGGTCAGCAGTTTCTCCAGGCTCTCGCGCGTGCGTTTGCGCGTCATCTGCACCAGCCCGAGTTCGGAAATTTTGAGCGCTGAGGTCCGCGCCTTGTCGCGCTTGAGCGCAATCGCCAGCGCGTCGCTGACTTTCTTGCGATCACCCTCGCGATCCATGTCGATGAAATCAACTATGATGATTCCGCCGATGTTGCGCAGCCTCAGTTGGTTTACTACTTCCTCTACTGCTTCGAGGTTGGTCTTGAAGATGGTCTCGTCCTGGCTGCGCTTGCCGACGAAGCGCCCGGTATTCACGTCGATTGCAGTCAGCGCTTCAGCTTGATCGAAAACCAGGTAGCCACCCGACTTGAGCCAGACCTTGCGGTCCAGCGCGCGCTCGATCTGCGGTTCTATATTAAAGCGATCGAACAGCGGCGTGACGGCGTCATCGAGCGTCACGCGCGCCCGCAGCCGCGGCATATAGTTCTGCACGAATTGTACGATCCGGCTGTAGGTAGTCGGATCGTCGCACCATAGCCGGTCCACCTCGCTGGAAAAGAGGTCGCGCACGATGCGCAATGCCACGTCGAGATCGCTGTAAAGTATCGACGCGGGCGGCATGCTCTCGTTCTTGCGCAGAATCGAGGTCCACAGCTTGGTCAGAAAGGCGACGTCGCGCTGGATTTCGCGCCGGCTGACGCCCTCGCACGCGGTCCGCACGATGAAACCGCCTTGCGGCGGCCTGAGTTCTCCCACGTCGGCGCGCAGCCGCGCGCGTTCCTCGGCGCTGGCGATTCGCCGCGACACTCCGATGTGATTGCTGGCCGGCGTATAGACGAGATGGCGCCCGGGGATCGAAATCGACGAGGTCAGCCGCGCACCCTTGGTGCCCATCGGTTCCTTGGCGATCTGAACCATTATGTCCTGGCCGCGGCGCAACTGCTGCTCGATCGGAAGCCGCGAGCGCTGTGGCGCCTGAGTCCGGCGGCCTCGGCCGCGCCGCCGTCCGCGCGATGGCCGCGCGGGCCCGCTCTGATCGCCGCTGCCGTTGGCGGCGGCTTCGTCGGCCGGGTTAATCTCCGCATCGGCAAACTCGTTGTCGCCGATCGGCTCGGTCTCGACATCTTCTTCGCCGATCACTTCCGCCAGGGTGTTGAGCGCGGAGACTCCGTCGTAAAAATCCGAGACGTGCAGGAAGCCCGCCTTCTCCAGCCCGATATCGACAAACGCAGCCTGCATCCCGGGCAGCACGCGCGTGACCTTGCCCTTATAGATGTTGCCCGCCAGCCCAACTTGGCGATTGCGCTCGAGGTAGAATTCCGCGAGTTGGTTATCCTCGAGCAGCGCCACCCGCACCTCGAGTGCGGACGCGTTAATTGCGATTTCTCGTTTCACAGATGGACTCTCTATTCCGGCAAATTCGATGTGATTGCGTGCCGAAGAGCGATCGCCGGGAGTTGCCGCGTGGGCGTCGCGAGCGATGAAGAAAGCGCTCGCGTCCAATGGGACATCGTTTTACCCTTTGCGTCGACAACTTGGCCACGATCATACGAGGCACGCCCGACCTCCGCAAGCAAGCTTGATTAAACCATCAATAACGGGCTTTTAATCCGCGGGTATCTTGACATGGGATCGGGGGGCCGATACTCGTCTTGTGATGTCTGCTGCGGCCGACATGGTTGCGCCCAGTCTCCCGGGAGCGGGCCTGCTCAACAGCAAGGTCCTCATTCTCAATCGCTCGTACCTCCCGGTTCACGTTACCTCGGTAAAACGCGCGTTTGCGCTGCTTTATCAGGGCGTTGCGAAGGCCGTCGATGAGCAGTATCACACCTTCGACTTCGACAGTTGGCGCGACTTGTCAATCGAAGTTCAACATGAGCGGCTGGGTATCGTAAACGGCTTCATCCGCGTGCCGCGGGTCCTTTTGCTGACCGCGTACGAGCGCGTACCCAAGCGCCACGTGCGATTCTCGCGCTTCAACATCTTCGCCCGCGACGGCAACACCTGCCAGTATTGCCGCAAGAAATTGCCCCGCACCGAGCTCAACCTGGACCACATCATTCCGCGCTCGCGTGGCGGGATGTCCACCTGGGAGAACATCGTATGCTCGTGCCATCACTGCAATCGGCGCAAGGGTGGCCGCACCCCCGACGAAGCCGGGATGCATCTGTTCCGCAGGCCGCGACGCCCCGAGTGGACTCCGTTTTCGTCCGAGATGTTCAGCCTGCGGCGGTACCGGGAATGGATGCCGTATCTGTCGCAGGTCGATAGCGCTTACTGGAATACGGAGCTAATCCAGGATTAGCGTCCAGGTCTTCATTTTTTTAACCCTGGCCCCCGTGCCCACGGGCATCTTTTCTTAACGGTGGGTGCAGGGGTCACCCCTGCCCCGTGCCAACGGGCGAAATCCACAAGTTGCTGGGGTCGGCTGTCCTGCGACACACGATATATAGGGGGTGCTCTTGACCCTACCAGTGTACTTTGGGATAAGCTTTAGGTGGGTGGTGGTGTGGTGGAGGCAAGCGCAGCATGCGTCTTAAGAGCCTTGAACTACTAGGCTTCAAATCCTTTCTCGATTCGACGACGATCGGCTTCGCGCCGGGGATGACGGCGGTGGTCGGTCCCAACGGATGCGGCAAGTCGAACGTCGTTGACGCGATCCGATGGGTGCTCGGCGAACAGGCGCCGACGCGGCTTCGCGGCAAGAGCATCGAGGACCTCATCTACGCCGGCAACGAGTCCAATCCGGCGGCCGGAATGGCCGAGGTTTCGCTCGTGCTGGAGGCCGAAGAAGGCAGCCAGTTGCCCGAGCCCTATGCGGCGCTCAGCGAAATCGCGGTGACGCGCCGCGCGTATCGCTCCGGCGAGTCGGAATATCTGCTCAACAAAATTCCGTGCCGGTTGAAGGATATCACCGAGTTCTTCATGGCGGCGCAAATTCATAGCCGCGGCTATTCGCTGGTCGAGCAGGGCCGAATCGAGGAAATTATCCAGGCCAAGCCGCATGAGCTGCGCACTCTGGTCGAGGAAGCTGCCGGCTTGTCGCTGTTCAAGGGCCGGCGCGAGATGAGCGAGCGCAAGCTCGAGCGCGTAAAGGAAAATCTCGCGCGCGTGGACGACGTGCTCAGCGAAATCGAGCGTCAACTCAGCTTCGCACGCCGGCAAGCCAAAAAAGCCGAGACCTACAAGGTCGTCAAGGCTGAACTCGGCGAACTGGAACGTTACGCCGCGGCGCGACGCCTGATCGACGAGCGCGAAGCGCTGGCGATACAGACCGGCCGCGACGCGGAGTTGAAGCGCCGGCTCGACGGCGCTCGTGCCGGCGCAACTGCGATACGCGAGCAAGCCGACGCGGCCGCGTCGGCCGCGCAGTCGGCCCGCTCCGAGCTGGGCGGCGCTCAGCGCGAACTCGAGAACCTTCATTCCGGCGCCAATGAACGCGCTCGCACGCGCGGATTTTTGCAGCGGCGGCTCGACGCGACCTCGCAGCTCGAAATCGAGCTGCGCGCGCGTCTCATCGAACTGGAATCGAAGGCGACGCTGGCGCGCGGCAATCGCGCCGCCGCGGGCGCGACGCTCGCGCGCGAACTTGCAGCGGGCGGCGGCGACGCCGCCGATGCCCTCAAGCAAATCTCCCTCAAGCACGAAGCTGCCAATCACGAACTCAAGCAGGCCGAGCGCCGCGGCGAGGAATGCAAGGACGACTTGTCTGACGTCGTTCGCGAGGCGGCGGTAGTTCGGGGCCGGCTGGGCGATCTCGCCGGCGAGCGCGCGGAACTCGAAAAGCGCCTCGCCGCGACCACGATCGAGACACCGGCGCTGGCAGCCGCACTCGAAGCCGCGCGCGAATTGATGCGCGCGGCGGAAGCGGACCTGGAAGCGTCGCGCGCGGCGGCGGCCGAGCTGGAAGGGGCGCGGCGCGGGGCCGCGGAGCGCGAGATCGAGGCGCGCACGGCGCTCGATCATTTGACCGCGCGCGTCAATTCGCTCCGTGGCGTGCTGGGCGCGCGCGGTGAACTGCAATCCAATTCTTCCAATCCTTCCCCGAACGGCGTCAATCTGAGACTGCGCACGATCCTTGAATCGCTCAACGGCGATCGTCCCGCCGTCGATCCTTCGATCCTCAAACAGGTGATGCGCGCGCCGCTTGGGCTGGAGCCGGCTCTCAAAGCCGTGCTCGGCGATCAGATGGACGCGGTGATAGTCGAATCGCCGGATTTCGCGCTCCGCGCAATCGAGATCCTCAAGGAGAATCGCGCGGGCCGGATGGACTTCGTGCAGGAACCCGGCGCCGCCGTTGCGGCCCATCCGGCGATCGACGCGCCCGGTATCGCGGGACGGCTGATCGAGATGCTCGAATTCGAGCCGCGCATCCGGCCGGTTGCCGAAGCGATGCTGGGCCATGTGATGCTGGCCGACGATCTGCGTTCCGCGCTGGCGGCGTCGAATCTCAACGGTCACGGGACCGTCTTTGTCACGCGCGACGGCGACCTCGTATGGCCCGGCCGAATGATCAGCGGCGGCAGCGCCGAAGACAATCGCGCGGCCGTGGATCTCGCGGCAATTGAAGCCGAGATGCGCGAACTGGCGCGCGCCGAAGAAGAACATCGCACGCGCGTCGGCCAATTCGCCACGGTTCGCGCCGAGCGCGAGCGCGCCGACGCGGAGCTCGAGCAGGGACGGGGAATTGCGCGCGAAGCGGAACGAGTCGCCATCGAACGCCGCGGCGCACTGGCCCGCGCCGAACAATCGGTCGCGCTCGCGGAAGCCCACGGCGGCAATTCGCGCCGCCGCCTGGGCGAGCTCGCCGAACTCGTGATCGCCTCGAACGCGCGCCTGGAAGAGCTGGCGATGGCCGAGCAGGAGGCGCGCGCCCGCCTTGGCGCGATCGCCGGCGAGATCGCGGAGCGGCGCGCGACGGCGGAGCAGATTGGCGCCGTGATGCTCGAAGCGGCCTCCAGGGCGCAGGCGCGCAAGTCGCGGCTCGGCGCGCTCGAAAGCGAACTGGCGCATGCGCGGCGCGAGGCCGGCGATCTGGAAGCGCAGTTCGACGAGCATCGCGCAACCCTGGAACGCTCGCTCGCCGAACGCGCCGAGTTCGAGCGCGAACTCGAAGACGCTGTCGGCGCAGGACGCCGCGGCGCGCGCCCGCGAAGGCGAACTCGAAGCGGAACTCTCGCGCCTGCGCGCGGACTGCGACGCATCCGAGCGTGCGCTGGAGGGGCGCCGTGCGGACTACAAGAACGCGCAGGAGGCGCTGACGGCTCTGGAAGCCGAGGCGACAGATTGCGGCCTCAAGCGCGAACGTGCCCGCGCGCTCAGCGAGGAGTTGGCGCGCGCGTTCGCCGAGAAATTCGGCGCCGAGTTCGACGCGATGGCGGCCGAGATAATTCCCGCCCTCGACGGTAGAGTTGCGGCGGATGACGACGCACGGATCGTCGAGTTGCGCGCCAAGATGGAACGAATCGGTGAGGTCAATCTCGCCGCCGACAGCGAAGTCAAGGAACTCGAGGAACGCGCCGGCGTGCTCGGCGCCGAGCGCGCCGATCTGCGCAGTGCGCTCGACGATCTGACCAAAACGATCACCCATCTGAATCGCGAGGCGCGAAAACGTTTCGCCGAGACTTTCGAGGGCGCGGCCAAAAACTTTGCCGAGCTGTTCCCCAAACTGCTGCGCGGCGGCAAGGGCCGGCTCGAATTGACCGACGACGGCGACGTGCTCGAGGCGGGAGTGAACGTGCTGGTGCAGCCGCCGGGCAAGAAGGTCAAGGAGATCGGGCTGCTCTCAGGCGGAGAGAAGGCGCTGTCGGCGATGGCGCTGATTTTCTCGCTGTTCCTGCTTAATCCCAGCCCGTTCTGCGTGATGGACGAAGTTGACGCGCCGTTGGACGAGTTCAGCCTGGCGGCGTTCACGACGTTGATGGCCGAGCTGAAGAATCGCTCGCAGTTTATCGTGATCACGCACAACCAGCGCACCATGCAGCGCGCCGATCAGATTCACGGCGTGACCATGGATCGTCCGGGCGTGTCGCGGATCATCTCGCTCAGAATTCCGCAAGCAGCGTAACAAAACAGAAACGAAGCGGCGCGGCGATCATCCGATCGCCGCGCCGCTGTTTTTTCAGTGAAAGATCGCGCGCAGCTAGTATCGTGTCCCGTAAATAACTTGAAGAACAAAGCCCTAACCCCCGGCCCCTTCCCCAAAAAGAATGGGGAAGGGGAACAGAAAAATTCTCTGGTGAATGCCGCCGTCCTATCCCCCTAGCCCCCTTTCCGGGCCGGAAAGGGGGACCTGACCAGTGAGTCCCTTGGCTGGTCGTACGAGAATCAACCAGAACTTTTTGAAGATATTTGCAGGACACCTCACTAGATCAAACTGTAGCCGCTGCCGGTGCGGCCGAATCCGATCCCGACGCCCTTTTCGATCACGCCGTACTGCTTGAGCAGCGGCTGACTGTACGTCACCAGCCCCGTCACCTTGTCGAGCGGCTCGGTGGCGAGAATCAGCGCCGACTGCGCCATCCATTCGACCGGCTCGCCGCTGGGGTCTTTGGGTCCGGTGACCAGGTGATGATGAACCGTGCCCGGTGTCGCGACGACTTGCGACGGCGACACGCAGGTCACCGAGATTCCATCGTCGTAAACTTCTTCGGCGAGACCTTGGGTGAAGCGCTCGAGCGCGGCCTTTTCGGCGCCGTAGCATACGCCGCCGCGAAAGACGGTGGCGTTCTTGTATGGTCCGCGGCCGGGTCCGATCGCCGCGCCTGACGAAATGTTGACGATCGATCCGGACTTGCGCGGGATCATGTCCTTGAGCACCAGCTGGCTCAGCATGAACGGGCCGTGAAGGTTGACCGCGAACGAGCGCATCCAGCGCTTGGGCGGAAAATCCTTGACCGGGATGAAGTAGGTCAACGCCGCGTTGTTCACCAGTACGTCAACCGGTCCGTAGAGCTTGTGCGTTTGCGCGACCAGTTTCTCGCAGTCGGCTTCCGAGGAGACGTCGCAGGTGACCGCGGTTGCTTCGCCGCCCGTCTTCCTGATGCCGGCGACGGTGGTCTCGAGCGAGCCCTCCAGCGGATGCTCGCCCTCTTTGAGCGTGCGCGCGGAGCACACGACCTTGGCGCCTTCTTTGGCGAACAGTTCGGCGATTGCCTTGCCGATGCCACGGCTTGCGCCGGTTACGATTGTCACCTTGCCTTTGAGCTTGGCCATTTCCAGATGATCTCCCTTCGTGATCGAGGGTTCGCGCGATTTTGCGATTCTCGTCGCGACCCATATTTCTTATAGCCGGGAACGTAATCGAATGTGAAACCCGCCGAAGAATCACCTACGCGGTGGGCGGCAGGGGCTGCGGCCCCTGCACCCGCATTGAGAAGACGCGAAAATCTGCGCGGCGCATCTTTTCGCGACTACGCGATGGCAGGGGTGAGCCGTGGCGACGGCAGCGCAGGCCGTTGCGACGGGCAGGGGTGAGCCGTGGCGACGGCAGCGCAGTATTAAGCCGTTGGCAGTGGCCGCGCGCGACAACGGAGCGCGGCCTTAACGGTGGGTGCAGGGGTCACCCCTGCCCGGTTTCGGAGCGGGAGCGCGACTGTTATTCTTGGCGCAGAAAAAAATTTCTCAGGATTATTCTTTCCGGACGACGCAACGTGACTCCTTTCGACATCGCCCTCATTCTGATTATCGCCGCCGGCGCCGGTTCGGGCCTGGTTTTCATTGAAGTCCTGATTCAGTGGAGCCTCCGCAAGGCGCGCCCGTCGCCTCCGCCCCGTCTGCAAGCCGAGATGCCGCCGGCTGGCGAGCTCGTTGCCGAACCGCCGCCGCCCGCAACCGCCGAGCCGGCCGAGGCTCTGCCGGCGCAATACGTCGCGCCGCCTCCGACTGTTCGCGAACCGGTCAGAATTGGATTGGGACTGCGCAAGACGCGCGAAAACTTTCTGGCGCGCATCAGGGCCGCGCTGACCGGAAGCGCAAAGATCGACGACATTTACGAGGGCCTCGAGGAAGCGCTGATCGCCGCCGACGTCGGCGTCGAGGCGAGCATGAAGATCGCCTCCGCGGTGCGCGCGAAGTTGGGCAACGACAATCGTCCCGACGCGATCCGCGACGCGCTCAAGGCCGAGATCGCCACGATCCTGATGTCCGCGGAGCGCCGGCCGGCCGACTCGGGCGATGCGCCGCTGGTCATCATGCTGGTCGGCGTCAATGGCGTGGGCAAAACCACGACGGTCGCGAAACTCGCGGCCCGGCTCAAGGCCGAGCGCGGCAGCGTGATCGTTGCCGCGGCAGATACGTTTCGCGCGGCTGCAATCGAGCAGCTCGAGGTATGGTGCGATCGCGCCGGCGCCGACATCATCAAGCAATCGCAAGGCTCGGATCCCGCGGCGGTCGCCTTCGATGCGGTCAAAGCTGCGATCGCGCGAAAGACGCGCACGGTTCTGATCGACACCGCCGGGCGGCTGCAAACCAAGGTCAACCTGATGGAGGAGCTCAAGAAAATTGCCCGCGTAGTCGCGCGCGAGTTGCCCGGCGCCCCGCATGAGACGTGGCTGGTGCTCGATGCCAACACCGGTCAGAATGCGCTCAGCCAGGCGGCGATTTTTGACGACGCAGTGCCGCTTACCGGAGTAGTGCTGGCAAAGCTCGACAGCACGGCCAAGGGCGGGGTGGTGGTCGCGGTCGCGGATCGGCTCAAAATTCCGGTGCGGTTCGTGGGACTGGGCGAGGCGATCGAGGATCTGCGCGAGTTCGATGCGCGCGAGTTTGTCGATGCGCTGTTTGCAAGTGACGGCGCAGGAGAGCAGAGTGCCAGCGGTTCTTATGCAGCTTGACAGGCCAGTTAATCGAAAATTAAACTAAAGGTAGAAGATTCTCTCTCATGGCGACAGATGTATTAAAGCAATTAGACGAGCGAATTCAGGCTTCCGTGGCCCGTATCCAGCAGTTGCGCAAGGAAAATGAGCAACTCGCTCAGAAACTCGCGGACGCTGAAAAAAAGTATGCCGACGCCGCCGGCCAGGTGAAGCAGTTGAACGCCGAGCGTCAGCAGCATGAAAACGAGCGCAACGACGTGCGAAGCAGGATCGAAAAGATCCTCACCCGCTTCGACGGGATCGATCTTGGCTGAAGATGAAGGGCGTCAGCGTCCAGATCATGGGACAAAGCCTGACCGTCGCCAGCGATGCCGGCGATGAGTGGGTCAAGTCCCTGGCCGAGACGGTGGACGAAAAGATCAAGGATATCCGCGCCGGGAGCCAGACGATCAATTCAGTGAACCTGGCAATCCTGGCTGCGTTAAATTTCGCCGATGAGCTCGAACACTTGCGCCGGGAGTATCAAGCGCTGGTGGATCGAATCGCGGCGATGAATAAACGGCTGTCCGCGGCTATCGACGGCGAATGAGCATGAATCGTCGTGACGGCGCGTGGCATCCCAGAGGTGACCGGTTTCGGACGGGGGCGGGAATTGTGGATCTCGAAAGTGGCCTAAGCGCGGTGCTTACAAGCATGAGGCCCGTGCAGTATTTTTCAACCGCAACGAAGGCTTTCGCGATGGAACGTATCGCGGATACAGGCCGGCTGTCAGCCGGATCGAGAATGACAACGACAGGCGCGCGCCCCGGCGGCGCGGCGCAATCGGGAAGTTGAGCCCGCTCCCGCCATGGCAACGACTGTGGCGGACGAAAAGAAAAATCTACGCGCGATCATGATCGCATGCCGCGATGCGCTCGCCGGCGAGCGCGCCGCTGCATGGTCGGAAATCATCGAGCGGCAACTGATCGCGAGCGAGTTCTATCGCGCCGCATCCGCGGTCGTCCTCTACGCAAGCTCACGGCAACGAAGTCTCGACCGACCGCATCCTGTCCGACGCGCTGGCCGCTGGTCGCGCCGTCTTCTATCCGCGCGTTGACGCGGCGGCGGGCGCGATTGTCGCGCGAAGGATTCGCGATCGATCCGAACTCGCCGGCGGTGCCTATGGAATCCTCGAGCCGCCCGAGTCGGCCGAGTCTCTCGATAGCAAAAAGTTCGCGAAAATTCTCGTATGTGTTCCCGGCGTCGCCTTCGGACTCGAAGGACAACGGCTGGGCCGTGGCGGGGGTCATTATGATCGTTTCATCGGCCAGCTGGGCGGCGAAGCGATCAGCGTGGGACTCGCCTATTCATTCCAGCTGCTCGATCGAATCCCCGAAACGGGGCTCGACCGGCGGTTAAACATCATTGTGACCGAGTCCGCCGTTCATCGAGCCTGCGAAGCGCCACTGCCGGCTCGCGGAAAGCGGACCAAGGAGGTAAACCCGGGTGGCTCTAATCACCGCAATCCTGGGATTCATAGTTGGTGGCGCGGTCTTTTTCATTTGGGGAATAACGAAACAGCGTAAGGACGCCGTTAACCTGCAGGCCGCGCGCGCTCAGGCCGAAGAAATAACCAAGGAGGCTCAAACCAGGAGCCAGCTAGTAGTCAAGGAGGCCGAACTCAAGGCAAAGGATATCGTGGTCGGCGCCAAAGCCGACGCCGAGCGCGAGATGCGCGATCGCAGGCGCGAAATAGCTGCGATCGAACAGAAGCTCGAAGCACGCGAGGAGACTTTCGAAAAGCGCCAGGAAGCATTCGAACGGCGCGAAGCCGATCTCAACCGGCGCGATCAAGGTCTGCGCTCGCGCGAGAAAACTCTCACCGATAAAGAAGAAGTGCTGCAGGCGCATATCGACGAGGCGCGCACCAAGCTCGAAGCCGTCGCCGGCCTGACCCGCGAGGAAGCCAAGCGCTCGCTCATGGACGAGATGATCGGCCAGGCGCGCACCGACGCCGCCAAGCACATCCGAATCGTCGAAGAAGAGGCGCGCGAGGAGGCCGACCGCCGCGCCAAACGAGTCATCGCCATCGCCATCGAGCGCCTGGCCGGCGAGTTCGTCGCCGAGCGCACCGTCTCGGTGCTGGCTCTTCCCAACGACGAGATGAAGGGCCGCATCATCGGCCGCGAAGGACGCAACATCCGCGCGATCGAGGCGGCCACCGGAGTTGACATAATCATCGACGATACTCCAGAGGCCGTCGTGATTTCGTGTCACAACCCGATCCGGCGCGAAATAGCGCGGGTCGCGCTCCAGCAGCTCATCTCGGACGGTCGCATTCATCCCGGTCGCATCGAGGAAGTCGTTCGCAAGGCCGAGCAGCAGGTCGAGGAATCGATTCGCGAGGCCGGTCAGCGCGCGATCATCGAGGTCGGCGTGCACGGAATCCATCCCGAACTGGTCAAGCTGCTCGGGATGCTCAAGTATCGCTACAGCTACGCGCAGAACGTGTTGATGCATTCGATCGAAGCCGCGTTCATCTGCGGCGCGATGGCCGCCGAGCTGGGGCTGAACGAAAAGCAGGCTCGTCGCGCCGCCCTGCTGCACGATATCGGCAAGGCGCTGACTCACGAGGTCGAAGGCTCGCACGCGCTGATCGGCGGTGAGATCGCCCGCAAATACGGCGAGTCGGCGAAGATCGTAAACGCGATCGCGGCGCATCATGAGGAAGTCAAGGCCGAAACTATTCTGGCGCCGCTGGTCGATGCCGCCGATGCGCTGTCGGGCGCGCGTCCGGGAGCCCGGCGCGAGGTGCTCGAGAGCTACGTCAAGCGGCTCGAGGATCTCGAGACGATCGCGAAGTCGTTCAAGGGCGTCGAAAAATGCTTCGCCGTGCAGGCCGGGCGCGAGATGCGCGTGATCGTCGAGCCCACCCAGATCTCGGACGAGGACACCTCGATGCTGGCGCGCGATGTGGCGCGCAAAATCGAAACCGATATGACTTATCCCGGGCAGATTCGGGTCACCGTCATTCGCGAGACGCGCGCGACCGAGCTCGCCAAATAACAGTTGCGCAATTCCATCCGCAGGCCCGATCGCTCCAATGCGGTCGGGCCTGCGCGCTTTACCGCCCGCGAAGATAGAAGGTATCATCGGTCCACGATGCCCACGACGCGCGAAGTCCTCGATGCGACGATCGCATTGGAAAAACAAAGCATGGCGCTGTACGCGCGCTTCGCGAAGATCTTTGCGGGCGAACCGGGCCTGCAGGATTTCTGGTTCGCGATGGCGCGTGACGAAGCGCGGCACGTCGGCGCGCTGGACCTGGTCACGACCGTGCTCGATCTGGAATCGATGCTCGACAAGCCCAGTCCAATCTCGCTCGAAGACGCCACCATCGTGCGGCTGCGGGCGCTGCTCGAAAAGTCTCAGCGCGACGCAATGCCCGGTATCAAGCTCGAACGCGCGCTCGAGATCGCACTCGATGTCGAAGAAACCGAACTCGAAGACCTCGTCTCGGATCTGCTGAAGGCCTTGCAGGCGCCCGACGAGTACGAGCGATGCCTGCGCTTGCTGGTCCACGACCTCGGCGAGCTCAGCTACATGATCGAACGCCACTCGGCCAACCCGGCGCTGCTGTCGCGATGCGACGCGCTGGTCAATCGTCACGCCGAGACGCTTCGCCACACCGCCATCAGGTAGCATCGCGCCGGGCGCGGTGGCGCGGGTGATGGCCGTTGGTTATATTTCAGGGCTGCGCTGAGGAGTGGCCAAATTGGTAAGGCACCTGACTCTGGATCAGGCGATTGCAGGTTCGAGTCCTGCCTCCTCAGCCAACGATTTTTGCTAAGCGCGCGTCGGCGGCGCGGCGATGGTCCCATCGTCTAGTGGTTAGGACACCGGCCTCTCACGTCGGGAACGCGGGTTCGACTCCCGCTGGGATCACCAAACAAATCAAGGGATTTTCTGCGATCGGCTGCGGCCCGGCGGCGTTTGACAGCCACCTTTGACAGCCACGGGATCCTGTGCGACGCGAATATCTGGATCGGATCTTATTTTGGAACAGAGGAGATCTTGACTGGAGGCAACATTGCAACGGCCTGTTTCAGACCCCAACCGCCGCCTGAATTGGAATTCGACACGGACAGCGTTGTTCACGGATGCGTGGCGGTCACTACATGTTGAATATCAGGAACCGATTGTTGCCGAAGTCGTTGACGAATAGTTGCGTTCCGATGATGGACATACCGAACGGAAAGTCGAGAGTTTGCGCACTTGGCGAAGCGTTGCCCGCATTCCTGCCGTTATGCGTGAAGTCCGCTTGACCAAGCACGATGCTTGCCGCCGGATTGTTTGAGCTTGGGAACGGGCTGTAAACGAGAATACGGTTGTTGCTGGAGTCTTCCACGAGCAGACTCGTGCCATCCGAAGCCACGTCACCCGGGTTATTAAAACTTTGCGCGGTTGGCGGTTCCGTGATGCTGTTCGAGGTGAAATCCGCTTGCCCTACGACCACATCTGCTGGCGCGCCGTTGCTGGTGGGAATGTTGTTCCAAATCAGGACCCGGTTGTTCGCGGCGTCCGCGACCACCAGCAGCGTGCCGTCGCTCCAAATACCCTCCGGCTCGTGGAGCCCGGTCTGAGTCGTCGCGGCGCCGGAACTCGTGAAATCGGGCTGGCCAACCACGACATCCGCGTTCGCGCCATTGGTGGTCGGTATGCTGTTCCAGATGAGGATTCGATTGTTGTTGCGGTCTGAAACCAAGAGCTTGCCATCTGCCACAAACAAACCGTTCTCCGGGCGGTCCAATCCCGATTGGGTGGTCGCGGCCGCACTGGAAGTAAAGTTTGGTTGGCCAACCACGACGTCCGCAGGCGTGTTTGTCTTGGTCGGAAGCTTGTTCCAGATGAGCACGCGGCTGTTATCGAAATCCACCATAAACAACTGGTTGCCCGCGGTCGCGACCCGACACGGATAACCGAATAGCGTACTGCTGGTCCCGAAGTTCTCCTTCGAGAAATTGGTCTGGCCGAGAACGAATTTCGCGGATGCACCGTTCTTTTTGGGCACTTTCTTGAAGCCCAACACGCGGGTCTCGCCGCTGTCGGGGACGTAGAGTACGTTTCCGGCAAGCGCAGGACCGCCCTCCGAACCGCACAGTGTTTTCTTGGAGGACTTGCTCTTGCATTGGTTACTTTTGAAGTTCTTTTGTCCAATTACGATTTTAGCCGCCGCGAAGCTCGTCAGCGCATCTGGTGCGTCGCCCGCCCACGCCGAGGCTGCTATCAAGAACAATGCAAGCACAGATGCATAGAGGCCAGTATGTCGATTCATTGCGATCATCCCTCGCGGTCTCGCGATTCACGGCAAAATGCAAGCTAGCGGTGGAGTATGTAGCGATGAGCGGCAAAGGGCAAGCTAAAAAACAAGTTGAGAAGCCCCGATGTCCGCGGATCTGGCTGTAATCGCGGGAATTTTCGCAGTCTTGAGGTGTGTGGCGAATTGCTGATTTTCCCAGAATCAGCAATTCGCCACACACCGGCACGGCGACGCCAACTGCCACCGCCACTCCGAGTGCGACTCCCACGATAGTTAATCGACGGCGGCCCGCACGCCTGACAGTCTGCGCGCGTCGTACTCGCGGTGATGAAACTCCGGGGCAGGGCGATTTTTCGTTATCTACCCTATTTCGGCGTTTGCTTAGGTCGTCTCTGTTCCAAATCGCTCGAGCCTTTCTGAATCTTCGCGACGTCCCTCGATTCTGAGGCATGAGAGTTGCTCATTCTCCGGCTGTAAGGGCAATCGAGCCGCTCACTGAGGAGCATTGGATTCAGAATGGGACGCCACGGAACCGATATTGCCGAAGATGAGATCAGCCGGCCCCAGGCCGCCGAGCGCGAGCTCGAGGCGGTTCGCGGCGAACTGGCCGTGCAAGTCGCCGCTCGACACGAGATGCGGATTCGCCTCGAACAGGAAATTGCGCAGCGTGATCGGATTATTGTCGAGGGCGAGCTGACTGCGGCCAAGTTGCGCGAGAGCGAGGCGGCGCTGCGCGAACTTTTCGATGAGAGTCTCGATTCTATGACGATCATCGATCTCAATACCGGCAGATACATCGATGCCAACGAGGAGTACACCCGAAATAGCGGCTACAGCCGCGACGAAGTCATCGGCAAACGTTCACGCGAAATCCACTCATTCGCGAACCCTGAAGAAAACGAGCGATTCAGCGCCGAGCTTAGACGAGGCGGCGTGGCCAGGAATATCGAGGCCACCTTTCGCCGCAAGGACGGCAGCACCTACTGCGGCCTAATCTCCGCGCTCAATCTCAAGCTCCGCGGACATCTGTGCTGCATAACGATCACTCGCGATATCAGCGCGCTCAAGGAAACGCAGTATGAGCTAATCGCCGCCCAGGTCCGCCTTGAAGAAGCTGCGCAGCGCGAAGGCGTCATAGCCGAGCTCGAACTGACTGCGGCCAGGTTGAGCGAGAGCGAGACGGCGCTGCGCAAAGTGTTCGATCAGAACCTCGATTCCATGTCGATTCTCGATGTGGAGACCGGCAGATACATCGACATCAACGAAGAGTACACCCGAAATACCGGGTACCGCCGCGACGAAATCATCGGTAAACGTTCGCGCGAAATCCAGTCATTCGACGACCCCGAGAACAACCTCCGTTACGCCGAAGAACTCAAACGAGTCGGCCTGGTCAGGAACATGGAGGCAACCTTCCGCCGCAAGGACGGCAGCACCTACCACGGCCTGGTCTCCGCGGTCAGTCTCAAGCTCCGCGGACATATTTGCTGCGTCTCGATCACTCGCGACATCGGCCAGCTCAAGGAAACTCAGCGTCAGCTAGTCACCGCGCGCGAAGTGGCGCTCGAAGCCTCGCGCGCCAAGTCTGAATTCCTTTCGAGCATGTCGCACGAGATCCGCACGCCGATGAACGCAGTGCTCGGGATGGCTGACATGTTGTGGGAAAGCGACTTGACCGAGGAGCAGCGCCGCTACCTGGACATCATGCGCAACAACGGCGTCACCCTGCTCGATCTGATCAACGACATCCTCGACCTCGCCAAAGTCGAAAGCGGCCAGCTCAACTTCGAGGCAGTTGACTTGGACATTCGGGAGCTGGTCGACAAGGTCGCCGAGACGATGGGAGTGCGCGCGCACGAGAAGCATCTCGAACTTGCCGGCCACGTGGCGGCCGACGTGCCGCACAATCTGGTCGGCGATCCACTGCGCCTGCGCCAGGTGATTGTCAATTTGATCAGCAACGCACTTAAATTCACCGAACAGGGCGAGATCGTGCTCAGCGTCGAGATGGCGCGTCCGGATACCGGCTCGGGCGACGTCTCGATTCGGTTCTCGGTGGCGGACACCGGGGTCGGGATCCCGCCCGACAAGACCGATAGCATCTTTGAGGCCTTCACCCAGGCCGACTCCTCGACCACGCGAAAGTACGGTGGAACCGGGCTCGGCCTCGCGATCGTAAAACGGCTGGTTGAGATGTACGGAGGCGCGATTTCCGTCCAGAGCGAGCTCGGCAAAGGCAGCACCTTCAGCTTCACCGCCGAGTTCAAGACCCGCCCGGGCAGTGTAGCGGTCGCGCCGCCGGCCGCCAACGTCGAGCTGGCCAACACGCGCATCCTGGTCGTCGATGACACCGCGATCAACCGAGTGATCCTGCGCGAGGCGCTCGCCTCGCAGGGCGTCATAGTTACCTGCGTAGAGAGCGGCCAGGCTGCGCTGGACGAAATCGATCGGGCCGCGGCCGGTGGCGACCCCTATCGCGCGGTGCTGCTGGATTGCAGGATGCCAGGGATGGACGGGATAGAAGTCGCCCATCGGATTCGGCATTGCGGGCTCGGGCCGCACGACCGTCCGATCATACTGATGCTCACCTCGGACGACCTGAGCGCGACCATGGCGCGCGCTCGCAAAGCGGGCATCGAGATCTTCATGGTCAAGCCGATAAGGCGCGCCGATCTATTCGCAGCGCTGAGCCGGGCGCTTGGCGCCGCCGGTGAATCATCGCAACTCATCTCGCCCGCCGAGCGCATCGGCGTCCATCCGGCCTCCGGCGGCGACGTATTTGAAGAGATGCGCCCGCTCAGGATCCTGCTGGCCGACGACTCGTGCGACAACCGGCTGCTCGTGCATGCATACTTCAAGAAGACGCCCTACATTATCGACGAAGCCGAAGACGGCGCCGCGGCGGTCGAAAAGTTCAGGACCGGCAGCTACGACCTGGTGCTGATGGACATCGAGATGCCGGTCATGGACGGCTACGCGGCGACCCGCGCGATACGCGCGTTCGAGCGTGAAAGCGGACGCCCGCGCGTCCCGATCCTTGCGCTAACGGCTTCCGTCCTCGCCGTGGCATTGGAGAAAGCAATCGAGGCGGGATGCGATGCGTACGTCGTCAAGCCGGTCAAGAAAGCCACCCTGCTGGCGGCCGTTCACAAGGCGACCTGCGATCCCGAAACGACCGGCGCCGCTCCGCGCGCCTGAACCGCCGCACTCGCGTTCACCGTAAAATCGAGAGCTGAGAATTGAAGCGATCGTGCAGCGGTCCGACGCTTCATCGCCCACAATTATAATCTGCTCAGCCCGATGGTTCTTGACAACCTGGCCGGTGCACCACCCGCTGGCGGAGAAAGAGGGATTCGAACCCTCGGTACCGGTAGCTGGTACGCGAGATTGATAATCTGATGCGTTCTTGCAGGAAGCTTTTGACAGCCAATTTGACAGCCACAGGCTTGGAAAAGGGCGGACGAAGGGTACGTGGCTGGAAATAAAGCTCTGCGATTTCAGTAGGTTTGAACGCGCGCGGACGCCTTTCCCACCACATCTCACGGCGGGAACGCGGGTTCGACTCCCGCTGGGATCAATCAAGTAGAAGGGATAAAAAGCCCACATAGATGGGCCCGAATCGACTTCCTGCCGCCGCCGTTAACATTATGCTGGCAACGCGTTTTGACCCCCCCCTATCTTTGTCTGCGGAAATAGCGTACTGTCATTTTCTAAACGCCACGGATTGTTCCTTTCTCTAAGCCCGGGAATTAGCCCGGGTTTTCGGTACGAGAGCTTCCCGGCAAATACTTACGGAGGGCAAATATGCCCAGCAAATTGTACGTAGGCAATCTGGCCTACTCGGTGTCCAACAGCGACCTGGAAGAACTGTTTTCACAAGCAGGCCAGGTTCAGAGCGTGGCGGTAATCACGGATAAATTTTCCGGCCAATCGAAGGGCTTCGGCTTCGTCGAGATGGCGAATGCGGAAGATGCTTCCAAGGCAATCCAGACCCTGAATGATACGGATCTGAAGGGCAGGAACATCAAGGTTAGCGAGGCCAAGCCCCGCGAATCGAGCTTCGGCGGCGGCGGTGGCGGTGGCAACCGGCGCGGCGGTGGCGAGAATCGCGGCGGCGGAGGCGGCGGCCGCTGGTAAATTAGTCTGAGGCTGGGCGGGCACACGATGCCCGCTCAGTCGTTTTCAGGGGTCGCGGGAACTCCGAGTCCCGCTGCCCCTGCAGTTTTTCAGTTTTTCAACTGTCTTCGAGCTCCCGTCCTGGGAGACGACAGGCGCTCGCACGTCGCATGAGGAGGCCCGGTGCCCAGAATATATGTAGGAAATCTCGCCGAGTCGGTCACCCGCGATGCGCTGCGGTCGCTGTTCTCCAAAATCGGCCAGGTAGGCGGCGCGTTGGTGATCACCGACAAGCTCACCGGCAAATCCAGGGGATTTGGCTTCGTGGAAATGATCGAAGTTGACGACGCGATTAACGCGGCCGTCTATTTCAGCGGGGTTGAAATCGAGGGCCGCAAAATTCACGTCGATCCATACCGCCCTCAGGAACCCGGCGCTCAAAAATATCGCGGCGAACGCAAGCGCCGCGCTCCCGCCAAGCGCAAGACCAGCAACGGCGCCGCGTAGCCGGCTCAAAGCGTCGGGGCGAACTGAACAGTGAAAGACTGAAAAAGTGAAAAAGTAAAAAATGAAAAATTCAATCGGGAGACGATATGCGCGATGAAGGGTTAGCGCCGTGGAGAACGCACGACTGGAAGATCCGTACTATAGAATCGATTGCTCCGGGAGGCGGTTCGCGGCTCGCCTTTACCTGCAGAAGTTGCGGCAGGGTGTTCAATCAAACGACGATCAATAGCCGGACCTGGGCGGTTGATGCCAGCGGCGTTGCGCTGTCCGATACCGTCACTACGCGATGGCTCGCGGAAAGTTGCCAGCACCGCCCGGCGGATGGCGACGAGGACGACCGCAAGCAATTCAAGAACGGCCCGGCGCTGCAAAATTAGAATATTTTCCCGAGCGATGCCGCGATTGAAATTGACAATCCGCGCAGTCGCGCTTGCAGCGCTGATTTCGTGGGCGATCGCTGCTTGCGCGGCCGCGGGTGCGCCGGCGGATGCGTCGGTTGCGCCCGATCCCATGGCGTCGGTGAAATCCGTCGTCGATCAGACAATCGTCGTTTTCAAGGACAATAATATTGCGCCGGCGGAGCGGGAGCAGAAGCTTCGCGCGATTGCCGAGAGCCGCTTCGATTTTCAGGAGATGGCGCAATCGGCGATCGGCTATCATTGGCGCGCTCTCACGCCCGGGCAGAAGAGCGAGTTCGTGCCGTTGTTCACCGCGTTCATCGAGGACGCGTATTTGTCGCGGATCGAATCGTATTCGGTCGAGAAGGTGAACGAGCAGATAAAATCCTCGATGATTCAATTCACCCGGCAGACGATCGACAACGACAGCCCCGGCTACGCCGAAGTCTTCAGCACCGTCGTGTTGAAGGATCAAAAAGATCCGATTCCCGTCAACTACCTGATGCGCCGCGACGCAAATGAGTGGAAGATTTACGACATCACGATTGACGCGATCAGCGTGATCGCCAACTACCGCAACCAGTTCAATCGCGTGCTGAACAACGACGGCTACGACAAACTCGTCAGCATCATCCGCGAGAAGACCGCGGGACTTCAGCAAAAGTAGCAAAGCGACGCGAGGCCGTTGCGCGGCCAGCTAGTCCGTCATCGGCGGGGCATCGGGTACGGCGCGGCGCGGATCCCCCGCGGGTGAGCGCGCCGTCGCCGGGTCGAAAGTCGCCGGCCGCGGCGCTATAAAGGGCCTGTCCTTTCAATTTGCCGGACTCTTCGCCTGGAACCCGATGAACATCCACGACATTCAGACCCCGGCGCTGCTCGCAGATGCCGACGCCCTCGAACATAATCTCAAGACCATGGCGGCTGCTGTGCCGGGGCCGCGGCTGCGCCCGCATGTCAAGGCGCATAAATGTACCGCGCTTGCCAGAATGCAGGCGCGCGCCGGCCATAAGAGCTTCACCTGCGCCACCATCCGCGAGGTCGAAGGGATGGCGGCGGCGGGACTGGGCGACGACCTGCTGCTCGCCAACGAAGTGCTCGATGCGCGCCGCCTGGCGGCTGTCAAGGCGCGCGTCACGGTTGCCGTCGATTCCGCGCCCACGATTCTCGCCGCCGCCGAGGCCGGGATAAGGGAAGTTCTCATCGACATAAACGTAGGCTTGCCTCGATGCGGTTGTGCTCCTGGCGATGCGGGGCGGCTCGCGGACCTGGCGCGCGGTAAAGGTCTCAAAGTCCGCGGTGTGATGGGTTACGAAGGACACGTTGTGGGCCTCGACGATCGGACGACTCGCCAGACACTGACTGCCGATGCGATGAAACTGCTGCTTCAAGGCCACCGGGCCGCCGGCGGCGACATAATATCGGCGGGAGGCACCGGGACCTATGACATCAACGTCTGGGCAAATGAAATCCAGGCCGGTTCCTACGTACTGATGGACACGGCTTACGCCAAACTTGGCCTTCCCTTTCGTCAAGGGCTAACCGTGCTGGCCACGGTCATCTCCGTCTCATCTTCATATGCGGTAGCGGATTGCGGGTTGAAGGCGCTTGGAATGGATCATGGCAATCCGTCGATCGACGGCGGCCATCAAGTGTTGTTCGTATCCGACGAGCACGTCACTTTCGTGCCTGCTTCACCGCTCAAGCCAGGCGACAGGATTCGCGTCATGCCGGCGCATATCGATCCGACAATCGCCTATCACGAGCGGATGCGTCTGGTCCGCGGCGAAGAGATCCTCGAAACATGGCCGATCGATCTGCGCGGCTGGTAGGGCCGTTTCCGTTCTCGCGGGTCAGCCTTTCAGCAGCCATCGCCGATGGCGCCAGACGTAAATGATCAGGAACGGCCCGAAGCTGAGCGAGAATAGATTGATCATGACTTCGACCGCCATCGCACCGTCGATCGACGCATACTTGCCGTTTTCGAGGTTGTAGAGCACGTCGAGCAGCCCGAGGTAAACGAACGAGCTGCCCGCGATCAGTCCCCACAGGATCGCACGCGAGTCCCGCCGTGCAAGCATCAGCGCGGAGATCGCCGCCGCGATCGCAAGCCACGCATCGGCGGCCGGAAACGCGCGTTCGAAAGCAATGTAGCCGCCCTCGCTGCTGGTCTGCACCGCGCCCGAGGTGAAGAAAGCCGTCCAGTACATCACGGTGGCGGCGGCGCTGATCCAGAGCATCACCGTTACCGCGCGCAATGCCGCCGGCGCATCCGCCCCCGTCTCATTCCCGCCGTTCACCAGTCGATCCAACGCTTCACGAATTCCCGGGCCGCCGGGCAGAGAGGAGCGGCGGCTGAGGCTCCAGCTCCACGCGGGTCGATTCGAGAAATCGGCTCAGCATGTTGAAATAGCTGCAGCACAGGATGAGTTCGGTGGCCTGGCGCACGCCGTAGCGGTCCATGATTGCGGCGAGCGCCCCGTCGCTCAGCCGCACGTCGCGGCTGATCTCGTCGGCGACGCGGCACAGCAAGTTTCCCTCGGCATCGAGCCCCGTGACGGCGCCGTCCACCTTGATCGCGGCGATCTCGTTGTCGCTCACGCCGACGCTCTTCGCGACCACTACGTGTTGCGTCCATTCGTAGCTCGATCGCGTAACGTGTGCGACGCGCAGCACCGCGATCTCGCGCTTGCGCCTGTCGAACTCGCTGCGGAGCAGAATCGACGTCGCGAAGTTGATCAGCGGCTCGAAGCTCGCCGGCGCGTTCGCCATCATTCGGAAGACGTTCAGCGGCGGAAGCTTGTCCAGCGTCGCAACGATTTCCGGCGTGAGCCGTGCCTGGTCGGGCAGTGGAATCTTCACAGTCATAAGCAGTTTACCTCGCGTTGATTCTTTTACCGCGACGCGTCAACCTGTCAACCGGTTGAGAGGTTGCGCGATGATTTTGAAAGTTGCCCGTCTCGGATTTCCGTCGCTGAGGGCCGAAGCCAGCCCGGTGCCGGCCGATCGGATCAAAAGCAAGGAGTTTCAGCGCCTGATCGACGACATGATCGAGACGATGTACGAGTACAACGGCGTCGGCCTGGCGGCTCCGCAGGTCCATCTTCCGATTCAATTGGCGGTGCTCGAAGTCCACGACCATCCGCGCTATCCCGACATGCCGAACGTGCCGCTTACGGTGCTGGTCAACCCCGTGGTGACGATTCTCGACCGGACATTGGTCGAAGAGTGGGAGGGATGCCTGAGCGTGCCGGATCTTCGGGGGCGGGTGCCGCGATTCAAGCATCTGCGGGTGACGGCGCTTGGGCGCGACGGGGAGGCGGTCGAGATTGTCGCGTCGGATTTCCACGCGCGGGTGATACAGCATGAGACCGATCATCTGAAGGGCGAAGTTTACCTGGACAGGATGCCGGACATGCGGGCGCTGGGGTTTCTCCAGGAATGGCAGCGTTTCATGCTGAAGCCGGAGAAGAACCAGGAGTGAGAGGGTGGCAGCGCGTGCGCCTACTTGGGGGGCGGGAGATTCGGTGGCATCTTGCCGGTGGCTTTGAACGACGCGATCGCCTTGCGCATCTCTTCGTTCTGTGCGGCGAGAATGTTTTGCTCGCCCTGGACTTTCGCGAGCTCGGCTTTGAGCTGCTCGTTTTCATTTTGAAGCTTGAGCAACTCGGCGTTGAGCTGCGAGATCTGCTGGGTCTGCTCCTCGAGACGAGTGCGATAACTGCTCGAATAGAGAAAGAACAGCAGCGCTGCGACTATCGCGACGATCAATCCGCCTGTGAGCAATCGTGCCATCTACGCACCCCTTCCTCCGGAGTCACGAGCCGATTTTTTTTGCAAACGCGCCCGCCTCGGACAGATTAGCCGATCGGCGCGCGAAAAAAACTGAATTGACTTCCCTGGCCAGCCGCCCCTAAAATGCCGTGGATCGCACTTCTGGTCGGGCGTCATTTGCACTCCATTGAGAATTATGCACGATACCCCGGCGCCGATGAACGTGGGGATGGCTGAATTTCGCACACCGGCTAGAACAGGCTTTTTTGCATGATAGAGGTTCAGGAGTTAACCAAGTATTTCGGCGCCACGCTTGCCGTAGACGACGTTTCGTTCAAGGTCGAGAAGGGCGAGATCATCGGATTGCTGGGCCCCAACGGCTCGGGCAAGACCACGATCATGCGGGTTTTGACGGGATTTTTCCCGGCCACCTCGGGACGCGCGCTAATCGGCGGCCTCGATGTCGCCGAGCATTCGCTCGAAACGCGCCGCCGGGTCGGTTACCTGCCGGAAAACATGGTGCTGTATCCCGATCTCAGCGTCGATGCGCTGCTCGAGTTCGGCGCGCGCGTGCGCGAGATCGATCGCCGGACGACGCGCGATCGAATCGAATATTCGCTCGAGACGTGCGGGCTCAAGGACGTGCGGCGCAAGCTTATCGGCAAGCTCTCGAAGGGCTATCGGCAGCGCGTCGGAATCGCGCAGGCAATCCTGAGCGATCCCGAGGTGCTGATTCTCGACGAGCCGACGGTCGGACTCGATCCGCGCCAGGTGGTCGAAATCCGCGACCTGATACGTTCGCTGGCCGGGCACTCGACGGTGCTGCTCTCGACGCACATACTGCCCGAGGTCAACATGACGTGCCGGCGCGTCGTGATCATCGACCGCGGACGAATCGTCGCGCAGGACACGCCCGAGCGCCTGACGGCGAAACTGCAGGGAACCGACCAGACGATGATCACGGTCGGCGGTCCGTCGCCGGCGGTGCGCGAGGCGTTGACGGCCGTCAAGTTCGTGCAGCGGCTCGAGGATCGCCCGGTCGAAGCCGGCGCGACGGGAGTGTGCTCATTCGTCGCGTACTCGAGCGGCCACGGCGAAGAAGTCCGCTCGGCGCTCGCCGCTTGCGTCGTGCAGCACGGATGGAACCTGCTCGAAGTCAAACCGATGGCGCTCAGTCTCGAGGATCTGTTCATGCGGCTGGTCACCAAGGAGGAGCGGGTTTAGGTGCGCCGCGCGCTAAGTTCAATGTGCATTGAGGCAGTCGCAGTCGATGTCTAACGGTGCAGGCACGCTGGAAGTCGCGGGAGGCGCCACCGAGTCGCGACGCGCCGCGATCCGCGCCGCGGGGACGGGCTTTTCGGTGGGCAGGATGCTCGCGGTGACGCGCAAGGAATTGCGCTCGTACTTCGCCTTTCCGCTGGTCTATGTGCTTTCGGGCGTGTTCCTGGTCTTGGCGGGATACTATGCGTACACCGACCTGGTTTTCTTCGTCACCATCGCGTTCGCCCGCGATATCATCCAGAACTACTGGCAGCTGCTGTTCTCGGATATCCGGCTGTGCCTGCTGCTGACGCTGCCGTTCATCACGATGCGGCTGTTCGCCGAGGAGCGGAAGCTCGGCACGATCGAGTTGCTATACACCTATCCGCTGCGCGACGGCGAAATACTTGGCGGCAAGTACCTGGCGTCGGTCGCGATCTTCATCATGATGCTCGCGCTGACGATGCTCTACCCGGTTTACATTTACAGCATCCACTCGTTTCCGCTGTTTCCACTTATCGCGGGCTACCTGGGCTTGCTGCTGCTTGGATGCGCGTTTATCGCGTGCGGCGTGTTCATTTCGTCGCTGTGCGAGAGCCAGGTGATGGCGGGGATGGGGACGATCACGCTGCTGCTGTTTTTCTGGATTCTCAACTGGAACGAGGCGGCGTTCACCAACTCGTGGCTCGCGCTGTCTGCGCGCGTTCTCGTTGTTCGATCAGTTCGGCAGCTTCGCCAAGGGCGTGATCGATCTCGATCACGTTACCTACTTCGTCTTTTTCATCGTCTTTTTTCTGTTTCTCACGCAGCGCTCGATGGAGGCACGCAAGTGGACCGGCCGGCGCTAAAGAATTCGCCCGCGGCCGAGCGCCGATCGATCTGGATGAACTACGCGGTGCTGCTCTACACCGTGATCGCATTCGGCGCCGTGCTGTTCGTCGCCAATGCGATAATTTCCACCGGCAACATCCGCTGGGACCTGACCCCGTCGAAACGATTTTCGCTCTCGGATTTCGACAAGCGCGTGCTCGGCGGACTGACGCACGACGTCAAGGTGATGGCGTTTGTGCGCACCGAGGATCCCGCCTACCTCGAACTCGCGGATTTGTTGTTCCAGGCGGCCGCGTTCACGCCGCGCCTGACCTATCAGGTGATCGACGTCAACAAGGCGCCCGGGCTTTCGCGCGAGTACGGCGTGTCGAGTTACGGCGAGGTGATCGTGGAATCGCAGGGGCGGCGCCGCGACTTCGACAACGCGCGCTCTGACGAGCTAATCCCGGCGATCCTGCAAGTCTCGTCGGACGCCAACAAGCACATCTATTTCACGATCGGGCACGGCGAGCGCGACCTGTTCGATTCCGATCGCAGCTTGGGCTACTCGCAATGGCGCGGGCTGCTCGAGCAGAACAACTATCAGATCGATAACGTGTCGCTGTTCGCCAGCGGCGTGCCCGACGACGCCAGGGTGGTCGTGTCGCTTGGGCCGCGCAAGGATTTTCTGCCCGAAGAATTGGCGGCGCTCGCCAGGTATCTGGATCACGGCGGACATTACGTCGCGGTCATCGATCCCTACGGATCGCCGACGCTGGTCGAGTTCCTGAAAAAGTACTACCTCGATTTTATTCCGCAGGTCGTCGTCGATCCCGCGTATCGCCTGACCGCCGGCGAAATCCTCACCACGCAGATTCCGCTGCGCTCGGAAGAAAATCCGATGAGCCGCTCGATGTCCGCGCCGGCGGTCTTCTCTTTGGGGCGCGGCGTGATGATAACCGGGGCGGTCGGCGCCAGCGCGCCCGACGACTTGAGAATCGCGCAAGAGGACAAGTTCCTCTCCTCGTCGCATGAGAGCTGGGCGTCGAACGACCCCAATGCATTGACCACCGGAATCACCGAGTACCAGGCCGGTCGCGACATCAAGGGGCCGATTCCGGTGGCCTCCGAAATCGACTTCGCTCCGGCGTCAAATCCGCACATCCCGGTGCAGCAGATGACGCGGTTGGTGGGGATCGGCAGCTCGGCCTTCGCCTCGAACCAGTTCATCGAGATGCTGGGGAATCGCGACCTCGCGGTGAGCCTGATCAATGAGTTGGCGGGCGATGAGATGCTGATCGCGAGCCGCGAACGGCTCAACAAAAACGAGACCGCCGCCTTCTATATCAGCGATCAAGAGGCGCGCCACATGCTGATTTTTGGATCGGTCGTCGAACCGGCCATCCTGTTCCTGATCGCAATCACGGTCATGGTGCGCAGGAGGTTTTTTGCGTGAGAGCGCGTCCCGCAATCCTCTACACGATCGTCTTCTTCATCCTGCTGCCGATATATTTCTGGATTCAGCCGAGCACCAGGCCGGCGACTGCTCTGGAGCAGAAAGAAGAGAGCCTGCTTGAAGCTCAGCGGCGGTATCGACGCGATCACCGTTTCGAGCGGATCGGAATCGCTGCGTTTTCAGAAGACCAAAGACGGCAAGCTCTACCAGCTCGTCGCGCCGCCGGGAAAATTCGTCCCGCATGACCTGATGGACGCGATGGTGTCGCTGCTGATGAATGCGAAGTCAGTCGAAGTGATCGCGGAAAATCCAAACGACCTCGCGCAGTTCGGACTCGACCATCCCAAGTCCGTGATAACCGTCGAGGGGCCCGGCCAGCCACAGCCGATCAAGCTCTCCTTCGGCAATGAAAACCCCACGCATACCGCCGTCTACGCGCAGATCGAGGGAATCCCGAAAGTGTTTCTGCTCGGCGAGAACATCGAGTACTACCAATCGCTGATGTTCCAGTGGATCGAGGGCAAGCAGGGCAAGAACGCCTAGTCCGCGCGGCTAGCGCGCGATTCCCTTTTCGTCGAGCAGACGCTCAAGCGCGCGCAGGAAGTGCTCGTAGTACTCGCCGTAGTCTGAAGTGCCGTCGCGGGCGCGGATTCGGTCTGACGCGCCAACTTCGGCGATCAGGCGGTCGCGAAATTCATCCCAGGTGAAGTGCCCGGCCTCGGAAAGTTTCAGCGCGATTGCAAATGCGCGCGCTTCCCACGGCGCGCTGAAGACGTGACCGGCGTCAAGCCGTGCCGCCTCGATCAACTTGTTCAGCGCTGTCGCTGCCGTGCTCATGCGCGCGCCGGAGAGCCGGTGCGCCGGCTCTCCGGCGCCGCAATCTTCGCCACTCCGACCATCGAGTCTCGCGTCACGATCGCGGCGAGCGCGTCTTCGCTCATTCCCTCGGTTCCCTTCGGCCGCTCGGGGATGACGAGGTATCGAATCGCAGCGCTCGAGTCCCACACCCGGACTTCGACCTCTGGCGCCAGCTCGAGTCCGAAATCCTTGAGCACGCCGCGCGGATCGCTGACGGCGCGCGAGCGATACGCGAAGCTTTTGTACCAGACGGGCGGCAAGCCCAGCACCGGCCACGGGTAGCATGAACACAGAGTGCATACGATGAGATTATGGACGCGATCGGTGTTCTCTACGGCGACCAGATGTTCGCCCTCGGGACCCGCAAATCCCAGCTCCGCCACGGCGCTCGTCGCGTTCGCCAGCAGGCGTTTTCGATACTCGGGATCGGTCCATGCTTTCGCGACGACGCGGGCGCCATTGCGCGGACCGACGCGGGTCTCGTAGATATCGACGATCGCGTCGATCGCGGCCGAATCGATCAGTCCCTTCTCCGTGAGGATTGCTTCCAGAGCCTTTACGCGCGCGGCCGGTCCGGTGTCGTCGGCGTTATGATGGTCTCCGCTCATTCTTTTCTTTTCACCTTCCACCCGAGCGTCGCTCCGTCTGGCGTCTCGTCGCTTGTCGTTTCGATTTCGGCGCGATCGGTTCCAAATAGTCTTCCCACAAATCCAGATACACCTGCTCCCGGATGTCCGCCGGTTTGCCCCACAGCTCGCGCGCGTCAAAGGCGACCGAATAGCAATGCTGCGGCTTGGTCCCCGCGTGATGCGCGTTGGTGTCGGGGAAGACGAACACGCCCCAATCGCGCGCGATGATGCCGGCTTTGCCGCGCACGTAGCGCGGCAGACGCGTGTGTCCCGAAGGATTCAGGTTGCGTGCGCGCACGCGAGCGCCTTTGGCAAAGCGGGCGCGCGGCGGCTTCGCTCCGATTTTGTCTTTGACCGGTGCCGGGCCCTGAGTCGCGACTGCATTTGCGATCAGAGCCGGGTCGATCGCGCCGTCTTCCTTCGCGAGCAGTTCTTCGCGCATCACGACGCGCCGCTCGGCCAGCAAAGTCTCGACCGCCGCGAGCCATCGTTCGTAATAGCTCGACGCGAGGTAGCGCGTGGGCGGGGTCCGCTCGATCGCATGACGGAACTCGTCGGCATTGATTAGCCCAAGGCCCGTCGCGATGCTCGCAATGGCATATACTCGCCCTTCCCACTCGGCGTGAAAGACGGGTTCGTTCTGTTCGCGGACGACCGGCCCGAAACCGTCCATCCCGCCCATGTCATGTACGCCGTTCATCGCAACTACATCTCTTTCGACAGCCGTAACGGGATTATCGCGGAGGCTCGCCGTTGCGACAAGCGGCCGGATAGCCAGAACCATCATGGGTTTTGCTCTCCTCCCTTGCCCGTTCCAAAAGGGCCCTTCGAGTACTCAGGGTAAACTCCGCCCGCCCGTTGGCATGGGAGGCCAGTATTAAAAGACTGCGCGTCCGCGGCAGGGGCCGCGCCCGCCAACGGCGGGCGGTCGTTGGCACGACGGGCCAGTATTAGGAAACCGCGCGCCCGTGGGCTTTCCATCGCGTAGTCGCGAAAAGATGCGCCGCGCAGATTTTCGCGTCTTCTCACTGCGGGTGCAGGGGCCGCAGCCCCTGCCCAAGGAAGTGTGAAACCCACGGTGGGTTTCACATTCAATAAAGTGATTTCCCATTCCCACATTGGAAGCGGCTGGGCAATGTCACCCCTGCCACTGCAAATCGCGTAGGCTGGATGATAATTTAGTTACTCTTGTTATGTCTTGTGTTGCTCTGATAGCCTCTGAACCTCCGATGAAAACCGATCGCCAATCTCGTCAACCGCAAGTTGCATGGCCGTTCGATCTTCGGGTCTTCGCCGCCGTGGCCGGACTGTGGGCGCTGTATCTGGCGATCAGGTCGTTCGTTCACATCGGCGACTTCGACGTTGTCGATCCGATCGAGACTATTTTCGCCGGCATGCGATTCAATGGCGACGAGGCGCGCGTGGTGCTGATCGTCGAGGCGGGAATATTCGCGGCGATGGCGATCGGAGTTTTTGCCCGTCGCCGATGGGGTCTGTTGCTCGCGCTTTGCTACATGGTCGAGGTCGTGATGAGCCATCTCACGTTCGTGATCGCGTACCTGCCGATTCGATCGGAATGGATGAACGTGCGCGCGGCCGCGTCGCAGGGGCCGCTGATGGTGCTGATCACGCTGTACCTTTGGATTCGCGCGTGCGATTTGATTTTTTATTCGCGTCCGATCCCCGCCGAAGCGCGCGCGCGGCAATCGTCAGACGCGAATCATCGCGCGGCGGTTCGCGCGGATTCCGGCGCCGGCGATGTGGCCGCTATGGCAGAATGAGCATCTGATTGGTGGCGACGGTAGGAGTTGGTATATCCCGCCTCTACGAGATCACTGGAAGGCGGCTTTTTAGTCCCAGACCGCAATTCGCTGCAACTCCACGCGCATATCTTGATGCGTGTCGTGTCTCTGACCGAACAATTCCACGACCACATCCGGCGGAAGGACACCTTGCGGCACGTCGCCGCGAACATCAGGCAAGTCCCATGGCTTATCATCGAGATCTTTCATCGCGCGAGCTGGGCTCGCTATGAGGAAGACTTTAACCCGAGCTACGACCGCGTTCCCATGGTCTTCAAATTCTCCGAGGAAGCAGCTCAGATTGTCCCCGCCGTAGACCTTTCCGTCCTTGAGGAACATGACGCCGTAGCCGGCTTCCGCGCCCGCGTCCAATCCTTCGTAACGCGCGATATAGAACCCATCGAATCGTGTTGGCATTTTAGTCTCCTCAATTTTCCACAGACTCTCAGTTGCGGATATCGAACTGGAAAGCGGGGTTTCGCCCTACCATTTGCTAATGTCAAGACACTTTTTGAACTTCGCCTTCAGAACCGGAAGCTGCTCCATCAGCCATCCAAGTTCCGCGCTTTTGATTTCGGCTATTTTCTTGGGGTCATAGTCGGCGGCACGAATGTACCATAACTGGCACGCGAAGATGATGAGTCAACGAAGCCCAACGGAGAGGGGGAATTGGTGGCGACGGTAGGAGTCGAACCTACGACACTGCGGATATGAGCCGCATGCTCTAGCCAACTGAGCTACGTCGCCACCGGGAACCGTCAAATCTAGCGTGAGCGCGCAAGCCGCGAAAGACCGCGCGCAATTCGGTTCAGCGCAGCGGGATGCTGCGGGTCTTGACCGCGCGATGCCCGCGCTGGACCTGGTAGAGCACGCCCTCGGTGAACTCGACGCAGGTCAGCTTGCCGCCGTACACCAGGCCGGTGTCGATGCCGAGTTTGTACGGCAGATCGATCATCACGCCACGCATCGGAGTATGGCCGAACACCACGGTCGCGTCGATTTTGTGCGGATTGAAAATGAACTCCTGCCGAATCCACAGCATGTCCTCGGGCTGCTGCTCCTCGAGCTGGCGGCTCGGCATGATGCCGGCGTGGACGAAGAGGTAGGGCGGGCGCAGGTAGCTGGTGGCCAGGCGGCTCATGAAGTCGAGGTGCGCGGCGGGCAGCCGCGCGAAGGCGTCCTCGAGGTCTTCCTCGCGCACGCCGTAGCTGTCGAGCGTCGCGATGCCGCCGTTGAACAGGAACGACTCGCCGTAATTTCCCGGCATGCCGAGGAACGACAGCATCATGTCCTCATGATTGCCCTTCAGGAACACGCATTCCGCATCGCCCCGTTCGCAGCTCCAGCGCAAGCTCGATAACGTCGCGCGCCGACGGGCCGCGATCGACGTAGTCGCCGACGAATACCACCGTGTCGCCGGCGGCCGGCGCGATCGACTTGAGAATCGCGCTCAGTTCATCGGGGCATCCGTGGATATCGCCGATCGCGAACAGGCGTCCCTCGGGTTTCGATTTTCGATTGGCCGTCATCGCCGGGCGAGCTTGGCGTCAGCCGGCGCGCTTGGGGCTGCGGTTGTGGAGCAAGTCGATCAACGACTTGCGGTCTTCAATTATGCGGCGCGCGGCGCTGTAAGGATTCAGTTTGCCCGCCGCAATCTCGCCGAGCACGCCGCGAGCGCCACCGTCGGCGACGGCGCGTGCGGTGCGCTCCTCCAGTTCGGCCGACAGAACCTCCACGAATTCGCGGGTGCGGCGCTCGGACTCGCGCGCCGGATCGATATGTGCGCGCGATGTATTCGCCGTGCTTCGCAATCGCGCTGACGACCGCGTCGACACCTTGATCGATCGCGGCCTGCGTCAGCAGCACCGGCGGCCGCCATCCGTCGCCGGAGCGCAGATGCACGCCAAGTTCCAGCTCGGCCTTGATCCGGTCGGCGCCTTCGCGGTCGGCCTTGTTGACCACGAACACGTCGGCGATTTCGTTCAGCCCGGCCTTCATCACCTGCACCGCGTCGCCCGCCTCGGGCACGGTAACGACGACGGTGGTGTCGGCCAGATCCATTATCGAAAGCTCGGTCTGTCCCACGCCGACGGTCTCGATAATGATAACGTCGCTGCCGTAAGCGTCGAGCAGTTTGACGATTTCGCGCGCGGCGCGGCTGAGTCCGCCGTGGCTTCCGCGCGATGGCGAGGCTGCGGATGTACACGCCGGCGTCCTTGTAATGGTCGGTCATGCGGACGCGATCGCCAAGTACGGCGCCGCCGGAAAACGGGCTCGACGGATCGATCGCGAGGATGGCGATTTTTTTGCCAAGCGCGCGATACTTCGCGATCAGATGGTTGACGAGCGTCGATTTTCCAGCGCCCGGCGGCCCGGTTATTCCGACCACCTGTGCGCGCCCGGTTTTTGCGTAGATTCGCTCGATGATCGCGCTCGACCCGGGAGCGCGATTCTCGACCATCGTGATCAGCTGAGCCAGCGCGCGCATCTCGCCCGCCTCGAAACGCTTGAGCAGCGCGTCCAGCCGCGCGTCTGTGGTCTGGACAGTCGCGGCGGACTCGGCGCAATTGGGTCGGGATTCAGCAGGCATACGAGCTTGTCCAATCATGATAGCGGCTTGCGATCGGGCGGCGCAACAAAACCTCTGCGGGTGAATAGATCGCGCGGGGCGGCATTGTTTTCCCAACGTCCGCGCCTTAGTCTCGACCTACGGAATGAAGCTTCCTGACCTCTACACTGACTGGAAAATCGTGAGCGGGCTCGCGCTGATCATGCTGGGCGCCGCCAACTGGGCCGTCGGGCTGGAACGGACTCAGACTTACAGCCGGATGATCATCGCGCGCGCGCAACCGGCCACCGGCAACGGACTATCGGAGTTTCGACGAACTCGATGCGGGCGCGGGTGGCGCTGCGGTCCTGGAACCGCTCACGGCTGAGCAACGGCAGGCGTCGTACGCGACGGCGCGGATGGATTTTTATCACGCGGTATTTCTGGCGGGTCGCGCGATGGTGTTGCTTGGGCTGCTGCTCACTTTGCTGGGCTTCATCAGCGTGATTCAGCAGGATTCGCGCCGCGCGTTTCGCCGCCCCGAGGACGACGCGCCGCTGCCGCGCGGGTTGCCGGGCGCTCCGCGGGCTCCGCAATAGAATTTCTACAATGGTAACGGAGCTATCCGGGCGCGCCTGCGCGAAGATCAATTTGTTCCTGCGCGTGACCGGGCGTCGCGGCGACGGCTATCACGAACTCGATTCGGTGTTTCTGCCGGTTTCGCTCGCTGACGAAATTCACCTCGAAATCCGCGCCGCGGACGATCCCTCGGTCACCGTCAAATGCAACCTGCCGGAACTCGCCAGGAGCCCGAACAATCTGGCGGCACGCGCCGCGCGCTCATTCATGAGCGAATTCGATTTGACCGCCGAAGTGCTGATCGATCTGGAAAAACACATCCCGGTGGGCGCCGGACTCGGCGGCGGATCGAGCGACGCCGCCGCGATATTGTGCATGATGGCGGGGGCGGCGCATCTCACCGACGAAGCCGCGGCAAGCAGGCTGCATCGAATCGCGCTGTCGCTCGGCGCCGACGTGCCATTTTTTCTGGATCCGCGACCGTCGCGGGTGACGGGGATCGGCGAGCGGATCGTGGCCATCGCGGGAGTCCCGCGCTTGCCCATCGTTATCGCCGTGCCGCCGTTCGAGGTTTCGACCGCCGCAATCTTTCGCGCGCTTAAGCCCGCGGGATGGAGCGGTGCGGCGCCCGACGCGCACATCGCGGCGATCGCGCGCGGCGATATCTCGGCAGAGCTCGCGGTAAACGACCTGGCCGCGGTCGCGATCGCGCGATTCCCCGAGATTCGCCGCCTTAAAGGATTACTTGAAGATTTGGGCGCGCGCGCGGCGCAAATGTCGGGCAGCGGCGGCGCGGTCTTTGGCGTGTTTGATTCGACCGACGCGGCCGAAAGCGCGGCGATGAAGATCCGCCGGCGTGCGCCGTTCGCAACGGTGATTGCGGCGACGACGCTGGATGGTAATACCGACGGCGAATCCGATGACGAATCCGACGCCGGGTAGCCTGGAATCCAGCAAGCGCAGCGGGACTGTGCATGGTCGCGGGAGCGACGCATTGACAGCGAAAAACCGCATCAATAACATCGCAATTCCTGCACCCCGGCTGCTAAAGTCGAAGTCCGGGCAGGTTCGCCGCGACAGTTGTGCGGTGCGGTCTCGCGGCGGTTCGGTCCGAATAGATTGGATTGCTCGAGATTCGCCGGCTGAGCGCCCACATGGCGTTTCGCCGGCGGTTGGTTTTAACTGTCTGATTGGGAGAAGCGCGGGCGCTTGAGCCTTTGAATCCAAATGCGCTGGGCGGTCGCCAAGCTGGTAAGGCACCAGGCTTTGGACCTGGCATTCGAAGGTTCGAATCCTTCCCGCCCAGCCAATCTGTGCGGTAGTTTGCGGTAGTTGAAGAATCACATGATGATCACGACGCGGGGGAATTGAAGATGTCGGACGGGGTCAAGGACCAACTCGAAGTTTTCACCGGGAACTCCAATCCCGCGCTCGCGCGCGAGGTGACGGAACATCTCGGCGTGAAGCTGGGCGAAGCCGAGGTTGGCCACTTCCCCGACGGCGAAGTGATGGTCGAAATCCGCGAGAACGTGCGCGGTGGCGATTGCTTCGTCATCCAGTCGACCTGCACGCCGCCCAACGAGAACCTGATGGAACTGATCCTGGTCACCGATGCGCTCCGGCGCGCGTCGGCCGGGCGCATCACGGCGGTGATGCCGTACTTCGGCTATGCCCGGCAGGATCGCAAGGTTGCGCCGCGCGTGCCGATCAGCGCAAAGGTGGTAGCCGACCTGATCACGACCGCGGGCGTGAATCGCGGTGCTAACGGTGGATCTGCACGCCGGGCAGATTCAAGGCTTCTTCAACATTCCGGTGGACAACCTGTACGCGATGCCGGTGTTGATCAGTTACCTGCGCAAGCGCATCGAAGGAAAGAAGGTTTCGGTGGTGTCGCCCGACGCGGGCGGCGTGGAACGCGCGCGCGCCTACGCGCGGCGGCTCAACGCGAACCTCGCGATCATCGACAAGCGCCGCCGGCGTGCGAGCGAAGTCGCCGAGATGCAACTGGTCGGCGAAGTGAAGGACTCGATCGCGCTGCTGGTTGACGACATGATCGACACCGCCGGCACCATCACCGAGGCGGCCAAGGTGGTCGCCAACGCCGGCGCGTCGGAAGTAATCGCAGTCGCGACGCATCCGATCCTGTCGGATCCGGCCTGCGATCGCCTGAATAAATCGAACATCACTGAAATTGTCACGACCAACACTATCCCGCTGCGCGCCAAGGCACAGGCCGAGCTCACCAAGCTCCGGGTGCTGTCGGTCGCAAGCCTGCTGGCGGAAGCGGTCAAGCGAATTCATAATGAGGAGTCGGTAAGCTCGCTCTTTGCATGAGCGCGCCAGCCATCAAGCGAGGACACAATGGAGACCGGTGAACTAGCCTGCGAGAAACGCGCCACCCGACCCAAGGGTCAGAACAACGCGCTGCGGCGCAATGGCCGCGTGCCCGCAATATTGTACGGACCCACGACCGCGCCGATGCCGCTGGCGATCGATCGGCTGGAACTGAAGGCCAGGATCTCGGCGGCGCGCGCACACGCGCATCATCAAGCTCAAGTCGAGCACGCGCGGAGATCGACGGCAAGCACGTGATTTTCAAGGACGTGCAGCGCGCGCCGGTGTCGGGCGAGATCCTGCACGCGGATCTGTACGAGGTGGATCTCAACCGGCCGATTCGCGTCGAAGTGGCGCTCAAGTTCACGGGCAAGGCCAAAGGCGTCGCCAACGGCGGAATACTGGCGCCGCTCGCGCGCACCGCTACGGTCGAATGCCTGCCGCTGGAAATTCCCGACTCGATCGAGGTTGACGTGTCCGACGTCGATATTCACGACGTCATTCACGTCTCGGCGGTCAAGTTCCCCGGCAACGTCAAGCCGATTTTCGACACCGATTATCCAGTGGTCAGCGTGCTGCCGCCGACCGTCGCGGAAGTGGCAGTCGCCGCAGTCGCGGAACCGGTCGAAGGCGCGGTTGTCGAGGGTGCGCCGGTCGAAGGCGCCGCGGCAGCTCCCGCCGAGGGTGCAGTCAAAGAAGGCGGCGACAAGGACAAGGCGGCCAAGAAGCCCGAGGCGGCCAAGAAGCCCGAGGCGGCCGAGAAAAAGAAGTAGCAGTTGTTTTCGTTGCTCGCGCGCGGCGCGAAGCAATCGCCGGCTGGCGACGCGCGCGAGCAATATAGATGTGAGGGGAACGGGCGGGCAGCGGATGCTGCAAGTCCGGTGCAGGGGGAGGGGCCGCTATGAGTTTCGTCCATCTTCACGTCCACACGCAGTACAGCCTCCTCGACGGCGCCAACAAGATCGGGCCGCTCATCGATCACGCCAAGGCGTCAGGGATGGAAGCGATCGCGATGACCGATCATGGCAACATGTTCGGCGCGGTCGAGTTTTATCAGAAGGCCAGGGCGGCCGGAGTCAAGCCGATCATCGGATGCGAGGCGTACCTCGCGCCGGGCAAGCGCACCGATCGCACGCAAGTTGCGCGCAGCGACGACTTCGACGGCGGCGGCAACTTTCATCTGATCCTGCTCGCGCAGAATCGCGAAGGTTATCGAAATCTCTGCAAGCTGCTCACGACCGCGTACCAGGACGGGCTCTACTACAAGCCGCGCATCGACAAGGAAATCCTCGCCGAGCTGTCCGGCGGATTGATCGTGCTGTCGGGATGCCTGTCGGGCGAGATCGCGCGATGGCTGCGGCAGGATCGCATGGACAAGGCGCGCGAGACCGCCGAGTCGTACGCGCAAAATGTTTCCGGGCCGCTACTATCTCGAACTGCAGGACAACAAGCTCCATTCGCCGTACAACGAGGCGTTGCGCGAAATCGGCAAACAGGTCGGGCTGCCGCTGGTCGCGACCAACGATTGCCATTACCTGCATCGCGAAGACGCGCAAGCGCGCACGAAGTCCTGCTCTGCATCCAGACCGGCAAGACGCATGGCCGATGAGACGCGATGGCGTTTCGATACCGACGAACTTTACGTCAAGACGCCCGAGGAGATGGCGAGCGCATTCGGCGCCGACTCCGAGGAGTTGCGCAACAGCGTCGAGATTGCGCGGCGAATCGATTTCGAATTCGAATTCGGCAAGTTTCATTTCCCGGTTTTCAAGTCCGGTCCGGGCGTTGACCTCGACGCCGAGATGGAAGCGCCGCGCGCGCGAGGGGCTTGACCGCGCGCCTGGCGGAGATCCGCGCGCGACGCGCTGATTTCGACGAGTCGCAGTACCAGGAACGCATCGATCGCGAGATTCCGGTAATCCGCGACATGGGCTTCTCGGGCTACATGCTGATCGTCGCCGACTTCATCGACTACGCGCGCGGGCATGGAATTCCGGTCGGTCCGGGCCGCGGCTCGGTGGTCGGCAGCCTGGTTTCGTACGCGCTGGGAATCACCGAGGTCGATCCCGATCGAGCATCAGCTGCTGTTCGAGCGATGGCTGAATCCGGGGCGCAAGTCGATGCCCGATATCGACGTGGACTTTTGCTTCGAGCGGCGCGACGAGGTGCTCGATTACGTGCGCAAGAAGTACGGCGACGATCGCGTCGCGCAGATAATCACGTTCGGAACGATCAAGGGCAAGCAGGCGATTCGCGACGTCGGCCGCGTGCTCGGGACTGTCGTTCGCCGAGACCGACAAAATCGTCAAGCTGTATCCGGCGCCCAAGCAGGGCCGCGATTTCCCGCTCGCCGACGCGCTCGAGATGGAGCCGCGGCTCAAGGCCGAGCGCAAACTGCATCCCGATCTTTTCGACTACGCGTTCAAGCTCGAGGGCCTGCTGCGCCACGCCTCGCGCCATGCGGCGGGCGTCGTCATTTCCGATCAGCCGCTCAGCGACCTGGTGCCGCTGTACGTGGACAAGGAACGCGACGAAGCGGCGCTGGCGATCACGCAGTATTCGATGAAGGGCGTCGAGGAAATCGGGCTCGATCAAGTTCGACTTCCTCGCGCTCAAGAACCTGACGCTGATCAGCGACACGCTCGCGCTGATCAAGGCCGGCGGCAAGCCGCCGCCGGACCTGAACCGGCTGCGGCTGGACGACGCCGACACCTACAAGATGCTCTCGCGCGGCGACACGGTCGGCGTGTTCCAGCTGGAAAGCTCGGGGATGCGCCGGTTTATCGACGGAGCTCAAGCCGACCTGCTTCGACGACGTGATCGCGGCGGGCTCGCTGTTTCGTCCCGGTCCGCTCGACGCGATCCAGGACGGCAAGACGATGGTCCAGCATTACGTGGATCGCAAGCACGGCAAGGAGCCGGTTGAGTACGATCACCCGCTGCTGGAGCCGGTGCTGCGCGATACTTACGGCGTCATCGTGTACCAGGAGCAGGTGATGCGCGCGGCGCAGGCGCTGGCGGGATACTCGCTCGAACAGGCCGACATCCTGCGCGCCGCGATGGGCAAAAAGAACCACGCCGTGATGGAAAAGGAGCGCGAGCGGTTTATCGAGGGCGCGAAGAAAAACGGGGTCAACGCCGCGCTCGCCAATTCGATCTTCGAAAAGATCGAAACGTTCGCATCGTACGGATTCAACCGCTCGCACGCCGCCGCGTATGCGCTGACGACCTACACGACCGCATACCTGAAGGCGCACTATCCGCACGAGTTCATGGCGGCGCTGATGTCGCTCGACATGGACGACGTCGACAAGACCTACAAGAATATCGCGGCGCTGCGCGAGATGAAGATTGCGATCCTGCCGCCCGACGTTAATCAGAGCCGGGTGAAATTCACGGTTGCGGGCGGCGCGATTCGCTTCGGCCTGGCCGCAATTCGCGGGGTCGGAGCCAAGCCGGCCGAGGCGATTATCGCGGAGCGCGAGGCCAACGGTCCGTTCGAGAGCCTCGCGGATTTCTGCCTGCGCGTCGGCACGCAGTTGATCAGCCGCCGCGTGCTCGAGGCGCTGATCAAATGCGGCGCGTTCGATTCAGTGAGCGCGGTGCGCGCCGCGCTGATGGCCGAGGCGGAGAATGCGATCAAGCTCGCGCAGAAAGCGCAGAGCGACGCGGAGAAAAACCAGATTGGCCTGTTCGGGGGCGCAGTCGAAAGTGCCCAAGCTGGCGGCGCGCGAGCCGATTCCCGAATGGGACGCCAGGGAGAAGCTGAAATTCGAAAAAGAAGCGCTCGGCTTCTACATCACGGCGCATCCGCTGGACAAGTACGATCGCGAACTCGCACGAATCAGCAAAGTCACGACCGCCGACCTGTCCGCCGCGCCCGACGGAAGCCCGGTGCAGATAGCCGGCGTGATCCACGCCGTGAAACTGAAGAACAACAAGTCGGGCAAGCGTTACGCGACTTTTTCGCTCGAGGACCGCGAAGGCGCGGTCGAAGCGATCGCATGGTCGGAGACCTATCAGAAGTTCGAGGCGCATCATCATGGGCGACGAGCCGGTGGTCGCGCGCGGCAAGCTCGACGTTGACGACGAGCGCGCCCAGATTATTCTCGAAAACTTGACGCCTCTCGATTCTGCTCTGCTTGACTCGATTCGAGAGGTGCGGATCACGGCGCCGATGAGCCGGCTCGAAAACGGCGGCCTCGACGCGCTCAAGGCGATGCTCTCGCGGTATCGCGGCAAATCGATGACGTACCTGCATCTCGGCCTCGACGACGGCCGCGAGGCGGTGATGCTGCTGGGCGACAGCTATCGCGTGACGCCGACGGATACGTTCGTCGCCGAGATGGAGCAGATTTTGGCGCCCGGCGCGGTGGAATTGAGATAGAACAGCGTTCACTTTATTTAATGTGAAACCCACCGTGGGTTGCAGGGGTGACCCCTGCACCCAACGTTAATGCCGCGGTCCGTTGTCGCGCGCGGCCCCTGCCAACGGCTTAATACTGCGCTGCCGTCGCCACGGCCAGGGGTGACCCCTGCACCCAGTGAAAAAGAAAAGATGCGGGACTTCGTCCCTGTCAGGAAGTTATTGGGGGCGGGGTGGCGTACCGGAGATCGTGAGTATCTGATAGACTCGCATCGTAAGTTTTCCGCGATCGAGGTAACAATCTGGCAAAGTCCTACGACGTCGCCCACGAGCATCACGAAAGCGCCATCCTGGTCGGGATCGAACTCGGTACCGAAGCGGGAATCGGCAGCGAAGAATCGCTCGACGAACTCAAAGCCCTGACCGAAAGCGCCGGCGCGGAAGTCGCCGGAGTCGTTCGCCAGCGCCTGAAAGCTCCTGACCCGCGCACCTTTATCGGCAAAGGCAAAGCTGCCGAAGTGCGCGAGCTGGCGCATGCGAAGGGCGCGTCGCTCGCGATTTTCGACGACGCACTCAGCCCCGCGCAGGCGCGCAATCTGGAAAACGAACTCAAGATCCGCGTGATCGATCGCAGCCAACTGATTCTCGACATATTCGCCCAGCGCGCGCATACGCTCGAGGGCAAGCTGCAAGTCGAGATCGCGCAGCTCAGCTACCTGCAGCCCCGGCTGACGCGGCAGTGGTCGCATCTTTCGCGCGTTCGCGGCGGCGGCGCCGGAGGCGGCGGCGTGGGCACGCGCGGACCCGGAGAAACGCAGCTCGAGGTTGACCGGCGCCGCCTGCGCGAGCGGCTCACCCGCCTGAAAGCGCGGCTGGGCGAGGTCGAGCGCACGCGCACGATTCAGCGCCGGCGCCGGCTCGAGGTTCCCTATCCGACCGTCGCGCTGGTGGGTTACACCAACTCGGGCAAATCCACGCTGATGAACGCGCTGACCGACGCCGGCGTCGAGGTCGCCAATCGTCCGTTCTCGACGCTCGATCCCACGATTCGGCGCCTGAAGCTGCCGGGCAAGATGAACGTGATGATTGTCGATACGGTGGGATTCATCCATCGCCTGCCGCATATGCTGATCGACGCGTTCAAGGCCACGCTCGAGGAAGTGCGCACCGCGACGATGCTGCTGCACGTCGTCGATGCGAGCTCGCCGCTGGCGGCGGAACGGATGACGATTGTCGACGAAGTGCTCCAGGAAATCGGTGCGGGCGCGGTGTCGCGTATCGTCGTCATGAACAAAGCCGACCTGGCCGAAAACCCGTCGCATGGAAACGGCGCGCACGACACGGTCTCGATCTCGGCGCTGAAGGGCGAGGGTCTCGACGATTTGCTCGACGCTATCGGGCGCCGTCTCGGCGGCTCGCGCGAGGAAGTATCGGTTACGTTCCCGGCCCGGCGCGGCGACCTGGTGGCAATGGCGCGACGGGATGGAGAAGTGCTAAGCGAGGAATACCGCGATGGCCTGGTTTCGGTGCGGGCCCGCGTCAGCGCGCCCGTCGCGGGGCGGCTGCGCAAGGCTGCGGACGCCGTAATCTGACCGCGCGTTGAAGCCGATTCACGATGGCAGCGCCTTCACATACTCGCCGTTCATGCGCATCACGGACGCGCAGCCCGCGCCCTCGTACGGCCATCTGCTGAATCTGCCCAATTTCCTGACCCTGTGCCGGCTCGTTTCGATTCCGATCTTCCTGACATTTCTAACCCGCCAACGCTACACGGCGGCGCTGTATGTCTTTATCGCGGCCGCGGTGACCGACGGACTCGACGGCGCGCTCGCCAGATGGTTCGACTCGCGCACTGAATTGGGGGCGTTTCTCGATCCGTTCGCGGACAAGTTGATGCTGGTGTCGGCGTTCGTCGTTCTGACGATCGGCGGCCAGTTGCCCGGCTACCTGCTGAGCGTGGTCCTGATCCGCGACATCGTGATCGTCGTCGGCTACCTGATGATTTCGTTCTTCACCGGCGAGCGGGTGCCGGTGCGGCCGAGTTTTATCGGCAAGCTGAGCACGGTTCTGCAGTTGGGGTGCGTGATCGCCGTGCTGGCGCGAGCCGGAAACTACCGGCCCGAAGATTTCAACGCGCTGCTCATCGTAACGGTCGCGGTCACCGCGGCGTCGTTCGTACACTATATGTATCGCGGGCTGGTGTGGCTGCGATCGCGCGAGCCGGAGATGTTCGCATAGCCGGGGCCGGCCGCACCCCGGTGGATCCGCAGAACCCTCACCTGCCGGCCGCCTCTCCCGTAACTGAACGGGCGAGGTAAATCTCAGACGATCACTTTGGCGGCGCGAAGTTCCTCGACCTGAGCACGTTCGATCCCGGCCTCGCGCAGAATCTCGTCGGTATGTTCGCCGAGCTTGGGCGGCACGCGCCACATCTTCATCGGTGTTTCCGAAAATCGGGCGCCGGGATTCACGGTGCGCACCTGGCCCGCGGTGGGATGTTCGTAAATCGAGAAGCTTTCGTTTTCGACGATTTCCGGATCCTGCAGGAGCGTTTCGTAATTGTGGACCGGGCCGCATGGAATGTCGGCCTTCTCGAGCACTGGCAGCCATTCGGCGGTGGTTTTTTCGGGGAAGAGCTTTGCCAGGCCGCGCATGAAATTACGCCCGCGCTCGGCGCGATCCGAGGTCTCGGGCCAGAATTCGGGATGCCCAACCGCCTCGGCCAGCCGCTTTGACTGCGCCTCGGTGAAGGGCGCGATCGTGAGCCATCCGTCTTTCGTTTTGAACGGATCGAGCGAGGTGCTCTTGGGCGCAAGGTGCTTGAACTCGTCTTCGGGCAGCAGCGTGTAGCCGTAGATCGAATCGTTGGCGGTGAAAGCTATCATCGCCTCGAGCATCGGGACCTTGATGTACTGGCCGACGCCACGGGCGCGCGCGGCGTGCAACGCGCTAACTACGGCGAGCGCCGCAGTGATCCCGGTTACTTTGTCCGCCAGCGCCATCTTGACGGAGGTTGGCTGGCCGGTTTTGACGCCTTGGATGTAGGCCATGCCGGAGTAGCCCTGGATGACGGGATCGTAGGCGGGAAAATTCGCCAGGCGGCCCTTGGGCGGAAAGCCGCAGATCGAGCAATAGACGACCTTGGGATTGGCGCGACGAATGTCGGCGTAGCCGATTCCGAGGCGCTCGGCGACACCGGGGCGATTGTTCTCGACGAGGGCATCGGCCTTAACCGCGAGCCGGCGCACGAGGTCGCGGCCGTGCTCCTTCTTGATGTCGATCACGATGCTGCGCTTGTTGCGGTTGAAGTTCAGGAACGACGCGGTGAGGCCGCCACGCTGTGGGCCGACGCCCCGGCGCATCGAGTCGCCCTCGGGTGGTTCGATTTTGACCACGTCGGCGCCAAGGTCGCCGAGCAGTTGCGTGCAGAACGGTCCCGAAATGACGGCGGTCAGATCAAGAACGCGAAAACCAATCAACGGTCCATCAGCCATGACAAAAATCCTTCAAGCAAAAGCGCTGGGCGTCAGAGATACTAGCTGCGATGGCGCGGCGAGTCACGCAGTCCCGGAGTCCAATGAGGTTTTAATCAGCTATCGAACTGAAATTCTATCTGTCGGCGCAATTGCGCCGTTTATCCGTCCCAGTTCGTCAGATCATCGACGCCAAGCCTGCTTAACCCGCCCGCCGCGCGGCGTCAAGGCGTTTGTCAGGAGACTCGCGGCGCAGTTTTCCTGTCTCAGTTCGCCGGCGGTTGCGGCACGCTGGTGCCGAACGCAACTTTCAAGTCGTCGCCGTTGAACGGATAGACGTGGACCATCCAGCCGAACGCCTGTTTGAGGAAATGACCGCCGGCGGCTTCACACTCGGCGGCGTCGGCGATTTTGCCGGTGAACCCGAAGCGTCCGTCGGCCAGGAAACCCAGGCGGCGGTTGATGGCCGGCGCAGCCCGGCTTGATCCCACCGGCATCATGCCCGGCATGTCGAGATGGGTCGCGCCGATATCGCCGCGCAAGAGGTCGTCGAGCGTGATTCCGTTGGGCAGGCAGATGTTGGTGTGAGCGTGCCAATGCGCCACGCTCAGCGGAATCAACGCGTCGAGCTGATCGGGCGTGTCGTCGGCGGGCGCGCTATACATCGCGCCGACCAAAACGTAATCGCCGCTCGAATTTTTCACGTAAAGGATCGAGTCGGGACGGGCTGGATCGAAATGGCCGCTGTATTCCTGTGATGCGGCGCCGTAGTCGGTAAAATGGTAAACCTCCTGCGCAACCGTCGGCAGAAAAATCCGATAGCCCTCCGACAACGCCACTCTGGAATCGTGATACTTGACCAGTGCGCGGCGAAGCGTGTCGATCAGCTCATGGGCGCGTTCGATGTCATTGGGCGTTTGCGGGCGCGCGGACGTCATCACCATGTGCGCACCCATGCCCATCTGACCGCCCATCGCGTTGGGCGCCATTTCGTGGCCGCCCATTTCTTCCATTTCGGTCATATCGTGAGCGAAGGCGGGTGCGTTGATTGAAAGAGCGAGCGTGACAATTAGAAAACCGAGCCTATGCCTGTTCATGCGATCCTCCGACGCACAGCTTCACTCGCGATCGGCCCGGAGGCGGGCGTGTTTCAACGCCGGCAGTTCGCGCCGCACGCGGTCCTGATAATCGAGATCGATCGGCGCCACCACGACGCCTTCCTGATCCGCCGCGCGAGCGATCACGCGTCCCCATGGATCGACGATCATTGAATTGCCGTAGTCGCTGTAGCCGTAGATATTGGGACCGAACTGCGCGGGCGCGATCACGTACGCCTGGTTCTCGATCGCGCGGGCGCGGATCAGCGGCTCCCAGTGCGCCTCGCCGGTGGGGAAGGTGAACGCGCTTGGCACGGCGATAACTTGCGCGCCGGCAAAAGTCAGCCGCCGATAGAGTTCGGGGAAGCGAAGATCGTAACAGATGCTGAGTCCAATCGCGCCAAGCGGAGTTGCGGCGGAGACCAACTGCGCGCCGCCGAGCTTGGAATCCGATTCGCGCACCGTCACGCGGCCGGGAAGATCGACGTCGAACAGGTGAATCTTGCGATACACGGCGATTTGGCCGCCGTCGGGGCCGAGCAGCACGGACGTGTTGTAGCATCGCGACTCGCCGGCGGCCTGTTCGGTGATCGATCCTGCGACAAGGTGGATTCCGAGCTCGCGCGCCAGCCGCGACATCAGCGTGAGCGATTGACCGTCGAGCGTTTCCGCCGCAGCCGCCTGCTCGTCACGCTTGCCGCGCCAATTGAAGACCTCGGGTAACGCGACCAAGTCTGCGCCGCGAGCGGCGCCGAGGCGGACGAGCCGTTCGGCGCGTTCCAGGTTTGCCGGCTTGTCGGGTCCGGCGGTCATCTGGATTGCGGCTGCGAGGTAGGTCATCGCGGGATTTCCATTGGGTATTATGACGCGTCGAGCATCGGGTGAGTAGCGCGGGCAGGTGATCCGGCGGCAGCTAAACGGCTGGAGCTAGGCGTTGTTCAGGTCGGTCTTCGGGTCCGGGCCCTCATAATCGAAGGATCATCGGATATTTCGTCGTTTTGTTCTGCACACTCTCCGCACAGGGAATCAAAAGCCCTTATATGACAAATAGTTACAGGGGACCATCTGATTGTCTATCAGCAGGAAGTGCGAGATAATCTACACGGCAGACGCGGGTGGAAGCTTTACCCGAGCTTGGAATTCGGGAGGATAATTTGCGGTAAATTCAGAGCGGCGCTGCTGGCGGTCCGAAAAGAAAACTGCAGCGCCCCTGAAACAATACCGCGCTCTGCGATGATTCTTGACAGATCGTTTGCTTGATTCCGGCTATCGTGATGTTCTTGGGCCGAATCACGAACGAAGGAACTTCATGTCCCCGCACGAACCCCATGCCTTTTTCCCGCGCAAAACCGTTCTGATGGCCACGGACATTTTGACGCGAATCGGTCATGCTGGAATTGACCGTATGCTGTTGGAGTTCGGGGTCGACGACCTAAAGGCCGGCCGAGATTTGGGAGGGTTGACAGCGCGAGCGAATGCACTAGCGAAATACGCTCTTGACAATCCACAAAAGAAAACCGCAGAAGGGTTGTCGGTTGCTGAAGCAATCGTCCGTAGGGCTGAACGCGAGGTGAATCGTCTCGGACATTTGGAACCCGGTACGATTGAGTCTGAATTCGTGGACGCTGTGACGAGACCGCGCTCGATGACTGAAACCGATTCGACTGAGCAAAAGACGGAAATCGCTTCCAATCGGCAAGTTCGCCCTGTCGTTCTGAAAGAATCCGCATCAGCTGACAACCCACCTGCAACCCAAAGAGAGTTTGCTCGTCGGATTTTTGTCGTGCATGGACATGACGACGCACCGCGCGAGGCGGTCGCACGATTCCTGGAGCGGAACGATTTCGAAGTCGTAATACTTAATGAGCAAGTCAACAAAGGCCGTACTCTTATCGAAAAATTTGAGGCGTTTGGCGACGTGGGCTATGTGGTAATCCTTCTGACGCCTGACGATCTCGGTGGAAAGGTCGGCGAATCGCAACGCCCACGTGCGCGTCAGAACGTTTTGCTCGAATGGGGATATTTCATCGGACGTATCGGCCGTGACCGCGTCTATGCCTTGATGAAGAGTGAAGTGGAGTTGCCATCGGATACCGTCGGCATTGTGTGGCAACCATTCGACGAGCATGGCAGTTGGAAACGCGAGCTTGCGAGAGAGTTGGAGGACGCTGGCTCCACAATCGATTGGAAGAAAGCGATGCGAGGATAAGTTGCGAAAAAAGCCCCGAGACCAGGCCGTGGCGGCAGACGTGACGAATCTGGACTTCGAGACGGCGGCATTCGACCTAAATGCGGCTGCCGAGGCTTTTGCGCCGTTCATCGAAAGATTGGGCGGCCTCATTAAACTGATGGATGCTAACGGCGGCTGCTTCTTTGAGACCTTTCCACCCGAGTTTCATATTCCCTACGACGAGCTCTTTACAATACATCATGCTGGTGAGAGGACGTTTTTCCGTCATTTGCCTGTTTATCCCCAGTTAAGAGACGAATGGATCTGCGGAACTCGTGAGAAGTTCCCGTTGACCACTGCTCAGGGACTTCGAGTGGTCTTCGTCGAGAAATACGAGATACTAAAAAGATGTGCGGCTATAGCGAGATCGAAAGCAGGTCTGCCAGCAATGAAGGAAACCAAAGTCAGTCACAACTATTTCGGAGAGGTCCAGGTGGGTGACAGATATTCAGCGAACCAAGCTGGCGCCATGGGTCCGGGCGCCCATGCCCACGACATGGTATTCCATCAGACTCAGCAAGAAACTTCCGAAAAGCTCAACTTAAATGCACTTGCCGATGAATTATCTAAACTCAGGGAGCATCTACGCTCCTTCGGAACGGAGCCCAGTCACGATATTGCTCTAGGTCAGGTTGCTGCTGCGGAGGCTGCTGCAAGGGCGGGCGAACGTGAAAAGGTGTTGAGTCATCTGAGGGAAGCAGGCAAGTGGGTACCCGACGTTGCCACGAAGATTGGAGTCAGTCTCGCGAGTGAGGCGCTCAAGATCGCCCTTGGCATCCGACCAACGTAGCAACTTCAATGTTTTTTCATCAAGGAGACTTTCTATGAGCGGAGATCGGTACGAAATTGGGCAGGCCGGTGCTGTCGGACCCGGCGCGCATGCTGACCACCTCACCTTCCATCAGATCTGGAACAAGTGTGGAAGCAACATCGACATTCAAAAGCTGGCCGATGAACTTACGACTTTGCGCAACGACTTGAACAAAACAGCATCAGACCCCGATCAATTCGTGGCGCTAGGCGAGGTCGCAGCAGCCGAGAAGGCTGCCAAAAGCGGTGATGGACCGACCGCGTTGCAGCACCTCAAGCAAGCCGGCGCATGGGTATGGGAAGTAGCAACCAAGGTCGGGACCGGAATTGCCATCGCTGCAGCGAAAAATGCACTTGGCCTCTGATCGCTTGCGTGGGGAGGGAATACCGCGGTCATCAACTCGACCGCCAACGGAGGCAAAACCTCGAAGCCTCTGTGCGGGTTTTGTGCGGGTACCAGGTCCGATATGGTACAAATGCGTGTGAACCTGCTCACCGAAAACCTCGGAGGTTGTTTAGGTGATTTTGGTCTGATTCGGCGCGAATCGACGCTGGCATTCGTCTCTTAATCAGCGGGGCTGGAGTTCGAAGTCTCCAACGGCCCACCAAAGGACCTCGGAGAATCAAGTCCTATTCGCGCTGAATACATAGAGGTTATGGGCGATGCGATTGCCAAAGCCCGTCGCGGCCAATGCCTGTTTTGCTCCGCACCACCCAACTTGCATCCAAACCCGCATCCATCGGCGCTGTTCGCGCATTTGTTAAATTGGCAGTTAAGTTAGAAAACGGGAATTCGATTCAATAGCGGGGGATGGTCGGGTCCGCCGTCTCGGACCATGCGTCGATTCCGCCGGACAGATTGAGCACGCGGTCGAAGCCCATCCGCGCCAGGTACATCGCGACCTGCGCGCTGCGGAACCCGTGATGGCATACGACGACGGTCTCGCGGCCGGGATCGAGCTCGGTCAGGCGCGCGGGAATGTCGCCCATCGGGATGTGACTCGCGCCAGGGAAGGGCGCGACGGCAATTTCGGCCGGTTCGCGGACGTCCAGGATGAAGACCCGATCGCCCCTGTCGAGGCGGGCCTTGAGCGCTGTAGGTTCGATTGCGCCGATAGCAGGCATCAGGCGAGAGCGGTGAGCGCGGCGCTACTGCTTGATGTCGTTGGAAAACAACTCGACCTTCGAGAACCTCGGAAGCTCGGAGCATGGAACCGAAAATCGGAAGGTGTCGCTCTGACCCGGCGGGATCGGATCGAAATGCGGCTTCTCGTTCAGGATTTTCTGCACCCACGCATCATCAGACAGGCTTTCGGCATGATGGTTGTAGAGGCTTTCGCCGTGAAGGACTTTGCCGTTGTGGTCCTCGAAGGCAAAGTGCAGGCGGACATAGTCAATCGGCCGGCCGCTGACGTTGGTGATTTTGCCCCCGACCAGCAGGCGCGGCGGCATGCAGCACGAACGCATAATCAGGTCGTCCGTGACTACCACCTGGAGCTGGTCGTTGGGGACGACCTGGGTCATCGGATGATCGTCGCGGGCGCGCATCAGCGCGTCGGCGCGTGCCTGAGCGCTGTCCTTGATGTCCTTCATATCCTTGATCTTGATGCGAGTGCCGGCAAAGGTGGCGCCGGCCGCAGCGAAGGCGATAAAAGTCGCGATCGCGATTAGCTTTTTCATATCAGCGACCCCATCCGAGGATCTTGGTGCGGGGCCTCGCCAATGTCAATCTACTTTTTTCACTGACCGTCGCGCAGCGAAACACATTCTACTTGCGCTGTCGGCATTTGCTTGAAATGAGACTAGCTGTACAAAGGATCGTACCAGGAGTCACGTGGCGAGCGCTGAATACATTCAGTTTATGGCCGAGGCCATTGCCGAAGCCCGTCGCGGCGAGGCGGAGGGTGAGGTTCCGGTCGGCGCGATCGCGGTTGCGGATGGGCAAATCGTCGGCGCGGGGCACAACCAGCCCATCGGGCTCGGAGATCCGACGTCGCACGCGGAAATCATTGCAATCCGCGCGGCCGCATCGACGCTTAAAACGTACCGGCTGACGGCGGTGTCGGTGTACGTCACGCTCGAGCCATGCGTCATGTGCGTCGGTGCGATGATAAATGCGCGAGTCGCGCGAGTCGTTTACGGGGCGCGCGACGACAAGGCAGGTGCGCTCGGCTCGGTGTACGATATCGGGCGGGACGGCCGCCTGAACCATCGATTGGAAGTCGTCGGCGGAGTGATGGAATCGGAGTGCGCGGAGATTATGCGCGAGTTCTTTCGCGTGCGCCGCGGTGGAGCATAAGAGAAGCGGGCAGGGTGATGGGCAACTTCAGATTCTACCGCCGCGTTTCAATCTTCCCGGGTTTGTCGGTCAACGTTTCGAAGTCGGGCCCGAGTCTGACGGTCGGGATGCGCGGCGCGCACGTCACGCTCGGAGCCAAGGGAATTCGCAAGACGGTCGGCATCCCGGGCACCGGCATCTACTATACGTCGCACAGCGGATACCATTCGGGGGCGCATTCCGCGCACGTCGAGCAGCCGATTTCGGAGCGTCAGCAGACGACCGCGCACGCGATCGCGCAGATGATCATGTTGATCTGCATCATCGGAGGTGCTGCGCTTGCGATCGCACTGGCCGGCTCGATCGCGGCGGGCAAGTGACTTCGGTCGCGATCCTGGAAACTCTTACGACCTCTGATATAACCGATGTTTGCTAATATCCGGCCGCGCGCGGTGGATGAGGCGGCGCGAAATATATAAGAGAACTCATTGGTGCTCGAATGAAAATGACATCTTCAGAAAAGTGGTGCGGCCGCGATGCCGAGTGACAAGGCCAAGCAGAACAAGGCGCTGACGGCGACCTGCGTCGCTTGCAACAAGGCGGTATCCACAGAAAGCGCAGTCGCGCTCACGGGGGTCGAGGACGGGCGCCACAAGCAGTACGTGGTGTGCAACGCGTGCGCGAACGGCGGATGGCGTCCGCCGGGCTTCGTGGGATTGTATGCGTTTCGCCGGGAGTAGCTCGCGGCCCGGAAATTCCGGCTGGATCAGATTGCACTGCGATCGGAAAATCGTCTGATCGAGAATGTTCCAAGCGCGGCATTTCGTTGACGAGCGGCGCGAGAACGAATCCGAGCGGCGGTCAGCTTGACTGCGCGGGAGCAAACATCGATGCTCGTCTGTCGCGGAGAGGTTCGGGAGTTTGGTTTAACCGGCCTGACTCGAAATCAGGTGAGCCTAACGGCTCCGGGGGTTCGAATCCCTCCCTCTCCGCCACACAGTCTGGCATGTTTCCCTACATTTTGGAGAAGCGATGAAATCGGCGCGTGGGGCGCGATTCACGCGCGTCGGTGGACCCGGAGAATGCCACCGGCTGCGGCTGACGCAAAAATCGCGCAAAATTCTCTGTTCGCGATTTTGGCATGTCCATCTGCGAACCGGCGTCCTCGGGAAGAACGCCTGACGCAAGCAACTACGCCCGCGTGAGTCTATCGGGGTTCCAGAGCTTGCTGTTGCGCGCTCCAGAGCGGGGGCAGTTCGATTCTCTGGGTCATCGCTAGAGTGCTGAGGTCTGCGGGCTGCCGGCCTTCGACGATCGCCTCGACGATCCTGGGCGCCAGAAACGCCAGCCGCATCACGCGCCGCACGTGGCGGGCCGTAAGATGTTCTCGCCTGGCGATCTCGCCGATCGACCGCGCCCGACCCGCCAACAGATCGTTGGACCACCGATACGCACGGGCGGTCGCGTCGAGCAGCGGTAGATCGATGCGTGCCAAGGATGCGGCGTCACCATCAATGATCAGCCTCATCTCAACGCCGCGCCGCTTCATCCGCATCGGGACGAATCGAGCCAGCGCAAGTTCGTTCGGAGTCGCGGCATCACGCCCTTCATCGGATGGGATCGGCAATTTGATTGAAACGTCGATACCGTCCTGCTTGAGCCGAACGCGTTCGATCAGCCGGATCAGTGCTGGTGCAGCTTCCGATTCGGACCGTAGGCTTTGAATCCAGGCTCCGGCGGCCTTGAATATCGAAGGCAATCGGCTCGCATCGATGTTGAACTCCTCAATCGCCCCCGCGATCGCCGCTCGATCACCGAGAATTTGCTGAGTCGCAGCGCGAACGGCTCGTTCAAGTTCCGGTGCAGCTACGCGCCACCCGCGCTGGTCATCTTGTACCGACCCCCGGACCAATCTGCGCGAGACGTAGTAGCGATAATGGCGCGCACCTTTTACCGCACCCTGCACATACAAGGACTCGCCGTTCTCGTCGAACAGTTTACCCGCGAGCGGGCTGGACGGCGCCTTGGTCGGGCGTTCGCGATGCGTGGCGGCCTGATCGCACAAGCGTCGCTGGACCTTCTCCCACAGCTCGCGGCTCACTATCGGCTCGTGTTGCCCTGGATGGCGTTCCTTCTTGTGACGGATTTCACCAAGGTAAATCGGGTTCGACAGCATCTGGTATAGAGCCCCGCGCGAGAATTGCCGGCCTCCTGATCGCACGCCGTTTTTCGACACCCGGACCTTGGAGACTATCTGGCGGCGCTCCAAATCGTTTCTCATGAGCCGGACGGAACCGAGTTCCAGATATCGCTCATAGATGCGTTTCACCGTCGTGGCTTCGGCACGATTGACTACCAGCCGGCGATCGCAGACGTCATAGCCCAGCGGCGGCACCCCGCCCATCCACATTCCCTTGCGCTTGGAAGCGGCGATCTTGTCCCGGATCCGCTCGCCCGTTACCTCGCGCTCGAATTGCGCGAAGGACAGCAGGACGTTGAGCGTAAGTCGGCCCATCGAGGTTGTCGTGTTGAATTGCTGGGTGACTGCGACAAACGATACGCCATGCGCGTCGAACACCTCGACCATCTTGGCGAAGTCAGCGAGCGAGCGGGTCAGCCGATCGACTTTGTACACGACCACGACGTCGACGAGTCTCCGCCGGATATCTTCCAACAGGCGCTGAAGGGCGGGACGCTCCATTGTCCCGCCCGAAAGGCCGCCGTCATCGTAAGCAGTCTTGATGAGCCGCCAGCCCTCGCCCGTCTGGCTCTTGATAAACGCCTCACAAGCCTCGCGCTGCGCGTGCAACGAGTTGAAGTCCTGCTCCAGTCCTTCCTCTGACGATTTGCGGGTGTAAATTGCGCAGCGTCGTGTTCGCGACTTAGCGTGCTCCATCACGGCTCTCCTCTTGCGATCGCTTGAGGCCGAAAAACAACGGCCCCGACCATCGAGTCCCAGTGATCTCTCGCGCGACTTCGGAGAGTGAACGATAACGCTTGCCCCGGAAACGAAATCCTTTTTCGAGAACGCTTACCTGATGGCTGATACCTCGCCATTCACGCACCAGCACCGCGCCAGGCTGCACGATGCGAGACGGTGCCGCGGCCAAGGCCGACCCGTTAGCGCCGTCATGGGCGAACTCTACCAGCAGGCGCTGGGTCGACGGCTTGAGACCACCAAAAGCCTTTTCTTGGAGGCGATAAGCGATCGCGCGCGTCGCGAACGACCGGCTGATATCGCGAGACGGCGCCTTTCCGAACATGGCTTTCCAGCGTTCACGGAGTTCATCAATATCCAGCTTTGACAGGCTCGCAATTTCCGACCCAAGGGCATCACGGCCGATAGCTGGTGCCCGCCACTTCATGATCGTTTCTCTCGATTCTCCGCGACTTTCAGCTCAGCATCCAAACTCATATGCGGTCCTCTTCGACGCGCGCGATTTGCTGCCCCATGACACACACATTGCTCGATTCGCGGCACGGAGCCAGTCGTGCGCGGCGGGAGATTTCGGGCAATGTCGGCTCTTACCAGGTCTCGTCTACCCTGCTGCGATTCCCATTCGCCTTCCAATCGCCCTGATCGAGCAGGCCGTCGATCCCGCAAATAGCCGGCTCCTCCCTTTCTGCGCGAATGAGGCTGGGGAATGGCGGAAATCACTCGCTTCACACGCCGACCAGAGCAAACATCCCGACGAGCCCTTACGGCTCAAGGAGATTCAGAACAATGGAACACGCGAAACTGGCGAACGGAAGCGGGCACAAACTACCGATCGAACACTCTTCATCTGCGGCCCGGAAGAAAGTTGACAGTAGAAAGCCTAAGTCCGTACGGCCGCTGCGGACGGAGACCGGCAGCAAGTCGAAATCAGACAAACTGGTTTGCCGCTATTGCGGGAGCGATGACCTGGCTCCGAGTTTCATCAAGCGGCGGGATCGCCGATGCCGCAAGTGTTTCAGCAAACGTTACGGATCGGCGGCACGGGCGAGGAAGGCGAAGGTCAAGAAATAGTTTGATCCCGACGTGAGATAAGGGACCGGGCTCGAAAGGGCTCGGCCCTTTTTCGTTTAGGGCTTCGTCCGAGGGCGAGGCTGAACGTAACCGGTAACCCTTCCAGTGGGCGAAATAGGGTCCGGCCTTTGGGAGCCGGTTTCCGCGCCCAGGCGGGGCGGGCCTTCCGGGGTTGTTGATGATTCCTCGGCAAATCTGGGGGCGCCAGCGTCGACCGCTTTCTGTCGGTTGGAAGGGCGGCCCTAGTCCCACGCTCTCGCTCAGAGAGGTGCACAACGCCAATCTGCCATGCTAGCGTGAGTGGCGCTTTTGGGTTATTGCTCCCATAGTCGGCGCGGGAGGATTAGGTTGGCCCTGCTCGAACAGAGATCCCTAGAAGGACTGACCTGGAAGGCGGGAAAACAGGCGCGTCTATGGCTTGCTCAACCCCGACTTTCTGTCACGGACACACCACCCTACATTTGTCAGCCAAACGGAACAGCTGCAACCGGTTTCTCTCTGCTAAAAGCGATCCTCGTTGAAGAGGAAAAACATGAAGAGCCGCTAGACGCTCCGTCTTTCATCGTGCTCCCCGAGTTTGCCATCCGACCCGACGAGATAGAGGACGTGCGGCTTCTCATCAGTGCTGCCCGGCGAAACACGGTAGTCATATTCGGAGTCGGACATATCGTGGAGGCGCAAGCTCGGACAATTGAGCCGTCAGACCTCTGGCTAGGTCCTAGCTATGACAAGTGTACCAACTGCGCTGGAATAGGTGTCGGGGGATCCGACAGGCTGCATCTTCAACCGAAGATCGTCCCTTCTGGTCCAGAGAAGGACTATCTATGGAAGGGAAAGAAGATTCTATATTTCGTTGGAGACGCTGTTCAATTCACAGTTGTTATCTGCTCGGAACTACTCGACCAGCCGGGTGGCGACACTACCTTGTCACAGTTAGTAAGAGAGGTCAGAGATCGGAATTTAACACTGAATTTGATCTTCTGGCTTCAGCACAACAAAGATCCGCGGTCCGCTGAATTCAACAAAAGCCTGGCATCTCTCACTGCCGTACAACCACAACCCACGGTTCTTGTTATATCTTCACGCCAACACCGGCCAGACCGTCTGAAAAATTATGCAGTCTCGGGCGCAATAGTACCGCATTCAGCTCTGTCGCCGCGCTTCCAGGATCTCGATGCGCGGTTCCGATACATAGAACCAATAGCGGACGACCCTTCGATTTATCCAATGTCGCGTTTGGTGCTTCTACGTTACGATGCTGACGTACACTTCATTACTACTGCACTTGGTGACGACCTAGCTCCAGGCAGTAAAAGTGCGACAAATGCCTATTTCGAGCGGTCGCTGCCTTTCAAGACGCAGTCAGGCGCGCTATCGCCTTCCACCGCACACTTCCACATTGAAGACATTTTGTCTCGAGCTCTCAAGGTTGCCAATGCGTCCGCGCCGACGCTAGCTAAAGAGAATGCGACGATCGTGGAGAGACTAGTATCGGCTGGCACCCCGGCTTTTCTGGGATTTCTGGATGTGGCGGTGCTTCCTCAGCCGCCGCCCGGTGCAAAGACGCGGCACGCCGCAGGTCAGCACCACTCTGGGGGCGATTACTTGTGCACCTGCTGGAGACATCGCCGATGCCTCGACGGTCTTACTGAGAGCGACACGGCCGCGGGGCCGGTGGCTAATGTGTTAAGAGCTGCCGGCGCTCTGCTGAGCCAGAAGGTGGATGTCTATCCCGCGTATGACAGGGGCTCGAGAACCAACATGAAATTGAAACTCGGTTCGATAGAATACCCCTTTGGCATAGTGGATCCGCTTAGCTTAGACGCAGAAGGTGCACAGCGCGGTCTATGGGCAGGCAGCGAAACAAGTCTTGTATACTCACCCTACGTTATCCTGGGAGTCAGCAACCGGCCGACACGTCCTCTGGTCGCCGCAGTTGAGGCAGCGCAGGCCGGACCGGGCTCGGGACTTGATGCGGGCGTGGCTGCTGGGTCTCACTTCAAAGCAGTATTCGAGGACAAGTTCTGGAAATTCTTCGACGAGAGTAGGTTGAAAGAACTGATCGAGGACCTGGTCATTCGAACCGAGTGAGTGCTATCGCGATGCTGTACGATTCCATCAAAGAAGTAGATCCGGGGGCCGAGATCCTCGTTGCTGACGACGTTTGTGAGTGGGTCAGATCCAGTTTGTCCATCGTTGGACTCATCCGAATCGAGAGTAAACTGGAAGCGGACGAATTGAGGAACGTCATAAGCGATCGCATAAAAGCAGCGTATTCGTTGGTGGACGACCTCTCAGACGAAAAGTTGGCGCTAGAAGATCTGTGGAATCTCCTTCTTTTGATCCAGGTGCCGTGGACACGGGACGAAGTGCGGCTGCTTCCTGCGACGGCCCAAGTGTTGTCAAATGTCGCGAATGATACAAAGGGAAGTCGAAAGATAATTGTTTGGACGGATTCTACGCCGGCCCAGTATGTCGGGCCCTTGGGCGAGGGCATGACTTCTTGGATACCGCCTTCGGGAGATCCTTTGCATGATACTGTGAAAGAATTTGCGCGCGATTCCGCAGAGGCCATTGCTTTGGAAGTGCTCTTTAAGCGACGCATTTCGGACGACGAGATAGAGGAACTGATTCAAACACTTACGAGAGGGCAGCGAACGTGATTTCGGAGATTCGAATTCGTGGATTCCGCGGTATCGCGGAAGAATTGGTTCTTAAATTCGCGCGCGTTACGCTATTGGCGGGACGAAACGGTTTGGGGAAAACAACCATTTTTGACGCGATTGATTGGTGTCTTTTTGGTCCTGCCTGGCGTCTTGGTGCCGAGGCTGCGTCTGTCCGAAACCTGTACGATCCGCAGGCGGTCCCTCAGGTTGGATTGACCGTCGAGTTGGAAGGCAAACCTATTCGCATTGAACGTACGCCGGATAAAATTACGGTCGACGGAGAGGAACTATCGGACAGACAACTAATAGACCGACTCATCAGGGATCGAGACCTCTTCCCACCCTATACTCGCGATGTCGCTGCTCGCGTCAGAGAGAGCGCCTATTTGCCTCAGGCGGAGATCCGGCAAATGACCAGCCCTGAAAGCAGTGAAGAGCGCGCTGCACTTTTTCAGAGCCTCCTCGGTGTCCCGCATGCCGCGATACTCGGGTTCAGTATTCGGCGAGTCACAGATCGAATATCTCAACGCCAGCGCCGGCTAGAAGAGCAACGAGATGAGCTCCGAGAAAGAACTCTGCAACTCAAAAGTTCGACCGTAAGTGCGCCGACCGCTGATCCTGGTCGCGAGGCGACACTGGCGCGCGCAGCGGCTCTGTTGAACATTCAAGAGCAACTGGGCGCTTCGACCAATGACCTTCTTTCGAGGTGCCGTGACGAACTCCATAAATTGGGAACTATGCGCGCCGACTTGGAAGGATTCCAAGCCTTCATTACGCATATTGACGAGAGCCGTCAGAGAGCGCGCGATGAGGTCCGGGAAATCGAGAATACTATCGTCCTTCTTGAATCCGAGTTTTCCAAAGTGGAAGAGCAACTGCGCGCGACATCGCAGGAGCGCGAACGCGCGGCTCAGGATGCTCAAGAAGTCCAGCTCTCACTTGAGCAAACAAGGAAGAATGTCGAGCAACTAACCGGAAGGATCACGATACTCAACGAAATGAGGGCGGTTGAAAGCTTGGTCGCCGGGCAGGAATCACAACTGCTGCAGCTCGATCAATCTTTAAATGCAGCCCTCGATGTCGCTCGGCAGGCTTCGGATTCTTGCGATGTATCGCGCACCTCACTTGAAGCGGAACAACGACTTTTGACAAGGCTCCGTGCCGAGGTTGAACGCGCTCGTCGGCTCCGGGCGCTTCGGCAACGCAAGAATGAATTGGTCGTGGCGCTGACACAGAGGCGAGATAGCAGATTCGAACTGGAGCAAAGACGCGCGAGGATACAAACGCAACTGGACTCCCTGCGAAGCCAATATGTCGACGCGGAAAGCGCTCTTCGAAATGCCGCTGCTCGGGCATCTGTTCGTAACCGTTTGGCCACCTTACTTTCAGAAGCTGGTCCCCTGGTCGATGAGCTTCAAATTTCGACCTGCCCACTTTGCGGTCAGCAATATCAGAGTTCCGCGGAGCTTAGAACTCACGTACAGCAGGTCAGTCAGCAACCAGAGAGCGAGACCCAACAACTGACAATTTTCTCGCAGCGCCTAACCGAGATTAGAACGATGTTGGTGCGGGCAGAATCGGACTTTCAGGAAGCGACGCGAGCACATGCTGGAGCCGAAGGTGAAGAATCGAGAATTTCGGCGGAGCTGCAGTCAGTTTCATCCGACGTGACCAATCTGGAAAGTGAGGGGCTCGAGGCTCCAAACCTAGAAGCGGTAGCGCGTACCGAAGCGAAGATCAAAGATCTAGAATCGGCCCTTGTAAACGAGAATGCTAATCTATCGCGCTTCAGATCTGAGGCGGCCACGGGGGAGTCCGCTCTCCTTAGGGCGCGCGAACAATTTTCCGCAACGCAAACGCGACTGAAACGACTACGAGATGATCTGGTCACCTCCGGCGGACTGCAAGAGCTGAGCGCATGCGAAAAGGCTTTGAAACTAGCGCAAGAGCTTGTAGTCACTGCTAGCTCCAAGGCGAATGAAAAAGGCGCTAAGTTAGCGGGGGCTGCCGATCTGACGCGGCAATTGTCTGACCGACTTTCGCGAACGAGAACTGCCCTTGAAGAGGCCCGCGCGCGCCTTGCTCGTGAGCGTCAAAGGCTCGTCTCATTAGATCAGCAGCTTTCATCGCGCGCCAGCGACCTCTCGCTGAAGCCGGATTCAGATAGCTTGATGACTGATCTACTGGAACGCTCGGGCCAAATAGCCCTACGTGAGAAGGAATTTGGTGACGTAATCAGGGCTATTGAGGCAGTCTTGTCAGTCGAACAATTCCAGAGCGCGGCGTTCCAGATAGCCGAACTTCGATCGAATGAGCTGACGATTCAGCGAGAGATTGATCAGATCGCGCGAGCGCAGAAGCGCTTTTCGCAACTTGCCGCGGCTGTGGAAACCAGATCGCGGCTTGAGGCTACTAGGGCAGCCGATCAACTCCAAGACGCTATACAGGAGTGTTTTGGAAGCCTTTATCCTCATCGACATCTGGATCGTGTGAAAGTATCCGAAGGAGAGCTACTTCTTTTCGACGCGGACCTGCCCGATGCAGTTCAGCCTCATTTGTATACATCGACCGGTCAGCTGAACGTGTTGGCGATCTCGGTGTTTATCGCAGCCAACTTGAGACAGCGCATGTCATTGCTGCGCTTCGTCTTGCTTGATGAACCGGTTCAGAATCTTGCCGATGTTCACTTTCTGGCGTTCATGGCTCTAATCAAACGTGTGGCCCTATCGCGTCAGATAATCCTGTCTACGGCAGACGCCAACGTCGCAGAGCTCTTTAGGAGGCAGATGGTGAGCAGCATTTGGGCTCGGCAGCCCGGTCGCTATGTGCATTACGAATGGCTGAGCTTTGACTCAAAGCGGGGACCAGAAGTCAACACACTTCAAACGTCCCTGCAGCCCTTACATCCTCGCAGAGAACGCATAGCGACATAATAGGAATACAGTAGGTGGTCGCTCGGATCTTAATTGTCTCCCCATACTGGGGCCAACTATTCCGGAAATCACTTCAGAATCAGGCCAATTAAGGCGATCGGACAAACGAAAGGAGCACACCTTGGATCTACAGAAAATCTTGTCAGAGCTGAGTGCAGAAAAGGACCGTATTGTCCGGGCGATCGAAGCGCTGGCCGGAATAGCGTCATCATCGACTGTTATTAAGAAGCGCGTCGGCGGTGCGCGCGCCTCTGGCCGGCGTCGTGGCGGAATCACGCCGGAGGGCCGAAGGCGTTTGTCGGAGGCGATGAAGAAGCGCTGGGCGGAGCGCAAGAAGAAACGCTCTTCCTAAGCGACACAGAAAACGATCGGTCATCCGGTTGGTAAGTGGGGTTTGAGATCGTTAGGCGCTCCGCGCTCCCCTCTGCCACGATTGAGCCGGGCGGGAAACACCTTACCAAACAATTGAGCTACGGGCAGTGAATGGTGCCCTTAAATCGTTACAAAATGTATCGCGCAGAGGGTGCGCCAAGTCGCCAAAAGCTTCGACCGCAGTTACCGATAGAGAGCCACCGCTGCCGCAGAGATCCGATTCAACGTCGATCGAATATCATAGAGCATTTCGTCAGGGGGTTTGTTCGGATCGTCTTGTGCCAGTTGGTATCCCAAACCCATCGCATATTCGGTAAACGCGATCTCATAGGAAAGGCGGCGGAATATCGTGTCTTCAACGCTGCCATTACCGAGAGCCGCCACTACTACAGGATGGTCCAGATTGATTAAGATCGTCAGCGTCGCTGAGTCATAAACGGAGCGCCCTTCCTCCGTTTTTCCCAAGTTCTTGTACTCGACTTTGAACCCGCCACGCGGGCGGCGATGACCGCCTTGAGTGCCACCGACTGGATCGACAGCATTATTGCCGTGCGGATCCTGCCAGCCGTGTGGGTGAACATCTGGTTTCGGCCTAGGCGGGCGAACAGGTGGCCTGCACCCCAACTTCCCGCCATTCATAAGTAGAGTCCGCCGGTTATTTGGCCCCCACCTGGGGCGCCTTGTTTGTGGTTTTGGTCTCATCTTCATCCCAGTTTTTCCGGCCGCCCTTCACTCTTTGAGGGCGGACGAAAAACTGTCAGGTTTTGGATCCGAGGTCAGCGCGCCTTGCACCGCGCCGGCCAGCGCTTGGGCTGGCCAAGCGGTGCGCGCGATGGCCGAGCTCCCTTGATTCCTTGCCGCGAACTCCTGCGGCGCCAGGTAGCCGAGACTCGAGTGCGGTCGCAGCTGGTTGTAGTCGTGCCGCCACGCCTCGATGATCGTGCGCGCTTCCCCGAGGCTGCTGAACACGTACTCGTTAAGGCACTCGTCGCGCAACTTGCTGTTGAATGATTCGATGAAGGCGTTTTGCACGGGCTTGCCCGGCTCTATGTAGTGCCACGCCACCCTTCTCGTGGCCCAGCGCAACACCGCTCCACTAGTCAGTTCCGTCCCATTATCGCTAACCACCGTCTCCGGCAGCGCTCGTTCGAGCGTGAGCCGCTCAAGTTCTCGCACCACCCGTACTCCGCCCAGTGAGGTGTCGACCACCGTCGCCAGACACTCGCGGCTGAAGTCGTCCACTACGCACAGGATGCGGAAGCGGCGGCCGTCACTCAGGCTGTCAGAGACGAAGTCGAGCGACCAGCGTTGATTGATCGCACTCGGCAGCGTCATCGGTGCCCGCGTACCTAGTGCCCGCTTTCGCCCTCGACGCCGGCGCACCATCAGCCGCTCTTCGCGGTACAGTCGATAGAGCTTCTTGTGGTTCAAAGCGTGGCCTTCACGCGCCAACATCCATCCTAGTCGCCGGTACCCGAAGCGCCGCCGCTCTGCGGCCAACTCCCGGAGTCGTTGCCTCAATGCCGAGTCGTCCGGTCGTCTGCACCGGTAGCGCAAAGTCGAACGATCCAGCTCCACCAACTCGCACGCACGCCGCTGACTCAGCCCGTGACGCTCCATTACCCGAATCACTGCTACTCGCCGCGTCGCAGGCTTCAGACGTTTTTTCCGAGCAGGTCCTTGAGCGCCGCGTTGTCCAGCAGCGACTCGGCCAACAGTCGCTTCAGGCGCCGGTTCTCATCCTCCAGCGCCTTCAGCCGCCTGGCGTCCGATACTTCCAGCCCGCCGTACTTCGACTTCCACTTGTAAAAGGTTGCGCTTGAGATCCCGTGGCGCCGGCAGACCTCTTCGGTCCTCGCCCCGGCCTCCTGCTCCCGCAGCACCCCGATAATCTGCTCCTCCGTGAAGCGGCTTCCTTTCATCGTCCGTCTCCTTTTTCAGGCGACGGACTCTACCTCATTTCGGCTGAGTTTTCGGGGGGCAGGCCACAGGCACCTCCGCATCAGGCTCACGCCCGGGCCTATCGGTTGTCACTACGTCCCCAGGTTCCTGTATTCCTTGGACCCACTCTTCGGCCCCTTTTTCTGCGGCTTGGGCACCGAACCGCGCCTGCGCCGCACCTTTTCGAGAGGACGCAGCCCTGATCTCGTTCAGTCGATCGCTTATCTTACGAAAGTCTTCGTTGAGAATTTCCGCAATCTTATCGGCCTCTCTCGCAAGGCGTCGGGCTTGTTCGGTTTTGTGCGCTTCCTTCGACCTCCGAACAAGCGCAGCTCTGACGTCCTCGAGCTTCGACCCAATAAATCCGAGGAGGCAAGCAACCACCGGGTGCTGAGGATTTAACTGCAGCGAACGTGATGTGTCATATGGTTCGATGGGGGATTGGTATCGCTCGAGCGCAGGGACATCGATCTCGCCGAAGAGATAGTTGCCAAACTCCTTGGTTTCGACGCCAGCGCTCTCGAGGGCGACGAGGTTCCCAGATCGGGCGGTCACCGCGATTCCGTGCTCGCCTGGAGGTAATGGGAGAAGAGCGGTCTTAACTACTAGCCTCACGTCGCCAAGGATCTGGTTCTGAGAGGCGGACGGCTCGAAAGTAAAGGTGTCCGCAATCTCTGGTTCGCGGTAGCTACATACGTGATCGTCGATCGCAACTGCTGGCGCACTTGCCCGAAACGCCTGCAGGTGGCGCTCGACGTACTCGATTATGGAAGCTCTTTTTAGACGATCGAGGTTAATGTCGAGAATGGAAACGGTCGTACCATTTGGCTCGTCGACGGACTTGTCTCTAACTTCCCATTCAACCGGGATTTCTGAACCGCCGCTCTTTTCGATCATAGAGCGCGTCAGCGAAACCACATTGCGCTTCCCGGCGCGCACGGTGTCGACGCGGAGAGTGTTTGCGATCCCAAAGGCGGCTGATTTTCCCGTCCCGAATTTTCCTCGTCCTGATCGCCCGGCAAGGCGATCGAGGTTTTCCCCATGCATGCGGAAAAAATGCTTGAGGTCCTTGGTCGACATTCCACGACCATTGTCAGCAATTACGATACCCTTGCGACCGGGTTCGATCGTGACCAGGACACGCGGAGAGACATCGGGATCAACATACTGCAGACTGTTAACAACATATTCCCATACGACAGCGGCTTCGTTCTTGAATGAAGCTGCAGATGCCAAAAGGTCCCTTCCTACATGGGACGTTACCTTCAGTTGGGCACCGCGGTCGGTCATTTCGTTCCCTCCTGACTCAAATCATTGATAATGTGGTCTAGAAATGGCCTCAGATCGTCGTCATCGGTAAACAGAGAACGTACACGCGTGATCTTTGTCTCACGGAGCTCACCCTTGGCGTAACTGTCTATCCGGAAGACCTCTTTAGCTGCAGCTTCCGGAACGTCCCGTTTCCCTTCGTTCCAGATCTTCCAAGCGTCTGTAGATAATATCCTCTCACGTTCGCGATGGTATCGTTGTTCATCGATCGAGCCGGAACGCAATTGGGCTCGAGTTCGCGATGTCTGGATATTTTCAATGTCCTTGGCAACCTGTTGTGCCCACTTCAGGCCGCGTTGGGTAAGCTTCCAACCAGTTCGGTGTGAGCCAATGAGTAACTCGCCTTTGATCTTCGCGTCAGACAGGTAGACCCTAATGAGGCTCTAGGTTTATCTGGTCCGGATATTTCTTCCAGGAGAAGCGGCCTGGAGCGAGTCTGTGAGCTTCCACCGCAACATCTTCGGTATCGATCGCGCGCTGTCCGTGCCCCAGAAGATAAACCGCCAGCGTCACCACCTCGCTTTGAGATGGGTTTTTTGTCAAGTCTTTTTCTGACGGTTTTTTCATTGCAAAGGCGATATTAAACAAATAATATACGAGACGCAAGTGCGGAAATGATGGGGAAAAGAATTGACAACGAATGGGGCTCAGCGGGCACCGCAGTGTTGCCGGGAAGCCTTCGGACGATTTGGGCTGGTGAGCCTCTTCCCGAATGGGTCGTGGAAGAGGCTCGGTCTCCCGTCCGGTTCAAGCGCCGCAGCACTTGACCGGTCAATGTGGAAAGTTTGTGGAAAGGTTAGCCTAAGTGCACGGCTGCGGAACTTTATTCTCAACCTAGTAAACGCACGACGACCGGAGATTAGGCCCCTCAAAGTATTCACGCAGCCTTGGCCTTATTGGCTCGACCCTAAGGGACTGCGGTTTTCCACACGCACACGAAATTGTCTGCTGTATGGACGTCTTCTTGGCGAAGCCGAACAGCTGTCAAAGGTGACATATGCGCGGCTCTTCGACATCCGGTCTATGGGGGTGGTCTCTATTTTGGAGTTTGCGTGTGTTGCTGAAGGCGCCCTTGAACAAGGGAGCGAATCTCAGGAAAAACCACGTACATCCGATGAGGACGAAGAACTGCTCCAAGTCATTTCAGAGCCTTGGGCAGACCAGGTTGGGTCGGCCGACCCACGCTTCTCCGATCTCATCCCCGCCACTCCTTACGCCACAATTTTCGAGATATTGGATGGTCTGACAACCGGACCCGATACTGACGGAGAAACGCTCAAACAGTTAGTCGGCGCTATGCCAGAGATACGGAAGCGCGTATCGCAAATTCGAGCATTGCCCCTGGAACGGCAGCTAAGCGATTTTCTGCGTGCTCTCTCACGGTTTGACGGTGAAAGGCTTTCCGCCTTGGAGGACCGTCTCGGATGGAGCGGCTCTCCAGCGATAACACTCGAAGAAGCAGGTTCGCGACTGGGCATCACACGTGAACGGTTTCGGCAGCTACAAGAACGAGTGGTAAATCGGCTTCAGGGTATTTCTTTCCCGGTGTACATGCCCGCCCTAGACTCCGCACTGCTGCTGTTGAGAGACAATAGCCCCATCGGTCTCGCCGAGGCAGCAAATTTGCTCAAAGCACACGGCTTGAGCGGAATCAGGTTTCCTCCCAGCGGTGTCATTGCCGCTGCGGAGGCGTGCGGCCGGAAGCCACCCGTACGCTTCCAAACTGTCGGCAGGCGGACGATCGTTGCGACAACAGATATACCGAACGCGGATGCGATCTTGCACGTCGCTTATCGACAGGCGCAGGCCTCAGGCGCTTCGAATCTTGGAGAAGTTCTTGCGGAACTGCGCGCTAAAGGGGTCGCTGCCGATGAACCGGCCGTACGGCATGCGATACGAGAGTTCGCCGAAGTTCAATTTCTCGAGGACGAATGGTTCTGCAGTCGCCCCAGCAACCCGGAACGAGACCGACTGAGAAACGTTACACGCAAAATGCTATCCGTCGCCGCACCGATACACTTGGGGGTGATTCGCGAAGGTGTTCGTCGCGAGTACACATACAGAGGATATCGGGGTATTAAGTCATGGTCTCTTTTAGTGCCTCCACGTTCTGTTCTTCGCCGTTACTATGCGACACATCCCGAGTTTTTGATTGATGAGACCGACCTCGTGAAGCCGGTCGATCCGCTCGATTATCGCACTGAGCTCGCTTTGAATGATTCCATTTTAGTAGATGTCCTAAGGTCTTCTCCTGCATGTCTGCTGGACCGTACGAGCCTCTGGACCGAGTGCGCTCGGCGGTCCATGAATAGCAACACGTTTAGCCTGTATCTGACTTACAGTCCGGTCATCGTGCATCTTGGAACTGACATTTGGTCTCTTCGCGGAGTGCGAGTCGATCCAACGGCCGTGCAAGCTTTACGTGCGGCCAACGCTCTTCGCCAGAAAGAAAAACGCGTACTGGACCACGGATGGACCGCTGGCGGGCAGCTTTGGGTAGCCACGAGGGTGCCAGCTACGCCATCCGGCATGGCCTTCAGCATCCCCGGGGCGATACGACGCTACGTTTCCGGCAGGCAATTCCTTGCAAGGGATGACGATGGAATTTCGCACGGGACTGTGCGGATTAACAATGAGGGCCTCTCGCATGGTTTTGGCCCTTTCCTACGCCAACGGGGCGGCGATGAAGGAGACATACTAATCGCTGAATTCGATTTGGAGTCCAATGGCGCGCTGCTACGCCTCGGCAACGACGAGTTGCTTGAGGAAATGAGCCCTGAGACGTAGTAACGGCTGTCGTACCGAATCGATCCGCGAGCGAAATTTGACATTTCGCGGCTGTGGATGCGAGCAGATCCCTGGACTGGACACCGCCCCAGAAAGCCGCCAAAAATGCTTACGGATGGATGGGCTGTTGTGAGAGGGTTCGTACCGACACCGCCACAGGTCGTGGACCAAATGGTCGGCCGCCTTTTCAAGGGTCGGCCACCAAAGCCTCGGGACACGCTGCTCGATCCTGGATGCGGTACTGGAGCGTTTCTCGAAGGCGTCGTCCGCTGGTGCGAGAAGCATCAAAAGCGTTCGCCCCGCCTCGTGGGCGTCGAATCCGAGCCCGGTCGCGCGCGACAAGCACGCGAATCTCTTTGCTCCTGCTCCCACATTGAGATTCGAAAAATGGACTTCCTGGCACAGCCGATTGAGAGCTTTGACTTCGTCATCGGCAATCCGCCTTACGTCTCGATTCTCGGTCTCTGCGACGATGAAAAGCGCGAGTACCGTGCCGCTTATGAGACGGCACGGGGCCGGTTCGACCTTTACCTCCTTTTTTTCGAGCGTGCCTTGAAGAGCCTCAAACCCAACGGGCGGATGGTCTTCATCACACCCGAGAAATTCCTCTACGTGGAGACAGCCGCTCCTCTGCGCCGCCTTCTGAGCAAATTTCAAGTCGAAGAGATCGATCTCGTTGACGAACAAGTTTTCGAAGGCCTGGTAACCTATCCGACCATCACCACAATCGTGAATCGGCCGCTCTACAAGAAGACCATCATTCGCTTGCGCGACGGAGTGGAGCTTCACGGTACGCTAACCGGTGATGGAGCCTCATGGATGCCGGTCATTCGTGGCGCCGTGGAGCACATGCATGGGCGAGGTGCCCTAAGGGATTTGTGTGTGCGAATCAGCTGCGGCGTCGCCACGGGAGCTGACGAGATCTTCGTGCGCCGGATTAAGGATCTGGAACCGGAGCTGCTAAGGTTCGCCCTGCCCACCATTGCCGGCAGGGATCTGATCGGACCGGGCGAACTCAGCAAACCGAAACATGCGATGCTGATTCCCTACACAAAGGACGCTTGTCTGCTGCAGGAGAGCGAACTGGGGGAATTTGGAGATTACCTGTTGCAGCCACAGGTTCGCGAGCGGCTGTTGAAACGAACGTGCGTGCGGCGGAAGCCTTGGTATGCATTTCACGAAACGCCGCCGCTGCCGGAGATCTTGCGGCCGAAGATATTGTGCAAGGATATTACGGAGAAGCCGCACTTTTGGATCGATCGGAAGGGGACACTCGTCCCTCGCCATTCCGTGTACTATATCGTTCCCAAAGACGCCCAAGTGATCGAGCGGCTCTGTGAACATCTCAACTCCGCGGAAGTTGCAGATTGGCTCTCTGAGCACTGCCAGCGAGCTGCGAACGGCTTCCTACGCCTTCAGAGCAACACTCTTAAGACAATTCCAGTTCCCGACGAACTTTTGAGCATACGCCATCGAAGACGTTCATCTAGTTTTCGGAATTCTCAGCCGGGAGCTCACCGTGCTTCTCTCGTCGGAGACTGCCCGATGACAACTCCATTTGATGAGGTCATCGAGCAGATTAAGAGCAGAGGTTTTCACAATCAGCGATTGGAGGACCACTCCGACACCGTCAGTGATGGTATCTTGAGAGACCTAAGACGACGCTGCGATTCGTTTGCGGCCGACTTTTCTCTCCACAAAATCCAATCCTGGAAAAACGTGCGAACACCCGGCGCACGCAACCGAAAAATTGATCTACTTGTCGGAGAACCCGATGCCAGAGACGGACCTGACCTCGACAGGCTCCGATTCTGCGTGGAAAACAAGTCGGTTGTGACCGCGCATCGCAATCTCTATGCGCGCTTCGACGATTTGAACGAAGCGTTGCAGGTGCTTCATAGGGCCAAGGAGGAGGCTGTTCTCCTGGCGACGGTGATCGTTGGCGTTGCGCCGAAAGTGCTCAATGTACCGGACAGGGTAAAGCCGCTGTACAAAAGAAAGCCTGCCGAATTCACGGAAAAGATTCTGCCTCGGCTATCATCAGGCGACCAGACGCTTTGGGATGAGTTCGAATTCGCCGTCAGTCCCAATCGGCCCGACGATCCAGTAAAGACGGTTAAAAAATTTCGCACGCTTCAAACTCGCCCACCGGGCCACACTCATGTCGTGGGGTACGACTACGTCCTGCTAGTCCCGGCGTTTATTGACAATGTGAACGAGCCCTACATCCCGAGGGCGGATGATCCTAGAAGCCTGGGTATCGACGTCGAGCGCGACTATGAGACGATGCTCGAAACAATCTGTAAGGCTTATACAGCACGCTGGCATTTCTGAAGATAGCTGCTCGGTCAGAAGCTAGACTTGTAAACCGACTGCACTAGGGTTATGTTGGGTGCCACTTTCCTGGTAGCGAACTAGTGAGAGAGCAGCATCACCGAATGGCCCCCTGGGACCCGGTTGATAACTTGGACGGTCGCTAACATTCTCCATTGCGCCGACCACCCGGAAAATCATTTCGGAGGTGGCCAGCAAAATGCAATCGGCTAAACAAAAGGAGCGTACCTTGGACCTACAGAAAATCCTGTCAGAGCTGAAGGCAGAAAGAGATCGGATTGTCCGGGCTATCGAAGCTCTGGGCGGAATAGCGTCGTCATCGGCTGTTACGAAGAAGCGGGCGGGCGGCGCGCGAGGGCCTGGTCGGCGGCGTGGAGGGATCACGCCAGAAGGCAGAAGGCGTTTGTCGGAAGCCATGAAGAAGCGCTGGGCGGAACGCAAGAGAAAGAAATCTTAGCGGTCCAGGAACCTAGACTTTCAGTTCGAAGGTCGGCGGTTGCTGGAAGCTCCCTTTCTATGATTCGGGCGGTCGTTCGCCTTCCAATCGCCCCCCTAATCGCTCATGCCTCCTGTTCGCGCCCGTTTGTCCGGCCTCTCTATTCACGAGAACATCCGAACCTAAGTCGTCGAAATCGCTCGCTTCAACCGCCGTACAGAGCAAACATCCCGTGCGAGCCGTTATGGCTTAGGAGAAATTAACGAATGAATGCGTCGAAATTGACAAACGGAAGCAGGGCCGAAGTCTTTGCCAAACGCTCCGTGCCTACACCTAAGAGTGGTCAGCCGAATATGGCGCGTCCTGAGGCCAAGAAGATCGATAAGAGAGCAACTGGGAAAACAGCTAAGACAGAACGTCCGCATGTGAAGGCAATCAGAAGCTCGAAATCAGAGAAGCTCGTCTGCCGCTATTGCGGGAGCGACGACTTGGCCCCCAGCTTCATCAAGCGGCGCGATCGCCGATGTCGCAAATGTTTCAGCAAGCGCTATGGATCGGCGGCACGGACTAGGAAGACGAAGGTCAAGAAGTAGATTTGCTCAAGTCGATGATGGGGGCCGGGCTCGAAAGAAGCTCGGCCCCTTCGCATTTTCAGAAAAGCGGTTCTAAACTTGAATATAGGCACAGCAATTTCATCTTGACTCAGAAGACCAACGCCTACGATATATAAATTCGTGAATGTACTTTGCGCCCATCGGGCGATTCGCTGAAGCCTTCTCCGTCAGTTCTCTTCAGATTGGGTAGCTGACACGCGGCGAGAGCTTTAGCCTTGGGGAAATTCCGCTGTTACAGCGGATCGCTGGAATCTGCGGAATCTCGGGAGGAACTGGTGACGCAGCAGCGGTCTTCGGACACGCCGGCGGTGGGTCATTGAGAAGGTAGCGCGATTATTATGCCTGTACCTCAGTCCAAACGCCCTCGGACGAGTTCCTTGGCGCGCTCCAGAGCTTCTGGATCGAGTCCATTCGGTTTGCCCGGTCCTTGCCAATCCCGCTGGAGCAGATCCAACTTGAGCAGCAAGAGTTCTGCGGAACGCGAATCACCGGTGGCAGCTTTATTTACCAGTTGCGCGATTATTGCCTCCCGTTTGCTGATCTTCGTAACTCGTCCGTTGATCCGCACCTCGACTGGCGTCTCAAAGTTGTTGATGGACGATGGTGCGGAACCCTTTGGCCTTCTTCGGGCGTCCTTTTGGATTTCCTGAGCGTCCTTTCTGAAAGCGACCCTGCCTCGGCGGCATTCCGTAACCAACTTCGTAGCGGCGTCTATCTTCTCCGTTCTCTTTCAACCTTCTCCTCCTGAGCTTCAGACGTCAGCAGGGGACCTTTCGGAAACGCCTTACGCCTTGGCGCGAGTGAATAACGTACAGCGCCGACCGCGCTCGGCCGCGATTGGCTTCTTCGCCGCTGAGAAAACTCCTTCGAGCACTGTGTGCTTTGAACGCTTGGCTCCCATCATCACGTCCCCGCAAGAAGCGGTCTTTCCTGGCGTAGCGTCCATGCGGACCGCAGGATCAGAGAGCACCGCGAAGTATCTCCCTGGCCCTCTCGAAGGCTTCGATCTCGGACATGTGTGATCTTTTCGGTTCAGCGAACTCCTTCTGCAGCCATGGAGTCCGATTGATCAGAAACTCGCGGGCCCGAGAGTCACCCGTCGCGGCTTTGTTTACTGCATACCTCAAGATCAATTCTTTCTTGGTGACGGTTCTGATACGTCCGTTCTCACGCACTTCCACCCGCTCCGACAGTATCTCTCTGAGCAAGGTCGCCGAGGTTCGCGAGCCGCGCGGGCGGCCTTTGGGATTTCCTGACCGCCCCTGCTGAAATCGTGTACGCCGGGGCGGTTTGCCGTAACCCACATCGTAGTTGCCCTGTTTCTCGTCCACGTATCCTCCTACCGCATCGATTTCCGCGAAGATCGCTTTAGACGATCCCACCGTCACCTCGAGATGGCGAGCAACTTGCTCGATTGCCGGCACGCGAGCAAGGGACGCTCACTCATCCTCAATGTCATCCTGTCCGAGTAGAATCCTGCGAATGTGGTCGCCAGCTGCTTTAGAGAGCCCGCCTGACTTGTTGATTTCTCCAAACTCTCTGCCGATCGAAGGCATCTTCGCCAACAAATACTCAATGGCGCGATGGTCGCCCTCTACCGCCTTATTCACGAACCGAATGATGAGAGCCTCATATTTGGACAGTTTTCGTCTGCGGCCGTTTACTGTGGCTATGACCTGTTCCAGCAGGGCTCTCTTCAGGATGGTCGTCGCGCTCTTAGAGCTTCGAGGTCGTCCTCTAGGGTTTCCTGAGCGCCCTTTCTGAAACTGGGTGTGTCGCGGGGGCTTGCGATACCCTACCTCGTAGTCGTCGTACCGATTTTCCTCGCGGTCCCATAGATCCTTTGTTTCCCTGTCCAACACCGACCTCCTCCGCCTCAATATCTGTGAATGACCTTCCAGAATCAGCGTGTCGGGCGTAGCTCCTGGTAAACGCCTGCCACCTCCGCACGATCGTGTCGACATAGAGAGGATCCAGCTCGAGTCCGAAGCAGCGCCTGCCGGTCCGCTCGGTGGCAATCAGCGTGGTACCGCTGCCGAGAAAACCATCCAGCACGATATCGCGGCGACATGTGGCGTCCATGATCGCGTCGGCAACCATCGCGGCTGGCTTTACGGTCGGATGAAGGCTCAGCAGATTGCCCTCGTCGCCGGATCGTGAGAACGAACTCGCGCATGGATAGTGCCACACGTTGCTTCGATTCCGGCCGTGCACCCCTAGCATCACGTTGTTGCGGTGCGGCTTGCGGCCGTGCTTGAACACGAACACCAGTTCGTGCTGGCTACGGTAGAGCGAGCCCATACCGCCGTTATCTTTTACCCACACGCAGAGATTCTTGAGCTCGGAGTACGCGGTTCGACCCGCGCTCAACAGCTCCTCCATGTGGCGCCAGTCCATGCATATGTAGTGCAGCGAGCCTTCGGCCGAATGGCCAGCGAGCAGCGAGAGCGCTCGTACCAGAAAACTGGTGAACTCGGCCTGGCTCATCTCGCCCGAAGCCATCGCAAACTCGCGGTGACGAGCCGATCCGAGGCCGCTCACGTTGCCCTCTATTCGGACGTTGTAGGGCGGATCGGTGAATATCAGATCGGCCTTTTCGCGCTCCATCAGAGTTGCGTAAGCTGCACGATCAAGCGCGCTTGCGCACAGAACGCGATGCTCGCCCAGCAGCCACAAGTCCCCGGGTCGACTAACCGGTGGCCCTGCCGGCACGGATTCCAAATCATCGGCCTGATCCCGTTCCGCCGTCGAGGTCAATCCTTCTATGCGAAAATCGATCTCGCCCATTTCGAACCCGGTCGACTCAATACTGAATTCCAGATCCAGGACCGAGAGTTCCTTCAACTGTTCTGCAAGTAGGCGATCATCCCATACCGAGTTCTCGGTTAGACGGTTGTCCGCGATCATGAACGCCCGAGCTTGGGCCTCGCTCAGATGCTCGAGGCTTATGGTCGGCACTTCGCTCCGGCCCAGTTCCTTGCAGGCCAGGATTCTGCCGTGTCCGGCGAGGACCTTGCGCCCGGCGTCTATAAGCACCGGGACATTGAACCCGAATGACTCGATGCTTCGTGCGATTTGACGCACCTGTCTTGGCGAATGTGCGCGCGGGTTTCTGGGGTCGAGCTCTAGGTCAGCTATCTGTCTGAAAATGATTTTGATACGACCGCTGTCAGCACTGCTCGGATCCGGTAGGCGCTTTGTTGCTCCGATCCTTCTCATATTCATCCTCCTCATCCTCCTCCGCCAAAAAAGAAAACGCCCGATCTGGTACGCAACGCAAATTGTCGCAACCGGACCGGGCGAAAGCTTCTTCTCTATTACTAGCTCGCGGAAGGAGCCCAATCAATACTGCCAGCAGGATAGACGAAAGACTTGTCCACACTGTGCACAGGTTACAGTGGGTCGAATAGAACGGTCAGAACTTTCAGTGAAAGGTCGATTCACGAACTCACTGTTCGAAGCCTTCGCACAAAGTATCGGTGTTCCGGAGCCGCACCCGCGACGGGGCCTTGCGGCTCAGCACGATCATCTGCTGACGCAGGGCAATGTTTTCGGCCTCGAGGCTCGCCCGTGAATTCAGCCGGGATCGCGCGACGAGCAAAAGCCCGGCCAGAAACTCGACCATCGGCGTTCCAGTATCACAGCCCAACCAGCCAGTCACCTCGGACGAGGTTTTCGGTAGCGACAGCCATTCCCGAAAGAGAAGCGGCGGGTCCGCTTCATCGGACCCGCCGCTGGCGCATCGCTGCGCGTCTGATTCGCTCCTCCCTTAGAAGGCGTAAATGAAGTTGGCCGCCAAGGTGTCCTGCCCGTGCCACAGATGATAATTCGTGCCGGTCACCGGGTTGATGAGACCGTTGTTGGTGAACACGTTCTCGCTCGAATTGTCATGCCGGTATTCCAGACGTGCGAGCAGTCCCGTCACTTCGGGTATCTTGTAGCTGAGCGTCTGGGTGATCTCCCACACCGTCTGTCCCGTGCCCGTCGTGCGCGCCCCGTCCTTGTCCTGAAAGAATTCGCCGCGTGTCGCCGACTCGAGCGAAGGCGTGAAATCGTACACCAGGTACTGCGCCATTCCCTGCCACGACGCGCTGTGACCGTTGACCACCGGACCGGTCTCGCTCGCGTATAGATACTCGGTCTGAAGCGTGAGATTGGGTACGAATGGCGGCTTCCAGGTCGCAATCCCATCGATCGTGCCTAGGTTGGAATTGGACTTGCCCAACAGGTTCGGCCCCCACATGCCGTTGACTATGAGGCTGAGCGACTTGTCCTTGTTGTTGAGTGTCAACGCGCCTTCATAGTTGGGACCGCCGTTGTTGGCTACCGCGGGATCATCCCATCCGTTGTTGAGGCCGGTCGTGGCAGACACGTAATCGTTGAAGGTGTAGCCCGCGCGGATGCCGGTATGAGTCAGCGGTTCGCCCAGATTGAACAGCAGGCCGCGGCTCTCGTTGAAGTTCAGATTGTTGTACGTGTTGATCGTTTCCGCGCCCATCATCGTCACGAAACGCCCTGCCTGCAGGCTGATGCCAGATCCGATCGGCGCGGTATAGGTCAGGTAGTACTGCGTCGGATCGAACCATTGGGGACCAACGTGCGAGGTGTTCGAGTAGTGCGTAACCGCCGAAATCGAGTTCGCGACCTGACCGAAGTTGAGATCGGTCACGAATCCAACCGTCCCATCGCGCTCAATGTGCAGGTTGCCCTGCGTGAGCTGAAATCCATCCTCGTCCCAGGCGCGGTACACGTTGACGTTGCCGTTGGGCTGATTGAAGTTGTGCTCGTAGCCCGCATCAACCAGCGCGTGGACGCTGATGCCAAGGTTGTCCGACAGATTCTTCTTGATGTCGCTGACATCCTTTTCGACCAGCCCCACGTGCTCGCCGATCGTGGCCGGCTTGGCGTCGGCCGTGGCCGGCGTGGCGACGGTGATCTCCTGCTCTATCTTTTTGACCTCGCTGGTTGTGTCGTTGGTCTGCTTTTGCAGATTGCTCATCTGGCCAGAGAGCGCGTCGAGCCGCTGCTGCTCGCTGGTGCTGGCGACGACGGTGGTCGTGGTGACCGTCTTGTGGTGATGTTTCGTCGTCTTGGTTGTGGTCGTTTCTGCCCAGGCATTCGAGTTGCACAGCAATCCAATCACTGCGACGCCGGCGACTAGACAAAGCCTGGCAACGGCCCGGGTCGTTTTCCTTCTGTCCACTCTTCCCTCCTCCGAAATGCGCGGCCTCAGGCCGCGGCTTCCTGCGCCCGCACTTGGCGGGCTACGGTGATGAACCGGTAGGATTGGTTTCAAGATTCATACATAGGGTTTCATCGATGCCTCCCTGAAAGGTTTGGGTTAAGCCGCGCGAAGCAGAGCTCAATCGAGATGATACCGTCTGCGCTTGCGCCACAACGTTGCGATGCCGATGCCGAGCGTTGCGGCGGCATCTTCGAGCGTTGGCGCCAACGCGAGCACGCGCCGGATGTGCTCCTGCTCGATCTGCTCGAGCGTCGATTGCTCTGGCAGGTTTCCGTGCGGAGCGCTCGATTGAAAAAGGATGTCCGGCAGATCCTCCTTGCGCAGCGCTGCGCCGCGGCTCAGCACGACTGCGCGCTCGACGGCATTGCGCAGTTCGCGGATGTTGCCAGGCCATGAATAGGCGACCAGAGTTTTGCGAGCTTCGTCCGAAAACTGCAATCCGATGCGCCGATTACGTGCGGCAGCTTGGACGAGAAACATTTCGGCGAGTGGCAAAATGTCTTCGGGCCTTTCGCGCAACGCAGGCATGCGGAGGTTGATGACATTTAGTCTGTAGTATAGGTCGCTGCGAAACCGCGCGGCGCTGATCTCCTGCGGAAGATTGCGGTTGGTTGCTGCGATAATACGGGCATCGACTTTGATGGTCTGCTCTCCGCCCACGCGCTCGAAACGCTCATCCTGCAAAAAGCGGAGGAACTTGGATTGCAACGCCGGCGACAGCTCCGAGATTTCGTCGAGGAATACCGAGCCGCCATTTGCCGCTTCAAGGCGCCCGGGCTTGTCTTTGATCGCGCCGGTAAAAGAACCCTTCATGTGTCCGAAGGAGCTCGCTTTCCAGCAGATGTTCCGAAAGCGTCGTGCAATTGACGATGACGAACGGCCAATCGCGGCGTGAACTCCATTCGTGGATCTGCCGCGCGAGAACATTCTTGCCGGTGCCACTTTCGCCAGTCAGCAGGATTGTCGCGTCGCTCGACGCCGCAGCATAAGAAGTCTCTATCAGGGAGAGAAATTCAGGGCTCCCGGTTGTTAGCAGCGGTACGCCATCGATCGAATTACGAAGGGCTCGATTCTCAGCACGCAGTTCCTTTACTTCGAGCGCGCGGTCGACCGCATGCTGAATCTCATCGAGCGAGAATGGCTTGGTGACGTAGTCGTAAGCGCCGGCTTTCATCGCCGCCACAGCATTCTGGACCGTGCCGTACGCAGTCATCAGTATCACGATCGTGGCTGGAAATTTTGCTTTGATCGCGTTAAGCAGCTCAAGGCCGTTCATCTCAGCCATTCGCCAATCACTGAGAACGAGATCGAACGCTCCATTGCGATCCATCAGGGCGAGTGCCTCGCGTCCGCTTTCGGCTATGGCAATCTCGTGCTCCCGGGAACCAAAGAAGCGACCGAGAGTGTCGCGGATGTTTTTTTCATCGTCAACAACGAGGAGTTTTGCCATCTAGATGCACCGCGAGCGAGGTAGCTGGACTACGAACGTGCTGCCCTGAGCGGAGGAATCGAGAAATATCCTGCCACCATGCGCTTCGACTATCTCTTTGGCTATGGCGAGGCTCAGTCCCGCGGACCCATTGTCAAGCCCTTCTGGCTTCCATTGGGGACGTTGTTCGAGGAGGACGTCGCGCAGCTCCAGCGGTACTCCGCGCCCTGAATCGGAAACTGATATTCGTAGCGATTGTCCGTCCCGGCCAACCGACACCTCGACTGATCCGCCCACCGGAGTGAAGCTGATCGCATTGGCGATTAGCCTCGATAGCACCCACGAGAGCTTCACCGGATCCCCGTAGCAGTCCAGGGCTCTCTCAACATGGGTCCTGAGCGCGACTTGCTTCTGAGCGGCCTGCAGCGAAAACTTTTTCGTAACCGAGGCCACGAGCCTGGCGAAATCAAACGTGACGCTCCGGACCGCAATCGATGTGGTCTCATTGCGAGTGACGTTCAAAAGACCATCGGACAAATCGCGGATGCGAGCCAAATCCTCGACCACCGTCTCGATGATTTCGTGTTGCTTCGGATCGGACGTTCTTCTCTGAAGCAATTCGATTGCGAGCGACAGCGATGTGAGCGGCGTTTTGAGTTCATTCGAAAGTGTAGCGATCAAGTTCGAGCGCGCGCTCTCCTTATCACGAAGATAAGTCACGTCATGAAGAGTGATCATCGTGCCGAACGGAGTGTCATCATCGAGCCGCAGCGGCGCGGGCTTGAGCAGGTACGTATGGTCACGGCCACGAACGTGCAGACTTACTTCTGCCTGCTGTTCGCCTTGTGGATAGCCAAGAGCGCGCCGAAGGGCGTCTCGGACATGCACGTAGTGACTATTGCTGCTTTCGAGGCCGAAGAACGAACAGCCCAGGATTTGCTGGCGATCAATACCAAGTATCAGTGCGGCGTGCTCGTTGATTTGGGTAACAGCACCGTCGAGGTCTATCAGGATCGCGGCGACGTCGAGGGTTTCTAGGATTGCTGCCATCCTGCCATTTTCACCAATAGTGGCTGTGGCGTCCATACAGAGAACCTAACCCAGTGCCAGCGGCACCCCGGCGTTTGCGCCGGGGTGCCGCCATTCAGTTTATTCGGGCGGAAACGTGATCCTCTTTGTCGACGACGCCGCCGACTTGGACAGCGAGCACTGGACACGGCGCCTGGCGCAAGAGCCTTTCTGCCAGGCTTAACCGAATCCTCTCGAAGAGTCCGTGGTGCGAGCGAGCTTCTACCACGATGAGGTCGACATTCAGCTTTCGGGCAAGCTCCGAGATGGCCTCGTGGAGGATGCCGAAATGAACTTCGCCGGTGCACTTTGGATACAGGGCGACTGCACGCTTTGTTAACCGGGCAAGCTGGTTTCGGCCGTCCTCTGCGCGATGCTCCAGGAGTTGAGTTGAATCTGACCAGCGGCCTACTGCGTACGGCAGGGGTTCGATGACGTGCACGAGTACAATCTCTGAATAGTGCTCACGCGCGAGGTCGATTGCGCGTTCGAGCGCTGCGAGCGAGTGCCGCGAGAAGTCAGTGGGCACCAGAATTCTTTCGATTTTCATCTTCGTATACCTCGGGCTTGCGGCTTTCGCGTCTGATGCTAGTGCAGCGAGTCGAGGGCCAAGTTTAACTTCAACACGTTTACCCCAGGCTCTCCGAAGAGCCCGAGCCAACGGCCGTGCGTATTGTTTTGGATAAGTTGGCGCACGGCGTCAGGGTTGACTGCGCGGGCCTTGGCGACGCGTTCGGCCTGCAGATCGGCAGCGGCAGGACTGATATCGGGATCGAGACCGCTGCCCGAGGCAGTAACCAGATCGATCGGGATCTGGGAAGCCTGCACGCCTTCGCTCTGCGTCACATCCTTGATTCTCTTGCTAACAGAATCGATCAGGCTCTTGCTAGTAGGCCCAGCATTGGAACCACCTGAGCTGGTTGCGTCATAGCCGTTGCCTGCGGCAGACGGCCGGCTATGGAAGTATTTGGCTGAAGTGAAGCTTTGGCCGATCAGATCGGAGCCGACGACTGTGCTATCCCGCGTGATAAGGCTCCCTTCGGCCTGACGTGGAAACATCGCGTAGCCAATGGCGGTCATCGCGACTGGATAAAGGAGGCCTAGGAGCAGCGTCAAAATGACGGTCATTCGAATGGAAATCCATAATTCACGCATCGCGATGAGTCTCCTACGCAAGATGCAGCGACACGACGATTACGTCGATCAGTTTGATTCCGATGAATGGAACGATGAGGCCGCCCACGCCGTAGATTAACAGGTTGCGAGTCAGAATTGCGGCGGCACCCAGCGGACGGTATTGCACGCCGCGCAGAGCCAGAGGGATCAGCGCAATGATGATCAGAGCATTGAAGATAACCGCTGACAGAATAGCGCTCTGCGGATTGTTGAGGTGCATGATATTAAGCGACTGCAATTCCGGGTACGCAAGCAGGAACATCGCCGGTATGATCGCGAAGTACTTGGCTACGTCGTTGGCTATCGAGAAAGTGGTCAGCGCTCCGCGTGTGATTAGCAACTGTTTTCCGATTTCGACCACTTCCATGATCTTGGTCGGGTTCGAGTCGAGATCGACCATGTTACCAGCTTCGCGCGCCGCCTGGGTGCCGGCATTCATGGCGATTCCAACGTCAGCTTGTGCCAGTGCCGGAGCGTCATTGGTGCCGTCGCCGATCATCGCGACCAGCTTGCCCTGGGCTTGCTCATCGCGAATGAGCCGCAGCTTGGTCTCGGGTGTGGCTTCGGCCTGGAACTCATCCACGCCGGACTCGTGAGCAATCGCGGCCGCCGTGAGCGGATTGTCGCCAGTGATCATGACAGTCTTCAGGCCCATTGCCCGAAGCCGCGCGAAGCGCTCGCGGATACCTTCTTTGATGACGTCCTTGAGATGGATGACACCGAGAACGCTGGAGTTCTCGGCGACGACCAATGGAGTGCCGCCGCTCCGTGCGATTCGCTCCACGATTTCCGCCAACTCCGCAGGTGGCGTGCCGCCATTGTCCTTGACGAATTTGACGACCTGCTCCGTCGCACCCTTGCGGATTCGCCGACCGTTCAGATCAACGCCGCTCATCCGCGTCGTCGCCGAGAACGGGATGAACTGCGCTTCCTTGTGGGCGAATTCGCGCCCGCGCAGATTGAAGTCACGCTTAGCCAGCGCAGTGATGGAGCGGCCCTCCGCTGTTTCGTCCGCGAGCGAGGCGAGTTGCGCCGCGTCGGCGAGCCGCTCGACCGCCACTTCGAGCATCGGTATGAACTCGGTTGCCATCCGATTGCCGAGAGTGATGGTGCCGGTCTTGTCCAGGAGCAAAGTGTCTACATCGCCCGCCGCTTCGACCGCGCGCCCCGACATCGCGAGCACATTATGTTGTACGAGCCGATCCATGCCGGCGATGCCGATGGCCGAGAGCAATCCGCCGATAGTGGTCGGGATCAAGCAGACCAGCAGCGCGACCAGGACTGGTAGCGACAGAGTAGTGCCACCATAGAGCGCAAAAGGCTGCAGGCTTATGCAAACGAGCATGAATACTAGAGTCAACCCCGCGAGAAGAATGCTCAGTGCGATCTCATTGGGCGTTCTCTGGCGCTCGGCTCCTTCGACAAGGGCAATCATCCGGTCCAGGAAAGTCTCGCCCGGATTGGCGGTGATTCGCACCTTGATCCAGTCGGAAATCACCGTGGTTCCGCCGGTGACGGCGCTGCGATCACCGCCACTTTCCCGGATAACCGGAGCGGACTCACCGGTGATCGATGCTTCGTTCACCGCGGCGATTCCTTCGATGACTTCGCCGTCGCCCGGTATTACCTCGCTTGCTTCGACCCGAACGATGTTGCCGCGTCGCAACGCCGTCGCGGGAACAATTTGAATCTCGCCGCTCGCCGTAACGAGCTTGGCCTTGGTTTCCGTGCGGGTTTTGCGCAGGTTGTCAGCTTGTGCCTTGCCGCGCCCTTCGGCCATCGCTTCGGCGAAATTGGCGAACAGCACGGTGAACCACAGCCAAATCGCGATCTGGAATTCGAAACCCGCCAGGCTGCTTCGGGCGCCGAAGAAATCGCGGACGAGAATAATCGTCACGGCCAATGCGGTGACCTCGACCACGAACATGACGGGGTTTCGGATCTGGACGCGCGGGTCGAGCTTTCGGAACGAGTCACCCAGCGCGACTCGGACTATGTTACGATCCCAAAGAGAAGGTGCTTTTCGATCACTCATGGATATTCTTCCGTCGTCCTAGTAGAGGTGTCCCGCCATCATCGTCAGGTGTTCTACAACCGGGCCGAGCGCCCAGCTTGCAAAGAAGGTCAGCGCGCCAACGATCAATACGACCGCGATGAGCAGCACAACAAACACGCTTCCGTTGGTAGGAAATGTTCCGGCGCTCTCCGGTACCGCTTTCTTGTGTACAAGTGAACCGGCGATTGCCAGAACCGGAATCATCATCATGAACCGCCCGAAGAGCATCACGATGCCGATGGTCCAGTTGTAGTACGGCGTATTAGCGCTCAGGCCCGCGAATGCCGATCCGTTGTTTGCGGCACCGGAGCTGTAGCCGTACAAAATTTCAGAAAAGCCATGCGGTCCCGGGTTCGAAATTCCAGCAAGTCCCCATTTGTTTGTGACTGCTACGGCCGTTGGCAAAAGTATTATCGCGGGAAAGATCAGGATGTAGAGCATCGCCAATTTCATTTCTCGCGATTGAATCTTCTTGCCTAGATACTCCGGCGTCCGGCCCACCATCAGACCGGCGATGAAAACGGTCAGCACCGCCATCACAATCATGCCAGCGAGACCGGTTCCTACCCCTCCGAAAACGACTTCTCCCAAGTGCAAATTCAGCAGCGGTACCAGCCCACCCAGTGGGGTATAGCTGTCATGCATGGAGTTAACCGATCCGTTCGATGCGTCGGTGGTGGCCGTCGCCCAGATTGCGGAATCGACGATTCCGAACCGGACCTCCTTGCCCTCCATATTGCCGCCGCTCTGGGTTGCGGTTGCGGACTGATCGATACCCATCTTGGCAAACTGAGGGTTGCCACGCTGTTCGCTCCAGTTCGCGACTGTTACGCCCATCAAGAAGAGCAATCCCATCGCGGCAAACAGCGCCCAGCCTTGCCGCCTGTCTCCGGCCATTTTTCCAAAAGTGTGAGTCAAGCCGGCGCCCAGCGCGAAAAGCGTTATCGTCTCGAGCAAGTTGGTCAGCGGAGTGGGATTCTCATACGGGTGTGCCGAGTTGGCGTTGAAAAAACCTCCGCCATTGGTGCCCAGCTGCTTGATCGCGATCTGCGACGCCACAGGGCCCTGGGCAATCGTTTGAGTGGCATGCTCAGGAGTCTTTACTTGGGTGTACGCGCTGAAGTTCTGAGGCACCCCTTGCCAGATCAGAATCAGCGTGAACACCACGCAGATAGGCACGAGAACCCACAGGGTTGCTCTGGTCAGATCGTACCAAAAGTTTCCGAGAGTTTTCATCTCGCGACGCACAAAACCGCGAATCACCGCGATCGCGAGGGCAAGACCTGCCGCTGCCGAGACGAAGTTGTGGAAGGCGAGCCCGGCCATCTGGCTGAGATAGCTCATCGTTGTCTCAGGGGTGTAGCTTTGCCAGTTAGTATTGCTGGTAAAGCTAGCCGCAGTATTGAACGACGAATCGGTTGAAATTGCGCCTAGCCCTTGCGGATTAAGTGGTAGCCAACCCTGCAAACGCTGGAGTGCATATAGCACCACCATTCCGACCAGGCTAAAAAGTAACAGCGATGTCGCGTATTCGATCCAAGTCTGTTCCGTCTCCGGATGAACCCCGCATAGCCGATAGATCAGCCGCTCTGCGGGCACAAGAACCGGATCCAGGAAAGTGCGCTCTCCCGCGAACACCCTCGCCATGTAAAGGCCGAGCGGAACGCTGATCGCGATAATGATCAGGGAGAAGAGCGCGATCTGAATGATTGCATTTGAATTCATGGTTCGATTGGTCCTGTTACAGCTTCTCAGGATGTAACATCGCGTAAACCAAATAGACTGTCAGCGCGACAGCGCATATCAACCCCAAGAAATTTTCGGCGTTCATAGACTTTCGCATCCTTGCACGTAGGCGAGCGCGATCAGGAACAACACCACCGTCGAAATCAATACGACTATGTCCATCATGTGTGATTCCTTACCTTCCTAGAATTTGTGAAATGAAAATTGGCCAGTTCAGTCCCGTGATCGGTTTCCCTTTCCTTACGAATGTTCTCCGAAGGAGTACTGAGCAAGGGCTGTGCCTAACAAATTAGCCTTGTGTTTCCTTCTGGAATGGCGGAAGCGGAGCCCAAAGCTATCAAAATGAAAAGCCTGCGACCCTTCACTTTGCATTGCCGAGCGGCAAGCAAGCTAGAGAGCACTCGTTTGCCGTATCCCAGGTCCGCTTTGCGGGGTCTATTGAGGCTGCCCGTACTTGTCTCTCAATTCACGTCCCCAGACCTGGAAGGCCATAGCAGGATAGGTACCTATCGCAGATGTCGATTGGAAATGTCGGTGTGCTGGCGGAAATCTATCGGGTGCGACGATTTGGCGTAGGATCGATATCATTCACTCTTGTTTGGTCACTCACACCTCGATCGAGATAGAACGCAAGCGCAACCAAGACAGCGAGCAGTATCAGGCCAACTGGCATAAATCACCACTTACCTTCGAACGCTGGTGCGGTCCATACTCGCTCGGTCCGAGCTAGAGCACTCAGTGCGCGGCGACCAATACCGGTGTCATTGGAATAGAAGTGGCATGAGTCGAGCGAACGATAGCCTTATCAGTGACAGCCGCCGTGTGGTCGAGCCTCAAGATGGCGATGCTTTCTGGCCGAACCCTTTCGATCAACTCGTGCACGATTCGCGTAGCGGCATCGTCGGCGACCGTGAGGTCGACCTTGAGGCGCTCGACCAGGTCCAGGACAAACTCGCTACCGCGGTAGAACCGTTGGCTCTCACGCCTGCTCGAGCCGGGTGTCCGACGAACTTCGGTCACGTCGAAATCGGACAAATTCAAGCCTTCGGCGGCTTCGGTAAAACGGTCGAAGGCGGATGGTACGATTACTAATTCGATTCTCTTCATTTATTCACCTAGAGTTGGCCGATGCTGGGTCGACACGCTATGCATGGGGAATCTGCATGGCTCGTGCCGACGAAAAAGCCGTCTTCCCAAATGACTTCTTTATGACGTCGGCGTGCAGAACAGTTCGTTTTGAATTGAGGCGAGTTTTCATTTTGAAACGCCCCGCCACTGACCAATCCGAATACAACGCGATCTAACGCACAAGAACGGAAATCCTGAAGAGTTGCGCACCTTTCGATCGACCAATCTGGCGCCCCCCTGTCGCAACCGCGCCTGGCGCGGAGGTTGCTTTAAGACGAGGTCAATGAGTCGAAGTCTGTGAGCAAACACCAGGAAGCAACCATGACACAGCGTCGTAGTGTTTCTTCTATTGGGATCGTCGCGCCGGTTGCGAAAACTGGAATTCAGATTCTCTTGCGAGTTTCGGCGAATGGATACCGCGAGTTCTAACGATGAAATCAAATCGAGAAATTCGGCCACGCCCTTTGACCGCCTTCTTTGGCGTAAAGGTCGACGAGATCTCATTTATGCAACTGCATCAAATGGACCTGTTTGCTGCGCTGGGTAACCCCGTTCATGGAAACGTCCCATTTTCCGCGACGCAGGAAAGCGGAGGCCCCACCAGGCGGAAGATGGCCTTCACGGCGGAGGAAATGCGCCACCACTTCGCGATTGAGACCTTAGAAAAGCCTGGGGCCTTCCGCCCACAGCCCTATCTATATACTTGCGTTCGCTGCAAATGGATTTTTAGGATCAATGATTCGCGCGGCTCGATCCTAGCCTTGGACGGGTTGGGCAGGCGCTTACCCGAACCCGAAAATTCCAAACGCATACTGACCTTCCACCGAGGACCATGTCCTGCCTTTCCGGTGTTCGAGGATTTGGGCCCCGAGATTCAGCGCGAGAGGCGACTTCATGGCTATTTCTCGAGATTTGTCGACGCGTTACGAAGCCTCACTAAATGAAGACGTCGAGGCCATCGTCGCGCGGAACAAACAGCGGCTTCTTAGCGCTTGTCAAATTCAAGAAGGAAAATGCGTCAGCCGAGTGTCGCCGTCAGGCGTCATTTCAAATTGAAGTGAGCTGAATCGGGCGATTTGAAATGTCGGTGCTGTCCGCTCAGAAAACTCCTTGGCGGATTTGATGATTGCAGGTGGCACGCTTGATGCTGACTTGGAAGGTATGTCCGGCATCATCCCATCCCAATCGCGTTTACGAGCCGACTCGATGGCGCGGCTGAATCTGAGGCTGGCCGAGAGTGACCGCAGAAATCACCTCCGGGCGATCGTTCAAACTCCGGATGAATCACCGAAGACGGCGGTGATGGCCTGTCTAACTGCCCGTAGCTCCGGTAACAGCGAACTGTTGCGCAAGGCCTCCGCGGCGGCGCGCGAACATGGCGCCGAGTTCTACGCGGTCATCGCCAATTCGCCGCACACCCGATTTGGAAAGGGTCGGGTTCGTGAGCTGATCGACGACATAATCCTCGCCAGCTACTTCGGCGCGAAGATCGTACGGCTCGAATCGTCCGACGTGGTCGGCGAGCTACTGCAGTTAGCACGGCAATCAAACGTGGGCCGGATCTTCATTACTCGAAGCCGGCTGGCGCCGTTCTCTCGACTACTTGGGCGCTCTGTTTATTCCGACCTGTTGGTCGGTGGCAAGGGCTTCAGCATCGACGTTGTCGGATTTAAACGGGGGGACTGACCTTTGGAGAACGGGCCGACGGTGGACGAAGCACGCGAAGATCGGAACCGTCCGAAGCCACGCGCCGGTGACGATTTGGTCCCACTGGTCGAATCGAACGACCCCGTGATGCAACAATTGCTGGGGAAGGCGAAGCGCGCGGCCGGCAGCGACGCAACAATTCTTCTCACCGGTGAGGGCGGTACCGGCAAGGACGTTCTTGCACATCAGATCCATCAATGGAGTCTTCGCGCCGAATGTCCTTTCGTGACCGTAAACTGTACCACTCATTCTGATCATCTTCTCGAAAGCGAGTTGTTCGGCCATACGCGCGGTGCTTTCGACGGTGCAATCAAGGATAAACCCGGATGCCTCGAAGCCGCGCACGGCGGATCCATCTTCCTCGATGAAATTGCAGATCTAACTGTACCCCTTCAGACCAAACTCCTGCACTTCATCAAGGAACAGACCTTCGAAAGGATGGGGAGTGAAAACACAATAACGGTTGACACTCGAATCATCGCTGGGTCGAACCGCGACCTTGTTTCGGAAGTTGCGGCGCGACGATTCCGCGAGGACCTCTACTATCGACTTGGCGTGATCACGTTGCGGGTTCCAGCCTTGCGAGAGCGTCCGGGCGACATCCTGCCCTTGACGATTCGAATACTTGCCGACGCCACCGTCCGTAACCACCGTCCGGGTCTGCGCCTTTCTCCCGAAGCATCATCGGCGCTGCTGCGTTATCGGTGGCCAGGAAATATCCGCGAGTTGCGCAATGTCATCGAGCGCGCGGTCGTTCTGTGCCCGAGCGACGTTGTGACACCTGAGTATCTGCCTGACCTGCATTATAACGACCCACGTTCGACCGCGGCCCCATCGACAAGTCTCGATGACATCGAGCGCGAACATATCATCCGCGTGATGGCTGAAAGCCCGACGCTTGAAATCGCCGCAAACAAGCTGCGAATCAATGTCTCCACGCTGTGGCGCAGGCGCAAACGCTACAAACTTGATTCAACTCCCGATGTCCCGAGGGATTAGCGAACCTCGGCGACGGATTTTAGCCTGTCGCTACTCATAATCCCGTCGGCGCCGTAAACGTTGGAGTTTCTTCACCGACCGCCTTACCTTGGCGGGCATGGTCACGATCTTGTCCGCCCTCGTCTCTGGTTTCGTTTCGGTTTCGGCGTCGGGTCTCCCTGGAATTGGAGGTGCTGGCCCGGCTCAGGGTAGCAGACACTGTCAACTAAGTGACCATCGACGATCTTGGTTATTGACGGAACAAAAACGCGTTTGACGGGAGATGAGCAGAGTGAAAATTTGCGCATCGGGCTGCCGCCTATGGGAAGTTCGCCCCGCTTCAGGAGCTTGTAGATCGTGCTCCGATGCGGATACAGGTGAACCGTGAGATCGGCGACCGTGAAGAGGAAACCTTCGTTCGCATTCAAAGTCTCATAGCGCGCCGCGCGCGCAGACTCGTCACTCTCGCGCTAGGACTCGGCCTGTTAGCGATCGTCGCCGTGGGCGCTCGCTGGTTGTGGATCGCTGTGCACGTGGCTGCCGGCTACGCGGCCAAGGTCACCTGCTCGCTGGCCCTCAACTCCGGTCAGAACGCGGCCCAAGTGTTTCGGGACTACGTGTCCCTCGAGCTCGCACCGCTCGGGCCGGCGTTGCGAGTCTCGGTATCCGAGCGCGGAGCCGAAGCGAGCGCGCTCGGGCTGATCGACGTGCGCGCGGTGTACCGGCACGGCCTCGGCTGTACGCTGGTACCTGATGGGAGCGAAGAGCGGCTGGCGCTGGCGGATGGAATCGATCTGCCGCGCCGCAGGCTCGACCCGGCCGTGCCGTGGCCCGACGGCGGCGCGGGGCCCGCGGCGCCGTCACCTGAAATCGCAGCGGCGATCGAGCGCGCCTTCCGCGAGCCCAACCCGCCCGAGCCCGGTCGCGTACGCCAAACGACGGCCGTGGTGATTGTACAAGACGGCCGGCTGGTGGCCGAGCGCTACGCGCCGGGCTACGGCCCCCAGACGCCGATGCTCTCGTGGTCGATGGCGAAGAGCGTCTCGGCGACACTCGTCGGTATCATGGTGGGTGACGGCCGGCTGGCGCTGCACGCGCCGGCACCGGTGCCCGAGTGGTCGGCACCCACCGACCCCCGCCACGCCATTACGCTCGACCAGCTCCTGCGCATGTCGAGCGGGCTTACCTTCGACGAGCATTACGGCGCAATCAACGATGTCTCGCGCATGCTCTTCACGAAGCCCGACATGGGCGCCTTCGCCGCATCGAGCCCGCTGGAGGCGCCGCCCGACACGAGTTGGTCCTACTCGAGCGGCACAGCGAACGTGGTGGCGCGGATGCTGCGCGACGCCTTCGGCGGCGATCTCGCGGCCCTCGTGAGCTACGCCAATGAGCGCCTGTTCGATCCGGTCGGGATGACGAGTGCCTTTATCGAGCCGGACGCGTCAGGCACGCCGATCGGTTCTTCGTTCGCCTTCATGACCGCCCGTGATTGGGCCCGCCTGGGCGAACTCCACCGGCGCGATGGGGTCTGGAACGGGCAGCGCATCCTGCCCGCCGGTTGGGTGCGATACGTGACCACCCCAACGCCTGCCGCACCCAATGGTCAATACGGCGCCTTCTGGTGGCTCAATGCGGGGGCACCCGAGGACCGATCGCGGCGCATGTGGCCGGGCGTGCCGACCGATGCATACGCCGCGACCGGGCACAGCGGCCAGTATGTGGTCGTCGTGCCGTCGGCGAAGCTCGTCGTCGTACGGCTCGGGCTCTCCTTCCCTGACGACGGCAACGAGGGCGTCGCCGAGCTCATGGCCGACGTGATGCGCGCGCTCCGCTGAGCCGGCGACGAACAGCGCCGTCGGCTCACGGCGGTCGCACCCGCGCTGAGGTAGACTCTTCGGTTCCGCATATCTGGTCGCTTTAGGTACCGAAAACTGACGCGCGATCCGCCTGTGCCTCCTCAGAACTCCATCCACGCCGAAAACACAGGGGTTTCGCGCCGCGCCGCCCGGCAGATGAATTTCCCTGCTCCGCCCTGAAAATTCCCTGTTACATCGAAAAAATTGCGTGTTCCTCCAAAATAATTCCCTGTTCGGTTGACTAGGGAATTTCGTCAAAACCCGAGAGAAGACAAGACTTATTTGGTCCCAATTCGACCCCAAGGCGGTCGAAATCGCGAAAATTCCCTGTATTTTCCCTGATGATCAGGGAATTTGACGCAGAGAGCAGTACGCATCGGACTGTGTCATCCGCCACACAGCTTGGCATGTTTCCCTACATTATGGAGAAGCGACGAAAACGGCGCGTGGGGCGCGAATAACGCGCGGCCGTGGAATCGGAGAATGCCATCAGCCTGTCGTTACTAAAAATTCCATATGAACCGGAATTCGAACGGCTGCGAGAATTGCTATCGAATTGATGGGCTTAAGTGAGACGGGTTGCGATCGGAACCACAAGCGGCTCACCTTGATCGAGATCGAAAGACCTCCGAATACAGGGATCTTCAGACGACGGAGTACCGGCCGCTGCGCAGCCATTGGTGAGCCGGAATCCGGGACGAATCAGGCGGCGAGGCGTTCGTAGCGATGATGAAGCCCGCCGACTTGCGCAATCGCGATCACCTCGCCGCAATTCGGCGGTTGGATGGGGCGAGCATCCGGGCAGTCTTTGTCGAGCGACAAATGGGTCCGCGAACGGTGATAGTAATCGAGGTACGAGGACAGGACGCGGCGCAGATGGCGCTCGTTGATCACGAGTATATGATCCAGGCACTCGCGGCGAACCGAGCCGATGACCCGCTCGACGTAGGCATTCTGCCAAGGTGATCGTGGCGCTGTAAGGACCTCCGTGATCCCCATGGCCCGAGCCCGCTTCTGAAAGCGTTCCCCATACGACGTGTCGCGGTCGCGCAGCAGGTAGCGCGGCGCGGTGTCCCACGGAAATGCCTCTGTGATTTGGCGGGAGAGCCAACTGGCGGTCGGATGCTCGGTGACGTTCAGATGAAGAATTTTCCGTCGCGCGTGGCTGAGGATCACGCTGACGTAGAGCAGACGAAACGCCGCGGTGACGACCACAAGCATGTCGACGGCGGCGATGCCGTCGATCTGATTGCGCAAAAAGGCCAGCCAGGTTGGCGAGGGCGGACCATGCCGCCGGACCATATGTCTCCCGACGGTTGCCTGGCTGACTTCGATACCCAGTTTGAGCATTTCGCCGTGAATCCGAGGCGCACCCAACAGCGGGTTGGCAACGCTCATCTGTCGGATCAAGTCACGAATCTCGCGATTCACGCCCGGCCGTCCGGCGCGTTGCGATCGTGATCGCCAGCGCCAATATCTGCGGAAGCCCTGCCGGTGCCACTGGATCACGGTCGCCGGCTTGACCAGCACCATCACCTTCAGGCAGCGCGGCCAAGCTCGGTAGAGCCAAGCCCACAGCAGGCGGTCGCCCTGACGAAGCCACGGTCGGCCGGGCCGCTGCCGGTGGAGAACGGCCACCTGATGTCTGAGGGCCAGCACCTCAAGTTCCAGGGAGGCCCGACGCCGAAACCGGAAGGAGAGCAGAGAAACTATCGCGGACAGGATCGTTAGCATGCCGGCCACGATAGAATGGTCGGCGCAAAACTCCAATGTTTTCAGGGCACGCGGAATTATGAGTAGCGACACCTCGATAGCGGCTGTCGAGGCGGCGGACTACTGACCGAAGATCCTGTGTGTGGCGAATTGCTGATTCTCGGGGAATCAGTAATTCGCCACACACAGGGTGAACTTCAACGATCGTTGCCGATGGATCCTAAGCATGAAGTGCTTGGAATCGAAGATCAGTTCTCAACCGAAGAAGCGATCCGTCACCACTTGTTTCCGGCGGAGTGCAGTGGAAACGCGCCAGACTTTTCAATCCTTTCGGAATTTCCGGTAGCGACATGGATCACGGTGCTGCATCCGGTGGGAACTCGACGAGCGCCTCGCCGGTTACGACCTGTTCGTCGCGCTGGTTGCGCACCTCCACGTCGATCACGACCCAGCGCGACTTGGCGGTCACGTGCTTGGACTTCACGCTCCCGTGCGGCCTGATGGTGTCGCCAGGCTTGACGGGGACCAGCCAGCGCGTCTCGAGGCGGCGATGCACCGCGTTCTCCGAGTAAGCCCAATCGGTCAGCATGCGTGTGATCAGGCCGAAGTTGGTCATCCCGTGCATGATGATACCGCCGAAATTCGTCTTGCCGAAGCTGCCCTTCATGTAGGCGTCGTCGATGTGTAGCGGATTGTAGTCGAGTGAGGCGTCGCAGAAGGCGCGGATGCTCTCACGGGAGACACCAAATTCCGTACCCTCAATCCGGTAGCCCGCCACCAGTGTGTCAAAGAATTTGCTCATGCTACTCGCCTCACATCGGCCGGATGGTCCAGCCGCGGCCGGAGCAGATCATGTCACCATGCTGATTGAAGAAGACGTTGTCGTGAATGACGAAGAGGCGCTCTCTCTTGATGAACTTGTCAAGCGCCCGAGCCTGCAGTGTGATCGTGTCGCCCGGGCGCGCGGGACAGTTGTAGCTCCACGATTGGCCGGCATTCACCGTGCCGGGGCTGCGCATCCAGTCATCTGCCGGTGTGCAGGCGAACATCAGCAGGATGTGGATCGACGGCGGGGCGATTAGCCCGTCATAGCGACTCCTGCGCGCGTATTCCTCGTCGAAATAGAGCGGATGGAGGTCACCTACGGCACGGCAGTAGCGCTGGATTGCCTCTAGCGTCAGCGTATAAGGGATCGTCTTGCGCGGCTCGCCGGGAACGATCTCGTCCCAGACCTTTCGGCGTTCGGCGTCTTTCCAAAAGTCTGCTTCGAAGTCTTGCTGCAAGCGCAACCTCCATTAGATTTTTCGCCGGACGAATTTACCGAGTCGCGCCGTTCGGAGCAATGAGCAAAGATAGCAGAGCCTGTGTGTGTGGCGAATTGCTGATTCTGGGGAAATCAGTAATTCGCCACACACAGGTCGGACCGGCGCTTTCTAAACCTGTCCTGTGCCTGGGCCCTCGAGGCTTTAGTTGACCAGGAGAAGGCGCGCGGATTTCCATCAGGGCCAGGAGCGTACTATGAAGCTCCTCAAACAGGCCGAATATATGGCTGCAACCGGATTCACCTTCCACCCGACAATCGCCTTTCGCTCGGGGCTGGGTCCATCCCATAAACTGAAAACTCCGAAAGCGCCGAAAAAGCCTAGGGTTTTGAGATGCGCCATCATCAAGTTAGTCGAGCGCAATATGCGCCGAAATTTGCGCCGCACCATTCTGACTATTTTCACCATCGCGCTCGCCGCCGCATCCTACATCAAGCAGCCAACTGTCGGCGTTCTTCGGAATCGAGCGAAAGGAACGCTCGATCCCCTCTTCCTCGCCGGCATGTGCGTAGTCGCCGTCGCGAATCAGCGCGAGGATGCGCTTGCCTTCGAAGGAGTTCATGTTCATGGGTGGAAATCTATGATGCGAGGCGACCGGAGGGTTCGGACGCGGTGCGTTCGCCGATTCGCGTTGCTGCGACTTCACGCTCGAGCGGCGGCGCTAGCGGGCGGCCTTCGCGCCATGCGTTGTAATGGGCCAGGAACGCTTCCATGTAGGTGTAGAAGACTGGGGTTATGTAAAGCGTCAGGAACTGGGAAAAGAACAAGCCGCCTACGACCGCCACTCCCAACGGACGGCGCGACGAGCCGCCGGCGCCCAAGCCGATTGCGATGGGCAAAGTTCCCATCAGCGCGGCCATCGTGGTCATCATGATTGGCCGGAAGCGGATGATGCAGCCTTCGAAGATCGCGTCGGCGGGCGATTTTCCTTCCGTGCGCTGCGCGTCGAGAGCGAAGTCGATCATCATGATGGCATTTTTCTTGACCAGGCCGACCAGCATGATGACGCCGACGAACGCGAACAGATCGAGCTCCATGCCAAAAAGCCACAACGTCACCAGCGCGCCGAAGCCGGCCGAGGGCAGGCCGGAGAGAATCGTGATCGGATGCACGAAGCTTTCATAGAGCACGCCAAGCACCAGATAGATGACGAGGATCGTCATCACCAGCAACACCCCGAGTCCGGAAAGAGACGATTCGAACGCCTGCGCGGTGCCCTGGAAGCCCGTCGTGATGCTGTCGGGCAAAGTGGCGTCGGCGAGCTTGTGGACCTCGGCGAGCGCCTTGCCGAGTGAAACGCCGGGCGCGACGTCGAACGAAATCGTCGCCGACGGGAGCTGGCCGGAATGATTGATCTGCAAGGGGCCGAGCGAGCGCGTGAACTTGACTACCGTGTCGAGCGGCACTAATTGCCCGCTGGAAGAGCGCACGTAGAGTAGCGACAAGGTCGAAGGATCCGACTGATACTCCGGCAGCACCTCCATGATCACCCAGTACTCGTTGTTGGGCGCGTAAATTGTGGAGATCTGGCGCGCGCCGTAAGCATTGTACAGTGCGTCTTCGATCGCGCCCGCGGAAATCCCGAGCGAGTGGGCCTTGTCGCGATCGATATCGACGGTGACCTGCGGATTTTCGACCTGTAGGTCGCTGTTGACGCCGCGCAGATCGGGCAGTTGGCGCAGTTTCGATTCGAGCATCGGCGCATATTTGTAGAGCGTCGCGGTATCCTGGCTCTGCAGAGTCATCTGATACATGCTGCGTGTGAATTGCGCACCGATCCGGATGGGCGGCGGATTTTGCAGGAACACGCGCAGCCCGGGCACGCTGTTCAGCACCGGGCGCCATTTAGTAATCAACTGATCGACGCTGAGCTTGCGCTCCGAAGCCGGCTTCAGATGCAGATATATGATGCCCGAATTGGTGGCGCCGCCCGGGCCGCCCGATCCGACGCTGACGAAGTAGCTGCGAATGTTGGGATCATCCTTGATGAGGCTGGCAGCGGCGAGCTGATGCTCGACCATCGAATCGTAGGAAATTCCCTGCGCGGCGAGCGTGAAAATGACCAACTGGTCGGAGTCTTCAGAGGGCAGGAAGCCCTTGGGAATCGCGTAGAACATGTACATCGTGGCGAGCAGCAGCGCGCCGGAGAAATACATCGTCGCGCGCCGATGGAGCATCACCCACGCCAAGCTGCGCTGGTACGCGTCGAGCATCCGATCGAAGTAGCGTTCGGTGACGGCGTAAAATTTGCCGTGGCGCTCGCCGCTCGGCGGGCGCAAGAAGCGCGAGCATAGCATCGGCGTCAACGTTAGCGAGACGAAGCCCGACACCAGGATCGCGGCACCGATGGTGACGGCGAACTCATGCAGCAGGCGCCCGAGGATGCCGCCCATGAACAGCACCGGGATGAACACTGCTGCCAGCGAGAAGGTCATCGACAGGATGGTGAAACCGATCTCGCTCGAGCCGTCGAGCGACGCGGTCAGCACGTCCTTGCCCATCTCCATGTGGCGCACGATGTTCTCGAGCATGACGATGGCGTCGTCCACCACGAATCCGACGGCGAGCGTGATGGCCATCAGCGAGAGATTGTCCAGCGAGTAGTCGAGCGCCCACATCACGGCGAAAGTGCCGATGATGGACATTGGCAGGGCGAGACTCGGAATCACCGTCGCCGAGAGGTTGCGCAGGAACAGAAAAATCACCATCACGACCAGGAAGATGGTGAGCAGCAGCGTGAATTGCACGTCGTTGACGGAGGCGCGAATCGTCTCGGCATGGTCGCCGAGCGTGTTGATATGGAGCGCGGCCGGCACCTCGGCCCGGAAGGCGGGGACCAGGCGTAGCACGTTGTCAACGACTTCGACGGTGTTGGTGCCGGGCTGACGCTGGACCGCGAGCACGACGGAACGCTCACCGTTGGACCAGCCGGCGGTCTTGTCGTTCTGCACGCCGTCGAGCACGCGGCCGATGTCGTCGAGCCGCACCGGTGAACCGTTTTGATACGCAACAATAAGAGAGCGGTACGCGGCGGCGTTGGTCAACTGACCCTTGGTATCTACCGTGAACGCCTGGTGTGAGCCGTAGAGCGTGCCGGTCGGCATGTCGACGTTCGCGGCCTGAATGGCAGTCGAAACTTCGTCGATGCCGATGCCGCGCGTGGCGAGAGCCTTGGGATCGAGCTGAATCCGCACGGCGTACTTTTGCGAGCCGTAAACCTGCACCTGCGCGACGCCTGAGACCATCGAGATGCGCTCAGCGAGGTACGTCTCGGCGTACTCATCGACCTGCGAAATCGGCATCGTGGTCGAGCTGAGTCCCAGGTATAGGATCGGCTGATCTGCCGGATTAACTTTGCGATACGACGGCGGACTCGGCATCCCCTGCGGCAGTTGGGCTTGCGTCGCGGCGATGGCGGCCTGCACGTCCTGCGCGCCGGCGTCGATGTTACGCCTCAAGTTGAACTGCAGCGTGATGTTGGTCGAGCCCTGGATGTTGCTCGAGGTCATCGAGTCCAGCCCGGCGATCGTCGAGAACTGTTTTTCGAGCGGAGTCGCAACGGACGACGCCATCGTCTCGGGACTGGCGCCCGGCAGACTTGCGCTTACGACGATCGTCGGGAAATCGACGTTGGGCAGATCGTTCACCGGCAGGTAGCGGTACGCCATCAGGCCGAACAGCACGATCGCGAGCGAGCTCAGCGTCGTCATCACGGGGCGTTGAATGAAAGCTTTGGCGATATTCATGACGCTGCCCCGTTGTCATTCAACCCGCTTTTGATCGTGACCTTCGCGCCTGGAATCAGCCTGAGCTGCCCGTCGGTCACGACGGTTTCGCCAGCCTTCAGTCCGCTGGTGACGACGGTCTGGTTGTCGATCGATTCGCCGACTACGATCGGCCTGATCTCGACCTTCATCCCGGGCTGCACGACGAAGACGAACGAACCTTGCTGCCCCGTCTGGACGGCCTGCGACGGCACCAGGATCGCGCCCGGATGTTCGTGCAGGATGAGAGTGGCGTTGACGAACTCGCCCGGCCACAGACGCCCGTCGGTGTTGGCGAACTGTCCTTTGAGACTTATCGTACCGGTCTTCGCGTCAACACTGTTATCCACGAAGCTGCAGCTCTCCCGACTCGAGCGGACCTTGCTGCTCGGGCAGCGAGACCTGCACGGCGAGCTTGTGCTCGGCCATGAACTCGCGTACGGCCGGCAGCTTCTGCTCCGGAATCGCGAAGTCAACGTACACCGGATGCACCTGGTTGATGACGACCATCGCGGTGTCGGCGTCGGGTTTGACCAGGTTGCCCGCGTGAACCAGCAGGTCTCCCGTGCGGCCGTCGATAGGCGCGCGAATCGCAGTGTACTCGAGATTCAACTTGGCGGTCTGCACGGCCGCTTGGTCGGCTTCCATCGCGGCTTTGAGCGAAGCGGCCGCCGCCTCGGCCTGATCGTATTGCTGGCGCGAGCCGACGCCTTGCTTGAACAGAAACGAATAGCGCTGTTCGTCGGTCGCGGCTTGCCGGTATTGCGCGCGATCCTTGGCGAGATTCGCTTCGGCCTGATGGAGTGCGGCTTCGAATGGACGGGAATCGATCGTGAACAGCAGGTCGCCCTGCTTAACGTCCTGTCCCTGGCGAAAGTTCACCTGCATTACCTGGCCGCTGATTTGCGCCTTCACGTCAACGGTGGAGAACGCCTCGACGCGGCCGATCGCATGAATCGTGTCGGAGACCGTCTTCTGCTCGACCTTGGCTGCCAAAATTGGCACGGCGTCGCGCTCGCCGAAGGTGTCAGGGGGCCCGTGCGAGCATCCTGCCATCGCAATCAGTGCGAGCGTCGGGACCAGAGCTGTCGTGCACCATTGCTTCAAGGTGAGATCGCTTTTGGTTTTTTTAACTGGGCAACCGCGCTGCCGGACCAGAGTTACGGCCCGCGGCAGCAATGTCGAGGATATTATCAGGCTCGGGCGAACCGAGAAAATGTGGAATGAGAACCTAAACCGAGCCCCCGGTCAGTCCGACTCCTTCGACCTTGGCCAGTCGCTGACAACGCTCGTCGTCTGAAAACACTCGCCCGATTCGCAGATCGTAAGTACGGATGCGTTCATCGAAGAAGCGCAAGCGCCCGGCAATCTCGACCAAGCTCTCGCCCAACAGCCCGCTCAGTCCACGGCCTTCAGGATCGGCAAGTAGCTCGCTTAGCAGCCGGCGCAAGTGGGCGATCCCGTGCGGCGCGATTATGCCGTACTCGCCGAGCAAACCGTCACACGTTTCTTGTTGCCATCGCGACCGTGAAGACACCTTCGTTTTGCGTGTAGCGTGACCTGTGCAATTCTCAGGCGCGCGCAATCGTGAACAACCCCAAACCCAAAGAGAGGCGATGCGATGTCTAAATCCGAGCGCTACCAAAAGGGCGCAGCCAAGATGAAAGAACTGTTCGGCGTCGAGCCGCGACCGGGAATGATGCAGGCCGATTTCCAGAACATCACGGTCGAGCATCTGTTCGGCGAAATCTGGACACGACCAGGCCTGACGATCCGCGAGCGCTCGATGATCACGGTTGCGACGCTGACGGCCCTTGCGCGCGATCCCGAACTGAAGACCCATTTGCGCGGTGCGCTCAATCTCGGGATCAGCCGCGAAACGATCACCGAGATCATGATTCATCAGGCGCACTACGCGGGATGGCCGGTTGGAGTAAACGGCCTGCGTATCGCACGCGAGGTCTTCGACGAAATCGACGGCAAGAAAAACTAGCCGTCGCCGATCCTAGCGGGAGCAGCATCTTGGCTTTTACGAATATCAAGTTGGAAAAAAGCGATGCGCCCTCTCAAAACTTCATCCAGACCCGAACGTGCCCCTCGCTTCGGACCGCCCGCCTGAGTTTCCCTGATACGTCCTGAAAATTCCCTGATCCGTTGAAAAAGTTCCCTGTTCCCTCGAAACAATTCCCTGTTCAGTTGAGTAGGGAATTCCGATGAAAACCGTAGAGAAGACAAGGCTTTTTCAGCTGCAAGCCGGCCTCGGGGCGCCCCAAATCGCGAAGATTCCCTGTATTTTCCCTGATGATCAGGGAATTTGACGCGGAGAGCACTTCGCATCAGACTGCGCCATCCGCCACACAGTCTTCGCATCCAGAGATTCTCCGCAGAGTTTGGCGGAAACCCGCGTATATTGGGCCCAATTCGCATCTCTTACGGCTGTGCCTACTGAAAACCTTAAAAACGGCCTGAACTCTATTTTTCTCGGACCCTTCGGAGTTGTCAGCCGGCACATCATAGGGCTGACGCCTCGAACTCGTCACCAACGCCGCGAGCCGTCTGGGTGACCCGTTGCGCCTCGGTTCGCGCGGACCAGGTTTTGAGGAGCGACAGGGGTTGCGGTGATGCGGAGATTGATGGCGCTTTCGATCGTCCGGCGAGACACCCGAGCTTTTCTCGCAGCGGAAGAGATTATTGCAAACGCGCTGCAGGTGCTTAAGTGCACACTAACGCGCCAGGGTCTGGCGCTCGCAGATCATGGGCTCGCCCGGAACCACCCGGAAGTTGTCCCAGACAAACCACCGGATTGGGAACAAAACGCGCGCCAGAAAGTAGTCCAGGATGATATAGCGAGGCGCAATCTTCCCCGTTTGAAAGTCGGCCAGAAGCCGACGCCTCTGCTCGTCTGTCATCATCTCGACAATTTCCGAGTGCAGGAACCAGTAAAAGTACGCATGCGGCCGGAACACGCCGATGCCGGTAAAGCCGTCCATCATCGTATCGGTGGGTGAGGTCTTCTCGATCGCGTATCGCAACGATTGCAAGGTAGAACTATTGTCGTCGAGGAACCGCTCGCGGGCCAGATAATACGGGCAGAGGCACACCGCGCATAACAGCACCGCGAGCGCGGCCTCGCTCCGCGAGCGGAACATCAGTGCGGTCCCGGCAGCCAGCAGCAGTACTACGCTCACTTCCAGCCAGCGCGTGTCGGGGCGTACCCATATCATCAGCGTGGCGATCATGCCGCTCAAGAACGCGATCGCGATCAGGTATCGCAGTCCGCTACGGTCCCATGCGGTATACTGCCCGCTGACCGCCGCCGCGACTGCGACCATGAATCTTGCAGAAAAAATCGCCAGCAGCGGCAGGAAAGTCAAATAGTATTGCTCCTGCGCGACAGGCATTTCCCACAGCCCCGCGATCAACCCCGCCGAGGCTCAGAATCAGCAACTTGCCCACCGAGAATGCGCACTGGCGAGATTCGCGGAACCCTTCCAAAATCAGGCCAAGACCACCAAACACCAGCAAGCTCGGGTTCTCCGCGAATCCCTTATTCAGCAGCAAGAATGCCGACTGATGAGCCTTCCAATGTATATTCAAGGTCAAGTTGAAGTAGATAAAGGCGCCCAACGCACCCCGCGACCAGAAGTAACCCAGCGTCGCCAGAACCGGCACCCCAAAACCAGCGAACTGTAGCCCGACCTCGCGCACCCGGGTCCGCCACTGGCGTTGACCGGCGGCCACATACCAGAGCATCGCGAGCGCGAACGCCGGCATAACCATCAGCAACTTTTGCGTGGTCATGATCGCGCTGCCCAGCAGCAATCCGCTCAGCGCGAACAGCACTGCCCGCCGCCGCACGCTCAGCGACGCGGCGCTTAGCGCGCGCACCAGCGCCACCAGGCATCCCAGCCACAGCACCAGCGCGAGCACATCAGGACGGATTTCGAAAGTCTTGCGCGCAAATACCGGAGTGGCAGCCAGCAGTGCGATCGCTATCCATCCGCTGCGCGACCCGCGCCACAGTCGCGCCAACAGGAAGGTAAGGGCGAGCGCGGCTGCGGCCAGCATCAGGTCAATCCTTCGCGCCAGACAAATGAAGGCGAGCGTGTCGTCGAACCGCCGGTCGACCTGATAAAAGGGCATCAAGGCTGCCAGCGCATAATGGAACCACGGCGAGTGATGCTCGAAGAAGTCGCGATAGGGCACCATCCCTTTGGATATGCACCAGGCGAAATGGAGATGTTCAAGTTCGTCGGGGTCGAAGTATCTGACCTTGCTAAACCATAGCCAGCTGCTGAGCGCGGCTAGCGTGACCACAAGCGAAGCGCTCGCGAGCGGCGCTTGCACCACTCGCCGTATCTCCGCAGGCGGTCCTATTCCAGGCGCACCAGCCATTTAATCCGGGCCAACTGATTCCGCCTCCTCGATCGCCCTGGCCGTGGCGTATGGCTCTGCACCGAACGCACGATCAAACCGCCGCCGCGTTTCGCATCGGTAGCGCAACAGCGTCAGCACCGCGGTGAAGCCGTCGCGCAGGCGCAGCTTCTTTCCTTGAGTCGCCGAGCGCGGGTGGTATGCAATCGGAACCTCCCGAATCTTTTTGTCCAGCCGGCAGATCTTCGCCGTAACCTCGGGACAGAAGTCGAAGCCATCACGTTCAAGCACGATCCGATTCAACAGGCTGCGGCGGAACGCCTTGTAGCAGGTCGCCTCATCATGGATCCGGCATCTGTAGAGCAGGTTAGTGAGCACGGTCAGCATCCGGGCTCCCATGAACAGCGCCAGTCCCCGCGCCGCGCTGTCATGCTGGCGCACGCCATACACCACGTCCGTCTCGCCTGCCGCCAGCGGTGCGATCAGCGCAGGGAGATCGCTGGGATCGTATTCGAGGTCGGCGTCCTGGATAACCACGAACTCACCGGACGCGCTCGCCAGCGCCGCCCTGATCGCCGAACCTTTCCCGCGGTTGCGCTCGTGCCGCAATATCTTCACGTTGGAAGCCGGCGCCAGCTTGCTCAGCAAGCCACGGGTGCCATCGGTGGAACCGTCGTCAACCACGATGATTTCCTTGCGCAGTGCAACTTCCTGCACATTTCGAATCACCCGTTCGATTCAGCTCACTTCGTTGAGTACCGGAATAATGACGGTGAGCATTCCTTGCGAACCACGCTCTGGCGCCTCGTCCTCGGTAGGCATGCGCACGGAAGAACGTTATGTCGCAGGGAAACGTCTTTCAAGTGATGTCAGGGCCGCCCTGCGAGGCTTGTGTGTGGCGAATTGCTGATTCTGGGGAAATCAGTAATTCGCCACACACACGGTAACTGGCGATGAAGAACGTGCAGCTGGTGACGGAGCGCGAGGTTCTCTAACTCCACAACCGCCCGACTACGGAATCGGCATACAAGCCGAGAGAGGATCGATCGCTCGAGCTCAAACATGCCGGCGACACTACGGCAGTGATTCTTAAAACTCTGGACTTTTCGCTGCCTTCGGAGTCTTTAGTAGCCACACTGGGCGCCGGATTATCCGGGCGCCGCAATCCCCAAGGAGTTGTCCCATGCCCAAGGCAGCGAAGAAGCAGCAAGAGCCCTCCGGACCTTTCGGAGATATGTTCCCGTATCGCGAAACCTTCGAGACCTACCACGAGCTGCCGACGAAGAGCCGCCAGCCCGAGGAGGTCATGCGCGAGTTGCGCAGCATCGCGCGCAAGGAAAACGTGCGCTGGCAGACCGGCCAGATCTCGGGCACCTACTTCCACGGCGGGATGGAGCACTTTGCCTACCTCAACCGCGTGTTTGCGCTGTTCTCGCACGTCAACCTGCTGCACCGCGACATGTGCCCGAGCGGCACCAAGTTCGAGGGCGAGATAATCGCGATGACCGCGCGGATGCTGGGCGCGGAGCTGGCGCGCGAGAACGATCCGCAGGCGGAAGTATGCGGAGCGATCACTTCGGGCGGCACCGAGAGCGTCATCCTGCCGATGCTGGCGTATCGGGAGAAAGCCAAAGCCGAGCGCGCAATCACGGCGCCCGAGATGGTGGCGCCGGAGACGATTCATCCGGCGTTTTCCAAGGGCGCGCACTTTTTCGGCATCAAGCTGATTCGCGTGCCGGTCGGAGCCGATTACCTGGCCGACGTGGACGCGATGCGGCGCGCGATCGGCCCCAACACCATCGCGATCGCGGGTTCGGCGGCGAATTTCCCGCACGGGCTGATCGATCCGATCGAGAAGTTGTCCGAGCTCGCGCTTGAAGCCGGCGTCGGTCTGCACGTCGATAGCTGCTTCGGCGGTTTCATTCTGCCGTGGATCGCAAAACTTGGGTACGACGTTCCGGCGTTCGACTTCCGCCTGCCCGGCGTCACCTCGATGTCCTGCGATACGCACAAATGGGGCTACGGGCTCAAGGGCGCGTCGGTGGTGCTCTATCGCAATCGCGCGTTGCGCCGGCACATGTACTTCACGATGACCGACTGGCCCGGCGGCTTGTATGCGGCGCCCACGGTGGCGGGCACCCGCTCGCTGGGAATCGCCGCATCGACCTGGGCGGCGATGGTCACGCTCGGCGAGGAGGGATACCTGAAGGCGACCCGCCGCATCATGAAGGCGGCGGACACGATCAAGTCGGGCGTGGCAAAAATCCCGGAGCTCAAGATTATCGGTAGGCCGACCTACTGCATCGCGATTACGTCGGACAAGGTGGACATCCGCCACGTCAACGATTTCCTCGTGGAGCGTGGATGGCGGCTTAACGGGCTGCAGCGGCCCGCCGGCTTTCATATGTGCGTCACCTTGCTTCAGACAATTCCGGGATTGGCGGCGCGTTTCGTCAGAGACATCGCGGCCGGGGTCGAGTACGCCAAGAATCCGCCGGCGACGCCCGCGCGCAGCGGCGCGATGTACGCCGGCAGCGCGGGCTCGCTCGATCCATCGATGGTGAGTGAACTGATGCTGGCGTATCTCGACGCGAGCACCGAAGTCCCGTAACCGGGCCGGCCCGCGAGGAGAACGGCCTATGCCGGCGATGGACGTTAAGAAAGGATGCGGGCTTCGCCCGGTTAGAACGGTTTAGCCGGGATTTCCATTTTCCAAACTGAATCCTTCGCCCATCGCATCTCAGGCGGCCCTTCGTGCCGCGCCGGCCTTCTTGTGCCACTTTTCCATGTGCTGTTTGTGGGTCTTCAGATACGCGCCCGGCGGATAGTACTTGTCGTAGAACTCGAGCTCGCAGTGCTGGGCCTGGATGTAATACATCAGCGCCATCGGCGGCACGATGGCCGGGAAGGTTCCGAACGTCTCCCAGATGTAGCGGCAAGTCTCCTTGGTGATTTCGATCGTTTTTTCAGGTGTGCGTGGGATCTGTTTGAGGAAGTCCGCGCGATTCTTGTACGGCGCCAGCTTGCTCGAGAAAGGATTGAATGTCCCGTTAGCTCCGAACTTCCGGGCAACGATCGCGTCAACCGCGGCATCCATGTTCTTGTAGTACGGCGGCCGGTAGCTTTCGAAGCCGCCGTCGATTCCGACCGGCACGGAGAAGCCCGTCGGATCCTTGGGATTCGATTCGAAACGGAATCCCAGGCCGCGGCCGGCCGGGGTGCCGCCCATGACTACGAACGGGGTTGCGCCGCCGAACAGCCATCCGCCAAGGCCCATCGCCTGGAACGCAAGCGTCATGTTATGCCCGATGAATCCGCCCTCGGCCCCGGCAACCGTCGCCATCATGCTGGTCTCGATCATGGTCAGCGGAACCGGCGTATCGACCCATCCTTCCTTGATCCACCTCTCGCTGATGGTCGGGCGGTTGCCGTGGCGGTCATCCACTATGTACTGCCCGAAGTCCGCCGAGAGCATGATTATGTTGATGTACTCTTCGGTGATATCCGAAACGGGCATGAACAGGGTGGTGCCGGGCATGTTCATGTTCCACAGGTTGAAGGACATAATCGCCCCGGTGTTGCGCGGGATATCGAGACGTCCGTCGAAAATTTTCATCCGATTGTCGAGAACAAAATCAATCAGCTTGTCGCGGTCGCTCTTGCCCGCATACTCCTGCAACTTTGTCGGCTGGGCCTCGCGCAGTTTGAGAAGATAGACACCCTCGTCGTTGGTGTAGAAGAGCTCGGTGCCGTGGGCGCCGCATGCGCTTGGCCAGCTTCTGCCCGCGTACTCGACCAGAGTATTGCCTTCGCCGCACCAAGTGGCGAGTTGTTCCGCCTTCTCGGGACGGGCGGCCCATGGCAGATCGCCGAGGTTCAAGCCGGTAATTCCGGTGCCTGCGGCGATAAGGATCGCTTCCTCGAGTTCATCCAGCGGCACCGGTTCATTGGGGGACTTGAACTTGTTCGGCCCCTCACTGATTTCCATTCCCAAGCCGAAGCGGCGCGATCGGCGGTTCATGATCGCGTCGAACAAAGAAAAGTTCCATGCTTCTTCGACTTGTTCGAGTTCCGAAGCTTTTTGGCTCTCGTCATCACCGCTCATGGTTGAACCCTCCGGCCTGAGTTAGATTTTCTGAACCGAGAACACACGGGCGCTAATTGCGAACTGCAATTCGGATGCCTACTGTTTGGGAGCAGCCACTTTCGAATTTTGCCACCTTTCTCCGGTTTTTTCCACGTTTGCGCAAGTAGAGCGGCGCCTCTCCTTGAAGATTCAGGTCAAAGCCCGCTGAATCCGAACGATGCATCAACTGCTTCGGACGGACACAGTCCAAAACGGCGCTCCTCGCGCCCGGCCTGGTCGCACTTAGGGCTTGTTCGGTGCAATTGCAGTCCCGCCGTTGCCTTCGAGTGCCTTGGTGCGGGCGCGATCCTCCTCGACGACGCCGACGATGTGCCGGAAAGCGAACAGCACGGCGAAATCAAGCACCTTGGCGCTGATCTTCATCGACTGGAGCATCTGGCGGAGTTCCTCCACGCTGAGCATGGTCTTGGCGGACCACACGCCCATTTTTCCAGTCATTACCAGTTCCCCGTTTTCGACCGTGACATCTTCAATGGTCATGTTGAAGTTGCCGGCGCGCGACGAAATCCGCATGTGAGCCCTCCTGCGTTCAGCCGTATCTGTAGCTGACGCCAAATCCTCCGGCCGGATAAGTCCACGAGATATTGCGGGGCGGGCAGATGATGCGGCAGGTACCGCATTCGATGCAGCTGCTCCAGTAAATCGTGGTCCGGCTGTTTTCTTCGACCTTGTAGTTTCCCACCGGACAGGTCGTGGTGCACGGCTTTTCAACGCACTGCGCGCAGACCTGCTGATCGATTATCTTCAGATGCGGACTTGCTTCGTTGACCTTGAACGACAGGGTCGCGAGCTTGTCGTCGCGGCTCAGCAGCGTGGGCGGGCCCAGGTAGTCTTCAATTGCGACGGGCATTCCCTGTCCGCGCGGCTCGTTTTTCCTCATTGCTCCATCCGTGCTAACGGTCCGTCAGAGCGGGCGCTCAGAGCGCCGCCGCCTTGGCTGCGTCGAACAGATCCATCCCAAAACTCATCAGTCCAAGCTCAGCGAGCAGGTGATCGACGACGGCCAATTCAAGCTTGCGCTTGGGCACCTGCATTCCGCCCTCCGCGGGCGTCACCGAAAACAGCTTGCGCGCCATTTCGGCCAACTCGTATGGATACTTGTTGAAGAATTGCGGATGGGTTTCGGCCATTCGGGTCAGGTTCTGATAGCGCTCGTAATCCTGCCAGACGAAACTGTCGCGCATGCGGGCGACGTAGGGCTTGAGCGCGTTGGCCGAGTAATCGCCCGCCTTGTGCGCCTCAAGGATCGTCTCGGCGGCAAGCACCCCGGAAGCCATCGCCATGTTGGTGCCTTCGTGGAACAGCGGGTTGGCGTTGACCAATCCCGCCGCGCCGCCGATTACCAGGATTCCATCGCCGACGAAGCGCGGCAGATCCTGCGGCGTCATCTCGGGAATCAGATGGGCGGAGTATTCCTCGGGCTTGGTCCCGCGTAGCATCCGGCGAACCACCGGATGCATCTTGAATTCGTTGAGCAGGTCATCCGGTTGCGCACCCATTTGCTGGAGCGATGCGAGCGGTATGCCGATCCCGACTGAGAGGGTGTCACGGTTGGTGTACAGGAATCCCGCGCCCATCGAGCCCCTGACCGCCGCGCCGCCGATATATTCGTAAGCCGCACCTTCTTCCGTCTCGAGGCAGAAACGATCCTCAATCACAGCCGAGGGCAGCGAGACGACCTCCTTCACGCCGAGAATCACCGACAGTGGGAGTTCGCCGCGCAGCCCGGCTGATTGGGCGATCAGGGAATTCGCGCCATCGGCGGCAATCACTACGTTCGCGTTTACTTCGCCTCCCTCGCGCCGGGCACGGACTCCGATCACGCATCCATCGCGCATCAGCACTTCGTCAACCACCGTCTGGGTCACGATCACGGCGCCGGCCGCTTCGGCCTTGCTCGCGAGATAGCGATCGAATACGGCGCGAAGCGCAGTGAAGGAGTGATTATAGTAGGGCGGCTCGAAGCCCAGGAATTTGAACGAAAGCGCAAGCTCATCGTTCTTCGAGAGCATCGAGAAGCGCTTTTCGATGACGTGCCGTTCCACGCAATCCGCCTCGGGAAAATCCGGGAAGAAATTACTCAGCACCGTGGTGTAGAGCACGCCGCCAAACATCGCCTTCGAGCCGGGATAATCCCCGCGCTCGAAGACGATTACTTCCAGACCGCGCTTGGCCAGGATGTAGGCGGCCATGGACGCGCCTGGACCGGCTCCTACGATCGCTACATCGAATCGATCTGTCATCTATCACCCGCGGAGGGACTGCTGGAGCCGAAGCATCAAGCATGCCATCTGAGGCGCATCCGGCGACGCCACCCTGTCCGTACTTAAAATTCCATCCGAATCAAATTTGGGCGGCGGCAAGAATCAGTATCGACGAGGTGCGACGAATCGCAAGACTCTGGACTTTTCGCCGCTTTCGGAGTTTTGAATAGGTACAGGCATGGGCTGACTGGCTGAGCAAGGCTAACCGTCCTGCACAGACGCCCAATCCGTCGGGAAAGGCACGGCACAGATGATGCTCGATCAAGGCTGTTCGGAGTTTCACGCTTGGGGGACGATCTTATGAACTTCGCGCAATTCGATATCGCCGAACGGGCAGCTTTCTACCTCGGCAAGGGATTCCATTGCAGCCAGACCGTCTTGCACGTCGTGCAGGATCTCCTGGGGGAAGAAGACGAGGCTGCGGTCCGCATGATGGGTGGGTTCGGCGGCGGGATCGGCGGTATGGGCTCGGTGTGCGGCGCCATTATCGGCGGCGTAGCGGCGCTTAGTCTCAACCGCGGGAAAGCCACTGTCGAGGGCAAGGAAGATCCCAGCCTCTTTCCGCTCTGCGCAGAGTTCTACCGCCGCTTCGGTACCGAAATCGAGACCAGCCATTTTTGCCGCGACATCGCCGGTACGGATTTCACCAAGCCCGAGGAAGTAAAGGCTTACCGGAACTCGCCTGAGAAGACGCGTAGATGCATCAGGCTGGTCGGCAAGACGGCGGCGCTCGTCAAGGACATCCTGTCGCGGGAGGACGCCAAGTCGAGCAGCGCCGGCGTGAAAAGTTCGTCCCGCTGAGTCTGGCCGCGGGCGGACCGGTCGAAGGCGGCAGGAAATCCTAGCCGCGCCCGGCGAGTGCGTGGAGCTTTTCCGCAAGCGCGGCCGCGTCGTTGATGATCGCTTCGATCAGATCGCGCACCGGCGCGACGTCACGAATCATCCCGCTGATCTCGCCCGCCGCATACGTGCGATCGTCGCGTGCGGCGTCGCGCATCTCGCTCAGGTATCGGCCGCGCAGCACGGCGCGCTCCTGCTCGTCGGTACAGCGTGCCCGCTCGGCCTCGTAGGCGCTCAGGATTCGGCTGCTCAATGCCCGCACCGGCTTGCCGGTCATCAGGCTGCTCACGATGGTATCGGTCTCGCGCGCGGCGATTATCCGCTGCTTGACCCAGTCCGACGCCTCACTCTCCTGCGACGCGATGAACCTTGTGCCGAGCTGAATTCCGCATGCACCCAGCGCGAGCGCCGCGAGAAACCCGCGCCCATCGCCGATACCGCCCGCCGCAACGACCGGCACCTTGACCGCATCGACCACCTGCGGCACCAGCGGCATCGTCGATACTCGTCCGACATGACCTCCCGCTTCCGAACCTGACGCGACAATCGCGTCGGCGCCTTCCTGCTCGACCCTGATCGCGTGCGCGACGGATGGCACCACGGGAATCACGACGATGCCGGCCGCCTTCATCTTTTCGACGATGCTGAGGCCCGGATCGCCGCGACCGGTGGTCACTATCTTCACGCCCATCTCGATGCAGATTGCTGCGCGCGATTCGGTGAAGGCGCGGCCGATCGGTGTGATGTTCACGGCGAACGGACGCCGGGTCATTTCGCTGGTCTTTTCGATATCGGCGCGCAGTGCGGCTTCAGTGCCGCCGAAGGTTGGCAGCACGCCCAGGGCACCGGCCTCGCTCACGGCAGCGACCAGGCGAGGACCGCCAGCATCCTGCATCGCGCCCTGAATTATCGGATAGCGGATGCCGAGCAGATCGCAGATGGCGGTATGAAACATGATGACTAATCCGTGACTCAGGCGATCAGCGCTGGGGCTTGTAGCCGGTTACGCGCGTGAGTGAGCCGGGAATGAAATCGGTCGCGGTCACCTCGATGAAACCGGCGTCTTCGAGATAGCTCATCGTGTCGCGCTCCGAATGTGCGACTCCGGTGCTGCCGTAAATTGCTTCGTTGAGCGCCCACAGCGCGGGACCGATCGGACCGGTGCGATCGTTGTTCAGCATCTCGCCGATGACATGCATCTCACCGCCCGCTTCGAGCGCTTCGAATGCGCGCTTCACTATCCGGCGAATTATTTCCGGACTGTACTGTGGAAGATTACTGGCGAGAATCGCGACGTCGGCTCCGGGTGGGAAGTCATCTTTGGTGAAGTCGCCGCCTTGCGCGGTGATGCGATCGGAGAAACCGTTGCGCGCGATGTATTCCCTTGCGACCACTGCGACGCTTGGCAAATCGAACACCACGGCGCGGATCTGCGGATACTTCTGCGCCGCGCAGATGCAGTAGCATCCGGAGCCGCCGCCCAAGTCGAGGATCATCTTGCGCCTGGAGAGATCGCACAGGCGCGCGAACCTGCGCCCGGCGCCCATCCCGATACTGAAGGTTGCGGCATGCAGCTTGCGCGCGTCTTCCACGGTGTAACTCTCGTACACCCCCAGGATCCGCGGCGGCTCTTTGCTGCGCAGATATTCTCCGAGCCGGTTCCAGGCGCCGTAGTCGCTGCGGCCCATCGTTGTGAGCCACGGTCCCGCGAAGCCTTTCGCGCCTTTGACCAGGAAGCGCTCGACATCAGGCGCGTTCGAGTAGTTCTCGCCGTCCTTCACGACCAAGCCGAGCGCGGCGCACGCCGCCAGGATCCGCTCGGCGTTGAGCGGGGTGATATCCGCGGCGCGCGCGATGGTATCGACGGTGCGGGCTCCGGCGGAAATTTTCGAAAAGATATCGATCTCGATTGCAGCAAGCAGCGTGGCCGATTGGCGATAGCCATAAGCCAGGTTTTGCAAGCGCACCGTATCGAGTTTTTCGTCGCTCACTTTTTCACGCGACTCCGAACCGTCCGGCCACTGCCATTGCGCCGCCGGCGCACATCGTGATTACGACGCCACGCCCGCCGCGCCGCTTGTCCTCGATACGCGCCGGAGGACGGCAGCGGCAGCACCAGGTTTCCTCGATTAGATACTCTCAATTCTTGCCGCTGGCCAAGACTCTGCGACCGGCTTTTTTGATACGCGGTACAAGTTATTTCTCGTGGGCGTGGTTCCTCAAAACTTGATCCGCGCGAACGGAGACGCAAAGGGTCGCCTCGGCGGCTGGTGGCGTCGCGAGTGCGACCGAGGCCGCTGCGCCTTCTCAAAACTCCAGATTTTGGTGAACAGAGCCCGGCGATTCAGAATCGCCAGGCTCGCCGCCGGCAGCTACTTCTTGGAAATCTCGACCTTCTTTTCTGCTTCGGCCTCGATCGGCACCTTTTTAGCCACCGTCTCTTTCGCCAGCGGAACGGTGATCTCGATCACCCCGTTCTTGAAGCTGGCTTTGACCTTGTCGGCGGCTGCTCCTTCCGGCAGAGTCATCCGCCGCTCAAAGGCCCCGTAAGAGACCTCGCGGTGCAAGTAGTCCTCTTTCTTCACCTCGTGCTCGCTCTTGCGTTCGCCTTTGACGCACAGCACGTTGCCGAGAATGGAGACGTCGAGGTCCTTGAGCTCGAGCCCCGGCACGTCCGCGCGCACGACGAGATTGCCATTCTTGACGAAGCTCTCGACCGCCGGGGTGAACTCCTCGTCGTAGTTATCCTCGAAGTCCTCGAACATGCGCGGGAACGGCGATTCCCAGCGTCGCGCCATCCGTTCGAGCTCGCGAAAGGGCCGCCATGGTAAAAGTGCTCCCATTTTTCTGTCCTCCATTTTGGTTCTTTTTTGTGACGGGAACGGCTGGGTTGTCACTGATTTTCGGAACCAAAAGCCATCCCTCAATAGATTATACTCCCTTATCCAAGCGAGGCTTCCGAACAATCGTTCTCTAATGTCACCTGCGGCACGACTGCTGCGGCAGTTACCCCAAAAGCGATTCTGCGGTCACCCCCCGAATCGGACACAGGTGGTATAATCCATGATGTAAACGGGTCGTGCCCTGCCGAATCACAAGAGCGCTCAAGGGAGATATTCATCATGCAAGATCAAGCATTTTTCAAAGATGTGATGGGGCGAATCGGATGTGACCTGCGTCGCGCGGAGGGGCTGACCTTCGCGGTCTTCCAGGAACTGCGCGATCGGATCACGCCGAATGAAGCGCTGCATGTCGCCGCACAACTCCCCAAGCGCCTCAAGATGATGTGGATGTCGCTGGAGCACCCCGATCGCAAGGTCCATCGCGTCAGCGGGGATCAGTTCATATGGGAAGTGCGCCGGATGGCCGGACTCAGCGATGATGAGGAAGCGGAACGCGCGGTATCGGCCGTTTTCGCGGGGTTGCAGAGGTTGCTCAGCAGCCCGACGGGCCAGGAAGGCGAGGCGTGGGACGTGATGAGCCAGCTTCCCAAGGATCTGAAGAAGCTGTGGGCGCAAGCGCAGCGGCAGCATCAGACGGTCAATCCATCGGGGTCAGTAGGCGAGTAATTTTCAACGCCTGCTCCCTCTCTGTCTCCCCCAAAAGGGGTTTTTCACTGGTCTCCCCCAAAGGGGGGAGATGTTGTAGGTAAGAAGAATCTTTACGCAGGGTGTTGAAGCGCTTGAAATCAAACGCGACAATTGGACCGAGTTTCTCAACACCCTGCTAGGGGTTTCAATGCTTGATTCAGCGGAAATCGTACGCGAGGTTCATGCGGCTCTGGAACGCGATCCGCGCGTCGACCTTCGCCGGCACCCGATTGTTGTCGAATGCCAACGGCGACGGAAGCCTTGTCCTTCAGGGCGAAACCGAAAGCCTTGCCGCCAAGAAGATCGCGCTGGAACTGGCGGCTTCGGTTCGCGGCTCGACAGGAATCGTCGACAGGCTCCGCGTCGCTCCGGCGCAACCGATGGGCGATGGCGCGATCCGGGATCACGTGCGCGCTGCGATGTTGCAGGAAGGAGCTTTCATTGACTGCATGATTCAAACTGCCGAAGAGCGCCGCGTGAGAGCCGCCGTCGAGACCGCGGTTGACCGAGGCAACTATCTCGAGATCGCAGTCGCCGACGGAGTCGTGACGCTCAATGGACAGGTCGAAAGCCTGTCGCACAAGCGTCTGGCGGGACTGCTCGCATGGTGGGTCCCGGGCACTCGCGACGTCGTAAACGGGATCGAGGTTAAGCCCTTCGAGGACGACAACGACGACGAGATCACCGCCGCCGTCGCGATAGCTTTGGAAAAGGATCGCCTCGTCACCGCCGACTCGATCAAGGTCAGCACGCGCAACTCGGTGGTGACTCTCGAGGGCGTGGCGCCCAACCGCCGCCAGGCGGAGATGGCCGAAGCGGATGCCTGGTACATCTTCGGCGTCGATGGCGTCGTCAACCATCTGCGCGCCGCTCAAGAGTAGCCGCCGCATACAGGAGGACCATCATGGAGCGACAACCTCCAGATGTGCAGGCACGGATTCCCTCTGATTCGATCCTGCTCGAAGGCACGCTGACCGTTCCCCACGGCGCCAAGGGTATCGTGCTCTTCGCGCATGGGAGCGGCAGCAGCAGGCTGAGTCCGCGCAACACCTATGTCGCCAACGCGCTGCAGAAAGCGGGCATCGGCACCCTGCTTTTCGATCTTCTCACTGAGGATGAGGCGGCAGATCGCGAGAATGTTTTCGATATCGATTTTCTCGGCCATCGCCTCGCCGACGCGACCAGGTGGCTCCGCGCGCAAGCGAAATTCGCGAAATATCCGATCGGATATTTCGGCGCGAGCACCGGCGCCGCCGCGGCGCTGGTCGCCGCCGCACGCGATTTCTCGATCAGGGCAGTCGTTTCGCGAGGAGGCCGCCCGGACCTGGCGATGAAATGCCTTCATCGGGTGAAGGCCCCCACTCTTCTCATCGTTGGCGGCGACGATAGCGCGGTTATCGAAATGAACCAGGCGGCGTTCGAACGACTCAGATGCGAGAAGGCGATGAAGATTGTTGCAGGCGCGACTCATCTGTTCGAAGAGCCGGGAACTCTCGAGGAAGTTGTGCAGGTTGGCGCGCGATTGGTTTGCGAAATATCTGACCGGTGACGCGGCGGAGCAAGAGGCGCCGTCCGATTGTCCCAACGACGACGAGGACATCGTGTTCGCCGACCGCGTCGAGGCCGGCCGCAAACTCGCCGCGCGCCTGCTGAAATACAAGGATCAGCAGCCGGTAGTTTTGGGTGTGCCGCGCGGCGGCGTACCGGTCGCCTTCGAAGTTGCTCGCGCGCTCAACGCACCGCTCGACGTAATAATCGTTCGCAAGCTCGGTGCGCCCGGGCAGCCGGAGTTGGGCGTCGGAGCGGTGGTGGACGGCGATCATCCTGAGACGATTCTCAATCGCGAAGTGGTGGCCGCGCTGCGAGTTTCGCGCGCCTATCTCGAACGCGAGATTCACAACCAACTGAAGGAAATCCATCGGAGAAACCTGCTGTACCGTGCTGGACGCGCGCGCATCGAACTGAAGAATCGCACCGTGATCGTCGTTGACGATGGAATCGCGACCGGCGGATCGATACGCGCCGCGCTACGCGGAGTCCGGCAACAGGCGCCCAGGAAAGTTGTGCTCGCGGTTCCGGTCGGACCCGCCGATACCATCGAGTCGCTGCGCGACGAAGTGGACGAAATCGTATGCTTGAGTACGCCGCCGACGTTCTTTGGAATCGGCGAATTCTACCGTGATTTCCATCAGTTGGCGGACGGCGAAGTTATCCGCCTGCTGGAACTCGCACGGCCAGAACGGCCATCCGCCGAGGCGCAGCACTAAGCGATCGCATCCGCAGGAGAGGAAGTCATGCTTCATCGAAAAAATCTTTGGCTCGCAATCGTGCTACTGACAGTCGGCTTTGCGGCCGCATCAGCCAAGGCTCAACCAGTAACAACAACGAATTACGCCAGCGCACAGCAGATAGAGTCCTCATTTCGCGGGCACAGTTTCATCCTCGGCGATGACAGTCATATCGCCGATGTGAGGGCGGTGGACTGGAGCGCGGATCGCTCGGTCAAGCTACCCTTCTGGTTCGGAACGGGACAATTGGTGCCGCCTGACTTTCGTCCGAAGAAAGGCGATTACTACGTAATCAGCGAGTCATGGATCGTTCGCAAACTCGCCGACAAGGAGTTGCTGATTCGGGCCGGCAACAAACTTCAGAAACCCGATGCCGTGCTCGTCACCACCAAGACTCGCTACAAAGGGTTCGGTATGATTCTCCCGACGATAGTGCAGTACTCCGGCACGCGGACCTTCACGCGTGAGGACGGCACCAAGGTCGATATCGTAGTACTCGACGAAGTATCGCTTCCCGCGCAGTGGACCAAGGGCGGCCGGATACCGCCGAAGTATGCGCGATTCACGGTGAATGTGGGAAAAAATCTGCAGTGGAAATTCTGATTCTGCGCAAGCGCCGGCTGGTTCGCCAAAAGAACGCGTCCTAAAGACTATGCGGCTCGGTTGCCGGACGGATTCGAGCCACGGCGATGATCAAGAGAGGTGCAATCGATGATCCAGTGTCTCATGGTGCACGAGCGAGATGGCAGCTACCACAGAATTGCGGAGGCTGAAGTTGAAGATTGGGAGGAAGTCCTGGACGCGATCGAAGGAGAGCCCCAATTGATCGAAACTATCGAAGGATGGCCTCCCTACACTCACGTGTATCGCCTGCCCGACGGTGAGGTCTATCTGGTCGCTTCCGGAACTCAAGACTGACGATAGTTTCAAAACTGTGCAAATGCTCCTTTCGGGTTTCAGACATCGAAAATTACGCGTGAATGCCATCCGTCGGCTGAGTTTTCAACCATCAGTTGATGGTAGGTGACAGCTTTGATTTCACCGCGAAACGCGTGGCGGGCCGGGTCGAAAGGTTCGCCTCGAAGCGTCACGCGCAGGGATCGGCCGGCCTCCTTGACCGAAGCGTCGCGCCAGATGAACCCCTCCACCGTGAAAAGAGCAAGCAGTTCCGTGAGCAGGTCATGCATAAGATCGACGTCGGCTTCGGCCTCGACCGCGATCTCCCGCTGCTCGATCTCCGCGACGCTTGCCGTCTCCACCAACAGCGCAGCCAGGGCGATGACGGCGCGGCGGAACAACTCGCTGCGAGCGGGAGCATCCAACTCGATGCCGAGGTCGCCGGTGTGCTCGAACTCGCGAAACAGAGCCTCGTCTTCGGCCTGTGGCGCAGTCGGTTTCGCCGGCATCAGCCTTTGATGACGGCAAACGGCCTGAGTCTGGCGACCCGCCGGGTTATGCGTGCGGCTTCCATGACCTCGACCACCTCGGCTACGTCCTTGTAGGCGTGCGGCATCTCCTCGGCAATGCCGGCGCGGCTGTGGGCTCTGACTGTAACACCCAGCGCCTTTAATTCGGCGTGCAGGTCGCGCCCGCCGGCCTCTCGCTTTGCTTTCATTCTGCTCATCAACCGCCCGGCGCCGTGGCACGATGAGCCGAAGGTCTCGCGCATGGCAGTTTCAAGGCCGACCAGGACGAACGAATAGCGGCCCATGTCTCCAGGCACCAGCACGGGCTGCCCCAGCGGACGCAGCGCCTCAGGCAAGGCGGGATGGCCGGGGCCGAAGGCGCGGGTGGCGCCTTTGCGATGCACGCAGACGAGTCGCTGGCGGCCATCGACACTGTGCTCTTCGAATTTGGCGATGTTGTGGCAGACGTCGTACACCAGTTCGAAGCCCAGTTCTCTGGGCGCGATCGAGAGCGCTTCCAGAAAAGCCTGCTCGGCGAGGTGCATCATTACCTGCCGATTGCACCAGGCAAAGTTCGCGGCGGCGGCCATCGCGCCGAGATAGGCTTGCCCTTCCGGCGAGCTGATTGGAACGGCGGCGAGCTGGCGATCGGGCAGGTTGATTCCGTAACGGGCCATCGCGCCACCGATAAGTTTGAGATAGTCATCGCAGGTTTGGTGGCCCAGGCCGCGCGAGCCCGAATGGATCAGAACCGTGACCTGACCGAGTTCGAGTCCCAACGCATCGGCGACCTTCGAGTCATAGATCTGGTCGATCCGGCTGACTTCGAGAAAGTGATTGCCCGAACCGAGCGTACCCAGTTGCTTCGCACCGCGCTTGTAAGCGCGCTCGCTTATGCGGTCGGGGTCGGCGCCGGCGAGCATTCCGCCTTCCTCGGTATGTTCGAGGTCGCGCTCGGTGGCGTATCCGTTGCGCAGCGCCCACTTCGTGCCTTCGCTGACCACTTGCTTGAGTTGCTCGATCGACAGTCCCGGTATCGCGCCCCATGAGCCGACTCCGGCCGGAATTTTGGCGAAGAGCGCGTCGGCCAGCCGATCTATTCGCGGTTCGACGAAACTGAAACGCAGGTGCGTGCGCGCCAGGCGCACGCCACAATTGATGTCGTAGCCGACTCCTCCCGGCGATATGACACCTTCACCGGCATCGACAGCCGCCACGCCGCCGATGGGGAAGCCGTAGCCCCAATGGATGTCGGGCATCGCCAGCGAGTAGCCAACGATCCCCGGCAGGCAGGCAACGTTGGCAACCTGCGTGAGGGCCGGGTCTTCACGCATTCCCTCGATCATCTTCGCGCTGGCGTAAACTCGTCCGGGTACCCGCATCGCGCCTGTTTTCGGAATTTCCCACAGGTGGTCGCTGAGTTTGACCAGTTCCATGCTTGCGCCTGACAAAAAATCATCCGTTCATGATTTGTTCGCGATCATCGGTGGCTCAGGAGTTCGGTCATGGACTCGCCAACGTTCAGGCGACTCACTGTCTCGGCGAGCATGGCTGCCAGGCTCACCACCTGCAGCGTCAGCGAACCGTGCTCCGGAATTGGCAGACTGTCGGTCACCACGATTCGCTTCAGCGGCAATGCTGAAAGCCGGCGGATCGCGGGGCCCACCAGCAAGGCATGGCTGGCAACTACCGTGATCTCGGGAATGCAACCGGCGGCGATCACGGCTGCCGCGGCGGCCTCGATGGTGCCGCCGGTCGATATCATGTCGTCCACGATAATCGGCGCACGTCCGCCGACCTCGCCAACGATGCCGCGCACTCTTACTTCTTCGCCGCTGAGGCGGATCTTGTGGGCAATTGCGATGGGCAGGCTCAGCAGTTCCCCGTACCGTTCGGCGAGTTTGACGGCCCCCAGGTCTGGCGCGACGATCACACTCTTGTCGGTGACCAGTTCCTCGATCGCATTTGCAAAGAGCGATATCGCGCTCAGGTGCTCGAGCGGGATGCTGAAGAAGCCCTCGAGTGAAACGGTATGAAGATCGAGGGCGACAATTCGCTCGAAGCCGGCAACTGCCAGCAGGTCCGCGATCAGCCGCCCGCCAACCGCTTCCCGCCCGTTTGCCCGGCGATCCTGACGCGCATATCCGAAGTACGGAACTATGGCAGTAAGACGGGATGCGCCCGCCCGCCGGCAGGCGTCAGCGAGGAAGAACAATTCCATCAAGTGACGGTCCACCGGGGGACCGGTCGGCTGAACCACGTAGACGTCGCAGCCGCGCACGCTTTCTTCTATCTCTGCGTGCAACTCGGTGTCGGGAAATCGGTTCAGCACAGAGCGACAGACTCGGGTTCCGAGCCTTTCGGCAACAGAGTCGGCAAGCGATGGGTTTCCGGAGCCGGCTACGACAACGAGATTCATGTCAGCTCATCCGCAAATCTAAATTGTTCATTTGCTATCAGCATCAGCCGTGCCAGTCTTGCGAGCAGCGCCGGGGCCTTCACCCCTGGTGCTGAAGTTTGACATAGACGATGCCGCTGGATACAGCAACGATCCCGATGGAAACAAAGCTTAACGGACGCGGGCGGTTCAAGCCGGCTGTTTCGCCATCCTCGCGACGGCGCGAAGCGTGAAGGGGAAGTGTCGGGATGGCCAGGTTTTCGGAAAACGCCTTGGTCGTGCTCCGGGAGCGTTATCTGCGCCGCGACGAGGGCGGTCGCCCGATTGAGGATCCCACCGCGATGCTGGGCCGAGTGGCCAAGGCGGTGGCGGCTCCGGCGCGAGACTTCGGCGAAGATCCGGGATACTGGGAGGAGCGGTTTTTCCAACGACTGGACGCTCTCGAGTTTCTCCCCAACTCGCCCGCGCTGATGAACGCGGGGATGCCGAACGGGCAGCTGGCGGCATGTTTCGTACTGCCGTTGCGCGACGACCTCGATTCAATCTTCGGGGCGCTCGGGCTGGCGGCGCGAATTCAACAGACCGGCGGTGGCACCGGTTTCTCGTTCAGCGAACTCAGATCGGCGGGCGATCGGGTTCATTCGACCGGGGGTGTGAGTTCCGGGCCGCTATCGTTCATGGAACTGTTCAACCACGCGACTACGGTTATCCGTTCCGGGGGCAGGCGGCGCGGTGCGAACATGGCGGTGCTTCGAGTCGATCACCCGGACATCCGCGAGTTCATCAACGCGAAGCTTGATCGGACTGCGCTTGAGAATTTCAACCTGTCGGTGGGAATTAGCGACGAATTCCTTCACGCCGTTGACACCGGCGCGAGCTTCTCAACCCGAAATCCGCGCACGAAGTTGCCGGTCGCAACTGTCGATGCGCGCGCTCTGTTCGACGCTATAGTGCAGGCGGCGCACGCCTCGGGCGATCCGGGATTGCTCTTCCTCGACGAGATCAATCGTCATAATCCGACCCCGGCGCTCGGAAATATCGAGGCGACGAATCCGTGCGGCGAGCAACCGCTGCTGCCTTACGAATCTTGCACGCTCGGCTCGATCAATCTGGCGGCCTTTGCCGCAACAGCGGACGTCGAATGGGGGCGCATGCGGGAGGCGATTCACGACGCAGTGGTCTTCCTCGACAACTTGATCGAAGCATCTCACTACCCCGCGAAAGAGATCGAGGCGGCGACCCGGCGGACCCGAAAGATCGGACTCGGCGTGATGGGGCTGGCCGATCTGCTGGCGGCGCTCGGCATTGCGTACGATTCCGACCAGGCGGTGGCGCTCGGCGAACGGATTGCCGCGACGCTTACCTCTGAGGCACGAGTCAAGTCGATCGAACTCGGCGAGCGGCGCGGATCGTTTCCGGCACTCTCCGAAAGCATTTGGCCCGCCCAGGGTATTCGAACGCTGCGCAACGCGACCGTAACTTGCGTCGCACCGACCGGAACGCTGAGCCTGCTGGCAGGGTGTTCGAGCGGGATTGAGCCATTTTTCGCGCTCGCCAGCGTCAGACGTGCGCTGGACGGGCGCACGTTGACGGAAGTCAACCGCGCGGCGCTCGATGCGATCAAAGGCTTGGGTCCCGGCAAGCTTGACGCGATCAAAGAGATTCGCGAGCGCGGCTCGATGCGGGAGATTGCAGGGATACCCGAGGAGCTTAAGCGGCGCTTTCCGATCGCGCTGGAGTTAAGTCCGCTGGATCATGTTCGGATGCAGGCGGCTTTCCAGAGGCACGTCGATGCGGCTGTTTCCAAAACGGTCAATCTGCCCGCCAGTGCTTCGCCGGACGATGTGCGGCAAGTCTTCGATGCGGCGCGCAGCCTCAAGCTCAAGGGCGTTACCGTTTACCGCTACGGTTCCAAATCACACCAGGCGCTGTCGTTCGTAGAAGACGAACGCATCCCCGACTGCCGCGAGTGCGCGGTGTGACCGGCACGAACCAGCTCCGCCCGATTATTCCTGGCACTTCCCGGCGCGCTGTTTCTGTTCATTCAGCATCGTGCTGAGGGCAACCGTACTCCGCGCCGGATACGCCTCGGGCTGCTCGAGGTCCTTGTAACGCTGGTCAAGCCGCTCGAGCGTGCTGAGGAAGCGCTCGCGCGACTCGGCGAGCCTGGGACGCGGCGTGAGCCGGCGGCCACCGCTGAATTGCACAGACAGGAGTGTCGCGACTTCGGACGGAATTGGATTGAATTGGCGCGCGACCAGCGCCGCGGTCTCGTCGGCCAGGCCTATCAGGTCGGCATAAAAGCGGCCGTCAGCGTCGATTGCGCGGAAGACCTGCTTTTTCCCGGGCAGGCTAAGCTTCCCTTCCGAAGTCTTGATTCGAGGAATGCCGTCGTATTCGTTCAGCTTGTAGGCGAGGTCGAGCGACGGAGCGTCGCCGCTCACGACCATCTCGGTGCCGACGCCGAAAGCGTCGATCGGGGCGTTTGCGGCGATCAGATCTTGAATCTTGTATTCGTTGAGATTCCCACTGGCGAAGATCGAAGTATTCTTCAGACCGTTACGATCAAGGATGGCCCGCGCCTTGAGACTCAAGTCGGCCAGGTCGCCGCTGTCGAGCCGAACACCCTGCAGCTCAAAGCCTTGCTGGCGCATCTGATCCGCGACAACGACTGCATTCTGTACGCCGCGAACGGTGTCGTAGGTATCGACCAGCAGCGTGCTCTGCTTTGGGAAAGCCTGCACAAAGTGCTCGAAGGCCTCGCGCTCCCGGTCATGCGCCATGATGTAGCTGTGAGCCATGGTGCCGTAGAGCGGGATACCGTAACGCCGGCCGGCCAGAACATTGGAAGTGCCATCGAAACCCGCAAGGTAACTCGAACGCGCCGCAATCAGGCCTGCGGCCTCGCCCTGGCTGCGTCTGAGTCCGAAATCAACCAGCCGCTTGCCCCGCGCTGCGATCACGCTGCGCGCCGCCTTGCTCGCGATAAGCGAGGCCATTCCGACCTGGTTGATGACCAGCGTCTCGATCAGTTGCGCCTCGATAAGCGGTGCGCGCACTTCGACGATTGGTTCCCCGGCGAAAAAGACCGTGCCTTCAGCCATGGCATGAACCTCGCCGGCGAATCGCAGTTTGCCGAGGAAATCGAGGAAGTCCGATTTGAACAGCCGCAGTGACTCCAGGTAATCGAGTATGGCCGGTTCGAACCGAAACTGTTCAAGCGCTTCCAGCAGGCGTTCCAGGCCTGCTGCCACAAGGAAGCCGCGGCGCGGAGGCAGGCGGCGGACGCTCATGCCGAAACATGCCGGTCGGTTGAATCCGAGAGCAAAATAGCTTGCCGCCATGGTAAGCTCGTAGAGGTCGGTGAGCAGAGGAATCTCGTTTGGATCGAAGCTCAGGTCGATTGGCATGCCGCTCCTCCGTCAGATCTCCCAAGAGAGTCAATCTTTAGTGATTTCCAAGACTATCGAAAAGCCGAAGCGCGGATGGGCGGTCGCCCCCAATCTCCTCGATTACGAGAAAGTCTGCGCAGGATTTTCGTGGGATGCGGCGCGGCGCGAACTCGACGGCCTGCCCGGCGGCCGCGGCCTGAACATCGCGCACGAGGCGATCGATCGTCACGCGGCCGGCGCGCTGCGCGATCACCTGGCGCTGCGATGGATCGGCAAGCGCGGCGAGACGCGCGACTTCTCATATGCCGATCTGCGCTTGCTCACCAATCGCTTCGCCAACGTGCTGCGACGCCTCGGCCTCGGCAAGGGCGAGCGGGTGTTTCTGCTCGCCGGGCGTATTCCCGAACTTTACATCAGCGCGCTCGGGACGCTGAAAAATGGCAACGTCTTCTGCCCGCTCTTCTCCGCCTTCGGCCCGGAGCCGATTCGTCAGCGGATCGGCATCGGCGACGGCCGCGTGCTGGTGACCACCGCCGCTGCTGTACAAACGCAAAGTCGCCGAGCTGCGCGCCTCGCTGCCCGGGCTCAAGCACGTGCTGCTGATCGGCAGCGCCCGAGGAGATTCGCGCGATTCCCAACACGCACGATTTCCATCAGTTGATGGACGAGGCGAGCGACGATTTCGAGATCGCGCCGACCGATCCCGAGGATCTCGCGCTGCTTCATTTCACCAGCGGCACCACCGGCAAGCCCAAGGGCGCGATGCACGTGCATCAGGCGGTCGTCGCGCATCATATGACCGGCCACTTCGCGCTCGACTTTCATCCCGACGATATTTTCTGGTGCACCGCGGATCCCGGATGGATCACCGGCACGTCGTACGGAATCATCGCGCCGCTCACCAACGGCATCACCAGCATCATCGATGAGGCGGAGTTCGATGCGCGAGCGATGGTACGCGTTGATCCAGAAGCAGAAGGTCACCAACTGGTACACCGCGCCGACCGCGGTGCGCATGATGATGAAGATCGGGACCGAGGTGATCCGCAAATACGATCTTCGCCGCCTGCGCTTCATCGCCAGCGTGGGCGAGCCGCTCAATCCCGAAGCGGTGGTATGGGGACAGGAAGCGTTCGGCCTTCCGATTCACGACAATTGGTGGCAGACGGAGACCGGCGGCATCATGATTTCAAACTTCGCCGCGATGGATATTCGGCCGGGCTCGATGGGGCGCCCGCTTCCCGGTATCGAGGCAGGCGTCGTGCGCCGCCTCGAGGACGGCGCGTCGAGGAGATTCGCGAAGCCGGAGTCGAAGGCGAACTCGCGTTGCGGCCGGGCTGGCCGTCGATGTTTCGCGGCTACCTGAACGAAGAAGAGCGCTATCGCAAATGCTTCGCGGGCGGATGGTATCTCACCGGCGACCTCGCGCGGCGCGACGGCGACGGCTACTTCTGGTTCGTCGGACGCGCCGACGATGTGATCAAATCGTCGGGTCATCTGATCGGGCCGTTCGAAGTCGAGAGCACCCTGATGGAGCATCCTGCGGTCGCGGAGGCCGGCGTTATCGGCAAGCCGGACCCGATGGCCGGTGAAATCGTGAAGGCATTCGTCTCGCTCAAGCCGCGTTCGCAGCGAGCGACGAGCTTGCGCAGCGACCTGCTCGGCTTCGCGCGCAAGCGGTTGGGCGCGGTGGTCGCGCCCAAGGAAATCGACTTCATCGCCAACGTGCCGAAGACCCGCAGCGGAAAAATCATGCGCAGACTGCTCAAGGCGCGCGAACTCGGCCTTCCCGAGGGCGACATCTCGACGCTGGAGAGTTCGTAGAACGTGGCGCTGCAACCAACCATCGCGACACCAAATCTCGACGCCGGGCACGCGCTCGCGCTTGCTGCGCGAGATGGTCCGCATCCGCCGCTTCGAAGAAAAATGCGCCGAGCTGTACAGCGCCGCCAAAATCCGCGGATTTCTCCATCTGTATATCGGCGAGGAAGCCGTCGCGGTCGGCGCGATGCGCGCGCTGACGCCGGAAGACGCGGTCGTCGCGACCTATCGCGAGCATGGACACGCGCTGCTGCGCGGCGTTTCGGCCGACTCGATCATGGCCGAGATGTACGGCAAGCAGGAAGGATGCAGCCGCGGGCGTGGCGGCTCGATGCATCTGTTCGACGCGGCGACGCGATTCTACGGCGGCAACGCAATCGTCGGTGGCGGGCTGCCGCTCGCGATCGGTTTCGCGCTGGCCGACAAGCTGCAACATCGCCCGCGCGTGACCGCATGCTTCTTCGGCGACGGCGCGGTGGCCGAGGGCGAGTTTCACGAATGCATGAACCTCGCGGCGTTGTGGAAGCTGCCGGTCCTGTTCTGCTGCGAGAACAACCTCTACGCGATGGGCACGGCGCTCAAGCGCGCGCAGTCGCAGACCGATCTGAGCCTGAAAGCGGCGGCATACGAAATGCCGTCGTGGCCGGTCGACGGGATGGACGTCGTCGCGTGCGAGGAAGCCGCGCGAGCGCGCGGCGCTCGCGGTGCGCTCCGGCGAGGGGCCGTGCTTTCTCGAATTCCGGACTTATCGCTTCCGCGCGCACTCGATGTACGATCCGCAGCTCTATCGCGACAAGCGCGAAGTCGAGGAATGGAAGAAACGCGATCCGATCACGACCTTTCAGAATCGTCTGACAGCACAGGGCGTTTTGGATGACGCGAACCTGAAGCGCATCGAAGACGAGGTCGCGGCGGAGATCGAAAAGGCGGTCGCATTTGCCGAGGCCGGCACCTGGGAGCCGATCGAAGAGCTGACGCGTTTCGCGTACTCGGAAGAGAAGCCGGCGTGAGCCCGGACGCGCAGAAAGTGAAGATCACTTATCGCGAGGCGATGCGCCAGGCGATCCGCGACGCGCTGCATCCGCGACCCGCGCGTCTTCCTGATGGGCGAGGATGTCGGCGCTTACGGCGGATGCTACGCGGTGAGCAAAGGATTGCTCGAGGAATTCGGCCCCGAGCGCATCCGCGACACGCCGCTTTCCGAATCGGCGTTTGTCGGCGCGGGAATCGGCGCGGCGATGAACGGCATGCGGCCGATCGTCGAAATCATGACGGTCAACTTCAGCCTGCTGGCGCTCGACCAGATCGTGAACAACGCGGCGACGATCCTCCACATGTCGGGCGGCCAGTTCAACATTCCGCTCGTGATCAGGATGACCACCGGCGCCGGGCGCCAGCTCGCGGCGCAGCATTCGCACAGCCTCGAAGGATGGTACGCGCACATTCCCGGCATCAAGGTGCTCGCACCGGCCACCCTGGAAGACGCGCGCGGGATGCTGTGGACGGCGCTCGAGGATCCCGACCCGGTGCTCATCTTCGAGCACGGCACGCTCTACAACATGGAGGGCGAGATGGCCGCCGATGCGGGCGCGGTCGAGATCTCGAAGGCCGCGGTGCGGCGCGCGGGAACGGACGTGAGTCTGATCACATACGGCGGCACGCTGGGCAAGACGATTGCAAGCTGCCGAGCAACTTGCGGCATCGGGGATCGATGCGGAGGTCGTGGATCTTCGCACGCTGCGGCCGCTCGACACCGAGACGATTCTCGATTCGGTCATGCGCACGCATCGCGCGGTGATTATCGACGAAGGATGGCGCAGCGGCAGCATCTCGGCCGAGATCAGCGCGCGCATCATGGAAGGGGCGTTCTACGAACTCGACCTGCCGGTGGAGCGCATCTGCAGCGCCGAGGTTCCGATGCCCTATGCCAAGCATCTCGAGGACGCCGCGCTGCCGCAAGCGTCAACGATCGTCGCAACCGTGACGCGGATGATGGGCGGTCATGGCTGATTTCCTGATGCCCTCGCTCGGCGCCGACATGGAAGCCGGCACCGTCCTGCAATGGCTGGTGAAGCCGGGCGACGCGGTCAAGCGCGGCGATATCGTTGCGGTGGTGGATACCGAGAAGGCCACTATCGAGGTGGAAATTTTCCAGACCGGCGTCATCCAGAAGATCGTCGTGCCCGAAGGCGAAAAGGTCCCCGTCGGCACGCTGCTGGCCGTGCTTGCCGTAGATGGCGAGGCTGTCGCGCCGCTGCCCGAGGCCAAGCCGAAACCCGCTGAGCGCGCGCCGGCAATTCCCGCGCCCGCTGCGCCGACTCCACCTGCTGCTGCGCGTGTCGTGGCGAAGCCGCGCGCCGAAGCCTGCCGCGCCCCATCGCGCGCGTATCTCCCCGCTCGCGATGCGCGTCGCGATGGAACTCAAGGTCGATCTCGCGACGGTCAAGGGCACCGGTCCCGAAGGCGCGATCACCAAGGCCGATGTCGAGCGCGCCGCCAAGGCTCCGCCGCCGCCGGCTCCCGCACCTCGCGGTTGCCGCGCCGCATTGAAGAGCCAGCACCAGCGGCGCCGCCGCCGAAGCCCGCCGTCGCGCCGATCGATCGTCAGTGCGACGATGCGCAAAGTGATCGCGGCGGCGATGGCGCGCTCGAAGCGCGAGATACCTCATTACTACCTCGGCACTCACATCGACATGAGCAAAGCGATGGGGTGGCTGCAGGCGGAGAACCTCAAGCGTCCGGTGACCGAGAGGCTGCTCTATTCGGTGCTGCTGCTGAAGGCCGTCGCGCTCGCCGTTCATGAGATACCCGAGATGAACGGCTTCTGGATCGATGGCGCGTTCAAGCCGAGCGAGGCGGTTCACGTCGGCGTCGCGATATCGATCCGGCAAGGCGGCCTTATCGCGCCGGCGATTCACGACGTTGACAAGAAGAGCCTCGGCGAGATCATGGTGAGTCTGCGCGATCTGGTTAAGCGCGTGCGCGCCGGCGTGCTGCGCAGTTCCGAAATCGCCGATGCGACAATCACCGTCACCAGTCTCGGCGACGAGGGTGTCGAGACCGTCTTCGGAGTCATCTATCCGCCGCAGGTTGCGCTGGTCGGTTTCGGCAAGATCGTCGAGCGTCCGTGGGCCAGCGGCGGAATGGTCGGCGCGAGGCCGGTTATGATGGCGAGCCTGTCGGGCGACCATCGCGCGAGCGACGGTCATCGCGGCGGATTGTTCCTCACCGCCATCGAGCGTCTATTACAGGAGCCGGAGAAGCTGTGACCGACGACGAGATAAAGGCGCTCTATCTGCGCGAGCTGCACAAGATCGCGCCCGAGGTCGAGTTGAGCGAAATCGATCCGGCGGTCGATCTGCGCGAGCAAATCGACCTCGACTCGATGGACATCCTGAACCTCGCGATCGCTATTCACGAAGCGACCGGAGTCGATATTCCGGAAGCGGACTATCCGCAGATGACCAGCTTAAACGGCTGCGTGGCCTACCTGCATTCACGCACCGGCTAGAGAGAAAAGGAAGATGGGAGGGAACGCTTTAAACCGGCACATCCGATGCACCTTCAGCGGACTGTGTCTCAAAACTCGACGCCCAGGATGGTGAATTCAAATGCAGCGCCCAGTTCAAATTACCTCACGTGATTTTCAATTGACTCCAGCCATGGAGGCGCAGATCCGCGAACGCGCCGATGACCTGCAGCTCTACTTCCCACGGCTCACCGGATGCCACGTCGTGGTCGAGGCTCCGATTCATCACCACCGCAAAGGAGGCCCGTTCAACGTCCGGATCGATCTCCGCGTGCCCCGTGCGGAGCTCTCCGTCAACCGGCAGTCGGCCGATGATTTGGCGGTCGCGATCAGAGACGCATTCGATGCCGCCCGGCGTCGCCTCGAGGATCATCTTCGCGAGCTCAGGCGAGACGTCAAAGCACACGAGTTACCGTCGGTCGGCCGGGTTGCTCGCATTTTCCCGAAAGAGGGCTACGGCTTCCTCGAAACGCCGGACAACCGCGAGATCTATTTCCATCGCCATAGCGTCCTCGACGACCATTTCGACGCTCTGGCGCCCGGAACCGCGGTGCGCTTTGCCGAGGAGGAGGGTGATGAAGGTCCGCAGGCGAGCACCGTCGCGATCGTCGGAGGCAAGCGACTCCGGTAGCCGGGCCGGTCCCTCCTATAGCCGACGGCGCAGGGCTTGGCAGCCGCAGCAACAACTGGAGCGAATCTCCCAGTTTGCTATCGAATATTCCCAGCAACTTGTATCCTTGTCTCGGGTTCGTTCGGATCAGCGGTAATGCCAAACCTTTTTCAAGATTCAATGGCCGCTCCGGAGGAATCGCGAGGAGCCGTTACTCGAATTCGCGGTTCGGTCGTTGATGTCGAGTTTCCGTCGGAGCGACTGCCGCCGATAAACGACGCGCTCATCGTCGAGTCCGATCGCGATGCTCGGCTGGTGCTCGAGGTGCAGGAGCACCTCGACCGACGCACGGTTCGCGGCGTCGCGATGCAAAACACGGCGGGTCTACGCCGCGGCGCGGTGGCCTGGCAGACCGGCGGTCCGATTCAAGTGCCGGTCGGGGAGAAGGTGCTCGGCCGTCTGATCAACGTGATCGGATTTCCCATCGATCATCTTGGAGCCTTCGAGTCCGACGTCAAGCGCTGGCCGATTCATAGAGACTCGCCGTCGATAAACCGTCAGGATCACAAGCGCGAAGTCTTCCGCACCGGAATTAAGGTGGCCGACCTTCTCGCTCCTCTGGCCAGGGGAGGCAAAGCCGGGATGTTCGGCGGCGCGGGCGTTGGTAAAACCGTGCTGATCATGGAACTGATCCGCAGCACGGTCGAAAAGTACTCCGGCATTTCAGTGTTTGCGGGAATCGGCGAGCGATCACGCGAAGGCCACGAACTACTCGCCGAACTCCGCGAATCGGGAGTCCTCAACCGAACCGCCCTGATCTTCGGTCAAATGAATGAGCCGCCAGGCGCACGCTGGCGGGTGGGCATGACCGCGTTGACCGTCGCCGAGTATTTCCGCGACGTAATGCGCCGCGACGTTCTGCTGCTGATGGACAATGTGTTCCGCTTCGTGCAGGCGGGATCAGAAGTGTCCGGCATGCTCGGCCGCCTTCCTTCCCGGGTCGGGTATCAGCCTACGCTTGCGACCGAGATCGCCGAGCTGGAGGAGCGAATCGCATCCGTCGCGGGTGCGTCGGTGACGGCCGTGCAGGCGGTTTACGTACCAGCCGATGATTTTACCGATCCGGCCGTGGTCGAAACCTTTCGTCACCTGGACTCTTCGGTCGTGCTGTCGCGCGATATGGCTGCGGAAGGACTTTACCCGGCGATCGACCCCTTGGCTTCGACCTCGGTGCTGCTCGACCCACGGGTCGTAGGCGCGGAGCATTACTCGGTCGCTGAGGAGGTGCGTCGCACGATTGCACGCTACAAGGAACTCCAGGAAATCATCTCGCTCCTCGGCGTCGAAGAGTTGAGCGCGGAAGACCGCCGAATCGTCGCGCGCGCGCGGCGGCTGGAGCGGTTTCTCACGCAGCCCTTCCTGGTCACCGAGCAATTCACGGGAATCGCGGGGAAATCAGTCGCTATCGAGGACACGATCAAGGGCTGCGGCGCGATATTGTCGGGTGAAGGCGACCAATGGGCGGAAGGCTCATTCTACATGGTCGGCACTTTCGAGGACGCGCGCCAGAAGGAACTCGCTACGCGCAAGGCGCAGCCCTGAGCCGATGCCAATGAAGCTGGTTGTCACCACGCCCACCGAGATCGCGGTCGATCAAGAGCCGGTGCGCTATGTTCGCGCCGAGGATTCCAGCGGTGCGTTCGGAATTGAACCTCACCACGCGGACTTGCTGACCACGCTCGCGATCTGCGTCGTGAGATGGCGTGACGAGCGGAACCGTCGAGCATTATGTCGCGGTTCGCGGCGGCGTGCTTCGCGTTCGAGAGGGAAAGGTTGTCGAGATCGCGACGCGCGAGGCAGTTGTCAACGACGACCTGCGGCATCTGCGCAGCCAGGTTCTTTCGGCGATGGTGAAGAACGTGGAGGCGGAGCAGTCCGCCCGATCCGGGGCGCTGAGGCTGGAACACGCGGCGATTCGTCAGATCTATCGCTATCTGCGGCCGGCGGATCGGCCTATTAAGGGGAAGCCGCAAGAGTAGCCGCTGGACTTTCTCGTGGTGAACGGAAAGGAACCCGACGATCGCAAGCCCAAGCGCGAGGAGCAGGAGTTGGAAGAAGCCGTCGAGCGCGCGCAGCGCAGACGCGAGCATTGGTTGCGGACCGGCGAATGGCCACTCGGGCGGGCGCTTGCGATGATGGGCCGGTTCGGCTGGACCATCGTCGTACCGATTCTGCTGGGCGCTTTTGTCGGCCGGTGGCTTGACCGGACTTTCAACAGCGGAGTGTTCTGGAGCGCGGCTTTGGTCTTCGCCGGAGCTGCGGTGGGGTTCTGGGCGAGTCTGGAAGACGATGAATAGCGAATGATGGATCTGAGTTTTCTGCGAGTTCTGCCGTACTGCGCGCTGGGCGCTTTGCTCGGGGTCGCTTACTTTTCTGCGCTCGGTTGGAACGTGCGCCTTTATGTCGGGCTCCGGGCCCGGATGGAGCGCTCTGCTCCTGCATCTGGCGCGGCTGCTCGTGATCGGTGCGGTCTTCACTCTCTGCGCCCGCCAAGGCGCGTCCTCGTTGCTGTCGAGCGTGGTCGGCTTTGAGCTGATGCGGACGATCGCAGTCAATCAGCAAAGACTCGCGCTTGAGAGGAAGCCATGAACCAATCGCCACTGGAGACCGCGATTCTGTTCCATGCCGGTTTCGTCCCGATCAGCCCGCACCGTTGTGACGACGTGGGGATTGATGGCGGTGCTGACGCTCGGATGCTGGGTTGCGACACGCGCTTTTCGGGTCGTAGCGGGTGGCTGGCAGACGGTGATCGAAACCGTCGTATCGGGAATCGAGGAGCAGATATCAGGCGTTGCTGGGTCGCGACGCGGGCCCATTCCTGCCGTTGCTCGGAACTCTCTTCATCTTTCTGGTAGTCGCGAATCTGTCCGGGATTGCTCCCGGGGCTCAAGGCGCCGACCGCCTCGATAGAGACCCCGGCCGCGCTTGCCTCGATCGTTTTTCTGTCGGTGCATTTTTACGGTGTACGGTTCCAGGGCCTCGTTCCGTATCTGAAGGGCTACCTCAGGCCGAATCCGGCTTTGCTGCCGCTCAACGTCCTGTCCGAGATTACCCGCTCCTTCTCTCTGGCGGTGCGCCTGTTCGGCAACATCATGAGCGACGACCTTGTGATCGCAATCGTTCTGGCGCTGGCGGGGCTGCTGGTGCCAATCCCGTTCATGGCGTTCGCGATCCTGGTCGGGCTGGTGCAGGCATATATCTTCAGTGTTCTGGCTGCCGTTTATATCGGCGGCGGCATCGGCGCAATTGCGAAGTGACGGAGGTTGAACGATGACGGTTCAGATGCTGAGCATAATTGGCGCGGTGATCGCCGTTACGGTCGGCTCGATCATGCCGGCGCTTTCCGAAGGCCGCGCGATCGTGGCCGCGATGGAAGGTATCGCGCGTCAGCCCGAGGCCGCAGGCTCGTTGTCGCGCACATTGTTCGTCGGCCTCGCGATGATCGAGACGATGGCGATCTACTGCCTGGTGGTTGCGCTGCTGCTGTTGTTCGCAAACCCGTTCGCGGTGCGATGAATTTCAGTTGGTGGACCTTCGCGCTGCAGGCGGCCAACTTCCTGATCCTGGTCTGGCTGCTCCAGCGCTTCCTGTTCAAGCCGGTCAAGGCGATCGTTGCCCGGCGCAAGGAGGAGATTTCGCGCGCTTTGGCGCGAAGCGTCGGCGGAAAAGGAAGACGCCGAGCGGCTGAAGCGAGAGGTCGAGGCGAAAAGATCCCAGATCGACGGCCGAGCGTCAAAAGATGCTCGACGAGGCGCGGGCACAACTATCGGCCGAACGCCAAAGGATAGTCGAGGAAGACCCGCAGCGAAGCGGAAAAGATCAGGGACCAGGCCTCGAAACGGCTCGATGAGGAGCGCGCCGCCGCCAGCAACGAGCTGTTCGAACGGACCATCGCGTTGGCGACGAACCTTGCCGAGCGGCTCTTGCGCGAACTGGCCGTCCCATCAATGGAGCAGCCGTTTCTTGGTCGGGTGATCGATTATCTCGATCGGCTGCCGTCGCAAGAGCGCGCCAAGCTTCTCTCCGCAACAGAGTGCGTGCGCCCTGTTGGTAACAACCGCTCATCCGCTCGGCGTTCGAGGAGCAATCGCAATGGCATGAGCAACTTGCCAAGCGGCTCGGCGCAGACTTTAGCATCAAGTTCAGCGCCGACCCGACCCTTATCGCCGGCGTCGAAATCACATTCCCGAACGCGATCCTGCGTTTCAACTGGCGCGATAGCCTGGTCAGCGGCACTCAAAGAGCTCCACACCAATGAGCAGCCTCGCTGAATCGGTAAGCGCTCGCCTGTCGAGTGCGAGCCGCGTGCTGAGTGAGCTCAAGATCGAGCCTCGGCTGGACATGATTGGGCGGGTAGAGCGAATTGGCGACGATGTCGCGAGCGTTCGCGGGCTGCCGGAGGCACGGCTGGGCGAACTGCTGCTCTTCGAGCGCTCGGACGGAGGCGAGCCGGTCGCAGGCATCGTGCTGACGCTCGATCCTGACCTGATCGGATGCGCGATGCTTGGCGACGGCGAGCGGCAGTCGGGCCGGCAATCTGGTGCGCGGGACCGGAGCGGTGGCGAGCGTGCCGGTTGGAGAGAAGCTGCTGGGGCGTACCGTAAACGCGCTCGGAATTCCGCTGGACGGAGGACCGCAAATCGATGCGGCGAGCGTCGAGCCGGTGGAGCGACCAGCGCCTGCTATCGTCGATCGCGATTTCGTGGACACTGCGCTCAACACGGGCCTCCTGGTAATCGACGCGATGCTGCCGCTGGGCCGCGGGCAGCGCGAACTGATCATCGGCGATCGCGAAACCGGGAAAACCGCCATCGCGATCGACACAATGATCAATCAGCGCGATACCGGCGTCATTTGCATCTACTGCGCGGTTGGACAGAAGACTTCGTCTGTCAGTCAGGTGATCGATGCGGTGCAACGCTACGGCGCTCCGCAGCGTTGCATCTTTGTCTTCGCACCAGCCGACGATCCGCCCGGCGTCCAGTGGCTGGCGCCGTATGCGGCCTGCACGATGGCAGAGTATTTCTCGGAAAGAGGCGGCGACGCGCTGCTGATTATCGACGACCTCAGCAAGCACGCGGTGATCTATCGGCAGTTGTCGCTGCTGCTGCGCAATCCGCCGGCACGCGAGGCTTATCCCGGAGATATCTTTTACATCCATTCGCGGCTTCTGGAGCGCGCGGCCAAGCTAAGTCACGAGCGCGGAGGAGGATCGCTCACCGCGCTGCCGATCGCGGCGACCCAGGAAGGCAATCTCTCCGCATACATACCGACGAATCTCATCTCGATCACCGACGGACAGATCGTTCTCGATCCGCGCCTGTTCCACGAAGGACAAAAGCCCGCTGTCAATGTCGGCAAGAGCGTGTCCCGCGTCGGCGGCAAGACGCAATCGCCGGCCATGCGCAAGCTCGCTGAGACTCTGAGGCTTGAGTACGCGCAGTTCCTCGAACTTGAAATTTTCACCCGGTTCGGAGGCATGGTGGACGAGCGTACGCACAATATAATCGAGCACGGTCGCCGAATTCGGGCCGTTCTGACGCAGCCGCAATACGAGCCGCTCTCATTAGCCCATCAGGTGGCTTTGCTGGTGGCGATTGACGAAAAGCTGATTGACCGGCTTCCCGTCGACAAGGTCGCCGAACTGCGAACCGCGATCGGCGAGTGGCTGAATAAGCAAGGCGGCGAACATGGTCGCCGAATCAACGCAACTGGCGACCTCGACACCGACGGGCGCGCGGCGCTGGTGGCCGCCATCACAGAGCTGATCGAACGCCTGACTGTCCACGCGATTCGCGTCAGGCCAATAGACGATGGCACAGGAAAGGGAAATCGCGACCCGAATCGCGTCACTCGATGAATTGCTGGACATCGTGTCGGCGATCCGCGCGATCGCCGCATCGCAGATGCAACAGGCGTTGCGGTCGCTCGAAGCAATTCGCCGTTACTCCGAGACGATCCGTGAGGCATTGTCCGATGCCGCAACATTGCTGCCCTCCGACGGTACGGTCGCGCTCCGACGCCGAGACTGTCCAGCTCCGGGTTGATCGTATTTTGCGCCGAGCACGGCCTGTGCGGCGGCTTCAATGAACATCCGCTGCATGTCGCGGAACGCGCGCTGGCGGATCGCGCGGCCAGCTTCGTGCTGATCGTAGTCGGAACGCGCGGCGGCCAAATTTGCCGCGAACGCGGACTAAAGCCCGATCTGGTGCTGCCGATGGCAACTCATTGCGCGGGTGTCACGGGCGCGGCCCGCCGCGTTGCGACGGAGGTCTATCGTATGTTCAGTGACGGCCGAATTGCAGGACTTGAAGTCGTTTACGCGCAGCATGCAGGAAGTCAGTTCCCGCGGATTGAGCGGCATCGGCTTCTGCCGCTCGAGATGCCGGTTGTCGAAAGGCGCGCGTTGGCAATGCCACCGCTAATCAACCTGAGCCCACGCCGTCTCTTCGACGACATCGCCGGCGAGTACTTCTTCGCAGCGCTGGAGAACGCCGCGATGCAATCGTTCTTCAGCGAGAACTCGACTCGTTTCCGCACGATGGAAGCCGCGCATCAAAACATCGAAAACAAATCCGAGGAGCTTACAAAACTTGCGCGACGCGTCCGGCAGGAGGCCGTGACGACGGAGATTCTCGACCTGATCAGCGGTACCGAAGCTCTTTATTCGTCTGAAAGCCAAGTCGATGCGGATGCCGGCGAAACCGCCGCTCCATCGTGAGAACCAATGGTTGGGACTGGAACAGTTGGGTAGTGGCCGGAGAGCGGAACCAGAATAGATGCTGGTCCGGGAATAAAAACTATAGAGCGATGAAGACAGCACTTATTGTTGTTTTGATTGTGGGCCTGAGCGGCGGGGCATGGGCGGCGGCCTCCTCGTCGGCCAACCCGCCGCCGCTGAGAGTGGTCGTTTACGTCGACCCGCCGTTCGTCGCCAGAACCTCGACTGGTTTTGGCGGCTTTGCAATCGAGCTATGGGAAACGATTGCGGCGGCGAAAGGCTGGAAGATCGAATACGAGGAAGCCAAAACGCTGCCAGAACTAATAGACATGGTGAGCAAGGGTCAGGCGCAGGCAGGGGTGACCGATCTTTTCATCACCAGCAGCCGTCTCAAGAAAATAGATTTTTCACAGCCCTACTTTGAATCCGGCCTTCAGGTGATGGTCAACCCCAACCGGGGAGCCGGGCTGACTGAACTTTTCAGGGGCCTATATGCATGGGGGCACATGCGAATCTTCGCCATCGCATTCGGCGTCATAGTTGTAGCGACACTTGTACTGACGATTTTCGACCGCAGACTGGACCCCGAATTTCCCCGTGACTGGCTGAGTGGATGGGCGCAATCATTCTACCACGTCATGTCGACGTCGGCGGCCGGCAGTTCGTCTCACAAGCGTTTGATACCCGGACCTATCGGCCACTTCCTGGTAGGGATCTTTCTGGCGTGCGGCGTGATCGCGATCGCTTACCTCACATCGAGTATGACCAGTGTGATGACAGTCGACAAAATCCGCGGTGATATAGGCGGCTTTCAGGATTTGGCGGGAAAAAAGGTGGGGAGCATCGCGGGCAGCACCGGCGAGGCCTACTGTAGATCCGCAGGGTTCGACACGCAGAGTTTTGACGGCCTCCAGGGCGCCGTTGAGGCGCTAACGAAGCGCCGGATTGATGCGATCGTGTACGATTCGCCGATCTTGCGATATTACAACAAACAGCATCCCGAGTTGGAACTCAACGAGGTTGGCTCTGTGTTCGAGCCCGAGCAATACGGATTTGCGCTGCCGTTGGACAGCCCGATTCGCAGGGCGATCGATGAAGAACTGCTCAAACTAAGCGAAGATGGGTACACCAACGGGCTCAATCGGAAGTATTTCGCCGATACCAAATAGACCAGTCAACCTGCTCCGCCATATGGTGCTTGAATCTCTTCTATAATAGTGATTGGAAGTATTCCGCGTTGACAGCCCTTCACCCCGGGGGCGCAAGCCGCTCGCCGGGCCCCAGTGAACGGACCGGGAGGAAGAAGATCGGATGGACGCACTCACGGTTCATCGCCTGCACTTCGCGTTCACCGCGGTGTTCCACTACCTGTTTCCCCAGCTCACGATGGGTCTGGCGCTGCTGCTGGTCATCCTGAAGACTCAAGCGCTCAGGACGGGGATGGAGTGCTACAACCGCGCCGCCCGCTTCTGGGGCCGTATCTTCGGGATCAATTTCGCGATGGGAGTGGTCACCGGGATCCCGATGGAGTTTCAGTTCGGGACCAACTGGGCGCTTTTTTCGCGCGCAAGCGGCGGCGTCATCGGTCAGACGCTCGCGATGGAGGGGGTATTTTCATTCTTCCTTGAATCGAGCTTTCTCGGCGCCTTCCTGTTCGGGGAAAAGCGCTTGGGACCCCGCCTGCATTGGCTCAGCGCCTTTCTGGTGTTCCTTGGCGCATGGCTTTCCGGCTTCTTCATCATCGCGACCAACGCCTGGATGCAGCATCCTGTCGGCTACCAGCTTTTGCCCGATGGCCGCTTCGCGCTGGCGAGCTTCTCGGCGTTGCTCCTGAACCAATGGGCCTGGTGGCAGTATATGCACACCATGACCGCCTCAGTGGTGACGGCCAGCGTGGTGATGGCGGCGCTCGGCGCCTTCTACCTGCTTACCCGCCAGCACCTCGAGTACGGACGGATGTTCGTCGCGATGGGGGTGACGGCGGGGCTGATAGCCTCCTGCATCCTGGTTTTCCCTACCGGAGACGCCCAGGGCAGGAACATCGCCTATGAGCAACCGGTCACGCTGGCGGCGATGGAGGGACTGTTCACCAACGAACGCGGCGCGCCGCTGATGCTGGTAGGGCAGCCCGACATGACCGAGAAAAAGCTCGACAATCCCATCTACCTGCCGCGGGTCCTGAGTTTTCTTACCTTTCGGCGATGGAAGGCCGAGGTACAGGGGCTCGACGCCTTTCCCGAGGACCGCTGGCCCGACAACATCCCGCTGCTTTACTTCGCCTACCACATCATGGCGGGCCTCGGCACAATCTTCGTCGCGGTGCTCGCGCTTGCGGCCTGGATGCTCTGGCGCGGGCGGCTTTACGATACGCCGCTGCTGCTGTGGGCGCTGATGCTGCTTGCGCCGTTTCCCTATATTGCGACGACTGCCGGATGGTTAACCGCGGAAGTCGGCCGCCAACCGTGGGTCGTCTATGGGCTGATGCGGACGGCGGTCGGCAGCTCAGTCGAGGTTTCCGCGGGCAACGCGATGTTCACCCTGATCGGCTTTGCCGGGATGTACAGCCTGCTCGCGGTGCTGTTCCTGTTCCTGCTTTACCTCGAAGTGCAGCGGGGACCCGAGGCGGCGGCGCAAGAGCACGGTGCGGCCAGCGACAGCGGGTCGGCAATTGCGGGCGATTGAAGGAGGCGCATACGGAAACGCTCTGGTTCTGCCTGGTGGCGATAATGATCGCCGGCTACGCCGTGTTCGACGGGTTCGATCTCGGCGCCGGCATCGTCCATCTTTTCGTCGCGCGCTCCGAGGCCGAACGCCGCTCGGTGCTGGCCTCGGTGGGTCCGGTGTGGGACGGCAACGAGGTGTGGCTGGTGGCCGGCGGCGGCATATTGTTTTTCGCCTTCCCCGCGGTTTATGCCTCGGGTTTCCAGGGATTTTATCTGCCGCTGATAATCGTGCTCTGGCTCCTCATCCTGCGCGGCATCGCGATCGAGTTCCGCAACAAGGTCTCCAGCCTGGTGTGGTATCCGTTGTGGGACGTGGTGTTCGCCGGCGCCAGCGCGATGCTCGCGATCTTCTTCGGCGCCGCGATCGGCAACGTCGTGCGCGGGGTTCCGCTTGACCGCTCGGGCTTCTTCTTCCTGCCGCTGTGGGCCAACCTGCGTCTGATGCCCACGGCCGGGATTCTCGACTGGTTCACGATAATCGTCGCGCTGGGAAGCCTCGCGGCGCTCACCGTGCATGGAGCGCTGTGGGTCGCGATGAAGACCGCGGGCGCCGTCGCGGCGCGCGCCCACAAAGCCGCCGAGGTGGTGTGGTGGGTGGTGTTGGTCATCACCGCACTACTGGTGATCATCGTTCCGCTGGTCCAGCCGCACCTCGGCCACCGATTTCGGGACGCCCCCTGGGGATTCGTCTTTCCGCTGGCCGCGGCAACCGGGATGTTCGGGGTGAAGCTGCTGAACCGCGCCGGGCGCGCGATGGGGGCGTTCCTCGCCTCCTGCCTGTACATCGTCGGGATGCTCACCAGCGCGGCGTTCGGCATCTATCCGTACCTTTTGCCGTCGAACACCGACCCGGCCGCGGGGCTGGCGGTTTACAACAGCGCCGCCGCAACCTACGGCCTGACCGTGGGCCTTTACTGGTTCATCCCTGGCATGGCGCTGGTCACGGTCTATTTCGTGTTCGTATACCGCCGCATGGTGTAAGCGCCGTGCTGGTGACGATAGTCGAGCCGCGCTCGCAACGCTGGCTGAAGACTTCGAACATCAACTCGGCGCCGAATGCTGTTCCCTTCGGCGAGATTACTGGTAGAGGCGAAAGATTGCTGCCAGCACCGCGAACTCTCCGATGCGGGGGAGAATGACGCGGATGCGGTCACGATGGCCCCGTAGCCCCGCTGCCAGCTCGCCCACCGCGCCATCCTCCTGGCCCGCCACGCCGGCCAGGTCCAGCACCACTCGATCCTTCCGGCGCGCCAAGGCCGCTCGCAGATCCGCAACGAACCGTCCGGCTGCGGATGCCGTGAGCCGTCCCTCCAGGAGCACCCACACCGTCGAGGCGGGCCGCCGCTCCACCTGGATCGAGAGCCCCGCGGGATCCTCACCGCGTAGGCGCTCCCAAGCCCGCCCGCAACGGGCGTCCGACATCCTGAACGTATGCCTCACGAGCGGCGGGTGCTGGAAGAGGCCCAATCTGAGCGTAAGTCCCGTCCAGGAAGCCAAGCCTACTGCCGCAACCGACAGGATACGCTCCTTCCAGGTGGGACTCCCCAGCTCTGCGTGGAGCTGCTTTTGGAGCCTGCCAATCCAACGCCGTACCTGCGCTGTCGGCCCGAACAGCCTGCCCGCCAGGAACACGGGGTAAGCTTTCCTGAGGTCGGTTGCGATCCGCTCCGCCTTGGCGCGGAGAAATGCGCTCGGGGACTCCCGGAGCTTGAGGTATCCCTCGAGCCATCGGTCCACCGAACGGTACAGGACCGGTCCCAAGCTGCGGAAATCTTCCTCGAAGCAATGCTTTTGGGCAGCCTCGATCTGGTCGGGCGTCATCGATGGATGGCTGACCATCGCATAGAATCCGCTCCCCCGGCGATAGAATAGTTCGGGATCCTCGGCCACCTCTGGAAGGAGTTTCCCCTCCCGGATGACTTGCGTCGTAGAAGGGAGTGCCGGGACAAGGGCCGTAAATCAAGAACTGTGTGAGCACCGGTCGCAACGCGAGCAGGCCCGAGAGTTCCTCTTCAATGATCTCGGGCGTCTGGTAGGGGAAGCCCACGATCATGGAGGCCAGGATGGTGATTCCGTGCTCGCGGAACTCGCGGAAGATCTCTTCGACCGGCCGGCCCGACTGTTTCGCATAGCCTGACCGCGTTCCCTCGTAACCGATCCACATCCCGTCGATCCCCATCTCGAGAATCTCGGTCACGGTGTACTGGCTCAAGGCCCGGACGCTGGCGAAAACGAAAATGGAGAGCGGCTTTCCACCCCGGAGAACACATTCCCGAAACTCCATCGCTCGGCGACGGTTAAGCAGAAAATCCTCGTCCATGATCAGGATCGAGAGCTTGGGATCGACCTCGAGATAGCGTTCGACCACCTGGTAGATGTCGGCCCCCGTAGGAAGCAGGCGGATGTGCTTGCGCTTGAAGAAATGAGAGGTGCAGCAGAAGTCGCACCCGTTCGGACATCCCAGGCCGCCGAACACGATCCCTGTCCGCGAAATCTGCTTCCCGAACACCTGGAGGCGGTTGATGATCAGAGGGTGGCGGTACGGCATCCGGATCTCGGGTTCGCCCAGGAGGCGGCGCATGAAGCCTACTCCCTCCTCGCGGCAGATATGGTCGCCGTAGGGGCGCAGCATCTCATCGGGCGCCACTGTCCCGTACCCGCCCAGCACGATCTTCGACTGCGGCGAATATTTCCGGACCAGCGCCACAACTTCCTTCATGCGGTGGTAGGTAGCCAGGACGAACGATACGCCCACGACGTCGTACCCGCGCCTGAGCTCGCGGATGAGTTCCCTGCGGGAGGGATACTGGAGCACCACGGTGGGGGCCTCGAGGTTCTCGGCGATGTACTCCAGCGAGAACTGGGTATGGTGAGAACGGGGGCTGAACAGACCCTGGGCGCGGGTCACCTGTTCGTGGAGCAACTCGTACCCTACACTCGGGGAATCGCCGTGGCGGACCCCCAAGGGACGGCAGACGGACGTGAGCAGGACTTGGTGTGTCACGGTGAATCGTTTACGCGGTTAACCGGGATTTCCATTTTGAATCCCGAACAGCGGCCGTTTAGACTAGACGGTCTGCCTGTGCAATGGTTCCAGCCCGGTTTTGGTTCAGGTGTTTCCAGCGACCCCGGAAGGGGCCATATCTGCCTCTCCCGAGAATCCCAAAACCCGGACCGTTGCCTTTCCAGCTAATTCCGAGGGCTCTTCGTCAGATCCGTAGCGTCAGCGATGCGAGTGTACCTGCTGAAAACTCCAAATGCGAGGGGAAAGACCAGAGTTTTTCGATTGGCCGCCGCAATGTCCCCTGCACGCTGGCGCTGGTCACGGTCTATTTCGCGTTCGTGTACCGCCGCATGGTGTAAGCGGTAAGGGTTCTTTGGTGGGCCGTTGGAGACTCGAACTCCAGACCCGCTGATTAAGAGTCAGCTGCTCTACCAACTGAGCTAACGGCCCACCGTCGAAGCCACGCTTACCTAGCAGGATGTTTGGGGTGAGTGAAGGGATTTGAACCCTCGACCGCCGGAGCCACAATCCGATGCTCTGCCAACTGAGCTACACTCACCACCTTCGATCTATTCAAACCGCCCGGCGCATCGAGCCGCCGAATCAAAATTCGCCTCCGTGGCGCGCCAGAAGGGACTCGAACCCCTGACCCACGGCTTAGAAGGCCGTTGCTCTTTCCACCTGAGCTACTGGCGCGATCGGGGCGAGCCGATTTGAACGGCCGACCCCCTGCTCCCAAGGCAGGTGCGCTACCAAGCTGCGCTACGCCCCGAGCCCTTAGGAAGTAACACACGGACGATCGGCTCTCAACCGACGAGCGTTCGCATATCGGATTTGTTCGCCAATCCAATCGTGCAACAGCGCCTGCGGAGCACGATCCTGTGGATGGCGGCATCCCGAATTGCGAGCGCGGACTTGCCGAGCGCATTGCGTCGGGCGCGGCGTATCATCCGCATCGACGCATGATCAACGCTGCGCTCGGCGCAGTCTTCCTGGCGCGATCCGCCGGATTACATACCGGATTACATATGTGAGATGCGAATTTTGAGACCGCACCCGGCGGTAAGGTCACAACTTGCGAAACTCGCAATTTTGGCCGGAAAAGTGGTCGAATCGGAGAATTTTGGATGTTCCGAGTCGCAGAAAGAGAAAAAATCAGACGGCGATGCCTTGGATTTATCTCGGTTTTCTTCAAGGCACGATGCTTGCTCCAAATCCTCCGTACGCTGGCAATCTCCTCCCCCGAGACCAACAGCGTCTGTCCCCAAGCAGGCCGGGCTACTTGAACCGTAGGCTCCCCACCACGGTCCCCACTCGTAGCCCGGCCGTTCTTTTTCTCGAAAATTGGATCATACCAAGCGCGCGATTCGCTTAATTGCCGGTGACGCGGTATCTACGAGATCAATCTCCGGAAAGCTTCCCGCCGGCATTTATTTTTCGCAATTTCTGCTAGGCTAACCGGGACCGGAGGGCGGCGTCCTTGCTTGAGGCGTTCATTGATGCGCTGACGCTCCGGGCCGGGGGTTTTATCGATCACCTGAAGCGACAATTCTGCGCGTCGCTCGTCGCGATACTCGTGACCGCGGTCGCTGTTGGGGTCAGCGGATGCTGGATGGCAGCGGCTCAACTGTGGCCCATCGCGGCTAACGTCGCGGAGGATGTCGGCGCCAGTGCCGTTGGGCTGACGGCTGGTATTGCCTCGAGCGTCAGCGCGGCCTCGCATCCTGGGGGCGATCGCGCAAAGCAGGAAGAACAAGCGCGTGAAAGTGTAATGGATAGCGCTGACAGATGTGACCAGCTCGAAGCCGAAGTTCCAGGCGTGATCGAGTTGCGAAGGAGTGCGGCCGGCGCGCCCGAGTATCGTGAGCTGCGGCTTGGCGATTCGCTCGACGAGCGGCAATGGATACCGATAGCGGACAATGAAACGACGGCTGATGGTTGGCGGCCGGCGGTTAATTTTCTTCAGATGAATTTCTCGCCGCCGCTGGGCGCAGTCGTCCCCGAGACGGCGAGCAACTTTCTGGCGTATGCGCCCTCGCAATTCATCTCAGTAGCCGACGGCGATCGGTTTGCCGCGATGGCTTCGAATTTTGGCAAGCCGGCCGGAACGTTTACATGGAACGGGCACTACTACCATTATGTGGTGACCAGCACGCTGCCATGCTTCCCGCCTCCGCCCGAGCGGATTGCCGAAGACATCCCTGCTCCGGGCTTCTAGATCATTTTGCTTTTTCGGTTGCGGGTAGCGTCACGCGTGCATAGCGTCGTGGCAAGAACGCTGCGAAGGGTAGCCGCGATTTCGCGCGTTGGAGAATGAAGCGCCGGATTGCGCGGCGGGCTTCGCTGGGGTTGGCGCAGATCTGGGAACATCCCGCATTTATGAGCTCGGTCGACTGGTGTAACGCTGCCTCCCCGCCCGCAATGATCGTCACGCGAGACGAAATGGATCGTAAAGCCGCTACCAGTTCCAGCGCCGCCGGCAAACATTCGGCGGTTATGCACGAGATGAAGACGAAGTCCGGCGTGAACCGTTTGACCAGATCGCAAATCTCGTCCGGTGATCTATTCTCGCCGGCAAAGGTCGCGACCACGCCCTCCTTGCGCAGCAGCTCGAGCAACATCAACAACCCCAGGAAGTGCAGCTCGCCGGACGCCAACACTCCCAGCACTCGCACGCTCGGAGAAATGCGCGGTTTGATGAATCTGTTTCCAAGTTCAGCAATCAGTTGATGGGTTGTATCGATGATGAGCCGCTGGTTCTCGTCACTGATATGGCCTTCCGCGCGCTCGTTACCCATCAGTAGCAGCGCCGGCGCAATCACCTCGTCAAAGGTTCGCTCCAGGCCATTCTCATCGCAATAGCGGATAGCAACATCTCTCGCGCCTGACGGGTTGAGTTCAAGCAGCAAGCGGTAGAAGTCGTGGTAGTCGTCGAGAACGCGGTTCGCCCCGAGCAGAACCGAGAGAAACCCCAGCGGAGGGATAAAGTCGCCGGCAACCTTAAGACAAGCTGTCAATGGCGTCGAAAGCAGCAGCCCGGGTATTCCCCACAGCCAATACCAGTACATCGCGGATATCAGCAACGCCACCGGAGAGACATCAATCCCATGCCCGATGATAAATGGTTCGGCAAACTGCGCCGCAGCCTGGTCGATAATCACAAAGCCGCCAAGTATCTCGAGCGCTTTGCTCCATCCGGGAAACAACGCAAAGGCGACTAGCGCCGGCAGAAGCGCCGAGCTGATCGCGCCGACATATGGAATGAACCGCAACAGGAATGCGAGCAGACCCCACAGCGGGGCGCTCGGCAGTCCGAGAAACCAGGCTATGGTTCCGGCGGCGATGCCGTAGGCGAGATTGATCGCCGAAAAAAGCAGCAGGTAACGGCCGACGGTGTAACCCGCGGTTTCTATCGCTTGCGCTGCGATCGGAATTCTTCCTCGTGCCGCGAGCCGGACAAATCGATCGCGCAAATCCTTTCGGCTGTATAGCAGAAAAAACAGCAGCATGATGACGAGCAGCGTCTTGAGCATGCCATCGACGATCGGAAGAACCGGCCTCAGGTTGTCGCTGAGAGAGGTCGGAACCGGGATAGCCATCACTTCATGCGGTCGGCGCGGGGCAGGGTTGGTGCTTGCCACGCGACGCTGAACGTCGGAAACCGCCTCCTTGACGTGCTGGAGCCAGGGGGGCGTGGTCATTTCAAGCGCCGCCAATTTGTTTCCAATATTGTCCGAGTACCCAGCGACCTGGTCGGCAACAGTAGTCAGTTCAATAGTCAGGAAATACCCAATCGCCGAAATAGCGCCGATTACCACTAGTACAATTAGTGCGGCGCTTATGAGGCGCCCAAAGTAGCGCTCGAGGCGGGTTGCGACGGGACTGAAGACCACGCTCAGAATTAGTGCTATCGCCAGCGGAAGCAGCACCGGTCTGCCCAGATACAAAGCGCCGGTAGCGATGATCAGTGCGCAAACCGGTCCGGCAACCCATAGCAGCGCGAAGCTATCGTCACCTTCGCCGTACGGTTGCTCTGTTTGCTTTTCGATTTCCGCCACTACCATTCACCCCGACCTTGCCGAGCTTCGGCCGCTGCTCTACGCTGACGCCTATTCTACGCCCCAGCCCAGCCGGTTGGATATGTCGAACTATAATCGCGCCGCTCCCGAAACTCGCCGATTCAGATGGACCATCCGCACCTTAGCGTGCCCGCGGTAACCACTGTTCCCGTTTCAACCTCGCTTTTGCTCATCAGCGCCGGGATGATCGAGATGGTTCCCGCGCGTTTGGAACATCTCGCACAGGAAGAGGCTTATGAAAATCAAATACTCATTCAAACTAATCGTACCGGCGATTCTATTCGGTATGGTCTTGTCGGTTCCTTCTTTCGCTCAGGACGACAATGCGCCAGCAAGCCAGTCGATGCATCAGGCCGGTGACAAGGTCGAGCAGGTCGGTTCCGACACCGCCACGGCCGCGAAGGACGCATATCACGGAACCGAGCGTGCGATTAAGGACTCGACGATCACCGCCGAGGTCAAGGCCGCGTTTGCGCTCGACAAGAATGTCAGTTCCTCCGGGATACATGTCACCACCACCGCCGGCGTCGTCACCCTGAAGGGCAACGTGTCTTCGCCCGAGATGGCGCAGCATGCCGCGCAGGTGGCGGGACAAACCAGCGGCGTCGTGCGCGTGAACAACCAACTTATGGTGGTTACCTCAGCGAACACCAACTAGTTGAACTATCTGCTATGGGAGCCGCCGCTGATTTGCGTGCCGATGCCGCGAGTTTGGCGGCGGCATCCATCGCATCCAACACTAAAGGCATGGCCGGCGTTGAAGCTAACCTGACTGGGCGATCGCCGCGCGGGTACTCAGTCTTTCTATATCGCCGCGACGCGCGACGATCGCTCATCGCCGCAGGAGAGGGATGACTTCCCTGGCGAACTGCTCGGTCTGTGCTTCGCGCTCGGCCGAAGAGGAAACGATGTCCACGTTGACATCGCGGATTCCCGCTTTGACGAACTCATCGATTCGCGCGGCGACATCGGCGGGCTTCCCCACGGCGGCGTATCGCCTGGCGGGCTCGCGGAAATCCATCGCGTAGCGCTTGCTCAGATACTCTGCCGCGACGTCGAGCGCATCTTCGTAGCTCGGCCCAAGCCGCACGAACAAATGCAGCGCCGTGCCGAAACGCTCGAACTTGCGCCCGGCCTTTTCCGCCTCGCGCGCGATGAACTCCAGGCCCTCGCCGACCCGCTTGGGCGTTACCACGTACGGCATCCATCCGTCGCCCAGCCGCGCCGCACGTCTCAGCGCGGCTTGCGCTCGTCCCCCCACCCACACGGGAGGTCCGCCGGGAGTGCGAGGCTTCGGCAGCATCGTAATTTTCCCGAAGCTGAAATACTTGCCGTGGTACTCGACCGGTTCTCCAGTCCACAGTCGCTTGATTATTTCGATTCCCTCGTTTGCGCGTCCGCCGCGTTGTTTGAGCGGGATGCCGCACGCCTCGTACTCGCTTGGAAATTCACCGCCGACCCCGACGCCGAAAATGAAATGTCCCGCGCCCATGAGCCGGTCCACCGTCGCGACCATCTTTGCCACCGTCGTGGGATTACGCAGCGGCAACAGGTAAATGCTGGTGCCAAAAATCAGGCTCGGGTTCAGCGCGGACAAGTAGGTTAACTGGGTCAGCGGGTCGTCGATCGGTCCCATGAACGCAACGTGATCTCCCGCCCAGATACTTTCGTAACCCCACTGCGACAACGAACTGACGGTCCTGCGCGCGTGCTCGCGATCGGCCGCCGCCGCCAGCACGCCAAACCTGACTTTGGAATTCAGCGGTAGAGCATCGCTCATGTTCGCACCCCGATGCGCATCCTCACACCGATCGAATCGCCCCGCCGTCGACCCGAATCAACGAGCCTGTCACGTAGGCCGCCAGCGGGCTGGCCAAAAACGCCGCGACCGCCCCGAATTCTGCGGGTGTGCCGAGCCGGCCGACCGGAATCGACTGCGCGTTTCGTTGCATTGCTTCCTCGATGGAAATGCTCTCGCGCTGCGCAGCCGCGCGGCTGAGTTGTACCGTACGATCGGTCGCAATCGGGCCCGGCAGAAGAGTGTTGACGGTAATTCCGTCGCGCGCCGTCTCCGTCGCCAGCGTCTTGGCCCAGCCGACGATCGCGCTGCGCAGCGTATTCGACACTCCGATCGTTGCGATCGGCTCGACCACGCTCATCGAGGCCACGTTCAGGATTCGGCCCCACTTTCGCGCGCGCATGTCCCCGATCAGCAAATCTGTTATTCGAAACAACGGCAGCACCATCGCCTGGAACTGCTCCTCCCAGACTTTGGCCGACACGCCGACCGCGCCGGACGGCGGCGGTCCGCCGGAATTGTTGAGCAGGATGTCGATCGCTCCGAGCTGTTTGCGCGCCGCGTTGGCTGCATCTTCGATGCTCGGCCAGTTCGCGAGGTCCGCCGCAAATCCGATCGCCTTGGCGCCGCGCGACGTGATTTCGGAGACCGCGCGATCCAGTCCTTCCTGGCCGCGTGCTACCAGCGCGACCGCAACGCCCTCGGCCGCGAGCGCGTCGGCCACACCGCGTCCGAGTCCCTTGCTGCCGCCAAGAATCAGCGCGGTTTTTCCTTTGAGTTGAAGATCCATTTTTCACTTCACCGGGCTTCGATTGTGATGTGAATTGTTGTAGCGAATCTCGTGCGCTTTGGCATCATGCCGGCCTTGCGTGGCCGCGGCGCGACGCGCCTAATGTCGGCGGTGATGGAATCGTTTGACGTTGTGATCGTGGGCGCCGGAGCGGCCGGGCTGATGTGCGCGATTACGGCGGGGCAGCGCGGCCGGCGGGTGCTGCTGCTGGAGCATAATGATCAGCCAGGCGCCAAGATTCTCATCTCGGGCGGCGGCCGCTGCAATTTCACCAATCTCGAAATAGCGCCGGAGCGCTTTCTTTCCGCCAATCCGCATTTCTGCAAGTCCGCGCTCAGCCGTTACACGCAGCGCGATTTTATCGCGCTCGTCGAACGCCATCGCATTGCCTATCACGAGAAGACTCTCGGCCAGCTGTTTTGCGACGGATCGGCGCGCGAGATCCTCGCGATGCTGCTGGCGGAGTGCGCGGCCGCCGGCGTCGATTTGCGCATCGGACACAGCGTCGCCGAAATAACCCGCGCCGATCGCTTTCGCGTCGAGACCGACAAAGCCGGCTTCGTTGCGCCGGCTTTGGTGCTCGCGACCGGCGGACTCTCGATTCCAAAGATGGGCGCGACCGGCTTCGCCTACGAGATCGCGCGGCGCTTCGATCTGGCGGTCATCGAGCCGCGCCCCGGCCTGGTGCCGTTGAAAGTCGCCGGCGAGACGCTCGAACTTTGCCGAACCCTTGCCGGCGTTTCGGTGGACGCGGTGGCCTCATGCGGCCGCGACAGCTTTCGCGAAAACATTTTGTTCACGCATCGCGGTCTCTCAGGCCCTGCGATTTTGCAGATTTCGTCGTACTGGCGGGATGGCGACACGCTGTCGCTCAACCTTGCGCCTTCATTGGATATCGAAAGCTTCCTCGCGGACCGAAAGCGCACGCGGCCCAGGGCCGACCTGAAAACCGTGCTGGCCGAGGCAATTCCGACTCGCCTGGCGCATGCTTTTGCCGGCGCCGCGGCGTCCAATCTTCCGATCGCGAATATCCCGGACCGCAGCCTTTCCGAACTGGCGGATCGGCTGAGGCGGTGGCAGCTCGAGCCAACAGGTTCCGAGGGATGGGCCAAGGCCGAGGTGACAGTCGGCGGAATCGACACCGCCGCGCTGTCTTCAAAGACCATGGAGGCGCGCGCCGTTCCCGGCCTGTACGCGATCGGCGAAGCGGTGGACGTAACCGGATGGCTGGGCGGCTACAATTTCCAGTGGGCGTGGTCGAGCGGATGGTGCGCGGGCAATGCAGTCTGATCAATCGGGAATTTCATCATTCCCCTTGAGTAGGCAAGTAATCTAACATCACATCTCGAATCGCGCGGATAAGTCCGGAGGTCTTGATGGATTCAGCGGGAGCGAAGATCGGCGCGGGAGCTGCCGCCGCCGCGCACAGCTCCGAGCCGTTGCCTCTCAGGATCAAGCTGCTCTACGGCGCCCCCAGTTTTGCCGGCGCCGCGATGGTCATCCCGATCTTCATCCACATGCCGAAGTTCTATGCCGACGTGGTGCTGGTGCCGCTGGGGTACCTGGCGATGGCAATCGCGATCGCGCGTTCGCTCGACGCTCTAAGCGATCCTCTGATGGGCTGGATCTCCGACCACACGCACACGCGCCTTGGCCGGCGCAGGCCCTACATGCTGTTTGGCGCTCCTCTTTGCGGCGTGGCTTTTTTCGCCCTGCTCAATCCGCCGGCGTCGTTCACCGGCGGCCGCGCGGCGATTTGGTTCGGCGTGACGTTCATTCTCTACTTCATATTTCACACCATCTATGTTCTGCCGCACTACGCGCTCGGCCCCGAACTCACCCAGAATTATCACGAGCGCTCTAGTCTGTTCGCGTGGCGCGAGTCTTTTTCCATCCTCGGAACGATCGTGGCGGCCGCGGCCCCCGGCGTCATGATGCAGGCGTTCCACATGACCGAGCGGCAGGTGTTCTTCCGGCTCGGAATCTTCTTCGGCGCTGTGCTCAGTGTGCTCTACGGCTTGCTGGTGCTGACCGTGAAGGAGCGCCCCGACTTCGTCACCCGCGAATCGAATCCGCTGGTGCCCGGCGTCAGGCGAGCGTTGCGCAACCGCCCGTTTGCGATTCTGCTCGGCAGCTACGTCGTGGCCAGTATCAGCGGCGCGATTCCGGCCACGATGATGCCGTTCTTCAACGCCTACGTGATCCGCCCGCGCAATCCGACTTTCTGGCTCTCGATGTTGCTGCTGGGTTATTTTGCATTCGCATTTGTGTCGGTGCCGATCTGGGTTGCGATTGCGCGCAGAGTCGGAAAGCTCAACGCGTATCTTGCCAGCTTTTTTCTGAGCATCACCGGCGGCGGTGCGATGTTCCTGCTCGGACCCGGCGACACCTGGTGGCTGCTGGTGCTGATTTGCTGGGCCGGTATCGGACTCGGCGCCGGCTTGTTCCTGACCCCCTCGATGCAGGCCGACGTAATCGACTACGACGAGCTCTACACCGGCAAGCGGCGCGAAGCCCAGTACACCGCGTTCTGGTCGATGCTCCCCAAATTCGTCGCGATTCCGAGCGCCGCCATTCCCATCGCGGTGCTTGCCTCACTCGGCTACATACCCAACGCCGTACAGGCGCCTCGGGTCGTCTTCGCGATCAGGGCCATTTTCGCGCTGGGGCCCGCGGCTTGCTCGATGCTGTCATTCCTGATCGCGCGCAGGTTCCCGATGACCGAGGCGATCCACAACACGATCCTCGAAGGCATCGCGCGTCACGAACGCGGCCAAGCAGCATTCGATCCGATGACTGGCCTGATGGTGCCGGCGCCGAAAGCCGGCCACGATGAGGATGTCGGCTGGTTCCTCGACTACTTCTCCATCGGCGAGTTGAAGCGCTATCTCGCCAGGGGCGCTTCGCAGCCGGTGCGCGACGTGCTTACCGTGGCTGCGGTGTCGATTGGAGTCTCCGCGCTCTCAGTCATCTATGTGCTGCGTCGCGTCAGCTCGCTGCGCACAGATCCCGGCGCGATAACTTCGCTGATCGTGGTGACCGCGGGGCTGGCGTTCGCGATATTCGTTTTTCACTTGATGCGCCTTGGACCTGCGCGCCGGCTTGCGGCGGGTGAGGTGCCGTCCGACGCCATCCGCGCCCATCTCGGCGAGGTTGTCGAAGCTCTGCGAGAGGGCGCTCCCACGGCCGTGGCCGCATCCGGTGTCGCGGACCATAGCTAGTTGATAGGAAGTCAGGTGAGACCCGGGTCGATGCCTGCCGCGCGCGAGCGCTAAGGACCGGAGGACTTCAGTCCGGGTTCGATTTCCGGCCGGAACATTTTTTAGAAGATTCCACTCACGTCTTTTCTGGTTTCAATGGTTGCGCGGTTCGTACCGAGCGAAGACCGCGAGCCGTACGAAAAGTACAATTTTCCTACATCCACGCCACCTCTGAAAATTATAAACTTACAGTAGGCAGGTATTTCTTACTCTGTGGGCAATCTATTGGACTCTTACGGGTTGGTTATAGATGTTTTAGTATCCTATATATCTCATGGCATCCTTAGTCTTGCTTTGTGCTCTGTTTTGTGTTTATGGTAGCCTTCATGAAAGCGGATGCACAAGATACTCTGGGCGTCGCGCCGCCTGAATATCAGGAGATCCTCGATCAGATTCGAGACGACCATGAACTCATCGAGCGCCTCAGAATAACCCCTGAGGAGCTCGAGGCGCTGTCGAAATGCGCCCTGTTAGGAACTCTGACCTGCAAGCAGGATATGCTTTTCATCTTGCATCAGATTCGCGAGTCGGGCGGCCCCGCGGCGGGCGGGCCCGCGATCGATCAGACGCGCATCTTCCCTCAGCCGGCTATCCCCGAGGATCAGGAGGAAGATCCCATCCCCCCGGCCTACCGCCGCAGATTGGTTCGTCTCGGCCGCACCGCCGTTGCCGAGGAGCCGGGTTCGCTTCAGGGTATTGCTCGTCGCCGCATGCCCGAGCAGTTCGGCATTCTTTTCTGCATAGTCGTCATGGTCGTGGGGCTGGCGTGGTATCTCCTGGTCGCGATGTCGCGCTGGCGTAATAACTTCATGACCAGCGTCGGAATGCCCGCGGGCCACGCTGCTCCTTCGGCTGTGTGGTTCGGCAATCTCGATCCGTCCAAGATTCTGATCTTGGGCGAAGGTCTGCTCGTGGTAGGCATTGCGGTTGTTGTGTATCTCAAATCCCGCACAGGTCACCGCCGCTTAAAAATCAGACCGGGCCCAAGCTGGCGCTAGCCAGTCTGCCCCTTTTCTTTCACCTCCGCGCGAGTAGCTGCGAGCGGATGCCGCTAGGCCCGCTTGGCAAAGAATCCGCCGATCGCGCGCGGTACTCACGATACGCTGCGCCTGAGTTCCTGCCTCAGCGCCCCCACCGCCGTGGCCGCATCCGGTGTCGCGGACCGCAGCTAGTTGATAAGAAATGATCGTCCGCGTGCTGAATGCCAACGAGCATCGCTGACGCGGGAATTCGTCTGGAGTAAAAACCTATGCGCAAGATTTCCTATCGCGTGCACCCGGAGACCGCCGTGCTGACCAGGGGCTTCGACCCGAAGTTGTCGGTCGGCTCGGCCAGACCGCCGGTGTATCGCAGTTCAACCTTCGTCTTTCCAAGTCCGGAGGCGGCTGAGCGTGCGTTTGGAATTGTGCTTGGAAAAATCCATCCGCTCGGCGACGATCGTCCCGACCTGATCTATGCGCGCCTGAACCATCCCAACGCCGAAATCCTCGAGCAACAACTCGTGCCGCTCGAGCGCGGCGCCGACTCCGCGGCCGTATTCAATTCCGGCCTGGCCGCGATCTTCACCGTGATGCTCGCGTTTCTGGAGCGAGGCGGTTCGCTCATCTACACGCAGCCTCTCTACGGCGGAACCCAGCACTTGATCCACCAGATAATCGAACCGCTCGGTTTCGACGCGCGCGGGGTGCCTGCGGGTAATACCAGGGCGCTGACAGAGGCGATTGAGCAGGCGGACAACCTGAGCCTCGTTCTGATCGAGACCCCCGCCAATCCCACCCTCGTGATGACCGATATCGCGCAAGCCGCCGCCGCAGTGCGCCGAAAGCCCAAGCGCCCCTTGCTCGCCATCGACAACACTCTGCTTGGCCCGACCTTTCAGCATCCGCTGATTCACGGCGCGGACCTCGCGATTTACTCGGCGACAAAGTTCCTCGGCGGATTCAGCGACTTGCTGGCCGGCGCGGTGCTGGCCACCGATCCTGAATTGATCCAGACCCTGACCGGGCTTCGCGCGCTGCTGGGCAACATCCTGCAGGCTGACGAATGCTGGATGCTCGATTCGCGGCTTTCGACCGTCGCGCTGCGGATGAACCGGCAAAGCAAGAACGCACAGCGAATCGCCGAGCAGTTGGCCAGGCATCCACGCGTCAAACGCCTCATTTACCCGTCGCTGTTCACCGACGCCGCCCAGATAAAGATTCGCGACGCGCAAACCGACTACCCGGGCTCGCTGATGACGTTGGAGGTTGAAGGCGGCAAGACCGGCGCGTTCGAATTCCTGCGCCGTTTGAAGATCGCCAAGAACGCCGTCAGCCTGGGCGGCGTCGAAACTCTCGTATGCCATCCGATGACGACCACTCACAGCGAGCTGTCGCCCGAGGAATTTTCGGCCGCCGGAATCAACGACGCGCTGGTCCGCATCTCGGTCGGTACCGAGCATTGGCGCGATCTGCTGGACGAATTCACCCGCGCGCTGGGTTAATCCGCCGCCCCTGAGGGTTCTGCGTACTAGCCTCTCCCTGTCAGGGAGAGGCCGCGCTTCCCGCGCGGGTGAGGGTCCAAATTCCAAATTCCCCTCGCGCCCCAGCCCATCCCACTCCGTCATCCCGACCGAAGCGGAGGGACCCCGGATCTTTTTCTGAATTCCTGTCCGTCATCCTGAGTTCTCCGCCCCTTCACCGCCCGCGCCATGGCACCCACCGCCCTTACTCGATGCTCGAATTCGGACAATAATAAATAAAACCTCAGAAGGACTTCATCTTGGCAAACTCACGCTATGACCTTGTCGTGATCGGCTCCGGACCCGGCGGATACGTCGCCGCAATTCGCGCCAGCCAGCTCAAAATGCGCGTCGCCGTCATCGAGCGCGACCGCCCCGGCGGCGTGTGCCTCAACTGGGGATGTATCCCGTCGAAGGCGCTGCTCAATTCCGCCGCTGCGATGGACACGATTCGCGGCGCGTCCAAGGAACACGGCATCGAGGTCGGCGAGGTTCGTTTCGATTTCAAGAAAGTGATCGCGCGCTCGCGCGGCGCCGCCGAGAAGCTCTCCAAGGGCGTGCTCTACCTGCTCAAGAAAAACAACATCGATTACTTCGAGGCCGACGCGGTCGTCACCGGCCCGCATTCCGTCGCGCTGGCGCAGGTCGAAGGCAAGCCCGCGCCGCAAGCCGCCGCGCTCGAAGGCGAGCGGATTCTAATCGCGGCCGGCTCGGGCGAACGGCTGTTCCCGGGAATGAAGGTCGGCGATGGCGTGATTACCAGCAAGGAGGCGCTGGTGCTCGACACGATGCCCGCGAGCGTCGTCGTCATCGGCGCCGGCGCGATCGGACTCGAGTTCGGCTATTTCTACAGCGCGTTCGGCGCCAAGGTGACGATCGTCGAGCTGGAAAAGCAGATGCTGCCCGGCTTCGACGCGGAAGTCGCCGAGGAACTGCGCCGCGCGTTCGTCAAGCGCGGAGTGACCGTGATGCTCGGGCATGGCTACAAGTCGATGGCGCGCAAGGGCAATCTGTGGTCGGTCGCGGTAACGGCCGATGGCGCCGAAAAATCCATCGACGCCGAGGTCGTGCTGGTGGCAGTCGGGCGCAACCCGCTCAGCCAGAACATCGGACTCGAAAAAATTGGCGTCGAGCTCGAACGCGGCGGCTTCATCAAGATCAACGACTCGTTCCAGACCACCGTCCCGAGCATCTATTCGATCGGCGACGTCGTCCGCCCGCCGCTGCTCGCGCACAAGGCCAGCGCCGAAGGTATCGCCGCGGTCGAAATCATGGCGGGCGTGCGCGAACCCGGCTTCGACCTGCTCGCGATCCCCGGATGCATCTACTGCGAGCCCGAAGTCGCGACGGTGGGACTCAGCGAAGCCGACGCAAAGGCGCGCGGTATCGACGTGAAGGTCGGCAAGTTTCCGTTTCGCGCGATCGGCAAGGCGGTTGCGATCGGCGAGACCGCGGGCTTCGTGAAAATCGTCGCGACCAAACAGTACGGCGAAGTGATCGGATGCCAGATAATCGGACACGCCGCCACCGACATCATTTCCGAAGTCGTGCTCGGCAAAACGCTCGAGACCACCACCGCCGAAATCGGCAAGACCGCGCATCCGCATCCCACGATGTCCGAGGCGATCATGGAAGCGGCTTTGGCCGCCGACGGCGAAGCGATAGACTTCTGACAATGGACGCGCGCGGAGCACTCACCGTCGCCGATTTGGGCGTGGTCGATTACGACGCCGCGCTTGCGATCCAAACCGCGATGCTCGCGGCGCGGCTCGACGGCACGATCGGCGATACGCTCCTGATGATGGAGCATCCGCATGTCTTCACGCTGGGCCGCGGCGCGGACGAGCGCTTTATCGTCGGCAATCCGGCGAGCGTGCCGATTCGGCGGGTCTCGCGCGGCGGGCAGGTGACCTACCACGGCCCCGGACAACTGATCGGTTATCCGATTCTCAAACTCGAAGGGCGCGACCGCGACGTTACGAAGTATCTTCGAGACCTCGAGGCGGCGATGATCGACGCGCTGGCAAAATTCGGCATCGACGCCGCCCGCCGCGACGCGATGACCGGCGTCTGGGTTGGGTCGCGCAAGATCGCGTCGATCGGCGTCGGCATCCGGCGCTGGACCACCTGGCACGGCTTCGCACTGAACGTATCCACCGATCTCAGCTTTTTCGATTCGATCGTGCCGTGCGGTATCGAGGGATGCCGCATGACTTCAATCTGCGAGCTGACGAATCGAGCGGTGTCGATCGCGCGAGTTCGCCGGGGTGATGCGCGAGAGTTTCCGCCGCGTGTTCCACTACGATGAAATAGTTCTCGCCGGCCCGTCGCAGATCGGGCAGGCGCCTCACCTGATGGCTGGCGATGGTTGAACGAAAGACATCCCGACTGGATTAAGGTTCGCGCACCGGTGTCGCCCGAGTACTTTCGCACCAAGGCGATCCTCGGCGGGCTCAAGCTGCATTCCGTCTGCCAGGAGGCGTGCTGCCCGAACATCGGCGAATGCTTTTCGCATCGCACCGCCACCTTCATCCTGATGGGCGACGTGTGCACGCGCAATTGTCCGTACTGCGCGGTCGCGCACGGCAAAGTCCGTCCGCTGGATTCCGATGAACCGCGGCGAATCGCGCGAGGCGGTGGCGCGCCTTGGACTGCAACATGTCGTCGTCACCTCGGTCGATCGCGACGATCTGGCCGACGGCGGCGCGGCGCATTTCGCGGCCACGGCGCATGCAATCAAAGCGCTGCCTGCGCCGGCGCGGGTCGAAGTGCTGGTGCCGGACTTCCAGGGATCGTTCGCCAGCGTCGAGACGGTGGTGCGCTCGCCAATCGACATCTACAACCACAATATCGAGACGGTGCCGAGTCTTTATCGCACGGTGCGGCCGGGCGGAAATTACGATCGATCGCTTGACGTCATCCGCCATGCGAAAGACTCCGCGCGCCAGCTCGGCAAGCCGATGTTCACCAAGGCGGGCGTGATGCTCGGGCTTGGCGAGACCAACGGCGAGCTGCTCGATGTGATCCGCGATTTGCGCAGGGTAGGGTGCGACATCCTGACGCTCGGGCAGTATCTGCGGCCGTCGGCGCAGCACATTGCCGTGGCCAGGTACGTGCCGCCGGCGGAGTTCGCGGAGTTGAAGACGGCCGCGCTCGCGATGGGGTTCCATCACGTCGAGTCAGGGCCGTTGGTGCGCAGCTCGTACCACGCGTGGGAGCACGTCAGCTAAAGAAACCTGGCGCGCGAGCCTGAAAAGAGCAGCGCGCCGCGGAACGTCAGTTCCGCGGCGCGCCAATCGTCAAATTACTTTTCGATTTAACTAACGAATCCGGAGCAGCTTACCACCGTTCCTCGTGGAGCTTCTTGACGTCGTGCGCGCGCGTCTGCAGGTACGCGTCCTGAACCGCGCCGTAGAGATCGATCGCATAGCGATCGGCTTCCTCGAACTGGTTCAGATGCAGCGAGCGATAGTTCACCGCTTCAACCGCGCCCTGCCCGGTGGCCACCGTGACCGACACCCACAACGGAACGAAGTAGCTGATCGGATCCATCGCACCGTCGGCGACCAGGCCGACCGTGTCGCCAATCGTCGAAGGTCCAAAAAACGGCAGCATCAGGTACGGACCGGTCGGAATGTCGTAGTAGCGAATGGTGAGACCGAAATCATTGGGATGCTTCTTGAGCCCAAACAATTCGTCGGCGGGATCGAAGAAGCCGACCAATCCGATCGTCGTGTTGATTCCAAAGCGGGCGACTTCGCCGCCGGCCTCGGCCAGCTTGAGCTGAAACAGGTTGTTGGCGAAACGCGGGATGACCCGGACGTTGTCAAAGAATCTGTCCACGCTCTCACGCACCGGCTGCGGCGCTATGGTGGCGTATCCGCTGGCTACCGGGCGCAGCACCCAATCGTCGAGCTTGAGGTTGAAGGTGAACATCGGCTCATTGAAGCCAGACATCGGATCGGCATAGCCACCCTGATTGTTCTCGCCCGGTGGCTGAGTCGACGGATTGGGCCGCCGATTGGGCGGCCGGTTTCTGCGACATCGGAGCGGCGCCCTGGCTCAGAGCCGGGGTCGCAAACGAAACGACCGCGAGCAGGGACGATGCGAGCATCATCCAGCGCGCGCCTGTCCTTTCGATTTGTTTCGAACCAGATGTCATTTGCCTCTCCATGGCGGTGTCGCCTTAAAATCTCCGTTAAGAGGGTACCTTTCCAGACTCAAGGAATCCATACCTGTTAGTGGTTGGCGAGACTTGCCGCAAGGGCGGCCTGTTTACTCTTTAAGTCGCTAATCAGGGTGGCGTAGCCCTGATTGTTCATCACGCGATTAAACTGGTTGCGGTAATTCGCGATGATGCTGATCGCGTCCACGGTCACATCGTAGATTTTCCAGGTAGCGCCCTCCTGCACGAGGCGGTAGTTCAAATGGATCGGGTCCTTGCCCTCCGGCTCCACAATATCGGTGTTGACCTGCGCATACTGGGGTCCGTCGGTCGTCGACCCTGAGGAAGGCGACTTGCTGACCGCGGTAGTCGTTAACCTTGCTCAAGTAAGAATCCTCGATGAAAGCGACGAACGCTTTGGTGAACTCCTGCTGCTGATCGGGGGTGATCTGCTTCCAATGGTAGCCGAGGGCTGACTTCGCCATCTCGGTGAAATCGAAGGTTGCGGACACGATTTGGCGAAGCTTGTCCTGGCGCTGGGCCAGCGGAGTTTGATTGTCGCGCAGCACCTCCAGCGCCTGGTTGACGGTGGTCTTAACCACGGACATCGGATCGTCGGCCCAGGCGGGCGCCAGAAAGCGCGACGGTGCAAGGCTGACGACGAGCGCAGCCGTCAGCGCGAGCATCGCGATCGCGCGCCGCGGCAGGATTCGCTGGATGGAAGTTGGCGTCATCATATGTTTCACCAGGTTATTTCTCCGATTTCCCAGGCTTCTGGTCCTTGTCTGAGTTTGAGGATTTATCCTTCGCAGAGTCACCGCTGCTGCCGCTGTTGTTGATCAACTGGCCAATTGCATCCTCGAGCACAAACGCCGACTGGGTTTGCCGAATCGTGTCGCCATCTTTGAGGATACGGTCGCTCGGGCCGAGCGCGATAGACATATACTTGTCGCCGATTATTCCGCTGGTCTTGACCGCCGCGATCGCGTCCGCGTCGATCTCCACGCCGTCGTCTATTCGCATTGCAACTCGAGCGCGCATGTCCTTGAGCCCGATCTGCACAACTTTACCGATCTGCACTCCGTCCAGCTGAATCTGATCTCCGGGCTTCAATCCCGAGATATTATCGAAACTTGCGTAGAGCGTGTACCCGGCCTTGGGCAGCAGGGTGAGTTTGCCCAGCGACAGCGACAAAATCGCCAGCGCGATAATCCCGAGAATCGCGAAAATGCCGACGATAAGCTGCGTGGTTCGAGTTGCGTACATAGGTCTTTGTTTCAGCCCGCAAGGGCTGTTTCATTCTCCTCGCCGGATGCTTTGCCCGCCAGAAACCGTTTGAAGACGTCGTCGTCCGCCGCCATCACCTGGGCCACCGTGCCGTTGAGATGAGTGCGGCCATTATGGAGAAATGCGACGCGGTCGGAAACCTGGAAGACCGCCGGCACGTCATGACTGACCATCACGGCGGTCAGCTGAAAATTCTCCTGCGTGCGCCGGATAAGTTCGTGAATCGCGCCGGTCCGCGACGGATCGAGGCCGGTGGTCGGCTCGTCGAGCATGAGGATTTTCGGGCGCCGCACCAGTGCGCGCGCGAGCGCGGCGCGCTTCTGCATCCCGCCGCTCATCTGCGGAGGGAAACTTGGCTTCCATCCCTTCCAGCCCGACCGCTTTGAGCGTTTCATGCACGCGATCGGCGATCTCGGCGCGAGTGAGCCTGGTTTTCTCGACCAGCGGGAACGCGACGTTGTCGAATATCGACATCGAGTCGAACAGTGCGCCGGCCTGAAAGAGCATCCCGAATTTTTCGCGCACCGCGTCCAGGCCGGTCGCGCCGAGCTTTGTCACTTCGACGTTGTCGATCACGATCGTGCCCGAGTCGGGCCGCAGCAGCAGGTTGAGATGCTTGAGCAGAACGGTCTTGCCGGATCCGCTGGGGCCGACGATCGTCGTGATCTGGCCGGCGGGAAAGTCGAGCGTAACGCCGTCGAGGACCTGCTGGCGGCCGAAGCGGCGGCGAAGGTCGCGCACTTCGATTGCGTTGCCGGCGCTGGCCGGGTCGCGAACGTTCTGCGCATTGCCGTCGCCATGGTTGATTTCAGTTTCGCTCATGGATCGTCGATCGCTACGGCGTTATCACAAAAGTATAGACGTAAGAAAATAGTCGAACGCAAGAATCAGGACGCTGGACAGCACCACGGCTTCGGTGGTGGCGCGGCTGACCCCGGTCGCCATCCGTTCGGCGTGATATCCCTTGTAGCAGCAGACCCACGTTACGACCACGCCGAAGACCAGGGCCTTGTAGATGCCGGTCATGATGTCGTGGCCGTCCATGTTGGCGGCGATACCGTTGAAGTACGCACCCGACGGCGCGCCCATCAGACCGACGCCGACCATGTAGCCGCCGAAGATTCCCACCACGTCGAAGACCGAGGTCAGCAAGGGGAAACCGATCACGCCCGCGAGCACGCGCGGCGAGACCAGGTACTGGACCGGGTTGATCGCCATCACGGTGAGCGCGTCGATCTGTTCGGTGGATTGCATCGAGCCGAGCTCCGCCGCCATCGCGGAACCGGCGCGCGCCGCGATCATCAGCGCGGCCAGAACGGGTCCAAGCTCGCGCACCAGAACCAGGGCGACGACCGTGCCCAGCGCGCCGTCGGAGCCAAAGCGGCGCAGCGTGTTGTAGCCCTGCAGGCCCAGCACCATCCCGGTGAAGCCGCCGATTAGAATGATGAGAAACAACGAGTCGGCGCCGATGATGCGTATCTGCCGAATCCACAGCCGCGGCTTGAACGGCGGAACGAAAACATAAAGCACCGCGGTCAGCAAAAACAGCACGAACGCGCCGAGGCGGATAACGCCGTCGATCACCAGCGCGCCAAGCCGCCGCAGTCATTTCCACGATCGCCATCAGTCCGTTTTTCAATTTTTAGTGACGAGCAATCCCGAGCCGGGCCAACTGGTTTTGAGTATGCGTGCCGGACCCGGCGCGCTCGAACTCGGCGAGGTCCGCGATCACGTCGAGGTCCAGCGCGGGCCGCGCAAGTCGCAGCACTCTAGCCGGAACGCCGGAGCTGCGGCAATCGTCCAGATGCCGCACCAGGCTCATTCGACCGAATCGAGTGGGCACGGCGCCGGCGGGTGAGCGGCAAATGATGTTGGTGCCGGAGAAGTCCCGCGAGGGAACCAGCACCACGCCGCGTTCCGGGGGCATCGCGGCAAACACTGCGTCTATATCCTCGGCCGCGATCAATGGGATGTCGGACAGCACCGTGCAAACAGTTCGCGCACCATCGGCAATCAGCGCGGAGGTGGCAAGTCCGACGGCGGCGTTGAGGCCGCGCGGAAATTCCTCGTCGATGGTGAGCGCACCGGCAGAGCGCGCCAGCGCGAGCAGCCCCGGGTCCGACGTCACCACGGCGACACGGTCGGCGGCGGCGGCGCCAAGCGAGGCCGCCAGCACGTCGCGAAACATCGCTTCGGCCAACGCACGGCGCTCGCCGGGTGGCAGCACCGGCGCGAGCCGGGTCTTGGCGAATTCGAGTTGCTTGGCTGCGATCAGAATAAAGCGCACGGCGTATCTTTATAACCTAACCGGCTCACGCATCCAACGGGAACTGCGACCGGCGCTGGAGTGCTTGACAGTGTTTCCGTGCTCGTTTCAACATTGATGTGCGGATTTTCCCGTGACCGACCCGATCATTGCCTAATCGGAAGGCGCGCTTGTCTCTGGAGGAACCTCAGCGATGAAGATGAACAGGAAACGAAGCTTAGTCACCTGGACCGGGGCGATGATCGTGGCCGGCGCAATGATCCTGATAGGGGCGGGATGCCATCACAAAACCGCCGAGGATTTTCTTGCCGAAGGCGACACGGATATGCAGGCGACCAAGCTGGCCGACGCGGAAAAGGCTTACCAGGAGGCGGTGAAGGTCGCGCCAAACGATCCGCGCACCCATATCGCGCTCGGAAATCTGTACGTATTCGAGCACAAACCGGCCGACGCGCAAGTTGAATTCATGAAGGTGCTCGAGATCGATCCTAAAAACGCGGCGACCCATGTCGCGCTCGGCAGCCTCTATAGCGATCAGAACCAGCGCGGACTGGCCGAAAATCAGTACCGCGCCGCGGTCGCGCTGGAGCCGGACCGGCCCAACTACCATCTCGATCTGGGCGAGGTGCTCGAGAAAGGAAGGCAAGACCGCCGAGGCGGAAGATCAAATCCGCACCGCAATCGGACTCAGCCCCAAGGACGCAAAGGCCCACCTGGCGCTGGCGAATCTGCTGGCGACGCGAGCCGGCTCGCGCGACCGAAGCCAACGCGGAGTTCGACCAGGTGCGAGCACTCGACGCCAAGCTGCTGCCCGCGCCCGCGGCGACGCCGGCTGCCGGTGCGGCGCCAACGGGCGCCATGGCGACGACCGCGTCGGGCGGCGCGCCGAAGATCAAGCCGCTCAACAAGCTTTTCCTGTTGACGAAAAATTCGCCGGTATATCAAAATCCCGACGAGACCAGTTCCACAATCGGCCACGTGCGCCGCAAGAAGTACGTTCACGTCACGGGAATCAGCGGCAACTACCTTCAGATCAAACTCAGGAATGGCACGGTCGGCTTCATACCGGTGACGGCCGCGGAGTAGATGCCGTCGCAGCGCGGGTGACAATTTACACCTTCGAGGTGAGCGACAATGGCGAACAAAGATATCATGACGCGTGAAGTGAGCTATGCGGGCCGTGCGTGCGCGCTCAAGGCGTATGTCGCCGAGCCGGCGGGAGCCGAGCCAGCGCCGGCGGCGATCGTAGTGCAGGAATGGTGGGGGCTGAACGAGCACATCCGCGACATCACCCGGCGGCTGGCGCGCGAGGGTTATTTCGCGATCGCGCCGGACTTGTACTCGCGACAGGGCCATCGCGTTGCCACCGAGCCCAATGGGGCGGCGCAACTGATGGGCGGGTTGAAGAAGGCAGACGGCATCGCGGATCTTCAGACCACGGTGGAATGGCTGCGCGCGCAGCAACGGACGCATTCAACCCGCATCGGCATCACGGGATTTTGCATGGGCGGCAGCTACGCGCTGCTGTTGCCATGCGAGAGCCGGGAAATCGCGGCCGCGGCGCCGTTCTATGGCGAAATTCCGCCGGACGAAAAACTCAAGCATCTCGGCTGCCCGATCTTTTACACATACGGCGAGAACGACGGATGGATCCAGCGCGGCGACGTCGATCGGCTGGCGGCGGCGCTGAAGAAGTTCGACAAGCCAGGCGAGGTCAAGGTTTACGCGGGATGCTCGCACGGATTTTTCAACGACACTCGCGCCGACGTCCATCGCCCCGCCGAAGCAAAGGACGCGTGGGAGCGCACGCTCAAGCTGTTCGCCGCGAATCTGAAGGGGTGAACCGGGCGAACGCAACAACCAACGAAAAACGAAAAGCGATCAGCTCGCCAGCGCGGCGGGATCCAGATGCGGACCGGCCAGATAGACGAGGCGACCCTCGTCGGGCGCGCGCTCCCGGAGCCATCGAGCGACGATCGTCATCGCCTCCAACTCTCCGCGCTCGACGTATTTCGACTTGTATCGCTGGTAGTTGCCCGCGACGAACGCCGCCACCTCGCCCGCGGCGTCTCCGGTCTCCAGATGTCGCGTCATCGCCAGCCGTCCCGACAGTACGACGTGCGCTGCGCGATCAGCCGCCTCGCCGGTCACGATCACGAGGTTGTTTTCCGTCACCACCTGGCTGAGCCGCGTCGCGCGATGCGCCAGCGTGGTCAGCGCTTCGAGATGGTGGCGAAAGCGCGCCGCCTCCTCAAAGCGCATCGCCGCCGCGGCCTGGTCGCGCGCCCTGGCCAATTCACCCAGGATCGGGCCGCTTCGCCCGCGCAGAAATCCAACCGCGCGCCGAACCCGCTCCGCGTACTTGTCTCCGTCGATGCTTAGATTGCACGGCGCGGTGCAATGGCCCATCTGGCCATAGATGCACGGCGAAAAATCCTCGCTCGGCTCGAGCTTCCCGCCGCAGGTGCGAAGGCCGAGGATTCTCGCCAGCGCGCGAACTGAATGCTCGATGCTGCGGCGGCCGATGAACGGCCCCAGATGCATCACGCCGCGCCGCGCACTCATCCTGGTCGAGATCGTCACGCGCGGGAACTCGTCCATTATGTCGAGCTTGATGAAATACGCGGGCGCCGCCGATTTCAGCATCCGGTTGTACGGTGGTTTCAGCTCGCGGATGAGCCGCGCTTCGTCGAGCGCTGCCTCGAGCGGCGAGCGCGCCGGCCGCGTCTCGATTTTATAAACGTGCGAGACGAGCTCCGCCGTTTTTGCCTTCACCGACGCCGTGAAGTATGAGCTAACCCGCTCCCGGAGCCGCCGCGCCTTGCCGATATAGAGCAAATCGCCGCGCTCATTGCGCATCAGGTAAACCCCGGGCGCATGCGGGATCGCCGCGATCTCCTCCGGCGGCACGTGACGTTCGATTCTCATCCCCGCAAGTCCGCGATGATGGTCGTCGAGCAGGCGATCCAGCCGCGTGATGCCCATCCGCGCCGCCATCTCGAGAAAAATCGAGAGCAGCTCCGCGGCCATCCGCGCGTCGCCAAGTCCGCGATGCCGTCCTTCGAGCGAAAGCCCGAAATGCTCCGCGAGCAGATCGAGCCGGCGGCGCTTGAGCGACGGCATGAACCGGCGCGACATCCGCAGCGTGCATAGCACCGGGTTGCCCAGCCCGATTCCAAAGATGCGGCGGTATTCGAAGTCGAGAAACCCGAAGTCGAAGGCCGCGTTGTGCGCGACCATCACCCGCTCCCCCATGAACTCGCGAAACGCGGGCAGCACATCCTCGATGGGCGGCGCCTCGCGGACCATCTCCGTCGTGATCGACGTCAGCCCCGTGATAAAGCGCGGGACGATGCCGCCGTGGGGACGGACCAGGGTCGAAAAAGATTCGGCGAGCCGCCGCCCGACCATCCGGTACGCGCCGATCTCGATGATTGTGCCCGGACCGGCGCGTCCTCCGGTGGTTTCCAGATCGACCACTGTGAACTCGGCCTGGTCGAGCCCAACGCGGATGCGATCGCTCTGCGCAAGCCGCCACAGGGCAGTGTCGGCGTCGAAGATGAAATTTGGATCGCCGTCGAGTAGCTGGCGGACAATTCGCGCGCCGAGTTCAGGGTCGGAGCCGACTCCGCTAAGCAGCAGCCCGACCAGCTCGCCGGCGTCGGCGCCCGCCGGCCGCGAGCACAGGAACTGATAGAGCTTCTGCTTGGCCGAGACGCCGAAATGACGCTGATTCGCGCCCGGGATTCCCGCTTCCACTACATTCCTGCCCCTTCGTCCTTGCTTCGCTTTATCAGGGGCGCATCGCAACGGCAACGCCATGCCTATGGCCCGCACTCATTCGCCGCGTTACAATGCGATCTCTGACAAGGAAGGTATGTGCAGATGGAACGCGTTGAATTGACCCGCGAGTGCGAAGGCGTCCGGATTCCGGCCGGAAACAAAATGATGCTGGCAAAGGGGACCGAGGCCTTTATCACGCAATCGCTCGGCGGAACCTTCACCCTACAGATTCCCGCGTACGGCGGCCTGTTCCGCGTCGCGGGCAAGGACGCCGATGCGCTCGGCAAAAAGCCCGAAGATGCGGGCGCTGTGCCGGCGGCGGCCGGCGGCGATCTCGAAGCGATGGTCTGGGAGCAACTCAAGACCTGCTTCGATCCCGAAATCCCCGTCAACATCGTGGACCTCGGCCTCGTCTATGGAATGGAAGTTAAGGACGCCGGCGACGGCGCCAAGAAAGTCGAAGTCAAGATGACTTTGACGGCGCAGGGATGCGGCATGGGCGCCTCGATCGCGACCGACGCGCGCTACAAAATCATGAGCATCCCGGGCGTGTCGGAGGCGGACGTCGATCTGGTGTGGGATCCGCCGTGGACACCGCAGATGATTTCTCCCGAGGGCCGCGAGCGCCTCGGCATCGACTGATCAATTCGACGCGCAGCCACTTGTCGGGCCGCGCGTAACGGCCGATGCGTTGACACGCCTGACTGCGTCCGATAATTGTGTTCGTTCGGCATATCGATGTTTGCAATCGTAAAGACAGGCGGAAAACAGTACCGCGTCGGCGTCGGCGACCAGATAACGGTCGAGCGGCTGGCCGGCGAGGTTGGCGCGGCTATATCACTTGACAATGTGCTGGCGGTCGGCGGCGATGCGCCCAAGGTCGGCACTCCGGTGGTCGCGGGCGCGTCGGTGACGGCAAAGATCGTCCAGCAGCCGCGCGGCACGAAAGTGATCGTGTTCAAGAAAAAGCGCCGCAAGAATTACCGCCGCAAGCGCGGCCATCGGCAGGAACTGACCGTGCTCAAGATCGAGGAAATTTCCGCCGGCGCATAGGCGGCGGCGTCAAGCTTGATTGAACCGCGGCCCGGAAGGCCGCTCAATAAGTTTAGGGAGACACTGCGTGGCGCACAAAAAAGGCCAGGGTTCGACGCGCAATGGCCGCGACAGTCCGGGACAGCGCCGTGGTATCAAGATTTACGCGGGCCAGACCGTCAAGGCCGGCAACATCATCATCCGCCAGCTCGGCACTCGCGTGCATCCGGGGCGCAACGTCGGTCTGGGCCGCGACTATACGATTTACGCGCTCATCGACGGTGTGGTTAAGTACGAGCCGAAGGGCGAGAAGCGGCAAGTGAGCGTCGAGCCGCTGCCCGCCGGCGCCGATACCGCAGGGGCGTCTGCTTAGGGACGGTCAGCCCGCAAGATTTGAGATCGAAGCCCCGCGGTGCGCCGTGGGGCTTCTTCTTTTAGTGTTTTTGATCCTTGATTTTGCTTTTCATTTCCGCAACTCGCGACGGGAGGAACTTCGATGCGACTCGGTTTAATTTCCGGCTATTCGGGCGCGCAGATGGGCTTGCCGATGGACACCATCCTCGAAGCGGAACGCGTCGGTTTCGACTCCGTGTGGACCGCCGAGGCTTACGGCTCCGACGCGGTTACGCCGCTGGCCTGGATCGGCGCGCTGACCAAAAAAATCCGGCTCGGCACCGGAATCATGCAGATGCCGGCGCGAACTCCCGCCGCAACCGCGATGACCGCGATGACGCTCGACGCGCTGTCGGGCGGCCGCTTCATCCTCGGCATCGGGCCGTCGGGTCCGCAGGTCGTCGAGGGCTGGCACGGCGTGCCGTACGGCAAACCGCTGCAGCGCACGCGCGAGTACATCGAGATCGTGCGCACGATTCTCGCGCGCGAAGTGCCCGTCGAGCATCACGGCAAGGAATATCGACATCCCGTACACCGGTCCGGGCGCGTCGGGGCTCGGCAAGCCGCTCAAGAGCATCCTGCACGGGCGCAAGGACATGCCGATCTACACCGCGTCGATCAGCCCCAAGGGAATCGCGCTCGCGGCGGAAATTGCCGACGGCGTGATTCCGGTCTGGATGAATCCGGAACGATGGGACATCTATCGACGCGCCGCTCAAGCAAGGCTTCGCGAAGACCGGCGGCAAAAAGAGCCTCGACAATTTCGACGTCGCGCCGTTCGTCACCTGCGTCATGGGCTCGGACCTCGAGCAATGCCGGATGCCGGTGAAGGTGATGCTGGCGCTGTACATCGGCGGGATGGGCGCGCGCGCGAAAAATTTCTACAACGACTACGCCAAGCGGCTCGGCTACGAAGATGTCGCGGTGAAAATCCAGGACCTGTACCTGGCCGGCAAGAAGGCCGAGGCGATGGCGATGGTGCCGGACAAGCTGGTCGATGAGGTCGCGCTGGTCGGGCAGTCGCGAGCGAATCGCGGACCGGCTCAAGGCGTGGAAGGCGTCGCCGGTCAAGACGATGCTGATCGGCACCGCCGATATCAACGCGGTCCGCGCGCTGGCGGAGATTTGCCTGTAGAGGATCGGGGCCGCTTGCAGGGACTATAGTGGTTACGGGGCCATGCGATTCATCGACGAAGCCAGGGTATTCGTGCACGCCGGCAAGGGCGGCGACGGCGCAATCGCGTTTCTGCGCGAAAAGTTCCGGCCGTTCGGCGGACCCGCGGGCGGCAACGGCGGACGCGGCGGCAGCGTAATCTTCCAGGTCGATGAAGGCCTCTCGACCCTGCTCGATTTCAAATATCAGCCGCGTCTGATCGCGAAGGACGGCGAACCCGGCCGCGGCAAGGAACAATACGGCCACGGCGCCGCCGATGTCATCGTGCGAGTGCCGCCCGGGACGATCGTCTTCGACGAGGAAAGCGGGACGACGCTCGCGGACCTGGTGATGCCGGGCGACACGGCGACCATCGCGCAGGGCGGCGAGGGCGGCCGCGGCAACATGCACTTCGCTTCCTCGACGCGGCGCTCGCCGCGAATTGCGACGCCGGGAACCGCGGGCGAGCAGCGATGGGTCCGCATCGAGCTGCGGCTGGTCGCCGACGCCGGGCTGGTCGGACTTCCGAACGCGGGCAAGTCCACGTTGCTGACCGCGCTCAGCGCGGCGCGCCCGAAGATCGCGTCCTACCCGTTCACGACGCTGGCGCCCAACATCGGCCGCGTGTCAATCTCCGGCGAGGAAAGTTTCACGCTGGCCGATATCCCCGGGCTGATCGAGGGAGCGCATCGCGGGCTCGGACTCGGAATCCGTTTCTTGCGCCATCTGGCGCGCACGCGGCTGGTCGTTTACGTGCTCGACGGCGCGGACAATCCCGACGCCGCGCTGGCGACCGTGCGCGCCGAGATCGCGGCGTTCGATCCCGCGCTGGCGGATCGCCCGGCGGTCGTCGCGCTCAACAAGATCGATCTGATCGGCGACGGACGACGTGAACAAGGCCGCGCGCAAGCTGCGCCAGCTCACCGGTCTCGAAGTATTCCCGATTTCGGCGGACAAGCGCGAAAATCTGGCGCCGCTGGTCGCGGCGATCGCGCGGATGCTTCATCGGATGGATCAACCGGCGGCATGTCCCAGCTGAACTACAAGGAATCGACGGTCGCGCGCGCGCGGCGGGTCGTGATCAAGGTCGGCAGCGCCGTGTTGTCCGACGTCGAAGGACTGCGCGTCGATGTGATCGAGCAGCTCGCGGCGCAGATCGAGCCGGCGGTGCGGGCCGGCCATGAAATCGTGATCGTCACGTCGGGCGCGGTGGCGGCCGGACGCGCGCGCCTCTCGAAACTTCACGGCGCGACGATCGCGGCGCGGCAAGCCGCAGCCGCCACCGGGCAAATCGAGCTGATGTCGGCGTGGGCGCGCGCATTCGCCGTCCACGATCGGACCGTCGCGCAGATTTTGCTCACCCATCAGGACCTGGCGGAACGCCGGCGCCGTCAGAATGCGAATCAAACCATTGCTGAATTGCTCGGCGCGGGCGTGATTCCGATCGTCAACGAGAACGACACCGTCGCAGTCGAGGAAATTCGGCTCGGCGACAACGACGTGCTGTCGTCGCTGGTCGCGAGCCTGGTGCAGGCGCAGCTCCTGATTATTTTGAGCGACGTCGACGGCGTGCTGACCGCCGACCCGCGCGAGCGCACCGACGCGCGGTTGATTCCCGTGATCAGCGATCCGGAGGCCGAGATGCGCGGGCTGGTGGCCGAGCACGCGGGACCGCTGGGGAGCGGCGGGATGGCGACCAAGTTGAAGGCGGCGCGGCAGGCGGCGCGGGCCGGAATCGCCGTGATAATCGCGCGCGGGCGCGAAGCCGGCATCGTCACAAGCGCGCTGGATCCGGCGCGCGAGGCGGGCACGCTGATCGTGCCGGCCGGCGTGCGGCTCAAGAGCCGAAAGCATTGGATAGCGTTCGCGCTGCGGCCGGCGGGCTCAATCGCGGTCGATAAGGGCGCGGCCGACGCGCTGCGCAACCGGGGACGTTCGCTGCTGCCCTCGGGCGTGCGGGAGGTGCGCGGAGACTTCGGCGGCGGCGATTGCGTGAGCCTGCTCGATCCCGATGGAGTCGAGTTCGGGCGCGGACTGGTGAACTATCCGGCGTCCGACGTGCTGAAAGTGGCCGGGCGGCGTTCGACTGAAATTTCGGCTCTGCTCGGCTACAAAGTGGCCGACGAGATTATCCATCGCGACAACTTCGTGCTGATCAAGGAAATCGCGTAGGCAGGGGTGACCCCTGCACCCGATACTAAGAGAATGCGGGACTTCGTCCCCGTTAGAACTTTTTTTGTGTCATCCTGAGCGCAGCGAAGGAACCCGGGTCCGGGATTCTTCGCTCCAGCAGCTTTCGCTCAGAATGACACGGGACCACAGAGTTTATTTGAGCGGGTGCGGGATATATTCTCGCAAATGGATGAGTGTTGAAGCGGATACAATCGCCGCGCTTAAACGGGCGCGCGCGGCGGCGCCAGGGATGGCGCTGGCCACCACGGCGGAGAAAAACGATTTCCTCCGCCGGCTGGCGAGCTCGATTCGCGATTCACGCGCGGAAATTATCCGCGCCAACGCAATCGACCTCGAGCGCGCGCGCAAGAGCGGACGCGGCGGAGCGTTCGTCGAGCGGCTGACGCTCGACGACAAGCGAATCGAAGCGATGGCCGCGGGCGTGCTTCAAGTCGAGGCGCTCGACGATCCGGTCGGTGACTGCGATCGAGAAGTGGACGCGGCCCAACGGGCTGAAGATCGAAAAGCGGCGCGTGCCGATCGGCGTGATCGCGATCATTTACGAATCTCGCCCCAACGTCACGGTGGATGCGGCCGCGCTGACGCTGAAAGCCGGCAACGCGGTGGTGTTGCGGGGCGGCAGCGAGGCGCTCGGCAGCAACGGATTTCTTTCGGGATTGATCTCGCAAGCGTTGCGGGACGCTGGACTCAATCCCGACGCGGCGACCTTTATCCGCGATCCGGATCGCGAAGTAATCCAGATCATGAAGCGCAGCCGCGAGCTGATCGACCTGATAATCCCGCGCGGCGGCAAGTCGTTGAAGGAGGCGCTGGACGGCTCGGCGGTTGCGCTGCTGCCGCATTTTGACGGCATCTGCCACACCTACGTCGATTCCGCGGCCGATCTGAAGATGGCCGAGGAAATCTGCTTGAACGCGAAATGCTCGCGGCCGTCGGTCTGCAATTCGATGGAGACGCTGCTGGTGCATCGCGCGGTCGCGGAAAAATTTCTGCCCGCGCTCGCCGCGCGGATGACGGCGGCCGGCGTCGAAATTCGCGGGGATGAGCGCGACGCGAAAAATCGTCCCCGCGGCGCGCGCGGCGACGGACGAAGATTGGGACACGGAATATCTGGAGCTGATACTGGCGGTGAAAGTGGTGGATTCGCTTGACGAGGCGATCGCGTTCATCGCGCGTCACGGGTCTCATCTTGCGGACGCGATCGTCACCGGCGACGCGCAAGCGGCGGCGCGCTTTGAACGCGAGGTCGATTCGGCTACGGTTTACGTCAATGCGTCAACGCGTTTCACCGACGGTTTCGAATTCGGATTCGGCGCAGAGACCGGAATCTCGACCAATCGGCTGCACGCGCGCGGGCCGATGGGACTCAACGAGTTGACCACCTACAAGTACGTCGTTGGCGGGACCGGACAAGTTCGCGCCTGAGCCGCGAAGCTGAAAACAGCATGCGGGTAGGATTGTTCGGCGGCAGTTTCAATCCGATTCATCTCGGGCATCTGCGCGCGGCCGAGGAAGTTCGCGAGGCGATCCAGCTCGACTTGGTATATTTCATTCCGGCCGCGTCGCCGCCGCATAAGGCGAAGAGCGAATTGGCGCCCGCCGAGCATCGGCTCGCGATGGTTCGGCTGGCGACCAAGGGCAACCGCCATTTCATGGCGTCGGACGTGGAGATTCGGCGGGCCGGGCACTCGTACACGATCGACACGGTGCGCTACTTCCTGGCGACGCTGCGCCAGCCGGCGACGCTGTACCTGCTGATGGGCGCGGATCAGTTTGCCGAGCTGGAATCATGGAAGGAGCCGGACGAACTGGCGCGCCTGTGCAACTTCGCGGTTCATACAAGGTTAACCGAAGGCGAGGCGGGTCCGCCGCGAATCTCAGTTGCCGCGCTCAAGCGATTTGGCTACACTCAGGCAGACGATCACTACGTGCATTCGAGCGGACAAACGCTATCTTTCGTCGAAACCACGTTCTTACCCATTTCAGCGACTGAAATTCGCGGCAAACTGCAACACGGTGAATCGATCAGGTACCTGGTGCCGATCGACGTCGTCGATTACATCCAGTACCACGCGCTCTATTGAGGATCTCTCTGCTTAAACTTTCGCGTTCATTCCGATCGAACCAGCCACCAGCGGCGAGCAAGTTGCCGCGTCGCGGACACATTTCTTGACCGCGCTGAAGAAGGCATACGCCGCCGCCGAAGCGGCGCTGGAAAAAAAGGCCTACGACCTGGTGGTGCTCGAAGTCGAGCATCTGAAGTCAGTCGCGGATTATTTTCTGGTGGCGACCGGGCGCTCCGACGTGCAGGTGCAGGCGATCGCGCGCGGGATCGAGGAGCGCGATGGGCAAGGCGGGACAGCAGGCGCTGGCGGTCGAAGGGATGCATCATGCGCACTGGGTGGTGCTCGACTATGACGACGTGGTTATCCACCTGTTCTACGAACCGGCGCGGGAGTTCTACCGGCTCGAGACCAACTGGATCGACGCGCACGAAGTGAAGCTGCCGGAGCCGATTCGGACGCAGGCCGAGGGCTTGCGCATCCGCGCGATCGGGTGAGAGCCGGCGCGCGCGGGGTTCTTTTAGTCAGACTTCGCGAATCACGTGCGAGATCCAGACCAGGATGACGGCGCCGATGGTCGCGACGACGATCGCACCGATCATGCCGCCGGGTCCCGCAATGCCGAGTGCGCCGAAGATCCATCCGCCGACGAGGCCACCGAGCAGGCCGAGCACGAGGTCGCCGATCAATCCGAAGCCTTCGCCGCGGATCAGCTTGCCCGCCAGCCATCCCGCGATTATTCCGACTATGATCGCACCAAATCATCGTGGGCCCTCCTAGGTTGTCGCGATAACGCTCGAAGGACGGAGCGAGACCGCTACTTTTTTTGTTCCATCGGAACGCCGCAGCACTTGAGTTGTCCGGAGCCGCCCTTGGTGACGATAACCTGCGATTTGCAATTGCCGCAGATGTAAACTTTGCCGAGCTGATTTGCCATTCGTGGATCCTGATCCTTTCGGACGATTTTTTCTTAAAACTTTGCGCCGAACATTCACGCGCCTCTAAACAGCGGTTTGCGCTTCTCCAGAAAGGCGCGCACGCCTTCGGCGCGGTCGGCAGTCGTTTGTAGCAGGGCGTATAGATCTTCCTCAAGCCTTATGCCCTGCTCCAATGTCATGTCGTAACCCTTGAGCACGGCGTCCTTGACCAGCCGCGCGGCGAGCGGAGCGCGGCTCAGGATCGCCTCGGCGACGCGGCCGCTTAAGGCGGCGAGCTCGATGCGGCTGTCGGCGAGATAAGTGACCAGCCCGATGCGCATCGCCTCGCCGGCTCCCACAGCCGTCCCGGTAAGCATCATGCGCAGAGCGTTGCCGGCGCCGACCAGCCGCGGGAGCCGCTGGGTCGCGCCGAAGTGGGGCATCGCGCCGCGTTTCATCTGCGTGATCGCGAATCGAGCCGACGAAATGGCGAGCCCGAATGTCGGCGGCCATGGCAAGTTCCAATCCTTCATCGAATGCGTCGCCGTTGATGATCGCAACGGTGGGCTTGGAGAGCACCGCGAGCGATTCGACCAGGCGCGGATCCACGCCGTCGTCGAAACCGGTGCAGAACACGGAGCCGGCGCCGGTGACAGCGAGCATGCGGGCGGCGTCGTCGTCCTCGACGTGCTCGATCAGTTCGAGCATCCGCACCGCCATCGCGGGCGTGAGCCGGGCGCGCGGACCGGCGTAGCGAAGCGTCGCGCTGACGCATCCGCTCGCGAAGCGCAACCTCGATTACGCCGGCGGCCGGGCGGCGCGCGGCGCGGGTTCGAGTTCTTTTGGCGGGGCGCGGCGTCAGACGCCTCCGGCGGGCGCGCGCAGATCTTTGCGCAGGACTTTGCCGAGCGGATTTTTGGGCAGCGCGTCGATGAACTCGATACGCTCGGGACGCTTGAAGCTCGCAAGCCGCGAGCGGCAGAACTCGGCGAGCTCTTGCTCGGTCACGGTCTTTCCCTTGCGCACGACGACGAAGGCCTTGACGGTCTGCCCCCACTCGACGGAGGGCACGCCGATAACGGCGCATTCATCGACGGCCGGATGGCTCATGAGGACGGTTTCGATTTCCGCGGGAGCGATATTTTCGCCGCCGCGGATGATCATGTCGTCCTTGCGGCCGGCGAAGAAGACATAGCCGTCGCTGTCGAGCCATCCGAGATCGCCCGTGGCGCGCCATCCGTCGGGCAATCGCGCGTTGTCGTCGCGGCCGGCGTAGCCCTTCATGATTCGCGGGGTGCGGATGATTATTTCGCCGACCTCGCCGGCGGGGAGGAAGTTGCCGTCCTCGTCGCGGACGCGAATCTCGACGTCGGGGAGAGGCAAGCCTATCGAGTTGAGGCGCTTGAGTTTGAGCTCGATCTGCTCGGGCGTGCCCTCGATTCTATGATCGTCGGGGCCGAGCACGGTCAGCGATGAAGTCGTTTCAGTCTGTCCGTACGCGTTCACGAAGCCGACTTGTTTGGGAAACGACTTCAATCGCGCGGCGAATTACCTGCACCGGCATCGCCGCACCGCCGTAGGCGAGGTTGGTCAGGCTGGAGAGATCGGAGTCCGCAAATGACGGCTCGTCGATGATCTGCTTCATCATCGTGGGCACGACGAAGGCATGCGTGACGCGCTCGCGCTGGACGAGATCGAGCCACGCGCGGGCGTCGAACTGCGGCATCACGATCATCTTGCGGCCGGTCCAGATGTTGGTCATGTACGCGGTGGTTCCGGCGATGTGATAAAAGGGCACGCACACCAGCGCGACGCCGCGATCGGTGCCGTCGGCCATCTCGACGTTGGCGGTCACGTAGGCGGTGAAATCGCGAAAGCGCAACTGCACACCCTTGGGCAGCGAGGTGGTGCCGCTGGTGTACATCAGGATCGAAATATCCTCGTCTTCGACTTCAGCTTCGGATTCATCGGGCGCGGTCCTGGCGATCAGATCGGCGAGCCGCGGCAATCCGCGGGCAGCCGTCGCCGATCGCGACAATCCTGCTTGCGCTGAGCCGGGACCGAATTTTGCTTATCAGTTCGAGGTAGCGATCGCCGACGAGCAACGCCTTGGCCTGTGCGGTGTTGATCATGTATTCGAGCTCGGCATCCTTGGCGCGATAGTTGAGCGGCAGGAATGTGAGCCCGGCCTTGGCGGCAGCGTAGTAGCATTCGATGTAGAGATCGGAATTGGTGTCGAGCAGGGCAACGACGTCGCCATGCGCCAAACCGAATTGTTTGAAGACCGCGCACAGGCGCGCGACCTGGTCGTTCAGATCCGCGTAGGTAAGGCGTCGCTCGCCGAAGACCAGGATTTCCTGGTCGGGCACGATCGACGATGGGATCGTGACGAAGTTAACCGTGTTCACAGCGCGCGATTCCTCCAGGGTATGATGCAAATCAAATATTGGCATTTTTTCCGCCGCGGACAGGCGCGGGTCTGCGGTCGATTTCGATCAGCGCGAGCCGTTTCCAAAGCCGGCGTTCGAGTTCGAGTCCCTGTCGAAGCGGCAAATCGAGGCCTCCCCAGACCGCCAGCTTTAGCATCGCGGACCGCTCGCGGGCGACGCGTCCAAAGGCGCGGGCGAGTCGGAGAGCGCGGCGATCCAAATCCGCCAAGGGAACTACTTCGGCGACCAAACCTACAAGTAACGCGTCTTGGGCGTCAATCCAACGGCCGGTGAGGCAAAGGTCGAGCGCGCGACCCAGGCCGAGCCGGCGCGCGGCGGTTTGGGTGCCAGCGACGCCGGGAATCATGCCGGCGCCGGTCTCGGGCAGGCAAAGGCGGGTGTCGTCGGCGGCGATCGCGAGGTCGCACAGCAGCGCCATCTCGAGTCCGCCGCCGACCGTGTAGCCGTGGATCGCCGCGATGGTCGGGACGGGCAGCGCGCGCAGCATCCCCCACACGTCGCGGCGAAAACGGACCCATCGCGCGACGATCGGCGACGGCGCCATCCCGAACTCGGCAAGATCGCCGCCGGTCGAGAAGGCCTGACCGGCGCCCCGCAAGACCATCGCGCGAACGTCGCGATCGTCGTGGATGGCGGTGAGGACCTGAAACAGATCGTCGCGCATCGCCATGTTGTAAGCGTTGAATTGATCCGGGACGATTGAGCGTGACCCACGCGACGGGACCGCGCTTGCTGTAGAGAACCGCGCTCGAGCCGCTCGATGACATCATCCGGAACGCAGGTCGGCGCTGTCGCTGCTGGCGATGGCGGGACGGCCGCGCTCGTAAACCACGCGGCCGCCGACGATTGTTATATCGACGGCGAGGTTCATCAGATCGGCGGGCTTGAGCGAGAACGGGTCGCGCGGCAACACGATGAGATCGGCAAGACGGTCGGGCTCGATGGCGCCGGCCTCGAGCCGGGCCAGGCGCGCAGCGTCGATCGTGAAAAGCGCGAAGGCCTCGTGGACGGGGAGCGCTTCGGCAGGTGCAAGCTCGACGCCGTCGATGGTGGTGCGGGAAACCGCGGCCGCAATCGCCGCGAGCGGCTTGGCGGGTGTGACCGGGGCGTCGGTGGCGCCGGCCAGATGAACCCCAGCGGCCTTGAGACTTCGCGCGCGGTAGAGATGCGCGACGAGGCCGGGCTCCGCGGCGTACTTGGGGCCGCGGAAGTGGATGAAGCCGGGGTTGGTGACGACCCACACGCCGAGCGCCATGAGCCGGTCTATGTAGTTGGGCGTAATCAGTCCGCCGTGTTCGATGCGAAACCGCGGGATGGCGCGTTCGCCGGCGAAACCCGCCCTGGCGGCTTCGATCGCGGCGAGCGCCTCTTCCAATTCTTCGATTTCGGTCGCATGAAAGGCGCAATCGAGTCCGCGGTCGAGCGCGCGGAGCACGGGGCGCGCGAGCCCGGCATGGTCGTACTGATAGCCGGGCATGAACTTGACGGCGGACAACCCGATTCCGGCGGCGCGGGCAAGTTGTTCGCATCGATCGACGGCGTCGAGATGCTGCGCGCCGATCATCACGCCGACGCGTTGGCATATCGCGCCCGAATCCGCCAGCTTGGCGAACAGTTCGACTTCGACCGGGCCGTTGCGCGTGGTTGCGTCGGTGAACGTGGTCACTCCCGCGGCGGCAAGTTCGCGGCTCATGATGCGCGCGCGTGATTCCGATTCCGCGGCGGTCACGAGCGGGAGATGATTCGACAGCCACGTTTCCATCCCGACTACGAGGCCGGTGAGCTTGCCGGCGGCGTCGCGAATCATGCTGGCGCCCAGCGGCGGGGTGAAGCCGGGAGCCTCGAGGCCGAGCAACGCGATGGCGCGCGAGTTGAGCCAGGTCGCGTGCAACGTCTGATGGCGCAAGCGCAGCGGATTCTTGGGGATCGACTGATCGAGCTCGGCGCGCGTGGGCCCGCGCTTTTCGAGCATCAGCGCTTCGTCGCATCCGAACGCGCGCAGCCAGTTGCCGGGCGGAGTCTTGCCGGCGGCAAGCCGCAGATCGGCCAGCAGATCGCCAACCGTGCGGCATCGCTGAACCGAGACTCCGGTGGCAGCGGCGGCCGCTTGCAGGAAATGGAGGTGCGAATCGATGAAGCCGGGAGCGACAGCGCGGCCCGCGAGCTTGATCAGATGAGTTCGCGGACCGACCAGCGGCTTCAGTTCCGCAAACGGACCGTGCGCGGCGATCAAGCCCCTGGAGATGGCAACCGAGTCGCTGCCGGGGTGGCCGAGGACCAGACCCTCGTGAAGAACCAGGTCGGCTTTCGCGGGCGCGACTACCACTTTGGAACGCATGCCTTCGTCGCCTGCGACCGAGCGCGGCGGCGTACGGACGCTCTAGTCGGAACTTGGAAGCGGCTTGGCTTCCTTGATCTTCATCTGCGCCATCGCAACACTCGACGCCGCCGGCGCCAGCCTTGTTGCAGAGCACCTCGGTGCCGCACTTTTCGCATATGTAACGCTTACCGAGCACGTTAGCCATCTCAATTCACTCCTTGAACCGGGGCCGTCCGGGCCCTCAGGTTAAACTTAAAGTATCGCTTCAACTCTTTTACTCTGCGCGAACGGCAAATCAGTCACGATCGCGGCGCCATCTCGGCCAATCTTCAACTCAATCCCGGGCGTCCATGCGCTGCGGTGCAAAATCGCAAGCCCGATCGCGCCAAATCGCGGCGAGCGCACGGCACTGGTCACACGCCCGACTTCCGTCCCGGCCAGACTGACGACCGCGCCGACGGGAGGCACCTGCGCACCGCTGAACTTAAGTCCAAACATCCGTTTTTTCAAACCGCCGCGCGCGGTCGCCCGCTCGATAGTTTCCTGCCCGAGGTAGCATCCTTTGGAGAACGAGATTGCACGATTAAGCCGCGCCTCGAGTGCGATCGTCTTGTCCGTGGTATCGACACCGACGAGTGCGATGCCGTTCTCGACGCGGATGGTTTCGAACGGGCTCGAATCGACGCGGCGCGAATGCGGCGCTTTCGCAAGTATGCTGGCGATGGTCGAATCAATCGAATCGCGCGAAGCAATTACAGATACAGCGGGTCCGCCGTAACGAGGCAGGTTGCCGATCAGCGACTTGCCGGCTTCGATGAAGCGCCAAGGGGGCAGGCGACGCGGCCATTTCAGCAGAGCAGGCCGCGTCGAGGGCGGCAGGTCCCTCGACGTCGATCAGGGCAAGCTGGCTGGCGTCTTCGAATTCGACATCGTCGGCGACCAGCAGGCGCTCAAGATGCGCCCGCGTGCGCGTCCACGCATCGGAGTCGATATCGAGCAGGAGCGCATCGCTGGTCACCCAGATGAACGCATCGGCGATCGCGTGCGCGTGCTCGGTCAGAAACAGCGCGGGCAGGATGGAACCGGGGCGGGCGCCCTTTACGTCGGCGGTGCACATCCCATGGAAAAACGAGGCGCGATCGTCGCCGAGCACGCGCACGACGATTCGGCCGTCGAGCACGTGCACGCCCGCCGCGTTTATGACCGCATCGTAAGCGGCGTCGAAGGCCGCATCGGCGGTTGCGGGCGCGGTCGGACGATCGGTTGTTTCGAGATGTGCCACTACAGAACCACGATAGCAGGGGTGACCCCTGCACCCAACGTTAAGGCCGCGCTCCGGTGGCGGCGGCATGAAGGAAGAATCACCTGCGCGGTGTGCGGCAGGGGCTGCGGCCCCTGCACCCGCAGTGAGAAGACGTGAAAATCTGCGCAGCGCATCTTTTCACGACTACGCGATGGCAGAGATGACCGCAGGGGTCAGCCCCGCCCGCGCGCGACAACGGAGCGCGGCCTTAACACTGGCCAGTATTACGCCCGAGAGAAAAAGACGCGCCGCGCGGATTTTTCGATTCGTTACCGGGTGCAGGGGTCACCCCTGCCCAGGGAAGTGTGAAACCCACGGTGGGTTTCACATTCAATAAAGTGCTTCCCCCTTCCCATTAGGTTTCGGGGGGTGGATTTGAATATAATCCGGGTAATCCGGAGGAGCAAAACTATGGGCGCATTTATCCTGGGTTTGATTGTCGGCGCCGGCGGCGCTCTCGCGCTCTTCATCTACGACGAGGGCGATATATTCCTGAAGCTCTCACGTCAGATAAAGCAAACGGCAGAACGCTACCGGCAATCGCCGTAGCCGCACCGGTCAAGCCGCGCGATCGATCCAAATCGCTGGTGTTTTAATGTATTAGCGGGCGGGGCGCGCTCGAAGATTGGCGCAAAAAAACTTGCCGCGCGCTGCGGGCTTGCGTAGAATTACTCTCTTAACCTTCATTCTTTATCGAGAGTGTCCACACAATGCTGATTCAAGCGACGCAACTGCGCCCGGGTATGATTGTCGAATACAACAAAGACCTGTACCGGATCATGACGATCACGCATATCACGCCGGGCAACTGGCGCGGGATGGTGCAGACCAAGCTGCGCAACGTGAAGACCGGATCGCAAACCGAGAACCGTTTCCGCTCGGAAGATCGCGTCGAGCGGGTCATCCTGAACCAGAGCAAGATGCAGTTCCTCTACCAGGACGGCGACGATTTCCATTTCATGAACACCGAGAACTACGAGCAGATCACGATTCCCAAGGAGCTGATCGAGGACGTGGTGGGATTTCTGACGCCGAACCTCGAAGTCGAAGTCGAGTTCTATGAAACGACGCCGCTCAACGTCCGGCTGCCGAAGACGGTCGCGCTCAAGGTGGTGCGGACCGATCCGGGAATGAAGACGGCGGCGGTGACCAATACGCTCAAGCCGGCGACGCTGGAGACCGGGAGTGACGATCCAGGTGCCGCATTTCGTCGTCGAGGGCGACACGATCACGATCAACACCGAAACCGGCGAGTACCTGTCACGCTCGAAGTAGGGCGTGCGCGAGTCGATAGTTGATTAGCGCGCGCCAGACGGATCGACATGCTGCGCGCGATCGCAAGGCTGCGCTGAATCGCAAGGCTGCGCCGGAGCGCGCACAGCCGCATCCGATACGGCTCGGGCCGAATCTCTACATCGCGCATACGCAGCCGGGATTCGAGGGGATCGCGGCCGAGGAAATAGCAGGACGAATCCGACGCGCCCGCGAGATCGCGCGGCGAGTGGTGCCCGATCGCGCCGGGATGACGATTTTTTTCGCGCCGGCCGCCGAGAAGCTGGGCGTGATCCGGACGGCCGAGGACCTGTTCGGGCTGGCCGGTTACCGGGCCGGGGTTGGACCGGAGAGCGCGGCGCTGGACAAGATTCGCGCCGCGGCGCGCGAAGCGCCGCTGGTCGAGGCGGCGCTGGCGGCGCGGGTCAAGGTCTCGCCGGGGACGCGCGCGGGCCGCAGGCTCAAGTTCCGCGTGATCGCCAGGATGGCGGGCGAGCATGAATTTCGGCGCGTGGATTTTCAACGCGCGGTCGAGCGCGGAATTCTCGAGCGGGGCGATCACACCTGGCGGCTGGAAGAAGAGGACGCGGATGTCGAGTTCTGGGCGACCATTATCGACGCGGAGTTTTTTCTGACGGTGAGGCTCACCGACGACCGCATGCGGCATCGCGAGTACAAGGCGGCGCATCGCCCCGCCTCGCTGCGCGCGTCGAGTGCGGCGGCGCTGGGATGGCTGTCGGAGCCGCGCGAGGACGACGTCGTGCTCGATCCATTTTGCGGCGCGGGAACGATTCTGATCGAGCGGGCGCATCTGGGGCGCTACGCGATGCTGCTGGGCAGCGATCGCGATCATGCGGCGCTCGCGGCGGCGCGGATCAATGTCGGCGCGCGTTACAAGCCAATCCAGCTCGAGAACTGGGACGCGGGCGCAATCCCGCTCGGCGATGCGAGCGTAAATAAAATCGTCACCAACCTGCCGTGGGGATTGCGCTATGGATCGCATGGCGAGAATCGAAAACTCTATCCGCTGTGGTTCAGGGAGTTCGCGCGCGTGCTCAAGCGCGGCGGCGTGATGGTGATGCTGACGGCGGAGTGGCGGCTGATGCGCGAGCTCGAGCGGGTCGGCAAGATCGCACCGAGCAGGATTATCCGGGTGTCGGTGCTCGGCAAGCCGGCGGCAATCTACGTGTGCCGCAAGGAATAGAGGCGCTACCTGGCCGGGGAAAAAAAGGCGAGAACCGCGTTTGAGATTCCGTGGGGCTCGCTGCCGTCGATGGGCACAATATACGCCATCGGCGGCGGCGCAAATCCCAGCGCCTGCTTCGGCGATCCCGCCAATCGCACGCCGGCGTAGATGAATGACGATGAATCGGGCGACCAGATGGTGTGCGATACGGCGAGTTGGTCGAAGTAACGGTAGGCGGTCGATTCTTCGGGCGTCGCGAGAAAGTTGCCGAGCGCTTTTTCGGCGCCAGTCTTAACGTCAACCACAGACCAGGTGTAGTAGGGTTTGTCTTCGGGGACGCCGATGTAGGCGAGATGCCGCGAGTCGGGCGCGAAGAAAAATGCGGCGACGTCGTTGTGGGTCAACCATTTCGAATTCGCGCTGGCGACTTCGACCAGCTTGATCCCGTGATAGGTGGGATTGCGCGGCATGATCGCCGTCGAGTAGGCCAGATGCGCCGAGTCGGGGGCCCACACGAAACTGTTCTCGCCGACCGGCAAACTCACGACGGAGCGCGGATGACCGGCGTCGGCGTCGGCCACCACGATGTTCGACTCGGCGTGGTAGTTGGCGATGTAGGCGAGATGCTTGCCGTCAGGCGACCAGGCGGGAGTCTTGAACGGCGTGCGTCCGCTCGAGAGCACCTTGACGATGCTCTGGCTGGTGGGCGTCAGGCTCATCAGCGAAACCTGTTCGGTGCGATCCGAGTCGAGCGCGAGCGTATGCAAGGCAACCTCGCCGGGCCGCGCGCCCCAATCGAAGTACAGAGGCATCCCGGTGGTGACGATTCTGACCGGCCTCGATTCCTTGACCTCGGCCAACACCAGGCTGAGTCCGCGCGGGTCACCGAGCAGAAATGAAAGATGCTGCCCGTCGGGCAGCCAGGCCAGGTACACGACGGGCTCGGCGCGGCTTTCAAAGATTTGCGTGGGCTGGCTGCGCGCGAGATCGTAAACCCATACCGCGAACGAATTGTCAGCTGGCTTGTGAGTCTGGGACGAATATGCCAGGCGCTCGCCGTCGGGCGAGAAGGTCGGCAATCCGTAGGCGGTAGTGCCGGGGGGGGCCGCTTCGGGGACAGAGTCGGCGACCGGCACGATCGCGTCGAAGCGCCGGACGCGAATCGCGGCTGCCTGGCACGTTATGCATTTCGGCTTCGAACATTTGGCATCGCAGTAGTAGATGTTGGAATCAGTGCCTACGAAGGTGATCGCACCAGGCGGCGGCGCGGCATGGGCAATGGTTGCGAGGGCGAATTGAAACAGGACGGCCGCGGCTGCGGGATTTCGCAAGCATGCACGGAGAGAGCGCATCACTGATGTCGTCATCGTGTTTAGAATTGCGCTGGCAGGGGCGTCAAGGCAAGAACGATCCTGCGCGGGAAGGCACCTTGCAGCCGGGCGCGGTGGCGAATGATCGCGACGGGTTGACACGACGGCGGCCAATCGCGCAAAGTTGATGACATGCGCCGAATCGCAATTATTTTCTGCGCCGCGCTCTGGATCGGGCTGCCCACAATTTCGCACGCGCAGTACAACGACACCGATCGACAGAATCCCAACGAATATCACGACGAGGATTCGCAGCCGCTCGCGATTGTCGCCGACCTGCTCTATCCCGTTGGTTTCGCGGCCGAATGGCTCGTGGCGCGTCCGATGCATTACGTGGTCACCGAAAGTCCAGCAGCGCCGGTTTTCCGGCCGGTGGACGGCAATGACGGCACGCCCGCGCCGCCGATTCCCATTATTCCGGACAACACGATGGAGTCAGCGGCGGTATCCACGACACCGCAGGATTGGTCTCCAACCAGGCGGCCAGTCACGACGAATGCAACGGTGATTAAGCAGGAAGCACCGTCATTCGTGGCGCCCTCGACGTCATCCGTGGCGCCCTCGAGTGGTCAGCCGGTGCTTCACTGAAATATCGCGTCCCGCTACGAAACATCGTCATTGACGGAATCTTGCGAAGCGTTCGGCAGTTGTCTCCGTCGTTGAATGTTGCATATGCTTTGGAAATAGAATTTTTTGTTAATCCGATGCGTCGAATCTGGTGTGGATGAGCTAATCACAGGCTTGTGCCAAGCTGGGAGGTAGCGTCACTTAGATGGCGGTTGCACTCAAAGAGAAGGCTCCGACCGATCCCGCTGAACTCAAGAAGTGGCGCGAGGACGAGCAGGCGAAAGAGCGGGCGAAGCGGGACAAGGAAAAGTCCGAGGTCGGCAGCTTGTGGTGTCGGCGCGATTTCCTGGGTGTGCTCGGATGGGCGGGGTTCGGTGCATTCTCGCTGATCGGTCTGCTCGCGGCGATTCGCTCGGCGTTTCCGCGCGTGCTCTTTCTGCCGCCATCGAAATTCAAGGCCGGCTTTCCGGACGATTACGTGGTTGGCGAAGTGAGCGAGAAGTACAAGCAGGATTTCCGCACCTGGATCATTCGCACCAAAGCGGGTTTCTACGCGATCTTCGCCAAATGCACCCATCTGGGATGCACGCCGCGATGGTTGAAGACCGAGCAGAAGTTCAAATGTCCGTGCCACGGCTCGGGCTATTACATCAGCGGACTCAACTTCGAAGGGCCGGCACCGCGCCCGATGGATCGATTCAAGATTTATGTTGGTGACGACGGACAGCTGGTGGTCGATAAGTCGGTCGTGTACACGATGGAACCCGGCGTCGATCCGAATGAACAGTATCCCGGCAGCATCTTGAAGGTCACCTGATAGAGACTTAGAATTGCGCGCGGCGGATGCAGCTCGGTAAAGAGCCGCATCCGTTTTTTATATTTCCACGGGGAGTAGATTTTTCGCGATGCCAATAATCAAAGCCGGTAACATCAACCTCAACTACGAAACTTACGGCGATGGCGAGCCGTTGCTGCTGATCATGGGATTTGGGATGTCGGGCGCCGGGTGGATTCCGTCGCTGCCGTTCTTCAGCGGCTTCAAGTGCATTTATTTTGACAATCGCGGAACCGGACTCAGCGACAAGCCCGAGGGTATCTACACCGTCGAGGGCATGGCCGATGACGCGAGCAACCTGCTCGCGGTGCTCGGAATCGCAAAGGCAAAAGTGTTCGGAGTATCGATGGGCGGGATGATCGCGCAGGAGCTCACGCTCAGGCATCCCGAGCAGGTCGCCAAGGTCGTGCTTGGATGCACGCTGGCTGGCGGGCCAACCACGAAGATGGCGGCGCCGGAGATCCTCGAAAAGCTGATGACGGCGAGCAAGATCATGGCGACCGATCCCGACAAGGGCTTCGACATCCTGCTGCCGGCGCTCATGCCGCCGGAATTCGCCGCCGAGCATCCCGAGATCAAAGCGATGATGGTCGCGGGCGCGCGGATGATGCCGCCCACGCCACCGGAGACCGCGGACCGCGCGATGGCGGGAATCTCGCAGTTCAACGCGTACGATCGGCTGCCGCAGATCAAGTGCCCGGTGCTGATCGTGCACGGCGACAAGGACGTGCTCGTGCTGCCGGAGAACGCCAACCTCATCAAGAGCAGAATCCCGCAGGCCGAGTTGTACATGATCGCGGGCGCGGGACATGCATTTCAGGTGGCAGATCCGATCGGGATTCACCAGAAAATCGTCACCTGGCTGAGGAACTGAGGGCGAGCGAACAGGGTGGCGTGCGGTCCGCTCTTTTCCATGCTCCTAGACCTGAATCAGTACGCCGTTGTGGATTAAAAAACTCAGCACATTGGCGCCAAGGCGTTGCGACTCCTGGTCCGGGTTGTGTTCGCGAAATTCACGAATCTTTTTGGCGTAATGGGCGCGCCATTTTGCGCTGATTACCCGCTCACCGTCTGACTTCCGGACCCGAAAGCATCGCCCGATAATCGCATCGGGATCCTCGCCCACGAACTCGCAGAATCGCGCGAGCGCTTGCAGCTTCTCGGGCTCTTCGGCAATCGGATCGCCGCCCCACTGATCGCTTAGATCGCGCCGCCAGGTCCTGACTGACTCATACCCTTCGATCGTCTGCTCGGTCATCATCTCTATTCCGGAAGGTTATTCCCGCTCCACGGGCGCTGGGATCGAAGGATCGACCGACGCGAACCAACCGACTCCTGGTACTCGATCGCGCTTGCGCTACCTCGAGAAAATGTGAACCGACATCGCCGCGGCATCGCGTCCCAGAAAGCCGCCGCCGTTTTCAGTCAGGCCCACGCGCGCGCCATTTACCTGCCGCGCGCCGCATCGCCCGCGCAGTTGATCGACGATTTCCACGATCTGCGCGATTCCAGTGGCGCCAATCGGGTGGCCCTTCGAGAGCAGTCCGCCGCTGGGATTGACGACATGGGCTCCGCCGAGATTCATGGCGCCGCTCGCGAGGAACTTGGGGCCCTGGCCCCGGGCGCAGATTCCGAGTTCCTCGCATGAGATGAGTTCCGCCGGCGCAGCGGCGTCGTGGACCTCGAGCACGTTGATGTCCGACGGCCCGACGCCCGCGACTTCGTAAGCGCGCTTGGCCACGCGCTCGAGCGCGGTGGGCTCGTCGGCTGCGCGATCGCGCCCTGAAAAGATTACCGATGAGCGAACCTCGACCGGGGTCGCGATACCCATCCGACGCGCATACTTTTCCGACATGAGCACTGCCGCGGCGGAACCGTCTCCGATCGGCGAACACATCATTACGGTCAACGGCGCCGAGACTTCGCGAGAGGCCAGGACCTGCTCACGCGTGACGCGATCGTTGAACTGCGCCTTGGGATTCAGTGCGCCAAAGGCGTGGCTCTTCACCGCGACATCGGCAAAGGTCTCCGCGGTCGCACCGCTGATCTTCATGTATTCGCGGGTGGAGGCCGCGTAGATGTCCATGAAGAACGATTTCTTCTCGCCTCCGCCCTCGATTTCGGGTTTCTTGTCGCCGGCGCTCATCCGAGCCTTGAGTTCGCGAATTTGATCCAGATCCACGGCGGTGCCGATCGCCCTGAAGGTGAGACCTTTATCGGGATGGGTCATCTTCTCCGCGCCGACGGCGAGCGTGACGTCGTAGAGTCCCGATTGAATCGCCATCCACGCCAGGTGGAACGCGGACGACGCGGACGCACACGCGTTTTCGACGTTGAACAGCGGGACGCCAAGGATTCCGGTGTTCCGGAGCGCGACTTGTCCGCGGATCATTTCCTGGCCGGTGATCAATCCGGCAATCGCATTGGAAAAGAAAACCGCCTCGACATCCTTCGGCGCGACGCCGGCGTCCTTGAGCGCATCGCCCACCGCTTCTTCGGCCAGCGAGCGGACGCCGCGATCCGAATACTTGCCGAAGCGCGTCATCCCGACGCCGGCTACTGTCACACGTTCTCTGTTTGGCATGCTGATTCCTCCCTGTCAGGCGCGGGCGATGTTGATTCCCGCTTTCTCTGGATCGATCGGTCCCTGAAGACGCGCCATGTTGATTCCCCTGCGATCCCGACGCGGCGCTACTGCGCCATCGCAGGTCCCGTCACGCCAGCGCGACTGAGAATGTGGCGCGCACCGGCGAGGCTCAGGACATCGTTGGTGCCGTCCTCAATCAAAGAGGCGCGGGCGTCGCGGAAGAGTTTTTCGATTCCGTACTCCTTGCTTAGGCCATTGCCGCCGAATACCTGGAGGGCGTCGCTTGCGACTTCGAACGACGCCTGCGTGCAGAACGTCTTGGCCGCGATCGCGTGCTCCAGCGACGGAGTCGCCGAGGTCTGGTTGTAGATCATCACGGCCCGTGACAGCGCCCGGCATGCCTCAACCTTGGTGAACATCTCGAACAGATGCTTCTGAACGAGTTGATGCTCGCAGATCGGCCGCCCGCCCTGGACGCGCTGCATGGAATAGTCGAGTGCTTCCTCGTAAGCGGCGCGTGCGACGCCGGTGAACGCAGCCGCCATGGCAGAGTTGGCAAATGTGAGAGTTCGTTCGACTTCGAGCTCGTAGCCCTCGCTCGTTGTCAGCATCCATTTACGCGGAATCCTCACATTGTCGAAATAAATTTCACCCTGATTGAGCGCGCGTTGGCCGAGCTTGTTGAGCGGCTTACCCTTTGACACGCCTGGCAGGTTGAGCGGGACGAACGCGATACCGCCGCCGGCCATGCCGGCCTTGGGCTCGGTCGTCAGATAGAGCGCCGCATGGGTTGCGATCGTCCCGTTCGAGACCCACGCCGCCTTCTGTCCATTGATCACGTATGAGTCGCCATCGGCGCGCGCGACGACCTGGCCGGTCACGCGGGGATTGTGGAACTCGGGCGTACCCGGCACCAGTTCATCTGAGCCGTGCTGAGGCTCAGTGATCGCCCAGCATCCGATGAGACTGCCGTCGCGATCGGCGATATAGGGCTTAACGAACTTTTCGTAAAGCTCCGGATTGCCGCTCGCGGCGGCGGCGGAAAACGGGAAACCCGTGGCCAGAAGGCATATGGCCAGATCGCCCGCGCCCCAGGCCAGCTCCTCGATCAGCACATGCATTCCGAGCCCACGCAGTCCCATCCCGCCCGATTTCCGTGGGGAGGCCGGCGACGTGGTATCCCAACTGGTATGCCTGCTTGAGAACGCTTCGTAGCGGCGAATCGAGCGCGATCACGTCGCGCGGATCGGTCATGCGGTCGAGCCTCACCGCAGCCGGGCGAAGGACATCCTTGGCGAAGCGATGAACGCTTTCTTTGACCGACTCGATATCTTTAGGGGATTCGACGTTTAGCTCCCGATAGGTGTCCATTCCCTGCTCCTCGACGGTCGTACTGAATGGGATGCGTAGCATAGGTTGTGCCCGAAATGAACGATCGTTTAGTGAAGAGTTTTCATTCGTTGGGATGTATCCAATCGCCGCAATGATTCTTTTCGGCACAACTCAAGTGGTGCGGCGTCTAGGCGAATACGCTCCGCTGGTCTATAAGCAAGATAAAAGCAACTGTGAATGCGCAGACCGCGCTTCGGATCGCACGACGATCGAGGGCGCGCCTACACCCCGCTGCGCAGAGGGAGATTCACCGATGGCAAAGATTGATGGCGGCGAGATGCTGGTAAGGACGCTCGAGCAAGAGGGCGTACGCGAGATTTTCACGCTCCACGGCGGCCATCTCGACGCGATTTACGCGGCCTGCCGCGCGCACGGCTTTCGCGTAATCGATACTCGTCACGAGCAGGCAGCGGCGCATATGGCTGACGGATGGGCGCGCACGACGGGGCGTCCGGGCGTCGCGATCGTGACTGCGGGGCCGGGAGTCACAGACGCGGTCACCGGAGTCGCCAACGCTTTCATGGACTCGATCCCGATGATTTTGATCGGCGGGCGAAGCCCGCTCATCGAGGATGACAAGCTGTCGCTGCAAGCGGTCGATCAGATGGGCATCCTGCGGCCTATCACCAAGTGGGCGCGCAGCGTCACGCATACCGAGCGGATTCCAGAATACCTGGCGGCCGCTTTCCGCCATGCGACTTCAGGCCGCCCCGGGCCAGTGTTCCTGGAGCTGCCGATTGACGTGCTGTTCACGCGCGTGGATGAGGAGCGAGTCGAGTTTCCCAAAGATTATCGGTCCAAAGAGCCAGCCGGTCCGGGCAGAGCCGCGCTCGCGCAGGCGCTCAACTGGCTTCGCGAGGCGAAGCGCCCGGCGATCCTTGCCGGCGGCGGAGTATGGTTCGCGCAGGCCGCGGCAGAGCTGACGCGCTTTGCCGAGCTTACCAACACCCCGGTGATGACCAACGCCAAAGCGCGCGGCTCGATCTCCGAGGAGCATCCGCTATGCTTCGGAGGCTTCGGCCCGATTCATCCTGCGATCCATGCGAACAGCGGCGGCAGCGCCGACCTCGTAATCCTGCTTGGTACGCGGATTGGGTTGTTCACCGGCGGGCGCAACTCGGTGATTCCTGCCGATGCGCGCGTGATCCAGGTGGATATCGAGCCCGAGGAGATCGGGCGCAACCGGAACATCGAACTCGGCATTGTTTCCGATTGCGGCGAATTCCTGCGCCAGGCCTGCGCAGCGGCGAAGGACGAAAAATTGGACCCGCATGCGGAATGGCTGGAGCGATTGAGCGCGATCCGCAATGCAATGCGCCATCGCTTTGACGATGCGCTCAAAGACGGGCCCGGCCCGATTCATCCGGCGCGGATGGCGCACGAGATCGCCAAGACCTTGAGCACCGACGCCATCGTGGTCGCCGACGGTGGCGAGACCGCCTCCTGGATGTCGAATGCGTGGACGGCGCGCCATCCGGGACGATTCCTGACGCATGGTTATCTCGGATGCCTGGGAACCGGCCTTCCGTTCGCGCTCGCATGCAAGGCGGCGCACCCCGACAAGCAGGTTTTCTGCATCGTCGGCGACGGATCGGCGGGACTCAATTTCTCGGAATTCCATACCGCGGCGAAGAACAACCTGCCGATCGCCGTCGTAATCAACAATGACCAGCAATGGGGGATGTCCAAGCATGGGCAGGAGCTGATGTGGGGAAAGGGCCGCAGCATGGCTACCGAACTCGGCATGGTTCATTACGAACGCGCCGCCGAGGGTCTTGGCGCCCAGGGCGAACTTGTCGAGCGCGCGGCGGATATCGCGCCGGCGCTCAAGCGGGCGCTCGCTTCGGGACGGCCCGCTTGCATCAACATCGTCACGGACCGCGACGTGATCGAGCCGGGCACGCTTGCGATGTACAGCGCCGGCCTTGCTGGACCCGGGAAGGAAAAACCCAAGCCCGATGCCGGGGGCGAAACTACGCTGCCCTACTACGGTAAGCGCAAGCTGGATTGAAGAGATTGCGCCGCGCGCCCGTGATCGAGCCGGGCGCCCGATTGCAGGTAGGCCTCGGCCCGCATCGGCGAGGCAGACCTATCCGCCACCGTTTGCCGACGCTCGCGGCGGTGCGATGATGAAATCATGGTGAGATGGCGCGTGCTCGCCGACGCGGTGGTGATGATCCACGCGGCTTATGTCGTGTTTGTCGTTTTCGGCTTCGCCGCAATCCTCATCGGTGTTGTGCTTGAGTGGGAATGGGTGCGGGGATTGCGTTTTCGCCTCTCGCACCTTGTGGCGATCGCACTGGTTTGCCTGGAAGCGATTTTGGGCGTGATGTGTCCGTTGACCACGCTCGAGGACTCGTTGCGTGCCAGAGCAGGACAGGCGCGCTACCCAGGCGACTTCATCGGTTACTGGACGCACCGCCTGATCTTTTACAACGCACCACTGTGGATGTTCACCGCGCTTTACGCTGCCTTCACAATCCTGGTGGCGGCGACCTTCTGGCTTGCGCCGCCGAAATGGCCGCGCCGCAGCGCGCACCCGGGGCGGTAGCAGCCTTATTCGGCAACTGGGCTCGCAGACGGTCGGCGCGAATCCGCCATAGGCCAGCGAACTTCGAACGTAACGATCTGAAAAGGACGCAGCTCCAACTCGACGGAACCGTCGCGGCGCCGCCTGAGCTTGACGCCTTTCAAAGGCCGGCCAGCGAGATCGATCAGTCGAGCTCTCCTGCCGCGGCCGAAGCTGAATCGCGCGGTCTCCGGTGACTCGGAAGCGCTGAAGGCGCGTACGATGTAGGACCCGATGCGCTGCGCCGCGCGCGCGGTGGAAAACACTACTTGCGGATTGTCGCAGGCGCAAAGTCGATTCTCGGATACATCCATAGCGGAGCGAGCCTGGAACACGCGCGGCGGGTACGCATACGCCTGGCTTAGCTGAACGACGCCGGAGTCTGCATACGAACCGCGCCAAGCCGTGACGGCAAATTGAAAACGATGCTGGCCGATTTCCTGGGCGTCGGGCGTTTCGAGCTCCGGACCTGCATCACCACGGCGCATCTTCAGGTCTCCGCGCGAAAGCCATCCTACGCAGCGCAAGAGCGTCAACAGGATCGTAGTACCGCCGCCGTCTCGCCTGACCTCGGTCTCGTAGATTCCACGGCTCATCATGGCCGCCGAAAACTCCGCGGATTGCACCGCGGTGAAGGTCCGATGCGGCGCGGTCGGATAGACATCTTCAGTGAGGCCGGCCGGCTCGGTTGGATCGAGCGGGCGGCGGACGATTCCGAAATTCGTGTCGGAGAGCGACTGCGTAGCCGCAATCGGCGTGGATAGAGCGACGCGGATGCGATGGTCGCGCGCGCGATTATCTATCGCCGCCTCAAAATCCACGCGCTCCAGTCCCGCGTAGATGGCGGCCGTCAGTTGCACCGGAACCTCGACGGTCTGCGGCGCGCGCGCCGTGCGATCCTCCGTGAGCGCGCACGGGAGACGGTAAACCAATGAGAGGGCGATGCGGCTTCTGGCGGTTGCGCGCTCGATCAGGCTGGCGGCGATCGATGCAGGCCTCGAGATCGGCGCCGAATCGGCCACCGGGTCGAAGCTGTATTCGTCGCCTCGGTCGCCGTCATCTTCGAAATAAATTTCAAGGGTCTTGTTGTTTTTCAGGTCGTCGATTTTAAGCCCGCGCGGCGACGGACTGAGCCTGAAGAATTCGTTCTCGATCGATTCGACCCCGGCCGCATCGGCCGGCGTATTAGCCGCGAGTTCGTCCGAGCGAACGAGCCGATAAAGGCTGAAGCCGGCCTGGGTGAGTGCGTCGTCAACGAAAGTGATTTGCGCCCGCGCGGCCTCCGTAGCCCGGATCCGAAGGATCGCTTCGTCAGCCAGCTCAAGAATTCGCCGGCGAAAGCTCTCCGAATCCAGGTCGCCCGCCGGACTGCGGCTGACGAACACGCGGAGATCGAATCGGTTGTCCCCAGCGGGTTCGAGTTCGAACCGGTTCACATACTGGTCCATCACCTGAGCGCCGGTGATCAAGCCTTTGAGGTCGGCCGCCTTCACCTCGATTTCCAACGGCCGCGCCGGCCGCGCGACATCGATCGCGACGGGAATCCGGCGCCCGTCGCTATCCAGCGCGACGTAGCTTGCATGAGGATCCTCGACTTCGGTTTCACCCGTGATGAGCGCGCGGCGAGCGAACGTCGGATTGAACACCGCGATCGCGGCTTCGCCGCCGTTTCGCGCTGAAAGCACGACCTCCGAGGCGCGGCGCGCCACGACCTCGCCGATCATTGCGGCCTGATCGAAGCGGTAGCGCATGTCCTGATGGACCTGGTCGATCGAGCATCCGCAGATCGAGTCGTGCGGATGGTTCTGAATCTGCATGCGCCAGGCAACCTCGAGCAGCGCGGTCAGGTCGTCGGCCTGGTTCAAAGGAAAGGCGAGCGCGGCAAGCGGATCGGCAATCCGCTCGAGCAGGTATGCGTTCTGGAAGTCACGCTGCTTTATCCAGGCTCGCGCCGAGCTGACGCCCGGCGTGATATTCGAGCGGGCAGGAGATCGCAATTCACCGCGGACGTGAGGCGTGCCGTCGCGGGGAAGCTCGGAAAGCCGCTTCGCGTAATCGTCGAGCGTGCCGACCTCAGCCGTGAATGGCGCGCGTCCGGCTGCTTGCTTCAGGCGCTCGAAGACGATCGGATCGGGTTCCGCGTGATCGTTGCCGTTCATCACCAGGATCGGAGCGCCGGCGGAGAACTCGCGTCCCCGCGCGGCGATTTCGTTCACTCGCGCGATCATCGCATCAGCCGAGCCGGTTGGCAGGCTGGCGCCGTTGGAATAGCCGAACGGCAGAAAGATCGTGAACAGCGCGCTGCCGTCGAGCGCTTCCCAGATGAATCGATTGCGATTCACTTCGCGTCCCACGCCGCGGAAAACCACCGCCGCCTCGAGCCCGAACCCCAGGAGAATCTGCGGAAGCTGTGCGGCGTGACCGAATTGATCGGGCAAATAGCCGGTCTGTGCGGACTTGCCGAATCGCCGCGCGATACGGCTGCCGATCTCGAGATTGCGAATCAGCGCCTCGCCGCTGGCAAGAAAGCTGTCCGCGAGCAGGTACCATGGGCCGATTTGGAGCTTGCCAGCCTTCACCAGCTTCGCAATTCGGCGCCCGCTATCGGGCCGTACTTCGAGGTAATCCTCGAGCACGATCGTCTGGCCGTCGAAGTGAAAGCATGGGAGGGCTCCGGTTTCGAGAAGCCCAAGCATCTTGTCGGTCATCGTGAGCAGCCGCGCACGCATCCGCTGAAACGGCTGATACCACTCGCGGTCCCAGTGAGTGTGAACGACGAAATAAAGATGCTCCATGAAGCGCGCCTCGCCGGTTACAGTCCCATCGCGACGCATAGCGCCGCAACATCACCGATACGCTCGCCCAATGCAGCCGGCACCACCTGGCAGGACCCCGCTGCTGCGGGCAAGGCCTCGCGCGCCATCACCTCGCGAGCGGGTCCGAGTATCATCTCGCCGGCACGCATCGCCAGACCGCCGATCACAATCCGCTCCGGATTGAGAATGTCTACCACAATCGCCAGAACCTGGCCGAGCCGCTTGCCCGTGGAACGAACGATTCGCATCGCGACCGCATCGCCGCGCTTCGCAGCCGCGCAAACGTAGCGAGCCGTGAGCGTCCCGCGATGGGCCGTCAGAACGGTACGGCGCCCGCGCTTTCGCGCGTCTTCGACGGCTCGCATCGCTACCTGCTCCATCCCGCCGCCGCTTGCCCATCCCTCGGCTGAACCGCGCTTGTTATGTCCGACAGGGCCGCCGCGGGTGAGCCGCACATGCCCAATCTCTCCGGCGAGATCGTCAGTGCCGCGGTAAAGTCGTCCATCGACGATGATTCCCGCGCCAAGTCCCGTACCCATCGTGAGGAAGACCATGTTATCGAATCCATGCCCCGCGCCGTAGCGATGTTCGGCGACGGCGCCGGCGTTTGCGTCGTTCTCGACGTTGCAGTTAACGCCGAATTGCCGTTCGAGGATCGCTTTGACCGGAACATCCATCCACGTAGCAAGATTGGGCGGCGAATGGATAATTCCGCGCAATCGATCAAGCGGGCCGCCACAGCTTACGCCTATACCGCGGATTGCCGAACTCGGAAGCCCGCGCCTCTTCAGGAGGGCGCCGATTCCCTTACCGATCAGGTCGAGCGCGCGATTGGGGCCCTTGGAGGGCAGAGTCGCGAACCGGAGACGCTCGCCAATATCCGGCGGCCGCTGCGAGACGACGATCGCCGTCTTTGTGCCACCGATATCGACACCGATCCAGACTTTTGCGGGCACGCGATCTCGCCCTCGACCATTTTAGCAGCGGGCAAGCTCTATCAAACGACCACCAGGTTCACCAGCGGCTGCCGCAAGCTGGTCAGCGAAACAGGTGGATCTACTTTCCCGCAGCCATTGCCGATTCGGCCAATTTCAACTTCGCTGATTCGTGGCGCTTAAGAATATTGTAATGAGGATCGCGCAGCGCAGCAGTGAAGCCGGCGGCTTCGATGCATTTCACCACGTCACGGAGCAGCGCCTCGGTCGGGTCGGGCAAATCCTTGCCGGCCGCCGTGATGCAAGCGTTAATCGCGTTGATCGATCCGGTGCCGCAGAGATCGTTTGCTCCTGAGCGCAGTGCCCGGCTGGCGACCTCGAAGCCCATCGTGCGCCAGACCGCGCGGTGATTTTCGATGTTGTCGAGGGCAAGTCGCGCGACCGCCACGTCGCGTAAGTACTCATTGACGACCGCATCATTATCGGCAGGAGGAGTGGTCCCGTTCAGGCGAGTATGCTCGAGGCGTGCAGGCCATACCTTGTACGATGAAAAGCCGCAGCCGTAACGTTCCAATCCGCGATCCTGCTGATCGCGCAGCGCGATCAGATGCTGAACGCGTTGTTCCAGCGTCTCGCCGAATCCGATGACCATCCCTACCCACGGGTTGTGGAGGCCGGCCTTCATGGCCGCGTCGATGATTCGGAACCAGTCTCCGGTCTTCATCCGCGTCGGCGCGGTGCGTTCGCGCACTTCGTCAACCAAGATCTCGGCCGCGGCGCCGGGCACGCCATCGAGTCCGGCATCCTTCAGCTCGCGGAGAATATCCCACGCATCGCGGCCGGTCAGCTTCTCCAGACCGAGAATCTCTTCGGGGCTGAATGCGTCAATGTGGATTTCCGGATAGCGCGATTTGAGAAACCGCAGCAGATCCAAATACCACTGAAACGGCAAGTCGGGATTGATGCCGCCCTCAAGCAGCGCATCGCGACCCCCGATGCGCCTGAGCTCGTCCATCTGATCCGCAATTTCATCGAGCGTGAGGGTGAAGGCGCCCTCCTGGTGCCGGGCACGATAGAACGCGCAAAATTTGCACGCGACGACGCAGATGTTGGTGTAATCGATATTTCCGCCGATGGAATAGGTCGCCAGTTCGGGGTTGCTGCGGCGCAGGCGCACTTCGTGAGCCGCCGCTGAGAGATCGTTTGCGGGCAAGTCGTAGAGGCGGCGTATCTGGCCGGCGCTGAGCCGATGTCCGGCAACGGCGTGGTCGAGCAGCTTGAAGGAAGCATCTTCGTGAGTTGATTGAATCATCGCAGTTCTCCTGTTTATCGTTGCGCGCCGGCCAGGAATATCTATTGTCGCCGCTTGTCCGCGAACTCGGACCATGCGCTCATAAACTTATCGGCTCCGCCGCGCGCCATCTTTGCCAGCGCGAAGCGTTCATCGGGATCGAGCAGTGACCAGCGCTTCTCCGCCAGCTTAAGCTCGGCGATCAGCCGCGCAACATCCGGCGGCACCTGGCCGGCGTCGGGCGCAGCGTCGTGCGATCCCGGCTTCATGGCCGCGAGCTCGGTTCCCGCGCGGGTCTTCACCGCGTCGCGCAGAAAGGCCGCCAGAACGTCGCGTTCCTCCGGGGATGCGACCGGGAAGTGGCAGACCACCAGGCGCTCGGTCCGCGAGAGCGCCTGCCATTCTTTCAAATGGAGCTTCACCCCAGCCAAATCCAGTTTGCGCCGTACCGACAGCGGCATGAACTCGAGCGTCTCATACAGGTCCTTTTCGAAATCGAAGCGCCTGAACATCGGGCTCCTCGCGCGCGGGTTACGGCGCAGCCTCGGTCATTGCCTTGACGGTGAAGAAACTCTTGTCCACCGCACCCATGTTGATGTACCAGGACTCGCGCTCGGTGGTTTCCTGTGCGGGTAGGTAACACATCGTGGCGAATCCGGCGGTCAGATCATCGATGCTCGCGCCGACCTGGAAGACGCGTTTGAACGGGTAAATCGCGACCCGCGCGTCCGGTACGGCGCGATCGCGGTAGGCCATCCAGGTTAGATAGTTCTTCCAGAGTTCGCCGGCGCGATTGTAGAGGTCCTGGTACATAATGCATTGGGCCTCGGCATCCAGGTACATGACATGGCGGCCGAACAGCTCGCCGGGAACCCGGTCCATCCGTGCGCGCCCCTCGATGATGTACATCCGGCGCATTTGCCAACGCTCGGGACATGCGCTGGCGCCGCCGTCGGTCGGGCAGGTCACTTCCGGCACGTGAGCGACGGCGATGGGCGCCAGCATGGATTTCTCGCCCAAGAGGCGCCAGTCGTAATTTTCATTCTTGGCGGCGAAGCCCTGAAAATTGTCGAGCGACCAGGTAATCGCACCGGCCGAGGATCCCAGGAACGCCTCGCCGAGCCTCCTGACTCGTCGAGCGCCGGGGCTCCAGGCCCAGGTGTCGTCGCCCTTGAGAGGATCGGCGTATCGATAGCGGACGAAGCCACGGCCACGGTCCTCTTGCGGCGCCAGAAATGGGTAGAAGCCGATCAGCAAAAGCCGCCCGCTGGTCAGGAAGTCGGGGTCGGTGGGCATCGGCTCGACCTCGGTGCGGCCGACGAGGTTGTAACTGGCCAGATGACCGAACTCGTAGTAGTCGATTGGAACGTACCGCCGATTCAATCCGGCGTACTCGCTGATGCAACTGAAGTCGCGCGCGTCATAATCGTCGGTGGAAGTGGGGCGAAACGTGTCGTTCCACATCAGCTTCGTCCCGGCACTGGGATCGTTCGGATCGATGAACGGGAAGGGCAGGCCCGCCACGTATCCCACCAGGCTTCGATGGTCATTGGAAAGCCGGACCTGCGAGGAATATTTCTCGGTGGCCTCGCGATAAGGCGGAGTCCATTCGATGCGTTCGGTGGGCACGATCTGCATGCTCATGCCGCGGGTTATCCTGAGATACACTCCGGGCGACACCAGCTCGCTTGCTTTGTACGCGCTGCCGGGGGTGATGATGTCTCCGGGCCGCACCTGGGCCGCGGCAGATTGCGGCGTGGCGATTTGGGTCAAGAGAGCCACCAGCGCTATCGCAATCAGGCGAATGAGCGTGGGCGGCGCGTCATTGGGTTTGTTCATAGCGTTCATAGGGTACCGCCTGCGCACTGTATTCAGCCCCCGAGCACGTGCATTCCTACATTGCCGCGATCCATTGAAGCGGAACGGTCAACGAAGCCGGGGGACTTATTCAGGATCGCCGCTTCGATCCGCGATTCAAGCAAATCCGGATTGACCGTGGGGCGCAGCGCGCTCTTGAGATCGACGCCCGCGGGCGAGAACAAGCAAGCGAACAGCCTTCCATCGGCAGTGAGCCGGATGCGATCGCATCGCGCGCAGAACGGATTGGAGATTGTCGAAATTACGCCGAGGCGGAAGTGTCCGTTCAAGAGATAGTAGCTCGCCGGTTCCTCGGTGCGCGCAAGCGGCTTGACCTCGAAATCCCGCGCCAGGAGCGCGACGATCTCGCGCTCGGTGAAGACCTTGTCGGGACTCCAAAGACCGCGACTGTCCAGCGGCATGAACTCGATAAAGCGCAGAGGGATGCCGGCGCGATATGCCCAGGCAGCGAGCGCCGGAATTTCGGTGTCATTGGTCCCGCGCATCACCACGGCGTTGAGTTTCACCGGTATTCCGGCCTCACGCGCACTCTCGATCCCGCGCAGAACCTCGCGCAGGTTGCCACCGCCGGTGATTTGCTGAAATCGGGCGGGAGACAGCGAGTCGAGGCTGACGTTGGCGCCGTCGAGACCTGAGTCCGCGAGTTCGCGCGCGTAGCGCGCCAGCAGGGCGCCGTTGGTCGAGAGCGAGACGCGCCGAAGGCCGGCGGCTCGGAGGCTCTGGAGCATGGACACGAATCGTGGCGCACCGATGCGCAGGAGAGGCTCGCCACCGGTCAGGCGTATCTGCTCGAGTCCGAAGCGATTGACGAAAACGCCAGCCAGATGATGGAGTTCTTCGAGGCTGAGGACCACATCCCTGGGACCCCAGACCGGACACTCCGGCATGCAGTAAACGCAACGGAAATTGCAGCGATCAGTCAGCGAGATGCGCAGTTTCTTCATGGTGCGGCCGAAACGGTCGCGCAGGTGCGGCGGCTCGGTTCGGACGGTTGCGCTTTGGTTATCCGGCAGCATCTCAGAAAGGAAAACCTCCGAAGCGCAGAAACCCGCCAACGACGATCGCGAGGCACGACGCGTATACGTTGTAGCGCGCCAGAGTCTTCATCCAGGCCGCATAGTTTATGGCGTCGGTACGAGAGCCCTCGACCTGCTGACGGGTGGCATCGTAGGGAAGTTTCACCACGACGCGCGGGCGCAGGTAGAAGGTCAGGATTGCGGCGGTGATGATCAGGGTGAGCCAGATCGTCATCATCGTCCCCAGGGCGGCGCCGTAACCGGTGATGTAGAAAGCCGGGTCGAACAACGACGAAAAATTGCCCAATCGCCACAGCAGCAGGGGTCCGCTCAGCGCGGAACCCATCAGGGCGATCCAGTTCAGCCAGGCGAAGTCGGTGCCGAGCTTGTCACCGAGCCGCGCGGCCTGTCCGGGCGGAATCAGATCGAGACGCGGGGTCAAAAGGAAATCGAGAAACACATTGGAGCCAACAAACACGGCCGCAAAAAGCATATGAAACGCGGCCAGAATTTGTAGGTCGAGAGAATTAGCTGCTGGATTCACCTGCCACTCCGATAACTTCCGACTCGAATGGTTTGCACGTCGTCCGCGAGCGCCTGCGCGCATTCCGTCGGGCCTGCCACTGACGTGAACGGCGCGCTTCGCCCAATTCCCGCAATAGTCACACTGGTTGCAATCGAGCAAACAATGGTCGTCCTGGAAGAAGCGCAGGAAGCCATCCAGCTCCGCGCTGTCGATTCGGACGGCCAACGGCTCCGGCGCCTCGCCGAAGAGCTTGTGAGGGGGCTGGATGCCGACGAGGAGGCGGGCGATGTCCTCGCAGTGCCTCGAGTGGTACGCATTGGCGACCATGGCGATCCAATCGGTGTGCGAGCTTGGTCCCTCTTCCATCTTTTCACGGCCGGCGATCTTGAACAGGTCGATCCCCAACTTTTCGTAGACGGCCAGATCCTCGGGCCTGACCCATGGCGAGCGAAGATGCTCGGCGGGGTCGTTAAGCTTGAGCAGCGAGCAGCGGTAGTAGCAGTAGTCCACGTAGTATCGGCTGGTGATGCTTTCGCCCGAATGGGAAATCATATTGGAGTGATACTGGCGGATCGGACAGCTCAGCAGGCAGCCCTCGTTGACCACCAGCGAGAGACGGCAGCCGACGGCCTTGCGGATGGCCTCGAGACGGCGGAAGTCGCGATTAACCTGGGGATCGAGATGAATGACGGTGGCGCCCAAGTCGTCGAAGAATTTCGCCTTGCGGGCGTCATTGACCGATGCGAGCACCGAAATGTGCAGCTCGAGGGCGGGAAAATTCTCGCGCATCAGCTCCATCACGAACGGATTGGCGGTGACGACCGCCGCCGCGCCGATATCGACCAGCCACTGGAGACGCTGCAACAATTGACCACGGCCTTCTTCGGAGTATTCCTTGTTTCCCAGGCAGGTGGCATTCATGACGTAAACGAGACGAATGCCGTGCTGCGAGGCTTGCGAAACATGGAGCGCTATATCGTCTTCGCTCGCGTTGGACAGCATCTGTGAGGAGCGAAGCGTAGCCTCGCTCGGCAGGCTTCCGTAAATGTAATCGGGCTTGAACGGCGCAATTTGCGCGATGAGTTCGGGATCCCAATTGGTCGGGAGCATCAGTTTCATCGGCGCCTCCATCAGTTCCTGGGGAGTCGTAGCTCGTGACTTTCGAGCACCTGGCGGAAACCCCAGTTGACCCTGAGGTCGCCGAGCCAGGCGATGTCGGCGCCGGCGACCCCGAGCTGCTCGCGCAGGCGCGCTTGCAGGTTGGCCGGGTCGTGCGCCTCACCTTCGACGGCGACGGTCAGAACGCCGGCCCGCGCGTTGGCCTCGCGAATCAGCAACACGTTGCGGCCCACCAGAGCGGGGTCTTCCTCGATGCACATCCGGACGTCGTAGGCGGTGATTAGCCGGTCGCCGACGAGCACGCTGCTCTCGGGACGTCCGTAAATCTTCAGTCTGCGAAAACCACAACCGCAGGCGCATTGCCCGGGCGCGAATGCGGCAATGTCACCAGTGTCGTAGCGCACGAAGATGCTGCCGGCAGTGGTGAGCTTGGTAACGATCAAACGACCGCGCAAACCGGGCGTGAGGTGAACGCCGGCCTCGTCGATGACTTCGAGGTAGCAGACGTCCTCATGCACGTGGGGAGCGGTATGCCATCGGCATTCGTCAATCGCAGCTCCTTCCTGCGTTCCACCGCGTTCGAAGACATCCTCGACTTCGAGGCGGTCGCGAAGGAACTCGCGCATGCGCGGCGTGAGCGGCAAGCCGACGACGACGACCGAGCGTACTCCCTTGAAAAGCTCGTTTGGCGGCCGAATCGTGGCGCCGGCGCTGCGTCGAATCAGGGAGAGCAGGAAGGGCGCGGTGGTCGTGATGAATTCGGGCCGCTGCGAGGACAGCGTATAAAGGAAGGAGTCGGTGTACTCGGAGCCCATGCTTCCCCAGAAAAACGCGCAGCGCCCGCCCAAACGCGCGATCGCGTGGGCCTCGCAGGCGGCCAGACGGTGCCATACCGGGCTCATCAACAGGGCAGTCATCCCGGACCGGAATCCTGCCCAACGAAAGCCGCGCATCGTCGGCTGTATGTATGCTTCCTCCTCCTCCGCGCTCAGCCATACGAGCAGCGGAGCGCCGGAAGTGCCGCGGGTACTGAATGCGACGGAGCCCTGATGCGGATTGGTCCAACCGTCGCCCGCTTGTACAAGGTCATGCTTTGAAATCGTAGGGAAGCGCGCGAAATCTTCGAGCGAACGAAGCGTCCCCGCGTTCGACGCCAGCCCTGTTCCACAGTTCGCGGTAGAATGGAACCTGCGCGGTAAGCGTGGCTGGCGACCTGGCGCAGACGGTCGGTCTGCCAGGCAGTCAATTGGGCGTCCGAAAGTGTCTCGATGACATCGTTTCGCGCGCAGCTCGAAGTAGTGTCACACATCGCCGATCAAATACCTCGTCCGCGAGGTGACCATCCGATACACCAGTCGCGGATGCCCGCGGCACAGTGCGAAGGCGGGAACAGTTCGCCGCGCGGCAGGTCGTAGGCCGGCGCGGCCATCCGGAGGTTGCGAATCATGCGTCCGTCAACCTGGTAGAACCCTTCGCGGAGGTGGAAGCACTCGCACTTGGCGCACTGGGGTGCGAGCAGAAGGGCGTTTTCGACGTGCATAAGATGGCGCGACGGCGGCAGGCGGACCGGATTGAGGGCGGGAGGCTCGTCGCCGAACACGACAATTGTTTTCATCGTGCGCTGCGCGAGCTCCGCAAATCCCTTTTTGTGCAGCTCCGCGGAAAGCAGCACGAGCACGTCTTCCCTGATCACGAGCGCATCGACGGCCAGTTGCGCCAGCAGAGCGGGCGTGAGGGTGACTCGCTCAGCGGAAGCGTCGAGGCAAATGAAGCGGCCGTCGATACGTTCGGCGACACCGCGATGAAGGCCCGGCATCAGCAGACTCGAGCCGAGAAAGGAAATGGGACTGCTGCCGAAGTCCTGAACCGCGATCGTTGCGCCGTCCGGGATGCCCATCATCCGGTAACACCAGGCGAGATGCTCCGCCCAGATGTCGAGGTCTCCGTCGCCGAAGGTAAGCCGGCCGCCGGGAACGTCGAACAACAGATATGGGTTCTCAGTTGGCACCGGCGGCTCCCAGGCCGTCGAACGGGGCGCCCTGCAGGACAACTACGCCAACATGATCCATCGTCGCGACCTGGCGCGTCCTGACCGCGGTGCCGGTTTTGACCCCGACGTTGCGCGCCGGCTCGACGTAGCCAACCATCGCGGATAGCGCCTCGACGCCAACCTCCGCCTGATCGAGCATCTCCCACGGCACGATCGAAACCTTGCCGCTATCCGGATCGATCGGAATCAGAGATACATTGACCAGCGGAAATCCGTGTCCATGCGGCGGAATCCAGGTCGGATGAGCGGCAACCAGAGGGCCGACCTCGGGCAGTCCCCAGAGCGGAAAGATCGGGCGGCCGCATAGCGATTCCATGTGCCGGCGCCATCGCGGGTCGAAAGATCCAGTCGATACAAAGACATAGGCAGACCGACTCAATCATCGGCGGCGTCCGACCCGCCGGCCAACATTTCGTCGGCCTGGCTTCGTTGAATAATCATGTAGGCGTCATTGGACGAGGTCGGCCAACTCGCCGGTGTCGAACTGTTCGAGGCTGGCAAATACGACAGGCTTACCCTGTGAAATGGCCAGCACGATACCTGTCAGCATCTCCCACGAGCCGATCGCAGGTTCGGTGCATACAAACGGGATCTCGCGCAGCCGAGGAATGAATGCCGCCATCGAGGCGGCCATCGCCGATACAGAGAAATGTGAATGCGCGACCAGCCCATGGCCGCTCGGAAGCAGTATCGCGGGCTCCGTCGCGCGCATCGCCGTTCCCGCTTCGCTGAAGGTCCCTTGCAGTTCGCTCCTGGCGACCATTGCGACGCCCGCGGCCTGCGCAGGCCCGGCGCCATCGGAGGTGATGAGGGCAGAGGCCTTCCCCTCGGCAAGCCGGGCCGCGAGCTGCTCGGCGGAGTCTGCGGGATCGGCGAGCAAGATGCGGCGTCCGGCGAACAAACCGGCAAGGCACAGGCACAGACTCTCGAGCGGATCAGGATCGGAGATCGCGATGGTGCCGGTGAGGCCGGCGGTTTGGATACCGCCGGCCAGACTCAGGCTTTGCTCGAGTAGTTCACCGTAAGTGATACGGACATTTTTGTCCGCGACCGCGATTCGGTCTTTCATCGTCGCGAATCGCTGCCGGAACAGACGGCCGAGCGGCTGCTGTGCTACCGGAACTCGACGCGGGATGCCTGCAGGCCAATACCAAGATGGCAACGCACCGCCGACTTTGGACATGATTATGCCTGAAAGGTCGCCTTCTCGTACTCAATGTTGGTCTGCCTGTCGCTCTGTGATGGCGCCCAGCTAAACAGCGTGTACTCAAAATGCCGATAGCCGCCGGCAAAGTGGAGCCCTTTGGGTGGGCCAGGCATCAGGCCATCTGCGGGCATGCCATTGGGATGCTGATAGGGCTCCCAGGCATGGTAGATGACCAACTGATCCGGTCGCACGCAGGCGGACGGCTTCGCTCTCACCAAAAATTCGCCATAGTCGTTGTACACGCGAATGAAGTCGTGGTCCTTGATGCCCCTTTCGCGCGCGGCAGTATTATTGATGAATGCGAACGGCTCGCCGCGATGCAGCTTCATCATTTCGAGCGAGGTATGCCAATTGGCGTGGATGCTCCATCGGACGTGGCCGCCGGTGATTCTCAGCAGGCTGGTGACCGCCGATGTCTGGAGGCCGCTTACAGCGGACGAGGGCCTCGTCCGCTTCGACGAAGTACGGGTGATCGATGTAGAACGCGATGCGCCGGGTGGTAGTCGCGTACGGGACCTTCAGTTCCACCTGGTCTCTCATCGGCACGTGAACGTGGCCCGCGACCATGTCCGAACTTTGGCATACGATACCGTGCCAGGGCGGACGACCGCTCAGCCAGGCCTTGCCGTTCTTGCGCATGTTGGCGAGGCTAAGATCCTCGCCATCGAGCGTCGTAAGCCAGCCCATCTCGCCGAGGGCATGCAGGCAGTCATCGACCATGCGCTCTTCGTCGGCGTTGGTCTCGCCATAGCGGTTGCCGTAGGTCGCCCGCCAGTACAGGTCATCGACGATGACCTCGCGGTTTTCGCCCGCCTGGTACTTTTCGATGCCGCGGGCCTTCAAGTGCTTGGCGATGCTGCCCAGCACGCCGAGCGCAATCTGGCGGTCCGATCGGGACTCTCCCTGCATCGGCACCGACTGGTCGGTGAAGCATAGCAGCCGCGTGTCGGGCGTCGAGTACTTGACGTCCGCATATTCGTAGTAGGACGCGGACGGCAATACATAGTCGGCGTAGAGACCGGTCGTACTCCAGCGGGGATCGAATACGACGATCGTTTCGAGCTTCGGCCATAGGGTCTTTATATAGGTATTCATTCCGCCGCGATGACGGCGCAGCGGATTGGACCCTGACACGAACATCGCACGGGGCGTGACTGGCTGATCGAATCCGTCCCACCAGCCCTTGGCGACGGCGTCTTCGGCGTAGTCACTGATCTTCTTGTCGGTATAAGGATCGTGCAGATGCTTGTCCCAGACTTCCTTGTATCCGGCGTGGCGATACCAGAGAAAAACCCCGGGCGTGAGCGTGCCCGATGCCTTCATGCCCTCATGCGCTGCGCCGTTAGCGGCCTCGACCGGCGGCATCGTGGGGTCCATCTTAAAGCGCGTCTTGTAATCCTCCATCATCAGCTGGGTCAAGGTCGCGGCCGCGGCGACCGGGTTGGCCGATTCGATCACCTGCTTCGGCATCCCGGCGACAGCCGCCATCGAGGCCACCACCTCCGTTCCCGGTGACCAGCCCTGAGTGCCGGTGCCCGGTTTGCCGATGCTGCCGGTCAGCGCAAGGATGTAGCAATACGAGCGCTCGAGCAGATCGCCGTGATAGAGCTTGCCGGTAATGAAGTTGATATAGCCGAAGATCTTGCGGGGCGGCCGGCAGAGCTCGGCGATCTGGTGGAGCGTGTCCGGGTGAACGCCCGACATCTCGTGGACCTTGTCGGGGGTGTAGCCGTCAAGGCGTTCCTTGAGCAGGTTGAAAACGGATCGGACCTCGATGCTGGTCCCGTCTTTCAGGCGCACGCTGGTGCGCGTGTCGAGGGCATAGTCGGCGGCCATTTCAAGCGTGCCCTTGGGCGTCTCCACGGGCTTTCCGGTCGCGGAGTCGATTGCATAGAACTGTTCAGGGTCTCCGCCCTCGCTCAGGTCGGACTCTCTCAGGAACCGGTGGTCGTCGGATCGAACCAGGATTGGCGCATCGGTCTGTTCCTTAACGAAGTGCTCATCGATCCATCCGTTGTCGATCAGAATCTTCGCCACCCCGAGCCACAGCGCCGGATCCGCCGACCAGTCGATAGGCACCCAGATGTCGGCGAACTGGCAAGAAGGATTCTTGTCCGGTGCAACGGCGATTATCTTGGCGCCGCGATAGCGGGCTTCCAGCAGGTAGTGCATGTCGGGAATGTTCGCATACACCGGGTTGGACATCAGGATGATGGTGTCGGGCAGGAACCAATTCTCGATCCCGGGTGCGTGATGCATCTCGCCAAAAGTCAGCCACTGGCCGACCTTGAAGTCGCCGGTCACGAAGTCGAGATCGAAGCTCACTCCACCGAGTAACGAAGTCATGCCGGTGGTCGAGCCCTCGGCAGCGCCGCGAAACACTCCGATGCCATTGGCGGCGTGATCGTCGATCAGTGCCTTGGGGCCGTACTTCTGGATGACACCAGCGATCTTGTCGCCGATTTCCTCGAAGGCCTGGTCCCAGGAGATCCTTTCCCATTTTCCGCTGCCGCGCTCGCCCGCCCGCTTCATCGGGTGCAACACTCTGTCGGGTCCGTACATCGCGCGCGAATGCTGATAGCCCTTCTGGCATCCGCGCGGATTGTAGTCGGGCACCTTCGATTCGGGGTCGTCAAACTCCGGATAGGTGCACGAGATTTCCTCGCGAATCACCTTGCCGTCCTTGGCATAGACCCGGAAGGGACAACTGCCGGGGTAGCAGTTGACCCGATGAGTCCCCCACTTGCAGCTATCCCATTCAAAATACTGGCTCTGCTCCTGCACAGAATCCCGTCTCGACGCGGAGTTCTGAGGCTTATCCGATTCGTTTGCCATTGTTTTAGCCTCTGCGATTACGCTGGGAGAGTTGCCTTTTCGAAGTCAATGTTGGTCTGCCGGTCCGATTGCGAAGGAGCCCAGTTCCACAGGGTGTATTCGTAGTGGCGGTAGCCGCCTGCGAAATGCAGGCCCTTGGGCGGGCCGGGCAGCAAGCCATCGTACGGCATCCAGTTTGGATACTGATAAGGCTCCCATGCGTGGTAGATCACGAGCTGGTCTGGCCGCGTACAGGAACTGAGCTTCGCCCGGGTTATGAAAGAGCCGTAGTCATTGTAAACGCGGATATAATCATGATCCGCGATGCCCTTTCCCTTCGCGACGGTTTCGTTGATGAAAGCAAAGGGCTCACCGCGATGCAGCTTCAGCATCTCGTAGGACACCACCCAGTTCGAGTGAACACTCCATCTGAGGTGCCCGCTGGTTAGCCGCAAGGGTTGTGAGCCGCCGATGTTGGGTGGTTGCTTGTAACGGACGAGGTGCTCGTCGGCCTCGATGAACCATGGATGGTCGAGGTACAGCTCCATTCGGCGCGTAGTGGTCGCGTACGGCACCTTTTGTTCGATCTGATCGCGGAAGGGCCAGAATATCTGGCCCGAAACCATGTCCGCGTTCTGGACCACGGTCGCGTGCCAGGCGGGGCGCCCGCTCAGCCACGCTTTGCCGTTCTTGCGCAGATTGGCGAGCGTGAGTTCCTCACCGTCGAGACTGTCGAACCATCCCATCTTTCCGAGCGCATTATAGGTGTCGTTTACCAGACGTTCCTCGTCTTCGTTGGTTTCGCCGTAGCGTCCTCCGAAGGTGCTCCGCCAGTAGAGCTCCTTGACGACGATCTCCCGGTCACCGGACTTGTACTTTTCCACGCCTCGCTTCAGTAGATGCTCCTGAATGCGTTTGAGGAGGGCGAGCGTGATCTGGCGGTCGGACTTGGACTCGCCGAGCATCGGCACGGTCTGGTCGGTGAAGGTGCTGAAGCGGGTCGCGGGCGTCGAGTACTTGGCATCGGCGTACTCATAGAACGATGCGGCCGGCAGCACGTAGTCAGCGTAGAGTCCCGTGGTGCTCCAGCGCGGATCCAAGACCACGATTAGCTCGAGCTTCGGCCACAAGGTTTTCAGGTAGGTGTTCATGCCGCCGCGGTGCCGGCGGAGCGGATTCGATCCGGATACCAGCATTCCCTTTGGAGTGATTTCCTTGTCGGGGTGTACGAACCCCTTCCACCAGCCGTTGGCGAGCGATTCCTCGGCGTACTGGCTGATTTTCTTGGGCGCGTTCGGGTCGTCGAGGAACTTGTCCCAAACCTCCTTGTATCCGGCGTGGTGGTACCAGAGCCAAACCGGTGGCGAGAGTGTGTTGCCCATCCTGAGGCCTTCGCGGAGCGCACCCAAAGCAGCCTCGGCCGGAGGTATCGTCGGGTCCATTTTGAAATATGTCCGATAGTCCTCCTGTATCTTCTGCGCCATATTCATCGCGTGAAGCAAAGGATCGCCGGTCTCGAGCACCTCGTTGGGCATCCCGCCGACGACGGCGGCGCCGCCGATATACTCGGCCCCGGCCGACCATCCCCGCGATCCCGTGCCGGCCTTGCCGACGTTTCCGGTGAGCGCGAGCATGTAGCAGTAGGAGCGCTCGAGCAGATCGCCATGGTAGAGCTTGCCGGCGTTCCAGTTGACGAAGACGAACACCTTGCGCGGCGGCTTGACGAGTTCGGCCAACTGGGCGAGCTGATCGGGGTGGATGCCCGATATCTCTTGCACCTTTTCCGGCGTGTATTCTGCGATTCGCTTCTTGAGCAGCTCGTAGACCGTTGTGACCTCGACCTGCTTCTTGTCCTTGAGGGTAACTTTCCAGTTGCCCTCGAGCGCGTAGTCGAACGGCATCGCCAGCGTGCCTTTGGGCAGCGGCTCGGGTTTGCCGGTGGCGGTGTCGATTGCGAAGAACTGCTCCATGTCCGCGCCCTCGTGTAAATCGGACGCGCGCAGGAACTGCTGATTGTCCATGCGGACCAGCACCGGGAGATCGGTCTGCTCCTTCATGAACTCGAGGTCGACCCATCCCTTATCGATCAGGATTTTGCAGACGCCGAGCCACAGCGCCGGGTCGGCCGACCAGTTGACCGGCAGCCACATGTCAGCGAACTGGGCAGTGGCATTCTTGTCGGGCGCGATCGCGACCACTTTGGCGCCGCGATAGCGCGCCTCGAGAATATAATGGATGTCGGGAATGTTCCCGTACGCCGGATTCGAAAGAGCGATGACCGTATCGGCGAGGAACCAGGTCTCGATTCCCGGAGCGTGCTGGAACTGCCCGAAGGTCAGGTACTGGCCGGGGTTGAAATCACCGATGAGAAAGTTGAGATCGTAGCTGACCCCGCCCAGGCGCGACACGAAGCCGGTCGAGGCACCCTCGCCGCCGCCGCGCAATACGCCGGCGCCATTGGTTCCATGGTCGTCGGAGATCGCCTGCGGCCCGTATTTCTGGATTATGTCGACGAGCTTGCTGGCGATTTCATCGTAGGCCTGCTCCCAGCTAATCCGTTCCCACTTGCCGCTGCCGCGCTCGCCCACGCGCTTCATCGGGTATAACAGCCGGTCGGGGCCATACATCGCCTTGGAGTGCTGGTAGCCCTTCTGACATCCACGCGGATTGTAGTCGGGCACCTTGTAGTCGGGGTCGTCGAACTCGGGATAGGTGCACGAGATTTCCTCGCGAATCACCTTGCCGTCCTTGGCGTAGACGCGGAACGGGCAACTGCCGGGATAGCAGTTGACGCGATGGGTTCCCCATCGGCACCGATCCCATTGCCAGTATTCCTGAGTGGCTTCGGCGGCCGTTTGGTTGGCCGCAGAATTTTCTTCGCCCTTGCGCTTGGCCATGACTATCGCCCCTTCCCGGCCTGCGCGCCCTGCTCGATCGGTTCGACCGGAGCTTCGACCTTGAACGGGGTGAAGGCCTCCGACCATTTGTAGATGATGAGCAGATCCATCAATTCCGATTTTTCGCCGCGTTCGGCGCGCGCGCGATGCTCCTTGAGCGTAGTCATCGCCTGGTCAAGGCCGGGTCCGAAGTACTTGCGAAGAAGATCGGCCGGAATATCGGCTTGACCGGTCGGCTTATTCCCGGCGTCGAAAGTCGTTGGCCGGATGAACGGCGGTATGTAGTAAACGTTGGGACCGGTGTTGTAGTCGGGACGCAGCGGCAGGGCGACTTTGTATTCGTTGACCAGCTTGGCGACGAAGCCTTCCTTGTCGTCGAGGTAGCCGAAGTACATCCCGCGCGCGGGGCAGCTCTTCGCGCATACCGGAGCGTACTGGTTGTCCACCCGGCCGGCGCAGAAGTCGCACATCTCGTAGGTGCCTGCCACGATGTTTTCCATCGGAATCTTGTAGGGACATTCCGCTGCGCACAGGCCGCATTCGTCGCACGAACTCGGATCGATCAACACGATCCCGTCCTCCTCGCGCTTGTGCAACGAGTTCTTGTGCCCGTTCCCCTGGCTCGACGGCATGCCGCCGCCTTTGGCGAAGTGATCCTGGCAGACGGCGATGCAAGGAGCATCGGTGCAGTGATTGCAAAGCCGGGGCATATAGAAAAAGTACCCGTTCGGCCACTGGCCGGCGCCCTGGTCTTCTTCCCAGATCGGTCCCCATTTCACCGGCTCTCCGGTTTCCTTGGTCACCGGATGCAGGTACTTGGCGCCGACCGGATTCGTATAGACCTCCTCCCAGTTGAAGTTCCAGGTTCCGCCGTAGTCCCGCACCCGGTCCGGAACCTTGCGGCCCAGTTCCATCCATCCCTTTGGCCAGCCCTCGCCGGGCTTGGTTTCGCACCATATGTAGCGGAGCATCTCGGTGCCGGGATGGTTAAGACGGTGAGTACTGCAGGCGACGGTGCAAGTCTGACACCCGATACATTTATCGAGGTTGATCACCATCGCGAGTTGTCTTTTGCTCATGGCACTGCCTCTCTAATTTTTCATGCTGACATAGACGTAAATGAAGCCCCGGTCCCTCGTTTGAAGGCGCTGGCCTTCAATTCGAACGCATCCCGTCGCACCAAGGCGCGTGACCGCGCCCGAGCGTGACGCCCCTCAAACAGGACGTCTCAGCTTGTATTCGGCTTGAGCATTTCACCTCACCGGCCATTAGGAATCCCAAGAACCTGGACGCGTTTTACGTATGCACTGCTCGTGCCATACGGCGTCGGCGCGGGTGGCTGCCGAATTCAATTTCTTCGTTGCTTGTGGCGCTTATGGCTACAGCCGCGATGGTGCCATCCGCGCCATTTTTTCCTGAAGCACGGGTTCATGCGGCGGGTGCAGCGCACGCGTCGGAGGGGAACCCGGCGCACGCGAGTCGGGGTTCGGAGCCACTCTCATCGGTGTCTAACACTCGTTAGGCTAGTAGGATAGAAACAGGTCAGGTGTCAAATGTGCAACTCGGGTGTCAGACGTGCGACTGACGATAACCGGCGTGCGCCATAAACCTAACAAACGTTAGGCTACGCAGCGGCGGCGTCAAATGGCCTGCCAATCACGCGCGGGAGACAAAGGTGAGTGCCTGACTTCATCGGCGCAGCGCCGCGCGCCGGGAAATCAATCCTCGTACTTTGAAGGCTCGCCGTTGTTCTCTGGCGCGATTGCGAAAACCGCGGCATACCTCTGCCGCGGACTGCGGTCGCAGACGCGTGAAACTAACGGCCGGCCGGGCCGGGAACCGCGCCTGCGGAGGCGGGTTTGCCCTTGGGCCAAAGCGTTTCGACTTCGCGCGCGAACGCGTCGTAGATCTCGTTTACCAACTCGGCATGCCTGATCAGGATTCGCATGTCCCCGGTGATTTTGATCCTGCCCTTGAGCCCCGCGTCGATGAGATCCATCTGCTCCGCCGCGACGGCTTCGAATACCGATGCGGGAAGCTCGAAGATGAACTCGAAATCCTTGCGCGGCGGCGGCGCGTCGGCTTGCCGATACTCGAGGCATTTGCCGTCCACGAACAAGACCACGAAGTTGCGCAACTCGCCGGCCGGGAGATAGAGCGAGCCCGCATCGCCGACAATCTTCGCCAGCACGTGGAAGGTGCCACGCGGGGAATTTTTATCGACTTTCGGATTTTCGTTGAGGAGTTTTTTGATCGCCTCGTACCATTCGGTTGTGTAAATCGCAGGCATGATAATCCTCTCGCGGCCGCTCCGGTTCTCCTAATAGAGCCGATTTTCCCGCTGCCACAGCTTGGGCAGGCCATAGTCGTGTGCAATGACCTTGAATGCGTTGTAGCCGCCGGCCGTGCTGATTCCTCCGCCGCCCGCGGACGCGCCGCACATGTAGAGTCCTTCAATCTCGCTGCGATAGATGTGCGCTCGCGGCATCCCGGGATTCATAATGCTGAGCCGGCCGTGCGAGAAATCGCCCTCGGGCATCGCCATCCGGCGCTCCATGTCGAGCGACACGTAAAGCTTGTCGGCGATTACATTCTTGCGCGTCATGTTGGGAGCGTAAGTGCTCCAGAGCTCCAGGAATTTTCCGTTGTAGTCGCGCCGGACGTTGTCCCATTCCTCCGGGCTGAGGCACGAAGCTTTCGGGAAAAAGAACCATCCGTTCATCGCGTGCATTCCCGCCGGCGCCTGGCCGGGGTCCCACAGCGAGTTGACCCAGGTGCCGGCGCCGGGCCGGTCGGGAATCTGGCCGCCGTAGGCCTGCAGGATATAGTCGGAAACCTGTTGGGCATTTTCGAATCCGACGATGGTGTAGAAGCACTTGTTGATGTCGGGATTATGGCGCGCGGATTTGTAATCGGGCGCCGTGCGCAACGCGAACGACGGCGTGCCGAGCACGTGCTCAGGTCCAAACCGCCAGTTCGACATCCGCTCTTTTCTGAAATCGCTGAGCTTGTCCCAGCCGATGAGATCGACGAAGGTGGTTTTCGGATCCGCGTTGGAGGCGACCAGTTTGCGCGCCTCGATCGTGCGCCCGTCCTTGAGCCGTACGCCGGTTGCGCGTCCGCCTGAATTCAGAATCTCGACGACCGGGCTGTTGTACCGAAGGTCCGCACCCGACGCGAGCGCCGCGGCTCGCCATCGCATGCGCCAGCGTATGCGTCCCGCCGACCGACAGGTAGTGATTCGCGCACAGCCAGATCACGCACATCACGAATCCAAAGCCGTCGCCGGCGTGCAGGTTCGCGCCCCATTCCACGCACTGGCGATACAGGGTCGCGCGCAGCTCGGTCGACTCGAAAACCTCATCGATCAGCACTTTCGGGCACTTGTTCATCTCTTGCGGCTTGAACCCGAGGTCAAGCCAAAGCTGCAGCAGCCGGCCCATGATAGCTTCGCTGCGGCCCCCCTCGAGCGGCGCCTCGGACGCGGGCGGGCTGTAGAGCATCGCCGAGATGTAATCGTTGGCCGCCAGCACCTTGCCGCGGATCGCAGCGAACGTATCGGCGTCGCGGCGCGAGTAGTGGGCGATACTGGCATGAGTCTCGGTCCGCGAGTTCGGGCCGGTAGATGATGAGCGGCGGCCTGCCATCGGCAAAGGTGATTCCGACCTGCGCATCCGGCTTGATCACCCGGGCTCCGAAGCTGGGCAGGTCGAAGTCGCGATAGATGGGCATCATCTCGATGAACTCCATGTACTGGGCATGGAGGTTGTGCCAGAAGCCGGGAACGGTCGCCTCATCGGTGTGTGCGCCGCCACCTTCGTCGTGGCGCCGCTCGAATATCCCGACCTTCATGCCTGCGCGCGCCAGATAGGCGCCGAGGCAGAGACCGTTGTGGCCCGCTCCGATAATTACCGCGTCATAAGATGCGTCTGGCATGCGGCCCTCCTAATGGTTGCCCTCAGGGGCGAGCTTCATCAGCCGATGAACCCGCAGTGGAAAAAAAAGATTGCCGATCCGCGAGGTGACTTTCAGGCGGCCTCGAAGATGCTCGATCAGCGGATTGCTGCGGCCCTGCAGCAGCTTGGTCAGCGACTGGTACGAACCCGCGATGGTGGCGTCGAACGGCCCCGCGCTGCCGTCGCTAATCGCGATCTCATCGCCCCGAAAATCGACCGTCACCGAAGCATCGTAATCAGTCGCGGTCAGTCCGAGGCGGCCACGCAAACGCGACGCGCGTACTCGCCGCCGCGTCGAATCGGCGAGTTGCTGCTCAAGGAACTGCTGCACGATCGAGGCGAGCCCGCTGCGTCGCGTCGTTATCGAGCCGCACCGGGATATCTGCGATAGCGGTCATTTCCACCAGCGTTCGACGTGCTGATCCTGCGCGATAATCTCCAGTGCGTTGTAGGCCGGCGCGAAGGTCACGAAGCCGTGGGGATGCTGCGTGGCGCCGCACATGTACAGATTCCCGATCGGAGTCCGATACTCTGAAAGAATCGGGCCGGGGCGATGGTCCAGCATGTTGTCGAGATCGATCAGCCCGCCGATCCAGTCGGCCTGAACCATATTCGGCATCCGCCGCGTGATGTCCAGCGGCGTATAGGTCGCCCACTCGATGAAGGAATCATCGGTCAGGTTGGGCGCGGCGGCTTTCCAGACCTCGATGCAGCGCTGGCCGTACTCGCGCGCGATCTTGTCCCATTCCTGTGGACCACCCTTGGCGAGGTTGTAGGCCGCCATCTGGCGCAGCAGGCCGGTGTAGCATCCGGGGGGCGCGTCGGTCGGATCGTAGAGCGAGTTGACCGCGGCGTTGGGCCGCGGATTGAGAAGTTTACCGGCGCGCACGTCGCGCCAATCGTCATTGAACTGCTTCTGATTTTCGTAGCCGAGGTTGACCACCCAGGCCCGGTTAACATCGGGATCGAATGACGCCGCGCGATACTCGGGAAGCTTCGTCATCGCAAGATGGACGCTGAAGAAGGTCGAATCCATATGCGGAAAGTGCTCGACTTCGGCAGCCAGCGGAGCGGGCAGGTTCTCGCGCCCGACCATCTGGAAGAAGGTCTGCTCGAGGCTGATGGAACTCGCCACCAGACGCCTCGCGCGCACTTCGCTGCCATCTTCGAGGCGGACGCCGACTGCTTTTCCGTTCTCGACGATAATCTTCTCGACGCCATGATTCAGGAAAACGCGCCCGCCGGCCTGCGCCAGCGCTTCCCATAGCGAATGGGCCAGCGCGTGCGAACCGCCAATGCAGATGTGCCAGTTGTCGATCTTGCTCAGCAGCAGCGGGAACGAAACTGCCAGCCCCCGGCGATCGGTCGCGTAGCCCGCGAGCGAGGCGTGAAATGAGAGATGAGCCTTGACTCGATCGTTCTCGAAATGGTGGTCGAGGAATTCGTTGATCGTCTGATGGCGCAAATGAACGCTCAGGTACTTGGCCTTTTCTTCGACGCCCCAGGACACCAGCGCCTTGGTGATGTCCAGGAGCGAGGTCGGCGGCGAATACATCAGCGTGCGCAAAATCAGGTCGCGGTAGCCGCGCGCTTCCTCGTAGACCGCGCGAAAAGTGTCAGCGTCCTTGCGCGAAAAACGCGCGATCGATTCGCAGGTCTTGTCCAGATCGGTATGCACCACCAGCGCAGTACCGTCCTTGAACACGCTCGCCATTTGCACTGGCGGCTGCACGTAACGGAGTCCATGGCGGCTGACCAACTCGAGGTCGTCGTAAACGGGGCAGATGCCGACCAGGGTGTGATAATTCGCGTGAACGTTGTGCAGGAAACCCGGCCGCGTCAATTCCTCGGTGCAGAGGGCGCCGCCCTCTTCGGTGCGCTTCTCGAAAACGCCAACGCTCCATCCGGCTTTCGCCAGGTAGCCGGCGAGCGCCATCCCGTTGTGACCCGCACCGATTATGATGGCGTCGTAAGTTGCATCAGGCATAGCGATCCCCTCCCAATCGATTCACGGCAATCTGCCCCGCTGTGGCCGCATACGTAAACGCACCTTGCGTGCCATTTGACTTCGCCCGCTTGCTGACGTTTCCGAAGGGGGTAGGGGCACCACCCGATCATGCAGCACAGCGAGTCACAAACACTACCCATACTACCGGTCGCCTAATCGGCGCCGCGCGGAAGGGATCCGCCCGTTGTGCCCGACCGTCCGGGGCTCGGCTGAGGCGCAAGCACGCCGCGCAGAAACAGATCCGCAATTCCGGAAATGATCGTTTCTTCCGCGAGCGGATGCGCCTGACTGCCGCCCATCACCTCCTCGGTCAGGATGAAGATCAAAACCATCCCGATTAGGCAACGCGCCGCGACGAACTCGTCGATCGGGCGCAATTCACCGGCCTTGACCCTGTCACGCAATTGGCCCGCGAGAAGCTCGTTACCCTCGATCAAGACGTGCTCCATCAAAGTGCGGCCATTCGAGCTACGGAGAGCCAACTGCCACAGAATGTTCGGCGTCCGTGCGGCCTTCACCCTGAATGCGTCCAACATCCCCGACACCGCCCGAGCGAGAATGTCGCGCAGCGGGGCTCCGGCGAACTGTTCCAAGAGCCTCCTCTCGTCGGGCAGCAGGGTGAACCGCTGCACTAATTCGTCGATGATGGCGTCCTTGTTCTCGAAGTAGAGATAAAAGGTACCCTTTCCCAGCCCGGCCTCAGACGTAATATCGCTGACCGTGGCTTCGTCAATACCCTTTCGGGCGAAGACCTCGAGCGCCGCGTGGGCCAGTTGCTCACGCCGACTCTCCGAGTGGCTTTCCCGATTCAAGGCTGAAATCAGCGGCATTGGATTATAATGACTGATGCGTCGGTCATTGTCAAGGGCGGAGTGCGTGACCATTGCGCACTTTGCGTTCCGGTGCTTCGCCTGGACAAACAATCGAAGCGCGGCGCGCGGATTGGGGGTTGATAGTGTCTCACCGGATTCTCTTGCACATCCTCTTCAGCCGTTCCCGGCGATGACCCCTTCGCGATCGGGTGCACCGCCGTGTTTACGCTCATAGCCAATTGCGTGCCACCGCTCCGACTAGAGTCTGGCGATGACGGAATTAGTAGCGCCGACACGATTTTCCGGAGTAAGTCCGATTCGCCGGCGGCAGATGATGCAATCAGCCGCCGCGCGCTATTGTGTATCCGATCGCGTCACTCCGGGATTGGGATGATTCCGATTGATGCTGCGGGACGCGCGTTCATTCGGCTTGTCGCGCAATCTTTGTGCTCAACGCAACAATTTAAGCAAGCTTATTGCTTGCCGTTCGCTTCATGATTCAACCGCGACGGCGGCCGCATCCTTGGTTGGATGTGAGGCTTTGGTCTTTTTTCTCGATCGAGACTTCTTAACGCCGGTTGCCACTGACACTTGAGCATCTGAAGTCAGTATGTCCGCGGGCTGTGTGTCGTTGGGTCCGGCCCCTGTTGGCTCAGGTTTGGCGAAGACCGCGCTCGGAGCAAAATTGGGTCGATCGTCACCTTTCAAGTGGAGGTCGCGGAGTTCCAGATAACGCATTCGGGTCGTGCTGATGCCAACGAAGACTGGCCCATCGATTCCGTTTTTTCCGACCGAGCGACACTCGAAGCGGGTATTGATTACCGGAAAGGGCTTTCGAGCAGCGATGGACAGCACGGAACCGGGCCACCACCGGCCTTTGCCCACGCGGACGATCCAGACCCAGACAGGAGTACCTGGGCTAAGTTCGCAGATCCGATGAACTTCCATTTGGTAGCCTTCCCTCCATCTCAGTTCTTACATCAATCATCAATGATTTTCGGCCAAGCGCGGAAATTTCTGAAATACGAATCGTATGAGGGGCACCCGGCTGGCCGGTTCTGTTCCAGTCCGGCCCTGAGGGCTCCCCGCAAACCCAGTCGAAGAAGTCCACGATTTCTGCGGCGGGACGCAGCAAGCTGACTGCGGTTGGTCACGGCAGTTTTCTCGGGGTCTCGCTTGCCGCCGAGGTGGCCAAATCACGCTCGGCGTCAGCGAGGGCCGCGAAGATTGACTCGGCGGTGACGGCGGCCATCAAGGTTCGCAGCGTTTCAGGCCGTGAACACATCTGCGGCAGCTTAGCCAGCCAGGGCAGGTGCAGTTCGTGATACTTGAGGCCGAGTACGAAGAACAGATGAGTGGGCTTGCCGTCGAGGGCGTCGAAATCGACGCCGCCGCGAGATCGGCCCAAAATCATGAACGGTCTGACTACGTGGTCCGGATGGCGATTGAGCGTGTGCAGGAAAGCGAGCCCGTTACCGGTCGCGCTCGGCATGATGTTCTCGCGCTCGATAAGAGCGCCGACGAACCAGGTCTTGTCTCTCACCAAATTCAGCCGGCTGGCCAGATTCGCCAGTTCCTCGATGACTCCGGTTTTGGTGTTGGCCTCCAGGTCGGGAATTATGTGGCTTGGCTGAAAGCAACTCGCGAGGTCCAGCATTCTGCGCGCCGCGGGCGCGGCTCTGGAAACGTCAACGCTCCGTGGCGTGACTCCCAGCATTTGATCGTCGAGCCAAGCGTCCAGCATCGCCTTGCGGAAGCGCCATTGATTTCCGATTTTGACTCCGGGTAACTCCCCCTCTGATACCAATTTGAGCACCGTTCGCTCGTTGAGGTTCAGGTAAGCGGCGAGTTGGCGAACAGTCATCAACCTATCTGCTGCCGTTTCGCGGGAGCTTTCCGTCGTTCTACGGAGTATGTTTGACACCTGCGGAAGAATACCTAGAAATTCTGTAGAATACAACCGATTACTCAAAATTTGGAGAAAAAGTGCATACGTTCGAAAACGCGTCTGCGAGAGTTTCACCGGGTGACATGACGTGAAGATGGGAGGCGGTCGAAACGGCGCTGCTGTCGAATGGTGGACAGGCGCTTGCCGGATTGGCGAATATCTCTGAGCATCCTTGGGGAACCACAGAGTACGAGAAGAGAGAGTCAGCTTGGACAAGGTTTCAGTACTGGCGAGCGGTGGCTTGGACAGCTCGGTTTTGATCGCGAAATTGGCAACCGCCGCCGAAGTTTACCCGATCTACGTGCGATGCGGATTTGCGTGGGAAGAGATGGAACTCAACGGCCTTCAATCCTTCCTCGACGCGCTCGACAACCCGAACGTGATGCCGATAACGGTGCTCTCCGCCCCCACCGACGTCTTGTACGGCGACCACTGGAGTGTGTCGGGGGCGAGCGTTCCCGGCGCCGACGAGCCCGACGAGAACACGTACCTGCCGGGGCGGAACATCATACTGATTGCGTTGGCGGCGGTTTGGGGCAGCACGCACGGCGTCTCACGCATCGCGATCGGATCGCTGGGCGGCAACCCTTTTCCCGATGCCACTCCTGAGTTCTTCGATAGCTTCGCCCGCGCGCTTGGCATGGGACTGGGGCACAATGTGATCGTCGAGGCGCCGATAAGAGGTCTCCATAAGGACGACCTGATTAGGATGTTCAAGGACCTGCCGCTCGAGTTGACCTTGACCTGCATGGCGCCAAGAAAGGGCGCTCAGCACTGCGGGCAATGCAACAAATGCCGCGAGCGTCAGCTTGCCTTTCGCAACGCGGGCGTGGTGGATCGCACGGTTTACTCCGGCCAGGGGTGAGCCCTGCACCCGGTGTTAAGGCCGCGCTCCGTTGGCGGCGGCAGGAAGGAAGAATCACCTGCGCGGTGGGCGGCAGGGGCTGCGGCCCCTGCACCCACAGTGAGAAGACGTGAAAATCTGCGCAGCGCATCTTTTCGCGACTACGCGATGGCAGGAGTGACCGCTGCACACAGCGTTAAGGCTCCCGACGTTGGCGGACACGGCCCCTGCCAACGGCTTAATACTGCGCTGCCGTCGCCACGGCCAGGGGCTGACCTTTGCACCCGGTGATAGGATAAGGATGCGGGCTTCGCGCTGTTAGAAGGTATAGGGATAAGAGAGGAGATGAGGCTGCTCTTTGTGTCATCCCGACCGAAGCGGAGGGACCCCGCGTTTTGCCTACCCCGCAACATTGGCCGGAAATGGAAATTTCTGGCGATAGCTCTGATAGTCTTACAGATGGGTGTGCTCGGTGCGTGCAGCCGTCATCCCGGGCCAAGTGCAAAGCATTCCTCCGATTCCGCATTTCGAGTCGCGCTACTGACGCCCGGACCGGTCAGCGACGCGGGCTGGAATGCGGCTGCGTATGAAGGACTCGAGCTCATCAAGACCAGGCTCGGCGCGGATACCGCCCTGGTGCAGACCAAGTCGCCTGCCGACTTCGAGGACGCTTTCCGCGATTTTGCCTCGCGCGGATTCGCCCTGATCTTCGCTCACGGTTTCGAGTACACCGATTCCGCCATCGAGGTAGCGCGAAGTTTTCCAAATACCTACTTTGTGGTCAGCTCGGGGGCCGAGTCGTCCGCAAATGTCGCGTCGATAACGTTCAATGTCGATCAGGCAACCTATGTGGAAGGCGTGCTGGCAGCCGGTGTCTCGAAAACCGGAGTGGTAGGCGCCGTCGGCGGCATAGAACTGCCATCGATACGATTGTTCTTCGAGGGCTTCAAGCGGGGCTTTCTTTCAGTACAGCCCAAAGGTCGAATTCTGATCAGCTATACCGGCAATTTCGACGACGTCGGTGCGGCCAAGGAAGCGGCGCTTGCGCAAATCAGCCAGGGCGCGGACGTGCTGATTCACAATGCTGACGCGGCCGGCCTTGGCGTCTTCCTTGCGGCCGCACAAGCGCACGTCTTCGCCTTCGGCGTATTTAACAACCAAAACGGCGTCGCGCCGGACGTCGTCCTGGCCAGCGCCGTGACTTCGACTCCGCTGGCTTTCCTGAAAATCGCAACCGAGGTCAAAGACAAGCGCTTTCATCCGGGGATGCTGGAATTTGGAATGCAGGACGGGATGGTGCGCGTCGTGTTCAACCCAAAGCTCGAATCGCGCATTCCCGCGGCCGCACTCCAGCGCGCGCGCCAAGTCGAGCATGAGCTGGCGACCGGCCAACTGCTTCTCCCGCCAATGCTCACGCAGCCCCCTGCCACGAAATAGGCCGCACTTGCCTCCCGCCGGCAGAGCGTTGTTTGCCTTCGCATTGGACCGCTCGTACACTGCCGCTCAAGTATCGCCGGCCGGCAATCTCCGGGGGTTAAATTCATGAAATTCGGACTGTTCGGAATCAACAACGGAGCTTGTGCGACGCCCAAGTGTGCCGCCGCCGTCGCGCGCGCGGCCGAAGACGCGGGTTTTGAAAGCGTGTGGACGGGCGAGCATGTAATCCTGCCCGACCCACAGGCGCCGCCCTCGCCGGTGGCGCCGGATTACCCGATGCTCGACCCTGCGATCGCGCTGGCCTTCATCGCGGCGCATACGACGAAGATTCGCTTGGGCACCGGCATCATCATATTGCCGCAGCGAAATCCGGTGGTGCTCGCCAAAGAGCTCGCCTCGACGGACGCGCTGTCAAACGGCCGGCTGATCTTCGGGATCGGCGTTGGCTATCTGAAGCCCGAGTTCGAAGCGATTGGCGCGCCGTTCGATCACAAGGGTGCGCGTGCGGAGGAATTCCTTGCGGCGATGATCGCGCTGTGGTCGATGCCCAAGCCGGAGTTCAGCGGCAAGTGGATCAAGTTCAAGGGCGTCAATGCGATGCCACGGCCGGTGCAGAAGCCGCATCCCGAGATTGTCTTCGGAGGGCATACCAAGGAGGCGTTCAGCCGGGCGGCGCGGCTGGCCAGGGGATGGTACGGGTTTGCACTGGACTTGGAGGCGACGGCGAAGTGCGTCGAGGGGATCCGGGCGGCATGCAAGGCGGCGGGCCGTCGGTTCGAAGAGCTGGAGATAAGCATCACGCCGAATGCGCGAGTGAAGGTCGATCGCGATACCGCCAAGCGCTACGGCGACCTGGGCGTGAGCCGGCTGATCCTGCTGCAGCGCGGCGCCAACGAAGCGGCGCTACTCGAAGGCGTTCGCGGGGCGGAGCGCGACCTGATCGGCAAGGTCTGAGGTGTGACCCGCAGTTAACATTGGCGCCGGTCAAAATAGGACAACAAGTGTCCCAGCAATGCGACGGCGGGCATTGATGAGTTGCGTTGACGGGTCGATCGGCATTTTTCTGCCGTAGCGCCAAAATCCTACCGCCTGCGGCGGTTAATCTTGGCCGCAGGTCGCTTTATTTAGCTGACATTTCCGTCCGTATCCCTGCGGCACGCATGTTGCGTTAACCCTATTCAAGAGGGGCGCGGGTAATCGCACGAATCAATAAAACGGATTTGAAAAGGGGAGCTGACAGAATGTTGAAAAACGACAGCAGTCACGTACTGACGGTTAAGGAACTCTCGGACTATCTGAAGGTTCATCCGTCGACGATATATCGGCAGCTCAAGCGCGGACGGCTTCCGGCGTTCAAGGTCGGCAGCGACTGGCGGTTCAATATCGAATCGATCGATCGCTGGCGTCTGGAGCAGGATGCGTTCACCGGGATGTAGGCCTGCTGGCGCGCGTAGCGGGCGGAGGCGGGGGTCAGGGGGAAAAGAGGGGAGTCACGCATAGGGGCGTCCGAAAGGACGCCCGGCGTGGCTAATTACGGCCGTCGCCGCGAAGGCCGGCCGAGCAGAGACAAGTTCGACAGGAACAAATATGCGTTTAACTATTTTAGCCGGAGTGATCATGGGCGTGGCGCTGGCGATCCAGTCGGTGCTCGGCGCTCACGCCAGGGCCAAAGTCGCACATCCAACCAGCGCTGGTGGCGTCCACGAACGCGCGCCTTGGTACGTCGCGATGAATGATGGGAATGACGCGGTGCCCAGCGCGGGGCACCGCGCGGGTACGCGCGGCACTCACATGGGCTGAGAGCATCAACTGATCAGACGGTTCTGATCGCGCCGGTCGAAGCCTCATCGGCGGGACCGACGAAATCGAACGCGAGCCATCCGCGCAGCGGATCCACGCGGCTCACCTGCACCATTATCGGCATCTGATTGGGCAAGGTGGGCGCGCTGTGCAAGGTTCCGCGCACGGCGAAATCAGCCAGTTCCGCACTTTGGCCTTCGCGTGCGACGTAGGCAAGGATTGGCCCGTCAAGGGCGTGACGTTCGAGGTAGCGGAGAATCCAGTAACGCTTGGCGCGCCGTTCGAGCTCGCGACCGGAAGCCTCCGCATTCTCGGCGCCGGCGAGCACGGTAAGCAATTCATCGACGGTGTAAATCGGGGTCTGGTTGTCGCGATTCTTAAGCGCACCCAACAGTTGCCGCTGCAGCACCAAATCGGCGTAGCGGCGGATCGGTGAGCTCAACTGCGCGTAAAAATCCAGCCCGATTCCAGCGTGGTATTTCGGGTGCAGCGACAGGCGCGGGCGCTGCGCCGCCAGATCGCCACCAAGTTGCGGCTGCACACGGTAAATGATCGGAATCCGGTTCTCGGCGGCGTAGCGAGCGGCGACGAAATTGCTCAGCACCATGAACTCCGCCACCAGCGTGCGACCCGGCGACGCGTTATCGAGCACGCTGATTTCCACCTCGTCGCCGCGCACGCGGACCTTCGCCTCGCGCCGCTGCACGAGGACTGCGCCGGCGGTGCGGCGCCGCTGACGAAGCTGGATAGCCGCGGCATGCAGGCGGGAGACGGTTGCGGCGGCGTCGTCGGCGCAGGCGCCTGACTCGAGAATGCGATCGACCTGGTCGTAGTCGAGTCGGCGCATGATTGGAATTCGCGCGGGATAGATCGAGGCTTCGACGAGCGCGCCGTCGGCCGACAACCGCACGTCGGTGGTCAGCACAGGGCGATCTTCACCGGCGATCAAACTGGCGGCGCGGCATGAAATCGGATCGGGAAGCATCCTGATGGTTGCTTCCGGCAGATAAACCGTGGTTGCGCGTGCGGCCGCCTCCTGATCCATTGCGCCGCCCTTGACGACGAAATCGGCAACCAGCGCTATATGCACGCGCACCCGCATGCCGCCGCCGGCGAGCGGCTCGCAACTGAGAGCATCGTCAACCTCGACGGTGTCGTCGTCATCCACGGTGACGGCGTATCCACCGTCGGAAATCGCGCGTGGGCCAGGCACCGCCTCGGCCGCCTCCTTCATGACGGCGTCGCTGAATTCGTCCTTGAGCCCGGCGATAAACGCGAAGCGCGGTACGCGCGGCCGCGCCCCGAGCCGCTCCAGGATTTCGAAAGCCGCTTCGGCGGGATCGACGTCAGGCGCTGCCTGCGCGAGCATCTGGGTCATATCGCGGCTGCGCGTGAACGGGTTCTTGAGATAGCGCGACAGCTCTTCGATGAGCGCGGCTGCTTCGGCGGCGGGCGGCATCTCGGCGCCGTTGATAATATCGCGCAGATGCTTTTGAATTTTACGATAGTCGTCGCTGCGGGCTCGAATCCGATCGTTCTGCATCCGCAGCCGTTCGACCTGATCGGGCGTGCGCGGCACAAAATCCATGTGGCGGCGGACGAAGTAGATGCGATCGCCCAGCAGCGCCTCGAGCATCACGGAGGCGGCGGCATTCGATCGCCGGCCGAAGAACAACTCGGCAAGTTCTGCGGCGGAAAAGCTGCGGCCCTGCTCCTGGGTGACTTCCCACAGCAACTGGAGATCGAGTTCGACGGCCAGCTCGGCGCGCTCATGCTCCAGGTCGGCGAGGGCGTCGGCGACGTCTTCGCGATCGGCGCGTCGATCCGGGTGGCGCATCAGGACCAGATCGCGCGGAACCAGCCGCTCGTGTCCAGCCGAATCGATCACGGCGAGATGGCGTTCCTGTTCCCGAATGACGAGGGCGGCTTTGAGCCGGCCCTGATCGAGGTACTCGACGATAGTGCCGGCGTATTTGATCGGCGATGACACTTCAAAATTCATTTTGACGACCCCCGCGACGTAAGACTATATGGAAGAGCGGGCAATCGCCGGAAAACGGATCGGGCAAGCGGCTTGAGCAAGAGAATTCAGATCGACCTGCCCGACGAGCTCTTTGCGGAGCTAATGCGGGTCGCGCAGGCGATGGGGATTTTGAATCCCGAAGAGGCCGCGACGATCGGGATGGCGGAGTGGGTCTCGCGCCGCAAGTCCGAGCTGGATGACCGGGATCCGAACGAAAAATACGTTGTCAACGAGGCACTTGATGAACTTCTTGAAAAGAAAAAGTAGTTTTTCAGTTTTTTCAGTGTTAGCTACCGCGTTCAGTGTCGCCGCCCTGACGATCGCCGCGTTGCCGAGCGTGACCAACTCGATCGCGAGCGCGGCGGGCAAGGGCCTGGACGTGGAGGTACCGTTCGAGATCAATGCGCTGAAGGCGCCCGGGCTGGTCGCACCGTACTTCCTGCAGGATAACCACGGTGTCATGGTGGTGTCCGACCAGGCGGGGGGAGTCTTCTCGGTCACGTTCGGCGGCAAGGCGACGCCGCTCGCAGCCAAGTCGAAGATCAAAAACCCGGCCGGAGTCGCGGTCGGTCCGGCAGGATTCGGCTCATACGAGGGCAATGTCTTTGTGCTCGCCACGGCCGGCGATATCAAGGCGCCGTGCGAGGTAGAACAAATCGACAAGTCGGGCGCGGTCAGCACGTTCGCCAAACTGCCCGACGCGGGCGCGGCTGCGACCGAATGCCGCGATCTGGAATTTGGCGCGGCCGGGACACCATTCGCAGGCAAGCTCTACGCGGCGACCAGCGGCAACGCGACAATTTATTCGATCGACTCGTCGGGCAAGGCGAGCGCATTCGGCACCTACAACAAGCCGGTCGTATTCGAGTTGACCACGATAACATTTCCACCCGCTTCGGATTCCAAGGCGGCGAACACGATGCTGGTCGGGATGCGCGCGAAAGGCGCCGGAGTGTCGAAGGTCGGCCGCATCAGCATGGTCGGCGCCGACGGCAAGATGAAGGATGAAGTTTACCTGGTCGGATTCATCCGTCCGTCGGGCTTCGCGTGGGCACCGTCAAGCTTCGGCTCATACGGTGACGAGTTGATGATCGCGGACACCGGCAAATTTGCTTCCGAGAACAACAACGAGCGCGACGGCAGCGTCTATCGAGTGGAGAAAGGCATCGCTCGGGAGTTCGCCTCGGGTCTGGTGGATCCGACCGACATGAAGTTCATCGGCCACAAGGCGGTGATTTGCGATCCTGCTGAGAAGGGCCGAGGACAGGGCGCAATCGTGATCATCTCGTCGCTGCTGTAAGGGCGCGGACTATCCTGTCAGTGCCAGGGTTCGCGGACGACTTCGGTGTCGCCGGTCTCGCGATCGACCAGTAGCATCTCGACCTGGTTGTATTGCCCCTTGGGAAAGAAAACGTAGCCGCTCACCGTGAAGTCCTTGCGCACTTCCCCGGGTTTGAGTGAGAGCGCCTCGATCTGCTGATTGGCCTGCTGGTCGGCTCTCGATTGGCCTTTTTCGGCGCCGCGGACAATGCCCATTCCGCCGCCGAACGCGCTGCCGATTAGCGCTCCCGCGCCCGGGGTTCCGAAGCCCCAGCCGCCAGCTCTACCGGCAGCGCCGGCGACGGCTCCCGCAGCTGCGCCCACGGCGGCGCCCCCGATGCCGCTGACGGCGGCGCTTTGTATCGCTCCTTGCAGCTCCTTGGCGCTGCCCGCCTGTCGGGCCGCCTCACCCGGTGGGAGAGGAGCGACTCGTTCGCCGGAGCCGTTGAGCGCGAACACCTGGCTTGGCACGACCGCGCGCGCCGCGTCGGTGCCGTTGGCGATCGACACGTAAACAGGTGTTACCTCGCCGACGGTAGGCGCGGCCGCGACGCTCACCGCCAACTGGCCGGGTTGCGGAGTCGCCACGACGTTGGGGGTATGCGCGATTGGCGGCGGCGCAACGGCGCATCCGGAAATTGCGATTGCCGCCGCGATTGCGCCGACCCGGAGTCCGATGGCAAGGCTTCGATTCGTCCCCGGCGCGGTTCTATTCTTAATAAACATCGCGAACGCTAATTCAGAGTCTCATTTCAATCTGTGGTGCGCCGCAAGTCCATACCCACCCGCCTCTCACTTATAGACGCAGCGCACGGGCGGAGGTTTCAACGGCGCAAGAACTATAACGCGCCGGCGAAGATCGCGATGGCATAAGTGAGTATCGACGGGCTCAGTCGTTTGCAGGCTGGAAACCTGGGCGCCCATCTCAGGTGGAGCAATTGTGCGGCCAACTAGTGGTGGCCTCCGCCACCACGGCCTCCGCCACCTCTGCCGCCACGGCCTCCGCCACGACCTCCGTGAAAATAGCCCCCGCGATATCCGCCAATAAAAGGTCCGGGGTTGAATCCGCCAATCCAGATAAGCGGAGGAGGAAAAAACGTACCGTTCAAAGCGTTCAATGAGGCAACTTCCTGGTCGCCCGATTCCTCGGCATACTGTGCAGTGTCATTTTGCTGCCTCAGCGCCATCTGGTAGCGGTCGAATTCGTTTTGGTGTCCTTCAAACACGCATGAGCAGAAGTCAGGGTCGTAGTACCAGTAGACCGTGCCGGATTGGGCCGCATAGCTGCGAATCTCGTACGGCGGGAGATCTTCCACAAGCCCGACTTTGTCGTCAGTGTCGATTTTGATTGTGGTGAAGCCCGCGTCGGAGAGCATCGCTTCGGTTTTTTGAACGGACTCAGGCCGCGAGGCTTCGTAGTGACGGTATATGGAGCAACCCGGCACGATCAGCGCCAATAGAACCGCGACAATGAACAGCCTTTGCGGCAAGGAGTCCGCCTTCTCGTCGATGCAGTCGGCGACCATCAACATCCACGGCGCGCCGCGGCATCGAGCATATATCCATCGCCCGCCAGACCGAAAGAACAATTGCGGGGCCGCTCCGAATCGCCGCAAAGGCGCGCGTGGGCAGTCCGATGCGCCATCTTCGCGCGCGGGCGTCTTTATGATTTAACGATCTTGTTCGCATACGGGCCGGGGTGGCGAAATGGCATACGCAGAGGACTTAAAATCCTCTGGAGCGAAAGCTCCGTGCGGGTTCGAGTCCCGCCCCCGGCATGGCGACTAAACGCGATTTCTTGAGAAGGGTCAAAAAAAACGGAGGCGGCCATGAGGGCCGCCCCCGCTGCATATAACTCCGAGTAAACGAAAGTGCCGGCTACGGAGTGCTCTTCGCCGGCTTCGCTTCGTTGAACTTCAACGTCATCTCGACAACTCCTGCCGCGACGTTCAAGCCGTTCTGTCCTTCGATCGAGACCGGCTGCAATGCGATCGAGTTCTTCAAGCCTCCGACCAGTACGTTGGCGCCCGCGCCGACTCCTACCGCTGCGCTCGCGGTCGCTCCGCCGTAGTGACCCGCAAGTGCACCCTGGCCGAGGTTGGTGGTCGGGGCGAGAACTGCCCACATAATTACGGCCGACTGAAGGTATCCGATATCAGCGCCTAACTTCGTGATCGAACCGGTGTAATACTCGGTGTATCCCGGCTGCAGGGCATACGCGCACTGTAGCTTACGCGACGAGCCGAAAATCCATCCCCATCCGGACGCGACGTGGCAAGTCACGTATCCTGCCCGAACGGTAGCCCCCCCAGAGGCAGGCGCCGGTGCGGGCGCTGCGCCTTGGGCCCGTGCCGATGGCGCACCCGTGGCCAGTGCCACCGCCAACCCCAGTCCGATCACCATTGCTCGTGCTTTCGAATTCATTTTTTCCTCCGTCTATGCTGAGGCTTTCCGTTCCGGCCGGCCGGACCCCGCGGAAAATTCCTCACGTTGGTTTGCCCAGTCGAGGATGGAAACTCGCATATTTGCTTGCCCAAACGCAATACGGGCCGTCTGAGTTCGAGCACCTATACTTATCTACTTGACTATGATCTCCTAATGCAGCACCATCCTGCGGTCTTTGTTGAAGCCTAAACCTCAGGAGAATCCATCGATGAGCCTAAAGACTGTTCTCGCAAGTTTCACCGTAGCTTCGCTGGTGGTCTGCATGGCCGGCCTGAGCGGCCCGGCCACAGCGCAGAATCCGCCAACCTCGCAGAAGCAGCTCGACATCGCGGCCGCCCGCGCACAGCGCAAGGCAACGGTCGGCGCTAACATGAACCTGACCGCCGAGGAAGCGGCCAGGTTCTGGCCGGTTTACGACGCCTACGAAGCGAAAATGGATCGCATCGAAGACCGCCACATCAGAGAGCTCAAGGAATTTGCGGCCAAGTACAATAATTTGACCGACGCCGATGCGAAGAAGAAGCTCGACGAGGTAATCGCCATCCAGCAGGCGCGGCTTGACGTGCAGAAAGAATTCATTGCGCAGTTTGGCGCCGTTGTCTCGCAAGTGAAGGTGACGCGGTTCTATCAAATCGACAACAAGATACAGGCGTTGATCCAGTGCGATCTCGCGCAATTGGTGCCGCTGGCGCAATCGCCGGGCGAGGTTGCTCAATAATCGCTGCGATAGCCTTCTCGCGATTCCTCCCAGCTCTCGCACCGGTGCGGGCGCCGAAACGAAGCGAGTGACTGGAAGCCGGAAACGGACTCTTGCAGCCGCGATTGTCGGCGGCGCGATCGCGCTCGCGGCTGGATGCACGACGCAGGAGATCGATCAGACGATTCCCCCGTACGCGTCTATCTCGGACGAAGCGGGTGATCCGGCCAGCATGCCAACACCCGCGCCGTCCGCGAGTTCATCTGGCGATTCCGGCGGCGTCATGAGTGCGATTGGAACTGTAATCATGTTTCCGTTTCACCTTATTGGTGAGGCGTTCGGATCGAACTCGAACTAGATATCCGGATCGCTCGCACGCCGGGCCGCCTGATTAGTCTGCTGTAATTTTTTATCGCACTCTGTCTTCGCGTTGAACTTTGTGTTTGCAGACGGATCGTTGTTGGTGCGAGTTTAGAGCAGGAATCAAAATGGGAATCCCACCTTGATGGTGCAGCCGGGCAAGTATCGGAATCGCGGATTTAAATCTGCGCAGATCGAATCGGCCTCGGCGTGGCTTTTACAAGTAGCGTGCGCGCAAGAATAAACATGACCGACGACGGTGCCCATTGTGACGATGAAGAGCGACGATAAGCAGCGAGAAACCCTCGCGATCCTGGTCGGCGGCGGTCCCGCTCCCGGAATCAACGGCGTGATTGCCTCGGCCGCCATTGAGGCTATCAATTGCGGACTGCGCGTCGTGGGACTGCGCGACGGTTATCGATGGCTCGTGGAAGGCGACACCGGGCATACCGTCGAACTCGAAATCGAGGAGGTCAGCAGGATCCACTTCACCGGTGGTTCGATCCTGCGCACATCGCGCGCCAATCCGGCGCGCGACGAAGCGAGCTTGGGACGCGTGATCGATGCGCTGACAGCGATTGGCGTTCGCTACCTGATCTGTATCGGCGGTGACGACACCACATACGGTGCGGCGCGAATCGCCGAGCGCACCAAGGGCAGGATCGGCATCGTGACCGTGCCGAAGACGATCGACAACGATCTGCCACTGCCCGAGAATGCGGCGACTTTCGGCTACGAAACCGCTCGCGCCATCGGCGCGGGGATCATCGAATCGCTGATGGAAGACGCGCGCACCACAAGCAGGTGGTACCTGGCGATCTCGATGGGCCGGAAATCGGGGTCGCTCACGCTCGGCATGTGCAAGTCAGCCGGCGCTACGCTGGCGGTGATTCCCGAAGAATTTCGAGGCAAGAAGTTTGACCTCGCGCTGGTCGTCGACACTATCGTGGGCGCAATAATCAAGCGTCGCGCCAGCGGCCACGACGACGGTGTCGCGGTCATCGCCGAAGGGATCGTCGAGCGCATGGACGTTGGCACTCTGGCTTCGGCGGCGGGCTCGCACGCCGACGCTTACGGCCACGTGCACATCGCGGATATTCCGCTGGGCATTGTTTTGCGCGATCAGGTGGGCGCGGCGCTCAAGCAACTCGGCATCGATGTTACCGTGGTCGCCAAGGACATCGGCTACGAGTTGCGCTGCGCAAAGCCGTTGCCATTCGACGTCGATTATACGCGAACGCTAGGCTACGGCGCGGTGCGTCACCTGCTAAGCGGCGGCTCCGGTGTACTGATTGCCGTCGCGGGCGGCCGCGTGACGCCAGTCAATTTCGAGCAACTGCTCGACCCGAACACGGGCCGGATTCGGGTGCGGACAGTGGATGTCTCCACCGAGTCATACCAGGTGGCGCGCTCTTACATGATTCGGCTCGAGCTGCAGGACTTCGAGGAGCCGGCGCTGTCGAGGCTCGCCGAACATGCGAAGCTCTCAGCCGCGGCTTTCAAGGCGAGATTCCTGCCCTCGGTCCGCGCCACGACTGAGGGGATCTAAGACCTTGGGAGGTGCCTACTGAGTCGCGGACCTGTTTCTCGAGGAGTCATCGCGACCAGTTGCCGTGCTCGGACATTTTGCAAGCCCCCGGCAGAGTTGGTTTGCTGTAATTCCTTATCGTACTCATGACGGCTCTGACGGAGCCGGTTGGCTGCTATGATGGGGACTGATGCAGGCGTCTGAGACAGTAACCACAATCTCCAGCGCTGCGGGCGAACTGCGCATCGCTCGCGCGGCGATGGCCGATTACGACCGCGTGATGGGTATTCTGCGCGAAGCCGCGGGCTGGTTGAGCTCGCGTGGCAATCCGCAATGGGAACACTGGTACCTCGAAGTCGGCGAGCGAATGCTCCGCGAGCGGCTGGCGCATCACGAGGTGTATCTCGCGCGCCGGGACGCTGTGCCCGTTGGGACAGTGACGATTCAGTGGTCTGATCCCGAACAGTGGGGCGAGCGCGGCTTGGACGACCGCGCTGGATATATCCACGGCATCGCCATTATGCGCTCCGTCGGCGGTATGCGAGTCGGCGAGCGGCTGCTGGAATGGGCGGTTGATACGATGGCTGCACGAGGCCGGCATTATGCGCGGCTCGACGCGATAGCGTCAAATGCGCCGCTGTGTCGCTATTACGAGCAACGCGGCTTCCGGCCCCTTGGCACGACGACGTTATTCGCGGGCATCTACAGCGCGCGGCTCTTCGAAAGAGAAATAAAGGATTTCCGTGACATTTGATAAGGTGCGCCTAAGAGGCTTGAGACTTTCCCGCGGATCGCGCCGTCGCTAATCACGACGAAGGCCGCTGATAGCTGTCCAGGCCGGGCAGCGGGGTTCCTTCGTTTTCGTCGTGCAGTGCATGGATACGATCGGCGCTGCGGCCTATCCGGGGCATTGCACAACCTAGGTGGGAGAAATTGCAATTCGTGCTAACTCCAGCAATTATAATTGCCGGACATGGTTAGAGTTGGGAGCTAAACAAAACATCGGGAACCTAGGGGACCCAAAGGAGCACTTACTTGGAGATCGATAGAATCGTTGCAGACTTGAAAAAGGAAAGGGACCGGCTTATCCGTGCGATCACGGCTTTGGTAGGAGCGGGATCGGCGGCTGCCGGGCGAAGAGGCCGGATCGCGGCTCCTAAGCCGGGCGCCAAGAAAGGAAAGAGACGCGGCGGTATCACCAAAGAGGGCAGAAAGCGGCTGTCGGAGCTTATGAAGAAGCGGTGGGCGGAGCGCAGAAAGAAGGGACTGACAAAACTTAGCAAATAGCGGTACGCCTGGATCGCCACCCCTTTTGAGTGTGCGGTTGATTCGCGACCGTCGCGTCCGCACAATCTTCAGATGGCGAATTCAGTACAGCACGCGTTCGATCTTGCGGCGGAGGACTACGACCGCACGCGGCGCCGGCTGGTGCCGGGATTCGACGACTTCTATCGCGCGGCGATCGATTTGATCCGGTTTCCGCACGATAGTCGGCTCAAGGTTCTAGATCTCGGCGCCGGCACGGGCTTGCTGGCGGCGTTCATCGCGTACAGTTTCCCGCAGGCGCGAATCACGATGGTGGACATCTCGAGCGAGATGCTCGAGCGAGCGCGTGCGCGTTTCGAATTGGGCGGCGAGCGCTTCCGCTTCGAGGTTTCCGACTACGGCGTTGATCCAATCCAGGAAAAATACGACGCCGTGGTTTCGGCGCTGTCGATTCATCACCTGAGCGACGAGCAAAAGCGCTCGTTGTTCGGTCGAATCCACGGCGCGCTCAACGACGGCGGTGTATTCGTCAACGCCGAGCAGTTTCGCGGCGCGACCCCGGAGCGGCACCGGTTCCATCACGAGCGATGGATCACGCGGGTGCGCGAATTGGGGGCGGACGATCGCGACCTGGCGGCGGCGCTCGACCGAATGAAGTTCGATCGCGCGGCGACGCTCGAGGATCAGCTCGAATGGCTGCGCGAGGCGGGGTTCCGCGATATCGATTGCGCGTACAAGAATCTGATCTTCGCCGTTTACTGCGGCATCAAGTAGCGAAGCACGGCGTCCGTCAGCGCTGGGCGGAAGGTTCCGCGGCGCGCGATGCTGTTTTCGCGTTTCGATGGTACAAAAGGATCCGCGATCTCGTGTAGTTGTAGTCAGGAGGAAATCTAATGGCGCGCAAGCTATCAATCGGAGTCAATTGGCAGGGCAAGCTCGACTTCAAGGCGGCGATCGAACGGGCAAAAATCGCGGACGCCGCGGGAATCCATTCGATCTGGGTGGCCGAAGCGTGGGGCCGCGACGCCTTCACGCTGCTCACGCTGCTCGCGGAGCACACCAGCAAGGTGCAGCTTGCGACCTCGATCGTGAATATCTACTCGCGCACGCCGGCCGCGCTCGCGCAGCATTTCGGCACGCTGGACGAGTTGAGCAACGGCCGCATGATCATCGGGCTGGGCACCAGCGGTCCGCAGGTGATCGAACATTTCCACGGCATTCCGTTCAATCCGCCGCTGACGCGGATGAAGGAGTACGTGGAAATCATCAACATGATAATGGCGCAGACGCCGCTGAACTACGAAGGCAAGCTGTTCAAGCTGCAGCGCGGCTTCACGATGCGCTTCGAGACTCCGCGCAAGCATATTCCAATCTGGATTGCCTCGCTCAACAAAAAGAGCGTCGAGTTCACCGCGAAGAAAGCCGACGGATGGCTGCCGGTGATGATCCCGATTAACTCGCTCAAGAAAGCGATCGCGGATTTCCGCGCGATTGCGACGGCCGCCGGCCGCGAGCCGCGCGCGGTCGCCGTCAAAGCGCCCGGACACGTGACGGTTACGGCGAACGTCGATCGCGCGGTTGCGGGACATGCCGCCAACGTCGCGTTCTACGCCGCGCGCATGGGCACCTTCTATTCCGAGCAGCTCACGCGCTTTGGCTTCGGCGACGACGTGCAGAAGGTCAAACAGGCGTGGGACGCGGGCGGCTCGAAGGCGGGCACCGCGGCGCTGTCGCCCAAGCTGCTGGGCGAGTTGGGTTATATCGGCGGAGTCGAAGGCGCGATCGAGCGGCTCAAGGCGCAAGAGGAAGCCGGCGTCGATCTGCATCCGGTAGAGATCGACGCGGGCAGCAAGCCGGGTGAGTTCGAGAAGACCGTAGCGCGGCTGCTCTGACGATCGTGCAGACGGAATTTGCCGATTCGCCGGCAAAGGCGCCACATCGAGGCTGGATGTCGCGTCGCAATCGGGTGGCGGTCCGATCGTGCACCGGACGCGGCGTTTCGTAATTTGTGAGAATTGAACGCGTGAGAGGGTCCCGGTGGGCCCTCTTCGTTTTTGGATGGGCAATTCAATGAGAATCAGAATCCGGCGGATCGCATTCGCACTGCTGCTCGTAGCGGTCGGGTTGCCCGCCCCGGCACGCGCCGGCGACGCGGCGAAAGCGGACGGCATCAAGGTCGAAGTGACCGGCTTTCGAAACGACAAGGGGCAACTGGGATGCTCGCTGTGGCCTGGTCCCGCGGGATTTCCGCGCGACGACTCTCATATACTAGGTCACGTCTGGGCAAAGATTCACGGCAAGCGCGGCGAGTGCTCCTTCGCCGGAGTTCCGGCCGGCGACTACGCCGTCACGCTTTTTCACGACGAGAACGGCAACGGCAAGTTCGATTCGAATTTCATCGGCTACCCGCTCGAGGGCTACGGATTCTCAAACAACGCCAAGGCCCGGTTCAAAGCGCCGTCATTCGATGAATGCAAGTTTCACTACGACGGCAACGGCGTGAAGCAGATATCGGTCCAAATGATTTACAGATGATGAAAGCAGTAATCGTTGAAAAACCCGGCGATGAAAATGCGCTCAAAATCGGTGAAGTTGCCGAGCCGGCGATCAAGCCAGACGAAATACTGATTCGCGTCCGAGCCGCCGGGGTGAATCGCGCGGACATTCTTCAGCGCCAGGGATTCTATCCGCCCCCGCCGGGCGCGTCGGAAATTATCGGCCTGGAATGTGCCGGCGAGGTCGCCGCCGTCGGCGCCGCCGCCATCGGATGGAAAATCGGCGATCGCGCGATGGCGTTGCTGCCGGGCGGCGGTTACGCGCAGAAAGCTGCGGTGCATTACGGATCCGCGATGAAGATTCCCGCGGCGCTGAGTTTCGAGGAAGCTGCCGGAATCCCCGAGGTCTTTCTGACCGCGTTTTTGAACTTTTTTATGCTCGCCGGGATCAAGCGCGGCGAGACCGCTTTGATTCACGGTGGCGGCAGCGGCGTCGGCACCGCATCGATTCTATTGCTCAAGGAAGCGGGCGTGCGCGTGATCGTAACTGCGGGCGCGGATGAGAAATGCGAGCAATGCCGAAAGCTTGGCGCCGACGTCGCGATCAACTACAAGCGCGGGCCTTTCGCGCCGAGCGTGAAGGCCGCGACCGACGGGCGCGGCGTGGATGTGATTTTAGACAGCATCGGCGGCGCCTACCTGCCCGGAAATATCGAGTCGCTTGCCAACGGCGGACGGTTGGTCCTGATTGGCTTGATGAACGGGACGCGCGCCGAGCTCGATCTGGCCGCGGTTCTGCGCCGTCATCTGAAAATCTTCGGCTCGACTCTGCGCACGCGCCCAGCCGCCGAGAAGGCGCGGATCGTCGCGGCGTTCCTCGAGCGATTTGGCGCGGCGCTCGAAGCCGGCCGGCTGCGTCCGCCAATTTACAAGGTGATCCCGGCCGCGGACGCACCGAAGGCGCATCGCATGATGCAAGCGAGCGAGCACTTCGGGAAAATCATTCTCGAGTTCGACTGATCCCGGCGCTCGCAATTCAGTGCGGCCGGCTTCCTGACCTGCTCGAGCGCCACGGGAAGTGGCGCAATTCGCGAAACTGATGGGTGTTCGCGCGCGCCTTCTGGTAGGATTCGGGGCGAGATAGCGTGAACCGCAAACCGATCAAACCCAACGCGCTCAAACCGGGCGATACAGTTGCGGTCGTCGCGCCCGCCGCGGCGGTCGAACGGGAGCATCTCGAGCGCGGCGTCAACGTGCTTGCCTCGATGGGCTTTCGGGTCAAAGTTTCACAGCGCGTGCTGGCGCGTTCGGGGATACTGGCCGGCGACGATCGCGAGCGGGCGAGCGAGCTTCAAGAATACTTCGCCGACCCCGAGGTCAAGGCGATCTTTTCCGCGCGCGGCGGTTACGGATGCGGGCGGCTACTGCCGCTGCTCGACTTCAAAGCGATGGCCCGCACGCCCAAAATCTTCGTCGGCTTCTCGGACGCAACCTTTATCCTCAACGCGCTGGTCGATTTCGCCGGGATGGTATCGTTTCACGGGCCGATGGTCGCGATGGATTTTGCGCGAGGCCTGAGCCCGCGCGCGTTCGGGCACATGCAAGATCTGCTCGGCGGCAAACTCGACGGCTTCGAGCTGGAGGCGCGCGAGACGATGCATCCTGGGCGCGCGCAGGGCGAGGTCATCGGCGGCTGCCTGTCGGTGCTGGTCGCGACGCTAGGCACACCGTATGAGCCGCGCTTCGACGGCCGAATCCTGTTCCTCGAAGACACGGGTGAGAAAGCCTATCGAATCGACCGGATGCTCGTGCAGTTGCGCCAAACCGGCGCGCTCGGCCGAGTGGCGGGAATCGTTTTCGGTGCGATTCGCGCGATCGACGGAAACGAGCAGGAGACGCGGCTGATCGCGCGCTTCGCCGCCGAGCAGACCGCGGGGCTGGGATGCCCGGTGCTGTACGGCGTCGAGGCCGGTCATGGCACCGAGAATTTTACGATTCCGTTCGGCGTGGTGGCGCGAATCGATTCCGCCGCGCGCCGAATCATCTTCACCGAGCCGGCCGTTACGCGGTAACGGGCCAAGTTTTCCGGAGGATTAAGCGTTGGGATGGAGTGAGGTCGAGCAGGCGTTCAACGACGCGGTCGAGCAGCGGGTGATTCCCGGCGCGACGGTCGTCGTGCGGCGCGGCGCGGAGGTCGCGTTCGAGGGCGCATTCGGATTCAGATCGATCGAGCCGAGCCGCTCGCCGGCCAAAATCGAAACCGTCTATGACCTGTCGTCACTCACCAAGGCGCTGGCGACGACGGTCGCGGTGATGATCCTGGCGCGCGACGGCAAGTTTCGCCTCGACGATCGGGTGACGCGCTTCTTTCCGAACTTTGGCGTGCACGGCAAGACCACCGTCACGTTTCGCCATCTGCTGGCGCATTGCTCGGGCCTGGCGGCGTGGCGGCCGTTCTACCAGCGGATCGCGGAGATCGAAAAAGGCGGGCGGGTCAACTTCATGGCGAGCCACGGCGCCAAGGAGTTCGCTTACGAGGAGATTCATCGCGAGAAGCCCGAGGCCGCGCCCGCGACCAGAGCCATCTACTCGGATCTCGGATTCATCGTGCTGGGTGAGACGATCGAAAAGGTCGCCGGCGTCGCGCTCAACCGATTTTGCCGCGAGAAGATCTTCCGCCCGCTGGGCCTGCGCGCGACCGATTATATAGACATCTCACTGGTCCGCTCGCGGCGGCTGGAGCCGGTCGCCGACATGTTCGCGCCGACCGAAATCTGTCCTTCGCGCAAGCGGCTGCTGGTCGGCGAAGTTGACGACGAGAACGCGTTCGCGATGGGTGGAGTAGCGGGTCACGCCGGACTGTTCGCGCCGGTGCGCGAGGTCGATCGCCTCGCGCGCGAGCTGATCGCGTGTTACGCCGGACGTTCGGATTTCGTGCCGCAAAAAATAATCCGCGAGTTCTGGACGCGCGACACGACCGTGCCCGGCTCGACTTGGGCGCTCGGATGGGACACGCCGTCGGCGGAGCATTCCAGCTCGGGGCATCGATTCTCGCCGGCGGCAGTGGGCCATCTCGGCTTCACCGGCACTTCGATATGGATCGAGCCGGAAAGCGAAGTTGCGATCTCGATGCTGACCAACCGCGTTCATCCGCGGCGCGACAATCAAAAGATTCGCGAGTTCCGCCCGAAGATTCACGATTTGATCATGGATGCGCTCGCCGGTGGCTGATTCCGCCAGCACCGCGCGCCTCGCGCGCATCCCGGCGGCTCCCCGCCGCGTGCATCTGATCGGAGTCGGCGGCACCGCGATGGCCGCTCTGGCCGGGATGCTGGTGGAGCGCGGCTTGTCGGTCACGGGCTCCGACAATCAGCTTTACGAGCCGACGGCGTCGCTGCTCAGGAACTCGCGGGTCGGATTGATGACGGGATTTTCGCCCGCGAATCTATCGCCCGCGCCCGACCTGGTGGTGGTGGGCAATGCGATCGTGCCGGGCAATCCCGAAGCCGTGGCGCTGCTCGATTCCGCGATCCCGTATCTCTCGATGCCCGAAGCGCTGTGGCATTTTTTCCTGAAGGGCCGGCGCGTGCTGATGGTCGCGGGAACGCACGGCAAGACCACTTCGACCGCGATGATGGCGCACGTGCTCGACGCGGCGGGGCGCGATCCCTCGATGCTGGTGGGAGGAGTGGCGAGCGATTTCGGATCGAACTACCGGCTTGGCCGGGGCGCCGATTTCGTCATCGAGGGCGACGAGTACGACACCGCGTTTTTCGACAAAGGACCGAAGTTTCTGCATTACCGGGCGATCGGTGCGATTATTACGGCGGTCGAATTCGATCACGCCGATATCTATCGCGATCTCGAGCATGTGAAATCGAGTTTCCGCGCGCTCGTCGAGCAGATGGATTCGTCGTGCGTGCTCGCGGTATGCGCCGACTTTCCGCACGCGCTCGAAGTCAGCGCGGCGGCGCGCTCGCGGCGGCTCACGTACGGGCTGCGCGGGGGCGAATACCGCGCGACGGACATTACGGTGGGCGCCGACGGCGCGAGATTTTCGGTGACGCGCGACGGCGACCGAATCCAGGATTCAATCCATCTTCCGATCGGCGGCCGAATGAATGTCGCCAACGCGCTGGGCGTTTACGTGCTGCTGAGCGCGTTTGGAGTATCCGGCGACGAAATTGCCGGCGGGTTGCGCACCTTCAAGGGCGTGGTGCGCCGGCAGCAGGTGATCGGAGAGGCGGCGGGAGTGACGGTGGTCGATGACTTTGCGCATCACCCGACCGCGATCGGCGTCACGCTCGAGGCGATCGCCGAGCGGTTCCCGGGCCGGCGGATACTTGCGGCGTTCGAGCCGCGCTCGAATACGGCGCGGCGCAACGTTTTCCAAAACGCGTTCGCGGCCGCATTCGATCGCGCCTCGCGCGTCTATCTGGGCCCGGTCTATTTCAAGGAAAACGATCCGATCGCGCCGGGCGAGCGGCTGGAAACCGGCGCGCTGGCAAGTGCGATCAGTGCGCGTGGGCCTCATGCGATTGCATGCGCGTCGAACGATCAGATCCTCGAGCGGATGCTCTCCGACGCGCGCGCGGGCGACGTGGCGATCTTCATGTCGAACGGGCCGTTCGACGGATTGAAGGAACGATTCCTGGCCGCGTTGAAGACGCGGTAGCGGGGCAAGGCCCTCCAGAACCGTCACCTACCTCGCTGCGCTCGGCCTCCTCTCCCGTGAAATAACGGGCGAGGTAATCTCAGAAGAGGAACAATCCCCTAATAGCCGAGTTTGGGATCGACCAGGTTCAGCAGCGGGCGGTTTGCGGCGAACCGTTTCAGATTCTCCGCGAACAGTTCGCATGCCTTGTCCATGTAGCCGCGATTGGCGCCGGAAATGTGCGGCGTCAGGATGACATTTTCCAGCTCCCAAAGCGGGCTTTTGGCTTCGAGCGGTTCATGCTCGAACACGTCGAGGCCCGCGCCGCCAATCCTTCCCGCGGTCAACGCCGTGGCCATCGCGCGCTCGTCGATCACTTCGCCGCGCCCGATATTTACCAGGTACGCGCTGGGCTTCATCGCGGCGAATTCCCGCTCGCCGATGAATTTGCGCGTGTGGTCGGTGAGCGGCAGCGTGACGGACACGTAATCGCTGTCGCGGAGGATCGCTTCGCGCTCGCCGGGACCGAAGAAGCGTGCGGGAAGCTTGCCTTCGGGATCGCCGAGCCCGGCAGGACACCATCCGGGATCGGCGCGCTCGGCCGGGTTGCGCTTGAGCGCAAGTACGGTCATCCCAAATGCGGCCGCGAGCCGCGCCGTTTCCCGGCCGATCGATCCGTAGCCGATGATGCCAAGGGTCCGCCCACGGATTTCGTCCACGCTCGCCATGAAAGCGCCCGAGCGCATCCACTCGCGGCGAATCTGCGCCCGAATCGCCAGATGAATCCGATGCGCATACGAGAGCATCGAGGCTATCGTGTATTCCCCGATCGGCGTCGCATGAATTCCGCTCGCGGTCGTGACTGGAATCGCGATCCCCTTGAGCGGTCCGCCGAGCGCGTGGTCTGCGCCCGCGCTGAGCAGTTGAACCCACTTGAGGCCGCGCGCCCGATTCATGATGTCCAGCGGCATCCGAAAGGTCAGCAGCACGTCGCATCCGCCGCTGACGAACTCGCCGGCTTCCTCGGCGGTTCGGCATTGGCGATCGGCCAACTCGGCTCCGGGCACTGCGCTGGTAATTGCGGCGCGATGCGCGGGTTGCAGCGCAACCGTGGATATTATTTTCATGAACGCCAGAAAAACTTTCGCATGGGTTCGCGCGCCCTTCAAGGAGAAATCGTGCAGGTTGAGCAGATCGTGCGGCGGGCTTATATTTGCAGGGTTCCTGCGCCACTGGATCGATCGCCGAACGTGATGAAATGAAGCTGCCGAAGATGCTCACGCTGGGCGTGGCGACAGCCGTGCTGTTCGCGCTGTCTCATTTTGCAATCGCGCAGGCGCAGGACTCGCAAACTGGCTCCCAGAGCGGTGGAAATTCCGCCAAGCCCGGAATTACGGGGCAGGGCGGCAGCGACGCGACGCTCGAGATAGCTCCGCAGCCGGGCTTGGCGGCGCCGAAACCCGGCGTTCAGGAAATCCCCAGCGGCCGGAATTTTAATCCGGGCGGGAACAACGCGTCGATCGAACCCAACTTCCGCCCGAGAACCGAGAACGGCAACGGCGACAGCAACCGGCCACATCCGCGGCCCTACCTCGGCATCACCGTGCAATACACGACGCAGTGCTACCTCGGAAAGGAGGAGCACGGGCTCGAAGTGCTGACCATCGATCCCAACAGTCCGGCCGCCCAAGCGGGCCTGCAGGCGCGCTCCGGAATGAGCGCAATCGGCGCGGCGGTTTCCACGCTGACGGGAATACTGCCCGGCGGATCAATTCTGGCTAATAAGGCGCTGGGGAGTTCGGGAGCGATGGGCCATGGGGGAGATCTGATTGTCGCGGTTGACGATCGGCGCGTGCGCGACCAGAGCGATCTGGAAAGCGCGATGGCGCGGCTCAAGCCGGGAGACACCATGTACCTGACCGTAATCAGGCCGGACGGCAACTCGCACAAGACAATCAAAATCGCGGTGCGAGTCGGCGCGGTGGGCGAGCCAATCGCGAATGAGGCAGGCGGCAGCCGGCACTAGCCTCGCGATTTCATTTCGCGACTGTTCCTTCGGTACGGCCGGCGCGTTCGCGCACGATTTTCTGCTATCATCCTGGTGACGCCAGCGGCATGTGCGCTCCTCGCGCGCATCGCCGCAGGGCGAATTTTTGCGTATTCGGACCGGAAAAACTTGCAACGCAGCCTCAAAGAAGCGGCCGGCGAACTCGAAGCGCGGCTCGCGGCAAATACCGAACGCCGATTCCCGGTGATGGGACTGCGCGGCGCGGCTGGCGCGCTGATGATTCGCGAGATGGGAATCCGGCTGCGGCGTCCAATCGTCGCGGTCACGTCAACGCCGTCGGAAGCCGAAGCGCTGGCGGGAGAGGTTGCGTTTTTTCTCGGTGAGGAGCCGGATGCCGGCGCCGCCACGCGCCGGGTGCATCTGCTCCGCTCGTGGGAAGTGAAACCGATGGCGCAATTGTCGCCACCGACCGACGCGCAGGCGTCGCAATTGGCGGCGCTGTTCGCGATGCTTCGGCATGAGTCGCCGCTGGTCGTCACGTCGGCCGAAGCGCTGATGACGCGCACGATTCCGCGCACGGTCTTCAACGAATCGATCGTTAAAGTGGCCATCGGCGACCGGCTGGATCTCGAGGCGCTGGTCGAAGCGCTCGTGGCGTGCGGCTATCAGCGCGTGCCGCAGAGCGAAGAGGCGGGAGACTTCAGCGTGCGCGGCGGGATCGTCGATGTGTTCTCGCCAGTGTACCGCGACCCGATTCGCATCGAGCTCGAAGACGACCTGATCACCTCGATTCGCCACTTCGACGCGGACAGCCAGCGCTCGGGCGGCGAACTGCTCGAGGCGACGATAACCCGCACTCGCTACGTGCCGCCGTCTGCGCTGAAGGCGCCGAAGCTGCGCGAGCAGGTCGCGTTGCAGGCCGCGGAAATCGGCATGGTGCGCAAGGAGGCCGCGGAACTGGCCGAGGCGCTCGAGAACGGGCTGCTGTTTCCAGGCGCGGAACTGCTGATGCCGTATGCGTACGGGCGCGCGCTCGACAGCGTGTTCGATTACATGCCGGCGGGCACGTTGCTGTGGCTGGTCGATCCGGGGCGCATTCTCGCCGAGGCAAATCGCTTCGCCGATACCGTATCCGTCGAGACGGCAGCGGCGGCGCGCAAGCCCGCGTTTCATCCCGCGCCGGATTCGCTGTTCGTCGGCGCGGACGCGTTCGAACGCGCGCTCGGAAACTTCACCGCCGTCGAGGTCGGCTCGCTGGTTACGATGATCGCGCCGCGCGAGGGATGGGCGGTCGCCGGTTGAGGTGAAATCGCAGGCCAGTTTGCGGCTGGGATCGAACCAACTGAGTGGAGTGCGGACGCCGCCGAGCTTCGAGCCGCTGGCGACGGAACTGCGCGAAGTCCAGCGCGGACAGGGACGTTCGCTGATGATCGTTGACGGGCCGCATCAGGTGGCGCGCCTGCGCCGTCATCTGGAGGCGTGGGACCTCGACGTCAACGTCGAATGCAAAAGTTTGTCGGCGCTGCTGGAATGGCCGGACTACCGCCCGGCGATCATCGAAGGCGAGATTTCCGCCGGCGTCGTTTTGCAGGCCGACGGTCTCTACATCTACAGCGAAGAGGAAATTTTCGGCGAGCCGCGAGCGCATCGGCGCAGGCGTCCGAGCGCCAAGGGTGCGCTGCTCAATCTTGAAGAGCTGAAGCCCGACGATTTTGTCGTGCATATCGATCACGGCATCGCGAAGTACCGCGGCCTGCGCCACATGAAGGTCGCCGACGTCGAGGGCGACTTTCTGAATCTCGAATACTCGGGCAATGACACGATGTACGTGCCGGTCGAGCGGATAAATCTGGTTCAACGATACATCGGCGGCGACGACGCGGAACCCAAGCTCGACAAGCTGGGCAGCGGCTCGTGGGAGAAGGTAAAGCGGCGCACCAGGCAGGCGGTGCTCGCGATGGCGGCCGAGCTGCTCGACGTGTACGCGGCGCGCGAAGTGATGGAGGGGCACGCGTATCCGCCACCGGGCGCGGACTACGAGGAGTTCGCGTCGCGCTTCGAGTTCGAGGAGACGCCGGACCAGCAGTCGGCGATCGACGACGTCATCCGCGACTTGACGCGCGCCAAGCCGATGGATCGGCTGATCTGCGGCGACGCCGGCTTCGGCAAGACCGAAGTCGCGCTGCGCGCCGCGTTCATCGCGGTGATGGACGGCCGGCAGGTCGCGGTGCTGGTGCCGACGACGATCCTCGCCGAGCAGCACTGGAACACCTTTCGCGAGCGCTTCAAGGATTATCCGGTTCGCGTCGAGATGGTCTCGCGGTTTCGCAGCCACAAGGAAAATCGCGCGGTGATCGAGGAGGCCGGCCGCGGCAAGGTCGACATCATCATCGGGACCCATCGGCTGCTCTCGAGCGACGTTCAGTTCCCGCGCCTGGGCTTGCTGGTGATCGACGAGGAGCATCGATTCGGCGTGGTCGACAAGGAGCGAATCAAGAAGCTCAAGAAGCTGGTGCCGGTGTTGACGATGACCGCGACGCCGATTCCGCGCACGCTGCACATGGCGATGCTCGGCATCCGCGATCTCTCCGTGATTCAGACGCCGCCGCCGGACCGCCAGGCGATTCGCACCTTCGTCGCGCATTTCGACGACGCCACCATCCGCGATTCAATCCTGCGCGAGCTGAACCGCGGCGGCCAGGTTTTCTTCGTTCACAATCGCGTCGAGAATATCGACTACATGGCGAGTCATCTGCGCGCGCTGGTGCCCGAGGCCAAGATCGCAATCGCGCACGGCCAGATGAAGGAGCGGCAGCTCGAGGACGTGATGCGCGACTTTATCGAAAAGCGGATCAATGTGCTGGTCTGCAGCGCGATCATCGAATCGGGTCTGGATATTCCCAACGCCAACACGATGATCATCAATCGCGCCGATCATTTCGGTCTCGCGCAGCTATACCAGTTGCGCGGCCGCGTCGGCCGTTCGCGCCAAAAGGCGTACGCATACCTGCTGATTCCCGGCGAACACATCATCACGCGCGACGCCAAGCGGCGAATCGATGCGCTGCGTGAACTGGTCGAGTCCGAGAGCGGCGGCGGTTTCAAGCTCGCGATGGCCGACCTCGAGCATCGCGGCGCCGGCAACCTGCTCGGCCACGAGCAGCACGGACAGATCGCGGCGGTCGGGTTCGAGCTTTATACCGAGATGATGGAAGAGGCGATTGCCGAACTGCGCGGCCAGCCGCAGCGGCCCGACTTCGAGCCCGAGCTTCGAATCGCAGTGCCCGCGTACATCCCCGAGGCTTACGTCTCCGACGAGAACGAGCGGCTGGTGCTCTATCGGCGGCTCGCGCGTGCGCCGCGCGAGGAGGATCTCGACGAGATTCGCGACGAGATGCGCGATCGGTTCGGTCCGGTGCCGACGCTGATCGAAAATTTGATCGCGGCGATGAATGTTCGGCGCCAGATGAAACAGCTGATGATCCTGAGCGCGATTCTCAAGGGCTCGCAGCTCGAAATCAGATTTCATCCCGATGCGCCGGTGGAAACCGCGCGGCTGGTGAAGCTCGCGGACCAGAATCGCCGTACGCATGCGGCTGACGCCGTCGTACCAGGTGATCGCGCGAATCGAACCCGGAGAATACGAGCAACTGTTCGCGCAACTCGACGGCGTCTTGCAGGCCCTGGCGGGCTGTGAAAAGTTGGAAAACTGGCCGGCCGCGAAAGTCGGGCCGGCCGTCAACTAGACTGATGCAGAACGGAAGATTGTCCCCGCGTGCCGTCACGCGATGCGCTCGCGGCGGTGCCGACGTGGCGACGGCGTTGGCGGCGTCGCTGGGAATTGTCCTGGCGGGCGCGGTTTCGGGTTGCTCGATGGATTTTCTCAAACCCGGCGCTTTCGATATTTTCAAACAGCCGGCCGCTTCTTCCACAGTGACGGCGCCATCGGCGCCGGCGTCACCGGGGGCTCGCCAACCCGTCCCGGGCGGCGAAGCCGGCTGCGAACCCGGTCGCCGAGGCGCAAACGGACGAACCGCCGCCTCCACCAGCGCCCGTTGCCTCGGACGAGCCAACGGAACCGAGCACGCCGGCGTTGGATCGCGTCGTCGCCAGCGTTGATGGCGATCCGATCACGATGCGGGAGGTCAAAGATTTCGCGGCGCAGCGCGGCGAGCCGATCCAGACCGACGATTTCGCTTCTTCGGCCACCGCCAAGGCGGCGGTAAAGGCGTTGATCGGGGAGAAATTGCTCGAACAGGAAGTGAAAAAGTACGATGACAAGGTCGACGACGCGCAGGTCGACAAGTACATCCAGCAGTTGCGGCAGGACAAGCACATGAGCGATGCGGAGTTCCGCGCGCAACTCCAGGCGAGCGGGATGAGCTACGACGAATTACGCAAGCGAGCGCGCGCTCGACATCGAAAAAGCAATGATGATCGAGCAGGAAGTCCGCGCGAAAGTCGACGTGCCCGACGCCGAGATCAAGGCCTACTACGATGCCCACAAGGAAGACTTCACGATTACCAAGGAGCGTCTCAAGCTCGCGCAGATTCTGATCGCGCTGCCGCCCAACCCGACCGCCGCGCAAGTGTCCGCCGCGCAAAACGAAAGCCGACATGATTCGCGCGCGCGCCGCCAAGGGCGACGACTTCGGCGATCTCGCGCGCGTGTATTCCGACGACGAATCAAAGTCCAACGGCGGCGAACTCGGATGGTTCGCGCCGTCCGACGTCATGGACCAGATTCTGGCCGCGGTAAAGCCGCTCAAGCCCGGCGAAATTTCGGCGCCGGTTCGCACCAGCCACGGCATTCATATCGTCAAGCTCGAAGAACACGAAGTGCCGGGCGTGCAGCCGCTCAGCGACGTCAAGGCGCCGATTCGCGCTCAGCTGATCGATCAGCAATCCGGCGCGCAGCTCGAGAAGTGGGTTGACTCCGATCTTGTCAAGCAGCATTACGTCGAGACCATGTACTAGATGATGACGGCGCTCAGACGAAAGACGCCGCCACTGTTGGCGATCAGCATGGGCGATCCGGCGGGCGTCGGGCCCGAGGTGATCCTCAAGGCGGCAGCGGCGCTTGCGAGCCGCCGTGGCGCGCCGTCGATTGCGGTAGTCGGCGATTTGTCCGCGATGCGCGCGGCCGCGCCCGCCTGAGCGACGTGCCGGCTCCGTGCCAATGGCATCCTGGGCGAGCCGCCGATTCGTCTGACCAAAGGACTCGGCGTACTTTCCATGTCGAGCTTGCCGGCGCGCGCAATTCGCCCGGGGCATCCCACGGTCGAGGGCGGCGGCGCCGCGTATGACTACATCGTGAACCGGCGCGCGGATGGCGATGAGCGGCGAGGCTGACGCGCTGGTGACCGCGCCGATCAGCAAGGATTGGATGAACCGCGCGGGGCATCATTTTCCCGGGCATTCGGAACTGCTTGCGCATCTGGCGCGAACGCGGCTGTGGCGCATGATGTTCGCGGGCGGCGAGCTGACGGCTCGCGCTGGTGACGGTGCATATGGGACTTGCACAAGTGGCGTCCGCGCTGACGCAGCGCAATGTCCTCGACACGATTCGTGCTGCTCGCCGCGCACTTGCGCGGCGCGCTTGGCGTTGCACGGCCGCGAATCGCGGTGCTCGGATTCAATCCGCACGCGGGTGAAAACGGGACTGTTCGGCGACGAGGAAATCCGCGTGATCGCACCGGCGATTCGACGCGCGCAGCGCGACGGCATCGACGCGTACGGTCCGCTCGCGCCCGACACCGCGTTCATCCGCACGGCGGGTCAGTTCGACTTCGACGCTGCGGTTGCGATGTATCACGACCAGGGCTTGATCGCGCTCAAGACGCTGGAGTTTGATCGCGCGGTGAACGTCACGCTCGGATTGCCGTTCGTCCGCACCTCGCCCGACCACGGAACGGCGTTCGACATAGCGGGGAAGGGAATTGCAAATCCGTCGAGCATGATCGCCGCGATCGAATACGCGTGGCGGGCCGCGGCGGGACGCGAAAAGACGCGGGCGGCGGGCGTCGGCGTAAGCAACGATGGCCGATCGAATCATCATCAAGGGCGCGCGCGAGCACAATCTCAAGAACATCGATCTCGAGATTCCGCGCGATCGACTGGTCGTGATCACCGGACTCTCCGGCTCGGGAAAATCGTCGCTCGCCTTCGACACGATTTACGCCGAGGGCCAGCGGCGCTACGTCGAGTCGCTGTCGGCCTACGCGCGCCAGTTCCTCGAGCAGATGGAGAAGCCCGACGTCGATTCGATCGAAGGACTTGTCGCCCGCGATCTCGATCGAGCAGAAGACCACCTCGCGCAATCCGCGCTCGACGGTCGGCACCATCACCGAGATCTACGACTACCTGCGCCTGCTCTTCGCGCGGGTCGGCCACGCGTTCTGCTACAACTGCGGCCGCGAAATCACCCAGCAGAGCGTGCAGCAGATCGTCGACCGAATCATGGCGATGGCCCGAGGGCGCGCGGATTCACGTGCTCGCGCCGATCGTGCGCGATCGCAAGGGCGAGTATCGCAAGGAACTGTCGCGAGCTGCAGGCGCGCGGGCTTCGTGCGGGTGAAGATCGACGGCAAGCTCTACGAACTCGGCGAAGAGCCGGCGCTCAACAAGAACCAGCGCCACACCATCGAAGTGATGGTCGATCGGCTGGCGATCCGCAAGGGAATCGAGAAGCGCCTGTCGCGACTCGCTCGAAGTCGCCTTCAAGTACGGGCAGGACCTGCTCAAGGTCGAGCGGCTGGACGGGCCAAAGGACGAGAGCGAGATCTATTTCAGCCAGCGCTTCGCGTGCGTCGATTGCGGAATCTCGTATCCGGAAATCACGCCGCGGATGTTCTCGTTCAACAGCCCGCACGGCGCCTGCGCGGAATGCTCGGGAATCGGATCGATCATGTATTTCGATCCCGAACTGGTCGTGCAGAACGAGGACCTGAGCATCTCCGATGGCGCGATCGCGCCGTGGGCGACGATGAACTACATGCAGCCGGTGCTCGAGGCGCTCGCCAGCGCACTACAAGTTCAGCCTCGATCAGCCGTGGAAGAAAATTCCGGCCAAGGTGCGCAAGGCGATCCTGCAACGGCTCGGGCGACGAGGAGATCGAGTTCGCCTACCAGCGCGGGCATCATCGCGCCGAGCTACTCGAACGCCGTTCGAGGGCGTGCTGCAGTGGCTCGATCGGCGCTACAAGGAAACCGAATCCGAAGGCGTGCGCGAGATGCTCGAGGCGTACATGAACATGCGGCCGTGTCCGACCTGCAACGGCGCGCGGCTCAAGAAGGAAAGCCTGTTCGTGCGCTTCAACGGCAAGTCGATTTCCGAAGTGACCGCGATGTCGATCAAGCAGGCGCTCGCGTTTTTCGCCGCGCCGAAGCTGAGCGCGCAGGAAGCTGAAATCGCGAGGCTCATTCTCAAGGAAATCCGCGAGCGGCTGAATTTTCTCGCCGACGTCGGACTCGACTACCTGACGCTCGATCGCCCGTCGGGCAGTCTCTCGGGCGGCGAGGGCCAGCGCATCCGGCTCGCCACGCAAATCGGCTCGAGCCTGGTCGGCGTGCTGTACATCCTCGACGAGCCGTCGATCGGACTTCATCAGCGCGACAATCAGCGCCTGCTGGCGACGCTCAAGCGGCTGCGCGAACTCGGCAACACCGTGCTGGTGGTCGAGCACGATCGCGACACGATGCTCGAGGCCGATCATCTGATCGACATGGGGCCGGGCGCCGGAATTCACGGCGGCTACGTCGTCGCGCAGGGCACTCCCGAGCAGGTGATGCGCGAATCCGAAGACTCGCTGACCGGCAAGTATCTTTCGGGCGAAGTCGAGATTCCGGTGCCGTCGCGGCGGCGCCAGCTCTCGGACCGATGGCTGACGATCAAGGGCGCGCACGAGAACAATCTGCGCGATCTCACGGTCGCGATTCCGCTCGGCGTCGTTCACCTGCGTCACCGGCGTTTCGGGTTCCGGCAAATCGACGCTGGTGCTCGACACCTCTATCGCGCGCTCTCGCAGAAGCTCAATCACAGCCGCGAGCGTGCCGGCGCGTACAAGACGCATCGACGGCGTCGAGCATCTCGACAAGGTTATCCACGTCGATCAAAGCCCGATCGGACGCACGCCGCGCTCGAACCCCGCGACCTACACCGGGCCTGTTCACCCATATCCGCGAGCTGTTTGCGCAATTGCCCGAGGCGCGCATGCGCGGTTACGGGCCGGGGCGATTTTCGTTCAACGTCAAGGGCGGACGCTGCGAGGCGTGCGAGGGCGACGGCATCATCCGGATCGAGATGCACTTTCTGCCCGACGTTTACGTGACCTGCGAGGTCTGCGGCGGCAAGCGCTACAATCGCGACACGCTGGAGATTCAGTACAAGGGCAAGAGCATCGCCGAGGTGCTCAACATGACCGTGCTCGACGCGGTCGACTTCATGGGCTCAGTGCCGCCGATTCGCCAGAAGCTCGAAACGCTGCGCGACGTTGGCCTCGATTACATCCATCTCGGCCAGTCCGCGACGACGCTGTCGGGCGGCGAGGCGCAGCGCATCAAGCTTGCCAAGGAACTCGCGCGGCGCGCCACCGGCCGCACACTTTATATCCTCGACGAGCCGACGACCGGGCTGCATTTCGACGACATCAAGAAGCTGCTCGGTGTGCTCGGCCGCCTCGCCGACGCGGGCAACACCATCATCGTGATCGAGCACAACCTCGACGTGATCAAGACCGCCGACTACGTGATCGATCTCGGGCCCGAGGGCGGCGATCGCGGCGGCAAGGTAGTGGCAAAGGGCACGCCCGAGGAAGTCGCCGGCGGTGAAGGCTTCATACACCGGCCGGCTTTCTGCGCCAGGCGCTCAACCATCGCGCCGCCGCATAGTGCGCGCATTCACGATTCCGTCCCGGCCGCACCGTCGTAGATGATCCGTCCGTCCGTGACGCGCGCGAACGGCGCGAGCACATGCGGCGACAATTTCCCAGTAGGCATGATGTGCTCGACCGTCCAATCGCGAATCACAAGATTGTCCGAGATGATTCGCCGATGGCATCTCCACCATAATCCTTCGGAACACATGTACGCGGTTCGCGCGCGGGCGGCGGCCTGCGTCAGTTCGCGCATGCCATCTTCAAAATCCGCGCTCTCCGTATAGTCCGCGTATGATCGGAACGCGGGATGCTCCCATGCGGTATGCGGCGAGTCGTCGCGCTTCGAGTGACGTCTGCCGCCGAGCCGCTTGATCCATCGATACTCGATTCCCGCGCGCTCGAGCGACGTGGAAAGTTCCGCCTGGTTGAATTGCGGCCAGCGTTTCGAGCTCGGGAACGATCGCACGTCGGCGACGATCGCGATGCGATGCTCGCCGAGCAATTCGAGGAAACGACCGATCGGATGCGTCGAGTGTCCGATCGTGAAGATCAGCGCCGCCGGATCCTGCGCGCCAGCGGCCCTATTGCGCGCCGGCGGCGTCGGCGGCCTTCTCCGTCTGCGAGGTTTTGATCTTCGCTTCGCTCTGGTTGGCGACCGCTACAATGATCATCGAATCGGGATGCAGATATTTTTTTGCAACCGCCAGCACTTCATCCTTGGTGACCGATCCGATCAGCTTCGGATACTGCTCCGCGTAGTCGAGCCCCAGGCCGTAGAAATCGACCTGCACCATGAAGGACGCGATCGCGCTCTGCCGCTCGAGCCCCAGCGGGAAGCTGCCGATAAGAAACTTTTTTGCGCCGTCCAGTTCGGCGTCGCTGACCGGTTTTTCCTGGATCTCGCGAAGCTGATGCAGGATCAAATCGATTGCCTGGTTCGAACTCTGGTTCTTGGTTTGCAGGCTGATTGCGAATGCGCCCTGGAACTTGCCCGGCTCGAAACTACTGTCGACCGAGTAGGCGAGTCCGTGCTCGCTGCGAACGATCTTCACCAGGCGCGAGGAAAATCCGCCGCCGCCCAGTATGTAGTTCATCACTTTCAGCCGGTAAAAATCAGGATTGGAACGCGCCACGCCGCCGGAACCCATGATGATGTTGGCTTGCGCGACGTTTCGATCGATCAGTTTCAGATGAAGACCCGGTGCGACCGTGATTGGCGGCGGTTGCGCCTGAGGCGCGACGGCGCCGGAAAGGCCGGCCACCTCTTTTTCAAGTGATGCTTTAACTTCGTCGGCGGTCACATCGCCGGCCACCGCGATGATCGCGCTGCCAAGCTTGTAATTGTCGCGGTAGAAGCCGCGCACGTCGTCGGCGCTGAGTTTGCCGACCGATTCGGACGAGCCTTCGCCCGGATGGCCGTACGGCGAGTCGCCGAACAAATCTTTTGTGAATTCCACGTCCGCGGTGTAGCCCGGTTGTTCTTCCGCCGCTTTGATTTCGGCGACCTGCTCGGCGCGTTTGCGTTCGATATCGGCCTGCCGAAGTCCAGGCTCCGTCAGGATTCCCGCCAGCAGTTTGAGCGTGTCGCCCTGGTACTTCTTCAGCGTCGTCATCGCGGCGGTCGAATAGTCGCGGCCAGCCGACACCCCGACCGAACTGCCCATGAAATCGACTTTCTGATTGAACTCAGGCGCGGTGAGTTCTTTGGTGCCCTGCGAAAGGCATCGCGCCGTCAGCTCGGCCAACCCTTCCTTGCCCTTGGGATCGCGCCGCGTGCCCGCGTCAAACTCGATCATCATCGTGACCATCGGCAGCCGATGCTCTTCCGAGACGAGCAGGACCGCGCCGTTGCTGAGCGTCATCTTCTTGATCTCGAGTGCATGCGACGGCGAGGCGGCGAAGACCAACGCCGCGATTGCCGTGACGCCAACGAAAGCGAAAGCAAACATTTTCATCCGATCCGCCGCGCCGCTCATCGCGTCACCTTGGCGCTCTCGCCCACGTCGGGAGCATGGCGCAACTCTCCGCCGCTGAGTCCGCCGCCTCCATGCGGCAGAACGCCGGTCGGCACCAGCACGCCTTCGGTCATGTTCGCCGCGACCAGATAAGTTTTCGCGACCCGCTGTACGTCAGCCGCGGTCACCTTGTCGATTCCGTCCAGGTACTTGTCAACCAGATGGTAGTCGCCGAGCATCTCGTACACTCCGAGCATTTCGGCCTCGCGCATGATCGAGTCCTGCCCGAACACGAATTGCGCCTGCTCGAGATTCTTGGCCTTCTGCAATTCCTCTGCGCCGACCGGAGCATCGCGCAGCGCGGCGAGCTCCTTGTCGACCTCGGCCTGAGTGTTAGCCGCAGTCACGCCGGGACGCATCTGCGCCGACACGATGAACAGTCCCGGATCGAACGAGGTCATGTCGTAGCCGGCGCCGATATCGACCACCATCTGCTTTTCGACGACCAGCTTCTTGTAGAGCCGCGAGCTCTGGCCGTCGCTCAGAATTTCAGAAGCCACTTCGAGCGCGTAACTGTCGGGGCTGGAAATATTAGGCACGTGATACGCCTCTTCGAACGCCGGAAGATTGGCCGCGTGCCGCAGCTCGACGCGCCGGGTCCCCTGCTTGCGGCGGCTCGAGTTCCGTCACCGGCGGCGGCTTGGGGCCGTTCTTGATTCCCGCGAACGCCTCGCTGATTTGCTTGAGCACCTGGTCGGCGTTGAAGTCGCCGACGGCCACGATCAGCGCGTTTTGCGGCGAGTAATAGACCTTGTGATACGCCATCGCGTCCGCCAGCGTCAGCCCGTCAACGTCGTGGAACCATCCGATCACCGGCCAGTGGTACGGATGCGCCACGTAGGCTTGCGCGCGGACCATCTCGTCGAGCGCGTCCTCCGGATTGTCGTCGGTGCGCAGCCGCCGCTCCTCGAGCACGACGTGCTTCTCTTTGTCGAACTCTTTGGGCTCGAAGTTGGCCATCCGATCGGCTTCGAGCGTGATCGGCACGTCGAGGTGATCCTTGTTGATCTTCTCGAAATAGTCGGTGAAGTCCGTCTCCGTGAACGCGTTATCCATCCCGCCGTTTTGCTGGATGATCTGCGAGAACTCTTCGGGACCCAGCTTCTTGGTGCCCTTGAACATCAGATGCTCGCACAGATGCGACAGTCCGGTCTTGCCCATCTGCTCGTTGCGCGAGCCGACGCGGTAGAAGACGTTGAAGGTCGCCAGCGGCGCCTTGTGATTTTCCAGCACCAGCACTCTGAGCCCGTTGGGAAGGGTCTCGGCCTTGACCGCGTCGGCGATTCCCGCGCGCGCCGGCGCCGCAGCGGCCAGGCATAGAAGGGTACCGAGCGCCGCCATCGGAAGCGAGGCGGCGATGATTGCCAAAGATCGTGATGCGCATAGCTTGCGATCATCTAAGTCCGCCGCTCGCCGCCAAGTCAAGGAATTAAACTCGAATTGCGCCCGCGGGCGCTCTGCGCAGCGCGCCTCGGCGATCAAACTAAAATTGCATCGGTGGTAGCGCTCTTTGTAACAATGATTATGTTATAGGACGATGCCTCAAATTGCCGAAAAAGCGCAGGCCCTGTTCGAAATCAAGGGCGTGCTGACGAAGTTCATGCGGATGCTGTTTCCGCTCGAGTTCCGCATCGACTCGCTTGCCAACAGCGGCCCGATGCTGCCGTTTCACTATCCGCTGCTGGCGGGCGAAATGATTTATCTGCCCGAGCGGCTCGAACCGTTCGGCACTCGCGGCGACGCCTACATCTACTATTTCGTCACCACCGCTCATCTGGCGGCCGTCATGACTTCGGCACCTTCAAGCTGAAGCTCGCGGACATCGCCGGCTTCGAAGAGCGCGGCGAGACCGGCGTCGAGGCGATCGACAGCTTCGTCGCGTCGTTCGACGACCCGGGCCTCGCCGGCGCTCTGATGCGGCTGGCGGAGTCGGCGCGAATCGACGCCGAACTGGCGCGCCGTTATCGCGGACTTGCGCCGCGCATCGCGGGCCTCAATCGCTCGCTGCTGGATCGGCTTCACCCCGAGTCGCTGAGCACGATGCTGGTGCGCGCGGCGCTCGATCTCGAGGCGACCGGCGAGGCGGCTGGATTCCCCACTGGTGCGGATGGCTTCGAGACAGTTCGCTCCGCTGCGCGAGCGCGGCGCCGACGTCATGACCAGCGTCCGCCAGGTCGGCGCCCTCTACAATTGGCTCCAGGAGCTGATTCGGAACGCGCGCGAACGCGGCGAGGGCGATCCGCTCAGCGAAGAAGAAGCCGAGATGATGCGCAACGACCTGATCAAGGGAATCAAGGGCTCGGAAACGCAGACCGCCGGCGAAGGCGAAGAAGGCGAAGATGGCGACGGCGGCGGCGAGCCCGATCAGAACGTTCAGATGGACGTCTCGGGCAAGCAATCCAAGGGCGGCAAGGGCAGGGCGCTCTCGCCCGAGGAATTGCGCAAGCTGCTCGAGCAGGGCGCCGCAGATCAGACCGTCGCAAGGCGACGGCAGCGCCGACGGCGACGGCATGTACCTGACGCAACTGACGGGCAAGCAGCTCAGCGAGCTCGAGCAGATGCGCGAGCAGCTCGGCGAGATCGGTTCCGTCACCGGCCAGGGACGCTTGATGATCGGCCGCGGCGCACCAGGATTCCTACTACGCCTACGACGAATGGGACTACGTGCTGAACGATTACCGCCGCAACTGGTGCCGGCTGCGCGAAATTCCGCTGACCGGCGACGAGGGCGATTTTTTCGAGAACACGCTCGTTCGCTACGCCGAGATGCTGCCCGGCGTGCGGCGCAACTTCCAGCGCATCCGCCCCGCATCGTACCGGATGGTCCGCGGACTCGAGGACGGCGAGGAAATCGACATCGATCGCACCATCGAGGCTCGCGTGGCGCGCCTGATGGGCGAGACGCCCGACGGCCGCGTCTACAAGGCGCGCAAGAAAGAGGCGCGCGACGTCGCCACGCTGTTCCTGCTCGACATGTCGGCTTCGACCGACGAGCCGATCCATCGCGAGCCGCGCAAGCATACCGACGATGACGACACGCGACGACTGGATGAAGGCGTGGCAGCGCCGCCCGCAAACCGCCAATCGTCCCCGCCGCATCATCGACGTGAACAAGGAAGCGCTCGTCATCATGGCGCAGGCGCTCGAGGAAATCGGCGACTCGTACGCGATCATGGGTTTCTCCGGACACGGCCGCGACAACGTCGAGTTCTACGTGATCAAGGAATTCGATCAGGAACTCACCGACGAGGTGAAGGCCCGCGTCGGCGCCGTCGAACCCAAGCGCTCGACCCGGATGGGCGCCGCGATTCGCCACGTGCGCGAGAAATTCAAGGACGTCTCCTCGCGCGCCAAGCACATGATCCTGCTCAGCGACGGCTTCCCGCAGGATTTCGACTACGGCCACGACCGCCGCTCCAACGCCTACGGCATTCAGGACACGATGGTCGCGTTGAAGGAACTCGAGCTGGCGGGCGTGCTGCCGTTCTGCATCACGGTGGACAAAACCGGCCACGACTACTTGCGCCAGATGTGCCAATCGTCGCGCTACCTGGTGATCGAGGACATCGCGTCGCTGCCGCGCCAGTTGCCGAAGATCTACGAGCAGGTCATCCGCTGGTAGCCGCGATCCGCAGATCGCGCCCGGTCATCTCGGCCGGCGCTTTCACTTCCAGCATCGCGAGCAACGTCGGCGCGACATCGGCGAGCGTCCCGCCGTCCTTGAGCCGCCCTTTGAATTTCGGATCGTAAAGAATCAGCGGCACCGGATTCGTGGTGTGCGCGGTATGCGCCTGTCCGGTCGCGGGATCGGCCATGAACTCCGCGTTGCCGTGATCGGCGGTGATCAGCGCGACGCCGCCGCGCTTTTCGAGCGCCTCGATCACGACGCCCAGCGCCGCGTCCGTCGCCTCGACCGCCTTCACCGTCGCCTCGAACTTGCCGGTGTGGCCGACCATGTCGGGATTGGCGAAGTTCATCACGATCACGTCGAACTTGCCGCCTGCGATTTCCTCGGCGGCGCGGCTTGCGATTGCTCGCCGCCTTCATCGCCGGCTCGAGGTCGTAGGTCGCGACCTTCGATGACGGAATCAGCACGCGCTCTTCGAGCGGGAACGGCTTCTCGACGCCGCCGTTGAGGAAGTAGGTGACGTGCGCGTACTTCTCGGTCTCCGCGACGCGCAGATTGCTGCAGCCCCGCATGCGCCAGCACCTCGGCGAGCGTGTTGCGCACGTCTTCGGGCGCAAACGCCAGCGGCGAGTGCGAAGCTGAACGATCGTATTCGGTCATGCACACGTAGCCGACTTTCGGAATGCGCGAACGCGCGGAAGCCGGAAAATTCGTCCAGCGCGATCGCGGCCGTCAGTTCGCGCGCGCGGTCGGCGCGGAAGTTGAAGCAGATGACCTGGTCGCCGTCTGCCATCGGCGATCGCTCGCCGATCACGTGCGGCTCGACGAATTCGTCGCTCTTGTCGGCGGCGTAGGAATTCTCGACCGCCGCGCGCGCGCTCGACGCGGCCGATCCCTCGCCTTCAACGATCGCGCGCCACGCTCGCTCGATGCGCTCCCATCGCTTGTCGCGATCCATCGCGTAGTAGCGTCCGGTGACCGTCGCGATTCGCCCGCGCCCAAGCTGCTTCAGCTTCGCTTCGAGCTGGTCGATGAACGGAAGCGCCGAGCGCGGCGGTTTGTCGCGCCCGTCGAGCACGGCGTGAACCGCAATCCTGCGCGCGCCATTCGCCGCAGCGACGTCGAGCAGCGCGATCAGATGATCGATATGGCTGTGCACGCTGCCGTCGGAAAGCAGTCCCCAGATGTGCAGCGTGGGCCGTTCGCGACGGCTTGCCTGATCGCATCGAGCCAGCGCCGGATTGCGCGCGAAAGCTCCCGCTCTCGATCGCTTTCGTGATGCGCATCACGTCCTGGTAGATCACGCGGCCCGCGCCGATGGTGAGATGCCCGACTTCGGAGTTGCCCATCACGCCCGGCGGCAGGCCGACCGCCTCGCCCGATGCGTCGAGTTCGGTATGCGCCTGCGTCGCGTAGAGTCGGTTCATCACGGGCGTCTTCGCCGCAGCGATCGCATTTGACGCGCGCGCTCTTGCTGACTCCCCATCCGTCGAAAATCACCAGCGCTGCAACCGGCGGCCGCGTGGCGATCACGACTTCCCGCCCGCCGTTCCGCGCTTGAAACACCGCGGCGCCGGGATACTCCGCTCTTGCGCCAAGCTCCTCGGCGATTCGCAGCAGCCGGTTGTATTTCGCGGTGCGCTCGCCGCGGCTCATCGATCCGGTTTTGATTTGTCCCGCGCCGGTGGCGACCACCAGGTCCGCGATCGTCGTGTCTTCGGTCTCGCCCGAGCGATGCGAAATCACCCTGGTGTAGCCCGCCGCGCGCGCCATCTCGATCGTGGCGAGCGTCTCGGTCAGCGTGCCTATCTGGTTGAGCTTGATCAGAATCGAATTCGCGACGTGCTCGTCGATTCCGCGCTTTAGAAATTTCGGATTGGTGACGAATATGTCATCGCCGACCAGTTGCGTCTTCGCACCGAGCTCGCGCGTCAGGATTTTCCATCCCGCCCAATCGTCTTCGGCCAGCCCGTCCTCGATCGAGACGATCGGATACTTCTTCAGCCAGGCCGCGTAGAACTCGACCATCTGCTCCGCGCTGCGCGCGCTTCTTGTCCGACCGCGCGAACACGTACTTGCCATCTTCGTAAAATTCGCTCGATGCCGGATCGAGCGCGAGCGATACATCGATGCCGGGACGGTAGCCGGCCTTCGCGATCGCTTCGAGGATCACCTCGATCGGCTCCTCGTTGCTTTTGAGGTTCGGCGCGAATCCGCCCTCATCGCCGACGTTGGTCGAATGACCGCGTTTCTTGAGCACGGCGGCCAGCGCATGAAAGACTTCGGCGCCCATCCGGATTGCCTCGGCGAAATTTCGGCGCGCCCGCCGGCACGATCATGAACTCCTGCATGTCGACGTTCGAGTCCGCGTGACGCCCGCCGTTGACCACGTTCATCTCGGCACCGGCATCACGCGCGCGTCGGGATTGAGATAGCGATAGAGCGGCACGCCGTTGGCTGCGGCGGACGCATGCGCGGCCGCGAGCGATACGCCGAGCATCGCGTTGGCGCCCAGCTTCGATTTGTTCGCGGTGCCGTCCAGTTCGATCAGCGCCCGGTCGAGGGCGCTCTGATTCGCCGCGTCGGCGCCCTTGAGCTTGGCCGCGATCGTCTGGTTGACGTTGGCGACCGCTTTCAGCACGCCCTTGCCGCCGTAGCGTTTGGCGTCGCCGTCGCGAAGCTCGAGCGCTTCGTGGACGCCGGTCGATGCGCCCGACGGTACCGCGGCGCGGCCGAGCGCGCCGCCGCGAAGCCGCACGTCAACTTCGATTGTAGGGTTTCCGCGCGAGTCGAGAATCTCGCGCGCCTTGATCTCTGCGATTTCCGTGGATGCCGCCATCGACTCAAACCTCACCGCATTTGCGGAAGTCCCGCATTCTAGAGCAAGCCGGGCCAGCTTGTCACGCGCGGCTCGAGAACGATCGAATCGCGTCGCAGACAGTTAAACGGCGCCGCTGTCGCGCAGCGCGCCGATCTCTTCCCAGGTGTAGCCGAGTTCGAGCAGCACTTCCTCGGTATGCTGTCCGAGTTCGGGCGCAGGCTCGGCCGCCGCCGCAACTTCGCCGTTGATCGTCACCGGCGCGCCCGACACGAGCACTTTGCCCGCCACCGGATGGTCGAGTTCGAGCAGGTATCCGTTGACGCGCGCCTGCTCGCTTTTCAGCATCGCGCGGTAATCGACGACCTCGGTCGCCAGGATATCGGCGTCGATAAGTTCCTTGAGCCACTCCCTGGTAGTTCTCGTCGGAAAGATCTCGTCGAGCACTTTCTGAATCTTGTCGCCATGAAAATTACGAATCACGTTGTCCGAGTACTCGGGATCTTTCTCCAGGTGCTGAATTCCGACGATCCTGCAGAACGACGGCCAGCGCTGCTCATCCACGCCCGCAATGCAGACGTGCCCGTCGCTGGTGGGGAACGCGCCCCAAATCCCGCGCAGAAACTGATGCCCGCGGCCGGCGCGCTCTGGCTCGACGCCGGTTAGCGACGTGTAATTGATCTCCATCCCCTGCATCGCGATCATCGTGCCGTAAATCGACGCGTCGACCTTCTGCCCCGCGCCGCTGCGCTCGCGCGCGAACAGCGCCGCCAGAACTCCACTCGCCAGGCTCAGTGCTCCCGAATGATCCGCGACGAAAATCCCTGCCGGCAGCGGCGGGTCGGCCGGCATCCCCGTCTTCGCCATCACGCCGCTGGCCGCCTGCGCCAGCGTGTCGCGGCTCGGCCGTGTCACCCACGGCCCCTTCGGCCCCCATGAACTGCCTTGCGCGTATACGATCCGCGGATTTATCTGGCGCGCTTCGTCGTAGCCGAGTCCGAGCCTTTCCAGCACGCCGGGCCGATAGTTGGTGACGAGCACGTCGTACGATTTCACCATCCGGCGGAGCATTTCGATCGCGCCGGGGTTTTTCAGGTCGGCGGTGATGCTCCGTTTGCCGCGATTCATCGCGATAAAGTAATGCGACAGCATCGCGTTCTTGACCTCCAGGCCGCCAATCAGCGCGGCCAGCATCCAGCGGCTCAGATCTCCGGTTTCCTTGTTCTCGACCTTGACTACGTCGGCGCCCATGTCGGCCAAAATCAGCGACGCGAATGGCCCTTGGATTTCCTGCGCGATCTCGACGACCTTGATTCCCTCAAGCGGCTTGCTCATCGTGGCTTTCTCCGAAATGGTCGTTCAGGAACTCGGACGCGCGGGCATTATCCCGCCGTTCGCCGCGCAATCTCAAGACTCGATTTATTCCCGCACTGCCATTGGCCTGAATGCGCGCCGCTTGTACGCTCATCGCCGATGGAACCGAGCATCTATCAATATCCCGACGTCTTCCGCCGCGCGCATTTGGAAAGTCCCGGCGAAATTCCGGCCGAAGTGATTTTCCTGCAACAGCTATGGAAGCGCGATCGCAAGCGCCCGGTGCGCCGCATCCTTGACATCGCGTGCGGTGACTCACCCCACGGGCGTTTGCTGGCGGGCAGCGGCAACGGATTCGAGGTCGTCGGAATCGATCGTTCGCCGGCGATGATCGCGGCTGGGCGGCGCAAAGCGAAGGAAATTGGAAATCTTCGCTTCTACGGCCGGCCGATCGAAAAGTTCACGCTCCCCGAGCGTCGCTTCGACGCCGCAATCTTCATGTCCGAAACATTTCCGGTAATCGTCGAGAACGTGGACCTGCTCTCGCATCTCAGATCTGTCGGCCGCGCACTCAAGCGCGGCGGCTTGTACTGCATCGACATCGATCGCCAGGACCCGACTCCGCGCGTGTCGCGGCGGACGATGTGGCGCGAACGCACCGCGCGCGCCGGCGGCGTTACACTCGACATCCGCGAGTTCAATCGGCCCGTCGTGTGGCACGCGCCGCTGCATTCGATCTACGAACTCGAATGCACCATCAACCTTCCCGCCGGCGCGGTGACCACTCGCGATCTGATTCCCGTGCGCTACACGCTCCCATCCACGCTGGAACTCGCGGCGATCGCGTCGGGGATGTTCAAAATGGCCGCCGCCTACTGCGACCTGTCATTCACCAAGCCGCTGGACAAATGCCGCTACCGCTGGATGGGCGTGCTGCGCCGCGTGTGAGCTTCAGGAGCCGTCCAGATGATCGATCAAATCGAGCATCTCGGCATGCCAACCGCCGTCGAAGCGGATAACCTGAATCGATCCCAACTCGACGACCGGCTCGTGACTCGTCAGCTTTTGGACGATCGCGCGAATCACTCCACGATGCGCAATCAGCAGCGCGTCGTCAGTTTCCGAATCGCCGCGCGGCGTCCATAAAGCCAGCATGCGTTCCAGGCCGCGCTCGACGCGATTGGCGAAGCCGGCCCGGCTCTCGCCCGCGGGATAGGTGTAGCTCGGCGCGAGCCGATCGTCGTTCCATCGCGCGAACTCATCGGGATAACGCTCGCGAATCTCATCGGCGGTGAGTCCTTCGAACAATCCGAAGTGAACTTCGGCGAACTCATCGATTGTGATCAGCGGCGCCGAATCGCCGGCTACGATTCGCGCGCCTTCGGAGGCACGAACGAGTGGACTCGAAAAAATGCGCGCGAAATTTCCGCCGCCCGCGCGATGCGCCCTGATTGCCCGGCCCGCAAGGCGCATCTGGGTGCGCCCGAGTTCTGACAGCGCCACGTCGGTGCGGCCATGATACCTGATGCTGGACTCGCCTTCGGTCTCGCCGTGGCGAACCAGGACCAACCGCGACCCGCGACTTTGGCGCTTGATCATTTAACTGCGATGGCGCCCGGCGTATATCATTCGCCGTCGAACAGCGGATTTATCACCAGGCCGGTCAGCAGCTTGGGGTGGAAGTAAGTCGATTTCTCGGGCATCGTCGCGCCCGCGTCGCTCACCCGCTCGACATCCTGGATCGACGGCGGATTCATCAGGAACGCACCGTCGGCATGTCCCTGCGCGACTGCGCCGAGCGCGCCGCCGATTTCGATCGTGTATTCGATGTTTCCGCCTTTGCGAATCTCATCGGCGCCAAGGCCGAATATTCGATCGAACACCAGCGCGTGGAGAACCGACACGTCCAGACGCCGAACCTCGGCCGCCGCGTCGGGCATCGCGGCCTTCATCGCGCTGCGGCTGCGCAGCCGCAGGATCAGGTAGTTGGAACTTCCCTTCAACGTCACGCCGATTGCGCCGGCGCCCGAATCGTTCAGGCGCGCGCGAAATGTGTCGCGATGCGCGATTTCTTCGACGTTGAACACTTCGCGCGCGCGCCGCGTGAACGACGCGATCGCGTCGGCGGGCAGCGATTTCACCACCCGATGCGTTGGCAGAATAACCAGCCCCGGATCGCCGCATGCCACCAGCGTCATCATCGTATAGTCATACGGCTCGGGCTCGCTCGAGGAGTTCTCGTGGTGCCGGGCGCGGCGATAGTTCAGCGCGGTTTCGTAGCGATGGTGTCCGTCGGCGATCAACAAGCGTGGCGATTCGAGTTCGCGCTGAACGAGCGCGATTTCGCCGGCTGCCTCGATCGGCCGCAGCTCGTTGCGGATTCCCAGGTCATCGACGAGATCGATCAGCGGCTCGCGCGAGGCCGCCTGCTCGCGCAATCGGTCGAGCTCGGGATGCGCGCCCGAGTACAGCGCGAAGATCGAGCTGGTGTTGACCCGTAGCGCCGTCAGCAGCCGCAGACGGTCCTCCTTTGCGGCTGGGAATGTTCGCTCGTGCGGCACGATGCGTCCGCGATCGAATTCCTCGAGCCGGACTCGCGCGATAAATCCGGTGCGATGAAGCAGCCGGCCCTCGACGTCGAAAGTCTGCGTGTATTGATAAATCGCCGGCCGCACCGACCGCTCGACGACACCCGCCGCCAGCCACTGTGCGAGGGTTTTTTCCGCCGCGCCGTAGCGATCCGCTTCGCGGCCAAGTTCGAGCCGCACGACGTTGTACGGACTGCGTTCGTAGAGTTGTTTCTGACGCGCCGCGCCGATCAAATCGTACGGCGGCGCCACGACCCGTGCCGGCTCGCCGGCAATTTGACGATTATACATCAGCGCGCGAAATGGCTCGATCCGTTTGCCGAGCGCGCTCATTTCAGTGCGTCTCCCGCAAGCACGGCCGCGATCTGATCTTCTGAAATCGCTCCCATTCTCACCATTTTCCACTCGCTTCCCTTGACCGCGACGACCGTGCTGGGCGCCGACGCCGCCAGTTTCCCGCCTTCAAGGTAAACTTTAACTTTTTCGCCGCAGCCCCGCGCGCGCTTGGTCGAGCGTGCTGGCTGGCGCCTTCCTGCTCAGGTTCGCGCTGGTCGCTGTGATCGGCCGCCCGATTGCAGCGCTGAGTGCGCGTGCTACCGGATTTGGCGATACGCGCACGCTGACGCCGTCGGGTCCGGTCAGCTCCGGCGCCAGGTCGTAGCGAGCCGGCAAAACGATCGTCAGCGGTCCCGGCCAGAACGCGCCGGCGAGCCGCCGTGCATCGATCGGTATTTCGCGCGCGACCGAAAATGCCATCGCAGTGTCCGCCGCGATCAATCCGACGGGACGTCCCGGCTCGCGCCCCTTCACTCGAAACAGGCGGCGCAGCGCGGTGGATGAAAACGCGTCGGCGCCGAGCGCGTAGAACGTCTCGGTCGGATAGACGACCAGCTCGCCGGCTTTCAACGCCGCTATTGCATCCGCCAGCCCAAACACCGCGGCGCGGGCGCGCTGCTTTTTTGGCTTGATTGGCGATGAGCGCGACAAGTGACGATCAGACTCCTGCGCCAGCGATTATACGGAACCGCCGCCGCCGCTCGAAGCGCGCACCAGCGCGCGCCGAGCAATGTCGCGCCGGAAATGACGTCCCTCGAAGTCGATCATTTCCGCCGCCTGGTACGCGGCATCGACCGCCGTCGCCAGTTCCGGCGCCATCGCGGTCACCGTCAACACGCGGCCGCCGTCCGTCACCAACTGTCCGTCGCGAATCGCGGTGCCCGCATGGAAAACCTTCACTCGAATCCTGCCCATCGCCCATTTGATCTTGATGTCCGACGGGAGCTTGCCTTCGAGCCGATCCAGCCCGCTGATCGCAATTCCCTTTTTGTAGTCGCCTGGGTATCCGCCCGACGCGAGCACGATCGCGACCGAGCTGCGGGGCGAGAGCCGGATCGCCGCATTGGCGACTTTCCCGTCGGCCGCAGCCAGCAGGTGCTCCGCCAGGTCGCTGTCCAGCCGCATCATCAGCGCTTCGCATTCCGGATCGCCGAAGCGGACGTTGAACTCGAGCACGTTGATTCTTTCGCCGTCGATCATCAATCCCGCGAACAGCAGCCCGCGAAACGGATTCCCGCGCGCGTTCATCGCCGCCAGCGTCGGCCCGACCACCTCGCGCATCACGCGCGCTTCGAGCTCGGGCCCGAATTGCGGCACCGGCGAATACGCGCCCATCCCGCCGGTGTTGGGGCCTCGATCGCCGTCGAAGACCGCCTTGTGATCCTGAAACGTGCCGAGCGGGATCGCGTTTTCGCCGTCGCACAGAGCGAAAAATGAAACTTCCTCGCCGCTGAGAAACTCCTCGACGATTACCCGATTGCCCGCCGCTCCGAAGCGCCGCCGCTCCATCGCATCCGCGATCGCATCCAGCGCCGCCTTCGCGTCGTGGCAGATGACCACGCCCTTGCCAAGCGCGAGCCCGTCCGCCTTGACGACCATCGATCCTGTGCGCGCCTTCACATAACGCCGCGCGGATTGCGCGTCGTCGAACGCGGCGAAGCCGGCGGTGGGCACGCCCGCCTCGCGCATGATCGTTTTCGCGAACGACTTGCTGGTTTCAAGCTGCGCCGCGGCCGCGGTCGGCCCGAATATTTTAAGTCCCTCGCGCGTGAACTGATCGACGATGCCGGCGGCGAGCGGATCTTCCGGACCGACCACGGTCAGATCGATCGCCTTTGACTTCGCGAATTCCATCAGCGCGGCAACGTCGGTCGGCGCGATCGGCACCGCTTGCGCGATCTGATCGATTCCCGGATTTCCGCTCGCGCAAAATATCTTGTTGCACGGTCTGGCTCTGATGAAGCCGCCAGACCAGCGAGTGTTCGCGCCCGCCTTTGCCTATAACCAGTACTTTCATCGCCCGGCGCGCAGCTAATGCCTGAAGTGGCGCACCCCCGTGAAGACCATCGCGAGGCCGTACTTGTCCGCCGCCGCGATCACTTCATCGTCGCGCACCGCCCCTCCCGGTTGCGCGATCGCCGTCGCGCCTGCCTCGGCCGCGAGCGTCGGGCCGTCGGGAAATGGAAACAGCGCTTCGGAGACGAGCACGGAACCCGCGAGCGCGACTTTGAGCCGCGCCGCTTTCTCGCGCGCGGCGTACACCGGATCGATCCGCGAGGTCGCGCCGCCGCCAACCGCCAGCGTGCGATCTTCCGCGACGAACGCGATTGCGTTGGACTTGATATGTTTGCAGACCTTGATTCCGAACGTGAGCGCGCGCATCTCGGCGTCGGTGGGCCGCCGCCGCGTCACGATTTTGCCTTCGCGCGGATCTTCGATCGCCAGGTCCGGCGTCTGCACCAGCAATCCGCCGAGCACCTTCTTGAGGTCAAGTTCTTTGCGGTCCACCGCGCCCGGATTGAACGTCATCACGCGCCGATTCTTTTTCTTGCGCAGGAACGAGATTACCTCGTCCGGATACGCCGGGCCGATCAGCACCTCGGTAAATAATTCATCGACCGCGCGCGCGAACTCCATGTCCCACGGCCGATTCGCGATGATTATACCGCCGAACGGCGAGTCCGGATCGGTCGCGAACGCCTTGTCCCACGCACCCTTTAGCGTATCGGCAACCCCCACGCCGCACGGCGTGTTGTGCTTCAATATTGCCACCAGCGCGCGCCGATCGCCCTCGAACTCCAGCATCAGGTTCATCGCCGAGCTGATATCGACCACGTTGTTGAACGACAATTCCTTGCCGTGAAGCTGATGCGCAATCTCCAGAAAGCGGCCGTACAGCGCGCCGGTCTGATGCGGATTCTCGCCGTAGCGCAGCGCCTGTTCGCGCGCGAGCGCAAGGTTGAAGGTCTCGCCGAGGGCCGACTCGCCGCCGTCTCCCGTATGCGTGCCGAGATAATTTGAGATCGCCGCGTCGTACGCGGTCACGCGCGCGAATGCCTTGCGCGCCAGGCGCCATCGCGTGTCCGCGGCTATCGCGCCCTGGTGCGAGTCGAGTTCGGCGGCGACGGCGGCGTAGTCCGCACCATCGACCACGACCGCGACGTCGCCGTGATTCTTCGCCGCCGCGCGCACCAGCGTGGGTCCGCCGATGTCGATATTTTCGATCGCTTCGTCAAGACTCACGCCGGGTTTCGCGACGGTTTTTTCGAATGGATAGAAATTTACGACCACCAGGTCGATCGGCTCGAGCCGATGCTGCAGCATCTGGCGCTGATGGCTCTGGTCGCCGCGCCGCGCCAGGATCGCGCCATGAATCTTCGGATGCAGCGTCTTTACGCGCCCGTCGAGCATCTCGGGCGAGCCGGTGAAACTCTCGACCGATCTGACTTTGACGCCAGCCGCTTCCAGAGCCGCCATCGTGCCTCCGGTCGATATTATTTCCACGCCGTGCCGTTCCAGCACCTTGGCAAAATCCGCCACCCCCGCCTTGTCCGCGACGCCGATCAGCGCGCGTCTGATCACTACCCTGTCGCTGCTCATTGCCGTCTAGCTCCGCATCCAGCTACGCAACTAACTACGAACGACGCGCGGCACCCGCTTGCCGACCGTGCAAAGCATCTCGTACGAAATTGTCTGCGCCAGCCGCGCGACATCGTTCACGCTGATAGTCTCTCCACCCGATTCGCCCCACAAGATTACCTCATCGCCAACCGACGCGCCCGCGATGTCGGTGAGGTCGATCGTCGTCAAGTCCATCGAGACCGCGCCCACCACCGGTGCGCGCGCGCCGCGCACTATCACTTCGCCGCCGTGTTGCAGCCCTCTGCGGTAACCGTCGGCGTAGCCCACCGGCAGCACGCCGATCAGACTTTCGCGCGGCGTAACGAAGGTATGCCCGTAGCCCACGCCGCTTCCAGCCGGCGCGCGCTTGATTTGCATCAGCCGGGTCTTGAGCGTCATGACTGGCCGCAGCTCGACGCGCTCGCGCACGGCGGCCACCGGCGGCAGGCCGTAGATCGCCAGTCCGGGCCGCGCCAGGTTGAAATGCGAGTCGTGCCGCAGCACCAGCGCCGCTGAATTTGCAACGTGGATGACCGAAGGCTTCATCCCGGCCGCGTTCATCGTCTCGATCGCCTTATTGAAGACCCGGAGTTGCGCGTCGGTGATCGGACTCTGCGGGTCGCCGGCGTTGGCCAGCAGCGTGCAAACGCCCTCCAGGCGCACCTCCGATGCGTTCCGGACCGCCTCGATGACATCGGGAATGTCCGCCGGCATCACTCCAAGCCGCGTCGCGCCGCTGTCAATCTTGACGTGAATCGGGAAATCTATCCGGCCGGCCGATGCGGCCGCGCGGTCGAGCCGTCCGATCATAGAGGCGTCGAAGACGAACGGCGTCAAGTCGAGCGCTACAATCTCGGCTGCCTGCTCGGCGAAGAAGCCCGCCTGCAGGTACACGCGCGTGCGAATTCCCGCCTCCCGCAGTTCGCGCCCCTCGTCGAGCGTGGCAACCCCGAAATGACGGCATCCTTCGTCGATCAACGTGCGTGCCACCGTCACCGCGCCATGCCCATAGGCGTCGGCCTTGACCACGACCATCAATTCGCCGTGCGCGGCCACGGCCCGCAGCGCGCGGAAGTTGGAGCGGAGCGCGCCGAGGTCAATCTCGGCGATAGTGGGGCGTTGCGTTTCAATTGCCATCGAAGGCTGAATCTCTCTCTCCGCGCGCACGGACGCAAGCCCGTCCCTCCGCGCTTATTTCACGGGCGGGGTTAGGTGAGGGTTCTGCTAACCCGGAAGATTTCACCGCCACAGGCCGCGTCTCCGGCCCGGGTGAGGGCGCAAGGGGTTAGGCTGGCGTGCACTCATCTCCATTGAAACACCATAAGGGTGCCGCGGAATACATATTAGTAGTATTTCTCAGTTGATTATATTTCCCCCGGCTTGACACTAGTAAATTACTACTTCAAACTAGAAACAGCCGGAATCGATATAAGAGTCGAGTCCCGACTTGATCCAGCCCTACAGTGGCCCTTCCGCTCGCCTTTGACCACGTTCCGCTAGACCAGCGCCATTTGTACTACCGCCAGGCTTGAGGAGGCCCGCATGACACAACCTCGTCGCGACCCCGTCGGCGCGAATCTATCGGCCGGTGCCGAAAAATTGAGCTTGCTCGCCGGACTGAGCGCCGGCGTCGCGTACTCAACCTTCGCCAGCTTTGTTGCGAACGCGCTCACTCCCGTCAGCGGATATCTCGTCGAAGCGGATTCCTTTCGCCGCGCCGTATCCGGCCGCTATCAGGAAGTCTTCAGCCTCGACGGCGCCATTCCCACCGTGCTGGCATCGCTGATTGTTTTCGTCCTGGTTTGGTGGTCGATCCGCGTGATTCTGGAGCACTGGCAGCGTGAGGATTGGGGACGGATCGGTCTAATAGACCGAAGCTTGTCAGACGGACCCTTGCTGATACCGGTGATAATCGCGCCGCTGGCGTCTGCAGCGAGTAAGTAAAGTTGCACAAAATCGAAATCGCGGTTCAATAAAAGGAGAAACAACTAATGAGTGGAACAACTGACAAGGTTAAGGGACGCGTCGAAGAAGCGGCTGGCGTATTGACTAATGATCGCAAGCTGAAAAATCACGGAAAGATGGATCAAGCTGCCGGCAACGTCAAGGATGCGATCGGAAAGACGATCGACAAGGCGGTTGCGGCGGTCAATCACGGCAACAACCGCTAGTAATTCGCGGGCCCTCAAAAAAATGCTATATACAATTCTGCTCGTCGTGATTGCACTCGCACTATTCGGCGCGCTTCCGATTCATTCTTTCAGTAACCAATGGGGTTACATGCCCAGCGGCCTGATTGGGACGATCCTGCTCGTGTGGCTCGTGCTGTTCGTCCTGCGCCAGGCCTGAAGCCTCCGCATGGTGCGAAGCGACGAGGTTCTGGCTAGCTTCCTAGGGATGAACAGAAGCCGTTCGCGGTTTTCGCTTGCGGTGCGTGTGGTCGCCGGTTCAAGGCCGGCCACCCCAACCAACTAGATACCTGTCAGCTCGGAAATCACGCACCGGGCCGAAGGTCGGCGCGGAGGGATTCGAGCACAGCCTGCTCGGGATGTCTTAATCGTTGGCCGGCGTATCTGTATAATGAGGCCGGCTATGGCGATCGATCTCGAAAACGCGCGCGAGCGGATGGTGCTCGAGCAACTCGAACGTCGCGGGATAAAAGATCCACGCGTGCTCGCCGCGATGCGCACGGTTCCCCGTCATCGGTTCCTTCCCGCGGAACTTCACGAGCACGCCTACGATGACGGTCCTCTGCCAATCGGCGACGCGCAGACTATTTCGCAACCGTACATGGTCGCGCTGATGAGCGAGGTCGCCGAGCTCCAAGGGACGGAGAAAGTTCTCGAAATCGGCACCGGTTCAGGTTATCAGGCCGCGGTGCTCGCGCGTCTGGCGCGCGCAGTCTATTCGGTCGAGTGCAACGCGCATCTTCACGATCGCGCCCGCGCGCTTCTCAACTCGATGGGCTTCGCCAACGTCTATCTTCGATGCGCCGACGGTTCGGATGGATGGCCCGAGGAGGCGCCCTTCGACGTCGTGATGGTGACGGCAGCGATGCCGGGAATCGCTCTTCCGCTGCTGAATCAATTGACGCCGGATGGGCGATTGATCGCGCCGATTGGCGAAGATGAACTCCAGACCCTGGTGCGTATCAGCCACAAGACCGGACACTGGAGCGAGGAATATTTCGGCGAGTGCCGATTCGTAAAGATGACGGGCAAGCACGGCTTTCAAGGTTAGCGCGCTGGTTTCGCGCGGCTCGCAGGATGCGGCGCGGCGGGTAGCGGTGGTGGCGGACGGCGGATGATGTGATCGGGGAGTGGATGACATGGACGCGCTGGATTTCGCGCGCGAGCGTCGCAATCGCGCTGGCCGCGTCGCTCGCGCTGGCGGGATGCGGTGGCGGCTCGCCGCCTTCGACCTACACTCCCGCCGGTTCGCAACTCCCGGTTACTCACGTCGTCGTCGCGGGCGATACCGTTTACCATATAGCAAATGAATTCGGCGTCAGCGTCGGGCGCTTGATGGTGGCCAATGGACTCAGCGATCCGCGCGAGCTGCGCGTCGGCCAGGTCCTGACGATTCCGGGCGCGTATCGGGCCGCGTCGATCGGAACTGCGTCGAGCGGTGTGCATCCGTACACCGGTGCGCGGGCGTCGCGCCAATTCCAGTGGCCGGTGTCGAAGGGAGTGGTATCGTCGGGATTTGGAATCCGCAACGGCGCGATGCACGACGGCGTCGATATCGCGGCGCCAGCCGGCAGCCCGGTTTATGCCGCCGACAGCGGCGTCGTGATTTTTTCGGGCACGCTTAACGGCTACGGCAACACTGTGATCATTCGTCATGACGACGATTACGCGACGGTTTACGGCCACAACGAGCGCAACCTGGTCAGCGAGGGTGCCCGGGTCGCGCGCGGACAGGAGATCGGGGAAATCGGGCGCACCGGACGCACCACCGGAGCGAATCTCCACTTCGAAGTGCGCCGCGACAATGTCGCCAAAGACCCGCTTGCCTATCTGCCCGAGCCCGCGCCCTCCGACACAATCAGCTTTGCCGCGGCCGGCGGCAGCTAGTATCTTTGACCGTCGCCCGCGGGATTGCCCGAAACCAGTGCGACGGAATCAACGATGACTGCCGAAGAAATCAAAAGACTGATTCGTAACGTCCCGGACTTCCCCAAGCCCGGAATAATGTTCAGGGACTTCACCCCGCTAATCGCCGATGCGCGCGGTTTCGCCGCAGTAGTCGATCAGTTGGCGCAGCCTTATCTCGGTAAGGTGGACGTGGTGCTCGGAATAGAGTCGCGCGGCTTTATCGTCGGCGCGCCCGTGGCCTATCGATTGGGCGTCGGCCTGACGATTGCTCGCAAGCCCGGCAAGCTCCCGTCCAACACCGTGGATCAGGCCTACGACCTCGAGTACGGCAGCGCGTCGTTGCAGATGCATCAGGACGCGCTCGAAGGCTCGGGTCGCGTGCTCCTGGTTGACGACCTGCTGGCGACGGGTGGCACGGCTGCCGCGGCGCTGCAACTGGTGAAAAAGATCGGTGGAAATGTGATCGGATGCGCGTTCGTGGTCGAGCTCGACGCGCTCAAGGGACGCGAGCGCCTGGCGCCGGTCAACTGCTTCTCGCTAGTCCACTATGATTAAGTGATGCGGATCCCGATGGATAATCGCGAACCGCGTGCGACTGCGGATTCGGATCGGCGCCGTCTGCTAATCGTCCTCGGCGTCACGTCGGTCTATTTCGTCACCGAACTCGTCGGCGGCTATCTGACCGGCAGCCTGGCTCTGCTTTCCGACGCGGTCCACATGCTCACCGACATCGCAGCGTTGTGCCTGGGCCTGCTGACGCTGTGGATATCGACGCGGCCCGCATCGTCGGCGAAAACCTACGGCTATCTTCGCGCGGAAATCCTCGGCGCGTTGCTCAACGGGCTTTTCCTATGGCTGCTGGTGGTCTTCATCTGGATCGAAGCGGCAGGCCGGCTGCGAAACCCGCGCCCGGTTTCAGGGCTGGGCGTGATGGCTGTCGCGATTGTCGGAATCGGCGTGAATGCCTTCTCCGCGTGGATGACCTCGACCGACGCGCCCGGCGGCCCAAGGCGTGGGATGGCGATACGCGCGGTGTTCGTGCACGTCATCTCCGATCTCATTGGCTCGGTGGGCGTGCTCGCTTCCGGCGCGCTCACCTATTTTACCGGATGGATGCAGGCCGATCCCGCCGTGAGCATATTGATCGGAGGCCTGGTGCTGTACGGTTCGTGGGGTCTGGTGCGCGAGGGCGTGGACGTCCTGATGGAATCGGTGCCGTCGCATATTGACCTGGACCAAATGCGCAACGACCTGTTGGCGGTCAGCGGCACCTTAGAGGTTCACGACCTTCACGTCTGGTGTCTGACAACCCGGCAGATCGCGCTTTCGGCGCACGCGGTGGTCGCCCCGGATGCGGATCGCGATCGAGTGCTCGCCGAGATGTGCCATCTGCTGCAGACCAAGTTCGACATCCACCATCTAACCTTGCAGCTTGAACGCGACAATCGCCGCGAACGCGAGCCGGAACACTTTTGATTCAACCCGACGATGCTGCAAATACTCAACTGATGGCCACCTCGGAACCGCGCGATCCGGGTGTCCACGACGCGGGCGCGCCGGAGTTGTACGACGAGCCCTGGGTGGTTCCGCCATTTCAGCCGCTGCGCGCAATCGGCGCGGTCATCCTGGTCGCGTGCGGCTTCGCGCTCTATGAATATATGCTGATGTCGTTCTGGTCGGTGCCGTGGATGGGCATTCACGAACGAATTCCGTGGCCCGCGTTCGCGATCGCGGCAGCTGCGATTGTGCTCTCGATTGCGGGGTTGCGGCTCGCGCTCGGACTCGATTCGCCGCATGCCAAACTCGGCTTCGGTCTGCTCGCATTCCTGGCGTGCATCGTCGTTGGAGCGGGCGGCGGCCGGTTCGTCAGCTACGCGATGCGCGGGACGCTGAATCCGCCGTTTAAGCTGAAGCTCGCGGTGGGACAGCGATTCCCAAGCTTCGCGCTCGTCGATCAGAACGACTCGATCCGCCGCGGACCGGTGGCTTCCGATGCGCGCGCAACTTTAGTTTACGTCTATCGCGGAGACTATTGCCCGTTCGCGCGCTTCGAGCTCGCTGAATTGACCGCACGCGCCGGCGATTTTCGCCGCGCCGGCGTCGATACCGTTGCCATCAGCGCCGATCCCATCGAACGATCGAAGATGCTCGCGGGATTTCTGCACACGAAAATCCCGCTGTTGAGCGATACCCGCGAATCGATTCTCGCACCGCTCGGCCTCGTGCAACATCATCGCAATGCCGAGCCCGACAACGCGATACCGGCGTTTTTTATCGTCGATCGAGATGGTGTCGTGCGATGGATTTTTACGTCGCCCTATTATCGTGAACTGCCGCGGCCGGATACTCTGCTCGACGCCGCAAAGTCAGTCATTGGCGGCGAGTCCACCACGGGTCGAGCGCCGACAGCATCGCCGCGGTAGCAATGGCCGGCGACTCGGCTGCAAAAATCGCTCCAATCGACGCGACACCTGCGGGCCGCGCGGCCGGGTCGGCGGATGCGAACAATTCGCGCGCGCGATCGGGCGTTACGCCGCCGAGTGCGAAGACCGGGATCGCGCCCGCGCCGCATGCCGCCCGAAGGCCGCTCGCACCCCGCGCGGACCCGCCGGCCGGCTTGGATAGCGGATCGAAGACGGGACCAAAAACCGCGAAGTCGGCGCCATCGCGCGTGGCCGCGGCTACATCGGCGGGCGAGTGAGTCGAGACTCCGATAAGCCGATCGGGCCCGAGCAGGTTGCGCGCCATGCTGACGCCGATGGAATCGGCGGGAAGATGAACACCGTCGGCATCCGCTGCGATTGCTACATCGACACGATCGTTCACTATCAGCGGCGCACCGGCGCGCCTGCAAATTTCGCGAAGGCGCAGCGCCAGTTCGTAGAGCGCGCGCGCGGATAAATCTTTTTCGCGCAGTTGCAATGCGACGGTTCCGGGCGCCGCCGCTTCCCGCGCCGCTGTCAGCGCGGCTTCGCACGCCGAGATGAGATCGCCGCTCCTTACGACGCGGCGATCGGTGATCAGATAAAGTCGAAAGCTGACGCGCGGGCGCGACGACAAGGCCGCCTACCCGATCAGGCCGGTCAGCGGGCTGGACGCGGTCGCGTAGAGCTTGCGCTCGATTCGGCCGGCGAGATACGCCAGGCGCCCCGCCTCGACCGCGAGCTTCATCGCACGCGCCATCGCAAGTGGGTCCTTCGCGCCCGCGATCGCGGTGTTCATCAGCACGCCGTCGCATCCGAATTCCATCGCCTCGGCGGCGTCGGACGCGGTTCCCACGCCCGCATCGACGATCACCGGGACCTTCGCCTGTTCGATGATGATCGCCAGGTTGAACGGATTGCGGATTCCCAGGCCCGAGCCAATCGGCGCCGCCAGCGGCATCACCGCCACGCATCCGATTTCCTGGAGCCTCAGGCAAGTCACCGGATCGTCGGTGACATACGGCATCACCTTGAATCCCTCCTTGACCAGCACCCGGGCCGCTTCGATCGTCGCGGCGACGTCGGGAAACAGCGTGCGGTTGTCGCCGATCACCTCGAGCTTCACCAGCTCGCCCACGCCGACCTCGCGCGCCAGGCGGCAGGTGCGAATCGCCTCGTCGGCGGTGAAGCATCCGGCGGTGTTGGGAAGAATCTGGTAGCGCTTGGGATCGAGATAGTCGAGCAGATTTTCCTTGCCGCGATCGGTGATGTTCACGCGTCGCACCGCGACGGTCACGATTTCGGCGCCGCTGGCTTCGACGGCCGCTTTGGTCTCGGCGAAGTCGCGATACTTGCCGGTGCCGACGATCAGCCGGGAATGGAATTTCATCCCGCCCAGTTCAAATGGAGTGTCCTGCATTTTTTTGCCTTGCGGTTTCGGCGACTATCCGCCACCGACGAAGTTGATTATCTCGACGTGGTCGCCCGCCCTTACCATAGTCTCATCGTATCTGGCCCTGGGCACGATCTCGCGGTTGAGCTCGACGGCCACGCGGCCGCGGCGCATGTTCAGACGCTCCAGCAGGGCGGTCAGCGGGGTGTCGGCGTCGAGCGGGTACGGGTCGCCGTTGAGAGTGATTGAGGTTGCGATGGAGTCCGACATTTTTGAGCCGCTTCCCTCGTATTGGGAAGCGGCCCGGGCGCAACCGCGAAGGTTGCGCTGTCGGCTTCCCTACGCCGGCATTACCCGGATCAGGTTCGAGGGGTTCCCGCAGGATCTCAGTGCGTAACGCACACCCCCAGCCCAATCCGACTATATGATCAAGCTCGCGAGATTGTCAAAAAACGCGCGACGCCGCGCGCGGGCCGTCATGAGTCCTGAGATCGCTGGGGGTCTCAGGCGCGCGCGGGAGGCCATAACTACCAGACTATGATTAATGCCGCGCTGCGCGAATATATCCAGGGGGGCGCGTCTGAAAGCGGTGGTGCGTCGGTCCGTTCGCAAGGAGGTCGAGGCAGTGAAAGAGGCGTTGGCGAGAACCGGCTGAAACGCGGGACGTTTGATTTGGTCGGGGTGGCCGGATTTGAACCGGCGACCACTCGCACCCCAAGCGTTGGGTGCTAGAAAAACGGTTGTCGCGCCTATTGGCTAGTGCAATTTCCCATGGGGCTGCTGACCTCGGCGGTGCCGCCACCGCTGGTATCGCACACCGGCGCCATAGTGTCGCTGCCTTGTGCCGTCGCACCTCCCGTTGCTTCAGCCGATACATCGCTTCCGTTGCCCCCACACGACGCAGACGCTACTCCCTTCGTGTCTGCCATCGCTTTGGCGCTGCATTCGGCGAATGTCCGAGCTGTGGCGGCCCCGGCACGGTCCGAAATTGCGGTCACGATTTCACTACCCCTCCCAAACGCAGTGGCCGATGAATACCCGCTGTGCCTTGCAGACGCATACCCAACACTGCCTGGGGAGGCTAGCACTTGGGCGTTGCCGCTTGAGGATGAAACAGCTTTGGCGTGACCGCCAATTGCGTTCGCCGTGGAAAGGCTTTGCGAATCAGAAATTGCCTTTCCAATACCACTGTCTGATGCGTATGCGGTTGCACCCGACTGCTGACCGGCAGTGGCATGTGCGATGCCAAGGGTCTCAGCGCTTGCGAATGCGTTGGAGCCCCGGCCATTGCCATGCGCGATTGCCTTCGCGCCACTCCCGTCAGAATACGCCTCGCATTGGCCGCGTGTAAAACTGTGCTTGTCATGCTGTACGCCGTTAGTCGATTTGCACGAAACACCGGCAGAAGCCACTATAGCTGTAACAGTCAGCGTCAAGGTAATCGCAGCCAGTGAGAAAATAATTCGCATCGGGTTAATTGAAACCCATCAAGTCAACCGGGAGTTGAGTTCTAAGACGCTGAGCCATTATTGGACCTGACCGTCCTCATATGCAAGAAGGCGCCCATTTATTTCAGCGAATGTCGAATGTCCGGTAGCGGCGATCAGAGCAATCTTATCCGAGTTCTTGCGGCAGTTGATCGCTACTCGATCGAATCTGCGACAAGTGAGACCACGGAGAATTTGATTTGGTCGGGGTGGCCGGATTTGAACCGGCGACCACTCGCACCCCAAGCGAGTGCGCTACCAGTCTGCGCCACACCCCGACGCGTCGAACATTATATTTTCGCTCCGGGCAAGACCACACCCGCCGGATCAGGTTTTTTTCTTCGGCGCGACGCGCGGACGCCATTGCACGAACGATCGCATATCGAGCTGAAACGTCCACGCGCTTTTCGACTGATCGATCAGGTGCACGATCTCGTCGCATATCGCCGCGGGCGGAACCAAGTGCGACGGATCCACCTCGGGCATCGACTCCCGCACTCGCGCACTGTCCACGGCGCCGTCCACGTCGAGCGCGGCGGCATGCACGCCGAGGTGCATGAACTCGTAGGCCACAGACTCCGCGATCGCGCGCTGCGCCAGCTTCGACGCGTTGTAGGCGGAGTATTGCGCCGGTCCGCTGCGCGATTCCGATCCCAGCACGAAAATCACCGTGCCGGCCTTGCGCTCGGCCATCTTGCCGATGACGGCTTGCGTGCAGAAAAACGGTCCGTATGCGTTCACCTTGAGCTGAAAGTCGAAATCCTCCTCGGTGATTTCGGTGAAGCGCTTGCGCAGATACGCGCCCGCGTTGTTGATCAACACGGAGATCGGTCCGAGCTCGCGTTCGACGGTCTCGACCGCGGCGACGACCTGATCGCGGCGCGAGACGTCGGTAGGCGTCACAACTGCCTTGCCGCCCTGGGCGCGAATTAATTCCGCGGTTTCGTCGAGCTGCGACTTGGTGCGGGCGATCAGCCCGACCGCGTAGCCTTCTTTTGCCATTCGAAGCGCGATGTCGCGGCCGATGCCGCGGCCTGCGCCGGTTACCAATGCGACTTTTGCATCCGACATAGCGCCGAATCTTAGCCGCTGGCGGCCAGCGTGCAAACCTCCGCGCAAGCGCGTCGCGGAGTTCAGCTTGGCACTCGATGAATCGGGTGGTAAGGTCGAATTATGGGCACGCGGCTGGCGCGACTGATCGTTGCAATATTCGCAGCGCTCGCGATGACCGTCCTGGTGAGCGCGCGCGCAGCGTTTTCGCAGGATGCCGGGGATTCCGCCGCAGTGGCCGATGCCAGTCGTGAAGGGACCGGACCTGCCCTCGATGGGGATGCGGAGACCGCCGACAAGGTCCTGGAGATTCCCCAAGTGGCGTGCGCCGACGACGGCGTATCGGTCCCCTGCGCCGACGGCAGCGATGAGGAGGGCGACGACAGCGACGAAGACGGCGAGACCATCAACGCATCGTCGCCGGGTGCGCCGCCAACCCTCGATAACAGCAGCGCCGACGCTCGATCGCCCAATGGGGATTTGGGCACGCCCGACGAATACCAGAACCAGCCGGCTTACGCGGTCCCATACGTGGTGTATGCTTACCCGGTGACTGCCGCGGCTGGGACGATGAACAGACCGTCGCCGTTTCCCGCGTCGCGCTACGCGCCGATGAGCGGCCCGCTGACTCAGGCCGCGCGCCCGCCACTGAATCCCGGGCCGTGGATGCTTTCTCCTTCGATGTCCGCGTTCAGCCGCCCGGCGGGCAATCCGATGATAGGGATGACGATGTTGCGTCGGTCGTTCGCATTTCATCGTTAACGGCGCTTCGCCAGCCGCTTCGTTTACGCTGAGTTCACGCGCTATTATCTTGGCCCGATCGCATCGCTATCGACGGCGATGGTGGGACGGAGATTTGTCATGCTGATAACGGTTGACGTCGGCAACACCGATACCGTGATTGGAATCTACGAAGGCGAGCGCTTGCGCAATCACTGGCGCATCTCGACCATCGCCGATCGCACCACCGACGAGCATGGCGCGCTGCTCAGCACTCTTTTGGCGGCGGCGGGGCTGGAGGGCATCCTCAAGCCGGAAGGGGTTGCGATCGCGTGCGTGGTTCCCCCCCTCAACCAGGTGATGGAGCAAGTCGCCGAGCGCTATTTCCATTGCGCTCCGCTGATAGTGGGGCCTGGAATCAAAACCGGGATGCCGATCCTCTACGAGAATCCCAAGGAAGTGGGCGCCGACCGAATTGTCAACGCAGTCGCCGCCTACGAGCGCTACGCATGCGCATCGATCGTCGTCGATTTTGGCACCGCGACCACGTTTGACTACGTGACCGGCAAGGGCGAGTACGCCGGTGGAGCGATTGCTCCCGGCCTGGGGGTCTCGATGAACGCGTTGATCGAGCACGCGGCCAAGCTCTATCGCGTCGAGCTGGTTCGCCCGCGCGAGGTTGTCGGGCGCACCACGGTCGGCTCGATTCAGTCCGGGCTGATCTTCGGCTACACCGCGCTGGTGGACGGGCTGGTCGGGCGCATCCTGAAGGAGCGCGGCGAAAAGGCGCGCGTCATCGCGACCGGCGGACTCGCCCAGCTAATTGCGCCCGAGAGCGAAACGATTGAAGAAGTGGACGAGTTCCTGACATTGAAGGGACTCAGGCTGATCTTTGAACGCAACCGGCGCTAGTTTTTGAGGGACGTTTGATGAGCAAGCCCGGGCGAGTCGTGACCGATTCGATGATCGGTCTCAAGATGCCGGATTACTCGCGGATCACGCCGCGCGTTGCGACCGTGCTCGGCCACAATCCGAGTCCATTTACCGGGCCCGGCACGAACACCTATATAGTGGGCACCTCGAAGCGGCCTCTACTGCTCGACACGGGCCAGGGCGTCGCGATCTATGCCGACCTGCTCGAAGCGGCGCTCAAGGAACTCTCCGGCAGCAGCGGACTCGAACGAATCGTCCTGACTCATGCGCACGTCGATCATCTGGGAGGCGTGCGCCAGGTGATCGAAAGATTCGGCGAGATGGAAGTGTTGAAGATGCCGTGGGAGGGGCACGACGCTCCCGCGGGCGCGATTTCCGCGATCGGCCACGACGGCGTAGTTCAGACCGAAGGCGCCACCCTGCGCGCGGTATTTACTCCCGGGCACTCGCCCGATCACTTGTGCTACTATCTCGAAGAAGAGTGCGCATTGTTCACGGGGGATGTCGTGCTGGGCGCAGGTACTACAGTCATTCCCGACGATACTGGCGACCTCGGCGAGTACATGGATTCGCTCAGGCGCTTGCTCGGGCTCGAGCTCGAGACGATTTATCCGGCGCACGGCCCGGTCATCCGCAATCCGAAAGAGAAGATCCGCGATTACATCGCTCATCGCGAGTTGCGCGAACGCCAGGTGCTCGAGGCGCTTGCGCACAGCGCCGGACCGCTCGAGGCGATGGCGATCGTCAAGCAGATCTACGTTGACGTTCCTGAGTATCTGCATCCTGCCGCTGCAAGCTCGGTCCGCTCTCATCTGCGAAAGCTCGAGCGAGAGGGCCGCGTGGTGGAGCATGAAAAGCGCTGGAGTGTTAACTAGCAAGGCGCGGGTGCATCACGCTTTTGGCGCGTCGATCGCCGCGATGCTGCTCGTTGTGTTCGCAAGCGCGCTCGCGGCTGCGCAGTCAGGCGCCGAAACCGCAGCCTCTGAGACGTGGAAGACCGCGGCCGCATCAGCCGCCGCGTCTGCCCCAAGCGCGGGATCCGGCGCTGGCGCCCCGATCGCAGAAGCCGCTGCACCCTTGCCTGCGCGCACTGCCATCGCGCCATCTGCCGATTCCGCGGCCGCCACTGGTCCATCGAACATGGTTGCGACGCCGCCCGACCTCGACGGCGCGCAGCCCGGCATCGCGGAGATTCCGCCCGCCAATTCTTCCAATTCCGCCGGCGCGTCGCAGTTGCAGCCGCCCATCCCCGCGGATTCGCAGCCATCCAATGAGAGCAGTGAAGTCGCGCGTTATCAGGAGGAGCAAAGCGGATTGCCGCCCGAGCAGCTCAGGAGCTTGCAGGAGTTCGACAGCGAGGGCGAGCTTTCCACTCCGTTCGGAATGCAATTGCGCGAAGCGCGGCGCACGCTCAAATCCGGCGAAGAGGCTGACGGCTTGCTGATTACGGCCGTCGCGAAAGGCAGCCCGGCTGCGGCGGTCGGCTTGCATGCCTACAGTCACGGCGTCCATGACGCGATTACCGGTGTGGTGATGGCGGGCGCGATGGCTCCGTTCGGGCAATTCGCCATTCTGCTGCTGCCCGTTCTTGACTATACGCAAGTAGGCGAGAGCTACGACCTGATCATCGGCGTCGACGGCTCGCGGGTGACCAACTTTCTCGACTTTCAGGACCGGATGCGCGACCTTCAACCGGGCGAGGTGATCTACTTAAGCGTCGTGCGCAACGGCAAACGCCTCCAGGTGACGATGCCGGTGCCGGCCAACGTTTTGCAAGCCACCAACTGATCGAGCCTGCCGAGCTTTACGCGCCAGGTGACTTTCTCTATATTGTTAACCTCGTCCGTCGAGGAAAACTTTTCCGGCGAGACGGGGTTGAGTTGAGTGCCTCCCGTGCGGAGGCGATGACATTTGTGTCTGCTCGCGCCTGGATCCGAGGCTTGGACCGGGACTCCGAGTGATTCGAGCGCTCGTTCATTCGAGATCGCTCTGAGGCGGGGTTGCCGGGTACGCGGCAGCCCCGATTTTGTTGGAGCGACAGGATCGTTTGGGAGAGAATATGACGCAAGACAAAGTTCGCGTGCCCGATCTCGCGCGCATGAAGGCCGCGCGCCAGCCGATCACGATGCTGACTGCGTACGACTTTCCGTTCGCGAGAATCTTCGACAACTGCGGCGTCGATCTGCTGCTGGTCGGCGATAGTCTCGCCATGGTGGTGCGCGGCGAGGCCAACACCCTGGCCGTCACTATCGACGAGGTCATCTACCACACTCGTGTGGTTGCGCGCGCGCGGCGCCGTGCGCTGGTCGTCGCCGACATGCCGTTCCTGTCGTATCAGGTAAGTCCCGAAGACGCGTTGCGCAACGCCGGCCGTCTGGTCAAGGAAGGCGGCGCTGAGGCGGTGAAGCTCGAAGGCGGTGTCGCGGTAGCCGAAGCGGTGGCGAGAATCACGGCGGTCGATATTCCGGTGATGGGCCACGTCGGACTGACGCCGCAGTCGGTTCATCGGATGGGCGGGCATCGCGTGCAAGGGCGCAAATCCGGCCGCGCTCCCGGATGCCGCGAACGGCTGCTCGAAGACGCCGCCGCACTGGAAGCCGCGGGCGCATTCGCGATCGTGGTCGAGGGCGTGCCGCCGTCGTTGGCGCGCGAGATTACCGCCAGCGTCGCCATCCCGACTATCGGCATCGGCGCCGGACCCGATTGCGACGGCCAGGTGTTGGTGATGCACGACATGCTTGGGCTGGGCGAGTCGTGCGCGCCGCGCTTCGCCAAGCCGTTCGCGCATCTGTGGAATGAGGCCGCGGCCGCTGCAAGCAGCTACGTGCGCGAAGTGAAGGAACGCGCGTTTCCGGCGCCGGAACATTGTTACGCCGAATCGAGGGGCGCGGCGCGATGATGGTCATCACCTCGCCCGGCGAGATGACCCGTTATTCCAGTGACGCGCTCCAACGTGGTGAACGCATCGGGCTGGTTCCCACGATGGGATTTCTGCACGAAGGGCATCTGGCGCTGATGCGCGAGGGGCGGCGCCGGTCCTCGGTTCTGGTCGCGTCGATCTTCGTCAACCCCACCCAGTTCGGCCCCGGCGAGGACTTCGCGCGCTATCCGCGCAACTTCGAGCGCGACTGCGCGATGCTCCAGACCGTCCCAGTGGACGTGGTGTTCGCGCCCGAGCCGGCGGTGATGTACTCGGCCGACGCGCAGACCTGGGTCGAAGCGGGCGAGATTACCAGCGGGCTGTGCGGGGCGCATCGCCCCGGCCATTTTCGCGGCGTGACGACGGTGGTCGCCAAACTGTTCAACATCGTCAAACCGCATCTGGCGGTTTTCGGCGAGAAGGACTTTCAGCAGCTCCGCGCGATCCAGCAGATGGTCCGCGACCTGAACTTCGACGTCGAAATCGTGCCCGTGCCGATCGTTCGCGAAAAGGACGGCCTCGCGATGAGTTCGCGCAACGCCTACCTTTCGCCCGCCGAGCGCGAAGACGCACTCGCGCTCAGTCTCGCGCTCCGCGCAGCCCGCGAGAAGCATCGCACGGGCGCATGCTGCGCCGAGGAAATCGTGTTCGCGGCGACGCGAGTGCTGAGCCGGATGAAAGGAATCGCGATCGAATACGTCGAAGCAGTGGATGCCGAGACGCTCGCGCGCCATCCGTTGCTCGATCGTCCGATTCTGATCGCGATTGCTGCGCGCGTCGGCAAGACGCGCCTGATCGACAACGCCGTGCTCCAGCCGTAACCGCGCCCGCCGTTGTCGGCGGCATGAAGGAAGAATCACCTGCGCGGTGGGCGGCAGGGGCTGCGGCCCCTGCACCCGCAGTGAGAAGACGCGAAAATCTGCGCAGCGCATCTTTTCGCGACTACGCGATGGCAGGGGTGACCCCTGCACCCACTGTTAATCGCGAAATCCCGAGGACGGTCTTTCGCTCTCAGGGTCGAGAGGATAAAGACGCGTCGCGGCAGGGCTGAGCCGTGGCGACGGCAGCGCGGTGTTAAAACAAAGATGCGGGCTTCGCCCTGTTAGAAGGGGTTGATCAAGAAAGAGCCTGCGCGTCCGTTTTTGGGTCATCCCGACCGAAGCGAAGGACCCCGGATCGGGCTGCGCCCAGTCAGGTCATCAGGAGAATCAGCAGGCCGCCGGTTACGATGAATCCGCCGCCGAGCAGGATTCTGTCATCAGGAACCTGCTTGAATAGGATGAGCGAAATCACCTGCGACACTACGAAGAAGACCGCGATGTAGATTCCCATCAGACGATTGAAATCGAAACCGCCCTGATTGACCAGTACTCCGTATGCGAAAAGAACGAGTCCGCCCGCCGCCATCGAGTAGGCCGGTCCGCGAAGTCCTATCCGCACGAGCGCATCGCCGCCGACCTCGAGCGCCGCAGCAAGCACCAGGATCGCGAGAGTCTTAAGAATCAAAGCCCGATCGGCCTAATAATAATCGACTGGGTCGATCTGCCGCTTCGCGCCCCAGTAGAAAAGCATATTCTCGGTCAGTCCCTGCCAGGTGAACTTTCCCGGCGGCATCAGCAGGCGCTTGAACATCGACTTGAGCGAGTAGAACTCCTTGGTGCATCGCCACACGCCTTCTTCGACTTCCTGCGGCGACATGTTCTTGGGCACGAACATGCAGCGGAAGTTGTTGGTGTAGAGGTCGGCGTCGGGGATGATCACGCGGCCCTCGTCCTCGAGCTGGGTGCGCATCGGCGTGCCCACGCGCGGCGTGACGGTGTTGAAGAACGCCTCGGGCGCCTTGACCTCGTGCAGGAACTTGAGCGTGTCGTCGAAAATTTCCGGATGGTCCTCTTCCAGCCCGAACAGGAAGTTGAGCGAGTAGTAAATCCCGTAATTTTCGAGCTTCTTGAGCAGCTTCTTGTAGTGGCCGGCGTGATTCTGAATCTTGTTCATCGACAGCAGGCTGTCCTGGCTGATCGATTCGACCCCGATGTTGACGTGGAAGACGCCCGCCTTGGCCGCCAGTTCCAGCAACTCGTCGTCGTGATTCGAGTTGATCGTCCACAGGCACGAGAAGCGGATGTTCAGCGGCTCGAGCGCCTTGAACAGCTCGCGCGCGAACTTGTGCTTGCCGGTGATCTGGTCGTCGATGAACTGAAAGCGGCTTGAAGCCGGTGATCTTGACGACCTGCTTGATCTCCTCGACGATGTCCTCGATCGGCCGGGTCCGGTACGCGCCATCGTAGAACACCGGAATCTCGCAGAACGAGCATCGATAAGGGCATCCGCGGCTTGCCTGCACCGGCACCGCCTTGAACAGGTAGCGATTGAGCTTGAGCAGCTCGTGGCGCGGGCGCGGCAGGTTCTTCAGATCGTGCAGCTTGTCGGCCTTGTAGATGTGCTTGAGCTTGCCGTCGCGCCAATCCGCAGCAGCTCGGGCCACACCAGGTCGGCCTCGCCCTTCACGACCGCGTCGCAATGCTGGAGCGCCTCTTCGGTCTGCAGCGTCGCATGGAATCCGCCGAACACGACCGGGATGCCGCGCTTGCGGAACTCGTCGCCGAGCTGGTAGGCGCGCAGCGACGCGCCGATCGTCGTCGTCATGCCGACCAGGTCCCATCCACCGTCGAAATCGATCTCCTCGAGGCGTTCGTCGCATAGCGTGACGTCGTAATCGTCGGGCGTCAGTCCCGCCATCAGCGGAATCATCAGGCCCATGATTAGCCGCCAGCGAGTCTTATGCGGGGTGCCGTCGAGATGGACGGTGGTGGGTTGCACCAACAGAATTCGGGGTTTCTTTCCGTTCATACTTCCTCTGCCTGCGCAGGGTTTGCTTCGCCTTGCTACAGGCTTTCAGTTTTTATTGACGATGCGGTGCGGCCGGTAATCCATATCAGGACCAGGGCAAACACGTAACTGCCGAATGCCGTGCCCCAGGCGAAATACTCCAGCCGATTAATTAAGGCCAGTACCACAAGCAGGTAGGCGAAATCGCGCCCGCTCCATCGATCGACTTTGTCCAGCCACGCCGCCGCCTGCGCGCCCTTTATCTTGAAGGCGCAACAGACCGTGTAAGCACACATCATGAATCCGCCGAGCAGGATCGGAATCAGGTACAGGTAAGCGCGGCTGTGGTCCACCCGGTAGCATCCGACCAGCAAGCCGACGAAAACAGCGACGTGCACAATATTGTCGGTGGCTACATCGAGCGCGCCGCCGAACTCGCTCTCGACCATCTTGAGCCGCGCCAGTTCGCCGTCAACCCCGTCGATCGTGATCGAGATCAGAAAGAAAATTGCCGCGAACAGCCGCATCCAGTAATTCGGAACCGAGAACATCCAGGCGCACCCCAGCCCGAACGCCGTGTTGGCGACCGTGACCATGTTGGGCGTGACGCGGGTCTGCGCGAGCCGGTAGCTGATTCGCCACGAAATCCGGCGGTCAACCCATCGCGCCATCGGCGCGTCTTTGTGCGCGGATTCCTCGCGAATCGATTTCGCCAGCCGCAGTTCCGCCTCTTCGCGATCCTCGGGCCGCCCGTTCAGCGCGAATGGCAGCAGACTGGCCGCCGGCGCCGCGAGCCGAGTCGAAATTCCCCCGCGCTTGAGCATCTCGCCGATCGGACCGGTGGCGATTTCGCCGCCCTGGTCGCGATCCATGCTGACTGTCCGATGTACCGATCGCGGATTGGAGGCGTGGGCGTCGAGGATCCGGGCCAGCTGCGACTTCGCAATTACCAGGTTTCCCGAAAAGGACACGCACGGCGATGACGGGTCGATGCCCAATCCATCCGCATTCCGAGGATTCAGAATCTCACTGAACGATTCGACCATCGAGACCGAATCGCTGCCTTTGAACCGGCCCATCGCGCGAGCGACGTCCGGATACAGCTCGCGTGGCGCGGCCACGACAAACCGTTTGATCCCGGCGCGTTCGCAATTAATCATCAGCCGCTCTAACAGCGGGCGGCCGAAGACCGCGTTATTCGCGCGATCGGGTGCAGCGATTAGAGCAGTGTTAATCACCAACGTCTTACTTGAACCGGTTTCCCCCCGTTTTCTGCAATTGCGCCACGGTAACACAGCCGTAACGCGCGCGGAAGTAGCCCTGCTGCTTGCTTCAATTCTGAATTATGAGTTTGGCCGCTGCTTTAAGCTTATTTCATCGGCACTTTGCAGCATATCGTCGATCGGGACCGCGCTGCTTTCCGATCGCCGCAACTTTTAATTGACATCGAACTGGAGGCAGCCTGCCGCGGCTGATAAGATGACCGATTCATGGCGACGATTACTGCTCTGCTATTCGATTTCGGCGGCACGCTCGACGGGCCCGCGCATTGGCTCGATCGATTTCTCTCGAGCTACCGCGCCGCGGGAATCGAAATTTCGCGCGCCGAACTCGACCCGGCCTTCGAGCACGCCACGCGAATCGGGTACGGCGCGACCAGGATCGTGGCGTGCTTCGGGATGACGGACCTGGTGCGATTCCTCGTGGGCCATCAATTCGAATACCTCCGTAACCGCGGGCCGGTCCCGCTTGCCGCGATGCTTGGCGACTCTGGCGCCACGGGACGCCATCGCTTCGTCGAGCGCGTCACGAACGCTTTCGTCCGCGAGACGTCCGCCGGACTGGCGCATAGCCGCGAGGTCATCGGCACGCTCGAGGGCCGCTTCAAAATGGGCGTCGTTTCGAACTTCTACGGAAATCTCGACGGCATCCTGGCCGAGGCGAAGCTGGATCGATTCTTCGACGCGGTTGCCGATTCGTCGCGCGTTGGAATCTTCAAGCCCGAGGCGGGCATCTTCGAAGCCGCGCTGAAGAAAATGCATTGCGCGCCCGAATCGACCGCGATGATTGGCGATTCTCTTACCAAGGATTGCGCACCCGCGCACAGACTCGGAATGCGGACCGTCTGGCTGCGCGCCGAGCCGCGATGCGGCGACGATGCATCCGGGCGGGACACTGCCGCCGACATCACCATCCGCTCGATCGACGAAGTTGCGCAAATTCAATGGTGAAGGGATTGCAAGGAGCGATCATTGCCGCCGGCCGCGGCGAGCGGCTGCGCAACTCGACGCGCGACGATATGCCCAAGCCGCTGGTCAAGCTGGGCGGCGAAGCGATGCTCTCGCGGCAGGCGCGCGCGCTGATCGAGGCGGGCGCATCCTCGGTGGTCGCGGTGATCAACTCCGAGACGGCGCGGGTTGCGGGGAAAACGAAATGGCGCTCGAGATTGCGCCGTCGCTCCGGCTCGTCGTTCGCGACACCGCCAACTCGATGGAAACGATGCTGGCGCTGGGCGACCTGCTGGAACCGGGATGGTTCATCGCGGCGACCGTGGACGCCGTAATTCCGCAGGCGGAATTGGCGCGTTTTGTTAATGAGTCGCGGCGGAAAATCGAGGATCGCAGCGAGAAAAAATTGGCCGGCGTGCTGGCCGTCACCCGATGGCGCGGCGAGGACAGGCCACTTTTCGCCGATGTAACGGAAAATGGGTTGATCCTGCGGCTGGGCAACCGACAGACTTCTACGGTGACGGCGGGACTCTATTTCCTGTCGACCCGAGTTTTTGACTATGCCGCTGACGCGCGCCGCGCGGGACTCGACGCGCTGCGCCGCTTTCTCGCGCTGATCATTGAGCGCGGGATGCAACTGGATGCGATTGAGATCGAAGGATCGATCGACGTCGATGAAGCGTCGGACCTCGACGCCGCGCGCATCGCGATACGGAAGATGCCATGAGTTATCGAGCTTTGGGAATTTATCGAGAACCCGAATTTTCACCGGGCAAGATCGAGGCCGACGCCGCGATTCTTGACGCCACTTTGTCCGAACTGGAGCGCGAAGGCGTCGAAATTCAGGCGATCGATGCGGTCAGCTTCGCGAGCGCCGCAGCCATCCGCGCCGATATCGTGCTGCCGATGTGCCAGGGGCCGCGCGCGCTCAAGCGTCTGGCTGAAGTCGAGCAGGCGGGAGCGGTCGCGATCAACTCCGCGCTCTCGATTCGCAACTGCTATCGCGATCTGCTCGCGCCCGGGCTGGAGCGGGCCGGCGTGCCGACGCCGCCGGGCGCGCTGGTGGAGGCAGACGAGCCGCTCGATGCGCGCAAGCTGGCCGGGCTGGATTTGTCGGCGGGCGTGTTCGTCAAGCGCGGCGACTTGCATGCGCTCGCCGCCTGAAGACGTGCAGCGGGCCGGCGATCGCGCCGAGGTCGAATCGATTCTCGCCGATTTCGCACGGCGCGGAATCCGCTTCGCCTACCTGCAGCAGGAAGTCGTGGGCCGGGTCGTCAAATTTTACGGCGTCAGCGGAGTCTCCTATTTCACCATTCAACCCGAAGACGAGGAAGTCGCCGAAGCCGCTGTGCTCGCGCTGTCGGAAGCGGCTTTGGCGGCAGCCGCCGCGCTTGGGCTCGAGGCATGGGGTGGCGACGCGGTCTTGAGTGGCGATCGTTTTGCGATTATCGACTTTAATGACTGGCCCAGCTATAGCCGGGTGCGCCGACCTGCCGCTCGCGCGATCTCACGGCGCGCGATGAGTCTGCTCGGTCGCCCGCGCTAGACGCGGCAAGAAATTCAAATAAGGAATCGGACCGCTACAATTCGATGACAACCAGCGACGGAAAACTTCCGGCAATCCACACCTCGGTTCCAGGCCCCAAGTCGAAGGAGATCTTCGACACCGAACAAAAATATATCGCGCCGGGCCGCCAGCGAATTTCGCTGCTCGCCGGCCTCGCGTTCGATCACGGTGAAGGCGCGACGCTTACCGACGCCGACGGCAACACCTACGTCGATTTCTTCGCCGGCGTCGCGGTCGCGAGCCTCGGCCATGCGCATCCGGTACTGGCGCAAGCGCTGGCGCATCAGGCGTCGCGGCTGATGGTCGGCACGTTCGCGACCAAAGAGCGCGCGGCGGCGTTCAAGCTGCTGGCCGAAGTCGCGCCCGCCGGACTCAACCGCGCGCATCTATATAGCGGCGGCGCGGAGGCGGTCGAAGCCGCGCTGCGGCTGGCGCGTTCCGCCACCGGCAAGCACGAAGCTGTGAGCTTCTGGGGCGGCTTCCATGGCAAGAGCGGCGGCGTGATCGGACTTATCGGCGACGAATCGAAGCAAGGCTACGGACCGCTGCAGGGCGGGCAATACTCGGTGCCGTACGCGGACTGCTACCGATGCCCGTTCAAGCTGAAGCATCCCGAGTGCGGGCTCTATTGCGTCGATTTCGCGCGCCAGCAAATCAAGATGAGTTCCGGCGGCGCGCTCGCTGCGATCGTCGCGGAGCCGATGCAGGGCACCGCGGGCAACGTGATTCCGCCCGACGACTGGCTGCCGGCGGTCAAATCGGTGGCCAAAGATTTCGGCGCGCTGCTGATCGCCGACGAGATGATCACCGGCTTCGGCCGGACCGGAAAATGGTGGGGCGTCGAGCACAGCGGCGTTCGCCCGGATATCGTCACCGTCGGCAAGGGGATGGGCTCCGGATTTCCGGTTTCGGGCGTGCTGCTGAGCGACGAGCTGGGCAAGGCGGAGCCGTTCTCGAAGCCGAGCGCGTCGTCGTCGAGCTACGGCGGAAATCCGCTGGCGGCGGTGGCGGTGGCGGAAACGATCGGCGCGATTCAGAGACAGCATCTGGTCGAGAACTCGCGCAAGGTCGGCGCGATGATGCTGTCGCGGCTGGTGCAGCTCAAGGAAAAATACGAGTTCGTCGGCGACGTCCGCGGCAAGGGACTGATGATCGGCGTCGAGCTGGTGCGCGATCTCAAGACCAAGGAACTGCTCGGCAAGAAAGTCACCGAGCTGATATTCGCCGAATGCCTCAAGCGCGGGCTGGTGATCATGGGCTACTTTCCCAAGATTCGAATCAATCCCGCGCTGGTTATTACCGAGGCGCAGGCCGAGGCCGGCATCGCGATCCTCGACGAAGTGTTCGCGCACGTTCGCGACCACGTCGATTGGCGCCACGCATAAGAGCAATTTGTTTCGATGGCCAATCCGAACGGCAACGCGGCGCTGTTCTTCGATCTCGGCGGCACGCTGGTCAAGCTCAACGACACGCGCGAGATTCCGCTCGACGCAAACGGCGACATGGTAGTCGAACTGCTTCCCGGCGTGGCTGAAAAGCTTCGCCCGATGCACGACCATCTGATGTTTGTCGTGACCAACCAGGCGGGAATCAGGCGCGGCCGGCTCACGGCGGAAAAAATGGAGGCCGCGCTCGCGAAGCTCGACCATCAGCTCGGCGACATCCTGACCGCGTGGCAAATCTGTCCGCATACCGACGACGACAAGTGCGAATGCCGCAAGCCCAAGGGCGGAATGATCACGGAGCTTGCCGACCTGTACGGCGTGGATTTGGCATCGTCAACGATGGTGGGCGATCAGGAGGTCGATAGGCTGGCCGGCAAGGCGGCGGGCGTCGCCAGGTTCGTCGCGGCGAAGGACTTCTTCGGCTGGCAGCAGGGCTGAGCCCTGCACCCAGTATTAAGGCCGCCCGCCGTTGGCGGGCGCGGCCCCTGCCAACGGCTTAATACTGTGCTGCCGTCGCCACGGCCAAGGGTGACCCCTGCACCGCAGGGCTGAGCCCTGCACCCAGTATTAAGGCCGCCCGCCGTTGGCGGGCGCGCGTGAGAGAAAAGAAAACGCCGGCAGGAGTGGATGCTCCTGCCGGCGTCGTACAATCCGGATCGTAAGGCGATTGGCCTCGCGGCCGCTTGCTACATGTGTCCGGTTTCGGCCATCTTCACCAGCGCCTCGGTGGTGAAGAACGCTTTATCCACCGCGCCCATGTTGATGTACCAGCATTCACGCTCGGTCGTCTCGTGGCCGGGCAGGTAGCACATCGTTGTCTGGCCGGTCTGCACATCGGTGGAGCAGGAGCCGACGACGAATTCGCGCTTGAAAGGATAGATGGCGATTTTCGCGTCGGGCACCGGACGATCGCGATACGCGAGCCAGAAGGTGTTGTTGCGGAACAGCTGGCCACTGCGATCGTAGGTATCGACGTACGGCTCGAACCACATTTCGGAATCCATGTAGATGACCGTCTTGGAATCGAGCGCCGAAGCGTTAACGTTTTGGCGCGGCTCGGCGCTCACGATGTACATGTGGCGCATCTGCCAACGCTCGGGGCATGCGCTGCCGCCGCCGTCGGTCTCGCAGCGTTTTTCCGGTGAAAACTCGGCGTCAACCGTCGCCAGCATCTGCTTCTCGCCGAGGAACTTATAGTTGTACTCTTCGATCTTGGCATTGAAACCCGAATAGCGATCGGGATCAAAGGTCTGCGCGTCGGTCGCGGTCGAATTCATCGCCTCGTTGAGACGGCGCAGGCGCCGGGAGCCGGGCTCCCAGGTCCAGGTGTCGTCGCCATGAGTCGGATCGCCGTAACGATAACGCAGCAGGCTGCTGCCACGCTGGTTCTCGGGCGCGAGTTCGGGACCGAGCAGGAACAGCCACAGGCGGTTGGTAATCTTGAAGTCGGGATCGACTGGCAGCGGCTCGACCTCGGTGCGGCCAATGAGGTCATAACCGGCGTAGTGCCCGGTCTGGTAGTACCAGATTGCAAAGTAAGGCTTGTTGCGGCCGGAATAAACCGTGTCGCAATCGTAATATCGCAGGTCGTAGTCGTCATTGCTGATCGGACGCCACATGGCGTTCCAGACGACCTTGTTCGCGACGTACGGATCGTTGGCGTCGATCATCGGGAAGGGCTGTCCGGCGACATAGCCGATGACGGTGCGATGATCCTTCGAGAGCTGTACCTGCGACGAATATTTTTCAGTCGCGTCCGTATAAGGAGGCGGCCAATCGATGCGCTCGGTGGGGACTATATTCATCGTCATTCCGCGCTGCACTTTGTAAAACACGCCCGGTGAAACAAGATCCTTCACCTTCGATGCGTTGTCCGGAGTGATGAAGTCGCCCGGCTTCACCTGCGCCGACGCGGGCGACCCGCCGACAATAAGGGCGAGCGCAAACGCTGTGACAATCGTGGCGAACTGCGTCGCTCTGTGGGTAATTTCGATCATGGACGTTCCTCCGATTTGGTCTCTGCGCCGGGTAGCGCTATAAGCCAAGCTCATATTTGAGACGCACAGATCGTGCCAGCACTAATCATTGGAAATTTCCAAGAGACATCATTAAAGCGCGATTTGCCGCTGGCGCACTCTGATACACAATGCTTCCGTTTGCGTCATCGCCGCCGTACCGACGCGTCTAGCGGAGACCTGAATGAGAAGGCGGACGCGGGCGATTTGGGGCCGCCGGCGCTGCAGGCATCGACCCATCGTCCACAGATTTATGCACAGGGCTTGCATTTCCTGCATATCAGGCTAAACTGCGGTTAGCACTCAGGCATCGCGAGTGCCAATTGACAAAACCCGGACAGTAATTAACTTTCCGACGGCTGGAATCGTCCAGCCAAGCAACACTTTTCGCAAGCTAAGGAGGCTGCTGGTCCCCAATGAAAATCAAGCCACTGGGCGATCGAATTCTCGTCAAGCGTATCAAGGAAGAGGAGCGGACCAAGGGTGGAATAATCATCCCGGACACCGCCAAGGAAAAGCCCCAGGAGGGCAAGGTTGTCGCCGTCGGCAAGGGCAAATATGGCGACGACGGCAAGCTTATCCCCATCGAGGTCAGGGCGGGGGACAAGATCCTGTTCGGCAAATACTCGGGCAGCGAGTTCAAGCACGAGGGCGAAGATCTGCTGATCCTGCGCGAGGACGACATCCTGGGAATCATCGAGTAGGCATTTCGGCCTGCTCGCAAGCGAGTCCCAATCTGATCCAGTGAAAAAATGAAACCTTCAATATAGGAGAGGCAAAAGAACCATGCCTGCAAAGATAGTTCGTTTCGGACAAGAATCGCGCGAGAAGATCCTCAAAGGGGTCAATGTTCTCGCCGATGCCGTCACCGTGACGCTCGGTCCCAAGGGCCGAAACGTCGTGTTGGAGAAGAGCTTCGGCGCTCCGACCGTGACCAAGGACGGGGTGACAGTCGCCAAGGAAATCGAGCTCGAAGACAAGTTCGAGAACATGGGCGCGCAGATGGTCAAAGAGGTCGCGTCGAAGACCTCCGACGTGGCGGGCGACGGCACCACCACCGCGACCGTGCTGGCCCGGCAGATCTTCACCGAAGGGATCAAGATGGTCGCCGCGGGGCACGACCCGATGTCGCTCAAGCGCGGGATCAATCGCGCGGTCGAGGCGATCACCGCCGAGCTCAAGAACCTGTCCAAGCCGACCAAGGATCGCAAGGAAATCGCGCAAGTCGGCACCATCTCGGCCAACAACGACTCGACCATCGGCGACATCATTGCCGAGGCGATGGAGAAGGTCGGCAAGGAAGGCGTAATCACGGTTGAAGAGGCGCGCGGACTGGAGACCCAGCTCGAAGTGGTCGAGGGGATGCAGTTCGACCGCGGCTACCTGTCGCCGTACTTCGTGACCGATCCGGAGCGGATGGAAGCGAAGCTCGAGGACGTGTTCATCCTGATCCACGAGAAGAAGATTTCGTCGATGAAGGATTTGCTTCCGATCCTCGAGACGATCGCCAAGAGCGGCAAGCCGTTCCTGATTATCGCCGAGGATATCGAGGGCGAGGCGCTGGCGACGCTGGTGGTGAACAAGATTCGCGGCACGCTGTCGTGCGTCGCGGTCAAGGCGCCGGGCTTCGGCGATCGGCGCAAGGCGATGCTCGAAGACATCGCGATCCTGACCGGCGGGCGCGCTATTTCCGAGGAGCTCGGACTCAAGCTCGAGAACATCACGCTGACCGACCTCGGCCGCGCCAAGCGCCTGGTGGTGGACAAGGACAACTGCACGATCATCGACGGCGCAGGCAAGAAGGCCGACATCGAGGGCCGGATCAAGCAGATTCGCGCGCAGATCGAGGAGACCACCTCGGACTACGATCGCGAGAAGCTGCAGGAACGGCTGGCCAAGCTGGTCGGCGGAGTGGCCGTGATTCGGGTCGGCGCCGCGACCGAAGTCGAGATGAAGGAAAAGAAGGCCCGGGTCGAGGACGCGCTGCACGCAACCCGCGCCGCAGTCGAAGAGGGCGTGGTCCCGGGCGGCGGCGTCGCGCTGATTCGCGCCTCGAGCGTGCTCGATAACATGCGCGCCAGCGAGGCCGAAAAAGTCGGCATCGCGATCATCAAGAAGGCGATCGAAGGCCCGGCGTGGTGGATCGCATCCAACGCGGGATGGGAAGGGTCGGTCGTGGTCGATAAGATCAAGAACAACAAGGGGCCGTTTGGATTCAACGCGGCCAGCGAGGAGTTCGAAGATCTGATGAAGGCCGGAATCATCGACCCGACCAAGGTCGTTCGCAGCGCGCTGCAAAATGCGGCGTCGGTGGCGAGCCTGCTACTGACGACCGAGTGCATGGTGGCGGAGAAGCCCGATGAAAAGGGTGCGGGCGGAGGCGGTGGAATGCCGGGCGGAATGCCTCCGGGCGGCATGATGTAATCGAGAACTCAATTGCGCGCGCCAGGTCACTGCTTGGCGACGTGATTAGCAACAGCGGCGGGGCCATCGAGGCTCCGCCGCTGTTTTTTTATCCTCCAAAACGCTACAAGCCGATACGTAAACATTCTAAACCGCGCTTGAGTGATGTCACTAGGCTGCAACAAATCGCTCACGTGCAACGACGATGAAAGATTCCAATCGTACTGTGGGCGGACTGGATAGCTTCGAAATAGTCAATGAACCGGCCCCGAATAAGCCGCGGCCAGCCGGTTGGCAAATCGCGGCAGTAGCGTTTGTTCGAAGCTCACATTTCTTGGCCCCGACCTTGCTAAATCGTTAACGGGTCGCCGCTGTGAACGCCTTGGGAATTGGGCTGGCGCGGTGCTTGCCCCAGAGGAGCCGCTAATGGCAGTTCGAGCGCTCATTGCGCACAGCTCGGGAATCACGCGCGACATCATGCGCAGCCATTTCGAGTGCGGCGGATGTCAGGTGGTGGCGGAAACCGAGACGGTCGCGCAGACAATCGACATTTTTCGCACGACGCGTCCAGACGTGATCGCGCTCGACATCGGGCTGCGCAGTGCGAAGGGGGTGGACGGGTTACAGCTGTTCAGGACGATTCGCCGCGAGTCGCCTGCGGCGTCGATCGTGATCGTCACCGCGTCGCAGTCACCCGACGACCATCGAATCTATCGGCGCGAGGGCGCGCTCGAATGCATCGCGGAGCCGTTCGGCAGTTTCGGCCTGGCGCGGGTGTGGCGCCGGCTGTCGGATGTTTATCCCGAGCTCAGACGCACCGACGACACCGCCTCCAAGCGCTGATTCGCCAGAGCCCACCGTCAGTCTGATTTTCGCACCATCAAGCGTTCAATTGAGACGGGCTGTCCGGGCACGCAATTGACCCACAGCACCCATCCGGAATTCTCGCTCGAATAGAGCGGCGCCGGCGTTCCGCAATAAAAGGCGCGCGTCGAGCCCTGCGATACGTCGCCTAAGACGTGCACGTGGCCGAGCGCCACGTAGTCGTAGCGCGAGCGTTCGATTTCCGCCGGCGTGATCGGCGACGATCGTTCAATCTCGCCTTCCTCCATGAAAAATCCGTGCGCCAGCGCGATGTTCCACAGTCCTTCCTCCCGCTCGGGCACGCCGCTGAGCGGCCGGTAGTCCGGCGTATGCTCGACTATCGCGCGGCCCCATACCCGAGCCGCAAGCTCGGGAAAATCGATTGCTCTGCCCTCGGGCTCGAGAATCAGATGCAGATTTTCCGGGATCGCGCCGGGCGCGAGGCCCGCATAGATCGATCGCTCGTCGTGCGCGTCATGATTGCCGGGAATCATCACGACCGGCATTTGAGCCCGTCCGATCGTTCCCATCGCGAAGTCGAGGCCTTCTTCGCTGACGCGCGCCGAATCGAACAGATCGCCGACTATCAGCAGCATGTCGGCGCTGCGGTCGTTGGCGATGTCGATGACCCGGGCAAATGCGTTGCGCACTACGGCGCGCAAATACGCGCCGCGCTCGCCTGATCCGAACGTATCGCTTTCCAGATGAACGTCGGAAGTGTGAACGATCCTGAGTGGATGATGCGGGTGCGGCTTAGCTGGCAAAACTGCTTCCTTCGATGCGCCGATCGGGTCGCGGGCGCTCGGTTCCGGTCGATGATAACATGCGGTAGAGTCAGAGTTACCAGGGGTCGAGCGCCCATTCCATCGCTCGAGCCGAAAGGCCGCGAGGCGCACAAGCGTATCGCAGGGGGTTTTCTCACTTGATCGTCGTAATGAAAGCGCACGCCAGCGAAGCCGAAATTCAGGCGGTTGTCAGGATGGTCGAGGATCTCGACTACAACGCTCACATTATCCGCGGCGTCGAACGCACGGTTGTCGCATGCGTGGGCGACGAGCGTGGCGAGAAGCATCAGCTGACGCATCTTGAATCGGTCGCCGGGGTGGAGCGGGTGATGCCGGTGGTGCGGTCGTTCAAGCTGGCGTCGCGCGAGGTGCGGCCCGAAGGCTCGCGAATCAAGGTCGGCAACGCCGAAATCGGAGGCCCGCGAATCACGGTAATCGCGGGACCGTGCGCGGTCGAGAGCGAGGCGCAGATCGAGGCTGCGGCCGACGCGGTCAAAGCAGCGGGCGCTCATGCTCTCCGCGGGGGGGCGTTCAAGCCGCGGACGTCGCCGTACTCGTTTCAGGGGATGGAAGACGAGGGGCTGGTGTTGCTCGAACGCGCTGGGCGGCGCGTGGGGTTGCCGGTGGTGACCGAAATTATGGACCCGCACGACATCGAGCTGGTCGCCGAGCATTCCGACATGCTGCAAGTCGGGGCGCGCAACGCGCAGAATTTCTCGCTGCTGCGCCGGCTCGGAAGAATCAAGAAGCCGGTGCTGCTCAAGCGCGGCATGTCGATGAAGCTCGAAGAGTTCATGATGGCGGCGGAATACATTCTGTCGGAAGGCAATCCCAACGTCGTGCTGTGCGAGCGCGGGATTCGTACCTTCGAGACCGCGACCCGCAACACGCTCGATCTAAATGCCGTGCCGCTGCTCAAGCAATGGACGCATCTGCCGGTGCTGGTCGATCCGAGCCACGGGACGGGGATCTACTCGCTGGTGGCGCCGATGGCTCTGGCTGCGATCGCGGCGGGCGCCGACGGATTGCTGATCGAGGTGCATCCGAAGCCCGAGAGCGCGCTGTCCGACGGCCCGCAGCAGTTGAAGCCGTCGCGGTTTGCCGACTTGATGAAGGCGCTCAAGCCGCTGGCCGAGGCGGTGGGAAGAACGCTGTAAATTTCGCTTTCGCCGGGGCATTGAAAACTCGGCGGTCACGAGATCTTCTTGTCGTCCTTGTAGGTTTCCTCCCAATTCTTGAAGCCGTTGGGGTCCCATCGCTTCCACACACCCTCGCGCTTGCCGTCCTTGTATATTCCGGTCGCGGCGATTTTGCCGTTGCTGTACCAGCCGACGTGCTCGCCCTCCTGTAGGCCGTCCTTGTAGTGATCGATCGACGCCTTCTGTCCGTTGTCGTACCACATGGTCCATTCGCCGCTCTGCATCCCGTCGTGATATTCGCCCTGGATCATCTTCGAACCGTCGTCGCGGTAGAGCACGTAGGGTCCTTCTTTGAGGTCCTGGCCGCCCACGGTCTTCACGCACGCGACCTCAGAGCCTTTGGGCGGCGCGTCGCCCACCTGCCGGGTTCCGGGCGGGCATGACGGCGCAGTTTTGCAGGCGGCGAGGGTCGTGGCGAGTATCAACACTGCGATTGTGGGTTTCATTTTGGAAATCAAGTTGAGTGGGAAATGCACGATTTGCACCATATGTTGTGATCTAGAGGCGGGTATACACCAAGGCTAGCTTTGTTCCGTCAAAATGGGTGTTTCGTGCGACGGAGGTTCGCCCGACGATTGCAGACGAGCGAGGGCGCGCGGAATGGGTGCGATGAGCGAGGTGCATGGGAGATCATTTAGCACGTCAGGGGAGAAAAGATGAGGCTGAAAAGTTCAGCCGTTGCGACGCCCGCTGCGGCGGGTACGCAGGCTCTTTGCACCCTTGTGCTCATCTAGGCGTTAGTCTGTACGTTCGCCCGGCCGCTGCGGCCGTTTCGACGGCAGCGCAGTGACCCGTGGGCACGGGTAGCCAGTGAAAAGAAAAGGGAGCCTGCGCCTGTCGTCACCGCGCCGGAGCGGAAGGAGCCGACGCCGCGCTGATTCCGCCATTTGTCGGTCGCGCGGGGGTCTGCTAACTCAGTGTCAATGAATCTCCGCCACGCCGCCGCGCTCGCGCGGATGCTTGCGCGGATACGAATAGTCGGGTCCCGCCGAGTGCAAAGAGATGGCAAAGCGTCTCATTCGGGACACGCTCTGACTAAGATCGATCCTTAACGATTTCTCGCTGACGGAGTAGAATGACCATCAAGCAACGCGAAGGAAAAAGGAAACTAGATTGACTGCGGAGAAACCGGAAGCCCAGTTGACGTGCACGATACGTCCGAGCGCCGAGGGGTTCGATTACTGGTTGTGGTCGAAACACCTTGGCGAGGCAACTCGCCGGGAGGTCGCCAACGCCGACATCTTGTTGGTGCCCAAAGAATCGTTCCGGGATCGCACGGGCACCTTCTACCCAGTGGGGACAGAGGAATTTCTCGACTTCCTTCGCGAAAACGCAGTTCGCAGCGGCCTCAAGGTAGACATCTGTGCTGAGAATAGCACCTACCGCGAATTGGCCCTTCACGCGGACGTTTTGAATCTCGCCTACCTGCTTGTGAAAGAGGTTGCTCTTCCGCTCGTTGCGCAATTAATCGTCTTATACGTGAGTCGACACTCCTGGTCCTCCAAAACGGATCGCGCTGTCAACTTCAAGATAATCGTACAAAAGTCCTCCGAAGGCGAGCCACACGGGCACCAGGTCGAAGGCAAAACGCTCGAAATCTCTTTTGATGGACCGCCGGGCGCCGTGAAGGATGCTCTGGACGGGGCCGCGAAGAACATCAGAGAAGCATGGCGGTCAAACAAGTGACCAATCTCGCGGAGGTTCGGCGCTTTCTCCGCTCGATCCGCACACTTCCCCGCTTTCCCAATGATACGGAGGCCACGCAAGTCGCGCTTCGGGAGCACAAAATAGCCGCGATTCAGAGAGAAGACCAAGCGCTAGCCAAAGAGATCTGGTGTTTTGAGCAGATACTCAAAATCCAGTCATCCTATTTGGATGCTTTCACTAAACTAAAGGGAGGCCAATACTATGACGCGTGGTGTGTTCTCGAACAGATAGAAGTGGCACTGTCCTCTCTGGACCGGCACTTGCGCGACCACGCCGACCAATATGCCTTAGAATTCATACGAACTCATTGCGAACGATTCCAGAGTCTGTTCCCCTACCGCATGTTCTTCAGCACGGAGTTTATTCATAAAGAGCTCAAGTGCAGTATCTGCAATGCAACGATCGCAATCCGTAATCCCTGTGGACACAGGGTGGGCGAGATTTACAATGGCGACCTGTGCATCCGAATCGTTGCAGATCTGGAACTTATGGGCATTTCGCTGGTAACAACACCTCGACACAAGTACTCCGTGGGTTTCGCGGGCGGCTCCAAAACGCGCGATACTTATGACTATTCGCTGGTCAGATCCGTGGTTGCGGAACTTCCGACGCCGTTTCAAACATGGTCCTGCGATTGGACGAGAAGACGTGTGCCGCACTCGGCATTTAGAGCGGTTGGCAGGAACGACCCGTGTCCATGTGAATCCGGAAAGAAGTACAAGACCTGCTGCCTGAAGGAACCGGGTGTTTTGCGGCCGCACTGCGTTTTCCAGTTGGGAGCTCCCACGCCCGATGCAAAGCTGGTTGATTCGTTGGACGCTTGAACCTGTGCGTTTTGGAGTTTTCGCAGCGATCGCGGCGGTTTTGGCGTTCACAGCGCTCATCATTTCAGCTGTCTATTGCCGATGGGACCTCTTTGCGATCTTTCTCGTTGGTTTACTGACTGCCGGGGTAGTCGCATGGCAGGGGTCGCTAATCAAGAGTCAGATTGCATTGCAAGCCATTCTTGACCTAGAGAGAGAATGGAATTCGCCGGAGATGTTCGAGTACAGAGAGCACATTCAAGAACCCGACGGTGCGTGGAACGTCTCCAATCTGGAGGCCGCACTTGAATTTTTCGAAAAGCTGGCCTCATTTAACATCGCAGGACTGCTGAGTATGGAGCTAGTCTGCGCGAGCACACTGGGTTGGTATGCGGCCCATTACTGTCTCTTTGCTCGCGACGAGATTCAACGGCTTAGAGATGACGTTTGGAAAGATTACGTCTACGGCGATTTGGAAAAGCTGTACGAAGAATATGTCACAAGAGAGGTGGGCAGTAACCCTCAAGCCCGAAAGACCTGGGAAGCAAAACGAAAAGAGACCGAAGCTACCTTTTGGGCACAAGAGCGGGAGGGATAGACTAGCTTTCAGAGTGAATGGCATCGGGGAGCAGACCACCGGGATTCTTCGCTGCGCTCAGAAGGTCCATATATGACACAAAGAAAGCAGCGCCTCGGGAATCGTGAACGATGCGTGCAAACCTAACCCCTAACCCCTTCCCCAGGAAAAATGGGGAAGGGGAACAGAAAAGTTATGGAATCGCGCTGTCCTATCCCCCTGACCCCCTTTCCGGTCGGAAAGGGGGAACCGGAATTGTCGCCAAGCCCTGGCCCCTTCCCACGTGGGAAGGGGACAGAGGTTAGGGTGCTTTCGTTGGCCGCATCTCAGTGCTAATCACCAGCGGATGCCAGCGTTGACTCTGCGTGAACAGAGAAATCCGGAGCTGATGCGCCGCGCGATGGAGTTGCGACAACACATGACTGCCGAAGAGCGCGTCATCTGGCAGGAGTTCGCGGCAAGGAATCAAGGGAGCTCGGCCATCGCGCGCACCGCTTGGCCAGCCCAAGCGCTGGCCGGCGCGGTGCAAGGCGCGCTGACCTCGGATCCAAAACCTGACAGTTTTTCGTCCGCCCTCAAAGAGTGAAGGGCGGCCGGAAAAACTGGGATGAAGATGAGACCAAAACCACAAACAAGGCGCCCCAGGTGGGGGCCAAATAACCGGCGGACTCTACTTATGAATGGCGGGAAGTTGGGGTGCAGGCCATGAGCCTTTCCGGGGCGGAAAGGGGGAACCGGAAATGTCGCCAACCGCTAGCCCCTTCCCCAGGAAAAATGGGGAAGGGGGACAGAAAAGTTATGGAATCGCGCTGTCCTATCCCCCTGGCCCCCTTTCCGGTCGGAAAGGGGGAACAAACGGCGGAGAGCGGTTTTGAGGCTGGCGATTCCCCCTCATCCCTTTTCCAGGATGGAAAGGGGGAACCGGAATTGCCGGCTAGTTCGAGCCGGTTGAGCCCAGCAGGTTGCCGCCCAGCGTCGCGTTGCCGACCCTCACGTCGCCGAGCACGTTGATCATCGCCGGCTTGCCCGACTTGAACGCGCGCTCGAGCGCCGGAATGATCTGCTCGGCGGTCTCGACGTGCTCGCCATGGCATCCCATCTCGGCGAAGATTTTGTCGTAGCGAATGTTGGGCAGCATGTTGAACGGATCGGTGTTGCCCGCGAGCCCGCGGCATCTGATCGAAATTCGGGCCCCATGAGCTGTTGTTCCACAGCACCGTGATGACCGGCAGCTTGTAGCGCGCGGCGGTCTCCATATCCCAGCCGCCGATTCCCAGTCCGCCGTCTCCGCTGATGACGACTATCTGCTGCCCCGGCCGCGCGAGCTGCGCGCCGATACCCATTCCGACGCCGTGACCGACGGGCGCAAGCGGGCCCGCGTCAACGACCTGGCCCATGAAGCGGCAGGTGAACGCGCGGCTCATCCATCCCGAGAGCGTGAAACTGTCGATGACGGTGGTCGCGTTTTTGTCGAGCACGGTGATCAGGTCTTCGCACAGCCGCGCCGGATGAATCGGCTGATTCTTCGAGACCTTGGCGTTTTGTTCCTTGATCTGATTGTCGAAGCGATGGCGCGTTTCCCAGACCTGCTTGACCCAGGGCGACGCCTTGTTCTTCGAGAAGTCGAGCTTGAGTTCCTTGATCCGCTTGATCATCTGTTGCAGCACGAGCTTGGGATCGCCGACCATCGGCAGGTCCGCGTTCACCTGCCATCCGATTCGCGTCGGCGTGGGATCGACCTGGATGTACTTGGCCTTGTCGGTCCAGGTCGGCGGCTGCCCGAAATGCTCGCCGCTCCAGAAACGGAAGCCGATTGCGAGCACCACGTCGGCGCCGCCGGTGAAGGGCTTCTTGAACGGACCGCGAATCGCCAGCGGATGCTCTTCCGAGACCGCGCCCTGGCCGGCGCGGCGCGCGTAAATCGGGATGCTGGTCAGCTCGACGAACTCGCGCATCTCGGCGCCCGCCTGCGACCAGAACAGTCCGTCGCCGCCGGCAATCAGCGGGCGCTCGGCCGCCAGCAGCATCTCGAGCGCGCGATCGATCTTGGCCGGATCGCCCGCGGAGCGGACGTCGTCGACGGTAAAATCGCGCGCGCCCTTGCGCTGCCGCGAGTCTTCGTCGTGGTGATAGAGAATGTTCTGCGGAATCTCGAACAAGGCGACGCCCTGCGGCGGCGAAATCGCTTCGCGGAATGCAGAGCGCAGATCGAACTGAATCGTGGACCAGTCGGTCACGCGCTTGGTGAATTTGGAGAAACTGTCAACGACTTCGGAACCGTAGGCCTCCTGGAACGAGCCGAGATGGTCTTCGGTGTTGGGATGCTGTCCGGAGATGCAAACCACGGCGCTGTTGGTCAATCCCGCGACGCACAGCCCCGTCACCGCGTTGGTCAGGCCGCATCCCGCGGTGACCATGCATACGCCCACCTGTCCGGAGGTGCGCGCGTAGGCGTCGGCGGCGTAGGCGGCGGCCTGCTCGTGGCGCATGTGGATGAGCTTGATGTCGTGGTTGCGCAACTGGGCGAGGATCGGAAACAAATGACCGCCGTTGATTGCAAAACAATACTTCACCCGGTTCTCGCGCATCACGCGCGCGACTAATTCGCCGCCGTCAGCTTTCGCCATTACTGAGCTCCTTTGCGTGGAAATTCTCCCGCTGGTTCCGAATCCTTGCACATTTACGGCGTCGCCGAAAAGCGCGCGCGCATTGGTGACGGTTCAATCGCAAGACTTCGCCAATGAACGGCGTATCGAGAGGGTTGATCGCAACCGCCAAGCCTGTCAGTTTTGAGCATCGTTCGGCGGAGCCGGTTTGCGCGGGTCCGAGCACTTGGACTGCGGGTGGTGGAGTGGCGGAAGAGTAGCCGAATGCCAACAGGCGAAGGTTAATCCCAGGATCCCACGATGCGGCGCGTTCTCGCCTCACTCATCTTAATTACGGCGTTGGTTGCTGCGCGATCGACGGCGCATGCCTTCTCGCTGCTGGACCCCGGCACCTGGAGCTGGCCGCATTACGACTGGAACTCGTTCAATATCAAGGATCCCAACTCGTGGCCGTTGATCCCGGTGCCTGAAGTTGCCACCGATCCCAACGGCGGAGTTACTTACGGGGTTCTGCCGGTATGGCTGTTCACCGACGACAAGAACGAGATCAGCAGCATCCTGGCCCCCGATATCAACGCCAACAGCACGCTTGGACCGGGTGGGACCTTTCGCTACCTGGGCTATCCCTCGGCGGACACGCAATGGTACACGGTCGCGGGCGCGCAAGAGACCATCGCGCGCAAGGTCGATCTCGATTACCAGACCGGGCGCGAGCATAAGCACTGGTGGTCGTTCGAAGGGCGCTTCTATTTCGAGCGCGATCCGACCGAGCGCTTCTACGGATCGGGCAATCACTCGCACCAGGGCAACCAGACCAACTACACGACCGAGCAGCTTTATGGCGAGGCGACCTTCGGCTTGAACCTGACCGAGAAGCTGCAGGTGTCACTGATGGAGCGCCCGCGCTACGTGCGAATCCGAACCGGCGGCTTCACCTCGGTGCCGGACATTCGCGTGCTGTTCCCGAATCAGAAGGGCATCAACGGGGGCACCGAAGTTCTCTCGCAGGCGATGATCCAATACGACTCGCGAGACTCGGTGGATATCCCGCGCTCTGGCACGCTGGGGCGGCTCTATTACGGCAATGCGGATCGCAGATTCGGCAGCTCGGTTTCGTACAACCGCTTCGGCGGAGAATTGCGTCAGTACTATTCGGTCGGCGATCGCATCACCTTTGCCGGTCATATCTTCAACGAGTACGAGCCGGCAGGTAACGAGATGCCATTTTGGTCGCAGGCGCGCCTGGGCGGCCAGGAAAGCTTGCTCACCGATCAGGAAACGCTGCGCGGTTACGGCGCCGGCCGCTACATCGATAACAATCTGTTCGTCATGAACGTCGAGATGCGCACTCGGGTGTGGGAGAAAAACATCTTCGGCACCCACGGGATACTCGAACTGGCTCCGTTCGCCGAAGCGGGACGCGTCGCCCATGAAATGAACTACGACCCATTCTCGGATCTGCACCCGGTCGGCGGAATCGGATTCCGCGGCATCGCGGAACCGTTCGTGGTTGGGTTCGTTGACCTCGGATGGGGTGGCGAAGGCGCCGCCATCTTTTCCGGCATCAACTATCCGTTCTAGTCGCGGGCCAACCGCTTTCCCGGTCAATCGAGGGTTGCTACACAGTAGCGCGACTCGGGTCGCGCGCAAATCACGATTCTGCTTCGCTTCAGATGCGGCTTTCCGAACTAGACTACGACTTGCCCGAAGAATTGATCGCGCAGGCACCGCTTGCGCGCCGCGACGAAGCGCGCCTGCTGGTGCTCGATCGCAAATCCAAATCGCTCGAGCATTCCCGCTTCTATAAACTCGTCCGCCATCTGCGCGAAGGAGACCTGCTCGTACTCAACGACACCCGCGTGCTGCCGGCCCGCTTGTTCGCGCAGAAGGAATCGGGCGGCCGGGTCGAGTTGCTGATGGTGCGGCCGGCCGGCCCGCTCGAAGGTCCCGCCGGCGCGTGGATCGCGCTGATACGGACGCATCGCGTGCTCAAGGACGGCGCGCGCCTCATCTTGAGCGACGGTCACGTGCTGAGGATCGCCGGCTATGCGCGGCCGGGCCGCCCAATCGTCGTGGCCGAGGGAGGAGTTTCGATCGAACAGATACTCGAGCGCGCCGGCACGCTCGCGCTGCCGCACTATATTCATCGCAGCGTCGGTCCCGCCGACATCGACGACTACCAGACCGTGTATGCCGCGCGGCCCGGCGCGATCGCGGCGCCCACCGCGGGGCTGCATTTCACCGCCGAGGTGTTCAAGGCGCTGGCCGATGCGGGCATCCGCACCGCTACGGTGACGCTGCATATCGGTCCCGGCACTTTCGCTCCGGTGCGCGCGGTCGAGGTCGAGAGCCACACGATGGAGTCCGAGTGGTACACGATTACACCGGCGACCCAGGCTGCCATCGAACATGCGCGGCGAATCGGCGGGCGTATAATTGCGGTTGGCACCAGCTCGACGCGCGCGCTCGAGTCGTGGGCGATCACCGGCGACGTCGAGGGTTTCACCGGGCTCTTTATTCATCCGGGCTTTCGCTTCAAGCTGACTGACGCGATGCTGACGAACTTCCATATGCCCCGAACCACCGTGCTCGCGCTGGCGATGGCGTTTGCGGGGCGCGAGCAGATTCTTGCCGCGTACCGCGAAGCGATTCGCCATCGCTACCGCTTTCTCAGCTACGGCGACGCGATGCTGATTCTGTGATGAGCGGGCCAATCGAATTCAGCGTTACCGCGGTGGACGGCGGCAGCGATGCGCGCACTGGGCGGCTCGTAACCCCCCACGGCGCGGTCGCGACGCCGGCCTTCATGCCGGTCGGCACCCGCGCGGCGGTCAAGGCGATGGCGCCCGACGAGTTGCGGTCGATGGGCTACGCGATGGTGCTCGCCAACGCGTACCATCTGGCGATTCGCCCGGGCGCCGAGTTAATCGCCGAGATGGGCGGTGTAGCGCGCTTCATGGGATTTCCCGGCGCGGTGCTGACCGATTCGGGCGGGTTCCAGGCGATGAGCCTGGCGAAAATCAGTTCGATCAATGAAGAAGGCATCCGGTTTCGATCTCATCTCGACGGCGCGCCTTTGATGCTCACGCCCGAAAGCGCGATCGAGATTCAGCAACAGCTCGGCGCGGACATCATGATGGCGCTCGACGAGTGCACGCCTTACCCTGCCGAGCATCGTCGCGCGCTCATGTCGCTCGAGCTCACGGCGCGATGGGCCGAGCGCAGCCTCGCGGCGCGAATCAGCACGACGCAGGCGCTATTCGGGATTATCCAGGGCAGCATTTTCGCAGACCTGCGCAAGACCAGCGCGTCGCAGATAACCTCGATTGCGTTCGACGGATACGCGGCGGGCGGACTTTCGGTGGGCGAACCGAAGGCCGCGATGCTGGAAATGGCGGCGCTGTCGGCGTCGATGATGCCGGCGGGCAAGCCGCGCTACCTGATGGGCGTGGGCACGCCGGCGGATTTGCTCGCGGCGATCGCGATGGGCTTCGACCTGTTCGACTGCGTGCTGCCCACGCGAAACGCGCGCAACGGGACCGCCTTCACCAGCCAGGGGCGCATCTCGATCAAGAATGCGGCGCACGCGCGCGACTCGATGCCGCTCGATCCGGCCTGCGAGTGCCGCCCGTGCCGGACCCATTCACGCGCCTACCTGCGTCATCTATATTTGTCGGGCGAGATACTCGCGGCGCGCGCGCTGACGGAGCATAATCTTCACTTCTATGCGAGCTTGATGCGGCGGTGCCAGGCTGCTATCGCATCGGGGAATTTCAAAGCGTATGCGATGGCTGCATCGGGCGGCTGGGACAACGACAACGCCGCCGAACCGGTTGAAGAATTTTTTAAGGAGACTTGAAGTCCGATCGGTCGAAGTTTTTTTCAGGAGACTTGAAATCTTGAACAGTAGTAGTCGCGATCGTCTTGAGGACGTGATCTGATGTTGTTCGAAGGCACCGCATGGGCGCAGGCCGCCAACGCCGCCGGTCAAGCTGCCAGTCCGTCGTTTTTCGAGCAGTTGATGACGGGCCCGGGGCCGATCTTGGCGCTGGTCGTCGGCGTCATGTACTTCCTGGTCTTCCGGCCGCAGAACAAGAAGGCGCAGGAGATGGGGAAGATGCTGGCCGCGCTCAAGCGCAACGACGAGGTCGTGACGACCGGCGGAATTATCGGGCGGATTCATGAGGTCGGCGACAAAGTGATCACGCTCGAAGTTGCCCCCAACGTCAGGTTGCGGGTCGAGCGATCGCAAATCGCGTCGATGTCGAGTCACAAGGCGTCGTCGAAGAAAGACGAAAAGTAGGGGCTTCATCATAGTGGAACAGACTCAAAGTTTCGGACCGATCCTGATTCTGCTGGTGCTGGTCGTGTCGTTTCTTTACATGCATTTCACCAACGGCAGCGGGCTCACGCGCATCTACCTGGCCGGCGCCATCGTGCTGGCGGCGATACTCATTCTGCTGCCGAGCCTCAATATCGATCTGCCCGATTGGTTCAAGGCCGGATTCGGCTCGACCAAAATCCAGCTCGGCCTCGACCTGCAGGGCGGAACCCATCTGCTGATGGCCGTGAAGCTGGACGAGGCGGTGAAAACCCAGTTGCGCCGCCGCGGCGATGATCTCAAGCAGGAGCTCAAGGCGAACAAAATAGATTTCGCGGACGTCTCGGTCGACAATTCCGGCAACATGACCGTCAAGCTGAAGTCGAGCGCCGATCGTACGCCGTTCCTCGACCTGGTGCAGAAGTCGTTTTCGGATCTGACCGCAGTGAGCAACAGCGATTCGTCCAGCGTCGGTCCGTCATATTCGCTCGCCTACAAGCCGCGCGAGTTGCAGACGATCCGGTCCAATGCGATGGACCAGGCGCTGGAAACGATTCGCAATCGAATCGACCAGCTCGGCGTGCGCGAAACCACCGTCGCCAAAGAGGGCGACAACGAAATTTTAGTGCAACTGCCCGGAATCCAGGACCCCGAGCGCGCCAAGGAACTGATCGGCAAGACGGCGGTGCTCGAATTCAAACTGGTTGACGACTCGAAAAACGTGCAGGACGCGATCAAGGACGGCCCGCCCCCCGGCGACGAAATCCTCTATGGCACCTCGGAGCGCGGCGGCAGGGAGCCGTACCTGGTCGAGTCCCCGGTGCTGATGACGGGCGACGTCGTTACCGACGCGCGCGTGCGTCCCGGCGCGCGGCTGGAAGGTCCGTACGTGGCGGTCGAGCTCGACGCGCGCGGCGCGGGCATCTTCGATGCGATGACGGCTGAGAACGTCGGGCGGCGTCTGGCGATCGTGCTGGACAACACGGTTTACTCGGCGCCGGTCATCAAGGAACGAATTCCCGGCGGTCACGTCCAGATCACCGGACGCTTCTCGATGGACGAGGCGCACGATCTCGCGATCGTATTGCGCTCGGGCGCGCTGCCGGCGTCGGTCGAAATCGAAGAGGAGCGCACGGTGGGCCCGTCGCTCGGCCGCGATTCGATTCGCCAGGGCGAGATGTCGTTCGTGATCGGCGCGGGCGCCGTGCTGATCTTCATGGCCGTGTACTACAGCGGCGCGGGTCTGCTCGCGGATTTCGGGCTGTCGCTCAATATCCTGCTGCTGATCTGCGTGATGGCGGCGCTGGGCGCCACGCTGACGTTGCCGGGCATCGCCGGCATCGTGCTGACGCTGGGCATGTCGGTCGACGCCAACGTGCTGGTGAATGAACGAATGCGCGAAGAGTTGCGCGCCGGCAAATCGCCGCGCGAGGCGGTCAAGCTCGGCTACGATCGCGCATGGTCGGCGATTCGCGACTCGAATATCTCGACGTTTGCGGCGGGGCTGATCCTTTTCCAGTTCGGAACGGGACCGGTCAAAGGCTTCGCCGTCACCCTGTGCGTAGGAGTGCTGACCGGACTGTTTTCCTGTATTGTGGTTACGCGCGCGTGGTACGACTACCGGATTTCGATGAGGAAGCTCACCCGGATTAGTGTTTAATGACTGTTAATAATGCTATAAGATGCCAAATGAATTTTGACGACTGCGCTGGTCAGGGACTGTGGGCAAATTTTCAGCTAGCAAGTGCCTTTTACCTTGACTTGCGCGACGGGCGCATACTACAAAATCGCGTCCTGACAAAATCTCCGAGGAAAGGCGTCTTGTTGGACTCGTATGGCCGATAAGGACGACATACTGCTGAATTCCCGCGAAGTCGCGTTCCTGCTCGACCTGAGTCCGGACACGGTGAACGAGTTTGCCCGGCGCAATATTATTCCGGCCTTCAAGAAAGGCCGCCAGTGGCGATTTCGCAAGCGCGATATAACTTCTGTCAAACGTCAGTTGCGAGGCATCAACGCGGCGGCCTGACGCCACGCGCGCGAGTCACGCTGAATTCGCGTCGCAAGCGGCCAATATCGCCGTGCATCAAAAATCCTGCCTCGCACTGATCGCCTGGGCTGCGTCGAACCCAAGGGAGTTTTTCGATGTCTCAACCGCATGAGAGCCGTGTCTATTCCGACCTGGCGCGTTTCTATGATTTTTTCTTCGGCCGAGTTTTCGTCGGGCGCGAGCATGAGGTTATCGAAAGCCTGAATCTCAGGCCCGGTAACCGCGTGCTCGAGGTCGGCGTCGGCACCGGAATCGCGTTGGACGCATATCCGCCGTACGCGCACATTGTCGCGATCGATCCGTCGGCCGACATGCTCGAGCGCGCAAAAAAGCGCGTGGCGGAAAACGGCTGGGGACATATCGAGTTGCGCCAGGGCGACGCGCTCAACCTCGACTATCCCGACAACAGCTTCGACTACGTTACCTCGTTTCACGTTCTGACCGTGGTTCCCGATCCGTACCGGATGATGTCGGAGATGGTGCGGGTGTGTAAGCCGGGCGGGCGGATCGCGATCACGACGCATTTCCAGAGCTCGAATCCGCTGGTCGCGGCGCTCAACACCATTGTCAATCCGATCACGCGGCAACTGGGATGGACCACCAGATTGCGCAAGCAGGACGTGCTCAAGGGCCACCCGATTACGCTGGAGCGCAACGAAAAGATCAGCCGCTGGTCGGTGCACTCGTTGATCATCGCGCGCAAAAACGCCTGAGCCGGTGCGCGCAGCCGCCGCGGTCTCGACAAATTCAAAAGCGGGACTGCATCGCGCAGACCCTTTGTGTTATCCGGGTTATCCGCAGCACTAAGTGAGCACGGATTGCTATGGACTTTGATCGCGTGCTAGCGGAGAGTCGATCTATCGGATCGACTTAGGAATCGAGTCCGAATTGATCGAGCCCAAACGGCGGTATTTCCACTCGCCTTTGACCGCGCTGCGCTCAACCAACCCCAAGTTCGACCACCAAGGCCCGAGGAGGCCGTATGTATCTTCCTATTTCCCTGGGAAGCGTCGTGATGATCGTCCTAGTACTCTGGTTACTCGGCGTGGTTTGACGAAGCGATGGCGCCAACGGGGTCGCGGTTCGATGCGATCACAGGCTGGCAAGACTGGAAGTTAGACTTACTGAGCAGATGGAAAGAGGACGTGTATGTTGCTTCTGATTATCTTGTTGATTTTGTTGTTTGGCGGAGGCGGGTTCTATGGCTACCGCAGCGGCTATTACGGACCGCGGGGAATGGGCTTGATGAGCATTGTGCTTATCATCCTGGTTATCTATCTCGTGATGGGCGGCGGGTTCGGCCACGGCATGATGGGCGGCGACTCCGGACACGGGATGTATTTTCGGTGATCCCCGAGGACCTACGGCGCTGAGGCTATCAAGCTGGCGCTGACAGCACCCGAAATAAGATGAAAGCGCAAGATCCTCGAAGGTGTGTCGCCTGCAGCCCGGTCCAAAGCGCAAAGAGAGGTTCGATCGTAGTTCGGAGCAGTACTTGGGCAAGTCTGCGGCAGCGCCGAAGAGCAGCGGTTGCTGCAGTTAAATCGCATTAGCTGGCCGGCGCAGATCCCGCAGTTGGCATACTTTCGCAAGGCGGAGCAATATCGAAAACTGTGGGATGAATCTTAAGCATGAAGGAGAGCCTATGCTGGTCAAATTATCCACTGACAAAACCGTGAGTGAAACTGCGGTTGCCTTGCAGGCCGCGGTCCAGGCCAATCACTTTGGCGTCATGCAGGTTCACAACCTCAAGGAGACCATGGCGAAGAAGGGCGTGGAGTTCCCCCGTGAATGTCTGATCTTCGAGGTCTGTCAGCCGCAACAAGCGAAGAAAGTCCTAGAGCAAAACATGAGCGTCTCTACCGCACTGCCATGCCGGATATCCATTTACCAGGAGGACGGCAAAACCATTCTGGCTACTTTGAAGCCAACCACTCTTCTGGCGATGTTTCACGCGCCGCAACTTGAACGAGTAGCGCAGGAAGTGGAAGACACGATTGTTAAAATCATGAAGGAAGCGGCATCAGGATGATTGGCCGGCCTTTGGACGCCGATTCGCCGCGACATACCTCAGGAGCCGTTGAATCGGCTTAGGGCCGCGCGGCTATTGAAACGGAAGGTGACGTTGAATCGACTAATCGCGATCGTTGGTGCGGGCGCAATCATCGCATGCGCGTTTGCACCTGCGCGCGCGGCCGGCATGGCTGCCGCCAGGCAAAACTACAATACATTTTGCGCGAGCTGTCACGGCAGCAGCGGCGAGGGCGATGGTCCTGCCGCGGCGGCACTTAGTACCCACCCCGCCAATTTTTCAGATTGCGCCATGATGAGCAAGATGTCCGACGATACAATGTTCAACGTGATCAAGAACGGCGGCGCCGCCACGGGTCGCAGCAAAGACATGCCAGCCTGGAGATCGGGCTTCGAGGACGGCGAGATTCACGACCTTGCCGCCTTCCTAATGACCTTCTGCAAGAAGTAGGCGCGATCGATCGCCGCCGGCGTTCTCTATCCCGGGTTCGGCCCACTGCTCAGTCCTATTATCGCCAGCGCCGCGATGAGTCTGAGCTCGGTGTCAGTAATCACCAACGCGCTCAGGCTCAGGAGAGTGAGTCTTTAGCCCAGGAGATCGAGTTTTCATACGCCGGAAAGCTGCCGGCAGTGTCACGTTGACAACTCGATCTCAGGTTCGATAGGTGTTAGGCGCCGAACGAGAAGACAAGCGCAGCGTGGCTGATTCGAACAAACCCGATCCTGATTCCCGGGCCAACGACGAACGGGTCGAGGCGCTCGCCCAAGAGCTTGCCGACCGTCTGCGCGCGATGCCCAATCGCCAGGAACTCACCGACTACGCGGTTAGCCTGCTCAAGGAAAGCAACGAGGATGCGGGCGCGTCCGAGCAGGCGGCGGCGATGGTCAAGCGGGCGGCGCGCAACGATCCCTTCAACCCGATTGCGTTTGCAATTCCACTGCTGGTGATCGGCGCCGTCCTGTGCGCGACGGGAATTCTGGCCGGCGTAGGACTGGGCGTGATCGGGATCGCATTGCTGATGGTGGTGTGGGGATTGATCGTCGCGGTCTTCGGCCGCTTCCGCCGGCAGGGGCAGGGCTGACCCCTGCACCCGGTGTTAAGGCCGCGCTCCGTTGTCGCGCGCGGTTTCTTAATATTGGTCTCCCGTGCCAACGGGTCTTAATACTGGCCAGCCGTGCCAACGGCCAGGGGTGAGCCCTGCACCCAGTATTAAGGCCGCCCGCCGTTGGCGGGCGCGGCATGAAGGAAGAATCACCTGCGGCCGTTGGCACGGCTGGCCAGTATAAAAAACCGGGCGGCAGGGGCTGCGGCCCCTGCACCCGCAGTGAGAAGACGCGAAAATCTGCGCAGCGCATCTTTTCGCGACTACGCGATGGAAGAGCCCGCGTGGCAGGGGTGACCCCTGCATCCAATGTTAACGCCGCGCTCCGTTGGCGGACGCGGCCCAATGCCAACGGTTTATACTGCGCTGCCGTCGCCACGGCCGGGGCGAATCAATCGCTCCGGCGGTTCAACTTCTTCCGGCCGTCGGAGCGCTCGCTTTGATCCGTTCGAGCGCATAGAAATCCCGACTTAGTGGGGCTGCTTTGTTGCAGAACATGGGCGAAATTAGGTAGCCTTGCCCGGGATTTCACGCGCGCTTGCGATAGAGCTGCAAAGATTGGAATCTTTTACAGCGAATTTGCTCAGATTGCGGTGGGCGCCCATGGCGGGCAGCCTGTTGGGGAGATTGGTAGCGGATGGCCAAGTTTGACTGGAAGGAAACGAAACGCCAGATAACCGATTCGCAGGCCTGGCAGTCCATCTTCAGACACGGATACGAAGACACGCCGCGCAACCGGATCCTGATGGTGTCCGGCAACGTGTGGCTGCATCTGCATCCGTCGAAAGTGCAAAAGCATGCGGTGCGCATGCGCTTCACCTGGTGCATGGGCGGCATCACGTTTTTGCTTTTCCTGGTGACGGTGGTCACCGGCGTGTTCCTGATGTTCTACTATCGGCCGACGGTGGAATACGCCTACGCCGACATGAAGTACCTGGAATTCGACATGCCGTTCGGGATGTTGATGCGCAATATGCATCGCTGGGCCGCGCACGCAATGGTGATCGCGGTGTGGCTGCACATGTTCCGCGTGTTCATGACCGGCTCGTACAAACCGCCGCGCGAGTTCAACTGGGTGGTCGGCGTGATCCTGCTGGTGCTGACGCTGCTGCTGTCGTTCACCGGATACCTGTTGCCGTGGGATCAACTTTCGATCTGGGCGGTGACGGTCGGCTCGAACATGGCGCGCGCCACGCCGCTGCTTGGACACGGCGGTCCGTTCCATGAAGTGCTCGGGGTGAATCCGGTTTACGACGCGCGCGCATTTATTTTCGGCGGCGCGGAAATCGGACCGCACACGCTGCTGCGCTTCTACATTTTGCACTGCATCTTTTTCCCCTTGATCGCGGGCATCTTCATGGCGGTGCACTTCTGGCGAATCCGCCGCGACGGCATGTCGGGGCCGCTCTAGGAGGGGAGGCGGGCGGTCGATGGGAGACGTGTTTTCATGGCTGTTGCACCAGGGAATCGTGCGCGTGCTGTCGGTGCCGATCGCGATGTCGATCGTGCTTTATCTAATGTACGTGCTGGCGGCGCCGCCGCGTGGAGCGACGACGAGGACTGAGCGCCTCATTAGGGATTAATCATGGCAAGCCGGGAAGGTAACGAAGGCGCCGTCGCGATGCGCGCGGCGGGAGCGGGCGCAGGCGGAGCTGCGGCGATGACGCCGGCGGCCGGCGGGTCGAAGCGAATCGAAGTCCCGATCAAGAAGGCGGGCGGCGGCGCGAAGATAAGCTGCACACCTGGCCGTTTTTGGTGCGCATCGAATTCCTGATGTCGATTCTGGTGATCATCGTTTTGACGGTGTGGTCGCTGTTGCTCAACGCGCCGCTGGAGCAGCCGTCGAATCCGACTCGCACGCCGAATCCGTCGAAGGCGCCGTGGTACTTTCTGGGCTTGCAGGAAATGCTGGTGTTCTTCGACCCATGGTACGCGGGCGTGGTGCTGCCCAGTTTCATTATCGTGGGCCTGATGCTGATTCCGTATCTCGACATCAATCCGAAAGGCAACGGCTACTACACGTTTCGCGAGCGATCGTTCGAGATTCTGACTTTTTTCATCGGGTTCCACATTTTATGGGTCTCATTCATCATCATCGGCACATTTTTCCGCGGTCCCGGATGGAATTGGTTCTGGCCCGGCCAGGTCTGGGATCCGCATCTGGTCGAGGCGCTGACCAACGTCGATTTGCCGTACATGTTCGGCTTCCGCGACTACCTGGCGTCGGCGATTTTCGGACTGTCGCTGATAGGCGGCTACTTCGTGGTCGGGTACGCGGCGCTATATTTCTGGATACGATCGCGGCCGGCGGGCGATCCATGGTCGGCGTTTCCCGGCGGCGGTCCCGAGATATTGAAGAAATGGGGGCCGGTGCGCTTCGGCATCACGGGATTTCTGCTGATCGCGATGGCCGGCGTGTTCATCAAGATGGTGCTGCGGCACGCGCTCAACATCAAGTACATCCTGGTTACGCCCTGGATTAACATCTGACGTGGCCGCAACCCCGTGTTCATCCTCGCCAAAGTACTGCAGGCGCTCGGAATCGCCGACGTCGGCTTCGCGCTGTACGTCGGGATGACCCAGCCGCACGGGATGGGGAACGGAATACGAGTTCACCGGGATCGGCATTCTGGTTTTTCTCGCCGGCTACGTCGTCGAGGTTCTGTGGGCTCGCGGGCGTAAATGACTATTGAGTATTTGTGAGTATTTGGACGGCGGCCTCGCGGCGGCATTCGGTAGTCGAGGACAGGATAAGAGCAGATGGCTGGCAGACCGGGGCTCGATCCCACTGAAGAAGGAAAATCGTACAGCGCACTGTTCGTGCTGATGGTAGCGGTGTTGCTGGTGACCGCGAGTCTGGTCGATTTGGGACGACAACATCTCGCGCCGTCCGTGGAAGCAATACCAGGTCCAGTGGGACCGGCTCGCGTACGACAAGTACATGAAGGACGCGGCGGACGAGCAGAAGCGCCTCGACGCCGATCCCGAATACCAGAAAGTCTCGAAGGAGCTGGCCCAGGCGCGGATCGAACGCGACTCCGGCGCCACCGCGGCCAAGCTGGCCGCGCTGCGCGCGCAGTTGACCGATCTGAACAACGCTGCCAACGACAAGGATCAACTGGTCCGCTTCACCAAGTCGTATTTGACCGAGCGATGGTACGACTACAACCACGCCGTCCAGGAAAAGGAAGACCCGGGTCCGTACAAAAAGGAAATCGATCAGCTCAACGCCGAACTCGCGCGGGAAAGTATCGTCTCCGACAAAGCCAAGGACCATCTGCAGTCGGTCAAGGATCAGATCGAGGCGCTCAACTCGAAGGTCGATGGCCTGACCGATCAGATGAAGAAGCTCACCGCCAAGCGCGACGATTTCTTCGACAAGGCCGACACGTGGATGATCCCGGTCAAGTTCCGCAACACCGTCCTGTTCCGTTATCCGAAGATTCCGAAGATTGAGCAGACCGCGATCGACGACTTCGACCGCAACGCCTTCGACGAGGCGATCGCGCGGGTCGATCGATGCCAGAGCTGCCACATGGGCGCCGACAAGAAGGGCTTCGAGAATGCGCCCGAGCCGTTTCGCACGCATAGCAACTTCGATCAGATCATATTGAAGCATCCGCCCGACAAACTCGGATGCACGCCATGTCACGACGGACAGGGGCCCGCGGTCAGCTCGGTGCGGCTGGCGCATGGCGACGATCCGGATTGGGATTCGCCCATGCTCAGGGGCGACAAGATGCAGTCGCGATGCATCAAGTGCCATATCGACGTGGGCTCGCTGCACGATGCGGGAGGCAAGCCGATCGCGGCGAACTGGGTCGAGGGGGAACGGATGTTCGAGCAGATGGGATGCGCGGGATGCCATCTGGTGGCGGGCTACGAGGACATGCCGAAGATCGGCCCGTACCTGAAGCTCGCGTCGGCGAAGCTCGACCCGTCGTGGACCGTGCGATGGATCGCCACGCCGCACGTCTTCCGGCCGCACACGCGCATGCCGGACTTCATGTTCTCGCGCGAGCAGGCGACTGCGCTGGCCGCGTTCATCCTGGACAGTTCGTCGAAGAATTCGAAGGACTGGCTCGCGGCGCATCCCGAGCTTGCGACGCTGGAGGCCGACGTCAAGAATCCGGCGTTCGTCGAGGAAGGCAAGGGGCTGTTCGAATCGGTCGGCTGCAAAGGATGCCACGCGATCGAGCCTGATCAATATGGAACTCCGGTCGGCGTTGCCGAGGGCTTCAAGCCGGCCCTGGCGCGCACGGCCAAGGACTTCGCGCCCAACCTGGGCAGGATCGCGGAGAAGACTTCGGCGGCGTGGATATATGCGTGGTTGAAGAATCCACGCGAGTTCTCGCCGCACACGGCGATGCCGTCGCTGCGCCTGAGCGATCACGAAGCCGAAGCGTTGACCGCCTTCCTGATGACGCATGGCGAGAAGAAAGCAGACGCCGGCGTCGAAACCGCACTCAAGGATCACGAGCAGATCAAGCAGGGCGAAGCGCTGGTGCGCAAGTACGGATGCTTCGGATGCCACGAGATCGAAGGGATGGACAAGGAGTCGCGCACCGGCGTCGAGCTGACGACCTTCGGCTCCAAGCATATCGACGAACTGTTTTTCGGCAACCAGACGCAGATTCCCGAGACATGGGATCAGTGGACGTTCCATAAACTCGAATCCCCGCGCATCTACGCGACCAAGGACGTCGAGCAGTTGATGCCGAATTTCGATTTCGACAACGCCGACATCAACAACCTGGTCGTGTTCCTCGCCGGCATGACGCAGGGCACGGTGCAGGAGCGGTACCGGATGCCCGGATCGGAGCATCAGACACAAATCGTCGCGGGCCGGCGAATGGTCAATTACTACAACTGCGTCGGCTGCCACATCGTCGAGAATCGGGGCGGTTATATCCGCCGCTTTTACCCGGGAGATGAAATCAACTTTGCGCCGCCAATACTCAATGGCGAGGGCTTCAAGGTTCAACCCGAGTGGCTATTCGCATTCCTTCAGGGACCGACCCCGATTCGTCCGTGGCTGAAGATCAGGATGCCGACTTTTCATTTCACCAACGCTGACGACGACGCGATCGTGAATTACTTCACCGCGCTGTCGGACGTGAACGTGCTGTACACGTTTATCAACACCAACCTGATTGGCGCCGGCTGAGCTGGCGGCGGGCGCGAAGCTGATGACGAAGGACTACTTCAACTGCTTCAGCTGCCATCAGCAGGGCGACAAGAAGCCTGAGGGACCGCCGTCGGGATGGGCGCCGGACCTGGCGCTGGCGCATCAGCGGTTGAATCCGGACTGGATACTGAAGTGGATCGCAAATCCGTCGGCGCTGCAGCCGGGAACCAAGATGCCGTCGTACTATCCGGGCGGCCCGGACGACATCCTGGGCGGTAACCAGGACAAGCAGATCCGCGCGCTGACGGACTATATTTTCTGGTTTGGAACTCATCCGGGGGAGACACTGCCGGCGCAGGCGGCGACGGCGCCAGTGAAAAGTGAAGTGAGTAAGAAGTAGGTTGTTATCGTTTAGTCGATTGAGTTGGCAACTGATTATTCGCTAAGCTGAGAGAGTTTGATGTAACTAAGTAACGCATATCAGCGATTTCGCAGGAGGGAATGGTAATGAACAAGTTTGGAGTTGTACTGGCGGCGTGTGCGGGTGTCGCGCTCAGCATGACCGTTGGCGCCAGCCTCGCGAGCGCTGCCGGCGGCACGATTAGCGGAACCGTCAAGTACGACGGTACGCCGCCCGCGCCCAAGAAGGTCGAGGTGACCAAGGACAAGGAAGTATGCGCGCTGCATCCGCACTTCGAAGAGGACCTGGTCGTCGGCAGCGGCGGCGGAATCGCGAACGCGGTTGTGATTTTGAAAGGCGCCAAGGGCGAGGTGAAGCCCGGCGAAGTAAAGTTCGAGCAGAAGGGATGTGACTACCTGCCGCACGTGCTCGCGTTCCCGGCGGGCAGCACCGTGGATATCATGAACTCGGACGGGATTCTGCACAACATCCATACCTATTCGACCAAGAATCCGCCGTTCAACATGGCTCAGCCCAAGTTCAAGAAAGTAATCAAGGAAAAGATCGATCAGCCCGAAGTGATCAAGGTCACCTGCGATGCGCACGGCTGGATGCACGCCTGGTGGGTCGCGACCGACACTCCGTACTTCGCAGTGACAGACGACAAGGGCAATTACTCGATCGCAGGCGTGCCGCCGGGCAACTACGAAGTCGAAGTGTGGCAGGAAAAGCTCGGCACGCAGACTCAGAAAGTCGACGTGAAGGACGGCGCGACGGCGACGAGCAATTTCTCGTTGAAGCCGAAGGGCTGAGCGCTCGGACGTGTGAATACGAGTCGCGGGGCTGGAGCGATCCGGCCCCGTTTTTCTTTGGAACAATTTCACTTTTCACTGTTCGCTGGCACGGTATAATCCGCACCGATGATTAAACGCCTCGATACGCTCGAAGTCGCGACCTCGGATCTCGCGGACGCAGCGTCGATCTACGAAAAGAACTTCGGCTTTGCCGTTGCCAGGCCGGCCGACGGGAAGTCGGCGTCGGTGAAGGTCGGCGGCGCGGAAATTCGTCTCGTCGCGGCGGCCGCGATCGATTCGTCGAGCGAAGGGATGATCGGTCTGTGGCTCGAGGCGGAGGACGTCGATCAGGTGATAGCGGACTTTCGCACCGCCGGTCTCGACGCCGGCGCGATTCGCATAGAGTCGGGACGCCGCATCCTGACGATCGATCCCAAGCTGGCCAACCAGGTCCCGCTGTTCATCTTCGATCGCAAGGCCTGAGCGCAACCGCCGCGCGCTCAGACTTCGGTGGTGAAGGTGGCGTGGACGGCTTCCTCGAGCCTGCGCGTCAGCTCGGTGCGGTCGGCGCTGCGCATTGCTTCGGTCGCGATCGGCTTTCCAATCGTCATGCGCATCGCGAGGCCCGGGGTCACGACTTTCGCCAGGCGCGGGAAAAAAATGCCCGATCCGCTGATCGACATCGGCACCGCCGGCAACTTGGACAAGATCGCGAGCCACGCGGCGCCGTCGTTGAACTCGTGGACGCGGTTGTCGCTGAAGCGATGGCCCTCGGCGAAGACGCAGAGGTCGAGGCCGCTGCGGATGATCTGAATCGCCTTGCGAATTTCCCGGCCACCGGCGTCGCGGTCGATGATCACGTGACCGCCGCGTTGCATCGCGTAGCCGATCACCGGGATTTTGAGCAGCTCTTTTTTGGCGACGAAACGAGGCTCGCCCGGCATGAACGCGGCGATGGCGAAGATGTCGAAGAAGCTCTGGTGATTTGCAACGAGGATGTACGACTTCAGGCCGGCAAGATTCTCGAGACCTTCGATTTGCACCTTGATGCCGCAAACTCCGATTATTACGCGAGCCCATACCCGACTGATCACCGTGACCGCGTGCGGCTTGCCCATCGTGGCCGCGATTGCCGCGGCGATCGCGCAAGGCGCGGTCCACAGCACTGATAGAATCGTCGCGGCGACCCCCCATGCGAGGTTGAAGATGCCGCGCGGCGCACCGGCGGCGTATGGCGAAGCCTGCGCGTGATTGGCCATGCCCGAATACTCTGCCCGCTCGCGCCGCCGCGCTGCAAGCGTGCCGCGGATGCGTCGATTGCCAGTACCCGTCCGGCGAAGCGCGGAAAGTTGACACTGCCCGGACGGCGTCGGTACGCTGATCATAACAAAGCAAAGCCGAGCGTCGAGGAGTCAATGGGACGAATCACCGGGTTTCAGCAGTTTCTCCAAATCCTGACCGTGCCGGACAACATCCCGATCATCGCGATGATGATCCTGGTGATGTTTTTCACGTATATCGCGCTGAAGCAGGGCCGTCGCAACGATCAGCTGATCGAGCACGGCCATCGCGAGCGCATCATCGAAGAGATGAGGAAGTAGGCGCGGCGCCAGTGGAAGGGCATCGATTTCGCAGCGTGCGGGGTGACTTGCCCCGGCGATGCGCTCACAGCGACAGAAGGTCTTCGGAGCCGGCCGCGTGGCCGGCTCTTTTTTCAGTATCTACGCGGATTCTCCTTGCGATTGGCGTCACTCTGTTTGCCACGCTTCAAACGACGGTGGACGCGGCTTTACCCGCCGCGTCCGGCGACAGCGCCGAAGCGGCATGCGCCGAGATCAAAACTGTGCTTCATGCGCTGGCCGGCGCGGAGCACGACGAAGCGTTCGCGCTCGATCTTGCCTCGAGCGGGGGCGATTCGACCGCGATTGTCGCGGCGCGGCTGTCCGTCCTGCTCGATCGCACGCAGGATTTGCGCGTCGCGCTCAGGCACGTGCGTCAAAGTGCCGTCGCGCGCGACCCGATGGTCGATCAATGTACGCGGATGGGGTTTCGCGCGCTGGTGATATCCGAGAAGCTGGGTTCCGACGTCGAAACCGTTCTGCTCGGCGGTGACGATTCTATGGCGCAAGCGCCCGAGCTCAGGTCTGACTCCGCTGCGCCTGCTGCATCGCCGCTCCCGCCTGCTCAGCAACCCTGACCTGCCGTGCGGCAGCGTTGCGTGGAACCAACACGGCGGCCGCCGCAAGCATCAGCAGCACCGCCTGCGCGCCGAGCGATTGAACGGTCGGGAACAGACCGAGCATGGGAATCGTTGGCGCGTAATTCACGAAGGTAGCCGGCACGATTGAGGCTTCCTGCAAGCTGGCGATGCCCTGGCCGACAAACACGATCGCCATCGCGTAGAGCAGGATCGAAGTCGTCTGGAAGAAGAACCTCATCGGGATTCGATCGGCGGCGCGGCGGAGGACCACGAAAGACGCGGCCAGTGCGACCGCGGCGACGACGATGCCCGCTGCCACCGCGTGACGCTCGACAGCTTCGGTCGCGCCGCTGGTGAGCGCCTGAAAGAACACTATTGTCTCCGCGCCCTCGCGCATCACGGCGAGAAACGCGGTGAGTCCGAGCGCGACGGCGGGAACCTTGCTGCGCTCGGCGCTCTGGAGTTTGTGCGAGATGAACTTCATCCAGCGATCGGCCTGGCCTTTGGAGGTCATCCACGAGCTGACGTAAAAGAGGGTCGCGGCCGCGAAGAGTTGGAAGACGCCTTCGAGCGTGTCGCTGGCGTCGTCGGTGATGAAATTGTTCACCATCCACGCCAGCACGACGCTGGCAACGATCGCGGCAATTGCGCCCGCGTAGATGTCGCGCGAGCGGCCGATTCGTCCGGCGCCGCGGGTGGCGGCCGCGAGCGCGACGACGACCAGCATCGCTTCCATGCCTTCGCGGAAGAGGATGCCCAGGGAATAGAAGAAGTAAGCGACCGCGGTTTGATTGGCCATATGGTTAATTCTGATGGTTCATTCTGAGAATGATTCTCAATTGCGACTGTAGCCCTGACGGCCTGCGATGTCAACGATCAGAATCTGTCGCTGCGCAGCGGGGCGCCCGGTCATACTTGCGACCATCTACAGCCGGTAGTAACCTCAAAAATGAAGCGGACCTGCCGATTTTTCGTGCGCACGGCCGCTTCAAGTTTTTTCAGGGCTTTTTCGGGGATGCGGGCTCTGCGGTGCATTCGCAGGTCGATGCGATGCCCACTTTGAGGCGGTTAATCTCCTGATGCGATGCGTCTATTGCAGCCAGCGCGCCGGTTTGATCCGCCGCGTCTGCACGCCGTGCGCAAAAGTAGTCGCGATCGTGGATCGCGCCGGCGGCGAAGTCGGATTGGCCGGGCTGGTCGATATTTTCGTGGAAGAGGGTCTCACGCGGGAGCAGGTCGATTTGGTGCTCGACGCGCAGGTCGGCGCCGAGCCAACCATCCGCGACCGGCTCACCTCGAGCATGACGAACTTCTTGATGCGCAACCTCGGGATGCCGGGGCGCCAGTCGCCCGAAGACGTAAGGAAGGTGCGCACCGCGATGCAAAGCGGTGGCGGCGCCGGTACGTGGGCCGGTGGAGAGGAGCCCCCGGGGCATCGTTAAGATGCGCTCGCGGGTCACCGAATCGACGATGGAAAAAGATCGCAGCGGTTTTTAGTTCACGGGTGAACAGTTTTCGGAGAGACGAATGAATTTGCGGCAGATCGGCGTCGTCGGGGCAGGGCAGATGGGTGCGGGAATCGCGCAGGTCGCGGCGCAGGCGGAAATCGGGGTCGTGATGCATGATATCGCGCCGGAGCTGTGCCAGCGCGGCGTCGATTCGATCGCGCGCAACCTGGAGCGGATGATCGAGCGCGGGCGCTTCAAGCCCGAGGAGCGCGATCGCGTGATGCGCCGCATCGAGACCACCACCCGGCTCGAGGACCTGGCCGGGGTCGGCTTCGTGATCGAGGCGGTGATCGAAAACGAAGACGCGAAGATCGCGCTGCTGCAGAAGCTCGACAAGATCTGTCCGCCCGAGACGATTTTCGCCTCGAACACGTCGTCGATTTCGATCACCAGGATGGGGGCGCGGACTTCGCGCGCCGACCGCGTGATCGGGATGCACTTTATGAACCCGGTCCCGGCGATGAAGCTGGTCGAAATCATTCGCGGGCTGGCCACCTCGGAAGCGACTTTTCAGCAGACCCGCGCGCTCGCCGAGCAGCTCGGCAAGACCACGATGACCGCGCAGGATTTTCCGGGCTTCATCGTCAATCGCGTGCTGCTGCCGATGATCAACGAAGCGATCTACACGCTGTACGAAGGCGTCGGCGGGGTAACCGATATCGACATCGCGATGAAGCTCGGCACCAATCAGCCGATGGGTCCGCTCGAGCTGGCGGACCTGATCGGGCTGGACACCTGCCTTGCGATCATGGAGGTGATGCATCGGGTGCTGGGCGACGACAAGTACCGTGCATGCCCGCTGCTGAAGAAGTACGTCGATGCCGGATACCTGGGCCGCAAATCAGGCCGCGGTTTTTATGTGTATGACGAGAAGGGTACTTTGATTCCGCCACCGCGCTGAGCGCGGGTCGCGGGGCCGCGGCGCCGGGAGGAAACGAGCATGTCCGTAAAGGCATTCATCCTGATCGACACGTCGCCGGGAAAGGCGCGCGAGGTCGCGGCCAAGATTCGGGGCGTGGGCGGCGTTTCGGTGGCGCACGCGGTCACCGGGCCGCACGACATCATCGCGATCGCGGAGGCCGCCGACGTGACCTCGCTCGGCGAGCTGGTGGTGCAGAAGATTCAGAGCGTGACCGGAGTCAATCGGAGCCTGACTTCAATCGTCGCGGATTGAAGCAGGCAAAAAAAGATCGCGCCGGCGCTCAGCGGCGCGGCAATCGCATAGAACAGGGGAAAGACCGCATTCAGGAAGTAATGTATCGATGGCTGAATTACCGGTAATCAAACGGCTCAGAAAAGACCTCGAGACGCTCAAGCGCGAACTCACCGTGGACCTGCCCAAGGAACTCGAGCGCGCGCGCGCTCACGGCGACTTGTCCGAAAATGCGGAATGGGCAATGGCCAAGCAGCGTCAGGAGTTCCTGCGCGCGCGGGTGGGCAACCTCGAGGCGCGAATCGTCGGAACTCACGATGATCGATCTCGAGACGATTCCGCGCGACACCGTCGGGCTGGGCAGCCGCGTTCGGCTCGAGGATCTCGATGAGGGCGGCATCGCGGAGTTCGAGATCGTCGTGCCGGAAGAAGTTGACGGCGCGCAGAACCGCATCTCGCTGTCCTCGCCGCTGGGCCGCGCGCTAATCGGCAAGGCGGCGCGAGGACGATATCGAAGTCGTCACGCCCAAGGGCAAGCGTGCGTACATGGTCAAGCAGCTTACGACGATCCATGCGCTGCTGGTCGTGGACAACGGCACCAAGTAGAAGAGGAAGTTAATCGAAATGCGGGGCGCGGAGCCCGCGTTTGATTCTGGATTCCTCAATCGCCGAACATTGTGTCGATCTGATCCTTGAAGTGCGCCTGAATGACCTTGCGGCGCACCTTGAGCGACGGCGTCAGCTCGCCATTTTCCTGTGTGAACGGCTGCATGATCGTGAACCCGACGATCGCTTCCACGTCCGAGAGCTGCTTGTTGATTTCGCGAATCCGCTGATGCAGCAGCGCCTTCAACGCCGGTGATTTCGCCAGCGCCTCCGGGTTTTTCGGGTCGAGCTGGTTTTCGCTTAAAAACTCCGCCAGATTTTCGTAGTCGGGCACTATCAGCGCGGCGAGATGCTTGCGGCGGTCGCCGACCACGCAGGCTTGCGAGATGAATTTGTCGCCGACGAGCTTGCTCTCGACGTAGGCGGGCGACACGTTCTTGCCGCCTGACAGCACGATGATTTCCTTTTTGCGGTCGGTGATCGAGATGTAACCCTCGACGTCGATCTTCGCGATGTCGCCGGTATGGAGCCATCCGTTTTCGTCGATCGCTTCCTTGGTGTCGGCCTCGAGCTTGTAGTAACCCTTCATGATGTTCGGCCCGCGCAGCAGCAACTCACCGTCGGCTGCCGTTGCGACCTGGATGTGCGCCAGCGGGCGGCCCACCGTGCCGATTCGGGTCTTGCCGTTTTGCAGATTGCACGCGACCACGGGAGCAGCCTCGGTCAGGCCGTATCCTTCGACGATTGGAACTTCGGCGGCGGACAGGAAGCGGTTGATCTCGACCGGCAGCGGCGCGCCGCCGGAAATGAGGTAGCGCATTCGACTTCCGAAAATCGCGCGCACTCGCGCGAAGACCAGGCGCCTGAACAGCGCCATCGACAGTGCCAGCAGCGGCGGAACCGGTTTGCCGCGATGCCGATACTCAGCCGCTTGTTCGCCCGCCGCCAGCGCCATTTTGAACAGTCGTTGGCGCATCGGCGGCGAGGCCTCCACCGTGCGCATCACGCGGCTGTGTATCACTTCGAGCAGGCGCGGCACCGTCAGCACCACCGTCGGCTCGACCTCGATCAGGTTCGATGCGATCTGCCCGAGACTCTCGGCAAACGCGATCGTCCCTCCCGCGATCGCCACGGTGTAGTAACCCGCGGTCCGTTCGAACGAATGCGCGATCGGCAGATGCGACAGCGTCATGTCGGTGTCGTTGAGCGCAAGTGCGGCAAGCGAATCGGCGCAGTTGGCAAGGATGTTGCCGTGCGAGAGCATCACGCCTTTCGGCGTTCCGGTCGTGCCCGAGGTATAGATGATCGTCGCGAGGTCGTCGCGGCTGCCCTCGACGATGGCCGCCGGCGCATCGCCGCTCACCGATTTTAGCGTCGTGATGGCAGGCGCTGAGTTCGCGGCGGGTGCGGATTCGGCGCCGCGATGCATGGCGACAATTGTCGTGACCTCGGGAATCGAACTGCCGAGACCGAGAATTTTCTTGATCATCTCAGGCCCGTTGGCCGCGACGATTTTCGCTCCCGAGTCGTTGATGACGTGCGCGGTTTCCTCGAGTCCGCTGGTGGTGTAAAGCGGCACGACGATCGCGCCGAGCCCCATCACGGCCTGATCGACGACGATCCATTCGGGGCAATTGTCGGAGAGGATCGCGACGCGATCGCCAGCGCGCACGCCCAGGCCGAGCAGGCCGGCGCGAAGCTTTCCGGCGGCGTCGGAGATTTCGGTCCACGAGTGGTCCGTCCAGACTTTGGCGGGCTTGTCCTTTAAGAACACGCGCGCACCGTACTTCTGCGCCCGCGCCTCGAAGGCTTGGGAAATGGTCGCCACACGATCAGGCATAAGATATAAAAACCTCCTCTTCCTCGACTAGCCGTTGTAGCCCAAACATCTGCTGCCGCCAATCTCGCCCCAATCCCTGATTGCCGGACCCGCAGCCGATGCGATCATGGGACCACGAAGCACTTGAATTAACTACCGAAATGCAAATATTATGGGCGGCCTTAAGCGGGCGTTTCGGTGAATCAACAAAGTTTTTTCATTCCGCTGATCGTTGCGCTGACGGGCATAATCACACTCAGTTCATGAATCGGAAGGCGTTGGAACGTTGCATCAGCCGCCTTGATCGGCGCGGCGAATGCTCGTCCGGAATTTGCACATTGGCAGCGCAGAGGTGACGCTTCGATGCTCGAGTATCTGTATTTTCCGCACGACATCTCGACCTTCGGACCGCAAATCGATTGGCTCTTTGAGCTGATCTTCTGGATCGTGCTGGTCGTTTGGATCGCGGTGATGATCACGATGGTGGTCTTCATGATTCGGTATCGCGCCCGGCCCGGCCGCAAGGCGGAATATATTGAAGGCAATTCGCGGCTCGAGATCATCTGGACCACGGCGACCGCGGCGATCCTGATCGTGCTGGCGTTCATGAGCCGCTCGACGTGGGCTGATATCAAGGAGCATGGCCCTCCGGGGCAGGTGTTCTACGCGGTGACCGGCAAGCAGTTCAACTGGGAATTCACTTATCCGGGGCCCGACGGCAAACTCGGCACCAAGGACGACATCATCGTCGAGAACGAGCTGCACGTGCCGGTCAACAAAGTGGTGCGGGTCGATCTGACCTCGAAAGACGTCATCCACAGTTTTTACATCCCGAACATGCGTCTGAGGCAGGACGCGGTGCCTGGCCGCATCATCCACGTCTGGTTCGAAGCGACCGAAACCGGGCAATACGAAATTCCATGCTCGCAGCTGTGCGGCTTCGGGCATTCGGGGATGAAGGGCAATCTGACGATCCAGTCGCAAGAGGATTTCGACAAGTGGCTCAAAGACCTGTATGCAAACCCGCCAGCGCCGCCCTCGGCGACCGAAGGAGCTAGCCCAAAATGAGCAGCACGGCAGCGGTTGCGGTACACGGCGCGCACGCGGAGCCTCATGCGCTCGGCTTTTGGCGCACGTATATCTTCTCCGAAGATCACAAGATGATCGGGAAGCAGTTCCTGTTCATGGCGCTGTTCATGATGGCGATCGGCGGCCTGATGGCGATGCTGATGCGGTGGGAACTGGCGTGGCCGGAGACCCAGGTGCCTGGATTTGGCTGGGTGCCCGAACCGTTCATGTACGAGGGCGCGATTCCGCCCAATACCTACAACGCGATGTTCACGATGCACGCCACGATCATGATCTTCTTCGTGGTGATGCCGATCCTGGTCGGATGTTTCGGCAACTTCCTCATTCCGCTGATGATCGGCGCGCGCGACATGGCGTTCCCCAAGCTGAACATGCTGTCGTTCTGGATCGGCGCGGTCGCGGGCGTGATCCTGCTTTCCTCGTTCTTCGTAACCGGCGGTCCTGCGGCCGCGGGATGGACCTCGTACGCGCCGCTGAGCGCGGTGCCAATCTACACCGGCGTCGATTGGGGCCAGAACTTATGGTGCATCAGCATCATCGTGCTCGGCGCGTCGTCGCTGATGGGCTCGATCAACTACATCACCACGATCATCAACATGCGCACCAAGGGCATGTACTTCTTCCGCCTGCCGCTGACGATCTGGTCGCTGTTCATCACGGCGATTCTGCTGCTGCTCGCGCTTCCGGTGCTGACGACGGCGCTCGCGCTGCTGCTCTTCGATCGGCTGGGCGGCACCCATTTCTTTCTGCCCGCCGGTGGCGGAGAGCCGCTGCTGTGGCAGCATCTGTTCTGGTTTTTCGGCCATCCCGAGGTTTACATCATGATCCTGCCCGCGATGGGGATCGCCTCCGACATCATCTCGACGTTTTCGCGCAAGCCCATATTCGGATACCGCGCGATGGCGTATGCGATGATCGCGATCGCGGTCCTGTCGTGGATCGTGTGGGGCCATCACATGTTCGTGTCGGGGATGAATCCGGTGCTCGGCAGCAGTTTCATGCTCACGACGATGATCATCGGAGTGCCGTCGGCGATTAAGACTTTCAACTGGCTCGGCACGCTCTACAAGGGCAACATCCATTACACGGCCGCGATGCTGAACGCGCTGGCGTTCGTCGCGATGTTCGTGATCGGCGGACTGTCGGGAATCTGGATGGCGTGCACGCCGGTGGACATGTACATCCACGATACTTACTTCATCGTCGCGCATATTCACTACGTACTGTTCGGCGGCAGCCTGTTCGGCGTCTTCGCGGGAATTACCTATTGGTATCCCAAGATGTTCGGCCGCATGATGAACGAGACGCTGGGCAAGATTCACTTCTGGATCACGTTCGTCTCGTTCAATTGCACGTTCTTCCCGATGCACATCCTGGGGATGGCGGGACACATGCGCCGGATTTACAATCCGCAGCAGTACGATTTCTTGAAGCCGATCATCCCGATTAACGAATTTATTTCGATCAGCGCTTTCGTGCTCGGCGCCGCGCAGTTCCTGCTCCTGGCCAACATCATCTGGAGCTATTTCAAGGGCGCCAAGGCCACCGAGAATCCGTGGCACGCCAATACTCTGGAGTGGACGACGCCTTCGCCGCCGCCGCACGGCAACTGGCCCGGCACGGTGCCGATCGTTTACCGTGGACCGTACGAGTACAGCTCGCCCGAGGTTGCGGAGGATTTTCTGCCGCAATCGCAGTTGCTCGAACACTCGACGGCCGCGGCGGATAGGCGCTCGCGCTAACTAGCCAATGAATCAGTTGCAGTTGTCAGCCGGGGATGAGAAGGCGCGCGGACTGCATCGCTTTGCGGTGCTGACCGCGGGCGCCACTTTTTGCCTCATTTTCGTCGGCGGACTTGTCACCTCGACCGGTTCCGCGCTGGCCGTGCCGGACTGGCCGCTGGCGTTCGGCAAACTCATTCCGGCGTGGGAGGGCGGCATCCGTTTCGAATTTGGCCATCGCCTGGCTGCCGGAACAGTCGTGATTCTTACCCTGGTGCTGATGGCGTGGGCATGGCGCGCGGAGCCGCGGCGATGGGTCCGCAAACTTGTCGTGCTGGCGTTCGGACTGATCGTCGTGCAGGCCGTCCTCGGCGGAATCACGGTGCTGTTCGAGTTGCCGCTGGCGATCGCGGTTGCGCACGCCGCCACGGCTCAGGCGCTGTTGTGCCTGATGGTATCGATCGCTATTTTCACCAATCCGCGCTGGAGCACGACCCCGCACGTCGATGATCCGCCGTCGCGAATCCCGCTGCCTGCGCTTGCCGCCGCGATGACCGTCGTCATTTACCTGCAAATTCTGATCGGCGCGGTGATGCGGCACATGAGCGCCGGGCTGGTGATTCCCGATTTCCCGCTTTCGTTCGGCTATTTGGTGCCGCCGTACTGGAACGAGTACATCGCGGTTAATTTTGCGCATCGATGCGGTGCGGTGGTTGTCACGGCGATGGTTTTGTGGACGGTCGCGCGCGTGCTGCGGACCCATCGCGAGGTCGGCGCGCTTCGCCGCCCCGCGCTCGGGTTGTTCCTGCTGCTGGTTATCCAGATTTGTCTCGGTGCGATCACAATCTGGAGCGACCGCGCGGTGCTCCCGACGACCAGCCACGTCGCGGTCGGCGCCGCGGTTCTGGCGACCAGCCTGACGCTGACGCTTCGTGCCTATCGCATCCTCGGCGCGCCGCGCTCGCGCCCGTGCGATCGAGTCGCACGCGAGTTCGCGCGTAATCGAACGGCAGGTGACCGCGTGAATGCCAAAGTGGCGACCGCTGAATCTGCGCTTACGCTGCCGCGCGGCCGCGTGAGCGATTATTTCGAACTGACCAAGCCGCGCGTGGTGCTGATGGTGCTGGTCACGACGCTGGCCGGTTTCTATCTGGGCGGGCGCACGGGATTCGATGTTACGCTCGCGCTGAATCTGCTCGCGGGTACTGCCTTGGCCGCCGGCGGCACGCTGGCGCTCAATCAGTACGTCGAGCGCGACACCGACGCGATGATGGATCGCACGCGCCATCGTCCGCTGCCCGACATGAGGATGCGCCCGGCCGAAGCGCTGGTGTTCGGCGTCGGCGCGACCGCCGCCGGCCTCGTTTACCTGACGCTCGCGACCAACCTGCTCTGCGCCGCGGTGATTGCCGCAATCACGATCGTTTATCTCGGCGCGTACACTCCGCTGAAGCGATACACCTGGATGTGCAACGTCGTCGGCGCGGTTCCCGGCGCGCTGCCTCCGGTGGCGGGATGGGTAGCGGCGCGCGGCGGCCTCGGCTTGGAGCCGATGGTGCTGTTCGCGATCATGTTCCTGTGGCAGTTGCCGCATACGTTTGCGGTCGCGCGGCTCTTCCGCGTCGACTACGCGCGCGCCGGCATCCGGCTGCTTCCGCCGATGATACTGCGCGCGGCGGAAATCCTTCGAATCCGGTCGTAATCGCCGGCAAGCCTCGGACTCGTCGCGGTGGGAATCGTCCCGACCATGCTTGGCTTCGCTGGAATCCCTTACATGGCAATCGCATCCGCGCTCGGGCTGGGCATGTTGATGTTTGGATTTGCGATGGTCCGTTCGCCCGGTAATTCGCGGGCGGCGCGCCGGTTGTTGCTCGCGTCGCTGGTTTATTTGCCCATCGTGTTGCTGGTGCTCGTGTTGGATCGCGTGTGAGTACCGCCATGACTGGCCTGGTGAAACGTGAAGAGCGCAAAGAGGAAATCCGGCGGACGCTGAAGATACTGATCGGCGTGATGGTCCTGCTGGTAGCGGTCTCAGTCGTGACGATTCTGGTGAAGCATTGATATGGCGCCCGGCGTGACAGCATCGACCGCGAAAGTACTTCCGTTGGTGGCGCCGATCCGGCGCAGCCCGATCGTCCGACTCCGGCGCGGGCGGCGATCAAAGCGAGCGCGCCTTCATCAGCAGCGCGATGCTCGCGATCATGATGTTGATCGCGGCGGAGATGATGCTGTTCAGCGGGCTCATCGGCTCGTTCCTGATCTTCCGCCTGCAAGCCGCCTTCTGGCCGCCGCCTGCCCTGCCGCGCCTGCCGATTGCGGTCACCTGGGTGAACACCTTTCGTGCTGCTGTCGAGCGCGCTCACGATGACGCTCGCGCTGCGCGCGGTGCATCGCAGCCGCCAGCGCCTGCTGCGCCGTTATCTATTGGCAACGCTCGCGCTCGGCGTGACGTTCCTTGCGGTGCAGGGCAGCGAATGGGTGCGGCTGGTCGCGCACGGCCTCAAGCTTTCCAGCGGCACGTACGGCGGCACCTTTTATTTGCTGATCGGATGCCACGGCGCGCACGTGACGGCCGGGGTCATTTGGCTCGCGTGCGTGGCGATGGCTGCGATCGGCGGCAGGTACAACGCACGTAACGCCGGCGGGATCGAGCTATGCGCGGTGTACTGGTATTTCGTCTGCGCGGTCTGGCCGCTGCTGTTTGGGCTCGTATATCTGATGTAGCTTTGGCTCCGTGGGGAAAACATGGACGAGTGAAAAAATGAAAAAAAGAAAGCTCAAGGCCGCGGCCATGACCATAGCGAGTGCGATTGTCGCGGCGGTCCCGCGGCTGGCAATCGCGTGCGCGACGTGCGGGCTCTCCGAAGGCGGTCACGCGCTCCACGCGTACAACGCCAGCACGCTGTTGCTGCTGGTATCGCCGTACGTCTCGTTTGCGCGCAATCGGCGGGATTACTTACCTCGCCTATCGGCGGTCGATCGCGCCGGGACCGGAACTCGGCTCCTCCCACGATCGCGAAGCGTTGATCGGTGACGCGGCATTCATTTCAAGTGAACACTGACGATAGCCATTTGCCCCGAAGAGGATGGTTGCGATGAGCGAGGCTGCTGCAGTAGAGACCCACGATCACGGCGCCGTACACGCCGATCAGTTGGAACCGTCGCTTACGCCGGGAAATCTCGGCAAGCTCGGGATGTGGACGTTCCTGGCCGGCGACGCGATGACTTTCGGCGCCGGAATCGCAGCCTACGGCGCGCTTCGCATCAACAATCCCAACTGGCCCGACGCCCGCCGACTACCTGGGCATCACCACCACGGCGATCATGACGTTCATCCTGATCTGCTCGAGCGTCACGATGGTCGAGGCGCTCGACGGCATTCAGCACGGGATGCAGTCGAAGTTCCAAACGTTCATGGCGCTGACCGTCCTCGGCGGGATCGTGTTCCTTGGGATGCAGGCGTTCGAGTGGCATCACTTGATCGCCGAAAAAGGGATGTCGATCGAGCGCGACCTGTTCGACGCGACCTTCTTCATCCTGACCGGCTTTCACGGCTGTCACGTTTTCGGCGGCGTGGTGTACAACAGCGTGCTGCTGATTCGCGGAATGATGGGCAAGATACCGCAGGCGAAGGCCGGCCTGGTCGAGATCGCGGGCCTCTACTGGCATTTCGTTGACCTGGTCTGGATCCTGATCTTCACCTTCATCTACCTGATTTAGGACGCCGGTTTTCCCAACGACTACGGTCTGGAGATGAAATTCAAGCCATGACGACGCAAGCGGCGATTTCAGGGCACGAGGTTGATCATAGCGGGCCGAACTACATTGCGGTTTTTATCTACCTGGCGATTCTGACCGGGATCGAGCTGGGCGTGTATGCGACGGGTCTGCCGCAAGTCGCCAAAGTCGGCCTGCTGATCGCGCTGGCGTGGGCCAAGGCCGTGCTGGTGGCGATGTACTTCATGCATCTGGCGATGGAAAAAAGGGCGCTGGCGCTCATCGCAATTATTCCGGTATTGCTGGTCACGTTTCTGTGCTTCATGCTGCTGCCCGATCTGACGACGCGGATGTGGACGAAGTTCGATCACAAGATCAGGGTGACGAATCCGGCCGAGATGGGTGCGAGTCCGGTCGCGCCGCCGTCCAGTGCAGGCGCCGATTCCGCAGCTTTGAAAGCTTGGGGAACTTGGATTCCTATCATTCGCTGGCGCCGCTCAACGCGCTCCTGAATGGATGCGCTACGATCCTGCTGCTGGCCGGATTCATCTTCATCAAGAACGGCTGGGTGCGAGCGCATCGCGCATGCATGATCGCCGCGATGGGTTTTTCCGCGGCTTTTCTCACGTCATACCTCGTCTATCACTACAACGTCGGCAACGTGCACTTCAGCGGCGAAGGCTGGGTCCGCTCGCTGTACTTCTCGATTCTGATTCCGCACGTGATCCTGGCCGGTGCGATCGTGCCGCTGGTGTTTGCGACGATTTGGTTCGCGCTCCGCGGTAATTTCAAGCGCCATCGCCGAATCGCGCGATGGACCTGGCCGCTGTGGATGTACGTGTCGGTGACTGGAGTGATTGTTTACCTGATGCTGTACCGGATCTACACGCCGATATATCCGCCGACGGCCGTCGCCCAGTCCGCCTCGCGCTGAAAGAAAAACGGGACGGCCCGCTCCCGGCGAACCGCCCCAATCTTACAGTTACTCTTCGGTGAGACGAATCGGCGCTATGCCTTGGCGCTGGGACGGCTCGAGACCGCGTGATGCCATCGCGCGAGGTTCTTCTGATTTTCCTCGACCTTGATCCCGGTCAGCCGGCCGAAATCGATTCCGATCAGCGCCGTGATATCCGCAATCGTGTAGCGCGCTCCCGCGATAAATTCGCGATAGGCGAGCACCGTGTCGAGCCATTCCAGGCGTTTGAGCGCCGCGCTTCGGCAGTTCTCGCCGTATTCCTTGATTTGCGGGATGCGTCCCTTGAAGAAATCGCTGGTGTTGCGGAACGCCATCGCCGTGTTCCACAAGACCTCGAACTCCATCCGCCGGTTCCACATCTCGACCACGGCCTTGTCCTTCGCATCCACGCCCATCAGTCGCGGCTCGGGCTTGGTTTCCTCGAAGTAGCGGCAAATCGCGACCGACTCCGCGATATGAGTGCCGTCGTCGAGTTCGAGCACCGGCACCCCGCCCATCGGATTGATTTTCAGGAACGCGGGCTTGCGATTGTCGGCAGTAGCAAGATTGACCTGCTCGTAAGGAACGTTGATGCCTTTTTCCGCGAGAAAGACGCGCACGCGGCGTGGATTCGGAGCTCCGGTAAAATCGTAAATTTTCATGGTTGCAATTTAAAACTGTGCCGTGTCGCCGTCAACTCCCAAAAATCCCTGGATTCATCCGCGCGGCTGTCAGCCGAGCCGCCCGCGATGATAGGCGAGATAGATCGCCGTGCCGATCGATCCGGTCAGCGCGATTGCCAGATAGCCCACGATGAACCCAATCGGGCGCGGCCCCTCAGGCTGCGTGTACCAGAACAGCACCAGGTTGTAGGGAACGTAGAACGCATAGACGATCGAAAGCGGAATCACCCACGCTCGCATGGTCCAGATGCCGTAGGCGTAGATCACCAATACGATGCCGAACAGCGGACCGAGCATCAGGTTGTTCGCGACGCCGTGGAACTTGTGACCGAAGACCACCAGGCCGCCTACCGCTGGATTTTCGGCGAATTGGAGCGCCTTGGTGAAATCGGAGAGCGCCAGGACGATAAACAGCACCGTCATCGCGGTGAGGAACCATCCACGCGACGCCCCCGCGGAATCCGACGTTTCGATTGCCATGCGCGGTCACTCCTTCAGGAATTTTCCGATTGCGCCGACGAGCGCTTCCTGCTGCTCGTACATCACCATGTGGCCTGCATTCTTGATGATTTCGAGCCTGCTGTTTTTGATGAGGCTGGTGAATTCCCTGGCATAGGCCACCGGGATCAGCTTGTCGTCGTCGCCCCACAAGAGCAGGGTTGGCGCGGCAATGCGATAGGCGCGCTTCTTGAGCCCCCGGTCGGGGATCGGCCACAGAAATTTGCCTGCCGTCGCCAGCCGCTTCACCCGCTCGACGTACATCGTTTCGAGCGCTTTGAAGTCCGACGGTATCGCGGTCATCATTTGCGCCGCCGGCGAATTGGGATCGTGGAACAGCAGCCCCGCAATCTCGGTAAGCTGCGCGGCGAACAGGTCGGGTATCGGCACTTCGTCGATCCAGAAACCGGCTGGCGCTATCAGCACCAGCTTTCTGGCGCGATGCACGTCGAACGCCGCGACTTCGGCCGCCAGCATCCCGCCCATCGAATGGCCGACGAGGTTGGCGGTCGGGATGCCGAGTTCGTCCATCAACTCGTGATAGAACAGCACCGCGTCTGCGATGTCGTCGATATGTTCGCTGCCCGTGGATTCGCCGTAGCCGGGAAATTGCGGCGCATAGACTTTGAACTGCGCCCCGAGATCCTCGAGGAACGGCTCGACCGGCATCAGTCCACCCGCGCCGTGCAGATACAGGATCGGCTCGCCGCTCCCATAAACCTGCATCTCGAGCGAGAACTTTCCGTTTAGAAGTTTCTGAGTCGTGTTCATTTCGCGCCCCGGATCTCCGCCACGCCCGGCGCAGCCGCGCGCGCCTTGCCGTTGACTTCGGTCTTCTGGAAATGAACGTCGGCCGGCATCGCGATTTCATTTTGCGCCATCCGCTTCGGCGACCACTTGTCCTCGAAGCCGCTCCACAGGTCGCGCAGGTACGGCATGACCTCAGTGGCGAACAGGGTGGTGCTCTTGCGCACCAGCTCCGGAGGCATCGAGCCAACCTGCATGATCATCATCAGATGCCCGCAGTTGAGCGATTTCATCGCCTCGCGCAGACGCTCGCGCACCGTCTTGGGCGAGCCCGCAATCACGAAGCCTTGCTCGACGAAGTCCTGCCACTCGAGACCTTCACGCCGCATCGCCGCCTGCGCGCCGACCTGGCCGAGCATTCCGGCCTTGATCGTCTTCACCGTGCGATAGCCCGGAGCGTCGGCGAAGCCGTTATAGACGTGCAGGCAGCGGTTGTAGAAGTAATCCATGTGCGGGGCGTAGTCCTTCTCCGCCTGCTCGTCGGTCTCCGAGACCGCAACCACCTGCGCGAACCCGAGGCTGTAAGGATTCAACTCCTTGTTCTTCTTCGCCATCACTTCCCAGTATCCGTCGGCGACCTTCTTGCCCGCGATGTAGCCGAAGTAGGAAAGGAAGCTGTACTGATAGCCGTGGTCGGCGCAGAAGTCGTAGGTCTCGACGGAGCCGCCGCCAGGAATCCAGATGGGAGGATGCGGCTGCTGGAGCGGTCTTGGCCACAGGTTGACGTAGCGCAGCTTGGTGTACTTGCCGTTGAACGAGAAGACATCCTTCGCCGTCCACGCCTTGATTATCAGGTCGTGGGCCTCGTAGTACTTCTCCCGAATCGTGGCCGGGACCTCGCCGTAGCAGAAGTTGGTATCCATCGAGGTGCCGACCGGGAATCCCGCGACCAGCCGCCCGCCCGAGATCACGTCGAGCATCGCGAATTCCTCGGCGACCCGAATCGGCGGATTGTAGAGCGCGATCGAGTTGCCCAGCACGACCAGGCTGGCGTTGCGCGTGCGCCGGCTGAGCGCGGCCGCCATGATATTCGGCGACGGCATCAGCCCGTACGCGTTCTGATGATGCTCGTTGACGCCCAGCCCGTCGAAGCCCATCGCGTCGGCGTATTCGAGCTGATCGAGGTAGTCATTGTAGAGGCGATGCCCGACTTTCGGATCGTACAAGTCGCGCGGGATATCGACCCACACGCTGCGATACTTTTGCTTGAAGTCTTCAGGCAGGAACCGGTACGGCATCAGATGGAACCAGGTAAATTTCATAAGCCTTTCTCCCTCGTGGCATTAGGCCGGTTCACTCCCGCCGCGACTGCACGCGGGGTGGACGGCGACCTCCGCCTAGTTCGAGTCTTCCGTAATTGTGCGAAAACTGTCAAACGGCGCGGGTGAGGAGGGGAAGAGTAAATCACTTGATTGTAATGTGAAACCCACCGTGGGTTTCACACTTCCTTGGGCAGGGGTAACCCCTGCACCTTAGTGAGGAAAAGATGCGGGCTTCGCCCTGGAGGGTTCGGTAGCGCGCGTCCACGTCTTCGACCTCGAAATGCATGACTAGCCGGCGGTTGACTTGGCGCTCAAGCCGCGTAGTGTTCATTGAGATTCGCCCGGGGAAGCCGGTGAGATACCGGCGCTGCCCCGCAACTGTAAGCTGAGCGTCGCGAGAGAGTCGCGGCGCTCGTCGAGTCAGGCGACCGGGTGAATCGATGGAGCCGTAAGAACCTTCGCGGGAGAGGGAGGCTTCAGGAGTCTTTTCAGTGACTACTGCCGGCGCCGTACTGCCGCGTAGTCGTTCGTCGCTCCTGGCCCCTTCCATCTTCCGTCCGCGAAGTTTCGGCCGGGCGACGTTGGACGAACAGAACAAATCGCAATTTTCATATGATGCGGCCGGGCCGCGCCCGAGTCGTCATGTGGCGTCGTTTGCAGCTTCGATAGCGGCTCACGTGGCGATTGTCGGTTTGATCGTGTGCTTTGCGTCGCCGGCGGCGAGGGCGCCTGGCGATTGGGTTGTCGCCTATCTCGTCGAAGGGACAGACGGCGCTGCCGGACGCGGCGGCGCGCGCGATGGCGCATCCGCGGCGCCGTCGATTCGTGCGCATCGCAGGCCGCTCGCGAGTCCTGAATTGGTTTCTGTTGATCAGCGAGAGCGGAAGTCGGCCCCGACGCGGGCCGCGCGCAAGCCGCGACGCCGGATTGTAGAACCGGACTTCGAAGTCGCCAGTCTGGCGCCGGTGCGTTCGCTTGCGCCCGCGCAATCGGCAGATTCAGAGCATGACGAGCATTGGCACAATCGCGACGATTCACTGGGCGGCGCGTCCGGTTCTTTTTCGGCGGCCGTTTCCGGCATCGGCGCCGCCGGCACCGCCGCGGGACCAGGCGGCGGAGTAGCGGCAGGTGCCGGTAACGGCGACGGCAGCGGCAACGGCGGCGGCGATCCAAATTCAACTGCGCACGCCGATTACGCGAGAAATCCTCCCCCCGCTTACCCTGCGATCGCGCGGCGGCGCGAGCAGCAGGGCACCGTGACGGTCCGCGTGCTGGTCGGCGCTGACGGTTCCGTAGAGCGCGCCGAAGTTGCGGATTCGTCGGGCTTCGACACGCTCGACGACGCTGCGCTGGAAACAGTTCGGTCGCGATGGCGCTTTGTGCCGGCCTGCCACGGCGGGATTGCCGTGGAAAGCTGGGTGCTGGTTCCGATACGCTTTGCTTTGATCGAGGCAAACGCTACCCGCTGAGATTTCCGCCCTTGACGTGCGCTTCTGCAATCGCCATGCGCTCGTCGTCGCAGTCGTGCTAATCCGGAGAAGCCGTGATATAAGCCAAATTCGAGGAGGGTAGGAAAGATGGCTGCGAAACCGTGTACTACTCTGGTGGTGGCGGGCCTGATCGTCGCGGCGATTCTTGCGCCCAACAGCGCACGTGCGATCGAGGTCAAGAAGGATATTTTCAAGAACGGCGTTCCTGCCGGTCCGAATGCTGCCGGTCCGAGTGTTGCCGGCACCGGCAGGTCGAATCCCATTCCCCCGGCGCAACGCCAGGCGCTGAGCGACACTGTCGCCAACGAGTCCGATTCCTATCTGAGTGACGAGAGCGAGAAGAAGGCGTCGGGCAAGGCGTACGTCGATCTCGAGCACGCAAAGTTCTTGTATCTGCCGGCGATGAAGGAGGGACACTGGACCGTGCTCGCGAAGCTGCAGGCGGCCGAATACACGCCCTCCAAGAGCGGCGAGGGCAGAGGAAGGGCGACCGGCAAGCAAAAGGTATTGGTGTTCAATTACCGTCTCGACGGCAGCAAGTGGACCGAAGTCGAACCTCCGAAATGGGAGGATGTCGAGACCAAGGGCGCGGCGGCCGCGCATAAATAGTTTTTCCGAGTAGCTATCGCGGTATGCGGAGACAGGCATTGCGGCCACGCCGGCCGCGTTGGGTTTGATCGCCGTGACGCAATGTAAATCCGCGTCACTGATTGCGCGAACAGGAATCGCGGCCACGCTTGCCGCGTTGGGTTTGATCGCCGTGACGCAATGTAAATCCGCGTCACTGATTGCGCGAACAGGAATCGCGGCCACGCTTGCCGCGTTGGGTTTGATCGCCGTGACGCAAAGAAAATCCGCGTCACTGAAAAAATGAAAAGCAAGATTCAGAACGATCTCAAGGCCGCGATGAAGAGCGGCGACAAGTTGCGCATGATGGCGCTGCGCGGCGTGTTGTCCGAGATTTCGCGTCTGGAAAAGGACGTTCGCCGCGACCCCAACGACGCTGAGATTCTGCAAATAATCAAGCGCGAGCGGGCCAAGCGCGAAGAAGCGCTGGAATTTGCGCGCAAAGCGGCCCGCCAGGACCTGATCGAGCAGAACGAGACCGAGGCCAAAATCCTCGAGTCGTATTTGCCTGCCGCGGCCTCGCCCGACGAAGTGCGCGCGGAAATTGCGGCTGTGATTGCGGCGGGCGCGTCGCAGATAGGCCCGATCATGAAGGCGCTGCGCGACAAATTCGGCGCCGGGCTTGACGGCAAGACCGCCAGCGAACTCGCCAGGGAAGCGCTCGCGAAGAAGTAGTCTTTTCAGTGTCAGGGTCGATCGGCTTACCAGTTTGGGCGGGCGATTGACCTTGCCGGGGAGGTTCCCATGGGCGGTGGCAAAATCGAGCCGTTCCGCGTCGAGGTGCCCGACGAAGTGCTCGCCGACTTGCGCGCGCGGCTCAACCAGACGCGCTTGCCCGACGAGGTTTCCGATAGCGGGTGGGAGTATGGAACCAATCTCGCCTACCTCAAGCAACTGGTCGAGTACTGGCGAACCAAATACGACTGGCGCGCGCATGAGCGCGAAATCAATCGCTTCGCGCATTTCAAGGCGAGCGTTGACGGACTCGGAGTTCACTTCATTCACGAAAAAGGCAGCGGCGCGAATCCCAGGCCGATCCTGCTGATTCATGGATGGCCGGGATCGATTTACGAGTTCATGGAACTAATCCCGATGCTCACCGATCCGGCGGCATATGGCGGCGACGCAAAAGATTCGTTCACCGTGATCGCGCCGTCGCTGCCCGGCTATGGGTTTTCGGACCGTCCACGCGCTCGTGCGATGAATATCCAGGCGATGGCGGAGCTGTTTCACCAGCTGATGACCGGGGTGCTCGGCTACCGGCGCTACGCGGTGCAGGGCGGAGACTGGGGCGCCGCGATCGCGTCGCGAATCGGCGAAGTACACGCCGACAGCGTCTTCGGCATCCATCTCAACATGATCGCGATCGGGCCCACCGAAGGACGCAGCGCGCCCGAGCTCACGCCCGAGGAGAAGGTGTTTCTCGGCGACATGGAAAAATTCCGCACCGCCGAGACCGGATACCAGTGGATCCAGGGCACCAAGCCGCAGACGCTCGCCTACGGGCTCAACGATTCGCCGGCCGGACTGGCGGCGTGGATCGTCGAGAAATTCCGCACCTGGAGCGATTGTCATGGCGACGTCGAGCAGAGTTTTACGCGTGACCAGCTGCTGACCAACGTGATGATCTACTGGGTCACGCAGACGATTAACTCCTCGACCCGGCTGTACTACGAGGCGCGCCACCATCCGTGGCGGCTCAAGCCCGGGACGCGAATCGAGGCGCCCACCGCGGTCGCTATGTTCCCGGCGGAGCTGGTGCGTCCGCCGCGGCATTGGGCCGAGCGCGCGTACAACGTGCGGCGATGGACCGCGATGCCTAAGGGCGGGCATTTCGCCGCGATGGAGGAACCTCAACTGCTGGCCGCCGACATTCGCGAATTTTACCGAGAGTTGATCTGAGCGGGGGCTCGCGGAGCGCGGTCAGGCGGAGGCGGCTTCGTCGAACTTGACCAGGTCCGCGTACAGCTTTTCGATCTCGCGGCCCAATCGTTCGTAGCGTGCGATCAGATCGTCGGCGTCTTTTCGCGCCAGATAGAAGTTGGGGTCGTTCATCTCGCTGGAGAGCGCCGCGCGTTCGGTTTCCCGCTGCTCGATTCCGGCTTCGATCTGAGTGCGCTGGCGCGCGATACGTTCGCGCCGGCGAAGCGCGTCGCGATCGTCATTTGCCGGATGCCCGGGCTTCACCGGCTGGGCGGCCTTTGGCGGTTGCGCTTTTTTTGGATGCGACGCGTTCCCGTTGTTGCCGCGCGTATCGCGCAATTGCACCGGCCCGGACCGCATCGGCTGCGACGAGGGCGCCGGCGCGGCGCCGGTCTGCGCCTTCTTCTCGAGGTATTCATCGTAGTTGCCGAGGTAGCGAATCGCATGGCCCTGGCCGACTTCGAGCACCTCGGTCACCAGTTCATTGAGAATGAAACGATCATGGCTGACTATAATAACGGTACCCGGAAATCGCCTGAGCGCGTCGAGCAGCGTGTCCTTCGCGATGATGTCGAGGTTGTTGGTCGGCTCGTCGAGCAACAGGCAATTGCTCGGCCGCGCCAACACCTTCGCCAGCGCCAGGCGCGCGCGCTCGCCGCCCGAGAGCACTTCGACGCGCTTGTACACGTCGTCGCCCGAGAACAGCATCGCGCCGAGAATCGAACGAATCTCCGCCATCGTCCGGCCTTGCGCGCTGTCGCTCAGTTCTTCGAGCACGGTCTTTTCATATGAGAGCGACTCGGCGAGATTCTGCGCGAAGTATCCAGCCTGCACGCTGGCGCCGACGATTCGCTCGCCGCCGGTCATGGCTTCGACGCCCGCCAGCAGTTTCATCATCGTGGATTTTCCCGATCCGTTGGGACCGACCAGCGCGATTCGCGCGCCGCGCTCGATGGTCAGATCGACGCCGTCGTAAACCGTCAGCGCGCCGTAGCGTTTGACCGCGCCCTTGAGCTCGAAAACCCGCCGCGTGCTCCGTTCGCATTTCGGAAACGAAATCGCCGGCGGCTTCTGCGCTCCTTCCGGCGGCTCAAGGCGTTCGAGCTTGTCGAGTTGCTTGATGCGGCTTTGTACCAGGCGCGCCTTGCTCGCCTGGTAGCGGAACCGGCTGATGAAACTCTCCATGTGCTCGATTTCGAGGCGCTGTTTCTCGTACGCCGCCATCTCGGCGGCAAAGCGTTCCTCGCGCGCAACGAGATACCGCGAGTAGCCGCCGAGGTATTCGGTGAGCCGCCCGCGCGACACTTCGACGGTGCGCGTGGTGACGCGGTCCAGAAAATAACGATCGTGCGAGACCAGAATGATTCCGCCCTGGTACGCGCACAGATAATCCTCGAGCCAGTTGCGCGCCTCGATATCCAGGTGATTGGTCGGCTCGTCGAGCATCATGAACTCGGGCGCGTCGAGCAGGAGTTTCGCCAGCGCAATTCGCATCCGGATTCCGCCGGAAAATTCGGCGACGTCGCGGCCGAGGTCTTCATCGGTGAAGCCCAGCCCGAACAGCACCGACGTGGCGCGGCTTTCGGCGCTGTAAAAGTCGTGCCGTTCGAGCTCGGTCAGCACCTCGCCCAATTCCTCGAGCGCGGCGTCGTGCGCCGGCCCGCAATGCTCGTGGGCGAGAATCTGCTCGACTTCCTTGCGCCGCAGGTCGAGCGCCTGCATCCGATCCAGCGCCGCCAGCGTCTCGCGCAGCACGGACCTGCCGCCCATCTCCGGAGCGTCCTGCGCCAGATATCCGACCCGGGTGCGCTGCGGACGGGTGATTCGGCCCGAATCCAGCGGGATCACTTCGGCGATCATCTTGAGCAGCGTCGATTTGCCCGCGCCGTTGAGCCCGACCAGGCCGACCCGCCCGTCGTCGGCCATCGACCAGCTCACCCCGTCTAGGATCTTGCGGCCCCCGTAGGACTTGGAAAGGTTGTCGAGACTAAGCATGGTGAAAAAATGATCTTAGCAGCGGCGTTTGGCCGTCGAAAGTGACTCTTGCCACGATATTTGAGGGGCTTCCTACTTAGCCGACAATGTGTTAGGCAATGTTACACTATGGCAAAATTCGCCCCCGAATATCCGCTGCCCAGGAGCCCGGACGAGTTCGAAAGACTCTGTCTCAAGCTCCTGAGGCGTCATTGGCAGCTTCCTCAGCTCGAGCGCTTCCGCGACCCCAAACGCGCCGAGAAGGGAATCAACCTCATCGAGATCAGCGGACGCCCGCAACTCGCCGCCGTCAAGTGCGAACTCCGTGCTTCGCAAAACGACCTGACGCTCGCCGAGATCAAGGACGCTGTTGACCGGGCCGCGAGCCTGAAGCTTCCAATCGGGCGCTTCGTGATCGCGACCACGGCCGCCAAGCCCGAGGGCTTGCAGCGTTCGTTGTTTGATCTCAACCGTGCAAACCGCAAGGACGGCATCCTGGCGATCGAGGTCCTGACCTGGGAGGACATTGAGGAACTGCTCGACGAATATCCTCAGATCCTCACCGATTTCGGGACCGCCACCAAGCGCCAGGCCCTGACCCGGGCCGATGCGGTGGTTCATCTCGAGGCTCGATGCGAGCCCGCGGCGGCGGGACCTTCGGATGCGCTGGGAGAGGAGATCTCCGCCGCCGCGGCGCTTCTTGAGAGCCGCCAATATCAGTTGGCCCGGCTCGCCCTGCTCAGGCTGCGCGAGCAGAAGTGGAGCCAGCTGTCGAACATCCACAAGTTCCGCGTGCTCTCGTATCTTGGCGCCGCGTGGCTGAAGGAAGGTGAGCCGCGCAAATCGGCGATGCTTTTCATCGCGGCGAAATCGTTGCAACCCGACGAGGAGAATGCCTGCACCAACGAGGCGCTCGCCCACGAACTGCTCGGTGAGCACGAACGCGCATTCGCTCTGGCCGACAAGCTGCGCATGCAGTTTCCCTCGAGCGGCCGCGCGGTTGCGCTGTGGCTGAACAATGCGCCCAAGTCGCTCGATGCGCAGGCGCTTGAAGAAAACGTCGCGCCCGAACTCGCATCTGATCCGGAAGTCGCGGTTGTGATGGCGCGCCGCGCGCTGCTGGACGCGCACTTCGATCGCGCCGAGCGTTACGCACGCCTCGCCAGCACCGCGTTGCCGAATAATTCGATCCCGTGGCTGGTCCTGGGACAGGCGATTCTACTCAATGAACTGGAAGCCGGCGGGTCCGGTTCGATTGAGGCGTCAGCGCAAAACGACGGCAGCCGCGTGCGCGAAGCCGAAAGCTGCTTCACTCAGGCGCTCGCGCTGGCGCAGGCCGAACATCTGGCGTCCGGCGAAGTTCAGGCGCTAATGGGACGCGCGCAGGCACGAATCGCGCTGCGCGACACCGATGGCGCCGGCAAGGATATCGAACAGGCGCATGGCTTGCAGCGCGAGGATGCCAACGGCTTGTGCGAGTACGGAATCGTTTTGCGATCGCGCGGCAGCCTGACCGAGGCGGTCGAGGTGCTGCGCCGCGCCGCCTCCGTGGGCGGTCGCGACGACATCGATTACCATCTGGCGGTCACGCTGCGCGAGCGCGACGAACCCGGCGATTTGCAGGAGGCCACCGAACTGCTGGTGCGCTCGATCTCGCGGCCAGAGGCGATTCCCGCCGGCGATCTTCCCTTCGCCGTCGATTCCGCGGTCGAAGCGCTTGCCATGCTCGAGCGTTATCACGACGCCGACGCGCTGTTGGCGTCGATTTCCGAGGAGCGCCTGCCCAAGGTCACGATGCAGACCTTGCGCGCCAATCTCCGTTTGGCCCAGGGCAAGTTCGATCAGGCCTCCAAGTTTGCCGACGAGGCTCTGTCCGAGATCGCGCCCGACACCGCCGCCGACAGCCGGCGCAAGCTGGCCGCGTTGCTCCATGATTTGGGGCGCTATCGCGACGCGCTGCCGCTGTGGCAGTCGCTCGCGCCCGCTGGCAGCACCAGCATCGACACGCGTCGGCTGCTGGATTGCGCAAGCCGGCTCGGCCGCGAAGACATTGTGAGCGAGATCTCACGCCAGTTGCATCCCGAACAAGCTGTCGACGGCGCCGCAACCGCCAATCAACTCGACAAGCTTGAACGCAACGATCCCGAAGCTGCGTTGGCCGGACTCGAGGATCTGCTGCGCGAACATCCCGACGACCGGCTGCTCCGACTGCGGCGCTCGATCGTCGCGGCCCGTCTGGGCAAGGCCGATCTGGTCGTTACCGACCCCAACGCGATGCCCTCGGCGCGGGAAATTTCCCCTGCGCTCGGACGCGCGGCCGTGCAATTCATGCGCGACGGTGGCCGCGCCAACGAGGCTCTTGCCTACGCTTACGAATTGCTGCGCCACCACGGTGACAGCGTCGATTCGCATCGCGCATACATGGCCGCGCTCGGACCGGTTGGCCCGATGCCGCACATACCCGACTTCGACGTCGCCGGACCCGGTGCCGCGCTTAGTTTTGTCGAGGAGAATTCCAACACCGAACGCTGGATAATGCTCGAGGACGCCAACGACGCTGACGAGGCGCTCGATGAGTACGGCCCGCAACATCCGATGACGCGCGCCGTCAAGGGCAAGCGGGCCGGCGAGAGGTTTCAGCTGCCCGAAGGCCGCTACAGTCGCCGCCAAGCGACTGTTAAGCAGATGCTGAGCAAGTACGCCTACCGGTACATGGATTGTCTCGTCAACTGGCCTGCGCGCTTCCCCGGCCAGGCCGAAATCGAAGTCAGCTACGTCCGCGCCGACGCGATTCCGTGGAGCGAAATGAATGACAGCTTCGACTCGATGTTCGAAGCAAGCAATGGCAACGGTGTCGCCAATGGCAACGGGATTGGCAAGGGCAACGCCGGCACCAACGGCAAGCGCGAGGACGTCATCAAACGGGCCGAACTCATCTACGCCAGCAAGCCTGTCCCGATCCACGCGGTCGCGGAGCGGATCAACCTCAACGATCTGCAGACCATGTTCACCCTGGCGCAGCGTCCCGGGGCGCCGTTGAAGTGCTGCACCGGCTCGCCCGAGGAACTCGAGGCCGCTCTGGGAGCCTTTGAGCGCGCTAATGCGGTGGTGCTCGACCTAACCGCGATCGCCACCTTGTGCATGCTCGGACGGCTCAGCCTGCTGCCGAGCTGGCCGCGCCAGTTCGTCATCGCGCAGGCCACCCTCGCCGAACTCCGGCGCCTCGCGTTCGAGGATACCCTGCTGCGCCTGCCGCCGGGATTTTCCGCGTCGCTCACCAGCAACGGCAACGACGGCAAGCGCGCCGACGTTCAGTTGAAGGGGCTTGCCGATGCGTTGCAATCGGTCTGCCGCGTGCGCGACGGTGCGGTGCTTGCTTCGATCGATCATGAACGCCGTGAGCGCCTGATCAATTTCTTCGGCCGCCATGGCGCCGAGAGTATTGTGATCGCCTCGATGCCCGGGCACGTGCTGTGGACCGACGACATGATCCTTGCCGATCTCGCCAAGACCGAGTTCGGGGTGCGCCGCGTCTGGACGGAAGCGGCGTTGCAGGCGCGTGCGCAGGCAGGCAATCTCGATCCGGTCGAGCTGGCTACGGCCAGCACCAAGCTGGCGGGATGGGGCTACTCGTTCGCCGCCCCGGGTATCGAGACGCTGATGCGCGCGGGTTCGGTCGCGGTATGGAATCCCGATCAGTTCCCGCTCAAGCAGGCGCTCGATCAGTTTGCCGACAATTCGATGAACATGTCGGACGCGGTGCGGCTGGCGGCCGAGTTGATCGTCAGGATCTACAACGACCAATACCTGCGCGGCCAGCGCCGGACCGTGACCTCGCGCCTGCTCGACCGGCTTGCGGCGCGCCCCGGTGGCCGCGAGGCGGTCGAGGCGTTGCCGCGTTCGTTGCCGATTCGCTTCGGGCTCGACCTGATTCGAGCTCGCGAACTGAGCGACGTCGTGCGGGGATGGACTGCCGCCCAGGGCGAGACGCAGCTGAACGCTTGATGGTTGTTCAACGCCGGGGGTTGGGGTCGGATGAAGATAGCTGGGCAGCGGGTCACTGACCCACTGCCCAGCTATAGATCTCGGCGCGTCGTGTTAGCCTTCGCGATCGACTAGAATCCCGCCCGGGCTAATCAGCGGAGAACAGGAGGAACGCACGATGGCGGCAATGGGCGAGGGGGATCGGATCGTCCTCATCGATCGCAGGCTCTTCAAGGACGACAACACCCGGATTTTCGTGGGCGTCGTCGAGCAAACCGATGGCGTCCTGGTTCGCGCCCGCGGCTTCGTATTTCACGTCAGCCCCTACGAGGTCGCCGGACAGGAACGCCGCGGCGAAGAGCGCATGCGCGTATTCTCGATGGGTTCCGGGGACATCGTGTACCTGCTTCCCAAGGAGCAGGACATCGCGCGCCTGATGCTCAAGCGCTCGCCCAAGTCGATGACGCTCAGCGACGGCGAATACGCGATGGACCTGAGCGACTTTCTGCTCCGCGCGTGACGCCGCCGGCTATAGCTTCTCGACGAATTCGATAATGGCTGCTGCGGTATCGCCGGGATTGTCCAGCGGCACGTGGTGGAACGCGCGCGGAATTTCCTTCAGCACCGATCCGCGAATCTTCCGATGCATCCGCGCAACGTGCCGCCGGCTCACCAGACCGCTCTGATCGCCGCGCAGCAGCAGCGTCGGCATCGTGATCTGCTTCAGCTTCGGCCTGGTCATCCGGTTGCCGTGCTTGCGCCAGGCCCGCGTCTCCGGATCGAAGCGAAACGCCCACACGCCGCTGGGCAGTTGCTCGGCGCCGAGCAACGCGAGCCGCTCGATTTCCAGCCGCGTCAGATTCGTTTCGGGCGGGTGCAGGCGAAACTTGCGGATGATGTCGCGGGCCGAGCGCAGCTCGGGACGAACGCCGCCGTGCGATCGCCGGCGCCATCGCCACATCAGGCGGCGAAACAGCGGCGGCCCTCCGTGCGGCGCATCGACCATGACCAGCGCGTCGAGCAACTCCGGATGCGTGACTGCCACCCACTGCGCGACCGCCCCGCCCATCGAATGTCCAACCAGCACCACGCGCGTGCCGAGGCTGTCGATTAGGCCACGGACGTCTCTCAGATACGCCGGCGGCCCGTAGTTCCTTGAATCCGCCCACTGGCTGCGCCCATGACCACGAAAATCAAGCGCGAGCACGCGCCCGTACGCCGTCAGCATCGGAGCGACGGCGTCCCACCAATGCGCATGCGCCGCGCCGCCGTGCAGCAGAACGAAAGTGCGTTTGCCGGGATCGCCGCCCCAATCCAGATAATGAAGCTTGAGTCCTTCAACCTCGAGGTATCGGTGGGTCGGCTCCGTTAGCACGGTAGCCGCTTGCTCTTGTGCCATAGCCGGCAATTCTATTCGACCCCGAAATCGCGAGCATAGATTTTCATGCGCGCGATTGCGCCGTATTCGTTGTTCGCTTGCTGGAAGCGTGCCGTCCCCTCGTGCTAACAACCGCACGAGAACCGTTGCCAAGGAGTATTTTTGATGGCGCTCAGACTCGAAAACAAAAGCGCACTGATCACCGGCGGCGCCAGCGGAATCGGACGCGCGACCGCGATTCGATTCGCCGAAGAGGGCGCCAACGTCTTCGTTGCCGATCGCCATTTCGCCGCCGCCGAGGAAACCGCCGCCGCCGTCAAAAAGCTCGGCCGCAGCTCGACCGCGTATCAGGTCGATACCAGCGACGAGGCGCAGGTCAATGCGATGGTCGCGCAGATGGTCAAGGATTTCGGCAGCGTGAACATCGTGGTCGCGGCGGCAGGAATTTCACACGCGCACTACGGTGAAGAAGGCCAGCCCGACGTCGCCCTTCTGAGCAACAAGTCCTTTGCCAACTGGCGCAAGGTTCTCAGCGTCAACCTTGACGGCGTGTTCCTGACCGATCGCGCCTGCGCCGACGCGATGATCAAGGCGGGCAACGGCGGACGCATCATAAATATCGCCTCTGCCGCAGCGCGAATCCCCCTCCCGGGCGCCGGCGAGTATTCCGTCAGCAAGGCGGGCGTCTGGATGCTGACGCGGGTGCTCGCCACCGAGTTGGCGCCGTTCAATATCACGGCCAACGCGATCGGCCCCGGCTTCATCAAGACTCCGATGACCGCCGAGCTTCAGCAGATGCCCGACCTTTCGCCGCTGATGCAGCGCGTGCCGATGAATCGGATGGGCGAGCCGGTCGATGTCGCCAACACCGCGCTGTTCCTCGCCGGCGAAGACGGCCGCTACTACACCGGGTCGATTCTGCATCCCGACGGCGGAATCGTTATGCAGTGACCAGTGATAAAGTGAAAAAGGCGCGGGTATCGAATCGCCAACGACATTGACTCGTAACTGTTTAATCGCGGCGTTCGCCGTCGCATTGCTGGTTCTCGCCGGATTCAGTTCTTCCGCGTTGGCGCAGGGCCCGACGGCGACGCCCTCGCCCATGATGCTGCCTGCGATTCCGCAGATTCAGCTTTTACCGGTGCCCGGATATGGGCCGGCGCCGCTGACCGTCGGCTTCATGCTGTCGAGTGCCGACCAGCAAGGCGCGCCGCTGCAATCCTTCGTATGGAATTTCGGCGACGGACAGGTCTCGACGCTGCCGCCGACCGCGATGTTCCACACCTACACCAAGCCCGGCAGTTACGTGGTCACTGTTACTGCGACCACGGCGGACGGCCATTCCGCGTCATCGCTCGCAGGCGTGGTCGTGACGCAGCCGCCCCATTAGCCGCGCCGCGAAGCCCTTCAGGCTAGTCCTTCAGCATCTCGATCGCGCCAGTGTCGAGATCGTAAATGCCGCCGACAATCTTGAGCTCGCCCGATTTGACCATCGCCGACAGCGCCTGCGAAGCGGCAAGGTTTTTCATCACCAGCTTCACATTCTCGCGCACCGCATTTTCGACCGGATCGCCCGGCATGCCGCGGGTTGCGCGCACCGCCGGGTACAGCTCTTTGAGCATCGGGCCGACGTTTTCGTTGTCATAACTCTCGACTGCGGCGGTCACCGCGCCGCATCGGCGATGCCCCAACACCATCACCACCCGCACGCCGAGATGCTTGACCGAGTAGTCGAGGCTTTCGACTACCACCTGGTCGGCGCTGTTGCCCGCCACTCGCGCGGTGAATATATCGCCAAGTCCGCGGTCGAAAATTATCTCGGGCGGCGTCCGCGAATCCGAGCATGCCAGCACCGCGGCGAACGGCTGCTGTCCCTTGGCCAGTTCGGCGCGCCGCGCCGGCGTCTGATTGGGATGCTCCAGCTTGCCGGCGACGAAACGCTGATTGCCCTCGAGCAGCAGCTTGAGCGCCTGCTCGGCACTCACCGCAGGCTCGTGGGCCGCGGCTATTGCCGCGCGTGTCGTAGCGATCGACAGCGCGGCCAAAGCCAGCACCATCGATATTCTCACCATGATTTTCTTATGTCGAACCACCGTCGCTTCTCCCTGTCTGTGTTGCGGTTGCGGACGCTTCGCACTTCGGCATTGACACGGCGCGGCTATTCGCCAGTATTGGTGGCGATGCGACATAAATCCAGCACCAACATGATCTTCATATCCGTGACAAACCCGGCAACGCGAATCCTGCTCGCGCTCGTGCTCGCCGTCTTCGCTCTCGTCGGTGCGGGATGCATGGGCGATGAGATCGCCGCCACCAAGCTGTTGGTTGAACAGCAACAGGAGCAGCTCGAGCATCAGCAACAGGAGATCGAAGCCCTCAAGGCGAATCAGAGTCAGGGCTACGCACCCGGCGCCGCGGCGTCTTCTCCGGGCGGATGCGACAAAGGCGTGGAGACGGCTGCGAGCCAGCGCGGCGGCGACCGCTTTGCCGCCGGCGACTTCTCCAAGGCGCTCGGATATTACCAGGATGCGCTCTCGGCCTGCGGCACTGACGCCAGGGCCGAGGTCAACGTGGCGCGCACCTACGAGGCGCTTGGCAACAAAGTCGCCGCCATCAACCACTACAGAAAGGCGGCAGACAACAACAGCGCCGTTGTCAGCGACGCCACGGAAGAGGCCAGGGCTGCGCTCGAACGCATGCAAGCCTCGCGGCTGCCCTGACCAGCACCGCTCGCGCCGGCGCCCGCGATGGCCGCTGACGCGACGGTTCGGCGATCGTCGATTGAAGACTTGAACAATGCCGCAGAACCAACCGAAGGAGTGTCAGTCTAACGACACAGATAGGAGAGTAGGGTTGCGAGCCGTCCTGCTCTCGTTGACCGTTCTTGCGACAACCAGCGCCGTCCAAGCCGTCATTTTTGTTCTGACCGGCAGCGTTGCCCTGCTAACCGACTTAATTCACAACACGGGCGACGCGCTGACGGCCATACCGCTCGCAATATCGTTTGTTCGACCCTCCCGGCGCGCATCGCGCAACGCGGAACTATTTGTTCTTGGTGCAATCCTCGTAAGTGCGGTAGCCGCGGGAATTGAGGCCATCAGGCGCGTCGCAGGCGGCCGCCCCCCAGACCGCTTGCTCGTGCTGGCCGCGGGTGGCGTGGTCGGAGCAATCGGCAACTGGACAGCCGCTCAAATCCGCACCCGGACGGGACGCGCGATAAACAACGCAGCCTTGATGGCGGACGGCGACCACGCCCTGATCGATGCGTTCGTGAGCCTTGCCGTGGTGCTGAGCGCCATACTGGTTTATCTGGGCTTTCCGATTGCCGATCCGCTCATCGCGCTTGCATCGGTTGTAATCATTGTCCTCATCACGATTCATGCGTGGCGGATCATCCGGTCGAATTAGACACTACCCGCCTGAGGTTGGTTCTGCTCGTCCCGCTCGGTAGATTCGATAGTGGAGTGACGCGCGTCGCTCCCCATTCCCATGGACAACGGCAACAACGAATCTTCCGACCTGACCGGCTCGCGTCAGCGCCGAATCGCAATTCTCACCGCCGGCGGCGACGCTCCCGGCATGAACGCCGCCATTCGCGCCGTGGTCCGCACTTCGGCGGTCGCCGGAATAGAGGTGATCGGTTTCAGGCGCGGCTATGAGGGCCTCATCCGCGACCTGGCCGAGCCGCTTGGCACTCGTTCCGTCGCCAACATGATCCAGCGCGGCGGGACTTTCCTGGAGACCTCGCGCTCGGTCGAGTTCCGCACCCCCGCTGCCCGAGGGCTGGCAGCCCGCAACTTGAAACGTCACCAAATCGAGGCGCTCATCGTCGTCGGTGGCGAGGGCTCGATGATCGGCGCGACAATCTTCGGCGGCGAGACGGGCATTCCGGTCTTCGTCATCCCGGCCTCGATCGACAACGACATCCCCGGCACCGACTACTCAATCGGGTTCGACACCGCGGTTAACACCGCGCTTGATGCGATCGACCGCATCCGGGACACCGCATTCGCCTACGAACGCGTCTTTTGTGTCGAGGTGATGGGCCGGGACTCGGGATTTATCGCAATGGCGGTCGCTCTCGGTGGCGGCGCCGAGGCGGTCGTCGTCCCCGAGATTCCGTTCACTCTCGACGAAATCTGCGATCGGGTCGAAGACAGCCATCGCCGCGGCAAACGCGCGACCATCGTCGTGGTCTCGGAGGGACCGCGCACCGGAGGCGTCATCCCGATCGCCGAGGCCCTTACCGCCAGACTGCACATGCAGGCGCGCGTGGTTGTGATCGGCCACGTCCAGCGCGGCGGAGCGCCCACGGCCAGGGACCGGATGCTGGCGAGCCGGATGGGAGCCGGCGCCGTCAAGGCCATCCTCGACGGTGCCGCGCCTTCACTGATTGCCGAGGAGCGGGGCGCGATCGTTTGCGTTCCGCTAGGCGACGTGGTCAATCGGCGCCGCCCGCTGGACCCATCGCTGATCGAGCTTGTCCATCAGCTCTCCACCTGAGTCTTGCCTCGTCCCCAGTTAAGCTGCCGCGTCCCGCGCCACTTCCGCTGCGCTCGGGGTGACACATTCCCCGTCTCTCCGCCTGCCCCCCTCGGGGCTGCGCCTCTCGCCATCGCGTCTCAACAATGCGATAAATCTCAGCGAAACCTCCGGGAGGAAATTTTCATTTTGAACAATCCATTCAGTGTCGAAGGCAAGGTTACGATCGTGACCGGCGGCGGGACCGGAATCGGCGAGTCGATCGCCAAGGAGTTCGCGCTGCGCGGTGCGCCGGTGCTGATCGCCAGCCGCAAGCTCGAAAACCTCGAGCGCGTGCGCGACGAAATTCGCAAGGCAGGCGGTAAATGCGAGATGACCCAGGTCGACGTCCGCGACGCCGAGCAATGCGACAAGATGGTGGCGGAGGCGGTCAAGCAGTTCGGCCGTCTCGACGTGCTGATTAACAATCACGGCGCCAGCATCGCGACGCCGTCGCTGAATCTCTCGCCCAACGGATGGCGCGCGGTGGTCGGAATCAATCTCGACGGCGTGTTCTTCTGCTCCAAGGCGGCGGCCCGCCAATTCATCGAGCAGAAGAGCCCCGGCTCGATCGTCAATATCTCTTCGACCGCGGGCGTGCATGGTTCGCCCTTTATGCTTCCGTACGGCGCGTCAAAAGCGGGCGTCATCAACCTGACTGTTTCTCACGCCAGCGAATGGGGCTCGATGGGCATCCGCGTTAACTGCATTGCGCCCGGCCCGATCGACACCGAAGGCGCGGCGCCGCGCGTATGGCCAAATCCAAAGGTCAAGGAGATGGTTGCGCGATCGCGCGCGCTGCAGCGCTTCGGCCGGGTCGAGGAAATCGCCTATCCGTGCATCTTCCTTGCGTCGGAGGCGTCGAGCTATGTTACCGGCGCGCTGCTGATTATCGACGGCGGCGAAGGCATGCGCATCTCCGAGTAAGTGGACAAACCAATCGAGCAACAGTAAATAATTCCCTCGACCCTACCGAGAGAGGTTGATTCATATGGCTGACAAGAGCGCCGTCGGGAAAACCGGCAAACCATTCAAGATGCAGGTCGATTGGAGCAAGGTTCGCGAGTTCGCCCGCGCAATCAAAGACCCCAATCCGCTCTACTTCGACCCGGAATTGGCGAAGAAGGAAATGGGCGGAATCCCCGTACCGGTCACGTTTCTCCAGACCAGTTCATTTTGGACCGACGAGACCTCCAGCCCCGGCTTCGGCGGCTTCGACTTGCGCCGTATCCTGCACGGCGAGCAGGAGTTCGAATTCTTCAAGCCGATCTTTGTCGGCGATACGCTGACCGGCGTGACCAAAGTCGCCGACGTGCTCGAGAAGGAAGGCGGTCGCGGCGGCAAGATGACATTGCTGATCACGGAAACCGAGTACACCAACCAGAAGGGCGAGAAAGTCGCCATTGCGCGCTCAACGCTGATCGAGACCGGACAAGCGGTCAAAGCGTAATCGGGCCGCCGGCGCGAAACGATTCAACCGGAAGAAAAAAAATGGCAAAACTCAAATTCGATTCGATCAAAGTCGGCGACGAGATTCCAAAGATCGAGATCAGAGGCGTGACCCGTCCAGATTTCGTCCGCTATGCGGGCGCATCGGGCGACTTCGTCCCACTGCATTACGATCAGAGCTTCGTCGAGGCGGCCGGAATCCCGACCGTCTTCGCCCAGGGGATGTTCACCGCGGGCCTGTTCTCGAAGGCCGTCACTGATTACGTCGGCGTCGGCAATGTGCGCCGCTTCCAGGTGCGCTTCGCCACGCGCGTATGGCCCGGCGACACCGTCACCTGCACCGGCAAGGTCACCAACAAGCTCGAGAAGGACGGCGAGAAGCAGATCGAGGGCGACTTGATCGTACTCAATCAAAAGGGCGAGCCCGCGATTCGCGGCAGCTTCCGCGCCGCCTGCGCGTAAGCAGCACCCCGGTCAGGAGAGCAAAGGGAAGGGTGCAGGAGCTCTCCCCTGCCTGTGGATGGAATTGTTCAAGGATTGTGGATAGTCAGCGCTCAAGTTCGCTCTTTCGCTTGATAAGCTAGGCAGATTCCGCCAAAAAAGACGGATAAGTTCTACTCTAGCGGCTAGATGGGCTTTCGCAGGGCGGCTTGGAGGCGCAACATAGTCTTTAGATGGGGGAACCCAGGTACATCATAGTCCACGGCCATTTTTATCAGCCGCCGCGCGAGAGCCCGTGGACGGGTTTGATCGGTCCTGAGCATGGCGCCGCCCCGTTTCCGAACTGGAACGAGCGAATCTTGAGCGAATGTTACACGGCCAACGCTCATGCCCACACGATGCTAGGACCGGTCGTTCACGTTCGCAATAATTACGAGTCGCTGAGCTTCGATGTCGGGCCGACGCTGGCAGGATGGCTGCAGACGCACGGCAAGGCCGCCTATCGCGCGATGATCCGCGGCGACGCGATGTATGCCGATGCGCACGGCGGCCATGGCAACGCAATCGCGCAGTCGTACAGTCATTCGATTTTGCCGCTGTTGCCGGCGCGCGATCGCGAACTGCAGATCGCATGGGGTATCGACGATTTCGTTTTCCGATTCGGCCGCAAGCCCGCCGGGATGTGGATCCCCGAGTGCGCCGCCGATGACGACACGCTTGCGTCGATCGCGGCGGCCGGGATCCGGTTGGTCATGCTCGCGTCGGATCAAGGAAAGTTCCGCGGCCTCGGCGCCGAGTCGCGCAACGCTGGGCCGTTCCAATGGCGCAGGGGCGATTTGAGCCTGGCAGTGTTCCGCTTCGACCGTGAATTATCCACGAGCGTCTCTTTCGGCAACGGATTGGCCGACGGCGCCCGGCTGGCGGACTGTATTGCCGACACCGCGCTCAAGCTGGAGCCCGGCGCCGCGCTGATGTTAGCCACCGACGGCGAAACGTTTGGGCATCATAATAAACACGGCGCCGCCGAGTTGGCGCGCGCCCTGATGGCGCTGGAGCGCCGCGACGACGTGGTTCTTACCAATTGCGCGGACTACCTGGCGGCGCATCCTGCGGCGGGATCGTTCGAGATTGCGTCCGCCAGTTCATGGAGCTGTCCGCATGGCGTCGAAAGGTGGCGCTCGAACTGCGGATGCCGCCACGATCCGAACACCTCGCAGGAATGGCGCGGGCCGCTTCGCGCCGCGATGGATTTCGTGAAAAACCATGCCGAGGCGACTTACGACCGCTTCGCCCCGGCGATTGTGAAAGAGCCCGGCGCGATCCTGCGCGACGCAATCCGTTTGTTGATCGATCCGAATCCCGCAGTCCACGAAGAGTTCTTCAAGCGCTTCGGCGTCGCCGACGAAGGCAATCGCGAAACGCTGCTGCGGATGTTCGAGATGGTTCGCGCGGGGCAGGCGGCGCTCACCAGCTGCGCGTGGTTCTTCGATGATTTCGGAGGCCTGGAGGGGCGCGTCGTGCTCAGATGGGCGGCGCGTGCGGTCGAACTCGCGGCTGAGCACTCGGCGAGCATCGAAAATGAACTGCTCGAGCGGCTGCGCGGAATCAATTCGAACCGGCGCGAGAATGGCGACGCCGCGACCCTGTACTTAAGCTTGAAAACGCGCGAAGCTCGCGGTCGCGTGTGACATCCAAGCTTAATCGACAGGTGCTCGTGCGATGCCTCCGACCGAAGCGACTCATATCGATTCGACGCTGACCGAATCGCGCAAGTTTTCTCCCCCCGCCGAGTTCAGTGCGCGCGCGTGGGTCAAAAGCTTCGACGAGCACCAGGCTCTGTGCAAGCGCGCAGACGCCGACCCGGAGGCATTCTGGGCCGAATGCGCGCGCAACCTTGATTGGTTCCAGCCGTTTGACAAAACGCTGGAGTGGAATTTCCCGCATGCGAAGTGGTTCGTCGGCGGCACGATCAACGCCGCCTACAATTGCCTCGATCGCCATCTCGACGGCCCGCGCCGCAACAAAGCCGCGCTGATTTGGGAGGGCGAGCCGGGCGACTCGCGGGTGCTGACCTACCAGATGCTCGCCGACGAAGTGGGCAGGTGCGCCAATGCGCTGAAGAGCATCGGCGTCAAGGACGGCGACCGCGTCGCGATCTACATGCCGCTGGTGCCGGAGGCGGCGATCGCGATGCTGGCGTGCGCGCGAATCGGCGCGATTCATTCGGTGGTCTTCGCCGGCTTCTCGTCCGAAGCGCTGGCCGATCGGATCAACGACGCGGAAGCAAAGGTCTGTATCACCGCGGACGGCGGATGGCGCCGCGGGCAAATCGTCGAGCTCAAGAATAATGTCGATGAGGCGCTGAAAAAGTGTCCATCGATCCGGAAAGTCGTCGTGCTCAAGCGGGTCGGCAACAAGGTCGAGATGCGCAAAGGGCGCGACCTGTGGTGGGACGAGCTGGTTCCCGCGCAAAGCCCGCGATGCGAGGCCGCCGCGCTCGACGCCGAGCATCCGCTCTACACGCTTTACACCAGCGGCACCACCGGCAAACCCAAGGGCGTCGTGCATACGACCGGCGGCTACCTGACCCACGTCCTGATGACGATGAAGTGGGTGTTCGACTTGAAGGAGGACGACATCTACTGGTGCACTGCCGATATCGGATGGGTTACCGGCCACAGCTACACCGTGTACGGGCCGCTGGCGGCGGGCGCGACGGTGGTGATGTACGAAGGCGCGCCGAACTTTCCCGACAACGATCGCTTCTGGCAGATAATCGCGAAGTACCACGTCAGCATCTTCTACACCGCGCCCACTGCGATACGGACCTTCATCAAATGGGGCGACGCGTGGGTGAAAAAGCATGACCTGTCCAGCCTGAGGTTGCTCGGCTCGGTCGGCGAGCCGATCAATCCCGAAGCCTGGATGTGGTACCGCAAAGTTATCGGCGGCGAGCGATGCCCAATCGTCGATACGTGGTGGCAGACCGAGACCGGCGGGATCATGATAAGCCCGATGCCCGGCGCGATCGCCACCAAGCCCGGCTCCGCGACGTTTCCACTACCCGGCATCGCGGCCGACGTCGTTACGCGCGAGGGCAAGAGCGTCGGCGCCAACCAGGGCGGCCTGCTGATCGTGCGCAAGCCGTGGCCCGGGATGCTGCGAACGATCTACCGCGACCCCGAGCGCTACAAGAACAATTACTTTGTCCAGATCGACGGCGCCTATTTCACCGGCGACGGCGCCCGGCGCGATCAGGACGGCTACCTGTGGATCATGGGCCGCGTGGACGACGTGATAAACGTGTCGGGCCATCGGCTCGGCACGATGGAGATCGAAAGCGCGCTGGTCTCGCATGCGGCGGTTGCGGAGGCCGCGTGCGTCGGGCGCCCCGACGAGATGAAGGGACAGGCCGTGGTCGCATTCGTCACGCTCGAGGGCGGGCGCAAGGGCGATGGCAGGTTGCGCGACGAATTGCGCGCGCACGTCGTCAAGGAGATCGGCGCGCTGGCGCGGCCCGATGACGTCCGCTTCACCGAGGCGCTGCCGAAGACGCGCAGCGGCAAGATCATGCGGCGCCTGCTGCGGCAAATCGCGTCGGGCGATGAGACGCTTGGCGATACGACGACGCTCGAGGATTTGTCGGTGCTCGCCAAGCTGCGCGATGATGAGGAATAGCGAGGGTTACAAGACGGCCGCCCTTTCTCCTAAACCCGTTCTAACAGCGCCCCTCGAGTACTCAGGGTAAACTCCGTCCGCATCTTTTCTTAATGCTAAGGTGCAGGTGTCACCCCTGGCCGTTGGCACGGCTGGCCAGTATTAAGACCCGTTGGCACGGGAGGCCGGTATCAAGAAAGGAAAACACCGCGCACCCGCGGCAGTGGCCGCGCGCGGCAACGGAGCGCGGCGCTAATACCGGGTGCAGGGGTCACCCCTGCAAACCCGCCGTGGGTTTCATTTTTCACTGCTTCCTTGGACAGTGGCTCCGAGCAGCGCGAAAATGTGCGCATGGCGCCGTGTTTGCCTGCCGGCAGATATTCGGTGTAGAGCAGCAAGAAAGTCAAAAGGCCGGCGCGTCGCGCATGGGCGATGCGCATCACACAAAGGAGAGTCTGATGCCGGATAAGACGTACAAGATAATCGAGGTTGTCGGGGTGTCGGAGGAGAGCATCCAGCAGGCCGTGCGCAACGCAATAATCAAGGCCCGCAAGACTATACGGAATATCGACTGGTTCGAGGTCAATCATATTCGCGGCTCGGTGAACAAGGCGGGCGATCCGACTTTTCAGGTGGAAGTGCGGATCGGATTCCGGCTGGAGGGCGGCGCCGCGGTTTGAAAAGGCCTCTCAGCAAAGGGTTTGATTACCTGCTCCGGCGGCCCGATCGTTTGCGGCAGCACAGTTTCTCCTGCCAGCGGGGAGAATACGATGGGAACCGCGGTTGGAAAACGATTGCGTGCGCACGTCCTTAAAGAGGTCGGCGCGCTGGCGCGGCCCGACGATGCTCAAGGATCTGTCGGTGCTCGCCAAGCTGCGCGATGATGACTGAGCAGGGGCTGGACGTTGCCGTATAGTCAGTTCATCTGCAGATGACTTACTAGTTCGGTGACGCGGGCGGGATCGATAATGACTATTGCCGCCGCACCGACGGCGAACATGATCGCGAACCCCGCCATCAGGCGCAGATAGAAGGCCGGCTGATGGCTGGTCTCGGCGACGGCCGACTTGAAGATCGCGTTGACTCCGGCCGCCAGCGTGAGACCGATCACCGCGTCGCGCGCCGCGCTGGTGCCTGCCTGAACGAAGGACGCCAGTGTCAGCGAGATCGCGTCGACGTCCACCAGTCCGCTGATAGCCGAAACCACCATCTGGCCGCTGTATCCCGCGTACTGTTTGGCGACGCGGGTAACCAGCAGCACGACGGTGAATCCCACGCCGAACTCGAGCGCGGGGCGGATCGAAAACGGGTTGCGGAAGGTGGAATCCGCGACCGTGCTGCCTTTTTTCAATGGCGCAGGGGCCAGTATCAGGGCGGCGGCGAAACCCGCGAGCATCATCGCAGCGAAAGCGGGGATCGCCGCGATCGCGAGCGCCGGGCTGACCACCGCGACGAGCAGCAGCATCCGCGGGAATAGTATCGAATTGGCTATCAGCGAGTAGCGGGCCGCCGGCACGGCAGACTCCGGCGCGTCGGCGACTGCGCGCGAGATCCCGGCGGTATAGGCGGTCGTCGAGGCGATGGCACCGACTATCGCAGTGAGTAATTCGCCGCGCTCGCTGCCGGTAAACTTGGTCAGGAAATAGCCTACATATGAGACGCCGGATACGAGGATTACGAACAGCCAGATTTTGCGCGGCTCGAAAAATCCGAATGGTCCGTAGCTGCCGGCCGGCAGCAGCGGGTAGATGATGAAAATCAGGCCGAGAAAACTCAGCGTATCGATGTATTCGCGGTCGGAGATCGCGTCGCGCACAAAGTGGCGCAACTGGTCGCGCTCCGCCAGAACCGCCGCGAGCACGATTCCGAGCCCGGCGCCGAACTGACGGTCCGGCGTAAGGCACAGGTCAGCCAGGGCGAAGGTCGCGACTGCGGCGAGCTCGGTGGTGATTCCGCTGCGCTCCGGATGCTGCGCGCGCATCACGAGGATGGCGCCGATCGTGCCGGCGAACAATGCGATCGCGATCGCCGGGTTGCCGACATGGCCCGCGACCGCGCCGAGCAGCGCGATTATCAGGAAATCGCGCATCCCAGGACGCGGCGCACCGTCGGGTCCGGGTTCTCGCGTACGGCCGACCAGGAATCCGATCGCCAGCGCGAGCAGGAATCCCAGGGCGGGTGAGTTGGGGCCGGTCAACTCGGGCATCGAGAGGAGGATAGCAGGGGTGACCCCTGCACCCAATATTAAGGCCGCGCTCCGTTGTCGCGCGCGGCAGGGGGTGACCCCTGTGGCCTGCACCCCATGTTAAGGAGATCGGCACTGTCGCGGGATGCGGGCTTCGCGAAAAGCCTGTGCCTTGCTGACAGGCGGGCTGCAGTGGTATCCTGTTCACGTGAAGTGGGCGCGTGCCCACTTTTTTGTTGGTGTCGCAAAAAGGATTTTCGGTTTCGTCACATAAAGCCGACTCCGACGGCCGTAGCGAGCGAGAGGTGAGAGCAGATGGCGGCCCTGAGGCTTCATCCGACCGCGGAAAAGGTGGTCGAGCTGCTCGAGCCGCACATCGAACGCCAGGGTTACGAACTGGTTTCGGTGGATTTTCGCAAGGGCACGCGAAATTCGCTGCTGCGGTTGCTGGTCGACAAGCCGGGCGGCGGAATTGCCCTGAGCGATCTGGAGAAGTTGAGCCCGACGCTGGGCGATTTGCTCGACGTGTACGACCCGGTCGAGGGCCGCTACACGCTGGAGGTCGCGTCGCCGGGAATCAACCGCCCGCTGCGCAAGCTGGAGCATTTCGAGGCGGTCAAGGGCGAGCGGGTGAAGGTACGAACGCATCGCGCGCGCGACGGGCAGAAGTCGTTCGTGGGCAGACTGATGTCGGTCGGTCAAACTGGCATCGAGCTTGACGATGAGACGAGCCGCAAGCGGCAGACGATTGGTTTCGACGAGATGTCGGGCGCGAATTACGAATATGATTTTGACAAGTAGATGCAATTGACAAATAGACGCACGGGCTCCCGTTTCGGCGGAGCAACAAAAATAACTGGCGCGCAGTTCTGTCCGCGCCCCGGGGAGGCGGTATGCAGGTCGATCTGAACCGGGTAATCGAGCAGGTCTCCAAGGAAAAAGGCATCGACAAAACGATCGTGATCAACGCGGTCGAGGAGATGATGCATTCGGCGGCGCGCCGCACGTTCGGCCCCGACCGCAATATCGAGTCGCGGTTCAACCCCGAACTCGGCGAAATCGAGCTGTTCGAGATCAAGACGGTCGTCGAAAAAGTGGCCAACGCCGCGGCCGAAGCCGACGTGGCGGAGGCGCGCGCGAAGTACGATCCCGAGGCGGAAGTCGGCGACGAAATTTTGATCAAGCTCGACACCGCCACGATGGGCCGCATCGCGGCGCAGGCGGCCAAGCAAAATCTCATCCAGCATATTCGCGACGCCGAGCGCAAGCAGATTTTCAACGAGTTCAAGGATCGCAAGCAGGAAGTCGTGTCGGGAATCGTGCAGCGCTTCGAGCGCAAGAACATGATCGTCAATCTCGGCCGCACCGAGGCGATCCTGCCCGAGAAGGAGCAGATCCCCCACGAGCGCTATCGCCAGGGCGATCGCATCCGCGCGCTGATTTTCGACGTCGATCTGTCGGAGAAGGGACTTTCGATCGTGCTCTCGCGCACCTCGAACGACTTCCTGATGAAGCTGTTCGAGCAGGAGGTGCCGGAAATTTACGAGGGCATCGTCGAGATTCGCCAGAGTGCGCGCGAGCCCGGCGGCCGCGCCAAGGTGGCGGTCTATTCCAAGGATTCGGACGTCGATCCGGTCGGCGCGTGCGTCGGGATGAAGGGCACCCGCGTGCAATCCGTCGTGCAGGAGCTGCGCGGCGAAAAAATCGACATCGTGCCATGGACTGACGACCAGGCCGAGCTGGTGTGCCGCGCGCTGGCGCCGGCCAAGGTCTCCAAGGTGATCATCGACGAGGACGAGCACGCGATGGAAGTGATCGTGCCCGACGATCAACTGTCGCTGGCGATTGGCAAGCGCGGACAGAACGTGCGGTTGGCGCATCGCCTCACTGGATGGAAGCTCGACGTGCGCAGCGAGATGGAGGCCGAAGAAGAGGCTCGCTCGGCGCGCGCCTCGCTCAACGCAATCCCGGGCATCGGCGACATCAACGCGGAACTGCTCTACCAGTGGGGATTCCGCTCGGCCGAGCAACTGGCGGAGGCCGACGAGACGGCGTTCGACGTCGAGGGAATCAGCGCCGAGCGCGCGACCCAGATAATCAACGCGGCGCGCGAGCACGTCGCCAACAAGAAGATCGCGGCCGAAGCGAAGGCCGCGGCTGCGGCCGAGGCGGCCGAGACAGCTGCGGCGGAAGCTGCTGCGGCAGCCACGGAAGCGGAAGGTGCGGAGGCGGCCTCCGAAACGATCGCGGTGGAACCCGCGCCGGCCGCCACTGAAGATGCGGGAGAAAAGTAACTGGCTAAATCGCCCGAGCGTACTTGCGTCGGATGTATGAAGCGGGATGCGAAGGCTGCGATGGTGCGAATCGCGGTCGTCAATGGTTATATTGAAGTAGATGTCGAAGCGCGACGGGCAGGGCGCGGCGCTTGGTTGCATCCGACGCACGAATGCGCCGAGCGATTCGTCAACTCGAAAGTTAAGGAATTTCGCTCGCTCCGGCGGAAAATAGATCGTCCCGAGCGGCTCCAGATAGCGGCGGCAATTAAACTCCGACTGGATAGAAACTCAAAGGTCGAATAGTATAAGTAGGATGGCGCGAAAGCGGATCAAAACTCTTGCTACTGAATGGGGATTTCCGGTCGAGAATTTGCTCGCCGGATGCGCCCGCCTGAAGCTCGGGCATACGCAGTCCGAGTCCAGTCTTCTCTCGCCCGAAGAGGCGGACCGGCTCAAGGCCGATCTCGACGAGCAGGCGCATCGCGCGTCGATCCTGCGCCGCGAAACCGTGCTCGAGACGAGCAGCGGAAAAATTCTCGAAAAGCGCCTCAATGCCACCGTGATGCGCCGGCGTCACGCCGAGCCCGGCCAGTCCGCCGGTGGCCCCGATACGCCTTTCCATTTCGAAGTCGAAGAGACCGGCGGCGACTCGTTCGAGGCGCCGTTTCTCGCCGATTCACACGCCGCAGAGACCGAGGCGCCGGTCACGTTTGACTCGGGGCATCATGCGCAGCCTCCGGTCGCCGAGCCGCATCGCGCGCCCGAGCCGATCGTCGTCAGGCCGGAGCCCGAAATCGAGGAGATTGGCGAGGCCGACTACGAAGCGCATCCGCCCGAGGCGGCCGTTCATATTGAAAAAATGGAACCTGAGCCTGAACCTGAGATTGTCCCCGCACCCGAGCATCCGCCCTTCGTTGTCGAGGCGGCGCCCGCCGCGCCCGAAGCACCGCCGGCGGCGCCCTCGTCGCGCTTCGGTTATCGCACCGATCGTGTGCGCCCGGCGGAATCGGCAGAGCGCGGTTCGATCAATCTGACGCGCGGCGCTCAGACCGGCCCGACGCTCGACGACGGGCAGAAGGGACCCCGGGTCCTGGGCAAGATCGATCTCAGACCCAAGGCCCCGCCGCCGCGCCCCGCCTCCCCCGGTTCGCGTACGGCAGCGGGCGCGCCGAGTGCGCGGCCGGGACTGACAGGACGCTTCGCTCCGCAACAGCAGCAGCAACCGGCGGAGGCGATGCCGCAGCTTCCGCCCGATCAAGTGGCCAAGCCCGGTGGCGGACGCGGAATAAAGAAAAAGAAAGTCGTTAAGAAGGGCAGCACCGATCTCGCCGCCGAGCGCGAGATGCGCGGGCTTCGGGTGCCGAAAAAGCGCCGCGCCCTGCCCGGCAAGGAACAGCGAAAAACCGAGATCACCACGCCCAAGGCCTCCAAACGCGTGGTCCGAATCACCGAGGGCGTAACCGTCGGCGATCTCGGCCGCTCGATGGGCGTCAAGGCCGGCGACCTGATCAAGAAGTTGATGGAACTCGGCCAGATGGCGACGCTGAACCAGGTGCTCGACGTGGACACCGCCACGTTGCTGGCCGGCGAGTTCGGCTACAGCGTCGAGAACGTTTCCTTCGACGCGGAATCCGCCATCGAAGAGGCGCCCGAGGAAGCCGCGGTGGGCGAAAGCGTCCAGCGCCCGCCGGTCGTCACCGTGATGGGCCACGTCGATCACGGCAAGACCTCGCTGCTCGACGCGATTCGCCACACCAACGTGACCGCGCGCGAGTTCGGCGGAATTACCCAGCACATCGGCGCCTACACCGTCGAGGCCAATGGACGGAAGATCGCCTTCGTCGATACTCCCGGCCATGAGGCGTTCACTGCGATGCGCGCGCGCGGCGCCAAGGTCACCGACATCGTCGTGCTGGTGGTCGCCGCCAACGAAGGCGTGATGCCGCAGACGCAGGAGGCCATCAATCACGCTCGCGCCGCCAATGTCCCCATCATCGTCGCGATCAACAAGATCGATCTGCCCGACGCCAATATCGACAACGTCAAGCAGCGCCTGACCCAGGTCGGGCTGGTGCCCGAAGACTACGGCGGCGACACCATCATCGTGCCGGTCTCGGCTCGCACCGGTGAGGGAATCGACAAGCTGCTCGAGATGATCCTGCTGCAGGCCGACGTGATGGAGCTCAAGGCCAATCCGGCCCGCGCCGCGCGGGGCACGATCATCGAGTCGCAGCTCGACCGCGGCCGCGGCCCGGTCGCCACCGTGCTCATCCAGGAAGGCACGCTGCATCAGGGCGATCCTTTCGTCAGCGGCATCTCGTACGGCCGCGTGCGCGCGATGCAGGATCATCTCGGCCAGCGTCTTACCGAGGCAGGTCCGTCCACTCCGGTCGAGATTTTCGGCCTCTCCAGCGTCCCCGAGCCCGGCACCGTGTTCACTGCGGTGGTCGAGGAATCGAAGGCGCGCCAGGTCGCCGAGTATCGCCGCTCCAAGCAGCGCGAAGGCGAACTCGCCAAGACCAGCCGCATCTCGCTCGAAGACTTGAGCCAGCGTCTGGCGGCGGGCGAGGTCAAGGAACTCAAAGTCATTCTCAAGGGCGACGTGCAGGGCTCGGTCGAGGCGCTCGCCGACGCGCTCTCGCGACTTTCCACCGAGGAAGTCAAGCTCGAGGTAATCCACGGCTCGGCGGGCGCGATTTCGGAAACCGACGTTACGCTCGCGTCGGCTTCCAAAGCCGTCATCATCGGCTTCAATATCCGTCCCGAAGCGAAGGCCGCCAGCCTCGCGGAGAAAGAAGGCGTCGAGATTCGCCTCTACACCGTCATCTACGAAGCGATCAACGACATGCGCGAGGCGATGGAAGGACTGCTCGCGCCGACCTACCGCGAAAAAGCGCTCGGCCGCGCCGAAGTCCGCAAGATTTTCAGCGTGCCCGGCGCCACCGTCGCCGGATGCATGGTGGTCGACGGCAAGATCGTGCGCAGCGCGCGCGCGCGCTGGTCCGCGACGGCCGCCCGGTATGGGAAGGCAAGCTCGCCACGCTCAAGCGCTTCAAGGACGACGTGCGCGAAGTCGCACAGGGCTACGAATGCGGTATCGCGCTCGAAAATTTCAACGACGTGAAGCCCGACGACATCATCGAAGCTTTCGAGATGGAAGCGATTCTGCGCAAGCTCGCCGCGCCCAAGCCCGAGACCGTGCGCGGCCAGGCCGCCGTCGAAAAGCAGCTTCAGCCTTAAGCCTGCGTGTTCGTCGGTCGATCCGGGCGCGCGGATCTCGCGCGTTGGGGGAGGGGGCGTATCATCATGGTCATCGGCGTCATGCGGCTGACCCTGTTTCTGCCGGAGAATCATTCGCTCAAGGGCAAACGGCAGGTGCTGCGCGCGATCAAGGCTCGCGTCCGCAACAAGTTCAACGTCTCGATCGCCGAGTCCGACAGCCACGACATGTGGCAGCGCGCCGAGTTGGGCATCGCGCAGGTCGGCAGCGATCGCGCGTTCGTGGACGGGGCGCTGCGCGAGGTCGTGAACTTTATCGATTCGCTGGGCTTGGTCCCGCTCGGCGAAGAGCAGCTCGAAATTATCAACTACTGAGACCGAGAAAAACTACTTGGAGCGACGCCACGCCGGGTGCGCGGCTCTCGCGATAGCGGGGAAGAACATTGGCTGAAGGTCGAAGACCGGAGCGCGTCGCCGAGGCGATCCTGAGAGAACTGTCCGGGCTGCTGGTCCGCGACCTCCGCGACCCGCGCCTGCGCGGCGTCACGCTGACCGGCGTCAAGATGGACGACGACTTGCGCCACGGCCGCGTCTATTTCTCCCATCTGGAGGGCTCCGTGCGCGCGCCCGCCACGGTCGCCGGCTTCAGGAGCGCCAGCGGCTTCATCCGGCGCGAGATAGGCAAGTCGCTCGGGCTTAGATACACGCCCGAGCTGGATTTCGAATTCGACCCCGCACTCGAGCGCGCCGCCCGCATCGACGCGCTGCTGAAGCAATCCGCGCCCAAGGACTGAGCGCGATCCTCATCGCGATAGCATCGATTCGCCCCGGCTGGGAGCGCATTTTTCGTCTCCAGCCTGGATTGCCATATTTAATTATGGCATTGAAGGCTGGTAGATATTATGGCATGAAGGCCGAGCGAAAGATTACCGTGCACGTTCGCAGCGAGCTGCTGGACAAAGCCCAAAAGGCCGCGCGGGCCGGAGTCAGCGAAACCGTTCGAAAGGGTCTCGAGTTGCTGGCTGCGAGCGACGCCTACGACCGGCTCCTGAAGATGCGCGGCAAGGTGAGGTTCTCCGTCGATTTGAGCGAGTTGCGCCAAGACCGGCGGTGACGGTTGAGGATCGGCGGTGATCGCTCTGGACACCAGCTCCACCATAGCCTTCCTGTCCGGCGAACGCGGAAGGGATGTGACCGCCGTCGAAGCCGCTCTGAGGTTTCGACAGGGCGTGTTTCCGCCGGTCGTAGTGACTGAACTTCTCAGCGATCCTATAGTTCGCGCCGACATTGCGGCTCTCATTCGCGCCGTTCCCCGGCTCCAAATCCTCGACGGCTATTGGGAGCGGGCGGGCGAGCTTCGCGCCGGCCTTTTGCGTCGAGGTTTCAAGGCGCGCTTGGCCGATACGCTCATCGCGCAGTCATGCATTGACCACGAAGTAGCGCTGGTGACGCGAGACCGGGATCTCCGCAATTTTGCGATTCACGCCGGTCTAAGTCTCGAATAGTCCGACGCGGAATCTTTAAGCGCGAAATGTCGCGGACGACCTTTCGCTCTCAAGGTCGGGGGGGGAGTGACTGCCCCTGCCATTTGTTCAGTTCGTTGTGAGCGGATAAGCTCACGGATCTCCCGATGAATGCAATTGTTCTGGTAGATAAGCCCGCCGGGATCTCGTCGGCGGAGGTGGTGCGCCGGGTCAAATCGCGCGTCAAGCCGGCCCGCGTGGGACATCTGGGCACGCTCGATCCATTCGCGACCGGCCTGCTGCCGATCATGATCGGCGAGGCGACCAAGCTGGCGCCGTTCATCGACGGCGGCGACAAGGAATACGCCGGCCTCATCCGCCTGGGGGTCGAGACCGACACGCTCGATCGCGACGGCGCCGTCGTTCGCCGCGCCGAGGTGCCCGCCATCCCGGCTGAGAAACTCGCGCAGGTCGCCGCGCAGTTCACCGGCGCGATTGAGCAGGTTCCTCCCGTATTTTCCGCGATCAAACGCGCCGGCGTGCCGCTCTACCGGCTTGCCCGCCGTGGCGAAGAGGTTGCGCCGCCCGAGAAACGCGGCGTCGAGATCAAGTGTCTCGATCTCAAATGCGAGGCGCCCGACGCGATTCGATTCGTCGCTACTTGCTCGCCGGGCACTTACGCGCGCTCGCTGGCGCGCGATATCGGCGTCGCATTGGGAACGATCGCGCATCTCGAGGAGCTGCACCGCACGCGCAACGGCGCGTTCTCGATTACCGACGCGACGGCGCTTGACGACATCCTCACGGCGCTCGATTCCGGCGCGACGGCGCCGCGCTTGATTTCGCTTGGCGACGCGCTGGCCGGTATCCCGGAGATTGTCGTCGATGCCGCCGCCGAGAAGCGGTTGCGCAACGGCGATTCACGCGCGCTCGACTCCCTGGTTCCATCGGGCGGACCGCTCTTCAAGGTGGTATCGGAAAGCGGAGAACTGATCGCAGTAGCGCGGGCGACCTCGCGAGTGACGGCGATAGTCGAGCGGATTTTCAACCCTGAAGCCTGATTCCGCACTATCGCGTAGCCGTCAGACGCAGCGCCTGCCCTCCGGCCGACAAGAAGCGGTCTAATCGCGACCGATCTCGCAAGGCGACCGGAGGGGCTATGGTCAGCCGGTATGTTAGTTAGTCCCTATCAATCCAAACGAGAACGTATCGCAGCCAGTGCCCGAGCAAGCCCCGCTCCCACCCCAGGTCGGCGCGTAGCGAGAGGAAAAAGAGCCCGAGTACCAAAACGAATCATCAAGCACGTTTGCGGGTCCGACATGATTGGCGGGCGAGCTGTCCTCGACGTCGGACTCGTAAAATACCGCCGATGAGCAGGCGCTGTCGCTGGGATTTGCGCACTGGGGCATTACATTGAGCCAGTAGGTACCGGGGCTGAGCACGATGGGCTTGAACTTCAGGGAGACCGTGTATTCGGTATAACCCGCAAAGCTGCGACCCGTGGCAGCGATGGCGCCATTAGCCGCGCCGGAAAAGAGCAACTCTCCTGGTATGCCGTTGCCGACGCCCTTCCAGATGCTCCATTGAGTCATGGCCGGATCCAGCACGGCGACACTTGAAAGGGTGTTAATGAACACGCCTTTCACATGCCACGCCCGTCCCGGGGGAACCGTAAAAGCCGAGTAGACCTGGGCTAAAATTGAAGCCAGACTGGAGTTCCCGTTGGAAAGCGCGTTGGTGTCCGGGTTGCTGGGATCAATATCGCCGCTGTAATACAAGCACGGCTTGCAAATCGGCTTCGCCTTTTTGGATGCGGGCTCCACCCCGGAAAGGTCCTCCGACGTCCCGAGCGACGTGCCAGAAATTTCAGAGTTGCGCTGCTCGGACACCGCATCCGGAGCGATCGACTGGGCTGCACCCGGTCGCCCAGCGGCGAGACTCAGCGCTGCCGCAATCACCACCGAACAAAATAACCGCTTTGTCATTGCCCTCTCCTTGCGTTTCTTCCCTTGATTAAAGACTTGCCGCCCGGCGAAACTTCCCTTTTAGCCGGAATTTTCGCTTTCTACACTCTCCGATAGCGATGCCAATAGCCTGACGCCGCCCCGTAACGCAAGTAAGGTCGTCCTCGGCGTTTTGCGATTTGCCGCTGGGAAGTCCGAAACCTGCTCGGGGATTCGCGATCGCCTTGTGCCGCCTGTTTAGCCCCGCCTTTACTCTGCTGGCTGGGTCTGTTATTTTGATCGGCTAAAGATAAAGGAAAAAGGGAAAGTAAGAACTCCGAATGCCTCTTCCATCGGCCCGTAAGCGGGAAGTCATCCAAGCCAACGCTCGAACCACCAATGACAGCGGCTCGCCTGAAGTTCAGGTCGCGCTGCTCTCGGCCCGGATCGACCAGTTGACCGAGCATCTCGCGGCGCACAAGAAGGATCATCACACGCGCCGTGGACTGTTGCGACTGGTCGGCAAGCGTCGCCGGCTGCTTGATTACCTGCATTCGCGCGACTTTTCGCGCTACAAAGGGCTGATCGAAAAGCTGGGCATCCGGAGATAGGCCGCACATATTCTGCCGCGCCGCCCGCAACTTTCGGGCGCGCGGGCCTTGGCCTGCCACCCGGCAGTGTCCCAGGGCGCGTCCTCTGTGGCGCCTCGCGGGCAGTGAAAAAACCGCAATCGTCGCTCGGCCTCAGATCCTCCCTCAGGTATCACTAATGTACGAAAAACTCGAAATTGATTTTGCGGGGCGCAAGCTCTCGCTCGAAACCGGCCGCCTGGCCCGCCAGGCGCACGGCAGTGTGCTCGCGACCTACGGCGATACCGTGGTGCTCGCGACCGTGGTCTCGCAGTATGAAGCGCGGCCCAACATGGACTTTCTGCCGCTCACGGTGGACTACGTCGAGAAGACGTTCGCCGCCGGCAAAATTCCCGGCGGCTTCTTCAAGCGCGAAGGTCGCGCCTCCGAAAAGGAGACTCTGACCTCGCGCTTGATCGACCGATCGATGCGCCCGCTGTTTCCCAAGGGCTACGATCACGAAACCCAAATCATCGTGACCGTGCTCTCCGCCGATCGTGACAACGATCCCGACATGCTCTCGCTGATCGCGGCCTCGGCTGCGCTGCTGAGTCTCCGACATCCCGCACAAGGGCCCGGTTGCGTCGGTCCGGATGGGCCGGGTGGACGGCAAAATCGTCGTCAATCCCACCCACACGGAGCTCGAGGGCAGCGACCTCTCGCTGGTCGTCGCGGCCAACCCCGAGTCGATCATGATGCTCGAGGGCGGCGCGCAGATCGTTGACGAAGAGGCGATCCTGGAAGCGCTGTTCACGGCGCACGAGGCGATGCAGCCGATTTTCGCGATGCAGGATGAACTGCGCCGCCGCGCGGGCAAGCCCAAGCGCGAATTCGCCGTCAAGGAACGCGACGCTGCCCTGCTGGCGGCGGTGCGAAAGAGCATCGGCGACGGAATCGAGAAGGCTCTCGCCACCAAGGGCAAGAAGGAGCGCGCCGCGGCGCTGTACGCGGTCAGCGACAAGGTCGTGACCGCGCTCGGCGAGAAGTTTCCCGACCGCGCCAAGGAAATCATCGAGGCCTGCGACCACCTCGTGCGCACGCGGGTGCGCATGGCGATCCTCGACGACGACAAGCGAATCGACGATCGCAAGTCCACCGACATCCGCGATGTAAGCGCCGACGTGCAGGTCCTGCCGCGCACCCATGGCTCGGCGGTGTTCACCCGCGGCGAGACCCAGGCGCTCGCGACCGTCACGCTCGGCACGTCCTCCGGACGAGCAGAAGATCGACGCGCTGCTCGGCGAGCGTTACAAGAAGTTCATGCTGCATTACAACTTCCCGCCATTCTCGACCGGCGAGGTGAAGTTTCTGCGCGCTCCGTCGCGGCGCGAAATCGGCCACGGCGCGCTCGCCGAACGCGCGCTCGCGCCGATGCTTCCCGCTGAAGACGACTTTCCCTACACGATTCGCGTGGTGTCGGACGTGCTCGAGTCCAACGGCAGCTCCTCGATGGCGACGGTGTGCGGCGGCAGCCTGGCGTTGATGGACGCGGGCGTGCCGATCAAGTCCGCGGTCGCGGGCATCGCGATGGGCCTGGTCAAGGAAGGCGACAAGGTCCGCGTGCTCACCGACATCCTCGGCGACGAGGACCATCTCGGCGACATGGACTTCAAGGTCGCCGGCACCAAGGCCGGCGTCACCGCGATCCAGATGGACAACAAGGTCGGCGGCGTCTCCAAGGACATCATGCGCCAGGCGCTCCATCAGGCGCGCGACGCTCGCTTGTTCATCCTCGGCGTGATGGAGAAGGCGCTGTCCGACGCCGCGCAAGGACGTCTCCGACCTACGCGCCGCGAATCGTCACGCTGCACATCAAGCCCGACAAGATTCGCGACGTGATCGGCCCGGGCGGCAAGGTCATCCGCGGACTGGTCGAGCAGACCGGCTGCAAGATCGATATCGAGGACGACGGCACGGTGTTGATCGCGTCGGCCGACGGGGTCGCGATGGAAAAAGCGATCAGCATGATCCAGGCGATCACCGCCGAGCCCGAAGTCGGCAAGATCTATCACGGCACGGTCCGCAAGATCGTCGAGTTCGGCGCCTTCGTCGAGATAATGCCGGGGACCGACGGCCTGCTCCACATCTCGCAAATTTCCAACGAGCGGATCCGCCGCGTCGAGGACGTGCTGCACGAGGGCGACGAGATCAACGTGAAGGTGCTCGACGTCGATCGCAGCGGCAAAATCCGGCTCTCGATGCGCGAGGCCGAGCAGGAATCCGGCAAGGATAAGTAACCGGCGAATGATTCAAAAGAGCGTTATCGGCAACGGCGTGCGGATTCTGACCGAGGCGATGCCGCAGGTGGTGTCGTCGTCGATTGGAATTTGGGTCGAGAACGGCTCGCGCTACGAGGAGCCGGCCGAAAACGGCATCTCGCATTTCATCGAGCATCTGCTCTTCAAGGGCACCAAAAAGCGCACCGCCGCGCAAATCGCCGAGGCCTTCGACGCCGTCGGCGGCGTGCTCAACGCCTTCACCGGCAAGGAGTACACCTGCTACTACGCCAAGGTGCTCGGCAAGGACCTCGAGATGGCGACCGAGGTGCTCGCGGACATTTTTCTCGAGTCGGTTTTCGATCCCGCCGAAATAGAGCGCGAGCGCCAGGTCGTATTGCAGGAAATCTCGCAGGCCGAGGACACTCCCGACGATTTCATCCACGACCTGTTCACCGAAAATTTCTGGAAGGGTCATCCGCTCGCGTTGCCGATTTTCGGCTCGGCCGAGACGGTAAATAAAATAGACCGCGAGCAGCTGACTTCGTTCATGGCGGCGCGCTACCGCTCCAGCCGCGTCTTTATCGCCGCCGCCGGCCAGGTCGAGCACGAGCGTCTCACCGCGAAATGCGCGGGCCTGTTCGGCGTCGTCGCCGGTGACGGCAAGGTCGAGAAATTCTCGCCGCCGATCGACCGGCCGCTGGTGCTGAACCGGGAAAAGAAGCTCGAGCAGGCGCACATCTGCATCGGCGGCCCCGGCATCAGCCAGTCGCATCGGCTCCGCTACGCAGCCTACGTGCTCAACACCGCGCTCGGCGGCGGGATGTCGTCGCGGCTGTTCCAGGAAGTGCGCGAGAAGCGCGGCCGCGTTTACAGCATCTACTCGTTCATCTCGTCGTTCATCGATTCGGGCTACTTCGGCGATCTATGCCGGCACCAATCCGGAGTGGGTCGATGAAGTGCTCGAAGTCACCGTCGCCGAGCTGCGCAAAGTCGAGCGCGACGGCCTGGCGCCGGCCGAGCTGGCGCGCGCCAAGAGCCAGCTTCAGGGCAACATGCTGCTCGGGATGGAATCCACCGACAGCCGGATGAATCGGCTCGCGCGCAACGAGATTTACTTCCGCCGCGACGTGTCGATGGAAGAGTTGTCAGCGGGAATCGAGGCCGTCACCAACGACAACATCGTCGAGCTGGCGTCGTCATGGTTCCAGCCCGACAAGCTCGCGATGGTTCTGCTTGGCGATCTGAAGGGCCGCAAAATCGGCCGCGACGTCTTCGCCCCGCTGGCGTAGTTCTGTACTTCGCGCGTTGTCTTACCTCGCCCGTTATTTTTACGGGAGAGGCGGCCGACCGCGTAGCGGTCGGTAGGTGAGGGTTCCGCCGACTCATGCTGATCGCATGCGTGCGCACTCTTTGTGTCATTCTAGAGCGAAGCGAAGAATCCCGGATCCTTCGGTAGTGTCTCAGTTTGAATTTTGCAAACTGAGGCACTACCGATCCTTCCTAGCCCCTCCCTGATAGAAACGCTATTAGGAGGCGGGTCGGTGAGCGCGACGCCGCTTGCTATCGCGCATCGAATTCGCCATACGAGATTGGAACGATGCGACCGACTGTGAAAATTGCGCGGCTGCGCAAAAGCGCGCTGCCGATTCCCGCCTACCATAGCGAGCATGCCGCCGGAATCGATCTGATGGCCGACATCGGCGCGCCAATCGAGATGGCGCCGCGCGAGCGTCGCGCCGTTCCGACCGGCATCGCCGTCGAGATTCCGGTCGGTTACGAGGGGCAGGTGCGTCCGCGCAGCGGCCGCGCGCTGAAAGAGGGACTCGCGCTGATCAATTCGCCGGGAACTATCGACGCAGACTATCGCGGAGAAGTTAAAGTATTACTTGTGAATTTGGGCGAGCAGCCGATCGTGATTAAACCCGGCGATCGAATCGCCCAACTCGTTATCGCGCCCGTCATTCGCGCCGATATCGTCGAGGTCGATGAACTGGCGCCGAGCGCGCGCGGCCCCGGCGGCTTCGGCCACACCGGCCGCTGAACGCGATCGGCCCCCCTCGATTGCGCGAGCGATCCCACGTAATTTAGTTTCATCAGCACGGTGAACGAGTGAAAGACAAGCCTACCGAGACCGACGCGGCATTGACCGCGGTGACGCCGATCGACGGCCGCTATCGCGCGCGCACGCCGCGCGCTGGAGGCATACTTCAGCGAGTTCGCGCTGATTCGCTACCGCGTTCGCGTCGAGATCGAATGGTATCTGTCGCTCGCCGGCGCATCCCGCGATCAACGCGCTGAAACCGATCCCGGTTGCGACTGCGAAGAAGCTCCGCGCCGTTTACGAGGACTTCGCGCTCGACGATGCGCGCCGCGTCAAGCAACTCGAGGCGACCACCAATCACGACGTCAAGGCGGTCGAGTATTTCGTCAAAGAGCGAGTCGCCGCGATCGACCCGGCGCTGCCGATCGAGATGGTGCATTTCGCGTGCACGTCCGAGGACATCAACAACCTCGCCTACGCGCTCATCCTGAAGGAGTTCGTGGCGACAGACCTGACGCCGCGCCTGGAGGCGGCGAACGCGCCGATCGTCAAGCTGGCGCATCGCTACAAGTCGCACGCCGATGCTCGCGCGGACGCACGGCCAGGAAGCGTCGCCGACGACGGTCGGCAAGGAGATGGCGATATTCGCGACGCGCCTGGCGCGCCAGCTCTCGCAGCTTCGCCGCCAGGAATTTCTCGGCAAGTTCAACGGCGCGGTCGGCAACTTCAACGCGCATCACTTCGCCCATCCCGAGGTTGACTGGATCGCGCACTCGCAGAATTTCGTCGAGCGGCTCGGTCTGACCTGGAATCCGCTGACCACGCAGATCGAGAGCCACGATTTTATCGCCGAGCTGTTCGGCGATCATGATGCGAATCGACACGATCCTGCTCGGCTTCTGCCGCGACATGTGGAGCTACATCTCGATCGGCTACTTCGCGCAAAAAGCCGTCGCGGGAGAGACCGGCTCCTCGGTGATGCCGCACAAGGTCAATCCGATCGACTTCGAGAACTGCGAGGGCAACCTTGGAATCGCCAGCGCGCTGTTCGATCATCTGGCGGCCAAGCTGCCGGTCTCGCGATGGCAGCGCGATCTGACGCGACAGCACGGCGATGCGATCGATCGGCACGGCGTTCGGGCATGTGGTGGTCGCGCTGGAGTCGCTGGAGCGCGGGCTGACGCGCGTCGAGGTCAACGAGCGGCGCATCGCCGAGGATCTCGAGGCCGAGCAGGCGTGGGAGGTGGTCGCCGAGGCGATTCAGACTCTCATGCGGCGCCACGGGCTGCCGAAACCGTACGAGACGCTCAAGGAACTGACGCGCGGCCGGCGGATCGATCGGCGCGTGATCGAAGAATTCATCGCGACGCTGCCGCTGGACGACGGCGCGCGGCGGCGCTCAGCGAGTTGAATCCGCGCAGCTACGTCGGCCTGGCGGCGAAACTGGTCGAGCGATTCGCGCCGCCGGCAAAAGGATCGGACGCCGCTCGCGGCGAAAAAGGCGCGCGCGCCGCAGGCCGTGAGATCCGCTATCCACACGCTCGCGCGTTTCGATGTGCATAAGCGCGGAGCTTTGTGGACAATCGGCGCCGGGCTTCGTTGTCCTGACGGCGACCGGTCGGTAAGATGATTAGGTTAAGATAATCCGAGCGCCGACAGGGAGAACGCATCGTGGAAACGACTCCGCAAAAACTCGAAATGTTTTACGAGGGCAAGGCGAAGAAACTCTACTCCACGTCCGATCCCGACCTCGTCATCGCCTACTTCAAGGACGACGCGACCGCCTTCGACGGCACCAAGCGCGACACCATCGCGGACAAGGGCGTGGTGAACAACCGGATGTCGGAGCTGTTCTTCACGACTGCTCGAAGAGCACGGCGTGCAGACGCATTTCGTCCGCCGCTTGAACGATCGCGAGATGCTGTGCAAGCGCTTGCAAATCATCCCGGTCGAGACCGTCGTGCGCAATCTCGTCGCGGGCTCGATGGCAAAGCGGCTCGGCCGCGAAGAAGGCGAACCGCTCCCGCATCCGATCGTCGAGTACTACTACAAATCAGACGCGCTCGACGATCCGCTGATCCTCGGCGAGCATGCGATCGCGTTCGGATGGGCCACCGCGGCAGAGCTCAAGCAAATCGACGCGATGGCGCTGAAGGTCAATGGCATCCTGAGCAAATTCCTCGACGAGCGCGGCGTGATCCTGGTCGATTTCAAGCTCGAGTTCGGACGCTATCACGGTGAAATTCTGCTCGGCGACGAAATCTGCCCCGACACCTGCCGCTTCTGGGACAAAGCCACGCGCCAGAAACTCGACAAGGATCGCTTCCGCCGCGACCTGGGCGGCGTGGAGGAGGCCTATCACGAGATGCTGCGCCGGGTGGAAAGCTGATGGCTCATGGCGGCGCGCAAGAGGATTTGAGTTGCAAGTAAGAGTGTTCGTCACGCCCCGCAAGGGAATCCTCGATCCGCAGGGCCGCGCGGTCGAAAGTTCGCTGCAAAGTCTCGGCTTCAAAAACGTCTCGGGCGTCAAAGTCGGCAAATATATCCTGCTCGAAGTCGAGGCGCGCACCGCGTCGGAGGCGCGCGACGAAGCAAAGAAGATGTGCGAGGCGCTGCTCGCCAACCCCGTGATCGAGGATTACCGCTTCGAGGTGGACGGCGAATGAAGTGGGGCGTCGTGCGATTCCCCGGCTCGCTCGACGACGGCGACTCGCTGTATGCGCTCGCGGAGGTGATGGGCCAGGACGCGCGAATGCTCTGGCACAAGGACGAATCGCTCGGCGGCGTCGAGTGCGTGCTGCTGCCGGGCGGCTTCAGCTACGGCGACTATCTGCGCACCGGCGCCATCGCGCGCTTCTCGCCGATCATGAAGAGCGTGGCGAAGTTCGCCGCCGACGGCGGCCTGGTGATCGGCATCTGCAACGGCTTTCAGATTCTGTGCGAGGCGCATCTGCTGCCCGGCGCGCTCACCCGCAACCGCTCGCTCTCGTTCATCTGCGAGCGCGTGTGGCTGCGCGTCGAGAACGCAAACACGCCGTTTACGCGCGCGGCGAAGCAGGGCGATCTGCTCCGGCTTCCGATCAAGCATGGCGAAGGACTCTACGTCGCGCCCGAAGATGAACTGCGCCGAGATGGAGGAACGCGGGCAGGTGATTCTGCGCTACGTCGATGCCGACGGGCGCGAGAGCGACGACGCCAATCCCAACGGCTCGATGCGCGCGATCGCGGGCGTCGCCAACGAGCGCTTCAACGTCTTCGGCCTGATGCCGCATCCGGAGCACGCGGTGGAAGCCGATGCTCGGCGGCGTGGACGGACTCAAGATATTTCAGTCGATAGCCGGGAGCGCGCGATGAGCGAGCGTCCCGTTTCTCTCCCCGGCGAGCCGAAGGTCGATCTCGAGCAGGCCCGCGCGCACGGACTCGCGCCCGACGAGTATCGCAAGATCGAACAGATCCTCGGCCGCACCCCGACTTACACCGAGCTCGGCGTGTTCTCCGTGATGTGGTCGGAGCACTGCTCGTACAAATCGTCGCGCCTTCATCTGAGAAAGCTGCCGTCGAAGAGCGAACTCGTGGTGCAGGGGCCGGGCGAGAACGCCGGCGCGATCGACGTCGGCGACGGATGGGCGGCGGTCTTCAAAATCGAGAGCCACAACCATCCCTCGTTCGTCGAGCCGTACCAGGGCGCGGCGACCGGTGTCGGCGGAATCCTGCGCGATATTTTCACGATGGGCGCGCGGCCGGTGGCGAGCATGAACTCGCTCAAGTTCGGCTCCTTCGAGCATCCCCGCACGCGCTATCTGCTCGGCGGCGTGGTCGGCGGAATCGGCGGCTACGGCAACTGCGTGGGCGTGCCGACGGTCGCGGGCGAAGTGATGTTCGACGCGGCGTACAACGCCAACATCCTGGTCAACGCGTTCTGCCTCGGCCTGGTCCGCAAGGGCGAGATGATGAGCGCGAAGGCGCGCGGCCCCGGCAATCCGGTGCTTTACGTCGGCTCTGCAACCGGACGCGACGGAATTCACGGAGCGTCGATGGCGTCGGCGGAGTTCGACAAGCAAAGCGAGGCCAAGCGCCCGACGGTGCAGGTCGGAGATCCGTTCACCGAGAAATTATTGATCGAGGCGTGCCTGGAAGCAGGCAAGACCGGCGCGATCGTCGCGATCCAGGATATGGGCGCGGCGGGACTCACATCGTCGTCGAGCGAGATGGCGTCGCATGGCGGACTCGGGATCGAACTCGACCTCGACCAGGTTCCGCTGCGCGAAGCGGGACTGACGCCGTACGAAATTCTGCTCTCCGAATCGCAGGAGCGAATGCTGATCGTCGCGGAGCGCGGGCGCGAGGCGGATTTGCAGGCGGTCTTCGAGAAATGGGACCTGCACGCGGTTGTGATCGGTCACCTGACCGACGACCAGCGATGGCGTATGCGATGGCGCGGGCAGGTCGTGGCGGATATTCCAATCGGCGCGCTGGCGGACGACGCGCCGCTTTACGATCGTCCCGCGGCCGCGCCGAAGATTCAGCCGCCGGCCAAACCCTCCATCGCTGGAAAGCATCCCGAGACGGCGAAAGCGCTTCGCGCGCTGCTCGACAGTCCCAACATCGCGTCGAAGAAGTGGGTCTATCGGCAATACGACTCGATCGTGCAGAGCAACACGGTACTGGGGCCGGGCAGCGACGCCGCCGTGCTGCGAATCAAGAATTCGCGGCGCGCAATCGCGCTCAAAGTCGATTCGAATCCTCGCGCCTGCGCTCTCGATCCGTATCTCGGCGCGGTGGGGACGGTCTGCGAAGCGGCGCGCAATGTCGCATGCGCGGGGGCGCGTCCGGTCGGAATCACCAATTGCCTGAACTACGGCAATCCGGAGCGGCCCGAGGTGATGTGGCAGTTTATCCGCGGCGTCGAGGGGTTGCGCGACGCGTCGATCGCGTTCGGCGCGCCGGTGGTCAGCGGCAACGTGAGCTTTTACAACGAGACCGAAGGCCACGCGATTCCGCCGACGCCGACGATCGCGGTGCTGGGCGTGATGACGACGTCGCGAAGCACGTTACCCAGTTCTTCAAGGGTCCCGGCGACGCGATCGCGCTTGTGCGCACGGCCGCGCCGTCGCTTGCGGCGAGCGAGTACGCGGCAATCTTCGGAATCGACGGCGGGCGCCTTGGCGCGATCGATCTGGCGCGCGAAGCGGCACTGGTCGAGGGGCTGGTTGAAGGCGCCGAACAGGGGCTGATAAGATCAGCGCACGATGTCGCCGAGGGCGGCCTCGCGGTGGCATTGGCCGAAGCCTGTTTCAATCCGCGCGCGATTCTGGGAGCCGAAGTTGAACTTGGGCGCGCTGGGAACGCCGACGCGGTTGATTTTTTCGGCGAAGGCGCATCGACCGTCGTGCTGTCGATCGCACCGAGCGCGACACGGCTCGCGTCGAGAATTTGTTTGCGGGGCGAGGATTGGAATTTGCGGTCATCGGACGCGTAATCGCCGATCCCCGGCTCAAGATTGCCGCGGCGGCCGGTCTCGACGAGGACGTTGCCGAACTGCGGCGAATTTACGAAGACGCGATTCCAAGGAGGCTCAGAGGCGGTGACTGAAACGCACTCGGTCATAGCAGTCGAAGAATCGAACCTCGACGTCTTCCACGAGGAATGCGGAGTATTCGGCGTGTATCGACACCCCGAGGCTGCCAACCTCGCCTACCTCGGACTCTACGCGCAGCAGCATCGCGGGCAGGAGTCGGCGGGAATCGTGTCGTCCAACGGCAAGTCGCTGATCTCGCATCGCGGGATGGGACTGGTCGCCGACGTCTTCAACAGCACGATCATCGCGAGACTCGAAGGCACCAGCGCCATCGGGCATAACCGCTACTCGACCACCGGCTCGACCACCATCAACAACTGTCAGCCGCTGGTGGTCCAGTATGCGCGTGGCGGACTGGCGCTGGCGCACAACGGCAACCTCGTCAACTTCAATGAACTGCGCGCACGCCTCGAGTCGACCGGATCGATCTTCCAGTCGTCGTCCGACAGCGAGGTGATGATTCATCTGATCGCCGCTTCGCACGCGCCCACGCTGCCGGAGCGGGTCGCGGAGGCTCTGGCGCAAGTGCGCGGCGCGTACTCGCTGGTCGTGCTGACCGAGGACTCGATGATCGCGGTGCGCGATCCGCAGGGCTTCCGTCCGCTGGTGCTGGGCAGTCTCAATGGCGCGACGATCGTGGCCTCGGAAACCTGCGCGCTCGACCTGGTGCGCGCCGAATATGTTCGCGAGATCGAACCCGGCGAGATGATCGTCATCGACGACAACGGGCTGCGCTCGCTCAGTCCGTTCGCGCATGCGCCGACCAAGCGATGCATTTTCGAGTACGTGTATTTCTCGCGGCCCGACAGCCAGGTTTACGGCCGCAACGTGTACCAGGTCCGCAAGCAGCAGGGCCGCGCGCTCGCGCGCGAAGCTCCGGCGGTCGCCGACATCGTGGTGCCGGTGCCCGATTCGGGCACCCCCGCCGCGCTTGGTTACGCCGAAGAATCGGGAATACCGTTCGAGATGGGCCTGGTGCGCAGCCATTACGTCGGACGCACGTTTATCGAGCCGCGCGCGTCGATTCGCCATTTCGGCGTGAAGATCAAATTCAACCCGGTGGCCGAATTGCTGCGCGGCAAGCGAATCGTGCTGATCGAAGACTCGCTGGTGCGCGGCACCACGCTCAGGAAAGTGATCCCGATGCTGCGCCAGGCGGGCGCGCGCGAAGTTCACATGCGCATCGCGGCGCCGCCCACCACCCACTCGTGTTTTTACGGCATCGACACGCCCACCCGCGAGGAGCTGCTGGCGTCTGCGCATTCGATCGAGGAGATCCGCCGCTACATCACCGCCGACTCGCTCGCCTATCTGAGTTGGGACGGACTCTACTCGTTCAACGGCGCCGTCCGCGAGGGATTTTGCGACGCGTGCTTTACCGGCAATTATCCGGTCGAGATTCCGCGCGACACCACACCCGCGCAGTTGCATCTGTTTCTCGCAAATGAAGACGGGCTGAAGGCCGAGCGCCGCTAGGCCCCGCGCGCGACACCCGAAGACTGTAGCGCGCGACAGACCGGCGCCGACCGGAGAACTAGCGGCTCCGAAGGTCCCTGTCGATCACTGACTCGAATGCTGAAAGCGGCTGAGCGCCGGACATCGGTTGGCCATCTATAATGAAGTAGGGCGTCCCGTGCGCGCCGGCCATCTGGCCCTGCGTCCGATCGGCGATTACGGCGCTTTCGTACTTGCGCTCATCGAGGCACGCATCGAAACTTGTGCGGTCCAACCCGAGCTGCGCGGCAACCGTCTTTAGTGCGGGCGGCGAGAGTCCGGAGGGATTTTCAAAGAGCGCGTCGTGATAGGCCCAGAACTGGCCCTGCTCATCGGCGCATCGCGCAGCAATGGCTGCGTCCATGGCGTATTGATGAAAAGACAACGGGAAATCCATGTACACCAGTCGGACCCGATCGCCATATTTCTTCAGCACCTGCCGGAGAGGACTTTCCTCCTGACGGCAATACGGACACTGGAAGTCGGAGTATTCCACGATCGTTACCGGCGCATCGTCGCCGCCGCGCTGCGGACGGTCTGCGGCCGCCTGGCTTTCTTGCGAACTCGAGTGACGCTCGAGTTCTGAATCTGAACTGCCGCCGGAAGAAGGAACCCGAGTCCAATCGTCCTGTGCCAGCAAGAGGTTGGCGCTATCGGGTCGCGCCCAGGTCGCAGCAGGCATCAGCATCAAGGCGCCAATAATCGCCGCCACAAGAAAGTTAGCTGCGTTTCGCAAGAAGTTTTCTCCCCCAAGACGACACGGAGTGTACTCTACGGTCGGCAGAGAAGACATCGCAAGCCGCATGCGGTCGAGCTGAGATACAAGAGAAAGAAGGGAAGGCCGAGCGCCGCCAGGCCCCGCGCGATCTTCCGCGCAGATGATCTTTGGCCGCCCCATGGCTATAAGACTCTTGAGCGCGCGATCCGGTTTGAATCATGGCGGCAAATCCTAAACCAACCGGCGACACCATCAGCGTCGAACGGCCAACCAGCCGCGAACAGGTCGATGAGTTCGCGCGCCTTCCATTTCAAGTTTACGGCGCGCGCGACGCCTGGTGGCCGCCCGACGTGCACAGCGAGATCGATCTGCTGTCGCGCCGCAGTCCTGCTCGCGGCGCACCTCGAAGTTACGCCCTTTTGCGCGCGTCGCGCGGGCCGGGTCGTCGCGCGCGTCAGCGCGGTTATCAATCGCCGCTACATCGAACATTGGAACGAGCAACTCGGCCAGCTGATTCACTTCGAGGCGCTCGAAGGCGAGGACATCGCCGTCGCCGCGATGCTCGACCAGGCCGTGCACTCGATCCGCCAGCGCGGCATGCGCGCCGTTCGCAGTGGCTTCGCGGCGTTTCTCGATTATCCCTACGCGATCGACAACTACGGCTCGTTGCCGTCGTTTCTGCTGCGCGGAAATCCTCCCGCATACCATCGCTACTTCAAGGAAGCCGGCTTCGTTACCGAAAAAGGGCAGCTCGATTACACCGCGCCGCTCACGCCTGAAATTCTGGCGCGCTATCGCCGGATGGCCGACGCGGCCGCGATTGGCCGGGCATTACGATTCAAAGTTGGCGCGAGTTCGGGTTTCTGGCCGCGATTGACGCGTGGACTGACGTGACCAACTCGGCGTTCGATCGCCATTGGGGATGGAATCCCGTGACTCGAGCGGAAGTGCGTCCGATGCTCACGTCGCTGTGGGAAACTCCCGTCGCCGATCTCTCGATGCTTGCGGTGATCGACGGCGAGTGCGTCGGCGCCGTCTTCTCGGTGCCCGATTTCAGCACCGCGCTTGCCCGTGTGCGCCGAGCCGCCCGGCTCGAACCCGAGCGCGGCGGCGGTACGCGAGGCGCGCTGATAAATGTCGGCGTCGTTGCGCGCGCCCGCGGACGCGGCGTGGCGCTGGCGATGGCGGCGCGATCGTTCCTGGCGATGGCGCAGCGCAGGATGCGCTTTGCCGGCTACACTCTGGTGCTCGACGACAACTGGGCCTCGCGCCGCACGGCGCTCAGCCTGGGCGCCCACGTCACCGGCAACTTCGTCACCTACCGCCGCGATTTGTAGGGTTTGTGGCTCGCGCGGCTTTGGCTGCGGCGCCACGGTGTTCCTTGACAAGCTTCCGGCGGCGGGCGTTTACTCGTTCGTCAACCCCGCAACCGAACGCTGCCGCCAAGGTCGCGCGTCGAGTTAAAGTGATACTTTAGAATATGAAAAAGCCGAGCGAACTCCGCGTCTCGACCCGGCGGGCAGTTATCGCAGTTTTTTTCGCGATGACGCTCTCAATCACGCCAGCTTATGCCGGTGTCAGACCCGGCGACGTCATCACGCCAAAGAATGCGGAGCAGGTCCGGACGCTGGTAAGTCCTGGCACCTACGTCGCAGTCGCCAAGGGCATGCAGATGAACATCGTGGCGCCGGGCCGCGTCGATTGGCCGCCGCCTTACCAGGACGCGACCGAAAAGTACTCGAGCCAGGTGCGCCTGGCCCCGGACCATCGCGACCTGCTCGGCTACGTCGCCGGGCAGCCGTTCCCGATCCTCGATCCCAACGATCCCTACGTCGCGACCAAGATCATGTGGAACCAGTACTTCAAGCCGATCGCGACCGACGACTTCGATTTGCGCTATTTCGAATGCCAGGTGGCGAGGCAAAATCCCGGCGCGGAACAGCAGCTGATGCTGATGACCGAGACCGGGCATCTGGCAGGCTACTCCGATATCGGACGCACCGAGGTCGAGCCGATGCCGGCCGACCCGGATTTCAAGGCCAGCGGCGTCTGGGCGCGCGTCGGCGCCTATCCCACCCTCACGCCCGCCGAAGATCGCGGCAGCGGCGCCATCCGCTATCGCTACTGGGACGCGAACAAGGCCGACGACGCGTGGGCATTCCTGGCAGGATCGCGGCGCGTGCGCCGGGTGAACGAAGTGATGATGAGTTCCTCGCCGGGACTTTCGACCTGGGACGCCGATCACGCCGGCGGATTTGGCGCCAAGCCGCAGGAGTACAACTTCAAGTACCTGGGCGATCGCAGCATGCTCGCGTGCGCGCACGCAAGGAACTCGCCCGCGCATCCATGCTCCACCGACGGCGGCGCGACCTCATGCCCCGACGATTGGGAGATGCGCCATCTCTACGTAGTCGAAGTCACGCCGCGTCCGGAAAGAATCACGGGCGTCCTGCAGTCGAAGACGATCGTGTACGTTGACGGCGAGGGATGGTTCAATCCGTACGTGGACAGCTACGATCAGAAGGGCGAGTTGTGGAAGGCGCAGATTTATCTTTTCACCTACCGCGATCGCCCGGTGCCCGACGCCAGGGTTGCGGTCTATCCGTTCAAGCGTGAATTCAATATCGCGGCCTCCAGCGTTGACGTGCAATCCGGCGTCTCGACGACTTGCTATCTGCCCGGACCGGACACCCCTGAGCGCGAATGCTGGTACATCAACATGGGCGCGGTGGACAAGGACTTCTTCACGACTGAAGCGCTAACCAAAGCCGGCCACTGAGCAGGGGGTGACCCCTGCAGCCGATGTTAAGACCGCGCTCCGTTGTCGCGCGCGGCCACTGCCGCGGGCGCGAGCCGTCTTTTAACACTGGCTTCCCGTGCCAACGGGTCTTAGATACTGGCCAGCCGTGCCAACGGCCAGGGGTCACCCCTGCTACTTGATCGCCAGCGCGTTGGGCGGCGAGCCGATACCGCCGGGCACGTTGAGCGGCGCCGACGTGAGGAAGAAATCGTAGCGCCCGTCAGCGGCGCAATCTTCCGCCAGCGCCTCGAGATTCCACATCTCGCCAATCGGCATCCCGAAGAACGCCAGCATGTGGAAATGAAGAAACTCCGTTTCCTCGCCCGCGGGTTTCGGCAACGCCTCGAGCGCCGGCGAATCCGACGCGACCGCCGCCAGATGATTGTCCCACAGCCATCGCGCCGTGCGTTGACTGGCCTCGATTCCCGGCACTACCGTCTCCTTCGCCAGCTCCGCCTTAATCTCCTCGCTCGCCGACAGGTAGAACTTCGTCCATCCGATCCGAATCAGCAGGATGTCGCCGGCCCGCAGCGCGACGCCTTCTTCTTCGAGCGTGGCCTGCACGTCGCGCGAGCGGAATCGACTCGGCCTTGGTGAAATCGATCGACTTGCCGACGCGATCGTAATACCGCGCCACGTCGGCGAGCACTCCGCGCCCGGCGATTCCGCGCCGCGCCAGGTTGTCGATCCCCAGCCGCATCCCGCCGCGCCCGGTCATCTGATTGTCGGGAATCCCGTTGTACGCCCCGTACACAGGATGCTTCACGTGCGCGAGCGCGTCCCATTGCGACGACGATTGCGGATAGAAGTTGTCCAGGTAGTCGTCGAGCACGAAGTCCGCGGTCGGGAAAATCTTGACCGTGTGGGTATGTTTGCCGCGCGTGAACAGCGGCGGGTCGGGAATGTTGATCGGCAGATTCATCGCGAAGACTTTGCCCGAGCGAATCGACGCGGCGGCCGCAATCACGCGCTCGGGCGTCAGCAGGTTGATCGTTCCGACTTCGTCGTCGTCGCCGAACACTCCCCACGCCGCGCCCGCCGGCGCGCCTGCCCGTACCGGCAGGTCGTCGTAGCCGGGGATCTTCGGCGAATGCGCCGCGGCCTTCGCCATCGCGCGCGTCGCCATGGCCGCGACTTCACCGACTTTTCGCACCGCCGCCAGCTCGATGCGCCCGCCGCGATCTCGATATCGACGGTAGCGCGAGTGGCGCCGTCACGATCTCGGCAACTTTACGCCCGATGGGCTTGGCGGATTTCTTCGGCGCCGTCCTTCGCCGCCTTACCGCAACCGCGCGCTTGGCGCCTTTGGATGCGGCCGTTTTCCTTTGCCTGCTTTGGGAGCGACTTTGCGGGCTTGCCGCTGCTTTCCTCATTTTCTTTTTGGACTTGGCCACTGGACGGATCCTCCTGAATTGCTCGAGCGCGACCGCATCTTCTCTTAACAGACTGCCCGCCAATGGCAAGAGTGAACTTCCTGCCCGATCCTGCCCCGGTCCACGACGATTAAATAACTGCCCGCGCAGCCTTGAGAGCGAATACGCGCGATGGTACTGTACGGGATTGCTCCTTGCTCCAACTTGGGGCTCAAATCCGTAAGGAGGACGTGCAGCGCGTGAGGCGCTACGAAACTATTTTTATTCTCCGCCCTGATTCGGGCGACCCCCAAATCAAGGAAGCCATCAAACGCTACGAGGGTATCATCGCCGCCGGCGCCGGCGAGATGATCGAAACCGAGGAGTGGGGATCGCGCGAACTCGCCTACAAGATCAAGGGCGAGCGCCGCGGCTTCTACGTTCGTCTGGACTATGTCTCGCCCGGGCCCGTGATGAACGAGGTCGAGCGCAACTTGCGGATCTCCGATACCGTCCTGCGTTACCTGTCGGTGCTGGTGGACGACGACGCCGATGTGGCCAAGGCGCGCGAGGAACTCGAGGCGCGCAACCGCCGTATCGCCGAGGCCAAGGCTGCCCAGGAAGCGCGCGCTGCCGCGCTGATGGCCTCGCGCGAGGAGCGGGCTGAGGAAGCACCCGACGCTCCCGAGGAAATAATGGAAGCGGCGGCCGAGGAAATCGCCGGGCCCGAAGGTGACAGGGAACCGGATTGAGCTCGAAGGCCGGCTGCTCAATCAGCCCGAAGTCCGCATCACCCCGGCAGGCACGCCCGTACTCCGCTTCACCGTCGATTGCGGCGCGCCCGGCGAGGAACTGAGACTCGGGATCGTGATGACCGGTGAATCGGCGCTGGCGGCGAAACAACTGCTGGCGCCAGGCCGTCAGGTTAAGGTGATCGGAAGGATGAGAACATTGAAGGGCAGCTTGAAGACAGACACCGAATTCGAAGTCGTAGCTGCGTCGATCGAGCGAAGTGAATAGATACTAAAACTTTCGTCAAGGGAATGTTACCAGGGAATCTAAATGGCTGACGAGGAAAGATCTGAAAGAGGCGGCGACCGGCCGCGCACCGAAGGCGGCGAAGGACGCGGACGCTACGGCGCGCCACGCCCCGAGGGCGAACGCGGCGGTGAGGGTCGCGGCGGCGGGATGCGTCGGGGGCGCCCCGGTGGACGGCGCAAGGTATGCCGCTTTTGCGCCGACAAGACGCTCAAGGTCGATTACAAGGACGTGCGCACGCTCGGCAGTTTCATCACCGAGGGCGGCAAGATAGTCCCCAGCCGGACCTCGGGCAATTGCGCCAAGCATCAGCGCCAACTTGCGGTGGCGATCAAGCGTGCTCGCGTGCTCGCGCTGCTGCCATTCTCGACGCTCGGAGTCTAGCTCGGCTTAATCCAGTGACGCGCAAGGCTGTTATAGGGATGGTTCGCGCGGCCGCGTTGGCGGGGGCGTTCTTCCTCGCCGGCGGCGCGATACCGATGGTCGGCGGGATTCTGATGATGCTCGCGCCCGCGCCAATCATCCTCTATGCGGTCGGGCGTCCCAGTCCCAACCTCCGCGCGACTATCGCGGTCCTGCTCGCGACCGCATTCGTAGCGATCCTGGCGGGATCGTTCGCCGGTCTCGGCTACCTGGTGTCGTTCGGCCTCGGCACCGGGATCGTATGCTACATGCTCGAGCGGCGCTCCTCCTTCGAGATGATCACCGCGGTTGGCGCGGGCGCGATGGTTGCCGCTTCCGTGGTGGCAGCGCTGGTGGTCATGGGCGGCCCCGACGCGCTGATCAAGACCGTCCACGACGAACTTGCGCAAGGGATGGCGCGCGGGCAGGAGTTCTACAAGCTGCTCGGGACTCAATCGACGATTCCGGCCGATACGCAAGCCAGCGTCATTTCGTTTACGATGCGCCTGTCGCCGGCGTTCGCGCTGCTGGTCGCGGCCAGCTCGTTGCTGCTCAACCTGCGCGTGTTTTGGCGATGGGCCGGGCCGCAACGGCTGACCTACAGCTTGTTCGGCGATCTTTCGCGATGGTCGGCGACGGAATGGCTGGTGTGGCTGTTGCTCGCGAGCGGGTTCGGGCTGTTCATTCCGGTCCCGGCGATAAGCGATATCGCGCTCAACGGCTTCATCTGTATCGCGGCGGTGTATTTTTGCCAGGGACTGGCGATTGTCGGGTTTTATTTTCAGTCGCTCTCAGTTCCGTCGATCGTACGCGGCATAATTTATTTTGTCGTGTTCGCGCAGCCGTTTGTGGCTGCGCTGGTGTGCATCGCGGGCGTCTTCGATATGTGGATCGACTTCCGGCGGCTCAAGCCCCCCAGCCAGGAAGCGAACAACCTGGGCGATTTCTTCTAAGAGCGGGGCGGAAATGAGGCGGTCAAAGACGATGAACGTGCAAGTCATACTCAACGAGGATCTTCCCAACCTGGGAAGGACCGGCGACGTGGTCAAGGTCCGCGCCGGTTACGCGCGCAACTATCTGTTGCCGCGCAAGCTCGCGGTCGAGGCGGATCAGAAAAATCTCCGCGCCTTCGAGCATCAGAAGCGGACCGCCGCGCGCCGGCGCGAGATCAAGCGCACCGACGCGCTCGCGGTCAAGGCCAGGATCGAAGCGCTCGCGCTCACGCTCACCGCGCGCGCCGGCGAGGAGGGCAAGCTCTTCGGCTCGGTTACCAACATCGATCTCGAGCGCGCGCTGCGCGAGAATGGTCTCGATATCGAGCGGCGCAAAATTCACCTGCCCGAGCCAATCAAGCAGCTCGGAGAATTCACGGTGCCGGTCAAGCTCGATTCCGAGGTTGAAGCCAGCTTGAAGATTACCGTCGCGGCGCAAGCCGAATGAGGACTTGCCCGATATGATCAAACTCTACGACTTCCTCTCCTGCCCCTACGGTCAAAAAGTCCGCATCGTCCTGGCCGAGAAGGCCCTGACCTACGAGCTGGTCGCGGTCGATTTGACCCAGCATGAAAATCGCAAGCCCGACTTCCTGCGGCTCAACCCGTTCGGACGCGTGCCGGTGCTGGTCGATGACGATACGACGGTTTACGATTCGACGATCATCAACGAGTATCTCGAGGACGAGTATCCCGAGCCCCCGGTGCTGCCGCCGATCGGTTCCAGCGCGATGCGCTCGCGGGCGCGGCTGTTCGAGGATTTCGCCGACACTTCGTTCACGCCGCCGGTCGGCCAGCTAATCGCCGAAGTCTCCAAGCCCGAGGGCGAACGCGATCAGAATCGCGTTGCAGCGGCTCCATCAGTCGGTCGAGCGCGTGCTCGACTACCTCAACCACGAATTGCAGGGCAACAATTTTCTCGCCGGTGAGTTCTCGGTCGCCGACATCGGCTTTGCGCCGCGGATGCTGGTGCTGAACGAAATCGGAATCGACGTGCTCGGCAACAACCGCGGCAACATCGATGCGTGGATCAAGCGGATGATGGAGCGGCCGAGTATCCGCAATCTGCAAGGCGTCGCGGCAGTGCCGGTCGCGGGCGGCTGATCGCGCATCCTGGCCAACCATGCATCTGAAAAACGCGCGCGCCGTCCGGGTTCCCGGACGGCGCGCGCCGTAATGATAAGGGCAACGGATCTAGTGACAGCCCAGCTAGATTAGACGATCCGCGCCTCCAGGTTAATAGCGGGAATCCGCTCCCATTTCGTCCTCGTCGCTATGCGCCGGCCCAACCCCGGTGGGCCGGAACAGTAGCTTGGCCGCGAACAGCTTTTCGCTGATGCGCCCCTGGGATTTCAGTTGCCCGCCGTGCCGCTTGCAGTGCGGACATGCCATCGAACCGCTGAGAAGGCTGGCGTTTTGAGGCGTTATTCTGAGATCGAATTTAAAACCGCAGCCGGGATTCTGACAAATCGTGCGGTAAACTACTCCCTGGCTGCCGGTTGTTCTCGATTCATTTCTGCTAACCGCTGTTTGCATTTTCTGTATCCTCCTCTCATCGCGCTCCATCGCGAGAGGGCTTGCGCATCCGACTACCATAATCGATGTAGCAATTTAGACGTAAGATCCCTTACAGAAGTTTCAAGCAAATGACGTGCCTTGCGGCACAATTGGCGGCAGGATGCAAAATCGAGTAAAATCAAGCTAAATTCGCCGCGCCGAAGCTTCTTTTGTATGACCGATTCGTGCCACTATCGCAAAAATTCCTGCCGCATTTGCAACAATTCAGGGATTTCACGGATGAAAAACGCTGCACCTCAGCGCCGGACCGATAGGCTTCCGATGATACCGCGAGCAACCTATACTTGGCGGCGCTTATTTTGCCGAGGCGAGCCGCGCAATGACGATTCGAGTTCTTTTGCTCAAATGAGAACGCTGGCGCTAGTGATGGCAGGAGGGCAGGGCACCCGGCTCCATCCGCTGACCCGGGACCGCGCCAAACCTGCGGTCCCGTTCGGCGGCAAATACCGCATCATCGACTTCGTTCTCTCCAATTTCATCAATTCAGGCATCTACGCGATCTACGTGCTGGTGCAATGGCGCTCCCAGTCGCTGATCGAGCATCTCAAGGACGGATGGCAGTTCGGCGGGATGCTGCCCGATCACTTTGTCATCCCGGTTCCGGCCCAGATGCGGATGGGCGAGACGCTGGTACCAGGGGACGGCAGATGCGATTTTTCAGAATCTCAATCTTATCGACGACACCAAGCCGGACCTGGTCGCGGTCTTTGGCGCGGACCACATCTACCGGATGGACATCCAGCAGATGATCGAGTTTCACATGGATCGCAAGGCGGCGGTCACGGTCGCGACTCTGCCGGTGGCCGTGGACGAGGCGAATCAGTTCGGGATCGTCCAGGTCGATTCGGGCCTGCGCGTTTCAAGCTTCGTGGAAAAGCCCGCACAATCCGCCCCAGATGCCCGGTGCGCCGGGACGCTCGCTGGCCTCGATGGGCAACTACCTGTTCAATCCCCAGGTGCTGCGCGAGGCGCTGATCGAGGATTCGATCAAGGAAAACAGCAATCACGATTTCGGCCGCGACCTCATCCCGGCGCTGATCAATCGAGTGCCGGTTTACGCGTACAACTTCATGACCAATCGCATCCGCGGCGACTCCGAGCTCAATCTCAGCTACTGGCGGGACGTGGGAACCCTCGACTCGTACTTCGAGGCCAACATGGACTTGCGCGACGCGCGCCCGCATCTGAACCTGTACAATCCGCTCTGGCCGCTGCGCACCGCGTACTTCGATCAGCCGCCGGCGAAATTCGTCTTCGACGAGAACGGGCGTCGCGGGCTGGCGCTTCATTCGGTGATCTCGGAGGGATGCATCGTGTCGGGCGGCGCCGTTCGCAACTCCGTGCTCGGGCGCTCGGTATTCGTCCATTCGTACAGCCTGGTCGAGGACTCGGTCATCATGGACTACGCGGAAATCGGGCGGCACGCGAAAATTCGCCGCGCGATCATCGACAAGAACGTCTATGTTCCCGAGGGCGAAGAGATAGGATACGACCTCGAGCGCGATCGGCAGCGATTCTTCGTCACCGATTCGGGCCTGGTCGTGATTCCCAAGGGCCCCAAACGCGAACGATCGGTATTGTAGGGAGCGCCGCACACGATGGTCTCAGCGCCTTCATCAGCAAGTCCCAAGCTCGATCGCCGCGAATCGCTCGATTCAGTGGGCGAGGTGTTGAAGCGCGGCGCGGCTCCGGCCGGCGGCGGCATGAAAGAACCGGACTTCCCGCTCGCTGGTGGAAGCCTGCGCAGCATGCGCATCCCGCTGGGACCCAAGGATCGGCTGATCTTCTGGCTGCTGGTTGGCGTGCTGCACGCGCTCAGCCTGCTGCCCGACTTCATTGTCTACAAATTGGGAGAGGCAGGCGGCCTGATCGCCTATCGTTTAGACCGCCGTCACACGCGAACCGGAATCCGCAATCTCGAGATCGCGTTCCCCGAAAAGAGCGACGCGGAGCGACGCCGCATCCTGCGCGCGTCGTACCTACACCTTGGCCGCACCGGCGCCGAGTACGTTCGCCTGGGCGGATTCTTCTACCGCCGCCTGGCGCGCCGCGTCACCTACAATCGGCTCGACATCTGGAACAATCTCACGCCGAGGTACCCCGGCAAGGGCGCGCTCATCCTGACTGCGCACTTTGGAAATTTCGAGCTGCTGCCCGCGGGACACGCGCTCCACGGCTTCCAGATCACCGTGGTTCATCACACGCAGCGCTTTCTGGCCGGCGACGCACTGGTGACGTTCATTCGCGAGCGCGTGGGAGTGCGGACCATTCGCAAGCACACCGCGGCGCGCGAGATGCTGCGCTCGCTCAAGCGCGGCGAGATCATCGGCATCCCGCTCGATCAGAACGCCAAGCGCTCCGAGGCCATCTGGGTGCCGTTTTTCGGCGAGATGGCCGCCACCCCGAGTGGATTTGATCGCCTCGCAATGATGGCGGGTGCGCCCGTGGTGCCCGTGTTTATCGTGCGCCAGCCTGACGGCCGCAGTCACGTGATTGAAATTTTCGAGGAAATCCCGCAGCAGCGCACCGGCGACCGCGAGGCCGACACTCGGGTGAACACCGCGCGCTATCAAAAGGCGATCGAAGAGATGGTCCGAAAGCATCCCGAGCAATGGCTGTGGACCCATCGCCGCTACCGCACCCGCCCCGTGAGCGGCTCTCCCTCGCTGTACGACGCATAATCAGGCCGGCGCTCGTCGCGCGCCGGAGATCGGGCGGAGCATCAGTAGTATAGCTACCGCGATTGCCCAGGCGGCGGCACCGCCGATTAGCGGAATCGCTCCGCCGCCTGCGACCCACCACGGCACCGTCGCGCGGCCGAGAATTATTTTCGGCCACAGCTTCGCGCCCAGCACGAAGCCGCTGTGCAGCCCGATCGAGAAATACACACTGCCTGTGAGGATATACGCTTCGCCGAGAACGATCCCGAGAAGGAATAGGCCTATCAGCATGGGAATCGCGATCGCGGGATTACTGAATTGGTCGATGCTGTGCGCGACCGTGATCAATCCGGCCGCGGGCTCGTAGCCGGTGACATAGAAGCGCGCCGGAGATCGCACGAGATGCGCGACCGCGTAGATGGCGGCGCTTGCAATCAGCGCGACCCGGTTGCCGAAGTCGCCTTTCATGCCGCCGAGCAGAAACGCGCGGAAGAATCCTTCCTCGATGATCGCGATCGCGATCGCCGAAAGAAAATACTTCGGGATCAGCGCTGCGGCCGCTGCGCGATTGCCAATTCCGTTGCCGCTGACCGCGAGCGCGAGCGCGAATAGAATCGCAATCGCGCAGATCGCCACCACGAGGCCGCGAATCGCGCGGACGATGCTCGGCGTTGCGGGATGTCTGAAGCCGCGGCTCAGCAGCGAGCCGAGATTCAGGTCGCGCGCGGCCCAAATCATCGCGATCAACAGCGTCGCCATCACGGTCCGATCGAAAATTCGGGGAAACGGGAAGCGCCATCCCGCAGCCGACAATCCTGCGGCCGCGAGCGGTGCGAGAATGATCGCGCCGGCGACCCCAGCGGCCAGCACCAGCGCAAATCGCGCCGTGAATGACATCGACGCGCGCGCCTGAACGTGGGAACTCAGCGTGGACGCTCCGGATTCATTTGCGGTTCGAGCGTCACTTCGACCGGGCATGCGCCGGCGGGAGAGTTCACGATCTGCATCACGGCCTGGGCGACATCGGCCGTCGAAAGCATCGCCGCGCGGTCGAGCCGCTTGTTATTCGGAATCAGCGCCGTATCGACAAGGCCAGGAACGATCACCGCGAGCTTGAGCCCGCTTTGGCGCAACTCCCCGAACGCCGCGCGCGTGAACGCGATCAGCGCGGCCTTGGTCGCGGCATAGACGGCCTCGCCCGCGGGAGCCTTGATGGCGGCCGAGGATGCGACGTTGACGATCGCGCCGGCGCCTCGCTTGGCCATCGCCGCGGCGGCGATCCGCGTAAGCGCGATCGGCGCGCGCAGATTAACCGCGATCATGCGATCGAGATCGGCGGGACGCAGCTTGAGCAGCGGTGTTCGCGCCGGCGCCCATCCAGCGTTGTTGACCAGCACGTCGATATGCCCGTAGCAATCGAGCGCGGCGGCAATCAAATTGTCGGGCGCTTCCTCGCCAGCCAGATCAACCAGAACAATCAACGCGCGCCCCGGCGGCAGCCCGGTCTGCGAGCGGGTTTCCTCGAGCTCATCGCGCGAGCGAGCGGCGAGGCATAGCGAGTAGCCGGCGCGTGCGAGTTCGAGCGCAACCGCGCGTCCGATGCCGCGGCCGGCGCCGGTAACAATTGCGACGCGGGCCTGGCCGCCCGCCGGCGATTTCCCGGCGGCGGTCATTGGTAACCATCCTGCGGGCAGCTATCTTGCACTGGCGTAGTCGGTCGCACAGACTGACGATAGTGAATTCGCAAGTCTTCCGCGAGTATGACATCCGTGGCATCGTCGCGAACGATTTCGACGACGACTTCGTGGTCGATCTCGGGCGCGGCTACGCCACCTTGTTGCATCGCGCGGGGAAAAAAACGATCACGCTCGGCCGCGATTGCCGGCTGTCGTCGGATCGGTTGCGCGATCGGCTGGTCGAGGGTCTCCTTTCCGGCTGCATCAACGTGGTTGACGTTGGCGTGGTGCCGACGCCGCTGCTTTATTTTTCGGTGCTGAGCTGGAAGATGGACGGCGGCGCGATGATTACCGGCAGTCACAACGCGGCCGAGTACAACGGCTTCAAGCTGGGCGTGGGTTCGACGACGATTTATGGCGCGGAGATTCAGCGGCTGCGCGAAATAATCGAGCGGCAGGATTTTGTGACTACCGGCGCCAAAGGCTCGCTCTCCGAGCGCCCGGTGATTCCCGACTACAACGATTTCATCCTCTCGCAGTTCAAGCTCACTCCGGGACTCAAGGTCGTCGTGGACGGGGGCAACGGATGCGGCGGCGCGGTCGCGGCTCCGCTGATGAAGCGGCTCGGACTCGAGACGTTCGAGCTCTACACCGAGATGGATGGGCGCTTCCCCAACCATCATCCCGACCCTACGGTCGAGGACAACATGCGCGATCTGATCGCGGCGGTGAAAAAAAACAAGGCTGCGATCGGCATCGCGTATGACGGCGACGCCGACCGTGTCGGTGCGGTCGACGAGAACGGAAAGATCGTATGGGGCGACGAGCTGATGGTCGCGTTCTCGCGGGCGGTTCTGCGCGAGCATCCCGGCGCGACGATTATCGGCGACGTGAAATGCTCCAAGCGGATGTACGACGACATCGCGCGCCACGGCGGCAGGCCGATCATGTGGAAGACGGGCCATTCGCTCATCAAGAGCAAGCTGAAAGAGGAGCACGCGGCGCTGGCGGGCGAGATGAGCGGACACATGTTTTTCGCCGACCGCTACTTCGGCTTCGATGACGCGATCTATGCCTCGTTCCGCATTCTTGAAATCCTCAGCCGCGAGGGGCGCGGCCTCGGCGCGATTCTCGCCGATCTCCCCGCCAGCCATGTCACGCCGGAGATTCGCGTTGACTGTCCCGACGATCGCAAATTCGAAGTGGTGCGGCAGGCGGCCGATTTTTTCCGCAAGCACTATGAAGTCATCGACATCGACGGCGTGCGCGTGAACTTTGCCGACGGCTGGGGTCTGGTGCGCGCGTCGAATACCCAGCCCGCGCTGGTGACGCGCTTTGAAGCTGCCAGCGAAAAGCGATTGGCCGAAATTCGCGCGCTGTTCGACGGCAAACTCCGCGAACTCGGCGCGATCTGAGCCGATGGCTCGAAGTTCCACGCCGCAGCGCGCCTCAGCGCTGATTATCGCGGGCGGACGCGGCACGCGCTTTTGGCCGGCGAGCCGCGAGGCAAGGCCCAAGCCGCTATTTTCGATCGACGGCAAGACCAGCCTGCTCGCCGATACGATCGCGCGTCATCTGCCGCTCATCCCGCGCGAGCGAATCTTTGTGCTGGCCGCCGCGGCGCATCAGGCGCCGTTTCGGCGTGCGCTCCGCGGCTTAATTCCATCGCAGAACCTGATCGTTGAACCCGATGCGCGCGGCACCGCAGTGGCAATCGCTTACGGCGCCGCGATTATCAAGCGCCGGCTGGGCGACGGAATTGTCGCCGCAGTCGCGGCAGATCATTACATCGCGACTGCCGCGCAATATCGCCGCACGCTCGCCGATGCGATCGGTCTCGCCGCGGCGAACGAATCGATCGTCGCTGTAGGCATTACTCCGACCCGGCCCGAAACTGGCTACGGCTATCAGAAGATCGGTCCAAAGGTCGGCGCCGGATTCAGGATCGAAAAGTTTGTCGAGAAACCCGCACTCGCAATTGCGCGCCGGATGGTGCGCAGCGGGCGTTACTTGTGGAATGCCTCGATGTTCGTGGCGTCGACGCGGACGCTGGCGCGGGAATTCGCCGAGCATTGCCCGGCGCTCGGCAAGGCGGCGCAACGTCTCGCCCTGACGCCGCGGCCAAAACTCGCGCGCGCCTACCGGAGACTGCGGTTCGATTCGTTCGACCGCCTGATAATGGAGAAAAGCTCCAACGTGCTCGGCGTGCGCGCGCGATTTTCATGGCATGACGTGGGATCGTGGGACGGGCTGTGGGATGCAATCAGCGAGACGGGCGGCAACGTGCTTCGCGGCAACGCGATCGCACTGGATTCCGAGCGCGTGCTGGCGTATCCGGATTCGCGCCTGATGGTGTTGTTTGGCGTGCGCGATTTGATCGTCGTCGATACGGGGGATGCAATCCTGGTTGCGCACCGCGAGATGTCGCCGCATGTCCGCCGCGTCACCGAGGAACTCGAGCGCCGCGGCCTGCAGCGCTACTTGTAGTCAGTCCAGCGCGAGCGCGTCGCACTTGAGCGCGAGCTTGCGCAGTTCGTGTTCGCGATCGTCATCCTCGATAGCCAGTTGCAGCAGCTTTTCCGCGACGCCTTCATCGACGGACTCCCACTTCATTGCATCGAGGCGCAGCTCGGCCGCAAGCGAGCCGATTACCTCGAGGTCGCCGCTCAGGCGCGCCCAGTTGTTCGAGCCGTCATGCAGGGCGGCTTCCGGCAGTTTCGCCCATACGTTGTGATCGGCGAGAATCGAGTGAATTACCTTGACGTGCAATTCTTCCTTTTCGGCGAGCGCCTCGACCCCGGTCTTGATATTCGGTGAGGTAAGCGCGGCGTGCCGTTTCAGGCGATCGATCAGTCCCTGATTGCGGCCGGCGATCACGGCCAGTTCTTCGAGCAACTCCGTCCGCGCCGAAACCGGCGAAAACAATCTCTGAAAGAATCCCATACCAGTAGCCATCTCCGACACCCGATGCGCGTTGTTGTCGTGCCGATGCGCTCCGCGCGCCCGCGCATTCCGACAATAGCTATCGGCGTCGAAGCGGTCCCTGTCAAGGGAAGCGGCGGACTCGGTCAAGAATTGAACAGGGCGCGCACCAGCGACGATTCGCGCTTGAAGAATCCCTGCGTGTGGTATGAATCCTCGAGCCGCAGCAGAGCGTAATCAAGATAGTGCCCAACTTCATGCATCAGCGTTCGCACGAACGTCTTCGGCTTGACCACGTCGTGGCGCGCCGCCGTGCGCATCCAGAGCACGATGTAGGGCGGCCTTCGCATCCGCGGATCGTATGGATAGAACAGTCCGTGCAGCTCGCCGCGCTGATTGCGAGGGCGCACGCCGCGAACCTCAACGCTGACGGGCGCAGTCGCCAGGCCCCGGCATATTTCCGCCGCCAACGCGCGCGCGCAGGTGGTGCATCCTGCCAGGTTGCCCGTTTCGAGCACGCGCATCAGCGCGTCGAGCGAGTTGCGGGCAGCATCGTTAGGCGCATAGTCGTAGCGCTCGATCGTGTCGCTCTTGAGCCAGGTGCGCTGCGCGCGCGAGGAGAGCCGGTAAAAAAACGCCGGCAGCCGCGTCTCGGAATCCGTGCGAAGTGTCAGACCGGTAGCCACCGCACCTCCATCGCCGGATACTCACTTCCGGCGCCGCATCCACGGGATTATCATCACCGCAATAGTCACAAGGGGCAAGCACTATGCAACTGAGTATCGTAGAAATCTCGAAACCGGCGGACTCCAACGTGATCGTCGGACAGGCGCACTTCATCAAAACCGTCGAGGACGTTTACGAGGCGCTGGTGCAGGCGGTTCCGGGAATCAAGTTCGGGTTGGCGTTCTGCGAGGCATCGGGCCCATGCCTGATTCGGCGCACCGGCACCGACCTGGCGCTGGAGCATTCGGCGGTCGAAGCGGCCGCGGCAATCGGGGCAGGACACGTGTTCGTGGTGATTCTTGGCAACGCATTCCCGGTCAACGTGCTCAATCAAATCAAGTCCGTAAGCGAAGTATGCACGGTCTTTTGCGCGACGGCGAACCCGGTGCGCGTGATCGTGGCGGAGGACGGAGGCGGACGGGGCGTGATTGGCGTGATCGACGGCAGTTCGCCCAAGGGCGTCGAGAGCGGCGGCGATCAGGCCGAGCGGCGCGCGATGCTGCGCCGATTCGGCTACAAGCAATGAATTGCGTTGGCGGCGGCATGAAGGAAGAATCACCTGCGCGGTGGGCGGCAGGGGCTGCGGCCCCTGCACCCGCAGTGAGAAGACGCGAAAATCTGCGCAGCGCATCTTTTCGCGACTACGCGGCAGGGGTGACCCCTGCACCCAATGTTAATGCCGCCCGCCGTTGGCGGGCGCGGGCAGGAGCGGCGGCGACGGCGCAGTGAGAATCGCGAGATACGCGGCAACCGCGTCTCTCGCTCTCGCGCGAGAAACCGAGAGAAAAGGGCGCTTCGGCGCACTTTTCGATTGATCCTGCGGGTGCAGGGGCCGCAGCCCCTGCCGCCCACCGCGCAGGTGATTCTTTCCTCATCCTGTCCGCCCCGTCGCCTTATTTCACAGGCCGCGCTCCGTTGTCGCACGGCAGGGGTGACCCCTGCACCCAATATTAAGATAAAGATGCGGGGGGAGTTTACCTCGCCCGTTCTTTCACGGGAGGTGCCATGAGCACACGGCGGCCGACGGGGTAGATGCGGCGGCGCGCGGTGATATTCTTATTTGAGCGAGCGATTCAGGGATGCCAGAGCTAAGCCGGTTCTTCGAGCCGCTGGATTGAGGTGAAACGATATGGCCCTATTGCGTATTCGTGAGGTGAAAGCTCTTGAAGGCTTCAAATTAAGGCTGGCGCTGACCGACGGCTCTGTCATCGAACGCGATGTGTCACGGTTGCTGGCCGGCCCGGTGTTCGAGCCCATCCGAAAGGATCCGGCGGTTTTCGCGAAGGTGCGCGCCGAGGGCGGGACAGTGGTCTGGCCAAACGGGGCAGACCTGTGCCCCGACGTTTTGATCTGGGGCGGCGCCACTCCCGAAGAGGGACAGCATCCAGCGCATCCGCCGCAAGCGTGACGCGGCGAGTGTGGCAGTGTCGGACGGACCGCGTTTTCGCGATGGAGGGAGTCATGTACAGAACGGTAGTCGCTTCACTTATGGCCATGAGCTTGATGGTCGCTGGCTGCTCCGAACAGAAGGCGTGGGTATATCATCCGAATGACTATCAGCAGCTAAAGGCCAACGCACCGCAGAAAGTGGCAGTCGTGCTCCCCTTCGACGACAAACGAGAAGCTACAAACTACAACCGGCTTATGCTCTACTTGATACCTCTAATGCCCTTCGGATGGGCTAACTACGCAGCGCCAGAAGGTGCAACCATGCACATGGGGTCCGGCCTATGGGTGAACTACAAACCTACCGAGGATTTTGCGAAGGCACTGGCTCAGGAGTTGACCGGCACTGGCCGTTACAAAGAGGCGCATTTCAGCTTCGGCAATGAGAACGCTGATTACGTGTTCAAAGGGCAGATATTGAACACTGAATACCACGGGACCCTGATCTCGTATGGCCTAAGCGTCTATGGCCCGCTATTTTGGCTCATCGGACTTCCCGCAGGGACCGTGGACAACGATCTTTCGGTCAGCCTGGCGTGCGTCGATACGCGTACGAACAGCACGGTCTTTCAGAAGACCTACTCCGCGGCGCCTTATCACGCTTGGGCCTGGATATATGACATGCCCAACGATTTCAGCTATCCCGACATGTTGAAGGATGTTTATAGCCAAGTCACCAGTGACCTCGCCGCAAACGGAAAGTGCATGTAGGACAATCATTTAGCAAAAGAAGAGGACCGGAGACCCTTGCGAGCCCCCGGTCCAGCTGGGCTTGAGTGGACTCATGGGACGGGGCCTGACCGATTCGTGCTGAGGCAGGAACACCCAGTTGCCACTGGCCGACTTGGTGCGGCAATCAATATACAGCCGATTGGCGGGGTATGAGGATGTGAACGACGCCCAGCGGCACGCGATGCTGCGGCGATTCGGCTACAAGCAATGACCGCCGGGTGCGCCCTGCGAGGCGTCGCGATGGATCAGGCGGCGAGGTGCGGCTAACCTTGTAGCTGAGGCGGTAACACTGATGGGCGGCGGACGGCGGGAGCAATCGAAAGCGAAAGCGAATCCGGGCAAAAGGAAACGCCGTGAGTGGCGAATCCGCGGGTGGCGCGTGCGAAATCTCGCCGCCGGCGGATTCCTCCTGGTCTTCTTCGCGCTGGGATTCTACCTCGCACAACTCTACGGCGAGATTTCCGCGCTGATCGAGAATCGTCGCGCCGCGCTCAGCTCCGCGATCTTCTCCGCGCCGTTTCCGATCCGCCCCGGCGACGAGCTGGACCGTGTCGGACTGCTGGACCGGCTGGCGCAGTTGAGCTACTCGCAGGTGGCGGCGGCAAATACTCCGGGGGAGTACACCCGCGCGCCGCACGCGATCGCGATTTACCTGCGATCGTTTCACGCCGGCGCGAGAGAGTATCCCGCCGAAATGGTGCGCGTCGGCCTGGACGGCGGGCGTATCGCGGGCGTTGCCGACTCGTTCGGCGTGGCCAAGTCCGACGCGATGCTCGAGCCTGAGGTGATCGGCCGGCTGCTGCCCGGCGCGCCCGCCGAACGCGTCGAGGTCCAACTCGATCAGCTGAAGCCGTACCTGGTCAAGGGACTGCTCGCCAACGAAGATCGCTTTTTCTACTACCATCCGGGAATCGATCCGATCCGTATCGTCGAGGCCGCGATTGCCGACCTTCGCGCCCGTCGCCTCGTCCAGGGCGCCAGCACGCTCACGCAGCAACTGGCGCGGACCTTCATGGAACGCCACGAGCGCAGCTTCAGCCGCAAGTTGCGCGAGCTCGCTGTCGCGGCGGTGCTCGAAATCCGGCTGCGGAAAAGTGAGATCCTCGAGCGCTACATCAACGACGTGCCGATGGGCGAGTACGAGGGCACGCCGATCGAGGGATTGCCGCAGGCGGCGCGATATTTCTTCGCCAAGGACCTGGCCGAAGTGACGCCCGCCGAGGCGGCGACGCTGATCGGAATGATCCAGGCGCCGACGCTGTACGATCCGCGCCGTCATCCCGACGCATGCCGCAAGCGGCGCGACGTGGTGCTCGCGGTGATGAAGCGGGCCGGCGCGATCGACGACGCCGCCTACGCGGCGGCGGTCGCCACGCCGATTCAAATCACCAAGCCGCCGGGACTGCGCCGCGCGCCGTACTTCACCGACTATGTGACCGCGTTCGTGAGCAAAATTCCCGGCTTCGACGGCCATCTCGAAGGACTCAAGGTTTACACGACGCTCGACACCGAACTTCAGAGCGACGCCGTCGATGCGGTCACGGAAAATATCGCGCGGCTCGAAAAGAACCATCGGCGGCTCCGCCGCACGAAGATCGACGGCAAGTTGCAGACTTCGATGGTCGCGCTGGACGCCGACAGCGGCGCGATTCGCGCGATGGTTGGCGGGCGCGACTACTCTGAGAGCCAGTTTAATCGCGCCGCCAGCGCCGAGCGCCAGCCCGGGTCGGCATTCAAGCCGATTGTCTATCTGGCCGCGCTCGATCCCGACCGCGCGCCGTTCTCGCCGCCGCTCACGCTGGCGTCCACGCTGCCCGACGAGCCGATGACGTTCAACGGATGGACGCCCGCGAACTACGAGCGCACCTATCAGCCGCAAGTGACGGTGGCGCAGGCGTTGTTCGAATCGCTCAACGTGCCGACCGCGTACGTCGGCAGCCGGCTCGGCGCCGCGACCATAGTCCGCACGGCGCATGAAATGGGCATCCACGAGGATCTTCCCGCGGTGCTGCCGATTTCGATCGGCGCCGACGAGACCACGCTGCTCGAGCTGACCTCCGCGTACCAGGTATTTGCGAGCCGAGGGTCTGCAGTCGCCGCCGTACGCCGTCGAGGCGGTGGTCGATGCGAAGGGCCATCTGATCTACCAGCACGCGGACGAGCAGAATCGCGTGATTCGTCCCGCCGTCGCGTATCTGATCACGGGCGCTCTCAAAGCCGTCCTGCGCTATGGAACCGGCGCGAGCGCGGGCCGGATGGGGCTGGATTTTCCGGCGGCGGGCAAGACCGGCACGACGCAGGATTACAAGGACGCGTACTTCATCGGTTACACGCCGGCGATAGTTTGCGGCGTTTGGGTCGGCTTCGACGAACCCGAGAGCCTGGGATTGACGGGAGCGCAGGCGGCGCTGCCGGCGTGGGTTCAGTTCATGCAGGATGCGGCGCCGGCGGATCCGGAAGATTTTCCCGAGCCGTCCGGGATTACGATGGCCACGATCGATCCCGAATCCGGCGGTCTTGCGACCTCGGCGTGCCCGCGCCAGGTCTCGCTGCCGTTTCTGATCGGCACCGAGCCGACGCAGATGTGCCCTCTGCACGGCGGAATGTTTGCGAGCGCGCCTGCGCCTGCGCCAGTGTCGGCGACGACGCCACCGGCGCCGGGATTCGCACCGCCCGCGCCGGTCGCGTCGGCGAGTCCATCGTCATCGGACGTCTTTGGCGCGGTCGGAAAATTTTTCAGCGGGATTTTCCCTCACTAGCAGGGGCGACCCCTGGCCGTGGCGACGGCAGCGCAGTATTAAGCCGTTGGCAGTGGCCGCGGGCGCGCGGCAAAGGATCCGGTTCCTTCGCTAACGCTCAAGATGACAAAAGAAGGGGTGACTCCCGATTTGAAACTTTTTTGGCCGAGATTCGTCTAATCGACGCGCATTTATGCCCATCCGGTGCCCGTGAATGCGCCGACTTTAGCAGCGGGTGAATGCGCGAGTTCTCAGAGCCGAGTGCGTTTGCAAAAGTATCCGCATAGCAGCCCCCGATGGGCGCGAAGTGCGCTCGCAGCGCTGAGTCTTGTTGGACTGGTAGGCCTGGTCGCGGCCAGCGGATGCATTAACGGCGAGACTATCGAATCGCCGTCCCACAACGGAGTCGTGGCGGATGATTCCGGCGCGGGCGGCGCGGCCTCGCGCGGCCGTCAGGTCGCAATTCACAACCTCAAGGCGGCGATTCCCGCGGCGGGCGACGTGCTGATCGCAGGCGGCGCGGACGGGTCGAATCGAAGTCTCGCGACTGCGGAGTTCTTCGATCCGTCGGCAGGACGGTTCGTCGCGACCGGGATCGCGGCGTCGAGCCGCGCGGGCGCATCGGCGGCGGCGCTATCGGCGACCCAGGTGATGCTCGACGGCGGCTTCAGCGGGAGCGCCGCGATCAAGAATTTTTCGCTCACGCTCGAAGGCAACGTGCTGAGCGGCGCGGAGATTTTCGACGAGGCGACGGGCGCGTTCTCGCCGGCCGGCAAAATGGCGACGCCGCGGATGGGCTTTACCGCGACGGCTTTGACCAATGGCAAAATCCTGGTCGTCGGAGGCCAGGACAATTCAGGCAACGTGCTCGATGGCGCGGAGCTGTACGATCCCGCCGCGCGCAAGTTCATCGCGGTCAACAACACGATGAGCGATCGGCGGATGTTTCACACTGCGACGCTGTTGCTCAGCGGCAAAGTGCTGGTGGCGGGGGGAGCGACCAATCTTTCCGGCGACACGACCAGCTCCGCCGACATTTACGATCCCGCGTCGAACTCGTTTACCCCGGCGACCTTCCCGATGGACCATCAGCGCGCGGCGCATACCGCGACGCTGTTTACCAGCGGCCCGCTGGCCGGCAAGGTCCTGATAACTGGCGGAGTCGGCGGCTCGAGCTTTTTTTTCAAGGACAGCAGCGCGGAGATTTACGATCCCGCCTCGCAGCAGTTCATTTTGCTCTCGAGCTTCATGAACGAGCCGCGCTCGCTCCATACTGCCACGCTGCTCGACGACGGGAGCGTGCTGCTCGCGGGCGGATTCAGCGGCTCGGTCGCGATTTCGGGCGGCGTGCTGTCGGGCAGCGTCGGGATTGATCAGCAATTCGGCTGAGACGTTCGATCCGAACACCGGGGATTTCACTTGCGTCGGCGGATTTAACCCCGAAACGACCCGATGCAATCAATCGATGAGCGTGGCGCGCGCGGCGCATACCGCAACCTTGCTCGCGACCGGGCCGACTCCGCATCGCGTGCTGATCGCCGGTGGAATAGGGGCCGCCGATCCGGCTGCTCACGGCGCGGCACTCAGCAGCGCGGAGCTGTTCAACCCCGCGGCGGGCGGCAGCTTCAGCGCGACCGGCGCGATGTCCACGGCGCGGACGCTCCACACCGCAACGTTACTGCGCTGAAGCGAACGTCAGTCGAGCGGCTCGTCAGCATCGACGCCGTCGGATTCGCTTTCGCCCGAGTCGGCGGCGACGAACGGCTGTTGCGGATGCTTTTGCGGATTGGACGCGTCGGCGGCCAGCTTGCGCGACACGATGATAAACGCCGAATGCGCGATCATCCTGAAGTGCGGCCGCACGCTCATCCCCTTTACCTGCCAATGGCGCAGCAGCGTCTCGAAGCTTTCGATCTCGCCGAAATCGATCCGCGCCTGAATCGCCTCGACCGTGTCCTTGAGCTGCACCGCGGTCGGCACGTAGCAGACCAGCACGGCGCCGGGCCTAAGCGCGGACGCCGCGACCGCGAGCGCGCGCCCCGGCTCGGCGAGATCGAGGAACATCCGATCGACGCCGGTTTCATCGAAGCCCTCGTAGAGGTCGCGCACCTTGATCGTCCAGTTGGGCGCGTCGCCGAAAAATGCGGCCACGTTCTTGCGCGCGGCGTCGGCGAAATCCTCGCGCAGCTCGTAGGAGATCACCCGACCCGCCGGCCCCACCGCTCTGAGCAGCGCGATCGTCAGCGCGCCCGCGCCGGTGCCGCCTTCGATAACAGTCGCGCCCGGAAACACGTCGCCCCAAATCAGCAGCGGCCCGGTGTCCTTGGGATAAATCACCTGCGACGCGCGCGGCAGATGCGGGATCAGGTCGGCGTAGGTCGGCCGCAGCACCAGGAATGCCTCGCCGGTGGAGAACTTGACCCGCGAGCCTTCCTCGACGCCGAACAAATCGTCGGCGCGCAGCTCGCCGCGGATGAGCAGCTTCTTGCCCGCCCGCAGCATCTTCAGGTAGCGGCGCCCCTTGCGATCGATGAAGATTACGGCGTCGTTCTCTTTCAGGCGCGAGTCCAAGGTGATTCAACGCTTGCACGCATCGCGCGCGCGGGCAACTCTTCGGCTGCGCCGGGCTATTGACTACACCGCCTCGCGACCTTACCTTTGAGGATGCACCCGGCCAGATGGCAGCGTCCAATGGCCGGGTCGTTTTGCGTAAACGTTGATCTGATTTCCAAGTCCAAATCGGGGCCGTTAATCCAACGCGAGAGCATTTCACGTTCATGGCAGAGAAGAAGGCAAAGACCGCTGAGAAAAACGTCGGCCTCCAGCAAAAGCACATCTGTCCCGGGTGCGGCGCCGAGAGCAAGGTGACCAAGTTCGCCGGCTTCGGCCGCAAGGGCTTCTATCTGGTCTGCGAGAAGAACTGCGGCTTCGTCGGACGCACGCGCTGAGCGGGCAGGGGGGATTCGCGATGGGCAGAGCGCGCAAGAGCAAGACTTCCAAGCGCGACAAGTACGCCTCGTTCGGCGACATGGCGGACGACGCGGACGAAGATGCCGACCTTCCCAAGGACGAAGCCGGCCGGCGAAAAATCAAGCGCCAGTACGCCGAGCTGCTCGGCATCCGGATCGAGAAGCTGCGCGGAAGAATTCTCAATCGCGAACGAATCAACAAGACGATCGAGGGCATCTACTTCATCTGCGCCACGTGCCTGAAAGTCTGCCACTCGCTCGACGACGGGCTCAGCGAAGATCCCGCCAATCAGAACAATCTGTGCGGCGCATGTGCGAAGGCCCACGGCTGCCGCCGACCAGCGCCGCAGCCGCCGCCGCGGTCAAGGAAAGCGGCGGATCGTCGCGCCGGCGCAACCCGATCGACGCGCAAGCGCGCGGCCGCGAGCTGAGCGTACTTGTGCGCGCGACAACGAAAAGCTAAACAGGGCCGATGTCATTACAGCTAATCCGTCCCGACATCAATCTCGATTTCGTCGGCAAGCGCTATTTCTTCGTCGCGCTTTCGACCGCGATCAACATCGCGGCGATCGTGCTGCTCTTCACCCGCGGGCTCAACTACGGCGTCGATTTCGTCGGCGGCAGCGTCGCGCAAATCGAGTTCAGCGCCCGCACCAACGGCGACACGATTCGCAAGGCGCTCGCGCCGCTGGATCTTGGCGAAGTCACCGTCCAGGACTTCGGCAAGGCCGGCCAGTCTTTCCTCGCGCGCTTCGAGGCGGTCAAGAACATCGGCAGCATCGGGCCCAGGCTCGAGCGCGCGCTCGACAAAGCCTACGGCCCGGGCGTCGCGAAGGTGGTGCGAGTCGAAAGCGTCGGCGCCAAAGTCGGCAGCGATTTGCGCCGCAAGGGCTTCTTCGCGGTCATCATCGCGACCATCTTCATGGGCGTGTACATCGCGATCCAGTTCCGCCACGTGAGTTGGAGTTTCGGCGCCGGCGCTGTGATCGCGCTGTCCACGACGTGCTGGTCGTGATGTGCGCGCTGGTGATCTCGCCAGTACCAGTTCGATTTGACCACGCTCGCCGCGGTGCTGACCGTTATCGGTTACTCGGTCCACGACACCATCATCGTCTCGGATCGCATCCGCGAGGATTCGGCCAAGCGCCGGCGCGAGCCGATCGCATCGATCATGAATCGCGCGATCAACGAGACGCTCTCGCGCACCATCCTGACTTCGGGCACTGCGATCGTCGTGCTGCTCTCGCTGCTGGCGTTCGGCGGGCCGATCCTGCGCCCGTCGGCGTTCACGCTGCTGATCGGCTTCATCACCGGGCACTTATTCCTCGATCTATATCGCGGGCCCGGTGGTGCTGTTCTGGGAGGGCGGTTCCGGCCGCGCTCGGACGGCCTCCTCTCGCGCGGCCTGAAAGCGCCGGACCGCCGCACGATTTGCCGATACGGTGGACTGCGTTCACCTTGCCAACAACGTTGAAAACCGCCCGCGGCATCTACGCGATCGCGAGCGCCGCGCCGATCGCGCGCGCCGCCGGCTCAGTCGCGTTGACGGTCGGCCTCGAGCGTGCGGACGGAATCGAGAAGTTCGCGCTGAGATGCCACATCGCGACCGGGTTGATCGGCAATGCGGATTCGGACTCTCCTGAAAGATTGATCGAGCGGATTGCGCCGTGGCTCGAGCGCGAATTCGAGCAAACGCGCGAGGCCGCGCTGAAGTCGATCCGCACCGAGCGCCACTTGCTCGAGATTTCGTTTGACGAAACGAATCGCGGCCCATTCGCGTAGACCGGCACCTCTCCCACACGCACTTACCCGCGCGAGACCTCAGGAACATACAAAAAAGCGAGCGACGGTGCCTATTCTCTTTTCACCGGGTGCAGGGGTCACCCCTGCCGATCGGGTATATCAGCCAGGCTTTTGTGGAGGATAACTTTCGAGGAAGGGGCCTAATGAGACCGATGCTGGAAGCAGCCTGCGAATGGTTCCGCGATGCGGGTATCACGGTCGTCACGTTGAGCGTGTTGCATCGCAACTGCCTCGGCGCGACGGCATGGCATCGCCTGGGCCTCAGCGATTGGCGTGAGGAGCGGCGGATGGATCTGAAGCCGCGCCCGAAATAACTCGATTGGCTGCTGTTTTTGACCGCTCGGTAAGCGTCATATTGTCATTGACAAACGGGCGCAATCGCCTTACTAGACTAATCGGGTCCGGTATTGCGTCAGGCGATTGATTCGCGATGGATTCCGTTTGACTATGGCTGCGGAAGGCCTATATTATACCTAATAGGTCCACTATTAAGAACTGGAGCGTTTCCGACGGAACGAACCGAAAGGGACCGAGAGAGAAGATGCTGAAGAAGCCCGTTTACATGGACAATCACGCGACCACGCGCGTCGATTCTCGCGTGCTCGATGCGATGCTCCCGTATTTCACCGAGAAGTTCGGCAACGCCGCCAGCCGCAACCATAGCTTCGGCTGGGAGGCGGAAGAGGCCGTCGATCGCGCGCGCAACCAGATCGCGGCGCTGATCGGCGCCAAGAGCAAGGAAATCATTTTCACCAGCGGCGCCACCGAATCCGACAACCTGGCGATCAAGGGCGTCGTCGAGTTTTACAAAGACAAGGGCAACCACATCATCAGTTGCGTCACCGAGCACAAGGCCGTGCTCGACAGTTGCCGCGCGCTGGAGCGGGCGGGCAAGGCCACGGTCACGTACCTGCCGGTTGACAAGTACGGGATGGTCGATCCCGACGCGGTGCGCCGAGCGATCACCGACAAGACCGTGCTGATCACGATCATGTGGGCCAACAACGAGATCGGCACGATTCATCCGATCGCGGAGATCGGCAGGATCGCCAAGGAAAAGGGCGTCATCTTCCATTGCGACGCGGTTCAGGCGATTGGCAAGGTGCCGGTCGATATCGAAAAGGCGGGCATCGATCTCGCGTCGATAACCGCGCACAAGATTTACGGGCCCAAGGGAATCGGCGCGATCTACGTTCGCTCGAAGGGACCGCGCGTGCGGCTGACTCCGCAGATGGACGGCGGCGGTCATGAGCGCGGGATGCGCTCGGGGACGCTCAACGTGCCGGGAATCGTCGGCCTGGGCGCGGCGTGCGAAATCGCGGGGATGGAAATGCCGGAGGAAGCGCGGCGCCTGATTCAGTTGCGCAGCCAGCTGCAGGCGGGGCTGTTCGAGCGCCTCGACGAGATTTACGTCAACGGTCATCCGACCGAGCGTCTCCCCGGCAATCTGAACGTGAGCTTCGCCTACGTCGAAGGCGAGTCGCTGCTGATGGGCATCAACGATATCGCGGTCAGCTCGGGCTCCGCGTGCACCTCGGCGACGCTGGAGCCGTCGTACGTGATTCGCGCGCTCGGCATCGACGACGAACTGGCGCACAGCTCGATTCGTTTCGGGCTGGGCCGCTTCAACACGCTGGAAGAAGTCGATTACGTGACGGACAGGGTCAGCAAGGAAGTGAAGCGGCTGCGCGAAATGTCGCCGCTGTACGAGATGGCGAAAGAAGGGGTCGATCTCAAGTCGGTCAATTGGAAGTCATAACACAACGTCATATCGACGCGGCGCTTCAGGGAAAAAATCATGGCTTATTCGGATAAGGTTATCGAGCACTACAACAATCCGCGCAACGTCGGCAGCTTCGCCAAGGACGAGCCCAACGTCGGCACCGGCGTCGTCGGCGCGCCGGAATGCGGCGACGTGATGAAGCTGCAGTTGAAGATCAGCGACCTCGGCGTGATCGAGGATGCGCGCTTCAAGACCTTCGGATGCGGCAGCGCGATCGCAAGTTCGAGCTACGTCACCGAACTGGTCAAGGGCAAGCATATCGACGAGGCGATGGCGATCAAGAACACCGTCATCGTCAAGGAACTCAACCTGCCGCCGGTCAAGATTCACTGCTCGGTGCTGGCCGAGGACGCGATCAAGGCCGCGATCACCGATTGGCGCAAGCGCAAGGGCGACCACGCCGCCTCAGGCGAGCCGGCGCTCCAGTCGAAGGAGGCGTAGTCTTTCGTGGTGATTTCTCTTTCCGAGGGCGCCGCCCAGAAGATCAAGCAGCTCGTCGCCGACAAGGGCGAAGGCGCCGGCCTGCGCGTGAAGGTCGTCGGCGGCGGATGCTCGGGCTTGCAGTACCGGATGGAAATCGACGCCGCCAAGGAGCGCGACAAGGTTTTCGAGCGCGACGGCGCGCGTCTGATCGTGGACAAGAAAAGTTTTCTCTACCTCAACGGCTCCGAGCTCGACTACGGCGAAGAACTGATGTCGTCGGGCTTCAAGGTCGTCAATCCAAACGCCAAGCGCAGTTGCGGATGCGGAGAATCGTTCGTCGTATGAACGAGTGGACGTGGGGACTGCTGTCTCAAGATGATCGAATGCCCTTCATGCGGACGGCGGCAGGAGCCGCTGCTGACTTGCGCTGATTGCGGGTCGCCGCTTGCGGCGCGGCTCGATTGTTTCGCCGCGCTGGGGATGCCCCGCAAGCTGACGATCGATCCCGGCGAGCTCGAGCGCCGCTATCACGAGTTGAGCCGCAAGATTCATCCCGACCGGTTCGCATCCAGCGCCGCCCGGGTGCGCGACGCGAGCCTCGCGCGCGACCGCGACTCTGACCCGCAGCTACCGCACGCTGCGCGATCCGGTCGCCCGCGGTCTTTACTGGCTCGAACTAAACGGTGAAAAGCTCGCCGAGAACAACAAACGCGTTCCGCCCGAGCTCGCCGAGTTGGTTTTCGAGGTGCAGGAGCAACTCGCCGAGATGCACGATGCCCCCGCGGACTCGGACGCGGCGCGCGGACTCGCAGCCCAGGTCGCCCAGCGGCGCGGCCAGCTTCAAACCACGATGGATGCCAGGCTGGCGGAACTCGAGCGAAATTTCGTGAAATGGGATCAGCGCCCGGATCAAAAGATGCTTACATTGGAACTGAAGGCGATTCTTTCGAGCATCGCCTACCTGCGTACTCTGATTCGCGACGTCGATCGCGCGCTCGAGAACTCGAAGGCCGCCTGACAACGCAACCTGATAAAGCAAAGATGTCCCGAATTTTTGGCATAGACCTCGGCACCACCAACAGCCTGATTGCCGCCATGGAAGACGGCGCGCCGCGCGTAATCGCGGCGGGCGGGAACCACAATGCCCTGCTGCCGAGCGTGGTCGCGATTGCGCCCGACGGCGCCATCACCGTCGGCGAACGCGCCATCGAGATGGAGCCGCATCTGACCGTCGAACGCGACGGGCGCGTGAGCGCGGTCGGTTTTGCCGGCGGCGAATACGGCGCCGTCATTCGATCCGTCAAGCGCTACATGGGATTGGGCGGCGACGAGATCGCGCCCGAAGATCGCGCGCGCTACACGTTCGCCGATCTAAGCGGCCCGGTGGTGCGCTTTCAAATCGGCAAGCGCGTCTTCACTCCCTCGCAAATTTCCGCCGAGATTCTGCGCGCCCTCAAGGACGGCGCCGAACGCGCTCTGCGCGCGGCCGGCAAAGATGAAAAAGTCGAGCGCGTCGTCATCACCGTTCCCGCCTACTTCAACGACGGCCAGCGCCAGGCCACCAAGGACGCCGGCCGTCTCGCCGGTCTCGAAGTCGTGCGCCTGGTGAACGAGCCGACCGCCGCGTCACTCGCCTACGGCTTGAACAAGCGGGCGACCGGCAACGTCGCCGTGTTCGATTTCGGCGGCGGCACTTTCGACATCTCGATTCTCAGCATCAAGGAGGGAATCTTCGAGGTCCTCGCGACCAACGGCGATACCCATCTCGGTGGCGACGACATCGACCGCGCGATCGTCGATTGGCTGCTCGCTGAAGTCCCCGACGCTCTCAAGCTCGATCGCCACGTCTGGAACAGCGCTCGCATGGCCGCCGAGAACGCCAAGAAACGCCTCACCGATGTCGCCGAGACGCCAGTGGTCGTCGAACTCCCCGGCCATTCGATTCGCAAGCACTTGACCCGTGACGCCCTCGAGCACATGGCCGAGCCTTTCCTCGCGCGCGCGCTCAAGCGATGCGAGTTGGCCGTTGCCGACGCCAAGCTCACGCCCGCCGACATCGACGCCGTCGTACTGGTCGGTGGCTCGACGCGGATGCCGCTGGTCCGCCAGCGCGTTGCCGCGATGTTCCACAGGGAACCCCTGTGCTCGATCGATCCCGACCAGGTCGTCGCTTTAGGGGCCGCGGTTCAGGCTTCTGTGCTAATGGGCACGCAGGGCGACATGCTCCTGCTCGACGTGGTTGCCCTGTCGCTAGGTATCGAAACGATGGGCGGCGTGATGGAACGTCTTATACATCGTAATACCACCATCCCGACCAGCGTAGCCGAAGGTTTCACTACGGCTGTGGATAATCAAACACATGTTGATATCCATGTTTTGCAAGGAGAGCGCGAGCTTGCTAAGGATTGCCGTAGCTTAGCGCGCTTCAAGCTGGGGCCGATTCGAGCCCCAGCCGGCGGGTGTCCCGCGCATCGAGGTCACTTTCCTCATCGATGCAAACGGGATACTAAATGTCAATGCGCGCGATGAGCGCACGGGCCGCGAGCATTCGGTCGACGTCAAGCCAAGCTATGGACTGACGGACGATGAAATCGAGCGAATGCTCGAAGAGGCCATCGATCTCGGGGAGCAGGATCTCGAAGAGCGCCTGCTGATTTCGTACCGCAACGATGCCGAGCAAATCCTGGGCGCACTTCGAAAGCAGCTCGGCGAATTCGGGGACCTGGTTGAGGTCGGCGAGCGTGTGCGCATGGACGAGGTGGTGGAGCGGCTGGAGGCGGCCCGAAGCGGAACCGATCGCGAGCTAATCGCAAAACTCGTCGAGGAGCTGAACGAAGTTACGCACTCCGTTCGCGAAGCGGATCATGGACGTTGCTATCAAGCTGGCGCTCGAGAAGAAATCAGTAGAGGAACTTTCCTAGCAAGGTAACTTGCAACGTAAGCCGGGCGAGGGACGTATTGAAAATGGGGTTCAAGTGGGATCAGGCCGAGGAAATTGCCGAAGTGCTTGCGGAGAATCATCCGGGACTGGACCCGCTCGGCCGCGCGCTTCACTGACCTGCGTCAATGGGTCATCGATCTCGACGAATTCGACGACAGTCGCGAGGGCTCTACCGAGGCAAAATTGGAAGCCATCCAGATGGCATGGCACGAAATATACAAGGAACAGAACGAAGAGGACTCTGAATAGGCGTAGGCGTGGCTGCGTCATAACTACGAGGAGGGTGGGGCGGTGGATGCACGCATGACATTGAAGGCGGATAACGGAGAGAAGATGCAGGAAAAGGAAACACTGGACGAAAGATTGCCGGGGCTGTTCGAGCCCGACACTCTTTTGCCCATTCAATACTTCGAAGCGATGCGCAAGAAGCATCTGCTCGAGGGCGAAAAGCGGCTCATCCTGAGCGTGCTCGAGGACGCGATCGAATGCTTCATGAAATGCATCGACGCGTCCACCAGCAAGGGCCAGCGATTGTTCCGCGACGCCGACGAATGGATCGCGCACGAAGACAAGCGCTGGGTCTTTTCGTTCGACAACGTCTGCGACATGCTCGACATCAATCCCGAGTACATGCGGATGGGTCTGCGCAAGTGGAAGGACAAGCGGCTTGACGCGATCGCGCGCCGGCGCGCCACGCTGGCCCTCGAGACCGAGCGCGCTGCCGCCGAGGCTGCGACGGAGCCTGCGGCCGCTGCCGTCGCGCCCCCGGCCGTGCCCGCGGTCGCGGCCGCAATTCAAAAGCCCGCCAAAGTCGCGGCCAAACCGGCGCGCGTCAAGCGCCGCCCCGAGCGCGTGCGGATGGCCAAGCACTCGGCGCGCAAACTGCGCAAAGCGCGCGCATAAGACATAAGCCAGGATAGTAGTGATGAGACGGCCGCAGCCGCCGCCGTCTCATCACGCCGACTTGAGTCTGTCATTTACCTCGCCCGTTACTTCACGGGAGAGAAGGCCGAGCGTAGCTAGGCGGATGAGGGTTTTTTTTTCACTGCGCTGTCGCCGCAGCGACCGATGCCGCTGCGAACGAAAATCGAATGCCCCAGCTGCGAGGCCGACGTGGTCGTCAAGCGCGGCGGCGTATGCCCCAACTGCGGGGCGAGCATCACCGAGCATGTCGCCCGGGTCCGCGCGCGCGAGAAGCGCATCGAGCAGGTGGTAGCCGTCGTTGCCACCGTCCTCGTGGTCGGCCTGGTTGTCGTCACCAGCGGCGCGACGCTGCTCGAGGGAATAGCCGTGTACGCGATCGTCGGCGCCGTCATGTACTACCTCGCGCGGCGCACCTTCGTCTGACGGCTCGTGTCTGAACGTTTGTTTATTCCACGCCGCTCAAACCTGAACATTCATTAAGCTGCTCTCTCCGTTGACGTTTTTCGTTTTTTTAATTCCGAATTAGTGCAACCGAAGTTTGCCAAAGGCGTACCTATAAGTGTGAGGACCATGTGCGTTGCAGGGAGTTTTCCGAAACGGCTCGATGGCATCCTTAATGCTCTCTCAGTCAGGTAGAGGTAACCGACAATGAAATCCAAACGAAGTCTGATGACGGTGCTGGTTGGTCTCGCGATGCTTGCGACGCCGATTACGGCGGCTGCCAAGGACCACGATAACTACGCCCACAACAATTCGCATGCGGCGCACGTATCACGTTCTTCTAATGCGCCGGCGCGCTCCTATGCTCCGGCGCGCAATTTCGCCCCGGCTGCCGTGACTCGCCGTGAGTTCCGCAACAACGCGGTGGCGGCTCGTCGTGACTGGCGCGAAGGTCCACGGATGGAACCGCGGCTGGGCGCGACGCCGACGATTACCGCAACTACGGCAACCCCGGCTACTACCCGGCCCCTGTCCACACGGCTCCTGTCTATATGGCTCCCGGTTATGGCGCTGGTTATGGGGGCGGACAGAACTGCGCCAGAGCGCAGAGGATCACGAACACCTATTATCACGACCGGAACACCGGCCATCCCGCGGCCGCCTATGATTTGCTCCGTCAGAATCAGTGGGCATTCCGTAGCGGCTGTGCAGGCGGATCGCCTTACGCCGGCGGACTACTTGGTGGATACGGTGGAGTGCCCGCGTACAACAACTACGGCGGATACAACGGCGGTTACGGCCAGCCTTACGGCTCAGGCTCGATGCTCGCGCCGCTGATTCAGCAATTCGTCCGGTAACTGTGCATCTGATCCGTTCCTGACGACCACCGCGCCCCGTCTCCTCCCGGCGGGGCGCACCAAGTTAGGGTGCCGCGTTCCGCGCCACCGCTTACCCGCTTCTCCCGCTTTGTTGCGGGAGAGGCCGCGCCTCTGGCGCGGGTGAGGGTGCAGGTGCTTTCCTCTTGCCTTAGACCGCCGCCAGCCGCTCGATCGCGCGCAGTATCTTTGCGCGGCGCTCGTCCGGCGTCTTGGCGAAGGACGCAAATTGCAGCGCCGTAGTCGTGATTCCCGCGCGCGCGTAATCCTCCAGCCGTCGCCGGCATTTCTCTGCCGTGCCGAACACGAAAATTTTCTCGACCATCTCGTCGGGAATCGCCCCGAGCGCTTTGTTGCGATCGCCGGCGTTCCACGCATTGATCGCAATCGTTGCTTCCTTGTCGTAGCCGATCTCGCGAAAGAACTTGTTGTACTGCGGCACCGTCACGTAGGCCGTCAGCGACCGCCGGAACAGATTTCGCACGACCTCTTCGTCCTCATCCACCGCGACGATTATTCTGCACACCACGTCCAGCCCGGCTGGATCTTTTCCCGCCGCGCGCATCCCTTCGCGGGTATTGTCCAGCATCGGGGCGACCGTCTCGGGTGTGATGAAATTGACGATCACGCCGTCGCCCAGCTCGCCCGCCAGGCGCAGCATCCTGGCCCCCTGAGCACCGATATAGATTTTCGGCGGATGCGTAATCCGCGCATCGAGCCGGAAACCGTTTATCTTGACCATCGTGCCCGCCATGGTGAGCTTCTCGCCGCGAAAAATTGCGCGCAACGCTTCCACCGTCTCGCGCATCATCGTAACCGGCTTGCGAAACGGCACGCCCATCCACTGCTCGACGATATTCGGCGTCGAGATTCCCAGCCCCAGAATAAAACGGCCGCGCGCAAGCTCGTTGACGGTGACCGCCGACATGGCAATCAGCGGCGCCGGCCGGGTGAACACCGGAATGATCGCGCATCCCAAGCGCATCGTGTCGCTGAGCATCGCCGCCGCGGCAAGCGGCGCAAACCCGTCGGTCGAGAACGATTCATACGACCACGCGTCGGTGTAGCCGCATCGATCTGCGGTGCGCACCAGCTCGGGGAAATGAGCGCTCTGAAACGGTTCGAACGGAATGGTGATTCCCAGCCGCATCTTTCTGGACTCCTTGATCCGGCGAGACTATCGCAGCCGCCGGCATTTCGCCTATCGGCGCTTTACACTCTTATCCGCCAGCCGCCAGGTTCAGCACCTCCGCCAGATGCATCGGGCGCCGCGACGGGCAGAAATGGCGAATCTGCGAGCGGCACGAGAACCCGTCGGCGACGATGATCGCCTCTGGCGGCGCCTTTTCGATCGCCGGAATCAAAACTCGCGCGCCGATCGCTTTCGATACCTCGAAATGCTCGCGGTCGTAGCCGAACGCTCCCGCCATCCCGCAACATCCCGCGTCGAGCACCTCGAGTTGCGCGCCGGCCGCGCGTGACAGCAGCATGACCTCATCGCCGATTCCCGCGATTGCCTTCTGATGACAATGCCCCTGCACGATTGTGCGCCTGCGCAGCTCGGGAGGCGCGAAATTATCCCCCTCGCGGACAAGCAACTCGTCGAGCAGCAATGCATTCGACGCGAGCGCGTTGGCCCGCGCGTCGTCGGGGAACAACGACGGCAACTCGTCGCGAAAGGTCAGGATGCAACTCGGCTCCAGTCCGACGATTGGAATACCCACCGCGACGAATGGGTCGAGCGCCTCCATCACGTCTCTCAGGCGCGCCTTCGCCTGCTCCAGCATCCCCTGATCGTAGAGCGGGCGGCCGCAGCATAGCTGATGGCGCGGAATGATCACGCGAAATCCGGCCCGCTCCAGGACTTCGACCGCGGCGATTGCGACCTGCGGCTCGAAGAAGTTGTTGAAGGTGTCGGGAAAGAGCACGACTTCGCGCCCGCGTGCTCTGGGAGCTGCCCTGCGCTCGAACCATGAGCGGAAGGTCCGCCGCGCAAAACGCGGCAATTCACGATCCGGATGAATCGCGAGCGCTTTTTTCACGACGCCGCCCGCAATCGGCGCGTGCGCCAGGGCGTTGGCGATCGACGGCGCGTGCGACACGAGCCGCGCGACCTCGTTCAGCCTGCCAAAGAACGCCGACGAAAGCGGACGCCGATGACTTCGATAGTAGTTGAAGAAAAATTCCGCGCGGTACGCCGCCATATCCACCGACGACGGACACTCGCTCCTGCATCCTTTGCACGACAGACACAAATCCAGCGCGTCGCGCAGCGCCGGATCGGCGAAACCCTCGGGCAACAGGTCGGTGGTCAAAGCCTCGAACAGGATCCGCGCGCGTCCGCGGGTCGAATGGATTTCCTCGCGCGTCGCCATGTACGACGGGCACATCGTGCCCGCCTCGGTCTTTCGGCATTTTCCGATTCCGACGCATCTGAGCGCCGCACCCGCCAGTCCGTCTTCGGCTCTGAAGTTGAAGTGCGTGGCGATTTCGCGCGGCCGATAGTTCGCGCCCAGCTTCAGATGCGAGTCGAGCGGATGCGGATCGACAATCACGCCCGGATTCATCATCGAATCGGGATCGAAAATTCGCTTGAAATCGCGAAACGCCGCGATCAGCTCGGGCCGGAACATCATCGGCAGCAACTCGGAGCGCGCCAGCCCGTCGCCGTGCTCGCCCGAGAGCGAACCGCCCAGATTGGCAACGAGTTCGCCGAGTTCGATCATCGCCGCACGGAACGTCGCGATGCCGGGCGCGCTGGCCAAATCGAAATTGACGCGCGCGTGAACGCATCCTTCGCCGAAATGTCCGTAGTACGTCGCCACTGCGAGGCTGTGGCTGGTGAGGATGCGATCGAAGCCGCGCAGAAACGCGCCGAGCCTGGCCGGAGGCACCGCGGAGTCTTCGGCGCCCGGCCAACTGCGCGGGCGGCCCGGGATGAACGCGCTCGAGCCGAGCCCCGACTCGCGAATCTGCCAGACCGCGGCCTGCTCCCGCGCGTCGGCAAGGTAAGCGGCGCCGGTGCATTCGCGCAGCCCGCGCGCCTGGGCGATCACGCGTTGCGCGCGCTCGCGCGCTTCGTCTTGCGACGCGCCGCCCAGCTCGACGAGCAGAAAAGCGCGGCCGGCGGGCAGAAATCGCACACCCGGCATCGTTCTTGATGCGCGCGAACTCGGGAAGATTCTCATCGAAGCCTTCCAGCGCTTCGGGGCGATGCTCGAGCAGCCACGGCGTTTGATCCGCCGCGATGAATACGTCGTCGAATCCGAGCACGACCAGCCCGAGTTCGTTCGGGCGCGGCACGGCTCGTATGGTCGCGCGGATGATCGCGGCGAGCGTACCCTCTGAGCCGACGATTGCGCGCGCAAGGTTGAAGCCGCGCTCCGGCATCAGCTCGTCGAGGTTGTAGCCCGAGACGCGGCGCGGAAGCTTGGGGAAATGAGCGCGCACGGAATCGGCGGATTGGTCGCGAAGCTCGCGGACCGCCGAGTAAAGCTCGCCTTCGCGGCCGCCGCGCGCGATTGCCGCGCCAAGCTCCGCGTCGGCAATCGGGCCGGTCAACGAAAGCTGCGTTCCGTCGTAGAGGACGACTTCCAGCGCCTCGACGTTATCGACGGTCTTGCCGTATGCCGCCGAATGCGCGCCGCATGAGTTGTTGCCAATCATCCCGCCGACGGTGCATCGATCTTTCGTCGACGGATCGGGCGCGAAGAACAGGCCGTGCGGCGCGAGCGCGGCGTTGAGATGGCTCTGGATCGCGCCGGGTTCGACCCGTGCGACGCGCGCGCCGGGGTCAATCGCGATGACTCGATTCATGTACTTCGAGAAATCGAGCACCAGCGCGGCGTTGCACGCCTGGCCGGCGAGGCTGGTGCCGCCGCCGCGCGCGAGAATCGGCATCGAGTTTTCGCGTGCGATCGAAAGCGCCGCAATCACGTCGCCTTCGTGTCGCGGAATCACCACGCCCACCGGCGCCTGGCGATAGTTCGATGCGTCGGTCGCGTAGGCCGCGCGAGTGCCGGCGTCGAAGCGGACTTCGCCTTCGATCTGGCGGGCGAGTTCGAGTTTTACCGAATCGAGCGAAACCATCGTCGTGGCCCGATTGTAGTCGAGGATCGGACGCGCGGAACAGCGCGCCGGCGATTTCGCGTTACGCCGGGAGATCCTTGAGGCCGCGCCGCGGTGAGCCGACCAGCGCCACCATCTTGCCCTCGGGCGCGCGATTTTCATGCATCGCCTGGTGGCATTCGGGAATCTCTTCGAAGGTGTAGGTCTTGGCGAGGCACGGATCGATCTTGCCGTCGAGCACGAGCTGATTGAAGGCGGAGGCCTGCTCGTCGTTGGCGAAGTGCGAGCCCTGCAGCCGCTTCTGCCGCATCCACAAGTAGCGCAGGTCCACCACCGCGTTGTAGCCGGTGGTGCCGGCGCAGATCACGACCATTCCGCCCGTGTCGCAGACGAACACGGAAGTTGAAATGGTGTCTTCGCCGGGATGCTCGAATACGATGCGCGGATTTTTCCGCTCGCCGACGATGTCCCAGATCGCTTTGCCGAACGCGCGGCATTCCGCGGCCCACTTGTTGTACGCCGCGGTTTCCTTCCAATGCGGCATCATGCCCCAATGCAGATGTTTTTTCCGATTGATGCAGCCCTTGGCGCCGAGCCTGACGCAGAAATCGATTTTGCGATCGTCGCTGACGATGCCGACCGGAATTCCGCCTTCGGCCTTGACGATCTGAATCGCCATGCATCCCAGGCCGCCCGACGCGCCCCAAATCAGGACCACGTCGCCGCGGCGCACGACGTGCGGCGGCCATCCCATCAGCATCCGGAACGCGGTTGCGCCCACCAGGGTCGGCCCCGCGGCTTCTTCCCAGGTGAGATGCCTGGCCTTGGGCATGCACTGATGCGCCTGCACGCGCGCGAACTGTGCGAAGCTTCCCCAGTTGGTTTCGTAACCCCAAATCTTGAACGACGGGTCGTACATCGGATCGTCGCCGCCCCGCACCGCGGGTGAGTTGCGGTCCCAAACGCCGCAATGAATCACGACGCGGTCGCCGACCTTGACCTTGCTCACGTCGTGGCCGACGGCATAGACGATCCCCGACGCGTCGCTGCCGCCGATATGAAAATCCGAATGATCGTAGTTGGCTTTCTGGCGCGCGGCGATCACGTCCACCGGCGAGCCGAGCGCCGCCCACACGTTGTTGAAATTCACACCCGCCGCCATCACGTAAATCAGCACTTCGTCGGCGCGGATTTCCGGCACCGCGATCTTCTCGATCTTGAACGCGTGCCTGGGGTCGCCGAATCTCTCCGCGCGGATTACCTGCGCGTACATTTGTTTGGGCACGTGCCCGATTGGGGGCACCTCGCCGATCTCGTAGATTTCCTTACGGCTCATTTCAATTTTTCGTTGTTTACTACAGGGGCGATACTCCGCGACGGGTGGCGGCTGCGGCCGGCTTGCCAAGTCCTGGTTCGAGCTTTCGGTCAAAATGCGCGCCGGAATTAGCTACCCGTTTGCCTCAGATAAGACAATACTAATCTTTCACGGGTTGGGGAACGGAGCGATCGGCGCGGCGGGGGTAGTGCTCTGAAAGGGTGTTGCTGTGCCGCCTTTTGCTTTCTCGCATGCTTTGGTTACATGGTGATTATGAAGCCCCGCCACGCAGCCGCGCTCGCGCTTGTAGCCTCGATCACCTTTAGTTGTTTGACGAGCTGCGCGACATACAGGGTTGAGGAGATGGCTGTGGAGAGTCAGCCGCCCAATGGCGTCGTGATTCTATCGTATAAGAACGGGCTGTTCGCACCACTTGGGGATGAGGGGCAAGGGATCGCTCTCGCGACCTCGATTTGCACTGGATGGGGATACTCGGGAGCAATAAGATCCGGCGAGGAGGAATGGTGTGTCACACACGACTGGGGAATACCCGATTTGTTCATCGCGTGCTCCGGAAGCCTTCTGAAGGACAGTTACTACTGTCGTGATGCCACAAGCACTTCCCATTTGATTCCGCTTGGTTCCGGTTCATCCCGGCAAATTAAGACAGGGACGTTTTGAAATTCAGACACTCAGGGCCGAATTAGGACACTACCCGGCGGGCGCCGCTTGGTTGACGCACAACCGTGAATTCCATAAAAAACTGACTCGGCCTCAAGCCCTTTTCGCGATACAACGATCACAGGAAGAAGGCAGCCTGACTCACATGGCAGTGCGCAGAATCGAGCGTGGCCACTACTTCGAGGACTTCGAGGTCGGCCATCTTTTCAAGCATCATTGGGGACGCACGATCACCGAGGGCGACAACAGCTTCTTCTCCAGCGTCACGATGAACTTCAACCCGAGCTACTTCAATCGCGAGTATGCGCAGAGCCTCGGCTACAAGAACGTGGTCGTCAATCACATGCTGGTGATGAACGTGGTGTTCGGGCTTTCGGTCGAGGATCTCAGCGAACGTGCGATAGCGCATCTCGGCTACGAGAAAATGAAGTGGCACGAGACGGTTTATCCCGGCGACACGATAACCTCCGAGTCGCTGGTGCTCTCCAAGCGCGACACTTCGCGGCCCGATCGCGGCGTGGTCAAGTTCCGCACCACCGGCTACAACCAGCGCGGCGAAAAGGTGCTCGAGTACGAGCGGCCGGTGCTGATTCGCAAGCGCAACCCCGTTCTTCAGGGACCGTGATGCTTGAGATGCTTTTTCAGGGGCCGCGACGCTTGAGTTGCATGAGCCGAGGTACTCGGCCACGTGGCGCGTTTTCGGGATGCTTGAGATGTTACCGGGGTACTCGGTGACGTGACGCTTTTGCTATTTGCGGGACACGACACCAGGAGCACGACGAGATGCCTCTAGTCACGCCTGAGCATGAATTTATCCGGCGCTCGGTCCGCGAGTTTGTCGAGGCCGAGGTCAAGCCGATCGCCAACGACCTCGATCGCCAGAACAAGGAAATCCCCGAGCACATCCTCAAGCAGATGGCCGAGCTCGGCTACTTCGGCGTGATCTTTCCCGCCGAAGAAGGCGGCATGGGCCTCGATTACATCTCGATGGCGATCGTCACCGAGGAGTTGTCGCGCGGATGGCTCAGCGTCGGTTCGGTGATGACGCGCAACATCATCACCGGCACGCTGATCAGCGCCCACGGCACGCCCGAGCAGAAAAAGAAATTCCTGCCCCGATCGCGCGCGGCGAGCTGATGACCGCGGCCGCATTCACCGAGCCCGATTCGGGCAGCGACACCGCGTCGTTCAAAACGCGCGCGGTCAAACAGGGCGACGGCTATCTGATCACGGGCGCGAAGATGTGGTGCACGTTCGCCAATCGCGCGCACATGCTGACCGTGATGACGCGCACCGACCCGGACCTCTCGAAGCGGCACAAGGGACTGTCGCTGATCCTGTTCGAGAAGCAGCCGGGCGACGACTTCATGCCGCCGACTTTGACCGGCTCGCCGATTCCCACCATCGGCTACCACGGGATGCGCAGTTACGCGCTGCAGTTCGACGACGCCTACGCGCCGGCGGCGAACCTGATTGGCGGGCGGGAAGGGCAGGGCTTCTACCAATTGATGGCGAGTTACGAGGCGGCGCGAATCCAGACCGCGGCGCGCGGCGTCGGCGTGGCGCAGGCGGCGTTCGAATGCGCGGTCAAGTATGCCAAAGACCGCAAGCAGTTCGGCCAGCCGATCGGCGACTTCCAGGTGATCAGGCACAAGCTGGCGCACATGGCGGTCGAGATCGAGGCCGCGCGGCAGCTTTGCTACTTCGCCGCCGCCGAAAAGGACACCGGCAAGCGATGCGACTACGAGGCCGGACTGGCCAAGGCGTTCGCCGCCGAGATGGCCGAGCGGGTGACGCGCGAGGCGATGCAGGTGCATGGCGGCTACGGATACTCGATGGAGTTCGAGGCGCAGCGCTTCTGGCGCGACGCGCGCGTGCTGTCGATCTTCGAGGGCACCAGCGAGATCCAGTACGAGGTCATCGGGCGGCGTATCATGGAGCAGAATTGACGAATGAGCATCACCAACGACGGCAGCTACTTCGAGGATTTCACGGTCGGCGACACGCTGGTCCATCAGCGCGGCCGCACGATCACGGAGGCCGACAATCACATCTTCACCTCGCTGGTGATGAACACGGCCGAGCTGCACTTCAACCAGGACTTGATCGACAGGAATCCGGGCGCGTACGTCGGCGGCAAGCTGCTGGTGTACGGCGGCGTGGTGCTGGCGTTCACGGTCGGCCTGGCGTCGGAGGACACCAGCGAGAACGCGATCGCCGAAGTCGAGATGGACAACGGCAAGCACACCAACCCGGTCTTTCACGGCGACACGATTTACGCCGAATCGACCGTGCTGGAGAAGCGCGATGCGGACCGGCCCGACGCGGGACTGGTGAAGTTCAAACTGATTGGCAAGAAACCCGACGGCACCGTGGTCGTCGAAATCGAGCGGACGGTTTTGGTCAAGCGCAAGCTGCACTACCTTCAGCCCTGAGCGGCCGAAGTGAAATTCTCCGGGAGAGAATCAATCGATGTACGTACTGGATAAAGGCACACGTTTCGTAATTCCGCGCACCGAGCTGACCTATCCGGGTCACAACATGAAGCTGCAGTCAGACCGCCGCCGACGCGGTGAAGGCGCCGGTCGATCACGTGATGGCGGACTTCGAAGACGCGTGCCCGTATGAGTTCAAGGGCGACAAGAGCCGCAAGGTGATGGTCGAGGCGCTCAACACGCTCGACTTCGGCAAGAAGGTCGTCACGGTGCGGCCCAACAATATCCATTCGACGTTCTTCAAGGGCGACATGGAGGCGATCGTGCTCGGCGCGCCCAATCGCTTCCACGGCATCATGCTGCCCAAGACGCGCGGGCCCGAGGAAATTCGCGAAGTGTCGAAGCTGCTCGACGATCTCGAAAAGCGCGGCGGATGGAAGTACCGGATGCAGATCGAGTCGCTGATCGAGACGCCGCACGCGCTGATCAAGGCGTACGAGATCGCGACCGCGTCGGATCGGATGTGCGGGCTGGTGTTCGGCATCGCCGACTACGCCGCAAATCTCGGCATCCGCGAGATCGTCGAGAACCAGAATCAGAATTTTCACTACTCGAAGCAGGCGGTGGTGGTCGCGGCCAAGGCCGCCGGGCTGCACGCGATCGACAACGTCTATCTGCGGCTGTGGCGCAAGACGGATTCGCCCGAGCGGGTCAAGCAACTGCAGGCGGCGCTGCGCGAGAAGAACGTCGGCGCCGCGAACCTCGGGATGGACGGCACCTGGGTGATACATCCGCAGCAGGCGGAGATCGCCAACGCGTGCTACACGCCCAGCCGCGAGCAGGTCGAGGAGGCGCGCCGCGTGATCAAGCTCTACCACGAGAAGGGCGGCGGCTCGATGGCCGATCCCAAGATCGGGCGAGATGATCGACGAGGCGACGATCAAAATCGGGCTGATGGATCTGGCCAAGGGGGCGCAGGCCGGGATGGTGTCGGACGCGGAGCTTCGCGATTGGTCGGCGAAGAGCCGCGAGATCACCGGCTACGACATCCTCGAGCTGATGCGCCGCGTCGCGTAGGCGCAGCGGCGAAGAAACCCCGGATTTTCGTCTTCTCTGTCGCGTATTTCGTGCGCAATTCCGCGCGTCGATTTGGCGAGAAAGCGGCAATTCATACCATTACTTGTGGACTAGTGGCGGATATACCCCAAGGGCTAGCTTTGTTCCGGCAAAATTATTTTCGCGGAAGGGGACGGTGTCGCCAGTGAGGCATTTGGCTGTGCCGGTAGTCATGACTGTTGCCCATAGAGGATCGCTTAGCATGTCGCGGGCGGCGCGGGCAGGCTGTACTAGTTCAGCCGTTGGCAGTGGGGGTGACCCTTGGACGTCACCTGCGCGGTGGGCGGCAGGGGCTGCGGCCCCTGCACCCGCAGTGAGAAGACGTGAAAATCTGCGCAGCGCATCTTTTCACGACTACGGCAGGGGGTGACCCCTGCACCCAAGGTTAAGGCTGCGCTCGCGTTGCTCGCTTCGGTCAGGATGACGGAGAAGGCGGTGCGGGACTCGGTCGCATTCCAGCCATCGGACGCTGCGACTGTAGGCCCGCGATGGCCGCTGGCGTGACGGATCGGCTATGGTCGGTCGAGGAACTCTTGGAGGCATGCGTCCAGCCATGATGAAAAGACCGACGTTCGCCAGCTTTTTGCGTGAGACTGAGGCGTTCCTGTCCGCGCTGAGGGAGATGGGATTCGGTGAAATCGCCCGAATCCAAAACGTCCGTTGTTACGAAATTTAAAGACGTTGAAGGATCATTTCGGTTTCTTCAAAAGAACGGGACGCTTCCAAAATCAAATTAGATCACTGCCCGTGCGCGAGGCGTTGTTGCTACGCGGGCTGGAAAATGTAACAAAGGATGGTTCGGGCGGGGTCGTAGTTCAGCCCGGTTAGAACGCCGGCCTGTCACGTCGGAAGTCGTGGGTTCAAATCCCATCGGCCCCGCCAAAATTAACGTCTATTTCACTTTTGCACTGGTGCACGAACTTGAAGCTAACCGAACAAACCCGCAGCATCTCGCGCGAGAATGGGCTGCGCGACCGCAACTGGGTGGTGATCGATGCAAGCGAGCGAGCGCTCGGACGGGTGGCGTCGCGCGCGGCAAGCCTGCTGACCGGCAAGACCCGGCCCGATTACACTCCCAACCAGGATACCGGCGATTTCGTCGTTATCATCAACGCCGCCAAGGTTCGCCTGACGGGATCGAAATCGCTGAGCAAGCTGTACCATCGCCATACGGGATGGCCGGGCGGAATCCGCACGACGGCGGCAGGCAAGATGCTCGAAGCCAAGCCCGAGCGGCTGCTCGAGATTGCGGTGAAGGGGATGCTGCCGAAGAATCGACTCGGCCATCAGATTTTCAACAAGCTCAAGGTTTATCGCGGCGCCGAGCATCCGCACGCAGCGCAGAAGCCCAAAAGCGTAAGCGTATAATCCGGACCGTGAGCGTCTAAAGAAGACCGTCAGCGTTTAATAAGGCACGATCGTCACATGGCAGAAAAGAAAAACATCATCTGGACTACGGGGCGGCGCAAGACCGCGGTGGCGCGCGTCAGAATGCTGCCCGGCAGCGGCACGATCACGATTAACGAGCGCACGCTCGAGGACTACTTCCCGCGCCCGACGTCGCGAATGCGGATTCTGGAGCCGTTCGAGGCGACCGAGACCGTGGGGCAGTACGATGTGCTGGTGAACGTCGAGGGCGGCGGAATCGCGGCGCAGGCCGACGCGGTCCGTCACGGGATTTCGCGCGCGCTGGTCAGTGCGACCGAGACGCTGCGGCCAACGCTGCGCAAAGGCGGGATGCTGACGCGCGATCCGCGCGAGGTCGAGCGCAAGAAGTACGGGCGTCACAAGGCGCGCAAGCGGCCGCAATACTCCAAGCGTTAGGGACTGTCGAACCGAATCCGTGCGTGGGCGCCAGGATTCCAATTTGAGATGACCGGGGTGTGAGCGATACTCGCGCGCTATTCATTTGTGCTGCTGTTACAAATACTTACACGGAGCGGTTGACATACCATCGCGCGGACAAATACAAAAAGAGCGCTAGCGGTAAAGGAGCGCCATTAGATGCGTCGAAACCGAAGTCATTATAGCGCCGTTTTTGGTGTCGAGCTTTTGCTCATATGCGCGCTGGTGCTTGTGGCATATGGGCCGGTGCTGGCGCAGACGGCAGCGGGATCTTTCTCTTCGGTGAGCGGTGAAGTCCAGATTCAGCGCACCGGCGGGACAATCGGAGCAGCGTCAGGAGTCGGGGTCGATGTGGGCGATCGAATCGTGACCGGCGCCAGCGGGCACGCGGTTATCGTGCTCAACGATCAGAGCCGCCTCGAGCTGGGACCCGCCAGCAGCATCACGCTCGATGAGTTCACGATTACCGGCGGATCCACTTCGACCCGCGTGGGGTTGATTTCGGGAGTCCTGCGATCGCTGGTAAACGCCGCGTCGGGCGGCGCACCGGCAAATTACCAGGTGCATACTCCCAACGCGGTCGCGGCAGTGCGGGGCACGAAGTTCGACACCGCGTACACCGAGAACGTAATCAGGCCCGGCTACCAGGGATGCGAACGATATACTGACGTCTCCGTCTATCGAGGGACCGTCAACCTGGCGTCCTTGGCGGCTCCCAACGCGGGCCAGGATGTCGGCGCGGGCTACGAGGCGACGGTGCCGTGCGACCAACCTCCGACGACTGCCGGACCGCTGTCGATGACCGGGGCGGTGTCGCTAGACAGCGCGAACGCGGCAGGCATTATCGGCGGTGGCCTCGGGTTTACGGGGACCTCGCCGGGATCCAGCGGTGCACCAGCACCGGCATGTCCGCCGGTGACATGTCCGGCATGCACGACTCCCGTCGTACATGGCGGCGGCCTGGGAGCTCGATAGAGGAGGAGGTGAGAGGTTGTGAAGAATCAAATTCCCCGCGTTAGCATGACCGCCGCACTCGCGTTCGCAGTGGTGCTGAGTGCGCTCACGATCGCGCCGGCAGCACATGCGCAATGGTTTAACGACACATATCCGGGATTCTACTCTCTGCAGACGCCCGGACTCCTCCAAGTGACCGCCTTTGGCGGCGGCTACGTCAGCGACAAATACGCCGTCCTTCAGGAGGGCACACAGGTCGAGCAAAGCATTACGCCGTACATCGGAGTCTTCGGCCGCGCGACCGGCTACCAACTGTGGATCGGCGGCGGCTTCGAAAGTCCGCTTGCGCCGGACAGCGGCAGTTTTCCGCGCCTCAACTTCGGCCGGTTTCAGGGCGGCCTCGATTTCACGCTGTTCCCGGGGACGCATCTTTACGTCTCGGGTGGCCACGACGTGGCGGATAGCGATGCCACCGTGGTCGAGGGAGATTTCTCCAGCTGGATATGCCTGCACAGTCAGCATCCGCTCAACGCATCTTTCAGCTCGATGCATGATTTCCAGAATGGCGTGACCAGCACCGAATTCGATCTGCAGGCGATCCTGCTCTCGACCGAAAAGTACATGATCCTGGCCGGCGTCGGCGGCGCGATGTACAACGGCGGCTTTCTGGCCGCCTCGCAGGGCCAGGGTGGACCGGATCTGGGCTTTTACTACCGGCCGTGGCAGCTTGGCGTGAGCGCACAGGCGGGCTATGGCAATGCTCATCAGTACGGCCAGATCAGCATGTACAAGCAGCTCAGCTGGTTCGAGTAGGCGGGCGACCTTTCGCGCGCATGCGCAAACCGCGCGTGGTGGATGTTCGCGGCGTCGGCAAGCGCGGTTAGCGGCGCCCGCGCCGCCGAGTTAAGCTCGAATCGGTAACGATGGCGAGCGCAAAATCGTCACACACGGCTCTCAGATTCTCGTGGCGCACCTTCCTGTTCGGGATCGTGCTGCTGGGTTTGATGTTCGCCGCCCACGACCGCTTCCACGGCGCATTCGAGCGGATGGATCTGATCGCGTACGACCTTCGAATCAATACCATCGCTCCGCATCCGTCCTCGGGCTTGGTCGCGATCGCCGCGATCGATGACCGGAGTATCGCGCAGCTTGGGCAATGGCCGTGGCCGCGGCTGGTGCTTGCGCGGCTGGTCGATGCGCTCAAGGACTACAAGGTCAAGGTCATAGGATTCGATGCGATCTTCAGCGAACCCGACAAGAGCGATGTAACGCGCGGGGAAATAGGCGATAAGCTTGCGGGACTTGGCCTCAAGCACGATGCGATCGGCGAGGTCCTGGGTCCCGGCAACGACCAGGCATTTGCCGCCGCGATGAAATCGCAGGGCCTGACCGTGCTTGGTTACGCGTTCGAGGGCCACCATTCCCAGGCTCATTCCGGAAGCGTCAAAGCGGTCGGGTTCCTCGACAAGATTCGGCCGCCCGGACCGCTCGGTTACGGAATCGTACGACAGGCTCCAGGCAAGCCTCACGATTTGATTCAGGCGCAGGCGTATCTGCCTCCGTACGTGCTGCTCGACGAGGCCGCCCACTCGATCGGATACTTCGACGTTGACGCGGACGCCGACGGTGAAATCCGCACCGAGATGACGGTAATCCGTTTCGACGGCCGCTACTGTGCGCCGCTGTTTATCGCCGTCGCCGACGCGTATGCGGGCGGCGCGCCAATGGTGTTGGGACTCGATCCCAACGGCGTGTCGGGAGTGTCGGTCGCCGGCGAGCGGATACCGGTCGATGACAACGGCCGGATGCTGGTGAATTTCCGGCGTGGCGCCAATCCATTCCCGCACTACTCGGTCTCGGACATCATCAATCGCAGGATTGCGCCGGACAAATTGGCGGGAAAGATCGTCCTGGTCGGCGCGACCGCTCACGGGCTCGGTGATCGCGGCGTGACTCCCGTCAATGGCGACATGGCGCGCGTCGAGATCCACGCCAACGCGATCGACAACCTGATTCAGGGCGACTTCATTCGCCGCCCGATCGAGGCTCAGGAAATAGCGCTGGTCGCCACGATCCTGATCGGTGTTCTGATGTCGCTTGGCGTCGCGTGGCTGTCCGCGCTGTCGTCTGCCGCGTTGGGCGTGATCCTGCTGGTCGGCTACTTCGCTTACGCCCAGACGCGGCTGCTCCACGACGGCCTGGTGATCGGGGTCGTTTTTCCCCTGCTCACCGCGATTCTCATGTACATGTTCCTGGCCGGCTATCGGTACATCACCGAAGGACGCGAAAAGCACCACTTGCGCGTCGCCTTCGAGCATTACTTGAATCCCGACGTGATCGCGTCGGTGCTAGATGCAGCCCGACGGGCTTGAAACTCGGCGGCGAGCGTCGCCACTCGCATCCTGTTCGCCGATATTGTGAACTTACACCAAGCGCGCCGAGCGCACCGACCCGGGCACTGGTCGCGCTGCTGAACACTTACATGACCACGATGATCGACCACATCTTCAAGACTGGCGGCGTCGTGGACAAGTTGATGGGCGACGGCATCATGGCGTTCTGGGGCGCGCCGCAACGAGGTCGCCAATCACGCGCGCGCGGCGATCGATGGCGCGCTCACGATGCTCACGGAGCTGGAAGCGATGCGCGAGACATGACCCGCGCTTCGCCGACATCGACATCGGCATCGGAATCGCGACCGGTGACGTCGATCGTCGGCAACTTCGGCGGCGAACGGCGTTTCGACTATTCGGTCATCGGCGATACGGTCAACCTGGCCTCGCGGCTCGAGGGTCTGACGCGCCATTTCAAGGTGCATCTGCTGGTCAGCCGCGTGACCTACAGCGAAGCCGGCGCCGGTTACATCGCCCGCGAGCTCGGGCTGGTGAAGGTCAAGGGCAAACAGCTGTTTGTGCCGATCGTTGACGTCGCCGGGCGCGACAACGACGGCGTCGATCCCTCGTTGTATCGCCGCTTCGCCGACGCGCTGACCATGATTCGCGCGGGCGACGTATCTTCCGCGCGCCAGGAGCTTAAGCGCCTGGGCGAGGCGCACCCCGACGACACTCCGGTGCGGCTGTACCTGGACAAACTCGCCGCCGCCGACCCCGAGCATCCGCCGGCTGAAATGACTTTCGAGTTCGATACCAAGTAACTGGCTCGGCGTGCGCAATCATGCTAGGTGAGTGGCTCCGACCGCAATTCGCAAAGGAGCATTGAGATTCGCCAAGTGGCTACGCACGACAAGGTCAAGGTGGCCGTGGTCGGCGCCTCGGGATACTCGGGTATCGAGGCGGTCCGCATCCTCGCCAGCCATCCGTTCGTCGAGCTGAGCGTGCTCACCTCCGAGCATTACGCCGGGCGCGAGGTCGCCGACGTTTACCGCCACATGGCCGGCATCGACTTGCCGCCGTTCGAGGAATTGCGCCCCGACCTGGTCCGGGACCGCGCCGAGGTCGTGCTCTCGTGCCTGCCCGAGACGGTTGGCACCGTGCATACCGCTGAACTAATCAAGGCCGGCCTCAAGGTAGTGGACCTGTCGGCGGATTTCCGGTTCAAGGATGCGGCGCAGTTCCGCGCCACTTACGGCATCGAACATCCCGCGCCGCAACTGCTCGAGGAGGCGGTTTACGGGCTAAGCGAATTCCATCGGCATGAGCTTCGCGAGGCGCGCCTGGTCGCGACGCCCGGATGCTTTCCGACCGGCGCGCTGCTCGCGCTGCTGCCGCTCATCAGGCGCGACTTGATCGAGCCGTCGTCGATAATCATCGACGCGAAGTCGGGCACGACCGGCGCGCGCCGGGCTGCGTCGATCGAGCAGCTGTTCGCCGAAGTCAACGAGAATTTCCGCGCCTACAAGGTCGGCAACCATCGCCACGTCCCCGAGATGGAGCAGGAAATCTCCGCCGCGCTCGGCCGCGACATCGCGCTGCTGTTCGTGCCGCATCTGCTGCCGATCACCCGCGGTCTGCTCAGCTCGATCTTTATGCGCCCGCGCGCCGGCACGACCGAGAGCGACGTCCACGCCGCCTTCGAGGCCAGCTTTGCCAAGTCGCGGTTCGTGCGAATCCTCAAACCGGGAGAACTGCCCGAGCTGCGCAACGTGCGCGCCACCAATTTCTGCGAGTTGGCGTTCATCCTCGATCGGCGCAGCGAAACTCTGCTCGTGATTACGGCGATCGACAACCTCGGCAAAGGCGCCTCGGGTCAGGCGATCCAGAACATGAACCTGATGCTCGGCTACGACGAGGCCGCCGGCCTGCTCGGCGCCGCCCCGGTGCCATAAGGCCCGTTCCGTCCGCATCTTTTCTTCCTTGCTCAGGTGCAGCGGCTGGCCTCTCGCCACTGACTATATGAATTACTCCGTTCAGCCACCGAAACTTGCCTTGCTCGACGCCGTCCAATATTTTGAAAATCGCGCTCGCTGATTATGTGTTATCATCGCCCTTTGCCACGACCGCGAACTTAACTACGGTCTTCGGCACACCTTATGTGGATCGTCCGCCTCGCGCTTCGCCGGCCGCTCTCCGTCGCCGTGATGGCGCTGCTGATGCTCGTCCTGGGCGTGCTCAGCTTCGGCCTCATGAACGTGGACATCTTCCCGTCGATCGATCTGCCGGTCGTCATGGTCGTGTGGAGCTACCCGGGTCTGTCCGCTTTCGACGTCGAGCGCCGCATGGTTCTCATCTCCGAGCGCGCCTACTCGACCACCGTCAACGGCATCGAGCACATCGAATCCGAATCGATCAACGGCATCGGCATGCTCAAAGTCTATTTTTATCCCGGCAGCGACATCGGCGGCGCGATCGCGCAGATCAACGCCGTCTCCGAGACCATCCTGAGCGCCATGCCGCGCGGTATCCAGCCCCCGAATATCATTTCGTACAACGCCAGCAACGTTCCGGTCGCGCAGCTCAACATCTACAGCGACGTTCTCTCGACCACCAAGCTGTTCGACTACGGCCTCAACTTCATCCGCATCCAGCTCTTCACGATTCCCGGCTTTTCCTCGCCCGCTCCGCTGGGCGGCGTCAGCCGCGCGGTGATGGTGAATCTCGATCCCAACGCGCTCTACGCCAACGGGCTCTCCGCCTATGACGTCGGCAACGCCCTCGCCTCGACCAACGTCGTCATCCCGTCGGGCACCGCCAAGATGGGCAATTACGAGTACAACGTCGACTTGAACATGTCGGTGCCGAAGGTCTCCGACTTCGACAAGCTGCCGATCAAGTACCGCAATGGCGCGCCCGTTTTCCTCGGTGACGTTGCTCCCGTCACCGACTCGCATCCGCCCGAAACCAACGTCGTGCGCTTCAACGGACAGCCGGCCACCTATCTGCTCGTCGTCAAGCACGCCGACGCCTCGACGCTGACGGTCGTCGATGCGGTCAAAGCAAAGCTGCCTGACATCCGCGCCACCGCGCCCAAGGGTTTGAACGTGATGCTCACGTTCGACCAGTCGCAATTCGTTCGCGCTGCGCTGCGCGACGTCGTGCAGGAGGCCGTCACCGCCGCGCTGCTGGTCGCGATCATGGTGCTGCTGTTCCTCGGCTCGCCGCGCAGCATGATCATCGTCATCACTTCGATTCCGCTGTCGATTCTGACCGCCATCATCGGTCTCAAGCTTACCGGGCAGACGATCAACACGATGACGCTGGGCGGAATCGCGCTGGCGGTCGGGATGCTGGTGGATGACGCGACCGTCGAAGTCGAAAACATCCATCGCAACCACGCGATGCACAAGCCGCTGCTGGTCGCGATTCTCGACGGCGCTTCGCAGATCGCCGGGCCGACCTTTGTCGGCACGCTCGCCATCTGCATCGTCTTTTTCCCGGTCGTGTTGCTGACCGGAGTCGCGAAATTCCTGTTCACCCCGCTCGCGCTGGCGGTCGTTTTCGCGATGCTCACGTCGTATCTGCTCTCGCGCACCCTGGTCCCCACCATGGCGCGTCTTCTGCTCCCCGAAGAGCACGAGGATAACCTCGGCGACGGGCCGCTGGGCCCGCGTGGTCCGCGCTTTCGACGCCCGCTTCGAGCAGCTCAAGCACTCGTATCGCTTCGCACTCGCCAAGTTCATCGCGCGCCGGAATTTCTCGCTGGCCTGCGTCGCCATCCTGATTCTGTCTTCGTTGGCGATGCTGTTCGTGGTCGGCGAGGATTTCTTCCCCCGCATCGACGCCGGCATGATGAGCTTGCACGTGCGTTTGCCGACCGGAACCCGCGTCGAACACACCGAGTTCGTGGTGGACAATATCGAGCGCACGATTCGTACCGTCATCCCTGCCGATGAGCTGCAAGGCATCAGCGACAATATCGGACTGCCGATCTCGTACAATTTGGCGTTTTATCACACCGACTCGATCGGTCCGCAGGATGCCGACGTGCTGATTCAGTTGAAGCCCGATCATCAGCCCACCGCCATCTACCAGGGTAAGATTCGCGGCCTGCTCAAGCGCCAATATCCAAACGTCACCTCTTACTTTCAGGCCGCCGACATCGTCAGCCAGGTGCTCAACTTCGGCCTGCCCGCGGCTATCGACGCGCAGATTAACGGCAACAACCTCGAAGCCGACTACGACATCGCACTGCGGCTGCAGGATCGGATGAGGCTGATTCCCGGCATCAGCGATCTCAGGATAGCCGAGCCGCAGGACTATCCGGCCTTCGGCGTGAACGTCGATCGCGACAAGGCGCTCGAACTCGGCATCACGCAGCAGCAGGTCGCCTCGAGCATGCTCTCCATGCTCTCCGGCGCCATGCTGTTGCAGCCCAACTTCTGGCTCGATCCGAAATCGGGCGTCAACTACAACGTCGTGTCGCAGGCGCCGCAGCATCTGATCGACTCCGTAGCCACGTTGTCGAACATACCGCTGAGCACTCCCGCTTCGGCCACCGGGACGCAGGGCCAGGCCCAGTTGCTCGGCAACCTCGGCACGATCACCCACGGATGGGATCCCGCGGTCGTCGCGCATTATACGGTGCAGCGCGTGATCGACGTCGATGCGGGCGTCGAGGGCCGCGACCTCGGCAGCGTCACCTCCGCCGTGCAGCACGAGATCGACAACCTCGGCCCGTTGCCCGCCGGCACGCACGTCGTCATCCGCGGCCAGAGCCAGGCGATGCACGACTCGTTCCTCACCCTCGGCGAGGGACTGATCCTGGCGATCGTCCTCGTGTACCTGCTGATGGTCGCGAACTTTCAATCGTGGCTCGAGCCTTTCATCATCATGATGGCGGTGCCGGGCGCGCTGGCCGGCGTGCTCTGGATGCTCGCGATAACGGGCACGACCATCAACGTCGAATCGCTGATGGGCGCGATCATGGCGGTCGGTGTCGGCGTCGCCAACGGCAACCTGCTGATCACTTTCGCCAACGAGCTGCGCGAGGACGGCTACAGTCCGCTCGCCGCGGCCATCGAGGCCGGCCGCATCCGCTTCCGCCCGATCATCATGACCGCGCTCGCGATGATTCTCGGGATGCTGCCGATGGCGCTTTCGCTCGGCTCGGGCTCCGAGCAGAATGCCCCGCTCGGGCGCGCCGTAATCGGCGGACTGTTCGCGGCGACGATGATGACCTTGTTCGTCGTGCCGGCCGTGTATTCGATCTTCAGCCGCAGCCTGGTCGGCAAACATCAACGCGACGCCGAGATCGAAGCAATCAACCTGCCCGGCGCATAGTATATGTCTGAGATGGAAGACGATCCGAAAAATTTCAGCGTGCCCGCTCCCGGGAAGGCTTTCTTTGCCGGATGGATCGCCGCCATCGTGGTAGCTCTGGTCGCGACCGCCGGCCTGGTGCTCGCCCGCGAGCTATGGATCGGCCGCCAGACGTCGGCACTCGAGCACGAAAACGAAGCCGGTCCGCACGTGCTGGTCGCCGACGTGTCGCTTGCTCCGCCCACGCGCGATCTGAAGCTGCCCGCTACCATTCGCGGCTTCGACGAGACCGAAATATACGCAAAAGTTCCCGGCTACCTGAAGGAAATCAAGGTCGATAAGGGCGACCGCGTGCGCAAGGGCCAACTGATCGCCGTCCTTACGTCGCCCGAGCTCGATCAGCAGGTCGCCAACGCCCGCGCCAACTACAACCTCGCCGTCGTCACCGACAAGCGCAATCAGGCCCTCCTGCGCGCAGGCGTCATCGCGCCGCAGGCGGCCGATGAATCCCACGCCGCGATGCTCCAGGCTAAAGCCACCCTCGAACAGGACATCGCCAACCAGGCCTACGAGACGATCACGGCGCCCTTCGACGGCGTCGTCACCGCGCGCTACATCGATCCCGGCCATCTCGTGCCCGCGAGCACGACCCCCGGCACACCCGGCGCGGGAGCGATCGTCGCCGTCTCCCGCTACGCTCCCCTGCGCGTGTTCACGTACGTGCCCCAGAACATCGCGCCGTTCATCAAGAACGGCGACGCCGCGACGATTACGGCCGCCGGCTACCCCGGTCAAAAATTCACCGGCTCCATCACGCGCCATCCCGACGCGCTGTCCCCCGACACGCGCACGATGCTGGTCGAGGTCGATCTCGCCAACGAAAATCGGGCGCTCTATCCCGGCATGTACGCGACCGCCGAGTTCACGGTCAAAATGGGCGCCGGATCCCCGATGGTCCCCGACGACGCACTCGTGTTCCGCGACGGCAAAGTCTATGTGCCCGTAGTCCGCAATAACCAGTTGCACCTCGCCGAGGTGCGGCTGGGCTACGACAACGGGCAGATGGTCGAGGTCATCAGCGGCATCAACCAGACCGACAAAGTAGCAGTCAACCTGGGCCAGGCAGCCCGCGACGGCGAAAACGTCCAACCCGTAGCCAACTCCCAATAGCCCTCTCCCCGTGAATCAACACCTCACCCTTCGCGTCCATCTGCCACCTGCGCTCACGCGCCGGCTCGGCGCGCGGCGAAAACAGACCGGACAGAGCCTGTCCGCGATCATCGTGCAGGCGCTCGAGCGGCTGCTCGGCGACGAAGACCAGACCGTATTTCAAACCTCGACCGTAAACGCCCTGATGGAAGGTGCGTCCACCGGCGACATGACGATGGGCGAGCTGAAGACTCACGGCGATTTCGGCCTGGGCACCTTCGACGGACTCGACGGCGAGATGATCGAGCTCGACGGCAAGGTCTTCCAGGTGCGCGCCGACGGCCACGCGCATCCGGTCGAGGATTCGACGCGCACGCCATTTGCAACTGTGAGCTTTTTCAAGGCCGACGAGAGCGCGCGGCTCGATCGCCCCTGCGATCAGGCTGAAATGCTCGCGACGGTCGCCACGATGCTGCCGTCGCAGAACATCTTCCATGCGCTCAGGATCGAAGGGCGCTTCGACTACGTGAAGACTCGAGCAGTCGCCAAACAGGACAAGTCAGTCGGCCTCGAACAGGCCGCGCGCGAAGAACCGGTCTTCGAGTTTCACGGCGTCGAAGGAACGATCGTCGGATTCTTCACGCCGGACTATCTGCGCGGCGTCAACGTGCCCGGCTATCATTTGCATTTCATCACCGCCGACCGCTCGGCCGGCGGCCATCTGCTCGATTGCCGGACCGCGGACGTGACGATCAAGATTCATCACACGCCGGAATTCGAACTCGGCACGCCCGGCACCGAGGAATTCCTCAAAGCCGATCTCTCCCGCGACCAGACCGCCGCCATCCGCAAAATCGAACGCTAGCGCGTCACAGCGCGGCGAAATTGCGATTTTCATGCGGCCAAGGCGGCGCGCCGGCGATCGCGTCGAGCACATCCTCGGGCCGCTCGACTAGCGACCACATCGTACGATGACGCTCGTCCATGAAACGCCGCTCGATGCAGCTCTCCAGCAACGCCGCGCACTGCGCGTAGAAGCCGAGCGTGTTGACCAGCACGATCGCACCGCCGAACAATCCAAGCCGCTTCCACGTGATCGCTTCGAACAGCTCCTCGAGCGTGCCGCATCCGCCCGGCAGCGCGATTACCGCGTCAACTTCGTCGATCATCAGGCGCTTGCGCTCGTGCAAGTCATTTACGATCAGCAGCTCGCTCAGGCCGCGATGACCCCATTCGAGGTCGTACATGAAACGCGGCAGGACGCCGATCACGCGGCCGCCTTCGGCAATCGCCGCATCCGCAAGATGACCCATCGAGCCGACGCTGCCGCCGCCATAGACCAGCGTGACCTGGTTGCGCGCCAGCGTGCGGCCCAGGCGCGTGGCGGCGTCGTGATAAGCGGCGTCGCACTGACGACTCGACGCGCAATAGACACAGACTCGCTTGATGGCCATCGCGCGATCGTATCCGACCCAATCGCGCCCATCCAGATACCGCGCGACTGCCGCTCCTTTGGATTGGCAGGCTTTGGGCGCCGAGCACGCCGAGCTGTGCGAGCATCAACGCCTGATCATAGACGCACTGCACGTACGTCAGTAAAATGCTTGCGCACGGGAACAACCGGCGGGGAAAGTGATCGAGCGATCGTTGTGGGGTCTTATTCTGGGGGCGGCGCTCGTCGCAGCTATCTCAGGCGCCAACGTGATCGGCCACGCGGCGGGCACGCCGGGGCGATTGCGCTCGGTGCGGGGGAGCATTCCCGTGCGCGCGTTGGAACCCGGGTTCACCGGGACACTCCTATACCGCAACGATAATTTCCGCACTGGGCAAAACCTTGCGGAGAGCATACTTACTCCGGCGACGGTCACCGCGTCGAACTTTGGCTTGCAGTTCACCGACGCTGTCGACGGGCAGGTTTATGCGGAGCCGCTCTACGCGCCGGCGGTGCAGATCCCGGGCCAGGGAACGCACAACGTCGTGTACGTCGCGACGGAGAACGACAGCGTGTACGCATTTGACGCCGACGCGGCGGGTCCCGCGCTCTGGCATACAAGCTTCATCGATCCGGCGGATGGAATTACCCCGGTGCCGGCGTCCGATCTCGGATGCGGCGACCTTACCCCCATTATTGGGATCACCGCTACGCCCGTGATCGACCCGGCTACGGGAACCCTCTACGTCGTCTCCAAGGTCAAGCTGGGCCCGGACAGTTATCAGCAGCAACTTCACGCGCTTGATATCACGACCGGCCATGAGCAGGCGCAGAGCCCGGTAACGATTGCGGCGACCGTAGCCGGAACCGGAGTCGGCGGCTCCGAGGGACAAATTTCTTTCGATCCGCTCCATCACCAGGATCGCCCGGCGCTGACGCTCGCGAACGGCGTGGTTTATTTGAGCTTCGCGTCGCATTGCGACATTGGGCCGTACCACGGATGGATTCTCGGCTATGACGAGACGACATTGGCGCAGGCGGTTGTGTACAACACTACGCCCAACGGCTCCGAGGGTGGCATCTGGCAATCCGGATGCGGTCCGGGAGTCGATACCAACGGCGATTTGATCGCGATCACCGGCAACGGGGCTTTCGATTTTAGCCCGTCCCGAGTCGATTACGGCGACAGCTATCTGAGGTTGACGCCCGGCGGCGGAACATTGTCGGTCAGCGATTTCTTCACGCCGTCCAACCAGCTAACACTCGATGAGGACGACCTTGACCTGGGCTCGGGTGGCAACCTGTTGCTGCCTGATCAGACCGACGCGCCAAATAATCCTCATCTGATGGTCAGCGCCGGCAAGCAAGGCACGCTCTATGTTGTCAATCGCGACGACATGGGTGGGTTCAATGCCTCACCGGTTCCTGACCATATAGTGCAGGAACTGCCCAGCGAGATCGGTGGAATGTTCAGCACGCCCGCCTACTGGCAGGGAACGGTCAAGAGCGGTCTGCAGAACATGATCTACACGATCGGTGTCTCCGACCAGCCGAAGATGTTCGTCGTCGCTAGTGGGCTGATCCAGACACCGCCCGCATCGATCGCGGGAACCTTCACCTTTGGATTCCCTGGCGCGTCGCCGGTTATCTCCGCCAATGGCACAACCGGAGGCATCCTGTGGGCGATCAACAGTTCGGCATATGGTTCAAGTGGTCCTGCGATTCTCTATGCGTTCGACGCGACCAACCTGAATACCGAGCTATACGACAGCACCCAATTCAGCTCGGATGACCCCGGACCGGCAGTGAAGTTCGCCGTTCCGACGGTAGCCAATGGCTCGGTTTATATGGGAACGCAGACCCAACTCGCTGTGTTCGGATTGTTCCCTAATGGAAGACCGACGCCGACCATTACTTCAACTCCTACAGCCACCGCGACTGCGACCAGCACGGCCACGCCCACTCCCACTGCGACGCCGACGCCGACCGCCTCTCCGACTCCTGTTTTGGCGAAACTGGACGCCAGCCCCAAGTCAATTTCGTTCCCGAGCGAGGTCGCGGGCCACCAGGGCAAGCCGTCGAAGATAAAGGTTGTCAACCACGGTGCGGCCGTGCCAGTGAGCTTGTGGCAGCCGGCAGTGAGCAGCGGATTTGTCGTGACCTCGAGCAATTGCCCGGGAGAACTGCAACCCGGCGCCTCGTGCACGATCGAAGTCGCATTCTCTCCAGCCGCGAAAGGCAAACAACTTGGGCTGCTGCAGGTGAACAGCAACGCCGAGTTCGGATCGCACACAGTCAAACTGAAAGGCCACGGTGTCGCACCGAAGATGAAGGCGCGTCCACAATCGCTAAGCTTCGGCCAAGTGCCGGTTGACACCGTCAGTTCCTCTCAGAGCGTTACACTGGTCAATCTCAGCCCGGCGCCTATCTCGTTCACGACGGCTCCTGCAGCCACTCCGCCATTCAACGTGAGCGCCAGCACGTGCGCCACAATAGCGGCGAACGGCGCAACCTGCACAATCTCCGTCGAGTTCGCACCGCACGAGCGGGGCAAGTTCGAGGGCACACTCGAACTACAAGACAATGCGGCCCATAGCCCGCAACACATCAAACTCTTCGGCAGGTCGAAATAGATCGCGCTCTGCCTCGAGCGTGATTGCCGGCAGCCTGGCGCACGGCAACAATGCGAGCGAGCCCGTGTCGTTGTCGCGGCCCGGGACACCCGGCTTGCCGGGAGATTCATGATCTGAGACCTTTAGCGAATCGACGTGCGCCTTGCGCGCGCAAGCATCCGCGATGCAGGCCGCTCCTCCAAACACCCCATCAGAACAACCGAAATTAGCCCCGTGGATCGCGCGTCCGCGCCGCTACCTGGCGGCGCTGTTCGCGATGCTGATGTCGGCAACGATTTTCGAAGGCTACGACATCACGATCTTCCACCTGGCGATGCCTGAAATCGCGCGGACCTTCCACCTGGCTGATCCTGCCATCGGTCTGATGGCGACGATCGTGCGGTTTGGTGGGATGCTGTCGTTCTTGGTGGTAATCCTCGCCGATCGTTACGGCCGAAAGCCGATCATCTCCACAACCGTACTTTGTTACACCATTTTCACTTTGTTCACGGCGCTTTCGACCGGGGTGAAGTCGTTCACGATTTTTCAAAGTACGGCGCAGATATTTCTCGCGGCCGAGTTCGGGGTTGCCGTCACGATGATCAGCGAGGAGTTTCCCGACGCGACCCGCGGGCGCGCGATCGCGGCGCTGCACATGGTTGCGTTTCTCGGGGTGACCGCCGCCGCACTTAGCTACGCGATCATGGCGGAGTCGCGATGGGGATGGCGCGGCATGTACCTGCTCGGGATCGCACCGCTGGTGATGGTCTTTTTTTTGAGGCGCGGACTGCGCGAGACTGCGCGCTTCAATGCGCTCGAGCGGGCGCGGGCTGCGGCGGGCAAGGCGCGTCCCGAATTCTGGACGTCGATTCGCAATTCGCTGGCGCCGTTTGCCGGTCCGTATCGCTCGCGCCTGCTAATCATCGCCGGGTTATGGAACTCGATCGGATTGATCGGCGGCCCGACGGTTACCTACTTCCCCCTCTTCGCCAAGCGCGATCATCATTGGAAATCCCACCAAATTTCGACAGCGATAATTCTCGCCTACGCGATGGGCACGGCCGGCAGCCTGTTGAGCGGATTTCTGATGGACCGCCTGGGACGAAAGTTTACCACCAGTTTTTTCTACTTGATGTCGGCGGCGGCGATGTACGTGCTGTTCACCAGCGACGGCTACGGCGCGATCCTTGCGGGCGAAGTCGTCACGATGTTTGCGTATCAAGCGGCGCGCACCGCGACCTCGGCGCTCTCGACCGAGTTGTTTCCGACCTCGATTCGAGCAACCGGATATGGTCTGTGCGTACAAGTGATTGGGCAGATCTGCTGGATGCTGTCGCCGGTCGTTATCGGGCTGCTCTCGGGGCGGCTCGGCGGTTTGGGCAACGCGGCGTCACTCTTTGCCGCCGGCCCGATCCTTGGCGTCGTGATCGTGCTGTGGTTCGTCCCGGAGACTCGCGGCAAGACATTGGAAGAACTCTCGCCGAGCGCCGCAGAAGCGCCTCCAGCCAAATCGCCGCCAATCGCGCCAGCCTGATCGCATCCGTGCACAGCTTTTGAGCGCGGGATTGCGCTTCCGTTCGAAACCGCACTCTGTTACGCCTCGCTCATAACGTAATCGCCTCAGGAGGACTGCCGTGGACTTTAATATTCCCGCCGATATCACCGCCTATCTGGCCGAGCTGGATGCGTTCATCGAGAAAGAGATCAAGCCGCTCGAACGCGAGAACGATAACATCCGTTTTTTCGATCATCGCCGCGAATGGGCGCGCACCGACTTCGAGCGCGACGGACTGCCGCGCCATGAGTGGGAAGCGCTGCTGGGCGAGATGCACCGGCGCGCCGACAAGGCGGGGCACTATCGCTACGCGCTGCCCAAAGAATACGGCGGCCGGGACGGCACCAACCTCGCGATGGCGATCATCCGCGAGTACCTGGCGGCCAAGGGACTCGGGCTGCACAACGATTTGCAGAACGAAAGTTCAATCGTCGGCAATCTGCCGACGGTGCTGATGTTTCGCGACTTCGGCACCGAGCAGCAGAAAAAAGATTTTATTCCCAAGCTGCTGGACGGTTCGATGCGTATCGCGTTCGGACTCACCGAACCCAGGCACGGTTCCGACGCGACCTGGATGGAGACGCGTGGAGTTCGCGACGGCGATCAATGGCGAATCACCGGCGCCAAGATGTGGAATACGGGGCTGCACGTCGCCACGCATGATTTCGTGTTCGCGCGGACCAGCGGCAAAGACGGCAGCCCGCGCGGCATCACTTGCTTCATCGTTCCGACCAAAAGCGCAGGCTTCAAGATCGAAGAGTATTTGTGGACGTTCAACATGCCCACCGATCACCCGCGCGTCTCGCTGACCGACGTCGCGGTGCCGGCCGACTCGCTTCTTGGCGATCCGGAAAACGGGCTGGCGGTGGCGCAGCATTTCGTCCACGAGAATCGGATTCGCCAGGCGGCGAGTTCGCTGGGTGCGGCGCAATATTGCATCAACGAGAGCGTGAAATACGCCAAGGGCCGCAAGCCGTTCGGAAAAGCGCTGGCGAGCAACCAGGCGATTCAATGGCCGCTGGTCGAGCTGCACACCGAAGCCGAAATGATCCGCAACCTCATCCACAAGACCGCGTGGCAGATGGATCAAATGTCAAAGCCCGAGGTCGCGCTCAAACTGTCCGACAAGGTCGCGATGTGCAACTACCGGGCGAACCGGCTGGTGTGCGAAGCGGCGGACCGCGCGATGCAGGTGCATGGCGCGATCGGGTACTCGCGGCATAAGCCGTTCGAGCACATTTACCGGCATCACCGGCGCTATCGCATCACGGAGGGATCGGAGGAAATCCAGATGCGACGCGTGGCGCAATATCTGTTCGGATTTTTCAAAGACAGAAAGCAGGCCGAAGAATGAAGCGTTCGATTCAGGAGGAAACGACATGACGACGAACCCCCAAGACGAAAAGACAGCCCAGAAATTTACGGCGGGCAATGCGCTCGAGTTGGTGGCCTACCAGGCCGGGGCGGTCGTGAGCCGGGAGATCGTCAAGAAGAAGACCGGCACGGTGACGCTATTTGCCTTCGACAAAGCCCAGGGCCTCAGCGAGCACACGTCGCCATTCGACGCCCTCGTCCAGGTGCTGGACGGTGTGGCCGAGATAACCATCGGCGGCGTGCCGCACCGCCTCGGCAAGGATGAGATGATCCTGATGCCCGCCAACGTGCCCCACGCCCTGAAGGCGGTCGAGCAATTCAAGATGATGTTGGTGATGATCCGCGAGGCAACCGGCTGACGGGGCGCGCTTTACGACCCCAGGTTGGTTGATCCCCGGCCACGAACCCGCCTGATTCTATTGGTGGGCGGTGCAGGTTTATCCGGCTTTTAAGAGCTACCCGAGCGATCGGTGGATCAACGACAATTCTTGTATCCCCTAACGTTTCTGCTCACTCGATCTCATCGGAAGCCACCCAAATTCGTCATCCAACCGGCACCAAAGCCGGCACCAGATTCTCAAACTCACTGGGCACAGCCATCGCCGACTGCTCAGCGCGGAACTAAGATTGGTACGCGACCGCTCACGGAGTGGCGCATGTTGATGCTTGTGAGCACGAGGACAATATGGGGCAGATCGAAGCTCACGCTGATGCCGCCGACCTTCTTGAAATTGGGGAGCGGCGCGAACATCGCCGCGCCATTTGCATCGATACGATAAATGCCGTCGCTGCCGGTCGCCCAGAGAGCGTCGCCTTCGCGAGTCAGCCCGAAAAACGCTACCGTCACGAACGGTTCATCGCCTTTCTCTTTCGGGGCGCCGAATTCCTGTTTCTCGTACGGCTTGTAATAGAGCCGTCGCACGTCATCACCGCAAACCTCGACGATGCGTCCGCTCGGCTTGAAGTGGACGGACCCAATGGCAGCGGCGATGCAACCGGGCTTCCAGGGCTCGAAAGCGATTGCGTTGACGGGATCGCAATCACTGTTGAGGGGTCCACCGCAAAGTTGGCCGGTGGTGTTGCGCGCGATTTCGGCGACCTTGCCGGTGTTCCTGTCGATGCGCCAAAGGCCGCCGCCCCATTCGCCTTCGTTGACGCCAACGAAGACTCGATCGGGTGTATCAAGCATAGATACATACCTTTTCGGGGCAAGCTCGTCCGACAAAACGACGCTGGTCCGTTTGTCGTTTCCGGATTCGATGAGGCGGCGGGACGTCAACAACGTCACTTGTTTGCCAACGCAGGTCAGCCCCAGCAGATAGTCGCCTTCTGTCTGGATCGAGTCCTCAGGCGACCACTTACCGGCGGCCCAGCGGCGCAACGTCCAGTTCCTGCAGCCCTCCCGTTGGCAAGTGATCACCACAGGATGTTTGTCCTGCAGACATAAGTCGAGCACTGGTTCTGGAAGGCTCTCTTCAACAGGCGTGTCTTTTCCTTCGGTGATGGTGAAGAGTTCACCCGCGTCGGAGAGCAGCCAAAGTTTTCCCTCAGAGAAGACCGCGCGAGTCAGGGCGTCTTCCTGGCCTACGCGCTTGGGCTCTAAGGCCGATGCGTGCCCGGAAATTGCTACAACGAAAACTGCCAGAACGAACGCGCAACAGAGGCAAGCAAAGCTAATCGAATCCCCGCGCGGTCTGCTCTGTTCGCTGCTAGGTCTCCCGGTCGTCATCAGACTTCTCGGAAAATAGTCGCGCTGTACGTGTCGTACGGAGTCCACCCACTTCTGCGTCAGACCTCCGCCTGAACCCTGCGTGCCTGATTTCATTGGTGGGCGGTGCAGGTTTCGAACCTGCGACCCCCGGCTTGTAAGAACGAAATAGACACTGACTAATCGACTAAGTAATGCAATGACTATTCGCAGGAACCTTCACGGCCACAAGGGGTTTTCGTGCTACCGAGCATCAAGGAATGCAATTTACTGAAACGGGCTTGTGGCGCGATTTTGGCACCGAAGTTGGCACCTATTTGGCACCGGATTTTTGCGCGGAAATGGAGACAGAAGAATCGCACCTAATCCTTCCCCTGTTTGTAGTGCTAGGGATTGTGGGGGAGGTGTGCGGGTTCCGCTGAATCCTAAAAGAGTTTGCCGGAATGCGTCTCCAACGCCTCCATCGTCTCCGCCCGGGTGGTGTTACTTCGCTTCGGCGGGACGCGCAGCTTGCGCGGGCGCGGCGCCGAGCACGACGCTATCGACAGCCGCGCGCAAGTAGCCGTCGGACAGGTGCGAGTAGCGCATCGTCATGCGGTTGTCGCGGTGTCCGAGTAGCGATTGAAGGCCCCGGCCCTGGACCCCCGCCATTGCGTGGTAGGACGCGAAGGTGTGTCTCAAGTCGTGCAGGCGGAAGTCTTCGATGCCAGCGCGCTCTACGGCGCGGCGGAAGGCCCGGCTGACGCTGTGGTCATCCTTGAACGGGAACAGGCACCCGCCATCGAGGCGGGCAGGTAGCGAGCGCAAGGCTTCGACGGCGGCATTATTCAACGGGACGTGCCGCGTGTCACCGTTTTTCGTCGATTCGAGCGTCGCGAGGGAATTTTGCCAGTCGATCGATTTTCGGGTGAGGCTCAGGATTTCGCCCCTGCGCATCCCGGCGTTGAGCGCGACGATCACGAACGCCCTGAGATAGGGGGAGCGCGAATCCTCGCACGCGGCGAGCAAGCGATTAATTTCATCGGGCGAGAGAAAGCGGACCCGGCCAGACGGCTCCTTGAGGGGATTGAGTCCCTGCACAGGCTGGCCCTGAGAGTCGAGAAATGGATTGTGCGCGATGAATTCCCACGTCACCGCCCGGCGCATCAGGTGTTTTAAGACACTCGCCTCGCGATTGACGGTTGCAGGCTGCGCACCGGGGATTGTTCCGACGCCGCTGCATTCGGGACACTTGGGTTCCTTGGCTTCGCTGCAACGCGGGCAGGGCTTCGGGGCGAGGCGGCGCGCGATATATACCTCGGCGTCGGCGGCCGTGATGGAGCGGAGCGAGCCGGTAAACGCCGGCTTGAGATGGAGTTCGAGAATTCCGGTCCATCGTTCGCGCGTTCGCGGCTTTAGCATCGGCGCGACGCGATCGACCCATAGCTTGCTGAATTCGGCGAAGGAAATCGGCGAATCATCTATCAGGCCAAGGTGCTGGCGGCGGGCGACGTTGCCGAGCAGGCCGTCGAGCACTTCGCGGGCGACGCGCTTTGACGGTCCAATCTTGCGCCGTCGGCGAATGCCCTGCGCGTCCTGAAAGTCGATCCACCAATCCCGGCCGCTGTCACGTTGAAATAGTCTGCTCATGTTACCTGCTCCTTTCCTTCGCACGGTGCGTGCCGCGCGTCGCGTTCTTTTTTCACCTGCCGGGCCTGCCGATTCCGCTCGCGATGGGCTTCGTATTCTCGCTTTCTCTCACGCCAACGCCTTCCATTGTAAGCCCATGTACACTTGCCGCTGTGTGCGCTCTGATCTTTTCGCAGTGCGACAAAGATGCCGCCGCACACAGGGCATATCCGAAGCCGGTTCGCGGCGCGCTTAACGAGCGCGCCAAGTAGCTCATCTGGGAAGTCTCGCACCGCCTCAAACTCGCCGTGATCATCGATCCGCACCATGAGCGGAAGGCTCGCTGGCAGGGAGGCCACGGGTCGCTCTGGAGGAACCCAACGGTCCTTAGTCCTCTTGAACGCCAGCGCGCGCAGCGTGTCACGCACGCCCCTTATCACCTCGAAAGCCCTCCATCCGGGCAGGCGGGGTTCAAGCGCGGGAAACGCCTCAGCCAAGCTTCGCGCAAAGGGTTCGCACAGCCGATCCCACTCCGCGAGACGCTCTTTCATTTCAGAAAATTGGCGATTGGACTCCGGCGCCGGAAGATTACGGAAATTCAGGCCACGATTGATTTGATTGATCTCTTCCTGGCGCGCCTCGATTTCAGGCGTGATGAGGTTTGCAAGCTCCGCCCATCGCACCAGCCTGGCATAATACTTTTTTGCTGACAGTCGCAGTTTCATTTTGGGGCCTTTGGAGTTGTATTCTATCGGCCTGTAGGGTTATCTTTTACCATTGGCCGCGTAGAATTGCAAGCGCAATCATGGAGCAAAAATATAATGGATAACTCAAATTCTGGCCGTCGCGCTTTTAGTCTCGCGGAGCTTTCGGAGTCGCTGGGCCTGAGCGTCGGATTTCTGCGGTTGGAACTGGCGCGCGGACACCTCCGCGCCGCCCGCTTCGGACGCCGCATTGTGATCATGAAGCCAGAGCTTGATCGCTATATCGCGGCCAGCTCAGGTGAGGCGGCGCCGTCGCAAACACGACACGCGCGAGGCTCCGCGCGATGAGCCGGAAACCTAAGCGCACTGCTGCGCAATCTTCCGCGCGATCTCACGATGCGCAAACCTCGCACGGGCTCGCGGTGAAGGCGACGTGATGAGCGCCTCGGGCTTGCCAGTGGGGGCACCCAGCGCGACCGCCGATGATGGCGATGCGCCGCCGGCGGACACGACGCTGGTGCTACTGCGGCAGCACTGGTCGTTTTTGCGCGATCGCGGCGTGGCCGATGACGTTGCAGCCGAGCGCGGCTACCGGAGCGCGATACGGAAATCGGAACTTGAGCGCTTAGGCTTTGGGCGAACGCAACAATTGGTTCCTGCGTTGGTAATTCCCGTCTGCTCCGTGCGCCGCGAGATCGAAAGCTATCAAATTCGACCGGACAAACCCCGGCTGAATGAAAAGGGCAAGGCGCGAAAGTACGAAATGAAGTCGGGCAGCAGGATGCTGCTCGACTTCCATCCGAGCCTGACTCGCCCGCGCGAGGGTGGCAACGTCCCGCTGATCGCCGATCCGACTGTGCCTCTATTCGTCACAGAGGGCATTCCGAAAGGCGATGCGGCCGTCTCGCTCGGACTGTGCTGCTGCGCATTGCTTGGTGTCTTCAATTTCCGCGGCACAAACGAGTCGGGCGGTAAGACCGCGTTGGCGGACTGGGAATCGATCGCGCTGAACGGCCGCACGATCCTCATAGCCTTCGATTCGGACGCGATGGTCAAGCGCGAAGTCCACGCGGCGCTCGCGCGGCTCAAAACATTTCTGGAATCACGCCACGCGGCGGTCAAGGTGATTTATCTGCCCGTTGGCGAACACGGCGAAAAAATGGGGCTCGATGACTTCATCGCGCGCGAGAAGGCGGCCGGCAAGAGCGACGCCGATATTCGCGACGGGCTACTGGCATTAGCGACAGAAGAACTGCGCCAACCCGTACCCCCGCCATCCGAACTAACCGGCGGCGACGGGGCTGACTCTGAGCTTCGTGGTGCGATCACCGCGATCATGCTCAGCAAGGAAACCAAAGATTTCATCAAGCGGCGCCAGGTTGCGGGTCTGGCGCATCGGTGTTTCGAGCGAGATGGCTTCTTTTGCCGAACTGCGGACGATCGCATGTTTTACTTCAGCAAAATGGAGCGACGTTTGTATGACCTTGAAGGCTCTGCCTTTGAGTATCTAACCAGCTCCAAAACCGGACTCGGCAAAACGGAATCTGTCTATGGATTCACCCTACACCACTTAAAGACCGCAGCGGCGCGCACCAAGGCTCTAGACGTGCACACTTCTGCCTACTTCGACCCGGGCACGGGCTTGCTCGCGGTTTCAGACGCGGCGACCGGCGTATGGATTCGCGAGCGCAACGGCGAATGGATTTTATCGCACAACGGCGATAACGGACTGCTCTTTCTGACCGAACCGGACGCTGAGGCTTTCGACCCTGACTTTAAGGCAGACGGCGGCAACCTTCCTTGGTTTTTGAATCAGTTTCTCTTGGCCCGACACGATCCTCTCACTGAGGAAGATCAGAGGACGCTTTTGCTCATTAACTGGCTTCACGGATTTTTTCCGGCATTGCGCCGGACCCGCCCCATCCCGTGCTTTCTCGGACCCCAAGGCTCAGGCAAAACGTCTGGCGTGAAGCTCTTGGGGCGGTTGTTGGTCGGCGTGCGTTTCGAGGTGACTGGACTGCGAAAAGAGAGAGAGGACGCCTTCATCGCAGCGGTATGCAATCGCGTCGTTGTCGGATTCGACAACGCAGATTCGCGCATTCCCTGGCTTGAGGACGCTCTCGCGGTATATGCGACCGGCCAGCGTTATCGGCTGCGCCGGCTCTACACCACTAACGATGAAGTCGCCTACGATCCACGCGCCTCAATCCTGATTACTTCCCGCGATCCACATTTCAACCGCTCGGACGTGGCGGAGCGCTTACTGCCGTTCCATTTCGAGCGCCCCTCTAAGTATCGGCCGGAGCCGACGATCTTTGCCGAACTGGACGGCCGGCGGAGCGCCATCTGGGGCGAGCTGTTTTCCCACTTGGCTGCGATCGCTGACTGCATCGGCGAGAGACAGGCGCCGCCGCTGGCCTTCCGAATGGCGGACTTTGGCGCCTTCGGCTGGTCTCTCTTCGCACTGAAAGAAAAAACCCGTGATTGGATCGCTCTACTCGCGAAACTCGAACGAGCACAAGCCGGGTTTGCGGCCGAAAATGACGGGCTAGTCGAAGCGCTACGAATCATGCTGCAACGTGAGGACCAGATCGGTCCCATCACGACGGGGGATTTGTTCAAAAAACTTCTGGAGATTGTTGAGGCGGAGCGCTTGGCTTTCCCCGAGACGGCACAGGGATTCGGCCGCCGACTAACCGCCACGAGGCGCACCATCGAGCTTGAGCTTAGGTGCCGCTTCAGCGAGGAAACCGGCCATCGCGGGCAACGCTGGATCACCCTGAGCCCACGATTATCGGGAAACGATGGAGCCATTGGAGACGACGATCCGCAAACTTCTACGGAATCGGGGAACCGACAATGAATCTACTCGACGTACTGTTGCGGCCGATTGAAACGATAAAATCCGAGTCACCATCATCGTCACTTGTTGAGGCGCGCGGCTTGACCACTGCTGCCCCCGACGCCACCCCGCAGCCGTCCAAGGAGCCGGAGCCAATCGCGCACTCACGTCCCCATCGAGGCTTTCTTGTCTCAACCGATGGGTCGGCGAGATGCCTGCACTGCGGAAACGCTGGCATGATACCGCACCACTTGAGCATGGTTTTTTGGAAATTCTGGGACAGGGCGACGCTTCAACTTCTCGTTTCCTCAATGCGGATGGACGAGCGCCTTCACTGGATTGCATCTCACGAAGTACAGGTGTCGGACAGCGCCGGCGGCGTTCGCTACCTTCGCGAACAAGATGGCCGTTTTGTCGAAAGAGCCGACGACGAGAGAACTCGATAACGACAGGTAGGAGAAACGGTGACCGTGCAATCGAAGTGACCGCTGAGCATATAACCTTTGAAAAATCTTCGCGCCATGAGCGATTGCGTTTTTTGAGGTTCGACGCATAGCAGCGCCATGATTCAAAACTAAAAAATAACAAAAGGAGAGACGAAGATGGCCGAATCGACACCAACCCCAACCCCAGCACCGGGCGGAACGCCCACGCCCGCCACGCCGCAACCGGAAAGCGTTCCGGAATTGAGCCGACAGGCGGTGCCGGATCACGCCCAATACGAAAGACGCCTGCGTAAGGCCGTCGCCGAAGCCGAACGCCGCTTTGGGCGCTGGGGCGAGCGTCGGGGCTGATTCATGATCGATCCGACGCTGCGAAAAAGTTTTATTGATGGCGTAATCGCTGGCGCGAGCGCGTCCGCGAACGCCGCGCAAAAAAGGAGACCTGCATCATGGCCGATCAAGAAAAACCCGCAACCCAAAGCCCCGCGCAACAAAAAGCGTTAGACGATTTCGCCACGTTCGCGGCTGAATTGAGCGCGAAGGCCGTCGCCGTCACGGCGCAAGGCATGTTCGACGTGATGCTCAGTCGCATTAGCGAATATGTAACTGAATATCCAAATACAATCTGGCAAGCGGAAAGCGCGCTGCGCGGAAGATGGTCGGAACTTGAAGCGCACCTTCGGCTCGGTCACGCTAGCGCGATCGAACAGATAATGCTCCAAACTTTAATGGCCCTTAGAAACTCGGCGCCGGACCCTTACGTCTCGCGCCGCATCCCGCCGCAGGGTCACAACCTGCTTGGGCGATGATGAAAGGCTTGGTCGGGCGGTTTGGCGCTTGGGTGAAATTTGGCTTCCCCGCCGACACTCGAAGCGCCGGCCGCGCCGGCCGATCGACAATGTATGAATCGCGAGAAAAACATTAGCGAGAAGTTGCGCCGCGAACGCCACGAAGCCAAGTGCGGGCGTCGGGCTGAGCGACGGAAATCAAAAAAGACGATCGCGATTGCTGACCGTGGTCGAGGCGCGTCAGAATCTAAGCAGCAAATCTCGCAAGCGGAGGCGTCAACACTATGACAACCGACGAAATCAAGGCCCGATTGGCAGTGCTCGACGTGGAGATGGCGGCTCCGGACCTCGATGATGACCGATGGGACGAGAAGTGGGGTGAGTATTTCGATCTGTTCACGGCGCTGCCGTTCGCTGACCGCGTGGCGTGGTATTACAGCCTCCGAGATCGATCACTCGCGATCGAGGAACGGCTCACTGAGACATGGCGCGATCGCGGAGTCCCGCAGGAAAAGATTGATGCGTTCTTTAATGGAGTGAAGGCGCTACAGGACGCCGAGGATTCCGGCGATCGATGAACCTGCCCGCGACAATGCGACGCCGCAAGCGAGATATGCGCGTGAGGCGCATCTGTCGCGCCCTGCGTCGTGCCAGCGGTCGCCTCGACAGTCCTTTGTACATGCCGTTGCTGAGGTCTTTTGCTGAGAGCGTCGTTGTGGGCGAGCAACTCTACAGCGCCATCACCAGCGGCGGCGTGCTGCGCGAAGATGATAGTGTTCGCCCCGTAGTCGAAGCTTGGCGCCGCATAATAGGCGAGCAAAACCGGCTCGCAAGCGCGCTCGGACTCAGCCCGGTCGCCGCGCGCCTTGCAATCAGTGATCCCAACAACAGCGACGATGTACTCGGCAGGCTCGCGAGCGCCAAGATCGAAGACGGCGAAATCGTACCACCCGCTGCGCCGCAAGCCGAATGCGACGGCGCGCCGCCGCCCAAGTAATATCTGTCCGCTTGCCGCTGACTGCGAACACTGCGCGGCAAGTCAAATCTTCCAACTCACTGCACGGAAAACGGCGGCACGAGACCGAGCGTGGAAAGATTAAACGTACCTATGGGAGATGCTACAATCCCATCCGCTCCGGTAAAAGCACCGCACCAGCCGGCTGGATCGGTAATGTCATTCTCAGAGCCGGTAGTAATTGGCTCTGACGGTCCAGCAGGATAATAAACAATCCCATTCCAAACAGTCAATTCAAAGAGAGAAAGGTTCAGTTCATTGCCCGTAATCGTATTCCCAACATCTATTCCGATCGGCGTACCGGAGCAGGTGCTATTGCCATAGACGAAATAGTCGCCTTCGTCTAACCGGGCAGGCACAAAGCCGGTCGAGTCAACCGCTAACAGCATCAATGTCCCGTTGATTTGGCGCAGTACCCCCGTATCCCGTGGCGGGTACTGAAATTCAATACCGGCCATGAACGTTCCGACCACTTGGCCCAAGCTGTCAACAACCTGACGCGCACCAATGCCGGCTGGTCCCGTTGGTCCTGATGGTCCCGCCAGCCCTGATGATCCCGTTGCTCCCGCCGGTCCTGCCGGTCCCGTTGATCCTGATGGCCCCACCGCTCCCGCCGGTCCCGTTGGTCCCTCTGCCCCTGATGGTCCCTGCGGCCCGGTCGGTCCCTGTGGCCCGATCGTATTCCACGTGACCGGGGTCTCTTTGTTCTTACAGGTCCCCGAAGCGATGATTCTCACGGCACCGTTTTTCGCGACACAGGCGTCAATCACGCCGGCCGCTGCTGGCACCACCGAGTACGCCAAGAGCACGATAGCAAAGATCGAAACGGGCATCATCTTCACTCGCATTTTGCTGCCCCCTTAAAGGCGCTACATTTATCGTCCTGTTTGACAAAGACGGCAAGCGCCTTTGGCGCGCTCCAGACTTCTAGTGACAGGTTGCGGAAGCTGTCGTAATTCAAGCCTGGCCGCGAAGTCCCATACGCCGCCCCGCCATGTTTGTGGCCCGAAGCCGCAATCGAAAACGCGAAAAGGCATAGATACCCCCCTACGCGTGGGCCCGGCGCGCCCTTGATGGCTGGCGGGGGACCGTGTGGAGGCGTTGGAGACGATGGAGGCGATATTTCTGATACTCTTTTGGAATCCGCACCGTAAGTAGAACGACCCCAAGCCCGAGCACGTTTTCGACCCCAGACGCGCCCTGCGTGCGTGAGCCTGTTTTAACGAAATTGTGGCACCTATTTGGCACCGAGGCTGGAAACGCCGTTAGCGCAATCCCGTAACCCCTTGATTTCATTGGTGGGCGGTGCAGGTTTCGAACCTGCGACCCCCGGCTTGTAAGGCCGATGCTCTACCACTGAGCTAACCGCCCGCGGCCGAAATCCTGGCAAAAGAGCGGCGCCTGCGTGCGTCATCGACACACGGGCCGCCCTATTGAATTTACTTGATCGAGGATCCGCGCGAGCCGGTCACGAACCTGCCGACGGCGACGACGGCGCCGGCGCGGCGCCGACGCCTTCGTTGAGCGAGTCCTTCAATTGCTTGCCCGGCTTGAACTTGGCCGACCGGCTTGCCGCAATCTCGATCGATTCGCCGGTCTTTGGATTGCGGCCGGTGCGCGCCTGCCGTTCCGATACCGAGAACGTTCCGAAGCCTGAGATGTTCACGCGCTCGCCCTGGCGCAGCGCGGCGATGACGTCGTCGAGCACGATGTTAATTGCGCGTTCGGCATCGGCCTTGTTGAGGGGAAGCTTGTTCGACAGCGCCTCTATGAGTTCAGCCTTGGTCATATGTAACCTTCGGCGGTCTTCCCGAATATCCGCGACCGCACGTTTGAGCCGCGCGCTTCCGGTTCCCGACCGGAATTCGCGGCGTCCCCCGCTCAGAACCTACGATAAGTTCGTGGATACAGTGGTATCCTCTTCATCCCCTGGCGTCATTCGACCCTTCGGTTCCGGCTCGCGCAGGAACGCGAGGTCGCTCTCGCCCTTGCCCGGCTTGAAGAACGTATCCGGGTCGGTCAGCACCAGCGCGTGCTTGAGCACTTCGTCCATGTGCTCGACCTGAATCAAGGTGATGCCCTTCATGATCTGCGGAGGGATCTCCTCGATGTCCTTGGCGTTATCCCTGGGTATCAGGATCGTCTTGATGCCGCCGCGATGCGCCGCGAGCACCTTCTCCTTGAGTCCTCCAATCGGCAGCACCCTTCCGCGCAGCGTGATTTCGCCCGTCATCGCAAGGTCGTTGCGAATCGGCGAGCGCGTGAGCGCCGACACCAGCGCGGTCGCGAGCGTGATTCCCGCCGACGGCCCGTCCTTGGGAATGGCGCCTTCGGGAACGTGAATGTGAATGTCGATGCGGTGATAGAAGCCGCGATCGAGGCCGAGCACCTCCGCCCGCGAACGCACATACGAAAGCGCAGCCTGCGCCGATTCCTGCATCACGTCGCCGAGCTGGCCGGTGATGGTCAGCTTGCCGCGTCCGGGAACGATCGTCACCTCGACGCTGAGCAGCTCGCCGCCGAGCTCCGTCCACGCCAGCCCGGTCGCCACTCCCACCTGCGGTACGGTCTCCGCCGTGCCGTAGCGGAACTTCGGAACGCCCAGGTACTTGCCCAGGCTCGAGCTCGAAACCTTGACGTGCGCGTTACGATCGGTCTTGACGACTTCGACCGCAACCTTGCGGCAGATCGAGGCGAGTTCGCGCTCGAGATTTCTGACCCCCGCTTCGCGCGTGTAATGGCGGATGATGCCCTGGATCGCGCCGTCGGAGACCTCGATGTTCTCCGGCCGCAGCCCGTTGGCCTCCTGCTGCTTCTTCAACAGGTACTTTTTGGCGATATTGAGCTTCTCCAATTCCGTGTAGCCGGGAATCCGGATGACTTCCATCCGGTCCTGGAGCGGCCGCGGGATGCGGTCGAGCGTATTCGCCGTCGTGATGAACAGCACTTTGGACAAATCGTAATCGCAGTCGAGGTAGTGGTCGTTAAACGTGCAGTTCTGCTCGGGATCGAGAACTTCGAGCAGCGCCGACGACGGATCGCCGCGGAAGTCGGTGGACATCTTGTCCACTTCGTCGAACAGCAGCACGGGGTTGGACGATCCGGCCTTGCGAATCGACTGGATCACCTTGCCGGGCAGCGCGCCGATGTAGGTCCGGCGATGGCCGCGTATTTCGGCTTCGTCGCGCACGCCGCCCAGCGACACGCGCACGAATTTGCGTCCGGTCGCGCGCGCCACCGACTTGCCCAGCGAGGTCTTGCCGACGCCCGGAGGTCCGACCAGGCACAGGATGGGCCCCTTCATCTGGCCGACCAGGGTCTCGACCGCGAGGTATTCCAGAATGCGCTGTTTGACTTTCTCCAGGCCGTAATGATCTTCCTCGAGCACGCGCTCGGCTTCCTTGATGTCGAGTTTGTCTTCGGTGTACTCGAACCACGGCAGCGCAAGAAACCAATCGAGGTAGTTGCGCACGACGGTCGCCTCGGCCGACATCGGCGACATCATCTTGAGCTTCTTGATCTCGCGCTCGCACTTCTCGCGGGCCTCGGCGGGCATCTTTTTCTGCCGAAGCTTTTCTTCCAATTCCTGAATCTCGTTCTTGAATTCGTCCTTCTCGCCGAGCTCCTTCTGAATCGCGCGCATCTGCTCGTTGAGGTAGTACTCCTTGGACGTCTTCTCCATCTGCTTTTTGACGCGCGAGCGGATGCGTTTTTCGACCTCGAGGATTTCCAGCTCCGAGCGCATGTAGCCGAGGATCTTCTCCAGCCGCTCGGCCGGGATGGTCGATTCGAGCAGCGCCTGCTTGTCTTCGAGCTTGATCCCGAGATGTCCGACCAGCTTGTCGGCCAGGAACGCGGGATCGTCGACCGCCGCGATCGAGGTCACCATCTCGGGCGGAATCTTCTTGTTGAGCCGCGCGTAGTTGTCGAAGGTCGAGACCACCGAGCGCATCAGCGCCTCGACCTCGGTGGTACGCTCGCTGACTTCCTCGATTTCCTCCGCCTCGACCTGGAAATATTCCTCGTCGGCGACGTAACGGATCACGCGCGCGCGCTTCTTGCCTTCGACCAGCGCCTTGACGGTGCCGTCGGGCAGGCGCAACAGCTGCACCACGACGCCGAGCGTGCCGACTGCGTACAAGTCGCGCGGGCGCGGGCTCGGCCACCTTGGGGTCCTTCTGCGTCACCAGCAGAATCGGGGTCTTCTTGGCCTCGGCGGCTTCCAGAGCCTTAATCGACTTCTGGCGTCCGACGAAGATGGGATAGACTTCATGCGGGAAAACGATCAGTTCGCGCAACGGGAACAATGGCACCACGTTCGTCGTTGCATCGCGATTATCTTTCTTGTCATTGCGAAAAAGCATCTTGTAGTTCTCGAGTCTCCCGGGCTATGCGGTTTCGGCGGTCTTTTGATAGACCAGCAGCGGCTGCTCCTTCTGAGTAACCACTTCCTCCGAGATTAGCACCTCCTTGATGTTCGGTTGTGAGGGGATTTCGTACATCAGGTCCACCATGATCGCTTCCATGATGGCGCGCAGTCCGCGAGCGCCCGACTTGCGCTTGAGCGCCTCGCGCGAGATCGCGCGCAGCGCACCCTGGGTGAATTTCAGGTGAACGTTCTCCATGTCGAAGAGCTTCTGATACTGGCGCACCAGCGCATTCTTCGGCTCGGTCAGGATTCGCACCAGCGCTTCCTCGTCCAATTCGCCGAGCGTCGCGATCACGGGCAGGCGGCCGACGAACTCCGGAATCAATCCGAACTTGAGCAAGTCCTCCGGCTGCACTTCGTATAGAAGCTCGGAGACCGTCTTGGGGTCGCGATGCGTCAGGTCGGCCCGAAAGCCCATCGTCTTGCCCGAGATGCGCCGGCGGATGATGTCGTCGAGTCCAACGAACGCGCCGCCGCAGATGAACAGGATGTTGGTCGTGTCGACCTGCAGGAACTCCTGCTGCGGATGCTTGCGGCCGCCCTTGGGCGGCACCGACGCCATCGTGCCCTCGATGATCTTGAGCAGCGCCTGCTGAACGCCTTCGCCCGACACGTCGCGGGTGATCGACGGGTTGTCGCCCTTGCGCGCAATCTTGTCGATCTCATCGATGTAAACGATGCCGCGCTGGCATCGCTCGATGTCGTAGTCGGCGTTCTGCAGCAGCGACAGTATGATGTTCTCGACGTCTTCGCCGACGTAGCCGGCCTCGGTCAGCGAAGTCGCGTCGGCGATCGTGAACGGCACCTGCAGGAAGCGCGCGAGGGTTTGCGCCAGCAGGGTCTTGCCGACTCCGGTCGGGCCAATCAGCAGGATGTTGGATTTCTGCAGCTCGACGTCGCCGGTCACCATCTGCGAGTCGATGCGTTTGTAGTGATTGTGGACCGCGACCGAGAGAATTTTCTTGGCGCGCTCCTGACCGATCACGTACTGGTCGAGCACCCGCTTGATTTCGGCGGGCTTGGGCACCGCGGAGCTTTGGCTGAACGCTTCCTCGCTGTCAGTCTCCTCGGCGATTATGTCGTTACAAAGGTCGATGCATTCGTCGCAAATATAAACCGTCGGGCCGGCAATCAGCTTTCGAACTTCGTCCTGGCTCTTCCCGCAAAAGGAGCAAACCAGGTTGCCCGAGCGGTCGTCATGCTTGGCCATAGTGCCTCCCGCGGCTCACTTGGAGGATCTCCGGCTAACGATTACCTCATCAATCAGTCCGTATTCAACCGCCTGCTGCGGCGACATGAAATAATCGCGATCGGTGTCCTTCTCGATCTTACGCAGATTCTGTCCCGGTATGCTTCATTATGATGTTGTTGATGTCCTCCCGCGCGTGCAAAATTTCCTTCGCGTGTATTTCGAGGTCGCTCGCCTGACCCTGCATCCCGCCCAGCGGCTGATGCAGGATGATTCGCGAATGCGGGAGCGCGTAGCGCCGGCCCTTGGCGCCCGCCAGCAGCAGGATTGCGCCCATGCTGCCCGCCTGCCCCAGGCACAGGGTAGAAACGGGAGGCCGGATGAACTCCATCGTGTCGTAAATCGCCATCCCGGCCGTCACCGACCCGCCCGGGGAATTGATGTAAAAGTTGATTTCTTTTTCGGGATCTTCGGATTCGAGGAACAGAAACTGGGCCGTGATCAGGTTGGCGACGTCGTCGTTGACTTCGGTGCCGAGAAAGACGATGCGGTCTTTGAGCAGGCGAGAGTAGATGTCATAGGCCCGCTCTCCGCGGCCGGTCTGTTCGACGACAATCGGTACCAGGTTGCTCATAAATCCGGTTCGCGCCACAGCCAGGTCGCGACAATCGAGAGCAGGCCGCCGACGCCTTCAGATTGTAACGTCTGGGAAATGGGGGAGCAACCGTGACTGGCTCCGAACGAAGTAGCAGCGACGCTACTTCGGCTCGGATGCGAGCATCTTCACGCTTGGCGCGGCTCAGAATAAAGTCGAGCGCCTTCTCGCGGCGCATCGATTGGCGCAGCGCCTCGCGATTGTCGGGGCTGCGGTAAAACTCGGCGGCGCGGTCGCGATTGCGCCCACTTTGCGTGACGATCGTCGCCACCCGCTGCACCCAGCTCCTCGTCATTGATCTCGATCTTTTCCTGTTCCGCGAGCGCGTCCACGATAAGCCCGGTGCGCGCGCGCTTCTCGGCCCGCGTCTTTAGCTCTTCGGCACTCTGCTTGACCCGCTCGCCGGCGTCCTCATGCGACAGGCCGCCCGCTTCGAGCGTCTGATGCAGCTCGGCTTCCATCGCGCTCAGCTCGCGCGCGACCAGCGACTCGGGCAGCTCGACCGGATTGCGCTCGATCACGATGTCGAGCAGTCCCTGGCGGGCGCGGGCGTTGGCCTCCTGCTGGGCGTGGGCGAGCAGTTCGGCGCGAACGCGGATGCGGAACGCCTCGAGGTTTTCGTCGCCGAGATCCTTGGCGAAGTCATCATCGACGGTTGGCAGTTCGCGCCGATAGATCTCCCTGGGCGTCGCGCGCCATTCGATCGTTTTGCCGGCGAGGTCTTTGTGACTGTAGTCCGCCGGGTAGGTCTTCGAGGCCTTCATCTGCATTCCCAGTTCCGCGCCCTTGAGCACTTCGAACACGCCGTGGGCGAGCGCATGCTCGGAAACTTCGACCAGCCGGTCGTCGGGCTTGGTGGGCGAGAGCGGCTTGCCGTCCTCGAAGGCCTCGATCGAGGCGAGCGCGTAATCGCCGTCCTCGACGACGGTGCGATCCTCGATCTTCTTGAGCGTCGCCTGGCGCTCACGAAATCGCTCGATCGCCTCTTCGACTTGCTCGTCGGTGACCTCGACCCTGGACTCGGGCACCTTGAGACCCTCGTAGTCCCTGACCTCGATCTTCGGGCGGAGATCGAACGTCGCGCTGAACTTGAGCGCGAGGTCTTTTTGCAGGTCGGTCTGTTCGGTGACGATTTCGGGCGCCACCACGGGCTTGAGGTTGTGCTCCTCGAGCGCCTTGTCGGTGTATTCCTTGACGAGCTTCTGAATCACCTCGCCGCGGACTTGCTCGCCGAAGAATCGCTCGAGCAGATTGCGCGGGGCATGGCCAGGGCGGAAGCCCTTGAGCACAACGCCGCGTTTGAGTTCGTTGAATGCGCGATCCAGCTCGTGCTTGATTTCGTCGGGCTCGACTTCAATCGTCAGTTTGCGCCGGAGACTGTTGGGTTCTTCGATATTTACATTCATGACGGTTCAACCTTTACAGATAAACACACGGCAGTCGTGCGGATCAACCGAGCACCCCGAGGTGACGCACCCTTATTGCAATATCCTCTATTGCAATGTCCTTGGCCCAGCGGGTAAAAGGTCTCTGCGACCGCCTGTAGCGCATTCGAACTTCGCGCGCACTGAGTACGGCGCGCCCGATTCGATTTAGCGCAGTCAAAGCAGCGCGGTCGGGGAGGGAATATGTCGTTTGAGAGGAGTTTTAGAGGATATGCGCTGGGAGTCCTGGGCGCGTTGGCGCTGCTTTTGGCCGCATCGCCGTCGCGCGCCGACACGCCTGTATCAGCGTGCGGGCCGCTGTCGTCGGCGGGGAACTACTTCCTGACGAAGAATCTGACCTCGACCGGCACCTGCATTGTCGTCGGCAGCGAAGGCGTCTCGCTCGACATGAAGGGCCACACCATCACCGGTAACGGAACCGGCGATGGAATCTCCGACGGTGGCGGCGGCTTCGCGTCGATGGCGATTGCAAACGGCAAGATCCGCAACTTCACCGTCGGCATCGGACTCGACACCTCGTGCTGCGTGGTGATCCGCAACGTTGACTCGTCGAATAACGCCTACGCCGGAATCCTGGTTGGAGACTGCTGCGGCACGCTCGATTCCGTGAAGGCGAACAACAACGGCACCGTCGGGGTCGTCGCCTCGGATTGCTGCTACACGCTGAACAACGTCCAGGCCAACAACAACGGCCTGGGCGGCGGCATAGTCGCCGCGGGAAACGGATGCTGCACGACGATCGCCAACAGCACCATTACCGGCAACGGCGGGCCCGGGGTCGTGGAGGATGGATGCTGCAGCTTCCTGGTCTCGAGCAAGGTGCAGAGAAACGGTGGTGACGGCGTCGATATGAACGCCTGTTGCAACTTCGTCATCGAAAGCACGGTGGCGCTTAATTTGGGCTACGGTGTGAATCTCATCGGCGGCGACAATCTCGTCACCAGCACCAACACCAGCGGCAATGCCAAAGACGGGATTTTCCTACGCGACACTGACAACCAGATCACCAGCAGCCAATCGGTCGGAAACGGGGGCGTGGGCGCCAACGTGGGATGTCCGGGAGCGATCACAGGCCTGACGGCCAAGAACAACACGGGCGGTTCACTTTCGACCACCGGCACATGCACGCAGCTGAACAACAAGCTGTAGCAAGGCGCCTTGAGCCCGATGGATTCGAACCAATACTGGAGATGTCCAGACCTGATCCCGGCGTGCGACCACGCATCGATCAGGATCTTCGATGGGAGGATACGATGAATATCAAATACTCGGCGCAGAGGCTTACCACCGCGCTATTTGCGATGCTGCTGATCGGAGGATTGTGCGGGCGCGCGCATGCCGATACTGCGATTTCAGCGTGCGGATCGCTGGCGTTGGCCGGGAATTATTTCCTGACCGGCAACCTGACCGCCACGGGCGACTGCCTGGTGATCGCTGCGGACAATGTCGCGATCGACATGAAGAAGAAAACGATTACCGGCAACGGAAGCGGCGCGGCGATAACCGACAACGGCATCCGGCACAATTACGCGATTATCGCCAACGGCAAAATCCGCAACTTCGACAACGGCATCGACCTGTCCAACTCGGGCTTGGCGATAATATCCAACGTCGATTCGTCGAATAATACGGGCGACGGGATCTACATCGACGAATGCTGCAATACGTTGAATTCGGTCAAGGCGAACAACAACGGCGGTACCGGTATTTTCATAGATTCGGACGACAGCAGCTTGACGGCAATACAGGCCAACTCTAACGGCAATGGCGGAATCTATATCGCCTCCTGCTGCAACACGCTGGTTGGAAGCACCGTGTCCAACAACACAGGCATAGGCGTTGAAATGCTGGATTGCTGCAATTTCGTAGTAGCCAGCAAGGTCCAGAAAAATTCCGGTGACGGTATCGAACTAGCCAGCGATGACAATGGCGTGATCAAAACGACCTCAGCAGGCAACGGCGGCGACGGAATGGATTTCCCAACGTCCGGCGACAACATGGTCACAGCGAGCAAATCCAACGGAAATGCCGGTACCGGCATCGATTTCGCCGATAAATGGGGCATCATTTCGGGGGTGCAAGCGAACAAGAACGCCACCGGGGTAAGTATGGAATGCCGGGGCAGCACCGCATCGCTGACGGCGAAAGGCAACTCGACCAGCAACCTGGTGCAGACGGTCGTGGACGGACCTTGCGCGAACGTGAACCTCAAGGCGCCTGGATTCTCGATGTAGGCGCCGCTCCGCGATCTTTTTGACGGCCCCGGCCATCGCGCCGGGGCCTCTTCTTTTCGGCAGCGCACCGAGTTGGGTGCAGCCGGTGCCGTTCGGGCACCCCGGCGATAACTGGACATCGTATTCAGGAAAACCTAGACTGCGCCAGATATCCAGAGCGTGATCGCCCGGCCGTGAGCGGCTTGATTCAATTGCACAGCGGGCGGCGCCCTAAACCTCGACTTTTTCAGGAGACTCGGATTGCGATGAGCGAAGCGAATATCGTTCTGCCCACTTTAACCAGCGGACAGGTCATGATCCTGTGGCTGGTGCTGGTCTCGGCGCTGGTCGCGCTGGCCTACGGAGTTGTGTTGATACGCGTGGTGCTGGCGGCAGACCCCGGACCAAAATCAATGACCGACGTGTCCGACGCGATCGAACTCGGCGCGATGGCGTACCTCGGACGCCAGGTCAAAACCATGATCTGGTTCGTCGCCGTCATCTTCGTCGCGCTGTTCCTCATGTACCGCAACGTCTATCAAGGCCTGACCCTGCCGCTGGGCATCTCGATCGCCTTCCTGATGGGCGTCACCGCTTCCTACTGCGCCGGTTACGTCGGGATGTGGCTGGCGGTCAAGGGCAACGTCCGCAGCGCCAACGCCGCGCTGACCAGCTTCAAGGCCGCGATGGAACTGGCATTCAAGGCGGGCGGAGTCTCGGGGATGTTCACGGTCGGCCTGGGGTTGCTCGGCGCGACGATCATCTTCCTGGTGTTCCGCGAAAACGCGATGAAGGTGCTGGTCGGCTTCGGCTTCGGCGGCTCGCTGGCAGCGCTGTTCATGCGCGTCGGCGGCGGAATCTACACCAAGGCGGCTGACGTCGGCGGCGACCTGGTCGGCAAAATCGAGCAGGATCTCCCCGAAGACGACCCGCGCAATCCCGCCACGATCGCCGACAACGTCGGCGACAACGTCGGCGACTGCGCCGGCATGGCGGCCGACGTCTTCGAGTCCTACGAAGTGACGCTGGTCGCCGCGATCATCCTGGCGGCCTACGCGCTGCAGGAGTCGGACTTTATCGCGGCCTATGGCCAGTACGCGGGCACGTTCGCGGTCAAACTGATCATGTTCGCGTTGATCCTGCGCGGGGTCGGCGTGTTTTCCTCGATCATCGGAATCATGGCGGTGCGCGTGCCGGCCGGCAAAATGCTCGATCCGATGCGCCCGATCAACATCGGCTACATGACCTCGGCGATCGCCTCCGTGATCGGATTCTTCGTCGTCAACTATTTTTACCTCGACGACCCGCGCACCGGCGCGACCGATTGGCGCTTCGCCTGCTGCGCGTCGCTCGGAATCATTCTCGCCGTCGTGACGCTGTGGCTCACCAACTATTTCACGCATCCGGACAAGGGCCCGGTCACCGAAACCGCGATGGCGGCGCGCACCGGCCCTGCGACCTTGATCCTGTCGGGCATGGCCGAGGGTCTGGAGTCGTCGGTCTGGGCGCTGCTCGTGATCGCAGCCGCAATCGTTGGCGCGATGGCGATTTTCCACGAGTCGCTCGCGCTCCAGTTTTACGGAATCGCGCTGACCGGGCTGGGCTTGCTCACGACCACCGGCTTCATCCTCGCGATGGACACCTACGGACCGATCACCGACAACGCCCACGGCATCTTCGAGATGGGCGGAATCCATCAGGAGGAGGCGTCCAAGACGCTGTCGTGGATGGACGCGATCGGCAACACCACCAAGGCGCTGACCAAGGGCCTTGCGATTGCGACCGCGGTGCTGGCGGCAGTGTCGCTGTTCCGGTCGTTCATAGATGAGGCTCATCTGGGCGCGATCGGCGTGCAGATCAACATGCCCACGGTCTTCGTGGGCCTGATGATCGGCGGCGCGGTGCCGTTCCTGTTCAGTTCATTCGCGATTAAGGCGGTCAGCCGCGCGGCCTATCAGATCGTGTTCGAGGTCCGCCGCCAGCTCCGCACGCATCCGGGGATCATGGAGGGCAAAGAGCTGCCCGACTACGGCGCGTGCGTCGATATCGTCACGGCAGCTTCGCAGAAAGAACTGCTCGGGCCGGGAATCCTCGCGATTTTCTCGCCGCTGCTGGTCGGTTTCGGTCTCGGCGCGGGCGCCCTCGGCGGGTTCCTCGGCGGCACGATCCTGACCGGCCAGTTGATGGCGGTCTTCATGTCGAACGCCGGCGCGAACTGGGACAACGCCAAGAAAAAGATCGAGGACGGATTCCTGGGCGGCAAGGGCACCGACGTGCACAAGGCTTCCGTGGTGGGAGACACCGTCGGCGATCCGTTCAAGGACACGGCGGGCCCAGCGCTGAACCCGATGATCAAGGTGATGAACCTGGTCGCGATTTTGGCGGCGCCGTTCACCACGGTTTCGCTCGGCGGCGTGACGCTGGTGCGCGTCGCGGTCGTTGTGTCGGCGATCATCGCGCTTTCGATCGCGGTCACCTTCTCCAAGCGCGGTTCGATCGCGGAAGAGAGCCTGGCTATCGAGACCAAGCGGGCCGCCTGAGCGGATTTCACAGCTTGCATAGCTTGAAGGGCCGGACGCATCGTCGTCCGGCTCTTTTCTTTTTGCTTCGTTTCCCAATTCTCCGTATCTTCGCGGTTCATCCCTATGGCAATCGAATATCGCGCACGCCAACGCAGGGCCGTTACCGGCCGCGGAGTACGAGGCGATTCGCGCTCGATGGCGCTCGGTCGCGCCAGCTGATTGGACTGGTCAGCGCTAGCGGGGCATGTGCTTGCGCGTTTTCGGTGAACGAGTAGATTGGTCGTTTGTACTCACGTCATATGCGACGCAACCCAGGCCCTTTCGAGCCATTCGTTTACATCCTCCAGACGCCGATCATGTTTCGCGTCGTCGGCCTGGGCGGGCTGATCCTGTTCAGTATTCTGGCGCTTTCAATCGCAGCCGAGCACAGCGCGGGCGCCGCGATCCTGGGGCTCGGGTTGATGGGCGCGTTGTGGTTCGAGGCAAGCAGCAACGTCTGCCGGCGATGCCGCTTCTACGGGACGTGGCATTGCCTGGGCCAGGGGATGCTGGCGTCGAAACTGTTTTCGCGAATCGACGAGGGGCTGGGCGAGCCGGGCACGATGCTGCACGGCGCGCTGATCGCGGCCTACTTGATTTACGGGCTGTTCTGGCTATGGCATTCGCCAATGCTCGGATTGATCTTCACGCTATGGGTTCCGATTGCGCTGGTCACCGCGAGCGCGCCCGCGGGCTTCTCCTGGCGGCAGGGGTGACCCCTGCACGCAATGTTAAGCGCGGGGGTGAGGGGGAAAAGAGTCGCTCTTTTTTTGTGTCATCCTGAGCGAAGGCTGCCGGAGTCGAAGGAACCCGGATCCGGGATTCTTCACTGTGTTCAGAAGGACACAAAGAAAGAGATCGATGCGGGGCTGACCTCACTATGGAGTTGCAACAGGTTGGCGCGCCTTACCTCGACCCATCCCGGTTGCATCGCCGCCTCTGCGGTCATAACGTCGTCGCGTTTGCATCTTCTATCTACGCGAGGTTGCTATGAATCTTAAAAATGTGGTCGCGCTTGTGACCGGTGGCGGTTCCGGACTCGGCGAAGCAACTGTCCGCGAATTCGCGTCGGCCGGCGCCAAGGTGGCGATTCTCGATTTACCGTCGTCGCCCGGCGCCAAAGTCGCCGAGTCGCTCGGCGCCAATGCGATCTTCGTCCAGGCCGATGTAGGCAGCGCCGATCAGGTGACCGACGCGATTGCGAAAACGGTGGCGAAGTTCGGTCTGATTAATGTCGTGATAAACTGCGCCGGTATTGGCCGCGCGATGCGCACGGTCACCAAGGAAGGCCCGCACTCGCTCGACCTGTTCAGCAAGGTAATCGCGGTGAATCTCATCGGCACCTTCAACGTCACGCGGCTGGCCGCGGCGCAGATGGCAAAAAATCAGCCCGGCGCCGACGGCGAGCGCGGCGTGATCATCAACACCGCGTCGGTCGCCGCGTTTGACGGACAGATCGGGCAGGTTGCTTATTCGGCCTCGAAGGGCGGCGTGGTTTCGATGACGTTGCCGATAGCGCGCGACCTGGCGTCGCTCGGTATTCGCGTCTGCACGATCGCGCCGGGAACCTTCGAGACTCCGATGCTGGCGGGTTTGCCCGAGGCGAACCGCAAGGCGCTGGCCGCGCAGATTCCGTTTCCGCAGCGGCTGGGCAAGCCGTCTGAATACGCGGCGCTCGCGCGCCACATCGTCGAGAACGGGATGCTCAATGGCGAGACGATTCGCCTTGACGGCGCGCTGCGGATGCCGCCGCGCTGAATCTCCGCTCAAATCGTCGAGGCGTTGCGCGCGACGCGCGTCGCCAGGATGAAGGCGAACGCGGCAAACGCGATCGCAATCGCCACCGACGATCCCATCGGCATCGTCGCGCCGCTCGAAGCCGGCTCCGCGAGATACAGGCCGCGGCGCAGCGCATCCACCGCGTAGGTCAGGGGATTCAACCGCGTCGTCCACTGGAACCATGCCGGGGCGCCCGCCACCGGAAAGACCGCGCCCGACAGCATCCAGATGGGAAGCAGCAGCATGTTCATGAACGCGTGGAAGCCCTGCGTCGATTCCGTCCGCCACGCCATCGCCAGCCCGATGCTCGTCATCGCGAACGCGATCAGCGCCATCATCGCGGCCGACACCACGATCGCTTCGAGGCTGAGGCGGATTCCCGCCAGCGGCGCCATCGCGAGGAAGATAGCGCCCTGCATCAGGGACAGCGTGGTGCAGCCAAGCGCCTGTCCGAGCACGATCGTCGTGCGTGAGATCGGCGCGACCAGCACGCCCTGCAGAAAACCCTGGCGGCGATCGTCCACGGTCGAGGCGGTCGCGAAGATCGCCGTGAACAGCAGCATCAGCACGATCACGCCGGGATAAAAGTATTGCGCGTAGCCGATGCCGGCCGGCATCCCGCTGGGCTTGAATGACGCTTGCAGGCCGGCGCCGAGCAGCAGCCAGAAAACCAGCGGCGTCGCAATCGCGCTCATCACGCGGATCGGTTGGCGGATGAAGCGCACGATCTCGCGCTGCCAGAGCGTTGCGGCCTGAAGAAAAATTTCGCGCATCTCCGTCTATTCCGTCTGCGCCATATCCGCGAAGAACTGGCGCCCGGTCAGGTGCACGAATACGTCCTCGAGAGTCGGCTTGCCGAATGAGACCGATTCGATCTCGTCGCCGAATGCGTCGATCAGATCGCGAACCAATTCATGCCCGCGGATTCGTTCGATACGGATCGCGCCGTCCACCAGTTGGCTCACGAGCTTGAAGCGCTGGAGGATTTTCCGTTGCAGGAGTTCAGGCGCTTGCGCCCGGATCACGATTACGTCACCGCCGACTTCGGACTTGAGTTCGCGCGGCGGCGCGATTGCGACCAGCTTGCCTTGATGCAGCATCCCGATGCGATCGCATCGCTCCGCCTCTTCCATGTAATGCGTCGTCAGCACGACGGTCACGCCCGCGTGCTCGCGCAGATGCTCGAGGTAATTCGAAAACTCGCGTCGCGCCGCCGGATCCAGGCCCGTGCTGGGCTCGTCGAGCAGCAGCAGCTCCGGCTCGTGGAGCAGAGCCTTGGCGAGCTCGACCCGACGCTGCAGTCCACCCGACAACGTCTCTACCCGGTCGCGTTCGCGCGCCGACAATCTGAGGAGCTCGAGCATCGCCGCAATCCGCTCGCGCAGCCGCCGGCCGGTGATTCCATATAGATGACCGTGAGCCGCGAGATTTTCGCCGGCCGTCAGCTTGCCATCGAGACTCGGATGCTGAAACACGACGCCGAGCCGTCGCCGCACGGCGCTGGTTTCGCCCGCCAGGTCGTGGCCGAACATTCGCGCACTTCCCGATTGAATCGGCGCCAGCGTCGAGAGCAGCTTGAACAAAGTGGTTTTGCCGCCGCCGTTGGGTCCCAGGAAGCCAAAGATCTCGCCGCGCGCGATCGAAAAAGTCACGTCGCCGAGCGCCTCGCGATCGCCGTAGCGAAAGCCGAGAGCGCGCGCGTCGATCGCGGCGGATTCGCCGCGAATCGCGTCGTGCGCGGTCTGCGATCGATTCGAAACTGTCGAGGCGCTCACGGTTCGCCTAGTCCGCCCGCGGGCTGCGTGCCTTGTTCCGGCAGTCCGATTTCGGCGCGATGCCATCCGTCCTGAAACGCCGTCGTGCGCTCGCCGCCGCTGCCATGCCCCGACGCGGCGCCGACGAAGTCGTCGCCCGTGAGCTGGTAGTAGCGCGTCACTTCGACCGGATCGAGGCGCCGAATCCCCATCCGCTCGAGCGAGTAGCCGGCGAACTGATCCGCCGCGAGTTCCTTGTTCCTCACCGGGACTTTGTCACTGCCGGAATCGAAGTCGCCGTGCGCGAGATGGCCGATCTCGTGCGCGAAGATCGCGTACAGCATCGGCCGAACGGCATCCGGGTCGTCGACTCTCATCCACCGTTGAAGCAGGCTGTCGAGGAACTGCCGGTTGTAGAAGATGCATCCGCCGCTGCTTGCGTGAGGCGAGCCGGCTTTGAGCGATTCGTAAACCGGGAAATTCGTTGCCCACATATCGTTGAGCTGCGCGACGATCGTCTTGTACGGCTCGCCCGCCGGCCGCGCCGCTTCGCCGCACGCTACGAGCGTGCGGCTTGCCGCTTCGCCCACGGGCGCTTCGCCCGCGCTCGTGTCCGCCGGCGCCTGCGTCGTCGTATGCCGCTCGACTACGTGCCAGTCGTCGTCATCAGCGCGAATCGAATTCGCGCCGATGACGACAACGCTCGCGAGCATCGCGAATACCGCCAGCGCTATCGTCCGGTGCCGGCGCGCGGGCGCCGCCGCTGTCGTTTCGATTGACTCCCTCAATTCGTTACGGCGCCGCGCGACGACGACGATACCGACTGCGCGTACTTGGCCATCACGCCGCTCTTATAATGAGGCTCCGGCGCTTTCCAATTCTTCAGCCGCGTCTTGATCTCCGCATCGCGTAAGATCGACGTCGAGTCTCCGCTTGGCGATGTCGAAGGTGATTACGTCGCCGTCGCGAATCGCCGCGATCGGTCCGCCCACCGCCGCTTCCGGCGCGACGTGCCCCGCCATCAGGCCGTGCGTCGCGCCTGAAAAACGTCCGTCCGTCAGCAGCCCGACCGATTCTCCCAGGCCCTGCCCCGACAGCGCGGCCGTGACGCCCAGCATCTCGGGCATCCCGGGCGCGCCGCGGGGTCCCTCGTAGCGGATCACAACGACGTCGCCGGCTTTGATCTGCTGCTTCGACACCGCCTTGAACGCATCGTCTTCGCAGTCGAAGACGCGCGCCGGCCCGCGATGCGTCATGCGCTCATGCCCGGCGACTTTCACCACGCATCCTTCCGGCGCGAGGTTGCCCTTGAGGATCACCAGCCCGCCGGTTTGCTTGATTGGCTTCGAGATTGAATGCACGACTTCCTGCCCCGGCGTCTCGCGCGCCGCGTCGGCTTCGACCCCGATCGTTTTGCCGGTCACGGTGAGTTCGTCTTCGTGGAGCAGCCCGGCTTCCTTCAGACGTTTGGCGATCAGCGGAATCCCGCCCGCCTTGTACATGTCGGTGGCCAGGAAACGGCCGCCCGGCTTCAAGTCGGCGAGGATAGGGGTGCGCGAGCTGATCCGGTCGAAGTCGTCGATGTCGAGCGCGATTCCCGCTTCGTGCGCGATCGCGAGCAGGTGCAGCACCGCGTTGGTCGATCCGCCGGTCATCGCGACCGCCGCGATCGCGTTCTCGAGCGCCTTCCTGGTGATTATCCGGCTCGGCCGGATGTTGCGCTTGAGCAAATCGACGACGAGGCGCCCGGCCTGGAAAGCACTCTCGGGCTTTTTCGGATCGGTCGCAGGAATGCTGTTCGAGCCCATCGGCGAGATGCCCAGAAGTTCGGTCGCCGTCGCCATCGTGTTGGCGGTGAACTGGCCGCCGCATGCGCCGACCCCGGGACACGCGACATCCTCGAGCCGCTTGAGGTCTTCGAGCTTCATCTTGCCCGCCGAATGCGCCCCGACCGCCTCGAACACGTCTTGAATCGAAACCTGCTGATCGCCGAAGCGCCCGGGCTGGATCGATCCGCCGTAGATCATCAGCGAGGGCAGGTCGAGCCGCTGCAACGCCATCACCGTCGCCGGGATCGTCTTGTCGCATCCCGACATCGCCACCACGCCGTCGAACAGATGCCCGCGCACGGTGAGTTCGATCGAGTCGGCTATCACCTCGCGGCTTATAAGCGACGCGCGCATCCCAGCCGTGCCCATCGAGATTCCGTCGCACACGGCGATCGTGTTGAATTCGATCGGCGTCGCGCCGGCGGCGCGGATTCCCCGCTTCACGTGCTCGGCGAGATCCCGCAGATGAGCGTTGCAGGGCATGATTTCGATCCACGTATGCGCGACCGCGATCAGCGGCTTGCTCAGGTCTTCGTCGGTAAAGCCGACCGCCTTGAGCATCGCGCGCGCCGGCGCGCGCGACGGACCATCGACCAGGACGCTGCTGTTGGATCGTGGAGAATTTTTGTTGTCGTTGTCTGCCATGTGTCCTTTGTTTTCCTGCCGCGATCGGATCGGCGGCGCTGAACTAATCAAAACCCGATTAATGATTTGTATAACAGCGCGCGCCCCCGCGAAATCCCAAGTCAGGGCGCCGCGGCCCGCGCGTGCGTGCGGCATAGCGGGCGGAGCGCTCGACGCCGGAGCGAAGCAGGAGTACGAGGCGGCCGGCTAACGTCAAAGCGGCGCATTTGACTTTGGACTGCGCCTTATACGATGAACTCAGTGAGGGCACCACTTTCATGCCGTGTTGCGCATTCGCAGCGTTCATCATCAGCCAGGTCGTGCTCGGCTTCGGCGTCATCAAACGATTTACGCTGAGATCGGGCGATACGCTCGATGATGCGCCGAGTAATCCCGCGACTGAGTGGCGATTGATCGGCGCCGCGCCCGCGCTCACGGCGCCGCAGTCGAGTCGCCGCCTGGGACTGCGCACACTCGCGATTGCCGCATCGATAGAGATTCTGCTCGCGATCGGCGGCGCATACGGCTACCAGCAGCACACGCACTCATCACCACGACCTCGCCAGGGTCGCGAGCGTGCCGGTTCCCGTTTGCATCAGGTAAGTAATCGAGGAGAACAGCCGTGGCCGTTATACCAGGCGATATCGCTCAGGCATTCATTCGAAGAGAAGCGGCCGTCGGGCCGGTGACTTCGGCGCGTCATCGCCGAACTGCGATGATCTACGCCGCGATGTGCATCCTCGGCCTGCTGCCGACGATCCTCGGCATGTCGCCGTCGCTGCAGGCCGCGGGGCTGGGCCTGTGGATTCCCGGCGGCGGATTCCTCGCGGTTGGCGGATGGGCGATCCTGCTGTTTGTGCTGACGCTGGCGCTGTTCGCGCTTGCCGTGTTCGCATGGTTCGGCGCCGGGATGGTGATTGCGCCCATCATCGTATGGCTCGGCTCGGCGCTGCTGGCCGGCAAGATGGCAGGCGAGCAAAGCTGGTTCCTCGCGCCATATTTCGTCGCCGCGATCGTCGCGGGAATCGGCATCTATGCATATCAGCGGCAGCAGGCGCGCAAGACCGCCGAGCTGGCGAAGCTCGAGGCGCGCAAGCGCAGCATCGGGACGGCGATCGCCGAGGCGATCGAAGTTGCGGCGCCACGTGCCGACAATGGCCGAGCGCGAACTCACTCCCGACGACCTCGCATCGTCGCGCTACGGGCTCGATCGCGCGCTCCAGCCGGTCGGTCAGATGAACGGCTACGACAAGGTCGATCAGTTCCAGACTGCGGCGCTGCGCTATCAGATCAATCACCTGGGTTACGGCCTGGGCATGCTGCAATGCATGTACACGCCGAGCTTTCATGGCTATCTCTCGCAGGCGCAGCGCAACCTGATCGAGCTGTATCTCGATCGCCGAATCTGGGGCTACTGGCTATGGGAGTCGGCGTGGGGACATTTGAATCGTCACCGATCCGGATCCCGCGGCCAAGGACAACATCATGCTCACCGGATGGTTCGGCATCCAGCTCTGCATGTACATGTCGAACACCGGAGACCGCCGCTACGCCGAGCCCGGCAGCCTGCCGTTTCGGCGCAACCAGCATCGCGTGTTCCATCACGACGCGCACACCATCGCGCAATCGGTGGTCAGGAACTTCCTCGATTCGGAATTCTGCCTCTATCCGTGCGAGCCGAACTGGGTCTATCCGATTTGCAATCACTACGGGATGACGTCGCTCGAAGATTTACGATCGCGTGTTCGGCACAAAATACGTTCCGAGCGTGCTCGATCGATGGCTCAAGAATCTCGATACCGAATTCACCGACTACAGCGGCAGCATCATCGGGCTGCGCTCCTCGCTGACGGGAATTCGTTTTCCATTTCCGGCGGCGGACGCGGGCTTCGCGGGATTCGAGAATTGCTTCGCGCCCGATCGCGCGCAGCGGATGTGGGCCACGGCGCGACAGGATTTGAAATACATCATCAAGCCCGATGAGACCGGCGCGAAGCGGCTTTCGATTGCCGGGAAAGGGATTCGACTTCGGCAATTACAAATCCGGCTATCGCCGGCGTGTACGCGATGCTGATGGACACCGCGCGCGAGTTCGGCGATTACGAAATTGCCGATGCAGCCCTGCGCGCGCTCGACCAGGATTGTGGCCGCGCCGATGACGGCGGCGTACTGCGATATTCGAAGGGCTCGAATCTCTCGAACGCGATGGCGATGCGTGCGCGCATCCATCGCCGCGACGACTTTCGCAGGACCATCGCGGAGGGCCCGCCCGAGTCATCGTTGCGCGGACCGATTCTCACCGATGCGAAGTATCCCGAGGTGCTGGTGGCGCGCGCATTCAGCAACGGCGACGACCTCGACTTGGTGCTCTATCCGGGCGCGAAACCTGGTCCGCAGCAGATTCGCATCGAGCGGCTGCGGCCGGGCGCCAAATACGCGATGCGCAACGGCTCGGAGCACGCCTTTACGGCTGACCACAACGGCACGGCATCGCTATCCGTCGAGCTTCAGGGCCGCACGCCGATCCATATCGTTCCGGCAAACTGATTGGAGGAACGAAGAGCTGCGGCAGCGGCGGGGCAGTCACCGCTCGACTGGTGCCAGGCTGCCATTGCGTAGTTCGTGAACCTGGTACAGGCGACATGCGTTGGATGAGAGGTTTAATGGAGGCGCCAAGATGAAAATTGTCGCTCTGATCATCAGCCTCACGAGCGGCGCGGTCGGAGGTAACGTAGTGGTGGTACCTTTAGAGGATAAGAGCCTCGGGATTTTGCAACTGGGGTTGGCGCAGGTCGCGCGCTAGCGCCATGGGCGCTTCTGCGAGTGCGGTGGTTGCGCGGTCGCTATCGGCTCCCGAATCGGGAAGGGCGTCGCGGGCGAGCCGCATCGTCGCGCTTGGCTACCTGCGCACCTTCGCTGTGATACTGGTGCTCGCGCACCATACGGCGCTCGCCTACTTTCCCAAGGTACCGCTAACGAGGACTTCCCTGCTTGTGCAACCGCGATTGTGGAAGGCGTTTCCGATCCTTGATAGTCACCGCTGGACCGGCTTTGCGATCTTTGCCGTATTCAACGATATGTTCTTCATGTCGTTGTTGTTTTTTCTCTCGGGCTTGTTCGTGTGGAGCAGCCTCGAACGCAAAGGCACGCGGACCTTTATGCGCGATCGCATGCTGCGGCTTGCGCTTCCATTCATCTTCGCCTTGGTGATCGTCGCACCGCTCGCATACTATCCGGCGTACGCCACCAGGAATGCCGACCCGAGCGTGGCGGGCTTCTTGCGGCAATGGCTGTCACTTGGCGAATGGCCCACGGGTCCCGCATGGTTCATTTGGGTGTTGCTGGTGTTCGATTGCGTTGCTGCCGCGCTCTTCGTGATGTGGCCGAAATTTGGCGAGCGGCTTGGAAGGTTATCGTCGAATGCGAATCGTCATCCGGCGCGGTTCTTTCTGCTGCTCATTGGAATGTCTGCGCTGGTATACATTCCGATCGTCATCCCCCTGGGCGCGGATTCCTGGACCACCATCGGGCCGTTTCAATTCCAGAACAGCCGCATCTTTCACTACGCGGTCTATTTTTTCATGGGTGTCGGCGTAGGTGCATATGGCGTCGAGCGCGGCCTGCTCGCGCCCGATGGAATGCTCGCGCGGCACTGGCTGCGATGGACTATCGCGATGCCGCTGGCGTTCATACCGGTCGTGGTTTGGCTCGTAAGCGTGGCCTGGCTCTCGCGGGCGGTGCCACCGATCGTGCTCGGCTTGATCGGAGGCCCGCTGTTGCCGGTGTCGTGCGCGGCGTCATGCTTCGCCTTCTTCGCGCTGTTCGTACGCTTTGCGAACCGGCGGACGCGGGCGCTCGACAGCCTGAGCGACAACGAATACGGGATGTACTTGATTCACTACGCGTTCGTGTCATGGCTCGCATACGCGATGCTGGCCGCGCCACTGCCGGCCGTCGCGAAGTTTGCGCTCGTGTTTGCGGGCGTGGTGGCGCTGAGCTGGAGCACCAGCGCCGCCCTTCGAAGAATTCCTGGCGTCGCGCGAGCGGTGTAGCCAGTCGAGCGATCAGCGGGAAGCGGAAATGCGAGCTATAGCGGGCGGCGCGCTTCCATAGCCACGGCGAATCGGACTTTTCGATTTGGAGTCTGCGTCAGTTGCCTGTTCGAGATGTGTAAGCCGAGACGTTCAGACCCGGACCGTCCGGAAGAACCTGCGAGACCGGCGGGAACTCAACTCCGCAAAACGATCCGGCCGGGAAGAATCGCGCGCCGCCTGCACCGACCGCGGTCCCACGACGGGAGAGTGCCGATGCGAGATGCACCGCAGTGCTCATGCCAACCGCGCTCTCGATAGAATCTGTGACCACGACTTTGATTCCGGCAGTCGCCGCCAGTCTTGCAATCTCGACGCATCGCGTCGGGCCGCCGAGCCGCGCTGCCTTCAAGACGAGGTAATCGGCGCCGTCGTGCTCGATAAACGCGCTCAGCGCCGCCGCGCTGCCGAGTGATTCATCAAGGGCGAGCGCAACGCCGGTGGCGTCGCGGAGCCGCCGCATGTCGCCCGGTTGCGGCGAGCGCAAAGGCTCTTCGAGGAACTCGATCCCGTATGGCTGGAACGCATGCAGCGCAACCTCAGCCTGATCCAGCGTCCATGCGCGGTTCGCATCGAGACGGATTGAAAAATCGTTTCCGATCGCCATTCGTAACGATGCAACCTTGCTCGCGTCTGCCGCGATCAGGCTCGCCCCAACCTTGAGCTTGAAGGATGGGTACCCATGGTCAACAGCAATGCGCGCTTGGCGAGTCACCTCCTCGGGCGTCCGGCCTGCCAGCAGCGCGCAGACCGGCACGGGGCCAATCGATTCGCATTCGATCCCGAGCAGGGAAGCCATCGGAACTCCGCACAGACGCGCGCTGAGATCGAGCAGCGCGGTGTCGAGCGCGCATGTTGCGGCGGGTGTAAGCGGAGAGCCGCCGCAACTGTTCTCATCAATCAGGCGGCGCAGCTCGTCGGGACCGCGATGGCGATCGACACTGTGAACGATCGATTCGAGCGCGCGGAGCGTTTCTCCTATTTGCTCACCGCCGAGCCAATACGCGGGGCTGGCCTCACCCATTCCCCGCTCACCGGAGTCGGATTCTACCGTCAACACGAACCCTTCGCGCGATCCGATTCGTCCGCGCGCAGTCGAGAGCGGCCGCACGAGGCGCACGCAAAACGGAGTGATCGATGCGGCCGCGATCTTCAAAGGATGAGCGCCAAGGCCAGCAGCAGGCCGTAGGTCAGATGAAGCGCGGCGGTTCGCGCGAGGCTCTGATTCAACTCCGTCCCGGCGCGCCGGCAAATCGCGCGTATTTCTCCAAACGCGAGCGGCGCGGCTGCGATTGGCAACAACAACATCGCGCCGCCGAGCCAGGCGAGCACCGGCGTCATCAGGAACGCGATCGCAACCAGCCCGCCGTACTCGGCCCGTGCGAAACCTCGACCGAACTGCACCGCAAGCGTGCGCTTCCCGGCGCGGCCGTCGGTATCGACGTCGCGCAAGTTGTTCACGACCAGAATTGCGGTGACGAGGCACGCAATCGGAATCGAGGCTGCGATCGAAAGCGAGGTCGCGGCGCCGGTCTGAAGAAACACCGTCCCGTTCACCGCCGCGAGACCAAAAAACACAAACACGAACGCATCGCCCAGTCCGTTGTACGCCAGCGGCCAGGGTCCGGCGGTGTATGCGATCGCCGCCACCAGTGACACGATCCCGATGCTCAGAATCGGCCATCCACCGACCGATACAAGGTAGCATCCGGCGAGCGCTGCAAGACCGAGCACGCCGAGCGCCGCGTTCCTGACCGTCGAAGGCTCGACCATGCCTGCCTGCGTGACGCGAAGCGGTCCGAGCCGCGCCGCGGTGTCTGCACCCGCGACGAAGTCGAAATAATCATTGGCGAGGTTGGTGCCGATCTGAATCAGCAATGCCGCGAGCAGAGTCATCAGGCCGAGCATCGCTCTTACGTGGCCGGTCCGCTGGGCCAAAGCCAAACCCACCATCACGGGCGCCGCGGCAGCGGTTAGGGTCCGCGGTCGAGCAGCGGCAAGCCAAACCGAAAAGCCGGGCGGATCCAAATTTTCGATCGCTTGAGCGCTCACGGCACGCGCTTGAACCTCGAGAAGTCGGGCTTGCGCTTCTGGTTGTATGCGTTGCGGCCTTCCTGCGCCTCCTCCGTCATGTAGTAGAGCAAGGTGGTATTTCCAGCCAGTTCCTGGATTCCCGCCATCCCATCCATCTCGGCATTGAATGCCGACTTGAGGCATCGCAGCGCCATCGGGCTTTCAGCGAGAATCTCGCGGCACCACTGGACGGTCGTGTCTTCCAATTGCGCCAGTGGCACAACCACGTTGACCAATCCCATAGCGAGCGCTTCGGCCGCGCTATAGCGCCGGCACAGGTACCAAATCTCGCGAGCTTTTTTCTGACCGACGAGGCGGGCGAGTTGCGACGCGCCGAGGCCGCCGTCGAAACTTCCGACCCTGGGGCCGGTCTGGCCGAAGACCGCGTTGTCGGCTGCAATAGTCAGATCGCATACGACGTGCAGCACATGACCGCCGCCGATCGCGAAACCGGCCACCATCGCGATGACAGGTTTCGGGATGCTGCGAATCAGCTTCTGCAGGTCGAGCACGTTGAGGCGCGGAACGCCGTCGGCGCCGACATAACCCTGATCGCCTCGGATGCGCTGATCGCCCCCGCTGCAAAAGGCCTCAGTTCCCTCGCCGGTCAGGATGATCACGCCAATCTCGCCGTCTTCGCGCGCGCGGGCGAAGGCGTCGAGCAGTTCGGTCACCGTCAGCGGACGAAATGCGTTGCGGACCTCGGGGCGGTTGATCGAAATCCGCGCGATTCCTTCGGCCTTCTGAAATTTGATGTCTTTATAATTGTGCACGTCATGCCATTCGATTTGCACTGCGGTTCTCCTTAAAGTGTTGGATTAAGTTTTTCTTTTTTACCTTCGCGGTTAAGAAGATCAGCGACGACGCGGTTGAATTCGCGGGGACGTTCGAGATGCGGTGCGTGACCCGCGCCGGCGATCGATTCAAAGCGCGCGTCACTGGCCAGAGGCGGCGATTTGCTTGCCGATGGCGGTGAACTTCAAGTCCAGCGCGCCCGCGATCGCCAGCATCGGCATGCGCAATGCCGGTAATTCGCCGCCGAGCCACGGCTGCGCATCCGGTTCCCATCCCGCGGAGACTTCGCGCAAGCTCTTCGACGCAGGCAGCCAAGCCGCTCGAGCCGCAGACGATCGATCTTTTCGGCCGGCATCCGCGCCATCGACTCAAACAGCGGCATCGACTCCCATCGTTTGACGAACGCTTCGATTCCGGCGCGCTCGGCGAACGCCGCCAGCTCCGCGTCGGCGTGTACTCCGAGCTGCCCGATCGCCGCAGTCCGCGATGCCGGGAGAAGCGCTTTCCAGCACCAGCCGGTTGATATGCGCGCCATAATTGAGCGCGATAAACAGCGCGAGCCTGCCGCCCATCGAGTAGCCGAGGATCGAGAAGCGCGGGACTGCGAGAACGCTCGGTGAGCAAGCGAATCACCATCGCCGCCGCGCGCTCGATCGAATAATTTTCAACGTCGATTCCGACTCGGGTGCCTCCGTGTCCCGGCAAATCGATGCTGATGACGCGCCTGTTCGGCCGGAGTTGCTCGCGCAGATCGCGCCAACTGTCCTTGCTGCCGGTGAAACCGTGCAGCAGGACGACGGGATCGCGCGCCGCCGTCTCCGGCGACAACGCGGACGGACCTTCGTCGCTGAATTCGACGGTCGCAGTGCCGATCGCAACTCGACGATTCATCGGATTGCTTTTTCACCGGACCCGGCGTGGAGCCGGCTAAGCGCAGTCTCGATCAGCCGGCGATGCATCGCGAGGTTGCGGGCTCGATCGCCTCGAATCTCGAGCAAGTGCAAGCCGGGATGATCGAGAGCGTATCCGACTGCGGCGTTAAATTCGCTCCACGAGCCAGCGCGCGCGTATCGTGCCCGGCCCAGGGCGGAAGCATCCTCGAAATCAAGACCGTGCGGCGTCGCGAAGAAGGTTTCGAAGCTGTCGCCGAGCGAGGCCTGGGGCAGAAATGAGAAAATTCCGCCGCCGTCATTGTTAATCACGATCACGAGCAGATGGACGGGGTAGCGCGCCGCGATTTGGATCGCGCCGATATCGTGGAGAAGGCTCAAGTCGCCGAGCACGAGAACGGTCGGTGCATTTCTCGCGGCGGCCGCACCCAGGGTGGTTGCGAGCACTCCGTCGATGCCATTGGCGCCGCGATTGCAAAACAGCGCAGCGTCGCGGTCCGACTGTCCGACGAAGGTATCGAAGTCGCGCACCGGCATGCTGTTGCCGCTATGCACGGCGCATCCGTCCGGGCGCCAGCCGCATCAGCTCGGCGACGACCTTGCCCTCGAACATCGCAGGCTCATCAGCGAGCATCGCGTCGAGCGCCGCGCGTGCATCCGCCGATGCCGCAAGCCAGGAATCGAGCCACGGCGACAGGCTTCGGCGAGTCATCAAGCGTCTCAAAAATCGACTCACAGAATTCAACCGTCCCGACCCGCGCAACGTCGGAGGCGATTTGAAGCGGATCGGGCCAGGTTCCCGGCTCTGCGACCATCAAGTGGCATCGGCGCGGTCTCGAGGCGAGAAATTGTCCGAGGCTCTTCGAGACGGGAGGATCGCCAAACTGGATCACGGCGTCGGGCTGATTAGCCTCACAAAACGCCGGGTCGCGGAGCAGGACGTCGTAGGCATCGACGATCCTCGAACGGTCGTGACGGCCGGCGCGAAGACCCGACAATGGATCGCCGAGGATCGGCCAGTTGAGCCGCGCGGCCAAGCGCGCAATCAAGCGGGCCGCATCCGGCGACGGCGCGGCAGGACCGGATACTATCAGACCTCGATCGCAGCCGCGCAGCTTGTCCGCGAGCGCGACAATCGAATCGGGCAAAAGGGCAGGGCGCGCGGGATAAACTCGCGAGTACGGCGGGCGCGATTCATCGGCCGCGAATTCGCCTTCACCGATGCGCGCAAGCGCGTCGCGTTCCTCGCTCACGTCGATAAGCGGTTCCCGCATCGGGAAGTTCAGATGCACCGGTCCGGCCGGCATTTCCGTTGCGGTAGCGAACGCGCGGCAAGCGATAGTCCGGTAATAGTTGTCGAGATCGAGGCCCGCGGTGGGAGTGGCGAGATCGACGCTCCATCGCGCGTGACTGCCGAACATCCTGACCTGGTCGATGGTCTGCGGGGAGCGGCAATCGCGCGCCTCGGGCGGTCGGTCGGCGGTGATGACGATCAGCGGAATCTTCGACAGGGAAGCCTCGACGACTGCGGGCATGTAGTTGGCCGCGGCGGTGCCCGAAGTGCATATGAGGATGACGGGGCGGCGGGTCTCACGCGCCATCCCGAGCGCAAAAAATCCGGCGCTGCGTTCGTCGAGGATCACCCATGGGCGAATTGCGCGCGCGCGCAGCAAGCCGGTGACGAGTGCGGTCGAGCGCGAGCCGGGCGAGATGCAGGCGTGGGCGACGCCGCAGTGCGCGAACTCCTGCATCATGAGGGCGGCAGCGCGGCTATTGGGATTACGCGATGGTTCCAAGAACGGTGCTCCCGAGCAGGGCGGTCAGCTTATTTTCAGTCTCGGCAAACTCCGCTTCGGAGTCGGAACCCGCGACGATTCCGGCGCCCCCGAAGAGGAACATTGCGCCGCCGTCGATAACGCCCGCGCGCAGCGCGACCGCGAACTCACCCTGTCCCCGCAAGTCGATCCATCCGACGGCCCCGGTGTACCAGCCGCGCCCCGGTTCTTCGCGCTCGATGATTGCGCGGGCAGCTTCGCGCGGCACACCGCATACCGCGGGGGTCGGGTGAAGCAGTCCTGCCAGTTCGATGACGCTGCGATCCTCGCGCAAGCGGCCCTCGACCCGGGTGAACAGATGCTGCGCCTCGGGCAAGAGCATCAGGCACGGCCGCGCGGGAACGTTTACCGGCGAAGCGACGGCTTCCAGCGCCGACGCGAGCGCATTGACGACATATTGGTGCTCTTCAAGGTTTTTCGCCGAACTGAGCAGCGAATCGCCCAGCGCGCGATCTGCTTGAGGGTTGTCGCCGCGCGCCACGGAACCTGCCAGCGCACTTGACGTGACAGTTTCTCCGTCGAGCTTGACCAACTGTTCGGGCGTGGAACCGACGAACGACGTAGCGCGGGGGCTGACGAAGAAGTTGACGCATGAGGGGCGTGCGGCGCGCGCTGAATCGATGAAACGCGCAGGATCGATCGGCGACGCGGTTTCGATCGATTGACGCCGGGACAGCACGACCTTTTTCAGCGCGCCGCAAAGGATTTGCGAGCGGACGCGTTCGACGCGTTCACGCCAATCAATCCGCTCCAGCGGCGTTGTCGCTGAAGGCCGGAGGTCCAAAAGTGGCGTCAGATTTGCAGACCGATGGCAAGAATGGCCTGCCGCGAGCGCCCGCGCGAGGATGCGATCGGCGGAATCCCGGTCGTCCTTTGCCCAGGTCATCGTCAGGGTGCATCGCGCGCCACGGCGAACCCACAAAAGCCTGGGCAGGAAAATCCATGCGGGCGGAAACTCGCGCCATTCGTGCGCATCGCAGGCGCGATCGGAAAAGCCAAAGCCCCCGACCATCAACGGACCGCCGCCCGGATCACCGTTGCGACTTCGGATTCAACGAGCAGAGAAGCTCGCGGGCGCGCTCCGAGACATCGCGGAATCGGCCGGCGCCCGATGCTCGAAATTCCGCAACCGCGCCCGCCGCGGCGATAGTCAGTCCGCGGTCGGGCCGTTCCCAATAGAAGAGCGGAGCTGCGCCGCAGCGGCGGATCGCGCGGAGCAAATCGACAGGTTCATCGACCGCAACTGTCTTGGAAAAAATCGAGTCCGGATGATACATCGCCACACAAATCCCTAGGGGTTAGCAGGCTGTTGAAAAAGTAATTTTCAACGCCTGCTCCCTCTCTCTTGTCTCCCCCAAAGGGGGAGATGTTGTAGGTAAGAAGACAGCTCTTATGCAGGGTGTTGAAGCGCTTGAAATCAAAACCCGCAATCTCCCCAAATGTTTCAACACCCTGCTACCGGTGTCCGGTGATGAGTTGCACGGCGCCGCCGAGAAGACGGCGCTTATTGAGATCGCGAAACCCCGCATCGGTGAGCATCGCCATCATGCGCGCCTCGTCGGGCAGGTAACTGACGGAGGAGGGCAGCCAGGCGTAGGCGTCGCGATCGACGAGCCGGCCCACGAGCGGCACGAGCTTGTGAAAGTAGATGCGATGCCCGGCGCGGAGGATGGGCGAGGCGGGCGTGTCCACTTCGAGCAGCGCGATCTTGCCGCCGGTCTTCAGGATGCGGAAGCATTCGCGAAACGGGTCTTCCAAATTCGCGAAATTACGCAGGGAAAAACCCGACACGACCGCGTCGAAGGATCCGGCGCGCAGGGGCAAGCGGAGTGCGTCGGCGCGGATCAAGGTGGAACACGCGGATCGGCGTTTTGCTCGCGCCACGCGCAGCATCTCGCCCGAAAAATCCAGGCCCACGACGCGGACGCCAATCCTTGCGAGATCGGCGCAGAAATCCCCGCTGCCACAGGCCAAATCGAGCGCGCGAGAATCCCGCGGCAGCGCCAGCGCCTCGACCGCATCGCGCCGCCAGCGCCGGTCCATGCCGAACGTCATGAGCCGATTCATCAGGTCGTAGCGCGGCGCAATCCGGTCGAACATCGCCTTGACCGCAGCCGCCTTGACGCTCGCTTCGGGTGTATTCATCGATGCGCGAGCCGAAGCCTGACCTCTCCAGCGGTGCGCTGCGCGACCCGAAAAGCCTTCTTGTCGCCGCTTTGCTTGATCCGCGCCAGCGCGCGCCCGACCAACAAGCGATGGAAGTGTTGCGCGACGAGAGAGACAACGATCGGCAGCATCTCGCGAAATGCGTCGGCGACCGCCTCGACGCTGTCACCTTCGCGTTGCCGGCCGCGGACATAGGCGTTGAAAAGATCGATTGCCTCGTCCACCGTATCGCCGGTCGCGCGATGGTGCTTGACCGCGACCTCCAGCAGGCGGGTGATGGGCAAGCCGTATTCGAGCAAACGCATGACGCCGCGCGCGGCCTCGAGGTCGACGTCGGAGTAAAGGTTGTCGCCGGTTTCGCCGGCAACCGCCTCGCGCAGTTCGGAGCTGTCCACCAGATCGAGCAGTCCCTTTGGAATCCCGAGCCGATCCGCGAATTGGGTGCTGGTGTAACGCGCCTCGCCGGCCTTTTCCTTGACTGCGGCGACGAGAGCTCGATCGACGACGTCCTTCTTCGGGCTGTTGATGAGGGTCTTGACCACCTTGAGCGGAAGTCCGCGCGCGGACATCGAGCGGATCAGCCGCAGGCGCTTGAGGTGTGAATCGTTATAGACGGCGTTGCGGCCGCGACGGCGGGGACCGTCGAGCAGGCCGAGGCTCTGATAGTAGCGGATGGTATCGACGGGCAGGGCGGAAGCCCTGACCAGCTCCGGCAGGCTGTACGACTTCATGAGCATCAACTCTTAGAGTAATTGCTCACGGAGTCAAGAGAGAAAGATTTGGTCAGACGTCAGTGGTGAAACGCGCAGGCGCGAGCACGGACGCGTCGAATATCCCGGTCGCGCCGCCAGCGATCAGATCGGCGGCGATTTGGCCAATGGCGGGACTGCTCTCGATGCCGAAGCCAGCCTGACCCGCAAGCCAGAAAAATCCCGAGACGCGAGGATCGGCGCCAATTACGGGGACCGAGTCGGGTGAAAACGTGCGAAGCCCGGCCCATTTGCGCTTCAACGTGCGCGGCACAATCGCGGGCGCGAGCGCGCGCAGGCGCTCGAGCGCGGCGGCAATTATCTCGTCGTCAGGCTGAGCGTCGGATGGAAGGGTCGGCTCCTGATCCATCGGGCTAAGCAGCAAGCCGCCCGACTCGGGCGTGAAGTAGAGCTGATCGCTTTCGCTGATGACGAACGGCCATCCACTCACGTCGAGGCCGGGCGGGGCAGCAAAGGTGACGATAGTGCGGCGCCGGGGCTCGAGGCGGATCGGCACGGCACCCGCCAGCTCCGCGACCGGGCCGGCCCATGCGCCGGCGGCGTTGACAACGCATCGCGCACGCAGAGTTTCCGCGCCGGTCACGACCGCGCGGCAACGGCCGTTTTCAACCACGATCGCGCGCGCTTCGATCCCGGTGCGAACGAGCGCACCGCGGCGGCGCGCGCGACGGAGATAGCTGGAGAGAAGTTCGTGCACGTCGATACGGCCGCCGGCGGTAAGCATCAGCGCGCGCTCCGGTTCGTCGAGCAGGAGGGCGGGCACACGAGCCTTCGATTCCGCGCAACTTAGCGACTCGAACGCCACGTGGTCGCGCCGGAGTCCGGCAGCCGCGCGCTCGAAATCGCGCAAATTGGGCGCGCGAAACAGAATCATCACCGGGGTCGGAATCAGGATGGGATTGTCGGCGAAGCCGGCCGGAGGATTTCGCAGGAATTTCCCACCCATTGCTTTGAGCCGCTGCACGGCGGGGATCGGATCGAACTCGACCAGGCTTGCGGCGCTGCGGCCGGTGGAGTGATAGCCGTGCTGGCTCTCTCGCTCCAGGAGCGCAACGTTGGTCACTCCGCGCTCGGTCAGAAAGTACGCGAGCGAGGCGCCAGCGATGCCGCCCCCGATGATGACCACGTCAAATTCGGTTGTGTTTGGCATTGATACCACCGGGGCCGCCGAACCCGCCTTAGGCCTGCGTCAGATCGATCAGCTTTGAAGCGCAAGCGAGCTGATCCGCGTTGAGAGCCGCACTTGCCAGCGCGTCAGCATCGCGGCGGCCGAGAATCGGAGCGGTAAGCGTCATGAATTTGCGGGTCAGATTCTCGCGCTGCGCAACCAGGTCGGATGCCGGCTGGCCCGAGTCCGATTCAGCTTCAAAAATCCGTCCACTGCTTTTGACGACGACCGTCGCGCGCGTGGACGGAGTCTTTTCGGCGCGCACGACACGGACCCGATCGCGCAAGGACACGACGCGCGCCTCGGTCACCTTCGCATCGGTGAAGGTCCCAAGATTGCCGGTATCTTCCCCGAGCAGCGCCATCGCGGTCGTCGCGCGCAAGCTGAATTTGCCCTCGAGGCCGGTCTTCGGCTGCTGGATATTGCAGACGCCGAAAAGCGCGGGATGAACGCGCACCTCCACTTCATCGATGGATTCCGGATCGACGCGATGCTCGGCGCGAATCTGCCGCGCCGCATTGATCGGCGCGTGGGTGAGATAGCAGGAGGCGTGGTACTTGAAGAGCGTCTCGCGAATCAGGAAGCGTCCGGCAAATCGATCGAGCACTTCGCGCGATGGTTTTGCGCCGGCGTGAGTGGCGGCGAATCCCTGCGCGGTCTCGATGATTTCGGGGTTGGAAGTGTAGCCGCCGCGCGCGGCGAGGGCGCTGAACAACCCATTAGATGCGGCGCGCCCCGCATGCAGCGGCTTCGCCATCGTTCCGAAACCCGACTTGAGGCCGGCGGCTTGCGTACCCGCAAGCCCGAGTGCGCGCAGCCATCCATCCTCGTCGAGGCGCAACATATGCGCGCATGCGGCCGCGGCGCCGAAAGTTCCAACGGTGCCGGTGGTGTGAAATCCGATCGCGTAATGATCCGGGCCGATCATTGCGCCGAGCCGGCACTCCAGTTCGATGCCGATGAGCAGCGCTTCGAGCACCTCGCGCCCGCCGAGTCCGGCGCTGTCGGCCAGCGCGAGCACCGCAGGGATCACCGGGACGGACGGATGACCACCCATCGCCGTGTGAGTGTCATCGAAATCGAGCGCATGAGCCGCGGCCCCGTTTACCAGCGCCGCCGACATCCGCGACGCGCGCCGCTTGATCCCGATGAGTCCGGCTTCGGACGATCCTTCCGGCTTGACGATCTCACTTACGAGGATTCCCGTCAGCGGTTCACGCGATCCGGCAACTGCGACGCCGAGGAAATCGAGGAGGCAGTGGCGTGCGACCTCGCGCGCATCCTCCGGCGCCTGGTCCCATCGCATGGCGCGAACCGCGCGGACCAAACCGAGGGTGGCAGCGAAAGCGAAATGTTCCGGCGTTGCTGAAGTACTCATGCGGCTGAACTCCATCGAATCGCCCAGGCGTTGGACTCTTTCATACCTGCAAAATCTACCACACATTTTACGGCTTGCCCGTTGCCGGATGGGTGGGTTATCGTCCACGCCAAGCGGGCATCGCCCGCCCATCAACAAGGAGATCACTCACATGCGTGAAGTTTCGATAGTCGGCGCCGGAATGGTGAAGTTCGGGAAGTACCTCGATACCAGCATGAAAGTTCTCGCGCGCGATGCGGTAAATGGCGCGCTTTCGAGCGCCGGGCTGGAGCAAAAACAGATCGAGGCGGCGGTAGTCGGAAACGCAGCCGCCGGCCTCATCACCGGCCAGGAATGCATCCGCGGACAAGTCGTGCTGCGCGAGATGGGCATCGGCGGCATCCCGATCGTCAACTGCGAGAATGCCTGCGCCAGCTCCTCGACGGCGTTTCATCTCGCGGCGCTGTATGTCGCCTCGGGCATGTACGACGTGGTGCTCGCGCTGGGGATGGAGAAGCTTTACCACGCGGATAAGAAACGCACGTTCGCGGGATTCAGCGGGGCCGTCGATGTGGAACTGGTGCAGCAGTTGCTTGCCGACATGAACGCGCAACAGGCCAGGCTCCAGGCCGAGCGCGAAGCCCGCGGCGAGGCGCCCAGGAAGGCGGGGGGCGCAGGAGAATCGCGCTCGATGTTCATGGACTTCTACGCGGCGGGCGCCCGCGCTCACATGATGCGCTACGGCACCACCCGCGAGCAGTTCGGACGCATCGCGGTGAAGAACCATCGCAACGGCAGTCTGAATCCGCACGCGCAGTATCAAGAGGTTTACAGCCTCGAGGACATTTTGAGCTCGCCGATGGTGGCCGACCCGCTCACGCGGCTGATGTGTTCGCCCATAGGCGACGGCGCCGCAGCGACTATTCTGTGCGCTTCATCGATCGCCCATCGTTATACGAGCAAGCCGGTCAAGGTTCTCGCGTCGCTGTTGTCGTCGGGAAGCGATCATGGCGCCGACCAGCCGGGCGTGGTGCCGCGGGTCGCGAAGCAGGCCTACGAGAAGGCCGGTGTCGGACCCGAAGATCTCAGCGTGATCGAACTGCATGATGCGTCGGCGCCGGCCGAGTTGATGACCTACGAGGAACTCGGCCTGTGCAAGCCGGGCGAGGGCGGGAAGATGATCGACGAGGGCGTCACCGAAATTTCCGGCCGCATACCGGTGAATACGTCGGGCGGGCTGCTCGCGAAGGGACATCCGGTGGGCGCGACGGGAGTGGCGCAAATCTGCGAAATCTTCTGGCAGTTGCGCGGCGAAGCCGGAAAGCGCCAGGTCAAAAATCCGAAGGTGGGGCTTACCGAGAATGGAGGAGGCATGGTTCGCGGCGAAGCGGCGGCGGTGTCGATTCACGTTCTCGGGATCTGAGTTCGGCAAAATACGCGCTGTCCGCATGATCGACCCGGCCCTCCGGGTCGATCTGCGTTGTGAAGATTCAGTGGGCGCGGTGGTTCTGAGCTAGCGCGCGGCGAATGGAACTTCTGCCATCCAACTATCGAAGGCGAATCCAAAGCGCTGCCGTCAGACGGCACGCTAGTACGATTTAATCAGAAATACCGAAATGCAATCCGCTTTCGAGTCACGAAATCGGGCAGTTACACCGGAATATTTGAAATAATATGGTTGTCCGCTACGCTTCGCTTCAGCTGCGTCGTTCGGAATTTCACCCAAATAGTGCCAGCGCCTAATCCCCTTAGCACCAGGGCTTCCAGGGCCCAAAATTTTCTGCATATCGGTTTGGGACAAGCCCAGCCGAAGGCCATTGCCGGTCGCTAGATCACTGCGGACTGCACTCGACGTTACACATCTCGCGGCCTCAGGACTCGAATCAGACTCCAGCTCAAAACCGGTTAGTTCCTTGAAGTCTGTCATCACACTCGTTCCAAAGGTTACAACGGTTGGATCGCCGGGCCACTGCGCGGATTTATAGCACTCGCCGAGTGCTTCGGTGGGGTGGGACGTGCTTGCCGGAGTTGACGGGCCAAACATCGCTTCGGCGTCGGTAAGAAGACTCTTGTTCACAGTCAATCCAGCTATAGTAAAAATCGCCGCCGCAGGCTCATGCTGTCCTTTGATGACTTCGCGCTCAAACTCCCGCTCAGACACTCGAGTATCTCCGCAAGTCCATAGCTCATCCGTGGCCCCCCATGCTGAAAGAGAAGGTATATTGACTAGAATGATCACGAGCATCATTTGTTCAAAGGCCCATTTGAGTCGGGCTTGGCCATTCATTGACCCAATCTCCGGGTCGATCTGCGTTTTGAACATTCAGCGGGCGCGGCCGAGACGAACTAGCGGGCGGCGAAGGTGTACTTCCCGTCCTTGAACTCGATCCATCGCCCGCGGTCCGTGACCTGGCCGGCCACGTCGATTTGCGTGCGCAAGATCATCAGTTCCTCTTCGGTCGGCACTTCGAGAATCTCCAGCTTGGGTGCGATCGCGGGCTTGAAGCTCATTTCCGTCGAGCACCTGCTCGAGCGTGACGAAGGGCGCGATCGCCTTGGATCATGAGCTGGCAATCGGCTCCGTACCCGAACATCGCCCACGGCGTGTAAACCCGCCATGGTCCGGTGCCGGGTGGAAGGCCGTGGCGCTCGCGGGCGCCGGGACCGTCGAGAAAACCCGGCGACGAAATGAAGTCCACGCGATCGACGAATTTGCGCTTTTGCTGATCGGTCACCAGGATTGTGCGCCATGCGAGCGCCGCGATGCTGTCGGCGCCGCCGGGGCCGCCGAAGCGCCGTCCCTCGCCGCCTTCGTATTTGCCGACCACGGTGGAATTGATGTTGCCGTAGCGATCGACCTGAAGCGTCGCCAGGATGCCGTAATCGACGTAGCCGAGTTGCGCGAGGTCGGCCGCGTAATTCATCGTCCCCCACTGAAGCGCGCGATAATTGGCGGGCGAGGCGATCATCGTCATCAGCGGATCGAACGGCACCCGAGCCTCGGGCCCGACGCACCCATCCTCGGTCAGGTACTGAAGGTTGGGCGCGCTCATTCGCTTGGCCAGCAGGACAGAGTTCATCGGCTCGCCGCCGCCGCCGACCCAGTAGATGTACTTGTCGTCGACCAGGCGCGAGATCTGACAGATGACGAATTCGCGCTCGTTAAAGTCGGTAGCTGGGGTGCTCACGAGGCATAGCCCTCCCGGATGGTTTCGCGGCGGCGGATCTCGGCCAGTTTTTCGGTTCCCACCACTTTCTGCAGGTACTCATCGTGCGAATTCACCGAGTACACGTGCTTCTTGAGGTACTCCGTAAAATCGCCGCGGAACATCGCGCCCATCGCTTCGATGACTCCCATCGGATCCGACGCGTAGTATCCCTGCACGGTTCCCGGGTAGGCGCCGAATGGGGCATGCACGACCGCGTCCACGGTGAAGTGCGCGATCGAGGTGCGAGCCGGATCGCGCCGGAATTCGTCGGTCGCGATGATCTCCTCGGCGGACAGGATCACCCGCTTCGACGCGAGCGCGCATTCCGCGTGCGCGATGCCGGTGCCGAAGACGCGCGCGTTGCCGAACTCGTCGGCCTGATGAACGTGAATGATCGAGACGTCGGGATTGAGCGCCGGGAGCAGCAGAACCGGTTTTCCGGTGAAGGGGTCCTCGACGATTTTGCAGCCCGAATGCTGAAATCCGTCGGTCCCGCCGAAGCTGCGCGTGGGCATGAAGGGGATGCCCATCGCGCCGGCCTTCAGCCGCAGCGTCATCAGCGCATTGGAGTACTCGTAGATGGTGCACTTCTTTTCGCGCACCGCGCGCGCGATCCACGGGCCGAAGCCGATGAAGCCGATGTCGATCCGATCGGCGCATCCTGCTTCGACCAGCAGCGCAACCGCGACATAGGTGAACTTGCCGCACAGCCACAGATTTTTTTTGCGCTGGCGGATGATCTCGCGAATCAGCGACGACGGTCCGCGCTGAAAGTAGTTGCTGTCGTAGGCGAGGTAGTCGCCGTCGCGCACGAAGCGCTCGACCGCTTCTTTGTGAGTCATCATCTTCGAGACCATCTGATGCGGTTTATGGTCCCGCACGCTCGCCCGATAACCGTCGGGATCGACTTTCAGATAGTCGGCTTTGCCTTCTTCCAGAATCCGCATTTGCTCAATTCTCCCGAACCTCTCGAGTTGCCGGCAGCGCTGCGATTCAGATTTGAATCCCGGACTGCAGCAGGATGCCGTTGTGAATCAGGAAACTTCGGATGGTGTTGCCACGCTTGGCCTGCTCACGACCTTCGGCGCCGCCTTTCGCCTGAAAATCGGCTATGCGTTCTGCCATCGAGCGCCTGCCCTTGATGCTGATCTTGGTTTCCTTGCCCTCTTTCCTCAGCAGACAGGCGGCGACGATCTCGTCCGGGTCGAGTTCGAGCGTGGCGCAGAACTCTCGAAGCAGTTCGAGCCTCGATTTATCCTCGTTGGGCTCGACGCCCGATTGCTCGCGCAGTCCCTGGTACCAGGTCTTGACCGAGTCGTACTCTTCGAGCGGTTTATTTATTGACGCCATCGTTATTTTCGAGCTGCGGTGATTCCGTCGGCCGATTACGCGGCTCGATGCAGCTTACTCGGGAAGACCGAACATCCGCGCGAGCGCTTTGATCTCGTCTTTTCGCCACGGCAGCGGCGCCTGCGCCTGGATCATCTTGGCCGCCCTCATCTGCTCGGTCACCTTGGGATCGGCCTTGAACGGCTTTCCGTATTCGCCCTCGAAGAAGATCTCCTCCAGCGGCGGACGCGGACGCTGTCCACCCGCCTCCCACGACTCCGCCGGATAACCGACCAGCAGCACAAATAGCGGAATCCATTCCTTGGGCGCCTTCACGATCTTGTTGATCGCGTCGTGCTGAAAGGCGGTCAGGCAGACGCCAAGTCCCTCGTCAACCCCGGCGAGCATCGCCTGGCAAATCGCGATGCCGGCATCCGACGCGGCGGATGCCGCCACCGATGGCCAGGTTCGGGTTGTCCGCCAGCGGCTTCAGAATGTTCGGCCAAACGAATTCATCGACGAACTTATGGCTCCAGCCGTGGGTGGCGTTCAACGCGCCGACATCGACCAGCTTCTTCAGCCGCGCCTGCGCCCCCTTGTACGCCCCCATATCGACGTAGGTGTAGATGTGCACGGGAGCGAGCTCGATGGTGAGTGCGGAGACCGGGGTCTTGAGCGCGTCGAGCGTTTCACGCGGGATATTGTCCCGGATCACGACGATCGCTTTGAGAAAGGTCGCGTTGACCGCGCATGACGCGAGCCGCGCCGCCTCGAGCATGATCTGGATCTTTTCGCGTTCGACTTTGCGCCACGATTGAAAGTAACGGATCGATCGGCGCCGCCCTACTACTTCTTTGAATTCCATCGACTATTCCTCCGGCTAAAAGGGCCGCTGCGGGATGGGAGACCCCCCGCATCAGGTTCGGTCTGCCGCAATTTCACTCACCCGATGGCGCTGCCCGGCGGAAGCTTACGCCGACCACAGTCGCGCCGACAAGCGCTACGATCTCGATCGGTTTATGAAAAGCGGAGGCAGCCGGCAGCATGGCTCTCCCGGCGCTGCGTCCATTTGCAAAGGTCTGAGGATAGATGAGACAAAACGATTCAACTCGGAGAAGCCTGATTCGACAAGTGGAGCCGACGGGAAATGAAACAATTGATCGATCTGCATGGAAGGCGTGCACTGGTAACGGGCGGCGGCCGCGGGATTGGCCGCTCGATGGCGCTTGCGCTGGCGGACGCGGGCGCCGAGGTCGCGGTCGCGTCTCGCTCGCAGGGCGAGCTGGACGCGGTCGCAAAAGAGATAGAGCAGCGCGGGCAGCGCGGCTTCGCGGTCATCATCGACGTGATGAAGCGCGAGCAGATTACCGCCGGCGTCGATGAGGCTGCCCGCAAACTCGGCGGTCTCGACATTCTGATCAACAACGCGGGCGGCGTGATCGCGGAGAACCCGCTTCATCTCGATCCTCTCAATCATGACCCGCGCGCGTTCGAGGACAATCTGTTCATGAACCTGACCCAGGCATTCTATGCGACTCACGCCGCGCTCCCCTACATGATCAAGCAGAAGTGGGGCCGCATCATCAGCATCGGTTCCGGCTATGCGAAAAACGGCGGCGGCCCGCTGGCCTACTCGGCCGCCAAGCACGGCCTGATCGGTTTCACGCGGTCGCTTGCTTATGCCGCCGCCCCGCATGGCATCAATGTGAACGTGCTGTGTCCCGGATGGACCAACACCAGGCTGGCGGACTGGAACGTGCTGGGCGCGATGATGGGGGTGAGTGCTGCGGACGCCAAACGATTCGCCGAGAGCCAGAACATCCAGAAGCGAATCGTCGAGCCCGATGAATTGGGCGCGATGGCGGCGCTGCTCGCATCCGACGCTGCCAGCGCGGTGACCGGACAGGTCATCAGCGTTGACGGCGGATTCATGATTTAGCGCGGTTGGATAGTCCCGCTCTATTCGAGACGATCGATCACCTTGCCGAAGCCGAGCGTCATGTCGCTGAGCGTGTAGCTCGCCCCAATCACCCGCTTTACCGGCAGCCGGTTCCACGGGTCCAGGCGCGAGCTTTCGGCGAAAGCGATCGAGCCGACGCCGGTCCATGCCTCGATTACTCTGGTCTCGATGTGCGTCTCGATGATCTCGGCGCATGACGGACGTCCGTTCTCTTCGGGCGAAGGAATCAGGCGCATGCTGACCGGCGGCGGCGCGGCGGAATGGCCATTGCCGGCCGGACGTTCCGGGCGAACGATCGCGCTGGCGAGGCGGATGCCTGCCGGGCGTTCGAGCGTCCCGTAGATCATGTCGCGATCGTTTTTGAATTCAATTTGCGCGAGCTTCTTCGGAAAACCCCAGATTTCGCGCCCGGCCAGCATCGGCGGCTCGGTCGTCACCGCAATATGCATGACGTAGTTCATCGGGCGGCCCTTGTGCTCGGCCAGGATCGAAAGAATCGCTTCGTTGTAAGGACCGAACGTGGTCCACTGATATTGGTAGAACGAAAGTATCGCGGTGGCCGGCTCGCTCAGCGCCAGCGGCGCCGGCAACGCTTCCAGCGCGGCTTCGAGTTCGGTTTCGAACGCGACTGAGATCGAGCGAGTGTCGCGATAGTAGAACGGCGGGCGCTGATACGCGGCGGCGTCCGCCGGCATCGAGTATCCTGCATTGCCGAGGTTGAGACGTCCGTGTTTGGCCATAGTGCGATCCTCCTGGGGGGCGGGATTTTCATAGTTGTGGCACTGGTTCGGATATTGAACAAGCGCGCGAACTAGCGGCGCCACAGGATGTGAGCATCCTCGAGCGGAATCCTCACTCCGGAATGCAATGGAACGATGCGAGGCGTGTAGTCCGATGCCGGGCGCGAAGCGGGGACATCGGCGGCATAGATGCGCCACCCTGCAGAAGGCTCGGCGCTGTCACTCGTGCGTCATTTCCGATACGAACGGGGGCTCGGCGTCGATCGGATCTGCATAAAGTTGTACGCGCACCCAGTCGGTACGCAGCTCTCCGAGATGCACCTCGACCCGCAGCGAGTGCTTTTGTGGAGAGCTCTCGACGCGAAGCTCACCGAACCTCAGCGACGCCCAGTGCTCGGCCAACTCTTGTTTCCATTGGAGCAGGGATCTGCCGTAGGCGCCTTGATCACTTGCCCGCTCACGATATGCCGCAGCAGCAGGGAGGTAATATTTCTCCGTGTACTCGCGCACCGCCCGATTGGCCGAAAAGCGCGGGGTCAAGCGCGACATACTTTCACGCATTCGCGCGACCCACTCGGTGGCGATGCCGTTGTTGTCGCGGTTGTAGAACGCCGGAATGACCTTCTTCTCCAGGATATCGTAGAGTTCTTCGGCTTCGGCCGCGTCCCAGCGCCGGGTCATCGCCATGCTCCTTGCCATCGCCCAATGCCCAGCCGACTTCGGGCGAATACGCTTCGGCCCACCAACCATCCAGTTCCGACAGATTGAGGCCGCCGTTGACGAGCACTTTCATTCCGCTGGTGCCGCATGCCTCCCAAGGCCGGCGAGGAGTGTTGATCCATAGATCAGCGCCCTGTACCAGCCGCTCGGCCAGTACCAAGTCGTAGTCGCTGAGAAAGACAGCGTGGCGGCGCACGTCGGGACGCTGGACGAAATCAACCCAGGCCTTGACCAGCGCCTGGCCGGCGGTGTCTTGCGGATGGGCCTTGCCGGCCATCACCAGCTGAACCGGACGTTGTGGATTGGTCAGAATGCGAACGAGACGTTCGGGGTCATGCAGGAGCAGATTGGGGCGCTTGTAGGTTGCAAAGCGGCGGGCAAAGCCCAGCGTCAGGGTGTCCGGATCGAAAATAGCTCTCCGCGGCTTTTGGCTCTCCGCCGCGAGCGGCAAGCTCGTTGGCGAGCCGTCCTCGCACGAAGCGAACCAATTCGAGACGGTGCTTTGCGCGAAGTTCCCACAGCGCGCTGTCCGGGGCGCAGCATATGTCATCTCCGACAGTCTCCATGGTCCCACGCCAACGCTCGCGGCCACAGGTCTCCGTCCATAGCGCATCGGCAGCCGCGGAATCCCAAGTCGGTGTGTGGACTCCGTTGGTGACATATCCGACCGGCACCTCGGCCTGGGGCCAGCGCGGGAAAGAGAGGCTGAAAAATTCGCCGACTCACGGCGCCATGCAGGCGGCTGACACCGTTGATTGCTCCGCTGCCACGAATGGCGAGATAGGCCATGTTGAAGGGCTCATCCTGATCGTCCGGATGCAGGCGGCCCAGGGCGAGGAGACGCGAAAGATCGAGGTGAGGCCGCTCTTGCGCGTATCGCTCGAGGAAGCGGCCAATCAAGGCTGGGAGCGAAGCGATCGAAGCCGGCCTCAACCGGCGTGTGGGTCGTAAACAGATTGCCGACGCGCGATACGGCCAGCGCGACTTCGAAGGGCTGACCGGTGTCCTCCATGAAGCTTCGTGCGCGCTCCAGCACCGCGAATGCCGCATGTCCTTCGTTCAGATGGCAGACGTCCGGTTTGATCCCGAGGCCGCGCAACAGCCGCCAGCCGCCGATCCCGAGCACCAGTTCCTGCGTCAGCCGCAGTTCGGGTCCGCCGCCGTATAGTTCGCTGGTGATGCCGCGATACACCGGCGGGTTCGCCGGATCGTTGCTATCGAGCAGATAAAGCCTCAGTCGGCCGACCTGTGCCTGCCAGGCGCGCAGCCAGAGCTTTTGACCCGGCAAGACGACGCTCAGCCTGAGCCACTCGCCGTCCTTATCGCGCACCGGGGTTACAGGTAGCTGGCCAGGGTCGTTGTAGGGGTATGATGCGCGTTGGCTGCCGTCGGCGTCGATGATCTGGCGAAAATAACCTTGCTGATAGAGCAGCCCGACAGCGACGAGCGGAACGCCAAGGTCACTGGCGGCCTTTAACTGATCGCCGGCGACATTGCCTAGTCCGCCTGAGTAGATGGGGAGTGCTTCGCTGAGCCCGAATTCCATACTGAAGTAGGCGACGCAATTTAATGGCGGGTTACTATAAGCGTGCTGAAACCATGCAGGACTTTTGAGAGCGTGGCGCTGTTTTTCCAGGCGATCTTTAACCTGATTCCGGAACTCCGGATCGCCGCGGAGCGATTCGAGTCTGGTCCGGGAGGAGGTTTGCAGAACGACCCACGGATTATGGGTGAGTTCCCAGAGTTCCGGCTCGATCTTGCTCCACAGCGGATCGGTCGAGTGGTTCCAGCAATTTCGCAGGTCCAAAGCCAGCTCGACCAACCCGCCGAGATCTTCGGATTCTGAGTCCTGCAGAGTCTGATGCAGGTCCGGCATTCGTTCCCCTTCACTCTAAGCAGGCGGGTGTAAGCGCACGCGCCCGCGGTTAATCGACAAGTGCACTTCCAGCACCAGGTTTCTCAGCGCGTCATTTACCCCGCCGCGAAGCGGCCGCGCAGCCTCGCAGGCAAGATCGTCCAGCGATAGCAACCCGACCAAGGCTCCGTCGCGATTGACGACCGGAAGCCGGCGCGTGCGCTTCTGCCGCATCAACTGCGCTGCGAAGCCCAGCTCGTCCTCAGTTGTGCAGGACACGAGCTTGCGGGCCATGGCTGTCTCGACCCGTATCTCTTCCAGCGGTCTGCCCTGGGTATAGGCGGCCATACAAATGTCCCGGTCGGTCAGAAAGCCGACCGGTCTGCGTTGGTCGTCGACTACCGGAACAGCCCCGCAAGGCTCTTCCCACATTATTTGCGCTGCCTTGGTCAGCGAGTCCTGCGGGCGGCAGGTTTTAACGTCACGATTCATGATCTGCTCAACCTTCATCGGCGTCCCTCCAGCGCTTAACCTCCGAAGAATTCTGATCGGAAGACCAGAGGATACAATTGTCCTCCAATTTCTTGTTTTCCGCTGCGGCAGCCTCGGATCGCGAATACGGATCAGGCGGGGATGCTCATCGGTACAAACTCTACTTTGCCTTACGTTCAGTTAAAACTGTTTCCGAAGGGCACAGTCGCGATTCAGTGGCGGGGCCGCAGATTTTTCAGCGGTCGGGTGTTGAGGACGTCTTCCTTTTCGATCCAGCCGCGCCGCGCCTGATTGACGCCGTAATCGAGCAATGCGAAATCGCGAGTCGAATGCGAGTCGCTCGATATGACAAGCTTGACGCCGGCCTGTTTGGCGGCGATGCAGGCGGTGTCGGTCAGGTCCGATCGGGCAGGCTGGGAGTTGATTTCCAGGGCACAGGCCTCTTCGCGGGCAACCCGGAGGATTTCACTGAAATCGAACTTGCTGGGCTCGCGATGCCCGATCAAGCGGCCACTGGGATGTCCAATTACATCGACGTTGGGATTGCGAATCGCCTTGATCAGCCTGCGCGTCATCTGGGCGGGGCTTTGTTCGAGCTTGTAATGGACTGAGGCGACTACCCAGTCGAGCTCGCCGAGCGCATCGGCGGGCAAATCCAGGCTGCCATCGTCCAGGATGTCCACCTCGATGCCCTGAAGGATTGAGATGCCGGAGAGTTTTTTCCTGACCCGCTCGATCTCCCGCCTTTGCTCGCGCAAGCGCTCAGGATCGAGGCCATGGGCCATCGCCAGGCGACGAGAGTGATCGGTAATTGCAACATATTCGAGACCGCTCTCACGAGCTTGACGCGCCATTTCCTCGATCGATGCGTGTCCGTCGGTGTACAGAGAATGGGTGTGAAGATCGCCGCGAAGGTTTTTACGCTCAATCAATTTGGGCAGCTTGCCGGACGCGGCTGCTTCTATTTCGCCGCGGTCCTCGCGCAACTCTGGCGGCACCCATGACAGCCCCAGCGCGCGGTAAATCTCCTCTTCCGTCCTGCCCGCGATGGCCGCATCGCCGCGAAAGAGGCCGTACTCGTTGAGCAAGAGTCCGCGCGACTGGGCGATGCGCCGCAGATGCACGTTGTGGGACTTGGATCCGGTGAAATAGCTGAGCGCCGCGCCGAAACTCTTTGGCGGCACCACCCGCAGGTCCACCTGCAGACCGCCTTTGAGTACGACGCTGGTCTTGGTCTGGCCCGAGCCGATTACCTGGGTGATGCCCGGGAAGGCGGTGAAATGCTTCATGACCGCGGCGGGATCAGTAGCGGCGGCGACAGCGTCAAGATCGCCGATGGTCTCGCGGCGGCGCCGAAAGCTGCCCGCCAGCTCGAACTCGCGGATTGCCGCGCATTTTCGCAAGTGGGCTTCGATCTGCGCGGCGACCCGCGTCGCCTCCGCGTACAGCATTCGCTTTCCCTGGCCGGTCTCGCGCTGCAGCAATGATTCGCGGATTCGATCCTCTATCTTCGGACCAAAGCCGCGGATTTTCCGGATCGCCCCGGATTTGACGGCTCTTTCGAGATCGCCGCGGTCGCGAATCTGCAGGAAGTCGATCAGAAGTTTCAACCGCTTCGGACCCAGGCCTGGAATGTCTTTCAGTTCGAGGAGCTGGGGCGGGAATTTTGAGGCCAACTCGTGGTGCAACGGCAGGTCGCCGGTCTTGACGATGGTCGATATTTTTCCCGCCAGATCGGCGCCGATACCGGGAATTTCATCGATCTGTTCTTCTGTTAGACTCGGCGACTTGGGCAGCCTGATCGCGGATCGCCCGAGCGGCGTTGCGGTAGGCCCGTACGCGAAAGAAATTCTCGCCCGCCAGCTCCAGCATATCGGCGGTCTGGTCGAGGACGTTGGCGACCTCGTCGTTTTCCATCGTTACTGTATCTTGCCGCGATGGCGGAGCTCTTGCACGGTAACGATCCGGACTCCCTTGGAATACAACTCACGGCGAAGCAGCTCGTCGCGAGCCGGCTCGAGCGAGCGGCAAAGATCCCAGATCACGTTGACCTGAAAACCTTCCTGGAGAGCGTCTTCGGCGGTCCACCTGACGCAAAAGTCGCGAGCCAGACCGCAGATAAAAATTTGCCGGGCTCCGCGATTCTTCAAATACCCTGCCAGTCCGGTCGGCGGCCGATTGCCCTTTGGATCCCAATTGTTGCTAAGCGCGCTATACGAATCGATCGCCGCGTGGGTCGCCTTTCTAATGATCGCAACCGCGCGCGCCCATGGCATCCCAGGGTGCAGGTTGGCGCCGGCGGTCCCTTGCACACAGTGATCGGGCCAAAGGATTTGTTCATGGCCGTACAGTTCGATCTTCTCAAAGGCTCTGCGCCCCGGGTGGTTGCTCGCAAATGAGACGTGTTCAGGCGGATGCCAATCCTGAGCCGCGACAATCAGCTCGAACAGCCCGGCCTCCATCAAATCTGCAATCGGTGCGACGATCTCATCCGCACCTCCAACAGGTAATGCGCCGCCTGGCAGGAAGTCCGGCTGGAGGTCGACTACCAGCAAAGCCGATTGCTCCTTATCCAGGGTTATCGCCATGTCAGTAGTGGACGGCAAGGACCTTGAAGCCGCGCTCCTTCAACGCGTGTGCCGCGCTTTGCGCGCTGGTCGAAGGAACCAGCACGTATAGAATCTCACGTTGCTGACCTCGCCGGTACGTCCCGACACCGATGAGGGGACAAATCGACCGGACGAGGCTGGTTGCGGCCGCGATCTCTCCGGAGCCACTTAGATCGAGATCAATCCTGGAGCTGCCCTCGGCAGCAGCTCCCAGCACGGCCTCCAGCGCCCGCAGCATATCGGTGGCGGTTATGATGCCGACCAGCTTGCCATTCTCGACCACGGGAAGACCGCCGATCTTGTTTGTCATAAGCAGGTGAGCGGCTTTCTCCACCGGCGTGGAAGGATGGACCGAAAATGGATGGGCGCTCATGACCGCATCGACCCGCGTGTAAGCCAACTGCCCGAAGTGCAGGCGTGTGTCACGGTCGGTCAGAATACCGACCAGTCTTTCCTTATCCACCACCGGAACCTGTCGGAACCGGCCGGTATCCATCTTCTCGTGCGCTGCTTCCAGCGTGTCACTCGGCGCGACAGTCACAGGCTTCGGGGTCATCAGCTCGGCGACTATCATTGGCGCTCCTTTGAGCGAGGTGCCGGCGGTCAGAGCGGCAGAGTCAGATCGGCACTGGGTTGCGGTCCAGGATCCGGAGTGCGCCGGTCAAGCTCAGGACATCGTTGGTGCCGTCCTCGATCAGCGACGCGCGCGCGTCGCGGAAGATCTTTTCGATCGGATACTCGCGGCTGAGCCCGTTGCCGCCGAAGATCTGCAGCGCGTCGGAAGCGACCTCGAACGAGGCCTGGGTGCAGAAGGTCTTGGCCGCGATCGCATACTCGAGGTCGATTGCGGGCGGAGGGTCGTTGTGCACCATCACGGCGCGCGACAGCGCGCGGCATGCCTCGACCCGGGTGAACATGTCGAACAGGCGCTTTTGGACGAGTTGATGCTCGCAGATCGGCTTGCCGCCCTGGATGCGCTCCTTTGAGTAGTCCAGTGCGGCCTCGAAGGCGGCGCGCGCAACGCCGGTGAACACCGCGGCCATTGTGCTGTTCGCGTTGGTCAGCGTAATCGCCGCCACCATCGGGAAGGCTTCGGGCGTGGCGAGCACGTAGCGGTCCGGGATGCGCACGTTGTCGAAAAAGATCTCGCCCTGGTTGAGCGCCCGCTGGCCGATCTTGTTGAGCGGTTTTCCCTTGGAGACACCCGGCAGATTGAAGGGGATGAACACGACCATGCCGCCGGCCGGCTGGCCACCCGCCGCCGGCGCCATCAGGTACACGATTCCGTGGGTCGAAATCGTGCCGTTGGAAACCCACGCCGCCTTCTGGCCGTGGACCACGTAGGAGTCGCCGTCGCGCCGGATGGTAGCGCGTCCGGCCGGGCTTGCTTCACCCTCGCTCGCAAGGAACGTCGCCCAATCCGAACCGTGATTAGGTTCGGTCACGGGCCATGACCCGATAAAGCGGGCGTCGCGGTCGGCGATATAGGGCTTGACGAAAGCGTCGATAAGTTCGGGATTCCCGGCCATCGCCAGCGCACCAAACGGAGCGCCCGCGACGCCGAGGCTGATCGCGAGGTCGGCGCTGCCCCATCCGAGTTCCTCCAGAAAAATCTGCATCCCAAGCCCGTGAAGGCCCAGCCCGCCGATTGCTTCAGGGAAGGAGGCGGTGTGATAGCCAAGCGCATACGCCCGGCGCATGAAGGTCCACAGCGCAGAAGCGGGCGCGATGACATCCTGCGGGTCGGCTAGGCGGTCGAGCTCCATTGCGGTCGGCCGCAGCACCTCTTTGGCAAAGCGGTGGACGTTGTCCCGCAGCGCACAAAGATCCGCGGGCAAATTGCGGTCCATTTCCATGTAAGCGTCCATCGCCAACCTCCCGCAGCCTGCTACCGGCTACGAACTGCTGCCCGCAGGGATGAAACTCGTCGGTATATCCAGCGCCTTATGCACGAATTCGAGTTCCTGCTGGCGCCATGGCAGCGGAGCGGGCGCCTGGATCATCTTGTCGCGCTTAAGTTCCTCGACCACCTTGGGATCGCGCTCGAACGGCTTGCCGTGCGCGTTGACGAAGAACAGTTGTTCGAAGGGCAGCTTGGGCCGCTGTCCACCCGCTTCGCGGCTCTCGAGCGGGTAGCCGACGCTCATCACGACAATCAGATGGGCGGTGTCGGGAAGATTGAACGCCTTGCGCATCTTGCGCTCGCGCACGCCGCCGAGCTCTCCGGTGCCGATGCAGCAGGTGCCGAGGCCCTCCTCGTAGGCGACCAGGGTGGCTTGGCCGATCGCTTGTCCGCAATCCATCTCGGTGAGTCCGGATTTGAGCATATCCTCGGCGTTCATGCGGAAGTAGGGAATCAGCATCTGATCGAGCGCTTTGTGCTCGGCGGCCTCGTCCACGCCCATCACGCGCGCCGCGACCAGTTCATGGAGCCGCTCGCCCTGGGTCAGGTAGCCGCTCTTGCGGTCGAAGATCGCCTCTTCGACCCAGTACCAGAGGATCACGGCCGGGCAGTGCTTTAACTGGCTGGTTCCGAGCGGGGCGACGAGCGCCGCCCAATTTTCCGGCGGGGAGGAATCGCGGAACATCACGACCGCGCGCAGCGCCTGCACGTTGCCCCAAAACGAGGCGAGCCGCGCGGCCTCGAGCATCTTCTGGATCTTGGCGCGCTCGACCGGCCGGTACGGATTGTAAAAGCGGATGGTGCGTCTGATGCCGATTGCTTCCTTGAGTTCCATGCGTGTTTTACTCAGCTCCTCAATGTGTTGCGTTCGCTGTCCACCAAGGCGCCCTTGTCGCGGTCCCAGGTGGTGGGAGTAATGCCCTGTTGCTTTAGTTGCGCCTTCTGAATCCGGTGGGTTTCGGTCCTGGGCAGGCTTTCGCGGAAGTCGAAATAGCGCGGCACCATGAAGCTCGCCATCCGCTCCGGGCAGAAGCGGGCCAGCTCCTGGGGCGTGGCGCTTTGGCCGGGCTTGAAGACGATCGCAATCATCACGTCGTCCTTGCCGCGCCGTGCTAGCGATGGCTGCGCTGGCAGGTTCCCATCAGCGTTGCCTGCTCGACGATGTGCCCTTGCATCGCCGCTTCCAGTTGCGCTTTGGTGGGCCGCTTAAGATCCGGCAGGAGGCTATCCAATGCGTAGAGCTTGAAGAAGTATCGATGGCGTCCGATCGGAGGGCAGGGGCCGCCATATCCGGTCCTTCCCCAGTCATTGCGCCCCTGGCAGGTTCCCGCTGGCAAGGCCTCGGACTTGACGGCCTGCGGCAGCCCTGCCGCCGAAGGCGGGAGGTTGTACAGCACCCAGTGGACCCACACCATCTGCGGCGCGGCGGGATCGGGCGCGTCAGGATCGTCCATAATCAGCGCAAGGCTGCGCGCAGCGTTCGGCGCGCCCGACCAAGCAATGGCGGGCGAGACGTCTTTGCCATCACAGGTATGGACGACGGGAATTTCCTTTCCGTTGTCGAAGGCAGGAGATGTAAGCGCCAAGGGCATCAAAGTACCTTTCTGCCCTTTATCACTATGATGTCAACCCTGGAAGGCAGCCTTTTCGATGTCGATGCTGGTGTGGCGATCCTCCTGAGCGGGCGACCAGTTCCACAGCATGTACTGATAGTGGCGGTAGCCGCCGGCGAAGTGCAGGCCCTTGACCGGTCCGGGCAGAATTCCATCGTAGGGCATCCAGTTCGGATACTGATACGGCTCCCAGGCGTGATAGATGACCAACTGGTCGGGACGCACGCACTCGCTCAGCTTGGCTCTCACCACGAAATCGCCGTAATCGTTGAACACCTTGATGTAGTCGTGGTCGGCGATCCCCCGGCCGCGCGCCACCGCGGCATTGATGAAGGCGAACGGCTCGCCGCGGTGCAGCTTGAGCATTTCCTCTGCCGTGACCCAGTTCGAGTGGATGCTCCAGCGCAGATGGCCGCTGGTCAGGCGCATCGGCTGGTGGCCGCCGATATACGGCGGCTGTTTGTAGCGCACCAGGTGTTCGTCGGCCTCGATGAACCACGGATGGTCAAGGTAGAACTCGATCCGCCGGGTAGTCGTGACGTAGGGCACCTTCTGCTCAACCTGATCGCGAAAGCACCAAAAGACCTCGCCCGCCACCATGTCCGCGTTCTGCGCGACCATCGCGGGGAAGGTCGGCCTGCCGCTCAGCCATGAGCCGCCATTCTTGCGCAGATTCTCAAGGTCCAGCTTCTCGCCGTCGAGGCTGGTGAACCATCCGACCTCGCCCAGCGCGCGATAGGCGTCGTTGACCAGCCGCTCCTCGTCGCTGTTGCTGTCGCCATATTTGTTTCCGTAGGTCGCCCGCCACATGATTTTGTCCACTTCGATTTCGCGTGGGCCGGCGTTGTAGCTCTTGACGCCGCGCTTTTTCAATTCGGCCGTGGTTGCGCGCAGAATGCCATGAATGATCTGGCGATCGCTTTTCGACTCTCCGCGCATCGGCACCGACTCGTCGGTAAAATTGCTGAAACGGGTATTGGGACAGCTGAACTTGGTGTCCGCATACTCATAAAACGATGCGGCGGGAAGCGCATAATCGGCGTGCAGCGCGGTCGTGCTCCAGCGCGGGTCCATCACCACGATCAGGTCGAGCTTCGGCCACACCGTGCGCAGGTAGGTGTTCATTCCGCCGCGCGTGCGGCGCAGCGGATTTCCGCCCGAAACGAACATCACCTTGGGGCTGGCGCCCTTCTTGGCGAGCATGTCGTAGCCCTGTAACCAGCCATTGGCCACCGCCTGTTCGGCGTACTCGCTGATCTTCCTCGGTGCGTTGGGATCCTCGAGATATTTGTCCCAGACGTCCTTGTAGCCGGCGTGGTAGTACCAAAACAAAGCCGGCGGGGAGAGGGTGCCGGTGGTTTTCATTCCCTCGCGCAACATCCCCTGCGAGGCCTCCAGCACCGGCATCGTCGGGTCCATCGCGAACATGGTCTTGTATGCGTCCTGGAGTTTTAGCGTCGTGTTCAGCGCGTTGGCGATGGGGTCATCGGACTCCAGCACCTCCGGCGGCATGCTGCCCACGAATCCGGACCCCGCGTTGAACTCGGCCCCTGCCGACCAGCCGTGGCTTCCGGTGCCCGCCTTGCCGATATTGCCGGTCAACGCCAGCACGTAACACGCGCCCCGCTCGCAAAGGTCGCCATGATACATTTTGCCGGGGAACGCCGCGGAGAAAAAGAATATTCTGCGCGGCGGCCGGCACAATTCCGCCAGTCGGTCGAGCTGGTCGGGATGAACCCCCGCAATTTCGTGAACCCGCTCCGGGTGTACTCCGCCACGCGCTTGCGCAGCAGGGTGAAAACCGTGGTCGCCTCGACTCGCGTCCCATCCTTGAGCCGGACTTCAACCGTGCCCTCGAGCATCCGGTCGCACTCCATTCGGAGCGTGCCCTTGGGCAATGCCTCAGGCTTGCCCGTGGCGGCGTCAATTACGTAAAACTGCTCAGCGTCGCCTCCCTCCTTGAGGTCCGCCTCGCGGATGAAGCGGCCGTCGTCCTTGCGCACCAACACCGGCAGGTCGGTCTGCTCCTTGATGAAATCGAGGTCGATCCATCCCTTGTCGATCAGGATGCGGCACAGCCCCAGCCAAAGCGCGGGATCGGCCGACCAGTTGATTGGGAGCCACATGTCGGCAAACTGCGTGCTGGGACTCTTGTCCGGTGAGATCTGCACCACTTTCGATCCCCGGTAGCGGGCTTCGAGCACATAGTGATAATCGGAAATACACGCGTACACCGGGTTCCCGTAAACCAGCACGGTGTCGGCCAAAAACCAGTTCTCGACGCCGGGACACTGTTGGAACTGCCCGAAGGTCAGATATTGTCCGGGCAGAAAATCGCCGATCGTGAAGTTAAGGTCCAGGGATACTCCGCCGAGCCCGGTGGCCAGTCCGGCACCCGCGCCCTCGCCGCCGCCGCGCAGCACCCCGGCCCCGTTGGTGCCCTGGTCAATGATGATTGATTGCGAGCCGTGAACCTGGATGACGTCGGCCAGCTTGGCGCCGATTTCGTCGAAGGCCTGATCCCAGCTGATGCGCTCCCAACTGCCGCTGCCGCGCTCGCCCTTGCGCTTCATCGGGTAGAGCAGCCGCTCCGCCCCGTACATCGCGCGTGAATGCTGGTAGCCCTTCTGGCAGCCGCGCGGATTATAGTCCGGGGCCCGGTACTCGGGGTCGATGATCTGCGGGATGTTGCATGCGATCTCCTCGCGGATCACGCGGCCGTCCTTCGCGTAAACCCTGAAGGGACAGCTCCCCGGATAACAGTTGACGCGATGCGTCCCCCATCGAACACGGTCCCACTTCCAGTAGTTTTGCGAAGCTTCGGCAGCCGTCTGCCTCGCGCTCGGATTTCCGCCGCCGTTGTGCTCCGCCATCGTCTTTCCCTCTGCGCGCTTTGGGGTGACCGGAATGTCCGTGTCGTTCAGATCAAAGCAGCATTAAATATGCCATTATGCTTGATGTGATCCCGCGAGCGCGTCCGTCCGCCGGGGCGTCAAAAGATCCAACCGATGTCAGGCTGGGGAATCTTTGATTAAGCCGGGCAGCGTTTTGGCAGAAGCAAGAGTGTATCATTGGGAAACAGTGACATCGTATCGGCGTATCGGCCGGATACAGCAGGGCGACGGCGCGACCGAAGGCACCGCCGCACCCGCGCCCGCCAACGGAGCGCCGCCTTAACACTGGCCAGCCGTGCCAACGGCCCATCGCGTAGTCGCGAAAAGATGCGCTGCGCAGATTTTCACGTCTTCTCACTGCGGGTGCAGGGGCCGCAGCCCCTGCCGCCCACCGCGCAGGTGTTTCTTCCTTCATGCCGCGCGCAGGTGACATCGCGCGCATGACAGGTTAGCTTCTGATCATGCGGCTCGGCGCGATCGATGTCGGATCCAATTCGGTGCACATGATCGTCGCCGATGTCGGCCGCGATGGCCACGTCGAGGTGGTCGATCGGGTCAAGGAGACGGTGCGGCTGGGCCGGCGCGCATTCATGACCGGTCATCTGATGCCCGAGTCGATGGACCTGGCGGTGCGCGCGCTGGTCAACTTCAATCGCATCCTGCGCCTGCGCAAGGTGGCCAAGGTGCGCGCGGTGGCGACCAGCGCGGTGCGCGAGGCGAAAAACCGCGCATCCTTCATCCGGCGCATCCGCCGCGAGACCGGTCTCAACGTGCAGATCATTTCCGGCGCCGAGGAGGCGCGGCTCATCTTTCTGGCCGCGCGCCACGCGCTCGGACTCGACGGCGGACCGCATCTGTTGATCGACGTCGGCGGCGGCAGCGTCGAGCTGGTGCTGGTTCGCGACGGCCGGCCGCTGTGGATGAAGAGCGTGAAGCTGGGCGCGGCGCGTCTGGCCGAGCGCTACCTTACCGACGATCCGCCCAGCCGCGCGCAGCTCAAGCGGCTCGAACGCCATCTCAACGACGAGATCGGCGCGCTGCTGAAGAAGGCGCGCAAGGCGGGCGTGGTGCGCGCAATCGGAACCTCGGGCACCATCAACACCCTGGTCGCGATGGCGCGCGCCGCGCGCGGCGATGAACTGGAGCGGCTGCACGGCGCCAGTGCGACGGCCGCGGAGATCGGCAAGCTCGCGGGCCAGCTGGTCTCGGCAAACTCGGCGCTGCGCTCGGAGTTGCCCGGCATCGACGCGAAGCGGGTTGATCTCATGCCGGCCGCGGCCGCGCTGGTGGACTTTGTGCTCAAGCGCTCGGCGGCGCCGGTGCTGGTCGCATGCACCTGGGCGCTGCGCGAGGGCCTGCTCCTGAGCCTCGCCAGCGCGACCGTTCGCGGCGGCGGCGAAGACGCGCGCCGGCTCTCGGTAAATGCGCTTGCGACCCGCTTTGCCGGAGTGAACAAGCACGGACATCAGGTCGCGAAGCTGGCGCTGAAGCTCTTCGATGCGACCGCGCCGGTGCTCGCACTGCCCAAGAGCTCGCGCGAGCTGCTGGAATACGCGGCTTTGCTCCACGACATCGGCCACGCGATCGATCACGACCGCCACAATCGCCACTCGTACTATCTGATCAAGAACGCGGAGCTGTTCGGTTTCGATCCGGGCGAAGTCGAGGTGATCGCGCAGGCGGCGCGCGGCCACCGCAAGCAGGCGCCGAAGCTGGACTCGCCCGAAATGAACGGCCTGGCGCCCTCGAAACGGCGTGTGGTCCGCGGTCTCGCCGCCATCTTGCGCGTCGCCGACGCGCTGGACCGAAGCCATTTCAGTGTGGTCAAGAATATCGAAGTTCGCTACTCTCCCGGCCGGCTCATCATCGGAGTCGATTCCAACAACGAGAAGGCCGACCTCGAATTGTGGACGTGCGAGAGAAGGACGGACCTGCTCTCGAGGCTGCTCGACCGGCAGGTGACGCTGGAGCGTTAGCGGCGGCCGCGGCGCGTGCCAACGCGAGCGGAGTCAGCCCTGAAGTGGAGAGGCTGTGCCATATGACAGGTGGGAACTACGACGTATCAGCTCCGGGCGCGAACTCGGCGGCGGCGCAGCCGAAACCTCATACAGAGAGATGGTTCAGCCGCGTGGGGCGGCTCTTCCCGCGAAACGTCGCGATTGACGTGGTCGCGACCTCGGTTCACTTTCACGCCAGCCCCGAGACAGTTTGGCAACTAATGCTGTTATACGAGGAGGTTCCCGCGCGCCCGCCATTCCTGCTGCGGGTCTTGCTGCCACACCCGGTGCGGACCGAAGGCGACAAGACCGGCGTCGGAGCGATCGTCCATTGCAGGTACCAGGGAGGAGATATGGTGAAGCGCATCACGGTCGTTGAGCGGCCCCGTCTCCTGCAATTCGAAGTGATCCAGCAGCGCCTCGGGATCGAAGGCTGCGTCACGACGCTTGGAGGTTCGTACGAGCTTCGATCCTGCGGCGGCCAAACTGAGACTCGTGCTCAGCACGAATTACCGGGGGCAACTGCGGCCGCGCTGCTTGTGGCGCCCTGTTGAACGATTTCTGGCCCATCAGCTTCATCGCCATATCCTCGACGGTATGCGCGCCTCAATCCCTCGCCCAAATTTGTCGACGCGCTCCGCAAGCGCGCAACACTCGATGCCCAACGACATGCCTGCGCAGGAAGCTGGATGCACGACGTCGCAATCGCGTTCCCACCGTTAATTGTCATGCGCGCCGCGGTCGCGGCCGTCTGGTTATACGAGGGGCTATGGTGCAAGGTCTTCGGCCGCGCACAACTGGAAACACAAGTTGTCGCGAGGGTGCCCAGGTTCGGCCCACGATTCGGTCAATCATTTCTCAAAGCGCTCGGCGCTATTGAGGTCGTCCTGGCCGCGTGGGTGATATCCGGAATCGATCCCGGCGCGTGCGCGCTTGCGCAGGTGACGTTACTGGTTGTCCTCAACGTCAATGGGCTGCTCTGGGCGCGCGACGTCATCCCCGATCCTGCCGGCATGGTCGTGAAGAACATAGCCTTCCTCGTGCTGGTTTGGGCGTGCGGCGCGATTGCGGGAGGGTGACTGTGAGCCTGGAAACACAGTGGCATGCGGGACGCCTCGGCGCGGCGATCGGCGTGCAGCGCTTGCTGTTCGGGCGCATGTACGAAGACGCGGAGATCGAGCGCGGGGCGTTTCGAAGCGGGGGCCGTGTGTTTTGCATCGCGTCCGCCGGCTGCACAGCGATGCGGCTCTGCGATCGCCACGAAGTCGTCGCTTGCGACATTAATCCAGTGCAGCTTGCGTACGCCGAGCGCCGCGTGCGAGGCGCCGGCGCAGAGGTTGGCGACGCCGAGCGGGCCATGGCCTTCGCGCGCGCTTTTATGCCGCTGGTGGGTTGGCGCGCCGGGGTCATTCGTTCCTTCCTGGCTCTCTCCAATGTGACGGAACAGGTTGCGTTCTGGCGCGCCCATCTCGACACGCGACGGTTCCGTGCAGGCTTCGACGCGCTGATGTCGCCCGCCATCTTGCGCATCGTTTACGCACCGCGGTTGCTTTCGTTCCTGCCCGCGAGTTTCGGCGCGGTGCTTCGAAAGCGGTTGCAGAGAGGCTTCGCTCGGCAGGCGAACGCGACGAACCCGTACGCGCGGGCGCTGCTTCTGGGTGAAACTGACGACCAGCCGCGGCCGAAAACGCCCCGCGTTCAGTTCCTGCTGGGAGACGCGGCTGCATACCTGGAGTCGTGCGCTGCCGGGTCCTTTGACGGGTTCTCGCTGTCGAACATCCTTGACGGTGCGGAGCCTGCTTACCGCAGCCGGCTCTCACGGGCCGTCCGCCGTGCCGCGGCCAAGGACGCTGCCGTCGTGCTGCGAAGCTTTGCAGAGCCACCGTCCGAACTTGCCACGAACTACGCCGAATATGATCGCGCGATGCTATGGGGAGTCGTGGATGTGCGCAGCGCGCACTCATTCTGAGTGAAACCTCCGGCGCGACGAAACGGGAGGGGAGTCAATGGGCAAATCGGCTAATCGGCGCGTAGTGGTAGTGGGAGCGGGTATCGCGGGACTCAGCGCCGCGCTGCGCCTGCGCAATGCGGGCGCCGAGGTCACAGTATTCGAATCGAGCGATCGCGTCGGCGGCCGCACGAGTTCAGAGACCCACGACGGCTACCTGTACGAGCGCGGAACGCAGTTTTTCACGACCACCTATCGCAACGCCTTGGGCCTCATCAAGGAGATGGGACTCCAGGCCGAGCTGAGAACGACCAGCCCGTGGATATCGGTGTTCAAAGACGGGCGGCCGCATCGGATGCCGTCAGGAATGCTGTTTGGCGTGTATGCGGTGACGAGCGGACTGCTAAGCGTGCGGGACCTCGTCCGATTCACCTGGCATGCCACCAGCTTGCGATGGCCGGCGCTCGATAACTACTCGGCATGGGCAAAGTACGACGACCAGGATGCCGCGAGTTGGAGCGCGCCGCGCTTGGGCCGCAGCGCGGAGTACCTGCTCGAGCCGGTACTCGCGGGCGGCGTGATGCAGCGGATCGAAGAAACCTCGCGCGCCTGCGCGCTCGCCGTGCTGGCGATAACCGCCAACGGCCGCAGCAAGGACCTGACGCTCGCGCGCGGCAACGACTCGCTGCTGCGCGCGATGGCGGCGCGGCTCGACGTCAAACTCGAGGCTCCCGTCCAGGCGGTCGAAGCCACGCCCGACGGCGTGAGGGTGCGACTGTCGGGAGGGACGGTTCGCGCCGACGCGGTGGTGCTGGCAACCACGGCTTCGGCGGCGGCCGCGATTTATCGCGGCGGCGACCGGATCGAACGCGAGCTCATGGCGACGACCTATGGTTCGGTGATCAAGGTCGGTCTGGCAACCAAGCGCGACTGGTCGAACCATCCGGGGCTCGGCAATGTGTGGGCGATGATGATACCGCGCGGCGAGCGCCGGCAGATCGTTTCCGTCACGATCGAATCATCCAAGGACCCTGAGCGGGTGCCTAAGGGCAACGAAATGCTCAACTTGTTCGTTACGCCGGATGACGCCGAGCGAATGATGGAGTGGCCCGATGAACAGGTGGTGAGCGCGGTTGCGGACGACGTCGAGCGGCTGTTCCCCGGCGCGTTTGCCGCGATGCAGTTCACGCGGGTAGTTCGTTGGCGCGAGGGGATGCCGAAATCGCCGGTCGGGCGCGCACGGACGCTTGCCGAGTACCGCCGCACACGGCCGCGCGACGGCCGGGTGTGGTTGGCGGGCGACTACATGGGGATGCCGTTTCTCGAATCGGCGATCGAAACCGGCACTTGGGCGGCGCGCCGTATCGTGGAAGGCTGAGCGCAAGACCAGCGGCGCCTCGCCTCAAACCAAATCAGGCAATCGAAAAAAAAGGGAATTATATACTTGAATCCCTTGGCGACCGCCCGCGCAGGTTGGGCGCGACGTGATAGGCTGATACTCCACCTGAACCGGGATCAGCCGGGATGAAGCGGGATTTAGTGGGATCGACTGGCCGGAGCCGGTGTGTTATTTTCCGTCATATCGGGAGGAAAGGTGCGTTGCGATTGACCGTGGCCGAAGCGGCGCCGAACGGGAATAAGCCCCGCCTTCTCGACCTTTTCTGTTGCGCTGGCGGTGCCGGAATCGGATACAGCCGAGCCGGATTTGATGTTGTCGGCGTCGATATCAAGCCTCAACCGAATTATCCGTTCCGGTTCATTCAAGCGGACGCGCTCACGCTTGATCGTAAATTCATAGCATCGTTCGACGCAGTCCATGCTTCGCCGCCCTGTCAGTCTTATTCGGATTTAGCCAAGCGCAACAGGAACGCCGATGAATGGCCGCGCCTGATTGAGCCGGTGCGGAAGATGTTTATCGAATCCGGACTGCCGTACATCATAGAGAACGTGGACGGCGCGCCCCTGCTTAATCCGACAGTGCTCTGCGGCACGATGTTTCCGGGCTTGCGCGTCCTGCGGCATCGTTTATTTGAAGCAAACTTTCTGATTCTTGCACCCGAGCACGGGAAACATCCGAAGGTTCATACCTTCGACAAGCGCAAATCGCATTTCGGCAAGACCGACGATATGCGCGACTTCGTGCAGGTTACAGGCGGCGGCAACTGCAGCATCGCCGCCGCGCGGGACGCCATGCGGATCGATTGGATGACTAAAAACGAATTGAACGAGGCGATCCCGCCCGCTTATACGCAATGGATCGGTCAGCAGCTACTCGCTCATTTGTCTGCCGCAGCGCAGACGCGCCGAAGTAATGCGTAAGCCGGGTTCCAGAGAACTCATCAGACAGTTCTTTCTCGCCAACATCGGTAAAGTCGTTACATCGCTTCAGATTCGCGATGCCGCAGGCTTAACCGTCAGCGAATGGGCGCGGCGCGTGCGAGAATTGCGCGAAGCCGGCTGGCCGATTCTCACCAATAACGACAGCGCAAACCTCAAACCGGGCCAATACCTCTTGGAGCGCATGCCGCCGGAAAGCACGCTGACATTTAGCCGCGCGATTTCGGCAAAATTGAGGGCTGAGGTTCTCGACCGCAACGGTTCTACTTGCCAGATGTGCGGCGCCACGCCGGGTGAGATCGATCCCGCGACCGGGCGAAAGGTGCGAATTCATATTGGGCACATCAAAGACAAAAGCCTTGGCGGGAAGGATGAGCTTTCCAATCTGCGGGCACTGTGTTCGACATGCAACCAGGGTGCGAAGAACATCACCGCCGAAAAGCCCAGCGCGATCTGGCTGCTGTCTCAAGTACGGCGGGCCGGTATGGATGATCAACAGCGCGTCTATGATTGGCTCCGCAGGAAATTCGGCGCTGAATGACGGATAGGATCTCCAGCGGGCAGCGCAGCGCCAATATGCGCGCCGTGCGTGCGAAAGACACCAAGCCGGAATTGATTGTGCGGCGGCTTGCGCACGGCATGGGCTACCGTTACAGGCTGCATGATCGCAGCCTGCCGGGGACGCCAGACCTTGTTTTCCGTTCCCGCCGGAGCGTGATATTCGTTCACGGCTGTTTCTGGCATCGGCATAAAGGTTGCGCGCGGGCAAGCGAACCGCGATCGAAGGTCGGGTTTTGGGGTCCGAAACTCGCCGGGAACGCGGCCCGGGATAAAAAGCAGATTCGCGCCCTCGAAAAGCGCGGATGGCGGACGCTCGTCATTTGGGAGTGCGAGACGAAAGAGGAGCGTCCTCTAGTCTCCCGATTGCGCCGGTTCCTTGGACACTAACGCTCGTTAGGCAAGGAGGTTTCTACGGCGCACCGCGCCCTTCTTGGGCTTCCCGCGCTTGGGCGGCTTGGGTCTTTACCCGGGGGAGTCAAGTATATAATTCCCCAAAAAAAGGCACGCCAAGGCTTCACCATGAGGGCATATGGCCATGCGTGCCTTCGGCTACTTGGGGGAGGCGTAGCCGACGATCTGGAGCTTAGTAATTATGCGCGGTTAATGCCACCGGCGATGCGTCACAAACGGAACCATTTTGAACGTTCGCATCGCTCACCGCATATTGAGCCAGCACCTTTGCGGCCTCATCGGCTCGCACAAGATTTGTCTCTGCGCCAGGAGATGCCCTCCGATGGCGACGGTGGAGGCGGCGGATTACATACCCAAGATCCAGTTCAGGAAAAGACCGAGAACGAACAGCGCGCCGGCGCGCCGCGTATGCACGAAGGCCGCGGACACATACCACAGCGGCCATACCGGATATCCTGCCGGCGGCGAAGTCGGCTTGGGATTCGAATAGACCTCGAGCGCCCGCAATAGCACCGGCAGCCCACCCAGCACGATCAGGGCGCCGAACCCGAGCGTACCCGCCACGACCATCGCTACGACAACCACGTAAAACGAAATCATCAGCGCCTGGTTGAGCCGCAGCGCCCCCTTCTCGCCCAGGATCACCGGCAACGTGTGCACCCCCTTTCCGCGGTCGTATGGAAGTTTGTCGATGTGCTTGCCGATAAGTACGCTCGTCACGAGGATCGCGTAGGGAAGCGACGCAACCCAGACCCAGGCGGGTACTTCGCCGGTCGTGACGAAATACGTGCCACCGACCATCAGCGGGCCCCATACGATGAACACGCCGGGCTCGCCCAGTCCGAGATGCTTTAGACGCACGGGTGGCGCCACGTAAAACACGCTGATGAACAGTCCCGCCAACGCGAACAGGACCACTGCCCATCCGCGCACCGCGAACAGGAAAACCATGATTGCCGCGTCGATCAGGTTGAGCACGACGATCGCGCGTATCGAGCTCTGACCTGGTAACCCAGCCCGCGAGCACGGGATGGGGCGCATACAATGCACGCGGCGCTTCCGACGTGTCGATGCCGCCGGTCAGATCGAAGTAGTCGTTGATGAGATTGTTGGATGCGTGCGCGACGCCCAGCCCGATCAGACTGACCAGGAAATATAACCAGTTCGGATTGGTTGCGCGCATAGCGAGCAACCCGCCGATAAGTCCTGACGTCAGCGTCATTGGAATGACGCCTGCGCGGGTGATGATCAGCCATCGCGAGACGCCGTCCATGCGCTCGTCGGGCAGGTTCATCGTGAGCAGCGCCTCGCGCCAGTTCTTGAGCCGCTCAGTCCAGTTGACGGGATGCGGTTTTACCAGCTCTGCCATGATTCAGTTTTTTTATTTGGGCACACCGGCGTTCGTCGCGCCGCCGGGCAAGACAGCCTGCTAAATCGGCTGCGGCATCACTGAACGTAGTAAGCGTTTGTACCGGACCACCGGTATGGTGTGCTCTTGTCGGGAGGCGTGTAGGTCCCCCCCACGGCGGCGTTGCCACGCTCGGTGGTCGTGCTTGAATTCGCGACGGGCGCCGTCGCAGCCGGATTCGTAGTGTTGTATTCGCTGGTTGTCGCGGTTTCCGTGACATGAGTTGTCGGCGCACAACCGGCTAACCACACCATCGCAATACCAACACAAATAGCCACTGCGGAATTAGTTGTGTATTTCATCGTTCAGGCTCCTGTTTATTCTGGCCTCGACAAAAAGCGATAGAAAACAAAAGTCCGGTTCGAGACTACGCGCTTCCCGCGCCGCCGGCAAAGGCCATGGAACAAAACCGGCCTGGAACCTTGCACAGGGAGGCCGTCGGGTCTATAGCGGACTGGGAATCGGAGACTCAAAACGCAAATTCCGGTTGACCGCGCGCGCGGCGGCGGGCGCGTTCTGGCAAAGGCTGCGATTCGCATCCGACCGACAGGCACGAGAGCGCACAACCGAGGACATCCATAGATGGAAACCGCCGCGCATGTGTACGAAGCCTTTGAGTACGATCTAAGCCTGACCGCCGAGCAACTGCAAATCCGCGATATCGCGCGCCGTTTCGCCGCCGAGGTACTGCGTCCCGCCGGGATTGCGATCGACCGGATGACGCCCGAGGCGGCGATCGCGCCGGGCTCGCCGCTTTACCGGGTTCTGGCCCAGGCGGCTGAGCTGGGCTTTACCAAGCTGCAAGCACCCGCGGCGCTTGGCGGGCTTGAGGCGGGGCCCGCAACCGCGCACATGGTGCTCGAGGAATTGTCGTGGGGAAATGTCGGGCTGGCCGGCACCATTTTTCTCGCCTCCTATCCCGCGGGAGCCGCACTGGCGACCGGCAATAGCGAGTTAATCGCCGAGTTCTCAGCGCCATACTTCAGCCAGCCGGGCGCCTCGATTATCGGATGCTGGGCGATCACGGAGCCGGATCACGGCTCCGACACGCTTGGCGTGATGCGGCCGGACCTCAAAGTAAAAGGCCGCGGCAACCTGATCGCACGGCGCGATGGAGACTCGTGGGTGCTAAGCGGGCAGAAGTCCGCCTGGGTGTCCAACGCACCTATCGCGACCGTGGCCGTTGTCAACGTGCAGCTCGGCTCGAGCGACGCACTGGACAACGGCGGTGTATGCTTCGTGCCGCTCAATCTTCCCGGGATATCGCGCGGGCGTCCGCTCGACAAGCATGGATTTCGCGGTTTGCCACAAGGAGAGATTTTCTTCGACCAGGTCCGCATCCCGCGCCGCTACATGATCGCCGAGGGCGCTGACTATCCCGCCCATGTCGAGGCCACTCTCACCGCCTTCAACGCGGCGGTCGGGGCAATGGCGACCGGCATCGCGCGCGCGGCCTTCGATTGCGCGCTCGCCTACACCAAAACGCGCATCCAGGGCGGACGTCCCATCTTCGAACATCAATCGGTCCGCGCCAGACTGTTCCGCATGGCGTCATTGGTGCGAGCCTCGCATGCGCTCTCGCGCGACGTTTACGTTTACAACCTGCCCCGGCTTTCGCGCGGCGAGCCCGCACGCCTCGATCACTCGATCACCGCGAAGGTCTTTTGCTCCGACGCGGCGTTCGAGGTCGCGACCATGGCGGTGCAGCTCCACGGCGGTAACGGAATGACCCGCGAGTACGCGGCCGAGATGCTCCTGCGCGATGCGACTGCGTGCACGATCGCGGACGGCGAGAACAACTACCTCGGCCTGATCGCGGCCTCGATGCTATGAAAAGTCCACCCGCCGCCAGCCGGACGAAACGGAAGAAAAGGATGTTGGATACCATCGGCCCGAGCATCGAGCAACGACTCCGGATTCTCGAGGATCGCGAGGATATTCGCGAACTCGCGGCCACGTACTGCTTTCTCGTGGACGACGGGCGTTTCGACGAACTCGTTGAACGCTGCTTCACCGAGGACGCGTGCTGCGACTTTCGCGGCGCCGGCGGCGGGATGGCGCCGGCGGTCTCGCGCGGTCGCGCCGAGCTGCGAAATTTCTTCACTGTGATTGTGCCGGCTGCGCTGCGCGACATGGCGCACACGGTCCACAATCATCGCATCTCCATCGACTGTGATCGCGCGTCAGGCGACTGCTATTTCGAGCTCACCGCCGTCGATCGGATCTCCGGCGAAGCGGTGGTCGGCGCCGGCCGCTACTTCGATCGCTACCGGCGCGACGCCGGCGCGTGGCGCTTCGAGGTGCGCAACGCCGCGATTTTTTTCATCGCACCGCTTCGCGAGGGATGGGCGAAGCAACGATTCCTGAGCACACTGGCGCAATCATCGCGCTGAGCGCCGCCCCGCGGCGCGGCCCGCTTGGTCCGCGACCCGCATCGGCGTAACTTTCTCAATTGTCCGGGCGCCCCCTTAGCTCAGATGGATAGAGCACAGGATTCCTAATCCTGGGGTCGTGGGTTCGAATCCCTCAGGGGGCACCAACCGTTTAATCGTAGTTACTGCGCGGAAGGCTCGACCAAATTGCACGAGTAGGTCTTGATCACCAGCCACACCTCCTTCCCGGATTCGATTCGCAACGCGTCGATCGCGCCCGGCGTCAGATGAACCTCGAAGGTCGCGCCTCCCGCATCGATCATGACTACTACCCTCGCACCTTCGCGGCGCATCGATAGGACTCGTCCCGGAAAAGAGTTGCGCGCACTTAGCCCATGCGGTTGCTCCCCCGCCACTATGATATCGCCGGCGCGAATCGCGATCCGCACCCGCGCTCCCGCTTCCGCGTGGCCGAGCGGCACTTCCAGGCGAGTCGCGCTCCCGTCCAACTGACACAGCATCGTGCCGTGAGTCTCCGCGATTGATCTCACCGTCGCATCGAAAACATTTTCGAAGCCGACTACCTGCGCAATCGTTTCATGGCGCGGCGTTGCGAGCACGTCATGCGGCATCCCCTGAGCGAGGATGCGTCCCGCTTCGAGCACTAACACCCGCTCGCCTAGCGCGAATGCCTCCTCGGGCGAATGCGTGACGTACAGGATTGGAATTTCGTGGGCCGCATTCCACGCGCGCAGGTCGTCGAGAATCTTCGACCGGGTCGCGTGGTCGAGCGCGGCCAGCGGCTCGTCGAGCAGGATCGCCGCCGGATTCGTCACCAGCGATCGCGCGAGCGCGACGCGCTGGCGCTCGCCGCCGGAAATCTCGCCGGGCTTGCGCGCGATCAGATGCGCGATGCGAAACGACTCGAGCATCGTCATCATGCGCGCGCGCCGCTGTGCGGCCGGCATCTTCGCGATCCCGTATTGAACGTTCTGCGCGACCGTCAGATGGGGAAACAGCGCGAGATTTTGAAACACGTATCCCAATCGACGCTCCGCCACCGGCATGTCGATGCGCGAATCCGAATCGAAGAGCACTCGCGCACCGAGCGCTATCCTGCCGGCATCCGGCCGCGCGAGTCCCGCAATGCAATTCAGGATGGTCGTCTTTCCGCCGCCCGACGGCCCCAGGATCATCGTGAAGCCGGCCGGCGCCTCGAACTCGGCCTCGAGCGTGAAGCTGTTCGAGGTCCGATGCGCGATGCGCACCGACAGACGCCGGTCGCGTATCGCACTGTTGCCCGATGCCATCGTTTCGCGACCGCCCGCTAACGATGCATCGGCCAGACCGCCCAGATTCGGCGGTTGAGCGCGTAGGTGATCGACAGCGTGACAAATGAAAACGCCATCAGGATAAGCGCCATGCGATTGGCGCCGGCGTAGTCGAGCGCCTGCACATGATCGTAAATCGCGATCGAGACCGTGCGCGTCACGCCTGGGATGTCGCCGCCCACCATCAGCACCACGCCGAACTCGCCGAGCGTGTGCGCGAAGCTCAGCACCAACCCGGTGACCACGCCGCCTATTGAAAGTGGGAGCACGACGCGAATGAAAGTGCGAATCCGCGAGGCGCCGAGGATCGACGACGCGTTGATCAAGTTGCGATCCACCTGCGAGAACGCCGCCGCCATCGGCTGGACCGCAAAGGGCAGGCTGTAGACGACCGACGCGATCGCCAGGCCTTCGAATGTGAACGGCAACCCGTGCCCCGTTAAAGATTGATACCAGCGGCCAATCGGGCTGTTCGAACCCATCGCGACCAGCACGTAGAAGCCGAGCACGGTTGGCGGGAGCACTAGGGGCAGCGCGACGATGGATTCGACGAAAAATTTCCATCGCCAGCGGGTGAAGCTGAGCCACCATGCGATCGGCGTCCCGACCACCAGCAAGATCGCGCAAACGAGCAACGCGAGTCGTAGCGTCAGGAAAATCGCGTTCCAGTCCATCGGTGGTCAGCGCGGCGGGGACACTTTGCTTTCGTTGTGCCCCACAGTTGCGTCCTTCGGAATCGAGAAACCATATCGCTCCATCAGCGCCACAGTTTCGGGCTGCTTGAGAAATTTCATGAACTGATTCGCCAGTTGCTGGTTGCGCGACGATTTCAAAATCACGCCGGCCTGGATGATCGGCGGATAGTCCGTCGCCGGAATTTCGACGCATCGTCCGGCGTTCTTCATCGCCGGCGCCAGTGCGAGCGAGAGCGCGAGGATGCCGGCGTCGGCGTTGCCGGATTGAACAAACTGGGCGGTCTGCGAGATATTTTCGCCGAGCACGAGCTTGCTTTTGATCTGGTCATAGACCGCCGCGTGGCGCATTGCCGCAACCGCCGCGATCCCGTACGGCGCATGTTGCGGATTGGCGATCGCAATCTTTCTGATGCCGGGATCGAGCAGCGTCGCAAGACCGCGGCTCAAGTCGAGCTTCGACGCGCTGGGAACCCACATCACGAGTTTTCCGCTCGCATATTCGTAGATAGTGCCGGGTTCAATCAAGCCCGCGGCCTCGAGCCTTTTCGGATAGTCAACGTCGGCCGAAAAGAACAGGTCGAACGGCGCGCCATTTTGAATCTGCGCGAAAAAATTTCCCGATGAGCCATACGTGAGCGTAATGTTGCTCCCGGTTTGCTGCTCAAATTGGGAGGCAACATCCTTGAATGCGAACGTCAAATCCGACGCCGCGGCGACCTTGATTTCCGCAGCGCCGGCCGCGGCTGGGAGCCACATGCAAAGAATAGTTGCGAGCGCGAAAAGCGGCCGCAAAAGGAGCTTTGTGCGCTTCCGATCAAGGATTAGGTTCACGAATTGCCGACAGTTTCCTGATTTCCGAAGTTTATTATTCGCCATAATACTTGTCATAACGCTTGAATAATGGCACACCGCCGGACGCTCGCACAGTGGCGGCAGCGGTCTCGCCAGGGCCGGGCGAGGATTGATTCGCGCCGGTCCCCATCGTTAAGTAGGCAAATGGCGAACGAGAACAAAATCGCGATATTTGGCGCCGGATGCTTCTGGGGTGTGGAGTCGGCCTTTCGCGCGGTCGAAGGCGTCGTCGACGTGGCCGTAGGATACGCGGGCGGCACGGTTCCAAAGCCCAACTATCGAGCGGTTTGCAGTGGCAAGACGGGACACGCGGAAGTCGCGCAGGTGGAGTACGACCCGGCGCGAGTATCGTTCGAGCAGTTGCTGGAAGTGTTCTGGCAGATTCACGACCCGACGACGCTCAACCGGCAGGGCCCCGACGTCGGTACTCAATACCGCTCAATGATTTTCTATTCCGATGACGACGAGCGGATGGCCGCCGAGGAATCGAAACGGCGGCTCGAGAATCCGGCAAACTCGCTCGCCCGGTCGTCACGCAGATCGTGCCCGCCGCGGAGTTCTACCGCGCCGAGGAGAATCATCAGCGCTATTACGAGCGGAGGGGTATAGCGCCGAGTTGCGCAATACACGGACGTACCGACTGAGGTTATGATTCAGAAAGATCAGAAGACGCCGGGCGCGGCCCCGGACTTCTTCGAGAGCGTCGCACGCACCGGCTTTTTTCCCGAGGCGGCGGTCGCGTCGTTATAATCAATCCGTATCGCGCGCCAACGTCACGCGGGGAAACGGCTTAAGTCACTTAGCCCCGGCTTATCGTTTCCACCGTCTTTGATCGATGCCCCTGAGCGCTTATTCTTGAGAACCAATGGGATCGGGAGCAGCGACAGCAGACCGGCCGCGCTCGATAACTCTATCGGTATTGGTTCCGGTCTATAACGAGCGTTACCTCGTCGCCGAATCACTCGGCCGGCTTGAAACTCTCGCGCATGACGAGCACCTCTCGGCGGTCGAGATTATCGTGGTCGATGACGGGTCGACCGACGGCACCCGCCAGGTGCTCGACGAATTCGCGCGCTCGCGCGGGGAGCCGGCGAGTTCACCGGGCGGTTTGGTGAAGCTCAACTGGCGCTTCATCCGCCATCAGCGTAACTGCGGCAAGGGAAAAGCGGTTCAGACCGCGCTGGCTGAGGCGACCGGTGACGCGTGCGTCATCCACGATGCCGATTTGGAATACCTCCCATCTGACATCTCGCGGATGGTGAAGGTGTTTGTCGAGCAGGATGCCGATGCGGTGTTTGGCTCGCGCTTTGCGGGCAGCGAGGTGCGCCGCGTCCTGCTGCATCGCCATGAGCTTGCCAATAAGCTGCTCACCTTCCTGTGCGACATCGTTTCGAACCTCAATCTCACCGACGTGTGGACCTGCTACAAGCTCGTGCGGACGCCGCTGCTGAAGTCGATCCCGCTGGTGAGCAACGACTTCCGGCTTGAACCCGAGATTGCGATCAAGCTCGCCAAGCGCGAGGCGCGCATCTTCGAGATACCCATCAGCTATTTCGGCCGCACCTATGCCGAGGGCAAAAAGATCAACTGGCGTGATGGAGTGCGCGCGCTTGCGGCGATCGCGCGCTTCGGTATGAGCGATGCTATCTACCGCGATGACGAATACGGCAGCCAGATTCTCGCGCGGTTGGCGCGCGCTCGGCGATTTAACCTGTGGATGGCCGACGCGATCCGCCCCTACCTTGGCGAGCGAGTGCTTGAGATCGGCAGCGGGGTGGGAAATCTCTCGCGTGCGCTGCTGCCGCGCGCACGCTACGTCGCCAGCGACGTCAATCCGCTCTACCTCGAAACGCTTGCCAACCTCGCGAGCGATCGGCCGTATCTCAAATCGTCATACTGCGACGTCAACGATCTAGACTCTTTTCCCGCGACCGATGGCGGCTACGACAGCGTGATTTGCCTCAACGTGCTCGAGCACGTCGCCGACGACCGCCGCTCGCTGAACAACATCAAGGGGGTACTGGCCATCGCGGGCAGCGCAATCATCCTCGTGCCGCAAGGCCCGTGGAACTTCGGGACGCTCGATCAAGTGCTCGGCCATCAGCGCCGCTACACGCCCCAGACACTTGATCGGCTCGCGGCGGACTGCGGGTTGGAGATTCGCGAGTTGATTGAGTTCAACCGCATCGGCACTATCGCATGGTATCTGAACGGGCGCATTCTGCGTCGGCGCAGATTTGGTCTCGCGCAGGTTTGGTTGCTCAATCTGATCACGCCGCTGATGCGGCTGCTCGACAAGGTCGTGCCAATTCCGCCGTTGAGCCTAATCGCGGTGATGCGGCGCCGCGCGGATAAGGCTGAATTAAACGGTATGGGCGGTCAACCAAGGCAGGCGCAATCGGTCGCCGCCGAGTAGAATCCCTCCGACTCGACCGGGAAGGCCGCGTCGGCGCGAACCGCCGCCTTCTTGCCGAGCGTCGTTGACATCCTCATATCCCGCCAATGGGCGGTTTTCCCTAGCCGAGCACGATGGCATATTAGGTGCTGCCGACAAGAACAGGTTGGCGATGGATGGTCGCGCGAAAATCGATACCGCCGGAAAATCCGTCACGATAACGACGCCCACCCCGGCTCCTAACGGCCGCTTGGGTTTTACGCATCGGTTCACCAGTTGGCTTCGCGACCCTTCCTGGTTGACAGTCCAACGCGTCACATTTTATTCGGGCGTTCTGCTGCTTGCATATCTGGCTGCGGCGATAGCTCAACTTTTCCACGCTCATCACCTGATATTTGCGAGCGGCGCCTGCGTTGGAGGTGATTTTGTAAATCCGTATGCGGGTTCGATCGCGGCGCTCAAAGGCGATCCCGCCTCTGTTTACGACATTCATCGCCAGCACCTGCAGGAAGTGGCGGTAATGGGAAGCACGGACACGGGCGTCCTGGGATTCCACTATCCGCCGATGTACCTTCTGATCGTTTTGCCGCTTTCGATGCTGCCATTCATCGCGTCATGGGTCGTGTTCGAGACCGTGACGCTTGGCGGCTATCTTGCCGTTCTCAGGCGCATAGCTCCCATTCCTCTCGGACTTTGGCTGGCGATCACATTTCCGGCGGTCATCATCAACTTCATGTGCGGGCAAAACGGCTTCCTGACCACCGCGCTTATCGGGGGCGGTCTGCTGCTTCTCGACCGATGGCCGCTGCTTGCGGGGTTGCTGTTTGGCCTGATGGCCTACAAGCCGCAATTCGCGATATTGATTCCACTCGCACTGATCGTAGGTCGCCGATGGCGCGCACTTATCGCCACAGCCATCAGCACGATTCTGTTTGCGGCAGCTTCGCTCGCGGTCTTTGGCGCATCAACGTGGCGCGCGTTTATCGGAGGTATCCCGGTCACACAGAAAATTGTCCTGGAACAGGGTGCGATCAATTTCCCAACCCTGCAAAGCATTTTTGGCGCGATCAGGATGTGGGGTGGCAGCGTCGAGGTTGCGTATGTGTTTCAGGCGATGGTTGCGATATACGCGGCGTCTGCGGTGGTTTGGGTTTGGCAAACCAGCCGTCCATTCGCGCTCAAAGCCGCCACTCTGGCGGTTGGCTCATTGATGGTTTCCCCATACCTCCTGCAATACGACCTGGTGTTGCTTGCGCTCCCGATAGCGTGGCTCGCAATGGAGGGTTTCGAGAAGGGGTTCCTGCCCTATGAGAAGGCGGTGCTTTCGGTCGCGTGGATTCTGCCCCGCGTCTCATTGCCCGTCAGTCAGGGCGCCAAAATCCCACTTGCCCCGATTGTGATCATCGCACTGATGACGGCAATCCTCCGGCGCGCCAGCCGTCGCGAGCCCGCCGCTCACCAGCAGCAAGCACTTCACCCCGCGTATTTCGGGACGCCCGCCCCATTGGTCCCGCCCGTGCTGGGGCAGTCGTCCTGAGAGTCCAACTCGACACCTGACGCGGGTGCGCTCTCAAAATGATAGCGGGGAGAGACGCAGGCTGGGCAGCTACAGCAAATCTATTGGCTCGCGCTCTTGCAGTTCGCGGTCGATCGACCGGCGCGGTGTCTGGAGACCATAGTTTCCATTCCAGAATGGGCGAAATTTAAGGAGGAAGCGGCTCAGTCTTCCAGGGGGCGAGGATCTTGCGTGTCTTATCTCATGTTCCGAATGGCGGATTCCAATTGACGTCGTTGGCAGCATCCTCGCGCCCTCCCAGTGCGTTGATACTCCTCATCCCGCTCATCCGACCCCCCTTCTTGGGGCAAGCAATCAATGTGCCACGGGCGATTGAGCAAAAACGCCACGAACAGGCGGCGCGCTCCCACCATCAGTCAACCAATAGCTACAGATTGTAGATTCGATGCAACAATTTGTCACCGACGCGGTTTCGTTCCTGAGCTAGCATAGACGCGCATCCACCCAATCAGTCGATTCCAAAGACTCCAGGAATCAAGCAAGCCAGCCTCGCGGTATCCAGGTCGCTTGCGTCGATCAGCGCCTCGGCTCCGAGCGGAAACCGCGGCACGCGAGCGAAGGAATTTTGCTGTGACGCCAAAAGCCTGGCAATTATCAAGCCAGCCCGGACCGCCTGATCAGATTAAATCGGTGCTGGCCGGTTCCTCGATCACCTTGTTTTCGAGCTTGCCGATTTTCTCGATCTCGATTCGGACCACGTCGCCCGCCCTGAGCCATTTGGGAGGATTCATCGCGGCAGCCACTCCGCCGGGCGTGCCGGTCGAAACGATCGTCCCCGGCAACAAGGTAAACACCGTTGACAGCGTCTCGATCTGTGCGAAGCAATCGAAGATCAGATTCCTGGTGTTCGAATGCTGGCGCTGTTCGCCGTTGACGAACGTGCGCAGGTCCAAATTGTGCGGATCGCCGATCTCGTCCGGCGTTACGATCCAGGGGCCAACCGGCCCGTGCGTATCGAACGACTTGCCCAGCGTCATCGTCGGCGCGCGGCGCTGCCAATCGCGCACGCTTACGTCGTTTACGATCACGTAACCCGCGATTACCTCGCGGGCGCGATCGCGCGGCACGTGACGGCATCGCCGGCCGATCACGAACCCGAGTTCGCCTTCGTAATCCAGCGCCGATGACACGCGCGGCAGATGAATCGGATCGTACGGTCCAGTCACGCAGCTCGATTGTTTGTTGAAGAACATCGGAAACTCGGGACGCTTCATCCTGGTTTCTTCGACGTGGTCCGCGTAGTTGAGCCCGATGGCGAGAAACTCCGGGGGGCGCGCGATCGGCGCCTCGAGCTTGACGCTCTTAAGCGCAATCCGGTGGGTGGAATTCTTCACCGCGCGCATCGCGCGCTCGGCGGCGGGCGCCCCCGCCACGATGAAGGCGGTCATGTCGCGCGGCAAGTCGGGCGCCGCGGCCGCGAGGTCAACGATCGAGTCATCGACGACGACGCCGATGCGCGTCGCGCCACCATGGGTGAATCTCGCAAGTTTCATTCGGCTACAGCCGTTATTGCAATGATTGACCTGTCAGACAATGGCCGGCGAGTGTTTCAGGATCGCGGCGGCGCGCGCCCCCGGGTGGATCGGGCAATCTTGTACCGGCCGTCCACAATCGGCACAGTCTTCTTAACAGGGGCGCGGGCATGGGCGGCGGATGCCGAGTCGATTGCCGTGCGGCGCCCGAGGGAAACGACGTGACCAGGAACGGAAACTTTTTCAATCTCTACAATCACGATTTCGTCAGAATCGCGGTGGGAGTGCCGTCGGTTCGCGTCGCCGATCCCGCTTACAACGCCGAACATACCGTCGCGCTGATCCGCGAGGCCGCCGAGCGCAAGGCGGTGCTTGCACTGTTTCCGGAATTGGGGCTGACCGCCTATTCGTGCGACGATCTGTTTCAGCAGCGGGCGCTGCTCGACGCATGCCTTGACGCAATCGCCGCGGTGGCCGAGGCGACGGCCAAGCTTTCGATCGTCAGCGTGGTGGGAGCGCCGCTCCAGATCAATCATCATCTGTATAACTGCGCGATCGTGATTCATCGCGGGCGGATTCTCGGCGTCGTGCCGAAGACCAATCTGCCCAACTACCGCGAGTTCTACGAACCGCGGCAATTTGCCTCGGCCGACGCCGCGACCCGCGACGAAATCGACCTGGCCGGGATTCGCGCGGTTCCGTTCGGCAACAACCTCATCTTCCAGCACGAGGAGCAGCCGGGGCTTACGATTCACGCCGAGATTTGCGAGGACTTGTGGGTTCCGATTTCGCCGTCGTCATACGCGGCGCTGGCGGGAGCGACGGTGCTGCTGAATCTGTCGGCGTCGAACATCACGATCGGCAAGGCCGACTACCGCCGCTCGCTGGTCACCGGCCAATCCGCGCGATGCATCGCGGCGTACGCATATTGCGCGGCGGGAGCGGGTGAATCGACAACCGATCTCGCCTGGGACGGCCACGCATTGATCGCCGAGAACGGCAACCTCGTCGCCGAGTCCGAGCGCTTCAAGGATCGGCCGCAAGTGGTCACGGCGGAAATCGATCTCGAACGGCTGTCGCAGGAACGGATGCGTCAGAACACGTTCGGCGACACGGCCGAGCGCGAGCGCGAGCGAGTGCGGCGCTTTCGCCGGATTTCATTTTCGGCGGAATTGCCGCGGCGCGCGAAGATGCTGTTGCAGCGGCGCTACGAGCGGTTCCCTTACGTGCCCTCGGATCCCGCAACTCGCGACGAGCGATGCGCCGAAGTCTTCGACATCCAGGTTCAAGGCCTGGCGACCCGGCTGCGCTCGACCGGCCTGGAACGAGTCGTGATTGGAATTTCGGGCGGTATCGATTCTACCCACGCGCTGCTGGTATGCGCGCGTGCGATGGATCGGCTCGGCTCGCCGCGCAAAAATATTCTTGCCGTCACGATGCCCGGCTTTGCCACCGGCGCGCGAACTCTCGAGCAGGCGCGCCGCCTGATGAAGTCGCTCGGCTGCGCGACCGATGAAATAGACATTCGGCCGAGCTGCATGCAGATGTTCAAGGACATCGGGCATCCCTATGCCAAAGGCAAGAAAGTTTACGATGTCACGTTCGAGAACGTGCAGGCGGGCGAGCGCACCAGCCATCTTTTTCGATTGGCAAACCTGCGCGGCGGGCTGGTGATCGGCACCGGCGACTTGAGCGAGCTCGCGCTGGGATGGTGCACCTACGGCGTCGGCGATCACATGTCCCATTACAGCGTCAATGCGAGCGTGCCGAAGACATTAATCCAGCACGTGATTCGATGGCTCGCGCAAACTGAAAGCCTCGGCCGCGAAACCAGCGCGACGCTGCTCGAGATTCTCGCCACTCCAATCAGCCCCGAGCTGATCCCCGGCGCCTCAGCGGACGGACATCCCAGCCACGACACCGAAGCGACGCTGGGCCCCTACGAGCTGCACGATTTCTTTCTCTACTACACGCTGCGCTTCGGATATCCGCCGCCCAAGGTCGCGTTCCTCGCTTACAACGCGTGGCGCGACAAGGACGCGGGCGAGTGGCCGGACATTGCGCGCGATCGCCGCAACCAGTACGACATCGCGACGATCAAGGGACATCTGCATACGTTTCTCTACCGCTTTTTTCAGTTGAGCCAGTTCAAGCGCAGTTGTATCCCCAACGCGCCCAAGGTCGGTTCGGGCGGATCGCTCTCGCCGCGCGGCGACTATCGGGCGCCCTCGGACAGCGAAGCGACTGCATGGCTCGAGCAATTGAAGTCGATCCCCGGCAAAGAATAATCTCGCCGTCGGTTTCGCGGACGGCTTGCAGGCGCCTCGCGATTCAGTGAAAAGTGAAAAGTGAAAATTGAAATTGATCGACGATTTTACCGCGCAGTGGCACCGTGCGTGCACTCTGCGATGAGGGAGTGAGATGCCAAAGCTTTCGGGAACAATATTTGCCTTGCTTGCGCTAGCTGGCGCCGCCGCGCTCGCCACGCCGGCCGTCGCGCAGGAGTCCGCCGCGCCACAGGAATCGCCGTGGGCGATGCGCGCGCCGGCTGCTGTGCCGCAAGGGGCGCCGACCCGTTCGGCCCAGGAAGTGGCGGCTGAGAAGGAGGCTGAGAAGGGTACGCCGCAGCAGCAGGAATTGGCGCGCAAGATGGTTTACGCCATGTACGCGAAGGATTTCGGCGCGATCAAGCAGCTGATCGCGCCGTCCACGATGAAATGCATCGGCCACAACCAGAATTTTCTTGACGACCGGATAAGGAGGCAACTCGACCTTCCAATCAGCAAGAACTATCACCTGACGGTTAGCAGGCTGCCGCCGAATTTGATGAATGCGACGAAGTACGCCACCTACCCGATGCCGCCGACTCATCTGATGGGAATGGAATTTGTCACCCCCGCCGGCGGCACCGCCACGGTGAACGAAATGATCGGCCAGGAAAATGGCAAGTGGTACGAGGCGCAGCCGTGTCCAACGGAACTTGGGATGCAACGGTTTGCCAAGCAGCAGCAGATGCGCGCTGCCGGTCGCGAACGGGCAAAGGCGGCTATGGCGCGCATCCAGGAGCCGCTCAAGTCGCAGCTGATGGCGCTTATCGTCAAGCGCGATAATGCCGAAGCGTGGACGCTCTGCATGAAATCCCTGCACGTTGACTATCCGACCGCTCGGGGAATAGTCGATATGCTCGCCGGTGACGAAGCAGACTGAAGCCGGAGCGAAGTTTCCGGGAGTATGTACTTGACGCAATCCCCCGGTGTTGGGCTACGTTCGCCGGAGCAATCGTTCCAGCGAGGGTGCCGCCCATGTCTAGAGATAATCTTATCGCGTGGTTCTCCCTGTTTCTGGCACTCGCCGTTGGAGTCGCTGGAATAGCCTTGCCCATGCTTGGCTGTAGCAACACGGATTTGGGCCACGCCCTACTGCTTCTTGCGGGTGCGTTGGTGTTGATTGGAGTGTGGCCGCTGCTGCGACGGATCAAATTGCGGTCGCCATTGGTGCTTAAGATTGAAATCAAAGAGATCGTCAATCAACCGTTCCGCAATACGCGCGTTCTACTAGATGGCTACAGATATGTCCGCTGCACTTTCACGCATGTCACGTTTGTTTACAATAACGGCGAAACCGGAGGCTTCGACGCTGGCTGTCAAGCATCGCCGAGTTGCAAAATTGCGAGTGATGAGCCTCGGATCCAACAACTATTGAGATTCCTAAATTCCGCTGGCCTGCTTAAGGATAATGTGCTCGACGAATACAGCCCAAACTTAGAAGAACCGTAGCGATTATGATACTTGACTCAAATATCATAATCTGCTAGATTGTGAATCATGGCAAAAGGACAAGGCAAAGTTGCTTCGGCAAAGTCGGGAATCGTGGCGCGGCTTCCACGGGCGTGTCAGGACGAGTTGGCGGCGGTGGAGTTTTTCGAGTCCGAACGCTGGGGAGCGACCGGCTCATGCTGCCCGCATTGCGGCGATACGAACGTCTATCAGATGAAAGACCGCAAGACCGGCCAGCGCAACAAGCGGTTCCTGTGGCGCTGCAAAGGCTGCAATAAGCAGTTCACCGTGCGCGTGAACAGTGTGTATGAAGACTCGCCGATCCCGATGCGCCACTGGGCTTATGCATTCTGGGCCGCGTGCGCGAGCAAGAAGGGAGTCTCCGCGAAACAGATTCAGCGCATGACGGGACTCAGCTACAAATCGGCGCTGTTCATGATGCATCGCGTCCGTTTCGCGATGGCCGATAATCGTGCCGTGAAACCGAAACTCTCTGGCATCGTGGAAGCGGACGAAACTTACGTCGGCGGAAAACCGCGCGTAAAAGGAATCACCAAAGGCCCGCAACCGGGTTGGCTCGAAAAACGAAAGACCCCGGTTGTGTCTGTGGTTGAACGCGGCGGAGACGCGCGCTCGTTCGTAGTTGATCGCGTAACCAGCGCGACCCTTTCGCGCGTGCTGCTTGAGAACATTGATACGGCGTCGTATTTGATGACCGACAGCCATCCGTCCTATCGGAATCTCGGCAAGCCATTCAGCCGCCATGGAACGACCGATCATCATCTTGGCGAATATGCGCGTCCGGGCGGGATTCATAGCAACACGGTTGAAGGCGTCTTTTCACTTTTGAAGCGTGGGATGTACGGCACGTTTCATTCGGTCAGCCGGAAACATCTGCATCGGTATCTCGCGGAATTTGATTTCCGCTACAACGCACGCAAGATCGAAGATGGCGAGCGCACGGCACTGGCGATCCGCAACGCCAGTGGAAAACGCCTAACCTATGCACAGCAAATCGGGCGCGTTGCGTCATGAGAGGCGATTTGATCTATTTGCGATTGGTGCGGGAGACGGGATTTGAACCCGCAAGGTGTGTGGCACCCAACGCTGCCAAGGCGTTTGCGTCTTCCTGTTCCGCCACTCCCGCACTGCTTGTGACGGGCCGTGATCGGCTACGAACGCCGACCACGGCTCCGTCTTACTTCGATTCAATGTTGGCTGGTGATGGTCGAGCGAAGACGCTTGGCCAGCGCCACGCGATAGGTTTGGCTGCCATCGGAATGATCCTCCGTTGGTGGTCGGGGTCAGGGCGTGTCGAGCGCTCTGGCCCCAAATGTTTCTGAGATCAATTTTTGTGCGAACGAATTTGAGAGTCCAATCCCGTGAAGAAAAAAAAGAAACAGAAGGGCACCCCCGGTCCGAAACCTGAAACGCTCAAGATCGAGGGCAACTGGAAGGACGCTGTGAAGCTGTCCTTTCAGAAGCAGAAGCCCGCGAGCGGCTGGCCGCAGCCCAACCGGAAGCGAAAGAGCGAGAAATGAAAGTCCGCTTCGATTTGGTCAATGAATCCGCTGTGAGTTTCGCGCGCGATCACGGAGGCGAATTGACGCGCAAATGGCTGCTGCCGGGGCTTGCGGACTCCGCGCTCAACCAGTTACGCGCGCTGGTGGTTCAGGCAATACAGGAAGGTTGGTCTGGCCGTCAGCTTGGAGCGAAAATAGAAACCGTCTGGGGTATCGCTCGCATGTTGGCCGACACTGCGGCCACGACTGAAATCGCATCAGCGCAGGAAAACGGCACGTTGATTGGATGGCGGCAGAGCCAGGTTGTGCGCGCGAAGTGCTGGTCACCGGGAAGCGAACGCAAGGCACTTGATGCCTGCGATCAGAACGCCGCCGCGGGCGAAATTCCTATAGATCAGCTCTTCCCGAGTGGCGTGCTCACGCCGCCCGCACATGCGGGCTGTTCGTGCTGCCTGAGCGCGGTCCTTAAATGAAGCCCAAGACCGACATTGCGCCAAGTACACACTCCCGGAAGTTTCTCGATCGCTTCGACGCCGAAGTTCGCCCCCGGCTCGCGTAAGCGAACCCGCCGACGGCTTGCCCGCGGCGCGGACGCTCGGTAAACTCGTGTCGCTTTCACTAGCGATGTAAAGGGTTCTCGCGTTTAGAGCAATCGTCGCATCGCCTGTGCCGCTCGGACAATTTGCAATTCGTGGAAAAGACAATCTCGACGCGATCCATCGTAGTCGCATCCAAGGACCAGATTTCCTGCGATCTCGATGGTGAGGCCGCCATTCTGAATCTCAAGAGCGGGACCTACTTCGGACTCGACCCGGTTGGCGCCACGATTTGGAGCCTGATTGTGCAACCGCGCCCGGTGGTCGAGATTCGCAACGAATTAATCGATCGATTCGACGTCGAAGGCGAGCGATGCAGCCGCGATCTGCTGCAACTGCTTGGCGAACTCCACGCGCATGGCCTGATACAGGTCCTCGACGAGCTGGCGCCGGATGATCGGGGCTCGGATGAACAAAATAGCTAAGTTCTTCGCCTTGCCCGCGCCGGATCGGGCGCTTCTGTTCCGGTCGCTGACGGCGATTGTGGCGATGCGTGCCGGCGTGTGGATGTTGCCGTTTGGTCGTGCGCGCCGGCTTGCTGACGCGATGAGCCATCCGATGCGCGCGAACTCCAATTCCGTGCGCCCGTCACCTGAAAAAATCGCCTGGGCCGTCGCCACCGCCAGCCGCGCCGTCCCCAGCGGCGGCAACTGCCTGGTTCGCGCGCTCGCGACCGGCATCGTACTTAAGCGCTACCGCTATCCCAGCGAACTCAAAATCGGGGTAATGAAACCGGCCGATGGCCATTTCGGGGCTCACGCATGGCTCGAGAGCGGCGGCATCGTGGTGATCGGAGATTTCGAACTTGATCGATACCAGCCGCTTGGCGGGCCGGACTCAGTTGGCCGATAGCCCCGCAAACCCGCCGGCGAAGGACACGCTTGCGGCGTATCTCGCGATGCTGGTGCGAGTTTCGCGCTGGCATTTGATCACGGTGGTCATCGTGATGGTCCTGTTTTCGCTGACCGAGGGAATCGGCTTTGCGCTGCTGCTTCCCACCCTGCAAGTGGCAGGCTTTAATCTCGCCGGACAAGGCCAGGCCGGACGCTATGCGGCGATCGTTTCCAACGCATTCATTGCGGTGGGGCTGCGCCCGTCGCTGATTCTTCTGCTGGGCGTATTCGTGATGCTGGTTGGCGCGCGAACCGTGCTGGGGCAGATGCAGAACGTCTGGACTTATGCGGTTCAGCAGGAAGTCGAGCATCATCTGCGCCGTCGCCTCTACCTTGCGATTGCGGACGCGAACTGGTTGTTCGTATGTCGCAGCAGGACCTCGGATTTCACTCACGCGCTGACCTCTGAAGTCAGCCGAATCGGCACCGCCACGAATTTCGCCCTGGTACTCACCGGCGAAGTTGCGATCGGAATGCTCTACATGGCGATCGCGTTTGCGCTGTCGGCCGGGATGACTGCATTGGTGCTGATCTCCGGCGCGTTTCTGGCCTTCGCTTTTCGCGGCCGCACGCATGCGATCGAAAGCCAGGGCGAGGAGGTCTCCGCGACCAACAAGTCGCTCTACGCCGCCACCATCGAGCATCTACAGAGCCTCAAAGCGGCCAAGACCTATGGCGCCGAAGCGCGTAATTTTTCGATTTTCTCCGAGCTGAGCGCCGATGTTGCCAGAGCCAACGTGGACGGTACGCGTCAGCAGGCGATCGCCGCGACCTGGTTCGAACTCGGCACGGTGGTAATCCTCGCGGTGGTGCTGTTCGTGTCGATCCAAATCCTGGCGGTGCCGCCGGCGTCAATTCTGATTCTGTTACTGCTGTTCGCGCGCGTGATGCCGCGAATCATGAGCGGCCAGTACCACTACCGCGCCTTCGTCAACGCGCTGCCATCGTTTGCCAATCTGCTGGATATCGAAACCCGATGCGCCGCCGCCGCTGAGCCGGCGGTGCATCCGCACGATCGGCTCTCGCTCACGCGCGAGCTTGCCGCTGACGGCGTGTCGTTTACCTACAGCGAGGGACGCGTGCCCGCGGTCAAAGATTTGAGCCTGGTGATTCCGGCGGGGAAGATCGTCGCGCTGGTGGGGCCGTCGGGCGCCGGCAAGAGTACCATCGCCGACATTCTGATGGGCCTGGTCGCGCCCGACTCGGGCACGCTCAGACTCGACGGCCGGCCGCTCGGACCCGAAGGCGTGCGCGGATGGCGCGATCAAATCGGCTACGTGGCGCCCGACACGTTTCTTTTTCACGACACGATTCGTGCAAACCTCAAATGGGCGCGCCCCGACGCCAGCGAGGAGGAAATGCTCGCGGCGCTTCGACAGGCGTCCGCTTTCGATTTCGTCGCGGGACTGAGCGACCGGCTCGATACTGTCGTCGGCGATCGTGGAATTTTGCTGTCGCAGGGAGAGCGCCAACGCCTCGCGTTGGCGCGCGCATTCCTGCGCCGCCCTTCGATGTTGATTCTGGACGAGGCGACCAACAGCCTCGATTCCGAAAACGAAGGACGGGTGCTCGATGCGATCGAAAGCCGCCGCGGCGAACTCACCGTCGTGCTGATCGCACATCGCCTCTCGACCATTCGATGGGCCGATCTGATTTACGTCGTCGAAGGCGGGAAGGTGGTCGAGTCGGGCAATTGGTCGTCGCTTAGCGCGCTGCGCGACGGCCGTTTCCGCGCGCTATGGGAAGCGCAGAGTCTGACCGTCTGATCGAGATCCAGCCCGCATTCACGTCACATTCTGTTAATCCGCGACTAATTGTTCCGACATCTCCCTGAACTAGGGTGACGCCGTCCGTGGAGCGTAGGTGTGCGCTCGCGCGGATGCCGCTCAGCGACGGCATAGATCGCCTGTGGGAGGGGACATGAACATTCGATCGCGTATATCGTCGTTTCTGTTGCCAGCGGTGGCCGGCGTCGCGCTGCTTGCGAGTGGATGCGCGCAACAACGCGAGTTGGGTTGGTGCACTGTTTACGGCGCCGCCGCGGGCGCGCTGGCTGGCACTGGCGCTGGCTACGGTATCGGCGCCGCCAGCGAGGGCAAAGACGGCTCGCGCTCGCGAACCATCGGGGGCGCGATTGCCGGTGCGGGAATCGGCGCGGTAATAGGTGGAGTCGCGGGCCATTACTATTGCGATCCGATCGTTCAACCGCCGCTGCCTCCACCTCCGCCACCGCCCCCTCCGCCGCCACCGCCACCACCGCCTCCGCCGGTCAAGGAAAAGCTGATACTGCGCGGCGTGCATTTTGATTTCAACAAATCGAACATCCGTCCCGGGGATGCCGCCGTGCTGGACGAGGCCGCCTCAACTCTCAAGGTCAATCCCGGCGTTGACGTTGAGGTCAATGGATATTGCGATGCGATCGGAGGCGAGGAGTACAACGTACGGTTATCCGACCGGCGCGCAAATGCGGTCGTCGATTACCTGGTCAAGGATGGAATCGCCGAGAGTCGGCTACATCCGCACGGCTACGGCAAGACCAATTTCGTAGCGACCAACGATACTGCCGAAGGGCGCGCGCAGAACCGTCGCGTCGAGCTGGCCCCCGAACAGTAAGGACGCGTACAACAGGGCGCTCGCAATCTCGCGAGCGCCAAGCCATCCCGTCTGGGTTTCGCTCACTCCGCCCTGTCTTGGAGATAGGTGGTGCGAGAGGGGGGACTTGAACCCCCACGCCTTGCGGCACCGGATCCTAAGTCCGGCGCGTCTGCCATTCCGCCACTCTCGCAGCGAATTAAAAAGCTATTGGAAAACCGGCGCTCTTTGAAGCGTTACTGAATAACCTGCTGGGTCGGCGTCGCTGCTGGCTTTGGAGTTGCGCGGATATGCTCGAATACCGCCTTGTTGGCGGTGGCAAGCTGACCCACGGCGGCCAGGATCTTATCCGACATCTCGTCAGCAGCGCCTTTGCCGACTCGAAACACGGAGGAATCTTCGTACACTTCGCCCGGCAGCCTGTCGGAATAGATTGTGAACGCGACCGATACCGCGGACATCGTGCCGGAAAGCTTGCTCTCGACTCCTGGGAGTCCCGCAAACAAGTCCATGCACCACAGATGCACTCCGATTCCATATGCGTCGGCGTGATCGACGAGCCGATATGCGACCGAATCGCGAACTTTGCCCTTGAAGTCGGAGCAAAAGCTTTCGCCGACCGGATCGGAGCAATGACAGTCCACCAGGACGCTGAGTCGGGTTTCGGTTTCGTTGCCTGCCGCACGCGCCTGCGCGGGAAAGATCAGCAGGACCAGGCCCAGCATTCCGATTGAGGCTGCGATATGCGGTTTCAAAGTAAATGGCAGGGTAGCGGAGTCGCGCGCGATCAGGGCAAACGCATCGTTTTCGGCATCGCGACAGCGTCCTCGTCGCATGCTAGTATCGAAAAATTATCATTAATAAGGGAGTTCGAACATTATCCGATGCTGCTAAAGATGAATCAGTCGAGGCGAATTCGCTTTCAATCCGCGCGGAGTATCGTTCCCGCTATTGCCGCCGCCGTCGCAATCGTGTGCGCCGCCATTGCCCCGCATCCCGCATGGGCCGACGACCCCAACGCGGTGGTCGCCACGGTCGGGGATCACAAGATCAGTGAGAAGGACCTCGACGCGAAGGTTAAGCCGCAGCTCGATCAGATGCGCGCGGCGCTCGAAAAGCGCGTCGATCAACTGATTGCCGAGAAGACTTCCGATCTCAGGCGCCAGACGCTCGAGTCGATGACTAATGACTACCTGATCGAGCAGGCCGCCCAGCGCGACAAGCTCAGCGTCGATGACTACCTTAAGAAGCAATACGCCGGCAAATCGGCCGTGACCGAAGCCGACGCGAAAAAGTTTTACGACAAGAACAAATCGGCCGGTACTGCGCCATTCGACAAGATCAAACCGCAGCTGATGCAAATGATGAACCGCCAGGCGCTGGTCGAACGCCTGCGCAAGAATGAGCCGGTGAAAATTCTACTCGAGCCCCAGCGCGTCGCGCTGAACAGCAGTGGCCATCCGGCGCTCGGCGCCAAGGATGCGCCCATCACGATCGTCGAGTTCACCGACTTTCAGTGTCCGTTCTGCAAAAAAACGGAAGACACTCTGAAGCAGTTGCGGGCGAAATATGGCGACAAGATTCGCCTCGTACACATGGACTTCCCGCTGCCATTCCATTCTCATGCGCTTGACGCCGCCAAGGGCGCGCGATGCGCCAACGAGCAGGGCAAGTTCTGGCAATTCCGCGATGCGCTGTTCGCCGATCAGAGCAAGCTGGCGCCCGTCGATCTGAAGGCGACCGCCAAGTCGCTCGGACTCAATACCGGCCAGTTTGACGCGTGCTTTGACAAGGCGAAATACGAGAGCCAGATCAAAAGCGACCAGGCCACCGGAGAGAAAGTCGGCGTGGACGGAACCCCGGCGTTTTTTATTGATGGCCGCCCTCTAACCGGGGCACAGCCGACTCTGAAGTTCGAAGAGATCATCAACGACGAACTGGCTAACGGCGGCGCCAACAAGCAGGCGTCGGCACGTTAGCGCGTGCCGGGCATGGAGCGATCCTTCGGTCACCGCCCTGCCCAAGGTGATTTCCACCACCATGCTTGCTCGAGATGGTGCTGCATCAGTGCGGGAGATGCCGCGCCAGTCGCCGGAGTCGCAGTGGGCGTCGCGGTCAAAGTGGCAGTCGCGCTGGCCGTGGCCGTCGCGGTGGCCGTCGCGGTCAAGGTTGGCGTCGCTGTCGCCGTCGCGGTGATTGTTGGCGCCGCCGTCGCAGTCGGAGTTGCTGTCCGCGTGGCGGTTGTGGTTGCGGTTGCCGTAGGCGTCGGAGTCGCAGCAGCACTCGCCTCGAGGTCGGCTCCAATGCCGATGTTCGCAGTGCCTGTGCCGATCGTCGCTTGCGCCGTGGGCTGCGCTCCCGAGCTGGCGAGAACTGCGTCAGCCTCTGCGCTGGAGATCGTGGCGCTGGCCTGTGTTACTTCCTGTACCAGGCTGTCGTTGTAATTCGTGAAGGTGGTCGAGGCGTGAGCGCAGGTGAAGAAAAGCTGTGCATCGCCGGAAGTGCCGATGATTCCCGGCCCCGAGACGGTCGTGCTGGCGGAGCCATTCTGCGGCGCCGGCCCGTTCGCGAACGCACAACCATTGGAGCTTTTGTAGCAGAGCAAATTCTCTGAGCCGCCGCCGCTCGCGCTCATGTTGCAGGTAGGCGCCGTGTCGCCGCTGGCATAAACGTGCGTGAGTATTTCCGCAGTCAAGGTGCCACTGGCCCAGAGCGGAAAGGTATAAGGGGTCCAGCCCGATCCGCTGGCAGCGCAGCCGGTCGCCGTCGAGAGAGTTTGGTTGCCGCAGTACAGCATGATGCAGCAATCGCCCGCGTTCGCCGAGCCGAAACCGGCAGGGAAGCTCGTTGTGAAGGAGGCGCTGGACGTGATGGCGGCTTTCGTAGGCGTGCCGTCAACTACAGGGCTGCCCGCCAGCGCCGGGCGGGGGCTGACCCCTGCACCCAGTGTAAAAAGAAGGAAGAACACTGGCAAGCCGCGCCCGCGGCCGCGCGTCGTTCTTAATACCGCGCCCCCGTCGCAACGGGTTAACACTGCGCCGTCGCCGCCGCGACTATTGCTGCGAGCAGAATGCACAGGCAACGCATGCTCCTCCGCTGCTAATCGCGGGAATGGTCACGACGATTGCCGTATTGGCCGCGCTTGCCTGGATCGGCGGGAACGCATCGTCCAGTTCCGGCGAGCCGCCGCCCACCTCGTTAAATTCATATGACAAAGTTCCGCCCCTGGTTCCGGTCACGGTCACAACTCCGCTCACGGTCGAGGCGGGGCTGGCGCAGCTCGCGTCGATTTTCCAGAGATAGTTCGTCAGTCCCGCGGCCGCCGGGCAGCTTGTGCTGACTGACGCACCTCCGGCGCCGACCGACGAACAGTAGGTCATCACATTCGGCGGCCGCAGGCGCACCTGGAGCTGCGCGCGCCCCGGCGCCGCGCTAGCTGCAATCAATATGCAGGCGAGTAGAATGCCGCAGAGTAAGTTCCCTATTTTCATGTCAGCTCCTTCGCAAACATCCGCAAATTGCGGCCAAAATGACGAATAGCACCATCGTCGGAGTCCATTCAGGCTGAACTATGACACCCTGAACTGCAGGGGTGGCCCCTGCACCCGGTATTAAGGCCGCGCTCCGTTGTCGCGCGCGGCCTCCTAATACTGGCCATCCGGGCATCGATGCCGATTGCGCGGTGGCGTGCCGGTCGGCGTTCAGCTGGTCGGCGCGTATGGCCGCGAAGATCTGCTGCTGCGGCTGGCCGCTCAAATCGAGCGAGCGGCGCCGTGGTCCGATCGCCGCCCTCGAATCCACGCCTGACGCAACTCCTTTCCTTGTAATTTCTGGCGGACTGGCGCTTGGTGTGGGCGTTTGCTTGCCTTATTGGGTCGTTTAATCCTACATTTATTCAGCATCGATCAATTTATTGGAGAGACCAGCAGGATTCATCGATTTATGGCGATTAACTTTCCTTCTACTGAATACTTCGAAGCGCTTAAGGCGCAGATGGCCGCGAACGAGGAAAAATTCCGCCGGCTGGGGTTTATCGACACGACCTTCGGTGTCAGCGTCGGCGTCAACGGCAAGGCGCGCAACTTCGTGCTTGAGTTCGAAGTTTTCGATCTCAAGCAGGTCAGCGAGGTGCCGGCGATCGATCTGAAGAAAGTCGATTTTCAGATCGAGGGCGACTCGCGGGTGTGGCGCGAGATGATCGAAAACATCCGGCGCAACGGCGAGGCCGACTCCGCGCACGACATCAACACGTTGGCGCATTTCGGCGAGCGGTTGAAGATTGTTTATGACGATCCCGACGGTCATGACAAACTCTACCGGTTCATGGAATCGATCCAGGAATTTTTCGATCTATCGAGCAAGCTCGAAGTGAGCTTCTAAGGCTCCAACCAGGCGCGGAGGCGCTGCGACGATGGCATACCTTTCGACCACCAACTTCACCGAGGACAAGGACTTCATCGACAAGTGGCTGTACACGATCAGGACCGGCGAGATGGACCTGTCGTGGATGAAGTCGGCGACGGAGAAAATCAGTCCCGAAGAAGCCAACCCACGCCGCGGACTGACCTATCGCGACCTCAACCTCGGGACTTATGGCTACACCGACATACCCGAGAAGGTTCGCAACAATCGATCCTATGCGCCGCGCGGCGCCGAGATTCCCGACGGCGTGCCCGACGCGCAGCCATGGGTCTCACGCAAGAGCGAGCTGTGGGCGTTCAACACCGAGAGCTATTACGAGGAAGCGGTGTCGCGCCAGTGGAACGCGACCACCGACATTCCATGGGACCGCCTCGAGGGAGTTGAGCTGCCCGAGGTGACGGGCAAGGCGCTCTCGCAGTTGATGACCTTCCTCACCGAAGTGGAAATGATCGCGACCGATACGCCTGCGATGTGGCTGCCGCGGCTCAACCCCGACTTTATCGAGGTTCGTGCGTTCATCGCGGCGCAGGCGATGGACGAGGCGCGCCATGCGGAGGTTTTCCGCAAGCGCGCGCTTACCACCGGTTGGGGCTTGATGCAGGCCAGTCCGATCAACGAGATGGCGCTGAAGCATCTGCGCGACGCCGATTCGTTCAGCGAGATGTCGGTTGCGCTGCACCTAGTAGCCGAGGGCAACGTGCTTACGATGTTCCGCTTCAGCGAGTACCTGTCGCCCACTGACGTGGACAAGAAGATTTTCCGCCTGGTGATGCAGGATGAAGCGCGTCACGTCGGCTACGGCATGCAGCATTTCAAATATGTACTCGAGCACTTTCCCGAGAAACGCGAAGTGCTGCACGCGCACCTGGACGAAGCCGAGAACATTTCGTTCGCCGGCGCGGCAGCAACCGAGCTGACCGAGTCGTTCATCATCCTGGCCGGCGGCGGGCTCAAGAAGGAAAACATCGAACAGGGCGTTCGGGTGACTACTCAGTTCAATCTCAAGCAGATGGAGGAGCATTTCGAGCGTCTGGACAAGTGCGGGATGCCGGAGCGCAAGGAACGTTCGAAGCTCTATAAGATGTACGAGATGGGCCGGGCCGCAGCCGAAAACGCGGGAATCAAGGTCTAAGGACATCAAGCTTTAAGGATAGGACAGGCAGCATCAAGTGGCATTTTACGCTGACAAGGATTACACGGTCGATCAGACAGTCCTGGAAGCCGCGCAAAAGGTGATGGAGGGACACTTAGGCCTGCATTGGTACGAGGCCAAGACCGAACGCATCGCAGGCCACGCGTCGGATCCGCGGCGCGGACTTACCTACCAGGATCTCGACGTCGGCAGTTACGGCTACACCAATATCCCCGAGGACGTGCGCAAAAGTCAGTCGATGGTGTCGCGCGGCAGTGAGAAAGTGGGCAAGTTGCCCGACATGGGCTACGTCGTGAATCGCAAGTCCGACGTATGGTCGGACAACGTCGCCGAGCTTTACGAAGAAGACAAGGCGCGGCGATGGGTCCCGGCGACCGACATACCATGGAACGAACTGCACGCTCATCCGATCGCGCCCGAGCTCGAGATGGCGTGTGCGCAGCTCTACACCTTCCTGCAGGAATGCCAGATGGTGTCGATGGACTTTCCCTCGAAGTGGGTTGCGCTGATCAATCAGGACTTCCTCGAACAGAAGAGCTGGATGTGCGCGCAGATGCTCGACGCGTCGCGCCTGTTCGAAGTGTTCCGCAAGCGCGCGCTTTACGGCGGGGCGGGACTCGGCCGCGCCAGCGTCACGGCGGAGCAGGGACTCAAGGAATGGCTGTGGGCGGATCAGTTTCCGCAGGGCTCGGCCTCGATCAACCTGTCGCTTGCCGGATTCCTGCTCGTGCTATATCGGCAAGTGGCGGCCTTCGCGCCGACCAATGTCGATCGCGCGATCATGCGCTACGCGATGCAGGACGCCGGACGCCAGACCGCCTACGGACTCGGCCAACTCCGCTACCATCTGAAGCATCGCCCGCTCGAAGTGAACGCGATGGAGGGCTATCTCGATCACACCGAGCACGCTCTGCTCGGATTGATCGGGAGTCCCGAGCTGCTGGAGCCGATGATCATCATCTGCGGCGGCGGACTCGAAAAGACGCAGGTGGACAAGGGCCGCGTCGCGACCGCCGAAGTTCATCAGGCTGGTCGTGCGCGAGTACATGGAACGAATCGCGGCGGCAGGGCTGGCGGGCCATGCCGGGCGCAGTAAGATTCCGGCGATGATCGATCGAATTTCTGCGGCCGCGTAAGACACCCGGCCAGTTGGCTACATCTTTGAAATCAGGAAGAGAAACAGGGCGAAGAACAGCGCCCCGATTATCACGACCTGCGCGATCATTGCCGTCCTGCTCTTGGCGGGAACCAACGACTGATCGTCAGTCTCATATGTGATCGCGATCGGCCCGGTGGGCGGTTGAGTTGACGAACCCTGCATCGCCGGCGCATTGGTGATCGACAGCACGGTGATCCGTTTTCCCGCCATCTGGAGCCATTCTTCGTACTGGTCGGCGTTGGCGAACCGCTTGGTGAAAATAGCCATTCTCACCCCTCGTTGACGCCCGCAGGCGCCAACCAGACGAAATTAGGTTTGACGCCGCACTAAGTCAATTGGAGCGTTTCAGTGATGCGCCAATTGTTCAGCTCTACGCGTGCGAACCGGCGTCTTCGCTATTGGTAAGGATAGAAAACGTAAAACAGAATCGACAGGCCGCATAGCAACCACAATCCGGCGTGGACCTCGCTACCGCGTCCGGCGGCGAGCTTGACCAGGGGATAAAGAATCAGTCCGGCCGTGATTCCGATCCCGATGTTGTAGGTGAAACTCATCAGGGCAATCACCGTGAAGGCGGGAATCAGTTCGGTGTAATCGTCGAAGTCGATTTTGACGACCGGCGCAACCATCATCGCGCCCACGACAATCAGCGCCGGCGCGTACGCCGCGGCCGGGATCGCAGCTACCAGCGGCGCGAAGAACAGCGACATCGCGAACAGAGCGGCGACCACCACGGCCGTCAAGCCAGTGCGTCCGCCGGCGTGGACGCCGGCCGCGGATTCGATGTACGCGCCCGCGGTGGTGGTGCCGGCGAGGCCCGCGAACATCGTGGCGATCGCGTCGGCAAGCATCGGCCGTTCGATCTGCGGCAACGTCCCGTCGGCGTCGAGAAATCCGGCGCGCGCGGAGACTCCGATTAGCGAACCCATCGTGTCGATCAACGCCATCACGAATATCGTCAGCAGTACGCCGAAAAATCCGACGCTCAACGCGCCTCGCAGATCGAGTTTCAGCATGATGGGCGCGGGATTCGGCGGCATGCTGACCCACGGCGACGGCGGCTTCGCGACGCCGGCGACAAATGCAATCGCCGCCGAGATCAAAATCCCGAGCAGGATTGCGCCCGGCACGCGCCGGACCATCAGCACCGCGATCAGCACGAAGCTGAACACCGCGATCTCGACCGACGGCGCCGCGAGGTTCCCGAGCCTCACCGGCGCGCCGGCCACGCCAATCGCGACGATTCCGGATTCGTTGAGTCCGATGAAGCTGAGGAACAGTCCGATTCCCACGCCGAAGCTGTAGCAAAGCCCCGGCGGAAGCGCTTCGACCATCCATTGCCGCACGCGCGCTACGGTCAACAGCGCGAACATCACGCCCGCGAGGAACACGGCGGCCATCGCGGTTTGCCAACTGTAGCCGAGCACCTTCACCACCGTGTATGCGACGAACGCGTTCTCGCCCATGTACGGCGCGATCGCGAACGGACGATTGGCGTACAGGCCCATCACCAGCGTTCCGACCACCGCAGTCATCACGGTCGCGACCATCGAAGGTCCTTCGGGGATGCCCGCGGCTTTCAGAATGGCCGGATTGACCGCGATTATGTACGACATCGTGACGAACGTGGTGACGCCCGCCAGCAGCTCGCGTCGAAACGTGGTGCCGGCAAGTTCCAACCCGAAGTAATTTGCTATTCGCGATTGCAAAAAACGCTCCCTGGCCGATCCGCGAGGCCTGAATTACCACGTCGCGACAAGCACACGCCACCAGAATGCGTGTAAATGCAGTTTGGTATATAACCAACGAATCGCGAGCCGCGATTCACGCCCGCATTGTCGCCAGCCGTCAATCCTGGCGCACGTCAAGAGTGAACGAATGAAAAAAGAACAACCTGTGAAAACTCCGCAGGCAAAACCAATCGCGAAGCCACCAGCGCCCGCGAAGTCACCGGCGCTCAAATCGATAACCACGCTTGCGGTGGACGTTGGCGGAACTGGAATCAAGGCAGCCGCACTTGACGAAAAAGGCAAGATGATAACCGAGCGGCAAAAGATCAAGACGCCGCGCAACGCGACGCCGAAAAAGGTGATCGCGATTATCGCAGAGCTTGCCAAGACGGCCGGGGCGTTCGACCGGGCGTCGGTGGGCTTTCCGGGCGTGATCAAAAATGGCGTCGTTTACACCGCGCCGAATCTGGGCAAAGGATGGAGCAACTTCCCGCTCGAGGCGGCGCTGAAGAAGAAACTCAAGCGCCCTGTGCGAATCGCCAATGACGCCGACGTGCAGGGCCTGGGATGCGTGACCGGCCACGGCGACGAATTGGTGATCACACTCGGGACCGGCTTCGGATCGGTGCTGTTCGTTGACGGGCACCGGATGCATCTCGAGCTGGGGCATCATCCGTTTCGCAACGGTAAGACTTACGAAGACGAGCTCGGCAACCGGGCGTTCGTGAAGAAGGGCAAGAAGAAGTGGAACAAGCACCTGCGCGAAGCGATTGACGAGATGGCGAAAACGTTCAACTACGACAAGCTTTACATCGGCGGCGGCAACGCTGCGACCATCAACTTCAAGTTGCCGCCCAACGTCAAGGTGGTCAGCAATACGGAGGGCCTGCTCGGCGGAATCAAGCTGTGGCAGGATGAAGCGGTCGCGAAAAAGTGATCTTCGAATGGAGGGGTGGCCGAGTGGTTAAAGGCAGCCGGTCTTGAAAATGCCGGGGGAGGGAGGTCTTGCATATTCTGAGGAAGGCAGAGGAGAAGCACCTGTTTGTGTATGCCCGCGATACATCACAAGCAGTTAACATCGACCTTTGACACGAGTAAGAAGCTGCGATACGAAACGGTCGCAGGATTGAGGCAGTGCGCCGACGATGCTTTGAACGGTTACTGGTAGTGCTGATCTGTGCGCGAGTCATCGCGGGTTGCACCGCAGCGAGTCAGCCTTCGCCCGGGTCACCGAACGCAGCAACGACGGCTACGATGACGTCATCGGCGGCTCACGCAGTTTCCGCCACGCTCGACCTCTGCCGCCTACCGGATCTGGCCCCCGCCAGCGTGCTGTCCAGACTCGGTTACACGCAGCTTGCGGTTTCGCTGACGGACCCGAACGGCGCGCCGATCGGCGGCTTGAAAGAAGCCAACTTCACGGTGCGGTCGGGTCCCAACTCGTTTCCCATCGTGTATTTTCGGGAGGAGTCCGGCCTTACCACGCCGGTCTCGCTGGTTATTGTCGGCGACGTTTCCGAAAGCATGTACCGGAAGACGGTCGTGTCGTCGGCTGATGACCTTGCGAAGGTGCGAACCGCGCTGAACCGCGCCGGCGAACAGCTCAACGAATGCGACGAAGCCGCGCTTGTTATGATCGGGGGGAACTTACCAGATCGACGTTCAGCCGCCTCTCGGGGCCGTAACCCTCGCACAGCCATTCACCACCGATCACTCGCTAGCGCTGCGAAAAATGTATTCGGTGATGCCGTCCGGCGAGAAGCGACTCTCGGACGGCATCCGGGTGGGACTTGAAACGCTGTCCGGCGCGCACTATCCGAATCGCGTGCTGGTCCTGATGACCGACGGCCTCGACCAGGCCGCAATCGACCAAAGCGCTCCGTTGCTCGCGCGGGTTCGCGAAAGCGGCGTTTCTTTCTGGGTGGTCGGGATCGGCGATCCCGAGGCCCAGGACAGTATTTTGTCGAAACTGCGTGGCACCACTCGGCTGGATGCCGGGGCGGTGAAGAAGTTGGCTGCTGATGGCGGTGGACAGTTGCTGTTCGCGAAACCGGCGGACTCAGACGACGGAGCATCGCTTGCGGCGGCCGTCACTACAATCGCGAAGCAGCTAGGCGAGGGCTATGCATTAGGCATCGACGGTTCGCCGGGAAAGATCGCACCGACGGTTACTCTGGCGAACAATTCCGGCGCGCTGGTACGAGCCGACCTGGTGCCATCAGAAGTGCTTGCCGCGGCCGCGGCCCGGCCCGCCAAACCGAAACGGGAAGTCGGTACTGCGAAAAATGTCGTTGCGCCCGACGCGATTCGCAACCGTCCTGGCTACATCGAGATCGCGGTGACGGTGGCGAAACCCGATGGCAGCTATATCGATGGATTGAGTAAGAGCGACTTCAGGCTCTCCGTCGGCGGGGCTCCGCAATCAATCGATTTCTTTCACGCGGGCGAGGAATCTCCGGCAACTGTCGGAATCCTGGTCGACACTTCCGGCAGTATGACTCCGAAGCTGCCGCAGGCTCGTGCCGCAATTGAACAGTTCGTAAAAACTCTCGACCCACAGGACGAGTTGTTCCTCTTCGCGTTCTCCAGTCGCCCATTCCGGCTGCAACCCCTGACGAACGACCACGAAGCCTTGGTTCAACGGCTCGACCTGCTTCACGCATACGGCCAGACCGCACTCTTTGACACGATTGTGCAAGGTATCTCAGAGGCGCAGCAGTCACACAACCAAAGAAAAGTGTTGCTGGTCATTACCGACGGCATGGACAACGCGAGTTCTTCTACTGCTGACGATGTCGTGCAGGCCGCGAAGAGTAGCGGCGTGCTCGTGTACTCAATCGGAATTGGAGATCCGAACGCGGCTGCCGGACTGAGCGTCGCGGTTGGACCCTTTGTTACCGGCGGGGATGACGTCGAACGCGTCGATGCGGCTACGCTGTCGAGACTTGCCAGCGCGAACGGCAGCAAGAGTTACATCATCCAAAAAGTCGGTGATGGCGCGGCGCTGAAGAAGGCATGCGAAGAAATCGCGGACGACCTGCACGAACGGCACTCGTACGCGATCGGTTTCGTCGCCCATGCGCCTGCTGACTACGCGCCGCCGATGATGCCGATTGCCCTACAAGTTCCTGCCCACGACGACTATCTCGTACAGGCGCCAAAATTGATTCCAGTGCCGCCGACTTCCGAGGAAGTGCCAACAGCGCGAGCCGCGTCGACGCAACAGGCTCCGTAATGAGGTGACGGGCTCGTCGGTATGCACGGGCGGATGCGTCAAGGAGCCGGTGGGCCAAGCTACTCTTCAGATCCAACGGGAGAGGGCGGCCGCGGATCGACTCGGCGGCTTTGGCTTGGCTAATTTCTCGTTAAGGGAATCCAGAAATTGTGGGTAGTAAGTGGGCACCCTGGCCGATCCGTGGGTTGTACGAATCGCCGTAAGTGCTTCAAAAATAAGGCCTGGAGGGGTGGCCGAGCGGTTAAAGGCGCCGATCTTGAAATCGCATTCTGCACCGTATGACAAGTGACTTAAGGCTCGGTGGCTGGCAAGAACGCGAACTTTTTTACTGCCCACCTTCTCACACCGCGACGCCTGAGCGCAGCAGCTCCTCGGCGATGATGATGCGCCGCACCTCGCTGGTGCCCGCACCAATCTCCATCAGCTTGCAAGCACGATAGAGGCGGTTCACCTCCATCTCCCACATGTAGCCGCTGCCGCCGTGAATCTGCACGGCGTCGGCTGCCACGCGCGAGGTCGCTTCCGCGCAGTAGAGAATGGACGCTGCCGTGAGCTGATGGACACCGCCACGTCCGCCGCCGCCTATTTCCAGCACGTTCACGGCCGCGAGCGCCTTGTAAGCAAGCATCCTCATCGACTCGATCGCGGTGTACATGTCGGCGAGCTTTGCCTGGATGATTTGGAACTCACCGATCGGACGGCCGAACTGCCGGCGTTGCCGCGCATAATCGAGCGCAAGCTGCAAGCAGCGTTCAGCGATCCCGATCGACAAGGTCGCGCCCACCGCGCGCTCGAGGTCAAGCCCGCTCATGACGACCGCGACGCCGGCGTTTTCCTCACCTACGCGGTTGGCGACGGGCACCCGGCAGTCGTCGAAGACGAGCTCCGCCGTCGGACTGCCGCGGAAGCCCATCTTGATCAGCTTCTGCGCCACCGAAAAGCCGGGCGCGCTCTTCTCGACCAGGAACGCGCTGATGCCCTTGGGGCCAAGCTCCGGCGAAGTCTTTGCGTACACGAGCAGCACATCGGCGATCGAGCCGTTGGTGATGAATAGCTTGCGGCCGTTGAGGACGTAATGATCCCCGTCGCGTCGCGCCGTCGTGCGCATGCCGCCGAGTGCGTCGGAGCCGGCGCCGGGCTCGGTGAGGCCGAGCGCGCCGACCAGCGTCCCGTCGGCGAGACCCGGCAAGTAGCGTTTCTTCTGTTCCGGACTCGCGTTGCGCTGGATGTTGTTCAGGCAGAGATTCTCGTGGGCAAGCCACGAGAGGGCGACGGCCGGGTTCCAGCGCGCAAAGGCCTGGCCCACCAGCGCCGACGAAAATAGGTCGAGTCCGGGTCCGCCGTCCGACTCCGGGATCGTCAGGCCGAGGTAGCCGGCCGCGCCGAGGCGACGGAAGAGCCCTTCCGGCCACCACTCGTCGTCGTCCATCTTCCTGGCCAGCGGCGCCAGCTCTTTGCGCGCGAACTCGTCGGCCAGCGCCAGCGTGCGGCGCTGATCTTCGGTCAATTCGTAGGGGTTTGCGGCGGACGCGATGCGGGCCATAGGGCCTCCTGGGCTCGAATGCGAATATCATTTGCCGGAGACTCGGTCCGAAACAAGCACCCGCAGCGTCCTTCGGCAGCGCGCTCGATCGCGCAAATCAGGTTGAAAACAAGCGTAAAATGCGCCTAAGTAACTACAGAGCGACTTGATTTCAACGACCGAAGAGACATCCCCGGAGAATGCGCCAAGGCGGGGGAGGAAGATGAGCTGTAAGCTGTTTCAATATTTGGTTCTTTTAGTCGGTCTAATGATCACCAGTGGGCGGCAGGCGGCAGCCGCATCGCCAGACCCTCCCTCAAACGATGATTGTCTGGCGTGTCACGGCAAGCCGGATGCTTCGACCAAGCTGGCTGATGGCGAGACGCTGTCGCTGTACGTCGATGCCACAGAGCTTCGCCCATTCGGTTCACGGCGGCAAGCTCGCTTGTACCAACTGTCACACCAACATTACCACGGTGCCGCACCCGGCGCGGCAGTTCAAGGACCGGCGTGCGATGTCGCTGGCCTATTACGAGTCGTGCAAACAATGCCACTTCGCCGAGTACACCAGGCTGCTTGACGGCGTTCATTACGCGGCTTTGGCCAAAGGCAAGAAGAACGCGCCGACCTGCGTCGACTGCCACGGCTCGCACGCGATGGGACCACCCGGCCCGGCCGCGCATTCACATCTCCGCGACCTGCGCGAAGTGCCACGTGGCGGTCGGCGCCGCATACGCAGGAAGCGCTCATGCCGCCGGCCTGGCCAAGGGCAACCCTGACGTCCCGGTATGCACCGACTGTCACCATGCGCACGACAACACCAACCCGCTGACGACAGCCTCGCACCTGCGCATTCCCGAGCTTTGCGCGCATTGTCATACGAACGAGAAACTGATGGCGAAATATGGGATTTCTACGGACGTGCTCACCACCTACCTCGCCGATTTTCATGGGATGACCGCGTCGCTGTATCGTTCCGAGAACGCTGAAGCCGGCCTATGCTCACCGCCACCTGCACCGACTGCCATGGCGTGCACGACATCACCTGGGTTAAAGGTCCGGGTTCCAGCGTGATCAAGGCCAACTTGCTCAAAACATGCCAGCGATGCCATAAAGGCGCCGGTCCGAACTTTTCTTCGGCGTGGCTTGGGCACTACGAGCCGAGCCTAAGGCATGCGCCGCTGGTTTACCTGACCAAGCTTTTTTACATGATTTTCATTCCGTTCGTGATCGGCGGGCTGGTCATTCAAATCCTGCTGCACCTTTGGCGGGTGGTGGTGAACATATGAAGGGGCTATGGAACGCTTTTCGCAGCAAGGGCGTGGTGCGATCGAGACTACAAGGGTAAACCGATGAACGAGTACATCCAACGCTTTTCGGTTCGGCAACGGATCGAGCATTTGACCGTGATGGTGCTGTTTCTCGTGCTTGCACTGACCGGATTTGCGCAGAAATTCTATGAAGCCCCTTGGGCAGTATGGACAATCACCGCGATAGGCGGGATCTACCGGGTGAGGTGGATACACCGCGCAGCAGGGGTCCTGTTCACAGTGTTTGCGATTGTTCACATTTCGATCGCGCTGTTTGCGGTGCTAACCCGGCGGGCCAGACCGTCGATGATTGCTAGCCGCAAGGACTTTCAGGACGCCGTCACCATGCTGCGCTACTACCTGAGGATCTCCGACAAGCAGGCGCGCTTCGATCGGTTCGACTACCGGCAGAAGTTCGAGTACTGGGGGCTCGTGCTCGGCGGGATGCTCATGATCGCAACCGGGTTCATGCTGCTTTATCCGGTAATCGTGACGCGGTTTTTACCCGGCGAGTTCATTCCGGTGGCTCAGGTCGCGCACAGCAACGAAGGGTTGCTGGCGTTCCTGGTGGTGATCATTTGGCATATTTTCAACGCGCATTTGTCGCCCGGCGTATTTCCATTCGACAAGAGTATTTTCACCGGAAAAGTTACGCGCGAGTATATGATGAAGGAGCATCCGATCGAGTATGCGCGGATGATGGGTCAGGGCGAAGAAGAACAGGAGGCGCAGGCGCACGAGGCCCCTTGACCACAGTGGCGCGCCGACTCACCGGTCAACCCTCCGGGTGGCTGTTCGCGGGCAGGTAGCCAGCCGTCTCGGAGGCCGGGGCCTGCGGGCAACCGGTTCGGGCGATGGAACCCTCTCGATTTAGGCGGGGATGGGGAGGTCGCGGGCTAAAGGGCCGGATCGTACTTTTGACGCTGGTCGGCACGCTGGCGCCGAGCGCGGTCTTGGGCTGGCTCAGCTTTCAAAGTGTCGGTGATCTGCAACGCCAGGTGCTGGCGGAACGCGAGTACGTGGCCAAAAGCGTCGCCACCTACGTCGACTCCCTGGTGAACACGGAACTGCAGTTGCTCGATGCGGTTTCGGTGGCGCCCGGGATCGCGCTGGAAAACCCGCTGCCCGCCGCCCGCCATGTGCTCAGGGATGCCTATCTGCGCTCGCGCTTCTTCGAGCGCGTATTTCTCCTCAACCTCGAAGGCCAATTACTGATGGCCGAACCCGATTCGGGCGGCGGTCTTAGCACCCCATTCAAAGACCTGCCCTCGGTCCACAAGGCACTCGTCGATGGCGTACCAACAGTTTCGCGCTTGAGCGCCGGGCCTGACGGCATGCGCCAGCTCTTCCTTTTCGTGCCGATAAGGAACTGGCAGGGCAGAATAATCGGTTTGGTCGGAGGCTCGATCGTGCCGGGAAGCGAGCGCTTTCGCTCCCTTTTGAGCTTCGCGCCGCTTGACCCTGGCGAGGCCGTGGACCTGGTCGACGAGCACGGGGTCGTTATCGCGAGCACCATGGCCGACCGGTTGTACACGGAGAGCGACCATCGCCACTTTATCGGGGGGCTTATTCGCGACCAAAGCGAGGCTGCGGGCACATGCCACGGATGCCACGAGAGCGGGAAGATTCAGAGCCGGGTGAACGAGGTAATGGCCTTTGTGCCGCTCTCGCCGCGGGTACCATGGGGCATCGACATCCGCCAGCCCGAGAAGCTCGCGTTTTCCACGGCGCTCTCCCTGCGCTGGAAGATCTTCGCGTGGGCAACCGCGCTGATGCTGCTCGCATTGCTTTTCGCAATCGGGGCCGCCGCCAGCATCACAGCGCCGCTTTCGGTGCTAACCAAGGTGGCCACGCGGATTACCGCGGGCGATCTCAAAACGCCGATTCCCGAACTCGGCAGCGACGAGGTCGGACAGCTTGCGGTAGCGTTGGAGACGATGCGGGTTGCGCTCACACAGTCGCTCGATGAGGTGGCGCAGGCCCGCGAGAAACTGGAGTTGAGGGTCCTGGAGCGAACGCAGGAAATCGAAGAGCTTTACCGTGCGCTAAGCGTGCGTGACCAACTGAGGGCCAGACTGCTGCAGAAGCTGATCTCGGCCCAGGAAGAGGAGCGCAGACGAATCGCGCGCGAGTTGCACGACGAGACCAGCCAAGTCGTGGTCGTGCTCGCGCTCGCGCTCGACGCGGCGATGGCCACGATGTCGCCGGGCGCTTCGCGCGAGCGCCTGGCGGAGGCCAAGGTGCTCGCGCTAAGGGCGCTCGACGGAATCCGCTCTCTGTGTTTCGACCTGCGTCCCTCGGTGCTCGATGACCTCGGGCTCTTCCCGGCGATCGGATGGTACGCAGAGCACACCCTCAAGCCGCTCGGGGTCGCCGTGCGCTGCGAATTCGATGAGACGACCGAGTGCCGGCTGCCGGCGCAGGTCAACACCGCCCTGTTCCGGGCCGCGCAAGAGGCGATCACCAACGTCGCCAAGCACGCCGGAGCCGAGACCATGCTGATCCAATGCACGGTCGAACCGAAAGCGACTACAATAGAAATTGAGGATGACGGTCGGGGATTCGATCCGGCTGGCTTTTCCAGCGCCACCAGCGACGGCAGAGGACTCGGGCTCGCCGGAATTAAAGAGCGGGTCGAACTGCTGGGCGGCAGCGCACGAATCGAATCCGCACCCGGTCAGGGTACCAGGGTCGTGCTGACCGTGCCCCTTGGGAGCGAACATGGCTAAGATTCGGGTAGTCATTGCCGACGATCACGCGCTTTTGCGCGACGGCATAAAGGCGCTGCTCAAACTCGCCGACGACATCGAAGTCGTCGGTGAAGCGGTTGACGGTCGCGAAGCTGTCGAACAGTGCCGCCTGCTCAAGCCCGACGTGGTGCTGATGGACATCGCAATGCCGGGGCTCAGTGGACTCGAGGCGACGCTGGCGCTCAAACACGAGGCCCCGAAGACCAAGGTCTTGGTACTTACCCAGTATGAGGACCGGGAATACGTTCGGCGTTTCCTTAAGGCCGGAGTGGCAGGGTACGTCCTCAAGCGCATGCTCGGCTCGGAACTCGCCGGCACCATCCGTTCGGTCGCCCAGGGAGGTCTCTTGCTCGACCCGAGGGTGGCTATGGAGGCGGTGCAGGACTTCGGCCCGGCGCGAACCGGAGCAGCGGATGAGGACCTCTACGAAACGTTGACCGACCGTGAAAAGCAGGCACTGAGGCTGGTCGCTCTTGGGAACAGCAACAAGGAAGTTGCGGAGACCCTCGGGATCAGCGTCAAGACCGCGATGTCGCATCGCGAGCGGGTGATGGAGAAGCTCAACCTCCACAACCGCACCGACCTCATCAAGTTCGCGATTAAGAAGGGGGTAATTCGCGTTGAACCGTAAGCGCGCAAGCGGCAGGGCTTATTCCCGATCACCCTGCCGCCTACAACCGAATCCCCGCCGAGTCACGGCCTCCGCGATTCGGCCTCTGGGGCGGTCAGTGCCGCGAGTTTTCGTGTGGCAGTCACTAAGCCTTTGTTGGCGAGGGTCTTGCGCACGACAAGGATCGGCAGCATCGCTAACCCGATGACGGGAAGGAAAACCACGAAAAGAGCACCCGACACGGCTGCAAGCGGGATGAACACCAACGCCGGCACCCTCAGGTACCTCTGCGCCGGGTCACCGGGCAGCACTCCCTCTTTCCCGTTGATTGCCACAACCGGCCGTCCCGCGGTATTCCAGTAGAAGCCACCTTTTACGTTCGTTCCGCCCTGGTACTTCGTCCCTCCTTTGCGGACCTTGCGCCCGACGAGGCTCAAGATCATCGCGAACCCGATGAAGGGAAGGAAAATCACGTAGATGGCACTGAACCCCACCGCAAGCGGTATCAACGCCAGCGCCGGCACCTTCAGGTAATTCTCCGCCGGACCACCGGACAGCGTTCCCTTCTTCCCATCGACTGTCACAACCTCCCATTTTGCGGTATTCCAATAGAAGCCACCTTTCACGTTCGCTCCACCCTGGTATTTCTTCAACATCGCACTGTCACCTCCTTCGTTATCCTGAGGTAAAGGTAAGTCTTTCCCACGGATTTTGTAATTGAGAAACCGACCGACCGGGAGCGGAAACATTCACCAAAGTGCTAGGGAAAAATGCCGGAGGACAACGCCAAAACCGCCCTAGCGCAATAATCTTTTCGAAGTATTCGGCCGGTGCCTTATCAAAACCTAATCCACTGTTTAATCGAGCCGAAGACTGCCTTCACAGTCTGCTTGCGCAGGCCGTAAGCGCTGCGCGCGCGGGTGGTTGACGTGCCTGGGGTGCTGCTGGATCCCGCCCCTTCGCGCTGAGACCACGAGCTGTCCGCGGCTGTTGCCGGGGTCGCGATTGAGTGCGCGCCACGCGACGTCGAGATTGCTGCGGTCAACTTGGGATTCAGGCGCCATTTTGTTACTCACAAATATCGGCAACAATCAAATCTCATCGCTACTCTCTTGCGGGTTCGAAGAGGAGTTGATCCATGGCTGACTCGACCGGAATTGGCAAAGTGCTGCGCGACATAACGCGAGCATATGTTGACGGCCTCTCGACGATCGGTGGCGCGATTGGCGATCTCGCCAAGCGCCGCATACCCGACGGCGAACGGCAGATGGAGCACTGGATCGGGGTTGCCCGCGCAGCCAAGGACGGCTACGTAGCGGCAATCGATCAGGGCTTCGCCATCTGGGAGCGGCGGATTCGCCAGACGATGGCTCGCGCGCAGTCATCCTCCTCCGCAAAAGAGTCCAGGAGCGAGCAGAAGGCTCCAGCCAGCCAAATCGAAGCGTGGCTCGGGGCGTGGCGCAATGCGAACGAGTCCTTCATGCAATCGATTCGTGACAGTGGACTCGGCGAGGAAGCGCTCAGGCAAACCGGGCAATTGCGCAAGACGCTTGAGGATGGACTCAAAAGCTTGCAGAAGCTTTGGCAGCCCTCGAGCAAAAGCGGCCGGAAACGAGCCTCGGCAGAACTGAACATGCACCGCTTTTTCGTGGTTCTCTTGATGCTCGCTGCGCTCGCTGGCGCGCCGCCCGCTGGCGCGCAACCCCTGTGGTTGCGTCTGCCGCCGACACCGGTGCTGCCCGAGCCTGAGACCAGCGCCGTCGCGCCGGTCAACGCCGTCCGCCTGTGGTACGCGGAGTTTGGTCACGGTGCGCCGGTCATCCTGGTCCATGGTGGCCTGGCGAATTCAGAGTACTGGGGATTGCAGGTGGCCGTTCTCGCCGCGCACTACCATGTGATCGTTCTGGATAGTCGCGGCCACGGACGCAGCACCCGAACCGATATGCCAATCGGTTATGATCTGATGGCGTCAGATGTTCTGGCGTTGATGGACTACCTGCATATCCGCAAGGCCGCGCTGATCGGATGGAGTGACGGAGCGATTATCGGCCTCGATATCGCGATCCATCATCCGGACCGCCTGACACGACTATTCGCGTTTGCCGCGAATTCCAATCCATCGGGTGTGAAGGATGTGAGCAAGAGCCCGGTCTTCACTGCCTATATCCAACGCGCGGCGAAGGAGTACTCGCGACTCTCGCCGACCCCCGCGCGGTTCAAGGCCTTCGTCGCAAACATAGAGCACATGTGGGCGACCGAGCCGCATTTTACCGACGATCAATTGAGCCATATCAAGGTGCCGACGTGGATCGTCGATGGGGATCACGATGAAGCGATCAAGCGCGACGACACCGATCACATGGCCGCACTGATTCCCGGTTCCGGCGAGCTAATCCTGCCCGCAGTGGGTCATTTCGCGTTTCTTCAGGATCCGGTCATGTTCAATGAGTCGCTGCTGCACTTCCTCTCGGCGCAAGACGGCGCCTACTCAAAACCTGAACCCTGAAGCATTGATGATACAGCCCGGCAAAAAGGAAGAGGACAAAGGCGTGACCATAGAGGCGGTGATTTGGGATTTTGGCGGTGTTTTCACGACCTCTCCCTTCGAGGCCTTCAACCGCTTTGAGGCTCAACGTGGCCTGCCCAAGGACCTCATCCGAACTGTCAACACCACTAATCCCAATTCCAACGCCTGGGCGCTGTTCGAGCGCGGCGAAATCGATGGCGCCGGCTTTGACCGGAAATTTTTGGAGGAAGCAACCGCGCTCGGTCACCCGGTGCGCGGCGCCGAAATTTTGCCCCTGCTTTCCGGCGAGGTACGGCCGCGGATGGTCGAGGCGCTGGCCATTTGCAAGCAGCGTTTCAAGGTCGGTTGCATCACCAACAACATGGCCCATGGTCATGGATCAGCCATGGCCAAAAACCCCGAGAGCGCCTCGCGTGCCGGCGATATCCTGCGGCACTTCGACGCAATCATCGAAAGCTCCAAGGTCGGCGTGCGAAAACCCGACGCCAGGATCTACCTGATGATATGCGAGCGGCTTCGAGTAGAGGCCAACGCCTGCATCTACCTGGACGACCTGGGAATCAACTGCAAGGCGGCGGCGCAGCTTGGGATGGTGGCGATCAAGGTGGTGAGCGAGCCCCAGGCTTTGGCCGACCTCGAAGGCGCGACAGGACTGACCTTCCCCAAAAGTTAAGATCGCTCATGATCACCAGGTCGATTTCTCAACTCCCGGTCGTGCCAGTTTCGCGGAGCAGTCCAGTTGTGCGAATCGCCGTGAGTGCTTAATGAATAGGGCTTGGAGGGGTGGCCGAGCGGTTGAAGGCACCGGTCTTGAAAACCGGCAGGGATGAAAGTCCCTCGTGGGTTCGAATCCCACCCCCTCCGCACCCGAGTCTCGTAAGGTCTGGCTCTCGCTTGCGAATCGGGAAAGATCGATAATCACCACCATGACGGCCACAGCAGTACAGCACCTCCCGCAATCGAATGGCGCAGGCGATCTCGGCGCGATCTTTGCCCGCCAGCGCGAGGCGTTCGTTCGCAACGGAGCGCCCTCGCTCGAAGTGCGGCGCGCGGACCTCGCCAAGCTCAAACAAGCGATTAAGGAAAATACGGGACGGATCGCCGAGGTAATCTCGTCGGATTTCGGCAATCGCTCGGCGCATGAGAGCCGGTTTGCCGAGATCTGGACTACGCTGGCAGGAATCCGCCATACCAGCAGTCATCTCGGCAAGTGGATGAAGCCAAAGCGGGTTCCGGTCAGCCTGGAACTGATGCCGGGACAGGCGCGCATCATTTATCAGCCGGTCGGCGTCGTCGGCGTCATCAGCCCGTGGAATTACCCGTTTGAGCTTTCGATTTTACCGCTGATGGCGGCGATTGCCGCCGGCAATTGCGTGATGCTGAAGCCGTCGGAACTGACGCCGCGCACCTCGGCATTCCTGGCCGAGCTCCTTTCCGGTCTCTTTCCCGCCGATCAGGTCGCGGTGGTGCAGGGAGGGCCGGAGGTCGGCGAGGCGTTTTCCCGCCTGCCGTTCGATCATCTTTTCTATACCGGCTCGACCGCCGTGGGCCGCAATGTGATGCGCGCGGCCGCGGAGAACCTGACGCCGGTCACGCTCGAGCTTGGCGGCAAATCGCCGTGCATCGTCGGCGACGACGCATCGATGCCCGCCGCGGTTGAAAGCATCGTCTTCGGCAAATTGATGAACGCCGGCCAGACCTGCATCGCACCGGATTACGTTCTCGTGCCCAGGGCGCGGCGGGAGGAATTCGTCCGGCAGGCCGAGGCCGCGGTTCGTAAGTTCTATCCAAGCCTCAAGTCAAATCCCGACTACACCAGTATCGTCAACGAACGGCATTACCGCCGCCTCTCAAACTATATCGACGAGGCCAGGGCGAAAGGCGCCGTGGTCGTCGAAATTAATCCGGCTGGCGAGACGCTGGAGCCGGACGCGCGCAAGTTCATTCCATCGCTTGTGCTCGACCCGGAAGACGGGCTCGGCGTGATGCGCGACGAGATTTTCGGCCCGATCCTGCCGATCAAAAGCTACGACCGGCTTGACGAAGCGATCGAGTACGTCAATCGCCGGCCGCGTCCGCTGGCGCTCTATTATTTTGGCCTCGACCCCAAGCAGCGCGACGAAGTTCTGCGCCGGACGATTTCAGGCGGCGCGGCGGTCAACGAGACGCTGATGCATGTCGCAGTCGATGATTTGCCGTTCGGCGGCATCGGCGCTTCCGGCATCGGCGCCTATCACGGCGAGTTCGGCTTCCAGACCTTCTCGCACCGCAAGGGCGTGTTTTTCCAGAGCCGCTTCAACAGCACGTGGATGCTGCATCCACCCTTCGGCAAACTCGCCGACTTCATGCTGAAGCTTATGATGCTGCGGTAGCGCGGGAGTGGACTTGGACAACGTCCACGAGCACGTGACGCGGTCCTATCGCGCGCTGCGCCTGGGTATGATCGACTACGGCATCTTCTGGGCGGTGCGCACGGCCTGAAAAAGCCTTGCCGGATCGCACCGCATTTTGCCCGCGCAACGAAAATCTCTGCGCTCTGGCGTCCATTCCATGGGGTGCACTCCAGTTTCTGAACTCTCTTCGTTTCTACTTGTTGCGAACTTCGCTCGAATCGCCAAATGCGCGAGGCGATTGGGGCGCACTTTTGTCCGAAGGCGTCAGGGGTTCCCGCTACTTTACGGTGAATGCGGGTGCAGGGGTTCAGGCGCGCAGGCCGTCGCCGTTCGTTTCGGCATCGCGGGTCGCCGTGTAAATGGCGGCCAGCAGGGTGGCTTTCTTTACCGGCTTGGCGACGTACGCATCGCATCCCGCGTCGATCGCTTTATCCAGCGCCTCGGCGAGGACAGAAGCCGTCAGCGCGATGATCGGGATACGGGGCCGTCCGGTTTCATTTTCTATTGCGCGTATCGCTCGGGTCGCCGAGTAGCCGTCCATGATTGGCATCTCGATGTCCATCAGTACCAGATCGTAGATGCCGGTCCTGAACTTCTCGACTGCCGCGGCGCCGTCCTCGGCTTCGTCGATAATGTGTGGCGTCTTCTTGAAGTACGCCTGCACCAGCAGCCGGTTGTCGTGCGAATCGTCGGCCAGCAGAATCCTGAGCGGGCGCATCTCGTCCAATACGTCGCTGCCTGAGGTCGAATGGACGCCGTCGCGCTCGGCGGGCGAGGTGAGGTGTGATGATGGGCCACCGGCGCCGAGTGCCCGGTTCAGCACTGCGAACAGATCGGCGCGCTTTATCGGCTTGACCATGAAGATCTCGACGCCCGCTTCGCGAGCCCGCGTCATGGTCGCGCCCAGGTCGTCGGACGTGAGCATCAGTATGATCGGGCGGTCGTGTGCCCCGAGCCCGCGACGGCGAATCTGACGGGCCACTTCTATTCCGTCCATCCCGGGCATCCGGCAATCCAGCAGTACCGCGCGATAGGGGTTGCCGCCGGCCACCGCCCGATCGATTTCGTTCAGCGCAGCCTGGCCGCTCTCGACACAGGTGACCAGGACGCCCCGTGAGCTGAGTGCCTCGCGCAGGATCATTCGGTTGACGGCGGTGTCATCGACGACCAGGATGCGCATGCCGGCCAAGTCCACGCTCGGCGCGTCAAGCGCGACCGCCACAGGGGCGGGTCGGGTCTTGAACTCGGCGGTGAAGCTGAAGGTGCTGCCCTTGCCCAGCTCGCTCTCGACGGCTATCGCGCCTCCGTACATCTCGACCAGCCGCTTGACGATCGTGAGCCCCAGTCCGGTTCCGCCATACTTTCGCGTCGTCAAGGAATCAGCCTGGGTGAAGGCGTCGAAGATGCTGTCGGTCTTGTCGTGCGCGATCCCGACCCCGGTGTCCGCCACCGAGAACCGAATCGAGGTGGTGCCCGAGCCGGTATCCGGACGGCCCATCTCGACGCTGAGCACGATCTGGCCGTGGTTGGTGAATTTAACCGCGTTGCTGAGCAAATTAACTATCACCTGGCGCAGGCGCAGCGGATCGCCGACCAGGTTATGCGGCACGTCGGGCGTCACCTGGCCGGCGAGTTCGAGATGCTTCTCGTGCGCCCGCAGCCCCATCGTCTCGATCACCGAGTCGACCAGGTCGCGGACGTCGAAGTCAACTTCCTCAAGGATGAGCTGGCCGCTTTCGACTTTGGCGAGGTCGAGGATCTCGTTGATCAGGTCGAGCAGGGTGACGCCGTTCCTGCGCATGATGTCCAGGTAGCGGCGCTGCTCCTCGGTCAAGTCGCTTTCCGACAGCATGTCGGCCATCCCGAGCACTGCGTTCATCGGCGTGCGGATTTCGTGCGACATGCTCGAAAGGAAGTCAGACTTGGCCCGCGAGGCTTCGAGCGCGGCCTCGCGCGCGGCGATTAGCTGATGCTGTGTTTCCTTGAGCACCCCGATATCGCGAGTGATCGTGATGCAGCACATATGTCCGCGCAGCTTCAGATTGACCGCGGAGATCAGGCCGTGGTAGGTGCTGCCGTCCTTGCGGCGGAAGGTTGCCTCCATGTTCCTGACCAGGCCGGCTCGTTTGAGCTCGGCGGTCAGGCGCTCGTTCTCTTCAGGGATCACCATTGACGGAAATTCGCGTGAGCGTTTGCCGACGATATCGTCGCGGCAGAAGCCGGTATTTCGGGTGTACTCCTCGTTGATGTCGATGTATTTGCCGGTTTCGAGATCGATAATTGACATCGAATCGAGGTTCTGATCGAACACTTGGCGCAGCGCCGTCTCACTCTCGCGCAACTCGGTCGCAGTCAGCGCGGCCTCGCCTATGATACGGTCCTTGGCCCGCGAGGCTTCGAGCGCGGTTTCATGCGCTGCGACCAGCTCATCCTGGGTTTTCTTGAGCACGCTGATATCGCGGTTGATCGAGACCAGGCACAGATGTCCGTGGAGCTTGAAACTGACCCCGGAGATCAAGCCGTGGTAGGCGCTGCCGTCCTTGCGGCGGAAGGTGGCCTCCATGTTCCTGAGCACGCCGGCTCGTTTGAGCTCTTCGGCGTAACGGAGGCCTTCCTCAGCGTTTACAAAAGGAAAGAAATCGCGTGAGCGTTTGCCGACGATGTCTTCGCGGCAGAAGCCGGTACTGCGGGTGTACTCCTGGTTGATATCGACGTATCTGCCGGTTTCGAGGTCGAGAATCGCCATCGAATCGGGATTCTGATCGAACAGTTGGCGCATCCCTGTCTCGCTCTCGCGCAACTTGGCCGCAGCCAGCTCGCCCTCAGCAATAATCCGATCGCGATGCGCAATTTCCTGTTCGAGGCGAACCTGTATTTCGTGTCGAGCGGCAACTTGCGCGGCCAGTTCGCCGCGAACAGCCTCGAGCTCGCGCTCGGCGGCCTGGCGCTGGCTGATCTCATCCTCGGCGATATCGCTCTCGTGGCGTCCCATTCTGAATCCAATACCCCTCAATGCGCGGCTCGATGCACTCGCAGCCAGAGAATGAGCAACTGTCGTGCCTCAGAATCGAGGAACGCCGCGAAGGTCAGAAGAACTCGATCGATGGGGAACAGAGACGACCTAAGCAAATGCCGAAGCAGGGTGGATAAGGAAAAGTCGCCGCACGTCGGCGCTTCATCACCCGCTGCAGAAACGAGTGCAGGATTTCGCGTGTGTCAGTAGCGATTGAGCCGAGCCAGCCGATCGGCGTGAAAGTTCGCATCGCCGAACAGTTCCTGGCCTACGCGGACCCGCTTCATGAACAAGCCGATGTCGAATTCGTCGGTCATCCCGATACCGCCATGCATCTGGACGGCTTCATTCACGGCGAGCGTCGCGCTAAGCCCGGCGCGGGCCTTTGCCACCGACACGATTGCACCGGCGCGGTCAAAGGAATCGTCGAGCGTCTGCAAAGCTTTCAGCACCGCCGAGCGGGTGACTTCAAGTTCGCAGTAGAGGTGAGCGGCCCGATGCTGCAACGCTTGAAATTCGCCGATCGGGCGGCCGAATTGTTTGCGTTCCCGCAGATAGGCGACCGTCCGGCTGAACGCTTCCTCGCTTGCGCCGACCATCTCCGCTGCCACGGCGGCGCGCCCTGCGTTCAGCACCCCCTCCAGGACATCCCAACCCGCGTCGATCTTGCCCAGCACTTTGTCGGCGCTGACATTCACGTCCTCGAACGTGAGCCGCGCAGCATTGTGCGTATCTACGGTCGGGGTGCGCTCGGCGCGAATTCCCCTGGCGCTCGCGTCAACCAGGAACAGCGTGAGTCCGTTGGTATCGCCCGGTTTGCCCGCGGTGCGAGCGACCGCGATCAGGAGATTCGCGACGTGGCCGTCGATCACAAAAGTCTTGGCGCCGCCCAGCTTGAAACTGTTGCCGGCGCGAGCGGCGGTCATCGCGGTTTTTTCCGGATGATGCTTTGCGGCTTCATCGACGGCCAGCGTGGCGATCAAATCGCCGGCAACGATTCGCGACAGGTAATTTTTTTTCTGCTGGTCAGTGCCGGCTCGAGCGATCGCCGTTGCGGCCAGAACCGCGGTCGAAAGAAACGGCGAGGGCGTGAGCGTGCGCCCCAATTCTTCCATTACTACCCCGGCCTCGACGTATCCAAGTCCCAGGCCGCCGTACTCTTGAGGGACGAGAATCCCTGCCCACCCCATCTCGACGAAGTCCTTCCAAAGCGCGCGCGAGAATCCGTCTGCGTCGCGCTTGTCGCGCAGCGCGCGCAGATGGGCGACGGGCGCATTTTTGCCGAGGAAGCCGCGCGCATTGTCGCGCAGCATCGTTTGTTCGTCGTTGAGAACTAGCGCCATGTGATTAGACCCCGTCGCGATCGATGCGGTAGCGGCCCAGTCCGGTGATTCGCCGGCCCTCTAGGCACCGGGCAAGCCCAGTATCCGTTTGGCGATGATGTTGAGCTGAATCTCGCTGGTCCCGCCCTCGATCGAGTTGCCCTTGGAACGCAGCCACGCGCGCGCGGTGCGGCCTTCATGCGAGCGCTCGCCTTCCCATTCCAGCGCGTCCAGGCCGCCCGCCGACATCACCAATTCCATCCGCCGCTTGTTGAGTTCGGTGCCGTAGTATTTCAGCAACGACGATACCGCGGGATGAGCCTGGCCCACCTTGGCCATGTCGCCGACCCGCTCCATCGTGAGGCGGAAGGAGAGCGCGTCGATCTCGTAGGCCGCGATCTGTCCGCGCAGCACGGTGTCCGCGAGCATGCCGTGGTCGGTGCCAAGCGTCTCGCCCGCAATCTGTCCGAGCGAGCGGTTATCTCCGGTGCTGCCCATGCCGCCGATCATGTCGCGCTCATGAGTCAGCAGGTACTTCGCGACATCCCATCCCTTGTTGAGCTTGCCGACGAGGTTCGCCTTCGGCACGAGCACGTCGTCGAAAAAAGTCTCGCAAAACGGTGAGAAGCCAGAGATCAGAACGATCGGCTTGGTCGATATGCCGGGGCTTTCCATGTCGAACAGCAAAAAGCTGATGCCCTCGTGCTTGGGCGCGTTGGGGTCGGTGCGCACCAGGCAGAAAATCCAATCCGCCTTGTTTGCGTAGGTGGTCCAGATCTTCGAGCCGTTGATGAGGAACTGGTCGCCCTTGTCTTCCGCGCGGGCTTGCAGCGACGCCAGGTCGGAACCCGCACCGGGCTCGGAATAGCCCTGGCACCATCGAATCTCGCCTCGAACAATCTTGGGCATATGCTCGCGCTTCTGCTCTTCGGAACCATATTTGAGCAGCGCCGGTCCGAGCATCGAGATGCCGAAGCTGGTCAGCGGCGTGCGGCAGTTGAGCGCGCGCATTTCCTGGTGCAGAATTTTGGCCTCGTCGCGCGAGAGGCCGCCACCGCCATACTCGCGCGGCCATTCCGGCACCGTCCAACCCTTGGCCGCCATGCGCTCGAGCCACAAGCGCTGCCCGTCGGATTGGAAAACCGGATGCCTGCCGCCCCAGCAAGCGTCTTCTTCGCCCTGCACCGGGCGTCGCATCTCGGGAGGACAATTCGCCTCCAGCCATGCGCGCGTCTCTTTGCGGAAAGTTTCAAGATTATCCATAGCTAAGTCTGCTCCTAATACGTTTGCCCGCGCGATTCAAGCTCTGCTAATCGGCTAACGGGTCGTCAACCTCCTTCGACATAGGCCTGACGGCCTTTGCTGACGAACCAGCCGGCTATGCGGCGGGGTGATTGCCGCAAGCAGTCCGGCCTTCACGCTGTTCGCTGCGCGGGAGCGAGGTAAGAGCCGGGGTCGCTGCGCTTCGGTCGGGATGACACAAGAGAAGAGCGCGCGCCCCCTCGTGTCATCCTGAGCGAAAGCTGCTGTAGCGAAGAATCTCGACGAACACTCCGGCGTTCGGCGTTGGCCAGACACGCGCTGGCGCGCGCGGGTTCCTTCGCTGCGCTCAGGATGACACAAAAAAGTTCTAACAGGCCGTCAGGGCCGCATCTTTGCCGTGGCGACGGCAGCGCAGTGAATTAATACTGGCCCGTCGTGCCAACGACCGCCCGCCATCGGCGGGCGGCCTTAATATTGGGTGCAGGGCTCAACCCTGCCACGCGCGACAACGGAGCACGGCCCTAATACTGGGTGCAGGGGTCACCCCTGCTACCGCATCTTCTTCTGAACCGCCGCCTTCTTTGCCTTCGGCGGACGTCCTCGGCGGCGTTTCTCGACTCCGGTCGCTTCGAGTTCGTCCTCGTCGGGGCCGAACGCGCTGTCAATTTGCACGTCGTCGTCGGTGGAGCGTGCCGGTTCGACGTGTTCTTCCGAGTCATCGGCGCTGCTGATTTCCTCGGTCCCGGACCATCGGACGGCGAACGGTTTGGCCAATCCACCTTGACCGCTGCGAGCTTCGGTGTTCGCTTCGTTCTGGCAATCGACGCAATATTGCGCGAACGGGATGACCTGGAGCCGCGCCAACGGGATGTCATCGCCGCATCGCGCGCAGGTTCCATAGACTCCCGCTCCAAGCCTGGCGATTGCCGCGTCGATCGCGCTCAGGCGCTCCCGCGCGCGGTCGAACAGCGCCGCATGGGTATCGACTTCGGACAGCGATCTCGCCACGTCCATCTCGTCGGCTGGCGGCTGCCCGCCATTGCGGGCCTGTTCGCGCATCAATTCCTTCACCCGGACCAGCGTTTCGGCGCGCTCTTTGGCGAGCAGGCGCTTGAGCGCGTCGATCCGCCGTCCGCCGGTGTTAACTGCGGCTTCCATCCTGGTCTTCTGCCTCTTACGAGTCTTCGTAGGGCGGGTTTTAGGTCGAGTCTTCATAAATAAGGACCGTTCGCGCTCATCGATCCCTGTTTTCAATATGAGCATTGATCGTGCCTCGCGCCACTGTAGGAAAAACAGGCGAACTCAATAGTCTTGTTGAGCACCATTCGAGTCCAGTCGTTCCCTATACGGAAATTACTCCCGATTGGTTGCGTCACCGGGCGTTGCCGCTCCCGGAGGGCGGCATTCTAACCGGATCGCGCGCGGCGTGCGAGAGCCTCGGATACGATTGAACCCGCACCCGGCCGGGATCTCATTGCACAGCGGCAATAGCAGTGCTGCCTAATAATTGAGCAGCACCGGGCGTCGCCGTCATCGGAAAATCTCCAAATTCCTTACTGATTTTGATTTTAGCAGCTGTTGATCGGCTGGCACAGGCCATGCTCTCCAGTCAGCAATTCCGCTTCGGCTCAGAGGAGGTCCAATTAGCATGTACGCATCTGCTTCAGAACAGGTTCAGCACGGACCTTCGAATCAGAACCGGGTTATCGACGAGTGCGCCGGACCAGATCCGTGGCTGAGCGCACGCTTCGAGCCGGATTTTCTGGTGCCGGTTCAGTTTTTCGATCTGACCCGGCGCAGATCGACGCTCGACGGCGAGACGCGGCTGGTTTTCGCGGTGCTGGAAGACGCGGTCCGATGCTACGTGAAGACGGTGAACTCGTCGCGGCGATGCGACCGCGAGCAATTCGACGAGGTTCAGCGATGGTTCCATGCGGAAGCCGGAATCCACAGTCCGTTTTCCTTTGAATACGTATGCGACGTGCTGGGAATCGAGCCCGCGTCATTGCGCGAACGGCTCGGATTGCTGAGCGTCAATGATCTGCCGACCAAGCAGATGCGCTCGGTGGGCCGAAGGCAAGTGGTGCGCGCCGGGCGCTCATCGCGCAAACGATCGGCCGGCGGCGATCCCGGTTCATATGCCCGAGGGGCAGGAATGAGAGAGCGCGCCGGCAGTTAAATAGCTGAGAAACTGAAAATGGATCGCCGCGTGATTTTTCTGCGCGCCCCGGCGGTGGTGCTATTGTGATGCGCGGCTGCGATGTTGTGCGGCTGCGACGACGATGAGCGATCCGCCGGCAAAATTCGAATTCCGCATTTGGCAAAATCATTTTAGCCCGTTTCGAGATCGGCTGGCCGCGATTGCGCGACCAGGCCTGAACTCTCATTGCAAACATACGCTATGCTGGTGAGGCGATCCTCGGCGATTGTGAATTGGCATGGCGAAGGAAATCGAACGGAAATTCCTGACTCATCCGCGCAAATGGAGCGATCTTGGGGCCGGCCTCGTCATTCGCCAGGGATACCTGTCCGCGTCGGCGCAATGCTCGGTGCGCGTGCGCACGCTACGGGGACCGCGGCTATGTGACGATCAAGGGAGCCACGTCGGGCATCACCCGCGACGAATACGAGTACGAGATTCCGCTTGGCGATGCGAACGAGATTCTGGACAACTTGTGCGCGCATCCGCCAATCGAAAAGACGCGCTACCGAATCGTGTTCAAGGGCCATACCTGGGAGGTCGATGAATTCGCCGGCGCCAATCGTGGACTGACGGTCGCCGAAGTCGAACTCAAGGACGCCAGGGAGCAAGTTGAACTTCCCGACTGGGTCGACCGCGAAGTGAGCGGCGATCCGCGCTATTTCAATTCAAACCTGTCGATCAAACCATTTTCCAGCTGGAAATGAATCGCCGGGCAAACCCCGTTGTAAGGAGTGGAACTCAGTGAAAGTCACTGACTTGATGACCCGCGACGTACGAGCGTGCACGATTCATGACTCGTTGAATGCGGCGGCTCGGATAATGTGGGATCACGATTGCGGATGCGCGCCAGTCGTCGATGGGCACGGCAGGCTCGCGGGAATAGTCACCGATCGCGACATCTGCATGGCCGCATACACGCAAGGTCTGCCGCTCGAGGCGATACCCGTCGAGCGCGTGATGTCGCCGCGGGTGATTTCATGTGCGCGCGGCGACGATCTGGAGACCGCCCATCGCCTGATGCGTACCCATGAGATTCACCGTATCCCCGTGGCCGATTCCCGCGGCCGGTTGGTCGGAATCCTGTCATTGAGCGATCTCGTCAACTATGGCAGCGGAGATAGCGCGGCGCCGTCGGAGGCAGTCGAAATCGCGGCGACCATCTCTGCGATTCGCCGGCGGCGCAAGCCGGCCGCGTTGGCCGCTTCAGTTTCACCAATGGAGATGCGGCCCGGCGCGCGAATCGACAAAGCCGCCGAAAAAGGCGCCCGCGCGCAGAAGGAAGCCGCCCGCCGATCCCCGCTAGGCGATCGTCGCCCGGCTCAATCCCACTTTCCCCGGCGCTGCGCATCAAGCCGGCGCTCTGGTAGAATTGCAGCGATGGCTGAAGGGCAGCCGCGAATTACCACAGCAGGCACGCGTGCCGTCGCTGCATACGGACTGATGATCGGCGGCCTGGTGCTGCTGTATTTGTGGATTCGCTCATACGGCGACACGCTGGGCGCGCCGCTGGCAAGCGGGAGCGCGATCTTCGGCTCGGCCGCGTCGCGTGCGAAGGGAGGCGACCTGCTGCACGTGCTGCTCGCGCTGGTGGTGGTAATCGCGACCGCGCGCGCGATGGGTTCGATCTTCCGCAGCGCTCATCAGCCACAGGTGGTCGGCGAAATTCTCGCCGGGATCGTGCTCGGTCCTTCGCTGCTCGGGCGCCTCGCGCCGGGCGCGGAAGGATATCTCTTCCCGGCTGACGGTGGGGCCGTTTCTCAATATAATCGCGCAGGTCGGCGTCATCCTTTACATGTTCCTGGTCGGGCTCGAGCTCGATCCCGCGCTGCTTCGCAAACGCGGCCATACAACAGTTGCGATCTCCCACGCGAGCATCGTGGCGCCATTCCTGCTCGGCGCGACGATCGCGCTTTACCTTTATCCAAAGCTGTCGACCAGCGACGTGCCGTTCACCTGCTTCTCGCTGTTTCTGGGCGTTTCGATGTCGGTGACGGCGTTTCCGGTGCTGGCGAGAATATTGACCGATCGCAGGATTCACAAAACCCGCATGGGTGCGATCGCGCTGACCTGCGCCGCCGTGGACGACGTGACCGCGTGGTGCATGCTCGCCTTCGTGGTCAGCGTGGCGCGAGCACAGGCGGCGGGCGCGGTGACGACGGTCGCGATGGCGCTCGGGTTTATTGCGCTGATGATCGTCGTGGTGCGGCCCACGATGGTCCGGCTGTCGCTGGTGTATGGAAATCGCGGGCGGCTGACGCAGGGCGTGATGGCGGCGATATTCGTCGCGCTGCTGATCTCCGCGTCAGCCACCGAATTGATCGGCATCCACGCGGTGTTCGGCGCGTTCGCGCTCGGGGCCGTGATTCCGCACGACAGCGGGATGGCGCGCGAGCTGACCGACCGCCTCGAAGACATCGTGATCGTGCTGTTGCTGCCGGCATTTTTCGCCTACACGGGACTGCGCACGCAGATCGGGCTGGTCAGCGGATACGAGCAATGGATGATGTGCGCGCTGATCGTCGTCGTCGCGTCGGCGGGCAAGTTTGGCGGCAGCGTCGTGGCGGCGCGAATCACCGGACTCAACTGGCGCGACTCGTCGGCGCTCGGCGTGCTGATGAACACGCGCGGCCTGATGGAACTGATCGTGCTGAATATCGGGCTGGAGATGAACGTCATCTCGCCGACCCTGTTCGCGATGCTGGTGATCATGGCCCTGGTCACCACCTTTGCGACCACGCCGATTCTGCATCTGATCACGCGCCATCAAATTCCCGAGGTTGAGCCGTTTCCGGAACTCGGCACGTTTTCGCCCGAGCCGATGGTCGCGCCGCAAGCTCCGATTCGCGCGCCGCATCCCGCACCGTACGCCGCGCCGCACGCCGCACCGCATCCCGCGCCGCGGCCATCGCAGCCGCCCGCGCGCCCGATACTGGCCAGAACGGAGCACAGCGCGATTCTGGTGCCGGTGTCGAACCCTGAAGGCGTGGCCGTTCTGGTCGAACTCGCACTGGCGGCGACACCGCACGACGCACCGCCGCCGCGCGTGCTCGCCCTGGTGAAAACTCCGCCGGGCGGAGTGCGATCGGGACTGCGCGAGGCCGACCAGCGCGTGCCGCCCCGCTCTCCCGCGCTGGCGGCGGCGCTGGATCTCGCGCTCGAGCGCGGCAGCATCATTACGCCGCAGGCAGTCTGGACCACCAATCCCGCGGCGGACATCCTGGCGTTCGCCAAAGAGCCGCAAATCGGATGGCTGCTGCTGGGATCGCATCGCGCGGTCTTCGGTTCCGACTTCATGGGCGGCGTGGTCCGCGAAATTCTGGACAAGGCGCGCGAGTTGCCGGTTCACGTCGCGGTCGTGATTCACGGCGGCGAGCGGCCGCTGGACCGGGTGTTTGCGGTAGTGGATCGGGGAACCCACGGGCGCGCGGCGCTCGACCTCGCCTTGCGAGTGGCGCTGCGCAAGAAGTCCGGCTTGCACGCGGTGCTGGTGCCCGAGGATGGGACCGCGGAGGACACCGAGCTGCTCGATCTGATTCGCGACGCCGGCCACGCGCTCGGACGCCGGCTGCATACCGACGTGCTCAGCGCGCCGACCGCGGCTCAGCTCGCGCGTCAGACGCCCGGCGGCCTCGTCATCATCGCGACCAACCTGGCCGACAAGGTCGGACTCTCGCCCGAGGATCTCACCGACCCCAAGCGATGCGTCGTGGTGGTGCAGGGATCAGACAGCGCTCCTGTCCTGATCGGCGCGCACGCCGCAGAGCATCATCGCACCGCCAAGCCGTAGGCGCGCCATTTGCGCTCGGTTAGCAGGTTGTTGAGACACTAATTTCACAGCCTTTTCCTGCCAGGCCGCCGGACTGCTGAACGCAGCTAAGCGCGCTGACGACGGCTGCGACGGCGCTATGAAGCAGGTCCGAAGGTGATCTGATAGTTATTGGTTTCGGTTCCCGTCACGGCGACTTTGGGAATAGGCGCACCGCTCACCTTCAACTGCTTGGCCGTGAACTTCGCAATCGTTCCGTCATTGATGTTCATCACCACCAGATCGCCTTTGCCGTCGAATGCCGCTCCCCATGGCCCATCAAAGACGGCACTGCTCAACTTCACCGTCGGCGCGGGGTTGCCAGAGTGGGCCAGCTGATCCTTGGCATACTTCACGACTGTGTCCGAGTCATAGTTGGGGACCCAAAGGTTGCCCTTCTTATCGAACACGATTTCTCCCGGATCCGAGAGGCTCGTGCCGCTGCCATCGTCGGACAGCAAGACTGCTGGCGTCTTCGTACCGCTGCTCGTGAGTTGGCTGGCGGAGAACTCGGCGATCTCGGCATTTCCCTCATCATCAACCCATGCATTCCCAGTTTTATCGAACGTCACAAAGTTCGGATTTTGCAGACCCGAGAGAGTGATGATTATGGCAGGCGTGATGTCTCCACTGCCTGCGGCCAACTGTGCTTTTGTCAGCTCATTGAGAGAGTCGTTTCCGACATCCACCACCCACAGGTTGCCCTTCCGGTCGAAGTTGCAGCCAATGATATTGTTCAACGAGGACTGCGATGTGATGATCACCCCGGGGGTTGGGTTTGGATCGTGTTTCAGGTCCTTGAGTTGCTTACGGGTGAATCGCACCACCTCGAAATGGCCGACATCAGCCCAGAGGTTATTAGACTTGTCAAAAGCAAGACCTAACACGAATGGGAACGTGCTCAGCTGAACTGGCGATGGCATCCCGCTCTTCTTGAGTTGTCCTGATGTGTATGACTCGATACCGCCGCCAGATTCGAACGTCACCCATAGGTTCGAGTTCCCGCACCATGCCTGCAACGGCGTGCCGCAAGTCAGCATGAGAAGAGCAACGGCCGCGATGGACCGGTGCCAGCGAAAAATATTGATGTTCATCTTCACTCCCCTTGCTCCAACTGCCGGGCAGTCAGCGCGTTAACCGCAAATTTGGGTATCTGAAAAATCATCTGGGTTCAAGCCGTCCGTCCCGCTAACAGGCGGAGAGCATCGCCTTGAGTTGGCGGTCGGAGTTGAAGAGATCGCAGGCCAGTTCGCGAGCCCAGCGGCTGTGACGATGGTAGTCGCGGTCGATCTCGGCGACGGCGGCCTGGGCTTCTTCCCTGTCGCGGAACTTCACAACGCCGCGCCCCGTCGGCACCGCATCGCCAAACCCGGTATCTTCGGCCACTACCGGGCGGCCCAGCGCCATGTAGGAGACGCTGCGATCGCTGAACCATCCGGTGTTCAATTCGCGGAAGATCGGCTTGGGACACGAAATCTCGGCGCGCGAGGCGCGGATATAGCCGCGATAAGTCTCCGGGGTGCTGGCGACCTTGTGTGGATCGACGACGCGCCACCCGCCGTTGCGCAGCGCCTCGCGATCATTCGACGGATCTTTATCGCCTATGAATGCGGCGAGCTCGAACGCGCGTCCGCTGTGCGCCGGAAGATCTACATAGCGCAGGTAAGCCGCGCGTTTGGACACGCTTAGCACGCGCCCATGGTACAAAAGTTCTTCCCACGTCCATTGCGTGATCGAAGAGAATGGCGCCTCGGGCCCCGGGTCGGGCGCCGCTTCCCACATCGGAATGTACACGAACGGTAAAAACGGACGCCACCTCAGACCCAGCGTCGGCGCCTCGCAATCGGGATCGGACAGCTTGGCGCCGACGCTAAAATGAACATGATGATCGCTAACGCCCATCTCGAACTGCGTCGCCGAAATTTGCAGATGCCCGGGGTCCACATCGATCAGCACGCGACGGGCGAACTTCGCCAGCAGCGGCTGCCGGATTGAGCAGGCTATGTTCCATAACAGGTCCGCACCATCCACTATATCGAGGATTGCTCGAAGCGGCCGGCCATAAACCTGCGCGCGACTGATGTCCTGCGTATCAAGATCCTCGAACACCAGAACCGCGGATTGCTGCGCCAGACCGTAAGCTGCGATGCGGGCGAAGAAGTCATTGGCGATCTCCCCGTCCCGCGCGGGATTGCCGCATGACTTCAGCAACTCGATCCAGAAAACATCATGACCCAGCGCGCGCAACCCAAGCGGATATTGCAGCATCCAGGACCAGACGCCGCCGCCGCGCGGATAATTCGCCACCGAACTATTAGCCAGAACGATTAACATTTGCCGCCAATATCGCCTCGACTGAACCTGCTTCGCAATAGCTATTTCTTGATCGCCTCGACCCCGATTGCGCTCGCAGACTAGACAGCGCGGCCTCTTAATACTGGCCAGCCGTGCCAACGGCCAGGGGTGACCACCCCTGCACCCAATGTTAAAAGGCGGATAAATGCCGAGCGGCGCGCAGGCGCCTCGTGCTAGGGACCCGCCAGCGCCGGCACCAGGACCGCGATGTCCGGCGTGCCCCATCCGGTCGATTTGTCGTAACCCTTGGTTGCCTTGAATCCCGCCACGCCATGGAAGCCGTTTGAGCCCTTGGTGACGTCGCAAAGTCCCGACACTGTGGGGTTTGCGAGCGCACCCAGAGTGTAGAGTCTCGTATTGATATTCCCGGTTCGCGCAGCACCAGCCTGCTGAGCGACCAGCTCTCCGATTCCGGCCCAGTACGGAGTGCTAAGGCTGGTGCCACCGATGCAGCATTTGAGTTCTCCGCCCAGGTAGATGAAAAAGCCGGGCTTGAGCGGACTGGCCGCCAGCGAAATGTCGGGGACATCGCGATTCAAGTCCGCGGGAATCACGCCGGATTGGAACGACGGCTTGGGAAATATCGCGCTTTGGCCGCCGCCGCTGGCTCCCGTGCGATCGTGCCAGACGTGTTCCTTGACCTGGCCAAGGTCGGCGCCGCTCTTGGAGTATTTGGGACTGAAGGCGGTCCCTCCGACCCCGGTGGCATACGGATCGCCCGCGAGCTCATTGACTCCGCGCTCTTTCGCAAACACGCATCCGCCGGCTTGGGCGGAGAAGACGATTGCCTGGGAGCCTTCATCGCCCGATGAGACGTACACGCCCACGTTATGCGACGCGGCCTCGGCCAATAGCGGATCGATCGTACCGGTGAACAGCGATGCCTCGGCGCCGCACAGGCTGAAACTGACACTGATGACGCCGCAGGAATTGTCAGACACCGCACGCGAAAGCGCGTCGATTATAGGGTCGCTTCCTTCGGACTCGGCGACGATTCCGTTTCCGACGTAGGCGATCATCGGCGCGCCGGGCGCCGCCGCGTGACCATACTGGGCGTCGAGCTCCGCTTCGATGTAATCAGGACTATTAGGATTCTCTCCCGGGGACGATCCATCGGCATACACAGTGGAAAGTGACAGGGACGGCAGCCCAAATTGACTATTGAATTGCGCCACGGACCCCGAGTCGAAGTCCGAATCCTCAAGTATCGCGATGCAGTCGGCGCCGGCGCCATCGACGCTATCGTTCAGCAGGGGCGTCTCGTCATAAAAGATGTAGAGATCGTTGGGACCGAAGCGCTTGAGCTTGCCAAACTTGACCTCAGGCGACGCGGCCGCGTTGGGCGGCTTGAGCTCCGAGATGTTCACCGAGGCAAGCGAGGCATGCATGTTCGAGAGCCCGCGGATGTTGGCGACGAGCGGCGCGATGTCCGCCGGCAGCGCGGGATCTTCGAGATTGGCGAAATATTTTCCATCCGGGCTGGCCGCGATGCTCACCGCGAATTTTCTCTGCGCGACAGCAGCAGTAGCGTGAAACTTGATCGTGCGGGTTCGCGTGCTGGCCGAATCAACGGTGAATCCGCTCTGCGCCAGCCAGCTCGATACCTTCTGAACGTCAGCGCCGGTCGGGCCGAAACGCGCATCGAACTCCGCGGTGGAGATCCAATGGTGATACTGCGGCGATGACGGGTCCTGCTGCGCGGCCAGCAGGCGATCGAGATCGGCGCGGTTATGCAGCGCGAGCGTAAGCTGCATGCCGAGCTGACGATCCGAAGCGACCGACCCCTGACCCGCGAGCTCGGCTGCCTCGGCGGGATGATTACCCAAAATTTTGACCAAGCCGATCGCCGCTCTGGCGGAAGTCGCGAAGGTCGCGGCAGCCAGCGCGGAAATTACCGCCACGGCTACCGAGCGAATCTTCGATTTCGTCCTTCCCATAGGTTGCGCCGCGCCTCCGTTAGAAACTGATTCAGGCTGCCAACGGGATACGCAGTTTGCAAATGCGCCGGAGGCGCGGCGCGTTTGCAAGCTGCCCGGTGTTGGTGGGAATCTCAAGCAGGATTCGAGATCTAAATTCTGCTTAAGGCGGCCATCAGCTAGATCGCCCAGAAAAAGAGAACGCAGATGACCGCGACCGAGCAACTGCGCCACGAGCACGAAGCGATAACGCTGGCCCTCTCGATTATCGAGAAACTATGCCAGCGGCTTGCCGACGGCGAAGAGGTCAATCCGGAGCATTTCGGCCAAGTGCTGGAGTTCATCCAGATCTTCGGCGACCGATCCCACCATGGCAAGGAGGAGGAATTTTTCTTTCCCGCCGTCGAAGCGGCCGGCATCCCCAACGCCGACCGGATGCTCGACGTGATGAACGAGCATGAGCACTCCCGCATCCTCATGCGGCAACTGGCCGCCGCGTGGCAAAAGCACCGCTCGGGCGATCTCACGGCCGCGGCCGCGGTGATTAAGAGCGCGAGAGCTTACAGCGCATTTTTGCATGCCCACATCTCCAAGGAAAACGATGTCCTGTTTCCGATGGCCGAGGCGCGCCTGTCGGCCGATAGCCAGCGCCGCCTGCTGGAGCAATTCGAGCGGCTCGAAATCGAGCAAATCGGAGCAGGCAGGCACGAGCAGTTCCACCAGACTTTGGATTTTCTCAAACAAACTTATCTTGACCGGAAGGGGAACGGGCCGGAGAGAATCCAGCAGCCTCGGCGAACAAGTTTTTTCTCTGAATTGGTTTCAAAATGGAAATTCAGGATCAAGGATTTGAATAACCGACTTTTTGGAGGGAAATAGAGTGACAGCGAGACACGCGGGTTGCAGCTGCAAAGTTTGAGCCCGGATTTGGGTTCATAGGCTTTGCAGGGCATCCAACGGTCCGATTCTGCGCCGGAGGCGCCGCGCGTTTGCATGCCGCTTGGCGTTGGTGGGACTCTGAATCAGGATTCAAGAAAATTCCGCTTGAGACGACCGCCAGCTACATCGCCCGGACAAGGAGAACGCACATGACAGCGACCGAGCAATTGCGCCACGAGCACGAAGCGATAACCCTGGTCCTCTCGATTCTCGATAAATTATGCCAGCGGCTTGCCAACGGCGAGCAGATCAATCCGGAGCATTTCGGCCAGGTGCTGGAGTTCATCCAGGTCTTCGCCGACCAATGCCACCATGGCAAGGAGGAGCAATTTCTCTTTCCCGCCCTCGAAGCGGCCGGCATCCCCAAGGCCGGCGGGCCGATCGGCGTGATGTTGAGCGAGCATGAGCACGGCCGCGCCCTCATCCGGCAAATGGCTGGCGCGTGGCAAAAGCACCGCGCGGGCGATCGCGCGGCCGCGGCCGTGGTGATTGCGAGCGCGCGAGAGTACAGCGCGTTTTTGAATGCGCACATCTTCAAGGAAAACAACGTCCTGTTTCCGATGGCCGACGCGCGCCTGTCGGCCGACAACCAGCGGCGGCTGCTGGAGCAATTCGCGCGGCTCGAAATCGAGCGCATCGGCGCAGGCAGGCACGAGCAGTTCCACAAGACTTTGGATTCTCTCAAGCAAACCTATCTTGGATAGAAGGCGCCTGAAGTTCCCCGGAGGGCATCATCCTGGCTCGGGCGAGGCAATTTCGGAGGCGTGCGAGAAAATCCGGTAAAATCGCGGGAAATTAGGGCAGATGTCGGGGAGGCTCGATAGCGTCTCATCGTGGGACGCATCTGCGTCACTTGCAGAACAATTGATTGACGATGTGGCACTTTCCGCTGCCCTTCGCTCCCAATTTCCAGCCATCTCGTGCGTATTCTCAACCGTCACGAAATCCATCCCGGTCGGCATAGTGATTGCTCTGCTATGACATGGAATAGCGCGATGCTCAGGCGCGAGGATTTTTTTCGAATGGACTTGTTGGTCGTAGAAGACACTCCGACGGATCGGATGCTGATCCAGGCCAGGCTCCGGCGGGCGTTCCCGAGCGCGCGGATATTGGCCGCCGACGGTCCGCTTGAGTTCAATGAGCACCTCAAGCGCGACGGCTGCGATATCGTGATCACGGACTATTGGCTGGGTTGGATTGACGGGCTGTCGGTCCTCCAGCGGGTGCGAGAGCGATGGCCGCGGACCCGGGTAATCATGCTGACCGGCAACGGCGGCGAAGAGGTGGTGGCGAGCGCGTTCAAGTACGGTTTGTATCGCTATCTGCTCAAGCCCGAGGGCTTTGATGATCTCGTGGCTGCGGTGGCAGCGGCGATGGAGAGCAAGCGGCGCGAAGATTTCCACGAACTGATGGCGATGATCGTCAATTCGCTTCCTGAGGGAATTCACAGCGTGGACGCCGCCGGGATAATCACGGCGACTAACGCGGCAGCGCGTCAGATATACGGATATGAAGACACCGAGATCGTCGGCCGCACTAACGAGATTCTGCTGCCGGCTGCGCGGCGCGACGAAATCCGGCGGCTTCATGAGCGGGCGTTCGCCGGGGAAATCGTGCCGCGATTTCCAACCCTTCAGGTCCGCGCCGACGGCGCCGAAATCGCGGTCGCGATGACGATTCTCCCGGTGCGTGACGGCCACGGCGCGGTATCCAGCGTGGCGTGTATCACCACTCCTATTGGCAACCCGATTCGCGAGGAAGCCGGCGCGAGCGCGCGGCGGGAGGACCGGCCGAAGGGACCGCATCGGTTCCCTCCGCCCCGGCTCGCAACGAGCACTTGACAGTAGCGCGGACGGTCGCGCGCGGGCGATTCCTGGCGATTTGATCGTTGGATGAAGACGGCGCGGATGTGGCCAGGTACGGATCGAAGGTGAATATATGACAGAGGAGGACCCGCTACCTTAACGCCTGCCGGAAGACTACAGTAACCGGTCTGATGGCTCGCAATGACGGCTCGAACAATCCGGCGGAGAATGCGCATTGAACCGTCTTTCGACTGACCGCGGCCACCCGATAGGGCTCGCGCTTTTCTACGTGCTCGGCTGTTTCATCTGGCTGGTGATCTGCGTTCGGGTGCTATCGCTGATACCGTCGCATACGTGGGCGCTTAACGTATGCGTGAACACGCTGCTGGTTTACCTAGTGGTATCCCACTACACCAAGAGGATTCGGATCTCGGATGTGGCGCAAGAGGAAGCGCTCGTGCGTGCGCGCGGCTACTTCGAATCGGCGGTCGAGGGAATCGTTTCGGTGGATAGCGCCGGGATGATTTCTCAGTTGAATCCGCGCGGGCAGGCGCTGTTTGGTTACGACGAAGAGGAACTCGTCGGTCAGCCGATAGAAGTCCTGGTGCCGCAACGCTTCCACTATCGCCACGAGGCGCATCGCGGCGGATTTTTTAAGGCGCCAAAATCCCGCATGATGGGCCGCGGGATGGAGGTTGCGGTACGCCGAAAAGACGGCAGCGAATTTCCCGCCGAGATCAGCCTCAACGTGGTTCATACGCGTCGCGGCAAGCTGGTGATCGCGTTCGTCACGGACATCAGCGAGCGCCGTGCGATGGAGCGCGAGGCGCGCCGCAATGAAACAGTGGATGCGCTGGCGGCGGTGGCGGCAGGAGTCGCGCACGAATTGAACAACCCGTTGGCCGTGATGGCGGCGCGAATCGAGCTGATGCTGGCGTCGGACCAGGATCTCAGCGCCCAGGCCCGCGACGACCTGCTGGTCCTGCAAAAGAACATCGAACGCGCCAGCCGCATTTCGCACAGCATGCTTTCGGTCGCGCGTCAGCGCCCCGGCGTGCGTTATGCGATGGACATGAACGTGGCGGTCGAAGAGGTGATGCTGATAGTTGGGGAGAAGCCAGGGGCGGCGATGCTCCGATATGAAACGAACCTCGATCGCTCGCTGCCGGAGGTGATGGCCGAGCCGACCGCTCTGGAGCAGGTGCTGATCAACCTTATACTGAATGCACGCGACGCGGGCGCGCGCCTGATACGCATCGAGACTGCGCCGGCTCCGGGGCGCGCCGGTCATCTTCGGTTGTCGGTCTCGGACGACGGCTCGGGAATCAAGAGCGACGCGCTGGGGAAACTGTTTCGGCCGTTCTTCACCACCAAACCCAAGGGGACCGGCCTGGGCCTGTGGTTGAGCCAGCGGATCGTGCAGGAACACGGCGGCAGTATCGCGGTTGAATCGGTGGCGGGCAAAGGCGCCACCTTCACGATAACGCTGCCGACGATTGGCGAATCGTCAGCCCCGGACCTGGCGCCGCCCCCTCCCGCGCGAGATGAACCGCTGCCGGCGCCGGCGCAAGGCCCGGCCGCCGCGCGAAGCAACCAGTCGGACCGCTAACCGGTTTTTTTCCACGCCTATGACTACGCCAGCGAAAATTCTGATCGTGGACGACGAACGCGACCTGGTGGACGCATACATCCGGCTGCTAGAGCGCTTGGGCTACCGATGCGTCGGCGCATTCGACGCGAACCAGGCAATTGAGATGATCGACGCCGAATCGCCCGACCTGGTGCTCACGGACTTGAGCCTGCCCGACAACAGCGGCGTCGAGATCGTCCGCCGCGTACACGCGAAGTTGCCGGTCGCGCCGATCATCGTGATGTCGGGACACAACACGCCCGGACTTCACGAAGCGGCGCTGGCGGCCGGCGCGAAAGTCTCGCTGCTGAAGCCCGTTTCGATAGCCGAGCTTCGGCGCGTGATCGGCGAAGCGCTCGCCCGCTGAGGAGCCGCCGGCAAATCACAGCGTGCGTTTGAACGACATGCTGGCGACCACCAGCATCAGCACCATGAACACCAGCAGGAACGCGATGTCGCCGCTGACGGCGGTGAAGTCCGCGCCCTTGAAGAGAATCTGTTTGATTGCGCTCACCGAATGGGTCTCGGGATTGAAGCGCGCGAAGGCCCGCAGCCAGGGCGGAAAACTTTCAACCGGATAGATCGCGCCGCTCGGAAAGAACAGGATCACGTTCAGGAATCCCGCGAAGGTCCCGACCAGCCGCGGATGGCCCGCGCGTCCCAGCAGCGCAAACGTCATCGCCAGCAGTCCGGTCGCGCTGATGATGATTATTCCCACCAGCATCGCCAGCGCTACGGGTCCGCCAAGGATTCGCCCGCGCGTGATCAACAGGCCCAAAAACAACACCAGCACACCGGCGGTGCTGGTTACGACCACGCCGCTGGCGAGTATGCCGCCGGCGATGTCCCAGCGTGAAATGGGAGTCACCAGATAGCCCTCTGTCACGCCGAGAAATTGATCCATCACCCAGTTGAATACGCCCGACATCAGCGATCCCATGAAGATCGCCATTACGATGACGCCCGGGATGAGCGATCGATCGTAGTCCACGTACGGGAATAGCCAGTTGGGCCGCAGTGAGATGTCGTTGAGCTTGGGTTCGCGCGCGGTGACGAAGGTAACCTTCACGGTTGCCGCCGCCTGGTCGAGCGCGGCTTCGAGCGTTCCGGAGCTGATCGCATCGACGTTGTCGGTGAACAGTCCGATCTGCGCGATGCGGCCTTCGGCGACCGCATGGCTGAAGTCGGGCGGAATTACCACCACGCCTTTGAAGAGCCCGTCGCGGGCCTGGCCGATCGCGTAGCCCGGGTCGTTCTCGAAGGTGATATTCACGGTCTTCGGTCCCGCCTGCAGCGCCAGCAACTGTTCGACGATTCGGCGCGCGTAGAGTCCGTGATCCTGATCGACGACGACAATCGGCAGATGCTTGAGCTGGCCCTGAAATGAATTGCCGATTATCACCAGATAGACGATCGGCATCAGGACGACCGATAGCAGCGTGACCGGATTGCGCATCAGCTTCTTGAGATCGCGCCGCATGATTGCGAGGAACTTCAGCCCAAACATCGCCGTCCCCCCTCAGCGGTGCTGCGGCATTCCGGCTCCCACCAACAAGCTGACCTTCTTGGCCGGCTCATCGCGGAGCGTGCGTCCGGTGAAGTGGATGAAGACGTCTTCGAGCGAGAGCTTCTGCACGGTGATTGAAGTTACCCGGCCGCCGGCTCCATCGACCGCCACGAGAATTTTCGGAATCGCGTGCGCTCCGTCGTTGGCCGAAAGCTGCAGGCGGTTGCCGCCATCGCGATTCACCGCGCGCAGATACGGCATCTGTGCAAGCAGCTCGGCGATAGCTTCGGGATTTTTTTCGACCACCAGATCGATCCGGTCCGATCCCGGCACCATCGATTTGAGTCCCAGCGGCGTGTCGAGCGCGATTATCTTGCCGCCATCGACGATTGCGATCCGATCGCACAGCGACTCCGCTTCGTCCATGTAGTGCGTCGTAAGCGAGATGGTAATCTCGCTTTCCTTGCGCAGCGTCTCCAGCAGGTCCCACACCGCGCGCCGGCTTTGCGGGTCAAGTCCGATGGTCGGCTCGTCGAGGAACAGCACTTCGGGCGAATGAATCAACCCGCGCGCAATCTCGAGCCGCCGCCGCATCCCGCCCGAGTAGGTCGCGACCAGATCGTTGGCGCGTTCGTTCAGCCCTACCATATGGAGCAGCCGATGCCCGCGGTCGCGGCGCTGGCGGCGCGACAGACCGAAGAACTCGCCGTAGATATCGACGTTCTCCCATCCGGTGAGATCGAGATCCGAGGTCAGCGCCTGCGGAATCACGCCGATATTTTCGCGCACCTGGCGCGGATACCGCGCGACATCGAAACCCGCGACGGTTGCACTGCCGCCGCTGGGCGTCAGCAGCGTGGTCAGCATCCGCACCACCGTCGTCTTGCCGGCGCCGTTGGGCCCGAGCAGCCCGAACACCTCGCCGCGGCGGACCTCGAAGCTGACCTTGTCAACCGCGGTGAAAGCGCCGAAGCGCTTAGTCAGGTCTTTGGTCTGTATTGCTGGTGACTCTGGTTCCATCGGTTCTCGGAAAGCTGACTTGCGCGGTCATTCCGGGTTTGAGGTCGCCTTCGCCCTGCAACACCTGGACCTTGACGTAGAAGGTGCGAATATCCTGGCGCCCGCGCCGCACATCGCGCTCGGTTGCGAACTGGCCTTCCTGGCCGATCGCCATGATTCGACCGCTGAAAATCAGGGGCGGGGTCGTCGGCAATTCGACCTGCGCCGACTTGCCGATGTACAGCGAACCAAGGTCGGTCTCTTCGACATCGACCCGCGCCCAGATCGTCGAGAGGTCATCGACGGTCAGAATCGGCACGCCCGGCGTCACCCATTCGCCGACTTCGAGCGCCTTGCTGACCACGACGCCATCGACCGGCGACTTTATCTCGGTGTCCACCAATTGATCGGCGTAGAACTTCGCGCTGGCCTGCGCGCTTAGCACGTCGGCCTCGTCCTGCTCGACGCTGGTCACGGCGTCATCGCGAACCTTGGCCGCGATCACGTTTTCCTTCGCGAGTGCTTCGTCGCGCACCAGGTCGCGTCGCGCCTGCGCCAGGTTGGCCATCGCATGAGCCAGATCGGCCTTCGACTTGGCGAGCTGATTTCTGAGATCGATATCCTCGATCCGGCATACCACCTGTCCCTTCTTCACCCGGTCACCCTCGAGCAGATCGAGTTGCTTGATACGGCCGGCGATTCGGCTGGTGACGTTCACTTCAGGCGCCTCGATCATGCCCACGGCCTCGACCGCCGAGCGATCCTCGGGCGGCCACAAGTACGTGCGCCCGAATAAATAGAAGCCGAAGACAACACCGGCCAGGATTGCCAGCTGAATGGCCCGGCGGACGATCGTTCGAATCATTGTGGATGCTCCGGCTTGAACTGTTGCGACGGGTCTGCGCCGAGCGATCTGAGCATCAGGTTGCCGAGCTCGCGGCTGAGTTCAGAGACCGGCCGGCCGGCGCCGTAATACAACAACAGCGAACGAATCGCGCCGTGGATGGTCAACGACGCCAGCCGCGGATCGATCCGCGTGAACCCGCCGGTGCGGATTCCTTCTTCGACCAGCGACGCGAAGAAATTGAACCCGCGGTCGCGCCATGCCTCGATAATCCGGTTGCGCGCCTCGGCCAGCCTCGGTTCCACGGTGGCGAAGAACTGAAGAAAATCGCGCCGCTGATCGTAAAACTCCACCATCACCTCGATCGAACGCCGCAGCCGCTCGACCACCGGCAGCCCCGGATCGACGTTGCTTTGATAGGTGCTGTATGCGCGGTCTAGTCCGTCGCTCAAAACGCCGAGGTAGAGCGCGTCCTTGGACGGGAAATAGAGATAGAGCGTCCCTTTGGCGACCGCGGCGGCCTCCGCTACGCGGTCCATCGTGACTGCCTGATAGGGTTCGTGTGCGAAGAGCCTCAGCGCGGCAGCCAGAATACGTTCGCGCTTGGCGGCTTGCTCGTCGTGAGCGTGAAACGGTCTTCCATTGGGAATTCCAGCCGAATTTGTGCTTGTTCTGTTCATATACTGACCGGTCAGTCATATCTTTGAATGCGCGCAGGTGCGAGTCAACAGCCTGGGATTGACGCAGCCACGTTTGGTTGCGCGTCCGGGGATGCATGCCTAGACTCGTCGAGTTCGAGCGTCCATCAAGCCAAGCGCCCGTAGCTCAACTGGATAGAGCATCAGACTTCGGATCTGAGGGTTGGGGGTTCGAATCCCTCCGGGCGCGCCACGCAGCGGCCAGCGCCCTGCATCCGAGTCCGGAGAAAGCAGCGGATCCAATGGCTAAGCAAAGAGAGCGAGATCGTTTCGACGGATATGCGGTTGAGCTGTTCCCCGACGAGGATAACGACTGGCTTGCCCACCTGGTTGAACTGCCCGGGATCTTGGCGTTCAGCCCCGCCGCGATTCCCGCCTCGACAGCGAAACGTCTGCCGCGCGCGCAACTCCGTGGCGTGAGGGCGCGTCGGGAGCCGGAACGCCGGTCGGCGCTTGGGCGAAACGGAAAACGCCTCTCACCACCATTTCCGCCGCGAAACTCGCTGCCGCGATTACTCCGCGATTACTTGCCGCGACCGCTCGGTTATAGAAGTGCTGATTCTATTGAGCGGAAGTGATGTTAACCCGGAGATCGCGGGTTTCCGGTCCTGACTTTCGACCGGAGATGCGGAGAGTGCTCGATTCTTCGTTGATTCCTTTGCGATCCGAATTTACCTGAAGCCCTTTATGTACTCGCTGTATGCTCCAAGTGTACTATTGCGTCCGTCGCCATCGGCGTCTGCGCAAAATAATGAAAGCCGCCGCGGTGGCCTGGAAATGGTCGATAAGCCCACGGCCCACATGAGTAGACGATTCTGGGAGCGTTTCCAATTCGCGGCGGAAATTTTGCTGATGGTCGGGTGGGTAGTGGTCAAGTTTGATATTCTAGCACCGTGCAAGATGGCTTAGCTATTTTAATTGCGATGGCATCCGTGCGATACTGGACGCATGGCGTATCATCCGCCCAGACCCCGCGATCCGAACCAGCTTGCTCATCTGATGGTGCAGATTGTTACCGGAGAAGCCGTCGATCCGGAACCTCCCAAGCGGGACGCTCTTGCCAATGGACCCGTAGTCACAGAAGGAGATGACCATGCTAGCTGAATCTGTAAGAACATGCTCGCTGGGTAATGACAATTGGTTACCGCAGGTCGATCACGAAGCACCAGTGATTACGGCCTTTAATTTTATCTTTGAAGCTTCGGGCGAGACCGAGGTGGTGCCACCCCCGTCTATCCTCGCCTCTAGCCAGAGTTCATCGGGGTCAAGTTCCGACTTTGCATGGTTTGCGGGTAATCTTGAAGCACTCAGAAAAAAGCACGGCACACGCTGGATTCTGATTAAGGACAATAATGTTCTAGCTGCTTCCGACGATCCAGCTCAACTAGAATTAATTGCAGAACAGCAAGGTATCGCAAGTCCCTACATCACTAAAATCCCCGTTGCGTCAACTGTGTGGAGAACCGCATACATTTACCCGTGACGCTGTTTAGCAAAGACTTCACGGAGACGATACGATTTACTCACGTTATCGATAAATCCGGAGACGCTTGGTATCCTATCGTTGAAGTCAGCTTGGTAAAGCCGAACGGACAGCGAGTTCCTCTACAGCTACTCTTTGACACAGGTGCTTCGCAGATCACTCTGCGATGGGACCTTCAACGCCATTTCACTAACCTTCAACCCGCAAGGTTCCAGACTTCTAAAGGAGAATTTGTTGGAGCGCCGAGCGTAAAGTCATTCGCGGCAATCCCGACCCAGAGCACATCAACACGAGCTACATCGAGCGCTCGAATTTGACGATCAGGATGGGCAATCGGCGTTACACCCGATTGACCAACGCTTTCTCAAAGAAAGTCGAGAACCACGGCCATCATCTGGCGCTGCATTTCATGTACTACAATTACGCGAGACAGCATCAGACGCTCAGGGTCAGCCCCGCGATGCAGGCTGGCGTTTCGGATCACCTGTGGTCGGTTGAGGAGATCGCGGGGCTTCTGGATTGAAACTTGACCACTACCGTCGGGTGCGTTCTAGTAATTGTTGGTCTTGTATTTGAAGATTGGATTGCCAGTTTGCTTGGAATGGGGCAGGTCGCAGTGGTTGTAGGCGTTATGATCGAGGGACTTGGCGATGGCGCTATATTTCTCGCGTCCGGAAAGCTCCAAATGATCCAAGAATCGGAACTGGAACACATGCGACTAGAAACCGCACAGGCCACGCAGAAACAAACAGAGGCAGCACTCCGCCTTGAGCAACTGAAAAAACAAGTGGCATGGCGGCATATTCCGGCCGATGAATTTCTAAAGGCACTCCAAAGTGGTCCTAAGGCGAGAATGGTAAACATTCTGTATCTAAGAGACGATCCCGAATGCTGGTGCTTAGCGAAGGAATTTCTCGATGTGCTTAATAGAGCCCACTGGCCATTTGGCTTTCCCGAACCAATAAAGCCAAATGAAACACTACCGTTCTCGATGTACCCATCAACGGAAAGCATTGGAGCTAATCCCACTGGGATTTCAGTAGAAGTCAATAAGCTCAAATTCCCGGACCGGGAAGACACGACCGCATTCGGGGTTTTGACGAATGCAATCGTAGATACCTTAGGCGGCGTGTCGCCACGTGAAAATAAATCATTACCAGATGGAGTGTTCCGAATAATTCTAGGGCCTAAAGAAGGTCGTTTTTTTAGATGAGCAAGGCTGCGATAGCTAGATACGCTCAACCGATCCTTTTCTTCTTCTGCCGCAGGTGCGGGGACTACCACGAAAAGACGCACTTGTCGTTTACAACCTTGCGGACGAAACTATCGAAAGTCGCCGCATTGGTATTCGCCCTACTTCTGGCAGTTGTGGCGTTATCGGCGTGTGGAACAATTATAACTGTTCCTATTGATTCAACACCTGCATCAAAGGATAAAGCAACTTTGATTCTATATAACGAGCAAGGATTTACAGACGATTTTCAGCTTGTAGTAGATAAGCAGGTAGTTGGGCACATCTCGCCAGAAACGCCGCTGAAAGTTCAGCTTGAACCCGGAAGTCATGAAATGTACATAGAGGTTCCTACTTTTATGTTGATAAGGACGGTGATAAGGCGCATTACCGTTGAAACCTTTGAAGCAGGAAAGGTTTATTATAGAAAGCTGGTCTGCAGAATTATCCCATTTGCAAGTGACGTAAAGATTGAACCGTCTGAAAAAATAACTAGCTACACAGTCAGAAGTCACAACCAGTAAGGCCAGTATGTGGTGTGTGCGCTAGCAAATGTGTCAAGGCCGGACAGAAAGTACATCAGTAGCCGGAGCGAAAATGCATCAGTCTAAGGGACAGAGGGTTGGGGGTTCGAATCCCTCCGGGCGCGCCACGTTCCGACGCGGGTCTCATGCACGGCGTATATCTCCGGCGGCGCCCGTGCGGCTGACGGATCCAGAAAAGGAAAGTCAGCTATGCATCGCGACCGACGATCCGCGCTTCAAGGAAAAATAGAATGAACTCGCGCCACCCTGCTGCGAGCGTGCTGAAGAATGATTGTTCTTATGGGTTGGGTTTGTACCTGACTAGTTCCGCGAGCAACCCACCCTCGTAGGCGGAGCGATAGTCGAATTTGACGAAGCGATTGACCTGCGGCGAGTACCAGTAGACCAGGGTCTCGTCATCCGCCATCCCGCCAGTGCCGTACGCGCGGGTAGTGACCCGAACTTTCAGAGCGTGAAAGGTGCCGGCCGGCACCTGTACTTCCTCCCAGCCTAACACCTTCCCGTTGTCTTCAGCCTTGCCCTTGTAGGGAGCTGCGCCCCCGATCTCCCAATCGTAGTTGTTCTGCCAGGTTTTTCCCGGATAAAGAGGGAACGCGAACCACATTGCAGGCTTGTTCGATTTTGTCGGCTCCGACGACGATTCCGTCAGCGAGCGATATACGATTATGTTGAGGGCCGAGTCCGTGTTCTCCTCGGCGCCCCAGAAACTCACGTCCATCGTACCATCGTGGACGGCTCCGATGCGGAAGTCACGGTCGGTGCCTTGGATTCTATCGACCCAAACGTCGCCGCTATGCAGCAACGGTTTCATGATTGGAGAAATGTCAGAAGCGGGGCCTGCAATCTTTGCGGATACCAATGTAGGTTGAACGGGTGTCGTCCCGGTCGGCAAAGAATCGCTCGAAGCGCCGCAACCTGCGATTGCCGCCGCAAACAAAGTCAAGCCGGCCGCGACAAACCGCGCCCACTTCATCTGGTGAATCGGAGCACGACGATTTTTCAAGGACACCTCCGGTGCTTATTCACAGCCTAAGCGACGCAGATTATCTAGCGCGAATCGGATCAAATCGCGACCGATCTAAGCTTGGCGGCTTCGATTCGGCGAGCATTTCGGCGAGATCAGACCCAGCGCGCATCGAAAGCGACGCAACCCTACAGAGCAGAAACTCGGCGACGGTCCGTCACGTTCGCCAAGTCGAAATGTGGGCGCGGCACTGCGGCATCGTCATCCAGCGCCCCGCGTCAGAGCGGGATTGCGGTGCGGAATTGGATGAATCGGCCGAGCATCTCGCCGACCAGTACCGACATCACCGCGATGTACAGCAGACCCGTCGCCGCCCTCGTCTCAGGGATTTTCAGCGTCTGCCAGGACATCCAGACCAGCACGATCGTGGCGACCGGACCGAGCAGCAGCCGAAATCCCAGCAGTCCGAGGTGCGCGGCGAATAGCTCATGAACGGCCGCGACCGCGCCGGCGCTGCCGAGCGTTGCGGGCAGTCCGATCGCGAGTCCGAGCGCGATAAGGTCCGCGACCAGCGCGATTCCCAGCAGCCGGACGAAGGTGCGCAGGTAATCGACCGGCATCTCGAGGTCGATGAGGTACCAATGTCCAAACAGCATCGCGCCGCTCACCAATCCCAGGACCAGCGCCGAGGTGATTGCGGTAAGACCGTAGGCGACAGCCGCGACCGCGCCAAAGCCGCGGGGCATCAGAATCATCACGTTGGCGATCAGGGCGACCAGGCCGAGGACCAGGCCAAGCGCGTACGAGCGCGCGCGGAGCAGGCCGTTTTCAGTCCAAAGGGTGTAGAGATAGACGGCGACTGCGGCGCTCGACAGGGTCCACAGCGCTGCCGCCATCCACAATGAGCCCGCGCCCGGACCGTCGGCAGCACCGGCGCGCGACGCCAGCAACCCCAGGCCGATCGCAGTCGTCAGCGATGCGGCCAGGTACACCGAGGCGCTCGATTTGTAAAAGCCCCGCTCGACGTTGAAGAAAGGCGGAATCGCAAGTGCGAAGAGCCCGCCCCAGGCGAGTTCTCCGAAGACGAGGATGAAGCAGGCGGCGAATCTGGTCACGCCGGAATACTACCGATCGCGGCGAGCAACGAACACCCGTCGTTCGGAGTATCGCCGTATCGCTTGCCCCGGCGTGCCATTCGGTGAAATAAAATGTGAGTCGAGCACCTGACAAATTACGATTAGACATATGCGGTGGCGGGGCTATAATTGAACTCAGACCGACAGGGATCAATGGGGAAGGACATGCGTTCATCGAAAATTCTAAAATGGTTGGTGATTGGACTGGCGCTGGGAGTTTCTGCATGCGGCGCGATGCAAGCTGCTCGTCAGGAGCAGGAACAAAAGCAGGCGGTGTTCGTGCATCGCGTTGACATGGCGCATATCTGGGTCACCACGGAAGGGCCGCCGGCTGGCAAGCCATTCACGGAGCTTGGAGAGCTGAGTTATACGGAGCCGTTTTCTCCCGACGCGATCGAGGAAGCGAAGATCAGCGACAAGCTGAAGAAGATGGCCTACGAAAAATGGCCTGACACAATCGACGCGATCGTGAACGAGAATCAGTCGCTCTCGGCCGACGGCTCGCAGTTCACGGTCACGGCCAAGGCGATCAAATACGACTCGTCGGTTGACCGCGAAGCCCTGCATCACATGAACGAGGGAATGGTGGCGTCGCCGTCGAGCAACTAGCGGCTCGCGATTAAATTCGATCGAAGGCGGGCGCGTGGCGGCAAGCAGGCCGCGATGCGCCCGTCTCTATTTCCGATGGTTGAGGGTGATCGTGGCGGTTCAGGCTGGCGCCGGCTCGGCCAATAAATCGTCGAGCTCTCCGGAGTCGTTGAGCGCCTTCAATTCCTCGAAGCCGCCGATAATCCTGCTGTTGATGAAAATTTCCGGCACCGTGTAGCGCCCCCCGGACATCTCGATCATCTTGGCGCGCAACTCGTCGTCGTGGGTCACATCGATTTCATCGAAAGCCACGCCCTTGCTCTTGAGCAGTTTCTTGGCCCGCACGCAGAACGCGCAGTAGGTGGTTGTGTACACTTCGACTTTCGGCAAGCAGTACCTCGCTTGAGCAATTCTTATCCGCGCGAAAAAAGCCTGTCCAGCATCGCGTCCAGTCTTTTCACGGCTGACGGGTGTCGGAGTACATGCGTTTGAGACGAGCAGGCGCCACGCCCGTCAAGTACATCGCGCGAATCAGCCACATCCTTATGATGGTACGCACCATTCCGTCGCGATTCCATCTCCGCGCGGACGTTGTCACGCGGGCGCGCAGACATGCGACGCGTCCGGCGCGCTTGAGCCGCCGCGTGAATTCGAGATCTTCGCATAGCTCGAGATCGGGGAAGCCGCCGAGGCGATCGAAGACGTCGCGCCGCACGAAGATCGCCTGATCGCCGGTGCCGGTGCGGCTGATTCGCGAGCGGATGCTGATCATCGCGCCAATAACCCGGTAAGGGATGGCGCTCGAGTCGAGTTTCACGTCGAATCGTCCGCCGACCACCGCGGGATCGGACAATGCCGATGCGATGTCAGCCGCAAAGCTGGATGGCACGATGGTATCTGCGTGGACGAAAACCAATACGCCGCCGTGCGATTCACGCGCGCCCGCGTTCATCTGGCGCGCCCGGCCGCGCGATGCGCCAATCACCGTGTCGCACAATGGTTGCGCGATGGCGACGCTCAAGTCGATGCTGCCGCCGTCAACCACGACGATCTCCGCGTCGGGAGCGCCGCGCCGACACGCGCCCAGCGTGCTCGCGATGGTGGCCGCTTCATTGAGCATCGGCACGATTACCGAAAGCGGTTTCAATTTCCGAATCAATCCACCGGAGGATTCACCAGCGGCGGGGAGTTCGGCGTGGGCGAATCGCCCTTGATGATAACCCGACGCCCCTGGATCTCAAGACGGCCCTGCTGAAAGAGCGCGATCGCGAGCGGAAAGATGCGATGCTCCTGGAGCAGGATGCGCGCCGCCAGCCGTTGTTCGTCGTCGCCGGGCAGCACGGGCACCGCCGCTTGCACGATCACCGGGCCGACGTCGACACCCGCGGTGACGAAGAAAACGGTGCATCCTGCTACCTTGACGCCGTATTCGATCGCGTCCTTCGGCCCGTGAATGCCGGGAAACGACGGCAGCAGGCTGTTGTGGATATTCATGATGCGGCCGGGAAACGCCTCGAGCATCACCGGCGAGAGCAGGCGCATGAAGCCCGCCAGCGCGACCAGTTCGACCGAGCGATCGTGCAGCGCGGCGAGGATCGCGCGGTCGAAGTCCTCGCGCGATGCAAACTTGCGATGGTCGATGACCATGGTCTCGATTCCGTGGCGGCGGGCGCGCTCGAGCCCCTGCGCGCCGGCCCGATTCGATATGACGAGACGGATTTCGGCCTTGAGATCGCCGTGCACAATCGCGTCGATTATCGCTTGCAGATTGGTGCCGGCGCCGGAAATCAGGACGCCGAGTTTGACCGTCGGATTTTCCGCCATCGAATTAGCCGCGGCTCAGCGAATCGACACTCCGCGCTTCCCGCGCCTTACTTCGCCGACAACATATGCTCCATATTCGCGGCGGCGCAAATGAGCGACGACGCGCTCGGCCTCGCGCGCGGGCACGATCGCGACCATCCCGAGGCCGTTGTTGAAGGTGCGATCCATCTCGGCGCGGCGGATTTTGCCGACGCGCTGAATCATGTCGAAAATCGGCGGCGTCGGCCAACTGCCGCGTTCGAGGATTGCGCGGGCGTTTTCGGGCATCACGCGCGGGATGTTCTCGAGCACGCCGCCGCCGGTGATATTGGCAAGCCCGCTTATCTTGAAGCGATCGAACAGTTCGGCGACGACGCGCGCGTAGATGAGCGTGGGACGCAGGAGTTCCTCGCCGAGCGTGCATCCCAGTTCGGCGACGCGCGAGCCGAGCTTGAGTTTGGCGTGTTCGAGCAGAACGCGGCGCACCAGCGAGAAGCCGTTGGAGTGAAGTCCGCTGGATGCGACCCCGATCAGCACGTCCCCGGCGCGCACCCTGGACGGGTCGGGAATTCGCGCGCGTTCGACGATTCCCACCGCGAAGCCGGCCAGGTCGTACTCGCCGGGCTTGTACAATCCGCTGAGCTGCGCCGTCTCGCCGCCGACCAGGCTCATGCCGGCCTGGGCGCATCCGCGAGCGACGCCCTTGACGATGTCGAGCGCGATCCTTTTTTGCAGCTTGCCGGAGCCGATGTAATCGAGAAAGAACAGCGGACGCGCCCCGTGGCAGATGATGTCGTTGACGCACATCGCGACGCAGTCGATTCCGACGGTGTCGTGACGTCCGGTCTCGAACGCGATCATGAGCTTGGTGCCGACGCTGTCGGTGCCCGCGACCAGCACTGGTGCGCGCATCTTGCGCGCCGCGTTGATTTCGACCAGCGCGCCGAAGCCGCCGACTCCGCCGATCACGTGCGCGCCGGCCGTGGTCCTGGCGATCGAACCGAAAAGCGGAATCAGGCTCTGCTTCAGCGCGATATCGACGCCGGCCGCTTTGTACGTCATCCCGGGCGCCATCAGTTCGCCTTCCTCCGCCGCGCCACCATCGACGCGCGAAAGGCGCGCTCGCCGCCTGGATAGGTAGTCAACCCTTCGCGGTATTCCTCGATCTCGAGTCCGTCCGCGAGCGCGCGAAGCTCTCCATAAGCGAGCAGAAAGCGCGGATCGCGCACCCGTTGCGACGGGAGCGCATTCAAAAGAGCGGCGCGCTCCGTTGTCGCGCTCGCGCTCGGTCCGGCGATCGCGGCGTCTGATTGAGCGCGTTGATCACCTGAGCGTGTGGGGCGACCGATCGCAGCCTGGTCAACCAGGAACGTATCGGCGATCAAAATGCCGCCGGGCCTGAGCGCCCGGGCAAATTTCGGGAACAGCGCGCGGTCGAGGAAGTTTATGTTCACGATGACGTCGAAAGATTCGTCCCTGAGATGAAAGCTATCCAAGTTTGCGACCACGGGCCAGATGGCCAGTCGCGCGGTCCGCGCAGCCGCGGCGACGATGCGCATCGCCTCCGCGGAAAAATCAACCGCGACCACCCGCATGCCCGCTCGTGCAAGCGCGAGCGCGTTGCGCCCGCGTCCGGCGGCGACGTCGAGCGCGACGCCGCGCGGGATTCGCGCGAGCATCGCGGCAAGGAACGGCTCGGCTTCGCCGGGCGGCTGGCCGCGATGGCGTTCATCCCAGCCGGCACGCCGCGGTTCGCTCATAGCACGCGCGCGAGCGTGAATACGTCCACGCAAGCGGCGCCGGCCGCGAGCAGCACGCGCGCGCATTCATCGACCGTGGCGCCTGTGGTCATCACGTCGTCCACGATCAGCACGCGGCGATTCCTGACGCGTTCGGGATTGGTGACCGCGAACGCGCGGCGCACGTTCTTGACGCGCTCGTCGTGGTGACGCGAGGTCTGCGGCATGGTGAAGCGCGTGCGCGACATCACGGTGGTATCCAGCGGAAGATCGAGCCGCCGGGCGACTTCGCCGGCGAGTAGCGCGGCCTGGTTGAATCCGCGCCACCACAGGCGCCGCCAATGCAGCGGCACCGGGATGACCACATCGTAATCGTCAGCCGACACCGGCAGCTCGTCGCCCAGGTATTGTGCCAGCGCTCCGCCGACGGATTGATCAAGGCCGTACTTGTGACGGCGAATCAGCGCGGGCAGGCTGCCGGGTTCGTCCTCGGCGGTGGTTCGATAGCGCGCGATAGTGCGCGCGATTCGATAGCGTGGCGGATGCGCGAGGCATCGGGCGCATCGCGCCGCGCCGCTGACGGCGGACTCGAGCGGCCCGCCGCACACTTCGCAGCGCGGCTCGGGCATCCGCTCGACTCGCGCCACGCATTGAGCGCAAACGCGCTTTCGTGGTCCGGCTTCGGATGCGAGCCGCATCCCGCATGCCGGGCATCGCGGTGGATAGAGAAAGTCGAGAAGCTGGGCGAGCGCGGCCATATATGATTGATGCGTCCGACGGCGCCCAAACTCAAGCCCGGCCGTTGCGACGGCAGCGCAGCATTAAGACACGCTGGGTTGTCGCGCGAGAAGTCGGGCGGAAAACGAACGCCTTAACTGGGGCGAGGTAGGACTCGCGGTCGGCGGTTGCGCGACCGTTTGCGCGCGAAGTCAATTCGCCGGATGTGGTATAGAGAAAAGCCATGAGCGGACCGCTTGACGGAATTCGGATTATCGACTGGACGATCTGGCAGCAGGGGCCGGTCGCCACACAGATGCTCGCCGACCTGGGCGCCGAGGTGATCAAGATCGAGGAGCGCGAACGAGGTGACCCGGGCCGGGGACTTGCCGCGGCCGCGGGCAGCGCGACCGTCAAGGGCGGGCGCAATTTCTATTTCGAGGCCAACAACAAACACAAGAAAAGTATCGCGCTGGACTTGAAGCGGCTTGAGGCGCGCGAAATCGTGCATCGATTGGCGGCGCGCAGCGATGTCTTCGTGCAGAACTTCCGCAAGGGCGTCGCCCAGCGGCTCGGGCTCGGCTATGCAGGCCTGGCCGCGCTCAATCCGCGCATTATCTACGCGAGCGCGTCCGGCTACGGCCCCGAGGGGCCGGACAGCGGCGAGCCGTCGTTCGACTACCTTGGGCAGGCGCGCTCGGGGATCATGAACGCGGTCGGAACCGGCACCACCACGCCGGCCTACGTTTACGGCGGCATCGCGGATCAGATGGGCGCGATCATGCTCGCCTACGGAGTGCTGGTGGCGTTGTTCGTGCGCGAACGAACGGGAATCGGGCAGGAAGTGGATGCGTCGCACCTGGGCTCGATGATGGCGCTGCAGGGATTGAACGTCGTCGCCCGAACCATCATGGGCAGCGAATTTCCGCGCATCCCGCGCGCCAACGCATTCAATCCGCTGTGGAACCACTATCGATGCGCGGACGATAAATGGATCTCGCTGGCGATGCTTCAGCCGGATCGTTACTGGGAAGATTTTTGCGAAGTTATCGGGAAGGCGGAACTGATCGAGGATCCACGCTTCGCCGCCAACACCCGCGGCTGGAATGCGACTGCGCTGATCGCGATACTCGACGAGGTGTTCGCTGCGCGCCCGCGCGACGAATGGATGCGAATCCTCAAGAGCCGCGGCGACTTCATCTATACGATTGTGAATTCAGTGTCCGACTTGCCCGACGATCCGCAGGTCAGGGCCAACGACTATGTCGTCGAGTACGATCATCCCGCGCTGGGCAATCTGACGCTGCTCGGGATGCCGGTCAAGTTGAGCAAGACGCCGGGGGAGCCGCGCGGGCATGCGCCGGAACTCGGCGAGCATACGGAGCTGCTGATGACCGAATTGCTCGGCTACTCGTGGGACGATGTTGCGCGGCTGCGCGAGGCCAACGTGATTTGAGCGCCGCTCACGGAAGTGACGGCGATACGGGGAGTTGATGCGATGGCGATTACAGGAACACTCGAAGATCGCGAGGAAGTTCGCGCGCTGCACGCGCGCTATTGCCTGACGATCGACGCCGGCCGCTACGATGAATGGATCGATTGCTTCACCGAGGACGGCGTCTTCGAGAGCCCGCGCTTCGGCAAGCACAGCGGACGCGCCGGTCTCGAGCGATTCGTGGCGCTGTACAAGGAATCACTCGGCGGCGCGCAGGTGCTCCACGTGGTCGCCAATCCGGCCTTCGAACTCGACGGCGCCACCGGCGCCGGCACCGCCTATCTGGTCTTTTACCATTGCAAGGACGGGCGGGTGCAGCAATCGACGGTTGGCTATTACACGGACAAACTGCGCAAGACGCCTGCGGGATGGCGCTTTGCGAGCCGTCAAGTGACGATCCTCGGGCATCACTGACATTGCTTAGCCCGCGTAAAATAGTGCGGCGCCGGATCGCGATACGATCCGGCGCCGGATTTTCGTCCGGCCGATTACCGCGCTAGAAGGCCGCGTACCACGGCACTTCGTGCGGATTCTGCACTTCCCAATTGATCTGGAACTGCTGCAGAATCGTGCCGTCGGAGTGGGCGAGCGCGAGCTTGGCGTTTTCGAGATCCACTTCGGCCTGCACCTGGTTGCCCTCCGCGCTCACTTCCTCTTCCTGGTATTGCAGCAGGTCGTGCGTGGTCGCCATCCCGACCCGGAACATCACTTGCTCATCGTGCAGCGACTGGCGAGCGAAGTAAGTTGCCGAGGCAGTCGCAGCGGCGCGCTTCTGATCGGCATACAGATTAGAGATCGCGCTCTCCACATTGACGACCGCTTGCGACAGCGCCGCTCGATACATCACCCGCTGTTGCTCGTATTGTACGCGAGCCTGCGCCAGCGCGGCGCGCGGTACGGCGTTGTCCAGCGGCATCTGGAACGTCAGCACCGCGGCGTAGTTGTAATAGCTGAAGCCCCACAGGCGATCGAGCGCGTCGCCATAGATTCCGCCGAACGGCGCCTTGCTGCCCGAGTTCGGAGACGTTGAACCGGCTGGGGTGCAATTTCCGGACCCGGCCTTCGGCGTGCCGAAAGGCGCCATGCAAGGCGTATATCCGGAGACCGAAGTCAGGCCGATTTGCGCGCCCAGGTTGAGCTGCGGCAGGACCTGGTTTTCCGAGTATTTCACCTGCAGCAAAGCGTCGCGAATCGCCTCGCGCATACTGCCCAGCGAAGGCAGATACTGCACGGCCAGCTCGAGTGCCCGCTCCTCATCGACGACGATCTGCTCCTGGGGATTGGGCCGCGTGAGCGGCTGGATTTGCTCGGGGATGAAGGTGCGGTAAGGATTGAGCATCACGTCCTGGCGCAGTTGGGTGCGGGAATTTTTCAGGTTGGCTTCGGCGGTGAACACGTTGGCCTCTGCGGTGGCGGCCGCCGATTGCGCTTCCTGCAGATTGATGGGAGCAAGAGTGCCGACCTTGACGCTGATGGCGTTCTGGCGGACCAGGTCGAGATTGAAGGTCAGGGCGGCGCGCGCGACCTCGAGATTTTCCTCGGCGAGCACCACGTTCCAGTAATCGCCGCCGATTTTCTGCACGAAATCCTGCAGCGCCTGGCCGTAAGTCCATTGCGCCTGCTTCTGACCCGACTCTGCGATCTCGACGTTGATGGTCGCGAACTTCCAGCCGAAGCTCTGCAGCAATGGCTGCGAGAGCGAGAGGTCGAGGCTGGGCTGGTAGGCGGGATTGACGCCGGCGAACGCCGAATTCGACAGCGCGCGATCGTTGTTGAAGGTCACGCCCCAGGTGCCATTGGTGACCGAGGAGACTTTGTTGAGGCCGAAGTTCCAATCGTAAAATTTCTGCACGAACCCGCCGCTGCCACCGGTCTGGAAGGGCGAGGTGACAGGCACGACGGTCTTTTCGATATCGCCCTGCGCGGTAAGGTTCGGATCGAAGGTCCCGTTGGCTTCCCTGACGGTTTCCATCGAGGCGACCGGGTCGAGTTCGGCGGCCTTCAGCGAGGGGTTGTTTTGCATCGCGATGTAGATGGCTTCCTTGAGCGTGAGGCCGCGCGCGGTGGGACTTTCGGAGCGCATGTAGCGCTGGCTGATCACGTTGTCGGGCGCGACCTCCCTGGTCAGCGACCACTGGCGCGCGAAGATACGCGGCAGATTCAACAAATCATCGTGATGCTCGAACTGGTTGGAGGCGCTGGGCGGCACGCTGGCCTGCGGCGGGGTCTGCGGCCCGACCGGCAGGGATTGCATCTGAATCGGTCCGGTCAGATTCGGCGGCGGCAACGGCGTGGTGGGCGGCGAGCCGGTCACCTTGAGCTGATCCTGGGCGAAGCCGATCGAGCTTCCAAGCAACAGCACGGCGGTGGCCAGCATCGCAAACGACACCCATTTACTTCTCGACATACAAACGAACCTCCTTGGTACTGTTGCCATCGCCGGCGATGGCCGGCCGCTTCCGCGCGCGCCGATTACGCAAGTTGACTCAGCAGTTTGGGGTCGATCTGCCGGCGCCGAATCGAACTGAAGCGCTTGCGCGGCGCCAATCAGCCCGCGATTATAGCCAAGGCCGCCCGCCTTGTCTTCCGGCATCGAAGGCGGCCGGACTTCTTCGCGAGTAGCACTTGGAGATGGTATGCGCGCTGTCAGGCTGGTAATCGCAGTACTCATCGTGTCCCCGATCCTTGTGCTGGCGCTGAGCGAGCCAAGACTCTCGCGGCAGCCATTTGCGCAAGTTACCGCGGCGCCGGGACCGGTGCCACTGACTGCACCCGCGGCTCCCGGTCAGCCACGGGCCTTCTCGACGATCGGAGCGCTGCCTGCTCTGGCGGCGGCGCCGGGGACTTTGCCTGCCGGAGTTGCGAGCGCGGTGCCGACGCCGCGCGCATTTCGATGCACCTGTTCGGCGCCGGGAAGCGGGACCCAATGGGCGGGCGTCGTCTCATCGTCGAGCTATGTTCTTGCCAGCCAGTCTGCGCGCGGGCAGTGCGCCAACTACCTGCTGAACGCGAACGCGCCGTCGCCGTACATACCGGCGCAGGGATCAACGCTGACCCAGCAAAGGCCGACGCTCTTCAACGGCACCGCGTTCTCGCAGCGCGCGCAGGTGTCAACCTCGGTGGGACAATCTTTTCTCCTGCAACGCTCGCGGACAACGCAGCTGACGACCCAATGCTCGCGATGCGCCTGCAACTGAGGCGTTGGCGGCCTTGCTGCTCCCGGCCTAATCGATAAGCTTCTTCAGATCCGGCGGGACCGGCGCAATCACTTTGACGTGACCGACCGCCGGCGAGTCGAACGCTACCTCGCATAGATGCAGCCAGAAGCGCCCTTGCGCGAGCGTCGCGATCGCGGGGCCGCCATAAAGCGTGTCGCCAACTATAGGATGGCCGAGGCTCGCCAGATGCACGCGAATCTGATGGCGGCTGCCGGTCTTTGGCGCGACCGACAACAGCGTGAACTCGCCCACGCGCCGGATTGGCTCGGCGAGCGTAGTCGCGGCGCGTCCGGCGCGTTTCGGATTCGCACTAGAGGGATCGCCGGCGACCATCTTGCGCGCGTTTTTGGCGTGATGCGCGATTGGCGCGTCGATCTGAATCTTGCGCTCGAACGCTCCGGCGACCAGCGCCTCGTAGCGCCGCGCGATTCGGCCCGCGCGAATCGCGTCGCGCAGTTTCTCAAACGCGCCGCGATTGCGTGCGATCAGCAGCGCGCCCGAAGTGCCATTGTCCAGCCGATGCACCAGGCCGCCTTCGAGCGGCTTTTCGCCGGCGCTGGCGGTATCCGGGAATCGCGCGACGACCGCATTCATGACGGTGTCGCGCTCTCCCGCCCGGATCGGATGACAGGGCATACCGCCGGGTTTGTTCACGACGATCACGGCCGCATCTTCGTGGATAACTTCGAGCGCGAGGCCGGCGTTCGGCTCGATTGCCGCGCGGCGATCTGCGGCGGCAACTTCAACCCGATCCTCGGCGCCGACGATTTCGCTTTTCTTTGAGCGCCGCCCGTTGATTCGCACCATCCCGCGCTCGACCAGCTCCTGTGCAACGCGCCGCGAGGACGCCAAGCCGGTCCGCACGAGGTAATGATCGAGGCGTTCCTTTATCGCGTCCTGCAAGGTTGATGCGTCCGGCAAGGAGTTAGCGGCTCGCGGCAGTGCCGCTTGGAATCGGGATGGCCGGCGGCCGATTGTACACGGAAAATTGAAGGGTCGTGGCGTAAAGCAGAATCCCAAGCAGAATTGCCGCGGTGAGCACATCTACGAAGCCGAGTTGGGTTGCGCCCCGCGTCAGACGATTGAATTCCCGCATATTTCCTCCTTGCCGACTGGCCAAACTATACTCCCGGCTATGCTCCCGCGGCAGCGCGCAAAGCCGAGCGGGCCTGGCGGCCATGTTCGGGCAATCCGAACAAGCGCCGCAGCTCGCGGCCGGTCTCGGACTTCTCGCCGCCGCGATATCGAGCGGAGAGCCCGCCGCCACGATGCGCCCGCCCTCGTCGCCGCCACCGGGTCCGAGATCGATGACATAGTCGGCGTGCGCGATGAACTCGAGGTTGTGCTCGATCACGACCAGCGTGTTGCCTTCGGCTGACCAGCCGGTCGAGCACTTTGATCAGGCGCTGTGATGTCGGTGGAGCTGAGCCCGGTGGTCGGCTCGTCGAGCATGAACATCCGCGGCAGATGCCTGCCGTGTTCGGCCGGCCGGCGCGGGTTCGAGGTCGGCCAGCAGAAAGCGCGCGAGCTTGAGCCGCTGCGCCTCGCCGCCCGACAGCGTCGAGGTGGTCTGCCCGAGCCGGATGTAGCCGAGGCCGACCGCGATCAGCGCGTCGAGCCGCTTGACGATCGGCGGGATGATGGATGAAAAACGCGCGCGCGTCCTCGACGGTAAGGTCGAGCACCTGGTTGATGTTCAAGCTCTGCGTAGCCTGATCGCGAGGATGTGGCTCTGGAAGCGGCGGCCGTCGCACGCGTCGCACTTCACCTCGAGGTCCGCCATGAAATGCATCTCGATCGTGACGGTGCCGGTGCCGCTGCACTTCTCGCAGCGTGCCGCCCGTGACGTTGAAGGAAAAATGCGCGCGGCTGCACGCCGAGCCGGCGCGCTTCGGGACTGGCGCGAACAGCTTGCGGATGTCGTCGTAGATTTTCAGATAGGTCGCCGGATTCGAGCGCATCGAGCGCGCCGGCAATTCCTGTCCCATGTGCACCATCTCGCCGATCAGCTCGAAGCCGTCGATCCGATCGCAGTCGCCGGCGCTCCACCGACGGTATCGCCCGAGCGGCGCAGATAGTTGTTGTAGAGCACGTCCTCGACCAGCGTCGATTTGCCCGATCCTGAAACTCCGGTGACGCAGACCATCCGGCCCGAGCGGAATTGCCGCGTCGAGGCCGTGCCAGATTGTGCTCGCGCGCGCCGACGATTCGAATCGCCGGATCGCGCCTGGTGAAGCGCCGCTTGCGCAAGCGCGCGCATCAGCAGCACGCGTCCCGGCGATGACGCCGATGCTCGTCAAGGTTCGCCTTCGGCGGCGGACCCGAGTACGATCAGTCTGCCGCCCTCGCTGCCGCCGCCGGGACCGAGCTCGACCACGTAATCGGCGCCCGCGATCATCGCGGGATCGTGCTCGACGACGACCACCGTGTTGCCGAGGTCGCGCAGACTGCGCAGCACCGCGAGCAGCCGCCGCGCGTCCGCCGCGTGCAGTCCGACGGTCGGCTCGTCGAGCGCGTACAGCGTGCCCGACCAGCAGGCTGCCGAGCGCGCTGGCGAGATGGATCCGCTGCGCCTCGCCGCCCGAGAGCGTGCGCGCCTGCCGCTCGACCGTCAGGTAGCCGAGGCCCGACTTCGTCCAGGTAGCCGACGCGATTGCTGCAGCTCGCGCATCACCACCGCCGCGCGCGTGGCGACTTCGGGGCTGCGATCCGATCTTGTCGAGCCACACGGCGAGGTCGCGCATCGACAGCCGCCCGACGCCGGCGATCGAGCGGCCGTCGACGCGCACGTTGAGCGCATCGGGCTTGAGCTTGGCGCCGCCGCAGCCGGGGCAGGTGACGAAGCGGCGATACTTGCGCCAGCAGGATTCGCACGTGAGTCTTGTAGCGGCGGCCCTCCAGCCACTGGAAGAAGCCGCGCACCCCCGGCCATTTGTCTTCGTCCCATTTCGCGCGCGGACCCGCGGGTCACCGTCGAGCAGCCAGGCGCGCTCCTCGTCGGTCATCTCGCGAAACGGCGCCGAGGTGCGGATTTTTCGTGCGCCGCGCCAGCTTCAGCATCCACTCGTTCATCTCCCGATACGCCGGCGTTCGCCACGGCGCGACCAGCCCCTGGCGCATCGACAGCTTCGGATTCGGAATCACCTTGTCGAGATCGAGTTCGACCGTGCGGCCGAAGCCTTCGCATTCGGGACACGCGCCGATTGGACTGTTCGACGAAAACAGCGCCGTGGTCGGCTCGGTAAACGCCGTCGCGCAGCGCGAGCAGTTGAAGCGCCGGTCGAAATCGATCGCGCCGACGCTGTGCGTATTGCCGTTATCGCGCTCGACGCGGACCGCCCGCGCGCGTCCGGCGCCCAGGTAGAAGGCTTTTTCCAGCGCCTCGCGCACGCGTTCGCTTTCGCCTTCGCCGCTTACCGAGATGCGATCGACGACGACCATCATCGGACTGTTCGATTGGCGGCGCGGAACGCGTTCTGCGCTTCGGCGGCGATTGCGCGCGCGGCGAACTCCGCGGTCTCGGTGATCGCGTCGTCGGCGTACAGGCGATGGTAACCGTTCTGCAATCAGGTAGCCCGCCGCGTCGGCCATCGAGCGCGAACCCGCCTCGAACGGCGCCAGCACGACGTATAGCCCCGGCTCGTCGAGGATTCGCGCGCGCCGCGCTCTCGACGGTGTCGCGGCTCACTTCGCCGCCGCATCGCGGACAAATCGTGTGGCCGACGGTCGCGAACAGCAGGCGGAGATAGTCGCTGATTTCGGTGACGGTGCCGACCGTCGAGCGCGCATTCTTGATGGTGTTCTTCTGGCGCAGCGCGAGCGCCGGCGGAATCTCGGAAATCGCATCGACGTCCGGCCGCTCCATCCGCTCCAGGAACAGCCGCGCGTAGGTCGAAAGGCTCTGCACGTAGCGCCGCTGACCCTCGGCATAAACGGTGTCGAAGACCAGACTCGACTTGCCCGACCCCGACACGCCGGTGACCACGGTCAGCCGGTCGCGGGGAATTTCGAGCGAGATATCAGCCAGGTTGTGAGTGCGCGCGCCGCGGATACTGATTGAGCGATCCAAGCTTGATCCCAGCTGCTTACCGAGGGTCAACGATCGGCCGCGCCTTTCTTTTGCGCTCGCCTGGAAATTCGCCGGCGACTTTTGCGTACAACTCGGCAAGCTGGACGTCGAACTTCGCCTCGATGCGCCGGGTTTCGGCCTCGCGTTCGGCAGCCGGCATCGGCGCCAGCCGCGCCAGTTCCTCGCCGAGCCGTTGCATCAGGCGATTTCGCGCCACCAGGTATTCGTATCCGTTCATAGGCGCTCTAAAACCTCAAATTCCAAAGATCAGAATTATAGGTTATCCTGCGACCAGCGAACAACCCGCACCTTCGCGGTCGAGCACCTTGACATGGAATCCCGCACCGAATCATCACCCGACTTGAAGCCCGTCGAAATCCTTCGCGCATGGCCCGACGCCTCGATCTGCCACGGATTTGTCGGACGCATCGGCGGCGTCAGCACCGGCGCGTTCGCCTCGATGAATCTTTCTTATTGGGTCGGCGACGACGAACGTGCCGTCGATACCAACTGGGAGCGCTTGCGTCGCGAGGTGCCGAACCTGAAGCTGGTAGCGAGCCTGAACCAGGTGCATGGCAACGTCATTCATGCCGCGACTCGCGACACCGCGGCGCTGCGCCCCGCCGGCGACGGGCTCGTCACTGCCGAGCCCGGCGTTATCCTGGGAGTTTACACGGCCGATTGCGTGCCGATACTGATGGTCGATTCGAAACGGAAAATAGCCGGCGCATTGCACGGCGGATGGCGCAGCGTGATTGCGGATATCGCCGCCGCCGGCGTCCGCGCGATGGTCAAGCTCGGTGCTCGCGCTTCCGACATTCGCGGCGCGATGGGACCGTCGATCGGTAAATGTTGTTTCGAGGTTGACGCCGAGCTTGGGCGTCGCTTTGGCCATGAGATCGCCGGCGCGCGGAATCATACAAGGGCAGGGCGTCCCGGCAAAGCCTTTATCGATTTGCGCGCTGTCGTCCGCGACCAGCTCGAACGCGCGGGACTCGCCGCCGCGAACATCGCGAGCGTCGGTCCGTGCACTCGCTGTGCATCCGATCGTTTTTTTTCGCGGCGCGCGGCCAGCGGGAACACGACCGGCCTGCAGATGAGCTTTGTCGGCTTCCCCGCGTAGCCATATGCCGCAACGCAAGCCAAAGAAACCTCGCGCGGGCGGATTGATCGCGAAAATCCGCAAGCCCATGGCGCCGCCGTCGCGCGCAATCGAAGACCCGACCAAATACAAGCGCGAGCGCGAGCTGGAAAAACTTCGCCGCCAGGAGAAATCGGGGAATTCCTGATGTCATCACCCGTCAGCGGACAGATTCGTGTCGGAATTATCGGCGCCGGCCTCATCGGCCAGACGCATTCGATGATGCTCCGCTGCGTCGCCGATCGCACCGAGCAAAGCGTTCGCGTGGTCTCCGTCGCCGACCTGTCGCATCCGGCGGCCGAGCGGCTCGCGGCCAGATGGGATGGCGCGGGGGCTTTCGAGTCGGCCGAAGAGATAATCGCGGATTCATCGATCGACGCGGTATGGATTTGCACGCCGACCGCGATGCATCGCCAGACCTGTATTGCCGCCGCGCGCGCCGGCAAGCATATCTTCTGCGAGAAGCCGCTGGCGATGAGCGCGGCGGAAGCATCCGAGATGGCCGCGGCGATCAAAGCTTCCGGCGTGATGAGCCAGGTGGGCCTCGTGCTGCGATTTTCGCCCGTTTACAACGTGATCAAGGCGATGTTCAAGGAGCCGGACGCGGGGACATTGCTCAGCGTCACGATGCGCGACGATCAGGATTTTCCGACTCGCGGCGCCCACGCGAGCGCGTGGCGCAACGATCCGTCGCTGACCGCCGGCGGCACACTCATCGAGCACAGCGTTCATGACTTCGATCTGCTGACGTGGATGTTTGGGCCGGTCACGAGCCTCTACTGCCGCACCCGCAACTTGAACGGCGCCGATGGAGTTGAAGACTTCGGCGCGACCGCGATGGAGTTTGCCGGCGGCTTCCACGGCCAGCTCACTTCGGTATGGCATCGGATGATCGGGCGTTCGAGCAATCGGCGGCTTGAAGTTTTCGCCGAGAACCTGTTTGCTGCGTCCGACGCCGACACGCTCGGGCCGATCCTGTTTCAGCGCGGGTCCGGCGCCGAAGAGGAAACCGTAAGCGAGAGCGAAGTGATGGCCGGGTTCAGCGAAAAAATTCTGCGCGAGCGCCCCTACCTGGCGCCAATCGCGGATTGGCTGGCGATTCCCTACGCCACCGAAGATGCGGCCTTCGTCGCCGCGCTCAAGGGAGCGTGCGAGCCGGACCCCGAATTTGCGGCCGGGGTCGCTGCGCAGCGGATGGTGGAAGCGGCATATGAGTCGGCGCGCTCGCGGTCTGCGGTGCCGATCGGAACTTAAAGCGTTACTTTAATCGAGGATGGGGTCCAATTCATGATCGACTTTGAACTCAGCGAAGAACAACAGATGATCCGCGACAGCGTTGGCGCCTTCGCGCGCGACGAGATTCGCGCCGCCGCGCGGCCCGCCGACGAAAGCGGCGCAATTCCCGCCCCACTGGTGGCCAAGGCGTGGCAATTCGGATTTGTCAGCGGCGCCATCCCGGAGAAATTCGGCGGCGGTGGCGATACCCGCTCGGCGGTGACCGGCGCGATCGTCGCCGAAGAACTCGGCTTCGGCGATCTTTCGATCGCAATCCACGTGCTCGCGCCGCGGCTGTTCGCATTCCCGATCGTCGAGATGGGCACCGACGATCAGCGCGCCAAATATTTGAAGCGATTCGCCGGCGCCGACTTCGCCGCCGCGACCGCGGCCGTCATGGAGCCCAGGTTCGATTTCGATCTGTCAGCCCTGCAAGTCTCGGCCCGGCGCGACGGCGGCGGATTCGTACTCAACGGCGCCAAGTGTTACGTGCCGCTCGCGGCCGAAGCCGATTCGATGCTGGTCTATGCGGCAACTGACGCCGCCAAGGGTTTTGCAGGCGTGGACGCCTTCATCGTTCCGCGCGGAGCGGCGGGCGTGACGGTTTCGGAACGCGAAAAAAACATGGGCCTCAAAGCGCTCGCGACCTACGAGCTGACGCTCAAGGATTGCCGCGTCGGCGCCGATGCGCGCGTGGGCGGCGACAAGGGCATCGACTTTTCGCGCCTGATGAGCCAGTCGCGGGTCGCGCTTGCCGCGATGGGCGTCGGGGTGATGAATGCGGCGTTCGAATACGCGCGCGACTATGCCAAGGAGCGCAAGGCGTTCGGCGTGCCGATCGCGACCAAACAGGCGATCGCGTTTATGCTGGCCGACATGGCAATCGAAATCGACGCGGCGCGCCTGCTGGCGTGGGAAGCGGCTTTCAAATTGGACAAGGGCGGCGATGCGTTGAAGGAAAGCTACCTGGCCAAGAATTATGTCGCGCAGAGTGCGCTCAAAGTGACGGACAACGGCGTCCAGGTGCTCGGCGGCCACGGTTACATCCGCGAGCACCCGGTCGAGATGTGGCTGCGCAATGCGCGTGGATTTTCCGCAATCGATGGGATCGCAACGGTCTAGCAGGCCGCCACGGAGAACAAATCATGATCGATTTTGAACTCGAACCACAAGTATTGAACCAGCTGAAGATGTACCACATGGTCTCGGAGCAGATGATGCGTCCGATCTCACGCGAATGCGACGAGCACGAGCATCAAAAGCCGACCCAATTTTACGAGTCGATGTGGTCGGCGTCGGCTGCCGCCTCCAACATCCAGATCGGCGACGACAAGAGCAAAAAGCCCGAGCCATCGAAAGCCTCGGCGCCTCGACGCGCCAATCTGCTCACCGTGCTCAGCACCGAGGAACTGTGCTGGGGCGACGCCGGGCTTTACCTGTCCACCCCCAATTCGGGACTCGGCGGCGCGGCGGTGATGGCGGCGGGAACGCCCGAGCAGAAGGAGCGGTTTCTTAAACGATTCAAGGAAGGCAAGCCGAAGTGGGGCGCGATGGCGATTACGGAGCCCGGCTTCGGTTCCGATTCGTCGGCGGTCACGACCACCGCAACCCGCGACGGCGACCATTGGGTGATCAACGGCACGAAAATCTTCTGCACCGCCGGCCAGATGGCGGCCGAGAAATCCGAAGGCTTCGTGGTGGTGTGGGCTACGGTTGACAAGAGCGCGGGACGCGCCGGCATCAAGCCGTTCGTCGTCGAGCACAACACGCCCGGCATGACGGTGACCAGGGTCGAGAACAAACTCGGTATTCGCGCGTCCGACACCGCCACGATCGTGTTGGACAACTGCCGGATTCCGCTCGACCATATTCTGGGCAGCGCTGAAGTCCGCAAAGAAGGCGGCTTCAAGGACGTGATGGCGACCTTCGATGCGACTCGGCCGATCGTTGCGGCCATGGCGCTCGGAGTGGGACGCGCGGCGCTTGACTTCGTGCGCGACTTTCTCAAGCAACAGAATGTAGCTATCCGCTACGGATTGTCGCCGCGGCGCCTGACCGCCGTCGAACGCGACTTCATGGAGATGGAAGTGCAACTGCAGGCGGCGCGCTTGCTCACGTGGCGGGCGGCCTGGATGCTCGATACCGGCAAGCGCAACAGCCTCGAGGCCTCGATGGCAAAGGCGAAGGCAGGCCTGGCGGTTACGTTGATCACGCAGAAGGCGGTAGAGCTGCTGGGGCCGCTGGGCTACTCGCGCAAAATCCTGGTCGAGAAATGGATGCGCGATGCCAAGATCAACGACATCTTCGAAGGTACGCAGCAGATCAACATGATAATTATCGCGCGCCGAATCCTGAACTACAGCAGCAAGGAATTGAACTAGAATCGCGCGGATTGAAACTGCGAGCGCCGCTGGAATCCTCCGGCGGCGCTTTTTTCTGCATCTAATCTTTCACCCTTTCACTGGCCTAGTAGAACCACTTGCCGTTATCCCAGCGGAAAATTTCCGTGGTGCGAGTATCGCTGATGGCTCTTGGCGACGCGTGCCTGGCTTCATCCTCGGACTTGCCGGTCAGGTAGTAGATGAATTCCTCGTAGGTGATCTTTCCGATCGAGTAGCCGTCTTTGGATTGATGCGATTCGCAGCCGGCGACCTTTCCATAGGCAGTGTAAGTCGCGGTCTCGAAACCATCTTTCAGACTGAATTTCAATTTCGACAGATTGTTCATCTCGCGGTCGTGCAAATCCTGCTCCCAATGACGGCAAAAATTCGGGAACAGCGCAGCGGCCTTCTTGAATTCCAGATCGCGCTTGAGCCGATCGGGCGTATATTTCGCAACCAGCGCTTTGACCTTTTGCCCCAGCGTCTTCTTCTTCGCCGCCGGTGAAGCGGATGCCTTCGGAACGGCTGCGCTTTGCAATGCCGAGGCGGGTGATGCCTGTGCAGCCGCCGCGCCAGCGCCATTGTCGGTGCGCGTTGCCGGTGCGGCCGCATCCGGAGCTTTCGATTGGGCACGCGCCGGCGACGCCGCGAACAGCGCTGTGATTGCGAGCGTGGCGACGGCGGCTCTTATTTCGACTGTTCCTATAAGACATCATAGCGATGCTTTCTATAGCAAAAATCCGCGCCATCGTCAGCATGGCAGAACGGCCGCGGCAGAGAAAAAAGCGGCCGCAGCCCCCGATGGGACTGCGGCCGCTTGCGGACGTTTCAATCTTGGCCCGGCTTATTGATTGGGCACCAGTTCGACGCGGCGGTTCTGAGCGCGGCCCTCAGCCGTGTCATTGGTGGCGACGAAGTCGGTCTTGCCGTACCCGTGCGCAATCAACTGGTTCGACGGGATTCCGGCCTTCACCAGGTAATCCACCACGGCGTTTGAACGTCGATCAGACAGCTTCAAGTTGTATTCCTCGCCGCCGATCGCGTCGCAGTAGCCGTTGACGTTGATCGTGACGTTCGGGATTGGCCTTCAGAGTTGATGCGGCTTCATCCAGAACGGCGGCATCACCCGGGCGGATCTTCGACTTGTTGAAGTCGAAATGCACGCCGCGGAGCACCAGCTTCTGCCTGACCGGAGGCGGGGGTGGCGGAGGCGGAGGAGGAGGCGGCGGTGGAGGCGGTGGCGGTGGAGGCGGTGGCACCGGCTTCGGCGCCAGCAGGTAGCCGGCCACGCCGCCGACCAGTGCGCCGGTCAGCACGCCTATGCCGCATCCAAGACCCAGACTGCCTTGGGAGCCATCTTCATCAGTTTGGAGACCGATTGCGCATCCTAGCGCCTCCGCCGACGAGCGCGCCGCCGGCCGCTCCGTATGCGGTGTACTCTTTCTGCTCAGGCGTCCACGACGCGCACGACGAGACCATCAAAAGAGCAACGGACGCCGCTGCGCTAATCCAATTTTTCCATCTAAACATGAGTATCCCTCCCTGGCTTCAAGCAATTCCGGAATTAAACATCGCGAATTCTGCCATTTCTTGGAAACTGAGTCTATTGACGAGGCGATTCTGTCTCAAACTCTGTCACTTGTAATAGTTTCGTAATGAGGACCATTCCTGCACACCACGGCCGCAGCCCCCGACGGGACTGCGGCCGCTTGCGGACGTTTCAATCTTGGCCCGGCTTATTGATTGGGCACCAGTTCGACGCGGCGGTTCTGAGCGCGGCCCTCGTCCGTGTCGTTGGTGGCGACGAAGTCGGTCTTGCCGTACCCGTGCGCAATCAACTGGCTCGACGGGATTCCGGCCTTCACCAGGTAATCCACCACGGCGTTTGAACGGCGGTCGGACAGCTTCAAGTTGTATTCCTCGCCGCCGATCGCGTCGCAGTAGCCGTTGACGTTGATCGTGACGTTCGGATTGGCCTTCAGAGTTGATGCGGCTTCATCCAGCACGGCGGCATCACCCGGGCGGATCTTCGACTTGTTGAAGTCGAAATGCACGCCGCGGAGCACCAGCTTCTGCCTGACCGGAGGCGGCGGTGGCGGTGGCGGAGGCGGTGGTGGAGGTGGCGGCGGTGGCGGCGGTGGCGCCGGCTTCGGCGCCAGCAGGTAGCCGTTCACGGCACCGATCAGAGCGCCCATCACAACACCCGTGGGGCATCCGATCTCATAACTCTCCGCGGAACCACTTGCCGCCGCCGCAATTCCGCACCCCAGCCCTCCGCCGACGAGCGCGCCGCCGGCCGCTCCGTATGCGGTGTACTCTTTCTGTTCAGGCGTCCACGACGCGCACGACGAGACCATCAGAAGAGCGACGGTCGCCGCTGCGCCAATCCAATTTTTCCATCTAAACATGACTACCCCTCCCTGGCTTCAAGTAATTCCGGAATTAAACACTGCGAATTTTGCCATTTTCTGGAGGCCAAATCTATTAGAGGGGCGAATCTTCCGCATCCCCTGGGATTCGTAATGATGAGAATTCGTTACATTGGTTACAAAAAAAGCGGCCGCAGCCCCCGATGGGACTGCGGCCGCTTGCGGACGTTTCAGTCTTGGCCCGGCTTATTGATTGGGCACCAGTTCGACGCGGCGGTTCTGAGCGCGGCCCTCGTCCGTGTCATTGGTGGCGACGAAGTCGGTCTTGCCGTACCCGTGCGCAATCAACTGGCTCGACGGGATTCCGGCCTTCACCAGGTAATCCACCACGGCGTTTGAACGGCGGTCGGACAGCTTCAAGTTGTATTCCTCGCCGCCGATCGCGTCGCAGTAGCCGTTGACGTTGATCGTGACGTTCGGGATTGGCCTTCAGAGTCGTTGCGGCTTCATCCAGAACGGCGGCATCACCCGGGCGGATCTTCGACTTGTTGAAATCGAAATGCACGCCGCGGAGCACCAGCTTCTCCTTGACCGGAGGAGGAGGCGGCGGTGGCGGAGGAGGAGGCGGCGGTGGAGGCGGTGGCGGTGGAGGCGGTGGCGGAATCAGCGGATCGCAGATGTAGTGGCCTGCCAACGCGCCGAGTCCGGCGCCTATAGCTGCTCCACCCAGACCGGCATAAACCCTGGCATCTTTGTCGCTCTGGTGGCGTCCCGCGGCATTGTCAACGATGACAATTCCTGAGGCTGCACCGACGCCTGCGCCAAGCAGTCCTCCTACGACCGCGCAGGTTCCCCACGAGCGTGGCTTCCGCAAATTTGCGCAGCCGCTCAAACTGGAGCCGATTAGCGCCGCGCACGCGACGCCGGCGACCGCATTTAAAAGCCTTGATTTCAGTCTCATGAACTCCTCCTCACCCGAGTGCGTCTATGCGCGAAGCGAACCCCTGGCTTGCCCCTGAGCCTCAATCATGCCCAAACGGGAACTATCCCACCCAATTGACGGGGGAAATATAGTTATATTTGTAACAAGAATGCAACATGTCCGGGGGGTGAAAAGGCGAGATTTTTTGCCCGGGCTGGCCGGCGTTCTCGGCGCAGCCCGGGGGTTTCTGTGGATAAGTAGTGGTGAAGTTGCCGCGGTTTCCCGATCACGCTCGGCTCATGTGACGCTCTGAATGCCTGCAGCGAAGGTGTTCGGCGCGGTCGTCAGAGTCGAACTAATTGTGGCCTTGGTCGCCCTTGTGGTGGCCATGCTTCTGCGCATTGCCCTGTTGCTTGGCTTCCTTGGCCTGCTGTTTTTCCTGACGCTGCTGTTCCTTGGCAGCCTGATGCTGCTCGTGCTTGTACCAGTTGGGATGATGTTTCTGGACCCAATCGGGGTGATTGTCGTTCCACCATCCGCGATTGTGCCAGACGTGACTGTCGTCGAAGTCACCGTCGTTTGCGCGCCAGTCGGGATGATTCTCGGCCCACTCGGGATGGTTCGAGTACATCCAATCGGGATCGTTCTGATGCCACCAGTCAACGTCGTACCAATTGTGATCGGGGCCGTATGCGCCCCAGCGGCTGGTTGCCTGGGAGCTATTCCCCACACGTCGGGATGGTTCTGCAGGAACTGTTGCAGTTCAGGGTGCTGTTGGCGGAATCTCTTGTCGTAAATCAGATTCGGATTTCGCTGCAGTTCGGTCCTCACCGCCGGATGGTTACTAAGAAACCCGTCCAGGCGCGGTACGCGGTACTGGGCCGCCGAAATCGACGGCATCGCCATCGCGAGCAGCACGATCACAACGGCTGGCATGATTTTGAGATGCTTCATATGTGATTTCTCCTCTGTGATTCTTCCTGGTTCTCGGCCAAGCTCAACGATGAGGGAGCAATCGATATGCCATCGATCGCTTGCCGGCATATCCTAGCAAATCCGCGGATTGCACACTCATTTTCTCGGGTCGATAAGTTCGTGCCCCCCAAAAGGGTGCATGACCGTCAGATTTCGGTTGGCCGGGCCGGCAATCGGGAAACCCGGCTGAACTTGATTCCGAATACTAAAAAGAGAGCGGAAAGCCTGCTAGACTGCGTCGCTCATCATGCTCTCACTGGCGCGCGGCAAAGAAGGAAGCTTCAAGCTGGTCTCGGGTTACAAGCCCGAGGGCGACCAGCCGGCCGCGATCGAATCGATCGTCCGCAACCTGAACGACGGCGTCCGGCATCAGGTCCTGCTCGGCGTCACCGGCTCGGGCAAGACCTTCACGATGGCCAACGTGATCGCGCGGGTGAACCGGCCCACGCTGGTGATGGCGCCGAACAAGACGCTGGCCGCGCAGCTCTACAACGAGTTCAAGAGCTTATTCCCGGAAAATGCAGTCCGCTACTTCGTCTCGTATTACGACTACTATCAGCCCGAAGCGTACGTTCCCTCGACCGACACGTTTATCGAGAAAGACGCGAGCATCAACGACGAGATCGACAAGCTGCGCCATTCCGCCACCAAGGCGCTGCTCGAGCGCAACGACGTGCTGATCGTAGCGTCGGTCTCGTGCATCTACGGCCTGGGCGAACCCGAGGTGTACTTCGAGATGCTGGTGTTCCTCGAAGAGGGGCAGACCATCGACCGCGACAAGATGCTGCGCAAGCTGGTCGATATCCAGTATCAGCGCAACGACTACGATTTTCATCGCGGGACATTCCGGGTGCGCGGCGACACGGTCGAGATTTTTCCGGCCTACGAAGAGCAGCGCGCGGTGCGAGTCGAATTCTTCGGCGACCAGGTCGAGGCGCTGTACGAAATCGATGCGCTGCGCGGCAAGGTGATTCGCAAGCTGCAGAGCGTCGCGATCTACCCGGCGTCGCATTACGTGACGACCTCGGACCGGATGGAAATCGCGGTGCAGGACATCCGCGCCGAACTGAAGGAGCGTCTCGAGTTCTACCGCACCGAGAATCGGCTGCTCGAAGCCCAGCGCCTCGAGCAACGCACGATGTACGACCTCGAACTGCTGGCCGAGATGGGCTTCTGCCCGGGAATCGAGAACTATTCGCGCCATCTCACCGGACGCCTGCCCGGACAGGCGCCGCCGACGCTGCTCGACTACTTCCCGAACAATTCGCTGTTCTTCATCGACGAGAGTCACGTAACGATTCCGCAGATTGGCGGGATGTATCGCGGCGATCGCTCGCGCAAGCAAGTGCTGGTCGATTTCGGCTTCCGGCTGCCTTCCGCACTCGACAACCGCCCCTTAAATTTCGAGGAGTGGGAATCGCACGTGGTGCAGGCGGTCTATGTTTCGGCGACGCCCGGCGAGTACGAGCTGCAGAAATCATCGGGGCTGGTCGTCGAGCAACTGATTCGCCCGACCGGACTCATCGATCCCGAAATCGAGGTGCGCAAGGCCGGCACGCAGGTCGATGACCTGCTCGAGGAAATCCACAAACGCGTCGCGGTCAACGAGCGGGTGCTGGTGACCTGCCTGACCAAGAAGATGGCCGAGGATTTGACCGACTACTACCACGACCTCGGCGTTCGCGTGCGCTATCTGCACTCGGACATCGAGACGATCGAGCGCGTCGAGATTATCCGCAGCCTGCGCAAGGGCGAATTCGACGTGCTGGTCGGAATCAACCTGCTGCGCGAAGGCCTCGATCTGCCCGAAGTGTCGCTGGTGGCGATTCTCGACGCCGACAAGGAAGGCTTCCTGCGTTCGGCGCGGTCGCTGATTCAGACCACCGGCCGCGCCTCTCGCCACATCAACGGGCGCGTGCTCATGTACGCCGACGTCGTCACCAAATCGATGGAACAGGCGATCGACGAGACCTATCGCAGGCGCGCCAAGCAGGTCGCCTACAACGAGCAGCACGGCATCACGCCCACCTCGATCACCAAGGCGATCGACGCGTCGCTGGTCGAGATGTACTCGCCCGAGTGGGCGGTGGTGCCCGAAATAGGCGACGACAAAGCGGCGGATGAAGAGTTCATCCCGGCGCATGAGTTGCCCGACAGGATCACCGCGCTTCGGCGGCAAATGATGGACGCGGCGGAAAAACTCGATTACGAGCGGGCCGCCGATCTGCGCGATCAGATAAAGAAGCTCGAGCGGCGCGCCTTCGGGATGGACGAGCCGCGCCGTCCCGAGCAGCCGGCGGCGCCGCCCGGCTCCGCCCATCAACACGCCAGCGATGCGGCGCGGGGCAGGCTCGAGGGCCACAAGATAAAGGACGTCAGCGAAAAGGGCGTCCCGGTGAAGACTCGAGGCCGCCGCGGTGCGGGCGCGGCAACGGGCGCCGCCGCGGGCGCCATGCGCCCTAGTCGTCCCGTCAAGCAAGGCAAGCTGAAGCTGATTCCGGACGCGCCGAAGTAGCAGGGGAAAGATCGGGGTCCCTCGGCTTCGCTCGGGATGACACAATAAAAAGATGACGGAATAAGCGACTCAACTCTGTCATCCCGAGCGGAGGCTGCCGGAGTCGAGGGACCCCGGATCCGCGCGGGATGACGGATGTTTCGCGGGAGACGCAGAAGCTATTTTGCGCGCTCGCGGAGTTGGCGGGCGGCGCCGGCGAAAAAATTGCGCGCGATAAACGATCGCTCGCCGGCCGCCATCGCCTCCAGTATCTCCGCGTTCAAGCCGATCGCTTCATTGTCGGACGGATTCGCATTGAGCGCGATCTCGGCAATCGCCAGCGCGCGCCTGAGCTGGGCCGCATCTTTGAGTGCGCGCGCCTTTGCGACGATCGCGTCGCGGCCGCAGAGCGCGACGATGTCGTCGCCGCGTTCATGGCGCGTCGCCGGGAACATTTGCGACGGCTCGCCTGACCACCATCCGGCGTAGCGCCGGATAACGTCGCGCACCACGAACGCGACGCATCCGTAAATCGGTCGCAGGTACGGCTTGTCCGCGAGCTCGGCCGGAATTGAAATGTCAGCCTCGACGATGTCCACCGGCCACTGGCCCGCGTTGAGCCGGCGCACGACTTCATCATGGATGAAGCGGATTGCCCGCGCCGTGTCGCGCAGCACTTCGCCGCATAGTTGCTCGCCGCGATAGGCGGGTCCGTGGCCGGGCAGGATGTAACGCGGCCCGCGTTTGGCGATCGCCTCCAGCGCCTGCGCCCATTCAAGCGTGTAGCGCTGCACCTTGTTGGGATTGCCGGTGTTCGGCATCGACGAGACGATCAAATCGCCGACCATCGCCAGCCGCCGCGCCGGCATCCAGACCCAGGTCGCGTCGTCCGTCTCGCCCATCGCGTGATGCAGCTCGACCGGCTCGCCCACCAGGTCGAGAAATTGTTCATCGCGATAAACCAGGTCGGGGTAGCTGAACGAGTTGGGCTCGAAGAGCCGTTCGGCGGCGAACGCGCCGCCGAACTGGAGCCGATTGATATGCCGCTGCCATCCGCGGGTCAGCGCGTAGCGTTTGAAGCGGGCGGGGACCTCCTCGTGCGCCCAGATTTTCGGCCGCGCATGCCCGCGCGTGATCGCGTCGGTCATGAACGCCTCGGTGCCGAACGCGTGATCGCCGTGCCCGTGCGTGTAGATGAGAAACGCGAACGGCTCCTCGCTGACCTGGCGAATCGCGCGCACCGCCATCGCGCCCATCTGCTGCGAGCTGGTATCGACGACGATCATCTCGCCGCGCCCGTATGCGAACGCGACGTTGGCGAAGCCGTGGAACATCGCGATACCCGGCTCGAGCACTTCGAGCTGTCCCATCAGCGGGTCGAAGCCGGGCAGGTTGTTCGGTTGCCTGGGATTGGGCGTGGAACTCATGGTCGGCCTCCTGCGGATGCGGGTCGCTTACGACGAATCTATCGTTTAGACTTCGCACTTGGAAATGAAAGCTGAAGTCATCGAGTCGAGCGCGCCGCGCGGGGAGCTGGACCGCCTGCTCGCGTTGCAGCATCACGATCCCCATTCGATCCTCGGCGCGCATCTCGAGGGCAAGCGCATCGTGGTCCGCGCGTTTCGCCCCGGGGCCGCGCGGATCGACCTGCTGGTTGCGGGCGACGCGCCGCGGCCGATGCGCATGCTGCGGCGCAACCGGACTGTTCGAGGCCGTCGTCGAGGGCCGCATCTCGATTTTTCCCTATCAGCTCGAGATCCATTACCCCGACGGCGAATCGATCACGATTCACGATCCGTACTCGTTCATGCCGACGCTCGGCGAGCTCGATCTTCATCTGTGGGGCGAGCAGAAGGACGATCGCGCCTACGACAAGCTCGGCGCGCACGTCCGCGAGATGGACGGCGTGCGCGGCGTGTCGTTTGCGGTGTGGGCGCCAAATGCGCGCGGCGTCAGCGTGGTCGGCGATTTCAACCGCTGGGACGGGCGGGTCCACATGATGCGCACGCTCGGCAGCTCGGGCGTGTGGGAGCTGTTCATTCCCGGCGCCGGCGCGGGATTCAATTACAAGTACGAAATTCGCACGCGCGACGGCAGCCTGCTGATGAAAAGCGATCCCTTCGCGCAGCGGATGGAAGCGCCGCCGGCGACGGCCTCGGTCGTTTACCAATCGACCTACGAATTCCACGACGCAGACTGGCTTGCGGAGCGGGCGCGGCGCGAATGGATCAAAAGCCCCGTCTCGATCTACGAGGTCCATCTCGGCTCCTGGCGGCGCGTGCTCGAGGAGGACAATCGCTCGCTCACTTATCGCGAGATGGCGCCGGTGCTCGGCGACTACGTGACCGGCATGGGATTCACCCACGTCGAGCTGCTGCCCGTGATGGAGCATCCGTTCACCGGCTCGTGGGGCTACCAGGTCAGCGGTTATTTCGCGCCGACCTCGCGCTACGGCAGCCCCGACGACTTGCGCTACCTCATCGACGAACTGCATCGCCGCGGCATCGGCGTGATCCTCGACTGGGTGCCGGCGCATTTTCCCAAGGACGAATTCAGCCTCGGCCGCTTCGACGGCACCGCGCTGTTCGAGCACGCCGATCCGCGCCAGGGCGATCATCCCGAATGGGGCACTTACATTTTCAACTACGGCCGCGCCGAGGTGCGCAACTTCCTGACCGCCAGCGCGCTCTACTGGCTGGGCGAGTTCCACGCCGACGGCCTGCGGGTTGACGCGGTCGCCTCGATGATCTACCTCGACTACGCGCGGCGCGAAGGGCGAATGGATTCCCAACGCATTGGGCGGGCGCGAGAACCTCGAAGCGATCTCGTTCATCAAGAAGCTCAACCAGGACGTGTACCGCCTCAACCCCGGCATCATGATGATCGCCGAGGAATCCACCGCGTGGCCGGGCGTCAGCCGCCCGGTCTTCATGGGCGGACTGGGCTTCGGCTTCAAGTGGGACATGGGCTGGATGCACGACACGCTGGAGTACTTCACGCTCGATCCCATCTATCGCCGCTACCATCATCGCGATCTCACCTTCGGCCTGCTCTACGCGTGGAGCGAAAATTTCGTGCTGCCGCTCTCGCACGACGAGGTCGTGCACGGCAAGCGCGCGCTGCTGGCCAAGATGCCCGGCGACCGCTGGCGCCAGTTCGCCAATCAGCGCGCGCTGTTCGCCTACATGTGGGCGCGCTCGGGCAAGAAGCTGCATCTTCATGGGCGAGGAGTTCGGCCAGTGGCGCGAATGGGACCACGACTCGAGCCTCGACTGGAATCTGCTTGACTATCCCGACCATCGCGAACTGCAGGTCCTGGTGCGCGACCTCAATCGCATCTACCGCGACGAGCCCGCGCTGTGGGAGGCCGACACCGATCCGGCGGGCTTTCGATGGCTCGACGCCGACGACGCCGACAGCAACATGATTGCCTTCATGCGGGTGGCGCCGAGCACCGGCCGCCGCATCGTATGCGTATGCAATTTCTCGCCGGTGCCGCGCAGCCGCTATCGCGTCGGCGTGCCCGGCCCCGGATTCTATCGCGAGATTCTCAACACCGACTCGGCTGCGTATGGCGGGTCCAACGTCGGCAACATGGGTGGCGTCGAGGCCGCCGCGATTGCGTGGCGCGGATTTTCGCATTCGATCGCGATCGAGCTGCCGCCGCTTGCGGTGATCTGGTTCTCCGTGCCGTAATCGATGAGCGCAGCCGGTCCATTCCCACCGGCGACCGCCCGCGCTATAGAGTCCGCAATGGACGACCAGAAAAACGAATCTCAGCCGCATCCCAGCGAGCCGCTGCATATCCAATCGTCCGCCGAGCGCCGCGATCGCGACATCCTGCGCACCGAGCGCTCCCAACTCGCCAAGCTCGCGCAGGTCATCAAACTCGGCGATTTCATGGCGATCCTGATGGTGCTTGCCACTTTTTTCAGCGCCTATGCCACCTGGCGCACGGCGATGCTCACCAGCACGATCTTTGCCGTTGCGGATCGCCCGTTCCTCGGCGTCCAGCAGGTTACCTTCGAGGCGACCGAGCACGGAGCATCCGATGATTTGGTCAATTATCGAAATTTCGGAAGTATCCCCGCCCTCGATGCGATCGTGGCCGTTCATGCGGTGATCGATGGCAAGGTCGTCAAACCGCCCGGACGCGATGTCGGCGAAAGACGCGGGAATTCTGTCGCCAAGTGTACCGCACTACTTCGCCAACCGTACCGCATCACTTCTACGCCGCCCTGACACCCGACAATACCGGCGGTCGCCGCGGGCAAATCCAACCTGCAAGTCCACGTCAGGATGATCTACAAGGGTCCCGCCCACGAGAAACAACTCTGCTATTTCGAGCGCTTTGCGTACAACTTCGGCGTGGGTATTTTTCAGGCCTCGGGCGGCGACGATCGATGCGGCACCGACGTTTTCTGAGCTGATTCCTGCCTCGCCCGAGCCAGGGTGCCGGGTTGCGCGCCACGAGGGTTGTACGGAACTTGGCTCACCTCGTTGCGCAGCGCGCGTTCATCTGACAATTTTCTTTGAGCACGGTAGCTCACGATGAGACGTGTCCCATCTGCAAAAAGCCCGCCGACCTGTCGCCCCGAAATCGCTTTCGTCCGTTCTGCTCCGAGCGATGCCAGATGATCGACCTGGGCACGTGGGCTTCGGGCGATTACAAGGTGGAGGGCTCGAAGTCCGCCGACAACGAGCATCACGACGATCTGAAAAAGCGCAGGCTCCTCAATTGACGCGTGACGCGCCGGCGCGGATTCATCCGACTTCGGTGGTGGGCGCCGAGGTCGAGCTGGCCGCCGGCGTCGAGGTCGGTCCGTTGTGCCTGCTCGACGGAAAAATTCGTCTCGGTGCGCGCACCCGTCTGATCGGTCACGTCACGATTCTCGGCGATCACGGAACTCGGCGCCGACAACGTGCTTCATCCGGGCGCGGTAATCGGCGACGAGCCGCAGGACCTGACTTACACCGGCGGCGCACGCTCGGTGAAAATCGGCGATCGAAACATCTTCCGCGAATATTCCACGGTCCATCGCGGCAGCGAGCGCGGCGACGTCACCATCATGGGCGACGACAACTTCATGATGCAGAATGCGCACGTTGCGCACGATTGCCGAATCGGCAACTCGACCATCATCGCCGGCGGCGCGCTGCTCGCCGGATGGGTCGAGCTCGGCGACCGCGCGCTGGTCTCGGGCAACTGCGTCGTGCATCAGTACACTCGCATCGGACGGCTCGCGATGATGCGCGGTCTGTCGCGCACCAGCCGCGACGTGCCGCCGTTCTGCATCATGGACGGCACCCATACGCTGCGCGGGATCAATGTCGTTGGACTCAAGCGCGCGGGAATTTCGTCGAAGTCGATTCATGCGCTCCGGCACGCTTTCACAGCGCTCTTCGGCACGCGCCAGAATCTCAAACTTGCAATCGAGAGACTCGAGAAATCCGGCGATCTTGCGCCCGAAGTAATCGAGATGGTGGATTTTATTCGCGCCTCGAAGCGCGGCGTCGCCTTCGGCCCGCTGGACCCGCACGCTCGATTCCGAATCGTCCGAAGATTAGCAGCGGCCAGCCCGTGCAAACCGCAGTTTGACGGTTCCTCGCGATGCCGGGAGGTCTGTCTCGTTCATCCCTCAATTCGCGGCGGTTGCTTACGCGTCCGACCCCTGAAACAATCATGACGAATCTGGGAAATTAAAAAATGAACATACGTCCACGATTTTTCATCGGCGCGGGACTGATCATCCTGGCGATCGGCTACCTTATCGGCAATGCGATGCGCACCACGTCGGAATACTACCTGACCGTCTCTGAAGTGGCCGCGCGCCAAAGCGAGCTTGGCGGACAGGCGCTGCGGGTTGCAGGCCGCGTCAAGCCCGGCACGGTCAACTGGGAGCCGAACACGCTGACCCTGAAATTTGAAATCGTGCCGATTCCCGATCTCAATGCCGACGCCGCGCCGATCAAACCTGTCGTCGCGACCGATGCCCGTCTCGTTCCGCGTCGTAGCGGCCGGCGAGCCCAAGCCCGACATGTTCGCGCCCGGCCGCGACGTTATCGTGGAGGGCAAGCTCGGCGCGGGCGGCGTTATCACCGCGACGCAGGTGATGACCAGTTGCGCTTCCAAATACAAGCCCAAACAAGCACAATAGCGGCGGGTTTTACCGATGCCGGAACTTGGTAACCTCGCACTCGCGATCGCGCTGATTCTCGCCGTCTATTCCATCGTCGCGAATATCTACGGCGTGCGCCGCAATGCGCCCGACTTCGTCGTCAGCGCGCGTCACGCGATTTGGTCGATGTGCGCGATGGTCACGATTGCGGTCGTCGTGCTGTGGGTGGCCCTGCTGCGCAGCGACTTCTCGCTCGAGTACGTCGCCTCATATTCCAGCACCACGCTCCCGACCGCTTACAAAATCACCGCGCTATGGGCCGGGCAGCAGGGCTCGCTGCTGCTCTGGACCTGGTTGCTGGCGATCTTCACGTCGGTGGCCGCGTTCCAGAATCGCCGCCGCAATCCCGAGACCGCGCCCTACGCGCTGGCCGTGCTGGCCGGCGTCGCGATTTTCTTTCTGTTGATGCTGAATTTCGTCACCCGTCCGTTCGATCTGCTCGCGACGATTCCCGCCGAAGGCTCCGACCTCAATCCGCTGCTGCAGAACTATTGGATGGCGATACATCCGCCGTCTCTCTACACCGGCTACGTCAGCGCATCTGTTCCGTTCGCATTCGGCGCCGCCGCGCTCATCACCGGCAAACTCGACGACGGATGGATTCGCTCGACGCGCCGCTGGGCGATTTTTTCCTGGTTCTTTCTGACTCTCGGCAACATATTCGGCGCGCGCTGGGCCTACGAAGTTCTCGGCTGGGGCGGTTACTGGGCGTGGGACCCGGTCGAGAACGCGGCCTTCATGCCGTGGCTGGTGATGACCGCGTACCTGCATTCGGTGATGATCCAGGAACGCAAGGACATGCTGAAGGTCTGGAACCTGTCGCTGATCGGACTCGCATTCGGACTGACGCTGTTCGGCACTTTCATCACGCGCAGCGGCGTCATCTCGTCGGTGCATTCGTTCACCGCAATCCGGCCTCGGTCCATACTTCCTCAGCTTCCTGATAGCGGTGACGCTCGCCTACACCGCACTTTTGATCTTCCGCTCGAAGCAATTGCGCAGTCCCGCCGAATTTGAGTCGTATCTGTCGCGCGAGGCCGCGTTTTTGTTCAACAACCTCATCCTGGTCGGGATCACGTTCGCCGTTTTCTGGGGCACCATCTTTCCCGTGCTGTCGGAGGCGGTGCGCGGCGTGAAGATTACCGTCGGACCGCCGTTCTTCAATCGCGTCAACGCACCGCTGGCGCTCGGGCTGGTGTTCCTGACGGGCATCGGGCCGCTGATCGCGTGGCGGCGCACGACCGCTGACAATCTGGTGCGCAGTTTCGCCGCGCCGGTCGCGATTGGCGTCGCGACCGGGATCGTCGCCGCCGCTGCCGGGTTGCGCCAATGGTACGTGCTGACCGCCTTCTCATTGGCCGCGTTCGTGATCGGCACCGTACTCGTCGAGTTTCGCCGCGGGATGAACGCGCGCCGCCACATGATGGCCGAGCCGCGCGCCAAGGCGCTGGTCAATCTCGTTGCCAAGAACAACCGCCGCTACGGCGGCTACGTCATCCACGTCGGCGTGATCGTCGCGTTCATCGGAATCGTCGGCTCGTCGTTCTTCCGCACCGAAGTGAAAAAGAGCGTGCACGAGGGCGACAGCTTTACGATTGGTTCGTACACGCTGCGCTTCCTGGGGTTCTCGGAGGTTGACACGCCTCATGTCGCGAGCGCGACCGCGCGCGTCGAGGTGCTGGGCGCTGACGGCCGCGAAATCACCGTGATGACGCCGGCCAAGCTTTTCTACATACGGGCGCAGCAGCCCGCGACCGAAGTCGCAATCCGCTCGACTCCCTTAAGCGACCTCTATGTTGTACTGGCCGGAATCGACGACAGCGGTCAGACCGCGACCTTCGAAGTGTTTTTGACGCCGCTGGTCTTCTGGCTATGGGCTGGCGGCCTGCTGATGGTGCTCGGCACCGTGATTGTGATGTGGCCCAACGTGCGCGAGCGTGCCGCAATCGCGACCGCGCTGAGCCGCTCGTCCGCCGCCACGCAGCGAACTCGCCGACCTGGCCGCTCCCGGGGGTGATTGAGCCCGTGCGTTCGCCAGTCGCATTCACATCGTCGCCGCGGCTCGCGTTGATCGTGGTCGCGCTGTTCGTTTTTCTTTCTCCTGAACTAAAAAACGTTTCACGTGAAATATTTGCGGCGGAAACCCCAACCAACGCAGAGGTTTCCGAAGGATTGACCTGCCAATGCGGATGCGGTCTCACCGTCGCCAACTGCAATATGCCGACCTGCGGCTTTTCAGTGCCGATCGCGCGCCGAGATAGACGCCATGATCCGCAAAGGGATGAGCCGTGCGCAGATAATCGCCTTCTATCGCCACAAGTACGGCGAGAAAATCCTGTCCGCGCCGACCACTGAGGGCTTCAATCTGCTCGCTTGGACGATGCCCTTTATCGCGCTCGTACTCGGCGGCGGCTTGATGGTGCTCGTGGTCGGGCGATGGCGCTCCAATTCGCCGTCTGCGCCGTCCGGCTCGAAACCGGCCGGGGAGCCGTCGTCATTCGATCCCGAACTCAGGCGCAGACTCGAAAGCGAACTCAAGGAGCGCAGATAACCGGTGTTCATTCTTGCCGCCGCGCTAATTGTCGCCGGAGTCGCGCTGTTCGTGGCGGCTCCGCTCGGCATCGGGCTCGTCGGAGCGCGCGCCAAGTCGCCGGGCGAGCTTCAAGTGGAGCGCGACGAGCATGAACGCGGGCTGGCGGTGCAGGGTCTTCGCGAACTCGAGTTCGATCGCGAGATGGGCAAGCTGTCCGACGCGGACTACGAATCGATGCACCAGGCGCTCGAGGAGCGGGCGCTGACCGCGATGGCCGCGGTCGAGAAGTTCCGCCTGCAGACCGGCAAGGCCGCAAACCCGAAGAGGCTTTCCTCGGCACCTTTGACGCAGGCGCCGCGCCGGCCGGCGACGCCCGTCGCGCACGCCGAACCGCCGCCGCCGCAATCCTCACCGTCGCCGTCGCGCAAGATTCGCTTCTGTGCGCAATGCGGAACGCGCGCCGCGGCCGACTCGAAGTTCTGCGCGCAATGCGGCCTCGCGATCAAGCCGATCGGCGGCGCGACCGCCTGGACGGAGTGATGTCGGCGCCCGTCGTCGAGACTCGCAGCCTGGCAAAGACTTACGGCCTGGCGCCGGTCCTGCGCGAAGTGCAATTGCGGCTGCTGGCGGGCGCGGGCGCGTTTATTGTCGGCGGCAACGGCGCCGGGAAATCCACCCTGCTGCGAATCCTGGCCGGACTCGAAGCACCGAGCGGCGGCCACGCCCTGGTCTTCGGGCAGGACACGCGCAGACTCGCGGCGCGCTATCGGCGCCGAATCGGCCTGATGGCGCATCAGAGTTTCCTCTACCCGAATCTGACCGCGCGGGAGAATCTCGAATTCTACGCTGAACTGTATTCGCTGGCCGACCCGCGCGAGTCCGCCGATCAATGGCTCGGCCGGGTCGGACTGGCCGACGTTGCCGATACCCGCGTGCGTGCGTTCTCGCGCGGGATGGAGCAGCGCCTCTCGGCGGCGCGCGCGATGCTTGCCGAGCCGGCGCTGCTGCTGCTCGACGAGCCGTTTGCGTCGCTCGACCATGACGGCGCCGAAATCGTCGCGGCGCTGATTCGCGGCGCGGTCGAACGCGGCGCCTGCGTGCTGGCAACCACCCATGGAATCCCCGAAATAGACGGCGTCGAGCTTGCGGTCTTCGAAATCTCGCGCGGCCGCCTGGTGCAGCATGCGCATAAGGAGGAGGTCCGGCGCGGCGGGCGAATCCGCTCGCTGCTGGGCAGGTAGAAGCCGTGTCGGGATTTGCCGCCGTCCTGCGCAAGGACCTGCGCCTCGAACTGCGCAGCGGCGAGAGCACGCTGGCGCTGCTCGCGCTGTCGATGCTGGTGCTGGTGGTGCTGGTCTTCGCGCTCGGCGCGGCGCGGGTGCGCAGCGTCGATGCGGCGGCGGGCGCGCTGTGGGTCGCGATGGTGTTCGCGGGGATGCTGGGCGCCAATCGCGCGCTGCTGGCCGAGCGCGACAACGGCGCGATTCGCGGCCTGCTGCTCAGCCCGCTCGATCCCGCCACGCTCTACGCGGCGAAACTCGCGGCCGCGTTGATCTTCATGGCGGTGGCCGAGGTTGGCGCGGTCATCCTGATGGTGTTGTTCTTCAATCTCGACTTCGACGCATCGATCGCGCGGCTGGCGCCGATTCTGGTGCTGGGCGCGATCGGATTTTCCGCGCTGGCGACGCTGCTCTCCGCAATCACGGGGCGCACTCGCGGCGGCGATATGCTATTGCCGATTCTTGCGGTGCCGATTTTCGTGCCGGCGCTGATTGCGGGCGTCAAGGCGAGCGCAGGCGCGCTGGCGGGCGCGCCGCTCGAGTCGATGGGCGACTGGCTGAAGATCATGATCGCGTTCGACGTGCTGTTCGTCACCGCCGGTTACCTGCTGTTCGAGCATGTGGTAGGCGGGGACTGACGAAAGGGAAAGACCGGTGGCCCCATGAACAACTCCACGATTCGCAACTGGCTTGGATTCTCGACGCTGGCCCTGATGCTGGTGTCGCTGTTCATGGTCTTCGACTACGTTCCACCCGATGCCGAGATGGGAATCGCACAGTTGATCTTTTATTTCCACGTCCCGCTTGCCTGGGTCGCGTTCGCGTCGTTCGGGCTGGTCGCGATAGCGGGGATATTTTACCTGTGGCTCGGCGATCAGCTCTGGGACGATCTGGGCTACGCCGCCGCCGAAACCGGGATGATCTTCTGCACGCTGGTGATTGTCACGGGGTCGATTTGGGCCAAGCCGATTTGGGGCACGTGGTGGACGTGGGACTCGCGGCTGACGATGACTTTTATCCTGTGGCTGATGTACGGCGGCTACCTGATGCTGCGCGCCAGCGCCGATGACACGCCGCAGGTAGCCCGCTTCGCGGCGGTGATCGGAATCGTCGCCGCGCTGGACGTGCCGATCGTTATCGCTTCGGTGCGGCTGTGGCGCACGATACATCCCGCGGTGCTGGTTACCAAGCAGGGCGGCCATGGGTTGGAGGATCCGCGGATGGTCTGGACGCTGCTGGTGTCGCTGACGGCATTTACGGTGTTTTGGGCGTGGATACTGATGCTGCGATTCACGCAGTTGCGGACGCGAAGCAGGATGGGCAGGCTGGCCGGGGGGATCGCGCTGGCGGCCGCGGCGGCCTCCGACCCCAGGTAATGGAGTTGAGCTGATGGAACATTTCGGATACCTGTTCGCCGCGTATAGCATCATCTTCGTCGTGATTTTCCTGTACGTAATGTTCATCTGGCGCCGCCAGGCGTCGCTCGACGCGGAACTTCGCACGCTGGAGGCGCGGATGGCGGCGCTGACGGAGCACTCGGCAGCCGGTGGCCCGCCGGAGCCGCGATCTGATGCTTGATTTGCCGATCGAGCTTGCCAAGTGAGTATAGTAACTGAGGCTGCGAATGTTCCCGACTGAGTATTCGAGATGGAATTTCGCGACTACTACAAAACTCTCGGGGTCGATCGCAAAGCCAGCGAGGCGGAAATCAAGAGCGCCTACCGCAAGCTCGCCCGCAAATTCCATCCCGACGTAAATCCCAACAACAAGGAAGCCGAGGCCAAATTCAAGCAACTGAACGAGGCCTACCAGGTCATCGGCGACGCCGACAAGCGCAAGAAGTACGACGAACTCGGCGCCGATTGGGAGCACGGCGTATCGCAGGAAGAGATGATGCGCCGCTACGCGCGGCAGCAATCGGCGGCCGGCGCGGGCGCAGACTTCGGCGGCGGCGATTTCAGCGATTTCTTTTCGCAATTCTTCGGCGGCGGCGGACCCAGCGGCTTCGGACGCGGCGCCGGCGGGCGCAGCCGCGGCGGTCCGTCACGCGGATTTTCCGGCTTCGATTTCGGCGCCACCGGCGCGGGCGCCGAGCCGGCGCGCGCTCCCGATCTTCGCGCCGAAGTCAGAATCCCGCTGGTCGATGCGGTCAAGGGCGCGAAGCGGCGGCTCGATCTCGTCGCCGAGGACGAATGCGCCACCTGCCGCGGTAGCGGGATGATCGCGCGCGAGGAAAAGCAGGGCAAGGCGCGCGTGATTCGCTCCGCCGAGGCTTGTCCGACCTGCGGCGGGGTTGGCGTGGTGCAGGCGCGGCGCACGCTCGAAGTCACAATCCCGGCGGGCGTGGCGGACGGCACGCAGTTGCGCTTGAAGGGGCAGGGCGGCCGCGCACCGCGTCCCGATCAGAATGGCGATCTCTTCCTGACGGTCAGAATCGAGCCGAACCCGGTGTTCGCGCTTGCGGGCCGCGATCTCCGCGTCAGTTTGCCGGTGTGGGACTACGAAGCGGCGCTCGGCGCCGAAATCACCGCGCCGACGGTTGACGGGCGCGTGTCGCTCAAGATTCTTCCCGGAAGCCAGGCCGGACGGGTGATGCGGCTGCGCGGGCGGGGGCTGCCGGCGCGCGGCAAGGAGCCTGCAGGAGACCTGCTCTACGAACTGAAGGTGCTCGCGCCGACCGACTTGAGCGCCAAGGAGCGCGCGCTCATGCAGGATTTGGCCGATAGCCTCAAGGCGCGCGGGATTGCCGATCCGCGGGCGGAACTGATGGCGTCGAAGTGACGCAGAGCTGAACGCAATGGCGCGGCGATCTTCAACCACCAGCTCAACTTCGACGCATCGACGCGCCGGTCGCGGCCAAGTGGTCCTGATGAGCAGGAGCGTGTTCTGCTCGATAGGCGGAATCAGCGAGCGCGAGCTGGCGTCGTGGGAGCGCGAGGATCTGATCGCGCCGGCTCGAGTGGAGCGGGTGCGCGGACGGCCCGAGGCGCTCTACGATCGCGAGGCGTTGCGGCGGGTCCGTGTAATTCGCACGCTCGGCGAGGAACTCGAAGTGAATATTCCGGGGATCGGCGTGATCCTGCATTTGCTGGATCAGATTGGGCGGTAGCGGCGAGATCGGCTCGCCCGAGCCAGGGCGCCGCGGCGCGCGCGCGGTTACTTCTTGCGAACGATGGTAAGGCCGTCGCCGATGCCCAGCATCACGGCCTCGACGCGCGTGTCGTGCGCGATGGAATCGTTGAGTGCGCGAATCGCCTGCGTGTCCGCGTCCTTTATCGCTTCATCGACGACTGCGCCTTTCCACAGCACGTTGTCGATCAAGATGAGTCCGCCCGGACGCAGCCGCTTGAGAATTTCGTCGTAATAGATTGAGTAGCTCGACTTGTCGGCGTCGATAAATGCGAAGTCGAAGGCATGCGAAACCGGGAGCGCCTTCAGCGTGTCGGCCGCGGGCCCCAGCTTGAGTGTTATCCTGTTCGCGACGCCCGCCCGTTCCCAATAGCGACGCGCGATGCCGGTCCACTGCTCGTTCACGTCGCAGCACAGAAGCCGTCCGTCGGCGGGCAATGCGCGCGCCACGCACAGTGCGCTGTAGCCGGTGAACGTGCCGACCTCGACTGCGGAGCGCGCGCCGATCGCGCCGGCGAGGATTGCCATGAAAGTGCCTTGCTCGGGGCCAATCTGCATTGTGCTAATCGGCCCCAATTTTGCGGTCTCAGCCGCCAATTTGGCGCGGATCGGATCGCCGTTGTGCCCGTGCGCAACCAGGTATTCGTAGAGTTTGGGAGTGAGCGCGATAGCGCGCGAGGGTTCTGCCATGCTCGCTGCTTACCGGCCGCCGAGATAGGCGAAGTCGCCGTGCTGATTCACCGTCAAGGTGCCGGTGAAGATCGAATGATGCTTCTGCGCGCCCATCGCGATTCGGTAAATCAGTTCGGAGTCGCCGACCTCGAAAAATGCGTCGTCAGGCGACAGCACGTAGAGCTTTTCGTGATCGTCAGAATCGGTGGCCCCGATGAACATAGCGCCAGAAGCCGTCATCACCGGGTCGCCCAGCGACTCGAGTTCCGTGCCGAAGGGCGTTAGCTGTCCGCGCTGAATGCGCAAATCGAGGCGCTGGCGGCTCAGCCGAAAAATTGCGGGCATGCGCGCGCATCCCGCGAGCACCGCGGTCGTTCCGTCAGCCATCAATCCGGGCCGCCCCGCCGACAGATATGACACCGGACCAACCGAAGTTAGAGTGCCGGTCGGCAGGATCCTCGCCATTGAACCCCCGCTGTACAGGAACAGCGCCGCGCCGCTGGGCGACTTGGCCGTGAACGCGACCATCATCCCAAGCGGAGTGGGCAGTGCTGCCGGCAATCCGAACGGGCGCTGATAGAGCGTGTGATTGGGTCCGTATTCGCCTTCGACCGCAAGCTCCGTAACACCGCCCGCAACCGAAGCAAGCAGGAGCGCCTGATGATGTCCCGCGGGCTTAGCGCTCTCACCGAGAAACCCGGTGAACACGACCTGGCCGTCGTCGCCCATTTGCGGGCTGCCGAAGCTCAACACTGCGATCTCGTGCCCTTCATTGGTTTTGTCACCGGCTTTCACCATGCAGGTGAGTTTTCCGTGCGAATAAAAGAACAGCCCGTCGCGGCCGTGAGGCACTATCGACATGAATGCGATATTTTCGTCGATGTCTGCGACGGGATATGGGTCACCTTGGAATGCGGGACTGCAATCACCGGCCAACGCCTTGGGATTGAGCGCCATAATTATGCGATGGCTCGGGATGGCATCGGCATTGCCGATGAAGATATTCCACTTGGGCTTGAGCTTGGTGTCCTTGGGCTGCGTCTCGGCCCCAAAGATCACGCGTCCATCGGGCATCATCGAGGGCACGCCGACGTCGGTCACGACGCCGCCACCGGGCGCCGGCATTCCGATTTCGGTGATCAGCGTCGGAACGCCGTTGCAGTCGCTGGCATAGACTGCCTGCGTGTCGTCCGCCTGCCATTTGGCGCTGGTTCCGCTAAGGGTCAGCGAAACCGCGTGCGCGCTCAGTGGAGTCAGGAGCAGAATCGCGAGCGCAGATGGGAAGGCCCTGAAATTAAACATTTTTCCCCCAGCTCCTAATCAGTAACTCGAATCTGAGGTCCCCGGAATTCTTATAGCTGCCGAAGCAACCCTAATGCAACGCAAAGGATAAGCCACCTCGCGGCGGCGGGTCGGGACGTCAGAACGCGATTGAATCCAGCATCGCATGCATTCGCTCCGGATGCGTCTCCGACCAGTAGATTCGGCCGCACTCCTCGCACTGGGCAAATCGATCGTGGCCGGCAAAGACGTAGGGCGGCACTCGCCGCGACACGAGTTCACGTGCAACCGGGGTCAGCAGATGGTTGCATCGTGAGCATCTCGTCAGCGCAATCGCTCGCGGGTCAAGCCGGAAGCGTCTGACAGCCTCGCGCAACTGACTTCTGATCGCGTTGCCCTCGACGAAAAAAACGTCGGGCGCAGTGCGAAGACGTTTATCGCGGGTCAGCAGGATTCTGTTGTCTGCGCGAGCGATCTTAAGAAGCTCAGCGCCGGTCAGCGACGCGTCCGTAATAACGTCGGCGCCGAGCAGCCGCAGCCATCGCGCCAATCGCATCAGCATCCGGTCAGCCGCAAGTCGGGGAGTTTCATCCATCGCGATGGACTGTATTATATCAGCGATCGACGAGACCGTATTGCCGGAAAACATAAAGTGACCGTTTAAGTTTCGAGAGGCGCGCGATGCAGGAAATTCCGGTGTTGTTTCGATCCGGCGAGTTGAGGTTGGAGGGCCTGCTCGCCAATCCAGGCGCAAATGCGCCCGCGGCGGTGGTCTGTCACCCGCATCCTGCCTATGGCGGCTCGATGTTCAACAACGTTGTCGATGCGATCCTGGCGGCGATGTGGCAAGCCGGATACGCGACCTTGCGCTTCAACTTTCGCGGCGTCGGCGCCAGCGACGGCGAGCATGACGGCGGTCCCGGCGAAGTCGATGACGCGGTGGCGGCGATGGCGTACATCCTCGCGCAGCCCGGCGTGCGCAAAGCGGGCGCCGTGATGGCAGGATATTCGTTCGGCGCGATGGTCGCGGTGAGCGCAGGATACGCACGCGCGGAGATCGCGCGCATAGTCGCTGTCGCGCTGCCGCTTGCGATGGTTGACGCGCGCATTCCCGATGGCGCATCCAAGCCGGTGTTGCTGGTTTCCGGCGATCGCGATTCGTACTCGCCGGTCGCGGGGCTGAAAACGCTCAGGTCGAAAATCGGTGACTCGGCGCGACTCGAGATCATCGCCGGCGCCGATCATTTCTTTGGCGGCCACGAGGCGGAACTGTCGCGCGCAATCGCTGGCGCGCTCGCAACCTAGCTGCCGCCGGAAGGCGCGGGAGCTGCGCGGGTCGTCTCCCAGATGGCGTAGAAAGGATCATAGGGATTCGCCTTCGCGATCGAAATGATCTGCGCGATCGTCGCCTGCAAGTCGCCGTGATTCATCCGATCGAGCGCGGCGAAGTTGTCGAGATCGTGAAAGTAGATCAGATAGTTCACCAGCACGGCGTTGTTCAGCGGCTGCTTGTCGAGGTCGAAGCGCTCGAGTCCCGATAGCGACGGCGCCAGCGCAGCGTATTCGGCCTTGATCGCGGCGAAGGCCGCTTCGCGGCGCTTGTCGAGCTCCTGTTTCGGCGGCTTGGCCATATAGATGCCGAGCAGGCGCGCCTGCTCCTGGAGCAGAAAGCGCGCGAACTTGAAATCGCTCTCCAGGATGCCGCGCGCCGCGATTGTGGCGGGCGCCGACTCACCATCAGTCGCCGCGAAAAAAGCTGCCGCGCCCGCGCTGCCGGTATAGTTGGCGGCCGATTCATCGAACATCGCATCGCCCGCCAGATAATACGTGCGATGGAACAGTTCGTGGATGATCACGCCGGCCAGCTCGACGCGGTCCAGCTTGAGCAGATTCGACAGCAGCGGGTCGTCGAAAAATCCCAGGCTCGAGAACGCAGCCGCCGGCCGCACCATCGTGTCGAGCCCCTGTGCTTCGAGCGCCGTCGCTTCGGCGGTCGCATCGCTCTCGTCGAAATAGCCGCGATACGGCACGCGGCCGACTATCGGGAACCACCATGTGTACGGCTCCAGCGAGTCGCGCGGCGCCGCCATCAAGACGTGCACGATCGCGCTTCGATCCACCTCCGCGATGCTTTGATAGGCGCCGCCGACGTTGAGGCCGAGTTCTTCGGCCGCGAACTTGCGCACCGCGAGCACCGTCTCCAGCTTCGCGCGAATGTCCGCCGGAAGATCTCCGCGGGCGAGCGCGCCGTCAATCGGCCTGCGGTTCCACAGAATTCGACCCTCCTCGTACGCGGCGCGTGCGAGGTAACCCGCGTAGCATCCGCCGAGCACAATGGGCGCGAAGATTATTGCCGCCAGGCGCAGCAGAGATGCCGGCTGAAGTCGCGCCCGCGCCGCCCGCCGCGTCGTGCCAGCCACTTCTGCGTTCACCAGGCCGGCGTCAGCCCGCCACAAGGCGGTCGCTGTTTGCCATTGCGGCGTACTGCAATTCGAATAACCGGTAGTAGAGTCCGCGCTGTGCGAGCAGTTCGTCATGCGTGCCGCTTTCGCGCAGCACGCCTGTGCCCAGCACCATGATTCGATCGGCGCGCTCGATGGTGGATAGCCGATGCGCGATTACGACCGCCGTGCGCTCCGCCAGCAACTCGTTCAGCGCCAGCTGGATCAGTCGCTCGGTCTCGCTGTCCACGCTCGAGGTCGCTTCATCCATCACCAGGATTCGCGGGTTGTACGCCAGCGCGCGCGCGAACGACAGCAGTTGGCGCTGACCCGCCGACAGGTTCGCGCCGCGTTCGCGAATCTGCTCGCCCAGCCCGCCCGGCAATCGCTCGACGAATCGCAAAGCCTGCGCGCGCCGCAGCGCGTCGCGCACCTCGGATTCGCTCAAGTCGGTTCGCGAGAGCCGGATATTTTCCATCACATCGCCGGCGAACAGGAACACGTCTTGTTGCACGTATCCGATTTCGCGGCGAAGCGCGCCGAGGTCCCACTCGCGCACATCGACGCCGTCAACCAGGATTCGCCCGCCGGTCACGTCGTACGAACGATTCAGCAGCTTGATGATCGTGGTTTTGCCCGAGCCGGTCGGCCCAACGATCGCGATCTTCTGGCCCGGCTCGACCGTGAAGCTCAGCTCTTTCAGTATCGGTTCGTTCACACGGTATTCGAAAGTGACGTGATCGAACACGATCGCCCCGCGCGAGGCCGCCGGCCGCTTCGGATTCGCAGGAACCGGGAGCATCTTCTCGCCTTCCATCAACGCGTGAATTTTCTCGACCGCGGCGAGCGCCGATTGGAGCGCGCTGTACTTGGTCGAGATGTCGCGCAACGGCATGAAAAACTGCTGAGCGTACTGGATGAACGCGATCAGCGTGCCCAGCGTCACCAGGTGCCGAATCACGCTGCCGCCGCCGATCCACAGAATAACCGCGACCGTGATGGAACTTAGCGCCTCCACCGATGAGAATTGGGCGGCCTCGAAAACGTTGGCCATCATCTGCACGTCGCGCGAACGCCGGTTGAGCGCATCGAACTCGCGGCGGCTTTCGCGTTCGCGCGTGAAGAGTTGGACTATCATCATGCCGGCCAGCGATTCGGACAGGTAGGCGTTCAACGCGGCGAGACGGTCGCGTATCTGGCCGTACACGATGCGCGATCTCGAACTCAGAAAATAAACGACCAGCGTCAGCGGCGGAATCGCGCACAGCGCCGCCAACGCCAGGCGCGGACTCAGGCTGAACATGATCGTCACGATGCCTACGAGCGTCATCGCGTCGATGAATATCGTCAAAGATCCCGCCGAGAACATGTCGTTGATCGAATCGATGTCGGTCGTCATTCGGCTGACCAGTCTGCCGACCGGCGTGCGATCGAAGAACGACATCGGCAAACGCTCGACCTTGCGAAACAGCGCCATCCGAAGGTCGGAAAGGCTGAACTGCGCGACCATCATCATCAGGTAAAACTGAGCGTAAAACGCGGCGAACTCGCCGATTACCAGCAGCAGGTACAAAACACCCATCACGAACAGGCCGTGTCCGCCTGACGCGCGAAACAGCATCGCGAGCCATGCGGGAGGCCGTGCGCCGTGCGCGCCAGAGAGAAATTCGTCAACCGTGAGCTTGATGACGTATGGCTGTGCGAGCAAAAACGCCGTGTCGAGCGGCATCAGAAACGTCGCCAGCCAAAACAGCCCCTGGTATGGACGGATGTACTGCCACACCCACCGCACCAGCGCGGTATCGTAGTTGCTCACCAGCGGCTTTTCGTCGGCGACCTGCATCTCAGTACCGGCTCAATTCCTCTTCGAGCAGTTGGCGGCGGAACAGCTCGGCGTAAATTCCGCGGCGGCCCATCAGCTCCTCGTGGGTGCCGCGTTCGGCAATCTCCCCGTCCTCGAGCACGACGATCTGATCGGAGTCGCGCACCGTGGACGCGCGATGCGAAACCACGATGGTGGTGCGGCCCTGCACGCTCTTCTCCAGACTCTCCAGCACCGCCTTTTCGGTTTCGGTATCGACGCTCGACAGCGCGTCGTCCAGCACGACGATCGCGGGATTGTAGGCGAGCAGCCTGGCGATCGTGACGCGTTGCTTCTGCCCGCCCGACAGCGCCATGCCGCGTTCGCCGACGATAGTGTCGAGTCCGTCCGGCAGCACCGCGATGTCCGGCTCGAGTCCCGCGATGCGCGCAGCGTTCTTGATTTCATCGATCGACGCGTCGGTCTTTCCGAATGCGACGTTGCGCGCGAGCGTGTCCGTGAACAGCGTCGGCTCCTGCGGGACCATTCCCACAGTTCGCCGCAGCGCGCCCAGCGCCATCTCTTCTACGTCGCGGCCGTCGAGCAGTATTCGTCCCCTGGTCGGTTGCAGCAGGCGGGCGAGCAGCTTGACCATGGTTGATTTTCCCGAGCCGGTGCGGCCGACAATCGCGAGCTTTTCTCCCGCGCCCACTTTGACGTTGATATTCTTGAGCACGTACGGAATCTTTCCGTTCGCCCCGTCGCCATTATTCGCCAGGTAGCTGAACGAGACGCCTTCCCATTCGACCGCCCCGTTTATCTCGAGCTTGAGCTCCTCGCCGGCGACGCTATCGGCCCCGCGCGCGTTGAAAATCTCATCGAGACGCTTCATCGACGCCTTGCCGCGCTGATAAATCGACAGCATCCAGCCAAGCGAGATGGTCGGCCACGCGAGCTGGCCCAGGTAGCTCAGGAACGCCACCAGCGATCCGAGCGACATTCGTCCGTTCATCACCAGCGACCCGCCGTAAATCAGCACGACCATCGTCGAGGTTGCCGCCGCGCCGCGGATCATCGGCATCATCGCGCCGCGGGTACGGGCCAGCGCGAGACCCTGCTCGTTGTAAGCGTCGTTGATTTTGCGGAACAGCCCGGCCTCGTGCTCCTCGAGCGTGTACGCTTTCACGACCGGAATCCCGGCCAGGCTCTCCTGCACCTTCGAGCCGATCGCCGCGATCCCCTCCTGCACTCTCAGGCTGCGCATCATCATCTTGCGCATCAGCCAGCGGATCGCGACGAACAAAACCAGGTAGGGAATGATCGCGAACAACGTCAGGCGCGGGTTGAGCGAACTCATGAAAACCAGCGCGAGCCCGTACGTCAGCGGAGTGTTTGAGATCGACAACACGAACATCCCCATCATCATTCGAACCGCGGTCAGGTCGTTGATCATCCGCGACATCAAGTCGCCGGTCTTGAACTTCTGGTAGAAGTCGGCGCCGAGCGTCGTCAGATGCTGGAACAGATCGTTGCGCAAGTCGTATTCGATATCGCGGCCTACGTTGAAGATAACGAAGCGCGAGAACCAGCGGACTGTCCCCAGCATCAGCGCGAAAAGGATCATCAACTCCGCATAGTGCGCGACCAGGTCGAATCGATGCTTGTCGGTCGCGTTTATCGCGTCGCGGATGAACAAGGGAATGATCATCGCGAGCGTGGCGTTCGCGAACGTGCAAAAGATCCCGAATGCGTAACGCAACCGGTAGCGTCGCGCGTAGAACAGCAGTCGTTTCATGGGCTGTCGGTTAAATTATCAGGTCTGCGCCGCGAGAGAAGTGGCAAACCACCGAAGTTTAGGACTCTTTCCCCATTACCCAGTTCTAACAGGGACGAAGTCCCGCATCCTTTCTTAACATTGGGTGCAGGGGTCACCCCTGGCCGTGGCGACGGCAGCGCGGCATTAAGCCATTGGCAGGGGCCGCGCCCGCCAACGGCGGGCGGCCCTAATACCGGGTGCAGGGGTCACCCCTGTTTCAGCCGGCGCTCGTAAAGCTTCGCGTATTTCAGAAATACGTAGAACGCCGCCGTCATCGCGGCGTACAATCCGCGTCCGCCGTCGCGAAACCCGCCGCGGAGAATATAAAAATTGAAAAACCGCCACGCCGGATTCGCGATCATCTTCAACGGCGTGAACGCGGTGGGCTCCTGCTCCATCGCCGCCCGCGAGCTGAACCGGTTAATCGTCGCCACGTGATCGGCAATATCGCGGTAGCTGAAATGCAAAATCTGCCCGTCCAGCCGCTCGACACGTCCCTCGACTACGACCTTGTCGTGCGGATCGCGGCCGCCTATATGCCCGCGTTCGCGCCGGAACAGGCGCACCGGCGTGTCCGGATAAATCGCGTGCGAGTAGTAATGCCCCAGGTGGTACAGGATGCGCCGAATCCGGTAGCCGTCGGCGGGCGCCGGCGATGATACCGTGCGGATAATTTCCTCGCCGAGGTCGTGCGTCGCCTGCTCGTCGGCATCCATCAGCAGCACCCAGTCTCCGGTGGCGCGATCGAGCGCCATCTGCTTCTGCTTCACGTAGTTGGTGAACTCGTGCTGCACCACGTCGGCGCCAAGGCTGCGCGCGATCTCGACCGTCTTGTCGGTCGAGAACGAATCGATGATGATTTTCTCGTCGCAGAACCACGCGCTCTTGAGGCACTGGCCGATCAGCGCCTCTTCGTCGCGCGTAATCGTGATCAGCGAAATCTTTGGCCGCTCTGACATCCGCTAAGACGCGTGCTGCGCTTGCGATCGGTCGAGTCCTTCGATCACTTTCGACGCAATCGACTTGAACGCCGCGCTCACCGGATGCGCCGGGTTGGCCGCGACGATCGGGCTTGCATTGTCGCCTCCCTCGCGCAGTTCGCGCACCAGCGGCAGCTCGCCCAAAAACGGCACGCCCAGCGAATGCGCCAGCGCGGCGCCGCCGCCGTGCCCGAAAATCTCGTGGCGATGGTTGCACTTGCGGCAAACGTAATAGCTCATGTTCTCGACCACGCCGAGCACCGGCACGTGAACTTCCTCGAACATCGCCACGCCGCGCTTGACGTCGAGCAGCGCGATCTCCTGCGGCGTCGTCACGATCACGCCGCCGTCAAGCGCGACGCGCTGGGTGATTGTCAGTTGCGCGTCGCCCGTGCCGGGAGGCAGGTCGAGCACCAGGCAATCCAGCTCGCCCCACTCGACGTTGAACAGAAATTCCGTCTCCAGCTTGGTCACCATCGGCCCGCGCCAGATGACCGCGGTCTCGTCGTTGATGAACAGCGCCATCGATATGTAGCGGATTCCGTACCGCTCCAACGGAATGATCCGCCGCTCGGGCGTGAGCGTCACCGCCTTCTCGACCCCGACCATCATCGCCACGCTTGGCCCGTACACGTCGGCGTCCATCAGGCCGACGCGCCATCCCAGCGCATGCATCGCGAGCGCCAGGTTCACCGCGACCGTCGATTTGCCGACTCCGCCCTTGCCGCTGGCGACCGCGACGATATGCTTCACGCCCGCGATTGTCCGCGGCTGCGCTATCCCGGCCGCAGCCCTCGGCGCGCTTGGCGCAGCCCGCTCGACCTGTACGTTGACGGCCGGCACCCCCGGCATCGCCGCAACCGCCGCCTTCACCTCGGCCACGATTTTCTCGGCGACTTCGGGGTTGGCCGATGCCATCGTGAGCGAGACGGTCACGCCTGCGTATGCGACTTCGATATCCTTGATGATCCCGAACGACACGATGTCGCGGGTGAAGCCCGGGTATTTTATCTTCTTGAGTTCGGCGAGAATTTCATTTGGACTCGGCATTGTGCGGATCGGACCTGTCGATGGTTTCGATTAGGAATTATATACGTGGCTCTCGCAACGCCCAACCGCCGCGATAGCAGTCCGCGCGGTTCGGGGGTAAATCTCTCGCTGCCGGGTGTATCCAGTGCGCGTCTTCCGATTTGTCGGTCAATTGTTCAGGTTTTGCGGAGAGACCGTTGTCAACTGGTTAAAGTACTGTCTCGTTGTCACATCGTTGCCACAACTTTTGCAGTTCCTGCCTTCTGACAGGGCAAAGGTCATCCGAGATTTAATAGCGGCGCACATTGGTCCAACTGCGAGGGTATCCCTCGTTGTGGTTGGTGCTGGTTTTGCGGCCTTTCTAACTTGGAAGAACAGGGATGATCAACTTGCACGCCTTAAAAGTAAATTGCCCAAAATCGTCGCGGTGCTTCTGGGCAGAGCCTTTAAGGGCGACCCCGCGTGGGACGAAGTCGATTCGTCGATGCACAGCAATTGCAACTTGATCGTATGTCTGCGAGTGAAGAATCCGACGGACGGAGTACCAAGTACAGCCAGTGAATGGAGAATCGAGTGTAAGGACAAATTGATCCCTGCCGATTCGGTTGATTTGTATGTCCCAACCCAACCTGCCTACTCAATCCTCGCGGTTCCGCTGCCGCCCGGGGTTGAGACGTATGGAACAATCGGTTTTCAGCTCGACCCCAAGCTGTTCGTCCAACTAAAGGAACTAAGAGACTGGAGGATCGGTTTCAAGGATTCAGCCGACAGGCCTCACTATGCAGAGCTCCCGAGCAATTAAGGGCTTTAGCAGCCGGTGCGTTCTTGGCCTTTCGTTGTTTGGCCTCGCGCCGCGTGGCGAACCGCTGCTTTCGCGCTCGAAAGGGCACTAGCATACCTAACTCGGCAAGCGGGCTAGAGTGTGCCCGAGATGGCCTAATCGGCGCAGGTTTCGCTCACGGTCTGGCCGCAGCCGTCTATGCTGGTCCAGCATCTTCTGTTGTCGTTATACGTGGTGGTAATCGTCCGCCCAAACTCGCTGCGTTCACATTTTTCGAGCCATTTTGCGTGTTCGGCCTTCTCGAGCCGCAATTCGTTGGCGACCTGCGCTGAGTTCGCGTAGCACAGTTTGCCATTTGAAAGTTCGGCAATCGCGCCGCTGGCCTCACTAACTTCTCCTTTCTTATCGGGGAGCGGCTGGACGAAACCCGCGTGGTAACCTGGAGGACATTTCGGCAAGCGGCTCGGGATGGCGTCCTTAAGGTATTTCTCTTCGCGGGCGGCATGGGCGGCGTTGGCGTGGCAAAAGCCTTTAGGCAGCACAGCCGTCTGGCCCTCGGAGTCGGGGGGGGGAAAATGTCTTGACTTTTTCCAAAATAATGTTCCGGACATTCCGGCGGAATGCTGTACTTCCGCGCGCGTGCTACATGGGCGGAGTTTGCGTGGCAAATGATATGATTTCCGGCGGGGTCATCGAGCACAACCGTCTCTCCTTCGGAGTCGGGAGAAGTCGTGAGCACAACCGCCCCTCCCTCGGAGTCGGGAGCGGACGAGGTGCCTGCATATCCCAAGTAGTGTTCCGGGCATTCCGGCAGGGCGCGGATGCGGGCGGCGTCCTCGCGGGCGGTGGTGGCGGCGGCCTCCTGTGCGGTGGCCGTTGCCTGTGTGCTCGCAACGGGCTCGTTCTCCTTCTTCGCGGCGGCCACGTCGTCCGGGCTCGGCGGACGCGAAAGGGCAGCCCAATTGTCGCCGAACGTGCCGACTGCGCAGCCGGCGCAAAGCGAAGTCAGCAGTAATGCGATCAGGGGAATTGGTTGCGATTTTCCCATTGGCTTTAGATGATGCGCGCATCGAGCAGCGCGCTTCGCTTAGCCAAGCTGGTTACGCCGCGCGGCTACGCTATCAAAGCGTCGCGCTCATGTTATCATTCCGGCACCCTCGGAAAAACGACGGGTCTAACGCATCGGGAGTTCTATAAGAAGTGAGTAACGCACGCGTCGCCTCCGGTCCCCGAGTCCGCTTCAGCGGCGCCGGCGGGGAAGTAGCGGCGCTCGCCGCTGGCGATCTGTCGAGCGGACTCGCGGCGATGCTCGCCTCTGAGGTCGGATCGTCCCCGGACGCGTCGATGCCGCGAGCCGAATTGAGGATCGACCTCGGCGATTCGGCGCCTTGCGCGCCCGCAGCGCCTGGAGCACTCGAAGGCGACAGCTTCGACGTCTCGCGCCAAGGCGGCGGCGCTGGATCGATAGTGATTCGCGCCGGGACGGAGCGCGGACTAATCCATGCGGCATCGAATCTGCTCGAAAAGCTCGGCGCGGATTTTCCGCCGGGCGTCGCGCCATCGTATCCGCGCGTCGATTCCGCCCGCGTTGGCGCGCTGCGACCCTGGCGCGTCACTCCCGCCTTCAAGCGCCGCGCATTCGTGTCCGACATCATGACCTGGAACTACAACTTCGCCGACCGCCTCGATTTGCATCTTCGCCACGACCGCGAATTCATCCCATGGATGGCGCGCCGCGGGATCAACGCCTTCTCGTACATCCGCCACGCGCACGACACACGCCTCAAGATCGACGAGATCGCGCCGCTCCTGCGCGAGCGTGGGATAGACGCCGAATACGGCGGCCACGTTCTGCAACTTCTGCTGCCGCGCGATCGCTTCGCGGAGCACCCGGAGTATTTCCCGGCCGGCGACGACGCCGTTCGAATACGCGCGCGGCAATCTCTGCGTCTCCAATCCCGATGCCGTTGCTATCGTCCGCGCGGGCGCGCTCGCCTACGTTCACGAGCATCCCGAGAACCGGTTGCTGCACATCTGGGGCGCCGACGTACGGCGCGGCGCGTGGTGCCGATGCGGCCGATGCCGCGAGATTGCGCCGCAGGTCCAATACATGGATGTCGTCAATGCGATTGCCGGCGCACTCGCCGATGACTCCAATGCTCCGCCAGTCGCCTATCTCGCCTATCACGACACCATCGGTCCGCATTCCGGCCTGAAGCCGCTCGGCAACGTATGGTTCGAATGGGCGCCGCGCGAGCGATGCTACAGCCATGCGATCGACGATCCGGCGTGCGAGATCAATCCGCGCTACCTCGAATCGCTCAAACGCTACCTCGAAATCTTCAACGGCCGCGGCCACGTCTTCGAGTATTACGCCGACGCGATCCTGTTCGGCGGCTTGGGCTTCGCGACGCCTGCGGTAGTGGCGCGCGATCTTCGCGCCTATCGGCGGCTTGGGATTGCGAGCATTTCGTGCCTGACTTTTGGTGCGTACAGTGCGATGGCCTATCCAGTGAACCTCGAGGCATTCGTTCGCGGCTCGCGAGATCCCGATTTCGAGCCTGATGCCACGCTGGTTGAAACGTCCGCCGGCCGGCATCCGCGATGCGCCCCGGAGATGGCCGCTGCCTATCGCGCGGTCGAGCGCGCGTCGAAGCTGTGCCTCGACTATGCCGACGTGATGCATCCGGCGATGGCGCCGGAAAAGGCCGGGCGCAAGCAAAACGAACTGCGGGAAGCCGCGTTGACGTTCAACGAGGCGATTGCCGCGGCCGACCAGATTGCGCTGAGCATGGATACCGTCCGCGCGGATGCCGAGAAGGATCTCTGGCGCTATAGCAGCGACGTGCTTGCGGGACTGTCTGACTATCTCGGGGCAATCGGAGAGGCGGGCGCCGATCGCCGGATACGTGGCAAAGCCGCCATCGCGAAAGTCGCGGGCGCCATCGAGCGCATCCGCGAGATCGATCCCGAAATCAAGGGGACCTGGGGCGCGTACGATCTCGAATGGATCCGCGAGCTATGGCTCGGCGCGCTTGCGCGCGGGCTCGACGGAGACGGGAAACCGCCGGAGGAACTGTTCTGATGGACGCTGACAATGGATTCGTACTGTCGCCGGAACTGAAGCGCGCTTCGCGACCAGGTGGGAAAGATAATCCGCGAGGAAATTATCCCGATCGAAGCGCGGATCGATCCCGACGCGCCCGAAATTCCCGAGGATGAATTCTGGCCGATCGCGCGCAAGGTGCAGGCCGCCGGAATGTGGTGCATGGGCGCGCCGCGCGAGTACGGCGGCGGCGGCCTGGGCACTTTCGACATGTGCGTGCTGACCGAGGAAATGGCGCAGCATCGCATGGGACTCTACAACCCCGGATGCGGGGTCTTCGGGCGCACTCCGCCACCGGTCATCTACGCGGGCAACGAGGAACAGAAGCGCACCTACGCCGGCGGCACGATCAAGAATGCCTGGCACACCTTCTTCGCGATCACCGAGCCGTCGGGCGGTTCCGATCCGGCCGGCGCGATCCAGTGCAAAGCGGTTCGCCAGGGCGATACCTACGTCCTCAACGGCACCAAGATTTTCATTTCGCATGCGCACGAGGCCGAGTGGGGCGTCGTCTTCACCCGCACCGACGCCAAGGCCGGCCGCAAGGGAATCACCTGCTTCATAATCAACAAGGGCACGGCGGGATTCACGCCGCGGCCGATTCGCACGCTGCGCACTTCGGCGGTGCCCAACGAGGTTCAGTTCGAAGATTGCGTCGTGCCGATCGAGAATCGCCTCGGGCCCGAGGGCGAGGGCCTGAATCTATGCCTCGATCTGCTGACGCGCCTGCGCTTTCCCTACTCGGCGTGCAACGTCGGGGTGGGTGTGGCGGCGCTCAGGATGGCGATCGATCATGCCAAGCAGCGGGTCACCTTTGGCGAACTGCTCGCCAAGCGCCAGGCGATCCAGTGGATGCTCGCGGATTCGGAGGTCGAGCTGCGCGCGGCGCGGTGGCTGACGTGGGAAGGAGCGTGGAAGGCCGATCGCGGCGAGGATTTCCGCACCGAGGCGTCGATCGCAAAGCTCTATTCGAGCGAGGTGCTCGGCCGCGTGATCGATCGCGCCGTGCAGATTCATGGCGGCTACGGCGTCAGCAAGGAATTCCCCATCGAGCGATGGTACCGCGAGGCGCGCATCCGCCGGATCGGCGAAGGCCCCAGCGAAGTGCATCGGATGGTGATCGCCCGCTCGCTTTTGCGATGAAGACCGAACAAGGAGAGCCGCGATGAGTTTGCCCGGTTTGCCGCTTGACGGAATCCGCGTGATCGATCTGGGACAGGTTTACGCGGTGCCGTACTGCACGCTTCAACTTGCGGCGATGGGCGCCGATATCATCAAGATCGAGCCACCCGTGACCGGCGAAGTGCTGCGCCAGCCGAAGCTGCCGCCGGGCGGCGCCGGTTACTCGTTCCTGATGCTCAATGCGAACAAGCGCTCGGTCACGATCAATCTGAAGGATCGGCGCGGGCATGAAATCGTGCTCAAGCTGCTCGAGCACGCCGACGTGCTCGTCGAAAATTATCTTGACGGCGTGATGGAGTCGTTCGGACTGGGCTACGAGCAGATCGCCGCGCGCTTTCCGCGGCTGATTTACGCGTCGGGCAAGGGCTACGGCTCCAACAGCAGGTACGCGAAGCTTGGCTCGATGGACAATACGATCCAGGCGTCGTCGGGATTCATCAGTGTCACCGGATTTCCCGACCATCCGGTGAAGACCCCCGCCACTCTCATCGACATGGGAACCGGCAGTCATCTGGTGAGCGGAATCCTGGCCGCGCTGATACATCGCGGGCGGACCGGCCGCGGACAGCATGTCGAGGTCGCGATGCTCGACGTGGCGATCGCCGCGCTGACCAGCGCGGTTGCGCCCGCGCTGCAAGGGATGAAGTTCAAGCGGATGGGAAATCGTCATTGGGGCGCATGCCCGACCAACCTCTATCCCGCGCGCGACGGCGAGATCCTGATCTTTTGCCTCACCGAAGCGCATTGGCGCACGCTGGCGAAATTGATGGACCGCGAAGATCTGATCGCCGATCCGCGATGCAGGAATCATGGCGCACGGCTGAAGATTGCCGACGAACTCGACGCGATCGTCTCCGATTGGACCAGCGCGCAGCCGCGCGACGCGATGGTCGAGGGACTGATCGAGGCGGGAATTCCATGCGCGCCGGTGCGCACGGTCGAGGAAGTGATCGCCGATCCTGAAACCGCTCAGCGCCGGATGCTTATCGACAGCGATTATCCGACTCGCGGGTCGAATCCGCGTCGGCGGCACTCCGATTAAGATGTCCGATGCGCCCGAAGACGGCCGGCCGATGAGACGGCCGCCCGAGCTTGGCGAGCATAACGCCGAAGTGCTCGCGTCGATCGGAATTGGCGCCGACGAACTCGAACGCCTCAAGCGCGACGGAGTCATCTGAGCGGATGCGGGTTGCACAATTGGTGGTGGAGGGGCGGCGAGCCGCGCGCGGGCGTTTTCGCGCGGCGATCCGGCGCGCGACGGCGGCCGCATTGGCGCTGGCGATCTCCAATGCGCTGGTCGCGTGCGAGCCTGCGCAATCAACTGGCTATCCGCCCAACGAGACTGGCGCCCCGGCTGAAGTCGGGACACGGCCGCTTCAGCTCTCGCCAACGGAATTCGCGGCCGACCTGGTCACGCCCGCCGGAATTCGCGTCAAGACCAACGGCCAGTACAAGACCGAGGCCGTGAGGAAGGCCGCGGCGCTGGCGATCGATCGTTACTGGAACGAAGTTCACGCTTGCGCGGCCGGCGTGGAACGGCCCGGCGACATCGATGTCCACGACCTGACCGACGAGTTCCCGCGTTATCTGGCAGTTGAGATTGCGAACAACTGGAAGGTGGTTGAGGGTCCGGCCACGCATCACCGGATGCAGGCGTTCCCGTCGATTGAGCGGCCGGGCTCGTGGTCAACCGCGCGGCGCCGGGAGGACGCGCTCTACATCGAAGTTGTCCCGGAGCTGAACGGGCTTGGCCCGCAGATGGTCAATGAGCTGAATCTGTGGCTGATGAAGAACGCGAACGTGCCGCCGACGGCGGATTTGGTTGCTGCGTGCGCGTCAGTCGCGTGTCTGAGATTCAACTACAACAACGCGCCGTCGCAGACATGGAACGAGTGCAAGCAGTAGCAGGCAGGGCTGACCCCCCGCACCCGAGTAAGGAGAAAGAGATGCGATGGTCCAGTGCCCTCTCCTTGTCCGAGGAGAGGGTTAGGGAGAGGTGCCACGTTCGACGCCCCCATCAAGCAAGCGTGGTCGCGATGGCTGGCGTTGCACCTCTACCGGGGCTCACCGAGTTTCCCCTTTTTTCACTGGCGTGCGCCAACGGCCTCTTAATACTGGCCTCCCGTGCCAACGGGCGGGCGCGGCCACTGCCAACGGCCTAATACTACGCTGCCGTCGCCACGGCCAGGCGTCACCCCTGCCCCACGGCGGGTTTCACATTCAATTAAGCGAATTATCCCGTGTCGATGTGGAATTGGTTCTTAGAGTGACAGAAAGTCCACATTTTGGTCTGCATATCGTGACATTTTGATGCTGACTACTCTTATTAATGCTGACTGCTCTTATAGTCTCATCGGATGGAGTTGCAGAAGGGCGGGAGGCGGCGCGCGGTCGCGCGGCGCTGGTTCGAACTCGAGCCGCCTGCACCCGAACGATTGCGACTGGAGACGTCGCCGCGCGTCTCGACCGTCGCCAGCTACGTGTTCACGCGCGCGGCCGAACGCTCGTGGGAAGTCCTCAATCAGCATATCGCTGAGCCGCAGGGGGCGGTGTTCTGGATCGGCGGCCCGGCGGGATGCGGCAAGACGCATTTCCTTGACTACGTAATCGCACTGCAGCGGCGGGCCGGCGCGCTCGACGCGCAAAATATTCGGCGCCTGGTGTGCGGGCTCGAGCTGGTCGGGCGGGTGAGTGCGGCAGAAGTCGAACTGTTCCTGCTGAGCGTTCTGGCCGAGCAAATCGGCGGCGACCCGCGCTCGTCGGGCGATCTTTTCCGGCAGATGCGCGGTGCGGCGGCATTGAACGTGGGGCTGGAGACCGCGCGGCGGACGGGAATCAGGGCGGTAACGGTCGCCATAGATTTCGGAGCCTCGCAATGCGAGTCGGCGGCGGATTTCTTCAGGATGCTGGCTCAAGTTGCCGCGTCTTTCCGCGCGGTTAAGTTCACCGTGATCGCAGCCGGGCGTGCGACGGCTCCGGAAGCGACGCGTGCGCTTGCGGTGGCGCCGTGCGACGCGAATGAGGAAACGATCGTCGCGGTGCGGCGCGCGCGACGGCTGGTCGAGGATCCCGAGCTCGACCCCGCCGTCGCGTACGCGGGAATCGATACGGCGGGATTGCCGCCCGACGCGATTTTCCCGTTCCATCCGCTGGCACTGAGCGCGCTTCGAGCAATCGCCACCCGTCCCAATCCAGCCGCTGAAAGTTCCGATCCCGCAACGATCGTATCGCTGTCGCGCCTGGCCCGCGAGGTGTTGTCCTCGCCGACCCTAGCCGGCGCCGGTGCCGGCGACCCGCTGGCGCGGCTGATCTACCCACCCGACCTGATGATGAACGCGGTAATTTCAAGCCAGGTCAAGGCGCTCCTGGCGCAGGCCGGGCGCGCCGCGTGGAAGATTGCGCGCGACCGGATCGCCGATCTGGATAGCTACGAGAAGGACCTCGCGCGCGAAATAATCGACTCGCTGATCATGGAGAATGTGTGCGGCGGCACCGCGGCGCTGGCCGTCGAAGAACTGCGGTCGCGAGTGCCGATGGTCGCGCGCGGCGGTACCGCGGATGAGCGGATGCTTGCTGCTGTGCGCGAGCTGTTGCGCCGATTGGAGCTGTCCACCGGCGGCGTGATCCGTTTCGAAACCGATGCGGCCCGGTTCGACCCGGAGGCCGCCGGCGCGCCGGAGCTCGCGGCGTTCAACGCGGCGCTTGAGCTGGCGCGGCGATTCGATCCGCGGCTTACGCTCGTGCGCGACCGCGACGGCCTGGGCGCAAGCCTGAAACGACTCGAAGCCGCGATGGCCGGTGCAGTCGAGGCGGCAATCCGCACGCGCAACCTGCTCGCGTCGGCGCTTGCGGAAGCGAATCTCGAGATGCCCGCGGCTAATCGCGCGGCGATCGCGGAATATATCCGGCTTGCGGAATCGGGCGCGGCGGCGATGCTCGAGGCGGCGGCCGATCGAGCGTATCTTGCGTCGGCCATCCGAATCGCCGGCGCGTACGAGGCGATCGCGGCCGCTTGCGACTCGATCCCGCGGATGCGCTCGATGCGTGAGTTTCTCACTGCGACAGGACTGCGCGCGGCGCCGAGCGAGGCCGGCTTTTTGGAAGGTGTCTCGCGCGAATCGGCGGTCGTTTCATTGGAGACCGAGTGCGAACTGCTCCGAGTGGAACTTGGGCCGCGAATCCTGACGGGCCCGCCGCGCAGTCTGGACGCGTTGGAAGCACGCTTTCAAAAATTCAAATGGACGTACGTGCAGTGTTATCTGAGCGCGCATGCGCGATGGCGCGCGAAGATGGAGCGGCTGGAGCTGGTTGCCGGCGACGCGCGGCGGTACTTCGACGCGCTCACGCGGCTCAACGCGATCGCCGCGCTGGGTCCCCCCGAAGGCGAGCATCTGGGGGCGCGGGTGGCGGAGCTAAGCGCGCGCGTGGTGCGATGCGAGCTTAAGGACGCAATCGCGCCCGAGACGACGCCGCGATGTTCGAGTTGCGGGTTTCAGCTGGGCGCGGCGTCGCCACAGGCGGAACTCGAGGAAGCGATGGAGGGGATTCGTCGCGCGCTCGAGATCAAACTGGCAGCGCTGTCGCAAAGCATGATCGCGCGGCTGATTCGCATTCACGACCGCGAGCATCGCCTCGAAGGATTTCTGAAGATCACGCAAGCCGCGCAGACTGACGCGCTTGTACGGGTGCTCGACGAAAAGCTCGCGCGATACCTGGCGCAGGTGCTCGACGAGAATAAGACAGCCGATCCGGGATCTCCCCGGCTCCGCAGGCTTCGCTCAGGATAAAACCAAAAGCCGCGCGCGCGGGAGTTCAGCTAGCGAGCGCGGGCGTTGCGTCTTTTCGGTTGGCCGGGAGGAAACGCGCTCGCGCGTTTGCGGCGCGGTCGAACGTTGAGGCGATCGAGCAGGCGGAAGTACGAATCGCGGACGATTTCGAGTCCCCAAAACAGCGTCAGACCCAACGCCCGGCCAACTCCGCCAGCGACTTCCTTGACCAGAGGAAGACCGCGCAGCGGCTGGATGCGAAGCTCGACGCGGGCTTTATCTTCGACGGTTTCCATCAGGGTTCAGAGTAAGTTGCCAGGCGCCCGGATGCAACCATCGCGCGGGCGCCCGGCAACACTGTTATCGCGTCGGCGGATCTCAGAACGAATCAACTACGGCGACGGTGACGCGGCGGGCGCGGCGCTCGCTCCGCTATCGCTCTGAGGCAAGAATCGTGATCTTCACGTCGTCGAATTGCGCCTGCGAATCGTCGCGCGCCCAGAGTCCGATTTTGCCTTTGGCTATTTTGTGTTCGTCGAAATCGAAGATCATCTTGTCATTGTCGTAACACATGAAGTGTCCGCCCTGGACCGTGACCTTGAGCCGGTACCAGGTGTCCTTGTCGGTCGGCACGACGCTCTGCTTGAGCGGGACGATCTGCCCGTTGGTCATCCGCGACAGCGCGAAGTAATCGCTGGGGCATCCCGCAGAAAGCAGGTAGAAGTTCTTGTCGTCAACGTAGCGGAAGATCAGACCGCCGGAGCAATCGAATCGTCCGCCGGCTGATTTGAACTGAGCTTCGAGAGTAAAGTCGGAATACTCAGTCGGATCGGTTTCAATCGCCATTGGGTAATACTCCAGCGCGTTGGTCAGCGATTTGATCAGACGGCCGGCCGGCAAGCCGAATGTATTGGGCTTGCTCGGCGCGCTCGGATCGGCAATCACCTGCCAATCGCCTTCAAGTGGTTTCCATCCCGCGGGCGCTGCCCCCGCTTTGTCCTGATCGAAATCCCACACGTGAACTTCAGGGGTCGGCGTGGCGGTCGGCGTCAGGGTCGCGGTCGGCGTCGCGACCTGTTTCTTCTTTTGCCTTGAATCAGCGGCAGGGCTGATGACCAGCACCGTCACTACTATGCCTGCGGCGACGACTGCGGCGCTTCGCAGCCAAGAATTTCCCGTCTTCATCTATCCTCTCTCCGCCCCGAATGAGCTTTAGGGTCTTAATTCCTGATGTGGTGGATCGACCAGCCAGTCGGCGCGAGTTTCGCCAATGAATGGCGTTGCTGTCAAGCTGAGCTTTTTCAATGAACCTGCCGGCCGCCCGACTGCTCGAATGCTCCAACAACATGGGCTTCGCGCCAAATAGCAATTCGGAGACTCAGTTTCGCTTTTTCTTCGATTAGTACCTATTTGAGCTGATAGTCAGTTTATTGCATCGCAGGATACGCGGATTGCTTGACTGAAGTGGGGCAGAGTGGGATGTTGTGGGACACTGGGGAGGAGACACGGTGTTCAACGGTCGGTTCGACCATTCGATCGACGAGAAAGGGAGAGTGAGTATCCCTGCCCGGTTTCGCGAAGTTCTCCAGCGCGAGAATCACGATCGTCTTTATATCACCAATTTCCCCTTCGACGGAGAGCGTTGCCTGGCGCTGTATCCACCGAGTCAGTGGGAGACGCTCAACGCGAATCTGCGAACCAAGCCGAGATTCGATCCGCGGGTGCAGGTGTTCGAGACGCTGATCATCGGCGGAGCGCATGAGGTGCCCGTGGATCGGCAGGGACGGATTCTGATTCCGCCCAAGCTGCGCGAATATGCGGCGCTCGATCGCGAGGTGACGTTTTCGGCGCGGCAGGATCATTTTCAACTTTGGGACAAGCAGATCCTCGAGAAGGTTTTGAAGGCCACCGAGGAGAAGATATTGGATCCGGAATTTTTTGCGAAGCTGGGTCTGTGACGAGTGATGAGTCTGGCGGCGATACACCAAGACGACGCGGCGGACCGGAGGCATGTGCCGGTGATGGTGGAGGCGGTGTGCGGGCTGTTGTCCGCACACGGTCCGCTCGCGTTCGTCGACGTGACGGTCGGTACCGGAGGGCATGCCGAGGCGATGCTGCGCGCGACCGGGGTGCGGATGCTCGGGCTGGATCGCGACGGGGCGGCGTTGGCAGTCGCGCGCGAGCGGCTGGCGCAGTTCGGCGATCGCGTGGTGCTGGAGCGCGCGGACTTCGGCGAAGTCGCGGCCGTGATGAAGCAACACGGCTTCGATGGCGCCGACGCGATGCTCGCCGACCTGGGCATGAGCAGCTACGCGCTCGACGATCCGCAGCGTGGCTTTTCATTTCGGCTCGACGGTCCGCTCGACATGCGGATGGACAGCCGCCACCCGATCCGCGCGCGAGACATCGTCAATGAAGAGAGCGCCGACGAGCTTGCGCGCATCATCTATGCCTACGGCGAGGAGCGGGCGTCGCGGCGGATAGCGAGGATGATCGTCGAGGCGCGCCGGCGCCGTCCGATCGAGACCACCGGCGAATTGCGCGCGATCGTCGAGCGCGCGCTGGGTGCGCATCGCCGCGCCGGAGCGCATCCTGCAACCCGCACCTTCCAGGCGCTTCGAATCGCGGTGAATCACGAGATCGAAAGTCTCGCGGCGCTTCTGCGCGACGGCCCGGCGATGCTGAATCCGGGCGGCCGGATGCTGGTTATTTCGTATCATTCGCTCGAAGACCGTCCGGTCAAGGAGCGCTTTCGGGAGTTGGTGCGCGCCGGCGGCTACACGGCGATTGCGCGCAAGGTGATCAAGCCGTCGTCGTCGGAAACTTCGCGCAATTCGCGCGCGCGCAGCGCAAAGATCCGATGCATCGAACGGAGCGCACGCATGAGCGCGCGGGTTAAGCCGACGCGGCGGCCGTCCAAGGCGGTGCCTGCCGTGCTGGGCGCGCTGATCGCGGTCGTGGGATTCGCGACGTTGATGATACGGCTGGAAGTGACGCGAGAAGGTTATCGGCTTCCGGCGCTGCGCGATGAAATCGACAAGCTGCAGGACGAAAATCGCGCGCTGCGCCTGACCGCCGCGCAGCTCAGCTCGCACGATCGCCTGCGCGCGCTCGCGCCGCAATATCATCTTGCGCCGCCCGGCCGCGGGCAGGTGGTGATGCTCCCGTGAATACATCGTTCAAGCAGCGGCGCACTCGAATCGGAGCACTCACGCTCGCGCTGGCGGCGTTGTTCGGTCTCGCGGTAATCCGGCTGGTGGTGCTGGTGGCGATATATGGGCCGCGATTGAACTCGCTCGCCCGCCACGAACATACCGGCGAGACCGAACTCGCGGCGGTGCGCGGACCGATCGTCGATCGCAACGGCGAGCCGCTCGCGCTGTCGGCCGAGACCCGGTCGGTTTACGCGCGGCCGCGCCGGGTGCTCGAGTCGAGCACCCGGGCCGAGCGCTTGAAGCTCGCGGCAATCCTGATGATGCTGCCGATTTCGCTCGAATCCAGGCTGAACAAGGACGCGCCGTTCGTCTGGCTCGAGCGTCGAATCTCGCCGGACAAGGCGCAGGCCGCCGAAGCGCTCGGAATCGACGGTATCGGCACGATCAGCGAATACAAGCGGTTTTACCCGGAGAGCAACCTGGCCGCGTCGGTGGTGGGGTTGGCGGGGATGGATGGCCAGGGGCTCTCCGGGTTGGAGTTGCAATACGACAAGCTGGCGCGTGGCGAAGCCGTCGAGCTGAGCTTCTATCGTGACGCGCTGGGCCATCCGATTTTCGACAGCCCGCTGGCGCTCAAGGCGCCGGAGCCGGGCGCGCAGCTCGAGCTGACGATCGATTCGTCGATCCAATCGCTCGCCGAAACCGAGTTGGCGGCGGAAGTGGTTCAGAGCGGCGCGAAGCGCGGCAGCGCAATCGTGCTCGATCCATTTACCGGCGAAGTGATCGCGATGGCCAACGTCAGCGCCGGCGGGGCCGCCGTCCACGACCGTCTGCACAACCCGGCGGTGGAGGATGCGTTCGAGCCGGGCTCGACGATGAAGGGAGTTCTCGGCTCGATCGCGCTGGCCGATCACGCGATCACGCTCGATCGCCAATTCTACTGCGAGGACGGACACTTCACGATCGGCCGGCGCACCATCCACGATCACAGCCGTCACGGATGGCTCAATCTCGGCGGGATAATCGAAGTGTCGTCGAACATCGGCGCGGCGAAGATCGCGTTGACGCTCGGCTCGGACCGCTACTACGAAGGACTGCGCGCGTTTGGAATCGGATCGCGCACCGGAATCGATTTGCCGGGCGAAGCGTCGGGGTTGCTCAGCAAACCGGCGGGATGGAAAGAAATAGACCTTGCCAATCACGGTTTTGGGCAGGGCGTGGCGGTCACCCCGATCCAGCTCGCGGTGGCGTACGCGGCGATCGCCAACGGCGGAAATATCATCCGCCCGTACGTGGTCAGGGCCGCTTACGACGCGCAGGGCCGCGCGATCCTCACGCATACGCCGCAAGTGATCCATCGCGCGATTGCGCCCGATATCGCCCATCAGATGAACCTCCTGCTGCGCAACGTCGTCATGTCCGACGGCGGCACCGCTGCCAAGGCGCGGGTTGACGGGTTCATCGTGGCGGGCAAGACCGGCACGGCGCAGATGGTGAATCCGGAAAACGGCGCCTACTATCAGAATCGCCACGTTTCGTCGTTCGTGGGATTCTTGCCCGCCGACGATCCGCGCCTCCTGATCCTGGTGGCGTTGTACGATGTGGGCCACGAACATTTTGGCGGATTGATCGCGGCGCCGGTGTTCAGCGAAATCGCGCAGGGCGCGGTTCGTGATTTGAATATCACCGCGCCCAGCCAGCCCTACGATACAGCCGCCATGATCCCGATGCCCGATTTCGGCAAAGATTCAGCGGGCCGGAATTCGGACCCAAAGAGCGCGGCTGAGGCGGCCGCCGAGGTGGATGACTATCTGCCCGTGCTGACGGGTTCGAAACTGACGCGGGCGACGCCCAATTTCGCGGGCTTAAGTCTCAGGCGCGCGATGGAGCTGGCGCGAATCTCGCGCGTCAGCGTTGACGTGCATGGCGGCGGCTACGTGGTCGCGCAGGAGCCCGGCGCCGGCGCGCCGCTCAATCATTCGACGGTGAAACTGACGCTCGCGCCGATTGTCGCCGATAGTCGAGCCGGCGCGACAACGGCAACGCAGTCCGGCGTCGTTCCCGCGTCGTATTTCAGCGCCGCCGGCGCCCTGGCCGGGCGAAAGTGAAAAGTGAAACTTGGTGAATTGCTCGAAGGACTCGAGCTGCGTCGAATCGACGGTGACCTGAACGTGGAAATCACGGGCCTCAGCTACGACTCGCGTCAGACGAGGCCCGGTCATCTGTACTTCTCGACCGCCCGCGACCCAAAGCGGAACCGGGCGAACATTGACGATGCATTAAACCGTGGGGCGCGCGCTGTGGTGGTTGGGGGATGGGATGGTGCAATGGCGCGCCCCGCGGTGACCCTGGTCGAGAGCGAGCGGCCGCGCCTGCTGATGGGCGCGGCCGCGTCGCGTTTCTTCGGTGCGCCGAGCGAGCGCGTCGATTTGATCGGCATCACCGGAACCAGCGGCAAGACCACCACCAGCTACATCCTGGCGTCGATTTTCGAGGCGGCCGGCATGCCCGCCGGGATCATCGGCACGATTGGCATTTTCATCGCCGGGATGAAAATCTACAGCGGACTCACCACGCCCGAGTCGATCGACTTCGAGTCTGCGCTGGCGCAAATGGAGCGCGAGGGCGTGCGTCACGCGGCGGCGGAAGTCTCGTCGATTGGCATCGCGGAGGGGCGGGTCGATGCGCTGAGCTTTCGCGCGTGCATCTTCACCAACCTGGGCCGCGACCATCTCGACTATCACGCGACGATCGAGGACTACTTCGCGGCCAAGCTGCGCCTGTTCACTGAGATACTGCCGCGCAGCCGGCGCGCAGACACCGTCGCGGTGGTGCGCGGCGACGATCCGTTCGGCCAACGCGTGCTCGAATCGGTCAAGGGCTCGAAAATAAGCTTCGGGCTGGACCGCTCGCTCGACGTGCATCCCGAGAAATTCGAGGCGGACCTGAGCGGACTTCGCGCGACGCTGTCGGTGCTCGGCAGAAAAATCGAAATCGATTCGCCGCTGATCGGCGAAATCAATTTGCTCAATATCCTGGGCGCGTCGGCTCTGTCGGCGGCCCTGGGTATCGAATCGGAAGCGGTGGCGGATGGGGTGCGGCGATGCCCAGGGGCCCCCGGCAGACTCGAAGCGATACGGGCGAAACCGGGGGTCACGGTGCTGGTCGATTACGCGCACAAGCCCGACGCGTTGGAGGCGGTGCTGACGGCGCTCCGTCGCATCGGCGCGGGCAGGATCATCTGCGTGTTTGGATGCGGCGGCGACCGCGACCGCGGCAAGCGGCCGATCATGGGTGAAATTGCGGGACGGCTCGCCGATCTCCCGGTGCTGACCTCCGACAATCCGCGCAGCGAAGATCCGATGGCGATAATTGCCGAGGTCGAGCAGGGATTGATCGCGGCGGGACGTGCGCGAATCGGCAGTCCAAAAAAACTTGCGATTGCTTCGATGCGTGGCGGATATATCGTGGAGCCGGATCGGCGTGCCGCGATCGCCATCGCTCTCAGAATCGCAGCGGCGGGCGACGCGGTTTTGATCGCGGGCAAGGGACACGAGGACTATCAGTTGGTGGCAGGGCGCGTACTCCCGTTCGACGATCGGGTCGTGGTCCGCGAGATTGCGGCGGAACTCGGCGGCGGGCAGAGTTGATACTCGGCGAGCCCCGCGATGCTCTATCTGCTGCTCTACCCCCTGCACAAATATTATTCCGGCTTCAACGCGCTCAGGTACGAGACGCTGCGCTCGGTGCTGGCCGGGCTGGCGGCGCTGGCGCTGTCGTTGGCTCTGGGACCAATTCTGATCGACCGGTTCCGCACGCTGCGTATCGGTCAGACGATTCGCGAAGTCGTTCCGCCGGCGCATCAGAAGAAAGCCGGCACGCCGACGATGGGCGGTCTGCTGATCGTGGCGTCGATGCTGGCGGCGACGCTGCTGCTCGCCAACATTCTGAATCCGTACGTCTGGATCGCGATCTTCGTGACCCTGACCTTCGGCGCGATCGGTTTCAGCGACGACTACTTCAAGCTCACGCGCGGCAAAGGGCTTGGACTGAGCGGCCCGGCCAAGCTGGCCTGGTCATTTTCATGCGCGTTCATCGCGGCGGCGTGGCTGTTCCTGTATCTCGGCTTCGACACGCATCTGACGGTGCCGTTCCTGAAGAACCTTCATCCCGATCTGCACTGGTGGTTTTATATCCCGTTCGCGATGCTCGTGATCGTGGGATGCTCGCATGCGGTGAACCTGACCGACGGACTCGACGGCCTCGCGATCGGACCGGTGATGACCGTCGCGTTCACCTACTGGACCTTCACCTACGTCGCCGGCAACATCAAGTTCGCGAGCTACCTGCAGATACCGTACATCGCCAACGTCGGCGAGGTTGCGATTTTCTGCGCGTCGGTGATCGCCGCGTCGCTCGGCTTCCTGTGGTTCAACGCGTACCCGGCTTCGATGATGATGGGCGACGTGGGCGCGCTCGCGCTGGGCGGGGCGCTCGGGACCGTGGCGGTGCTGGCCAAGCAGGAACTCGCGCTGGTAATAGCCGGCGGAGTGTTCGTCGCAGAGGCGGCGTCAACGATCATTCAGCGCTACTATTTCAAGGCGACGCGGAAGCGGTTTTTCCTGATGGCGCCGCTGCATCATCATTTTGAACTCCAGGGCATCCCCGAAACCGTAGTCGTGATCAGATTCTGGATCGTATCGATCGTGTGTGCGCTGGTCGCGCTGAGCACGCTGAAGCTGCGTTGATGGAACTGTCGGACAAGCGCGTGATGGTGGTGGGACTGGGAGTCAGCGGAGTCGCCGCGGCGCGGTTCCTTGCCTCGCGCGGCGCGAAACTCGTGATGACGGATCGTCGCGTCGGCGTCGAGCGCGGCAAACTGCCCGCAGGCGCGCTGAAACTGGGACCCGAAGATCCAGGCTGGATGGACGACATCGACCTGGTCGTCACCAGTCCGGGAGTGCCGCGCGATTCGATTCTGCTGCGGGCTGCGACCGAGCGGGGAATCCCGGTGATCGGAGAAATCGAACTCGCCGGCCGCTTCCTCCAGGCGCCAATCGCCGCGGTCACCGGCACCAACGGCAAGAGCACGGTCGTGGTGCTCCTCGGCGAGATTTTGAAGGCCTCGGGACGGCGCACGTTCGTCGGCGGCAACCTCGGCACGCCGCTAATCGACGCGATCGACGGCCAGTGGGACGTCGCGGTGGTCGAGGTGTCGAGTTTCCAGCTCGAATGGATCGAGAAATTCCGGCCGCACGCCGCCGTGCATCTCAATCTGAGCGACGATCACTTCGATCGCTATCGCGATCTCGCCGACTACGGCCGCGCGAAGGCGCGCTTGTTCGAAAACCAGGATGCTTCGGACTACGCAATTCTGAATCGCGACGATCCCAATGTTTGGAAGCTCGCGGGCGGCGTGCGCTCGCGCGTGATCGGCTTCGGCCATGCGCGCGGCGACGGCGAGGCGTCGATTTGGTTCGACGATCGCTCAAACGCGATCGTCTTCGATTTGGATTTCGACGCCGCGCGTCGCGGGCGAATCAGCCTTGAAGGATTTCGTCTGCGTGGACGGCACAACATATCCAACGCGATGGCGGCGTCGGCAGCGGCGCTCGCGCTTGGTGTCGAGATGGAAGAAATCGAACGCGCGCTCGCGTCATTTCGCGGACTGCCGCATCGAATCGAAGTCGTCCACGCGCGTGGCGGCGTGACTTACATCGACGACTCGAAGGGGACCAACGTCGGCGCAGTGGTCGAGGCGATCGACGCGATCGCGGCGCCGATAATTTTGATCGCGGGCGGTCTCGACAAGGGCGGAGATTACGCGCCGCTGAGGCGGCCGCTCGGCGAGAAGGTCAAGCTTGCGATTTTCAACGGGGCGGCGCGCGACAAGATGGCGGCGGCGCTCGAAGGTGCGACGCAGATCGAATTGGTGGCGACTCTCAAAGAGGCGGTCGAACATGCGGCGCGCGAGGCGCGCCCGGGTGACACGGTGCTGCTGTCGCCGGCGTGCTCGAGCTTCGATCAGTTCAAGGACTATGCGGAACGCGGCAACGTATATAAAGAGCTGGTTCGGGCGCTTTGACGCGGTAACTTATCGGCGTCCCGACCCGTGGCTGTGGCTGCCGGCGGCGGCGCTGCTGTTGCTCGGGCTGCTGATGGTGCTGAACACGACGTACTTTCTCGGCCTCGAGAAAAGAGGCGACGGGTTCCATTTCTTCAAGCTTCACCTGGCGCACATCGCGGCCGGCTTCATCATTTTGATGCTGCTGTCGCAATTCTCGCTGGCGGGTCTGCGCCGAATCGTGATGCCGTTGTTCATCGTCTCGCTCGTGATGCTGGCGCTGCTCTACGTTCCGGGGCTCGGGCTGATCAAGGGCGGCGCGCGGCGATGGCTCAAGCTGGGACCGGTGGTCGCGGAACCGTCGGAGCTGGTTAAATTCGCGCTGGTGTTTTTTCTCGCCAAGTTCCTGAGCAAGCGGCAGGAGCGAATCCGCGAGTTCAAGCATGGACCGCTGGCGGTTTTTCTGATCGTCGGGCCGATCACGCTGATGATTCTGAAGCAGCCGGACTTCGGCAGCACCGTGATGATCGCGCTGATCCTGTTCGCGATGCTGTGGGCGGCGGGTGCGCGCTGGCAGCATCTTGCCGCCGCGGGCAGCGGGGCAATCGGCCTGTTGGTATTCCAGGCGGTGGCGAAGTCGTACCGCATGAAGCGGCTGACGACGTTTCTCGATCCATGGTCGGTCGCGCGCGGCGCCGGCTTCCAGTTGGTGCAATCGTTCATCGCGCTCGGCGAAGGCGGCAAGTGGGGCGTAGGTCTCGGCGCGGGACGGCAGAAGATGTTCTATCTGCCGGAGGCGCACACCGATTTTGTTTTCGCGGTGGTTGGCGAGGAGTTCGGCCTGGTCGGAGCGGCGGTTGTGGTCGCGCTCTTCCTGGTGATTCTGTTTCGGGGGATGCGAATCGCGCACGACGAGCCCGATCCGTTCGCGAGCTTGCTGGCCGTGGGACTGACCGCGCTGCTCTCGATTCAAGCGCTGATCAACATGTCGGTGGTGATCGGGCTGATCCCGACCAAGGGACTGCCGCTGCCGTTCCTGAGTTACGGCGGCACATCGATCATCATCGCGATGGCGGCGTTGGGCGCACTGCTCGCGCTCGGGCGCCGGCCGGCGGTGCGATGAAGGTGATAATCGCAGGCGGCGGCACCGGAGGACATCTTTTCCCGGCGGTCGCGTTGGGCGAAGAACTGATTCGCGAGCGTCCCGGCATCGAGGTGCTGTTTGTCGGCACCAGCACGGGTCTCGAGGCGAAGTGGTTGCCCAAGAGCGGGCACAGGTACGAATTATTCCAGATGCATGGAATTCGCGGGCATAGCGCGATCGAGCGGGCGCGCGCGTCGGTGGAATTTATTCGCGCGATTGGGCTCGGGCTGTCCCTGGTCAGGCGCTTTCGTCCGAGCATTGTGGTGAGCGCGGGTGGATATGCGTCGGCGTCGATGGGTGCGGCGGCGATCGTGACGCGGACACCGCTGGTGTTGATGGAACAGAACACGCGGCCGGGTCTGGCGAATCGGATGCTGGCGAGATTCGCGGACAAGATCTGCGTCGGCTTCAGCGACAGCGCGGCTTATTTCAGTTCTTCTAAAGTCGTGGTCACCGGCAATCCGACCCGCTTTGAATACCATCCTGACCGATCGCGCCGTGAGCCTGGGCAATTACAAATCCTTGTTTTAGGCGGTTCGTCAGGAGCGCATCGCCTCAACATTGGTGTTGTAGGGGCTTTCAAAATCTACGGAAAAAGTGTTATAAATTTGAACATTGTCCACCAGACCGGGGAGGCGGATGAGGAGTTGGTGAGGAGTGCATACCGCGAAATGGGGCTCGCGGCTGAGGTGGCGCCGTTTATCGACGACGTCGCCGCGGCCCTGCATCGCGCCGATCTGGTTATCGCGCGTTCAGGCGCGATGACGGTCACGGACATTGCTCTTGGCGCGCGTGCGGCCATTTTTGTGCCTTATCCGTTCCATAAGGATTTTCAGCAACTGCACAACGCGCGTGTGATTGAAAAGCGCGGCGGAGCGATAATAGTTCGCGACGACGAGCAGCTTGCGTCCAATCTCGCGCGCGAACTCGATACGCTTATCCGGAATCCGGCGCGGCTGGACGAGATGGGTCTGCGGGCGCATCAGGCGGCGCATCCGGACGCCGCTCGCCACGTGGCCAGAATATGTTTTGAAGTTGCGGAGAAGGCAGCAGCGTGAGTGAACTGCTCGCAAATGGTCTTTTGACGCGTCAGCGGCGGCTGCATTTCGTCGGGATCGGCGGCGCGGGCATGAGCGGAATCGCCGAGCTGTGCTTGAAGCTCGGGATGCGGGTCAGCGGATGCGACGTGAAACCATCGGCGACCATCGCGCGGCTCGCGTCGCTGGGTGCGGAAATCAGCCAGGGGCATCATCCGGCGCATCTGAAGGATGAGGCTGGCATCGACGCGGTGGTAATCTCGTCGGCGATAAAATTTTCGAATCCTGAAGTCGCGCGCGCCCGCGAGATGAAAATTCCGGTGATCGCGCGCGCCGAGATGCTCGGTGAGTTGCTGCGGATGGCCAAGCTCGGCGTGGCGGTCGCGGGGACTCATGGCAAGACGACCACGACCGGTCTGATCGCGCTGATCATGGAAGAGGCAGATCTCGATCCCACGGTCGCGGTGGGCGGAAATATTCGCAATACGGGCACCAACGTCCGGCTGGGGCGCGGCGATTTCATGGTGGCCGAGGCCGACGAGAGCGACGCGTCGTTCCTGCTGCTGATCCCGACGATCGCGGTGGTGACGAATATCGATCCCGAGCATCTCGATCACTACGGCACGATGGATCGGGTACGGCAGGCGTTTGCGGACTTTATCAATCGGGTGCCGTTTTACGGCGTTGCCGTGCTCGGAATCGACAATGTGAACGTGCGCGGCCTGATGGCGTCGATTCGCAAGCCGATGGTGACCTACGGCGTTGCGCACGGACGCGGATCTGCGCGCCGAGAAAATCGTGATCGACGGCCTTTCGACTCGCTTCGAGGTGATTCGCAAGGGCGAGCATCTTGGCCGAGTGACGATACCGACGCCGGGCGTGCATGTTGCGATGAACTCGCTTGCGGCGATCGCGGTCGCGATGGAAATTGGAATCAGTTTCGAGCGCGCGGCGGCGGCGCTGGCGAAGTTCGGCGGAATCAGCCGGCGATTCGAGATCAAGGGCGAAGCGGCGGGACGAATCGTGCTCGACGACTATGCGCATCATCCGGCGGAGGTCCGCGCGACGCTGGCCGCGGTGCGCGCATCGTTCAAGCGCCGGGTGGTGGCAGTCTTTCAGCCGCATCGGTACACCCGGCTGCGCGATTTGTTCGACGATTTCCTGTCGGCGTTCGACGATGCCGACGTGCTCTACCTGCTCGACGTGTATCCGGCCGGCGAGGACCCCATTGCCGACGTCTCCGCGCGGCGTCTGTACGAGGCGCTGCGTGCGCGGGGGCATCTCGAAGTGCATTACCTCGGCGCCGAGGAAGATCCCGCGGCGCGCATCGCTTCAGGCTCGCGCGCGGGCGACGTGATCGCGACCTTGGGCGCGGGCGATATCTACAAGACGGGCGGCGAAGTACTGGACGCGCTCAGCGCCGAGGTCAAAATCCATGAAGGCGCTTGAACGCGAGCTGCGCGAGAGATTCGGCGCGCGAATCCGCTCCGCGATGCCGCTGGCCGAGCTGACGTCGTTTCGGATCGGAGGGCCCGCGGACTTGTTCGTCACCGTCGAGGACGAGGCCGAGCTGATGCACGCGAAGGCGGCGGCGTATCGCGCGGGCCTGCCATGCTTCTGCCTCGGCGCAGGGACCAATCTGCTGGTGAGCGACCGCGGGATGCGCGGGCTGGTCGTGAGGCTCGGCGATGGCTTCGGGAAAATTAAAATTGACGACACGAAAGTCGTTGCGGGCGCTGCTGCCGCGTTCGGCGCCCTGGTCCAGGCGGTGGTCGATCGGGGTCTTGAGGGGCTCGAATTCGGCGAGGGCATTCCCGGCACGGTCGGGGGCGGATTGGTGATGAACGCGGGCGCGTTCGGCGGCGAAATCGCCAAGGTGGTCACCCTGGTCCACGGCGTCACCGAGGCCGGCGAGGCGATTGCGCTGACCAGGGACGAAGTCAAGTTTGCATACCGGCGCACCGAGTTGCCGGCGCACTTCGTAATCACGCGCGTCGATTTCGAGCTTGCTCGCGGCGATCGCGCGCAACTGATGGCGCGAGTCGCGGAAGTAAGGGCCAAGCGTGCGGCGCGCCAGCCGCGGGGCGTGCCGAATGCGGGTTCGATCTTCAAGAATCCGCCGGGCAAGTTTCGCGGGGAAGCTGTTGGAAGGCGCGGGTCTGAAGGGCACGCGGCTGGGCGGCGCGGCTTTTTCCGATCAGCATGCAAATTTTATCGTGAATCTGGGCGGCGCTCAGGCCGCGGAAGTGCGCGCGCTGATCGACATGGCGCGCAACAAGGTCAAGGAGCACAGCGGCGTCTGGCTTGAACCGGAGGTTAGGCTGGTCGGCGATTGGTGACGCGGGATTGAGGTGGCGGGGTGGCGGTTCGCAGCGGTGGAAATAGGGTGGTGGCAGGATGGAGCCCGCGCTTGGGCGGGCTGGTCGTGTGCGCCTTTTTTGCGCTGGGCGTGATGACGGGATTCAGCGCGACCGGCCGCGCAATCGCGCTCAGAGCTTCCGCGGCTCTCAGCTCATATCAGAATCAAATAATGAATTCGTTCGCGCCCGCGCGCACCACCGCCGCGAGCTACTCTGCCGTGCTGACCCAATGGGCCGTGCGCGCCGGAATTTACCATCATGCCAGCCACGGACCGGGCGCTGCGGCGCTGTCGGCGGGGGACGTGCGTGAAGGCGCGATCGCGATCGTCGAGCGCCACGACGGCTTCTACGAACTATTCAGCGGCGGCGAGCTGCGCGGGCCGGTCTCGCCCGGCAAGCAGGGCGATCTGCCGGTGCTGAGCGGCGCGGCGCTCGACAACGCGCGCGGACCGCAGCTGGTCGATTATGCGGCGGTGCTGGTGCGCGCGGAGGCGCAGCTGTCGGAAATTATCTCGGAAATGCGAATTAATGATGACGCGACCGCGTCGCTTTTTCTGGAACGCGAGCGCACCGAGGTGGTGATCGATCTCGATCGCGCGACGGTGGAAATTCAGCGCGCGATCAAGGTGCGCCAGCAATGGCAGGGGCGCGAGAACCTGATTGCCGCACTCGATTTGACTACGCCGGGGCAGGTTGTCGTGCGTCTGCATGCGGGCGAGGGCAGCCATTCGAAGCACAAGGGCGGGATTCGAAAAGTTTCGCTCCAGCCGAGCGGGGAGTCCACGGCGCGATGAGAAATCTGCTCACCGGATTGGACGTCGGCACCAGCAAAGTGTGCGCAATCGTCGGCGAGTCGCTGCCCGACGGCCAATTGGCGACGCTCGGTTACGGAATCGCGCCATGCACCGGCTTGCGCAAGGGCGTGGTGGTCAATATCGAGGCGACGGTCGATGCGATCCGATCGGCGGTCGCAGAAGCGGAGAAAACTTCCGGCGTGCGGGTGGGCTCGGCGGTGGTTGGAGTTGCGGGGCCGCACATAAAGGGCCTCAACAGCCACGGGATCGTCGCAGTGCGGGGCGGTGAAGTCAGTTCGCGCGATGTCGATCGAGTGATCGATGCGGCGCGCGCGGTCGCAATCCCGCTCGATCGGCAAGTGCTGCATATCCTGCCGCAGCAGTTTGCGGTCGATGAGCAGGAAGGCGTGCGCGAGCCGTATGGGATGGCGGGAGTGCGCCTCGAGGCGCGCATTCATATCGTGACCGCGGCGCAGAGCTACGGCCAGAATCTCACCAAGTGCTGCGAGCGCGCGGGCGTCACCCCGTCGGAGATGGTTTTCCAGCCGCTGGCGTCGGCGGACGCGGCGCTGTTTCCGGAGGAACGCGAGCTCGGAGTCGCGCTGATCGATGTGGGCGGCGGCACCACCGACATCATCGTGTTTCATGGCGGCGCGGTGATGCATACCGCGGTGCTGCCGATAGGCGGAAACCATCTTACCAGCGATATCGCCGCGGGATTGCGCACGCCGATTTCTGAAGCGGAGCGGCTCAAGGTTACCTTCGGCGTGGCGACCAACCAGGTCGTGCGCCGCGACGAGATGGTGCAGGTGCCGGGAGTCGGCGGACGCGAACCGCGGGTGATCGCGCGCCGCCTGCTCGGGGAAATAGTCGAGCCGCGGATGGAAGAGATTTTCACGATGGTGCAGCGCGAGCTGCTGCGCTCGGGGGTTTCCGACGGTCTCGCCTCGGGCGTGGTGCTGGTCGGAGGCACCTCGCTGCTGGAGGGCACGCAGGAACTGGCCGAGCGCATCTTCGGCGTGCCGGTGCGGCGCGGACTTCCGATCAACCTGAAGGGGCTGCCCGAAGAACTGATGAAGCCGATGTACACGACGGCGGCGGGGTTGCTGCTGTACCAGAGCGCGGCGGGCGGAATCGGCAACGGCGTGGGAAGAACCGGGCGGCTGGGGCGGCTGCGTTCGCGACTTGGCGATTGGGTGAGGGACTTCTTTTGAGAAGTCGCCGCAACAAAAAATTAATCGGGCAACAAGCTTTGCCAGTAGGTGGTGGAGGAGGATCTGTAATGATTGAGTTGGTGAGTAATCCCGACCCGGGCGCGAGGATCAAGGTAATCGGCGCTGGTGGATGCGGCGGCAATGCGGTCAACCACATGATCAATGTGGGGCTGCGCAACGTCGATTTCATAGCCGTGAATACCGACATCCAGGCGCTGCAGAATAATCATGCGGCGCTGCGCGTTCAGATCGGCGACCAGATCACGCGCGGACGCGGCACCGGCGGCAATCCTGAAATCGGACGCAAGGCCGCGCTCGAAGACGAAGAACGGATCCGCGAAATCCTGTCGGAAGCGGAGATGGTGTTCGTGACCGCCGGCATGGGCGGCGGCACCGGCACCGGCTCCGCGCCGGTGATTGCGCGCGTCGCGCGCGAGATCGGCGCGCTGACCGTCGGCGTCGTAACCAAGCCGTTCCAGTTCGAAGGACGCCGCCGCATGGCGCAGGCGGAGGAAGGACTGCGCGAGCTAAAGAACGCGGTCGATACGCTGATCACGATTCCCAATCAACGCCTGCTCTCGGTCGCGAGCAAAAATACCTCGTTGAAGGAATCGTTTCAGAAGGCCGACGACGTGCTGCTGCAGGCGGTGCGCGGAATTTCCGAACTGGTCACTGTGCATGGCCTGATCAACCTGGATTTTGCCGACGTGCGATCGATCATGGCCGAGATGGGCATGGCGATGATGGGCGCGGCGACCGCGTCGGGCGAAAATCGCGCAGTCGAGGCGGCGCAGCGTGCGATCTCGAGCCCGCTGCTCGAAGACGTCTCGATCAAGGGCGCGCGCGGCCTGCTGATCAACGTGACCGGCGGCCCGGACATGGCGCTGTACGAAGTCAACGAGGCGGCCAGCCTGATCCAGGAAGAGGCGCACGAGGACGCGAACATCATTTTCGGCGCCGTGATCGACGAGGCGATGTCCGACGAGATTCGCGTCACGGTTATCGCGACCGGATTCGGCGATCTCGACAGAGGTTCGGCGCGCTATTCGCCGTCGGGCGCTCCCGTCACCACGCCGATCGCGGCGGCCTCGACGCGGCCCGTCGATCCGATGGAGGTCAAACCGGCGCCCGCGGCGCAGCCAGGGCAGGTCAGGATGTTCCCGGGCAACAAGCCGGTGCGCAGGATGGGGATGGTCGTGGACGACAGTTCGCTGGACATTCCGGCTTTCAGGCGCCGCGGCGAGGATGCGGGCCTGGCGGATGGAGAGAAGCTCGAGCCGAATTCGCTGCTCGACGGCGACGACAAGCTCGACATCCCGACCTTCCTGCGCAAGCATCTCGACTAGCGCGGACGATCACAGAAACAATTGCGGCGCCGGAGTCTTGCGACTCGCGGCGCCGCGTTCGCGCCGTATCCGTGCAAACCTGTCAGCGGGCGGCGGCGACTTGCTCGACGGGGGTGCCGTCGCGGATTGCTTTTCGTACTAGCGCGGCGCATATTAGTGGATGATATCTAAAGGAGATATTTGTGGCGAAACTCATGGAGTCGATATCCCTGAAGCTGCCCGAGGAGCTGCTGGAGACCAGCGCGGCGATGCGCCCGCGCGCTCGGAATCCCGCGCGCCGAATATATCCGCCGCGCCATCGAGCGCATGAACCGCGAGGCCGAGGCTCGCGCCCGCGCGGAGCGGATGGCGCGGGCGTCGCGCAAGGTCCGCAAGGAAAGCATGCGGGTGAACGCAGAGTTCGCCGCGATCGAGCGCGACCCGGATGCCTGAGCGCGGCGAGGTTTGGCTCGCCAATTTGAGTCCCCGCCGCGGCACCGAGCCGGGCAAGACCCGCCCGGTGCTGATCCTGCAGGCGCAGGCGCTCATCGACGCCGGCCATCCTTCAACGCTCGATAGTGCCCTTGACCACCAATCTGATCGACGACGCGGCGCCGCTGCGCATCCGCGTGCCCGTGCAGTCGTCTCTGCGGCGCGACTCCGACCTTCTCATCGACCAAATCCGCGCGATCGACAACCGCCGCCTCGTCGAAGGCCCGCTGTCACGTCTGGACGAGGCAACGATGGACACGTCGCCGCCGCAGTCCGCGAAGTGCTTGACCTTGGCTGAACCCAAAACGGAGTCTTACTACTTGCGGCGCCGCATTCGCGTCGTATCCCTGCAAATATATCAGCGGCCGGCGGCGACTTGCTGCCCGGATACGTGGCCGCCCAGTGATTTGAGGATCGCTTGACGGCGTTCCTTCAATTGCTCCGGCATCGTCGGACCGATCTTTTCGAAGAACTCGCCGGCGGATTCGAGTTCCGCCTTCCATTCCGTGAGATTGACGGCGAGCGCATCCCGTGCGGCACTGCCGGGCAGATCGAGGCCCTTGAGATCGAGGTCCGCCTCATTGGGAACGATTCCAACCGGCGTCTGGCGGCCACCGGCGCGTCCATGGATTCGATCGAGCATCCATTTGAGCACGCGCAGGTTTTCGCCGTAGCCGGGCCAGATAAAGTTGCCGGCGGCGTCCTTGCGAAACCAGTTGACCATGAAGACGCGCGGCGGCTTCTTGAGCGCGCTGTGCATCTTGAGCCAGTGAGCGAAATAATCGCCCATGTTGTAGCCGCAGAACGGCAGCATCGCCATCGGATCGCGCCGCAACACGCCGACCGCTCCTGCAGCCGCGGCCGTCGTTTCGGAACCCATCGTCGCGCCCATGAAGACGCCGTGTGTCCAGTCCGTCGATTCGAGCACCAGCGGCACCGTCGTGGCCCGGCGTCCGCCGAAGATGATCGCGGAGATCGGCACACCCTGGGGATCGTCCGCGTGCGGCGACCAGGCCGGATTGTTGCGCATCGGAGTCGTGAAGCGGCTGTTGGGATGCGCGGCCTTGTCCGGCGAGCCTTTTTTCCACGGGCGTCCCTGCCAGTCGAGCAGACCGTCGGGCGCCGGCACGTCCATCCCTTCCCACCACACGTCGCCGTCGGGAGTCATCGCGACGTTGGTGAAAATCGAATCATGCTGGAGCATCCTCATCGCGTTCAGGTTCGATTTTTCGCTGTTTCCGGGCGCGACGGCGAAGTAGCCGTTCTCGGGATTGACCGCCCACAGGCCGCCGTCGGGACCGACCCGCAGCCACGCGATATCGTCGCCAATCGTGAGCACCTTCCAGCCCTTGAACTCGGCCGGCGGCGTCAGCATCGCCAGATTGGTCTTGCCGCACATGCTCGGAAACGCGGCCGCGACATAAGTGGTCTCACCGTCGGGACTTTGCAGGCCGAGGATCAGCATGTGCTCGGCCAGCCAACCTTCGTCACGGCCGAGCGAACTTGCGATTCGAAGCGCGAAACATTTCTTGCTGAGCAAAGCGTTGCCGCCGTAGCCGCTGCCGACCGAGATGATCGTGTTGTCCTGCGGGAAGTGGCAAATCAGGCGGCGCTCGGGATTCAAATCGAGCGTGCAATGAATTCCGCGATTGAAATCGCGCGACTCGCCAAGCTGTTCGAGCGCCGCCGTGCCCATCCGCGTCATGATTCGCATGTTCAGCACGACGTAGATGCTGTCGGTGAGCTCGATGCCGACCTTCGAGAACGGCGACCCGAGCGGGCCCAGCACGTAGGGCACCACGTACATCGTGCGCCCGCGCATCGAGCCGTCGAGCCATCCGCGCAACTTGGCGTATGTCTCCGCTGGATCGGACCAATTGTTGGTAGGCCCGGCGTCTATTTTGTTCGGAGTGCAGACGAAGGTCAGTTGTTCGGTGCGCGCGACGTCGTTGGGATTCGAGCGATGCAGGTAGCAGCCGGGCCGTTTGGCCTGGTTGAGCTCGATCAATATTCCCTCGGCGACGGCTTGTTTGGTCAGGCGATCTTTCTCCGCCTCGGAACCGTCGCACCACACAACGGCATCGGGCCGGGTGAGCTGGGCGACTTTCCTGACCCAATCGCGCAACGCGCGGCCGCCGGTCGGTGAATTGGTTGTGTTGTCGGGATTGGGCGTCACTTCATCGCTCCACGTCGAAATTTGTGAGACGTAATTCCTATTCTAACGGAGGTGCCTAATGCAATCCTGCGAGCACCGGATCGTAATCCCGGATTTCCATTTTACTTGTTAGCCACTAAATTGATATTACGCTTGAAAAGCCTTTATTCACGCTGGCTTGAATGCGGTTGGGGCGGCGCGGAGGACGACCGCCGGCAGCGACCGCAGAGAGCTTGCCAAGACCAATATCTTCCGGTGATCGGATCGGCGGCTTGGACCTGAAAATCAGGATTGGAGGACAGCAAACGCAAAATGGCAAGTTTACCGCACGGCTTGGCGCTGCTGCGTGATCCGCAATTCAATAAATCGACCGCGTTCACTGAGCCTGAGCGCGAGAGGCTGGGCCTGCTCGGCCTTTTGCCCGAAGGGATCGATTCCGAGGAAGCTCAGATCCGGCGGGTGCACCTTCAGCTGTCGCAAAAACCCAACGATCTGGAAAAGTACATCTACTTGTCGCAACTGCAGGACACCGACGAAACGCTCTTCTTCTGCGTGCTCATGTCGGACCCGGTGCAATTCCTGCCGCTGGTTTACACCCCGACGGTGGGCGAGGCCTGCCTCCAGTTTGGCCACATCATGCGCCGCCCCAAGGGCCTTTACCTGTCGATCAAGCGCAAGGGCCGCGTCCGCGAAATTCTCCGCAATTGGCCGCAGCGCGACGTGCGCTTCATCGTGGTCAGCAGCGGACAGCGAATTCTGGGGCTTGGCGATCTCGGCGCAAACGGCATGGGAATCCCGATCGGCAAGCTCGCGCTCTATACCGCATGCGCCGGCGTGCCGCCCCAGTACTCTCTCCCCATCCTCATCGACTGCGGCACTAACAATGAGACGTTGCTGCGCGACCCGCTTTATTTGGGCTTGCGCCAGACGCGCCCGCCGATCGCGCAGTTGGATGAGTTTGTCGAAGAATTCATAACCGCGGTCCAGGAAGAATTCCCCAATTGCTGCGTCCAGTTCGAGGATTGGGCCGGCGCCGACGCCATCCGGCTGCTTGCCCGCTACCGCGACCGGATTTGCTGCTTCAACGATGACATCCAGGGCACCGCGGCGGTCGCCCTTGCGGGAATTCTTGGAGCGCTTCGCCCCACCGGCGGGAAACTCTCCGAGCAGACTTTCCTGTTCCTTGGCGCCGGTTCAGCCGCTATCGGAATCTCAGGCCTGTTGACCGAAAGGTTGATGCTCGAGGGGATTTCAGCCCAGGATGCGCGCGCTCGACTGTGGTTGTTCGACATAAACGGACTGGTGGAATCGACCCGCAATGACCTGGCTGAGTTTCACAAGCCTTACGCGCATCGCCACTCGCCGACCAGGGATTTTGTCGATGCGATCGAGTCGATCAAGCCGACCGCGATCATCGGAGTTAGCACGGTTGGCAAGGCCTTCAACCAGCGCGTGATCGAAGCGATTGCGCGCATCAACCGGCGGCCGATTATCTTCGCCTGCTCGAATCCGACCTCGCACTCCGAGTGCTCGGCGGAAGAGGCTTACCGCTGGTCGGAGGGCCGTGCCATCTTCGCCAGCGGAAGCCCGTTTTCTCCGGTGCTGCTTAACGGCAAGACCTTTGTGCCCGGACAGGGCAACAACATCTACATCTTTCCCGCGATAGGTCTGGCGGTCTATGCCACCCGCGCAAGGCGCGTGACCAATGAGATGTTCATAGCTGCCGCTCGCGCGGTGGCGGAGCAGGTGACTCCGGCCGAGCTCGATGCCGGGCTCATCTATCCGCCCGTGTCAAGGATACTTGACACCGAGTTACATGCTGCCGCGCGCGTGGCGGAGGTGATTTTCGCACGCGGCCTGGCGCGCGTCCCGGCGCCGAAGGATATCGCGCAATTCGTCCGATCGCAGACCTATAAGCCCGAATACCATCTGCTTGAATAACAGCGTCCATGCATTCTTATATATGCTCGCGGTATATCCTCGTCGCATAGGCTTCTGCATCATGCCCGAGACTTTTCAGAAGGAAAGTGCGCTCGCTCGATTCTTCAACCGCCTGATGGGCCGCGCGGTCAAGCTCGGAATCGCGCCGCGATACATGCGCCTGCTCGTGGTCCCCGGCAGGAAATCGGGGATGACCTTCACCACCCCCGTCAACCTGCTTGAATTCCAGGGCCGGCGATGGCTGGTCGCTGCTCGCGGCGAGACTGCCTGGGCCCGCAACGCGCGCGCCGCCGGTCGCGTCGTCCTGCGGCGCGGCGCAATTTCCGAATCGCTGACCGTTCGCGAGCTTGCCGATGCCGACAAGCCCGAGATTATCAAAGCGTTCCTCGATCGCTACGCCTCCCAGGTCCAGCGTTTCTTCGATGTGCCCGCCGGCTCGCCCGCGGCCGCGTTTGGCGCCGTCGCGTCGCGCACGCCGGTCTTTGAGCTGGTCGGCGACGCCTGAGGGTCCGCGAATTCATTTTGTGATTGATCCCGCGCCGCCGACGGCCCCGACCCCGAATCACGAGCAGCTCGATGCTGCCGCGGAGTCCGCCGGGCGCGAGCGGATGACTGTTGTCGCGCTGGTCGCGATGCTCTTCTACCAGGGCTTCGCGGCCTCGATTGTCTCGGTTGCGGCGCCGTGGATCGCAACCAGCTTCCACCTCGACGGCGCCGGTATCGCCCGCCTGTTCGCGTGGATCTCGCTCTCGGCCCTGGGCGCGCTCGCGCTTTCGCGGATGATCGACCGGCACGGGCGTCGCCGCATGATCCTGTGGTGCGTCGCCGCGATTCCCGTTTGCAGCATCGCGGCGGGGCTCTCGGCCAATTTTGTCGCGTTCACCTCATTTCAGATCGCTCTCTACGCCGTCCTCGGCGCCGCCGGCGCCGGCTGTATCGTGATGCTTTCCGAAGAACTCCCCATCGCACGTCGCGCACGCGGCCAAAGCTTCGGCGGTCTGGCGGCCTCGGTGGGAGCCGGATTCTGCGTGTTCCTCATGCCGATCTTCGTCGCCTACGGATGGTCGTGGCGATGGATGTTCGTGATTTCGGCGGCGGGCATCGCGATGCTGCCCGCGATGGCGCGGCTGTTGCCCGAGAGCGAGCGATGGGAGCTCTCTGAAAGTGCGGGAATCACGGCCAGGTCGCACTTTTACGACGTCTTTCAGCCGCTCTATCGCAAACGCTCGATCACGATGATCGTATGCGCGCTGGCCGTCGCAATCTCTACCACTGCCGCCAACGCGTTCGGCTACTACCACGCGGTTTCCGTGGTCGGCCTGTCGGCCACCGCCGCCAGCACGATGACGATTGTCGCCGGCGGTCTGGGATTGGTTGGTTTTCCGCTCGGCGCGTGGGCCGCGGAGCGCTTCGGCCGCGTGCCGACGGTGGTCGGCTTCGGCATTTTCATCACCGCCGGGCATCTGTGGTTTTTTTGGGGACCGCCGTCGCATTTCGCAATGCCGTTGCTATGGCTGGCGGGCGGCTATTTCTGGTTCAACGTATGCGACAACGGCGGCACCGTCGCGACCAACGCGGCCGCGACCGAACTGTTTCCCACCCCGCTGCGCGGCACGATGATCGGTTGGTTCGCGCTGGTCGGCGCCATCGGCGCCGTCATTTCCAATGCCGCGGTCGCGATACTGGCGAACGCGATGGGCGGGCTGTCGATCGTCGTCGGCGCGTTGTCGATCGTTGGCATCCCGGCTGCGATCCTGTTCGGCCTGGTGATCGACGAAACTCGCGGGATGTCGCTCGAGATGTCCGCCAAGGAAGAGGAATTCACCGCGTCCGAGAACTAGCCCGGACTGGTGTACATAACGGCACAAATGTACAATTGAGTCAGTTTCAGCGACGGGAGCACATTTGCCATGCCAGCCAGGAAAAAATCCGCCAGTGAAGCGATCACTACGGTTGCGGCGCGTCAGCACTTCTCTGACCTTATAAACCGCGTTGCTTACGGCAAGGACCGGATTCTGCTAACCCGCCGCAGCCGTCCGTTGGCGGCTGTGGTGCCGATCGAGGATATCGCGTTGCTTGAAGCGATGGAGGACCGCGACGACTTGAAGGCCGCCCGGGCGGCGATCCGCGAGGTCAAACGCAAGGGAACGATTCCGTGGCGGCAGATAAAAAAGGAACTGGGCCTCGTCTGACAATACGATGGCTTACGCGGTCGAGTTCGCGCCGGGTGCAGAGCGCGAGTTCCGTAAACTCGCGCGCGAAATTCAGCTGAGCTTGCGTCCGCGCATCGACGCGCTCGCAGACAACCCGCGTCCAGCGGGCGCAAAGAAGCTCAAGGGGCGCGGCGACTTGTGGCGCATTCGGGCCGGTGATTATCGAATCGTTTACGAGATCCGCAGCCGGATCCTGGTCGTATTGGTGGTCCGCGTCGCTCACCGCCGCGAAGTGTATAGATGACCCCCGACTTCCATTTTCCAAGAGAGCTTTGCGTAACCTGATCGGCGCTTTTTTTTCCCTCTTCCCCTTACCCCTTCTAACAGGGCGCAGCCCGCATCCCGCGGCGGTGCCGATTCTCTTAATACTAAGGTGCAGGGGTCACCCCTGGCCGTGGCGACGGCAGCGCAGTATTAAGCCGTTGGCAGTGGCCGCGCGCGACAACGGAGCGCGCTGTTAACGTTGGGTGCAGGCCAGTCACCCCTGCCCGGTGAATTTCGGCTCCCGCCGCTGCAAGAATGCCTGCAGCCCTTCCTGACGGTCCCGGCTTATCTCCTGAGGATGGGTGAATAGGATATATTCTCGCTCGTCCACACGGACTTTGTTGTCCGTCGTCTTGTAGTGCCCGTACTTGACCGACTTGATGTAGAGCGGCGGAATTTTCTTCAAAAGCTCAGCCCAGCGGACCGCCTCGTCCATCACGCGCTCATCCTTCACGACCTTGTTGACCAGCCCGACTTCGTAGGCGCGCTGCGCATCCATGATCTGCCCGCCGTTCCACGCCAGCAGCATGAACTCGAGGCTGATCTTGAAGGGCATGTACGGTAGATACTCCATCGGGGGCAGCGGCGTGCCAATCCGTGCTTCCGGAAAACCCATCAGCATGCTCTCGCCGGCGATCGTAATGTCGCAGCCGCGAACGGCCAGTGCATAGCCTGCCCCGAGCGTGTAGCCCTTGATCGCGCCGACGATCGGCTTGAACACGGTGATGCCGTTTTGCGGATAGCCTTGATGGACCTGAAATGGCACTTCGCGATCGATTGCGCCGGGGCTCACGTCCGCGCCCGCGCAGAAGTGCTTACCGGCGCCCGTGAGGATAGCGACCTTGGCGGAATGGTCGGCCTCGAACCTTTTCCAGGTCGCGCACAAGGCGTCACTGAGTGCGCCGTTGAGCGCGTTCACCTTTTCCGGTCTGTTCAACGTGATGAAGGCGATTTCGTCCCTCACCTCATAGAGCAGCACATTGCCTGACTTCGCTTTCGCTGCCTTCGGCTTGTCGTTGCGCTTGTTCTGCGGGCTCAACATCCTGGCCATGACGTCCCTCCCCTGAATGGTCACGACGGTTTGCAACCTCAAAGTTCGACCGTCAGTTTCGTCTCGGCGAATTCCTTCTTTTCGAAATCCCAGGCGAACGCCGCGGCGCCCGCGAATTTGCCGGCGCGAATCGACATCACGATGTAAACGATGCCGGGGTAGTCGGGTGCCGGCGGATCGAATGAGCACGCCTGCGCGCGATCGGTCGCGGAAAAATACGCGTCGTGATCGGGATGCGAATGGTAAACGGCGCGGATCGCGAGTCTGCGGCGATCGGCCTCGTTCATTACCGCCAGATGCTCCCTCGGCTCCATCAGGAACGCCATGCGCGCATCGCGCGGGAACGCCGCCGGATCTTTGGCGTGCATGCGGTTCTGGATGTTGGCGACCGGGCGGACTTCCTCGACCGAGGTTTCGTTGTCGCCGATGATGAAGCCGCAGCACTCGAAGGGGAACTCGCGCTCAGCCTGCGCGACGATCGCATCCATGCTCGCGCGGCGTATCGATGCTGCCTTCATCGTTCTGCTTGAGTTTTCATCGTTCGTTGGCGCGCACGCTCAGCCGCCCTGACGAGCCGCGTCAGCATCCGATTCGTCTCCGCGCCGACTCCCAGGCGATCGGCAAGCTCGACGATCTTGCCGTTGAGCGCGCCGATCTCGGTGCGCCCGCGAACATGAAGATCGTGCAGCATCGTTGGCCGATGACTAAACGTTGGCGGGATCATCTGCTCGTAAAATACTTTTCGATATTCTGCCGCGCTCGAAAAGGGTAGGGCGATGCCGAGCGCGCACGCGACCGCAAACGCCTCCTCGATCGCGCTATCCATGATCGGCTTAACGTCCGGATCTTCGGCCAGCGCCCCATAGTGCTGCTGCAAAAGTGCGCCGAGCGGATTCAGCGCCACGTTGTACAGAACCTTGGTCCACAGCACGGGCATGATGTCGTCAACCCCGACCGCGGGAATGCCGGCGGCGTCGATCATTGCGGCGATCGCGCGGGCGCGCGCCGCCAGCGCCGGCGAGTCCTCGCCATGAATCGCGGGCGCGGGTCCGATCGCGACCGGCTGCGCGAAAACCGTCACGTGCGCGCTGCCCGGCGTGGGTATTTCCGCGCCGAAGATCACGCGCGCGCCCAACACCCGCCGCCGTCCGAAGCTCTCGATCAACAACTCGATATTGCCCAGGCCATTTTGCATCGAGACCACCGCGCCGTCGTTGCTCAAACGGCCGGCCAGCGCGGCCGCGATCGATTCGGTGTCATAACTCTTGACCGTGCAGAGGATTAATCCGAACCGCCTGCCAAGTCTGGCGGGATCGTCGGCGAGCTTCATGCCGGCGACGGTTCGATCGCCAAGCAGTCCCGAAATTCTCAAGCCCCCGCGTGCAATCGCCTCGAGATGCGCTCGCCGGCCAAGCAGCGTAACGTCGTGCCCTGCATCATGCAGCATCCCGCCGAGAATCGAGCCAATTGCGCCGGCGCCCGCGACCAGGATTGAAGAATCGGACATCGTGTCGAAATTATCGGTAGCCGCTTCGCCAGACAACGCCACCGCTTGCGGTCGTTCGGCCGCTGGCCGCGACGGCTTGCTCCCCTTCTTGCGGCTCTGATACTTTTGGCTCTCTGGCGCGCGCATAGCGCGCGTTCGTATTTTCGGGCTTCGATCCTAACGTCCCCGTCGTCTAGCTCGGCCTAGGACACCGGCCTTTCACGTCGGTAACACGGGTTCAAATCCCGTCGGGGACGCCACCGCTCCTGTGGAATACCGGGGGTTTTTTCTGATCAGCCCCACACGATGTTCAAACCGATGTTCAAACTGTACCAAAACGGGGTCATTTTGAGGCCCGAAACTCTCGATTTTGGAGAGTTCGAAGGCATCGGCTGCGGAGGAATGCACGAACCGTCCGTAATGCTTGAGAATGGTCGCTACGGCCACGCCCGTCTGTTCTGACAGCCACGTGAGGCTCACGCCGTTGGTCAGCGCGAGCGAAAGATACGTGTCCTTCGCCGAATAGAGGTCCCGAAGAGGTGAAATCGTCAGCGCGCGCTGAGCATCTCGGAAGAGGTCGTAAAAGTTCGCCGGCTCGATCGGTTCGTTGCGCACGTTCTTGAACAGATAGTCGTCCGGCATTGCCTTCAATTCAATCAGCGCTTCGAGAACCTCGGCGTTCTTCCGAGTGATCCGTACTGCGCGCTTGGCGCGTTGCGTCTTTGGTGCGGCCTCAGCGCCCAGATGCCGCGAGCGCTCGACTTGGATCGTGCCGGCGCCGAGATTGACGGTTCGAATCCGCACAGCAGCCGCTTCCGATGGGCGCATGCCGGTGAAGAACAGCGTGTACAGAAACGCGAAATACGGGTAGTGGAATTTTGTGTCGTTGAAACCTCCGACTTTCCAGCGCTTGGTTCTGAAATAGTCGAGAATCTGATCGCGCTCTTCCGCGCTGAACGGTGATGGACCGGGGACGATTTTCTCGGGCCATTTGACCTTCGGAAATGGGAAAGATGTCGGGATGTCATCCAGGCCCGCATCCCGTACCATAGCCCGGAACGATCCGTCGATCACATTACGAATCGTTTTCTCGGAAAGGTTCCGCTGTCGGAGAGAACTTCGCAGATCCTCGAGATGCGTGAGCGAAAGCTCGCGGAGCGGCACGTCACCGAGGGTGTCGACGATGTAGCTTCGGAAGTGGTTGCGGTAATCGCGGGCCGCCGACGCGCGCACGTAAGGCGCGACCTTTCGTTGGATCCATTCCTCGTAGTAGCTGCGGACTGTCCCGACTCTGGCTTTCGTCGGCTTCGTTTCGGACTCTGCGATCGTAGCCGTCAGGAAATCCGCGGCGCGATTGCCGTTGGGAAACCATTTGAGGTAGTCGAAGACGCCGCTCCTTATTTGCGCGCCGATCAGTTCGGCCTGAAGCTGCACCCGCTCGCGGTCTTCCGGAGTATCACGTAGCGCCGTCGCCTCGGAAAAATATCGGAGGCTGCCATCTGGAAGTGTCCAGCGAAAGCGGAAACGCAAGAAGCCCGTAGGGGTTGCCTGAACGGAGCAGGCCTGTCGCTTTACTTTACGCCTTCGCGCCATTGGCTATTTGATCCCGATAATGCGGAACGGGATTTGTCATTTGAGGGCGCTCAATGAACGCGACTATCGCCGCCCACTTAAATATCGGTCTGCGTCCAACATAGAAGAATTGCACGCCCTCCCGCAACATTCCCTTGGAGAGCATCGTCCGAATCGCCTGATCAGTCCAGGGCGTTAGCTGCGCGAGTTCAGCGATTGAAAGGTAGGGCTTGCAGATCGGCGGACTTGGCGTCTGCAGGTGCGCGACCTTTCCGTTGCGCATCGGAAGCTCTCGGATTTGTTTGCCGGAATTGCCACTTGGCTCTTGCGCGCTGACTGAGGAAACGAGGGCGCTTTGCACGTTCCGCAGAGCGGCTTCCCGCGATGCGATCTCAGCGAGGAGAACCGGTACCGTTTCGGAAGCCAGGCCCTCCGCGCGCGAGGGATCCGCGACCAGCTCGTCGATGGTTACGGGAGACCGAGTCGCCCGCAGTGTGACTGGGTGTAGCGGTTGGTATGACATAGAAGACCCCCGGCATCGAAAGATCCCCGCAACCCCACACTTATCCGATGTTCTGTTGAGCAACGGCGATGCCGTTCGTCGATCTGCCCTAAACGCAGACCAACCAGAGGCGACGTGGTTCTGGACGCGCGCTCGGGTGAGGAATTTGGCGATCATTTGGCGGAAGAGAAAGTGTGCATGTGCAATTTCTGCACACTTGGCGAAAAGCGCCCGAGAAGATTAGCTGATTCGCCGATTTCACCGATCCAGTGTGCAAAATCGGCACAGTCTGCGCTCGGTGATCTATACACGAATTCCCGCCGCCTGGCGGGCCGGTTGCGAGTTCGTAGGCATCGATGATGAGAAAATTATTTAGCCGCGTGCGGTCAAAGCGCGAGTCACCGCCTCGCTCGGTCTCGCCAGCGCGCAATCGCCCTTCTTGGTTCGGCGCTTGAGATTAGACGAACGCGGCAGAGCCACGCGAGAACCTCTTTCCTCAAGGGTCATTAAGGTTTTGTTAACGGCGGGGTAAGAACAGGAAGCGATCTGTTGACAGGTTATCCACAATCCTACTATTTGTACGCTTTGGCTCTGCGGGGCGGAGGCGGGGTTTCGATTTTTAGAGACTCGCGAGCGAACATTGGTTGGTCGGTCGCTAGCGATACGCCGGGCCATACGCCTGATCGAAGAAGCCGCTCCCACGAGCGCGCCGGTTATCATTACTGGCGAGAGCGGTACGGGGAAGGAGCTGGCCGCACGTGCAATCCACGACAAATCGCCGCGCCGTAGCCGGCCCTTCGTCCCCATCAATTGCGCGGCCGTTCCTGAGACCCTGATCGAGAGCGAACTGTTTGGCCATGAGCGCGGGGCCTTCACGGGCGCGGATCGCCGTCGCGAAGGCTGTTTCGAACGCGCGAACGGCGGAACCCTTCTGCTCGACGAGATCACCGAGATGCGGCCGGAGATGCAGGCCAAACTGCTTCGCGTTCTCGAAGATAAGAAGATTTCGCGGCTTGGCGGCTCTGGGGAGGTTGCGGTCGATGTGCGGATTCTGGCCGCCTCCAATCGTCCGCTTGAGCGCGCTATCCGCGAGGGTCGGCTACGCGAGGATTTGTACTACCGGTTGTGCGTGTTTCCGATTGAACTCCCGCCGCTGCGCGACCGGCTCGATGATGTGCCGTTACTGGCCGAAGAGTTCATCCGCGCATTTAACCGGGAGCATGGCAAGGCGGTTCAGGGGATCGCGTCAGATTGCCTGGACGCCCTCAATGCCCATCACTGGCCGGGCAACGTTCGCGAGTTGCGCAACACGATCGAGCGCGCCGTCATCGTGTCCAGGGCGCCGATGCTGTCGGTCGGTGATCTGTCGACAACTCTCGCCTCTCAACCGGGGTCGGAACTCGGCTTCATGGTTCGACTTGGCTCCACGTTGGAGGAGGTCGAAAACGAGTTGATTGCCCGAACGATATCATTTGCCGGTGGGAACAAGTCCCGGGCCGCACAAATTCTTGGTGTCGGGCGGCGAACCCTATACAAGCAACCTGATCGCTACAAAGCGTACGAGACGAACGGCCACTCCAACGGCCGCCCGCCCCGCAATGGCCGAAACGGCCTTACGTGACGGCGCGATCACACCGCACGTCGTGCGGCCTTGGCGAGCACAGCGTGACGAACCCGGATTAAACCCTTTCGGTGAATTCCGAAACTGCCTATGGACGTTTTTTCTTTGTCGCGGCGCGGAGCGTTTGGGTCCGAGGCCGCGCATTGAATTCAGGGTTCTAAGAACCATCGGAACTCGAGCTTGGCTGATTTCGTCGCCAGCTAAGTGTCCCGGCAGTGCGTTAACGAATTCCGGATTGTCGAGCAGCTTGCCGACCTCTCTGCCGATGTACCGGCGGAGTTCGCCAGGGGAATCCGCGACCTCCTCGACAACCGTGGGACGACCATCAAGGACCGCTATGATGTCTTCGAGGTCACTGCTCGCATAGAAATCGCCCTTGCCTCTGCCGCGAAAAGCTTCCAGTTTCGTCGCTAGGAAGTACGGAGTGGTCACTACCCGCAACTCAAATCCGTCGAGCTCGACGAGGGCAGCAGCTTCGATAGCGGGTTTGTACCAGCGGTTCGAGAACCCAAGGATGGTCTCGTCTGTCGGCATGACATCAAGCTTCATGTGGTCGATCAGCCATCGGCAGATTGGTGCACCCTCGGATGAGTCTTCGGAAAAGCCGAGGTTGCGAAGTCGCTTCGAGAAGCGCGCATACTCGGCGTAAGAGGCGACTTCCACGATCACGTCAACATCGTCTGTTGCGCGCACCGGAGAGGCTGCAGGGTCGGTGATCAGGAGCCCCGTGGTGCAACCGCCAACGAAGACGATTTCCGGCAGCAAGGGCTTCAGCATTGCCGCCATCGCGGCCAGAAGCTGTCGATTCGATTGGAGGCTCAATGCTTAAGTCGAGCGGGAGAGCTCGGCGTTTGGCCAGTTCGCGCTCTCGCGCGCTGCCATCGCGCAGGGCGTCTACTAGCGCAAGTAACTGGTAGAGTTCAGGGTCCTTCAGCGCCGCTAGTGGCGCTTTCTTGTAAAGTGGCAGAAATGCATAGCCCCGCTTGGAGCCTTGCTCGAACGGCCAGACCGGAACTGGTTCCTCCTGGGTCATTTTACGGCTGAGTGGTTCCGCCGCAGAAGCGGTGGGTGTGCCGCGAGTCATGCCCCCTTTTTCCGGGGGAAAAGCGTACTTGATCCCATGCACGAGGAACTCCTCCAGCGCTCTGGCGTTCACACGGTCGCCGACTCGCTCCGTGAATTAGCCGGGCCGCGCGAGCGCGGCGAATTGAAGCGTGAACCTCGGACGGGCTCATGTATAGGTCGGCCGCTAATTGGGCATAGGTGGGCCGCTTGTCTCCGGCCTTGAGAAGCTTGAGTAATACGACGATGTCGTGAGGCTTCAACATCATGATTGTGTTTTGGCAGCCATTCGCTATTCGCGATTCTAGAATAACGAATGCAAGATTTCAAGCCTCTTGCTTGCGCCGTTCCGCCACAAATCGTTGCACCTCGTCGGTACAAAAGCGGACGTAATGGCCGAGCCTTACGGACGGCAAGGTCCCAAGCCGCGCCTGTTCTCTCACCCATGATTCGGGGAGATGCCAGAGCTTTGCGACCTCGGGCGCGGTTAACAATTCGCCCGAGAAGACTTGCCCATGGCCGCCGCCCGCGCGTTGACTAGCCGTCCTCCAATCCGATCCGAGAGATCGCGTTGACGATCAGACCGTATGGTACTAGATGTATATCTTTATATGAAAAAGGAAGGTAATTAGTAGTAAGAATCGAAGCCGGAAGAGTCGACTCGCACTGGCTCAAGCGTGCCGCGTTGGCGCATTCCGACCGCGAGATCTCGCTGTGCCGCGTTCATATCTGGCGCGGTGGATACACGAAGGCCTGATCGAGCGCGTTAGCAGAGGGTTGTACTCAGCGAGTGCGGCGTATCACCGAAAATCACTCGGAAGTCCAAGCTTGCAAGCTTGTTCCGGGTGGTGTGATCTGCCTCATTTCCGCGCTTCGCATTCACGGCCTCGGAACGCAGGTGCCTCACGCCGTATGGATAGCGATCGACCGGACAGCGCGAAAGCCCCGATCTGATTATCCGCCCCTTCGTGTCGTCCGAATGTCAGGCAGGGCACGTGCAGCCGGAATCGAGCAACACATGTTCGAGGGTGTGCGCGTTAAGGTCTATAGTGCCGCGAAGACTGTCGTGGATTGTTTCAAATTCCGGACCAAGATCGGCCTAGACGTGGCGCTCGAAGCGCTCCGTGATTTCTGGAGGTCGCGTGGGCGCAGCGCTGATGAGCTTCGGCGATTCGCAAAGATCTGCAGAGTGGCGAACGTAATGCGCCCGTATCTTGAAATGCTCTCGCTTTGATCTTCCGCAACGAGCAATTTCTGAGACGACCTCTCGGAAAGATCCAAAGGTCATTTTGAATCGCTTGGTCTCGAAAGATCTCCTTGAGGCGGTCGGCCTCTTCGACAGTAATCAGGCCTTGGCGAATACAAAGGACGATATAGTTTTGACAACAGTTTTCCTTCATATTCGAGAATCTGAGAGACTGAAGGAAAACCTCCTCGTTGAACCGGCGACGCGCCCGCATTCGGGGTGTCGTCTTTCTGGGCGGGTTAACAGTTGGCGAGCCCGCGCAACCGCGCGGGCTCGCCGCAAAATCTCATTCCGCGCACGCCTTCCGATTTAGAATGAAAGTCGGCGGCCTTTTGTGCCTGGGCGGCGGCGTGAATCAGAAGCTTGCGATCGTCGCGAAGCTTCTTGAGCCAGCCGGCCACGTAGGCGGCCTGATTCTCGAGGACGACCGGTCGAGATTCCGGCTTCGGCGCAAAGGAACGCCGCTCCCATTTCCGCGCATAGTTCCTCTTTGGAAGACGCGCAGAACCGAACGGGGCGGCTTCGGAGATGCTTCTCGCGCAAGGCGCTTTGACTGCCCTGGAACTATGACGGTCTCGTGCAGCAGCGTCGCGTAATATTCCTCGGCGCTCGTGAAAAGTTCGCGCGGCGGCAGGGTGATTCGATCGGTGATCGGGCTGTAGAACGCCTTTGAGCCGCGTTTGAATCTCGGGCGGGTTGGGCATTGCGGCGATGATCCGTTCGGCCGCTTCGATCGGATCGTGTTCGTGCGTTTCGATCTTCGGAAGCTTGTCGAGCACGGCTTGCGGAAGCTCGCATTGCTCAAGATTGAAAACTCGGTAATAGCGAAGCAGAAACGCGGCGACGCGTTCGCTTCGTCGGTCGCCTCATCGAGGTCCTCCGTGGTCTCGGCCTCGTCGTCAACCTTCCAGAAGACGATGAGCGTACTTTCCTCGCCTTGCGGACGTGTCCGCCAAGTTCGTTAGCCTGGCGCATCGTCAGCCAGAACGGTGAAACGTACTTCGATGCGGAAAGCAGAAAATGATTGATGCCACGATATGGTTTCTTGCTCACAAGATTGCGCGGCAGTCCGGTTGAGGTCCACGGCCTGCGCCAAGGCACGATTCCTTGTTCAAGCAGGTTGATTATCTTCTCGGTCACGATCGCATAGATGTCCATTTTCGTAATCTCCGATTGTCGTTGAAATGGTTGGGGGAGAGCCGCTTGCGCGGCCCTCCCGTGATGTGTCGGGAACTAAAAGGGGATGTCGTCTGCCGCTTCAGCCTTGGGCGCGTCGGCGCGATTCCCGAGCAGGCGGAGTTGCCGCGCCACGATTTCGGTCCGGTAGCGTTTGCCGCTTCCGTCCTTCGCTTCGTACTGGCGGGTAGTGAGCCGACCCTCGACGTAAACCTGACGGCCTTTGCTCAAAAACTGCTGGCAGGTATCCGCGATGCGCCCGAACGCCACCACGCGATGCCATTCGGTGCGTTCCTGCCGGTCGCCGTTTCGATCCGTGAAACGCTCGGTCGTTGCCAGCGAGAAATTCGCCACGTTCTGCCCGGATTTGGGCAGGGTACGAATCTCAGGATTGGCTCCCAGATTGCCGATCACGATCACTTTGTTGATTGCCATAGCCATAACCTCCATTTGTTTGGCTGCGCCCGCTTCCCGTCATCGGGCAGGGCGTGCTGCGTTGCTTTCATCACCGCGCAACTTTTTTCCGCGCGGCCCTCTCAAACCGAACTGGAGGGCCGTGCGCAGATTTCTAGATGCGCGAGCGGAGCGGGCGGCAGGACGTGCCAGAGCGAAGCGGCCCGAATGGGCTGGCGCGTCGTGCTAGCGCAGCGAACGCCACCAATCAGAGCGGCGGCGAAGCGGAGCCGCAGGATGGGTCAGTGGGGTGCGGGATGGGGCGCGAGCGGCGCAGCTTGCGGAGCCCGAGCGGGCGTCTCACAGCGCAGCCGCCACTCGAACGGATGTTTTGTGTGATTCAGGCGGCTGTGATGCGCGGATGGCAAGGATCCCCGGACGAACGGCCTGAGATTCGAGACGCTTCTGCTCTGTGCGACGCGATGTGGGCAGGAAAAGATGTTGTGCACCGGCGGTTGTCGAATTGTCTCGAAACCGGCGCCTCATCTCCTGCGAGTGCTCTTCTCTGAGAATTGCGTCGGATCTTTATGTCAAGCTGCCGCTGTCAACGGTTGTCCTCTTAGGGTGATATCGTTCGAGGTCGTTGCGGCATGCCATATTCAGCGACGCAAAGACTCGAGGGAGATCGTCGATGCGGGGACGACCGGTAGATTTCTGGGGCAAGCTCTCAAGCGATCCTGAACAATGGCATCCGCTGATCGATCACTGCGCGGATGTCGCAGCATGCTGCGAGGCGCTCTTGCGACGCACCTTGATCCGCCGGCGACTCGCAACTCTTGGAGAACGAAATGACCTGATCGAATCCGATATCCAACGCTTGTCGGCGCTCGCGGCATTTCATGATGCTGGGAAATTCAATCTTGGCTTTCAGAACAAGGCCGATCCGAACCGGCGGCCGATGGCTGGCCACGTTCAGGCGATTCTGGATTTGTTCGGCGCTTCCGCAAGCATCGAGCAAAAGCGGCTTCGCGATAGCATTCCGCTCGCCGAGATCCAGACTTGGGCCGAAGATGCCACAGGCTTGGAATTGCTGGTCGCCGCGATCGCCCATCATGGTCGACCTGGGAATATCGGGGGAAATTCCGGGCCGAACCAAGAACTCTGGCGGCGAGACTCGGAAGGACGCGACCCGTTCGAGGGGATCGCGCGTCTCAGCGCAAAGGTCCGCGAGTGGGTTCCAGCCGCGTTCGATCGCAACGCATCCCCGCTGCCGTCGAAGCCGGCGTTCGCGCACGCCTTCTGCGGCCTGGTGACGCTGGCCGACTGGATCGGCTCGGACCGCTCAGTTTTCAGCTTCAGCGAAGAGGGCGATCCCGAGCGTATAAGCTTTGCTCGCCGCCAGGCACAAAACGTCCTCGGTCAAATCGGCCTGGATTTGGCCGCCGCGCGCGCCGCATATCAGATGAAGCGGCGCGGCTTCGATGAAATCTTCGACTTCATCCCTAATGCGGCTCAGCGCCGGATTATGGAATTGCCGATCGCCGAAAGTGGTGGCTTGGCCATCCTCGAAAGCGAAACCGGCTCGGGCAAGACGGAAGCCGCGCTGGCCCGGTTTTTCAAGCTGTTCGACGCTGGATTGGTTGACGGAATGTATTTTGCCCTGCCGACACGCACGGCAGCCGTCCAGATACATCGACGGATCGCTAATGCCGTGGCGCGCGCCTTTCCCGACGCCGCCGCGCGTCCGCCGGTTATTCTCGCAGTTCCGGGTTATCTTCCGCTCGACGACAAACTCGCCCCATACTTACTGGCGCAATTCGATTCGCTTTGGAACGACCACGAACGTTGGCGTTTTCTCTCCTGGGCCGGAGAGCATCCGAAGCGTTATCTCGCCGGCGCGATCAGCGTCGGCACGGTCGATCAGGCGCTGCTCTCCGCGCTGATGGTTTCGCATTCGCATCTGCGCGCGACCTCGCTCCTGCGCCAGTTTCTGGTGGTGGACGAAGTGCATGCCTCCGACGCTTACATGGCCACGATCCTGCGCGAGGTCCTGCGCTTTCATCTAGCCGCCGGCGGCCATGCGATGCTCTTGTCTGCGACTCTCGGTTCGCGCGCGGCGACGACGCTGATCTCGGCCGGCGAGCGGTTCGCGCCCAAGCCGCCTCCGCTCGACGAGGCGGAGAATCTTCCGTATCCAAGCGTGACGACAGTTGCCGCGGGCAGTCGGCGCCCTGAGCGCGAGGTCTTGATGAGCGAATCTCGACCGAAGGTTGTGACTGTGGAACTGACGCCCGCCGCCGCTGACTTCGCTGCCGCGGCGGCGCGGGCGATGGACGCGGCGACGGCCGGCGCACGCGTGCTGATCGTGCGCAACACCGTCCGCGAGTGCGTCGCCACCCAACTCGAGCTGGAGCGTATCGCAGGCGCGCGCGGCACGCCCCATCTTCTCTTTGCGGTTAACGATCATCCTGCTCCGCATCACGCCCGCTTCGCCCGCGCCGATCGCTTCCTGCTCGATCATGAGCTTGAAGAACGCTTCGGCAAAAGCTCGGCCGCGCCATGCGTGGCCGCGGCAACGCAGACGGTCCAGCAAAGCCTCGACCTCGACGCCGATTTGATGCTGACCGACCTTTGTCCGATCGACGTGATGCTGCAGCGGATCGGGCGTCTCCATCGCCATCGCCGCGACCGTCCCGAGCCATTCCGCGCCGCGCGCGTAATCGTGCTAACGCCCGCCATCCGCGACCTGACACCGCTTATCGGCCGCGGCGGCGCGGCCCGCGGCGAACATGGCTTCGGCACGGTGTACGAAGATTTGCGCGTGCTTGAGGCCACGTGGCGGGTCCTGGAAGCCACGCTCACGCTCGAAATTCCGGCGATGAACCGCCGCCTTGTCGAAGCCGCCACTCACCCCGACGCGATCAGCACGATCGCCGTCCAGTTGGGCGGTGCGTGGAAGAAGCACGGGCAAAGTATCGACGGCGGCGCCATCGCCGAGAAGGGCTTGGCAAGACTCAATTGTGTCAATCGCGACGATACGTTTCCTGACTGCCGCTTCCCTTCGTCGCTGGAAGCGCGCATTCACGCTCGGCTGGGAGAAGGCGATCGCATTGTCGAATTTTCCAATCCAATTCCTGGCCCATTCGGCGCGACGATCGATCGCTTGACCATACCCGGATGGCTGGTGCGAAACGCCCCCGCCGACGCCAAAGTCGATGATGTTGCTACCGATGCTGGCACGATACGTTTCAGCTTCGCAGGGCGCGCCTTTATCTATGATCGGCTGGGATTGCACCCCGCCGAATCCCAATCGAATGCCGAGGAGGATATTGCCGATGCCTAAACCGCTCCACAATCTTCTGGCCGAACCGATGCTCAGCGTGACCGAGCGCGGCGGCGGCGTCTTGCTCCGAACGCTTCCTGAAGTATTGGCCGCGCTTGCGGGCGGCGAGCCGATCGAATTCGCTGCGCTCCAACCATACCAATTTCACGCTTGGCACGCCTTTCTCGCCCAGCTTGGCGCGCTCGCGGCGTTTCGTGCAGGCACGTCGGATGTCGCGGCGCTCCGCGACGCCGCGCACTGGGCGGAAGCATTGCGCACGCTGACCGATGGCCGCGACGAGCCGTGGTGTTTGATCGTGCCGGACTTGCACGTGCCCGCCTTCATGCAGCCGCCGGTTTCCGAGGGTTCGATCTCCAACTGGAAGGACGACAACTCAACCGCGACGCCCGACTCGATAGACCTGCTTGAAACCGCCAAGAACCACGACGTGAAAATGGAGCGGATCGTCGCCCCAGCGCCCGAACATTGGGTTTACGCGATGGTCTCGCTGCAGACAATGCAAGGATTCAGCGGACGCGATAATTACGGCATTGCTCGTATGAACGGCGGCGTCAGCAATCGGCCCGCATTCGCCGCCGCGCGCGATCTCGGATGGCCAACGCGCTTCGTGCGCGACGCCAATCTGCTGCTGGCATCGCGTGGCGAAATTGCAGCCGACCGTACCTTCGATCCCGAAACCGGACGCGCCCTGCTCTGGCTCATACCCTGGGACGGCTTAGAACAGATTGCCGTCAATGAACTCGATCCGTTTTTCATCGAAATCTGTCGTCGTATCCGGCTGCTCGAAGAGCGCGGCCGGATCGTTGCCCGTTGGACCACGACCAAGGCCACGCGGATCGCGGCCAAGGAGCAAAAAGGAAATCTTGGGGATCTCTGGACTCCGGTGAAGACCGAAGACGGCGCCGCATTGACCGCAGGTGACCTCAACTACCATCTGGTTCACCGCGTGATCTTCGGCGATGAGTTCCGGCCGAGCCGTGCCAGCATCCCGCGACCCGGCGACGGCGACGAACCCCTTCTTGCCTGCCAAATTTTCGTCCGCGGCCAAGGTAAGACTGAGGGTTATTTCGAACGGCTTATTGCGGTTCCACCGAAGGCGCGCTTGCGTCTCGCCACCGATGAGGGCCGCCGTCAAATCGGGGAGCTTTCGAAACAACGGCTTGCCGAGATCAAAGACGTCGCCTCGAAGGCGCTCAGGCCGGCCCTCGCAGCCCTGTTGCAGGGGGGACCTGACAAACTGAATTTTCGCGATCCGCGGCTTGACACATTCGTCAAACCATTCGACCGCGAGGTCGATCGTGTCTATTTCGCCGAACTGTTCGCGGACGTGGAACTGAGCTTCGAGAACGCCCGTATCAAATGGCTCGAACAATTGCTCGGCTTCGCCCGCCAAACGCTCGAGGCCGCTAAACAGTCCGCGCCGATTCCGGCCGCGCGAGTCTTTCGCGCCCACGCCGCCGCCGATCGCGTCTTCCACGGCGCCGCGCGTCGTATGCGCACCGCCGCAGGCGAATCAATCGAACAAAAAGGAGGAGACAATGAATCCCCAACCGCATGAGGCCGTTTCGCTGACCTCTTTGATGCGGCGGATCGCCGACGATCTCGCCGAGGCCGGAACGGGCGCGCTCGCCGAATTGCGCCGGCTCAGGCCCGAGGATCCCGGCGGCGCCGCTTTTTGGCGCATCGTCGTCACGCGCCTCGACCCCGAGTATCTACCCGGAGGCGGTCCTGCGCGCGACGACGCGCTGCGCCGATGGGCCGTGATTCTGCGCGCGATGGCCAACCTCGACGGCCTGCACAATCCCGTCCACCGCTTGGGTACCGCGCTAGCCCAAGCGGGCGTTTCCGAATTGCGTTTGAACAAGCTGCTGCGCGTGAGCGGCGAACCGCTCTTCGACGAAGTGCGCGCCGTCACCCATCAGCTTGCCACCGCCGCTGCTGCCGTCGATTTGACCGGCATCGCGCGGCTCGTGCTGAGCGACGGCCAGCCGCATGAAAAGGCCGTCCGCCAAACCATCGCCAACGACTATTACACGCAAATTTTCCGTGCCGAAAAGGAGACCGACTGATGGCTTCTCATCGCTTTATCCAAATCCATTTTCTGACCTCGTACCCGGCTTCGCTGATCAATCGCGATGACGCCGGCCTCGCCAAGCGCATACCCTTCGGCGGCGCCGTGCGCACGCGGATCTCCTCGCAATGCCTAAAGCGCCACTGGCGCACCGCCGATGATTCCGAAGCTTTCAGTAATTGTGCCGGCGGGCAAACCTCCGTCCGCTCGCGCCTGAGCTTCGACCGTTACGTCTATACTCCGCTCGTCAGCGACGACGGCGTCAACTCAGCGATCGCACGTGCCGTAACTGCGGCGGTAATGGCGCTGGTGTTGGGCGAAAGCGCCAAGGCCAAGGCCGAAAAGAAAAAACAGGCCGACGACGGCGACGCTGCCGCCTCCACGTCGGGCGTCCAGTCCAATCAGGTGACCGTGCTGGGCCGTCCTGAACTGGACTACCTGCGTGCCGAAGCGCGGACGATCTGCACCTCCGTCAAGGACGCGAAAGGCGCCGGCGAAGCGGTAAAAAAGCACTTCACCCGCGAACGGATCGATAACCTCCGCGCGCTCAAACTCGGCGCCGGACTCGACGCCGCAATGTTCGGCCGAATGGTCACCGGCGATATTCTCGCCCGCGTCGATGCTGCCCTCCATGTCGCTCATGCCTTCACTGTTCATGCGGAACAGTCCGAAAGTGATTACTTCTCCGCAGTTGATGATCTGCTCAAAGACAGTCCTGAGGGTGGCCTGGGCAGCGGCCATATCAACTCTTCCGAGCTCACCACCGGCCTCTTTTATGGCTATGTCGCGATCGACGTTCCCGGCCTGGTCCGCAACCTTGGCGACGATCGCGCGCTTGCAGCCGAAGTCACCCGCCGGATGGTCCACCTGATCGCAACGGTCACGCCCGGAGCCAAGCTCGGTTCAACCGCACCGCACGCCTATGCCCATCTGATGCTGGCGGAAGCCGCTAGCGCGCAGCCCCGCACCCTCGCCAACGCTTTTCTCACCCACGTGCGGCTGGAGCCAGATCCGCTCGCGAACGCTTACAACGCGTTGTCCACCCATCTCGGTGGAGCTCGACCGGGTTTACGCCCGCACCGCGCGCCGCGGCTTCGCGCTCGGCCATCCCAACCTCCTGGCTCCCGTGCTTGAAGCCGAAGAACGATCGCCGTCGCTCGCCGAACTAGCCAAATGGACGGCGGCGTGCGTGGAGGAAACCGAATGATCGACGCAATAATCCTGCGTTTCGACGCGCCGCTGATCTCGTTCGGCGGCGTCGTGATCGACAATAACGGCGTCACGCGGACGTTCCCGGCGCGCTCGATGCTGGCCGGAATGCTAGGCAACGCCCTCGGCTACGACCATCGCGACGCCGCCGCGGTCCGGGCGCTGCAGACGCGCATCGTTTACGCGGTGCGCTGCGATCGCCCCGGCGAATTGTTGCAAGACTTTCAGACGGTCGATCTGTCGCAACCATTCCTGTGGCAGGGATGGACCACGCGCGGGCGAGTTCAAGAGCGCGCTGGCGAGGGTGGAAATGAAATTCGATCTCTTATGAGAGCCACGCAGCGTGGTGAACCGCTCCCGCGCACCGAAAAGACCACTCAAATCCGTTATCGCGATTATCTCGCCGACGCGGTTTACACGGTCGCGCTGGAACTCAAACCGCCCGACGCCGATCCCGACGCGGCTCGGCTCGAGGCCGCATTGCGGGCACCCGCTCGGCCACTCTTTATCGGACGTAAACCCTGCCTGCCGGCGGAGCCGATTCTCCTCGGCCGATATCCGGCCGATGACCTGCGCACGGCCCTCGTACGAGCGCCGCTCTCTCCGCGTGCATCCGATAGTCGCCGCCTGCGCGCATGGCTGCCCGCCGACGGCCCGCACGTGCGCGGCGCGCTGCCGGTGACCGATGACCGCGATTGGACCAACCAGATCCATGTCGGACGCCGCTTTATAAGGGAGGACTTCATCGATGTCTGACGCACCCATCTTTATGCTCCGCGCCGAGTTCGACCAGCCTGCGCTGATGCGCTTCGCCGTTCGATCCGGTCTCAACCTGCGTATCGCCGACGGCGGATATATCCTTCACGCCGCGCTGCGCGCCCTGTTTGGCGACGCAGCGCCGCTCCCGTTCGTGGTACACGACTGCCGCGCACGGCGCCTGACACTCTTCGGGTACACGCTATGTAGCCATCGCGAATTGGTTGATCGCGCTCGCGCGACAGCGGATCCGCTCGCCACCTCAGCAGTCGATCTCGAATCTATTTGCTCCAAGCCGATGCCTGACACTTGGCGTTCCGGCGCGTCCTACCATTTTGAAACTCGCGTCTGCCCAGTCGTTCGTATCAGTGGACGCGCCGCCGGCGAAAAACCCCGCGAAGTGGACTTGTTCATCCATCGATGCCTGCGCGTCGGGCCCGATACCTTCGTCGATCGACAGGCCGTCTATCGCGAATGGCTTGCCGGCGAACTCGGCCGCGGCGGAGCCGCACGGATGCGTGACGCGCGCATGGTCCGATTTCGGCGCCAGAGTCTCGCTCGCCGCGATCGCTCCGGGAGCCAATCCCGTCTCGAACGCTGCGAACGCCCGGACGCCACAGTCGAAGGCCTCCTCGAAGTCGCCTCCCCCGCAGCTTTCGCGGCGCTCCTGCGCCGTGGCGTCGGGCGCCATCGCGCCTTCGGTTTCGGGATGCTCCTGCTCCGCCCCGCAGGTGACGGCCATGCTTAAGGGCCGCCTCGGACTCGAAACCGCGCGTATCCCGCAAGCGGATCGGCACGGCCTTCTATGGCTCGGGCGCGGCAACCTTACCGTCGAGGACGGGACGTTGCGCTTTACTGCGGCCGGCGATCAGGATCTGGCTCCTGGCGAGTACCTGATCCCGTTCCAGATGGTCTCGTGCTTCTTGCTCGGCCCAGGAACCACCATCAGCCACGATGCGCTGCGGCTGCTGGCGCGGCATGGAACAGGATTGGTATTCACCGGCGAAGGCGGAGTCCGTCTCTATGCCAGCATGCCCTTCGGCCCCGACGATTCCGCCCTGGCCCGCGCGCAAGCCCGAGCATGGGCCAATCCTGATACGCGGATGCGTTTGGTCCGCCGGATGTACGCGTGGCGCCTCGGCGAGATCGTGCCTGATACCGACCTTGACGCCCTGCGCGGACTCGAAGGCGCCCGGATGCGCGAGGCCTACAAGCTGCTGGCGCGCCAGTTCGGAATCGAATGGTCCGGACGCCACTACGATCGCCAGAATCCCGAAGCCGCCGACCTGTCAAATCAAGCGATCAATCACGCTGCCACCGCCGTTGAAGCCGCCGCGATGGTCGCGGTCGCCGTCACAGGAGCCCTGCCCCAGCTTGGCTTCATCCACGAGGACTCCGGGCTTTCCTTCTGCCTCGACATCGCCGACCTGTGCCGCCATTCCGTCACCCTGCCGATAGCGTTCGGCGCGGTGCGCCAGTGGAATAGCGACCGACGCGGCGTACAAACGATCGAAGCAATGGTTCGCAAGCTTGCAGGGCGCACCTTTCGCAAGGAGCGCCTCATCCCGAAGATGATAGATCAAATCAAGGAGTTATTCGCCGATGACAGTGGTAGTAACCCGTGATGTGGCGCCGCGATTCCGTGGCTTCCTGGCGTCGTGCATGCTCGAAATTGGACCGGGGGTTTATACCGCTCCACGTATGAACGCGGGCGTGCGAGAGCGCGTGTGGGCTGTGATGCAGGAATGGTACTCGGAGCTCGGCGGCGGCAGTATCCTGATGACCTGGACCGATTCACAGGCGGTCGGAGGGCAGCAGATTGCGGTCCTTGGAGCACCCTCGTACGAGATGTTTAACCGCGACGGTATTTTTCTCGCGATGAAGAGAACGCTGACGTCGGTCGAGTGACCGAAGGGTCCGCAGCCATCGAGGTTTGCGGCTGTTCTTTGAAAACTTAATATGCTCTAAGCGTGGATACGGGGTGTCCACGCTTCGTAAGAGGTTCCCCCGCGCACGCGGGGATAGACCTTCCGCGCTGCGAGGTACCCCGGCGAGGCTGGGGTTCCCCCGCGCACGCGGGGATAGACCCCGTCGCGACATTGCGACTGGAACCTAGCGGCATCGGGTTCCCCCGCGCACGCGGGGATAGACCTCGTTACTTGCGCACACTTGCAGCGAGTTGCTCAGGGTTCCCCCGCGCACGCGGGGATAGACCCGCCGAGGTCGCTGCGGCTGCCGAGGACTCGGCGGTTCCCCCGCGCACGCGGGGATAGACCGTATGCGCTCGTTGACGCTGAAACGCTGGATTCGGGTTCCCCCGCGCACGCGGGGATAGACCTGGCGCCAGCCCCGATGAAATGACGGCGGCGACGGTTCCCCCGCGCACGCGGGGATAGACCCTCTTGATTCACTGACCCGGATGCCGCGCCAGCGGTTCCCCCGCGCACGCGGGGATAGACCCCCCGTGATGCCGCGAACGAATGGCGGCATCACGGTTCCCCCGCGCACGCGGGGATAGACCCCGAATCATGAAAAACGACCTAACCGTAACCGCGGTTCCCCCGCGCACGCGGGGATAGACCTGTTTAGAGGCGAAGGATACCGTCGGGCTACTGGGTTCCCCCGCGCACGCGGGGATAGACCGCGCGAGGGCGAGGCCAGCGGCTCGGGTTTTATGGTTCCCCCGCGCACGCGGGGATAGACCCCCTCGATAGATAGTGTCTGCTCGAAAAACCCAGGTTCCCCCGCGCACGCGGGGATAGACCCGTGATGGTGCCGGGAGAAATAGGATGACCTATGGTTCCCCCGCGCACGCGGGGATAGACCTTGCTTGCACGCAGGATGCTACTTGCACGTGATGGTTCCCCCGCGCACGCGGGGATAGACCGCGAGATGACGGTAGGTGGACCGTCGTGCGCGTGGTTCCCCCGCGCACGCGGGGATAGACCTGCGTGCGCCAGGCGCTCGCGCCGATGGCCAGCGGTTCCCCCGCGCACGCGGGGATAGACCTCCGCCGGATTCTCGACGTGACGCATTGCATCGGGTTCCCCCGCGCACGCGGGGATAGACCTCTACCGCGCACTCATCACGGAGGAATAGCCATGGTTCCCCCGCGCACGCGGGGATAGACCGGCAGCCGGACAAGGCAAAGGCCCGCGCGTTGCGGTTCCCCCGCGCACGCGGGGATAGACCCGAATCAGACCGGCTCGGAGATACTCGATCACGGGTTCCCCCGCGCACGCGGGGATAGACCTGTCTGGGTGCAAGCAGGCGGAGTTGGATGGACGGTTCCCCCGCGCACGCGGGGATAGACCCGCTCTGACTGTCAATCCGCGCGCTAGTGCGCTGGTTCCCCCGCGCACGCGGGGATAGACCCCAGCTCGAATCGCTGACGGCACCGATGAGACGGGTTCCCCCGCGCACGCGGGGATAGACCTTTATTGAAGTACATGCGCCAGGCGAGGATGCCGGTTCCCCCGCGCACGCGGGGATAGACCTTGTTGAGGCGCGGCAATAGGTCTGCTTGTAACGGTTCCCCCGCGCACGCGGGGATAGACCCTCAGTCACTTGGCTATGGGCCGAACTGCCGCCGGTTCCCCCGCGCACGCGGGGATAGACCCTTGGTTATCCGCAGCTGGATTGACTCGCCATGGGTTCCCCCGCGCACGCGGGGATAGACCTGTGCTTGGTGGTGTAGATCGTCAGATTGGTGCTGATGCCGCCGGCGGTGGGTTTGATCGCGAGGTGAGGAGTCGGATTGCGCGGATCGCCCGATGAGGCCGGCGTCACGAGCCAGCGTTCGCTGTCGCCGCTGGCAACGTCCGTGATTGTCTCGCCCGGCTCAAGCTGGATGTCGGTGGTTCGCAATGGAGCGCAGTCAACTACAGGCTCTTGTCCTTCTTCATACGGGTAAAGCTCGCGGTGCGGCATTTTATAAACCTGCCACGCGCCATCTTGCTGATGTTGTTTGATTGCCTCCTGAACCTCTTGGGGCTGCTGCGCGAGTAACTGGGCGCCGGTTAGCGGTGCGGGCTCCGGCTCGGGAGATGGTGCTGCTTTCGTGACAAGCGTCAGCGGCGGCGGTGGCGTTTGCTTTGCCGAGCAAGCGGCGAGCGTCAGCGAGAGAGCGACGAAACCAAATGTGCCGATGCACTTCATTGTGATCCCCTCCTAACTTCGCTGCTCGGTCCAATTGATCTGCGTGACGTAAAATCCAAGCGGGTTCTCCAGGATCGAGGCGTCAGAGGTCGCCGAAATGATTGTGGTGTCGAGCGCCGCTTCCCAATGCGTCTTGGCGACCGGAGAACCGTCGAGGCCTGATTCTTCCTCGGTCCATCTCACCTGCCACGTCGCTTTCGACAACGGCAGGATCGAATCGATCTGGACGCTCACAGATTGGTGCTGAGCGACCTTGAACGGATCATGCTCAAGGTCGTTTTCGTGGTAGTAGTTCTCCAGAAACTTGTAAGCCGGTCCGCGGGCGCGGCTGTACACCTGCCCGATCAGCTGGTGCTCGGCTGCCGGATCGGTGATCACCTCGCGAGCATTGCGGATGAAAGCCGCCAGCTCGTATCGCACCATCCGGTCTGTGCTGATCCGAGTCGTGTTTTCGGTCAGCGCGCTGGGTGCGGCCAGCGCATAGCCGAGCTTGTCGACTTCGACGACGTAAGGAACGAAGCGACTCCTCGCGCTGAGCCAGACAATCCCGAAGGCCAGCACAAGCGTGATGACCATCATGCCACCGGCGGTGATCTGCCAGTTGCGTTTGCCGAGAACCAGATCAGCGTAACGCTCGTCCCATTCCTGGCGTGCTTTGAGATATACGCTGCCTTCCATGTTGACGCCTCGCTGATAGCGACTGAGCACGCGCCGTGAATTGCGCGCTCGATGGAGTTGGAATACGAGCAGAATGCGTGCCACTTGCCCGGTGTTCGAGCGGCTGCGTATTTCCGAGTCCGTTGTACGGAGTCGAAGCATGGCGGCTACTCTGTGAGAATTGGATTGGAACTGACGACTGGAGCGCGTTCGCTAACCTAAGGCTGGCTCGTTTCGAAGGCGCTCGATGAGCCGGTTTTGTTCGGCGCCGAGCGTTCCCCTGTGAAGGTTGGTCTCCTGCGCGACGTTGATGACGTAGGCTACGTACTCTTCGGGCGCGTTATGTTTTCGAAGGCCGCAGACGATATGGGCAACGTACTCGAAGCTCGTGTGGAGATCGTTCTGTCGTCTGATCTTCCGGACGCGAAAAGTGATCACGGTCCGGGTTGCGCCCGTGGCATCCTGCACAGCGTCCTCCACCTCGACGCGCTGAGGTCGGTAGGCCGGCCCTTCGATATGTTTTAGCTTTTTGAAGCCTGCCCGTGAGACCTTGTATAGGACGCCCCATATGTGGCGTCCACCCGTCCGAGGCTTGAGAAGATCAGCGGCGGCGCAACTAGCGTTCTTGCTCCACTTGTTGAAGGCTATCTCATAATTAGCCACGGTTCGGACCGCTCCCAAGTCAACAGCACTTCCATTAAGCCGGCTCGTATGGTTAAAGCGTTCTGCGTTGCAGTTCGAGCCGTATTGGAAGACGAGCGGCACGTCGCACTCACTTCAGAAAATATCCAGCTCTTCCGGGGAGAGGTGGAGAAAGTATTCGCCAAGCTTGGCCATGAAGTGGGAAGGGTGCGGCTGAATCTAAAGGTCGCCTCGCCGAGTTTGAACACCGGTGTTCAAACTGTACCTAAACCAGCCACTTTCAGCCACATTGGATCAGAAAAACCTAAGGTTTTTCGCGATCTTTGCCGGGTTCAAATCCCGTCGGGGACGCCAAGGTTTCTTCGTTCGGGCAGTGTAAATTGTGCGCGTTTTGTCCCCCCGCTGCGCCGGCGCCGATCTTGACGGCTGATCGAGCTTGGTCCTTGCCGCCATGTTCAGGTTCTACCAAGCTTGGCCGAGGGCAATCTGTTTCAGTTCGAAGCAGACGTTCGTTGTGCCGAAGGCAGAGATTAGCCAATCGCTGAGGGTGTCTGAATGGGCGATTCTGTCAGCCAGTCGCCGGTGAAGATGCCGTCGCGTGGCCTCACTAGCGAGGAAGCTCGCCGGCGTCTTCTCGAGTCGGGACCCAACGCCGTAGCCGAGAAAAAGCCGCATCCAATCCTTGCGCTGCTCGGCAAGTTCTGGGCTCCGGTGCCGTGGATGCTCGAGGTCACGATCGTGCTCGAAGTTGCGCTTGGCAAGTTTCTGGAGGCTGCGGTCATTTCGGTGCTGCTGGTCTTCAATGCCTCACTGAGTCTGTTCCAGGAAACTCGCGCGCGCAGCGCGCTTGAGCTGTTGCAGAAGCGGCTGGCCGTGCGGGCCAGGGTTTTGCGTGACGCCGCGTGGGGCCTGATTCCCGCAGAGGAGCTGGTGCCCGGTGATTTCGTTCACTTGCAGATGGGCGACCTCGTGCCAGCAGACATTGGTATCCGCGAGGGAGAGGTCTTGATCGATCAATCGGCGCTTACCGGTGAGTCGGTACCGATCGAGGCGGGTCAGGGCAAGACTGCTTATGCCGGTTCGTTGGTTAAGCGCGGCGAGGCCAGTGGCGAGGTCACCGCGACCGGCCAGCGAACCTATTTTGGAAAGACCGCCGAACTGGTGCGTTCGGCCAGGACGGCCAGCCATCTGGAGAGCATCATCTTCACCATCGTGAAGTACCTCGTGGCGATGGACACGGCGCTGGCGGTCGCGGTGTTCCTGTACGCCGCGTTGGCAGGGATGCCTCTCACCGAGACGCTTCCGTTCGTACTGATTCTTCTGGTGGCTTCGGTTCCGGTCGCGCTACCGGCCACCTTCACGTTGGCAACCGCGCTCGGCGCGGTGGAATTGGCCAAGCGCGGCGTGCTGGTCACGCGTCTGTCGGCGATCGAGGAAGCGGCGGCGATGGATATGTTGTGCAGCGACAAGACCGGGACGATAACTCAAAATCAGCTATCGCTGGCGGCGTTGCATCCCTACCCACCCTTCAGCGAGCAGGATCTGTTGCGCTTTGCGGCGTATGCGAGCGACGAAGCAGGCCAGGATCCGATCGATCTCGCCGTTCTCGCTCGCGCGAAAGACCGAAGGCGCGCTCTCGGCGCCGGCTCAGCGTCTCAAGTTCGTTCCGTTCGAGCCGGCAACCAAACTTGCCGAAGCCACAGTTATTGAGGACGGCAAGCAATTGCGCGCGCTGAAGGGGGCGCCTCAGGCAATCGCGACCCGCGTTGGCCATGCTGCAAACATAGACGCCGAAGTCGAGCGGCTTTCAGCGGGAGGTTACCGCGTGCTGGCCGTGGCGGGCGGACCTGAAGGCGCGATCCGTCTGGTTGGACTGCTGGCGCTTCAGGATCCGCCGCGCGAGGACTCCAAGTCGCTGGTGGCAAGCCTGAACAAATTGGGTGTGCGCGTCGCGATGGTTACCGGGGACGGGATCGCGACGGCTCAAGCAGTAGCAGCACAGGTCGGGATCGCGGGGCGCGCCTGCTCGGCGCAGGACCTGCGCGAGAACATCGATCAGACCCTCGATTGCGCAGTCTTCGCCGGCGTCTTTCCGGAAGACAAGTTCCGTCTCGTTCGTGCTTTGCAGCAGGCTGGCCACATCGTCGGCATGACCGGAGACGGGGTCAACGATGCCCCGGCGTTGAAGCAGGCGGAGGTCGGAATCGCGGTGGCCAATGCAACCGACGTGGCGAAAGCCTCGGCCAGCCTGGTGCTCACCAATCCGGGGCTCACCGACACGCTGGCCGCGGTCGAGACCAGCCGCCGAATCTATCAGCGCATGCTGACCTACACGCTGAACAAGATCATCAAGACCGTCGAGGTCGGGCTATTCCTCAGCATCGGCGTGATTCTTACGCGCACTTTCATCATCACTCCGCTGCTGATCGTAATGCTGTTGTTCACCAACGACTTCGTGACCATGTCGATTGCGACCGATCACGTATCCGCTTCGCCAATGCCGGATCGCTGGCACATCCGGACTCTGATGCTGGCCGGAATGAGCCTCGGCAGTCTGATCCTGCTGCTGTCCTTCGGGCTGTTTTTCTATGGGCGCGATTTTCTCGGCCTGCCGCTTCCTCAACTGCAGACGCTGGTCTTTGTGACGCTCGTGTTCACGGGTCAGGGGATGGTCTATCTGGTGCGCGAGCGCCGTCACTTTTGGAATTCTGCTCCGAGCCGATGGATGATTCTTAGTTCCATTGCGGATGTGATCGTGGTCTGCCTCTTATCGACCCGTGGAATTCTGATGGCGCCTCTCCCGGACGCCGTGGTCGGTGTCAGTGATTCTGGCATGCGTCCTCTACCTGATCGCATTGGACTTTCTGAAGGTCCCAATTTTGCGGCGTCTAATGTATACGTCGTAAGGTTTATCAGCAGCGCAAGTGCGCCCGGGCGTTCACTCGAATTCGTTTGGTTGCGCTCGTTAAAAGGGACCAGATGCCCCAATTCAAGAAAATTCTCTGTCCGGTCGACTTCGACCCGAACTCGCTTCAGGCGCTTCGGCTCGCCTCCGAGCTGGCGCAGGAGCGCAAGGCAACGCTCTACCTGCTTCACGTAGTTGCGATACCTCCCGGACCTGAGGTGGCGCTATCGTTCGGCAAGATGGAGGCCGCCGCGCGAACCAAGCTTGAGCGGTTGGCTCGCCGGAAAGTCAACGGCAAAGCCCATTACGAGGTCGAAGTCATGACGGGCGATCCGGGCGTCGAGCTTCTTCAAGCAGCGAACCGGTTGCGCGCCAACCTGATCGTAATGGCGACGCATGGACGCAAGGGTCTTCGTCGTTTCGTTCTCGGCAGCGTTGCCGAACGTGTGGTCCGGGAAGCGCCGTGCCCGGTGCTCACGGTCAAGCCGAAAGCGCCGGCGGCGAAATCATCACGGAAGACGTCAGGAAGGAAGCGACGCGCTTGAATCGGCGCCTTCCCTGACAGCGGCAATGAGGTGTCAGTGTGGATGGACGGGGGCCGGACGGGTCGTCAAACGCGCTGGAAGTAGAACGTCTGGCGATACGATTCGGGACGACGGAAATCTTCCGAGACGTTAGTTTCAGCGTTCCTCAGGCGAGTTCGCTCGCCGTCATCGGTCCGAACGGCGCCGGGAAGACCATACTCTTCAGGGCACTGATTGGCTCGCTGCGTTACGAAGGGAGCATCCGCTGGGCGGCCGGCACGAAGCTCGGGTACGTTCCGCAGAAGCTCGATATCGAACGCGACCTGCCAATCACGGGTGGCGACTTCCTGACCGCCAAGGCTGCGGTCGTCAGGGCGCCAAAGGGCGCCATCCTCGCGGCGCTCGCCGGCGTCGGACTGGATAAGGAGGTCCTCAACACACCCATTGGCGCTCTGTCCGGAGGGCAATTTCAGAGGCTCCTGGTTGCGTTCGCGCTGATCGGCAATCCAAACGTGCTGCTCCTCGACGAACCTGCCGCCGGAGTCGACGCGCCCGGCCAGGAACAGTTGAGCCGCCTGATTCGCCAGCTACAGGAAGAGCGCGGCATGACGATCCTCCTCATCTCACATGATCTGAGTGTCGTTTACCGATACGCCACAAACGTATTGTGCCTTAGCCGAACCTACAGCCGCGTTGGGCCACCTCAAGACCGTGCTTACGCCCGAGGTGCTGAGCCGGATTTACGCGATGCCGATAGGATTTCATGTCCACGATGTTCCTTGAACTTGGTTCAATGGTGCTCGCCATAAGCATGGCCACGGCCGCCGGACTGGTAGGCTGTTTCGCCGTCATGCGAAGAATGACGCTCGCAGCCGACGCCATCTCGCACGTCGCACTTCCCGGCGTCGGGATCGCCCTGCTTTTGCACTTCCAGCCGATCGTCGGTGCGCTCGCGATGCTGTTGTTCGGAACGGTTCTTATCTGGAGCATGCAGGAGAGGACCGGGATATCGACTGAAACCATCGTCGGGGTTGTGTTCTCGGTCGCGCTTGCGATCGGAAGCCTCATTACCTCGGGCGAGGAGCTTATCGACGCGCTGTTTGGCGCGCCCGGCAGGCTAACCGGCTCGGAGACGGCGCTCGGACTCATCGGTGCGGCAGTAGTCGTCATCTTCATTCTCAAAGCCCGGCACTCTCTGCTGGTTTCCCTGGTTTCGCCGGATATCGCTTTGACCGCCGGTATCAACGTCGCGCGGCTCAACCTGCTTTACCTGCTCGCTTTCGCGCTCACCGTGGCGTTGGGCCTCCGCTACCTTGGAGTCCTGCTGATGGGCTCGCTCATCATCATTCCCGCGGCGACCGCCCGGCGGCTGGCGAGGAATCTCAGCGCCATGCTTTCGATCTCGGTCGCTATCTCAGTGATCTCGACCGTGCTGGGCAGCTATGCGGGCTCGTTGCTTCATCGCGACACGGGGCCGTTCATAATCACCGGCGCCGGTGCACTGTTCTTTCTGAGTCTGGTAAAACGACAACCGCAGTAAACGGGCGTTGCGCGACAATTATATGCGCGGGTCGAACGGCTAAATCGCGAACAGATGTGGTCGCCTATTGAATGTGGTGTTGATGCCGCGCTGAGCGGATACAGCTGGCTGCGAGTCTGTTGAGACCCGCGGTCGACGATGCGGCAGAGGTCGTCAGATGATGTCCGCGGCGGGGATCGCAATTGTCCTTCCCCAGAAAGCTCACGAGGGAGTCGTCTATGATTACCAGCGCACAAGTCAGTATTTATCCGTTACGGCAGGAACGTCTCGGCCCCGCCATCGAGGCGGTGCGCGCTGCGCTTGCGGCCCGCGGACTCAACCCGCAGGTTGGCCCCATGAGTACGACCGTCACGGGAGAAAGTGATCTGATCTTTGCGGCGCTCAACGAGGCGTTCGCAAGCGCCGCAGAGACTGGCCAGATCGTGATGACGGTTGCTGTCTCCAATGCCTGCCCCATTGCGCGTTAACCTGCGCCGCCGAGAAAAAGTTTCCATGACCCGCAGCGTTGCTCATCATGCCGGCGAAATCGGCCCCGAGAGCTACGAAACGTGGCGGGCCACCTCGCTGGGAAGAATCACGGAAGACCTCGAGCAGCAGTTGATTATGCGCATGGCAGGCCCCTTAAAGGGCCGGCGAATTCTGGACGTCGGCTGCGGCGACGGCGCCCTGACCCTGGCCTGTTGGAGGCGCGGCTCGTCACTGGTCATGGGCTGTGACATCGACCATCGAATGATCGCGAGCGCCACGGCGCGAACGTCTCGCCACAAAGCGGCGATCGGCTACACCGTCGGACGCACCGAGTGTCTGCCGTTTCGGGATCGGAGTTTCGACCTGGTTACCGCGATCGCTCTGCTCGCTTTCGTGCCGGAGGCGCAGAGCGCCGTTGGTGAAATGGCGCGCGTGCTCAGGCCTGGTGGCCATCTTGTCATCGGCGATCTCGGGAAATGGAGTCTTTGGGCGGCCTCCCGCCGGATACGCGGCTGGATGGGCTCGGAGACCTGGCGCGAAGCGCGTTTCAGAACGGCGAGCGAGTTGCGCGAACTTGTGGAGAGCGCGCGACTTTACGTGGTACAGGCATCCGGAGCGATCTACTATCCGCAGCTTGCTCTGTTGGCCAGGTTGATGGCGCCGGTGGACCCGTTGCTTGGCCAGTTGACGACAGTCGGCGCCGCCTTCTTGGCGGTGAAGGCCACCAAGCCTATCAACAAGTGATTTTCGCCGCCGAAGCAGCGGCGCTCCCTGCGCATTCGTCCTCTGGCGGGGGCCCAGGTTATTCGCAATCCGGTTTGCGGCGGTCGCATCTGCGCGATCAGCCAGACACGATTTCCGGCTCAAGGCGTACCGGGGTGGACAGAGATGCCGTGACCAGACACGCCTTTTCGCTTTTTTCGAGCACCCGCATTGCTTTGTCTCGGTCTCCGCCCACCGGAAGCTTGAGTCGCGGGCGAAGAACGATCTCCGTAAAACGGGTCGCACCATCCTTGCGATCGAGGGTGCCCTCGCCTGAGAGCTCCAGGGATTCGAACTCCAGCTTGGACGCTCGGGCCACGGCCCTAAGCGTGAAGAGAAAGCAGGTCTCGACGGAAGCCATCAGCAGGTCTTCGGGGCTCCATGCATCGCCCGGCCCGCCGAAGTCTGCCGGCGGAGCGGTGCGAAGCTCGGGTATGCCTGCGACGGAGAGCACGGCGTAGCCTTCAGAGCCGCCGGAGAGCTGCGCTTTGTAAATGTGTGGCAGTGGTTTCATCGCGATTCCTCCAGACCTTTAGCGTTAGATATTAATTATGACCTTGCACACTTTCGGGTGACGACATTAATCCCGAAGTCGGTCGCAAAGAGTTTTTCCCGGCCTCGCGGCGCATGGCCGGCTTCCACCGGGAATCCCGCCGCCTTCCATTCGGGATAGCCGTCCTGCAGGCGAATCGCCTTGAAGCCACGCCTGCGCAGGGTTTCGACCGCCTCATAGGACATCAGGCAATAGGGCCCGCGGCAGTAGGCGATTATCTGCTTGTCGCGCGGCAGTTTGCTTAGCCGGCGTTGAAGCTCCTTAGTCGGCACATTGATGGCGCCGGGCAGATGGCCGGCGGCAAACTCCTCGGCCGGGCGGACATCGATGATCGTAACCGTATCTTTCCTGATCCGGCGGCGAAGTTCTTCGCGCGAGACCGGCTCGAGGGAATCGCGCTCGTGGAAGTATTTTTGGGCGATTACTGCCATTTGTGCCAGGTTGCGCTCGGCAATCTGCCGCAGTACCGCAAGCACCACGACCGCCGCTTGGTCGCTTAGCTGATAGACGACGCGCTGCGCCTCCTTGCGCGAGGTGACCAAGCCGGCCCGTTGCAAGCGATGGAGATGCTGAGAGGTGTTGCCGAGCTTGAGCCCGGCCGCCGCGGCGAGGGTTTCGACGCTGCGTTCGCCCTGGGCAAGGATCGTCAGCAGGAGCAGGCGATGGGGCTGCGCGAGCGCTCGCGCTACGATGGCAAGCTGCTCGAGTACGAGGTGCTCGGGAGCTGGACTTGCATTGCCGGGGGAAGTAGTTATCATGTTCCATAGATTATTGGAATATAATCTGTACGTCAACGGGCGCCTGCGGTCTGGCGCGGCAGCGCCGCAGCAGGGCGGGCACGACGGAGGAAGCCATGCGCAAACCGCGATCCGCTTCGATGATCTTGATGTTCGGGATGGCCGCCATCTTCTGGGCGGGAAATTCATGCGCCGGTGACCGGCGCCACATTTCGCTGGCCGAGGCGCTCCGAATCGCGATGCGCCAGAACCGCTCGCTTCAGGCCGCGGGGCTCGAGCAGCAGGCCGCCGGCTCGGAGGTGACGGTTGCGCGCGCGCAGATGCTGCCCCGCCTCGACGCAATCGAAAACTATTCCAACTCCAACTACCCGCCGCTGGTCTTCACCGACATTCTGGCCCAGCAGGATTTCTCACAGAGCGATTTTTCGCTGCACCATCTCAATTTTCCATCGCCCTATTCCAACTTCCAAAGCCAGGTGGTGCTGTCGCAATCGCTCTTTGCGGGTGGGCGGCTGTTGGCCGCGCTCCGAGCGGCTGACGATCAAGCCGATATCAGAACCTTCCAGGACACACGCACCCGCGAGCAGGTGGAGTATGCGGTGATCGAGGCCTATTACCGCGCCGTGCTCGCCGAGGAAACTACCGGCGTGGTGCAACGCGCTCTGGACTCCGCACAGGCGCATCGCGGCATGGCAAAAGATCGCTTCGATCAAGGGATGACGCTCAAATCCGATCTATTGCGCACCGAAGTCTTGCTCGGAACCCTCGAACAACGAGATATCGAGGCGCGCGAGCATCTCCGCACCGCGTGGGCCGCGCTGGCGCACACGCTTGGCGCGGAGGACGAGGCGCTCGCTCCGCTGGAGCCCGGCGAGGCGCTCTCAGGATCGCCGCCGCCGGCGTTGGCCCGACTCGACGAACTCGAGGCCGAAGCCCCTGGGAATCGCCCGGAGTTCCGCATCGCGCATGCCCAGGTGGACGCGGCGCGCCAACAGGTGACGATCACGCGAGCGGAGTATCTGCCGTCGGTGAGTGTGGCGGCGACCTACGAAAACGATTCGCAGCACCTGACGCGCGCCGGCAACAGCTATCTGGTTTTTCTCAACGTGAAGCAAAACATCTTCAACGGCTTCGCGAGCAAAGCCGGGCTCGACGCAGCACGGGCGCGCCTGAGCCGGGCGGAGGTGCTTGAACGGGACCTGCGCGAGGCGATCGCTCTGGAGGTTGAAACCGCCTATCGAAATCTTACTGCGGCACGAAAAAATATAGACGTGGCCCGGCAAGACAACGATTACGCGGCCGACGCGCTCAAGATTCTGGAGGATCGTTACCGCTCTGGCCTGGCCGCCAATGTTGACGTGCTCGAGGCGCAGGCCGCGCGCGAGCAAGCGGATATGCAGCTTGCGCAGGCGCGCGTGGCGGTGGTGATTGACGAGGCGGCGCTCAGGCTTGCCACTGGCGAGGCACCGGCGGGAGACCTGCTTAAGTGAACTTCAATCTCTCCCGCACCTGGATCATTGCGGGCGTCGCCCTGCTCGCCGTCGTAATTCTGTTCTATCTGCACTCGGCCGGGCTCATCAGGCCCGGATTGCTGCCGGCGCCCGCATCGTCAGACCCCAACGCGCGCGTAGCTTACGTCACCGCGACGACAATTCCGATGGAAACGCAGGTCGTCGGCAGCATCGAGTCGCTGGTGCCGGTGGAGCTGTCGAGCAATGTATCGGCGCGGGTGCGTGCGGTGCGCGTGCGCGCCGGGCAGCGCATTCAACTGGGAGAGATTCTAGTCGAAATGGATCCGTCGGATCTTGACGCCGGGGTTGCGCAGGCGCGCGCAGCGGTGGCCGGCGCGCAAGCCGAGCTGGCGCGCAGCCGGGCGGATTGGCGCCGATATTCAGCGCTGTATTCCCGGGGCTCCGCGACCGCGCAGGAACGCGACGTGGCCGAGGCAGCCTATCGCAGCGCGCGCGCCCATGCGCAGCAGGCCGAAGCGGCGGTCGCCGCTGGAAAATCGGTTCTGGCGTATGCGACGGTCCGATCTCCGGTGGAGGGAGTGGTGGTGGACCGCATGGCGGAGCCCGGCGATATGGCGATGCCGGGAAAGCCGCTGTTGCGGGTCTATGATACCCGGGCGCTTCGCGCCACGTTCGCGGTTCCGGAAGAGCTGCTCAAGTCGATAAGGCCCGGCAGCCCGGTTCGCATTAACGTGGACGCGGTGCATCGCGAATTCGCCGCGACCATCACCGAAATCATTCCGGCTGCGGACCCTGCCAGCCGCAGCGTGACGATGCGCGCGGATTTGCCCGCGGGCGCCGGTCTGCAACCGGGGATGTTCGTGCGGGCGTCGCTCGGCGTGGGCCAGGAAACAGTGCTCACGATTCCGCGCGGCGCGGTTGAGACGGTGGGCCAGCTCAGCACCGTGCGGGTGAGGACGCAGGGTTCAGTCGAGCTGCGGCAGGTCGCGTTGGGGCGTGAGATCGATCAACGGGTTGAAGTTCTCGCGGGCCTAAACGGCGGCGAAACCGTGCTGCTCGAGCCTTCCCCGAAACCGAATCCGGCGGTTCACTAATGAGCAATGAGACGACCCCGCAAGGGGCGGAGTCACTCGGCTTTACCGCCCGAATTGTCGATCTCTTTCTCGGCTCCAATCTCTCATTGCTCCTGCTGCTGGCTTCGCTTGCGGCCGGAACTGTCGCGCTGCTTGCCACCCCGCGCGAGGAGGACCCGCAGATCGTCGTCCCCATGGCCGACATTATCGTACAGATGCCGGGAGCCAGCGCGCGCGAGGTGGAAAACCTCGTCACTATCAACCTCGAAAAAAAGCTCTGGGAGATGGACGGGGTGCGGCACATCTATTCGATCTCGCGGCCCGGCATGGCGATGGTGACGGTGCGCTTCAAAGTTGGCGCCGATCGGATCAAGAGCACCGTCCAGATTTACGACAAGCTCGAATCCAACCGCGACGCGGTGCCGCCCGGGGTGACCGGATGGATCGTCAAGCCGATGGGGATCAATGACGTTCCGATCCTGACGGTCACCCTCTACAGCGCGCACGCCGATGACGCGCAGTTGCGGCGCGTGGCCGACGAAATCCTGCATCGCATGCAGGAGGTTCCCGACACCGGCCGTTCCTTTGTGGTGGGCGGACGTCCGCGCGAAGTCCGGGTCGAACTCGATGCCGAACGGCTGGCCGGCCATGAGGTGACGCCGCTGGAAGTGGCGCACGCGCTCGAGGGCGCCGACGCCAATCTGCGGGTGGGCAGCTTCGCTCGCAATAATCGCGAATACGTGGTGGACAGCGGCCCGTTCCTGCGCAACGCGAAAGAAGTCTCCGACACGGTGGTCGCCGTGCATCATGGCCAACTGGTGTATCTGCGCGACGTGGCGCGCGTGGTCGATGGCCCCGCCGAAGCAACCACTTACACCGAGGTTGGGTTCGGTCCCGCCAGCGGGTTGATCAGCGACGAGCCGGGGCAACTGCGCAACGAGACGCCGGGCGCGCGCGGCAGGCTCTATCCGGCCGTGACGATCGCCTTCGCCAAGCGGCGCGGTACCAACGCGGTCGCGGTCAGCGAAGGATTGCTCGGCAAACTGCGCGCGCTGCGCCAGGTCGCGATCCCTTCCGACGTGCAGATGCTGATCACGCGCAACTACGGCGAGACCGCCAACGCCAAGGTCAATGAACTGGTCCGCGAGCTGCTGATCGCGGTGGCGATAATCGCGGTTCTGCTGGCATTTTCGCTCGGTTTGCGCGAGGCGTTTATCGTCGCGATTGCCGTCCCGATCACGCTCTCGATCACGCTGCTCGGCAATCTGCTGATGGGCTACACGATTAACCGCGTGACGCTGTTCGCGCTCATCTTGTCGCTCGGTCTGCTGGTCGACGATCCGATTGTCGATGTCGAGAACATTCATCGCCACTTTCGCCTGCGCGATCATCCGCCGCGGCTGGCAACCCTGATCGCCGTGGACGAGGTCCGCCCGCCCACCATCCTGGCGACGTTTACGGTGATCATGTCGTTCATCCCGATGCTGTTCGTGACCGGGATGATGGGGCCGTATATGCGGCCGATGCCGTTCAACGTGCCGGTGGCGATGCTGATGTCGCTGCTGGTGGCGTTCACCATCACGCCGTGGGCCTCGTATCATTTGTTGCGGCGCGAGTATGACCAACCGGCCAAGGTTGGAGTTGAAGACGAAGGCGCAACGATCCGGAAGTGGTACACGAAAATCCTGGGCCCCTTGCTCGCCAGCCGCCAGCGTGCCCATCGGTTTCTGTACGCGATGGCCGCGGCATTCGTCATCTCAGTGCTGCTGGTCGTGACCGGCCTGGTGCCGGTCAAGATGCTGCCGTTCGACAACAAGGACGAGTTCGCATCTGCTGGTCGACGATGCCGGACGGTACTCCGCTCGAGGCGACCAATGCGGCGGTGCATGACTTCGCGAGCCTGCTCGCGCGGGTGCGCGAAGTGACGATGTTCGAAACCTACACCGGAACCAACTCGCCAATGGACTTCAACGGACTGGTTCGGCATTACTACCTGCGCCAGGAACCCTATCAGGCCGATATCCGGATCAATCTCGCGCCGAAAGAGGACAGGGCTCAGGGCTCGCACGAAATCGCGCTGCGCATCCGTCCGGAGCTGGAGAAGATCGCGCGGGCGCACCCCGGCGCTCAAGATGAAGCTGGTCGAGTTGCCGCCGGGCCCGCCCGTGTCTGGCCAGCGTGGTGGCGGAGATCTATGGCCCGATGGAGGCGAGTTATTCGGATCTCATTGCATCTGCGTCGCGGGTGCGCGTCCTGTTCGAGAAGACAGCCGGACTGGTGGATACCGACGACCTTGCGATCGCCGCGCAGCCGCGGCTTGAGTTCATGCTCGATCGCCAGAAGGCCGCGCTGCACGGCATCAGCGCCGACGACGCGGCGCGCACGCTCTTGCTGGCGTTGGGCGGGCAGGCGCCCGCGACAGTCCACACTTCAACCGAGCGGACCCCGTACCTCATCGAGCTGCGCCTCCCGCGCATCCAGCGATCCGCGATCAACGACCTGATGGCGATAAAGCTTCGGGCTGCCGACGGCGCCATGGTCACGCTCGGCGAATTCGGCGAGATACGCCGCACGATTGAGGAGCAGCCCATCTACCATAAGGACCTGCGCCGGGTCGCGATGGTGATGGCGGACACGGCCGGCGTAAGCCCGGTCAACGAAGTGCTATGGCTGGAACCGCGCGCGGCTCAGCTTCTGGCGCCCGGCTATACGGCCGACTTCACCGGCGAGGGCGAGTGGCAGGTCACGGTGCAGGTGTTCCGCGATCTCGGGATCGCGTTTGGCGCGGCGCTGTTTTTTATCTACGTGCTGTTGGTCGCGCAAACCGGATCGACTCGCGATGCCGCTGATCATCATGGCGGCCATTCCGCTCACCCTCATCGGCATCATGCCCGGTTTCTTCCTGCTCAACCTGTTGACCAGCCACACGGTGAGCGGATACGCCGATCCGGTCTATTTCACGGCGACGGCGATGATTGGAATGATCGCGCTGGCCGGAATCGTGGTGCGCAATTCGATCATCCTCATCGACTTCATTCATCTCGGCCTTAAGCATGGGCAGAGCCTCGAACAGGCGGTGATCGAGGCGGGCGCGGTCCGGCTTCGGCCGATTGCGCTGACCGCGGGTGCGGCGATGCTGGGCTCGGCGGCGATCGCGTTCGACCCGGTGTTCTCGGGCCTGGCGTGGGCGTTCATCTTCGGGATTTTCGCTTCGACCGCCTTCACCCTGATCGTGGTGCCGCTGGTTTACTATCTCGTGTACAAAAATTCCGTGTCCTCAGCTAATGGAAAACAAGGAGCACCCCAACCATGACCCAAAATGAAGCTCTGCGTGCGATCGCGGGAATTTTCGTGCTGCTGGGACTGGCGCTCGGCTATTGGATTAATCCCGCGTGGTATCTGTTCGTCGCGTTCGTTGCGCTCAACCTGTTCCAGTCGGCCTTCACCAAGTGGTGCCCGATGATGGCGATCCTGAGCCGGCTCGGCCTGCCCAAGGCGTGACCGCACCGGACTCCCAGACGCTTCGCGCGCTCGGATAGCTAGGAGTGGGGGCCGGACGCGACCGGCGCACCTGCGGGTACGAACTCCAGAAAATACTGGTAGGGCAGGAAGTCCTTCGACCCAACCATGCGGTATCCGGCCTGGCCAAACTCCGCGATCGCCTGCTGGCGCGGAATCCGCATCGCGGCCGGCGGTCCGACCGGAGCGCTGCGGTGAAAATCGATTATCACGATCCGTCCACCGGGGCGCAGCGCGGCGGCGAGTTGCTTCAGATACGCGATGCGGCCGGGGACGTGATGGTACACGTCGCAGAAAAAGATCAGGTCCACCGAATGAGGGTCCAGGCCTGCGTCATCGGGCTTGCTCAAGCGCGCCATATAGTTCTTGAGATGGCGCCGAGCGGCGTCCTGCTTCATGTATTCGACCATCGCGGGCTCGATGTCGAGTCCCATCGCTTGCCCATCGGGGCCCACGGCGGCTGCGAAGCGGCGCGTGAAATAACCGGTGCCTGCGCCGATATCCGCCACGGTCTGGCCCGGCTTGAGTTCGAGCGCGCTCACGACCTCGTCGGGCTTCTGCCACTTCGCGCGCTCGGGCGACTCGAAGACTGTCGCCCAGTGTTCGGCGTCGTGGAAATCATGCACCATCGCCGGCTGGGCCACCTGTGCGGCCGCGGCGCCAAATCGACAAAGCACGGAAGCCAGGACGCAGATGGCTAATATCGCCCGGGATGCCCGCAGCGCGATGCGCCCGCCAGTTGTTCGCTGCAACATGCTTGCTCCATATTGCTATCTCTCGGCCGATTCAAGCCTTGCCGTTTCGGCAAGTGTCGCTCTATCGTTCATCAGCAGCGCGTTGGGCAGATTGTTCCAAACTCGCACGGAGGTTTCTCTATGGACAATCGCAAGCACGGCGAGCACGATCGCGGCGGTCACCGCCAAGGCGCGCATGGCCATGATGATCGCCACGGCGCCCGTCAACCCGAGCGATTCGATCCGGCGCGCGCGGCATTGCTCGACAACCCTGCGCGCTTCGAGCATCTGCCGCCCGACGAGGTTTTCGCGATGTTGGCGGCGCCGGCCAAATCGCGCGTTGTCGATTTCGGTACTGGCACCGGAATGTACGCGATCGAACTGGCGCGCCGGCGTCCCGACCTGGACGTGATCGCTCTCGACGAGCAGCAACCGATGCTCGACTTGCTGTGCGCCAAGCCGGCGGCGCGGGAACTCCCCAACCTCACCGCGATGCACGTCGAGCGATCGGCGCAACTGCGCGCTACTGCGGACCGCGTGCTGGCCGTCAATGTTCTGCATGAAGTCGGCGACGAGGCGTTAGCCGCGATGGTCGCGCTGCTCAAGCCCGACGGAGCCCTGCTGGTAGTGGACTGGAACGCGGCCGTCGAGCGGCCGGTCGGTCCTCCACGCGACCATGTTTACACGGCGATCGAGGCTCGCGAGCGGATCGAGCGTGCGGGCCTGCGCGCCGTGCAGGAGCAAACGCTCAAATACCACTACGCGATCCTCGCGCGACGGGCATAATCCGTGCGTACGGAAGAGACCTCAGATCACCTCGGTAGCACGGGTTCAATCCGTGTCGGGGACGCCAATTTATCCAGGTTTCAAATTTGATGCGGTTCGAACGTCGTCACGAGACCTTGCTGCCGCGCCGCCTGTTCCTGTGGCGGCTCGCGCGATGGAGCGCTGTCGCGGGCGCCGTCGTTGTTGGCTCTCTGGCAATCGGCGTATGCGGCTACCACTATCTCGGCAGGCTGCCGTGGGTCGATTCGTTGCTCAACGCGTCGATGATTCTCGGCGGCATGGGCCCCGTCGATCCGTTGAAGAACAGTGCCGCCAAGGTCTTCGCATCGATGTACGCGCTCTACAGCGGCCTAGCGCTGATCGCGGTGGTCGGGCTTCTGCTCGCCCCCGTCATCCATCGATTCCTGCACAAGTTTCACCTCGCCGACGGTTAATACGGGCCGCTGTGCGGTGATGCGAGCTCGCATAAGCGCGTGCCGCTCGGAACGCGACAAATATGTTTCATTTGATTTACAATTAGTAGAGTTGACTTTCCGCGTCTTTTTTTCTAATACAGATCAGGGGAAGATTCAGGCTGGCCGGTATTTTTATCGCGCCAGGGGGAAAAACGGCCCGAGGCTTTTATGGAGGTTCGAATGCAATTGGGGATAATGGGGTTTCGCAAAGCGGTCGTCGCCGGGGGCCTTGGATTGTTGGTCATCGCGGCCTTGAGCTTGCCGGGGGAGGCAGGCGTAAAGCCGGGTGACTTCATCACTCCGGACAACGCGTCGAAGGTGAAGGAACTTGTTTCACCGGGCGTGTTTTACAAAGCGCAGCGCGGGATGACGATGAAAATTGTCCCCACCACGCGCATCGATTGGCCGCCTCCGTACAAGGACGCGACCGAAAAATATTCGGCGCAGGTACAGCTCTCAAAGGATCATCGCACCGTCATCGGCTATGTCGCCGGGCAGCCCTTCCCGCTGATCGACGCCAACGATCCCTACGTCGCCACCAAGATCGTCTGGAACGCCTTGTGGCGTCCGATAAGCAATGACGACTACGACCTGCGATATTTCGATTGCGACACGGTTTACACCGGCCGCAACAAGCCCTACTTTGCGCTCTGGTACTATCAGACGGGGCACTACGCCGGTTATGACCTCGTCGGCCGGACCGAGGTCGAGCCGATGCCGGTCGATCCCGACTTCAAGCTTACCAACCGCCTGTGGTTGTTCCTGCTCGGTCCCGAACTCGCGCCCGAGAATGAACGCGGCACCAGCCTGCTGCGTTATCGGTACGCCGATCCGAATCATGGCGACGACACTTGGGCTTGGGAGCCCGGCACGCGGCGCCTGCGCCGTCTCAACGAGGCGATCAATTCGAGCGCGACCGGTACGCAGACCTTCGCCCCCGATCACTATTCGGGTTTCAATCCCAAGACCGAAGAGTACAACTATAAGTTCATTGGCGAGAAGCAGATGCTGGCGACGGTTGACGCCGAGCATTCACCGGAAAAGCGATGCGAGACCGACGGCGGCGGCAGCGCATGCCCCGAGCGTTGGCAGATGCGCCACATGTACATCGTGAGCGCCGAGCCGCGGCGCAGCGTTAACAACGCCGAGGCGATCGATTCCAAGACGGTCATCTACATGGATTCCGAAATGTGGTTCGAGCCGTACATCGATACCTACGATCGTCGCGGCGAGCTGTTCCGCAACAACATCTTCTGGCTCGCGTATCGCGATCGTCCGGTGCCCGACGCGAAAATCGCCATCTATCCTTTCAAGCGCGAATTCGTCGTCGGCGCCGCCTCCACCGATGTGCAGAGCGGCCAGGCAACGATGTGCTACCTGCCCGGCCACGAGACACCCGAGCGTGAATGCTGGTACATCAACATGGGCGCGGTGGATCGAGCGTTCTTCACCACCGAGGCGATGGTGAAGATGGCCGAAACCGGACACATATAGCAAGCGGCCGCCGAGGCCAGTCGCCTTACGATCCGGATTGTACGACGCCGGCAGGAGCATCCACTCCTGCCGGCGTTTTCTTTTCTCTCATGCGCTGGCGTCGATTCCCGCGGCCTGTCTCCGCAATATGTAAACTGCCGAATGGACTGCCGGCAAATGGGCCGTGATGCGAGCTCGCATAAGCGCGTGCCCCTCGGAACACAACGGGTAAATTTAATCTGACGCGCAATAGAAAGATTGACTTCGGTATGCTTCCATTCTAATAAGAGGCTCGTGGAAGATTCAGGCTGGCCGGTATTTTTATCGAGCCAGGGGAAAAACGGCTCAAGGCTTTTACGGAGGTTCGAATGCAATTGGGGATAGCGGGGTTTCGCAAAGCGGTCGTCGCCGGGGGCTTTGGATTGTTGGCCCTCGCGGCCTTGAGCTTGCCGGGGGAGGCAGGCGTAAAGCCGGGCGACTTCATCACTCCGGACAACGCGTCGCAGGTGAAGGATCTTGTTTCGCCGGGCACGTACTACAAAGTGCAGCGCGGGATGACGATGAAGATTGTCCCCACCGAGCGCATCGATTGGCCGCCTCCGTACAAGGACGCGACCGAAAAATATTCGTCGCAGGTACAGCTCTCGAAGGATCATCGCACCGTCATCGGCTATGTCGCCGGACAGCCCTTCCCGCTGATCGACGCCAACGATCCCTACGTCGCCACCAAGGTCATCTGGAACGGTATGTGGCGTCCGATCAGCAATGACGACTACGACCTGCGATATTACGATTGCGACACGGTTTACAGTGGCCGCAACAAGCCCTACTTTGCAATCTGGTACTACCAGACGGGGCACTACGCCGGTTATGATCTCGTCGGCAGCACCGAGGTCGAGCCGATGCCCGTCGATCCCGACTTCAAGATTACCAACCGCCTGTGGTTGTTCCTGCTCGGTCCCCAACTCGCGCCCGAGAACGGTCGTGGCACCAGCCTGCTGCGTTATCGGTACGCCGAACCGACTCATGGCGACGACACCTGGAGCTGGGAGCCCGGCTCCCGGCGCCTGCGCCGTCTCAACGAGGCGATGAATTCGACCGCGACCGACGCGCAGACCTTTGACCCCGATCGCTATTCGGGTTTCAATCCCAAGACCGAAGAGTACGACTATAAGTTCCTCGGCGAGAAGGAGATGCTGGCGACGGTTGCCGCCGAGTATTCACCGGAAAGGCGATGCGAGACCGACGGCGGCGGCAGCGCATGCCCCGAGCGTTGGCAGATGCGCCACATGTACATCGTGAGCGCCGAGCCGCGGCGCACCGTTAACGCTTCGGCGCTCGATTCCAAGACGGTCATCTACATGGATTCCGAAATGTGGTTCGAGCCGTACGTCGATACCTACGATCGCCGCGGCCAGCTGTTCCGCAACAACGTCTTCTGGCTCGCGTATCGCGATCGTCCGGTGCCCGACGCGAAAATCGCCATCTATCCTTTCAAGCGCGAATTCGTCGTCGGCGCCTGCTCCACCGATGTGCAGACCGGCCAGACAACGATGTGCTACCTGCCCGGCCGCGAGACGACCGAGCGTGAATGCTGGTACATCAACATGGGCGCGGTGGATAAAGCGTTCTTCACCACCGAGGCGCTGGTGAAGATGGCCGAAACCGGACACATGTAGCAAGCGGCCGCGAGGCCAATCGCCTTACGATTCGGATTGTACGACGCCGGCAGGAGCATCCGCTCCTGCCGGCGTTTTCTTTTCTCTCACGCGCGCGCGTCGATTCCCGCGGCCTATCTCCACAATATGTAAACGGCGCCTCCCACCAGCACCAGCACGCCCGGATTGACGTGACGCCACAGCAAAATCCCGAACACCACAATTGCGATCGCCAGCGTCTGCACGTTCACGATCGAAAGCCTCGCGATCGCAAACGTTCCCGACGTCATCAGGCCAATCGCTACCGGCGCAAGCCCGCGCTGAATCGACGTGCGCCACGGCCACCCGCCCAGATGCACCCACCATCGATTGACGAACAACGTAATCACGCAGTCGGGCAGGAAAAATGCGACTGCCACCACCACCATCCCGGCCCATCCCGCCAGCTGATAGCCGATCACAAGCACCATCAACATGTTTGGTCCCGGCGCAACCTGGCCGAGGCTGTAGATGTTGCGGAACTGCGCGTCGGTCAGCCAGTGAAACGTATGCACCGTCATGTGCTGCATCTCGGGCAGCACCGCCGTGCCGCCGCCGACCGCCAGCACCGACAGCAGCGCGAAAACCAGGAACAGATGTATCAATCGCATCATGCGGCTTTCGGTCTCAATAGCTAATGACGAAACAGGTGATGGCGCGGGCCGCGATGAAACGGCAAATGCTCGTCCGCCGCGCGCGGTTTTGAGACCGCCGGCCGGTACAGCCAGACCGATATCGGCCCGAGACCCAGCAGCACCACGAACAGCGGCAATTTAATGAAGCTGACCGCCAGAAACGTCACCAAGATGATCGCGATATCCGGAAGCTGGCGAAATTGGCGCCGCCCGATCTGCAACGTCACCGCCGACAGCAAACCAACCGCCGCGGCTGCGATCCCCAGCAGGAAACGCATGACGTCGGGATTGCTGTGATTCGATTGATACAGTATCCCCAGCACCATCACGACGATCCCCCCCGGCAGCAGCATCCCGATGACCGACACCGCCGCGCCGGCCAGCCCGCGCAGATTGTCGCCCATGATGATCGCCATGTTGACGGCGTTGAGCCCCGGCAGCGTCTCGCTGATCTCCATCGCGCCGAGAAATCCCTCGTCGTCCAGCCATCCTTCTTCCCGCACCAGGTACTCGCGCAGATAGGCGACCGCGCCGCCGCCGAAGCTGAGCCCGCCCGCGAGCAGGAATATTCGGAAGAGCGTTAGCAGACTCGGATGAAGATCGGGTTCATTCGTGGTGCTTGAGGCTGGTGTTTCCGTATCCGTAGATGAGGGCGGTTTTGGTTGTTCCACGCTGCACCCAGTCTGAGGCCCGCGACTGCAGGGCCGTGTAAAAGAATTCGGAAAGCTCGCGCTGCTTGCGCCGCACCGCTTCGGGACTATCGAACTTCAACTGGTAGCCGAACTCGGCCACGATTGGCGTGTTGGTCGTGCGCACCCGCCATACCGCCAGCGTCGCCTTCGCCTCGAGCTTGTGCCCGAAGTCCAGCATCCCGAGATCGACCTGGTATTCCTGGATCGATACGCCGTTGACTACGCTCAGCGCCGCCTTCGGATTCGCGTCGATCTTCTTGAGCGCCGGAAATGCTTCCGCGGTCGTTTCGAATCGTTGCGTCAATATGATGTTGGGTGTGTCGAGCTCGCAGTTGTGCGAATACACCAGCCGCATCCCCAGCGCGCCATCCTTGGGCAGGAGGATTTCCTCCTTGAACTTCAGCGTGTACGCGCACGGCAGCAGTGGACGCGGATCCACCGCCAGCGCCGTTTTCTTTTCCGGATGCCGAAATTTGATCACCAGCTCGTGCTTCGCATCGGGCAGACCATGATGATAGAAGGTGCGTTTTCTCAGGATGAAGCCGTGATTGTAGAGCTTGAAGTGCGGCGTGTCGTAGAAGACCACTTCGCGCTGATGCGGCTTGACCGATTCGTCGATCTTGCCCAGCTTGATACCGAGTGATTTGGCCGCGTGATGCGCTAACTTCCAGAACTTGTGAAATGCCTTCTCGTCGGGAAACCGCTCCGGCTTCAGCAGCAGTTTGTATTCGCGATACTGAATCTGGTCCGACGGTACGATCGGTTCGTAAAACTTTGAACTTTCGGCCTGCGTACTCATCTATATTTCTTCATCCGTTCGAAACCGTCGCGCCGGGAGTCCCGCAGGTTCGGATCAGGGCCGCCGCCGGCGCATCTCCCCGCATTTTCCAGATCTCTTCGAAGTATCAGTCTGGATAGTCGAGGTCAATTATTACCGATTTGCTGGCGGGTTAGAAACTGTCACTCAGGCATGACCATCCTGGAGCATTCGCTCGCCGACGTGCGCTGGCGGCGACACCCTCATTGATATGAAATATTGACGATGTTAGCTTGACCGTTATCGTCGCGATGCCGCCGCCGGGGCACGTCCGGAAAGACCATCGCCAGGCCACAATCCTTGAACCGTATATCGCCCGCAATACAAAGCGCACGCCCGTCGAGGCTCCCCGACTTCATCGCGGTCGGACCGCCGCGAACCGCCACCACCTGGCTGTACGAGGTCTTGAAGGGCCACGTGGGATTGCCGCTGGACAAAAAGGAGACCGACTTTTTTTCCAAGCACTACGACAAGGGAATCGACTGGTACGCCGACTACTTCCGCCATTGTCCGCCCGCGATGAAAATCGCCGAGGTGTGCGCGACCTATTTCGCGTCGCCGGAGGCTCCCGAGCGAATCGCGCGCCACCTCCCCGAATGCCGCATCATCTGCACCTTCCGCGATCCGGTAAGTCGCGCCTACTCGTTCTACAGGCTGCTGCGCCGCAACGCGTGGACCAAGCTTTCATTCGAAGAAGCGGCGGCGAAGCATCGCGAAACCCGCGAGCAGAACCGCTACGGGTTTCATCTCGCCAGATGGCAGCGCCAATTTGGCGCTGACCACGTGCTAGTCGGTCTGCTTGATGACCTCGAGGCCGACGCGCAGGCGTTCATCGACCGGGTAACCGCCTTTGTCGGGATCGATCAAATCGTGATTCCGCCGGCGCGCGCTTTCGAGCACGTGCATACGGTCGAGACCGCGCCGCCGAGCCGCCGGCTGGTGCGTACCACGCGCAAGGTCATGACCTGGATGAATTCGCGCCGGATGCATCGGGCGGAAAGGCGGTTTCGTAAAAGTGCGCTGGGCCGTTTCGTGTACGAAGGCGGCCGGCCGTATGGGCCGCTGGCGCCCGACGTCGAAGCGCGCGTCCGCGAACTGTACCGGCCCGAGGTCGAGGAGTTCGAGGCACTCATCGGCCGCGATCTGTCCGCGTGGAAATATGGCAAGGGTCAAGTCGCATCTGAGCGCCCCGGCAAGCAGATCCAGGCCATCAACAAGATTCAATTACCACGGCAACTCACTTGAGCGGAGCGGGGAAACTGATTCTGCCCGACGTTATCGTAATCGGGCCGCCGCGCACCGGTTCGACCTGGCTTTACAACGCGCTGCGCGACGCGGTGGACATGCCCTTTGGGGTCAAGGAAACCCAGTTCTTCAACACGTTCTACGACAAGGGTATCGACTGGTACGCGCGCCATTTTCGCTACGCGACCGGCGATCGCACGGTCACCGAAATCTGCCCGTACTTTTTCCATCCACTGGCGCCCGAACGCATCAAGACCCACATTCCCAACTGCAGGATCGTCGTGACGCTGCGCGATCCGGTCGATCGAATCTATTCTGCGTACAAGGTCCAGAGTCATTACGGACGGGTGCCGCGCGGAACCTTCGACGAGGTCCTCAAAGCGGTGCCGGATCTGGGCAGCGCAAACCGCTACACCGCGCATCTCGAGACATGGTTCGAGAGCTTCGGCCGTGAGAACGTCCTGGTCACGACATACGATGAATTGCGCGCGGATCCGCAGACCTATGTGAACCGGGTTTGCGACTTTATGAGGGTCGAGCGAGTCGTGCTCTCGCCGCGCCCCGATCTCCACGGCGATGTGAATTCTTTTGCTCGTGCGCCCAGGAACCGCAAGCTCGCGCGCAAAGCGACCAAGTTCATGTTCTGGCTCAAGGGCCATCAGGCATATCGCCTCGTCAACCTGCTCGAGCGCGCGGGCGTGTGGGAATTCTGCCACGGGCGCGGCGAGCCATTTCCGCGCCTTACCCCCGAGCAGGACGAGCGCCTGCGCGAGCGCTTCATGCCCGAGGTCGAAGCGCTTGAGAAATTGCTGATGGCCGATCTCTCCGCGTGGAAGAAACCGCGCTCTCCGCGCACCATCGAAACTTCCCCGGCGTCCCGGCTGCAGCGATCGGCCAACGGATGAGCGCAACCGTCAAACATCGGCTCCCTGCGATCATCGGCGCCGGTCCCGGTCGCACCGGCACTACATGGTTGCATCGCGTCCTCGAAGGCCATGTCGATCTGCCCTACGGGGTCAAGGAGACCCAGTTTTTCAGCCATTACTACGACAAGGGCATCGACTGGTACGCGCGGCATTTTCGCTATGCAACCGGCGAGCGGCCGATCGTCGAGGTCTGTCCCTACCTGTTCCATCCGCTCGCCCCCGATCGCATCAAGACGTACATTCCGAACTGTCGCGTGATCACCACGCTGCGCGATCCCGTCGAGCACTCGTTTTCGGTTTACAAGATGCTCATTCACTATGCGTGGGCGCGCGGATCGTTCGAAGAGGCGCTGAAAGCCCGGCCCAGTCTGGGCGGCGGCAACCGCTATGCGTTCTACCTGAGCAAATGGTTCGAGACCTTCGGCCGCGAGAACGTACTTATCACGATGTATGATGACCTGCGCACGCAGCCGCAGTCGTATCTTGATCGGGTGACCGATTTCGTGGGCATCGAGCGGATTGCACTTTCCGAGCGGCCCGAAATCGGTGACGATGTGCATTCGTTCGATCGCGCGCCAAAAAATCGCAGACTCGCGCGCCGCGCGACGCGCTTGATGTACTGGTTCAAGGTCCGCCAGGCATACGGCGCGATAAATTTTCTGGACCGCTGCGGCGTATGGGATTTCTGCCACGGCCGCGGCGAGCCGTTCGGCCGGCTGACGCCCAGGCAGGAGGAGCGCCTGCGTGAGCTTTACCTCCCGGAAGTCGAGGCGCTCGAGCGCCTGATCGGACGCGATCTTTCTGCCTGGAAGGCGCCTCGCGCCGATCGTAGCCCCAGATTCCCGCGCGCTGCCGCCATCCAAGGGAGATAGCGACCCGCGATGCCAAAGGTGTCGGTAATAGTCCTGGCCTACAACGGCGCGGCGACGAATTAAACGTGTTTTGGCGATCTCCTCTGATGACGCTGCTCATGAGGTTACGCCGTCACCGCGCTCTGATACGATTCCACGGATTAGGGAGGTCGGGGCGCGCACCCTAATGCCATGCGAATCCTCCTTCTGTGCACGCAGTTTCGTTTCATAGGCGGAATCGCCGAGTTCGTGGATAACCTCGCGAGCGAGATGCTCCTCGCAGGGCATCACGTCGAGGTGGCGTGCACCCACTATGGCGTTGCCGGCGCGGAGCGCGAGCCGTTAAGCCGGCTGCCGGTTCACACCTTGCGGATACCCGCAACCAAGCGGCCATCATTGCGTCATCCAGAGCGGCTTTTGCGAATGCGGCGCGGACATGAATTGGCCGCGCTCCTCCGGCGCCTGAGGCCCGACGTAGTGAATTCGCACGTGAATCAGTGGAACAAATTAGCCGCGATTGCCGATGGGGCCAGACTCGCAGGCGTGCCGCTGGTGCAGACTCTTCAGGATTGTTATGGCGGCGATTGGTCCTATCCGGCTGCGCTTAAAGCGCTCACGGGGGCGACCGCCCTGTGCGTGCTGACCGAATCGGTGCGCAGCGGCCTTGCGAGATTTTACCCGCCGATCGCCACCGCGCAAGTCATCCGGGGGGGAGTGGATTGCGCCCGAGCGGGGCAAAGTGTGCCCTTTCCCCGCGCGCGCCCATACATACTGACGGCGTCGCGTCTTGATCTTTCATCCAAGGCGCTGGATGTGGTGATCGAGGCCTTCGCCGCGATTTGCTCGTCGCACCCGGAGCTTGACCTCGTTATCGCGGGGGAGGGGGCTGATCGCGCGCGCCTGACCACGCTGGCGAGCGAGCTGGGAATCGACAAACGGGTGGAACTAACCGGAGCTGTCCCGCGCGCCACGCTCTGGGACCTGTACAAGGGCGCACAATTCTTCGTCATGGCGAGCCGCCGGCCAGAGGGGCTGGGCCTGGTGTTCCTGGAATCGATGGCGTGCGGGCGACCGGTAATCGGCACTCGCAGCGGAGGCGTGCCAGAAGTCGTGCATCATGGAGAAGACGGTCTTCTGGTGGAGCGTAATGAGGCTCCGGAGTTCGCCGCCGCGATGCGCTGGATGGTCACGCACCCCGACGAGTGCAACCAGATGGGACAACGCGGACTCGCCAACGTGCGCGCCGAGTACGATTGGCCCCGCGTCGCCAGTCGTTATCTTGCGGTTTACGAAAACGCGATTTGTTCGCGGAAACGCGCGTGAGTAGTGTGACGAACTATCGGCCGCTGCAGGCCCACCGTCTCACAGGACGGCAGTCCCATCCCGACGCGATTTCCGCCGGGAGCCGCACGGCGACGCAAAGGGACGCGCGGGCGGCGCGCGGCGCAGCGGAGCGCATCGGGCGTATCCGGGAGTTGCAATTGGAGATTCAAATAGGAAAAACGGACATAGTTGCCAAGCCTGCTGCGCGGCGGGCGCTTCGAGACCCGTCATGAGTGGCACGCGCACCGCGCGGCTCCCCGACTTTATCGCGGTCGGACCTCAGCGCACGGGCACCAGCTGGCTCGACCAAGTGCTGCGCGGCCACGTTGGCCTTCCCGAAGGCGCCAAGGAGACCGACTTTTTCGTTCGCCATTACGAAAGGGGGATCGACTGGTACCTCGATTACTTCCGTAACTGCCGCTGCGGCCTGCCGGTTGGAGAGATCGATCCCAACTATTTCGGCTCGGCCGAGGCGCGCGAGCGGATAGCGCAGCAGCTTCCGGGATGCCGGATCATCTGTTCGTTTCGCGACCCAACCGAGCGCGCGTACTCGTCGTACCGGGTGATGCGCCGCGATGCGTGGACGCGCGTGGGCTTCGAGGAGACCGTCGCGCGCAACCCCATCATCCGCGAGTCGAGCCGCTACGCGCATCACCTGGCGCAGTGGCAGCGCATGTTCGGCACCGAGCGTGTGCTGGTCTGCATCTACGACGATCTCGAAGCCGACCCCCAGGGCTACCTCGATCGCATCTGCGGCTTCATCGGGATCGCGCCGTTCAAGGTTGGCGCGGCGGTCGGAGCCTCCGAGCGCGTCAATGCGGTCACGCACGCGCCGAGAAGCCGGCGCCTCGCGCAGAGTGCGCGCAACGCCCGCGACTGGATGCGGACGCATCGATGGCATCGCGCATTAAGCGCGCTCGAGCGCGCCGGGGTATGGCGCTGGTGCTTCGGCGGCGGCCAGGCATTCCCGAGTCTCGATCCTGAGACCGAAGCGCGGATGCGCGAGCATTTCCGGCCCGAGGTCGAGGCGCTGGAGCAGATGACCGGGCGCGATCTCTCGGCGTGGAAGCGCCCACGCGCCGCAATCGGCCCCACCCGTCACGGCGCCGGCCGTTCGGCGGTCGCGTAGCCGCCTATCGAGTCTGCCGGATGCCGCGGGTTTCGGTAATCATCCCGGTTTACAATGGCGCCGCTACGGTGGCGGGCGCGATCGAGAGCGTGCTCGCGCAGACCTTCACCGATTTCGAGATCATAGCGATCGATAATGGGTCGATCGATTCCAGCCGCGAGGTTCTCGCGCGATTCGCCGGGCGCGTAAAGATTCTCGAGGAGCCCAAGCGCGGGCCCTCTGCGGCCCGCAACACCGGCGTGCGCGCATCGTCGGGCGAGTACCTGGCGTTCCTCGACGCCGACGATTGGTGGCTGCCCGCGATGCTCGAGCGCACGGTCCAGGCGCTTGATTGCAACCCCGATTGCGGCCTCGTCTACACGGATCTTGCCCTGGCCGACAGCACCGGGCGGGAGCAGATGGCTTCGCTGGCCGGCGAGAGTCACCCGCCAACCGTAGGCGAGATGCTCGAGCGGTTGTGGCCCATCCTGCCCAGTGGAGTCGTGATGCGCCGAAGCGTGTTCGACCTTGCGGGCGGATTCCCCGAGGATCTGATCGCGTTCGAGGATGTTTACCTCTGGTTCCGCGCGCGCGAGTACGGAAACTTTCACCACCTCGCGGAGCCGCTCGCGGTATGGCGCTTCGCGCTGTTCCCGGAGCCGCTCAAGCCCGGTGGAGGGCAGGAAGAGGCGGGCGCAACCTTCGAGCGGATGGTGCGCGAGCGCTACGGCGTGTCGGCGCATCACCACGTACTCGCCCGCCGTCGCGCGCCGCGCAGCATCCTCGGCTATATCGGGCTTCGCGCGCTCAGCGATGGCGATCGGACGCTGGCACGGCGCGCATTCGCGCGCGCAATCCGCTTCGATCCGTTACGAATCAAGAATTACCTGCGGTTCGCCAGGACTTTGCTGCCGGACGCCGTGGCGCGGGCGCTCAGCGGCCGCTCGCGCGCCGCCCGCTAGCGAATAAGCGGCTTGCTTTGTTGCAACGATTGCGCCGGGTCGAGCCGTCGTCAACGCAGATGATTTCGAAATCCTGGAAGCTCTGCCCGGTCACGCCGGCCACGGCGCCGGCGTCAGGCGAGATTCAAGACGCGTGGCGGACGATCGACTTGCGCAACGTCCTGTAGGTGCGTCCTTCGCCCAGGCCAAACCGGTTCAGCATCCGGTAAACCGTGTAGCGCGATACCCCCAGCAGCTCGGCCGCGCGATGGCAATTGCCCTCGGTCGCCTGCAGCGCGCGAATCAGCGCGAGCTTCGAGGCTTCGCGGATTACCGCGTCGAGCGAGTAGGGCCAGCCCGCCATTTCGAAGCATCGCTTCGACGCGTTCGCGCAGTCAATCCCGGCGCCATCGGGCTCGCCCTCGAGATTGAGCCCGCCGTTTTGCAGCACCGCCTCGACTGGCTCGCCCAGCGCTTCCGGATTCGAATCGTCGTGGCGCAAAGGCAGGTCGTCGAGATCGATACGATCGTTTTCGGTCATCAAGACCGCGCTCTCGATTGCATGGCCGAGCTCGCGGACATTACCGGGCCAGTCATTTGCGCACAGCGCGTCCACGGCGATCCGCGAAACGAGCTTTACGTCCTTGCCGAACAGGCGGTTGAAGTGCTCGATAAAATGCGCGACGAAGGCCGGGATTGCCTCGCGCCGCTCGCGAAGCGGCGGAACCAGGATTGCCGCCGCGTTAAGCCGGTAGTAGAGGTCGTCGCGGAATTGGCCTGCCTTCACCATCGCGTGCAGGTCGCGATTGCTTGCCGCGACCAGCCGAATATCAACCGAGTAGGTGCGTGACGAACCGACCGGCTGAATCTCGTGGGTATCGAGCGCGCGCAGCAGCTTGGGCTGCAGGCGCAGCGGCAGCTCGCCGACTTCGTCCAGAAATAGAGTTCCGCCGTTGGCGGAGCGGAAATAGCCGAGCGAATCCTCGCGCGCATCGGTGAAAGCGCCGCGCACATGACCGAAAAGCTGCGACTCTGCCAGCGACTCGACCAGGTTGGAACAGTTGAAGGTCACGAACGGGCCGCTTGGCACCGCGCCCAGCGTATGCAACGCTCGCGCGACCAGCTCCTTGCCGGTTCCCGATTCGCCCTGAATCAGCACCGTTGACTTGTACGGACTCAAGCGCGAAATGGTTTTGAGTATCTTGCGCGCGTGCGCCGACCGCACCACCGCCCCGCCAATCCGCTCCGACCCATGCGCAAGATCCGCCAGGCTCAACCACTCGCACGTCGCGGCCGCCGATTCGGCGCCAAGCTTATGCCTCGCAGCCGCGACCGACGATCCGTTCGCCGAGTACTCTTGTAGGCGCATGTTTGGTTCCTCTCGAGCGCTGATTCTTCCAACCTACACTGATTTACTGAACCTGCTCCACTAATTTGTAGGATTTGGATATATTCGAGTAGTGGGGAGTATGTCAACCTGTTGAGAGCAGAATTTGCCGATTTTGAGCAAAGGCGACTCACCTTGTGTTTTGCTATCGCGCTCTTCACCGTGATGAGCGCGGTGCAATCATGACGGCGTTGGATCGAGAATCTGATTGAAATTGACATAGCTTCGCGCCTTTACTACCCTCATTCCCGTCGCTGTTCCGGCAACGGTGGGTCGCGCTTCGAGTTGGCCTAACTAGCTGAAATAATAGAGCTTTTCGCAGAGCATGCGCAGTTGAAATCAAAGCGCGGCGGAGGGTCGCAACCGACTTCTGAAGTCGCGACTGTTTCCAACGCTTCGAATTACCTGTAAGCATTGAAATCTCTCGGGTGAGCCGGTAGCTCAGGCGGTAGAGCATGTGACTTTTAATCACAGGGTCCCGGGTTCAAGTCCCGGCCGGCTCACCAACAAACCCAGTAAAAAATCAAATGTTGAGGACGCTCAGGCGTTCGGACTGTTCGAAGAGCCGCGGACCAGCCGCGGCCCGTATTGCATTGCCATCCGAAACGGCCGAATCACCCAGTAGAGCGGAAAGAGCGCTGTCGGCAGCGGGATGAGTTCATAGTCGCCCATCGTCGGCGCCAGCGTTCGGCGGACGATGTAGCGCATTCGCGCGCGCGCGCCCTCGATCGAGCGGATCGGAACCGCCCACGGATCGAAGTCTGCCCGTCCCTGGGCGGCTCCCTTGAACAGTTGCCCCGCGACGCGTCGTGCTAACGGCCGCGCGGCGCGGTCGCCGCGAGCTATCGTGACGAGCTCGGCGGGAACCGGCGCGCCGACCAGCTCGTGCGCCAGGCAGATGCCGGTCAGGAACATCCGCCGGCTCCCGAGCCCGGTCGCCTCGTCGAGCATCCCCATCAGATCGATTCCCGGCCGCGCGCGAATGGTCTCGGCGACGTCGCAGATCGTTCCGAGCGTGATCCATCCATGCTTTGCGGCGTGGACGCAGATGTAGAGCAGCAGGTCGTCGGGCGCGATCGCCATCACTTTGCCGAACTCCAGATCGACCCCGTGCGCGCGCCGCCACAGGGCCTCCTCGTCGGGGGCGAAACGGAACGAGCGCGGCGTGATGTTCCAATGAACGTCCACCGCGCCCAGCCCGCCGGGTGCGATGAAGGCGTCCTCGTACTCCTGAAAGTAGCCGGTCGCGAGGCCTTCGCGCCTGGTATGTGGCGACAAATATCGTTCGGCGGTGAGTATTTGGGCGACCCGGGGCAGGTCAGTCCGGCGCACGAGAATATCCAGATCGCTGAACTGGCGAAGTTCGATCGATCCGTATGCCATCGCGGCAAGCACCGGACCCTTGAAGGTGACTGCCGGAACTCCAGCCGCCTCCAGCAGGCCCATCAGGCGCACAAGTTCGGCGGTCAGATGACGGTTGTAGAGAATGATCAGCTGCCACTGCGTCCGCAGCTTCGCAAGCCCCGCTTCCGCAACCGCGGTCGGACATTCGAGTTTCAGATAGCGATGCACCAGCGGAAGCACCGCATGGCGTTTGGCGATATCGACAACGCGGTCCCAACTGCGTACGCGCGGCGCAAGGTCGGACGCCAGCGCCGTGCGCTCAGGCGTGGCCGCAGTTGTCGCGCAGCACAGCACGAGCGCCACTTCGATTGGCAAGTCGCCAAGGCCAAGAAGAGCGTCGGATTCCACTGAGTTGTGAACAATAGCCCGAAGCGCGAGCGGGGACCAAGTGCGCGTTAAAAAAGTGTATCGATCGGTGACAGCAACTTCCGCCTTGTCAGCAACCAAGATAACAAATTGTAGAGATATACGTCGTTCAGCCTCATTTACGACTTCTAACAGCTAAATTCGAATAGGAAAGCCGTCAACGGGCGTCATAGAACCGCTTGACACGAAGGAGGCGAGGTGGAATGATCCGCAGCCGGTCGTAAACGTGTCAATTCTGCTACGGCATGTCGTAAACGAACGTGTTATGCAGCCAGTCCTATCTATGGTGTATCGGCAAGGTAAACGAAACAAAAGCGAAAAAGGATGGATGATATGAATCGAATCACCAAGACCCTGAGCGTAGCGCTTTTGGCTTTTGCGGTCGGAGTTGCCTTAGCGGCACCGGGGACTGCATGGGCCAAGCACAAGCATACCGATGCAGTCGCGTCGGCAGTCGGGCCTGATCCTACGGCTATTAACGGTCCCAACTGCCCGACGTCGAATCTAAGTGGGACCAACACGATCTACTATCTGACGGGTAACCTCTCGACGACCAGCACCACCGCCAACTGTATTAATTTGACGGGCGACAGGGACGCCTTGCTCCTCAATGGTTACACGATCTCCGGTCCGGGTAGCACGGTAACTTCCGGGGCTGGTATCAGTATCAGCGGTGACAACGACGTGGTGGAGGGTTTTAATGCCTTCGTGACAGGGTTTCGGACGGGGATCTCGGATACCGGCGACAACACCCTTGGGGACGATGTTAATATCGGAGCCTTTCCCCCCTTAACTACGTTGGGAAATGGAACGGGGCTGCTGATGACGGGAGGCACAGACAGATGGGGTAATTTCTCTGTAGCGGGAAACGCCGGTACCGGCATCTTCCTCAATGGATGTAGCGATGAATGCACGATTTTCGACTTTGCAACTACTGACAATGGCGGTGACGGATTGCTCATTCAAGAGGGCGACCAGCCCAGTGCGTCGGTATTCATCGCTGCGGATAACGGGGGCAATGCAGTCCACCTAGGTGGTACAACGAGTTTCAAGAAAAATACCGCTGCGTTTGTGCTTGACGGATTTCTCGCGTCGCCGAACGGAGTCTCTGACAACACCGGAAATGGGATTTTGCTGGATAGTAGTGAATCGACGTCTCAGGACCAGGTCTCGACTGTTAACGCCACCGGCAACGGCGACGGCAGCAGCACCTTCGATCTCCACGACGCGACCTCTACCTGCGGCAATAATCTCTGGTACAACAACAGCTTTGACACTTCGAGGGCCGGCTCTGTCTCAAGTCCTGCCTGCATCGGAGGACTGGGCATATAAGCTTGGTTCTTCCTGGTTTTGCCGGCGCCCTCCGCGGATTCACGCAATCCGCGGAGGGCCGGCGAGGGTTCTGATCGCCGCCACCGAAGATCCAGCGATTACCGTAATGAAGGCGGCAATCGTCTGATCACTGTGAATTCTAAGGCCGATGTGACGTCCGCCGCGCCCCTGTCTTCGGCAACGTAACGCGCACAAATCACGCCGCGAGGTGTCGTGGTCACCCGGCCGGTCCTTCGCGCATGTCGCGCACGACGGCCTCTCTTACATCGGAGAGTGCGGAAAATTCGTTGGGCACGATGAGGCGTTTGACCGGGACGCGCTCGGCAACGCGGGAGAGGAACTGGAACTGACGCGTCAGCATCGCGCGGTCCGTGATGTCGAGCCTGTAGGCCGCCTTGACCAAGCCCATCAGCGCGTCGGCGGGAGCGAGTTCCTGGATCAGGACGCGGGCTGAGCGTTTGTTCGATCGCGCGCGCTCGAGCAAATAAATGCGCGCGAGCCGGTGTGCCGTCGAGCAGAATCCGGCGCGTCGAGAGTGGTCTTGCCAGCGCGATTTCGCCGTATAGTGCGCAACCGGCTTCAGATTCCGTGAACTTGCGCCAAGTGCCCGTATCGAATCGTCCCACAGCCGCAAGCCCGGATAACCGGGAAGCGCCATAATTGCCTTGCGCTCGACAACCGCCAGGCAATCATCGCAGACCAGCGGATAGCCCGATAGGACGAAGCTGGCGGCGAGCGTCGATTTGCCCGACCCTGCAGGCCCCGTGAATGCGCAAACTCCCCTGTGCGTCGCGACCGCGGTAGCGTGCAGGGCGTCTCGCCCGCGCAGGTTTACAATCAGTGGAAGCACCTGGTCGATCAGGAGATGACGGACGGTCTCCAGACTAACGTCGCCACCGGCGTTGCAGCAGACGGTATGGCTCCCGGCGCCGTCAACGACAAAGTCGGCGATATCAGCAAAGGAAAGTACGTAACCGCCCGCGGCCTTGCCGCAGCGGAGCCAAGTCCGGCCGCCTGGAAGCCGCGAACGCAGGTACCATTGAGGATTGAGGCGGATGTGCTGAAAGCGCCCGCCCAGAGTCGCGCAAACCACCGACCTGTGCGGCGACACCGGAAGTGCCGGCAACTCCGGAAGCGGGATGTCGGTAACGATTTGCAGCCCGTAGGCTTGGCTATGGAAGTTTCGGATCCTCGTTTTGCTCAAGTCAGCTAAGGAGCGCACCCGCTCAGCGTATTCCGGGTGGACACTCGCTCGGCGCGGTACCCCTTGAAGGCGAATCCTACTCTACTCCCGGAATTGTCGAACTCACTACATTTCGGAATCACTACATCATCGATGATGCGGGGGCTCGGGGATGATGCGAGGGCTCGCGAAGCTCTTTATGGATCTAAACTTCCACGGAGCCGGAAATCAGGGCCCGGGCTTCCTCAGTGCTGCGCCGTCAACCGGAAGAGCGGAACCGCCGGAGGCGGTGAGCTTGGAAACACTGCCGTATTTTATCAGACGAGGACGAGCATAGCGTCGCTTTGCTCGCTCTTCTTTCTTTTTCGCTGATTGTTCTCTACTTTTAGTCATCTTTCACTCCCTGATCCAGCGAAACCAACATAGCAAGACCCGCAATTGTATGTCAAGAAACAAATATCGTGACTAATGCGTCACAAAGCCGCTTCTGTGGTCTCGCTCACGTGCTTGAGAGGGTCGCTGATACCGAGAAAGACCACATCGAACCATAGTTCGACCGCAAGGACCATCCATAGATCGCATACATTCTCCATGTAAGAGGTGTCGCCGCGCGAAAACGCGGCAGCCATCGAGCGGTACAGGCTGCGAACCGCTTCCCCGTCCACCCATCCGTTTTCGACGACGTTGAGGCGATCGAACAGCCGCTCGCCGCCGAGCGCGATTAGCGCCGTTGCGTATGACTCGGTCGGGTCGGCCTTGTCAGGCCGCAGTCGCACCCGCTCCGGTAGGATTCCGCGCATCGCTTCACGCATCACGAACTTGGTAACGCCGGGCCTGAATCGTTGGTTATCCGGTATGGCGAAGGCAAACTCCAGCACGCGGCGGTCCAGCAAGGGCTGGCGCCCCTCGAGTCGAAAACGCGCTGTCCAGCGTGCGTCGATCTCCAGCGCGTAGGCGAGAAATCCGGACGAGTAAACCCCGTACACGGCCTGCTGTGCAAAGCTGCGGAATCGGGGCAACGGCCTTCGCGTGGACAGCCGCTCCGATAGCCTCGTCCTGGCCGCGAACTCGCGCGACACCGTAGCGGTCGGCTGCGGAGGACTCCGCCATCGATCGATCACGGACTTGAGGCTCTCGGGCAGGAGCGGCCAGACTCCATACCGCCAAAGAGTCCTGGCGTAGCCCGGATAGGCGGGGTACCCGCCGGAAAAGTTTCGATTAATCCGCAGCGTCTCCAACAGCGCCGTAATCCGCAGCTGCCTGATCAAGTCTGCATATACGAGCGACGTTCCGGAAAGCCATTCGTCGCCACCCACGCCGTTCAGACGGACTCCCAGGTCATTACGCAGGCCCAGGAGTGGCGCGTAATCGGCTAGCGCCGAGTTGGGATAGTCGGGCAGGTCCAGGTAGTGCGTAACTTGCCGGATAAGTTCGGTGAGCGGGGCCACGCCTGGAGGAAGATAGGTGTGGCGATGAGGGTACTTGCGCAAGACCTCTTCGACGTACTCAGCCTCGGCGCCGGGTCCAGTCTCGAAGCGAACTGAAAAGGTCTCAAAACTCGGGACGTGCACCTCGCCGTCGCGGCGTAGTTGTTCGGTCAGACAGACAATCGATCCGGAATCCAGCCCGCCGCTCAGGTCCGACGCCACTCCTTTGTTGCTCCGAAGCCGGCATCGCACCGCCTCCTTGAACAGCGAAAGAAAATGTGCGCCGTAGTCCTCATCGGTCCGATAGGTGATCTCCCGCGAGGCGTCCAGATCGTAATAGCGCCGGCATTCCACGCCTCGCGCGCTCACGTTGAGATAGTGCGCCGGCTCGAGGCGGAGAATGCCCTCAAAGAGGGTCTCCTGGCGATTTGCGGGCATCCTTACCAGGATATCGGCTATGGCAGGCTCGTTCGGCCTTCGTGCAACCCTTGGATCCTGAAACAGTTGGTGAAGCTCCGAGGCGCACAGAAAGAATCCTGGGCCATTGAAGTAATAGAAGCCTTTTACTCCCAAAGGATCCCGGGCACAGAAAAGCGTGCGCTTCGATGGGTCCCATAAGGCGAGCGCGAAGTCGCCGATCAGCCTTGCCGGCGCCTGCGTACCCCAACACTGCCAGGCGCGAAGCACTATCTCGGCGTCCGTGCCTGTGCGAACACGATGACCTCGAGAATTCAACTCCGCGGTCAGTTCGTCGCGATTATCCACCCGCCCGTCCATCGATAGAACGAGTCCGCTGGTTTCGTCCACGAATGGGCTGGCCTCGGCGGAAGCTTCAGGCGTGGTCTGGAGCTTTGCATGCCCAATCGCGACCGGGCCGCTGCCCCATACGCCGAAGCCGTCAACCGAGCGGTAGGGGACGATGGCGATCATCCGCTCGACAGTCGAGCGGTCCGCTGGAGCCCCGTCCCACTGATAGAGGACCGCGATGCCACTCATCTAATCGAAGCGCCGCGGTGACGGCCCGATGGCTCCGGCTTTGGCCTCACCGCAAATCACCTTTAGGTTTGGCGATCAGTCGCACGAGTCTCTTTTCGACCAGCTGATCCACGAGATCGTCGAGGTCGCGCCGTAGCTCATCGGACTCGACGTCGAACTGCTGCTTGAGCGACTCGAAGGTTTTTTCAATGGAACCGTGTTCGGCGAGTTCGCGCCAAATCTGGCCGCCCGAGCCGTTGAGGCCGAAGTAAACGCCCGTTTCGGGGTTCAAGATGACCACATCGCCGCCGAGATCACGCCATATGACGCCATCGCTGATTTCGACGCGCATCAAGCTTTCCTTTCGAACGGCCGCTGACCGTCGCCCCTCAAAAACACGCGCAGAGGCCACGAGTATGCCACAACGAGTGAATCGGCGGACAGAGCGTTATGATATCTTTTCTCGGCGGCGCAAGCCTTATAGACCTGCGCATTGCGACATGATGGCGAGTCCGATCAATCGATGGTTCCCGCGCAGCGCTACGGCCGACGCCAGGCTGCTGCTGACCACACGCGCGCTCCGCGGCCTTGCCGACGGGGCAGTCAGCATATTGTTGCCGAGCTACCTGACCGCGATCGGATTCAATCCGCTGCGTGTCGGCGCAATCGTGTTCGGCACGCTGCTGGGCTCGGCGGCGCTGACGCTATGGGTGGGACTGGCGACCGATCGGCTGGGCCGGCGCCGAGTCCTGCTTGCGGCGTGCGCGCTGATGCTGGCGACGGGAATTGGATTCGCCACCACAACCGGCTTCTGGCTGCTGTTCGTGGTGGCAGTCGTCGGCACGCTGAATCCATCGGCCGGCGACGTCAGCCTGTTTCTGCCAGTCGAACAGGCGGCGTTGGCCGAGGCCGCACAACCTCGCGATCTGACCGCGATGTTCGCGCTGTACAACGTTGCGGGCGCAACCGCTGGTGCGTTTGGCGCGCTCGCCAGTGGCGTGCCGGCGATACTCGCGGCGCGCCATGGATGGGCGCTCGCGTCGGCGCTGCGGTCGGGCTTTGTCGCGTACTCGATCATCGCGGTGATTGCGTTCGCGGTTTATCGGCGTCTCTCCCCGGCCATCGAAATCGAGCGCCGCCCAGCCAAGTCCGAGCCGCTGGCGAAGTCGCGGGCAATCGTGCTGCGGCTTTCGGCGCTGTTCAGCCTCGACTCGCTCGGCGGCGGATTCGTAATTCAATCGCTGCTGGCGCTGTGGCTGTTTCGCCGCTTCAACCTCTCGGTTCAAGCGGCGGGTACGTTTTTCTTCGCCGCCGGACTGTTTAGCTCGTTTTCACAGTTCATTTCGCCGGTGCTTGCGGCGCGGTTCGGCCGGATCAACACGATGGTGTTCAGCCATCTGCCGTCGAACGCCATGCTGATCATCGCGGCGCTGATGCCGACCCCGGGGCTGGCGATGGCATTTCTGCTGCTGCGCTTTTCGACCTCGCAGATGGATGTTCCCGCGCGCCAGTCATATGTGATGGCGGTGGTGCCGCCCGAGGAGCGCGCGGCCGCGGCGACGGTGACCAATGTGCCGCGCAGCCTGGCCGCGGCGATGGCGCCGTTGCCGGCGGGCGCGATGCTGAATCAATCGTCGTTTGGATGGCCGCTGATTTGCGCCGGCGCGCTCAAAACGATTTACGACATCGCGCTGCTGATTCAGTTCCGCGCCGTCAAACCCTCCGACGAACAATTTGAGTAGCGGGACTCGTCGTGAACTACGCCCGCAGCACCACAAGGCCCTCGCGGATCGCAAGCCCGCCTTCGCCGTTCAACGTCTCGAAGAAGACGGCTGTCCTGTCCGCGCTGTGATCGCGCCCCAGCACGCGCACGGTCAGCGTCGAAGGCATCGTCACCATCGCGCCGAAACGGCCCGCGACTCTTTCAATTCGCGCAGGATCGTTGCCCGCTTCGCTCTCGATTATTCGCGACACCGCCATCGCGAGCGTCGCGGTCCCGTGCAGGATGATCGAGGGCAGCCCGGCGGCGCGCGCTACCGATGCGTCGGTGTGTATCGGATTGAAGATTCGCGCGCACTCCGTGTAGACGTGCGCCATGCCTCCCGGCACATCGACCCGGCACTCCAAACGCGGCGCGCCTTGCTCGACGATCGGTTGCATCGGCGCGGGCGCATGGGCCGGCGCAGCATCAGGTCCCTTGACCTCGACTCCGCGATAGAGCGTGCCGTACCAGCTCGTGCAAACCGGGTTGCCTGCGCCATCTACGGTATCGAGGCGCGTGACCATGTAAGCGCCGGGCTTGAGCCGCTGGACTCCCGCGACCGTGAGTTGCGTCGTCAGCCGCTCGGGCGGCCGAATCGTGCGATATAGCACCGTGTCATGCGTCGCGTGCACGGCGCGCATCGCCTCGTCGCGCGTGAGCGTGGAGGCTTTCTCGAACTGCGCGCGCATCGCGACCTGCACCGGCCATTCGAAGCAGACCGGGAACATCGGATGCGCAATCACTCCGCGATTGGTGTCCATGTAGCAGGCCATCGCGTTGCCAAGCGCGGCGGCATAGGCCATCGTCCAGCGCGAATCGATCCGGCTGACCATTGGCGCACCCGCGCTCCCGACGATCGACGATTCAAGCGCCATGACGGCTACTTCTACCCGCCGTCACGCGCTCCGTCCATCGCGCCGCTCGAGCACCTCGCAGGCGTTGTCCGGCGATCTACTGCTTGGAAGTGAGGATGTGGTCGAGCTTGCTGCGCGCCCAGGTGTCCAGCATTTCTGCAAGCGAATTCAGCTTTACCGGTTTGCTAAGATAATCGTCCATTCCGGCGTCGAGGCATCGGGCGCGATCGCGTTGCGCCGCGTGAGCAGTAAGAGCGACTACCACTGTGTGCCGGGTATTTCCTTCGCGCCGCCTAATCTCCGCGACCGCTTGGTAGCCGTCCATCTCGGGCATCTCGCAGTCCATCAAGACAATATGGGGGCGCCGGCTCGATATGACCTCCAACCCCCGTTGCGCGCCATCGGCGATTTCCGCCGTGTAGCCGAGGACGGAAAGCTGCAGCGCCCCCATAGTTCGATTCACCAGATTGTCGTCCACCAACAGCACCCGTACCGCCTTACGCCATGGCGGCGGCTGATTGTCAATCGGGCTCGGTGGCGCGCCCGCGATGGTCCTGGTGTTGACGGCGGCGGCATTTCTGCATAGCTCGAGCAGACAGCTGAACAGGTGCGACGGACGCACCGGCTTTGTAATCCACGCATCCACCACTTCGGTCGCATTGCTCGCGGCGCTTTGCGCGCTCAACATGATCACCTTGCCATGCTTGATATCGGAGTGCTGCTTGATTGCACGCGCGAGGTCGAGCGCGCCTACGCCGGAAATCTGTTCATCGATGAGCACAACGATTTGTTTCTCGTCGCCGGCCCGCGCCAGCTTCAGGATATCCTGAGCTTCGGCCCCGCTGCCGGCCGCCACGTTCTCAATTCCCCACGACGATAGATATTCGGAAATGACTTGACGACTGGCCGGACTGCCGGTGACGATCAGCGCGCGTACGCTGTTGAAGCATGAGGTGGCGGTCGCGGTCATCCACGGACGGACAATTTCCAATCCCTTCTCGAGTCGCGCGGTGAAGTGAAAGTTCGATCCTTTTCCGGGCGTGCTTTCAAATCCGATCTCGCCTCCCATTTGCCCAACCAGTCCAGCCGCGATGACCAGGCCGAGTCCGGTGCCGCCGAAGCGCCGGCTCGTTGACCTTTCCGCCTGAACAAACGGCTGAAACAGGCGCCCCTGCATCTCCAATGGAATTCCTATCCCCGTGTCGATCACCTCGAAGCGCACCAGCACATCGCCGGCCGTGTCTTCCACCCTGTTTGCCCGCACCATCACCTCGCCTTGCTTGGTGAATTTGATCGCGTTCGACAGCAGGTTGTTGAGAATTTGGCGCAGCCTGCTCGGATCCCCTCGCAGACCGCTCGGCATGTTTACGTCCACATACAGGGCAAGCTCGATCCCTTTGGCCCGAACAGCCACTGCAAAAGAATCGATCATACTTTCCGTGAGTTCGACCAGGTCGAAGTCGAGCTTCTCCAGCACGACCCGGCCGGCTGCGAGCTTCGAGAAGTCGAGAATGTCGTTGACGGTTGTCAGCAGCAGCTCGCCGCTTGACCGAATGATCTCAGTTTGCCGGCGCTGCTCGGGAGTCAAATCGGAAAGCGACAGCAGCTCTCCCGCGCCGATGATTCCGGTCAGTGGCGTGCGAATCTCGTGGCTCATGCTGGCCAGGAAATCCGATCGCGAGGGGGCCGCTTCCAGCGCAAGGTCACGCACTCCACGCGCGCGATTAACCTTTTCCTCGGCGCGCTTGCGCTCGGTGATGTCGCGGATCGCGCTGAAGACGATCGTGCCTTCCGCGGTTTCAAGCGGACTCAAACTGATCTCGACCGGAAACTCGGTGCCGTCTTTGCGCCGACCGCTAAGCTCCAGACCGGAGTGCATCGGACGCACTTTGGGACTTGTGAAGTATCCGCCGCGATGCTCTGAATGCCGGCCGTGAAGACGCGCCGGCACCAGCACCTCGACCGTGTTCCCGAGTAACTCGGCGCGCGCGTATCCGAAGAGCTTTTCGGTCTGTGCATTGACCAATTCGATACGGCCGTCCCGGCCCGCAATCACGATTGCGTCCGGGGCCGACTCGAGCAGCATGCGGAACTTGTCCTCTGCGCGGTTATGCTCGGTGACGCAAGCCAATTGCCCGCAGCCGAGTTTCGCAAGCTTGTCTTCACTCACAGATTGCCCCTCCTCACTTCACTGACCTGGCAGCGCAGTTTCAAGATTTGTGCCGCGCGGTGTGAATGAATGGGCTTGTTGCAAGCGAACTAAGCCTGCGGGCGGCGGCAATTGGATGTCAGCGGCGGCACAAAAATGCCGCGCCGATCGCGGCGGCCGATATCGAGCCTAGCTCTACCGCCGCTTGCGCGGATCCCATTGGGGCAGTGGCCGCGGCTCGGGCATCATGAGGTCTCTTGCCGCCACGATGCCGACGAGTTTACCCAGGTACATAACGGGAAGCGCGCCGACTTTGTGCTGGCGCATCAGGGTGGCTGCATGTTCCAGCGTGTCCGAGGGCCTCACGGTGATCGGATGGCGCGTCATCGCAGTTTTGACCAGCGTCGAGTCGAGCGCGTCCGGGTAGCGTCTCAAGTCAAATTCGCTCACGATTCCGACGAGCTGATCTGCCTCGACGACCGGCAGCCGGCGAAATGGTCCCGCCTTCATTTTGGATGCTGCGGCGGCGAGCGTATCGGCCGGTCCTACGGTGACTACTGTTCGCGTCATTCGGACCTCGACCAGCTGCATCATCTGAGTACCTCCAAAACGCGGCTGCGGCCCGCGCATCGATCGGGACGGCCGCCGGCTGCGAATTTCCTCTCGCCGACCTCGCTGAATCGAGGCGATTAAGATTCCAAAAGAGCTTTCCTCAGGTAGTGCTTCTGATGGCCACGCGGATAGTCGGCATGAGTGGCGATGATCTCAAACCCGAGACTCTGGTAAAAGCGCGGCGCCTGGAAGCTGTGAGTGTCCAGGATCATCTGGCCGCATCCGCGCGCAATCGCCTCGGCCTGCGCCGCCGCCATCAGACCTTTGCCATATCCGCGATTGCGATAGTCCCACCGTACCCAAAGATAGCGAACTTCGCAGCATCCACCCCAGGTCCAACCGTAGAGGCCCGCAACGATCGTTCCGTCTTCCTCGCGCACCAGGTAAGAGAGGATTTTGCCGTCTTTGATACGAGTCCGCTCGATGTTGTACTCGGTGATGCGATCTTCGAGAAAATGGATATCGCTGTCAGCAGGATTCTCGTCGGCGGGCGGGATTTGGATTTTGATATTCATTGGTTGTCCTCCGATGTCCCTCTCACCTCCCCGGGCAACTGGCGCCGAGCCGCGGCAATCGCGGCGGACGGCATCGTCATTAGCTGCTGCGGCGGGCGCGGTAGCGGCGAATCAGCGCGTTGGTCGAGCTGTCGTGCGCTAGTGGGGGCTCCGCGGGGGATTCCAGCTCCGGGATGATTTTTTGCGCCAGCACTTTGCCCAGTTCCACGCCCCATTGATCGAATGAGTCAATATTCCAGATTGCGCCCTGGGTGAAGACGCTATGCTCGTACAGTGCTACCAGCTTGCCCAGCGTTTCGGGAGTCAGCTCGTCGGCCAGGATCACCGTCGAGGGCCGATTGCCTTCGAATACGCGATGCGGCACCAGCCAATCCGGCGTGCCTTCGGCCTTGACCTGCTCGGGCGTTTTCCCGAATGCGAGCGCCTCGGCCTGCGCGAACACGTTCGAGAGCAGCAGATCGTGATGGCGACCGAGCGGATTCAGCGGCCGGCAGAAGCCGATGAAGTCGCACGGTATGAGTTTCGTCCCCTGGTGGATGAGCTGGTAGAACGAATGCTGGCCGTTGGTGCCCGGGCTCGCCCCAGTAAATCGGTCCCGTCTGATAATCGACCGGCGCGCCTTCGAGCGTGACGTGCTTGCCGTTGGATTCCATCGTCAGTTGCTGCAGATAGGCGGGAAAGCGCTTGAGGTATTGCTCGTACGGCAGCACCGCGACGGTTTGCGCGCCGAAGAAATCGTTGTACCAGACGCCCAGCAGGCCCATCAGCACCGGCAGGTTGCGGGCCAGCGGCGCCGTGCGAAAATGCTCGTCGATGGCGTGGAAGCCGGACAGCATCGCGCGGAAATTGTCGGCGCCGACGGCGATCATCGTGGACAGGCCGATCGCGGAGTCCATCGAGTAGCGGCCGCCCACCCAATCCCAGAAGCCGAACATATTTTTCGTGTCGATGCCGAACTTCGCCACTTCGGCGGCGTTGGTCGAGACCGCGACGAAATGCTTCGCCACCGCCTTGTCGTTGCCCAGCGCGGCCAGACTCCAACTCCGCGCGGTGTGCGCGTTGGTCATCGTCTCGAGCGTGGTGAAAGTCTTCGACGAAATGATGAACAGCGTTTCGGCCGCGTCGAGATCGCGCGTGGCCTCGACGAAATCGGTTCCATCGACGTTGGAGACGAAGCGCACGCTCAGATTGCGGTCGCTGTAATGGCGCAGCGCCTCGTACGCCATGACCGGGCCGAGGTCGGAACCGCCGATCCCGATGTTGATCACGTTGCGGATGCGCTTGCCGGTGTGACCCTTCCACGAGCCGTCGCGGATGCGCGCCGAAAATTCCGCCATGCGATCGAGCACCGCGTGGACCTTGGGCACCACGTCGTCGCCATCGACGCCGATTGAAGCGCCGCGCGGCGCCCGCAGCGCGACATGCAGAACGGCGCGCTTTTCGGTCAGGTTGATTATGTCGCCGCGGAACATCGCGTCGATGCGCCCGCGCAGTCCCGCCTCTTCGGCCAATGCGAGCAGCAGGTGAAGAGTCTCGTCGGTCACGCGATGCTTGGAATAGTCGAAGTACAGGCCGGCGGCCTCGGCGACCAGCCGTTCACCGCGCTTGGGATCTTCGGCGAACAGAGCTTTCAACTGGCGGCTGTAGATCTGGTTGTAATGCGCCTGCAACGCCTTCCACGCAGGGCGCTCGGTCAGGGAATTCGTTTTCGTTGATGCCGCCATGATGCCCGCTTACTTGACGCAGCGGAGGCCTAGTTCGAGGTGGCGGATACGATCGCGCGATCGCCGCGCGGCAGGATCATTACTTCGGACATTCGGGTCTCGGGATCCAGCCTGATGAAGTAGGCGGGGAAGCCGGTTTCAGTGATGGCGACGGTGGTGCGCGCGTCGCAACCGCATCGCGCCGCCATCGCGTCGTTGATCGCGGCGAGTCTGTCGAGACTGAGTGCGGCCAGTTGCAGGTTCGCGTCATCGACGAAAAGTTTCAGGGCCGAGTCTTCCATTTCGACGCTGCTGACGACCGCGGTGCCGGAGACGGTCGCAGTCTTGACGACCCATCGAATGAATTGGCCCTTATCCATGTGCTCGGCGTCGCGATGGTTCTTGCGTACCTCGGAGATAGCGGCGTCGAGCGAGCCTTTCTTCGCGGTGGAATCGGCGAACACCTGCGCGTCCGCCAACGTCCAGATTTGCTTCGACCATCGCGCAACCGTTGCGGGATCGGCGCCGGGCAAACTCTGATAGTCGGTCGCGGCGCGCTCGGCGTCTGCCAAATCATGGTCGGCCAGGGCGGCTTCGGCCTCATCGGCGTCTTTGCGCCGCGCCGCCGCGTCGATTCGCGCGATGATCGAACTGCTTTGGCTGCCCGCTTCTTTGGCCGCGTCGGCGCAAACGCTGCGCTGCTCAGCCAGGGTGAACGCCGGGCGGCCGATCATGAAGTCACAGAGACAGACGTCGTCCTTCACCTCGCGCCGCTCGCTCGCACTCAAGTCGTTGCCGTGGGTTAAGAGAGCGGCCAGTTCTTGACGGGCTGCCGGATAGTTGCCGGCCGCTATTTGGCTGCGCGCCGCGGTGAGTGCCGACGGGGCGCATCCTGAGAGCCCGGCTACAAGCGCGATCGCGACTGCCGCTTGGCCGGCAATCCGGGGCAAAGCGCAGCGCAGGATCGAAGTGCGGGGGTAGCGAGGCATGAGTTGATTATGGCAAAGGCGCCGGCCGATTGCCTACCCGCCAAGATGAGGCAATGGACTGTCGCGTCGGCGATCGAATCATTTGATGTACCGCGATGCGACACCGGCGATGTCAGATTCGCCCCCTCCGGTCTTCCTTGGGCGGCTACGTCAACTTTCTCTCGGAGCTACCGGTGGCATGAGTGGTGCACTTGAACCTCATACAAGGTGCTGAGCATGAAACGAGTCGATTGCGCTGACGCAATGCGCAAAGGAGGACATCAATAATGAACTACATCAACCGACTGATAGTTAGGGTTCGTGAGAGCAAGCCGGGACAAACGATGACTGAGTACGTGCTGATTATCGCGGCGATCGCGGTAGCCGGTTACATCGCCTACCAGGGCCTCGAAGGCGGAATCAACACGATCATCGCTAACGTGACCGCGACGCTCCAGGGTGCGTAGCAACAGCCCCCAAGCCCGAGCGGTCGAAACCACCCGCGCGGGACAGGCGGCGGGGACCGAGTTCCCCGCCGCGTAAATCCAGGGCTTTTTTTGCAGACGAAGTGACGGGTGGATGCGCGAGAAACAATGACTTCAGGCAGCTCCGGCTTCGCCCGGTTCGGCGCAGCTCGCAACGGGAGCGTGAGCGATTGAATTCTGCTTGTGGGGGCGGTCCGCGCCGGCGGATCGCGCAAGAACGGGTGCATAGATGAGACGACCGATAGTTTTCATAGTCCTTGCGGGAATGGGCGCGGTGCTGGCCGCGATGGTGGTCTTTTCCGCGATCAGAACGCGCGAGTCCGAAGTGCAGCGCGCGATGGCGCATACGGTCGAAGTCGTAGTCGCGGCAAAGGATATCCCGCTGGGCGCCAAACTTGAGCCCGACGCGGTCAAACTGGTTCGCTGGGCGCGCGACGGCGTTCCGCAGGGCGCGTTCACCGATCCGCAGGCGGTCGCTGGCTCGTTTGCCAAGGGCCAGTTCCTCGCCAATGAGCCGGTGGTCGCGAGCAAGCTGTTCATGGGCCAGGAAAGCTCCGGCGTGATGCCGCTGCTGATTCCGGCCGGGATGCGTGCGATGTCGGTGCCGGTCGACGAAGTCGCAGACATCGCAGGCTTTATCGAGCCGCACACCCGCGTGGACATCTTGGTCGCGATCTCGGGCACTGGCCCGGGCGAGCCGTCTTTCTCGCGGATCGTTCTCCAGAACATCGAGGTTCTGGCGGTCGGCCAGGAAATCGAGCGCGTCAAGGACCAGCCGCTAATAGTGAAGGTCGTGACCCTGCTGGTGACTCCGACCGACGCCGAAAAACTTACCCTGGCGAGCCACGAGGGAATGCTGCATCTGGCGATGCGCAGCTACAGCGACAGCAAAATTGTCGCGACCAAAGGAATCGGAGTCGGCGAGCTTTTGCATGAGGGCGCGCCGGTCTTGCCCGTGATGCAACAGCTGGCGCCGGGGCTCGCCGCGCGCCCGGTGCATCGACCCACACCGCTTGGAATCGAAGTTGAAGTGCTGCGCAATGGCAAATCGTCGGAAACGATTTCCTTTGCCAAGTCCGGCGTGGGAGCGGGTTCTTCCTTCCATGTGCAGCAGGACGCGCCTGCCGTTTCGGCGCCGCAGTTGCCCGCGGCTGCGGGATTGCCCGGCGCACCGCAATCTCCCGTCTCGGCCGCAAACCCTGCTTCGTCCGCGAGCTTTGCCGGCGATCGCAGGTGGCAATAAGGGGGAAAGCCATGAGGGTACGCACCAACATTCCCGGCTTTCAGGCACCCATACCCAGGAGAAAGATCGAGTGCCAGTCGCCGGATTAAAGAATGAGGGTCGTCCCAGCACGATGAAGGTCATGCTGGTCGGCGCTCCCGGCGAACAGCGCACCCAGCTCAAGACGGTGCTGGCGGCGCTGGCTGAGCCTGAACTCGAGATCATCGAGGGCGAGACTGCCACCGCCGCGAATCTTTCCGAGAATGTCGCCGTGCCGCCCGACGCAACCCTGGTGATGGTCAACGGCAACGAGGAGGCTGCCCTGAGCTTTCTCCAGAGCCAGTCGCTCCATTCGCCGCGCCCGAGTTTGCTCGCCGTGCTTTCCGCGCGCTCGGCCGGTCTGATGAAGCGAGCGCTGCGCTCGGGCGCCGACGAGATTCTCTTCATGCCGCTGGACCCGGGAGAGGCTACCCGCGCCTTGCTGAAAATCAGTGAGGCGCGCTGGCGCACCGAGCGCCGCGAGGGTGGGGTGGTCATTTCCATCACCAGCCTGATCGGCGGCGTCGGGGTGACCTCGCTGGCTGCCGACCTAGCGTTGGCGCTCGAGTCGTTGCATCAGCGCGTAGCGCTGGTCGATCTCGATCTTCAGACCGGGGGCCTGGCGGTCTTTCTGAACCTCGATCCGGAAGTGACCATCATGCCGCTGGTGCGGCTGGACCGAAAGCTCGACTCGATCCAGCTCGAATCCGCCTTGATCAAGCATCAATCGGGGGTCTATTTGCTGGCCGCGCCCAAGCGAATCGAAGAAGGCGAACTGGTTTCGGACCTCACGGTCGGCACGGTGCTCGATCTGATTCGTCAGTTGTTCGACTACGTGATCGTCGATTGCGGAGACCACGTGGACGAAAACGGAGTCGCGGCGTGGGAGCGCTCGGAGCATCTGTTCTACGTGATCAATCAGACGATTGGGGCGGCGCGATCCGCATGGCGATTCATCGATCTGTTCGAGCGCCTGGACCTGACTACGCTCGAGCCGCGCTTCATTCTCAATCGCTATAGTCCGTCGCATCCGTTGACCGAGAAGGCGATCGAAGCAACTCTCGCTAGGCCCATCTACGCGAAGATTCCAACCGACGATCGGACTTTCGAATCTATCGAGATGAAGGCGCAGGACCTTTTCCAGCTCGCGCCGTCGTCTCCGGTCGCGCGCGCGATGCTCGATCTCGCGGCTCTGGTAATGCCGCGTCCAGAAGCGGCCCCAATTCAGGAAACATTTATGTCGCGGCTCAAATCCGCCTTCGTTACGCATTGAAGTCGATGAGGTATGCAAGATGGGACTGACAGACAGGCTGTCGAATGCCACCAGGGGCGGACGCCCGCCAGAGGCCACTACCGGCGGTGGCTCGCTTATCGGCGCGACCGTGCGCCGGCGCAAGGATGCGATCGCGGATAGCTCGCGGCGCTTAAAGGTCAAAGTTCACAACAAATTGTTCGAGACCATTGACGTATCCAAGCTCGAGACCCTCGAGCCCGCGATGGTCTCCGTCAAAGTCACCGCCGCCATCAATGACATTCTTAATGAAGATGGCCGCCTCCTGACCGACATCGACCGCGGCCGGCTCATCGAGGAACTTAAGAACGAGCTGCTCGGCCTGGGTCCGCTCGAGCCCTTGCTCCGTGACGACGAAATCAACGACATCCTGGTCAACGGCCACGACCAGGTTTACGTCGAAAAACGCGGCAAGCTGTACGCCACCGACGTCGTGTTCCAGGACGACCAGCATCTGATGCTGATCATCGATCGGATCGTGTCTCGCGTCGGACGGCGCGTTGACGAATCGTCGCCGATGGTCGATGCGCGGTTGCCCGACGGCTCGCGCATCAACGCGATCATCCCGCCGCTGGCGCTCGACGGGCCGGCGCTGTCGATCCGGCGTTTCGGCAAGCATCGCTTCGACATCGGCGCGCTGGTCGAAAAGGAGGCTCTCACCTGGGACCTGGTTGAGTTTCTGCTCGCGGTTGTTCGGGCGCGCCTGAACGTAATCGTTTGCGGCGGCACCGGCTCGGGCAAGACCACGATGCTCAATTGTCTGTCCGCGTTCGTTCCCGAGGACGAGCGAATCGTTACGATCGAGGATTCTGCCGAGCTTTCCCTGCAACAGCCTCACGTCGTGCGGCTCGAGACGCGGCCGGCCAATCTCGAAGGCCGCGGCGAGGTCACGCAGCGCGACCTGGTCAAGAACTGTCTGCGAATGCGCCCGGACCGAATCGTCGTCGGCGAGGTCCGCGGCGCGGAAGTTTTCGACATGTTGCAGGCGATGTCCACCGGCCATGACGGCTCTATCGCCACCATCCACGCCAACAGTCCTCGCGAATGCCTGGGCCGGCTCGAGATGATGATGCTGCTGTCGGGCGTCTCGATCCCGCAGCGCGCGATGCGCCAGCAGATCGCCTCTGCCGTCAACATTATCGTTCACGTCAGCCGGCTGTCCGACGGTTCGCGCAAAGTCATGAGGATTTCCGAGATCAGCGGCATGGAAGGCGAGATGATCATGATGCAGGACTTGTTCGAGTTTGTCCGCGCCGACACCACGGCGGCGGGAAAAATCAACGGCGCCTTTCAATCGACCGGCATTCGTTCAGCATACGCGCAGCGCCTCGAAACGGCCGGATACAAGACCGAATCGAAGGTGATCAAAATGGCCGCGCGATGAACCTCGGCGACCTGTTGATTCCGGCTGCGGCTGCGGGCCTCGTGCTGATTGCCGGCGCGTTGCTGTTCATGCGGCCCGATCGGCCCCGCGTCACGCGCACCGTGATGCGGCGGATGTCGCGGCCCAACGCTGCCTTGACCGGCGACATCACCAAGACCGATCGCCGCCGCCTGACCGGACGCGAATTTCTAAGCTGGCTCTATCGGCTCAATCTGCTCCAAAAGCTCGAGGAAAACCTCTGGCAGGCCGGAATCTACGCCCGCCTTGTCGATGTCCTGCTCGTGATCCTGCTGATGTTTACGGCGGGCCTGTTTGCCGGCGAGGCGATTTGGGGGAAGGAACTCGTGTCGATCGCGATGGGCGCGGCTATGGCAAGCCTGCCGATAGCTTATATCCGGGTGCGCAGGCAGCGGCGGCTCAAGGCATTCGCCAAGCAACTGCCGTACGCGCTCGACTTGATCAAATCGTCACTCGAAGCCGGCCATACGCTGCTGCGCGGATTGCAAGTCGTGGTCGCGGAGTTCGCCGATCCGATCTCCACCGAATTCCGCTCCGCCATCGAACAGAGCCGGCTGGGGCTGCCGCTGCCGCGCGCGCTCGAAGAGATGCTCAAGCGCGTGCCGCAGGATGATCTGCGCCTGCTGGTCGTCGCGGTGCGGGTGCAATCGGAAGTCGGCAGCTCGCTGGCGCTAATTATCGGACGGCTCTCGGAAATCGTTCGCAACCGCCAGCGCCTGCAACAGCAAATCAAGGCGCTTACCGCCCAATCCAAGATGAGCGGGATACTGGTCGGCTTCCTGCCGATCGTGATGCTGGCTGCGTTCAGCGTCATCCAGCCAAGCTACACCGACACGCTCTTTTACGATCCGACCGGCCAAAAGATTCTCGAAGTTGCCTGCGTGCTCGATGTCATGGCCTTCTTCTCGATTCGCAAGCTGCTGAAGGTGAAGTACTGAAATAACTGCGATGCCGGCCATCTATGCAAGCTTGACGGTGTTTTTCCTGTTCGGCGCGATCTCTCTGGCGATCTACGCGGCGATCTACGGGATTAATCGTCCGTTCGACGAGCGCATCACCGAGATCGGCGTCAAGATGCGCGTCGCCTATGGGAATCCCGCCAATCTGGACATGGAGTCCAGTACCTTTGCGCGTTCGCTGTTTCGATGGGTCGCCAGGCATCTTCCCGAACCCGCGCCAAATACTCCCGAGCGCGAGAAGCTCGCACAGCTCCTGGTTCGCGCCGGCTTTCCCGGGCCCCGCGCCGTCCGCACCTTTCACTTCGTCCGCCTCTCATCGACGGCAGGAACTGCGCTCCTTGCGCTCGTCGTCGCCATCGCGCTGGGCTTCCACGGCGTCAAGCCGCTGATGTTCATGCTGATGGGCCTTGGCATCGGCGCATTTGCCCCCGGCTACTATATCGGCCGCAAAGCCAGAAACCGTCAGCAGTTGATCGCCAGCCAACTCTCCGACGTTTTGGATTTGCTGGTGGTCTGCGTCGAAGCCGGGCTAGGCCTGAGCGAAGCCATCAAGATCGTCGGCTCCGAAACCCAGCGCCAAAATCAGGAAATAGGCGCCGAGCTGTCGATCGTGTCAGCCGAGCTTGCCGCCGGCAGCACGCTTGGTCAGGCGCTGAGAAGTTTCGCCGATCGCACCGCCGTCGAGGACATCAAACCGCTGGCCGCGACCCTGGTGCAGAGCGAAAAGCTGGGCGCGTCGATCGGTCCCGCGCTCCGAGCGATCTCGGACTCGATGCGCTCCACCCGCCGCCTGCGTGCCGAAGAAGCGGCGGCAAAAACCACGGTCAAGATTCTCTTCCCGCTCGTGCTGTTCATTTTGCCCGCCATGATGAGTGTGATCGTCGGCCCCGCCATGATTCAGATCATGCGGGCGCTTTCGCACACCTAGTGTTTGCGCCCGTGAGGGCGCCCGCGACCGCTTCAGAGCGCGCCCTCCCGAATGCAACCGGCAACGCTCTTGACGCGCACGCGGCCGCGCAATATCCGATCGATCATGGCTGACTCGGACCCGCGGATGCGCGCGCTTGAGTTATGGAACGAGGCGATGCGCTTCCACCTGAACCACGATCTCGAGCGCGCGGTCGAACTCTACACAAAATCGATTGAAGCCTTTCCCACCGCCGAGGCCTACACATTTCGGGGATGGGCGTTCGAAGGAATGGGACGAATCGATGACGCGATCGCGCAATGTCGCCGCGCCATCGAAATCGATCCCGCCTTTGGCAATCCATACAACGATATCGGCGCATATCTAATCGCCAAGGGTGAGCTCGACGCGGCCGTCCCGTGGCTCGAAAAAGCCAAGACCGCGCCGCGTTACGATCCGCGTCATTATCCGTTCATGAACCTGGGCCGAATCTACGCTGCCAAGGGAATGGTGAAACGTGCGATCGACGAGTTCGAAGGCGCACTCGCATTCGCACCCGGCGATCCGACTTGCGTGTCCGCGCTGGCGCAGCTCCGTGGCTTGTTGAATTGAACGATTAAGTCGGATTGCGAGATCGAGTCGAGTCGAACCGGGTCGAATCGAAGTGATCGAAGTCTGAGCGCTGGCGCCCGATTCCCAGCTCAGCGGCCTGCGCGACTTGCCTGCGTTGCCGACGCGCGCCGATCTCTAGTGGCGAACCAATGTCGCATTTTGACCTGCTCGATGACACTGAAATGTCGCATCGAGCGCCGTGTGCGGCGCGGCGCACAACTGTGGCTATTAGAGACAACCGTTCAATGAGTGTCCCGGCTCCGAGACGATGGCCCGTCACTTGCTCTAAATCCTTGTGGTTGACCTGTTATTGCAGGCCAAAGAGGAAGCACTGTGCAGCACGGGGACACTCAATCGGCGCCAGGAAATCTCGGCTCAGGAGCGGCTCCTGGCGGGAACGAAGCAAGCGAGATGGTGTCGTTAGAACATCTCGTGCGCAGCGCGGACCGGCTCGGTGGGATGGTCGTACGATCGGCGCAGTTGCGCAAGGTCTTGAAGTCGGTATCGCAGCTGAGTCCGTACAAAGCGACGGTGCTGATTTCAGGCGAGTCCGGAACCGGAAAGGAATTGGTCGCGCGCGCGCTCCACGCGCTGGGTCCGGTTCCAAACGGTCCCTTCGTGACGCTGAACTGCTCCAATCTCGTCGAATCGTTGGCCGAGTCGCAGTTATTCGGCCACGTCCGCGGCGCCTTTACCGACGCACGCGAGGATTCGCAGGGATACTTCCGATCCGCCAACGGGGGCACGCTGTTCCTTGATGAGATCGGCGAACTGCCGCTCAGGCTCCAGCCCAAGCTGCTGCGCTCGGTCGAGACGCACGAGGTTCAGCCGGTCGGATCGTCGCATACCCACAAGGTTGATCTCCGTTTGGTCGCCGCGACGAATCGCGACTTGCACGCGATGGTCAGAGCGGGCCAGTTTCGCGACGATCTCTACTACCGCATGAGCGCTCAGGCGATCTTTATCCCGCCCCTTCGAGAACGGCGTGAGGCCATCTCGGCCTTCATCGGGTTTTTCATCGAACACTACAATCGTCTGTTCGGCAAAAATGTTTCGCAAATCTCGCGTCGCGCCGTCGAGATCCTCTGTGCATATCAATGGCCGGGAAATGTCCGCGAACTCTCCAATGCGATCGAAAGCGCGGTGATTTTAAGCGAGAGCAACAACATCGGCGTATCCGATCTCCCCAAGCAGATCGTTGATGGAACCGGCGCCGAGTTGTTGTACCCGCACGAGCAATCGTCCGCCAGCGGCCACCCGGCCGCGCCTGTCGCGCACCGCTTGCCCAGCATAGATTTCGACCGCGAGCCGCCGGGGTTCCTGCTCGATGACGTGGTCAAGAAGACCCTGATGCGTTCGCTCGAAGAGACCGAGGGAAATCGGCGGCGCGCCGCCGGCCTGCTCGGCGTTTCGCGCTCGACGCTCTACCGGATGCTCATTCGCTATGGGATCGCCGATAATCCGCACCGGCTATCCGTCCAGCACCATGTCTAAGATTATGCGTTGGTTCCTTAAAGTTACGTCTGTCATGGTGGCCGTCCAACTCTTCACCGCGGTATCAGCGTTCGGCTTCCACCTCGATCCGTCGGTCGATCCGGAGCCGCCCTTCGTGATTTGCAAAAAGCAGCCGTACGCGCTCTGCGCCGCGGCGAGTTGCTTCGTTTATGACGGAGTCGCTTATTGCAAGTGCGATATCTTGCGAGGTGACAGCATCAGTCTCCAGCTCAGCTACTCAAGTCCCGTCGGCGAGCAAGATGTCTGTGATCTGAACCGGCAGGGCAAGACGAATGGTTATATGGCGAGCACCTTCAGCCTCCCGGATGATGTGACGAAAGGTGGTCGCGCGGCCGTTTACACCTGCCCTGGATCGGCTGACGCCGGGAGTGGGGTGACTGCGCCGGTAGCCTATGGCCAATGTGACGGTGGCATTTGCTTCAAGAGCAGTACGGGTCAAAAGTTCCCGGGCTTCGCTGGCCGGCTCCACGATGATGAGATCATTTGCTCCTGCCCGATCTCATCTGGCTCGACGCCAGGCAGCTCGGATAGCCTCGGATATCAGGTGTTCGGCCCGTACCATCCGACGGCACCCAAAGGAAGCAGATGTGACGCGAGCGCCTGTGCATCCTGCAGCGTGCTTAACCCCACCGCTAACGGAACCACCCTCTCCGTTGGAGCCGCAACCGGAGTCCCGAAATTCCTTGCGCTACAGCTCGACGGACCGCCACTTCCGGATATCAATGAGTGTCTGTGCACATGCACCCAGGCTCCCGGTCCGGATGGAAGCATTTCCTGTACGGTGGCAGAAGATACGACCCCTTAGCCACTCGTGGCGCCCCTTGCTCCCGGCTGCGCAGTATTAAGCCGTTGGCAGGGGCCGCGCCCGCCAACTCTTCCGTCGCGTAGTCGCGAAAAGATGCGCTGCGCAGATTTTCGCGTCTTCTCACTGCGGGTGCAGGGGCCGCAGCCCCTGCCGCCCACCGCGCAGGTGATTCTTCCTTCATGCCGCCGCCAGCGGAGCGCGGCCTTAATACTGGGTGCAGGGCTCAGCCCTGCGGTGCAGGGGTCACCCCTGCTCACTACCCACCGCTGGAAAACCTCGATCGATTCAATAACAATTCCGTCTCGATGAGGACGGGCGCGCGACTCTTCGCGGCGATTGCCGCAATCGCAACTTTGGTTGGCGTATTCCCGGCGATGGCCGCGTCTCCGCCGCGGGACCTGGTCGAGCTCGAGCGGCAGGTGGCACTCGAGCTTGCGCACGTGCGCGACAGCGGGCCCACCGACCCCGTCGAGCGCAAGCAGCTCTTCGACGCGAACCAGCTCGAACAGCAGGGCGAGGCGGCAATCAAATCCGGCGATTACAAGTCCGCCGAGGACAGTCTGCTCCATGCCCGCCAGATTCTCCGTCATCTGCGCGAGCTCTCCGACTGACGCCGGCGACCGCATTCATCGCGAGTGCAGGTTCTGGTAAGTTCTAATCGCGGGTTCCCAAATGAGTGGTTCGGATCAAATCTGGGCTGAGGCGTTGCGCACGCTCGAGCGCGGGCAGCCATTTGCGCTGGCGACGGTGGTGAACGTTCGCGGCTCTACGCCGCGTGAAGTCGGCGCCAAGATGATCGTCCGCGCAGGACGGCCAGTTCGGCACCATCGGCGGCGGATGCGGCGAAGCCGAGGTCTTTCGAAAAGCTCGTGTATTACTTGAAGAAAACAACGAGCGCGGTGCGCGGCTTGCGGAAGTCGATCTCACCGGCGATTTCGACCAGCCCGAGATCGGTACCTGCGGCGGAGTAATGGACGTCTTCGTCGATCTGTGGTCCCCGGCCCGCGATCTGGAAATCGCGCGCAAGCTGGCCGACGCCGCCGGTCACAATGCTCCCGGCGCACTGCTAACGGTTGTCGATCCGGGTTCACGAAGCGAAATGCCGGCCGGGTCGCGGACGTTTATAGATCGGCGCGATGCGGGCGCGCGAGATGCGGGACCGATCGATCTGCCCGCGGCGGCATTCGCGCAAATCGCCGAGCGAACGGACGACGCGATTCCCACCTTGCTCGAACTCGATGGCGCCGGCGGGCTTCATCCTGTCACGCATCTCGAACCCAAAGGCGGCGTGCGCCTGTTCGTCGATCCGATCGTTGGCGCGCAGCGGCTGATAATCGTCGGCGCGGGCCATATCGCGGCGCCGTTGTGCGTGCTTGGAGCGATGCTCGGGTTTCACGTCACGGTGATCGACGATCGCGCATCGTTTGCGAATCGCGAGCGGTTCCCCGATGCCGACGAAATAATCGTCAAGCCTTTCAAGGTCGCGATCGACTCGCTCGCGCTCGACGGTCACTGCTATCTGGTTTCCGTCACGCGCGGTCATTCTTTCGACGAGGAAGTTGTGCGCGCGGCGCTGATGCAGCCGTGCGGATTCGTCGGGATGATCGGTTCGCGCCGCCGGGTGAAGGCCACGCTCGAGAGAATCGGCGAGAGCGGGGTTCCGATGGAGCGGCTCGGCGACGTTCATGCGCCGCTCGGTGTCGCGATCGGCGGCGAGACGCCCGAGGAGATTGCGATCTCGATCATCGCGGAGATTATTCGCGAGCGCCGCACCGGCGAGCGCGACGATTTCACGCTCGGCGTGCGTTCCGGCCTCCTCAAACGCTCGAAGTAGCCCGCATCGATGCGGCCCCCGGCCTCTGAATTAGACACGATGAAACGGCAGCTCGAGGGAATCATCCTGGCGGCAGGCGAGTCGCGCCGGATGGGCTATCCGAAGCCGCTCCTCAAGGTCGGCGGGCGGACCTTTATCGAGCAGATAGCAGAGACGATGCTCGCGGTCGTGCCGCGGCTGGTGATTGTGATCGGGGCGCATCGCGAGCGCGTGCGGGCCGCGATCCCGCGCGACGCGCGGATCGCGATCGCCGAGAATCCGAACTATTCGCGCGGGCAACTGTCGTCGCTGAAGGTCGGCCTCGGTGTCATTCAGCCGGATTCGGCGGGCGTCGATTGTCCATCTCGGGGACCATCCGATGGTCCGGGTCGAAACGTTCCGAGCGGTCGTCGATTCGTACAATCGAACGGGCAAGCCGATCGTGATCGCGCACCACGACGGCCGCCGCGGCCATCCGGTGATTTTCGATCGCGCGCTATTCGCCGAACTCCTTTGCGCCCCTGAAAAGGAGGGCGCGCGTTTCGTGGTGAATGCCGATGCGTCGCGGGTGGCCTACGTTGACCTGGACGATCCGGGAATCAATCTCGATTTGGACACGCCCGCTGATCTGGCGCGCGCCGGCCTCCCCCCGCCCCCGCGGGGATGAAATCTCCCTGCTGCGCCACCAGATCGCTTCACTGGGAGCCAGTAACTAGCCGCGTAGCTGCGGGGGCAGGACTACGCCGTGGATACGGTGCGCGCCTTGTTTTCTGGACCACCCCGGGCGATCCCCGCTCTTTTGCCAACGTATCGCTTTACGCAGACCCCGCGCTCCGCTGTGCGCGCCTGAGCCAAATCGAAAGCAAGCTGCATTCGCATCAGGTGTTCCATCTTCGGCCCAAACGCCTTCTCCACCCTCAAGCCCATCTCACTCGTAAGCGCCGCTTTCCCGTTCAGCAGGCTCGAAAGCGCCTGCCGCCCGACACCGAGGACCTTCGCCGCCCCGGTCACTGTCAGTCCGAGCGGCTCGATCACCTCGCGGCGGATTAAGCCGCCGACATGCGGTGGATTCTTCATCGCCATAATTTCCAATGTCTCCTTCAATGATAATCCACAAAATCAAGATCGAATGCGTCACCTTTCTCAAACCGAAAGATCACCCGCCAGTTTCCGCTCACAGTCACGCTCCAAAATCCTTTCAGTTCCCCCTTCAGCGGATGCAGTCGCCAGCCTGGGAATAATCCAACTTCATCCGGGTGTGCCGCCTCGTCGATCGCCAGCAGAATGTCGGAGATTTTCGCCAGCAGGGCCGCTGGAAGATCCCGGCCGGCCCCGCTTCTGTACAGCCGTCTCAAACCTCGATGCCGAATCGAGCGAATACCCATCTAAACTTATAATCGCCTGTCGCGCGACAGGCGTCAAGTTATATTTCGTTGGCACGCGGCCTGGCTGCGCCGCCGGCGCTATCGGCACCCTTCAGGCGCCCGACACAGCGGGACGCGTTAATTTGCCGGGCGGGCGGGTGCTGAGAGCTGCGTCTTGGCGTGCACGTAGCGCGTTACGCCGGTACGCGTGATGAGCCCGACCAGCACCCCCTGCTCGACCACCAGCAGCCGTCCGATATCCGCCGCTGCCATCTGCCGGATCGCATCGATGACGCCGGCGCCGGGTGCTATCTCGATTGTCCCCTCGGCGGGCCGCATAATCTGACCGATGCGCCTGCTGGCGCGCTCGGACGCGGGACACTCGCGCACCTGCGCAAGCGTCACCACGCCCAGTGCTTTTCCATCCGCGGCGACCGGAAAGCCGCCGAAACCGTAGCGCAGGAAATAGTTCTCGATGGCATCGGCTACCGTTTCATCGGGGCCGAGCACGATCGGATCGCGCACCATAATCTCGCCCACGCGCGCGCCGGACAGCGCCTGCTCGACGATCATGTTCTGGTAGCCCGAGGACGCGGCGCTGCGCAGAAACAGCCCGATGAATATCAGCCACATCCCGCCGACCAGCGCGCCGGCGAAGATCTCCATCGCGCCCAACGCGATCAGTCCCCACGCGATCGTGTTGCCCCAATCGGCCGCCGCTGCCGTCGCGCGGCGCAGATCCCCCCATCGCATCCACAACGCGGCGCGCAGCAGGCGCCCTCCGTCGAGCGGAAATCCGGGCAGCAGGTTGAACAGTGCGAGCGCGAGATTGATAAAGGCGAGATAGGAGAAGAGCGCTCTCCACAGCACCGTCGCCGGAGCCGCGCCGATCCCGAGGGTGATCAGCCAGAAGATTCGCCGCCATCACCAGCGAGCTGAGCGGACCCACCGCGGCGATCTTAAGCTCGTCGATCCCGCTCTTGGGCTCGTGCTCCAGCTCCGCCATTCCACCGAAGATGAACAGCGTGATCCGGTGCACCTCCTCGCCGAGCCGGTTACCCATCGCGGCGTGGCACAGCTCATGCCCGAGCACCGAGCCAAAGAACAGGATGGTCGCGACCAGTCCCACCAGCCAGTAACTCCCGGTCGAATGACCGGGATACTGCCCGGGGAAATATCCCGAGGCCAGTGACCACAGGATCAGCGCGAAGATGACCAGCCAGGAATAGTCGATGGCGACCTGGATGCCGGCCACCTTGAAGATCTCGATTGAACCCTTGCGCTCCGCCGCCATTGGGACCTCCGCACGATGACACCGCGAATCTACGCGACCCGAACCGACATGGTAAGCGCTGGGCGATTCAAAGGCACGCGCACAGCCGCTGCTTCGTCGAGCCGGTCTGGGTTGCAGTCACGGCCGGAAACCGTGTAACCATCGGCGGGATAATGCGTATTAATAAACAGTTATGTTGGGTCTCCCGGCGCGTAGCAGGGCAGGGTGGAGATTGAGCGCCAAACCCGACGAGGAACTGATAGCCGAAGTCCTCGGCGGGGATAGCGGCGCCTTCACCGAGCTCGCGGGGCGGCATCGGCCGCGAGTGGAACGTTTATGCCGGCGTTTTTTCTCGGACGAGGAGATGGCGCGAGATATCGCGCAGGAAAGTTTTATCCGCGCCTTCACCGCGCTGGCGACGTATCGGGCCGAGATGCCGTTTGGCGGATGGCTGCGCGCGATCGTGGTGAACCTGTGTTACGACGAGCTGCGCCGGCGCCGCCGGCGTCCCGAGGAACTGGTCGGAGACTTCAGCGCGCCGGAAGTGCAATGGATGCAGACGGCGAACGTCGCGTCGCCAGAGGATCTCGTCGGTGAAGCCGAAGAGCGGCGCGAAGCTTACGATTTGGCGCATCGCCTGCTCGACACGCTCAAGGCCGAGGACCGGATGGTGATGGTGCTCAAGGAGAGCGAAGACATGAGCGTCAGCGAAATCGCCGAGACGCTTGGATGGAGTGAGGCCAAGGTAAAAATACGCGCGTTCCGCGCCCGGCAGGCGCTTCGCAAGCAGGCGGAGCGGATGCTCGCGGCGGGCCGCAACAGGTTGCAATCATGAATTGTTTTGAAGCACGACAGGAATTTTCCGCGCTGTGGCGCAAGACCGCGGCGGCCGAGCGGCGGGCCGAGTTGCTGGCCCATCTGAAGGGATGCGAGAAGTGCGATTATGCGTTTCGCGTCTTCGCGCTGACCGCGCCGGTGCTGCACGGCGAGATGGAACGGGATGCGGCTCGCATATCGCGCCCGGCGCGGCGCGAGTTCTCGCTGGCGGACAGGCCGCGGCGATTCGCATCGGTGTCGCGCGAGGTTGCGTTGTCGCGGCAGCCTAATCGATGGCTGGCGATGTCGGCGGCGGCGGCGATCTTTGTATTCGCGGCCAGCACTGCGTATCTTTCGACGCGGACGCCGAACGAGTCTTTGAATGAGGCGCTATCGATACCCGACGCGAGTATGAATTCCGAAACCGCAGTCGATCCATTGGCGCCCGAGATGCCGATGACAGAGAGCGACCTTGCCAGCTAAGTCGAATATCCTGCCCGGCTTGCTGCTGGGAGTCTCGTGCCTTCTGCTTGGTTTCGCGCTCAGCACGCTGGCGTATCGGTATCATTACCTGCGAGTGCCGGGAGGCGGGTTGATCGAGCGAATGGATCACGAGCTCAACCTGACGCCGGCCCAACGCGGCCGCATCGGCGACATCCTGCGCGATACGCGGGTCAAAGTGATGCAGGCGCGGCAGGATTTTTACCATCGGCGCCATCAGCTGTTCTGGGGTGGAATCGGCGAGGTTCGTGGCGTGCTGACGACCGAGCAGCAGAAGATATTCGATCGCGACTTCACGCACCCGTGGACGCATCATGGCCACGGCGGCGGCGATGGTGGCGACCGGATGCCGCTCGAAGAGGGCGCGCCTCCGCCGGCGCCTCCGCAGCCCCCGCCCCCACCGCAGAACTAAGCGCCCGCCCATCCGCCCTCCTGGCAGGGCAAACTCCGCCCGCATCCCGCGGCGGTGCCGATTTGTTTTAACATTGGGCGCGCGGGTCGCCCCTGGCCGTGGCGACGGCAGTGCAGTATTAACCCGTTGGCAGGGGCCGCGCCCGCCAACGGCGGCGGCCTTAATACTGGGTGCAGGGGTCACCCCTGCATTCCAAGCGAGGCATCCTTTGAAGATCTTAAGAACTCCCGACGCGCGATTTGCCAATCTTCCCGACTTCGCATTCACCGCGCATTATTGCGAAGTCATGGACCCCGACGGGACCGCCGTGCGCATCCACTATCTCGACGAAGGTCCGCCCGGCGCTGGTCCCGTGCTGCTCATGCATGGCGAGCCGTCGTGGTCGTTCCTCTATCGGCGCATAGTCGCCAGTCTCGCCGCGCGCGGCCATCGCGCGGTCGCGCCGGACCTGGTGGGTTTCGGCCGTACGGACAAACCCGCCGATCAATCCGATCACACCTACGAACGGCACGTGCGATGGATGAGCGATTGGCTGGCTGCCACGCGCCTGTCGGGCATTACGCTCTTCTGCCAGGACTGGGGCGGCTTGATTGGGCTGCGGCTGGTGGCTGCGTTTCCAGAGAGATTCGCGCGCGTGGTGGTCGCCAATACCGGGCTGCCGACCGGCGAGGGTTTCAGCGACGGGTTCAAGGCATGGCTCGAATTCAGCCAGAGCGCGCCCGTCTTGCCGATCGGGCAGATTTTGAGCATGGGATGCCGCCGCGCCCTGAGCGAGGCCGAAAAGGCCGCCTACGAAGCGCCGTTCCCGGATGAATCCTTCAAGGCGGGTGCGCGCCGCTTTCCTGCCCTGGTCCCGATTACGCCGCAACACGGCTCGGTCGCCGAGAACAAGGCCGCGTGGAAAGTCCTGGAGCGGTTCACCAAGCCGTTTCTGACCGCGTTCAGCGATTCGGACCCGGTGACGAAAGGAGGCGAGCTCATCTTTCAGCAGCGCGTTCCGGGGGCCAAGGGACAAAAGCATGTGACTATCACGGACGCGGGCCATTTTCTGCAGGAGGATAAGCCCGATGAGATCGCCGACTTGCTCCACGGGTTTATCGTATCGACGAAATGAACTTCGGCCCTGCGCGCGGAAACATCGCCGAAACCATCGACGGACGCGCAATCCGGCGCCTCAACAATCGGCGCCCAATCGTGGCCGCCCTTGTCACAGCGCGCCCATCTGCTTGAGAGTTTTTTCAGCTTCCGATGCGACGGTGGGATTTTTGGCGCTGTCGCCCAGCGCGATTCTCAGATACTTGAGCGCTTCGTCGCGCTGGCCGGTCTGCGCGAGTAGCTCGCCGATTCTGAGCGCGGCGAAAGTGTTCTTGGGGTTGAGCGCGTACCCCTTGCGATAATAAACCAATGCGTCGTCGGTCCTGGGCGGGGAAAACGACATGTACGCCTCGCCGATATTCAGATAGGCGCTGACCTGATTGGGCTGATACTTGATGAGCTTTTGATAAACCTTGACGACGTTGGCGAAGTCGGAGCGCGAGTTGTAATAGACACCGAGATAAACGTAGGCGTCGTCGAGCGTGGGATCGATTTCGGTGGCCTGCCAGAGCAGTTTTACGGCGGCGTCGCTGTCGGTCATTTTGATTGCGGCATTGACGAGCCGCGGGCCTTGGCCGCGTTGGCATCCTGGGCGCGCGCCGGAAAAGCCATGGACGCCAGCGCAAGCATCAGTGCGGCGACGAGCGTCAATGGTTTCAGCGCGGTTCGATCTCGCATGGCTTCAGGTGTGAACTGGCAGCTAAATGGTGGCATGAAAGGCGCGCGCTGCAAAGGTATCATGTCTGCGCGGGCGGCAGCGGCTTCGAGATGAGAAAAGAAATTCCGGGCGACCGATGAAGGCGCATCGTTTCATTGCCAACGGGCTCGCGCTGAATTGCCTTGATTACGGAGGCGAGGGCAAGCCGCCGATCCTGTTTCTGCATGGCGGTTCCGCGCACGCGCATTGGTGGGACTTTGTCGCGCCGGCCTTCGTCGGCGATTTTCACGTGCTGGCGCTCGATCAACGCGGGCATGGCGAAAGCCAATGGGCCGATGAATGGGCGTATGGCTCGCGTCATTACGTGTCGGATTTGGATCAAGTGATCGGCGGGTGGGGATTCGGCGCGCCGATCCTGGTCGGCCACTCGATGGGCGCGCATAACGTGCTCGCATACGCGGCCGAGCACAGCGAAAAATTGCGCGCGATGGTGGCGATCGATCCGCCGCCCGACTACCCGGAGCGCGCGCTCGAATTCCTGCAGTCGATCGCGGAAAAGCCGGCGCGCCGATTCGATTCGCTCGACGAGGCGGCGCGCAATTTCAGGGTCCTGCCGCGCGAGACCCTGGCGAAAAAGGAAATCCTCGAGCACGTCGCGCGCCGCAGCTTCAAGCAGCACGCTGACGGCGGATGGACGCACAAGCTCGATCGGCGCACGATGATCCGCGAACCGTCGCGGGTGTGGAAGTCGCTGCATCGCATCGCATGCCCCGCGCTGATCGTGAAGATCGCAAAGAGTCCGTTGCTGGATCGCGAGCTCGCAAAAAAAATGGTCGCGCAGCTTGCCAATGGCCGGCTGGTGGAGATCGATGATTCGTATCATCACGTCATGCTGGACAATCCCGCGGCGCTGATCGAAACAATCCGGGATTTCGTGGACGGTTTGAAATGACCGCCCCGCGCAGCCATCTGCTCGAAGGCTCTCCGCGGCTCCATTACCTGGAGTGGAATCCGCACGCGCCGCGTACTGTCATCCTGCTGCACGGCAACTCTGCCAATGCGTGGTGGTGGGAACCGGTGGCGCGCGTGATTGCGGCGGACTACCGGCTGCTCGCGCTCGACCAGCGCGGCCATGGCGACAGCCAGTGGGCGCGGCCGGCGGCGTACTCGCCGATCGATTACGCAAACGACATCGCGAGGTTCGTCGCGCACGCGACGGCCAATGCGGAAAAGCCGGTGGTCGTCGGTCACAGCATGGGTGGGATGAACGTGCTGGCATTCGCGCGGACTCATCCGGACAGCGCGCGCGGCGCGATCGCGATCGACGTCCCGGTCACCTCGACTCGCGGGCGGGATCGATATCTGCAGCGGCTGAAATCAATCCCGGTGGTGACCTATCCCGATCTCGCAACCGCGAAGGCGCGCTTTCGGCTGATGCCGCGCGAGGGCGGAATCGCGGTCGATGTGCTGCATGAGATCGCCGAAAAAAGCCTGGCGCGCACGGATGAAGGCCGCTGGACGCTCAAGTTCGATCGCGAGTGTTTCCTCGGCGGCGACCGGATGTCGGTGCTCGAGACGATCAAGGAAATCAGGATTCCCATGATGCTGGTGCGCGCCGAGCACAGTCGCATCATGACCGCGGAGGGCTTGGAGCATGCGCGCGCGGCGAATCCGAAGGCGCGGCTGGTGACGATTGCCGACGCGCATCATCATGTGATCCTCGAGCGGCCCGAAGCGGTCGCGCGCGTAATCGAGCAGTTCGCCGCCAGCCTGTAACTCTTACACTGCGTAACGCCGTCAAATCCATTTAGAGCTGAAACCGGGGCTGTGGTACGCTCCGGGCCATCGGCGCAACCACCCCGCCACCGGCGAGATTGCCAGGAGATCGAGATGCCGCAAATGTCCGAAACCGTATTGGCGCCCGAACTGGATGGCGGGCAATGGATTCAGCACGGCCCGGTCAGCCTCAAGGCGCTACGCGACAAGGCCGTCGTGCTGGTCGATTTCTGGGACTACACCTGCATCAATTGCATCCGGACGCTGCCGTACGTAGTGGCATGGAATAAGCGATACGCGGATAGCGGGCTGGTAATTGTCGGCGTGCATGCGCCGGAGTTTTCTTTTGCGCGGGAGGGATCGCAGGTGGCGGATTCGGCGGCGCGATTCGGCCTGGAATACCCAATCGTGCTCGACAACGAATACGCAATCTGGCGCGCGTACTCGAATCGGTTCTGGCCGGCCAAATTCCTAATCGATGCGAAGGGGCGGATTCGCTATTACCATTTCGGCGAAGGAGAGTATCAGGAAACCGAAGTAGCTATTCAGGGTTTGATCCGCGAACTGAATCCGGGCGCGAGTCTGCCGCCGCCGATGGCGCCGGTGCGCGACAGCGACCGTCCCGGCGCGGTCTGCTATCGCGTCACGCCGGAATTGTATCTCGGATACGCGCGCGGCGAGCTCGGGAATCCCGGGGGCATGGTTCGCGACCGGTCGCACGACTATCGCGACATCGGGCCGCACGTGGAAGGCATGAGTTATCTCGCCGGGATATGGCGCATCGAGCAGGAGAGCGCGCGGAGCGAGGCGCCGGGTGCGGCGATTTCGCTCAGGTACACGGCCAAGGATGTGAACCTGGTGATGGCGCCGGTGGCGGGCGCGAGCGTGCGCGCGGAGATCGCGCTGGAGGGCGCGCAGCAGGCAGGCGACGACGTGAAGCTCGGCGGCAAGCGGGGATATATCACGGTGGACCGGCCGCGGATGTACAGTGTCGTCGCCAACGAGTCGGTTGTGTCTGGCGGATTGACTATTCGAGCCGAGGCCGCAGGGCTGGCGGTGTACGCGTTCACTTTTATTTCATGCGTAGTCAGTTGAGGCCGGCTGACTATGTGAAAAATGCGCGTGGAGGGCGGGTTCCCGATGGCAAAGGCAAGCCGCGAGAGCGAGCGACGAGGAAATTCGCGAAGGCGCGAAAATGATCCTGGCGGCGCGGTATGCGATCGCGCTCACCGGCGCGGGGATGTCCGTCGAGAGCGGAATCCCGCCGTTTCGCGGGCCGGGCGGGCTGTGGACCAAGTACGGCGAGCCGCCGATGAACGGCTTTCAGCGCTTCATGGCCGATCCGAAAAAAGCGTGGGAAGAGCGGCTCAGCAAACGCAACGACGAACTTTTCAAGCCGCTTGCGGTTGCCAGGCCCAATCCGGGCCATCTCGCGCTGGTAGAGATGGAAGAATTGGGAGTGCTGCGTTTCGTGATTACGCAGAATGTCGATGACCTGCACCGGCAGGCCGGGCAGAAAGCGCTCGCGGAAATCCATGGCAACTGGACTTTGATTCGATGCCTCGATTGCGCGACGCGGTTTCATCGCGACGCGATCAGTCTGGAGCAGCTGCCGCCGGCCTGTCCGCGATGCGGAGGATTGTTGAAATCGGACACGGTTTCCTTTGGCGAGCCGATTCCGACGGACCTGCTGAACCTGTGCGCGGAGCATTCGGCGAAGGCGGACCTGGTGATCGTGGCCGGTACCTCGGCGACGGTTTATCCGGCAGCGGGATTCGCGCTCGAAGTGAAGCAGCGCGGCGGAATACTAATCGAAGTGAACCTCTACGAGTCGGAGATCACGCACTATTGCGACGTGAGCTTGCGCGGCGGCTCGGCGGAGGTGCTGCCGCGGCTGGTCGCGGCGGTCGGCGAGATTCGAAGAGAGACCATGTCGTAAAAATTCCTGCTTCGATGTAGCTGTCGGAGGGTTTTTTGGACGGCCCATCCGGAGAACCTGCGCGCTGGCGAAGGAGTAGCATCTCGTCGGTGCCGTCGAGCGAGGTCGGGTTGCTGGTTATCACGATGTCGAAGCGGTGCTGCCTTGACGCGGGAAGCGCGGTGAAGAGAGCGCGCCAGGCGATCAGGTACTCGGGCATCTGCGGAGTTTTTTGCGAGACGATCGGAATTGTGCGGCGGCTGTAGAAGGCGACGTCGTAGTTGAGCGCGCCCAGGTAGCCGAGGGTACTGTCGCCCACGATTTTCATGGCGTGATCGGTGAAGTCCCTCAGCGAGAGCGTGTTGGCGATGGCCGGTACGACGACAACGTTGACCGCAACGGTGGTGAATACCATCGCAGCCGCAATCGCGAGCACCATTTGCTCGATCCGCGGACGGGTGAAGATCATAAGGACGCCGAGGGCGACGACCGCGAGCGGGATCGCGAGGTCCAGCACGCGATTCTCGGCAATGGTCGAGGTCAAGATGCGCGGGAAAGCGGGTGCGCGAATGCCCGCCGCTTGCAGCAGGCCGGCGAACGCCTGCGGCCTCGCGACGAGCAGCGCGAGCGCAATCAAGCCGGCGCCGCCGAGGATCAGCATCGCGAGACCGGACAATCGCGCGATCCAGTGGACACAGGCGCGCGCCGGCTCAGGACGCACGACAGCCTCGCGGACATAGATCGCGAGCAGGGTGGCAAAAGCGGGATACATGCAGAGCAGGTACACGCCGCGCTTGCTCTGCGGCAGGTTGTAAAAGATCAGCACCGCGGCGAACCAGACGATGATGTATTTCAGGCGCGGATCGAGTGCGCGCGGCGCGCGCGCGGCCTGGACGCCGGCGATCGGCAGCAAGATCGTCCACGGCATGAAGCCGGCGAGCAGAGCGAGTTCCATATAGTAGAAGGGATGGATGTGGCCCTCGTGGAAATCGGCGCCGCCGGCGAAGCGGAGCAGATTTTCGGCGAGGATCTGCTTGCGGAAAAAATCCGGGCCGCCTTCGATCAGCGCCGCCAGGTACCATCCTCCGGCAAGCACCAGCACGACGATCGCACCACGCACGAGACTCATTGCGCGCAACAGGTTCCATCGTTTCTCCGCGGCAATCCAAATCACGGCGACCAGCCCCGGAAGAATCAACCCGATGGGGCCCTTGGTCAAAATGGCGAGCGCGATTGCGACGTAGAGCAGCATCCGCCTGCGCGTCAGCCCCTCAGCCATGAGAATGAATTCGAAGAACGCGACCTCCATGAAGAAGGTCAGCGTCATGTCAACGCGGGCGCCGGTCCCCGCTTGCAGGTATTGAAACGTGGTGCCGAGGATGAGCGCCGCGATCAGTGCGGTCACGTCGTCGAACAGGCGGCGCACATAGAAGTAGCAAACGATCACGCCGGCGATGGCGAGCCCGGCTGACGGCAGCCGCACGGCGAATTCGTTTACGCCGCCGGCGACGAGAGAGACCAGCGCGGCCATCCAGTGCATCAGCAGCGGCTTGGAGGGAATTTCGACGCCTGCGCGCTGTGGGAGAATCACGCCGCCGCCGTGGACGATGTCGAAGACGGTGACGGCCTCGCGCGGCTCGCCCTTGGTGTAAAGCGGATAGCCGCCGAGATTTACGAGATAGAGCGCGACTCCGAAAATCAAAAGTATCGGCCATGCGTAACGTGGCTCGGCGATATGCTGGAGCCAATCCGGCGCGGCGGCGGGATCGCGGGGCGCTTCACCCGCGGGGATGAAAGCACTCTCGGAACCGGCGCGCGTAATCTCTTCAGGGAGTTTCAATTTGTACTTGCGTTACCGACACCGGATGCCGGAGCGTCCTTCGAGATTCTTCGCTGCAGCGGCTTGCGCTCAGAATGACACAAGAGCGGAGCGGGACTGTGTGTCATGCGTTGGCTGCACCCTCACCTGACCTCTCCCGTGAAATAACGGGCGAGGGAGCGGTCCCGGAGCAACAGAAAACTAGTATTCGGTCTTGAGGCGAGCGCGGCCGATGTCGTCGTAAAGGTAAACGTCGGCGGGATTTTCGTCGCGCGTTTTCTTGTGCGAGCCGTCGCAAAAGGGCTTGTTCTTCGAGAGTCCGCACGCGCAGATATAGACCGGCAACTCGGTGCCTTCCGCGACCTCGTAGGGCGCGTTCTTTTCGTGTCTGACAATTCGGGCCATGAAGAATTCCTCGCGTTGAATTTCTGTTTTCTGTTCGCGCGCAAGTTCGAGCGGCAGCATCTGTGGGTCACTTAAGACCAGGGGAGTCGTAGAGTCAAATGCGCAGGGGCCGGCGGGCGCGGGGGAAGGGTAGATCACTTTATTAAATGCGGAACCCACCGTGGGTTCCGCACCTCCTTGGGCAGGGGTGACCCCTGCACCCAGTAGTGAGAAAACGCGAAAATCTGCGCAGCGCATCTTTTCGCGACTACGCGATGGAAGAGTGCGCGAGGCCCCTGCCAATGGCCTAATACTGCGCTGCCGTCGCCACGGCTAGGGGTGACCCCTGCAGCCAATGTTAAAACAAAGATGCGGGCGGAGTTTACCCTGATTACCCGAAGGGCCCTGTTAGATAGGGTAAGGGTGGGGATTAGGACAAGCGGGAATCAGATCAGTGGTTCGTGGATCGCCTCCGCGGCTTCGGAAACAGGTTGCTTGCGATGCGGATCGGCGCCGAGGACGAGAGCCAGCACGCCGCCGACCGAAATGAGAATACCGACGACCTCGCGGGCAGTCGCGCGCTCACCGAGAAACATCACCGCGAACAGAATCGAAAGTATCGGGATTCCGGGCACGACCAGCGCCGTGCTCCACGCCAAGGACAGCCGGTTGATGGCGCCGTACCAGGTGACCGCGCTCAGAAAATAGATAAAAAAGCCGGTCACGGCGATCACGCTGAGCGAAGTCAGATCGGCGAGTTGCACCAGCGAGTCGCGGCGGAATATCAGCAGCATTGCGGTCAGAACAATCGACGCATAGAAAAATCGTCCGCCGGCGACCGAGGTCGGTGTCAACGGAGGCATCACCTTCAGACCGATCACGTGCGAAATCTGCCAAAATAGAGGAGTCAAGAAGATGATGGCCGCGGCCCAGAGCGGTGAAAATGCGCCGCCGGCGCCGAACACCGAACCGATGCCGACAAGGATGATGGCGGTCGCCAGCATCTGGCGCGCAGACGGGCGCTCGGCGACGAAGATCGTCGATAGAACCAGCGAATAGACCGGCTCGGTTTGCAGCAGCAGCACACCGGCGACAGCGCTGATGCGGGTAAGTCCGAAGGTGAGGGTGAGGCTCGTCATCACGGTTCCCGCCATCCCCATCATGAACAATCGCACGCGATAGCGCGGGTCCACGATCAATCTCAACTCGCCGCTGAATTGGAGAAGCGGAATTGTGCAAATCGAGGCGAACACGCAGGCCCCGGTGCAGAAGAGCAGCGGATCGAGATGTACCGCACCCCATCGCGTGATCACGGGCTGGCCGGCGCCGATGATCGTGTTGATGATGCAGAGCGTCAGGCCGACCTGAAAGGCTCGGGCGCGACGGGCCATGGCGTTTTCGTTGGCGACCGGGGGCACCGGCGTAGCCGAGATGCCGGCTGGCATCGATTACAACCGCGCCACGGCGACGGCGATGACAATCACGGCCAGCACGATTCGATAAATCGCGAAGGGGCTGTAGGTGTGGGTTCGTAAGAAGCGCAGCAGGCCAACGATCGCGAGCAAACTGAAAACGGTCGAGGCCGCAAAGCCCCATCCGAGCTGGGCGGCGAGGCCCGTGTGGAAAAGCTTGCGCGCCTCGAGCATCCCGGCGCCGGCGATAATTGGGGTCGCCATCAGGAACGAAAAATTGGCGGCGTCGGCGCGATCGATGCTGAGGAGGCGGGCTGTCGTAATCGTGGCGCCCGAGCGCGAGACGCCGGGGATAATCGCGAACGCCTGGCTTAGCCCGATGAGGAGGGCGTCGAGGAAAGTGAGGTGATCTATGGTGCGTTTTTTCGAGCCATACCAATCGGCAACCCATAAAAACAGCCCAAGAGATGCCATCGTGGCCGCGATCAGCCGCGGATCGCGGAAGCTCGTCTCGGCTTGTTTCTCCAGCAGGACGCCGATGATGGCGCCGGGAACTGAGGCGACTATCAATAGAAACAACAGGCGGCGCGGGAGGCGGTTGCCGGCGGCCAGCGACAGTCCCATATCGAGCCATTCGCGCCAGTAATAGACCAACAGCGCCAACAGCGTCCCAAGATGAAGGGCTACATCGAAGGCAAGCCCCGGATCCTGCCATCGGAACAGCCAAGGGACGAGTATAAGGTGGGCCGAACTGGAGACCGGCAGGAATTCGGTCAAGCCCTGGATCGCGCCGAGAACGATAGCCTGAAATACAGAAAACATAGTATTTTCAGCCCCTTAAAAGAGGATCGGACTTTTTGCGCGTAACTGTGCCGGTCGGCACCCATGGCCACGAAACACATCGAGAGGTGAATACATGTCGATTTTGCTCCTTGACCGGCTCAACCCATGGTCTAGAATCAATTGCGAGGAAAGTGGCCGGATGATGGTGAGGGTAGCAGGAGGTCCTGCTGTTTATGAATCGAGTTGCTAGAGGCAAAGTAATTCCCTTACGGGAAGTAAGCGTGGTCGAGTCGGACCGGGTACGCGACCAGTCTGGCGTTTGGGATAGCATCAGCCAGGGCGAACCGCATCCATTTCCGGTTGTTTCATCGCTGCCGCGCCTGCCGGTGATGATCCCGGACGAGATTCTGGACTACTACGGATGGGTCTTTTGCCAAGGCGGCTTTCTTAACCTCCAGATGACCTTCGAGCAATTTTTGGCCGTGGTAGCGGCGGTAAGTCCGGCCGGCCTGAGCCCGGAATACGACGCGAGCGAGGCGTCCTTCCCCAACGACTGACCCGCCGCGATAGCGAGAGAGCCTTGTTTCGATGCCTGCCCGGGCGCGCCTGGGCGGGCATTGCTTTTGGTGGGAGCCGATTTTCATGATTTGGTTTTTCAGGCCCGGCATGGATAGTGCCTGGGTTCAGTTGGCAGTTGGGGTTTCCTTTTTCGGCTCACTCATCAACGTGTTCCTGATCCAGACGCTGGGCAGATTGGCAGCGTCGGTGGGCGATTTGAGTCCGTTATCCTGCGCGATCTGCCGCCAGTTGTCCTCGTTGCCGGTCGCCCGGCGGGCCAGAGCCTTCAAGTCCTCGTTGGGCAGGAGGGCGTAGTTGACGCCGCCCTCTTTGGGAGTGCCGCCGGAGGGAGGGAATTTCGCGGCGAGCTGGTCGATTTTGCCGAACAGGTTCAGGCGCGTGCTGGCCTTGTACTTGTCGAGGTCCTGGTCGGAGATGTCCTCGGTGCGGACATTGACGATTATTCGGGAGCTGCGTTCGCCATTGGGCACGATTTCGATCTCGTAGCGATACTGCGGATGCACGCCGACCATGCTGCCGAGGATGCCGGGGCCCGTGTCGGCATCCTTCCACAGCGTGACGAGTTTGTCGTCGGGCTTGACCTCGAACAGAACCCCCTCACCGCGCAGCACGTCCTGGGTCAGAAGGAACGAATCATTTACGTTGTACGGGACGTCGTGCTGCTCGCCCTCGGCCGTATCGGTACCGCCGCCTGCGGCGCGGTTGGCGAAGTATGGGGCGAAATAACATCCCGCGAAAAGCACTATCGAGGAGGCGATCGCGATTTTTCGAAATTGCCCAAACACCGTCCGCGCCACACTCATCACCACCGGTAAGGAAACCATGAGAGGTCCATGCGCGCAAGACGAACCATGCGGCGCTCGGCGCGAGCCGAATTGCGGCCGGTTGAGGTTGCGCGACAGGCGCGCAGGCGGTAATTAAATACCCTTATGAATGTCGCAGGAGGCAATTACGAGTCCTTATGACTGATGCAGCAAATGTTTCAGCGCGCCACGTGATGGCCGTAATCGGGGGGGCGACGGCGGGTTCGGAAATCGCGCGAATCCTGGCGGGGTACGGCGCGCTCGTGATCGTCTTCGAGCAGAATCCGCGGCCGTACGGAAAAATCGAAGACGGGTTGCCGCGATGGCACGTCAAGCAGCGTCACGACGAGTACGAAGAAATCAACAAACGGCTGGACCATCCCAATATCGAATACGTGCCGTTGACGGGGATGGGCCGCGATATCGATTTCGAGGAGCTGCGGACCCGTTGGGGAGTCAGTGGAATCGTACTGACCAACGGCGCATGGAAGGATCGCTCGCTTCCGATCGACGGCGCAGATCAGTACATCGATCGCGGGCTGGTCTATCAGAACAAGCTGATCTATTGGTGGAATCACTATCCGGAAAAGTCCTACGACGGCCCGCGCTACGAGCTGCCTGCGGGAGCGCTGGTCGTCGGCGGCGGACTCGCGTCGATCGACGTGGTCAAAGTCGTGCAAATCGAGTACGCGCTTGCGGGGCTCAAGGCGCGCGGCATCCAGGGCGACATGCTCGAGCTCGAGCGCGAAGGGATCGAGCCGGTGCTGAGTAAAAGCGGGCTCAAGTACGCCGACCTCGGCATCGCACCGTGCAGGTTGTATTACCGCCGGCGCGTAATCGACATGCCGCTGTCGGATATTCCCGCCGGCACGCCGGACAAGCGCGCGGACGCGCTCAGGCAGGCGCGGGTGAAGATCGTTGACAAGGCGCAGCGCAAATTCCTGTTCGAGTTCCACGAACTGCGCGCGCCGGGCAAAGTGATTGCAGAGAACGGCGCGATGGTCGGGATCAACTTCAACCGCACCGAAGTCACGGGCAGTCAAGTGCGCACGGTCGAGGAGGGGGTGGAGGACGCGCCGGCGAAGCTGACGATCAGTTCGATCGGAAGCATCCCGCAGCCGATTCCCGGAATTCCGCAGAAGGGCGAGACTTATATCTACGCCGATCAGAAGATCGGCCTGCTGATGGAGGGCCCGACCGCCGTGTTTGCGGCCGGAAACGTGCTGACCGGCAAGGGCAACATCAAGGACTCGCTCGAGAGCGGAACCGAGATTGGAATGCGCGTGGCCGAAGCGTACCTGGGATTGTCGAAAGAGGAATTGAAGATCGCGGAGGGCGCGCGCAAGGACGCGGCGGCGTCGGCCGAGAAGATCGCGGGCGCGATGAGCGTACGGCCGAAACTTGCGCCGGAAGCCGTCGCGGGCCTTCTGCGCCGTGTGCGCGAACGCCAGCGTGCGGTCGGCTACGAGGCCAATTTCCGCGCGTGGCTGGCCAAGGTGACGCCCGCCGATCTGCAGTAGCAGGCTGCCATAAAAATTTTCGCGCGCCGGCTGGCGGACAACTCCACTGCGGGTTGCTCCGCCAGTTTTGCGTCGCTGCGTCCGCGCCTATAGGCTCATTCGATAACGGCAATGGAGGTGCGGTGTGGACGAACTCAAGCGAACTGACCCGGAGATCTATCAGCTCATCAGGGATGAAGAGCGCTACGAGATTGATTCGGTCCGGCTGATCGCGTCGGAGAACTACGTTTCGAAAGCGGTGCTTGAGGCGACCGGATCGATTCTCACCAACAAATATTCCGAGGGCTACCCGGGACGCCGTTACTACGAGGGTCAACGCAACATCGATCAGATCGAAACGATTGCGGTAGAGCGCGCCAAGCGGCTGTTCAAAGTCGATCACGCAAATGTTCAGCCGTACTCCGGGTCGCCCGCAAATCTCGCGGTATATTTCGCGCTGCTCAAGCCGGGCGACACGATCATGGGTTTGTCGCTCCCGCATGGCGGGCATCTGACGCACGGATGGCCGGTGAGCATCACGGGCACGTTCTGGCGGTCGGCGCAGTACCTGGTGGATCGCGAGAGTCAGGTCGTGGATTTCGACCAGATTCGCGAGATGGCGCGCAAGGAGCGGCCGAAGATCATCGTGACCGGCGGCACGGCGTATCCGCGGCTGTGGGACTTCAAGAGCTTCAGCGAGGTCGCCAAGGAAGTCGGCGCTCTGCTGCTCGCCGACATTTCACATATCGCGGGACTGATCGTTGGCGGCGTGCATCCGGATCCCGCGGCGTACGCCGACGTAATCACGACCACCACGCACAAGACGCTGCGCGGCCCGCGCGGCGCGATGATCATGTGCCGCAAGGAATACGCCGAAGCGATCGACAAGGCGGTTTTCCCCGGGCTGCAGGGCGGTCCGCATAATCATACGACGGCGGCGATCGCCGTTGCGTTGAAGGAAGCATCGACGCCGGAGTTCAAGGCGTATGCAAAAAAAGTGGTGAGCAACGCAAGCACGCTTGCCGATGAACTGCTTGCGCGCGGATTCAGCCTGGTCTCGGGTGGCACCGACAATCATCTGATCCTGGTCGATTTAACCAACAAGAAAGTGATCGGCAAGAAGGGCGCGAAGGCGCTCGATGCGGCCGGAATCGTCTGCAACTACAACACCGTCCCGTACGATCCGCGCAAGCCGTTCAGCCCAAGCGGGCTTCGGCTCGGCACGCCGGCGGTAACCTCGCGCGGGATGGGCGACGCGGAGATGCGGCAGATCGGGAAGTGGATGGACGAGGCGATCGCGCACGCCAACGATGAAGCGGCGCTCAAACGCCTCGCGGCCGAAGTCACCGAGATGTGCCGCAGGTTCCCCGCGCCCGGAATCACGCTCAGCTAGCAGCGCGCGGGCCTCAGCAATGCGTGAAACCCTGCGCGGGTTTCACCCTTCCGCGGCAGGGCTGAGCCCTGCACCCGATAACGAATCGAAAAATCCGCGCAGCGCGTCTTTTTCTCTCGCGCGTAATACCGGCAGCCCTGCCAACGGTTCGCGCGCGACAGCGGCGGCATCGGTCGTGCGGACGAGACAGGCCTTAGCCCGCCATGGTCAGGCCGCCGCTCACGCTGAGCACCTGGCCGGTGACGAAGTCCGAATCGGAAGAGGCGAAGAACGCGACCGCGCCCGCCAAATCCGCCGGTTGCCCGAGCCGGCGAAACGGGATGCCACGCGCCATCGATTCGAGAACCTTCTCGCGCCCCGCCATCGCGTTCCTGAGCAGAGCGGTGTCGGTCGGTCCCGGGCAAACGACGTTGACATTGATGTGATTTGCCGCGAGTTCGCGCGCAAGCGTTTTGGAGAAAGCGATGATGGCGGCCTTGCATCCGGCATATACGGCTTCGCCACTGGAGCCGACGCGCGCCGCGTCGGAAGAGATCGATACGATTTTGCCTGAGCCGCGCGATTGCATGCGCGGCGCCACGGCCTTGCAGCAATTGAGCATGCCGCGAAAGTTAATCGCGATCAGTTTGTCCCAAAGCTCGGGGGTGGACTCGACGAACGGCAGCACGACGTCCCATCCGGCGTTGTTCACCAGGATGTCGATCGGTCCCAGTTCGCGTTCGACGCGATCGGCAGCTGCGATTGCCTGGTCGAGTTTGGTGACGTCAAGCGCAACCGCGATCGCGGCCGCGCCGCCACGGCGGATTTCCGCCGCGGCCTGCTCGGCGGAATCGAGCTGGATATCTGCCAGCGCCACCTTTGCGCCTTCGCCGGCGAGCCGGATCGCGATCGCGCGCCCGATTCCATTGGCTGCGCCGGTTACGATCGCGACTTTGCCTGCGAGGCGGATCACGATGCTACCTTAGCTGGCGATCCAGCCGCCGTCGATGATGGAGTTGGCGCCGAGTTGAGGGCTTAAGCGAATTGCCGGACGGAGCCGCAGCCTATGCGGCCGCGACCCCGTCCGAGTGGCGGGGAGTTGCCGATTTATTTCCTACTCGGCCGGTTTTGAATCGCTGCCGGCTTGCGCCCACAGTGCCTTCAGCTCTGCGTGAATCGAGTCGAGCTTGGCCTTGGTCGCGGAGACTTGCGCGAGCTGAGCCGGGGTCAGCAAGTTGCGGATCGCGATGGCGTCCGAAAGCCGCTCGTTCGCCATCTGAGTCCGTAGCTGAGTGATTGTCGAAACCGAGCTGGACAAGTCGGCGGCGGCTACCGGGCCGGTCGAGGTGAACTTGGCCGCGATTGCCTCCCTGGCGGCTTTGAGCTGCTGGAATTCCGCCTTTCGCGATGCGCGCCGGGCCTGGAAGATGGCATGGATCTGCGTCTTCTGCGCGTCAGTCAGGTTGGCGCTTTTCAGCAAGAGCATAAACGGGGAGCCGTGCCCTCTCATACCGCCATACATGCCGTGATGCCCCATGGGTCCGCCAAAACCGCCCGGACTCGATGAAGCGACATGAGCAACCGCAACGACCAGGATGGCTGCCATAAGTACGGGAACGAGACCGCGAGAGAACTTCGAAAGCATAAAAACTCCTTGAACGCGTGTAGCGGCCGCCTTCGTCGGCGGCGATCGCTCTTATTCTAAATGTACGTTAAGCAAAAAAACTGGTTACGCGCTTTGTATCCCGTCGGCGACCAGGTCGGCCGGGACGTCGATTCGCACGTGAAATCGCGCGGTCAATGAAAATCATGCGACGGCGGAATCGCGCCGGGAAGCTTAATCCCCGCGAAGCGGCGCGCGCGAATCGCGGTCACGCCGTCAACCGTTTGCAGCACGCCCTCGGCCAGTAAAATTCCGGCACTGCGCAGCAGCAGGCGGTTTTTCTGGAACAGGCCGGGCGTGACGATCAGATTGGCAATTCCGGTTTCGTCCTCGAGCGTGATGAACAGGAAGCCCTTGGCCGTGCCGGGGCGTTGGCGCACGATCACGACGCCGGCCGTCTTCACCCACGATTGATGCCTGGCGCGCGTGAGATCGCCGGCGCTGAGGATTCCGCGCGCGCTCAAATCGCCGCGCAGATACGTCATCAGATGAGGTCCGGTGGTGAGGCCGGTCGCGGCGTAGTCCGCCAGCGTTTCATCGATCGGCGCCATCGCCGCCAGGGGAACCTCGCCATCGCGCGGCTTCGCGCCCGCCAGCAGGCTGGTGGGATCGCGTTCTACCGCGGCGGCATTCCACATCGCCTCGCGCCGCGCCAGGCCGAAGGCGGCGAACGCGCCCGCGTATGCCAGCGCGTCGATCTCGCGGCGGTTCGGTCCGACGCGCGCGGTGAGATTGGCGATCGAATCGAACTGCCGCCGCGCGCGCTCGCTTTCGATTCGAAGCGCGATTTCCTCGCGAATGCCCGTGACGTATCGCAGTCCCATGCGAATCGCAGGCCGCCGATCCACAGTCTCGATCGTGCATTCCCAGCTCGAGCGGGTCACATCGACGGGCAGCGCGACGACGCCGCGGCGCGCTGCGTCTTTCACCAGCGTCGAGGGATGATAGAAGCCGAGCGGATAGCAATTCAGCATCGCGGCAACGAACGCCGCCGGATGATGATATTTCAGGTATGCCGACGCGTACGCGATTAGCGCGAAGCTGGCGGCGTGCGATTCGGGGAAGCCGTACAGCGCAAAAGATGTGATCGAGCGCACGATATCGTCGGCGACATTGCCTTGCAGGCCGCCCCGCAGCATCCCGGCGCGCAGCCGCGCTTCGATTTTCTCCATCCGCTCGGCCGAGCGCTTGAATCCCATCGCGCGGCGCAGCTCCTCGGCCTCGCCGCCGCTGAACCCCGCCACCGTCATCGCCATTCGGAGCAACTGCTCCTGAAAAAGCGGGACGCCCAGCGTGCGTTTGAGGATCGGCTCGAGCGAAGGATGCGGATACTCGACGGGCGCGCGATGGTTGCGGCGATCGAGATAGGGATGCACCATTTTGCCGACGATCGGGCCGGGGCGAATTATCGCGACCTCGACCACCAGGTCGTAAAAGCGCTCCGGCTTCATCCGCGGCAGCGTCGCCATCTGCGCGCGGCTCTCGACCTGGAAGACGCCGACCGTGTCCGCGCGCCGGAGCATCGCGTACACGCCGGGGTCGTCGGGCGGCAGATGCGCGAGGTCGATCTCGACTCCTTCGTGCGCGCGGATCATCGGAAGCGCCTCTTTCAGCGCCGCCAGCATCCCGAGTCCGAGCAGATCGATCTTGATAATGCCGAGATCGGCGCAGTCGTCCTTGTCCCATTGAATTACCACGCGGCCGGGCATCGAGGCCGGTTCGAGCGGGACGATTTCATCCAGCGGCTGCGCCGCGATCACCATGCCGCCGCTATGCTGCCCGAGATGGCGCGGCACGCTCTGAATCCTGCGCACGAGGTCGGCCAGCATCCTGATTCGCGGCGCTTGCACATCGATGCCGCCGCGTTTGAGGATCGCCACGAGATCGTCGTGATGGTCGCGGAACTCGTACACCTGGTTGAGCTTGGCCAGCCGGTCAACCTGTTCGGGCGAAAAGCCCAGCGTCTTGCCGACCTCGCGCACCGCGCTTTTGGTTCGATAGGTGATCACGTTCGCGGTCATTGCGGCGCCGCGATCGCCGTAGCGGCGATAGACGTATTGAATCGCCTGCTCGCGATCGTCGCCGCTGGGCAGGTCGAGATCGATGTCGGGCCATTCGCCGCGCTCTTCGGAAAGGAAGCGCTCGAACAGGAGTTCCATCTTGACCGCATCCACCGCCGTGATCCCGAGCGCGTAACACACCGCGCTGTTGGCCGCGGAGCCGCGTCCCTGCACCATGATCCGATTCTCGCGGCAGAACTGGACGATGTCCCATACGATCAGGAAATAGCCGGCCAGCTTGAGCCGCTCGATGATCCCGAGCTCGTGTTCGAGCTGGCGCCGCGTGCGATCGTCGATCGCGCCGCGCCATCGCTCTCGCGCACCCGCATAAGTGAGCGTTCGCAAATAGCTGTCGGCCGTTTCTCCCGGCGGAAGCGGATAGTCGGGGAAGCGATAGCCCATGTCGGATAGCTGGAAAGCGCATCGCTCGGCAATCGCGCGCGAGGCGGCGACGGCGCCGGGCAGATCGCGAAACAGCGCGGCCATCTCGGCCGGCGATTTCAGATGGCGCTGGCTGTTGATCCACAGCGCGCGGCCGGCTTGCTCGAGCGTGGTCTTGAGCCGGATGCAGGTCAGCACGTCGAGCAAGCTGCGATCCGAGCCGCCGTGGCATACGTCGTTGGTCGCGACCACCGGGATTCGCGCCGCGCCGGCCAGCGCGGCGAGCTTGCGATTGAGGCGCTCCTCGCCGGCGTCGAGATGGCGCTGCAAATCGATGTAGAAATTTCCCGCGCCGAAAATCCCGCCGAGCCGCCGGCTCAGATCGCCGGGATCCTCGCCGCGAACGAGCATGCGCGACAGCGGGCTCATCGCGCCGCCGGCAAGGCAGATGAGTCCGCGGCCGTAGCGTTCGAGATCGCCGAGCGTAATGCGGCTCTCGCCCTTGGCGGGATAGACGGGCAAAGCGGCAGAGCCGTCGCGTGCGAGCGCGCCGGGATTGAGGACGCGCATCTTCGCGTCGGTGATCATGCGGCAGAGATTTTGGTAGCGCTTGCGGTCCGGGGCGAGGACGTAGAGGCGCGAGTTGTCGTCCAGCGTCAGTTCCGCGCCGACGATTTGCCGGATTCCCGCGGACTTCGCGGCCTGGTAAAAGCGCGGCGCGCCGTAAAGTCCGTCACGATCGCCCAGCGCCATCGCGCTGTAGCCGAGTTCCGCCGCGCGCGCCGCGAGATCCTCAGGCGTGGTCGCGCCTTCGAGAAAGCTGAACGCGCTGCGCGCGCGAAGTTCGATGTAGTCGGAGTTCATTGCGATTCGCCGCGACTGGTCAGTCGTAGGCGCCGTCGAGAAACCACTTGTGCGAGTTCAAGTCGCGGAAGATGCGGTACACGCCGCCGTCTTCGAGCGCGAGTTCGTAATAATCGCGGATGAAGCCGCATTCATTCCCGCCATTGAATCCAAGCCACCATTCGCCATCGCGCCGCCATGGCCCGGCGATCGAAATCACGCGCGCGCCAAGATTCTCGCCGCGAACGAATTCCGGAATCTCCCGCGAGCACATCACCTCGATTTCCCGCGCCGGACGAACCGCGCGTATCACCAGTTGCGTCACGTTCTTCGCCGCCGCATTTTCGGGGATCGGCGGCGCAGGATGCGGTGCGAACGGATCGAGCCGCATCGCTTCGGGCCGATGCGAATTCTCCGCCCGCAGCGTGCCCACGTTGCCGGGGCCGCATAGCGCCGCCAGCCGCGCAATCGTGGTCTGCAGCTTGTCCGGCGCGGGACTGGGAGGCAGGAACATGTCGGTCTGCGCAGGACGCGGGACGCGCGGCGCAATCTCGATTCGAATCGATTCGACGCCGTCCTCGGGCGGCGCCGCTTCAAGGCTCAGGTTGATGAGCGTGAGAATCGCGCGGACGTCGTTCGACGGCGCCGCCACCGCGACCCGGCGGCTGAAACTGCGATGACCGCTCATCCCGAACGCGAGCGTGATATCGCCGGCGACCAGCGCGCGCATCGAAAGCCGCTCGGCGAGCCGCTCGAGCATCGCACGCATGACGAATCCCAGCGGCTCCAAGTTCTCGATTCCGTATTCAAGCTCGACGGTTTCGACGAAACACTCGGCGCGGCGGCGCGGCACCAGCGGCGCGTGGCTTCCACCGCGCGCAAGGCGGACCAGCTCGGCGCCGCGACGGCCCAGCCGCGTGCCGACCGCGTCGGGATTGAGGCGCGCCAGCTCGCCGAGCCGGCGCATCCCCCATCTGGCGAGCGTGGTCTCCAGGTCGTCGCCGCGATCCGATTTTCCAAGCTCCAGCATGTCGAGCGGCAGCCAGTCCAGGAATTCGCGCTCGCGCCCGGCTTCGATCACGCGCACGCCCCCGCATCGCGCGGCCAGATGCGCCAGTTCCTTGTTGGCCGCGACCCCGGCGGCGGGTTCCATCCCGACTCTGCGCACGCATCGCGCCAGCTCGGCGGTAATCTCTTCTTCGCCATTGTAGATGCGATGCAGGCCGGCGAGATCGAGCCACACGCATCCCGGCGCGCCCGACTCGACGACAGGCGAAACCGATTCGACCGCGTCGAGCAGGGCCGAATGCGCCGAACTTTCCGCGGCGGGCGAGCGATGGAGCACGGCCAGATCGGAGGCGATCGCGCGGGCCTGCGCGATCGTCATCCCGGGGCGGATTCCAAGTTCACGCGCGCGCGGCGCCACGGCGTCTAGCTCGGCGTGCGGAGCGAGGCTTCGGCCGATAGCCAGCAGCTTGTCCGCCAGCGCGGGATTCGAGCGCACCAGCGCCGCAATAGAAAAATCGGCGACCATGATGCACGCGATACGAGCCATCGGGACACTAGCTGCTCGCGGAAACTCGAAACTGCGGATGCAAGCCGGTTGGATTTGGAATCGGAACCGGATCAACGAGAGCGCGAACGCGAACGCGCCGCCCCGTCCCGCCCAGCTTGTTGCGCGCGACCATCGCATCCACCGCCAGTCCGTCGAACATTGCCGGCGAGCCGGGAGCGAGCCGGCTGAACGACGCGTCGGCGCGGCTGGCAGCGATACTCAGCGCCGCGAACGTCCCGCACATCCGCCATGGTGCGATCGCGATCACGGCTGCGCCGCTGCGCTCGGCCGCGCGCGCGATTCGAAGTGCTGACGCGTGAGCGAGTGCGCGGGGCGCTTCGCCGAAATCGACGACGACCAGGCCAAAGCCGCCGGCCTCGAGCACGAGCTGCGCAGCTTTGACGATCGCGGATTGATGGCGCGCGAGCGGGGCGGCGGCGAAGCGGGCGTACGGGAGAGTCGCACGCGCCATCGGCGACGCCGTCGTCGTCGATGCCCACAGCATCCGGCCAAGCTCCACTCCGGCAGCCGCCATGCTCTCGGGATCGAAGGCGCTCGCCGCGTCGAGCCATGCGGCGACCTCGCCGCGGCGGGTGGCGAAGGCGGCGAACGATGCGGCAATCGAGGTCTTGCCCGAACCGGCGCGGCCAGTGATTTCGCTGATTCGCCCGCGCGGGATTCCACCGTCGATCAGGGCGTCGAGCGGGGCGAGTCCGGAGCTTAGGCGGCAGTCCTTGCGGGTGAGTTCGTGGCCACGAAAAACCCCTGAAAATTCAAATGGTTGCGGTCTTTCGACCGGGATATGAGCGGGCGGTCTGACGGCCTGAATCGGGCTTGAGGGGTCGCTCCATGAGGGTTTTGGAAGGGCAGCCATCAAGCATGTTTTCGCTCTTTTTTCGCCTCATGTCAACCAGAATGGGCAAGGTGGTATTGGTTCAGTTTGCCAACCTGAAGACAGAGATGGGCGCGATTCTGATCGATCGAATAGAGCCGGAAAGAGCAATTTATACTATCCGTGGTGGTTTTGGGATGGCTGCGCTCTAGCAGGCTGTTGAAAAAGTAATTTTCAACGCCTGCTCCCTCTCTCTTGTCTCCCCCAAAGGGGGAGATGTTGTGGGTAAGAAGACATCTTTCACGCAGGGTGTTGAATGGTTCAAGACCCGAACTGCCCTTCGATTTGAGTTTTTCAACACCCTGCTAGGGCTAGCTTTGTTCCGTCAGAAATTACCCGTGGGCACGGGTATCCAATGTTAAGAAACGGTGGTCGCCCGATTGCGGGCGAGCCGGGCGAGCGTGAAATATCCTGGCGGTTGACCATAGCGTACGCATAGCACGCCACGTCCGTCGTGGTCAGGCTGAATAGTTCATCCCTGAACGAAGGAAGAATCACCTGCGCGGTGGGCGGCAGGGGCTGCGGCCCCTGCACTCGCAGTGAGAAGACGCGAAAATCTGCGCAGCGCATCTTTTCGCGACTACGCGATGGAAGAGCCCGCGGTGCGGGCTAGGTCATCCCCAAAATCCGGCCTGAAGCCCGGATTCAGGAGTCGCCGGGATTTGTTTCATTTCATCGAGACTGGGCCAGTGTCCGTTTCCATTGCTGTTTTGACTATTTCGTATAGTCGAAGATCTCGTGCTCTTCGGTGAGGAAAATCGACGAGCGCTCGAAATCGACAAACTTCGATTCATCTTCGAGCAGCGCGCGCGCCGCATCAGCGCGTTCTTTGGGATCGCCGCCCGAACTAAAATCCTCGAGTGAGTCCCACCATACTTCGGTGATCCCGTCGTAGGTCTCGGTCATTTTGTGGGTACCGCGAATTTGTTTGCCCGCGTCCTCGAACACAGTATGACTCTGCACGTATTTCCTGGCGCGCATCGATTTCGCGAAGCTGCGCACCAGGGGTCCATGCTTCTTGAGCCAGTACTCGTGGAAATCCTTTTCGGAGACGTCTTTGCGCTTTCGGACTACATAGACAAGTTTGATCATGTCGGCCGCACCCGGAATTTACATTTTGAATCCTTGTTACTGTTGCTCCGACACCAAGCGGTGCGTCAATCGAAATGTTCGAGCCCGGATTTGAGCCCAAAGGCTTTCCAGGGCGCCGCAACTGGCGCGTTCTGCCTTGGCTTGGTACGGAAACACCGTGGGCCAAAACCGGCCGAAACCTTGATTCCCTGCGCTGTGACCGGCGACATCGGCGCGCGGGGCGGCGCGCGCGAGTGTTTCAGACTTCGCGGGAGATTTGGTCGTCGATCAACGTTGCCAGGCCGTCGCGGTACGGGGACGGTTCGAGCTCGCCGACGATCGAGCGGGCGATTGCGACTTGATCAGCGGCAAGACGGCGCGCGGTGGCGATGATTTCAGGATCTCGCAGCAGGCCGAGCGCGCGCTCGAGCACCGCGCCCTTCATCGCGGTTCCGTTCTGGAACAGCGCGCGCAGTTCGGCGTTGCGCTCGACGCCGAGCACGACCGGCAGCGACAGAATGCCGGCGCGCAAATCGGAGCCGACTGGTTTGCCGATTTTTTCTTCCGGCCCCAGGATGTCGAGCAGGTCATCGACCATCTGGAATGCCAGGCCCATCGCGGTTCCGAGTTTCGCCATCGCATCGATCGTCCGCGACGCCGCGCCCGCGAGATCCGCCGCAACCTTGCCGCCGGCATGGAACAGCGACGCGGTCTTGCGATCGATCACCCCGATATAGTCCGCCAGGGACGCAGCCGCGTTGTGACGGAACCGACCCTCCATCACTTCGCCTTCGGTGAGCTGGATGCAGGCCTGCGCCGCGGTGTGTACGAGGCGTTCTTCGAAGCGGCCGCATACCTCGAACGCGCGGCAGAACAGATAGTCGCCGGCGATCAACGACGGGCCAAAGCCGTAGCGCGCGAAGGCAGACGGCTTGCCGCGACGCAGCAGGCCGCGATCGATGATGTCGTCGTGGAGCAGGGTCGCGGAGTGGATCAGTTCGAGCGCGATAGCAGCGTCGATCGCGTCGGCCACTTTCGCGTCAGTTCCGCCGCATGCGCGGTACACCAGCAGGATGAACGCCGGTCGCAGCCGCTTGCCGCCGGCGTCGACGAGATAGTGGCAAATTTCCGCGATGGCCGACTCGTTCGAGTCGAGCAGGCGGGAAAGTTTCGCTTCGGCCGCGGTCAGGTCGGCTTCGACCAGGCGCGCGGGGATCAAAGCCTCAGGCGTCGATGCGTCAGCGAGTTGAGTTGCCTTGGCTCTTTTCACGTTTTACGTTTCACTTTTTCGCTCTTCCACATTTCCACATTTTCACTTTTTCACTTTTTACGGGATGCGATTAGCGGAATAAATCGGCTTCGGCGGGGCGAATCAATACCTTCGCGCTGCCTTCGAAGGGTTCGATATTTGTATCCGCGCACGACGACCGCCGGAGTGGCGCCCGCTTTTTCCATCAGAAGGCCGGCGGCGCCCGCGATCTCGTCGGCGATTGCGACGACGGTGTGATGCAATTCGCGGCCGCCCAGGTCGGCGGTGCCGCGCAAGTCGAGGATCGGATTCATGCCGGCGATTCCGAGGCATACTTCGGTAAGGCCGTCGCGCCACGGACGGCCGAAGGTGTCGGTGATCAGCACGGCGACGGTAACGCCGAAGCGCCGGCGAAGCTGGTCGCGAAGGCGGCGCGCGGACGCGTCGGGATCCTCGGGCAGCAGGATGGCGCGGCCGTCTTCGAGGCTGTTGGATTCATCGACGCCGGCATTGGCGCAGACCCATCCGGGTCCGGTCTCGACGATGAGGACGCCGCGGTCGTTGCGGACGATTCTGCTGGTTTGGCGCAGCACGACTTCGATCGCGCGCGGATCTTTTTCCCAGCGCCTGGCATAGCTGCGGGCGAATTCGGAAGGCTCGAAATCCTTCAAATCGACGACGCGAGCACTCGGCTTTGGAGACCACCTTCTGGCATACGACGAGAATATCGCCGGGTTCGAGTCTGAAGCCAGCGTCGCCGAGTCCGGTGGCGATCAGCGCGGCGAGATCGTCGCCCGCCTTCACCATCGGGATTCCCTCGATCGCAGTGAGACTTATCGTGCGCATCGGCGGGACCAGCCTACTACACCGCAAGCGCTCGCAGAACCACTTCGGCCAGAGCGGCGGCGCGCTCGGGAGTGGCCATGATCGTGTCGGTAGCCAGCGCGCGCATCCCAAGCCGTTCGATCGATTCGAGGTAGCGCCGGTCGGCGTTGTCCAGCACGAACAGCCCGGCTATATCGCGATAGAGCCGCGCGACTCCAAGCGGCGAGACTTCCATCCCGAGGCCGCGGAGCATTTTGTCGGCGGGACCTTTGATCGGCTTGCCGCCCACGATCGGGCTGATGGCCGCGACGCGCGGTTTCACCCGGCGCAGCGCCGCGCGCACGCCGCTCAATTGCAGAATCGGGCCGAGCGAGACGAACGGATTCGACGGCGCCAGGATGACCGCGGCGGATTTGCGAATCGCGCGCAGGACCGCGGGAGCGGGGCGCGCGATCGCCGATTCCACGCAGCTCGATTTTTTCGACGGCGCCGCGTGCGCGCCCGCGCACGAAGTATTCCTGAAACGGGATGGCGCGCCGTCCGCGCAATTTCACGAAGGTCCGCACCCGGTCGTCGCTCATGGGGATGATTCGCGACTTGACTCCAAATGCGTCGGCGATTTCCGCGGTGATTCGGCTGAGCGATATCGCCGTGGCGCATCCGCTCGGTGCGGTAAAGATGAGTGGCGAGGTCGCGATCGCCGAGGGCGAACCACGGCTTGCCGTAGAAACGCGCGAGCGCGCCGAGCACGTTGAACGATTCTCCGTCCAGGCCCCATCCTTGCGCGCGACTGACTACGCCCGCGAGCGTGTAGGTGACGGTGTCGATATCGGGTGAGACGTGAAGCCCGTAAAAGGTGTCGTCGTCGCCGGTGTTAACGACGACGGTCAGCCTTTCGGGATCGATACGCCGAACCAGTCCCCGGATGAACTTAGCCGCACCCACTCCCCCCGCAAGCGTGGTGATCCGCCGCGGACGGGAGAGGACGCGATTGGCCGCGCTCCATTGGGTGCCTTTCTTCCGTAGAGCTTCTTGTAGAGCGTGGTGCGTTCGACGGCGACGCGGCCCATCTCGCGCGCTTTTTCCTCGAACAAATCGACCGGCACGAACTCGCCCGAGTCGCCGCCGGCCAGGGCGGTGATGCTTTCTTCCATCAGCGTGCCCGAAAAATCATTGCATCCGGCCTTGAGCGTGAACGCCGCGAGATCGACGCCGCACTTGACCCACGAGGTCTGGATGTTGTCGATTTGCCCGCGCAGGAACAGGCGCGCGAACGCGTACATCTGGAAATCCAGTTGACCGCGATCGGGCGGCGAAACCAGGCCCTTGCGGTAAAGCATCGTGTTCTGATGAATGAATCTGAGCGGCACGAACTCGGTGAAGCCATGGGTCTGCTTCTGGATCGTGCGGATCAAGTCGAGATGATTCACCACATGACGGGGCGTCTCGACGTGACCGTACATGACGGTTGAGGTGGTCGGCACGCCGACGGCGTGAGCGGTGGTGATTATCTCGACCCACGCGGCTACATCGACCTTCTTGTGACTGAGGATCTCGCGCACGCTGTCGTCGAGGATTTCCGCGGCGGTGCCGGGAATCGAGCCCAGTCCGTGCGTCCTTGAGCATCGTGATGTATTCGGGATAGTCCATGCGCGCGCGCTTGGCGCCGTACATTATTTCCATCGGCGAGAACGCGTGGATGTGAATCTCGGGGAAGGCGCGCTTCATCACGTCGAGCAGGTCGCGATACTTGAACGAGGGCATGTCGGGGTTGATGCCGCCCTGCATGCAGATCTCGGTCGCTCCGCGGGCGACTGCGTCGGCCACTTTGCGCACGATCGTATCGTCTGAATGATCGTAGGCGTCGTCCTCCCAGCGCTGGCGCTTGAAGCCGCAGAACTGGCATCCGACGAAACAGATGTTGGTGAAGTTGATATTGCGATTGACGATGTAGGTGACTTCGTCGCCGACGTCCTCGGCGCGGGCGATGTCGGCGCATCTGACGGTCGCGCGCAAGTCGTCGCCGACGGCGGTGTAAAGCAGCAGCCCTTCTTCGGGCGTCAGTTCTTTTTTCAGGAGAGCGTGTTCAAGCGCGGTGCGCACCGCGGGGGACGCCTTGCCCAGCAAAGCGTCAACGGGAGTCGCTTCGATTTCGTCAACGTAATCTCGCCAGTACTCCAGGTTCATTGTTGGCCTCCGACAGGTCGAGCCCATATCGCGCGCACTTTAGTCGCGACCGCCGGGTCGAGCCATTTATCATTGATGTATTCGGGATAAATTGCGAGCCTTTCAGCGAGCCTGAATCCGGCACGCGCACATCGCTCGCCGAGCATGCTCGATGTGCGGCCACGGCGCCTCGGGGTTCACGTAGTCCTTGCTGAGCGGGGAAATGCCGCCCCAGTCGTTGATTCCGGCGCTCAGGAACAACTCGATCTGACGCGGCGACAAGTTGGGCGGCGCCTGCACGTTCATCACCGGCCCGAGCACCAGGCGCGCGGCCGCGATCGCGCGCGCCATGTCGTATGCGTCGGGTTCCGGCGCATTGGCCATCGCAATTTCCGGTTTGGCGCGAAAATTCTGGATGATCACTTCCTGGATATGACCGTGGCGCTCGTGAGTGTCGCGAATCGCAGTCAGACTCAGCGCGCGTTCGGCCGGAGTCTCGCCGATACCGAGCAGGATTCCGGTCGTGAAGGGAATTCGCAGCGCGCCCGCCTCGTCGATCATCTTAATCCGCAGCGCAGGATCTTTGTCCGGCGCGGCCTGATGCACTCCGCCGCGCGCGCGCAGCCGGGGCGAGATATTTTCGAGCATCAGACCCATGCTTGCGTTGAGCGGACGCAGCGCGCGCATTTCATCGGACGTCATCAGGCCGGCGTTGGTGTGCGGCAGCAGTCCCGCGGCCAGCGCGATTTCGCAGGCGCGGCCGACGTATTCGATCGTGGTGCGGACGCCGAGGCGCGCCAGCGTCTCGCGATATTCCTTGAATGCGACCTCGGGCTTGTCGCCCAGACACATCAGCGCCTCTTTGCATCCGAGCTCGGCGCCGCGCCGCGACCAATCGGCAATCTCATCTGGCATCATCGTCCACGCGCCCGGGTCGCCGGGGTCTTTGCGGAACGTGCAATAGGTGCATCGGTCGCGGCAGAGATTGGTGACGGGCAGAAAGACTTTGCGCGAGTAGGTCACGTCGCGGCCCTTGCCACGATCGCGAAGTTCAGCCGCAGCGGAGAGCAGGGCGTCGAGGTCGCTGTCGGGGCATTCGATCAGCGCGACCGCGTCGGCATCGCTGAGGCGCGCGCCCGCCAGCGCTCGATCGAGGATCTCGCGGATCGGAGCGCGTTGCGGCGGTGCGGAAGCGAGCGATGAATGCATCGACGGCATCAATCGCGTTTATAAGCGATCAGAAACGGTGAGGCAACCTAGTTGCAAAAGAAAACCGCGGTCGAAGGCGAAATTAGTCGCGACCCTACTTTTCCTTCAGGCGCGGATTGTCAGAAGACACGCAAATTGTGTGAGAACCAAACTCTCTATATGTTTCGAGTCGCTCAGTGAGCCCACCCCCTGCAGTTGGTGAGATCGGCGGTGGATGAGCCGGATAAATCTTCTCCTTGGTCACTTCACAGGCGGCCTTTGAATCGAATTCCTTCGCGTGTGCCCTGTCTGCTGGCCCCCAAGTGCTGTGGAGCCAAGATTCGTTGTAAAAATACCATTTCGAAAGCGGTGCAGCTGGATTTGTGCGGGGATACCCAGGGCGTTGGATTCCTGAAGAGGGTGGAATGATCATATACCAGCCCACAAGCAAGAGCGCGGCAGCGTGGCGTGGCTTCATGTATTTTCTTTCCGCCTCGCAAGCCCAAAGCGCAAGGGTTCTAAATCCCGGAAAAGTAGATCAGGACCGCGGCCAGGACGAGGGCGATTATAATGATCGGGATGTAGTGGCTCTCTTCGACCTTCGGCCACCATGGAAACCACGGGAAGGGGTTCGACTTCACTCTTTCAGCATACCCGATTCAGACGATTTACGCGCGCGCCCGTGGGCACGGGTGGCCAGTGGCCGTTGCGACGGCAGCGCAGTATTAAGACGCGCTCCGTGGTCGCGACGGAGACAAGAGCGTTTTGCCCCGCTGGCGCGCGCGAGTTAGTCTAAGTGTGATAGGCGAAGCCGGGGTACAGCCAGATGCCCGAAACCAATGTTGCGCGCGGCTCGCTTGAGCCCGCTCCACGCGTCGAGTACGAGCTCCAGCTCTATTACTGGATGAAGTTGATTCGCGCGTTCGAGGAGCGTGTTTCGCGGTTGCATCGCCAGAACAAAATCCTGGGAGGGGTTTACTCCGGCGCCGGGCAGGAGGCGATCGTCACGGGCATTTGCGCACCGTTGCACGACGGCGACTTCGTGGCGCCGCTGCATCGCGACATGGGAGTTTTCATCATGCGCGGCGTCGATCCGGGCCGCCTGATGGCGCAGTTGATGGGCAAGGAGACGGGGCTGTCGCGCGGCAAGGATTCGTTTCTGCACGGCGGCGACCTGGAACACGCGGTTTTCGGATCGACCTCGATGCTGGGTTCGTCGATCCCGGTGGCGGTCGGCGCGGCGCTCAAATTCAAAATGAAAAAGGATCCCAACGTTGCGGTGGCCTTCTTCGGTGAAGGCGCGTCCTCGCGCGGGGACGTGCATGAAGGGATGAACTTCGCCGGCGTGCACAAGCTGCCGGTCGTGTTCGTGTGCGAGAACAACCGCTACGCGTACTCGACGCCGCTGGAAAAACAGATGGCGATCGAAAACGTTGCGGATCGCGCCGTGGCCTACGGCTTCAAGGGTCATGTGTGCTCGGGCAACGATCTGCTGGCGGTGCTGGAGCTGAGCGAGCGCGCGATCGCGCGCTCGCGCGCGGGCGCGGGTCCGGTGCTGATCGAATGCAAGACCTATCGCTACCGGGGGCATAGCGAGCACGACGCGGCGCTGTATCGGGACGCGGAAGAGCTTATCGAATGGCAGAGCCGCGATCCGATCCCGAGCTTCGAGTTTTACCTCGAAAAGAAGGGCCACGACATCAAGCGCATCCGCGAGCAGATCGACGAACGGGCGAAGCAGGCGGTGCAGGCGGCGGTGGAATTCGCCGAAAGCAGTCCGCTGCCGGAACCTCAAGAAGCACTTGAAGATATTTACGCGCCGCCGGGCGCTCCGATTTCCCCCAAGGCGCCGAACTCATCGTCCAACGGCGCGCGCTAGGCCGATGGAAGTCACTTATATCAAGGCGATTAATGCGGCGCTGCACGAGGAGATGCGCCGCGACGAAAATGTTTTCGTCATGGGCGAGGACGTGGCGGAGCTGGGCGGCGCGTTCAAAGCCACCGAAGGGCTGCTCGACGCGTTCGGCGAGGAGCGCGTGATCGACACGCCGATTTCGGAGGCGTTAATCGTGGGCGCGGGAATCGGCGCGGCGGTGCTGGGGATGCGTCCGGTGGTCGAAATGCAGTTTGCGGATTTTATCGCGTGCGCCTTCGATCAGATCGTCAACAATGCGGCGACGCTGCGCTACCGTCACGGCGGCAAGGCCGCTTGCCCGCTGGTGATCCGCGCGCCATCGGGCGCGGGGGTTCACGGCGCGCTGTTCCATTCACAAAATCCCGAGGCGTGGTTCACGCGGGTGCCGGGACTCAAGGTGGTCGCACCGGCAACCGCATACGACGCGAAGGGAATTTTGAAGAGCGCGATTCGCGACGGCAACCCGGTGGTGTACCTGGAGCACAAGCGGCTCTATCGCAGCGTCAAGGAAGACCTTCCCGAAGGCGACTTCACCGTGCCGATCGGGGTTGCGGAAATTCGCAAGGAAGGCGGCGACCTTTCGATAATCACCTACGGCGGCACGCTCGGCCAATCGCTTGACGCGGCGCGAATCGTCGAGAAGGAAGACGGGCTTTCGGTCGAGGTGCTCGATTTGCGGACGCTGCTGCCGCTGGATCGCGAGGCAATACTCTTAACCGCCCGCAAGACCGGCAAGGTGCTCGTGGTGCATGAGGATCGGCTGACCGGCGGGATTGGCGGCGAGGTCTCGGCGATCATCATGGAGAACGCATTCGAATATCTCGACGGCCCGGTGCGCCGGGTCGCGGCCGCCGATGCGCCGGTCGCATTCAGCCCGCCGCTCGAGGAATTCATACTGCCCAGCACCAACAAAATCGTGGACGCGATCCGCAGCCTGGCGGCGTACTGAAATGGCGATCGACGTAACAATGCCGCAGATGGGCGAAAGCGTGGTCGAAGGCACGATCGCAAAGTGGCTGGTCAAGGAAGGCGACGTCGTCAGCGAAGATCAACCGCTCGTTGAAATTTCGACCGACAAGGTGGACACGGAGATTCCGTCGCCGAGTGCGGGCCGAATCGCGAAGATCATCGCCGCGGAAGGGCAGACGATCCCGGTCGGCGCGACGCTCGCCGTCATCGAGCCAGCCGGCGCAGAGACCGCGGCAAAACCGAAGGCAGTCGCGGCCAAAGCAGCGCCGAAGGGCGAGCCGCCACCTGCTCCGACAGAGTCCGCACGGGAAAGTCCGGCGGTGAAGCCGGCACCGGCGCCTCAGCCCATGCAATCGGCCGGCGTTGGGGTTCATGCAGCCGTATCCGAGGCGGGAGGTCCGCGGCGCTTTTCTCCCGTCGTGCTGAAAATGGCGGCGGAAGAGCGCATCGATCTGAGTCGCGTCCCTGGAACGGGAATTGGCGGGCGAGTCAGCAAGCGCGACCTGCAACGTTACCTCGATTCGCTGCGAAAGGGCGGAGTGCCGGGCGACGTTGCCGCGCCACCGCCGACTAACGGAGTTGCGCAGAGCGGCTCGCGTCCTGCGCCGCCGGCCGGCGCGACGACGCAAGCGCCGCCGGCACAGTTAGGTGCGGTTTTTCGGCCTCCCGTCTATCAACCGGTCGAAGGCGACATCGTCGAGCCGTTCACCCGCCGGCGCAAGTTTATCGCCGAGCACATGGTGTTCTCCAAGACGCATTCGCCGCACGTGGGCACGGTCGCGGAAGTTGACGTCACCAACGCGATGCGCATCCGCGAGAAGCATAAGGATGAGTTCGCGCGTCGCGAGGGTTTCAGTCTGACGCTTTTGCCGCTGGCGGCGGCGGCGACGGTTCGGGCGCTCAAGGAATTTCCGCGGATGAACGCCTCGGTGGTGGGCGACTCGGTGGTGCGTCGGCGCGAAATCAATCTCGGCATCGCGATGGATAGCGATGAAGGCCTGCTGGTCCCGGTAATCAGGGCCGCCGAAGGGATGTCGGTGGTGGGGATTGCGCGCGCGATCGAAAGTCTGCGGCGCAAAGTCGCCGAGAAGAAGATCACCGCCGACGATCTCGCGGGTGGCAGCTTTACCCTCTCCAATCCGGGGAGAGAGGGGAATCTGTACGGATTCGCGATCATCAATCAGCCGCAGGTCGGGATCCTGCGGATGGGCGAAGTGAAGAAGCGGCCGGTCGTGGTCGAGGTTGGCGGCGCCGATGCGATCGCGATTCGCGCCATGATGTATCTGGCGCTCTCCTACGACCATCGCGTGGTCGATGGGGTGCTGGGCAACAGCTTCCTCTACCGCGCCGCCCGGATTCTCGAAGAGGCTGACTTCGAACTGTAACTGCTCCGCTGCGTCATCCTGAGCGCAGCGAAGGATCTCGCGCGCAGCGCGTACTGGCAGAGGCCGGGCGCAGGAGCGTCCGTCGAGATTCATCGCTGCCGCAGCCTTCGCTCAGAATGACGAGGAATCAGGCCGGATGAGCGCCCTGTTGGGAGCGCAACTGGTGGATCATGTTCGCGATCTGGCCGCTGAGATCGCCCACCGCGCGGCTGAGCGCCGCCGCCGCATCGGTGGCATCGCCGGGCTTGGAGGGCTGCGTCAGATTCGACTCCACGGTGTACAGGATGTTCTTGCCGGCCGAGTCAAGAATCGTCCATTTCGCCGACAATTGCGCGTTGCCCTGGCCGTCGGTCTCGAAGCGATAGACGTCAATCTGGACCTGCAAATCGACATGGACGGTGTTGTACCACGGAAAGATAATCACGCGCCCGGTGCCGGCTTGTGCGGCGAGGTCCCGCGCCATCACGGTGGTGAAACCGTTTTGCAGCGACTCGCCCCATCGCTCGTTCTTTGAGAGCTCGAGACGATTGGGGGCAGCCCGCGTCACTACTTCCGGGCGATCGAGGTATGGAGGGAGTTTGATCGGCCCAAGTCCAATGGCGAAATCGCCGCCCACGCTCTGTCCGGGCGCAGGCGCAGCCGGCGCGGCGCCGGCCGTGGGTGTGAGGAGATAAAACTTGGTGATGTCCGGCTGCGGGGCGAGAATCGTTTTGGCGACAGCGGAGCATCCCGCCAGCGCCATCGCGATCGCGCCTGCCGCACAAGTCTTCAGCAGCTGTCTGGTCGAGGTCATGGTTAATCCTGGCTGAGGTCGCGACCGCGAATGATTGCGCTCGGGTTACGTTGCAGGTAGTCGGCCAGCTCCTTGATCGAGTGGGCGGCAGCGGAGACGTCCTGCAGGGTCTGCAGCACCTGGTAGTTCACGGGAGAGTTCGGTTCGATCGCCGTTTGCACGGTGCCGAGGGTCAGCCGGGCCTGCTTGGCGGCGGCGTCTGCGGAAAGCGAGGTCTTCTGAAAAGATTGCGACAGAGGATGCACCTGGCTGTTCATCGAGTTGAGAGTCTGCTGCGCGCCGGCCAGGGTGTGGTCGAGTTGCTCGCGAGTTTTCTCGGAATTCGCCACGACTTCTTTCAGCGCGGGCGAGGTGGTGATTTGCCTGATCGAATCCAGCATCCCGGTCATCTGGGTGAACACGGCGTTGAAGTCCACCTTGTCGAGTCTTTCGAAAATTCGGACCGCCACCGCCTGGGCCTGTTCGAGGGTGGTTGGAATTGCGGGAATTTCCTGGAGCGGAGAGCCTAGCGGCGCGGCCATTTGAATCGGCGTATTCGGTTCGATGTCCAACGCCACGTACATCAGGCCGGTGACGAAGCTGTCCGAGCCCAGTTGCGCGCGCAGCCCTTCCCGGATCAGGTTGGGAATCGTATGCGGGTCGCTCAAGTCGATGGAGGTGCCGCCGTGGGAAACAATCTTTTCCTCATCGAGCTCGATGATCACCGGGATGCGCACCTCGGCGGTCAACTTGTTATTCTGGCGGTTGACCTCCTGCTCGAGGCGCAATCGAATGCGTTTGACCTCGCCTATCTCTACGCCCTTGAACTTGACCGGCGCGCCGACCCTCAGGCCGTTGACCCCGCCGCCGCCGAAGTAGATGACAAATTCGTGGGTCTTGCGGAACAGGCCTCCCTCCAGGAGGACCACCGCCACCAGGATCAGGCCCAGCGCGCCCAAAACGAACGCACCCACCATCGCCGGATTGATTCGCTTACCCATGATTCCTCGCTGCTTTTTCCGCGTCTTCTCCTCCGCGGGTGAGGAAAGTCTGCACCCGGTGATCGGTGCAATGCGCCAGCAGGTCCTTGGGGTCGCCGTGCGCGATCATGGTCCTGCTCTCCGCGTCGAGAAAGACGCTGTTGTTGCCGATCGCAAAAATGCTGGCCAGCTCGTGGGTCACGACGACGATCGTCGCGCCGAGGTTGTCGCGCAATTCCAGGATCAAGTCGTCGAGCAGGCGCGAACTTATCGGATCGAGGCCGGCCGACGGCTCGTCAAAGAAAAGTATTTCCGGGTCCAGCGCGATCGCGCGGGCAAGTCCCGCCCGCTTTTGCATCCCGCCGCTGATCTGGCTCGGATAGTAGCCCTCGAAGCCCTTGAGCCCGACCAGTGCCAGCTTCAGCGCGGCAACCTCTCGGATTTCCGTCTCCGATAGATCGGTAAATTCGCCGAGCGGCAGTCCCACGTTCTCCGCCAGCGTCATCGAGCTCCATAGCGCGCCGCCCTGGTACAGAACGCCGAAGTGCCGCAGCATCTCCTCGCGCTCGAGCGGCTCGCCCCCGGTGAAGTTGAAGTCGCCGTACCAAACCTCGCCGTTGGCGGGCTCGATTAGCCCGAGCATGTGGCGAAGCAGGGTGCTTTTGCCGCTGCCGCTGCCACCCATTATTATGAAGATGTCGCCGTGATTGACGGTGAAGTTTATATCTCTCATCAGGACGAAGGTTCCGTACGCCATCGTGAGATTCTTGACCGTGATTGGCGGAGGACCGTCCTTGGGAAACTTCGCCACCGACACGCGTTTGCCGTCCGAAGACTTGATTGGTGAGGGCGTGGTGGCCATATTAGCGCGCTGAACTGTCCAGCTTGATTCTCACTGCCGGTTAAACACCTAGATTCCGAGGATGTTGAAGATAAACGCGAAGATTCCGCAGGCGACGATTACATAGACGATTCCCGTAACCACTGCCGCGGTCGCCGCGTCACCGACCGCCGACGAACTGTCGCCGCACTGGAACCCGCGCAGGCATCCGGCGACTGCGATGATTATGCCGTAAACGGCGGCCTTGAATACGCCGCCGAAGATCATGGTGAGCGTAACCGCATTTTTCGACTCTGTGAGATAGGTGCGCAGAGAGATATGGAGCATCGTCGCGCTGACGAACGCTCCGCCTGCCACTCCCATGCAATCGGCGTACACGCACAGCAGCGGGATCATCAGGAACAGCGCCAGCACGCGCGGCAACACCAGGAATTCGAGCGGCGAGATTCCCATCGTGGTCAGCGCGTCGATTTCCTGCGTCACTTTCATCGAGCCCAGCTGCGCGGCAAACGCGGCTCCGGTGCGGCCCGCCATGATGATCGCCGCCATCATCGCGCCCATGTCGCGGGTCATCGCAATTGCGACCAGGTCGGCGACGAAGATTGACGCGCCGAATTGTTGCAACTGCACCGCGCCCTCGAACGCGAGAATCACCCCGACCAGGAAGGTGACCAGGGTGACGATGCCGAATGCGTTGGCGCCGCAATCCTGGATCACGATCATCAGGTCAACTCTTCGAAAACGCGCCTTGCCGACGGCCAGCTTGGCGAACGCGATGGTGACTTCGCCAAGGAAGCGCAGAAATTCATCCAGCGCCCGCGCATACGAAATCGCTTCCCGGCCAAGCTGCTCGATGAACGAGGCATGCGCGGCCTCGTGGCGCGCGCCGGTTTTTTCCGGCACCGCTTCCGCCAGCTGGATCAAGCCCCGCACGCCCTCGGGAAGCGGGCTCCAATCAGCGGATAAGTTGCGCTTGTGGCAGATGTCGCTGACGCCCATCAGGAACGTGAGCAGGCCGCTGTCCCAGTCGCGAAGCCCGGCCGCGTCAAAGGTCAGGTGGGCAGGCTTGGGCGCGGTGTCGAGTTGTTTCAGTACTAACTCGGGCTCGGGCAGGCCATGACGAAGATGCCAATCGCCGGAGAGCCGGACGACCAGCGTAGAGTTATCGGAGCGCGCAAACGAAAGTTGGCCCGACGGTTGAGATTGTTTGAGCGCCTGCATCCGTGCGGCTCAATAGAGCACGCCGATGAACGGTAGCGCAATTCTTGGGCGTTCGATGGCTTAAGAAGTTTTTTCGCAAGCCAACGGCGGGCGCATCGGGTATGATATTTTCCAGCTCGAGTCCAATCGTTGCAAACAAAATAGATGAAAAAATGAAGGCGATGGTGGTCGAAAAACCCGCGCCGATCGAAACGGATCCCCTCCGCGCTATCGACGCAGCTGTGCCCGAGCCGGGGGCGGGCGAAATTCTGGTGCGGGTACGCACTTGCGGCGTATGCCGGACCGATCTGCATGTCGCCGAAGGCGACCTGCCGCCGCGCCACCGGCGGATCATTCCGGGTCATGAAGTGGTGGGCGTCGTGGAGCAGCGCGGCGCCGGCGCCGCTCGTTTCAAGCAGGGCGATCGAGTCGGGATCGCATGGCTGCGCGAGACCTGCGGCGTTTGCATCTATTGTCGCCGCGGGCGCGAAAATCTCTGCCCGAACGCGCGCTTCACCGGCTACGACCACGACGGCGGCTACTGCGAATGGGCGGTGGTGCGGGAGGACTTCGCCTATGCGATCCCCGATTTGCTCGGCGATGAGGAAACGGCGCCGCTGTTGTGCGCTGGAATTATAGGATTCCGCGCAATCAAGCGGGCCGAGGTCAGGCCGGGTGCGACGGTCGGCCTGTACGGCTTCGGCGGCTCGGCTCATCTTGCGATTCAGGTGCTGCGCCATTGGGGATGCCGGGTGTTTGTCATGAGCCGGGGCGGACCGCATCGCGATCTGGCGAAAGACCTTGGCGCCGAATGGATCGGCAACGCGGCAGATCCGCCGCCGGCGCGGCTGGATGCGGCAATTCTGTTTGCTCCGGCGGGAGATCTCGTGCGGCCGGCTCTGGAAGCGCTCGATCGCGGAGGAATCCTGGCGGTTGCGGGAATTTATCTAAGTCCAATTCCGGCGCTGGACTACGAAAGGCATCTCTTCTACGAAAAAGAACTTCGCAGCGTGACGGCTAATACGCGCGCCGACGGCGAGGAGTTCCTGAAGCTTGCGGGTGAGATACCGATTCGCACGAGTACGGTGGCCTTCGGCCTGGCCGAGGCGAATGTGGCGCTCAAGATGCTCAAGCACGACGAGATCAAAGGCGCCGGGGTGCTGCGAATTTCGTGAGCAGGGGTGACCCCTGCACCCAGTATTAAGAGTGCGGGACTTCGTCCCTGTTAGAACTCTTATGGCAGGGGAGGAGGCTCTTTTGGTGTCGTTCCGTCTTTGTGTCATTCTAGAGCGAAGCGGTAGTGGGCGGTTTTGAATTCGGTCCTATGGTTCACGGTCGCGACGACGGACGATCACTTCACCGACATTTGTCGATTGCATCCGCTTGACTGGCTTCTTTCGCGAGATGCCACCGTTCGCAAAGTACTTCTTCGCCTTCTTTTGTTTTTCGGTAAGTTTGGGATTCTTGCCCCAGCGCCAATTGTCACGTCGGAATGTTAACATTTTCCCATCTCGCCTCATCCACTTTGCAAGCAATTCCCGCTCATACTTTGAATTCAAAACCGCCCACTACCCAACGTTGAGCATATACAACCGCTGCGCACTTGCGACTGGCGCAGTGGGCGCCGGGGCCTCTGACCATTGCCGCCACAGCCGGATGCCACGGCAGCCCAAGTTTACCTTCACTCAGAGCGGCCGTTTCATTAGGATTCGTTGACGCGCCGACGCGATGCTTGCTACCCTTCAACTGTAGCGATCTAAAATATATATCGAAGCGCCAGAGGCATCGATGGCATTAATTAAAAGCGGGCTGGAGTCGTCCAAGGGCGAGGAGATCCTGCTCGGTGACACCGCGGTCCTGACCCGGCTGGACAAGGCTCTTGGTTGGGCGCGAAAATTTTCGATCTTCCCGTATCCGTTCGCGACCGCCTGCTGCGCGATGGAGTATATGTCGCTGTCGATGACCCCCTACGACATCGACCGCTTCGGCGCGCTGCTTCCGCGCTTCACTCCGCGCCAGGCGGATTTGCTGATGGTGATCGGCACCGTAACGATTCGCCAGGGGCCGATTCTGCGCCGGGTTTACGATCAGATGGCGGAGCCCAAGTGGGTGATGGCGTTTGGCGCGTGCGCCTCGACCGGCGGCTTCTACGACAACTACGCGACCTTGCCCGGCATCGACAAAATTGTCCCGGTTGATGTGTATGTTCCCGGATGTCCTCCGCGGCCGGAAAGCGTGCTCGACGCGCTGATGGCGCTGCAGCGGAAAATCCAGGGTCAGAAGCAGAAACTGATGGCGCTCAGCGACAAGCATCAAGCCGCCTGAGCGGACGACGAACGCACCCGGATTCACATGGAACGGATACTGACTCGCTGGCTGGATATCCCTGATCTTCGCAAGCTCGAGGTGTACGCCGGCAACGGCGGATACAAGGCGCTGCGCAAGGCGCTGTTCGAGATGAAGCCCGAGGAGATTATCAACGAGGTCAAGAACTCGAATCTGCGCGGGCGCGGCGGCGCAGCGTTTCCAACCGGCGTGAAGTGGAGCTTCATTCCGAAAGAATCCAAGAAGCCGGTCTATCTATGCTGCAACGCCGACGAGAGCGAGCCCGGCACGTTCGCCAATCGCTACGAGATCGAGTTCGATCCCCACTGCATCCTCGAGGGTATCGCGATCGCGTGTCGCGCGGTCGGCGCGCATACCGCATACACCTACCTGCGCGGCGAGTTCACCGTGCAGAAGAGAATTCTCGACGCGGCAATCGCCGAGGCCTACGCCAACAACTACCTGGGCAAGAACATCCTCGGCTCCGGCTTCGACCTCGACGTCTTCACCCATCGCGGCGCCGGCGCATACATCTGCGGCGAGGAAACCGGGCTGCTCGAATCGCTCGAAGGCAAGCGCGGGTATCCCCGCAACCGTCCGCCGTTTCCCGCCATCCAGGGCGCGTTCGGATGCCCGACCGTGGTCAACAATATCGAGACGCTGTCGAACGTCCCGCACATCATCAACCGCGGCGCCGATTGGTACAAATCGATCGGTCCCGAAAAGAGTCCCGGTCCCAAAATTTTCTGTCTCTCCGGCCATCTCAACAAACCGGGATTGTACGAATTGCCGATGGGTTTTCCGCTCAAGGATATGATCTACGACGTCGGCGGCGGAATCCTCGACGGCAAGGCGCTCAAGGGCGTCATCCCCGGCGGCTCGTCGTTTCCGATCTTCACGGCGGAAGAGGCGGTCAAAGTCAACATGGATTTCGAGTCGGTCCGCGCTGCCGGTTCGCTTATGGGAACCGGAGGCGTGATGGTGATGCACGAAGACACCTGCATGGTCGATGCGCTCAAAACGATCGCGCATTTCTACCATCACGAGTCATGCGGACAGTGCACGCCGTGCCGCGAAGGATGCGGGTGGATCGAAAAATTGCTCATCGAACTGGAAGCGGGGCGGGGCAAGATGGAAGATCTCAAGGTCCTAATCGATGCCGCGTCCAACATGGAAGGCAACACGATTTGCGTGCTCGCCGACAGCCTCTCGATGCCGGTGAAGAGCTTCGTGCCCAAGTACCGCGACGAATTCGAAGCGCACATCAAACTCGGGCGATGCCCGTTCAAGGATCGTGACGGCAAGGCGGGCGGCCTCAGCGCCGCGGCCGGCCGCTGAGATTTTCAGATGCCCAAACTCACCATTGACGGCAAGGAAGTTGACGCCGGCGCCAACCTGAATCTCATCCAGGCGGCCGAACTCGCCGGCGTCGAGATTCCTCACTATTGCTATCACCCCGGCTTGACGATCGTCGGCAACTGCCGGATGTGTCTGGTCGAAATCGAAAAGGCGCCGAAGCTCCAAATCGCCTGCAACACGCGGGTCGCCGAGGGGATGGTGGTCCATACCAAAAGCGACAAGGCCAGGGCCGCGCAAAAGGCGGTGCTCGAGTTCCTGCTGATCAACCATCCCATCGATTGTCCCGTCTGCGATCAGGCCGGCGAGTGCAAGCTGCAAGACTACTACATGGATTACGATCAGCAGCCGTCGCGCTTTCCGTTGCCCGGGAAAAATCACAAGGGCAAGGCGATCGACATCGGCTCGGGCGTGATGCTCGATCAGGAGCGATGCATCCTGTGTGCGCGATGCACCCGGTTCTTCGATGAAGTGACGAAGACCTCCGAGCTGGCGATTTTCGGGCGCGGCGACCATAACCGCATCGACATCAATCCCGGCCAGCCGGTCAACAACAAGTACGCCGGCAACGTCGTGGACATTTGCCCGGTCGGCGCGCTCACCGAAAAGGAATTCCGCTTCCGGATGCGGGTGTGGTACCTGCATCGCACCGCGTCGGTATGCGGCGGATGCGAGCGTGGATGCGCGATCGACATCCACCACCATCGCGGACGCATCTACCGCTTCAAGCCGCGCTTCAACCCCGGCGTCAACAGCTACTGGATGTGTGACGAGGGCCGTCACAGTTTTCCCGCGCTGCAGAACGAGACGCGCCTCACGTCGCCACTGGTGCAGGCGAAGGACCAACTGGTAATGGAGCCGTGGGGCGAAGGCATCAGGCGTGCGGCGTCGATCATCGCGGATTACAAGCGCCAATACGGCCCCAATTCGATCGCGGCGGTGGTCGATGCGCAGTCCAGCAACGAAGAAGCGTTCGCGCTGAAGCAGTTGATGAAGACCGTGATCGGATCGGATCGAATCGCGACGCTCAGTTGGTCGCCGCCGGGCGTTAGCGGCGATGACGACCTGCTGATCCGCGCGAACAAAAATCCCAACGCGCGCGGACTCGCGGCGCTGGCGCTCCCGGCCGACGGACTCGACGGACTCGCAACCGCGGTCGCATCGGGCGAACTCAAGATGCTGATCGCGATGCGCGCCGACCTGGTCGGGAAATTGGGCGAAGAAGAGTTCGTCAGGCGCTTCGGCGCGCTCGACTACATGCTGGTGCTATCGACAGACGCCAACGAGACCTGCCAGATGGCCAACCAGGTCTGGCCGATTGCGGCGTATCCCGAAATCGACGGCAGCTTTACCAACTTCAAAGGCCGGGTGCAGCGAATCAACGCGGCGTTCCCGCCGCCCGGCGCCGCGGTCGCCGGCATCGAGGCAATCGCGAGGCTCGGTCATGCGCTCGACGGCGTCGATCGTCCGAGCACGGCAAGCGCGGTGTTTGCGTCGATGGCTGCGGCGGAGCCCGCCTTCAGGGGGCTGAGCCTGGCGGCGCTCGGCGAGCACGGCGCCGACCTGGCCGCAAACTGAACTCGCAGCTTCTTCTCCGTCATTCTGATCGCGGCAAAGAATTCCGGATCCGCGGCTTCTTTAACCAGCCTGGCGGCTGTGGAAAAAGGCCGGAGCGATCGCTCGCTCCGGCCCCGCAGCATATGCGCGAGCTTTTTCAAAAAAGCTCAGATCTCTATTATTCTGGGATAGCCACCCCCCAGGCTAACCAGATGGCTCCTTTTGTGTTCTTGCAACCGTTAGCGGGACTTTCGGTTAGCGTGTAGGGTCCGTAAGACTGACCCGCAGCCGGAACTCGCGCGTCGGCGGCCAGCCAAAAGGCCACCAAAGGGTTCAAGGGCGTTTCCGGAGCCAGAGTTGGTGATCCGCTTGGGGCAGTTAGCGTTTCGCTGTCGAACTCGTAGCTCTCGGGCGTATCGCACCCACCATCCGCTTCGATCAGGTCCACCAGTTCGGTTCCACCCGGGGGCGAGATGGCTCCTATAGTGAAGCTGGAATTACGACCATCCTGGACGAATCCATAACCAGTGTAATTGCTCAGGTTTTGGTTGCCTCCCCTGTACGCAACAAGCATCGCGGCTAATTCAGTGCCGTTATTGTTGTAATGAACAAACTTGTAGGAGTCGGCTCGCTATTACCGTAGACGTGGGCTGCCAACCAGGAAGTAAGCGTTCCGCCCGAGACGGTAGCCGAGATCTGCTGTGGCGAGCCGCTTAGATTCGATGCAGACAGCAGCGCCCACCCACTCGGGAGGGTAGGCGGTCCCGACGTGGCCTCTCCCATTACGAGAGCAACCAGAAGTACATCTCCCGGCTGTACTGTATAGGGTACCCCTACTGTAACCCCGCAATTATAGCCGGCGCCTAGTGAACATTCTGACTCGACTCCATCGAAACCCAAGAAGCACGGCAGCGCGTCGTTGAACTGCGTCCATAGGGTGGACTGGTCGGTGCCTCCCTGCGTGAACTCCAGCGCGCTCCAGACCGGTGTTTGTTGACCGCTTGCGCTTGCGCAGGTGATGAGGCTGGGATCCCAGATCAATGAATTGTAGTCGCCCCAATGTTGCAGGACGGGCCCCGGTGTGGGGGTCGCCGAAGGCGTCGGAGTTGGACTGACGCTTCCTGTTGGAGTGGCAGTCGGGCAGGTGTTCTGCCCGGTGTAAACTGCTGCGCTGTTGGCGAAGTTGGTCTCAGGAAGACCGAGCATTGCCGGGAATTCGTACCATCCGAACTGGATCGAAAAGGGGGCGCCGGTAGAGGTAAAGCTGGTCGCGGTGGCGTAGAAATTGAAATTCTGATCGGAGGTAATCGTGGTGTAAGTCGGTACCCAGCCGGCGCTGCCGGTTCCGATGAATTCCCCGGCCCAATTTCGGTTTTGGAGATCGAAAACGTACCAGAGGGCTTCCGCGCCGGACTGATATCCGGCGGTGAATGAGGTGAGCAGGTAATCGTGTCCGGTCGTGGGATTGTACTGCAGCGTGACTTGCTGTATTCGGCTTTGATCGGTCGCGTCGATCATGCAGTTCGACGACGGGACGGTGCAACCAGCCTGAGGAGCATTGGGAATCTTGCTGCTCCCTCCGCCGGAAAACCCCCAGATATTCGGGCTATTGCCTATCAGCGTTGGCGACGGAGTTGCACCGGGTGCTGGCAGTGAAATCCCGTACACCGCAACATGGGGCGGCGCGCTGGGCGGTTCATTAGTGTCAAATTGAGCGGAGGCCAGGACCTGTTGCGGGTAGCCGTGGCCCGACACGTCGCGCGAAGGACGCGACGCGAAAAGCGGAGGGGTGATTATCGTCGGGCTGAGCGTGTTTGGGGGGGACTTGATAGCGCTGTCCGGAATGAGTACCAGAGTGTCCGTGCCGGGTGCATCGAGGATGCTACCGCCAACGCAAATTGTGTCGACCGCAGCCCAGAGTGAGCTATAACCGAGTATTGGCTGGTCGGGAAAAATATAGCCGTTGTTACTCGTGGTGCAGACCGGAATATCGTACCGCTGCCAGGCGCCGGTCCCGTCGAGCGCGCTCGTTCCAGTAGAGATCGCAAAAAGCAAATCACCCGTGTGTAGGATCGAGTTTATTATCAGCGTAGTGGCGAGCCATCTATAGTCAATGGGGTCGAAAGCGATCTGTGTATCAGTAAAATCGACGGGATAAGGGTTCCCAATCGCGGCACACGACGGCAGGGGATTTCCATCCGCACCCGGACTGCCGCACCAGAACGTGTAGAGCGACTCGGGCCCGCTTCCTTGCACAGTTCCGGATTTATCGAAGACCCAGAGCCCTTGATTCAACAGCTCGACGTTCTGCAATGGCGAGACATCAGCCGCAACATCGAGCGGCGGGTTTTGGGCCCCGACGTTCGGCGCGGGCGGGTTCTGGCAGGCGGAAGCGCCACCCCCCGCGAACGACTGTCCTGTCGTAAGAGGACCAGACGTATCCGGTTCTAAGGACTGAGGGCCGACCGGAAGCTCCGGGGGAAGCGGAGTGTCCATCGGAGTCGGTGTGATCGCCGACGAGACGGCCGAAGGTGAGAGTGCCGGCCCTGCCGTTGCTTTCCCAGCAAGGAAATGTGTGCAGCGAAGCATCTCATCTCGGCTGAACGAGAGTCCGGGCGAAGCCTCAAATTGCTGGTAGGTCATACCCTGTCGGCGCGTCAACTCCGCGCCAATGTCGGCACACCGCTGTCGGAAGGCCATCCAGCTAGCTTGAGTCCCACCTTCGGCGGCCCAAAACTGCGGAGGCTGTTCGGAAATGGTGAATCGAGGGATCGTGGCGGTCGGCGCTGCAGACGGCGTCTGCGCGTTGGCGTTCGTCCCCACCAGCGCTGCGGCTGACGCGACGACAATCGCGATTCCGATTGCTTTTGCGAAGCTCATATTCCCTCTGTTTGTTTGCGACTCCAATCGCGATCGCGACGCACCCTGTTAGCTAAGAGTTAACTTTGTTCTACCAAGAGTTGACACCGGGATCGCGCTGAAAGTCAAACGGAAGCGTTATGAGCAGATGAATGTTAGGTTCTGAGCCACATCATTCTCTGCAATACGCTACTTCAGCGGCTGATCTGGCTGCAAGCTGAACAGCGCCAAGTCCAGCTTTCGATTCAACTGCCGCGGCTGCGCTAATCCTCGGACGGCTGGAACACTATCTCGAGACGATCCATGTAGTTGAGCAACTGGCGCGCGAGTGCCGCCACGGCGCCGTCGTCGTGCATCGCGGCGGCCTGCTCGAGCGAGCGGCCCATCTCGGTCATCGTTTCGAATCCGTAGCTGCCGCCTTCGCCCTTGATCCGATGCGCGATGCGTCCGATCTCGGCGTAGTCGCGGCGCCCATTGGCGTCGAAAATCGTGATGACATCGGCGCGCTTGTGGGTCAGAAACCCCGGGATGAGGTCGCTCAGGCTCTCATCCACTTCCACTATTACTCGGTCCGGCATGCTTCCTCCTTGAGATCGACGAGGCGCGCCCGCTGGTCGTCCAACGGGTTTCCTTCGATCGCGCCGCGAATGACATCGAGCAGCGTCGATTTCTTGACCGGCTTGATTACGTGAGCGTCGCACCCGGCCGCCTTGGTGCGATGCGCCGCTTCTTCCAGCGCAGACGCCGTAAGGGCCACGATTGGAGTGCGGCGGCGATGGTTGGCCCGCTCCCAGGCGCGAATTTTGGTGGTAGCCTGGTAGCCGTCGACGATCGGCATCCGGATATCCATCAGCACCAGATCGAACTTTCCGGCGATGAATTTATCGATCGCCTGCTGGCCATCTTCGGCTTCTTCGAGACGGTAGGGCGTTTTTTTCAGGTAGGCCCGAATCAACGCGCGGTTATCGTGCGAATCGTCGGCGATAAGGATTTGCAGCGGCCGATCGAGTATTGCCGAAGAGGTTGATATCGGCGCGATTGCCGGTGAAGCCAGCCTGTTGCCGCGCGGTACGACGGCCGCTCCGTCGCACGCTCGCGCGACTGCCGCGAACAAGTCAGCGCGCCGCACCGGTTTGACAATATATTTATCAACCCCGATCGCACGCAGGCGCCCAACCTTGCTGGTCAGGTCATTGGTGCTGATCATCATCACGATCTGCGGCCGCCCGGGCCCGCCGCTCATAAGGTCTTTTGCGACGTCGAATCCGTTCGGCGCAGGCATCGTGCTGTCGAGCAGTATGATCTGGAAGCACGACCCCGGCGAAGCGTCGCTACGAAGTACGGCCAGCGCCTCCGTTCCCGATGACGCCTGAGTCACGTTCGCCCCGTGCGCCGTGAGCAGTTCCGAGAGAATCGACCGGCTATCGCGGTTGTCATCGACCAGCAGAATTCTTACGCCGCCGAACGCCCGTTTGCGCGGCCCCGACGGCGCCGCCCTGGCAGTTGCCGTCCCAAATTGCGCGGTGAATGAAAACGCGCTCCCTATTCCAGGTTCGCTCGTTACCTCGACCTTGCCGCGCATCAGCGCGACCAGCCGCGAGACGATTGCCAGTCCGAGCCCGCTGCCGCCGTATGTTCGCGTAGTTGAAGAATCGGCCTGGGTGAATGCATTGAACAGCAGGTGGAGCTTGTCGGCTGGAATTCCGATTCCGGTATCGGTCACCGTGAACTTGAGCCCGCCCGCAGTGGTGGAGTTCGAGTCGGGCTCGACCAACAGCAGCACCTGCCCGCGCTGCGTGAATTTGATCGCGTTGCCGACCAGGTTGATCAGGATCTGCCCGAGTCTGAATGGATCGCCGAGCGCGAGCTCCGGGACTTCCGGCGCAAAGCGCACCATCAGCTCGAGCCCTCTTTCATGCGCGCGAATCGCCAGCGTCTCGAGCACCTTCTCGGTCACGTCTTTGGGATCGAATTCGATCGCCTCGAGGCTGAGACGCCCGCTCTCGACCTTGGCGAGGTCAAGGATGCTGTCGATCAGTTCTAGCAGCGCGTGGCTGTTGCTGATGACAGTACCCAAATATCTTCGTTGCTCATCGCCGAGTTCCGTTTCCATCAGCAGATCAGCCATCCCGAGAATCGAGTTCATCGGGGTGCGAATCTCGTGCGACATGCTCGACAGGAACTCCGACTTGGCCCGCGACGCGGCCAGCGCTGCCTCGCGCGCGCCGACCAGTTCGCGTTGCGTCATTTTGAGGTCGGATATTTCGCGCGAAATAGCCAGGCAGCAGAGCTGTCCGTGCAGCTCCAGATTTACCGCCGAAATGAGCACCGGCCGTTCCGAGCCGTCCTTGCGGCGGATTGCCACCTCGAGGTTCCGCACTTTGTTGGTCCTGACAAGTTGATCGGTGAAGGCGATCATTTCGTCCGGATGGATCCACATGTTGAGCTCGGTGAAATGATGGCCGATGGTCTCTTCTCGCGAAAACCCGGTGGCCCGGGTGAATTCCCGGTTGACATCGATGTAGGTGCCATCGATTCCGCTCAGCGCCATGCTGTCGAGGTTGGCATCGAAAAGTTTGCGGAAGATCGCCTCGCTGTCGCTCAGCGCCTTTACCTGCCGGGACAATTCCTCGCGCGTCGCCAGCAGGTCGCGCTCGCTTGCCTGCAACCGCTCGCGATCGCGTTCCAGCGCGGATGCGGCTTGCGCGCGCAGCTCCATCTCGTGTCTGAGTAAGCGATGGTTGTCGGCCAGCGCCGCCAGTTGCTCGGCCAATTTCCGGCGATAGCGGGTGGCATGGACCGCACTCAGTTGGGACAGCAGCGCCGCGCTCATCAGCATCGTCCAACTGAGCGCGATACGCGGATTCGGATCCGCGGTTTGCATCGAGTACCCCAGCAACGCCAGCGCGCCGCTAACATTGAATGCTGCCTGCCAACGCGGACTCCATGGAATCAACGCGCCTGAGCCCAGGAAAGACAGCAGAATCGAAGCGACCAGTACGTCGCCGTCGCTATTGATCGCTCCGATCCCCGCCGTGATCGCAAGAATCGACGCACAGATTGCCAGCGCGATCGCGCGCCAGTTGCGCATCGCACGCGGGGAGAGCGTTGCCATGATCGCAACCAGGCCCAGCGCCATGCTGGCGATATGCAGCGGCATAGTTCGCGCGAAGGTTTGCGGATACTCCACGGCGTCAAGCACCGTGTATCCAATCTGAAATGCTGTGATCGCAATTGAGGCCGCGCGCAGTATCGACGACACCCACTCGGAATTGTCGCCGTCGCCCATCACCAGCGTCATCGATTCGTCAGAACCACCCGCCGGTTCCAGTTCAATACGGTCAATTTTGGCGGGAAATGCGTCACGCGTGGCCGACGCAGCCGTACCGTTGGCTAAGTGGCGCGGGTCAGCCTTCCCCAAAGCGTCGCCGGACGTATGGATCTGATGGCCCACACCTCAATAGCAAGTCCAATGCCCCCGCGGAGCGCGGCAACGATTTGCTATCGTAGCCTGAGGTTGGCTTCGGTCGCCGAATTTTTACGCAGTCGCGGCGGGTGTACCAAAATGCGTTGCTCGCGACCCATTTGGCAACAGCCGGTCAGCGCCGTCTCAAAAAACATGACTTGGAGTGTTGCTGAAGCGGATGTAGCGCAGGTCGTGAGTCTGCCGATTTTTTTCCCGACGACCGAAAGCTCAAGGAAAATAGGTGCTGGCAACCTTGCCGCCGATGGGCGCCTCGATAGGCGCCTCGACGGGCAAGACCGTCCGCGCGAAAAGCGCCGCGGTCTCGTCGCGATAGAGCAAATGCCAGCGTCCGTCCTTGCTGACGACTTGATAGCCGTTGGTGTGCGGGCCGATGAGCACGAAGTCGTGAGGAAACGCGTCGAGCACGCCATCGGCGCCCTCCACCCCGTAGAAAAAGATTGCATACTGGCGGATCAGCCTGTCCGGATAGACCAGCTCGCAGCGTCCGTCGATAAAGACCCGGCTGTCATTACCCACGTGCCAGGCCAGGTACGCACCCCATTCGTACTGGTTAAGGATGTTGCCGTGAAGGCCGCGGCGCTCCATGAATGCGACCGCACCGGCGGGCACGGGTTTCCAGGTCTTGAGCCGAGTGGAAAAAGTTCCGCCCACCAGCGCGACCAAGAGCGCCGAAACCGCCAGCAGCGCCGGCGCCGGTTCGTTACTGACCGCCGGCTGCGGCGAGTCAACATATCCAACCCTGATCGCTGGTGCGGGTTCCAATGCCAAAGCGCCGTGGCGCGCCAACGGAATCGCGAGCGCGATCACCGCCAGCGCCACGTTGCGCGCGGCATAGAAGGCGGCGCCGATGAAGATCGTCGCGACCGCGATTAAGGCCGCGTCCCCCGGCTCGGGAGCCATCGCAACTGCCGCGATAAAACCGGCAAACAGCAGGATCGGGGCAACATACTGAAGCAGCTCCGGCTTGGATTCGCGCCACATGAATAGCAGCGTGTCCGGCAACGGCACCCAGTCATTGACTACCTGCCGAATCAGCGGATCGGAGATCGAATGCGTTACGCCCGTCCACAAGCCCACTCCGAACGGATTGAGAATCGTGGCGCCGGCGCATCCGAGCGTGACCAATCCCAGCCGGCGCGCCGAGGCCTTGCGGTCTGCGTCTCCAAGGCCCTGGATGAATAAAACCGCAACCGCAACGATCATCGCGCCAAGTCCTATCGTGTAGCCGCCGTGAAGATTGGCCCACAGCGCGAACATCGGAATCAGTGGCCACAGCGTTGCCCCGCCCCGATAAACCTCGATCGCGACTACCGTCATCACCACGCTCAACATCATGAAGGTGAAGAGCTGAGGCCGAAATTGCATCTGAGTCGCCAGCGCAACGGCGATAAGCATCAGGGTCATCCTTTGAATCCGGCTCGAAGCACCGGTGGCGGAAATCCCGATCGACAATGCGACTATCGTGATGCTCGCGCACAGCAGCTTCAGGAGCTTGAGGCCGAATACGCCCAGATGCGCGTAACTGAAGGCCAGCGCCACCTGCGCCAGCCATTCGTGATTGTGCCAGGGCATTCCCGCCGCGCTGTAGGAGTAGGTATCGAACCGCGGAATATGGCCGGTGCTGAGGATCGTCTGACCGGTCAGAATGTGCATCCACAGGTCTGGATCGGCGAAGTTGTCAGCCGTCGCGAGTGCGATCGAAAGCACCACCGTCCATCGCGACGCCGAAAGTAGCGAATAGCTCTGGATCTTCAACGACGGCTGCGAGTGAATCATCGTCGGCGCGTTTGCGCAATACCGATGCACTCGGCGCGCGCTTTCACCACCTCCGTCGCGCCGCTAATCTGGTCGTCGGCAGGTTCTCAGTGAAAAGTGAAAAAGTGAAAAAGTGAAGAAGTGAAGGCGCTCGTAATCGGCGGCGGCATAATCGGAAGCTCGGTGGCGTGGCGGCTCGCCTCCGACGGCGTCCAGGTCTGCGTCTTTGAGCGCGGCCGTCTCGGCCTTGAAGCTTCGTGGGCGGCGGCTGGACTGATCAGCCCGCAGGCCGAGGCGCACGAACCCGGCGTGTTCTTCGATCTCGCGCTCGCCGGCAAGAAATCTTTTGACGCCATCGTCGAACGGCTCACTGCCGAGAGCGGCGTCGATCCCGAGTACGATCGTCACGGCGTGCTGTACGTCGCCCTGGACGACGCGGCGCGCGCGGAGCTGCAATCGCGGGCGCGATGGCAACGCGCGGCCGGGGCCGAGGTCGAGGAATTATCCCCGCGCGAGGCGTTCAAGCTCGCGCCCGTGCTGTCGGAAAAAATCATCTTTGCGCTCCACATGCCGAACAATCGGCGCGTCGAGAATCGCAAACTCACTCTTGCCTATATCAACGCCGCCGCCCACGCCGGCGCCGATTTCCGCGAAGGCGCCCGCGTCGATTCGATCGTCATCGACGGCGCGCGCGCCACCGGGCTGCGCCTCGCCGACGGATCGCTCGAGACCGGCGATGTCATCATCAACTCCGCGGGCGCATGGGCCGGCGACATCCGCGGGCTCGAAGACGATCGAATCCGCTTCTACCCGGTGCGCGGACAGATTCTATGCTTCGACGCGCGGCCGGGCCTGGTGATGCCTTCGCTGTTCTCAAGCGGCGGAATCCTGGTGCCGCGGCGCGACGGGCGGCTGCTCGCCGGCTCGGTGTTCGAGGATGCGGGCTTCAACAAGTCGGTCACGCTCGATGGGATGGAACGGATTGCGCGCGCGGTGCGCGCGATGGTTCCCTCGATTGCCTCGATTTCCTTTCGCGAAGCATGGGCCGGACTTCGCCCCGCCACCGACGACTTGCTGCCGGTGCTCGGCCCCTCGCCGACGGTCGCCGGCGTGTTCTACGCCGCCGGACATTTCCGCAGCGGCATTCTGCTCTCCGCGCTGACCGGCGAAGTGATCGCCGACCTGGTCAAGGGCCGGATGCCCGCCATCGATCTTGCGCCCTTTTCGCCCGACCGCTTTCGCGACGGTGCCGCCCGCCGGGTCAGCCTCGCCGAAATGATATGAGCGCCCCGATCATGGGCGGCATGAGCGCCCAACGACATCGCTTGCCGGGAAGTTAATCGTACCCACCACTCGCTCACGGCGAGTGCGCCTGAATCAATCGCCGCTGGCCAGCTCGTGCAGCGCCCGCGCGCATTCCACAGGATGCGTGAACATCACTTCATGCCCGCTCTTCACGAACTTGAGCGTTGGATTCCTGAGCCGGCTCGAAAAGTAGGGATGCCAGTTGGGTGCGCCTGCGACCGGCGTCTGGTCGTCTTCGCAAACGATATAGCTGCTGGGAATTCCGGTGGCGAAGTAGGGCGCCATCGCCACCGGCGCGAGCAGGGGCGCCAGCGGCTGAGGACCCAGCGCCGACATCACGTAATCCCTGAGCGCAGGCGCCATGTCGTTGGTAAGCCCGTCGAGAAATTTCTTGCCCATCATCTCGATTGTATTCGATCGCTCCGGCAACGAATCGAGCACCGCCGCGAACGGCGAGGTCGCCGGATCCACGGTCGGCTGCCCGTCGAGCGCCACCATCGCCGTGACCCACACCACGCGCTTGATCCGCGCGGGAATTTTCGCCGCGACGCCGGAGATCGTGATCCCGCCGAGGCTGTGTCCCGCGAGCACCACGTTTTTCAGATCGTGGCGCTCGATAAACTCCGCGACGCTGTTGACGTAGCTGTCGAGCGTCACCTTCGTGCGATCGGCGCGGTTCATGCCATGCCCCGGGAGATCGACCGCGTAGGCTCTGTCGCCCAACCGCTCGAGTTGATTGATCACCGCGGCCCAGCACCATCCGCCGTGCCACGCGCCATGCACCAGTACAAACGTTTCAGCCATCTTTCTTCCTCTCTTTTTCCGACTCGTGGGTGGGCCGCTTGCCTACGCCGCCACCGGCGTGACGGCCTGTCCCTCCTTGAGCGTCGCCGGCGGCACCACTATCACCATCTCGCCGCCGCTGAGTCCCTGCCTGACCTCGACGCCTTCCTGGAACTCGCGCCCGAGCACGACCGGCGTCAGATGCGCCGTGTCGCCGCGCACGACCCACACCGAACGGGCGCCGCCCTCCGTGACGATCGCCTTCTTCGGCACCAGCACCATCGGCGCCGCCGCGGTCTGCGTCATGATCGACTGGAAGGTAACCTTGGCGCTCATTTCCGGCTTGATGATCTTCAAATCGGGCTGAAGGATTCTGACTTCGACTTTCACGGTGCCTTTCTGGCGGTCGGCCTCCGGATAAATCTTCACGACCTGCGCGGCAAACGGATTGTCGGGGTACGCGTCCGGGATCACCGTCGCCGGCGTTCCCATCTTCACCTTCGCGATATCGCTTTCGTTGATATCGACTTCGCAGCGCAGATCGCTCAGGTCCGCAAGCTGCGCGATATCGGTGGCGCCGCCGCCGGCCTGGATTTCGCCGCCGTAGTTAATCGTGTCGCCGAGTTCGCGATACTTCTGCAGCACCACGCCGTTGATTGGCGAGGTGATCACGGTCTGGCTCACGTTGAACTTTGCGAAATCGATCGCGCCATCGGCTCTTTTGAGCGCCGCCTCCGCCACCGCGAGCTGATTCTCCGCGTCCTCGAGCGAGTCCTTCGATTGCACGCCTTGCCGGTAGAGTTCCCGCAGGCGCTGCGCGCGCGCCTTCTTCAGCACGAGGTTGGCCGCCGCCAGGTCGCGATCCGCGTAGGCCTGCTTCAGTTGCGCCTGGTAGTCGCGATCGTCGATTCGCGCCAGCAGGTCGCCGACCTTGACGCGCTGCCCTTCCTCGATCGGCTCGGCGACTATCTGGCCGAGAATCTTGGTGCCGATCACGATGTACTTGTGCTTGGTGATGATATAGCCGCTGCCGGTCAGCACGGTGCCGGCCTGTCCCGCCTGTTTCACCGTGACGATCGCGGTTTGCACTTCGGGCGGACGGCCAATCGTCCGCTGATAGACGGCGTATCCCGCCGCGCCGGCCACCGCGACAATCGCGAGCACGATCGCGGCCGGGATGATTCTGCCCGGCTTCTTCGACTCGGCCGCGCGCGCAATCCTTAGCGACTCAAGCTCGCGGATATTGGGCCCCCGGGGTGATTCGGTGGACAAGGTCAGATGCTCCTGAGCGCATCGACGATCGACATTCTCATCGCCTGTCGCGCCGGCAGCCAGCCCCCGACCACGCCCATCACGGCGGCGAAGATCAGCGCCTCGATCACTATTGCAAAAGTGACGTGGAAGCTGAACGCCAGGGTCGAGAAGGTGACAAAGTTGCCGAACGTCGAAGTCAACCCGTCTATCGGCATCGCCAGCACGATTCCAATCGCGCCCGCCGTCACCGCCAGCACCAGCGACTCGAGCAGGAACGACGTCATCACCGCGATCGGCGCGAAGCCCAGCGCGCGCAGCGTGCCGATTTCGGTGGTCCGCGACGAGACCGCCGCGTACATCGTGTTCATCGCGCCAAAGATTGCGCCGACCGCCATGATTACCGCGACGATCATCCCGAGCACCCGCATCTGGTTGGCGACCACCGCCTGGTCCTTGTAGTAGTCCGCCTCGGTCTGGGCCTGCAGATTGATTCGCGGATCGTCGGCCACCCGCCGAATCAGCGCATCGGTGTCCGCGCCGGGCGCAAGTTTGAGGCGCACGTCGGCGTAATACGCGCCGCGCTGCGCGTCGTCCTGCACATTATGGATATCGCCCCACACCTCCGACTCGAACGAGCCGCCCGCGTCCGTCATTATCCCAACCACCTTCCAGTTGCCGCGCCCGAAGCGAAGCGTCGCGCCGAGCGTCGTGTTGGCGTAATGCCCCACCAGGCCCTTGCCGACGATCACTTCGTTGACCGACGGATTGAACATCCGGCCTGCGACGATCTTCACCTTCGGATGGACCTTGAGCGCGATCGGCAGAACTCCGCGCACCACGATATTGTCGCGCCCGCCGCCGATGCGTTCCATCAGCGCCTGCACCGGCAGTTCCGGCGACGCGTCAACCTCGCCGCCGGGCTCGCGCCGAATCTGCGGCAGGAACTTCATCGCGTCGAACTGATCGAGCTGGATGGCGGAATAGGTCTCGGTGGTCGCGCCTTTGCGCAGCACGATTACGTTGTCCGGGTCGCCGGTGTCGGAAATCGCCGAGTTGAGTCCCGCCACCAGCGCCATCACGATCACGAACACCGCCACCACCAGCGCAATTCCACCGCCGGTCATCGCGGTCGAGACGCGCCGCACCAGCAGCGAACGGACGTTGTATTTCAGCGGTATAGCCATCTCAGGCAACCGTCCTCAGCGCGTCAATGATATTGCGCCGCGCGGCCGAGCGGGCAGGCACGAGTGCGCTGAACAACCCTATCAGTGCGGCCACGACCAGGGTCTCGGCCAGAATTGCCGGCTGCATGCGGATCGTGCTGAGCGGACCTGCGCCGCCGCCGACCGAGAACACTTTGAGCACGATATACGCCGAGCCGCATCCGATAATCCCGCCGGCCAGGCCTATCAGGATCGACTCGGCCAGCAGCATCGACAAAATCGTGCGCGAGGGAAATCCGATCGAGCGCATCACTGCAATCTCGCCGCGCCGCTCTCGAATCGACATCGCCGCCGTGTTGGCGGCCACCAGTCCTATCATCAGCACCACGACAAATCCCAGCACCTCCGCCATCCTGAAAAACGTGCGGTACTGGTCCATGAAGCTGCCGGTAAACGCCGCCTCCGACTCCGACAATGTCTCCGCCGACGAGTTGGCAAAGCCTTCATCGATCGCCGCTATCACCTGCGGCACATTCTCCGGCTTATCGACCTTGACCCACATGAGATCGACGAAACCGGGCCGCCCGGCCGCCTCTTCCAGGTAGTCGCGCCGAAAGAGCAAGAAATTGGGGGGCGCCTTGCCGCTGAACGTGCCCACAATATTCAGCGTCACGTTGAACGGGTAGAGCGTCCCGCGCAGCTGGATCTGCTGCCCGAGGTGCAGATGGAAGCGCTTCATCGTCTCGCCGCCGACCAGGCACGCGGTGCGGATTTTCTTGAACTGCTCGAACTGCTCCTTGCTGATTCCATAGTCGGGCCACATCAGATCGGCCTGCTCGGGATCGACCGCCAGGTTCGGAAACTGATCCCACACTTCATGGTACACGCCGCCGAACCAGCTCTCCGCTAGCACCACCTCGACGTGCGGCATCGTCTCGATTCGCTGCTTGTACGCGACTGGAATCGCGTAGGCCAGCCCGGCCTTGTTGTGCGTCGCGATGCGGGTGGACGACGCCGTGTCGCTGAGGATCTGCCTGGCCGCGGTTGGGACGCTGACCAGCGCCGAGAAGATAAACAGCGAGACCGCGATCGACAGCACGGTCAGAATAGTGCGGCGCTTGCTGCGCACCAGATTTTTCAACACCAGCGCCGTGTACTTCACGCTAACTCACGCCCCTAGGCCCGCGCCGCCGCTTCCGCCGGCGCGCCGCGCTTGCCCGGCTCGACGCCGGCGAGCACGCCCTTGTCGAGCCGATAGACGGTATCGACGTAGCGCTCGGCGCGGGGATCGTGCGTGACCATCACGATCGTCTTTCTGGAATTGGCGGTTCATATCGACCAGCAAGCTCAAAATTTCCTCGGCCGACTTCGCGTCGAGATCGCCGGTGGGCTCGTCGGCGACGATGATCGTGGGATCGGCGACGATCGCGCGCGCAATCGCGACGCGCTGCTCCTGCCCGCCCGACAGCTGGCGCGGATAATGGTCCATCCGGTCCGCCAGTCCCACCACCCTAAGCGCCGTCTCGACATGCTCGCGCCGCTCGGCCTTGCTCAGATGCGTCAGCAGCAGCGGCAATTCGACGTTCTCGAACGCGGTCAGCACCGGGATCAGGTTGTAAAACTGGAACACCAGCCCGATATGGCGCGCACGCCAGGACGCCAGATCGCGCTCCTTCATGCCGGTGATTTCCTCGCCGCCGACCGCCACTCGTCCGCCAGTGGCGTGATCGATTCCCGCGATCAGGTTGAGCATCGTGGTCTTGCCCGATCCCGACGGCCCCATGATCGCCACGAAGCGTCCGGCCGGGATCTGCACGGTCACGTCGTCGAGCGCACGGACCTCGAACTCATCGCGCTTGTAGATTCGGGTCACGTGTTCGAAGTCAATCGCATACTTTTCGTCCATGAGGTTACGCCTTTCGAACCCGATGCCGGTTCACTTTGCGCCAGCGGCAATGCGGGTTGGTTTGAGCCGCGATGCGGGCCGCGACGTTTCATATGTATTTCACGTTTCACTTGCGCGCAAATCAGGGTGCAGCGATCCCACTGCGTCATTCTACCGGAATTGCAAACCCACCGGCGGCTACTCTTTGTTGCGGCCTGCGCGGTCGTTCAGCTCCTCGGGCGGGTAAACGTTGCGAAAGAATATGTAGAAGAGAACCGTGTTCAGACCCTGCATCAAGGCCGCGAACTCCAGCGGCAGCGACAGCATCAGATGCTCCATGAAGTAGCCGGCCAGGTATGGACCCACCGCCGACGTGACTTGCGACGGAAAGCTGGCAAGGCCCGATGCGCTCGAGCGCTCGGCCGGGTCAATCACTCCCATCAGGTAAGACTGCCGCACCGGGATCGAAAGCACGTTGAACACGGCGCGGATGCCGTAAACCAGCGCGGCCAGAGTGAAGGTCGGCATCACCACGACCGCGAACATCAACACGGTCGAGACCGCGCGCGTGGCAACCACCGAGCGCACCGAACCCATCCATAGCGCGAGCCGCCCCGCCATCAGGTAGGGGATCGCGGTGGCCATGTTTATCGCGAAGAACACCCCGGCCAACTGCGCCGAATTCACTCCGAAGCGGCGGTAGAACCAATACACCACTATCGGCCCGAGCATCCCGATCGCGAGCCCGTTGGTGGCGTTGGTGATCATGAAGCGCACTACCAGCCGCCACGAATTGGGCGAGAGCCCGAGCACCAGACCCTCGCGCGGGGGTTGGCGCCGGCGTTGGCGCGCGAGTTCATCGGCCAGTTCAAGCTCGAGCACGCGGTTCTCGTTGATCGGAAAAACCGCCAGCGTCATCGCGATGCCGAGCACGCCCGTCGCCACGAACAAAATCCGGTAACCGGTCAACTCGTCGAGCCCGGCAAAATGCCGCAGCACGGTCGGCAATGCCGCCAGCGCCGAACCCACCGCCCCGGCCACCACGCCGACGAATGAGAACGCGCCGAAGACAGTGGTGCGGTTGTAGTCCGAGGCGTGCTCCGCCACCAGCGCCTGCACGGCGGGATAAAACGGCCCCCATGCACCGCCCGCCAGCGCTCCGCCGCGGCCGATCGAGCCAATCGCCGCGAACACCACGATCCAGACGAAGCTGTGCGCAAAGCTGAATCCGAACGCGCCAAACGCGAGCAGCAGCGATATTACCACCAGCAGCGGTTTGCGCCCGAAGCGATCGGCCAGCAGCCCGACCGCGGTTGACACCACCGCCGCCTCCACCGCTGAGACCGCCAGCAGCAGGCCGAGCGCTTCGGCGCCGTAGCCCAGCGCCACCAGGTAGAGCGGCAGGATGATCCCCAGGTAGCCCTGCGAGAGGCTGCGCAGCACGCGCAGCACGAACAGCCACATCAGATCGCGATTGAGCCACGAAATGCCGCCCCATCCCGGTCCAAGCCCGCCTCGATCAGGGCTTTTGTTTTCATCGAATTGGTAGTTCACTTAGAAAATAGAAATCCGGGTGGTCAAGATGAAAATTGCTCGCATCATAGTAATCGGTCTCGCACTCCTATTCATCCTTGCGATCGCGCGGCTGGCGCGGCTGGAAAATGGCGGCCCGTCGCACACGTTCATCATGTTGCCGGGGCAGGAACCGGCCACGCTGTACATCCCGGGGCCGGAGCGTCCATTCTACATGCAGCTCCCCAAGCCCGTGGGCGAGCGACCGCCGGCGGTCGTGCTGATTCACGGCTTCATGGCCGATCGCAAGCTGATGAGCGTGCTCGCGCGACGGCTGGCGGAGAACGGTTACGCGGTGCTGGCGATCGACGTCGGCGGGCACGGCGAGAATCGCAATCCTTTCGGTGGCGGCGTAGGCGAGGCCGGCAGCCTGCGCGACGACGTGAAGCAGGCGGTCGATTATCTTCGCGGCAACCCGTTTGTCGATGGATCGCGGATCGTCGTGATGGGGCATTCGATGGGCGCCGGTGCGGCGCTCGACTACGCCACGCACGATCCCAATCTCAAAGGCACGGTGATGATCTCGGGCGGCTGGCAGCTCGGTCCGGAACGTCCGAAAAATGCGCTGTTCATTTTTGCCGAGCGCGACCCGGCCGATGCAATTCAGGATCCGTCGGTCGCGCTGGCGTCGCGGCTTGCGGACGTGGGGCAAATCGAGCTCGGCAAGACCTACGGCGAGTTTGCGCAGGGCAGCGCGGTCGAAGCGATCCGGGTACCGGGGGTCGATCACATAACGATCGTCTATTCCGCGCAGGCCGCCGCCACGATCGTGCGATGGCTCGATAACACGTTTGGAATCACAAGAACCGGAGCGATCAAAGTTGCAGATGCGCGGCTGGGGACAGCCGGATTGGCGCTGTTGGTCTTCGTGATTCTGCTGGTGCCGATGGGCAGAGTCTGCGGCTCGATGGCGGCGTATTGGGCGGGCGAGCGGCCGGGACCGAGCGCATGGATCGGACTGCTGATCCTGGGCGGCGCGCTGATCGCAGCGATGCCGCTGGCGGCGGCCGACCCGGCGTCATTTGTGCCGGTGGTGGTCGGCGACATCCAGCTCTCATGGTTCGCGGTCGCAGGGCTGATCATGGTGGGCGTGCTGGTGCTGTCGCACCGGCTTGATTGGTACCGCATCCGCGAGGGCGCCGGCGCCGCAATATTCGCTGCGGCAGGGGGTTTCGCGGCGGCCTACGTGTGCCAGATCGCGATGTCGGTGGCGTTCCATTACCAGTCGCTGTCGCCCGAGCGGCTGATGGTCATGGCGATGGCGGCGGTGCTGCTGTTTCCGTTCTGGATGGGCTTCGAGTTGCTGGTGCGGCGCGGAGGAGCGGCGATATCGACGGTTTGGGGCGTGCTCGGCCGCATCCTGATCGTGGTTTTGATGGCGGCGGGCGTGAGCCTGGGAGTGCTGCCGTTCTTCCTGATGCTGATTCTGCCGATCATCGTGCTGAATTTCGTGATGATCGAAATATTCTCGGCGTCGGCCTACAGCGCGTCGCGCAATCTCACGCTGATCGCGATGTTCGAAACGCTATGGTTCGCGTGGCTGATCGCGGCGGCGAGCCCGATAACTTTCATGTTCTAGCAGGGGTGACCCCTGCACCCACGTTAATCGCTAAGTCGCGAAGCCGCGCCTTAGCTCTCAGGTTCATGGCACGAGAGCGAGAGACGCGGTTGCCGCGTATCTCGCGATTCTCACTGCGCCGTCGCCGCCGCGACCGCCAAGCGCGTAGCGGTCCGCTCCCCCCTCGCTCTCCTTCCCGACAGTCGGGGGCATTTTATTACCGCAGCGAATTTGATTTGATAGATATCTTGACAAGGGCGTTGACCAAGCGGCGCGGACGGCAGGCGGTTAGGCCTGCGGCTGAATTTCGGCCGAAATTTATCGTCCGATAGTTCAGATGGTCCGGCACTTGTCCTGCCTCATGACGCAAGAGTTTCGCTACATTCCAGGAGGAATGCATGGTTAAGAAGATCGCCGCCGTGGCCGGCGGCGTTTTTATCGGCCTGATCATAGCCTTTGCGCGGGTCGGCGCGTTCCCTTTCTGGAGTTCCGACTCGAATGCTCCCAAGGTGCCACCTGCGCAGCAAGCACAGGCAGCGCCGGCGGAGCCGCTGCCGGCGCCCCCGGTGGCCGGGGTACATGTGGCGCCGGCGGCGCAGCCCAATACGCCTGAGCCGAACGAAAAGGTCGGAGTAATTACCTCGTTCGCGCCGCTGGTCAAACGAATGATACCGGCGGTGGTGAGCGTCAACGTCGTTCAGGATGTGAAAATGTCGGGAATGCCCTTTGGCATAGCGCCGGGCGGACCCGGCGACGACAATGGCGGCGGTGACGACAATGGCGGCGGCGGAGGCGGTGGCGAAATGGGGCCTGGCGATCCGTTCGACCAGTTGCGCCGCTACTTCGGCCAGGGCGGTCAACGGGAATTCAAACAGCACGGGCTGGGATCGGGCGTGATCGTGTCGGCCGACGGCTACATCCTGACCAACAATCACGTGGTCGGTAACGCCGAAGAAATCCACGTTACGCTTTATGACAAGCGCGAGTTTACGGCGAAGGTGATCGGCAAGGATGCAAAGACCGATCTCGGACTGATCAAGATCGACACGAAGGACGCATTGCCGGTCGCGACGCTGGGGGATTCAAATTCGACCGAGGTCGGCGACTGGGTAATCGCAATCGGCAACCCGTTCAACGTCGGCATGACGGTGACGGCGGGAATCGTCAGCGCCAAGGGGCGAATCCTCGGCGGCGACTACGACGATTTCCTTCAGACCGACGCGTCGATTAATCCCGGCAACTCAGGCGGCCCGTTAATCAATACGCGCGGCGAGGTCATCGGAATCAACACCGCGATCTACAGCAAGCACCGGCGCCAACAACGGCATCGGCTTCGCCATCCCAATCGACATGGCGCGCAACGTGATGGATCAGTTGAAGGCGCACGGGCGCGTGGTCCGCGGATGGCTGGGCGTCGAAATTCAGGAAGTGACGCCGGATCTCGCGCAATCGTTCGGATTGCCCAAGCCCGAGGGCGCGCTGGTCGCCAGCGCGGACAAGGATGGGCCCGCGGGCAAGGCTGGAATCGAGCGCGGCGATATCGTGCTCAGCTTCAACGGCCATCCGGTCAACGATGAGCATGAGCTGCCCGCGCTGGTCGCGCAGACACCGATCAATCAGAAGGTGCCGGTCGAGGTGGTGCGCAACGGCAAGCACACGACCATCGAGGTCACGATTGGCGAGCGCAAGGAGCCGCAGGTGGCGCTCGGCCAAGTCCGAGGAGCCGGGCGGCAACTGGGGGATGCAAGTCGGGGACATCACGCCCGAGCTGGCGCAGCAGTTCCATCTTGAGAGCACCAAGGGTGTGGTGATTCAGAAGGTCGCGCCGGACAGTCCTTCGGCGGAGGCAGGTCTTCAGGCGGGCGACGTCGTGTTGGAAGTGAATCACGAGAAAATTGCCGCGCTTGCGGATTTCATCGCCAAGGCAAAAGACGCGCAGAGCAAGAAGAAGCCGGCGCTGCTGCTGGTTCAACGCGGCGGCGCGACGCTGTACACGGTGATCAAGCCGGCCGGCGCGGCGCAGGGCTGATCGAAAAGTAAGTCATACGCAGTCAACGCGCGGCGCATCGAGATGCTCGATGCGCCGCGCGGTCTTTTAAGAGGTAGCGGCCGCGCACTGGAGATCGGCGTGGACCGGCACAACGGCGCGCGGCATCTCGGCGAAGCACCCACTCGACGCCTGATCGCTCGACGGGCTGGCGCGGTTCTATTAGGCGAGCCTGTGCGGTAGGATTTCTGCTGGCGCTCGCGGCGGAGGGGAATCAGGTGGCGGATCGGGTGCTAGTGGGACCGGCGCGAAAGCGGAGCAGGTGCGAGACGGCCGGCGAGAAAGAAGACGATGCGCCGGCCGGGAATCCTGGTGCTGGCCGCGCTTGGGGCGCTGATTTTGGGATTTTTGGCGAAACGAATGATGATCCCGTCGGCCGTCCACTACATCGCGTATCGACCACCTGATCAGCCGCAACCGATGAGAGCAGCAAATCCGCCCGCCGCTGCGCAAGGGGAGGGCGACGCGGATGACTCGGCGGGGTCGAACGCGAAATCAAATGGGGATGCGCGCACCGGCTCGGAACAACTGACGCCCGGCGATCGCAGCGCGCTAGACGCGATTATCAAGCGCAAGGCCAGGTGACGAACATTTCGATGGCAGCCTCGATGCAAATAGCGGACGACATGGGCTTTCGCGTCGAGCTCGAGCGCCCGCCGTCGCGAATCGTATCGTTGGTGCCGAGCTGGACGGAGACATTGTTCGCGCTGGGGTTCAATTCCGAAGTCGTGGGCGTCACGAAATTCTGCGTCGAGCCGGTCGCGGCGGTTGCGTCGATTCCAAAAGTCGGCGGGACCAAGAACCCCGACATCGGCGCGATCGTGAAGCTGGAGCCAGAGCTGGTGATCGCCAACGCCGAGGAGAATCGGCGCGAGGATGTGGAGCGGTTGCGCGCCGCGGGAATCCCGGTGTTCACGACCTATCCGCGCACGGTGCCGGGCGCGGTCGAATCGATCATGCGGATGGGCCGGGCGCTCAGCCGCGAGACGGCGGCCGCCGCGCTGGCCAAGGAGATCACGCTCAGCGTGAGCGGAATCGAGGCGACGGTCGGAGTATGGAGCAAACTGCGGCTGCGCGTTTTCTGTCCGATATGGAAGAAGCCGTGGATGTCATTCAACGCCGACACCTATGCGCATGACGTGCTGCGGATGCTCGGCTATAGCAACATCTTTGCGTCGGCGGGCGAGCGCTATCCGATGACGACGCTCGAGCAGGCGGTCCAACGCCGCCCCGATATCGTGATACTTCCCGACGAGCCGTATGAATTCGATGAATCCGACGTCGCCGAGTTGAAGACTCTGCTCCCGCCCGCGCTCAGCCGCCGCCTGCTGACAGTCAGTGGCCGTGACCTGCATTGGTACGGCGTTCACATGGTGCGGGGGCTCAAGTCGCTGGCGGAGAGAATGGCGCGCGTGCGCGCCGCGGTTCTATAATCCAGTCGTGCGCAACGACGCCGCGCGGTCACTGAAACGACGCTGCGCGTCCATCAAAACGAATGGGAGATTAGTATGATCCCGAAAATCAGCCTGACAGCCGCGTTCTTTCTGATGGTGGCGCCGCCGATGGCGTGCGCTTCGAATCGCTCCGCCGCGAATCCCGCGCCGATAACCCGCCAAGCGCATCAAGCGCCGCCGGGCATGGTTGTCGCTCAGGACGATCAATCGAACGTCGGCACTTCCGATAGCGATGACAACAGCGATAACGACAGCGATTCAAACGATAGCGCCGACGACAACCAGAACGCCGACGACAATCAGAATGCCGAGGGCAATCAGAACGCCGACGGCAACGATCAGCAGATTGCGCCCCAGGTTCTCGGCGGTCCCGAAAACGATTCGGACGCCACCCCTCCGCCGAATCAGTTTTCGCAGCCGGTAAACCCGAACCAATAGCGCGGTGCCACGATGACTGCGCCACTGGACGGAATCAAAGTACTGGACCTGAGCAAGCTCGCGCCGGGGCCGTTTTGCACGATGATCCTGGCGGACCTTGGCGCTGAAGTGATCAAGATCGAGGAGCCGGGACCGCCCACCGGAAGACGCGCGCAACAAGCCGGCGCCGCCGGCACGGCGGGGCCGGCCAACAGTTTCAGCAGCTCGCCGTACAACGCGCTCGGCCGCAACAAGAAGTCGATCGGGATCAATCTCAAGAGCGGTGCGGGCAGGGAAATTTACTTTCGCCTCGCCCAGCGCGCCGACGTTGTCGTCGAGGAATACCGGCCAGGCGTGGCCAAGCGGCTGGGTATCGATTACGAGCAACTCTCGTCGCGCAACCCGCGGCTGATCTATTGCGCCATCACCGGCTTCGGGCAGACCGGGCCGTATCGCGATCTGGTCGGCCACGATATCAACTACATCGCAACCGCCGGCGTGCTGTCGCTGTTCGGGCGGCCCGGCCAGCCGCCGACAATTCCGCACAACCTGGTCGCGGACTACGCCGGGGGCGGGATGCATGGCGCGATCGGAGTGCTGGCGGCGCTGGTCGCGCGCAACCAGACCGGACGGGGACAGTATGTCGATATCTCGATGATGGACGGCAGCCTGGCGCTGCTGGCGCAGTCGTTCTCGTCATTTTTCGCGGGCGGGAAAGTGCCGCAGCGCGGCGCGACGATGTTTGACGGCGGGATTCCCAACTACAACGCTTATCTGACGAAGGACGAGAAATACATTACGATCGCGGCGATCGAGCCGTGGTTCTTCGCCAACCTGTGCCGCGCGCTCGGCCGCGAAGATTTTATTGAGCACGAATTTGATTCCGGCAAACGAGCGGAAATAGCACGCGTGTTCACTGAAAAATTCAAAACCAAAACGCGCGATGAATGGTTCGCGATTCTGAGCCAGAGCGACATCTGCGCGGGCAGGATGCTCACGCTCGACGAGGTGCCGGGCGATCCGCAGGTGCTCGCGCGCGATATGATCGTCGAGGTCGAGGGCCCCGGCGGCCAGAAGATCAAGCAGGTGGGCGTGTCGGTGAAGTTCTCGGATACGCCGGGATCGATAAGGTCGCTCGCGCCGCAACTCGGGCAGCATACCGACGAAATCCTGGGCGCGCTCGGTTACGGCAAGGACGAGCTCGACCGCTGGCGCGAGGCGGGCGCAATCAAGTAGCGCGTCAGCGGGCGGCGGCGCGAGGTTGGCCGCGTTGCCCGCGGCCTCGAATCACGGTTAAGATTCCGCTATGCCACAGCCACCCTCGATGTTCATGCGCGGTCCTCACGATCCACTTCGTATCGAGCGCGCCGAAGGTCCATGGCTTTACGCTTCCGACGGCCGCAAGATCCTGGACGCGGGCGGCGGCGCCGTGGTGGTGAACGTCGGTCAGGGACGGCGCGAAATCGCCGAGGTCGCCGCGCGCACGATCGCCAACCTCGATTACATCGTGCCGGTCTGGAGCTCGCGCCCAGCGCGAGCGGCTGGTCGAGCGGCTCTCGCGCTGGACTCCGGCGGGGCTGACGCGGTTCTTTTTCACCAGCGGCGGATCGGAGTCGGTCGAAGCGGCGCTGAAGTTCGCGATACTTTACCACCACGCTCGCGGGCGAACAATCGAAGAACAAGATCATCGGGCGGCGCTTCTCCTATCACGGCAACACCATCGCAGCGTTGTCGGCGGGCGGGAGCGGGCGGCGCGCGGACTACGAACACATTTTACTGGACTGGCCGAAGATCGATCCGAGCTACTGCTACCGATGCCCGTGGGGCAAGACCTATCCATCATGCGAGATCGACTGCGCGACGGCGCTTGAAAAAGAGATCGTGAAGAACGGCGCTGACTCGATCGCCGCGTTTATTGCCGAGCCAATGATGGGCTCGAGCGGCGGCGCGGTCCCGCCGGTCAAGGAATACTGGCCGAAAATTCGCGAGATCTGCACGCGCCACAACGTGCTGCTGATAGCCGACGAAGTGATGACGGGCTTCGGCCGCACCGGGCGGCGCTTTGGCGTCGATCATTGGGACGTCGTGCCGGACATCGTGGTCGGCGGCAAGGGACTCACCGGCGGCTACATGCCGATGGGAATGATCGCGGTCAAGGAGCCGTTGGTCGAGGAACTCGAGCGGGCCAAGGCCGACTTCATGTTCTACACCTACAGCTCGCATCCCGTGGCGTGCGCGGTCGCCGACGAGGTGCTGGCAATCATGGAGCGCGAGCGGCTGGTGGAGCGTTCGGCAGAAGCCGGCGCGAGGCTTGGTTCCAGTTTGAAGGAGGAACTGTCGGGGCATCCAATGGTCGGCGACATCCGCGGCGCCGGGATGTTCTGGGGGATCGAACTGGTGCAGGACAAGGCGACTCGCATGCCTTTTGCGCCTGAAAAAAAAGTGACCAATCGCGTGCTGGGCGCGTCGCTGCGAAAAGGGATGTACTTTTATCCGGCGACCGGGATGGCGGGCAAGGCGGGCGGCGATGCGATGATGATCACGCCGCCGTTCATCATCAGCGACGCCGAAATCGAGTTCATAATCCGCACGGCGCGCGCGGCACTCGACGAGATCGGGCCTAACCTGTAGCGTTTGACCCAAATTGACAAGTGGTGGAACGTCGCGGATGCAGTCTGCGGGGCGGCATCGTGGTTGATTTAAGTTTTCCGGGCTTCATTTGGTTGCGACACTGCAACTTCGACGTTTTTATCGAGCAGCCTTTGCCCGAGCCATCTGTCCACAGGAGTTGAGTGCAACATGAAACGATCATTCATTGAGATCACGTTCTATGAGACATACTACTTCGCAAACGTCGTGAAGAACATTCTAGAAGATCGTTTCTCGTACATTCGCACGTTGAATGATTTCTATGGCGATGATCGGTGTCTCGATTACACGTCGCCATTTCGCGAATTCTCGGCGTTCCACAGCTTCATCCAATTCGTGGTGAACGATGTAATTAGCGATGACGTGAATGGCATCAAACTCGACATTCGGCAGGATGAGGTCGCCAATTTCCAGAGCATCCCGGCTGCCCTCGAGCCACATCCCTCGAAGCTTCCAGTGAATCTCGCAATGGATCGCCTAGGCATTCAGCATCAATCTTTCGATGAGTGGCTACACAAGAACGGTCGGACGTTTCTCGATGCGTGTGACGAAGACGTGACCGACTACTACGACTATCTCCGTGAAGAAGGCCAGTTCGACCAGATCCTCGATCAAGTGACCGCGGAGGCGTTTTTCGTTTTGTTTCAAAACCGAAACGTGTTGCTTCTATTCAACGACATGATGGCATCAGAGGTGCGGACCTTATCGGACGGATCCATAGAAAACGTTGCGTCGTCAGTGTTTGCTCGGCCCGGAGTTCTGCGGCGCGTCCCAATACCAAATTGGGTTCAGCGTGCAGTGTTTTACCGAGATCGAGGAATGTGTGTCCTATGTCACCAGGATCTAAGCGGACTGATAAGCATCTGGTGCGAAGAGAACTACGATCACATCGTCCCCCTTGCCGAAGGCGGATTGAACGATGTGACAAACATTCAGTTGTTGTGCCGCGCCTGCAATTCGAAAAAGCGGGCGGGCGAACCCGTTACATCCGATCACTACGAGGCATGGTACGAGATAGGGGACTGATTGTCAGGATAAAGGCTTTCGACGAGCAGACATGTTACATTAGCACGGTTTGACAGGGGTAGAAGAACTAGAATTCGTGGCGGCTTTTGATTCAGAGGAAGAGAGGAAAGATCGAATTCACGGCGCGGCCACCATCGACGCGCCGCATTATAGCTTCTTGGAGAGACCGGCACATGGCCGATAGCATCATCGGGCCGACTTCGCATTACTTTTATTCGCAACGCCTGAAACTGCACTACGTCGATTGGGGCAATCCCGACAAGCCGCTGCTGGTGCTGGTGCATGGCGGCCGCGACCATTGCCGCAACTGGGATTGGGTCGCGCTCGACCTGCGCCGGCATTACCACGTTATCGCGCCCGACCTTCGCGGCCATGGCGACTCGGACTGGGCCGTGGGCAGCGGTTATTCGATGATCGACTACGTGCTCGATCTCGCACAGCTGATGAGCGCGGTGGCCGGCAAGCCGGCGACCCTTATCGGCCACTCGCTCGGCGGCGGAATCGTTTTGCAATACACCGGCACGCATCCCGGAGCGGTCAAGCGCGTGGTTTCGATCGAGGGGATGGGTCCGCCGCCCGGAATGATCAAGGACTCGCCGGCCTACGATCGGATGAATAACTGGATCGGCCAGATGCAAACGCTCGCGCGGCGCAAGGCGCGCGAGTATCCATCGATCGAGGAGGCCCTTGCCCGCATGATCGAGGCCAATCCGCACCTGAGCCGGGAGCAGGCGCGCCATCTCACAATTTGGGGAATTCAACGCAACGAGAACGGCACTTACTCGTGGAAGTTCGACAACTACGTTCACGCCACGTCGCCCTACATGTTCAACAACCGCGACGCGCGCGAAATATGGGGCCGCATCACCTGCCCGACCCTGCTGATTCGGGGCACGGAATCGTGGGCGGGCGATTGGGTCAAGGATGGGCGCATCCAGGCCTTCAAGCATGCGGAATCGGTGACGATCGACAAGGCCGGCCACTGGGTGCATCACGATCGCCTCGACGAATTTCTTGCCGTCACGCACCGTTTCCTCGGGGTGTAGCTGCGACTCGTGGCGGATAGCAGGTTCACGCGGCGGTTTTACTGATGCGACGACTTTCGCTTTCGCTGCGCAGCGATCAGTTCGAATACGTTCAGCTGATTATCCTCGCCGTGACCGTGGGCGTGCTCGCGGCGCTTGGAAATCTCGGCTTTCGCAAATTGATCGAATTCTTCTCGTGGCTGTTTCGCGTGCTCGAGTGGAACGCGCTCGGAATCGGGCTCGGCGGACCGCATCGCGCACTGATCCCGTTGATCCTGCTGAGCGGCGGCGTCGCAATACTGCTGCTTGACCGGATTTTTCCCGAAGACGTGCTCGGTTACGGTTTTCCGAATTTCCTGGAGATGGTCAACCTGGGCACCGCGAGGCTCAAGCGCCGCTGGATCTTCGTCAAGGCTGCGGGCGCCGCGCTTTCATTGGGCGCGGGCGCGTCGGTCGGCCGCGAAGGTCCGATCGCACAGATCGGCGGCGCGATCGGATCGACTATCGCGCAGCTCAGAAAGTTGTCGCCCGACCGCGCCAAGGTGCTGGTCGCGGCCGGAGCGGGCGCCGGCATTGCGACGACGTTCAACGCGCCGATCGGCGGGCTGATGTTCGCGCAGGAAATCGTCCTGCTCGGCCACACCGAAATCGCCAACCTGACATTGCTGATCATCGCCACCTTCACTGCCGTGATCACCTCGCGCGCGATCGTCGGCAACGCCGTCACCTTTCTCGCGCCTGAATTCGTGCTGCGCAGCTACTGGGAGATGGCCACATTTGCGCTCATGGGCGCGGCGCTCGGGGCGCTGGCGGCAGGCTACATCCGGTTTTTCAACGCAACCGAGGCATGGTTTCGCAGCCTGAATCTCCCGGTTTGGGTCAAGCTCGAAGCGGGACTTGCCGTGGTCGGTGCAATTGCGATTTGGCTTCCGCAAAACTTGTCCGACGGATATCCGGTGATCAACCGCGCGATGGCGGGCGAGTTCGGCATCGGAATGCTGGCGGCCCTGGCTTGCGCGAAGCTTTTCGCCAGCAGCGTGTCGCTCGGATGCGGTGCGCCGGGAGGCTCTTTCGGCCCGACCTTTTTCATCGGCACGATGGCGGGCGGGTTGTTCCAGCGCCTTTCGGCGATGCTGATTCCCGCACCTTACCGGCCCGCGCGGATCGTACGCGCTGGTCGGACTCGGCGCGTTTCTGGCCGGCACCACGCACGCGCCGCTGACGGCGCTGTTCCTGCTCTGGGAAATGACGCACAGCGACACGATCGCATTGCCCGCGATGATCGCGACGATTACGGCGCTGGTGGTGGCGCGTGCGATCGAAACCGAATCGATCGACGAGTTCCGCCTGGCGCGCGCGGGCAAGACGCTGCAGATCGGTCGCGAGCGCCTGGCGCTGGCGCTCATACCGGTCAGCGCGGTCGTAACCAGGAACGTGACGATGGTGGCGGAGAACACCTCACTGGCGGAGGTGCTGCACACCGCGGGTGAGACGGCGCAATCTACTCTGCCGGTGGTGAACAGCGAAGGCGAGCTCGCGGGGACAATCGTCGTCCGCGATTTGTTGTCCGTGCTCAGCGGAGGACAGGAACTCGGTCCTCTCGTCAACGCATTCGACATCTGCAATGCGCATGGTCCTGTCGTGTCGCTCGATGCGAATCTCGACGAGGCGAGCCAGTTGATGGAGCATGACGGTCTCGACGAGATTCCGGTCGTCGAGCACCGCACCCGGCGCTTTTTGGGGCTAGTCACCGGCCAGCATATCGCGCAAGCCCTCAACCGGGTGACGGTTTCTCTCTCGACGCTTGCGACGCGCGACCCGAATATCTATTGGGCGACCGGTTATCGAGTGACGCGGCTTGCGGTCCCCGCCAACGCCGCGGGGAAAACGGTGCGTCAACTCGACCCGCGCGCGCGATTCAGCGTCACGGTTCTCGCGGTTCAGGACGCGGGCAAACCGGATGGGGGATTCGCGCCCATTGCGCCCGATCGCCCGCTGAAAGAAGGCGACAGGCTGATCGCGGCGGGGCGTCCGCAAGACATCCGGCAATTCACGCACGAGTTGGAAAGCGCGGAGCCTGCCGGCGCCGCGCGCGCCCCGGCTCAGTCCGAACCCGGGAAGACATAGGGGCGAGCGCGACCGGCGCGGATTTCGGCGCACAGTTGCTCCACCGTGCGCACGTCGCGTTCGAACTCCGTGGCGATCGTCATGAACCATTTTGCAGTCGCGAAATGAGCGTCGCTGCCGCCAACCGCCGTCAGCCCGAGCTTGAGCGCCGCGTCCTGCCCGCGCTGATTCTGCTCGATCGAGTTCTGGCCGTTGAGCACTTCGATCGCGCCCAGCGCCGCGCCATGGCGGCTGAGCAGTGCGTCCAGGCGCGAGCCGTAACCGGAATCGCGAAACGGATGCGCTGGAATTGCGGCTCCGCCTTCGTGATGCAGCACTTCGATCAGGCTGTCGCTCTTGAGCATCCGCGCCGTCAGATCGAATCGGCGCATCACGTCATCGGTCACGCCGAACAGCAACAAATGACCAAGATCGGTGTCGGCTTCGATTCCCCTGAAGACGGCAATTTGAAAGCGCTCGGCGAGTTCCGCGTATAGCCGGCCGACTTCGCGATCGCTCGGAAACAGACGATGCTCGGTGAAGCAAATGGCGCCGAGTCCGCGGCCCGAGCTTTTCGCAAATTCGAGATACTGCTCCGGCGCGACGTTGGAGTCGGACGAAAGCCGCGTGTGGACGTGCAGATCGGCGATCATAAGATGAATGCTACGGCGCGGCGAACGTGTCGCGCACCTGGATATGGTCCTCGATCGAGAAAACTCCCGCGACCATGAAAACCTGCGTCTGCACCATGAGACGATCGGCCTCCGTCGGCACCGTGCCCCACAGGATGATCGTGTTGCCGTCCATCCCGAAATGCACCGACGCATAACCCATCGCGTCGAGCGCGCGGCGCAGCGCTATTTCCCGTGGTTGCGTATGCGCCGGCTCGGCCGGACCGGGAGCGCCGCCATTGGGCACGGAAGGCACCGCGCCGAAGTCGGGTCCCGTGTCGCCGTCGGAAGGCTGTGGTTGCGACGAATGGAACATCAGGTACCCGATGAGAAAAAATCCGCCGACCACCAGCGCCAGCGTCCGCGCGGGATGTCGGCGGCGAGCGCGGGGATGTAAGAACGGACCCGGATATCCCCCCGGCGCAGCAACGTCGTCGAGCACGATCGTCCGCGCCTGGTGCGCACCGCCGTCCAGCGGCGACAATCGTCCGGTTACGTCGGCGGCGCAGAATGAGCAGTAGTTCGAATCCACCGGGATATTTCGGCCGCATCGCGGACATTGCGTATCGATCTGGTTGCTCAGCATCGTCGGCGCCGACGCGTGTTGCTCTCGGGACTTGACGTCGCTGAGCGGCAATTTGAGTTGTGGGCGCGCCGCCGGCCCGGTTGATGAATTGCGCTGCGCCGTCGTCGCCGGCGCGCCGCCCGACTTGATCGCGATGAGCCGCTGCTTGAATTCCGCGGCGTCGGCCATCCGCAAGACCACGTCGTACTTGAGCGCCTGATCGACCAGGTCGGCAAGCGCTGGAGTAATTCCAGGGCACAGCGGGCGCAACGGTGGAAAGCTGAAAGGCGGCTCGAGCGCGGGGTCGCGGCCTGACAGCGCATGATGCATCGTGGCGCCCAGCGCGTAGAGGTCCGAGCGGAACTCGACCTTGCCGCGATATTGCTCGGGCGGCGCGTAGCCCTGCGTGCCAATCATCGTCGCGTTGCTCAGCGGCTGAAACAGGCGCGCAATGCCGAAGTCGATCAGCTTGGCCTGCCCCGACGGCGTCAGCATCACGTTCGACGGTTTCAGGTCGCGGTAGATCACCGGCGGTTCCAGGTTGTGCAGGTACTCGAGCGTGTCGAGAACTTGCAGCGCCACATCGATGACGGCGTCCTCGGGAAGCTTGCCGCCGGCGTCTTTGAGCTTTTGTTCCAGCGTGATCCCGTCGATGAACTCCATGACGAGATAGTGATGGTTCTGCTCGCTGAAGCGATCGAACACGCGCGGGATATGCTCGTTGCTGAGTTGCGCGAGCATGTCGGCCTCGCGCTGAAAGGCTGCCACCGCCTGTTTCTGCGTGTCCGGGCTGGTGAAACTATCGACCATCTCGGCCAGCGCGCACGGCCGTGCGGCAAGCCGCAGGTCCTCGGCGAGATAGACGAGCTTCATCCCGCCCCCGCCGAGCGGCTTCATCACGCGGTAACGGCCGCCGACGATGGTGTTGGGCGCAATCATCCCTTCGATTTCAACCTAACCATTTCTTCCAATTCTGCGGGAGCCGGCGGCGTGTCCATGTTTATCGCATCAGCATGTCCTCGCGAAGCGCGCCTGAGAAGGCCGCATTGGCGGCGCATATGAGATGAATCAAAATGCCGAGCGGGGCTCCAGCGCTGTACGCCAACCATACGCCGAAAAACCACAAGATCCCCCGCAACGGTTTGCCACGATAAATCTGGCCGAGGCCCGGAACGATGCTTAGCACGAGCGCCAGTAGCGGGCTGAACCCCCGATCCCGTCGCAGCAGCGGGAAACGAGTTACCGGCGCGCCGCACGATTTGCAGAAGCTAGCGTCGGCGACCACGATCGGCTGACCGCATCGCGAGCAAAACCTCGGCTTCTCGAACTCCGCTTCAGCCACGGAAGGTAAACTGCGCGTCGCCGAATCTTACGGCGTCGCCGTCACTCACGCGCGTTGGCTCGGTCACGCGCCGGTTGCCGACGAACGTTCCGTTCTGGCTGTTGAGGTCTCTCACCGCGAACACGCCGTCGGAGTTTTCGATACTCGCGTGATGGCGTGAGACCGAGGAATGGCTGACCACGATTTCGTTGTCGAGCGCGCGCCCGATGCGCGTAACCGCATCGGAGCGGACCGGGTAGGGCTGCCCCGACGGATCGATTAGGCTCGGCCCTTCGACTTTCGCGTTCGCTCCCCGAAGCCGCGTGGCGACGTGCGCGGGATTGACCGTATCGGCGGTGAGCGACGCTTGTTGGCGGGCCGACGCCGACGTTGCGCGCAGATGGAACAGCATTTCGTAGCCGCCAATGCCGATTCGGTCGCCGTCGCGCAGGTCAACGCTTTCGATTCGATTGCCGTTGACGAAGGTGCCGTCCTGGACCGCGAGGTTCCTGATGACGTAGTCGGCGCCGCGCCGTTCGATTATGGCGTGTCGCGGCTGCACGGCGGGATCGCCGAACAGGCCGACCGGATTTTCCTCGGCGCGCCCGATCGACGCGCGCGCGCCTTCGATTCGGTACTGGCGTCCGCGCAACCGTCCGTGCTCGACCGTGATCCACGCGGCCTTGGTCAGCTCTTGCACCAGCCCGATGAACAATCCGATCGCAAGACCGGTGACCGCTTCGCCAAAGAACCGCGAAGCCAGCCCGCCGCCGACGATCGCGCCGATCAAATCGAAGCCGATTCCACCAACTGCTCCGCCCACCAGTCCGCCCAGCGCTCCCTTGGGAACATTTTCCGCGGTGAGCGTCGCCAATCCCACGCCGGCGCCCAGCAGCGCTCCGTTGATTGCCCATCCCAGGAGTCTTGCGATGACGAGAGTTATGATCGAGCCCGATACCAGCTCGCCATTTGGGCTGAAGCCGACTCCGCCCGTTTGGAGAACCCAGTTGAACACGTAATTTCCGAAGTAAGTGGAGAGCAGCGAGAGCAGCGCGCATATCGCGAAGCCGCGAATGAAGCGGCGCTTGGACTCCGGCGTCACGCGAACGTCGGAGGTGTCCACGGCCGTGATGAACGCGCCGATCGCGCCCGCAGCAAACGCCGCGGAGATGTAGTACGCGAGCATTTCGCCCGTCGTCTGCATCTCGCCGAGATGAGAGTTGTGCGAGGCCAGCTCGACCGGGAGCCATCCGATCGCGCCGCCAACCAGGCCCGCAAGCGCCTTGAACGTCAGTTCGCGCCGGTTCAGAGAGTCGCTTTTGAGTAGAGCTAGAGGTGAATTCACGCCGCCCTCGGCACAATGCATCCAGTGCTTGTAAATATAATAGCCCGCAGCGGGTCGCTGGAAAACGCTCTGCGCAAACGGCGCGCCTTCGACGGCGCAGCGATGGGACATCCGTTCCCCGCGATTGCCGAACTTGATATTGAAGGGGTTGAGGTCGGCGATATCACCGCCGAGGACACTATTCCGGACCCGCGAGGAGGCCCCCCATGTCACCTTTGCTATTGATACTAATCCTGTTGTTGCTGTTTGGCGGTGGCGGCGGTTATTACGCCTACGGACCCGCAGGTGGAATCGGGATCGGCGGAGTTATTTTGATCATTCTAATCGTGATGCTTGTCAGCCGACGACGGATATGAGCGTCGATTTGTCGGTCGAAAACGGTCTTGCGGAGATTGTTCTCAACCGGCCTGACAAGCGCAACGCGCTGAACGACGCGATGGCGGCTGAGCTCGATGGATGCCTGGAGCGCGCGGCGTCGCAGGGCGTGCGCGCGATGATGATCCGCGGTGAAGGGCCGGCGTTCTCGATGGGACGAGACTTGGCGGATGCCGACCCGGGCATCGAAGACGTCGAAGCGATAATCGAGAACACTCTTCAATCCGCTGATCAAGCGAATCGTCGCGTTCCCGGCGCCAACCTTTGCCGCCGTTCATGGCGCGTGCCTGGGAGTCGGACTCGGGCTGGCGCTCGCATGCGACGTGGTCTATGTCGCCGACGATGCGACAGATCGGCTCGCCGTTCGGCGCGTGTCGGCGCGGTGCCGGATTCGGGCGGCGCATTCGTTTTTCGTCTCGCGCCTGGGAACCCATCGCGCGCTCGAACTCATCTACACGGGACGAATGCTCTCGGGCGCCGAAGCCGCCCAGCTCGGACTCGTCAATCGCGCCGTCGCGAAGGACTCGCTGGTCGCGGAGACCAGGAAGGTCGCATCGCAGGTGGCGCTCGGTCCGACCGCGGCGTTCATGCAATCGAAGCATTTGGTTCGCAGAATCGACGAGGAGGCGATGGGCCTGTTCGCGGTTCTGAAATGCGAGGCTCAGGCGCAGGGCGCGGCGCGGCGGACGGCCGACTACAAGGAAGGCATCGCGGCCCTTCAGCAAAAGCGCTCGCCGAAGTTCCAGGGGCAGGGCTGAGCCCTGGCCGTTGGCACGGCTGGCCAGTATTAAAAGACCGCGGGCTCTTCCATCGCGTCTCCTCACTGCGGGTGCAGGGGTTACCCCTGCCCAAGGAAGCGTGAAACCCAGGCGGGTTTCACATTCAATTAACTTCTCCCTGTTGCTCTGTTTACGCCGGTGCGGGGCTGGCGCGCGCTCAGGCGCGGCGGCGCGAGCTGCGCGTCTCGGCGAGACGGCGGGCGGCTTCGCCGATTGTGCCCGCGCGATGCCATCGCGAGTACTCCTCGACGGTCAGGCCGTGGGCGAGTTCCAGCGCGACCGACAATCCCGCGAGCACGAAGACTTCGCCGAGCACGCTGATGCGCGGCGCGAGTCCGAGTCCGCCGCCTTCGTTGGGGACGGGGACGTGGATGACGAGGTCGGCGAGTTGGGCGAGGCTGGAATCCTTGTTGCCGGTGATCGCGATCAACTGCGCGCCCTGTTCGCGAATGGCGGTGGCGGTGGAGAGCAATTCGTCGGTGTTGCCGCTGTTTGAAATCGCGATGACGATGTCGCGCGGATGCACCTGGCCGAGGCTGCCGTGCAGGGTTTCGGTCGCGTGCAGAAAAGTGGTGGGCGTGCCGACCGAGCAGAACAGGCTGGCCGCGTAGCGTGCGACGTGCTCGGGCTTGCCGACGCCGGTGACGTGGACGCGGCCGCCGCGGCCGAGCGCGGTGCGAATTATCTCGACGGTGCGCGAGATGGCGGCGATGTTCAATCCGCCGCGAAGCGCGGCGAGTTCGGCGAGCGCGAGGTCGAAGAATTTTTCGACTTCGCCGCGTCGAGTCGCCGATGGCCGCTTCGCGCGGCTCGGCTATCGCGGTGCGGCGTCGGCAGCGCGATCGCCTCGCCATACAAGTCGAGAATTTCCTCGCGCACCTCGAATCCCGACGGAAACGCGCCAAGGCGCGTGACCGCGACCGCGCCGGCGGCATTGGCGAGCCGCCCGATCCTGTCCCACGGCATCCCGAGCCGAAGGCCGGCGAAGACGCCGGCCAGGAACGCGTCGCCGGCGCCGGTCGAATCGATCTGCTTGACCTTGAAGGCGGGCACGCGAACGGAAGTGTCGCGCGCCGCGATCGCGCATCCCTTGTCGCCCTCGGTGATGATCACCGCGCGATTTCCGTAGCGGGCGCGAATCGCTTCGGCCATCTTCAGCGGATCGCGCCCGTTGCCGGCGACGATTTCGCGCGCGGCGGCTTTGGCGGGCTTGAGATAGGTCGCGAGTTTCAACGCGCGTTCGAGTTCGGCGCGCGTGCCGAGCGATCCGATCGCGTCGGAGGGCGGCACGTCGACGTCGAGGACGGTCGGAATCGAATGGGTGCGCGCGAAGAGCAGAATCGCGAGCACGGTGCGAGCGGGAGCTGCGAAATCTCGGTCGAGACAAGATTGGCGCGGCGGATGAACGCGCCGTGGCGGCTGCGGACCTCGGCCGCAGTGAGCTCGCCGGTCGCGCCGCGCGCCATGTAGATGGCGCGATCGCCGTTCGGAGTCCACGAAGATGGTGGCGAACGCGCTGGCGGTCCCGTCGAAGGTCAGGTGATGGCGAATGCCGAGGCGATCCATCCCGTCGCGCAGGAACTCGCCGTTGCGGTCGTCGCCCATCTTGCCGAAGATGCCGGTTTTGAGGCCGAGGATTCGGCCCCATCCGAGATGGTTCAGGACCAGCGCCGCCGACCTGCGTGCGTTCGATGGCGGCGCTGGCGGTATGCGCGCGGAGCAGAATTTTTTCGTCGGCGCGGATTATCCGCGGGGTGCGATAGAACAGGTCCACGACCATGCTCCCGCATCCGACGACGTCGAGTTTTTCTTCAGCCATTGCTCTCAACCGATTTTTTTTGCGCCGGCGCGATTCCCCGAATCGTATTCGCTGACCCATCCGCGCTCCAGCATCTCGGCGGTGCGCTCGCGCAGTGTTTGAGAATCGTGCGGAGAATTCGCGGCGCTCTGTGTCGTTGAGCGGCGGCGTTCCCGCGCGCGACTGCGTCGCTGTCGATGACGCCCATTTCCTTTAGCGAGGCCTTAAGCGCATGCGATCGTCGGGCGATAGGCCTGGCGCCGCGCCGTGAAAGTGCATGCGATCGCGAAATTCCCCGAGCGCGCTCGGCGTACAACCGCATCAATTCGACGTCGCCCGAGCGGCAGACCTGCCATGCGCGCTGCCATTCGCGCGGCATCGCATTGGCCGGCGCCGGCGACGACGCCGTAGGGACGCGTGCGCTGAGTCAGGTAGCGGTTCCAGTAGTGGCGCATGCGGTCGCCGACGCCTTCGGGCGGGGCGAACAAATCGAAGATGAGGTAAGGGTTGCCGGCGTAGATCGCGAATTCGTGACCCGCCTTGAAGTGCGATGCGGCGCGAGTGTAGTTGCCGATGACGGTTTTGCCGGCGGTGACTTTTATTCCGCGCACGTACGGCAGCCGGCTCATCGCCTTGACGTCGCGGGTGTGCAGGTGGGGCGATTTGCCGGGCGCGGCGATGCCGGCGTTGTCGTAGAGGAACAGCGGAAGCATCCGGCCCGCGCGCTCGAACACCGCGCCGATGTCGCGCTCGACGAATTCGGCGGGATGCTCGACGTCCCTGATCGAGAGCGGCGCGACCACGACCGCGTCGGCGCCGGCGTGGAGCGCGTGGCTGAGATTGTCGAGCGTGTCGCTTCGCGTATGCGCGGTGATACCGGCCCATGCTTCGATTTTCTTGGCGGCAGACGCGCGTGCACGGCGGCATTCCTCGATGGCGATTCGTGCGACCGCCTGGCGGCGCGGGTTGTCGATGCGATCCCATTCGCCGGTGGTGCCTGCGGCAAAAATTATGTCGGCGCCGGCGCCGTCCTGGAGCGCATAGCGAACGACAGCGCGCTGCTGGTCTTCGAGGATGCGGCCGCGGGCGTCGAGAATCGTGACGATGGGAACGGCGAGGCCCGGCCGCGGGATATAGTCGTCGAGCGAATCCACGGCGGCGATTCTAGCAGAAGCGGGCGATGGCTGCTGCCCGGATGGCATCGGGGGGCGCGGCTAGCCGAGGCCGAGTCCGAGATCGGTGATGAAGCTCCAATGATGCTCGTCGGTGGAGGCGAAGTTCTCGAGCTTCAGGCGGAGAGTCAGCTTGTAGTTGCCGTCGCCGGAAAGCGCGGCGGCGGGCGGGTTTTCGTACCAGATGCCCTTTTTGCAGACGTCGATCATCATCTGATCGATTTTCGCCTTGCCGGAGTGTTGTTCGAGGATGAGTTCGGTGAGCTTGCCGCTTTTGTCAAGGATTGCCGTGATGACGACGGGCTTGAGTTCGGTGGGCAGCTTGGTTCGCGAAATATCCTCGGTCTTCTCGGCGATAGCTGAGTTGCGCGTACACGCGGTCGAGTATCACCGCGGAAAAATTGCCGAACTTGGCGGCCTTGTCGTTCAGCAGGCGCACCGTGCCGGGCCTTTCTTCGGTGCCGACCTCGCGCGAGATGCCGGGCTCGGTCTGAAAGGTGCGCGGCCCGGCCGAGACCGCGGCTTCGTCGTGCAGCAGTCCTTCGCCGGGAGCAGGAACCGCGTTGGCGGCAAGCGGATTGATGGGAGCGTCGGACACGGCCGACAAATTGCTCAGCAACTTCGCTTGCGGGCCGGCGTCGGGGATGCTCGGCGGAGGCTTGTCATCGGCGGCGCATCCCGCGGTGAGGATCGCGGCGGCAAGGAGCGTGGCTGTGAAAAACCGTTTTCGTTGTGCGCGGCTCATTTGGATTTTTCCTGTTGGCTGTCTTTATCCAAATCCAGGGCGACAATTGCCGGACGCGCATCATTGTAGTCGGCGACGAAAGCGTCGAACAGTTCCTCGCCGAACGCGCGTTCTTCGGCGCGAACCTGGTCGTTGTGTTCTTTCGCGATCGCATCGCCGATTCGCGCGAGCAACTCGAGCGTGGGCGAGTAATTCAACTGAGCCGTGACGCCGCCTGAGAAATCGTAAGTCCCGTTGGGCAGCAGGCGCGAGCTGAGGTTTGTCTTCATGCCGCCATTTCCGGCAGCCAGCCCGCGCAGAAAGCCGCCGGCAATCAAGTCCATCATCTGATGCACGCCGGGCGGTGCGATCAGTTGCGGGACCGCGTCCATCCGGTTGACGAACGTCACGGAGCCCAGGTCGCGACGGTAGTCAGTTGCAAATCCGACGTTGCCCAGGCCGAAATCCATCGCAAGACTGGTCACCTGCGCCGACGCAAGCGTGCGGTAACTGCCGCGCGCGATTTCATTGAGCGCGATACCGTCGCCGGCGGGTTGCATCGCGTCGTTGAACGGCGTGAGCAGGCCGCCCCGAATCATCATGGTCAAGCGGATGTGGCCGTGGTCGAAGGCCTCGCGCATCCAGAAATTTCCGTGCGAATCCAGAATCGCGGATTTCGCCGTCACGGCGGGCACGACCTTGCGATAGAAATCATATAGCAGCGGATATTTCTTGAGCGCGTCCTGGCGAACCTCGGCATCGACGTTCAGGAGCACGATCGGGCCCGCGCTCGAGGTGAACTCGTCGAGCAGGTTGTTGAATTTGAAATAGTGGTCGAACTTCGCCGCGAGATGCGGCATCTGGCGGTGGAATTTGTCGAGCGCGGCCCGGTCATGGTGGTTGAACGCGCCGGGCGAGGAATCCCACGGCGGTCTCAGATCGCCGTGAACCTCGCGCAGCGCTTCGGCGGATGCGTCGACCAGCGCGCCGATGCCGTAGGTATCGATCATCAACTCGCCGGCCAGCGTGCCGGTGACGCTCGAAATGTTGGTGGGAGTGGAATCGGCGCCAGGCTTGAGGCCGAACACGCCCGAAAATCGCGCCGGCTCCTCAGGCCTGCGCCAGTCGGGGGATAGCGTGTACAAATAGTCGCCATCGCTGGGCCGTCCGGCGACGCAAATCTGATGCGTGCCGTCGGGCTCGTCGCGCCACGGGATTGCCGGGTTCGAGTAGAGGGCGGCGGCGCGGATCATTGTCGATTGGCGCGGCGGAAGCAGATCGACGACATCCTGCAGGGCGGGGGCGAGCTTGGGATGGAACGAGATCTTGCGCTGGAAATCGAGCTGCCGGTTCAGGATTGCGATCGCACGCGACGCGCGCGCGGAACCGGGCGGTGCGAGATAGACGATTGGCGCGAAAAGGGTTTGATTGTCGGGCGCGAAGCCGGAAGTTGGCGCTCGCGGGGGTTTCGGGGGCTGGAGATTCGAGGCGGCGTAGCCGTGGCGCCCGCCGCGGCGGATGTGGCAATCGGGCAGATCGTGATTAAGATTGCTGCGGTCGAAGCAGCGATCGCGATTGCGCGCCGAAAAGCCCGCAAAGGCGGTCGCGCCCGGCGAATTGTGTGCGATACCCTCGGATGGTATCTTGTGAGCCAAGAGGAGAGCTGCGCGTGACTCTGTTTTCTTCGCCCTGTCATTGCGCTGCCGTCGCAACGGCTAAAAATGAAAGCTGGAATCCATCCTGAATACCGTCGCTGCACAGTAGCCTGTGCGTGCGGCAATACCTTCGAAACGCGCTCGACGCTCAAGGAGCTGCACGTCGAGGTCTGCTCGAAGTGTCATCCTTTTTACACCGGCACGCAGCGCCTGGTCGATACCGCGGGGCGCGTCGAGCGCTTTAATCGCAAGTACGGTATCAAGAAGCCGGCCGAAAAGACGGCGGCAACAGCCGCCGAGAAGTAGCATAGCAACTCCCGCCGCCTGCGGTGCGCTACGCACCCGGGTGCGCGGGGGAGAATCCATCGGCACGGCCGCATCGGCCGCGCCGTTTTTGTTTCAAGGCGAATTTTCCCGGCGGGGCGCGAGCGGCGATGCTGGATAAGGCAAGTGCAATAGAAGAGCGGGTGGCGGAACTCGAGCGCAAGCTCAGCGATCCGGCCACGCTCGGCAATCAGCGCGAATACGCCAGAATCGCCAAAGAGCGCTCGCAGCTTTCCGAGGCGGCGCATTGCGCCCGCGAATATATCCGCATCGCCGCCGAGATCGCGGGCCACAAATCGATCCTCGATGGCGACGACGCCGACTTGCGCGAGCTGGCCAAGGCCGAGCTGCCGGCACTGCAGAAAAATCTTGCCGCGGTCGAGGAGAAACTCAAGGAGCTGCTCACGCCGCGCGATCCCAACGACGAAAAGAACGTGATCCTCGAAATCCGCGCCGGAACCGGCGGCGAAGAGGCCTCATTGTTCGCCGGCGACCTGTATCGGATGTACACGCGCTACGCCGAGCGCCACGGCTTCAAGATCGAGGCGCTGAGCTTGAGCGACACCGGGCTTGGCGGAATCAAGGAAGTGATCGCGTTGGTCAGCGGACGCGGCGCATACTCGCGGCTCAAGTACGAAGGCGGGGTGCATCGCGTGCAGCGCGTGCCTGAAACCGAAGGCTCGGGGCGCATCCACACCTCGGCGGTTACGGTGGCAGTGATGCCCGAAGCGGATGACGTCGAGGTCAATATCAACGAAGCGAAGGACCTGCGAATCGACGTGATGCGCGCGTCGGGACCGGGCGGCCAGAGCGTCAACACTACCGACTCGGCGGTGCGCATCACCCATATCCCAAGCGGCATGGTGATAATCTGCCGCGATGAAAAATCGCAGCACAAGAACAAGGCGCGCGCGCTGAAGATCCTGCGTGCGCGGCTGCTCGAAGCGGCGCAGGCCGAGCAGCAGGCGAAGATCGCGCGAGACGCGGCGTTCGATGGTGGGGACGGGCGACCGTTCCGAGCGCATCCGCACCTACAATTTTCCGCAATCGCGGGTGACCGACCATCGCGTCAACGTGACGATTCATCAGCTCGATAATTTTCTCGACGGCGAAATCGATCCGATCATCGACGCGCTGGCGGCCTACGATCAGGAGCAGGCGCTCAGCGCGTAGCATCGTCATGAGCGAGATGCTCGCGCGGCGCGCGTTGGACGAGATAGACAAGGCCGCCTGCCGGCTCGCCGCCTGCGGCATCGAATCGGCGCGGCTCGACGCGGAACTTCTGATGGCCGCGGCGGCAGGGGTCGCGCGCGCCGCGGTTATCACCGGCTCGATCGGTCTAACGCCCGCAACGCTAAACAAGTTCGAGACGATGATCGCTCGGCGCGAAAAACGCGAGCCGATCGCGTATATCCTGGGGCACAAGGAATTCTACTCGCTCGATTTTAAGCTCAGTCCTGCCGTCCTGGTTCCGCGGCCGGAGACCGAGTTCGTCGTCGCCGCGGCGCTTGAGTTTATCGCCGGGGCGCCGGACGCGCGCGTGCTCGACATCGGCACCGGGTCCGGCGCAATTGCGATCGCAATTGCGGTTAACGCTGCGCGCGTGCGCGTGACGGCAGCGGATATTTCCGCCGACGCGATTGTGCATGCGTCGCGCAACGCCCAGCATCATCGGGTCGAGGATCGGGTGACATTCCGGCGCGCCGACTGCTTCGAAATTCTGGATGGAGGACCGGCGCTGGGATCTTTCGAGCTGATAGTCTCCAATCCGCCTTACCTGGATGACGCGGAGATCGCCGCTCTGGAGCCCGAGGTGCGCGCTTTCGAGCCGCGCCTTGCGATAAGCGCGGGAGCGGGAGGGCTCGACATCCTTCGCGCAATTGCAGCGGGCGCACCGCGGCATCTTGCCGCCGACGGCGAGCTGATCGTGGAAGTGGCGGCGGGGCAGGCAGCGGCAGTCGCGAGCCTTGTCGAGGAAGCGGGCTTGCGGGTCGTCTCTGTGATAAACGATCTCACGGGGCATCCGCGCGTGGTGCGCGCGCAAAGAAGCCGGGCGTAGTTGGCGATGGAGAAAATGATAATTCATGGAGGCGCTCCGCTGCGCGGCGCCGTCATGCTCAGCGGCAGCAAGAACGCCGCGTTGCCGATCATGATGGCGTCGATCCTGACGCCGGAACCGCTTCATCTCACCAACGTCCCGCGGCTTCGCGATGTGGAAACCGCGATGGCCCTTCTCTTCCAACTCGGCGTCGCGGCGCGCTGGACCGGCGAGCATAGCGTCGAGCTTTGCGCCGCAAAGGTCAGCTCGCACGAGGCGTCGTACGAACTGGTCAAGACGATGCGCGCGTCGTTCGTCGTGCTCGGCCCGTTGCTGGCGCGCACCGGACGCGCGCGCGTATCGACTCCGGGTGGATGCGCGATCGGCGCGCGGCCGGTGAATTTGCACATCGCGGGGATTCGCGCACTCGGAAGCAAGATTCAGTTTCGTCACGGTTACGTCGAGGCGCACGCCGAGAAACTGACGGGCGGGCGGATCTGGCTTGATTTCCCCTCGGTCGGCGCAACCGAGAACATTTTAATGGCGGCGGTCACGGCCCGCGGCCGCACGCTGATCGAAAACGCCGCGCGCGAACCCGAGGTTCAGGATCTCGCGCGAGTGCTGGTCAAGATGGGCGCGAAAATCAGCGGCGCGGGCACGCACGTGTTGGAAATCGAGGGCGTCGAGCGGCTGCACGGCGCCGAGCACGAAATAATCTGCGACCGAATCGAGGCGGGCTCGATGATGGCGGCGGCAGCGATCACCGGCGGCGACGTCACGATTGCAAATGCCCCGGTCGAGCATCTCGAGGCGGTCGCGACCAAGCTGCGCGAGGCGGGCGTCGTGGTGGAAGCCAACGGCAAGGGCCTGCGCGTCGCGCGCGGCGATAAACTCAAGTCGGTCGAGCTGCGCACGCTGCCGTACCCGGGGTTTCCGACCGACCTTCAGGCTCAGATGATGGCGATGCTGACGCAGGCCGACGGCACCTCCGTCATCACGGAGACGATTTTCGAAAACCGATTCATGCATGCCCAGGAACTGGCGCGGATGGGCGCCGACATCGTGATGAAAGGTCCCACCGCCGTAGTCCGCGGGCCGTCGAAGCTGAGCGGCGCTCCGGTGATGGCGACCGATCTGCGCGCGAGCATGGGGTTGATAATCGCGGGGCTTGCCGCGGAAAACACGACCGAGCTCAGCCGCATCTATCATCTGGACCGCGGCTACGAGGCGCTCGACGCCAAGCTCAAGCATCTCGGCGCGCGAATCGAGCGCGCTCAAGAATAATTCGCCAGGTCAGTGCAGAGGGTTGAAGCCGCATGAGGCCCCGGGTCCTTAAGTCTCAGACGCCAGAGTTCAGAAAATTTCTGGCCGCGATACTCGCGCGCCGAGACGCCGACAGCGCCGGTATCGACCGAGCCGTGTCGAAGATTATTGCCGACGTGCGAAAGCGCGGCGATCGTGCGCTTATCGATCTGACGGCCAAATTTGACGGCGTGAAACTTACCCCGGCCACGATCCGGGTGACGCCGGCGCAACGGCGGTCGGCGATCAAGCGAATCGCGGCTGAAGATCGCCGTGCGCTGGAGCTGGCGGCGCGGCGAATCGCGGATTTTCATCGGCGCACGATGGAGAAATCGTTCATCTATCGCGACAAGTCCGGGATGCGGCTGGGCCAGATGGTGCAACCGATGCGCCGGGTGGGGATTTATGTGCCCGGAGGGCTCGGCGCGTATCCGTCGTCGGTGCTCATGAACGCGATTCCCGCCAAGGTCGCCGGCGTCGCCGAAATCGTGATGGTCTCGCCGCCGTCGGCCGAGGGCGAGCGGCTGGCGGTGCTGGCGGCTGCGGAAATTGCCGGCGTGGACGAGTTCTACCGCGTGGGAGGAGCGCAGGCGGTCGCGGCGCTCGCATACGGAACCGAAACCATCAAGCCGGTGGACAAGATCGTCGGTCCCGGCAACGCATTCGTACAGGCCGCCAAGCGGATGGTCTATGGGGTTGCCGATATCGACAAGATGGCGGGACCGAGCGAGGTGCTGGTGATCGCCGACGACCGCGCGCATCCCGAATGGATCGCCGCCGACCTGATCGCGCAGGCAGAGCATGGTTCCGGCGACGAGACGGCGATGCTGCTGACGACGTCGGCGCGCATCGCGGATCGCGTCGCCGAGGCGGTGGAAGTCGCGCTGAAAAGCCTGCCGCGCGCCCGCCAGGTCGAGAATGCGCTGGTCAAACGGGGCGCCATGGTTATCGTTCACGATCTGAAGGAGGCCTTCGACCTTGCCAACGAGATAGCGCCAGAGCATCTCGAGCTCGACGTGCGCAATCCGTCGCGATGGGTCGCCAGCGTCAAGGCGGCGGGCGCGGTTTTTCTCGGTCCGCTTACGCCGGCGCCGCTCGGCGACTACCTTGCGGGCCCCAATCACGTTCTGCCGACCGGGGGAGCGGCGCGTTTCGCGTCGCCTTTGGGTGCATACGATTTCCTGAAACGAACCAGTATAATCGAGGCGTCCCGCGGCGCGATTGCGGCGCTCGGACCGGTGGTCGCGCGTTTGGCGCGGATGGAAGGGTTCGAGGGGCATGCGCGCGCGATGGAACTGCGAGTAGGGGTGCCCCCTTCACCCGGTATTAAGAAAAAGATGCGGGCTTCGCCCGTGAGAACTTGAGCGAAGAAAGGCGAGACGGGCAGGCGGGATTCGAAATGCAGAACAAACGAAAAGTCGGGTTGCAAAATCAGGGATAAGGCCGCGCGGCCAGTCGCGCAACCGGTGCAGGCCGAGGCCAAGCGCAGCGCGGAAGTCGAGCGCAAGACGCGCGAGACTTCGGTCACGGTCGCGCTCAAGCTCGACGGCACAGGGCGCGGCGAGGCAAAGACCGGGGTTCCGTTCCTCGATCACATGCTGGAAAGCTTCGCGCGCCATGGATTTTTCGACTTGAAGGTCGAGGCCAAGGGCGATTTGCAGGTGGACGACCATCACACGGTCGAAGATGTCGCAATGGTGCTGGGCAGGGCGTTTCGAGAGGCGCTGGGCGATCGCGCGGGAATCAAGCGCTTTGGCGAGGCGACGGTGCCGCTCGACGAGGCCGTCTGTACGGCGATTGTCGATATCAGCGGGCGCGCCTACCTGGGCTACAACGTCCCGATCAGCCAGGAGCGGGTCGGTAACTTTCAGACCGCGCTGGTGCATGATTTTATGAAGGCGCTGACGGACGAAGTCGGGATGAATCTGCACCTCAACCTGGTAAGCGGCCGCAACCCGCATCACATCATCGAGGCAACCTTCAAGGCGTTGGCGCGTGCGATGGACCATGCAACCGCGCGCGAGCCGCGACTTTCAGGCGTGCTTTCGACCAAAGGCACGCTCAGCTAGGCCGCTTGTTCGAAAACTTCACCGTTATTCCGTCGATTGACCTGAAGGACGGCCAAGTCGTGCGCCTGCTCCGCGGCGACATGAACCTGGCCACTGTCTATGGGGCGGAACCCGGCCAGACCGCGCGTCGTTTCGAGCAGGAAGGGGCGGCGCTAATCCATATCGTCGATCTCGATGGCGCGATTGCCGGCGCACCGCGAAACATCGAAGCGATCGCGAAAATTCGCGCGGCAGTGAAATGCGCTATCGACGTGAGCGGCGGGCTGCGCACAATCGAGGCGGTTCGCGCGGCATTCGCGGGCGGCGCAGACCGGGTCTCGATTGGCTCCGCCGCAATCCTCGATCCCGAGTTGGTCCGCCGCGCCTGCGCCGAGTTCCCGGGGATGATTTTCGGTTCAATCGACATTCGCGACGGCCGGCTTGCCGTCAAAGGATGGGTCGAGACCAGCCAGGTCACACTAGCCGAGGCGGCTGATCGGTTTGCGGCGGCGGGGGTCGCGGCCGCGATCGTGACGGACATCTCGCGCGATGGCGCACGGGTCGGCGTCGATGCGGCCCGGATCGAAGAAATCGCCAGGTTGGTGCGGATTCCAGTTATCGCGTCGGGCGGCGTCGCGAGTCTCGACGACATTGGCGCTCTTCGGACGCGATTCGGCGCGGGGGTTGTGGGCGTGGTGGTGGGACGGGCGCTGTACGAGGGAAATTTCAGCCTGAGCGAGGCGTTGGCTCTAGCTGAGAGGACACAGAACTCTTGACATAGGCATGACGCACGCAGAGAATGCTGAAGTAGGTTATACGCATTAATTCATAGTCTCAACGGGACGTAGCCAATCAAGAGCAAACAGCGATAAAGACTGCGTTTCTACTTGGCTCATTAGGTGCTTGCAACATAATGAGTAGTTTCTCTACAGTGAGTAAAGTCTGACAGGGCGCGGGGGTGTACACATTTTCGCAGTTGGCAGGCTGACATTCATGATGGCCCCTCATTCCCCCGTCATAACCCGCCGGAATGTCGCGCCGTTGCTACTGCCCGGCGTAGCAAGCAAAGCAACTTGGCGGAATTTTCTAGAAAAAGTTCAGCGAAATGAAACTATTTTGGCTGGCATAGCCGATGCGTGTTGTATCCGCAGGCCGGGGCGATCATATGGGGAAGTTTAAGCGTCGCAGATTAGACGAGACTGGCCGGGTTCCGGTGCCTAAATCGGGAGCGGCGAGATTCGGATTCTCGAAGGGCCAGTCGATGGTGGAATACGCCATGGCTGCGACACTCTTCTTTTTTCTGATCTTTGCGGTGCTGGACTACGGGTGGCTCATGTTCGCGCAATTGAACGTGCAGCAGGCCGTGGACGATGCAGGCCGGTATGCGTCCACGGGGCAGGAAATGTCAGGTACTGGGAGCCGCATATCGTCGATCATTACTACGCTTCAAAACGAGGTCAGCGTGCCCGGCGTGGATACCTCGAACGTTCAAATTTGCAGCGTTCCAGCCGGGGGAACGATAGCCTCATGCTACAGCTCTACAAACCCTAGTGGCACCGCTAGCGCGGCGGGCGGCCCGGGTGACACCGTGACGATCACGCTCACGAGCAGCTTGCCGGTGTGGACGCCATTGCTTTCATGGCTCTTCCCCGGGGGAGCTTATACATTTACGGCGAGCTCCACGTTCAAGAATGAGCCCTTTAACCCAAGCAATACCAGCTAGGCAATAGCGAATATGTCACCATTTTATCGCTCAGCCCGCGGGAAGCTCATAGCTAACGACTCCGGTCAGGCGCTGGTGGAGTTTGGACTTATAGTGCCCCTGCTCCTCATTTTCCTCTTCGCAGCGATTGATTTCGGTCGCGTCCTGAATCAGATGCAGGTGGTCGCCCAACTGACCCGGCAAGGATCGAATCTGGCGTCACGCGATGAAACATGCGCAGCCGGGACGGGTCTGACTCCGCCGATGGATACTTTGACGTGTGCGGGCCAAGCCGTGATAGCGGGAGAATCCGGTTTGGACATAGGCTCATACGGCAAAGTAATCATTACGGCAGTCCAAAACACGGCAAGCGACAACACCAAACCCCCCGTTTATCAGATTGCTGGCCAATACTCGCAGGGGGGTCTTTCGGCAGCAAGCAAGATAGGGACGGGAATCGGAACTGTTGTAACCGGCAAAATGCCGGCCGTATTCGCGGCGGGTATAACGCCACTCCAGGCGAGCCAGTCGACTTTCATTACGGAGATATACTATACATTCACGCCGCTCACTCCGATTGGAAGGCTGACAAATAACGTGATCAACATGCCGACGACGTTGTATAACTACGCATATTTTTAAGAACAAGAATGAGGTGAATCTCTTGCATCAGCGGGGAAATAGAAAACACCAGCATGGGCAAATTTTCGTGCTGCTCGCTATCTTCATACCTATCCTGATCGTCTTCGTGGGTCTCGCGGTTGACTTTGGCATGGCCTACATCACCAAGACGACGCTATCCAAAGCAGTGGATGCGGCAGCACTTGCGGCAATGAAAAACCTCAACGAGGGAGAGACTCAGGCTGCGGCGCTCGCGGGGAATGTGTTCCTGGTCAACTATCAATCAGTACCGGGCCTCGGGACTGCGCCGACGCCCACAACCTTGAACGGCGGAATCGTTTGGAGTACAGACGCCAACAACAACACGCTTATCACCGTCAGCGCCACGGCCACAATAAACACTTACTTCCTGGGCGTGCTGGGATCCAGCTACAAAACGTTGAACCTCACTGAAAGCGCGCAAGCTATACGCAACCCGCTGGTTATGTCGCTGGTAAACGACAAATCGGGCTCCATGAAAATCAATGGTGGAGCAACGGTGCTGCCCGGCGATGTCATCGACTTCCTGGGCTACTTCGACCAAGGTGTTGACAACATTGCGGAGATCAGTTTTTCAACGGTCGCATCGACTGACGTGACCATGACTACGGAGTTCGTTACTCCAATCACCAATGCGGTCAACGCGATGTCCTTCGGCGGGGGCACCTTCGCCCAAGGCGGCTTGCAGAATGGATTTGATCAGGTCCTAACTATTGCCAAATCGCCGAACATAATAAGAGTGGCAGTTTTTTTTACCGACGGTTACGCTAATACCAATAACGACAATCTGAATTGTAACCCAGGCTCCAAGACCGTCACCCTTACCAATTTAAACTATGGTGGATGCTCACCTGTGGAGGATGCGGCAGGTTGGTGTAGCGGAGTCACTTTTATGAATCCGATCACGGGCGCCTACCCGATGTCCTGTAGTGCGACAACCTTTCCGGTCCAGGCCCCAGGAAATAACAGTGCGCTCAGTCCGTGTTGCGGCAACCGCCCGGGCTACGGCGAATACGATGTTACCACCGATGCGACGTATCGTACGGAACAACTGGCCGCCACGATGCGCAATAGCACGAATGATATCACGATTTATTCGATCGGCTTGGGCAACAAGATCAACGAGGCGTACCTGCAAGATATAGCCAACGATCCTGCCGCCGCCACCTTCGACAACACCCAGCCGCAGGGGGCAGCGGTCTTCGCACCTACCACAGCCGCGTTGAAGACCGCGTACGAGACTATCGCTTCGAAGATTCTGCTGCGCCTTTCGAAATAAGTTCGAAATAGAAGGATCGCGCAGCTATCACTGAAAGCACCCGGTCAGGTTGCGTCAGGGGGAGGACGCAGCCTGACCCGGGGATTCGCGCACCATCGCGGCACCCGCCCACTGAATACGGCGAGAATATTGTCCACCGCCATCGCGGCCATCCTCGCGCGGGCGGCAATGCTGGCGCTGCCAATGTGGGGCGTGATCACGACATTGTCGAGCCGCAGCAGTGGATCGTCAGATGCGATCGGCTCGGGATCGGTCACGTCGAGGCCCGCGCCACCCAAATGTCCCGATTTCAGCGCCGCAACCATCGCAGCCTGATCGACGACCGAGCCGCGCGCGGTATTGATTAGAATCGCGCCCGGCTTCATCAGCGCGAACTCGCGCGCCCCGATCATACGGCGCGTCTTTGACGTCAGCGGCACGTGAATCGACACATAGTCGGATTGGGCCAGCAAGCGAGGCAGGCTGACGCCGACGGCGCCCGCAACCCGGGGGGCGTCGTTTCCAGGGGGATTTCGCTTGCTCGACGAATGCTTGAGATAGAGCACGCGCATCCCGAAACCCGTCGCGCGGCGCGCCATCGCATTGCCAATCGCGCCGAAGCCGATTAACCCAAGCGTGCTTGCGTGCACGTCGCGGCCGAGCATCGTCATCGGTCCCCACGTGCGCCATTTGCCCGCGCGGACATGACGATCGGCTTCGGCGATTCGCCGGGCAGCGGCCATCAATAGGCCGAAGGCAAGATCCGCGGTGGCTTCGGTCAGGACTCCGGGGGTGTGACCGACCGCGATGCCCGCGCGGGTGGCGGCGTCGAGGTCTATATTGTCCACGCCGACGGCCAGGTTGCTGATGACGCGAAGCCGCGGCGCGCCCGCGATCATGCGCTCGTCGATCTTGTCGGTGAGCATCGACAGTATCGCGTCGGCGTGCGCCAGCGCGGATCGTAGCGCCGACGCCGGCGGCGGTATCGTGTCGGGCCAGACCGTAACCGCGGCGGCGGCGCGCAGCCGCTCGAGCGCGGCTCGATCGATCGCGCGCGTGACGAAGACTTTTCTGCGTGGGCGGGCCGGATGCGGCATGCGGCGAAGTTCCCCGGTGGTTCAAATAGTTGTTTGTCTCTGCTATACGCGACAAGCGTGACTGACTCCATCGTTGCATCGCTAATATCGTCGGCTCGTTCCAGTGGACGAACCGTTCTTACGGAGATCGAGAGCAAGCGAATCCTGCATTCGCTCGGCCTGCCGGTAGTGGTGCCCGAGGCCGCTTTGACGGCCGGTGACGCGGTGCGGGCGGCGTTGCGGATCGGATTCCCGGTGGTGCTGAAGGTGCTGTCGCCGGATGTAAGTCACAAGAGCGACGTGGGCGGCGTCGAGCTGAATCTCGACAATGAGGGCGCGGTGCACGATGCGTTCGAGCGAATTCGCCGCAATCTCGCTGTGACAAGCCGGTGACGCGCGCTTCGAAGGCGTTGCCGTGCAGCCGATGGCGAAGCAGGGCGTCGAGCTGCTGGCAGGGACATACCGCGACGATCGATTCGGCGCGATGGTGATGGTCGGTTTGGGCGGAGTGTTGGTCGAGGTGATGAAGGACACGGCGCTTGCGCTGGCGCCGATTGGCGGGCGCGAGGCGGCATCGATGCTCGCGCGGCTGCGCGGCGCTGAGATCCTGCGCGGCGTCCGCGGTCATCCCGGCGTCGATATCGACGCGATCGTCTCGATTCTCGAGACCATCTCGGGAATCGCCGCGACGCATCCGGAAATCTCCGAGCTGGATCTCAATCCGGTCGTCGCGTACGAGGACGGGCTGGCGATCCTGGACGCGCGAATCGTGCTCGCCGCCCCCGCGGGCGAGACGCTGCAGCCGGACCCGCATCGTGCAGCGCGACTCAAAAATCTCGAGCGCGCGTTCAACCCGCGCGTGGTCGCCGTGATCGGCGACAAGCGGATGAGCGGGTACATGTGGCTGCGCGCGATGGCGCATCTCAAGGGCAAGCTCTACTCGGTCCAGATCGATCCCAACGAGATAGCCGGAATCGAAGCGATGGGGGTGGAGAACCGCAAGAGCCTGGCCGAAATCACGGAGCCAATCGATTACGCGGTGAGCGCCGTCCCGCGGCAGATCGCGCCGCGAATTTTGAAGGATTGCGTCGCCAACCACGTCGGCTGCGATCGGATTTTTCACCTCGGGATTTTCGGAAACGTCGGAGGAGCTGGGAATCCGCCTGGAAGCCGAGCTGCGCGAGATCGCGATCAACTCGGAGATCGCGCTGGTCGGCCCCAATTGCATGGGGCTGTACAGTCCGGCGGCGGGCCTGTGCAATTTTCCCGAAGAAAAAGCCGGCGCGGCGGGCGACGTCTGCTTCATCTCGCAAAGCGGCACGCACACGATCAACTTTTGCCTCCAGGCGCCAACCCGCGGGATCAAGGTCAACAAGGCGGCGTCGATCGGCAACGTGCTGGTGCTCGAGGCGGCCGACTATATCGACTTGATGGCGGCGGACCCGGCGACCCGCGCGATCGGGATGTATATCGAGGGCGTGCGCGACGGGCGGCGCTTCTTCGACAGCGTCCGGCACGCGGCCGAGCGTCATCCGGTGGTCATCTGGAAGGGCGGGGTGACCGAGGCGGGCGCGCGCGCGACGTTGTCGCACACCGGATCGCTCGCGACTGCCGAGGCGACCTGGCGCAGCGTCGTGCGCCAAAGCGGCGCGGTCGAAGTGGCGAGCCTCGACGCGATGCTGGACGCGGTCGAGCTGTTCGCGCGCGCCAAGCGCATCGGCGGCAGGCGGATGGGGCTGGTCGCGATGACCGGCGGCCAATCCGTGGTAATCACCGACACGTTTGCGACGGCGGGGCTCGAGATTCCCGCGCTATCGGAGTCGTCATACGACGAGCTGAAGACGTTCTTCAACATAATCGGCGGCAGCTATCGCAATCCGCTCGACGCGGGCGGCACGATCGGCGCGGGGCATGATCAGGGCAATCTCGATCGCATCCTCGAGATCCTCGAACGCGATCCGGTCATCGACGCAATCGTGCTGGAGATTGGCACGGGGCTGCGTGCGGCGCGCTGGGCCGCGCACGAGGATGAGATCACGGGCCTGCTCGACAAGCTGGCGGATTTTGCCGGACGCTCGACCAAGCCATTTGCGGTCGTGATGCATCCTGCGCACCTCGAGGCGATCGTGGCGCGGGGCAAGGAGCTTGCGCGCGCGCGCGGCCTGGTCGTGTTCGACAGTTTCGAGCGCGCCGCGGCGGCATTCCGGACCGCGGCCGACTACTGGGGGAATCGCGCACAGGTGGGCGGTTAGAAAAACTACCGCGGCGGAACGAGCACAGTCATCACCGTGCCCGCCGTCGCGTCGCCGTCGAGAAACGCCAGCCATCGACCCCTGAGCGACCAGCTCATCGTGACGGTGCCGCGGGCCGGACCCTGGGCCAGTAGAAACGCACTATCGTATTTCAGCGAATAGGTGACGATTTTTCGCCACGGCACCGGCAGACTCGGCGCATAGGTTTGTATCGCGGCTTCATTGCGCACTGCTCGAATAGGCCATGGTGCTATGCGCGAGCATTTCCGGCACAGTCTCGAAGCCCAGCGATTTCACATCGACCTCGCTTTGTTCGGGTCGCGATATTGCGAGTTGCGCGAGCAGCGGCGCCTCGGGACGCTCGATCGCCAGCTTGAACGTGAGCTTCTGATTGCCCAGCGTGATCGTGTTGCCGGCGCCCGTGAACGAGGCCGCGCCGGTCGATACGCCCAGCAAATTTTCGGCTCCGGTCGCGATGTTGTACTTGAATACGCCAATCGTGCGGCGCGAGGCGTCGGGCCCGACATACAGGAACGACCCTTCGTCGTCCTGGTCCCAATCGAGCACGTGGATAGGCACGGGTACGTGAAATTTGGTGCAGGTGGAGTTGCGCCGATCGATGATGATCGGCTGAGCGCCCGCGTCGCCCTGGCCGACCGCATAGACGCTGTGCGCACTCCAACTGAGCGCCGACATCGGGCATGAGAACTTCAGCGGTGCGACGGAACCGGCGCCGGTGACGACGATCAACTGCAATCCGTCCGCGCGATTCGGCGGCAGCTCCTCGGTGGGTTCGGTTGGTTCGGACTTCAACGCTTCGCCGTTGACGCCGGCCTCGAGCGGTTCGGGATGCCGTCGTAGTGCAAGCGCGATCGTCGCGTTGTTCAGCCAGTCCATCGAGATGGAATCGTACCGGCCGTTGAAGCTGGCAATCACGTTGCCCGCGCCGGTGGCGATCAGGTCGCGAAGGATCACATCGACTCGATTGCCACCCGGCGCGACCATTGCGGTCGCGAGCGTCAGGCCGTTGGGGCTCGCGGCGAGGTCCGCGATGGTTCCCTCCTCGGCCGCGGCCGGCCCCGTCTCCGCCGCCAGGATGCGGCCGGTTCGCCAGGCGGCGCCTCCCAAGCCATACATAATCGTGTGTCCGGCCTGAGTCCCGACGACGCCAATCTCTTGGCCTTCCTGCAGCCAGATCGGAGGACGTGTGGGAATCGGCGCGAATCCCTTCGGCATCGCGACGTTGGTCAGCACCTTGATGCCCTTGGTGACCTCCAAAGTGGTCGAACGGGCGACAAATGGGGGGGGCGCGGGCTTGGGCGCGTTCGCAGTCGAGCACGACGCAATGCTCGCGGCAGTCAACGCAAGAATCACGATGAGGAAAGACCTGGGCATTCAAAAACGGTACTGTATTAGGGGCGATCAAAAAAGGCGACCGATGAAGAATCCATTTATTGAACGATTGTGGATAAGCCGCGAGGCTCGACTCGCAATTATTGTCGCGATTTTGAGCGCCGCCGGCTCGGTTGCGTGCGCGGCCGGCGACTGGAAGGCGGGAATTGCGATCCTTGGAGTCGCGGCGGCAATGGTGGCGGCATTCTGGTTTGCCGTCGTCAGGCCCGCGCAAATCCCGCGTGACGCCGTCGTGATAGTTCGCCTGGCGGGTCCGATCGAAGAGGACGTGAGCCGCTCGCCGCTCGATCAGCTCATGCGCCGCGGCGCGCAGAGCCTCGATCATCTACGCTACGTGCTCGAGTCGGCGGCCATCGACGACGACGTTCGTGCGATCGTCGTCGAGATCGCGCAATTCGGCGCCGGTCTGGCCACCGCACACGAAATCCACCGCCTGCTGCGCGCCGCGCAGGCGGGCGGCAAGCGGGTGATCGCGCTGCTGCGCGGCGATAGCGCGGGGCTGCGCGAATACCTGGTCGCGGCGGGAGCGGGGGAAATCGTCGCCAATCCCGACACGATGCTCACGATGCTTGGGGTGGCGACCGGCGGCGTTTTTCTAAAGGGCGCGCTCGACAAGCTGAAGATCCAGGCGCAAACCCTGCAATGGAAAGAGTACAAGGGCGCCGCCGAGACGCTCGGGCGCGACACGATGTCGCCGGCGGTGCGCGAGAGCATGGAGGCGATCGTCGCGGACTGGGAAAAAATCCTGATCGAGACGATCGCATCGGCCCGGAAACTGACCGCGCAACGCGCGCGCGAGCTGATCGCAGCGGGGTTCGTCAGCGCCAAGTTCGCCGTCGAGAATCAACTGATCGACCGCGAAGGCTATATCGAAGACATCCGCGCCGAATTCGATCCCGAGGCCAAGCGCAAGGTGTTTGCCGGCATGGCGCGATACCGGCGCCACGCAGTCTTTACCCGTGAGCGCGGGCGGCGCGCGCGAATCGCGCTGGTGCACGCCAGCGGGCCGGTAATTTCGGGCGAGGCGCCGTCGACCGGCGAATTTATCAGCGGCGTCGCGACGGCGGCGCAAATCGATCGCGCGTCGCGCGACGAACGAGTAAGCGCAATAGTGTTTCGGGTAAATTCACCCGGCGGCTCCGCGGTAGGCTCCGACCTGGTGTGGCGGGCCGTGCGCGAGGCGCAGGGGCGCGGCAAGCCGGTAGTAGTCTCGATGGGCGATGTGGCGGGCTCGGGCGGCTACTACGTCGCGGCGGGGGCCGACGCGATCGTGGCGGAACCGGCGACGATCACCGGCTCCATCGGGGTCGTGTACGCGAAGTTCAATCTCGGCAATCTGCTCAACGAACTCGGCGTCCATTTCGATTTCGTCAAAAGCGCGCCCATCAGCGATGCGATGTCGATGGCGCGCGCGATGACCGACGGCGAGCTCGCGCAGCTCAATGAAACCATCGGTCATCTGTACTCGGCATTCACCGCGAAGGTCGCGCAAGGCCGGCGGCTCAGCCCCGAGCAGGCTGAAGCGGTTGCCAAGGGGCGCATCTGGAGCGGTCTGGCGGCCAAGGAGCGTGGACTGATCGACGAACTCGGCGGGCTGTCAACCGCGGTGGCAATCGCGCGAGAGCGCGCGCATATTGCCGAGCATCAGCGCCACCAACTGGTGACCTATCGTGCCGAGCGCAGATGGCTGGATCTGCGGCCCGGCGCCGCGGAGGCTTCGACGCCGTGGGCGATTGCCGCGGCCGCCGGCGCGCTTGGCATCCCGGACCGGTGGGCGCCCGCGATGCTCGAAATGCTCGTGCGCGGCGGCGTGATGCTGCTCTGTCCGTTTATCGAGCTGTAGCGGCTGCGCTAGAGCGGGGAGCGTTCCAGTTCTTCGCGTATCGAGTACATTTTCTGGCGCGCCTCGTTAATGTAGGCGTCGAGGTTGCGCCGATGATTCGCGAACAGTCCATCGGGCGAGCCGTTCATGACGATCAATGGTTTCATGAGGGCGGCCTTGCCCAGCGCGTCGATCGAATCGTCGAACAGCGTCTTCAGAATCGGGTCGTCCTTGAGCTGCCCGGCGTATTCGCGCTCGAGCGCCTGCATCATGTGATACATCACGTGCGCGTAACCCTGCGAGTGATAGAAATAATGGTCGCAGTCCCAGCTGTGGACCGGGCTGCCGTCGTCCTTGGTGGACCGGTACAGGTTCGCGTGCGCGTCGCCAAGCAGATCGGTCCACGCCTGGATCAACCGGATTAACTCGACGGCCCGGGTGTTGAGCTCGCGCGACGACGGCGGCGTGGTGTGCAACCCGGCGACGTACAGTCGCAGATGCCTGACGCCGTCGTCGTACTTGCCTTCGGGCGACGGCAGTATCCACTTCTCGGCGTCGTTTCGAAAATCAGTGTCGGCGATCACAAGATTTGGATCGTACTGATTCGAGGAAACCTTGGTCAGGTGATCCTTGAAGATGCGCGTGGTTTCGCGAACCGCCTGGATGATTCCGAGTTGGCGATCGGAGTTGTTGTCCGGCCGCGACTTTCGGCCCCCACAGGAAGAAATCGTTGGGACGCCAGCCGAAGCCCGTGTGCAGCTCATGGTCCATGATCGCGGCCAGCGTCGAGGCATAGATCTCGCCGGGCGGCGGCGGTTTGTCGAGCGGGAAAAGCTGGTCGATATTGTAGTCGAGACGATCGTGGCGCTTCTGGCCGAAATGAAGCACGAGGTTGCCGCCAACCCAAATGAGAAGCAGGGCCGCGGCGCCATACAGGAGTCGGTTCCGGTTCATCGCTACGGAGTCGGCATCAGGCAGCGACTGTGCCGGGTGAAATCATATCGCGTTGGATCGCGCCTGCTAAGACGCAGCCCGCAGTGGAACCGCTGCAGCCGTGGCGCTCTTGAGTTCGTCGCGGCTGGTGCCCAACTGCTTGAGCAATGGAAGGACTGCCCGCGTGAAGAACAGGCGTGGACTGATTCCGCCGCCGCCGATTCTGAGGTTTTCGTGATAATTCGGAATCAGGCCGTCGCCCGGCATCTTGAAATTCGCAATCACGTGCGCGAGATCCGCCAGCGTGCCGATACGGTCTTCGGCCATCTCGATCGCGATCATCTCGCGGTAGAACCCGGCGTGGGCGGCCTCGTCGCGGCTGACCAGAAAGAAAATTGCCTCGAGCGTCCGGTCTTTCTCGAGTTCCGCGCGATCCTTTTGCGCGCGATAGGCGAGATAGGTCGCCGCTTCCTGCAGCGCTCCGTAGCAACTCATCCGGCGCTGCGTCGCGAACGGAAGTTTCCACGAGCGCGAGAATACGTCGGTCTCCAACTTGTCGAATTGCTCCTGCGTGCGCAGCCCGGAACGGAGCAGGTACTCGCGGAACACGAGTCCATGGCGCGATTCCTCGTAGCTCCACGCAGTCTGAAACCATGAGAGCCCGAACACGCCGCGCAACAGTCTTGACGCCGGCCGCGTTGTAGTCCGGCAAGTACATCTCCTCGGCGCAATACGTCTCGATGCGAATCGCGCGTTCCTCGGTATTGGCGCGGGGAGAAAGCTTGTCCCACGGGACATCGTCGAAAAGATTCCAGCGGCGCTTGCGCTCCGCAGTCTCGAAGAAATCCATATAGGCGCGGTAGAATTTGTCTTTGGGGATCATCAAGCAGAACTACGCGCCCAAGGCTAGCACGTACGAGGTTGCATGACCTAATCGAGCATGTCGCGCCGGGAACAAAACGCGGCAGTGTGGACTCAGAATATCCTTAATAAACGTTTAGTTAGCGAGGCTTTCTTGGCGATATCGGAAGGTGCGAGCAACGCGATCGTGGCCACCGATTTGCCGCCAGCAGTCACATTCGCGGTGCCGATCTGCTGCCCGGCCTTGACGGGAGCCTCGATCGAAGGCGGCAGATTGTAATCGACCTTGATCGCGTTGTTCGCGTCGCCACGCTTGACGAAGACGCCTGCGTCGGCGCCCCAAACCGGCTTGATGCTGGCAGTTTCGGCGTCGGTCACCGCAACGGATTGCGCGATCGGCATGCCTTTCTTTGCGACCGAATGCATCTCGTAGTTGAGAAATCCCTGCGAAAGCATCTCGGCCGCTTCCTTGAAATTCGTCAACTTGTGCTGGCTGCCGAGCACAACCGCGACCAGCCTGAGATCGCCGCGTTTTGCGGTTGCGACCACATTGAATCCCGCCTTGTCATAGAATCCGGTCTTGAGGCCGTCGCATCCCGGATACGTCCGCACCAGGTGATTGGTGTTGCGCAGCGTGAACGTTCCGGCGCGAAACGGCGCGGTGTCGATCGACGACCATCGCAGCACGTCGGGATATTTGATCAGTTCGCGCGCGAGAATTGCCTGGTCGTAGGCGCTGGCGACGTCGGCCGATTGTCCCCGCGCGGGCGGCAGACCGTGAACCGAGTAGTAGTGCGAGTCCTTCATCCCGAGCGCGGCGGCCTTCTGGTTCATCATCACTACAAATGCATCAGTCGAGCCCGCGATATATTCGGCGACCGCCACCGACGCGTCGTTGGCCGAGTGCACGACAACAGCTTTCATCATGTCGTCGAGGGAAAACGTCTCGCCCTCCTTGAGATAGACTTGCGAACCGCCCATCTCGGCCGCTTTGCGCGAGGTGGTTACATTGTCGGTGAGCTTGAGCGAGCCGTCGTGGATTTTCTCGGCGACGATCAGCATCAGCATCATCTTGGCCAGCGATGCGGTCGGCCACGGTGTGTGATCGTTGGCCTCGAAGATGACCGTGCCGGTGACGGGTTCGAGCACGCAGGCCTCGGTGTAAGGACCTTGCAGGCCGGTGTTCGACGCGCTGGCGGCGCTCTCCTCTTCGGCGGGCGCGGCGCTGGCATGATGACGGCGCGCGGCAAAGGCAGTGTGCGAAGACGTCAACGCGGCGAGTGCGATGGTCACGGCGATCGATCTAAATGGTCCGCCAAATCGTCCGCTGAATTTTCGGCCAAATTTTCGGCTGGCGTAAATTCCGGCGACGGATTCGCCGGACGGCGAAAGAGCATTCATCACACACCACCTCCCCAACACATCGACCCAGTGAAAAGTGAAACAACGAATGAACGCATCAATACTACCAACTACCCGCGGCGCCGCGAGCGCCCGTGAGCCGCCATGAGCGATTGTTCAGAAGCGGTCGGCGGTCCAGAACAAAGATCGCGAATCGGCGAAGATTTCGAACGCGCGCGCTGACGCGGCTTGGGGAGCCATCGCGAACCGCATCGCGAGTTTGTCGGGCGCAAGAATCCGCCACATGTAGAAGTTGTCGGTGTGATGCGCGACCGGGCAGCCCGCTCCGTCCAGGGCTTTTTCGAGCATGGGATCGTGGGCGGTATGCGTAACGAGAACCGCCGGCGCGGCGGGCGTGGAAGCGCCGTGGAGCAGGGCGGCGTGCCGATGATCCCCGATGCGCCGGCTTGTGACCGGCACGCCGGATGCCTGCTCGCCGAGGTACTTGAACGTCGCGAGCATCGCGTCAACCGCGCCGGCAACGTATCCGAACTCCATCACCATCGCGATGCCGCGCAGGCGCGTCACTCGCGCGTACGCCGCGATTGCTCCGCCCTCGCGACACAGCACGAAATATTCCTCGGAGCCTTCGCCGGGATAGAGCGGCTGATTGCCGGCGAATTTGAGATTGGCGCGCCACGCGGCGTCGTCGCGGACCGCGGTGACATTGAATCGGCCGCTGTAGCCGCGATGAATCGCGGCAATTTCGGCAAGGTCGCGCGCAATCTCGAAAGTGTCGATGACGAAACGATTGGGTGCGTTCAGTGAAGCGGCGTCGGCCAGGATGCTGAATTGGCGCTCGATTTCACGCCATCCGAACTGGTTGTAGAAGGTCAGGCGCTCCGCGAACAGCAAGGATACTTCGAAGCCCTCGCGCACCATGGTATCGACCGCCAGGCGCATCAGCGCCGAGGCGACGCCCTTGTGCCGGTACTCCTCGAGCGTGAAGACGGAGCCGATGCCACCCATCGGAACCGGCTGCCCGTCGAGGTTTATGGCGCGATCGAAAATCTGGACGGTGGAAACCAGTTGGCCGCGGTCGCGCGCGACCAGGCACAACGCATCGCGAAAGCCTGAATCGTTATGGTTGTAGCGGGCGAAGAATTCGCGGTCGTCGTACCATCGCTCGAGCAGGTCGAGCACCTCGTCACGCTCGCCGTGATGCGCGGCCCGGACTTCCATCGCTCAGCGGATGTCGAGATGAACCGTGGTTGGTGCTCCGCCGCGATTGATTGTGAGATCGAGCGCCGACTGGGTTCTCATCGCTTGCATCAGGCCCATCGCCTGCATTGGATTGGTGACGGGCTTTCCGTCGATCGACGTCACCAAGTCGCCGTTCTGCAGGCCGAGTTGCTCGAAGACGGAGCCCGGCGCGACCTGGGAGATCGAGAAGCCGTCGGTCTTGCCGTTAACGAAATGGGGCAACGCGCGCATCTGCGAGAAGAACTGGACGGGATTTTCCATCGACTGCTGAACTTCGGCGCGGCTGGCCTCGAACTTTCCGGGGCCGAGCTTCTTGAGCTCGACCTTGCTGTCGTTGGCGGCGCTGCTGTCGTCGCTATTGTTGTTGTCATCGCCGGGCGTCGGATGACCAAACCGGCGCATTCTGCGCCGAATGGCAGCGGGAAGGCCTCTGAGCCGCGGCGCCTTGGTCGCGACGCCCAAAGCGGAATGCGACGCTTCGGGAAGGTCCAAGGCCGGAATCTCGATGGCGACGCGATGACCGTTGCGGTCGATGATCGCACGGCTGGTTTCGACGCCTACGAGCTTGCCCGCATCCGGGATGTCCTCTCCCACCTGGTAGAGCGATTCGGTGTTGTTTTGATCCTCGATGATCGCGTACGGCTTCGATTTGCTCTGCAGCGAAGTGCCGATCAGCTTCAGGTGCAGATCCTCTTCCACCACCGGCGCGGCTGCGCTCTCCTGCGGGACCTCGTTGAAGATGTCGCGCTTGACGATTGCGTCGTAGTAGGCGCGGGTGTGCGCGCCTGCGGCCTTCGGCGCGGCCGGCGACACAGCCGGGGCGCCGGGTTCGTTTGAAACGACGTGCTCGACGATGTCCCGCACGCACATAGCCGACGCGATCGCCAGTGCTCCGACCAGGGCGAAGTTCAGAATCGTGACGTGGAGTTGTGTGAACCTGATTTCCATTTACAGGATCGATTCAGCCTCGTAAGCGCATCCTTTGACTAGACGGCCAATGTCGTAGTTCCATTCACCCTTCCAGCGGCTGATCACCAGGCTGGCCTGGCTGTGGCCGCCGCGGACCAGGTCCATCAGGCGCAACAGGTAGATGCTCTCATCCTGGCCGCTTTTGTTCAACGCCCGCTGACGCTCGAGGCCCTTGGCCGCGATCTGCAGCAGCTCGTAGCCGAGCGCTTGCAGCTTGATTTTTCCGACCCGCGCGTCGAGGCCGATTCTTATGCGCGGCGTCGGCGATCTCCAGCCGCTCGCGATAGCTCCATCCCTTGACCAGGTCCCACGCCGCCTCGATGCAATCGTCGTCGTAAAGCATGCCCTTGAGCAGTGCGGGCAACGCGAGCATGAATTGCGGCGGCTGGCTGTCGGCGGTGCGCACCTCGACGTATTGCTTGAGGCGGACCTCGGTAAAAATGGTGGTCAGATGATTGGTCCAGTCGTCAACGGTGGCGCGCTCGCGGCCGTATCCGCGCGCGAGATATTGGCGGAAGGTGAGGCCCGGCGGCTGGGTGAGATCGATGTACTCATGATTGCGAATAAGGAAGTACATCGGCACGTCGAGCGCGTACTCGGCGTAATCCTCGAACGAACAATCGCCGCGAAACACGAACTGGGGAACCCCGCTGCGCTGGTTGTCGGTGTCGGTCCAGATGTGTCCGCGAAAGCTCTGATAGCCGTTGAGGCCGCCGTCGCTCAGCGGTGAGTTGGCGAAGATCGCGTACAGCAGCGGCACGATACCCATGCTGACGCGCAGCTTGCGCATCGCGTCCGCCTCGTCGCTATAGTCCAGGTTGGCCTGCACGCCCGCGGTCTGCTTCATCATCCGCTGGCCGAGCGTCCCCTTGCGCGCCATGTAGGGGTACATGATCCGGTAGCGGGCCTTGGGCAGCAGTTCGATCTGGTCGATGCGGCTTAAAGGCTGCATCCCCAGTCCAAGCACTGTCGCGCCGATCTGGCTGGTTATATCGATCAGTTGTCGCACGTGGAGCGCAAACTCGGCGTAGGCGCAGTGGATGGTTTCGCACTGCTCGCCGGACAACTCGATCTGACCGCCCGGCTCCAGCGTGATCGCCGCGCGTTCACCCTTGAGCGCGAGGATGTGGCCGTGCTCGTCTTCGGGCTCGAAGCCGTAGCTGGCCGCCATCCGGCGCAGCAGGTCTTCGACGCCGCCGGGACCGGAGTAGGGTATGGCGGTGCAGTCGGCGGTGCGGACGGCGACTTTCTCGTACTCGGTGCCGATCCGCCATCGCGCGCGCGGCTTGCCGCCTTGCTGGAAGTAGCGGATTAGATCCTCTTTCTTTTCGAGCAACTCACTCATGCATCAAATCCAATCGCGACTCCCGGAAAAGAGGCTGCGCCAAGGGCGTATAATGGCGTCAGCAAACATACGAGGCAAGCACGCAGTGGGCCGTGCAGCAGGGCTGTGGGCGCCACCGCCACACGGGTATTTATGAGATTCGCGCGGGTGTGTAACAGTGGCGGCGGGAGAAAATTGGCGATACCTGAAATGATACTTGCGATCGACCAGGGGACCACCGGCACGACGGTGTTCGTCGTCGATCGCCGGCGGCCGCATCCGCGGCCGCGCTTACGCCGAAATCAGGCAGTACTATCCGAAACCGGGATGGGTCGAGCATGACCCCGAGGAGATTTACCGCTCGGTCGTCACGCTTTCGAAAAAAGCGATCGCCGCGGCGAAGGTGCCGGCCGCCGCGATCGCCGCAGTCGGCATCACCAATCAACGCGAGACGTTCGTGGTATGGGAGCGGCGCAGCGGCCGCCCGATCTATCGCGCGATCGTATGGCAATGCCGCCGCAGCGCCGCGATCTGCGACGCTTTACGCGAGCGCGAGCCCGAAGTCGCGCGGCGCACGGGCCTGGTCATCGATCCCTACTTCTCGGGCACCAAGCTCAAATGGCTGCTCGACCAAAAGCCCGAACTGCGCAAGCGCGGCGCGACGCGGCGAGCTGTGCTTCGGCACGATCGACACCTGGCTGGTGCATAAATTGTCGCGCGGCGCGGAGTTCGTGACCGATTACACCAACGCGTCGAGAACGATGATGTTCAATCTGGCGCGCCGGGAATGGGACGACGAGATGCTCGCGATGCTGGGAGTTCCGCGCGAGATGCTGCCCGCGCGCCGCAAGTTCGCGCGGCCCGATAGCCGAGGCGGCGCCGGGCACGATCGCGGCGCATGCGATTCCAATCGCAGCGGTAATCGGCGATCAGCAATCCGCGCTCTACGGGCAGGGCGCGGTCGCGGCCGGCGACTCGAAGGCAACCTACGGGACGGGCGCGTTCCTGCTGATGAACACCGGCGACCAGATCGTGCGCGTCGAAGAATCGGTTGCTCACGACCGCCGCACTCGGCCCCGCCGGCGAGCCCGCGTACGCGCTCGAGGGTTCGGTGTTTATCGCGGGCGCGGCCGTGCAATGGCTTCGCGACGGATTGAAGCTGGTGCGCAGGGCCGCGGATACATACGGCGCGGCGCGCGCGAGTCTTGCGAAAAATAAAGATCGCACGCATCCCTACGTGGTGCCGGCGTTCGTCGGACTCGGCGCGCCGCACTGGGACGCATCCGCCAGGGGCGCGATCGTGGGAATCACCCGCGGCACGACCGGCGCCGATATCGTGCGCGCGACGCTCGACAGTATCGCCTACCAGGTGCGCGACGTGATAGTTGCGATGGAATCCGACACCGGCCGCCCGCTGAGCGAGCTGCGCGCCGACGGCGGCGCCACCGCGAATCGCTACCTGATGCAGTTCCAGGCGGATATCCTTGGCAAGCCGGTTCGGAGCGCGAAGATCGCCGAGACCACTGCGATGGGCGCGGCGATGCTCGCGGGCCTGGCCATGGGAGTCTGGAAATCACCGGATGAGTTGCGCGCGATTGTCGAGGGAGCGGAAGTGTTCAAGCCGAAAATGCGAACCGCCGAGCGTGAACAATTGCTCGCCGGATGGCGCGACGCGGTCGCGCGCACTCTTACGAAGCCGTCGGATTGAATCGAGGTACCGAAAAAATGCCTGATAATGGAAAGCCGATCGTCACTGTTCTTTACCCCGAGCAGCACGAGCAGGCCGCCGTCTCGCTCGGCCGCGCCTTCATCCACGATCCGGCCTTCAAGGCGATCCTTCCGGATATCACCGAGCCGGTCGCGCGCGCCGAGCATCTGGCCGACTTGTTCCGCGCGCAACTGGCGGTAGAGCGCCGGACCGGACAGCCGGTCTTCGGCGTGGTCTATGAAGGACGCGTCGTTGCCGCCGCGATGACCGAAGGCATGGGGCATTCAGGCATCCTTGGGCTGGTCGTCACCGGGCTTGGACAGATGCCGCGGCTGGTCCGGGGGGTCGGATGGGGCGGGCTGGTGCGCGCGCTGAAGATATTCGGCGTACTCGCACAGCATCATCCCAAGGAGCCGCATCTGTATCTGCCAACCCTCGGCGTCGATCCGGATTTTCAGGGCAAGGGCTACGGAAAGGCGCTGCTCGACCGGCTCGCGCTGGAGGCACGGGTGCGGCCTGAAATAGCCGGCGTTTACCTCGAGACCGGGACCGAAGCCAACGTCGCGTTCTACAGTTCCAAGGGCTACGAAATCATGGGCGAGCTGTACCCGATAGGCGTCAGGCAGTGGCGGATGTACCAGCGCAAGCGGCAGGGCTGAGCCCTGCACCCAGTATTAAGGCCGCGCTCCGTTGTCGCGCGCGGCCCCTGCCAATGGTTTAATACTGCGCTGCCGTCGCCACGGCCAGGGGTCACCCCTGCCGCGGTTGGATGGTCGTGATGCGCAGTCCCTTCGAGGTCCAGCCGACATCGAAGCCGACGATGTCGCCTTCGGCAATCAGGTCGATCCCCGGCATCATGCCGCCGATTGGTGCGCCCACCACAGCCACGAATGGAAACTCAAAGGGGATCTCTTTGCCGCTATGCGAGCGCACTACGCCACGGCCGCGGGCGCGGTCGAGCTTGAGAATCATCCCCTGGTAGAAATTTCCGGGAAAGCGCTCGCTGTCATACTCGTCGGCCACGACCCTATCGAGTAGCATCCCTCGGCGCCGCGGAAAAGCGGCAATCGCGAACCTGCCTGAAGCGCGCCAGGGGGCAGTCATCCGCGGCGAGGGCCCGATGCTGCCGATTGGTTTGCCTTCGCCTGGCCAGTCGATCGCTACGGCATCGACAGGCAGATTTGCAATTCGCTGAGCGCGTTGTCGATGAATCCGACGGCGTTGGCCTTATGTCCTCGAAAGTCATTTGCGGCCTCGGTCTGTAGTACGTAGCGTGCATGCTGCAGGTCGTTCATCGATTGTGAGATTGCGGGATGGCTGCCGGGCGGAGGTGCAGGGGGAGGACCGTAATAGCTCGCGGCGCTATACGCCGGTCCCTGCATACACGCGGCACAGGTCAACAAAACTCCGAAGATGACGCCGCTGGCGAAACATAATCCTTTGGCCATTGGAATACTCCTTAATCGCGCCGCAATTTAGCACAGCCGGCATTGGATCGCATCGACGACAGCGGGCCCGGCGTGGCGACCGGTGGTGTTGCGATTGACACGCGGCCAATCCTGGCGAAGCGTTTCATATCCCGGTCAAAGCCGATAAGTTCTAGGATCGTCAGCTGAGCGGCATTTGAGAATGGCAAGAGTCGAAAGCATTAAGTCGGGCGAGATCAGCGACGCGGCTGAAAAGGCCGAAGCGCTGGCGCTTCGCGGCGAAGGCTTAACCAAGGTTTACGGCGGCCGTGCGGTCGTTGACAACGTCAACGTAGTCGTCAGGCCGGGCGAGGTGGTGGGTTTCCTGGGGCCCAATGGCGCGGGCAAGACGACCACCTTCTACATGCTGGTGGGACTGCTCAAGCCCGACCATGGGCGAGTCATGTTCGGCGGCGAGGACATCACGACCCTGCCGCTCTACCAGCGCGCGCGCCGCGGGATTTCCTACCTGCCGCAAGAGCCCAGCGTCTTCCGCAAGCTGACCGTCGAGCAAAATCTGCTGGCCGTTCTCGAAACGCTGCCGCTTACCGAAGAGGAGCGTTACGCGCGCCTTCAATCGCTGCTCGACGAACTCGGAATCGCGCACCTGGCCAAGGCCAAGGCGGGCGTGCTGTCCGGTGGCGAACGCCGCCGCGTAGAAATCACCCGCGCGCTCGTGCTCGATCCGGTGTACTTATGCCTCGACGAGCCGTTTGCAGGAATCGATCCGATCACCGTCGTCGAGATTCAGCGTGTCGTGTCTTATCTTAAGGAGCGCGGCATCGGCGTGCTCATGTCGGATCACAACGTGCATGCGACGCTGTCGATCATCGATCGCGCCTATATCATTCACTCCGGCAAGATTTTGTTCGAAGGCAAACCGCGCGACATCGTCGCCAGCGAGGCAGTACGCCAGGTGTTTTTGGGCGAGCGATTCAAGCTGGCGAGATAGCGGGACCGATCGATCGAGAGAAATCGACCGTGGCCGCCATCCCGTCGCTCGCCAGCACCTTGCCCGGAACTCCAGGACACATCGCTGCTGCCTTTTGCGCGGGTCGTTTGTTTACTTCGCCGGGAGCGCCTTCTGCGCGGCCTCGTACTGCGCCACGGCGATCCGGTAATGTCCGATCTTGAGCGCGGCGTCACCTTGATCCTTGTGATTCTGCGCCGTGCTCACATCCGTGCCCGCCGCCTTCGCTTTGTCGATTTCCTGAGCGACCTGCGCCTGCAGCGAGTTCGCCTTGGCGCCCATCATCGTGGGCCCCGAATGCGTTCGCGGCGGCGGAAGGGGAGCCTGCTGCGCGAATGACTGGGCGGGCAGCCACAACGCAAGCGTGGCCGCTATCGCGAGGACACTGAGAAGCTTTGGTTTCATCGGGTACCTCCAGGCGATCGGCTGAAATACCACAGGCGCCTTTCGCCAGCGCGCGATCGAATCAGTAAGGGTATCCGGGCGGGCCAAACCCGGAACCCGGCATCGGCGGCGGATAATGTCGGATAGCCGTAACTGCCGTAACCCGGCGCGTAGCCGGAACTGAATCCGCCGAAACCTCCGCCGTAGCCGCCGCTGCCCATCGACATACCGCCACCGAGCAGCATCGGGAGAAGCGTCGTCAACATGCTCGGCGGGGCGCTGTTGTATTGCTGATACTGCTGAACTGGCCTTGGGCTTGGTAGGCCTGCGCACCGGGCGGTTCGTTGTTCTGATAATCCTGGATCGAACCGGACGCGGCGTACGGATCGGAACCGTCCGACGGCATTGCATTCGCCGACGGAACTCCGTTGACCGTCGATCCGGAGTTGCCCTTGCTGCCAGCCAGTTCAGGGCTGATCTTGATCCGGTTGTCCACCACCAGCGACGGATCCTTCAGATAGCGGCGAGCCTTCTGCTCGGCGTCAGTCTTGCCGAAGTCGCTTGCGACGAAGCCGAACAGGATGACCTGCTTGCCGCCGCTCGCACTGGTGACGACTTGCGCACCGACCAGCGGCAGCGAGTGATGCTTGAGATAATCAGAGAGACCCTGGCTCTGCGGCGAGTCGATGACGCCGCCGACAACAGTGCCCGCGCTCGATGGCGGCGGCAGACTCGATCTGGAATCGAAGCGGCTTGAGGTCCCCAGCGGCGCCGCTTTCGTCGCACCGGTGCCATACGGATTCTGCACGGGGACGCAGGAGGCCAATCCCGCCAGAGCCACCGCCAGCCCGAAGGCCGCCAGGGCATTTGCGATGCGACTCATAACGTCTTCGATTATAGTCCTGAGTCACTCACCTAACAATTCGACGAATTTCTGGCTGTTTCGTTTCATTTCGCGACGACGACTTCGCGGCTATTTCGCATAGCCGATCTCGACGATGAAATCGCGCACCAGCTGATTGAAAACGGCGGGATTCTCGAAATAGATCGAATGGCCGCTGCCGGGGACCGTGCGCAGCCGCGAATTTGGCAGCGCCGACGCAAGCGCCTTGACGATCTCGGGTCTGATCAGCGTGTCCTGCTCGCCAACCATGCACAGTATGGGCATCGTCAGGCGTCGCTTCACCGCGCCGAGATCGTAGCGCAGGCCGATTAGCCGCACACCCGCGTCGGCGGGAGGCCGCGCGCCATGAATCCGGATTTCGTCGTACAGAAACGCCATCTCGGGGCGCCGTGAGAAATAATCGGCGGCATAGGTCGGCAACGATCCGATCGGTGGCGTCGCATCGACGGCGATCGGCTCGCGCGGACGCTCGAACTTCATCTCGGGCGTGAAGATTCCGCCCGGTGTATCCGCCAGCACCATCGCCGCGACGCGTTCGGGATGCTCGAGCGCATAGCCGACGATCGTCCATCCGCCCATCGATTGCCCGATCAGCCCGGCCTTGTCGATCTCCAGATGGTCGAGGAGGGCGCCGAGATCGCTCGCATGCGCGCGATTGAACAGGCCGTCGGGATCGGGCGATAAGCCGAAGCCGCGCTGGTCAACCGTGATGCACTCGAACGATCGCATGAAGTAGGGAACTTGCTGCCACCATGAGAGATGGTTGCCGCCGAGGCCGTGCAGAAAGATGATCGGCGCGCCGGCGCCGACGCGTTCGTAGTAGAGCGAGAACTTGCCGATTTCCAATCTGCCGGGCGTGATTCGATATTCCATCGCGACTCCCCGTGCGAGCTGTCGTGCAGTTTCGTAGTGGTAGTCCGTTGAGAGGGCTCGGGCAATCCGGGCGACGCAAACTCCCCATCCCGCTTCTAACGGGGACGAAGTCCCGCATCTTCTCTTGTCACCGGGTGTAGGGGGCACCCCTGCCGATTGTCGATACGAAGGCCCCGAAGCATTTGCAGGGGCGGCGTCGTCGGCCTCGCGGCGGGCGGCGGGCTGGTTGTGCGCGTGCGGGATAAAGGTGGCAATTCGGCCAGCGCGCCAATCAGCAGACGCGCCAACCGATCGACAGACTGGCTAGCGCCAGCTTGGGCCCGGTCTGATTTTTAAGCGGCGGTAACCTCTGCGGGATTTGAGGTACATCGCAACTGCAATGCCTACCACGAGCAGACCTTCGCCCAAGATCAGAATCTTGGATGCGTCGAGATTGCCGAACCACTGAGCCAAGGGAGCAGCGTGACCCGCGGGCATTCCGACGCTGGTCAGGAAGTTATTACGCCAGCGCGACATCGCGACCAGGAGATACCACGCCAGCCCCGCGACCATGACGATTATGCAGAAAAGAATGCCGAACTGCTCGGGCATGCGGCGACGAGCAATACCCTGAAGCGAACCCGGCTCCTCGGGCACGGCCATGCCATTGAGACGAATCAACATGCGGCGGCAGTCCGGGACTGGGGCTTCCTCCCGTTCCTCGGGGATAGCCGGCTCAGCGAAAATGGGCGTCTGATCGTTCGCGGGCCCGCCCGCCGCGGGGCCGCCCGACTCGCGAATCTGGCGCAAGATGGCAAGCATATGCTGCTTGCAGGTCATTGTTCCGAACATCGCGCATTTCGACAGCGCCTCGAGCTCCTCAGGGGTTATACTGAGGCGCTCGATGAGTTCATGGTCGTCTCGAATCAGATTGAGGACTTCGCACTCTTCTTGCACAACGGGGACCGGACTTTCTTGCGTATCGGCTTTCATGGCACGAAATTCTGACGCCAATCACGGCCTGAAGCAAGACTAGAGGCGTCATGAGATATATAGGAAACTAAAACATCTATAAGCAACCTGTAACAATCGAATAGCGTGAGCAAACAGTAAGCATTACCTGCCTACTGTAAGTATATAACTCTCATACCAGCGGGCAGTTAACAAATTGTGGCTTAAGAATGGCTCGCGGTCTTCGCGCTGGACCAACCGGGCGACGATTGAACCGGAGAAAACGTGGGTGGAACCTTCTAGAAAATGCCCCGGCCGGGAATCGAACCCGGACTTGAGGTTCCGGAGACCTCCGTGATGTCCTTTTCACTACCGGGGCGAACGGTGCGGCAGAGGAAAGAACTATACCAAGGAATTGCCGCGAACAAGAAAGCGCGACGGATTGACCGGGAAAGGATTCCTGCGCCAACATCGCGGCGATGCCGACTAACACCGATACGGACTCCGCGCGGCGCCTGCGCGAGCAATACAAGGACGGCTCCAACCTGTCGGCGCGGATTCGGCTGCATCAGCGCTTCAGCACTAATCGCTACGGGCTGATGCGCTGGATGTTCGATCATTTTCGGATTCCTGAAAACGCGAGCGTGCTCGAGCTCGGCTGCGGCACCGGCATATTGTGGCGCAGCCCGGTGCGGGCGCCTGCGGGATGGCGCGTGATTCTAACCGACATGTCGGGCGGGATGATCCGCGAAACGCGCGCCAATCTCGCGCGGCTCGGCCATCGGTTTACCTTCGCGCAGGCCGACGCGCAGGCGCTCCCGTTTGGCGACGGATCGTTCGACGCGGTGATCGCCAATCACATGCTCTATCATGTGCCCGACATTCCACGCGCGCTTGGCGAGGTTCGGCGCGTGCTCAAGCCGTCAGGGTTCTGCTACGCGGCCACGATGGGAGTCGCGAACATGCGGGAGATCGACGAACTTGCGGCGCGCTTTTTTTCGATTCCCCGAATGACCGAGGCGACCGCGCGATTTGGCCTCGAGAGCGGCGAGGCTTACATGCGCCGGGCTTTCAGCGAGGTGAAGCTCAAACGCTATCCCGACTCGCTGATTGTAACCGAAGCTGCGCCGCTGATGGACTATATCTGTTCGATGCGCGTGCGCAGCAGAGTCAGCGACGAGCAGGTTGCCGGCTTGCGGCGGCATCTCGAAAATGAAATCGCGGCGCGCGGCGAAATTCGAATCAGCAAGGATACCGGGATGTTCCTCGCGCGCCGCTAGCCGCGGGTCGCGCGGCGAATCTGCGCGTTCATCCGAGGCGTGCTGCGAAAATCAAGCAGGTATTTCTAGGCCGAGGCCTTGATCTCACGAAGCATCTCGGCATGGCGGCGGTCGGCTTCCGGCCGCGCCTGAGCAATCGCTTCGATGAGCTGTTCGTGCAGCCGGCCGTTGGTCGCCACGATATTCGCGCCGGCAAGGTCAAGCTCGCAGCCGTTCATGTTGCTCACGCGTCCGCGTGCTTCCTCGACCAGGAGTGCGCCGGCTGCCACGTCCCAGGGGCGCAGCCCGAACTCCCAGAATCCATCGGTGCGTCCCGCGGCGACGTAGGCGAGATCGAGCGCGGCCGACCCGGTGCGGCGTATGCCCTGCGCACGCATCATGATTTCTTCCCAGAAGCAGAGATAGAAGCGCCGGCGTTCGCGCCGGTCGTACGCGAACCCGGTGCACAGCAGCGCGGCGCCGAGATTCGGCGTGGTGCTGACGCGAATCGGCTTGCCGTTGAGGCGGGTACCCTGTCCGCGCTGGGCGATGAAGCATTCTTTTTTCAGTGCGTCGAAGACTACGCCGAACTGCACGCGGCCGCGCCGTTCGTAGGCGATCGATACGCAGAATTGCGGATAGCCGTGGGCGAAGTTGGTGGTGCCGTCGAGCGGATCGATAATCCATCGATGGTCGCTTTGATGCGCGCTGGCGCCGCTTTCCTCCGCGAGGATCGCATGGGTTGGAAACGCGCGATGGATCACCTCGATGATGGCGGCTTCCGATTCGCGGTCGGCTTCGGTGACCAGATCGATCGAGTTCGACTTGCGATTGATGGTTATTCTGCTGAGCCGTTTGAGATGGATTCTGCCGGCGGCACGCGCGGCGCGGAGCGCAACCTGTTCGATTTCGTTGATCACAGCATAGGCACGATATTACTCGCGGGGAAAATCGTCCAGCGCCAAACGCAGATTAATCGACAGCGCGCGGGCCACGGTTTCGCACCTACCAGCGCGGCGTCTCGGCCAGGCCCACGCCGAGCGCGGCCTTGCCCAGCAGTTCGCGCGCGCGGGCGTTGGACAGCGGATGATTCGGGCCGGCGCGGACGTCGCGGTAATAGCGCTCCATGGGAAATTTTTTCAGCATCCCGTGCGCCCCGACGACCTCCATGCAGTAGTCAACCGCGCGTACCGCGTTGTTGGTCGCGACATACTTCGGCATCACCACTCGCGCCAATCCCGTCTCGCCCTTGAATGAATCGCGATCGCGAAGGTAGTCGCGGGCGACGCCAAGATAGAGTGCGCGCGACTGCGCGATCAGCGCTTCGGCCTCGGCGATGGCGAATTGAACGCCGGGCAAATATTTGATCGTCCGCGGCTGCGTGAGCGGTTTGAGGCGGCCGGCAAATTCTTTGGCGAACTTCAGCGCGGCAATCGCCACTCCGGTATAAGTCGCGGCGACCGAAATGCCGAACCATGCGAACAGCGAAATCGCCTGGTCGTTGACCGGACCGATGGGCCGCGATTCCGCCATCGCGACCGCCGGCACGCGGACCTCCTTGATCACCAGGTCGTGGCTGGCCGTCGCCCGCATTCCCATCGCGTCCCAGGTCTCGACCAGCTCGAAGCCGGGAGTGCCGCGCGGCACCACGAAGGTGGCGGCGGCGGGCGGACTGGAGTCCTCGATCGTCGCCATCACCATGAACAGATCGATCACGGGCGAGAGGCTGGTGAAGCTTTTGCGGCCGTTGAGCACGTAAGTCTCGCCGTCGCGGCGCGCGCGAGTCGCGAAGTAGCCCCAATCGCCGCCGGTCTCGGGTTCGCTGATGCCGCCGCCGAGAATTTGACGGCCGCGCGCGATCGCGTCGAAGAACAATTCCTCCTGCGGGCGGCCGCTGGCGCGCTCGACCATGCTGCCGATGCCGAACAGATGCATGTTGATTGCGATCGTGGTCGCGGCGCATCCCTGCGCGAGCTGCTCCTGGCAGAGCGCAAAATCCTCGAGGTCGGCGCCTAGTCCGCCGTATTTTTCGGGGATGACGAGCGCGGTGTATCCGGCCGCTTTCATTTTATCGACGTTTTCGACCGGGAATGAATTGGCGCGGTCATGCTCTCCGGCGCGAGTGGCAAAGTCGGCCGCGAGCTCCGCTGCGAGTGGCACAAGTCTATTGCGTCGATCGGACATCAGTTGGACTCCGCATCGTCAAAGTCGGCAGGGCGACAGCATTTGGGCCGCATGCGCAAAACAAAAAATCGGCTCGGCAAAACTGTGCCATGAAAGCGCAACGCCGCGAAACCGGCCTACTTGCCGGCCGGAGTGTCCGCGGGGGCGCCGGCTGCGGGGTCGAAAATACCGCCGCCGGGCGCGGACGCCGGCGGCGCGGTCATGAGGCGCTGCGCGTACGGCATGATCGTCGCGAACAGATCGACTTGCGAGTCGAGTGTTTTGCCCAGTCCGCTCAGCAGACCCATCATGCGCCCGACCAGCAAGACGTCGGCGGGGACTTCGACCACGGGATTGGCTCGGATCGCGCGCGGCAGCTCCTCGGAGAACTTCTCGACCATGTCCTTGTCCGCGTAAGCCTTCTTCGACTTGATAGTGCTGCCGAGAAACAAATCGGAAAACGCCAGCAGCGTGTCGGGATTGCCGGTGCGCGTGCGAAAGCCCAGCTCTGTGAACGCGGCGACGATTCCATCGCGATTCGAAGTAAGGATCGAAAACGTCAGCCGCACGATGCCGTCGCGGAACGCGGGCGGGAAATCCTTGGCCAGGCCGAAGTCGAGCAGCACGATCCGGGGCCCGGGCTGAACCAGGATGTTACCAGGATGCGGATCGGCATGGAAAAAGCCGTCGCGCAGGACCTGGTCGCAGAAAATCTCAATCAGCTTCTGCGCGACCGCGTGCTTGTCGATCCCCGCACGCTCGAGTGCACCGACATCGGTGACCTTGATTCCTTCGAGCAGCTCCATCGTGAGCACGCGCCGCGTGGTGAACTCGCGATAGACCTCGGGGACGATCACGTCGCAATCCGCGGCGAAGTTGCGGCGCATGGTTGCGGAGTTGTCGGCCTCGTGAACGAAGTCCAGCTCCATCGGGATGTACTTGAGCGCCTCGCGCATCAGGACGCGATAGTCGAAGTCGCGTTCGAGCTTCGCCAGCCATCGCAGCACCAGCGTCATGTTGCGGAGATCGGCGCGGACGATCCCGTCGATTCCCGGATACTGCACTTTGACCGCGCATCGACGGCCATCATGAAGGCGCGCCCGATGCACCTGCGCGAGCGATGCCGACGCCAGCGGCGCGGGATCGAACTCGGCGTAAACGCCCTCGAGCGGCCGGCCAAGTTCGCGCTCGATCTGTTCGCGGATCATCGCAAACGGCCGCGGCGGGACGCGATCGTGCAGGCCGGCGAGCGTGGACACCCATTCGTCGGGGAGCACGTCGGCGCGAGTTGCGATGAACTGGCATGCCTTGATGAGCAAACCTTCCAGGCGGATTGCAGTGCGGTTGAGAGCTTGCGCCGCGCGAAGATCCTGGCGGCGATAGAGTTCGGCCTTGTTGCGATCGCTGACCAGGCGCGTCCAGAGCTGGGTGCCCTTGTAGCCCGCGTACACGTACGCCGCCAGCCACACCACGTTCCAAAAGCGCCACACTCGCGTCGCCAGTCCGGGTTCGGGCACGCCGGCGGGAAAATCGAAGCTGCGGTCGATGCTCGGGTTGCTCATGGGAAGAGTTCGGACCGGGGTTCAGTCTGGTCAAGTCAAGCTTAAATCCTACGTTATGCACGCGATTCTGAGAACAGAGCGCCCGTTTTGCTCCGTGGCAAGCGGCTTGACTGATGATCAGCCGCTCGGTTACTCTGCCGCCATGAAGCCGAGTGGTGATGTACGTCGCGTCCCCAATTCAATGAGGGTCCTCCTGAATTGAGACGGACATCGATACTTGGCTCTAAAAAGCCCCGGGCGCTTGAGAGCCCCGGGGCTTTTTCTTTTGGCGCGGCTGACTGGGTGGAAAAATTTCCGTGGAAATCGCTCGACCACACGCTCCGACTATTCGCGATATCATCCGCCGCTACTACACGGTATGGGGCATGTACTCGTTCGCCGGCGGGTTCCTGTTCGGCGTCTATCCGATCTTTCTGCGCTCGCGCGGGCTCGACCAGTTCCAGATAAACAGCGTGCTGGCGACCTACTTCGTCGTCCTGTTTCTGACCGACGTGCCCACCGGCGCGTTCGCCGACCTGCTTGGCAGGCGCCGCTCGTACGTGCTCGGCGCATCGCTGCGGGTCTGCGCGTTCATCCTGTACTTCCTGGCGCATCATTACTACGTGTTCCTGATCGCCGAGAGTATCGACGGTGTCGGCACGACTTTCGGCAACGGCGCGATCGACGCGTGGGGTGTCGATGCGCTCGATGACGCAGGCTACGACGGGCTCAAGGACCGGCTGTTCTCGCGCATCTCGCAACTGACGACGCTGGGCTTCATGGGGTCGGCGATGATCGGCGCGTACGTGGCCGACATCGATATCGCATGGCCGTGGCTGCTGGGCGCGGCCGGCTACCTGGTCAGCGGTGCGGTCGGCGCATTCCTGATGCACGACGAACGTCCGCGCGCCGCGACCGGCAGGATCGCGGCGATCCCGCGGCAGGTGGCCGCGAACGTGGGCGACGGCATCCGCGCCGGACTGGGCGCGCATACGGTCCTGATGCTGAGCGTGGCGGGCGCAATTACGTTTGCGGCGTGGGCGCCGTACTGGATCGAATGGCCGATCATGTTCAACGAGAGCCTGGCGGTTGGCGTATGGATCGTCGGCTGGATCTATTGCGGTCTGTCTGCGGCGCGGCTGGTCGGCGCGGAGGTAAGCGCGCGCATCCAGGGCGGCGAATCGCAGCGCGCTGCGCGCGTGAGCGTGCTGGTTATCGGCGCGAGCGCGATGCTGTTCCTGGCGGGGCTGTTCGGCGGGCGGCCGCTGGTTTCGCTGGCGATGCTGTTCGTGATGAATCTGTTCACCGGGGCGATGATGCCGCTGGTTCAGAGCTGGTTCAACGAGCAGATCGAAGCGGGCAATCGCGCGACGCTGCTGTCATTCAACTCCACGTTCCAGACGATGGGCGGCGCGATGGGATTGCTGTTTGCCGGGCGAATCGCGGATACCGCCGGGATACCGTTCGAATGGCAGATCGCGGGGCTGATATCGGTGTGCGCGGCGCCGGTGTATTGGGCGACGCGCCGGCGCCCGCGCGAAGAGGCCGCGCTGGCGAGCCCGGCGAAGTGATCCGGTTTGTCATCCTGACCGAAGCGAGCCACGCGGCCGTGCGCGACAACGGAGTGCGCTCTTAATACTGCGTCGCCGCCGCAGCGGCCGCCTACTAGCGGCGCAGGCGGGCGTCCGTTAAAACTTATAGCTCGCGCATTGCGCGGACGCGGAGTTCGCGCATAATCGCCAACCGCAAGAGTAAAATGGATTTTCCACGAATCAAACGGCTGCCGCCCTACGTCTTCAACGCGATCGGAGAATTGTGCCTCACGGCGCGGCGAGCCGGCGAGGACATAATCGATTTCGGAATGGGAAATCCCGACGAGCCGACTCCGCCGCATATCGTGGCCAAGCTGATCGAGGCGGCCTCCAAGAACGCCAACCATCGCTACTCGGTGTCGCGCGGGGTGTACAAGCTGCGGCTTGCGATCTGCGATTGGTACAAGCGGCGCTACGGCGTCGAACTCGATCCCGATTCGGAAGCGATCGTTACGATCGGATCGAAGGAAGGGATCGCGCATCTGACGCTGGCGATTCTCGATCAGGGCGACGTGGTGCTGGCGCCGACGCCGACCTATCCGATTCATCAGTACGGATGCATCATCGCGGGCGCGCAGGTGCAGGGCGTCCCGATCCGGCGCGGCGAGGAATTTTTCGACGAGCTGATGGACGGCGGTGAAGCGATGCTGGCCGCGGCCCAAGTTGCTGATCATGAACTTCCCGCACAATCCGACCACGGCGACCGTCGATTTGCACTTCATGCAGCGGGTGGTCGAGTTCGCCCGCGAGAACGACATCATGGTCGTGCACGACTTCGCTTACGCGGACCTGTGCTTCGACGGCTACAAGGCGCCGTCGATGATGCAGGTGGCGGGCGCCAAGGATGTCGGCGTCGAGTTCTTCACCCTGTCGAAGAGCTACAACATGCCGGGCTGGCGGGTGGGCTTCGCGGTCGGCAATCGCGAGATGATCGCGGCGCTGGCGCGGCTGAAATCGTACTTCGACTACGGGATGTTCGCGCCGGTGCAGGTCGCCGCGATCGCAGCGCTCAACGGACCGCAGGATTGCGTCGCCGAGATCGTCGCGCGCGTACAGCCGGCGGCGCGACGTGCTGGTGGACGGACTCAACCGGGCCGGCTGGCCGGTGGAGAAGCCCAAGGCGACGATGTTCGTGTGGGCGCCGATTCCGGAGCCGTTTCGCGCGATGGGTTCGCTGGAGTTCGCGAAGTTTCTGCTGGCCGAGGCCAAGGTCGCGGTTTCGCCGGGAATCGGCTTCGGGCAGGACGGCGACGGCTTCGTGCGCTTCGCGCTCATCGAGAACGAGCATCGCACCCGCCAGGCGCTGCGCGGAATTCGTCACGCGCTCAGGGCCGGCCACGCCGATATTCCGGCGCGCACGGCCAGCGCCTCCTGAGCGCAATCGCTCAAGCAACGGGGGACAAATTGAGACCGATACGGATTGCTCTGCTCGGATGCGGCACGGTGGGCGGCGGCGTGGTGAAGCTGATGCTGCGCAACCGCGACAAATACGAACGCATGCTCGGCGCGCCGATTCAGTTGGCGGCGGTGGCGGATCTGAGGGTCAAGCTCGGTCGCCGCGCTTGGCGTGCCGGCGAAATTGATTACGCGCGACGCCGCGGCGGTTGTCACGCGTCCCGATATCGATATCGTGGTCGAACTGTTTGGCGGCTACGAGCCGGCCCGCGCGCTGATCATGAAGGCTCTGGCGGCGGGCAAGGACGTCGTTACCGCGAACAAGGCTTTGCTCGCAGAGCATGGCGGCGAGATTTTTCGCGAGGCCGGGAGAGCGCGGCCTGGCGGTCGGTTTCGAGGCAAGCGTCGGCGGCGGCGTGCCGATCATCCGCACCCTGCGCGAGGCGCTGGCCGGCGATCGCCAGCGCGCGGTTTATGGAATCGTCAACGGCACCTGCAATTCCATTCTCACCACGATGACCGAGCGACGGCGTCGAGTTCAGCGCCGCACTCGCCGACGCGCAGGACAGGGGCCTGGCCGAGGAAAACCCCGCGCTCGATGTCGAGGGGCATGATTCGGCCCACAAACTTTGTCTGCTGGTCACGCTTGCCTTTGGCGTGATGGTGAAACCGGCGCAGATTTATACCGAAGGGATCACCCGGATTACGCAGGCCGACATCGCCTACGCGCGCGAGCTTGGCTACGCGATCAAACTGCTTGCCATCGGCAAGGACGACGACGGCGCCATCGAGGCGCGGGTGCATCCCACGATGATCCCGCAACGCCATCTGCTGGCCGGCGTCGGCGGCGCGTTCAATGCGATCTATATCCACGGCGAGGCGCTCGGCGCGACAATGTATTCCGGGCTCGGCGCGGGCGAGATGCCTACGGCGACGGCGGTGGTGGCCGATATACTGGAAATCGCGCGGCATCGTCTGGCCGCAGGCTCGGCGCGAGCGCACGCATTCGGATTTCCGATCCACCTGATGAAGCGCGCCAGTGTCAAGCCGATGGACGACGTGGTATGCGAGTATTACCTGCGCTTCATGGCGCGGGATAAGCCCGGGCGTGCTTGGCGCGATCGCGTCGGTGCTCGGGCGGCAACGGGATTTCGATCGCGTCGGTGATCCAGAAGGGGCGCGGAGCGGCGCAGACGGTGCCGGTTATCATGCGGACCCATGACGCGCCCGAGCGCAACCTGAAACGCGCGCTGGCGGAGATTCGAAGGAAGAAAATCGTGGAGTCGGCTCCCGCGTTTATCCGAATCGAGGAGAAGCTTTAGGCGATGGCGTCGGACTCCAAGCGCGGATCGAAACAGCCGCGGTCTGTCCTACTGGCCCGGACTGATCGAGCATTACCGCCGCTTCCTGCCGGTGACGGATTCGACCGCCGGTGGTCACCCTGAACGAAGGCAACACGCCGCTTATCGAGGTGCCCGCGCTGGCAAAGCGGCTTGGGCCAAACATCAAGGTTTACTTTAAGTTCGAGGGCGCCAACCCGACCGGCTCGTTCAAGGACCGCGGCATGACGCTGGCGATTTCGCAAGGCGCTGGGCGAGGGCGCGCGCGCGGTAATCTGCGCCTCGACCGGCAACACCGCCGCGTCCGCGGCGGCCTACGCGGGCCGCGCGGGGCTGAAGGCGTACGTGCTGATTCCCAAGGGCGCGGTGGCGCTTGGCAAGCTGTCGCAAAGCGTGATGCATGGCGCGCGGGTGCTCGAGGTGATCGGCAACTTCGACATCTGCCTGAAGGTGGTGCGCGATCTTGCGGAGCGCGATCCGGTCAGGATTCGGCTGGTCAACAGCGTCAATCCCGATCGGATCGCGGGGCAGAAGACCGGCGGCGTTCGAGATTTGCGATCAATTGGGCGACGCGCCGACGCATCATTTCTTGCCGGTCGGCAACGCCGGGCAATATCACGGCCTACTGGGCCGGCTACCAGGAATATAAGATCGGTCGGATTGATCGGCGCGGCTGCCGAAGATGATGGGCTACCAGGCGGCAGAGTCGGCGCCGATCGTGCGTCGGCCATCCGATCGACGACCCGCATACCGTTGCGACCGCGATCAAAATCGGCAATCCCGCGAGCTGGAAGAGCGCGACCAGCCGCGCGCGACGAGTCGGGCGGGATTATCGACATCGTCACCGACGCGGAGATCCTCGCGGCGTATCGCTTGATCGCGAGCGGCGGCGTGTTCGCCGAGCCGGCGTCGGCCGCGTCGGTCGCGGGGCTGCTCAAGTACGCGCGCGACCGGGATGCTCAAGCCGGGCTCGGTCGTCGTGTGCACGCTCACCGGCCACGGCCTGAAGGATCCCGACACGGCGCTCAAGAATCTCAGCAACACGATCGTGGTCGAGCCGGAGCTGGCAAGGTGATGAAAGTTCTGGAGCGCGAATAAGCGGCGCGACTCGAAGCGGACCGATCGATGCGATGAAGTACGTCATCATCCACGGCGACGGGATGGCCGATTGGCCGTGCGACGAACTCGGCGGCATGACGCCGCTTGCGGCGGCGCACAAGCCCAACATGGACCTGATCGCGACGCGCGGCGACGCTCGGGATGGTCGCGACGATTCCCAAGGGGATGCCCCCGGGCAGCGACGTCGGCACGATGACGATGCTGGGCTACGACCCGGCGCGCTATCACACCGGGCGCGCGCCAATCGAAGCGGCGAGCCAGGGAATCGAGATGGGGCCGCGCGACGTGGTGTTTCGAATGAATCTGGTGTCGCTGAAGCCAGGCGACGGCGGCGCGATGATAATGAACGATTTCACCTCGGGCCATATCACCAGCGAGGAAGCCGCGCAGATCGTCGCCGACCTGCGCAAGCAGCTGGCCGGCGGCGGAATCGAGTTCTTTAACGGCGTCAGCTATCGCCATCTGATGATGTGGCGCGGCGGAGTCGCGACGACGCATCTCACGCCCCCGCACGACATCACCGGCAAGCCCGTCGAGGCCTATCTGCCGCAAGGGCGCGGGCGCGGACGTTGCTCCGCGATCTGATGCGGCGTTCGGCGGAGATTCTGCGCGAGCATCCGGTGAACATGGCGCGCCGCGCCGCCGGCAAAACCGAGGCGACTTCGGCGTGGTTTTGGGGGCAGGGCACGCGGCCCGCGGTGCCGACGCTGAAGGAACGCTTCGGCGTCGAGGGCTCGGTGATATCGGCGGTCGATCTGGTCAACGGGCTGGGCCGGCTGGCCGGACTGAAGCTGATCAAGGTTCCGGGCGCGACCGGATTTCTCGATACCGATTACGCCGCCAAGGCGCGTTACGGTCTCGAAGTCGCTCAAAGCGCGCGACTTCCTGCTGCTGCATATCGAGGCGCCCGACGAGGCCGGTCACATGGGCCGCGCCGATCTGAAGAAGGAAGCGATCGAGCGTATCGACGAGTTGATTATCGGGCCGATGCTTGCGGGGCTGCGGCGGCTTGGGCGAGTTTCGCGATTCTGCTGATGCCGGATCACGCGACGCCGAGCCAGCTCAAGACTCATTCGCCGGAACCCGTCCCGTTCGCGCTGATGACGTCGGCGCAGTCCAAAGCGGGCGGCGGCGCGGCGCGCCGCTACACCGAAAGCGACGCCGCCGCGACGGGCCTGCTCGTCGGCGACGGCTATCACCTGATAGAATCGTTGTTCGGACGCCCGCTGAGGACCGCATCGAACTGACCTGGAGGCCCGGATGGAACGGAATCTTGCGCTTGAAGTAGTACGCGCGACGGAAGCCGCGGCGCTGGCGGCGGCGCGTTTCATCGGCAAGGGCGACGAGCGGCTGGCGGATCGAGCGGCGTGCGACGCGATGCGCAAGACGCTGAACTCGGTCGCGATGGACGGCAAAATAGTGATCGGCGAAGGCAAAGAGGGCGACGCCGAGTTTCTGTACGAGGGCGAAATCGTCGGCACCGGCGCCGGAACCGAAATCGACGTCGCGCTCGACGCGATCGAAGGTTCGCTGATCTGCGCGACCGGCGGACCCAACGCGCTGTCGTGCGTTGCGCTGGCCGAGCGCGGGCGAATCCTGCGCTGCCCCGATACTTACATGGACAAGGTCGCGTGCGGGCCCGCCGGGCGCGGCGTGATCGATATCGACAGGTCGCCGACCGACAATCTCAAAGCACTGGCCGAGGCAAAAAAAGTTTACGTCGAGGATTTGCGGGTCGCGATCCTCGATCGCCCGCGCCATGAGAAGTTGATCAATGAAGTGCGCCGCGCCGGCGCCGGGATCAAGATGATCTCGGCCGGCGACCTGTCCGCCGCGATCGCCACCACCCGGCCGGAGAGCGAAATCGACGTGCTGATCGGAATCGGCGGCGCGCATCAGGGCGTGCTGGCCGGCGCCGCGATTCGCTCCGCCGGTGGCGAGATGCAGTGCCGCTTCGTGCCGCGCAACCCGGAGGAGGCGGAGGCGTGCCTGGCGATGGGAATCATGGATTTGAAGCATCGCTACACGCTCGAGGAACTGGCGGGAGATAACGTGATGTTCGCGGCGACGGGAGTGACCACCGGCGACTATCTGCGCGGCGTGCGATTTTTCTCCGGCGGCGCGATGACCAACAGCGTCGTGATGCGCTCGAAGACGCGCACGATCCGCTTCATCGAAGCGATTCATCATTTCGATTTCAAGCCCGAGTATTAAGCCGGCTTGCGGGAAGGTACCTGGAAATGTGGCTGCGCGTGACGATGGATGGCAAGCCGATGATGATTAACGGTGATCGGGTGCTGAAAATCGTGGAGATCCCGGGCGGGGAAGGGCGCCGCGGATGCCACGTGTATGTCTCGCTCACCGACTACCTGCTCGTCGATCAATCGCTGCGCGAGATGATGATCTCGCTCGGCTTCGAAGAGCGGCAGTAGTCCTTGCCAGATTCGCAATCGCGGCCGATGGAGGGCGACGTAGTCGTTCGCCGGCGCGGGCGAAGCGGCGGACTGTTCGGCGCGATGAAGCCGGGAGTCGTGCTCGACATCCCGGCGGGCGGAGCGATCCAGTCGCGCGCGCTGTCGGGTTTGGGCTACCGCGTCGTTTCGGTCGATCTTTTTCCTGCGGCGTGGCGCGAACCGGCCGCCGCATGGGTTTGCGCCGATGCCAACGAAGCGCTGCCGTTTCGCGACGAGTGCCTTCGACTACGTGCTGTCGCGCGAAGGGATCGAGCATCTCGAGGATCAGATGGGATTTCTCCGCGATTGTGCGCGCGTGATCAGGCCGGGCGGAAAGATCGTGCTGACGACGCCCAACCTCATGCATCTGTCGGCCCGCGCCAGCGGTTTTCTCACCGGCCAGCGCAATCTGCGCCGCGGCTTGATGAACGAGATTCAGACGCCGCGCAGCCGCAATCCGCGGCGGATTTATCACGGCCACGCGTTCATGCTCGACTACTATCGCGCGCGATACATGATGCGTCTGGCGGGCTTTGACCATCTCGAGGTTTACACGGACCGGTGGAGTCCCACCTCGATGGCGATGTCGCCGATTGGTCCCGATTCTGTGGATGGCGATGAAATTTTCCGCGGCTGCATCCGCCCGCAACGCGCGCCGCCCCGGCCATCGCCCGCCGCGCGACGAGGTGACCGCGAGATCATCGGCCACGTGCTGTCGCCGGCGCTGCTGTACGGCAAGCGGATGGTGATCGTGGCCGAGCGCGTCGCGTCCTGAGCGGATGCCGCTACATCATTTGCAAGGCCTGGCAGGTGCTTGAATCCGGCTTGAAGTGGCCGCTCAGGCACGCCAGCTTGGCCGCGTCGATCAGCGCGGGCTCGTCCCATTTCGCCGGCCACGGACCGGAATTGACGGCGGCGCACGCCGGGCCGTTGCCCATCGAGCACCATGAGCTCAACTCACCGTGCAGTACGGCGAGTTGTTGGCATGCGTCCTGTTTGCCGGCGTTGCAAGCGGGGGTTTGCGTCTCGAGCGGCGCGGTGGATTCGATGGCAACCTTGGTGTCGCTGAGCGCCTGCACGATCGTACGACAGGCGGCCTGGTTGCCTTCATTGCATTTCTCGGTTGATTCAGCGCGAATCTTGTTGACAAATTGCTGCGCTTGCGGAGTGCATCCGGAGGCAGTGGCGAGCACGAGGGCGAGAGCGAGCAAGCCGGCGATCGCGCGGACGCTCGCAGGGGCATAGTCTCTGGATTTGCCTGGCACGTGCGCATTGTTTCGCGCGCGATGAGTTTCACGCAAGCACCGGCCGGGCGAGCCTCGCGCTTGAGCGGGGGTTGACAGTCAAACCGCGCAGGGCGGAACTAGAAGCGCGGGGCCTCGCGCCGCGGCGCGGGCGTCGCGATTTTCCAAGGAGCGGGCAGGTGGACCTCAAAAATATCATTTTCGAAAAAGCCGCGATTGCGATCCTGACCGTCAACCGTCCCGGCGGCGCTGAACGCGTTGAATCGCGAGGTGCTGGAGGAAATGGCGCGCGTGATTCGCGAGGTCCGCCACGACTCGTCGGTGCGCGTGCTAATCGTCACAGGCGCGGGCGATCGGGCGTTCGTCGCGGGTGCGGATATCGCGGCGATGTCAAAAATGTCGGCTGCTGACGGACTCGATTTTTCGCGCCTGGGCCATCGCGTGATGGAAAGTTTCGAGGACCTGCCGATACCCGTCATCGCGGCGGTCAACGGCTTCGCGCTCGGCGGCGGGCTGGAGCTTGCGCTCGCGTGCGACCTGATCATCGCAAGCGATAAGGCGCGTTTCGGGCAGCCCGAGATAAATCTCGGACTCATTCCGGGCTTCGGCGGCACCCAGCGCCTGCCGCATCGAATCGGCCACAACAAGGCGCGCGAGCTGATCATGACGGGCGAGATGTTCGACGCGAAGACGGCGCTTGAACTGGGCCTCGCAAACCAGGTCGTGGCGCCCGCCGACCTTGCCGAAAGCGCGCGCAAGCTGGCGGAGAAACTCGCGGGCAAATCCGCTTTCGCGCTGCGCCAGGCCAAGGCCGCGCTGCGGGCCGCGTTCACGATGGAAGAGGATGCCGGGCTGCGCTTCGAGCAGGAGGCGTTCGGGGTAGTGTTCGGCAGCGCGGACCGAGTCGAGGGGACGAGCGCGTTCGTCGAGAAGCGGCCGCCCAAGTGGCAGCACCGGTAGCCTTCGCGGCGCGCGGCGCGAGCGTCCCGCGGCTCGATTTTCGCCGGCCTCGCACAACGGCCCCACGGCTCGGTTAGCGGCGCGGGCGCGAGGGTTGACGACTTCCGCCCCCCTGTGGGAAACTCCGGCCAAAGAGGAAGACCGCGCCGCCGCACGGGCGGCGTTAGTCATTCTGACCCATCATCATTGAATCGTTCGGAGGATCTGTATGGCTGAGCAGGCTCAAGCTACTGACACGGGACCGCGCCCAATTGTTCCATGGCTGAAATTGGCGCCCAAGCCCCATCTCGAAGCTATCAAGTGCGCGTGCGGCGCAATGTATCTCGATCCAAAGCGCGTCGCGTGCTCGAAGTGCGGCGAGACCGACAAGTTCAAGCCGCTGACCTTGTCCGACAAGGGCAAGGTGTACGTCTTCTCGGTCGTGCATCAGTCATATCCGGGAATCAAGACGCCGTATGTGACGGCGATTGTCGATCTGCCCGAGGGCATCAGCGTCCGCGCGAATCTGACCGACGTCGATCTCGAGCAGGCTCAGAAAGAACCCAACAAGATTTTCAACCTGCCGGTTGAGTTGGTGACCGGCGTTGCGGCCAAGGATCGCGAAGGGCACGACGTGGTCGCTTTTTCGTACCGGCCGAGCAAAAATTAAGGCGCCCAGCAAGGCAGCGCGCGAGCAATTTTACGACGGACCTGAGCTTCGGGCCGGGCCGCCAGGAGGAATCAAGATGCGAAATGTTTATGTTCTGGGAACCGGGATGATCAAATTTGGACGCTATCCCGACAAGACCGTTCCCCAACTCGGCGGCGCAGGCGGCGCTCCTCGCGCTCAAGGACGCCGGAATTTCAATCAAGGACGTCGAGATGTTCGCCTGCGGAAATCTCATGCAGTCCAACGCGATGGTCGGACAGAGAATCCTGCAGCAGATTGGCCAGACCGGAATCCCGGTAATCAACGTCGCGAACGCATGCGCCACCGGCTCGACGGCGTTTCGCGAGGCGTACATGTCCGTCGCGGCCGGGATGTATGACATCGCGATGGCGGTTGGCGTCGAGCAGATGGGCAAGGCGGGATTGCTCGGCGGGGCAGGCGGCGGCGATCCCGCGTACTTGACCGAGGGCAAGGTCGGCTCGGGCACGATGCCCGCGGTCTTCGGCCAGGCGGGCATCGAGCACATGCGCAAGTACGGCACCAAGCTGGAGCACTTCGCAAAAATCTCGGTGAAGTCGCACAAGCATGCGACCAAGAATCCGTTCTCGCAGTATCGCAACGAAGTCTCGCTCGAAGACGTGATGAATGCGCGCATGGTCGGCCTATCCCAACACTCTTTATATGTGTTGCCCGACTGGAGACGGCGCGGCGGCGGCGATTCTGGTCAGCGAGGACAAGCTGAAACAGCTCGCCGGCGGACGCAAGCGCGCGAGAGTGGCGGCGTCCGATCCTCACCTCGGATCCGTGGACCGATCGCGACCTCACGCTGCCCGACGTCAGCACGCTCACGCGGCGCGCGTCGAAGCAGGCCTATGAGAAGGCCGGCATCGGACCCAAGGACATCGCGCTTACCGAATTGCATGACTGCTTCGCCACGGCGGAGCTGGTGCACTACGAAAACCTCGGACTGTGCGGCGATGGCGAAGCCGGCAAGTTCATCGACTCGGGCGGCGGGGTGCATCCGAGCCTCGGCGGCCACGATCCGGTCAACGTTTCGGGCGGATTGCTCTCGAAGGGGCATCCGCTCGGCGCGACCGGCGTCGCGAATATCTGCGAGGTGGTTTGGCATCTGACGCAGGACGATCGCGCGAAAGAGCGCCAGGTGCCTAACGCCAAGGCGGGCCAGGCCCACGTGATCGGGCTGGGTTCCGCCTGCACGATCCATGTCCTGACGGTATAATTCAGGAAGCAACGCCTAATCGGCGCTTCGAGAGAGGGCCGCCCAAAAGGCGGCCCTTTTTCTTTCCCGATTGGGCCGATAAATTCGGATGCTCGAACTCGACCGATTGAAATATTGGATGGAACCGAAGGAAAAAATTCGCAATCGCCCGCAACCGACGGCTGAGCGACTCGGCTACGCGGCGGACGCGCGCGTGCTCATCGTCAATGCGGATGATTTCGGCATGTGCCACGACCAGAACGAGGGCGTCATCCGGGGCCTGACGGATGGCCTGTTTACGTCGTCAACGATTCTGGTGACCTGCCCGTGGTTCGAGGAGGCGGCGGACTTCGCGCGGATCAATCCTGCCGCCGACCTGGGCGTGCATCTCACGCTCACCGCGGAGTGGGATCGCTACAAATGGGGACCGGTGCTCGGGCGGCGCGCAGTGCCGTCGCTGGTGGACGAGCGCGGGTATCTGTGGCAGACCGTCGCGCAGGTTTACCAGCATGCCCGCCTCGACGAGGCGGAGGCGGAACTGCGCGCGCAAATCGAAAAGGCGCTCGCGGCGGGAATCGATGCGACTCATCTCGATTCGCACATGGGGACATTGCAATTGCGCGCCGACTATCACGAGATTTACGCGCGGCTGGCCAATGAGTATCGCGTGCCGATCAGGCTGGCGTCGCGCCGCCGGATGGGCAGCGAAGGGATGGGCGCGATTCTCGATCGGCTCGACGCGTTCGGAGTCGTCACTCCCGATCATCTCGTATTCAACGGGCCGCCGTCGGTGGGCGAGACCGAGTCCTACTGGACGAATCTTATTCGCACGCTTGAGCCGGGCGTGACTGAAATTTTGTGTCATCCCGCGCTCGCTCGCGACGAACTCAAGAGCTGTGCGCACGACGCTTTGCAGCGCGAGGCGGACTTCCGGTACTTCACCTCCGAAAAAGCGCGCCGGCTGATCGCGGATGAGGGCGTCGCGCTCGTCGGCTTTCGCAGACTGCGCGACTTGATGCGCGGTGACTCAGGCTCGCGCGTGATGAATTGAAAACAGTGTGACAACTTGGAACTGACACGACTCAGAGGATTTCGAGATCTAATCGGCGCCGACGCGCGTGCGATGAGTCTCGTCGAGGAGCGGGCTCGCGCGCTGGTCGAGCGCTATTCGATGAAAGAGGTCCGGATTCCGGTGCTGGAACGCACGCAACTCTACCTGCGCTCGACTGGCGAAACCTCGGACATCGTCGAAAAACAGATGTACACGTTCGCCGATCGCGACGAAGGCGAAACGGTCGTCGCGCTTCGGCCCGAAGGCACGCCCGGCGTGGTGCGCGCATACATCGAGGCCGGGTTCGATCGCACCGAGCCCGAGCAGCGGCTGTTCTACTCGGGTCCGATGTTCCGTCGCGAACGCCCGCAGAAGGGCCGCTATCGCCAATTCTACCAGTTCGGCGTCGAGGTATTCGGCCGGCCCGACGCGGCCTGCGACGCCGAGCTTCTGATAATGATCGATGAGCTTTGCCGCGATCTCAAAGTTCCGTTCACCATGGAAATCAATTCGATCGGCGACCAGAAATGCCGGCCCGCCTTTCGCAGCGCGCTCGTGCAATGGGGTCGCGCGCATTGGAACGAACTCTGCGACGACTGCCACAATCGCATCGATCGCAATCCGCTGCGTCTGCTCGACTGCAAAATTGACGCGAAACTCACCGAGTCGGCGCCCAACAGCCTCGATTACCTGTGCGACGAATGCCGAGCGCACTTCGATACCGTCAAGGAACTTCTGACCGCCGCCAGCGTCCAGTACGCCGTCAATCCGCGCATGGTGCGCGGCCTGGACTACTACACGCGCACCGCGTTCGAGGTGATGGCGGGCGGTCTCGGCGCGCAGAGCACGGTCGTGGCGGGCGGACGATACGACGGGCTGGTCGAGGCGATGGGTGGCGCGGCGGTTGCGGGGATCGGTTTCGCGATCGGCGTCGATCGGATGGCGCTGGCTCTGCAAGCGGCGGGGCTGGCGCCGAGTGGGGCGCCGGACGCCGCGATAATTGCGATGGGGCCGGCGGCGACGCGCCATGCGATCGTCGTGGCGCGCAATCTGCGCGCTGCGAATCTGAACGTCGAGATGCTCTCGCCCGAGCGTAAGATGAAGACGTTGCTTGCGCGCGCGTCGAAGATTGGCGCGCGCGTCGCGGTGATAATCGGCGACGACGAGCTGGCGCGCGGCGTCGTGCAAATCCGCGACCTGAAGCAGAGCACGCAGCGCGAAGTCGCGGTGGCGGAGGCGGCCCGCGCGATTGCGGACGCTCGCGGAGAGTGACTGTTTCTTGCGCCGCCGGGCACAGGTATTCTTCGACCACAACCAGCATTTAACTGTGATGGGTAATGCCGAAAACTGAGCAATATTCCCCGCTGCCGCCGTGGCCTCGAACCGATTACTGCGGCGCGATTCGCGCCACCGACGTTGGCCGCGAGGTTGCGCTGTGGGGATGGGTCCAGACCCGGCGCGATCACGGCGGGCTTATCTTCATCGATCTTCGCGACCGCGACGGTATCGTCCAGCTGGTGCTGAATCCCGCGCACAATGCCGCCGCCCACGCGGCCGCCGGCGACACGCGCTCGGAGTTTTACGTTGCGGTCAAGGGCAAGGTGGTGCGCCGCGCCGAGGGCACCGTCAACGCGGAGCTTCCGACCGGCGAAATCGAGGTGCTGGTCAGCGCATTCGAGACTCTGAGCGCGTCGGCGCCGCTGCCGTTTCAGATTGCCGACGCCGGCGCGACCGCCGAGGAAATCCGCCTCAAGCACCGCTATCTCGATCTGCGCCGCCCCGAGATGCAGCGCAACCTGCGCTGGCGTCATCAGGCGTTGCAGGCGGTTCGCAGCCATCTCGATCAAAACGGGTTCATCGACGTCGAGACGCCGATACTTTTCAAATCGACGCCCGAGGGCGCGCGCGATTACCTGGTGCCGAGCCGCGTGAACCCCGGAAAATTCTACGCGCTGCCGCAATCGCCGCAGTTGTTGAAGCAGATTCTGATGATCGGCGGACTCGATCGCTATTATCAGATAGCCCGGTGTTTCCGCGACGAGGATTTGCGCGCGAATCGCCAGCCCGAATTCAGCCAGATCGATATCGAGATGACGTGCCCACGGCCCGAGGATATCCAATCGATCGCGGAGGGAATGATCGCGTCGGTTTATCGCAACGTGCTTGACGTTGACGTGAAGCCGCCTTTTGCGCGGATTGCGTATGCCGAGGCGATGGAACGTTTCGGCATCGACAAGCCCGACACGCGCTTCGGGCTCGAGCTGAAAAATCTCACGGCCGCATTCGCAGGGACTTCGTTCAAGGTGTTCGCGGAAATTCTCGCGCGCGCCGAATCCGTTTATGGAATAAACCTCCCGGGCGATCATGCGCTCAGCCGCCGTGAACTCGACGAGCTTACCGAGTCGGTGAAATCGCGCCATGCGATGGGACTGGCGTGGATAAAGGCGGGCGAGGGCGGATGGCAGGGACCGATCGCAAAGTATTTGAGCGACGGCGAGAGAGCCGCGGCGACCGCGGCCTCCGGATTGAAGGCCGGCGATACGTTGTTGATGGTGGCCGGACCGCCGGACAAAGTGCGGCCGGTTCTCGGTGACGTCCGTTTGCAGCTCGCCGCGAAATTCGGTCTGCGACAAATCCGGCGAGCTCAAATTTTTGTGGGTGGTCGATTTCCCGCTGTTCGATTACAGCGCCGAAGACCGGCGCATGGTTTCCGTGAACCATCCGTTCACCGCGCCTCACCCCGGCGATCTTGCGATGCTCGATTCCGAGCCGCTCAAGGCTCGCGCGCTGGCGTACGACATGGTGCTTAACGGCCAGGAACTCGGCGGCGGCTCGATTCGTATCCATAGCCGCGAGCTTCAATTAAAGGTATTTGAATTGTTGGGGCTGACCCGCGAGGAGGCGATGGATCGCTTCGGCTTTCTGCTCGACGCACTGAAGTATGGAGCGCCGCCCCATGGCGGAATCGCTTTCGGAGTCGATCGAATTTGCATGATGCTGTGCGGCGCCGACTCGCTGCGCGACGTGATTGCGTTCCCGAAAACGCAAAAGGCGGTTGACCCAATGAGCGGAGCGCCGTCGCAAGTCGATCCGCGCCAGCTCAAGGAATTGTCGATCAAGGTGACGTCATGAAAGCCAGTTGGAAGGCGGGACCGGCGCGGTTGGCGCTTTTGGCGGCGGCGCTGTGGCTGGCGGGATGCACCACGATGGCGGCGGACGCGGTTAACTCGACCACCGGGGCGGTCAGCGACGCGATCAACCGCCGCGACGTGAAGACGCATGCGGTGAGCTCGATCAAAACGCTCACCATCGATCGGGTCGCGGTGATGCCGCTGATAGAAGCCGCCCCGGGTGGCGGCGAGCCGCTGGCTCCAGGAGCCGCAGAGGCGATTAGCGCCGAGCTCTACAGCCAGGTCGCGGTCGCGGGTGGATGGGAACCGATCGCGGAGCAGGATGTCGAGGCGGCGCTCCAGAAGATGCCGCCGACCACGCTCGCGAACCTTGACGGGAATGCGCTCCAACTCGGCCATGACGTGTCGGCCGACGGCGTAATCTACGGCACCGTCGAACGCTACCAGGAGCGGGTCGGGATGGATTACTCGGCGGCGAGTCCGGCTGCGGTGGCGTTCTCGCTGAAGTTCGTCGATCTCAAGAGCAAGCAAGTCGTGTGGACGGCGAAGTTTGCCAAGTCGCAGGCGGCGTTGAGCCAAAATCTGTTTGACCTCGCCAATTTCGTGCAGCGTTCCGGGCGCTGGGTGCGCGCCCATGAGATCGCGCTCGAGGGCGTAAAGGAAGCGGTCGCCAATCTTCACGGCGATCTCAACCTGAGCCAGAACGTCAAGCGCTTCGAAACCGGCACTTACGGCGAACTCAAGTCCGGACAGCAGCGCTACAGCACCGGCCCGCAGGGAATCTACTAGGCAGGGGTGACCCCTGCACCCAGTATTAAGGCCGCCCGCCGTTGGCGGGCGCGGCCACTGCCAACGGCTTAATACTGCGCTGCCGTCGCCACGGCCAGGGGTGACCCCTGCACCCAGTATCAAGGCCGCCCGCCGTTGGCGGGCGCGGCCCATGCCAACGGCTCAATACTGCGCTGCCGTCGCCACGGCCAGGGGTGACCCCTGCCCCCCAAGGTTAAGAAGAGATGCGGGATTCCGTCCCGGTTAGAAGGGTTGAGGCGGAGAGTTCCAAGCTCTCCTCGTCCACGGAGAGGTTGGGAACAGAGCCGCTATTCCCACGGCGAGTGCGGCTTCATCTTGAGCGCCTGCGCGACTGCGGGATGCACGACATGGCCGTCGAAGGTGTTGAGTCCGTGGCGAATCGCGGGGTTGTGCAATCCGGCGCCGAGAATCCCGTGATCCGCGATCTCCAGCGCATAGGTCAGCGTCGCATTGGTGAGCGCGTAGGTTGACGTGTGCGGCACCATCGCCGGCATGTTGGTGACGCAGTAGTGCACCACGCCGCCGCGAATGAACGTCGGCCGCGCGTGTGTCGTCGGCGCGGAGGTCTCCGCGATTCCACCTTGATCGATCGATAAATCCACGATCGCCGCACCGCGGCGCATCCGCGCAACCATCTTTGCGCTTATCAGCCGCGGCGCGCGTGCGCCCGGGACCAGCACCGCGCCAATCACGAGATCGCAGTTGGTTACTTCCTCGTCCACCGTCGCGCGATTCGACATCACGGTGGTCACGCGCCCGCCAAGCAGGTCGCTCAAATAGCGCAGCCTGATCGGATTGACATCCATGATCGTCACTTCAGCGCCGACGCCCGGCGGCAACCCGGCATGCGTTCAGCCCGGCGATTCCCCCGCCGACAACGACCACCTTGCCGGGGCGCACGCCTGACGCTCCGCTGAGCAGCACGCCGCGGCCGCCGCTGCGCGCCTGCAGGCACCAGGCGCCGGCCTGAATCGCGAGCCGGCCCGCGATTTCGCTCATCGGCGCCAGCAGCGGCAAGCTCGAGTCTTCGAGCTGGATGGTTTCGTAGCCGACCGCCGTCACGCGCCGGCGAAGCAACTCGCGCGAAAGACGCCGGTCCGCGGCCAGATGAAGATAGGTAAAAATAATCAACCCCGGACGCATCAGCGGATATTCCGGCGGCTGCGGCTCCTTGACCTTCAGGATCAGGTCGGCGCGGCGCCACACGCCGGGCGCGGCGGTTACGATCGATGCGCCCGCTTTGCGATAGTCGCGGTCGGCAAATCCGCTGCCGACGCCGGCGCCGGCCTGGACCGTCACGCGATGACCGTGCACGCGCAACGCGGCCACGCCGGCCGGAGTCAGCGACACGCGCCGCTCGTCGGATTTGATTTCGGTGGGGATTCCAATATTCATGCGGCCAGGTCCTCCGGTTGCGCGCGATCGGCCGATCTCATCCGCCTGGCATCGACGATACGGCGCATGGCGAGCGGCTGGCAATCGCGCGGTGCGGCTAACGCGATCGACGCGCAACAGTCAAGAGTCGCGCGCATGATCGATGCACGCGATGGCGCGAAGCGGAACTTGACAAGACTGACTCCACTGCGCTTTCATGAGCATTGATGTGATCGCGATCGGCTTGGCGCGAAGCGGCCGCAAAGCGCGCACCGCTCACGATTTCGGAGGAGTCATGGAGATCCCGCAGGGGCTCAAATATTCGAAAGAGCACGAATGGGTCGCGACTGAAGATGTCGTTGCGACCGTTGGAATCACCGATCACGCGCAAGACCAGTTGGGCGAGATCGTGTATATCGAATTGCCCGCGGTCGGCGACAAGATCAGCAAGGACGATCCGTTCGGCGTCGTCGAGTCGGTCAAGGCGGTCTCGGATATTTACGCGCCCGTCACCGGAACCGTGATCGAGATCAACGAGGACCTGCCCGAGAGCCCCGAAACCGTCAACGAAGACCCGTACGGCGACGGATGGCTGATCAAGGTGAAGATCACGGACCTGAGCGATCTCGAAGACCTGATGGACGCCGACGAATACGCGGAGCTGCTCGCGCGCGAGAAGGAATAATCGCGGTGCTCGAGATTCAGGCCGGCGGCCGGGAGTTTGCGCTGGAATCGGGAGCGGTCGCCGCCGCCGCCGCCTTTGACACCGAGATTCTAATCTTGCCGGCGCCCGCGGGAGGATTTATGAACACCATCAGGAAAGGAGCCGATGCCGATGGCTCCATCGCGAACGCCTTCTGCGGACTCAACCCCTGAGAGAATTCGATTTCGCGCGGCGTCATCTCGCCAAGCATCTTGGCCGAGAGCTCGTTGCCGCAATAGACGGCCTGGCTGGCGATCGGACGGGCGCCGCCGCCAATCAGATCGGCGTCGATCTCGACCAGATGCAACGGACGGGTTCCGACGTTCTGCGCGTCGCCGCTTATCACCAACGCGACATGGCCGCCCTTGAGCGTGTAATACTCCGAGCGGACGTCATGCAGCGCCACCAGCATCGCGGGTACGATCGGACGCGCGAAGTAACCGCCGATTCGCGGAGCCTCGCTGAGAAGGCGCGCGCTGGCGGCGGGATCGTCGCAGATGAGCGCGCTTGCAGCGAGGAAAACGATCGCTACGAAGAAAAACGTCGCGAGAAAAAATCCCGACGCATGAGTTGCGCCGGCCGCCGCCGCATCGGCGCCTTCGTCGCCGACCTGACCCAGCTGGAACCCCGCGGGTTTCGCGCGCGGCGGCTGTGCGAACCGGGGCGCCGCTGCACGCAGAGGCGCAGCCGCGCGACGCACCGGATTGGGCGCCGGGCGCGGAGCGGGCTCCGGCTCGGCCATCATGGTCGGGGCCTGGCGAATCGGCGCGGATTCGAACTCAGCCGGCGCATCGCCCACCTGCCATCCGCCGTCGTCGGGTTCGGGGCGCTCGAGCTCGTGCTCCGGCGGCGCGTCGCCGATTTCAATGCGCTCGTCGCTGAAATCGAATTTCAGATTTTCGCCGGTGTCGGCTTTCTGCTCGCGGTCGCCGAAGGGGCGATTGAGCGGATCGTCGGCTTCCGGTTCGCGCCGGTCTTCCTCGCGTCGAACTTGCCGGCTCGGGCGGATTCGTTGGCCGCAACTCCGCGCTATGCTCGCGTTTTACTACGTCGCTTTCGACCGGAGACTTGAGCGCGCCTGCGCGCGGCCGCGCGGGGCGGATCGTGCGCGCCGGCTGAGATTCATTCTCGGCCGCTTGTGGAGCCGGTTTGCGCACTCTTGCTGGTACCGGGTCCGCGTTGAACACGTGGCCGCATCGCGAGCACTTGAAGGTCGGTGTATCGTCGGGCAGGACCCGCTCATCAATCCGATAGCGGGTGTTGCAACTGGTGCATTGAATTTCGATCATTCCCCCACCTCACATCCCGCCGATGAAATTATCACACGGCAAGGGGTCGCGCAGCTTTTGTGCGCGCCGCGCCGCGCCCATTCGCGCGGCAATGCCGCGGAGCGTCGTTCGATGCGGATAGCCTTGCTTACGCGCCGTTTCGATAGCGCGGGCGGCGGCACCGAGCGCGATTTGATCGTTACGGCGCAAGGCCTGCGCGCGGCGGGCCATCAAATTACGATTTTCGCAGGCGAGATTCGCAGCGCGCCCGGCGACTGGGACGTTCATCGCGTCGGCGCCGGCCCAAGCTTGGGACGCGCGCTGTCCCTGATGCGATTCGCATGGGCTGCGGCGCCTGCGGCGCGCCATGCAGGGGCCGAGCTGGTGTTGAGCTTCGCGCGATGCGTTGGCGCGGACGTGATGCGCTCGGGTGGCGGCGCGCATGCCAGTTACATCCGCGCGGCGCGAAAATGGCGCGGCGCGCTCGGCGCGTCTGCGATGCGTATCAGCCCGTACCATCGGGTGCAGATGCTGGTCGAGCGCCAGGCGTTCCGAAGTCTCGGCCTGAAACGCGTGATCGCGGTGTCGGATTTCGTTCGCAGGGATCTGATTCGGGAATTTGGCCTCGCGCCTGAAAAAACGGTAACGATCTACAACGGCGTCGATCTCGATCGCTTCCGGCCCGCCGCCGATCCGTCCGAGCGCGCGGCGATCCGCCAGAAGTTTGCAGTTCCGGGCAGTGCCCGGGTGGTCGCCTTTGTTGGCAATGGCTTCGCGCGCAAGGGATTGGGATTCCTCATCGAAGCATGGCCGCTGGTCGCGGGCGGAGCGTTTTTGCTGGTGGCCGGCGCCGATCGAGCCGCCGACAAATTCGAGCGCCGCGCGGGCGCCCTCCACGTCGGCGCTCGGGTGGTCTTCGCGGGTCCACAACCCAACGTCGAGGCTATGTTTCACGCGGCGGACGCGTTTGCGATGCCGTCGCTGTTCGAACCGTTCGGCAACGCCGTGATGGAAGCGATGGCCAGCGGATTGCCCGTGATGACCAGCGCGTTCTCGGGCGTTGCGGAGTTGATCCCGCCCTCGATGCGCGGGTTTCGAGTCGAGAACCCCGACGACGTGGGCGAGGTCGCGCTTCGTCTGGGCGCCTTGTTTGACGCGCCCGCAAGTCTTGGCGCTGAGGCTCGCGAGACGGCTGCGAAATTCACCTGGACGCGCTACGCAAACGAATTGAACGCGCTGATCGAGTCGATAGGGTAGGGCGCGCGGCGCGTTTCTAGCCGGCGAGACCGTCGAACATTCCGCGCGCGATTGCGAGCCTGCGTTCCTCGCGCGCGATTCGCCCGATGCCGGCGCCGGTCAACTGCGCAATCCGCAGTCGCGTCATCGCGATCGCGTTCTTCAGGATCACGTCCAGGCTGGAATGCTTCTCATGCAGCATGCGGCACCGGCCGCGCTCGCGCGCAATTCTGATGAATCGTTCGCGATTGGCGCGTGCGGCGTCGACTTCGTGATAGACGAGCGCCTCGGGCGCGTACCCGATCCGATAGCCCGCGCGCCGGATCCGCTGCGACATCTCGGTTTCCTCCTCGTGCCCGCCCGCGCCCGGACCGAGGCGCTCGTCGAACGGTCCCACTTGCTTAAGCACGCCGGCACGAAAAGCCATATTAGCACCGAGCACTCCGCGCACCTCGATTACTTCTTCGCCATGGTCGGCGATCGGCAGATCGAGGTACGCTGCCATCGGCCCGACCTTTTTTTCGAGGTCTTCGGCCGGAAGGATCCGGCCCTTCATCGCGGCGAATTCGCGATGGGTGTCAAAGAACCGCTCGACCGCCTCGAGATAGCCCGGCGCGACGATCAGATCGTCGTCGAGAAAGACGAGGATTTCGCTTTCGCCGGCCGCATCCGCGATTGCGCGATTCTGAATGCGGCATTTTCCGGCGCGAGGTTCGTGCAGATGCTTGAGCGCCCCGCCTTCGAGCGACAGCTCCATTGGCGCCGGCGTGCCGTTTTCGGCGATGATTAGCTCGCGCGAACCAGTCGCCAGTTCGGGCGCCAGGCTTGCCATCAGCCGCCGAATCGAGTCGGGCCTGGCGTGAGTCGCGACGATGACAGAGGTCTTCAATGCGTCTTCAGTCTTGACCCGAATCGGAGCTATCCACCTTGCGAAATCGCATGATGATGTTTTCGTCCATCAGCAGGCTCGCGCTGGTCATGAACCGCAGCAGCTCACGATTGATTCTGCGCTGCGCCGGTTCTTTCGCGCGCCCGTAGAGCATCCACGAGAAGCCCGCGATCAACGGCCACAGAATCGGCGCAAAGATTCGCGACCGCAACTTGCGCCGGCTGCGCCCGAGCGCCTCCATCCGAAGTCCCGCCCCCCATGCGATCCAATGCAGGTCGTTGAGGCCCATCACGTGCCAGTTGCGGCCGTCCGCGACGCGATAGCGGTACGCCAGTGGCGCACGCCGTCCCTTGTAGTAGCCGCTCAGCAAGTAATGTATTCGCGAGCTGACGTTCAGGCGATTGGGCGTGGTGACGATCGCGACCGCGCCGGGCCGCATCGCCCGCGCTATTTCACCCAGCGCGTGCGGGATGTCGGCGAGATGCTCGATCACTTCGAGCATCATCACCAGGTCGAAGCGCGACGAGCGAAACGGGAGATCGTGATTGAGGTTGACCGCTACCCAGCCGGGTTTGCGGGTTCGATACTCGGTCGATACTACCCGCCATCCGCGCTCCGCAAGCAGACGGCTCGACCGGCCGTCGCCCGCACTCAAGTCCAGCGCGAGCGATGACGGCCCCGGCGCCGGCGCAAGCGCAATCGCGCCGCGAACCCGTTCACTCATCGCAACCGCAGATGGTGTTTCACTTTTTCACTTTTCACTGTTTCACCGGCGCCGCGCGCTCAAACCGCCCGCGCGAATATTGGAATCCCGTCTTGAATTGGAATCATCAGCCGGTTACACCGTATACTCTTGCCCTGACACGCGAGAGTGGCGGAATGGCAGACGCGCAAGGCTCAGGACCTTGTGAGCGCAAGCTCGTAGGGGTTCAAGTCCCCTCTCTCGCACCAATCCGTTTTTCACCGGCGCCGCTCGGTCGCGTTTTTCACTGGCGCCGCGAAGTCGCGGCGTGCTCAATAGGCCGAAGGGATCTCGGCATGCGAGGTCTTGTCGCCTGACTTTTCCGGTTCGTGGCATTTTTCGACATCCTTCACGCTGCCGCCGATGGCCGACGCGATCTCAGCATCGGAGCGACCTGATTCCGTTTGCAACTTCACGACGTTGCAATCGACGTGGTCACTGGAAATCGAGCCGCAACCCGACATTGCGCCCGCCAGAAGCAGCGTTCCAAGCGTGGCTGCCATACCCAATTTGCTAAACGCGTCAGCCATCGAAGTATCCCCTCCGGAGTCGAATTCAACCCATCCCCAGAAATCCCGGCATGCGCACGATATTATTAACCGGCGCGCTTTTACAAGCCGTTTGATCGACCGGGCGCCTCGGCGTCAACGCAGCGCGCTTGAGAGGTGACCGGCAGGACAATATGATTTGAGATCGAAGGGCGCGCCGCGCCCTTTTTTCGACGGAGCGATTCCGGCATCGCGTAAAATATCGCAGGACCGGCGGGGTCAGGATACTCACGGTGGATTTGCCCAAGACATTCGATTCGAAGTCCGCTGAAGAAAGATGGTTTCAGAAGTGGATCGATCTCGGCTACTTCAAGGCCGATCCCGCGCGCGAGGGCAAAGTCTTCTCGGTCGTGATTCCACCGCCGAACATCACCGGTCAGCTCCATCTCGGCCACGCACTCAACGTCTCGCTCCAGGACATCATCGTGCGCGCGCGCCGGATGCAGGGTTACAACACGCTATGGCTGCCCGGCACCGATCACGCCGGAATCGCGACGCAAAACGCGGTCGAGAAGGACCTTGCCAAGGCAGGGCAAGGACCGTCATCTGCTCGGCCGCGACGCATTCGTCGATCGCGTCTGGCAATGGCGCGCGACTTACGGCGATCGAATCCTGAATCAGTTGCGCAGGCTTGGCGCGTCATGCGACTGGAGCCGCGAGCGCTTCACGCTGGACCCGGGTCTTTCGCGCGCCGTGACGAAAGTCTTCGTCGATCTTTACAACCAGGGGCTCATCTACCGCGCCAAGCGGCTGATCAACTGGTGCCCGCGATGCGAGACGGCGCTGTCCGATCTCGAAGTCGATCACAAGGACGTCAGTGGCAGCCTTTGGTATATCCGATATCCATTTGCGGACGGCAGCGGCGCGGTCACGATCGCGACGACGCGGCCCGAGACGATGCTGGGCGACACTGCGGTCGCGGTGAATCCCGGCGACGAGCGCTACACGTCGTACGTCGGCAAGACAATTCGTCTGCCGCTGATGGGGCGCGAGATAAAGATCATTGCCGACGCCGCGATCGATCGCGAATTCGGCACCGGCGCGTTGAAAGTGACTCCCGCCCACGACCCGGTGGACTTCGAGTTGGGCAAGCGTCACAGCCTCGATCAGATCCCGGTGCTCGACGGCAAAGGGCGGATGAACGAAAACGGCGGCGTGTATCGCGGACTCACGCGCGAGGATGCGCGCAAGCAAATCGTCAAGGACCTCGAAGACGCCGGCCTGCTCGAAAAGATCGAGCCGCATTCGCACGCGGTCGGGGTGTGCTCGCGATGCGACACGATCGTCGAGCCGATGCTCTCCGAGCAATGGTTCATGCGGATGCGGGAGATGGCCGATCGCGCGATCGAAGCGGTGCGCAAGGGCGACACGACCTTCCATCCGAAGTTCTGGGAGAACACGTTTTTCAACTGGCTCGAGAACATCCACGACTGGTGTATCTCGCGCCAGCTATGGTGGGGCCATCGGATTCCCGCCTACCGATGCGCGCGATGCGACCATCTGATTGTCGCGGCCGAGCGGCCGTCGCGATGCCCCGAGTGCGACGGTTCCGACCTCATCCAGGACGACGACGTGCTCGACACCTGGTTCAGCTCGGGCCTGTGGCCGATGTCCGACGCTCGGATGGCCGGATGACACGCCCGAGTTTCATCGCTACTACCCGACCAGCCTGCTGCTGACGGGATTCGACATCATCTTTTTCTGGGTCGCGCGCATGATGATGTTCGGCTCTGGAGTTCACGGACAAGGTGCCGTTCAAGGACGTGTACATCACGCCGCTGGTGCGCGACGAACTTGGCAAGAAGATGACCAAGTCGAAGGGCAACGTGGTTGACCCGCTCGATTTGATGGAGCAGTACGGGGCGGACGCGGTCCGCTTCACGCTGGCGCAGTTGGCCGCGCAGGGGCGCGATGTAATCCTGTCGCACGACAGATTCGCGGCGTCGCGGGCATTCGCCAACAAGATTTGGAACGCCGCGCGATTCGTGATGATGAATCTCGACGGCGCGCCCGCGCCGATCGCGAAAGTTGAAATCGCGAAGCTGGGATTGGCCGAGCGATGGATTCTGTCGCGCCTCGACGACACGATTGCGCGAAGTCACCCGCTCGATCGACGCTTACGAATTCAACGTCGCGGCGATGAAGCTGTACCAGTTCATCTGGCACGAGTTCTGCGATTGGTACATCGAGCTGTCCAAGGAGCCGCTCAAGGCCGGCGGCGAGCGCCAGGCGGCGGCGCGATGGGTGCTGGTCAACGTATTCGATAAGATGCTGCGATTGCTGCATCCGTTCATGCCGTTCGTGTCGGAAGAAATCTGGCAGGTGATTCGCCCGTATCTGGACGAGCCGAATCTCGCGGCGCATCTGGCGATCGCGAAGTATCCCGTAGCGTCGGCGAAGAATCCACTGTCATCGGCGGAAGAACTCGCGATGAATCACTGCATCGAGGCGACCGAGGCGATCAACTCGCTGCGCTCGCTGCTCGGATGGCATCCAGGGCAGCGCGTGCGACGGCGTGATCATGCAAGAGGGGCGATTCGTGACGAGCACTCGATATGTGGACGAAGTACGCGGAGGTCCTGGGCAAAACTAGAGACGCTTGAAAATCGGCACACAATTCTGGAGACGCGTAGTCGTTCTCATCTCACCTGCCCTGGGCGGACGTTGGAATCGGAGTACCGCCGAGAATTCGACTACCAACGGACAAGGCAGAAGCTTCAGAAGGATCTCGCGAAGTTGTGAAGCACGCCGACACAACATGAAGCGCGCCTCAATGATTCACAATTCATGCAGAAAGCCGACGCCGAGACTGTAGAAAAGTCAGGGCGCGCTTTGAAGGAACTACAGGCTCAGCGAAGAGTCCGACTACAACAACAGCTCCAACAACTGGACGCAGCAGTGGTTTGATTGATGGAACTGTTCAAGCAATTCGATCTCGACCGAACTCATCAAGCGGGCGCTGGCCGAGGACCTCGGCCACGGCGATATCACGACGGCTGCGACCGTCGCGCCGGGCGCGATGGGCCGCGCGCGAATCACCGTCAAAGAACCGCGGATGATTCTCGCCGGCGGCATCCTGATCGAGCCCGTGATGCGACTGGCGGGCGCCGAGCCGCGAATGACTGCGCTTGCGCCCGAAGGCGCGGAACTGAAAGCCGGCGCTGTACTCGCGGAAATCGAGGGCAAGCTCGCGGGACTGCTGATCGGCGAGCGCACGGCGCTCAACTTCGTGCAGCTGCTCTCGGGAATCGCGACCACGACGCGGGCGTTCGTCGATGCGATCGCGGGCACGCACGCGAAGATCCTCGACACGCGCAAGACTCATCCCGGCCTGCGCGTCGTCGAGAAGTACGCGGTCCGCGTCGGCGGCGGGCATAACCATCGCCTGGGCCTGGATGGCGGCGTGCTGATCAAGGAAAACCATATCGCGGCGGCGGGCACGGTGACGAAAGCGATCGAGGGTGCTCGCCGGGTGGCGCCGCACACGCTCAAAATCGAGATCGAATGCGAGACGCTCGCGCAAGTTGAAGAAGCACTTAAAGCCGGCGCCGATGCGATCCTGCTCGACAACATGACGCTCGACAACGTCCGCAAGGCGCGCGCGATGGCGCCCAAGAGCGTTCAGCTCGAAGTCTCCGGTGGCGTGACACTGGAACGGTGCGCGCGATTGCGGAGGCGGGCGTCGATTTAATTTCCGTTGGCGCGCTGACTCATTCGGCGCGATTTCTGGATATCAGCATGAGAATTGACGCAGTCTGATTGGCGGTTCCGCTTCGCTTCCTCGACGAACCGCGGATTCACTGAAAAAAACTTAAAGTAATGCCTCAGAATCCATATCTTGCGATCGAACGCGGCGCGCCCGGCCGCATCGGCTGGCGGATTCATTATTTCGACGAAATCGATTCCACCCAGGAAGCTGCGCGCGAGCTGGCCGCGGGCGGCGCCGACCAGGGCACCGCGGTGATCGCGGAGCGTCAGAGTGCGGGGCGGGGCAGGATGGGCCGCACGTGGCATTCGCCGCCCGGCGTCAATCTATACACGACGATAATCCTCCGCCCGCCGATTCCACTCGCCGACGTGCCGCGCTTGAGCCTGGTGGCCGGAGTCGCGGCGGCCGAGGCGCTCGAGCGCGACGCGCCGGGAATCGTTGCGCTCAAATGGCCCAACGACGTATGGCTTCGCGGACGCAAGGCGGGCGGCATAATCGCCGAGGCGGTGACCGACGCGCGCCAGGAACTCGACTGCGTGCTGCTGGGCATCGGAATCAATATCAATCTCGCGGCAGACGACATCCCGCCGGAGCTGCGCGACAAGGCGACCTCGATGCGTATCGCGACCGGGCATCCATGCGACCGGATTGCGATCGCCGATTCGCTTTTTAATCGGCTCGACTCCCGCTATATGGAAACCCTGACGCGCGGCTTCGAGTCGGTTCGTCCCGCGTGGGAACGCTACTCGGCGCTGACCGGCAAGCGCATCGCAATCGTGGACGGCGGGCGGCGCCAGTCGGGCGTGGTCAAGGGAATCGACGGGACAGGTGCGCTGCTGCTAGACATCGGAGACCGGGTCGAGAGAATCGTCGCGGGTGAGGTGAGCGTGGAAGGGGCGTACGAGTAGGCAGTATGTGATCGACGCGAAATAAACTGCATCGAGCGGGCGCGCGGCGCTCTGGAATCGGCGCTGGTCCCGCCGGGCAGGCTGAGAGGTACTCTCTATGGCTGTGGAGGAAATCGGACGGCTTAGAACTATCGCAATCGTGGGCCAGGGCGGGACCGGCAAGACGCAGGCTGCCGATGCGATGCTCTTCACGGCGGGCGCGACGCCGCGACTGGGGCGGCCCGACGACGGCTCGGCGGCGATGGACTTCGAACCCGAAGAAACCAAGCATCACATTTCGATCAGTTCCGCGTTTAATCATCTCAACTGGAAAAAAACCGAAGTAATTCTGGCCGACACGCCCGGCTACGCCGCTTTCCTGCCCGAAACGATCACGACTCTGCGCGCGGTGGACGGGGTGGTGATGCTGATCAGCCCGGGCGCCGACACCAAGGTTGAATCGGAAAAAATCTGGGCCGCGACCGAGGAGCTCAAACTGCCGCGGATCGCATTCGTGTCGCGGCTCGATCGCGAGCGCACCAGCTTCGACGCCGCGATGAAGGACCTCGAAAAGGTTCTTGGCGCGCGCGCCGTCGCGCTGACGATCCCGATTGGCGAAGAGCTCGACTTCACGGGCGTCGTCGACGTGCTCGCGATGAAGGCGCTCACCTACGCCGACACCAGCGGCAAATTCAAGGAAGAGGAATTGTCGGCCGAGCTCAAGGCTCGCGCGCGAAGCGGCGCGCACCGCGTTGCTCGAGGCGGTCGCCGAGACCGACGACGCGCTGCTCGAAAAATATCTCGACAAGGGAACGCTCGACGACGCTGAAGTTCGCGCGGCGCTGCACGCGGCCGTGGTCGGGCGCAAGATCACGCCGGTCTTCTGCGGATCGGGGGCAAAGAATATCGGCATCGGGCCGCTGCTCGACGCCGTGACGACGTTTCTGCCCGCGCCCAACGAACGCCCGCCGGTGGAATGCCAGAATCCCGCGACCGGCGAGCCGGTAAGCCGTCCCGCCGATCCGGCGGCGCCGTTCGCCGCGCTGGTGTTCAAGACGATCATCGACCCGTTCGCCGGCAAGCTCTCCATCTTCCGCATCATTTCGGGCCGCGCTCAGACCGACGCGGCGTGTGTTCAACTCGACCAGGGAATCGAAGGAGCGCTTCGGCCAGTTGCTGCGGCTCGAGGGCAAGAAGCAGTCTCCGATCGCCGGCGCGATCGCGGGCGAGATCGTCGCCGTCGCCAAGCTGAAGGACACCACCACCGGCGACACTCTATGCGACGAGAAAGCGCCGGTGCTGGTGATGCCGCCGCTGACGCGTCCGGCGGGCGTGATGTCTTTCGCAATTCGTCCAAAGACCAAGGGCGATGAGGAGAAGTCGTCGGCGGCGCTGCAGAAGCTGATCGAGGAGGACCTCGCGCTGGAAATGCATCGCGATCCGCAAACCCACGACATCATTTTGTCGGGCACCGGCCAGATGCATATCGAAATCACGGTCGAGAAGCTGCGCCGGAAATTCAACGTGGACGTCGAGCTTCAGGCGCCCAAGGTTCCTTACAAGGAAACCATCAAGGGACGCGCCGAAGCGCAAGGCAAGTACAAGCGTCAATCGGGCGGCCGCGGGCAATACGGCGATTGCTGGCTCAAGATCGAGCCGATGCCGCGCGGCAAGGGCTTCGAGTTCGTGGATAACATCGTGGGCGGCGTGATCCCGCGCAACTTCATTCCGTCGGTCGAAAAGGGCGTGCGCAACACGCTGGTCGAAGGACATCTGGCCGGCTATCCGATGGTGGACGTCAAGGTCACCGTATTTGACGGCAGCTATCACGATGTCGATTCGTCGGACATGGCGTTTCAGATCGCAGCCTCGATGGGCTTCAAGGCAGCGCTGGAAAAGGCCAAACCGATCATTCTCGAACCGATCGTCGCGGTCGAAGTTGCGTGTCCCGACGAATGCATGGGCGACGTGATTGGCGATCTGAACTCGCGTCGCGGCAAAGTGCTCGGGATGGACAGCAAGGGCAATGGCCAGGTGATCAAGGCGCAGGTGCCGATGTCGGAGGTGCTGAAGTACGCGCCCGACCTGCGCTCGATCACGTCGGGCCGCGGCTCGTTCGAGCAGCACTTCTCGCATTACGAGGAGGCGCCGGCGCCGGTCGCGGAGAAAATCATCAAGGAGACGCTCGCGGCGCGGGAGGCCGCCGGCGCCAAATCGCACGCGCACGCCCACGCATAACGCCGCGCAGCAGGGCGGGGCGGGCGGGTATTGCAAGGGCCGTCCGTCTTGTACAATCGGTGCTGAGTCAGCTCTGCGATGGCGCCGATAGGAAAAAGCCTGGTCTTCGCCGGTATCGCGATCGTGGTCGTGGGACTGGCGCTGTGGGGATTGTCGTCGGTGCCCTATATAGGCAGGCTGCCCGGCGACATCTACCTCCGTCGCGGCAACTTCAGCTTCTATTTTCCGCTCGCCACCTGCATTCTTATCAGCATCGCCGCGACCTTGCTGTTTTCGCTGATGAGGCATTGACGACTTGGCAGCGGAAAAAACCGTAAGCCCGCATCGGCTTGCAGAGCGCAAGCGGCGCCGTCGCGAGCTGATCGCCGTCGGAGTTGCCGGCGCGACCCTGGTCGCGTTCGTACTCGCGCAGACCGAGTTGCCGCCGCTCACGCGTCACACATCGCTGGGCTCCAATCTGGCGGTCATCTCGCTCTTCAACCTGAGCTTTTTGCTGCTGGGATTGATGCTGTTCCTGGTCGGGCGCAATCTCGCCAAGGTCATCTTCGAGCGCCGCCGCGGATTGATTGGTTCGAAATTCCAGGTCCGGCTGGTCGCCGGATTCATCGCCGTCGCGCTGATCCCGAGCGCGTTCCTGCTTTACGTGTCGGGCGTGTTCCTGCACGCCGACATCAACAGCTGGTTCAATCCCGAGTACGAACAAATTCTCAATGACTCGCTCGAGATCGCGAAGACTTACTATCTGAACTCGGCCAACAACGCATCGCATTTCGCCCGCGTGCTGGCAGGGGAGATCTCGGCCGAGGGCCTGCTCGCTCCGCAGAAGCGCGACGAGCTCAAGGCGTTCATCAACAAGCGCCAGGAGGAATACAATCTCGGCACCATCGAGGTGTTCTCCGCCGATCGCAAACTGCTGCTGATCGACATCAGCCCCAAGACGCCCACCGGCATCGGCGCGTCGCCCGATTCGCCGATCATCTCGCAAACGCTGAAGGGACAGGCGCTCACTCGCACCGACCGGCTCGGCGAGGCCGACGTAGTCCGCGGCTCTGCGCCGATTTACGTCTCGAGCGAAACCGACGCCGTGCTCGGCGCGGTGCTGGTCGATTACTATCTGCCGCGGAGCCTGGCGACGCGCGCAACCAACATTTCGCGCGTATCCGAGGACTACTTCCAGCTGCGAATTCTTCGCCAGCCCATCATGAACAGCTACCTGCTGACGCTGGTGCTGATCGGGCTGGTGGTGGTGACGCTGGCGAGCTGGTTCGGAATATTTCTTTCGCGCGGAATCACCGGCCCGATCAAGCTGCTCGCACGCGGGACGCAAGCGGTCGCCGGCGGCGATCTCAATTTTCGCATCCCCGCCGTGGGCGACGACGAGATCGGGCACCTGGTCGATTCCTTCAACCAGATGACCGCCGATCTGCGCGCTTCCGCCGCCGAACTCGAGCGCCGGCGCCAGTACACGGAGACTCTGCTGCGCAACGTGTCGGCAGGCGTCGTCGGGCTGGACCATGACGGCGTCGTCACTACGATCAATCCATGCGCCGAGCGGCTGCTCGATCTGAGCGCCGCCGCCGTTATAGGCCGCAACTACCAGGGAGCGTTCCCGCCCGCGCTGGCCCGCGCGCTCGACGACGTGTTCGCCTTCGCCACCCGTCCCCGCGAGGCCCGCTCGACCGTCAAGCTCGATGCCGCGGGCGGCGAGACCGAGCTGATGATGACGGCCAGTCCGCTGGGCGAGACCCCCGGCGAGCCGGCCGGAACGGTGCTGTTCTTCGAGGACGTCAGCCAGATAGCGAAGGTCGAGCGGATGGAGGCGTGGCGCGAAGTCGCGCGCCGAATCGCGCACGAAATCAAAAATCCGTTGACGCCAATCCAGCTTTCAGCCGAACGGCTTCGGCGCCAGCTCGGCGCGCGTCCGGGAATCGAATCCGCGCTGGTCGAGGAATGCACGCGAACGATCATCGGCGAAGTCGAGGATCTGAAGGGGCTGGTCAATGAGTTCTCGGCGTTTGCGCGGATGCCGCATTTGAATCCGGTTCCCGGTGACATCAACGCGCTCGCCGGTGAGACCGTCGCGAATTTCCGCGCGGCGCATCCCAAGCGTCGAGTTCGCGCTCGCACTCGACCCCGCGATTCCGCTCATCCCGATCGATCGCGAAGCGATGAAGCGTGCGCTGGTCAACCTGCTGGACAACGCCGTCGCCGCGGTGACCAGCATCACTCATAACGGCGCTGGTCCGTTGATCGAGGTGCGCAGCTATCGCCGGCCCGACAACTCAATCGTAACTCTCGAAGTCGCGGACAACGGCCCCGGCATCGATCCACGCCTGCGCACGCGCATTTTCGAGCCGTACTATTCGAGCAAAAAGGGCGGCACCGGTCTCGGCCTCGCGATCGTTTCCGCGGTCGTGACCGACCATCACGGCTTCGTCCGCGTGACCGACAACCAGCCGCGTGGAAGTAGATTTGTGCTCGAGTTTCCCGTAAAATTCCAGCCATTCGCAAAGGCGATCGGCTGATGCGATCCTTGCCGCGCCGCAACGAAACGCGATTTCCCGGAGAAAATTTGACGTGAATGAGACCGTGTTGGTCGTGGATGACGAGGAGCGGATTCGGTCGGCATTGCGTGGAATCCTGAGCGACGAGGGCTTTCGGGTCGTCGATACCGGCCACGCCCCGGTGTGATGGACCTGATTGCGCGCGAGAGTCCTGCGATCGTTCTGCTCGACGTGTGGATGCCTGAAATGGACGGCATCGAGTTGCTGCGCCGGATCAAATCCGAGCAGCCCCGCGTCCCGGTGATCATGATTTCAGGCCACGCCAATATCCAGAGCGCGGTCGCGGCGACCAAACTCGGCGCCGCCGATTTCATTCAGAAGCCGTTCTCGGTCAGCGGATTGCTCGCTTCAATCGCGCGTGCGCTGGAGGGTGACTCCGCCGGGCCGGATCCGTCCAACCCGCGCGGACTGAGCGCGCAGCTTCGCGCCGACGGCCGCAAAGCAATCCGCGCCGGCGCGATCCCGCAGCGAACCGTCGCGCGTTCGATCGTGACGGGCGGGCAGGGGCTTCACACCGGGCTCAAGACCGGCGTCATACTGCATCCGGCGCCGCCGGGATTTGGAATCGTATTCACATCGCTCGCCGACGAGACTGCCATTTCAGTCCGCTTCGAGAACGTCACCGACACCGGCTACAACACCACGCTGACCAGCGGCGGCCGCTCGGTCCGCACCGTCGAACATCTGCTGTCGGCGCTGCACGCGTTTGGAATCACCAACCTCCTCATCAAGACTGACGACGAAGTACCCGCGCTCGACGGCTCGGCGCTCGAGTTCTGCAAACAGATCGGCGAAGCCGGACTCACCGAGCAGGACGCGACCGTCGAACCGATCAGAATCACACACAAGGTCATGATTGGAGAGGAAGGCGACGGGCTCGAGTTCATAAAGGCCGAACCCGCCGACCATCTGATAATCGACTACACGCTCGATTACCCCAAGCCGATCGGCATTCAGCAGTTGCACTTCGAACTTACTTCGCCCGACGCATACACCCGCGAAATCGCGCCGGCGCGCACCTTTGGCTTCGTGCGCGAGTTCCGCAAGCTCGCCGAATTTGGCCTTGCCAGCGGCGGCCGCCTGGACAACTTGATCCTCGTCGATGACGACAAAGTTGTGAACACCACGCTTCGCTTCCCCGACGAATTCGCGCGCCACAAGGTCCTCGATCTGATGGGCGATCTCTATCTGCTCGGCCGCCCGCTGCATGCTCATGTCACCGCGTCGAAGACCGGGCATTCCGACAACCTCGCGCTGGTCAAGGCGATTCACGCGTCGCTGCAGAGCTGAACCACGCGCGAATAGCCGCGCCGGTTGATCCGGCGGCGCAAACCTCCCGCATGAACCTCAAGGGAAAAGTTGCCCTGGTAACCGGCGCGGGCCGCCGCGTCGGACGCGCGATCGCGATAAAATTTGCCGGCCACGGCGCTTCGGTCGCGGTTCACTATCGCAGCTCGCAGGCCGAGGCGGACGCAGTCGTCGCCGAGATCGCGGCGATGCGCGGCAAGGCGCGAGCATTTCGCGCCAATCTCGAGAACGTCGCCGAAATCGAGAAGTTGATCGCCGGCGTGCTCGACGCCTTCGGCCGCATCGACATCCTCGTCAACTCGGCTTCGGTCTTCGCGCGCAAACCGCTTCGGCAAATCACCGAGCGCGACTGGGACGCAACCCTCGACACCAACCTCAAGGCGCCGTTCTTTCTGTCGAAGTTCGCAGGGCGCTGCGATGCGCCGCAACGGCGCGGGAAAAATCGTCAACATCGGCGATTGGGCCGCGACCCGCCCGTACAAGGACTACCTGCCGTACTCGGTCTCCAAGAGCGGGCTGATTGGGCTGACGCGGGCGCTCGCCAAAGAGCTGGCGCCCGAGGTGCAAGTGAACTGCATCGCGCTCGGGCATGGTGGCGCCGCCCGAGGAATACAGCAAGCGCGAAGTAGAGCGGCTGGTCAGCCGCACGCTGACAAAAAAGATGGGCTCGCCGGAAGACGTCGCGCAGGCCGTGATCTTCTTTTGCGAGGCCACCGACTTCGCCACCGGCGCGACCCTGGCGCTCGACGGCGGCCGCCTCCTGGTCTAGGGCTCAGGCTGCGCGGGTTTGGCTTTCGCGGCGCCGCTCGCGCCGGGCGGATTCTTGAACTCGACCTTCGCGCCCTTGGAGATTTTCTTGAGCAGCGCCTTCACCACCGCGTCCTGATTTTGGTCGAGGATGAACATCGCGATTTTCGCCTTCACCTCGGGCAGCGGCGCAATCGTTTCGCCGCGCCGCGAAGTCACTTTGATAAAGCTGTAGCCAAGATTCGATTCGACGATTTGGGTCAGCTTTCCGACCGGCGTCGCGAACACCAACTTGTCCACCACCGGTGGCAACTGCCCGGGCCGAAAGTAGCCCAGCGCTCCGCCCTTCGGCGCGGATTCCGTGTCCTCGGAGTTTTGCTTTGCGAGCGCGGCGAAGTCCTTGCTCTTGAGCGCCTGCTTGTAGAGCTTGATTATTTTTTCGGCCGCCGCTTTCTTCTGCGCGTCAGTCGCGTTGGGCGGGAACTTCACGGCGATATGCGCGATCTGCACCTCGCCCGGATCCTTGACGAACAGGTCGCGATGCTCTTCGTAGTATTGCTTGATCTGCGCTTCGGTCGGCTGCACGCGATGCGCCCGGAATTCGTCGTCGAGCATTTTCTCGATCAGCATCGAGCCCCGCACCGCGTTCATCAACTGCGCGTCCGGGGCGCCTTTCTGCGGGACGCTCTGGCCCTCCGCCCCTCCAATCTGGAACTCGCGCGCGCGCTGCGCCACTTCGGCGTCGGGAAAAGTGATCTTGCGTTTCTCCGCCTCCTGCAGCAGCAGCTCGCGGTTGATCAGGTTTTCGCCCGCATCGCGAAACACCGCCTTGGATTCCTCGGTGCTGGTTGCGTTGATCATCCGCCCTTCGGTCTTCGCGTAGTCGGCGATTTCCGCCGCCGTAATCGGGACGCCGTTGACGGTGACCACCACCGGGTCTTTCGGATCGGGCTTGACCAGCGGGATGATGCCGAGGAAGCGTTGTTGCCAGCTGAGCGCTGACTGCCCCTGTTGCGCGTGGATTGGATGGGCCGTGGCGGCTACCAAAGCGATGCCGACCGTGGCAATCAGACAGGCAATCGGTTTTCGGCGCGAGATTGGACGGCAAATGTGCATCAATTCAAAACTCCCAATCGGTCCCCGTCCGGCGACGGCAACCTGTTCGATGAACCCACGGCGTATACTCGCAGGCGCCTCGGCGTCAAGGGAATTCTTTTGATTCACGGCCGCCGCCTGCGGGGAGATTCGCGATGGCGCAATTGCGCACGGTGAGCATGGTCTTCGCGATAGTCGCGAGCGTCGTCGCGATAGCCGCGGGCTTCATCCTGTTTTTTCTGTTCGAGCCGCCGTTTTTTGCATCGATCTTTCTCGCCTCCGCGCTGATCGCGATCGGATGCTTCTTGCTGGCGGGCATCGCCGCTTACTTCGGCCCCTGACCCCGGCTCGGGGCGCGCGGCACTATTGCGAGGCCGTACGCCGTTTTGCACGGCGGCCCCGGCGCGAAGTAGTGCGCGATTTCAGGCCTGTCGCCGCGCATGAAGATCAGGCTCGACGAGCGAGTGCCGTAATTATCGAGATGCAGACACAGCGCGTTGGACCGTCCGACCGCGGCGGTGCCGATGCGCGGATCGAGCTGCGTATTGTGGTCGGCCAGCAAGGCCGCCAGCGCGGCGCGCTGTCCGATCGGATCGCGCTGGAAATCGGCGCGATTGCCGAGTTCTGCGAACTTGCCGTACGACGCGCTTATCTTCGGGCATTCGAAATCATCCACGTCGAGATTGGTCAGCAGATGCAGCCCGGGCTTGAGCGCGACAACTTCGATCGACGCGCCGCGGTTGTAAGCGACGAACCCCTCGGTCCGCGAGACCATCAGCAGGTTGAATGGATTGTAGTCGGAGCCGCGCTCGTGGGCGGCGAACTCCGCCGCTTCCGCCGCGGTCCGGCGCCGCAGGGCGTCCAGGCACAGCCACCCGCGCGATCGCGCCTGCGGATTGCCGCCGTTGCCGGCGCGCCGGTTCAGCAGCCCCGCGACAATTCCGTACTCGCTGATTCCAAGCCAGGTGCCGCCCGCCTTGAGATCTTTGCCGCCGACCACGTGCGGGCTTTCGAGCAGGGTGGTCGGGTCGCCAGCGGGGCGGTCAAGGAATTCATCGCGATTGGCGGCGATCACCACCGGAAATTCGCGGATCGTTGCCACCTGAAAGTAAATCGCCAGCGTGCACATCGATACAAAATTGGCAGCCCGCCGCCCCTTTGCACAAGAGCCATTTCTCGAATCTCACCTCGCCCGTTATTTCACGGGGCGTGCCACGGGCACACGGCGGCCGGCCACAACGCGGCCGCCAGGTGAGGGTTCTGCGCCGCATCTGCTTCTTTTGTGTCATCCCGAGTACAGCCGAGGGACCCCGGCTCTTTTTTTTTGCGTCTCTTTTCAGCGGAACGCCGTACGTCGTTCCGTACCGGGTGCGCGGCGAGACCGTCGAGATCCTGCGCGTGTTTCATGGCGCCAGAAAATGGCCCGAGAATTTCTAAGCGCCCCTGCTTCGTGATTCGTTCTCCTGAACTAAAAGGGGATTATACTGATGTTGACTCCAACTACCGAAAAGCGGAATATTGATCAGGGGAATCAGCGGTATCGCGGAACCGCAACCGGGTTAGTTGGAGCGAAAAAGTTGAAAGTTGCATATTCCGATGAGAGCGGGTGTGGCTCAATTGAGAGCGAGCCGATTTCTGTGGTCGCGGCCTGCATCATGAATCTTGATAAATGCTGGCCTGCCGTAGAATCTGAGATGGCTAAGATCGGGGCGGATTGCCCGCCCACTCTTCTTTATGCACCATTCGGCCCAGACAATCCGGTGCGGGAATTAAAGGGAAGTCTTTTCTACAGCGCTGCTCGAAAAAACATTCCAGAAGCTACGCAAGCGCGAGATATTCTAAGCCGCATTCTCGCAATCACCGTCAATGAACGCATCCCTATTTATTATGGCGCGGTAGACCGACAGGGTTGGGGCAACCTGATAAAAACGCAACCGGCAGTTCCGACTATAAAGGACCGTCCCGAAGACGCCAAGCGTCGGTCCACAGAACCTACAGCCGCAGATAGAGCATTCGATGCGTGTGCGGCTCTCGTCGATAACTTTGCGAGTAGTATTGATGAACATGTTTTATGGATTGCTGATCATAGCGATCCCAAAAGAGAGCTGACAACTAAGGTGGGGCTACCTTGGCTCAGGAGTCTTAAGGGGACTGGCCATGACCCGATAACTTACAAATACGTCAGACCCAACTATGACCGAGTGAGGATCGCTGATGCGATCTATTTTGGGCATTCACACGAATCACTCATTCTTCAGTTAGCGGATGTCTGCTGCTCGACAATCACTAATCATCTTCTCGAACAATTCTATGATTGGCGACCGATTGTGGAACCCTTCTATGAGATTATTCGTGGAGGGGGTGCGCTGATGAATGATACGGAACCTGAATACCGGACTATCAGTCGTTCTTGAGCCGCGGATCGTCGCTCGCGATGCACTTAGAAAGCGCGATTCCTTGCTCGCCGCTACGAATCAAATCTTCTTTAGAGATGCCCGACTTGGCGGTAAACGATGAAGTAAATCCGGCTAGGGCTTTCTCTTGTTCTGTAAAAGGCTTTTGCTGGTCAGTCTTGCATTCCGCCAAAGTCTCAAATTCCCCACCTTGGCTCCATTTCGATAACGGCGCTTCAGGCACAGACAACAAGCCTTCATGGTCGCATCGATTAAGGTGCTGTTCTTCGGTTTCTCGACTCAATAGCGAAAGAAGGAAGCTGGAAACGCTGGATGTCGGATGTCCAGAGCAACTAGAATCTAAGGCTTCTTGTGTCGGCGGGATCATTAGATACCGCCCCACAAGCGCGAGCGCGGCAGTGTGGCGGAGATTCACAGCTTGTCGTTACGACCGAGAATTTCGTCCAGTTGGCCGTCTAGCAAAATCATATCGCGCTTGATGTTGCGCTGAATCTGCAATATCCGGTCAAGGTCGCGGGAAAATGCTCCGCTCTTTCCGCTGATCGCATGGCTATGGAGTGTAAGTAATCTCCGCCCAAGCTGAGCTTGTTTTTGTTGAATTGCAGCGTGCGCCTTGTTCACTTGTGCTAGCCTCATCCGGTCAAAGGTTTCCCGAAGGCGCTCGCCGACAAGTTGAGCCTTTTGCTCAAACGTGGAAAGCAAGGTTTTGATCGCAAGGTCTTCGACCTGGATGAGCCGAGACTTTTCAAACACCTCTGTAGGGGCGCCCATCTCATGACTTCGTGGAGAGCCGTTTATGCGGCTTGTCGCGCGTGCCGGCCAGCACCTTGATCACTTTTTTCAGCTTCGCCGGATCGACGTGCCTTAATTGCTCGCGCAACTTCTCGTCCGCTTGCCGCGTTTTTTCGGTGATCGCCACGTCGCCACTTTAGCGCGGCGAGGTTCACATGGCTAACGCTCGACAGTTTGAAGCATTTTCTCGAACATAGCGGGGTCTTTCCGATTGTTGAAGCGGAAAGCAAATTCGTTCAGATACAGCGGCAAATACGCATCCGAAACGTGATGATAGCTCCCGATGATCCCGCGCTTGAGTAGCGACCAGAACGATTCGATGGTCTGCGTGTGGACCGTGCCGACCACGTAAACGTGATTGCTGTGCTGGACGGTATCGTGAGCAAATCCCATCTTGCCGAGATGCCGGTAGCCGCTGTGTTCGTCGGTCGCGACCAATTTTGCATTAGTTGAGACGGCGCGCTTGACGAACGCGGCCTGAGTATCAAAACCGATGCTGTCGAGCGCCTGACAGACCACGTTCCCCTTGCGGGCAATCGCGCCAATGACCGGCACCTTTTTGGCCGCAGCCCCGCGCCTACCGAGACGCCTATCCCAATGCTTGTTGATTTCTTTCCCGCCGATATATGTTTCGTCAACTTCGACCGTTCCACCGTCGCTACCCAAGGGCGGGATCACGTCCCCGCGCATCGCGGCGCGCAAGCGCATCGCCACGTACCAAGTAGTGCGGTATGCGTGCGTGGAGTCTTCCCCGAAGATGATCCGATGAAGCTGTAGTGCGCTGATTCCCTTTTTCGCGGTCAGGATTAAATACCCGATCTTAAACCATAGCTTGAGCGGGATTTTCGTGTTCTCGAAAATCGTGTGCGTGATGACGCTGAAGCGATACCCGCCGTTCTTGGCACACGTCAGCACTTCGCCAGTCATTTTGTCGGTACTCTCCGCGCCGCTCTTGCACACCCAGTGATAGGGACGCGCTGGCATCGCCCATACCTTGTCGTTCTCGCATCGCGGGCAGCGCACACCGTTGGGCCAGCGCGTGGCAACCAGCGCCTTTTTGCAGGCTTCCTCATCCGGCAGCAGCGCATCGAATTCGGCTAATGTCTTCATGCCCGCGATACTAGCGCGTTATCGCAGTGGAGTCAACACTAGCATAATCCCCAACTAAAAAACGTTTCACGTGAAACATTTTTCTCAAAACCCCAGCAGGACAGCACCATTTCCGGCGACTTCCGAAGAATTTGACTGCCATTGCGCGCGACCAGACTTTGATAGAATCGTTTGCGTCAGGGCCGGCGAGGGCGCCGCTGCCCGCCAACGGCGGGCGGCCTTAATACTGGGTGCAGGGGTCACCCCTGCGGTTTCCTCGGCTCAACCAGCCGTGATATTTAATCTGATTCGCGCAGGGCGCGGCCCTTGGGCTTCCGGCGTCGAGGAGGATGGATGTTTTCATCGATCGAGGACGTAATCGAGCGATTCGCCAAGAACAATTATATCGCCAGCCGGCGAATCGCGACCGTCATCTACCTGGCAAGTGAACTGCGCAAGCCCATCCTGGTCGAAGGCCCCGCCGGCGTCGGCAAGACCGACCTGGCCAAGGTGCTGGCCGCGTCGCTCGGCTTCGAGATGATCCGCCTTCAGTGTTACGAAGGCCTCGACGAGGGCAAGGCGCTTTACGAATGGGAGTACGCCAAGCAGCTCCTCTATACCCAGATTCTCAAGGACAAAATCAGCGAAGTGCTGGTCGGCGCCAAGGGCTTGACCGAGGCGGTCGATCGAATCGCCGCGCAGGACGAAGTCTTCTTCTCCGAGCGCTTCGTGCTGCCGCGCCCTCTGCTCAAGGCTATTTCCAGCGAGCAGCCGTCGGTCCTGCTGATCGACGAGATCGACAAGGCCGACGCCGAGTTCGAGGCGTTCCTGCTCGAGCTGCTGTCCGACTTTCAGGTGACCGTGCCCGAACTCGGCACGCTCAAGGCCAAGCACATTCCGCTGGTCGTGCTGACTTCGAACAACGCGCGCGAAATGTCCGACGCGCTCAAGCGGCGATGCCTGCATCTGTACATCGATTTTCCCGATCGCGCGCAGGAACTTGCGATCGTCAAGCTCAAGGTCCCAGAGGCCGCCGCCAAACTCGCCGAGGAAGTCGTCACCGTCGTGCAATCGCTGCGCAAACTCGATCTCAAGAAAACCCCCGGCATCAGCGAAACGCTCGATTGGGTCAAGGCCCTGACGCTGCTCAACGTGAACAGTCTCGATCAGGAACTGGTCACCGAGACGCTCGACACCATCGTCAAGTACGAGGGCGATGTGCGCAAGGCGCAGGAAGAGCTCAAGGACTACGTGCGCCGTGTGCGCGCGCGTCGCGGCACCGAGGCCGGCAGCGACAAGGATCTCCTAAATTGACCGCGAGGCGGGTCCGAGCGGTCATCCTGAGCCCGGCGAAGAATCTCGAAGATTCAAGCGGGTAGCGGGGCAGGGCGCCACAACACCATGCAAGAGAAGCTCGTCGAATTTGCAAACCTGCTGCGCGAGAACGGTGTGCGCGTCTCGCTGGCGGAGACGCTCGACGCGTTCAGCGCTTCCGAAGTCACCGGCCTCGCCGAGCGCGATGCGTTTCGCGCCGCGCTGCGGGCCACGATGGTCAAGCGGGCCAGCGAATTGCCGGTGTTCGAGGAACTGTTCGATATCTACTTTTCCGGCCTCGGCGAGATTATCAAGCAGGCGAGCCAGGCGGTGCAGAACGCGCTCTCGATGTCCGATCAGGAATTCCAGAAGTTCCTCGATCAAGTCGAGAAGATGCTTCAGAAAGAGGGCAAGAATCTCTCCGAGCTGGCAAAGCAATTGCTGCAGAACAAGTCAGGCGAGATGGAGCGGAAAATCCGAGAGGCCGCCCGCGCCGTCAAGCTCAATGGGATCGAGCGCACGATCGAGGAGCACTACTTTGCGCGCGCGCTCGCGCGCCAGCTCGGACTGGACAAGATCGAAGCCGAGATCAAGCAACTGCGCGAGCAGCTCGAGCAGATGGATATCGGCGCCGAGCTCAAGGCCCGGATGGAGGAGTACCTCGAGCGCCGCCTCAAGGCGCTCGACGACATCATCCGCCGCTACGTCCGGATGGAGCGCGAGAAACGCGACATCAAGCAGAAGGAAGATCAGCGCCTCAACCAGATCGGCGAAAAGAGTTTCTATTACCTGACGGAAGAGGAACTCAAGAAAATGAACGAGGCGGTGACGCGCCTGGCGCAGCGTCTCAAAAACGTGATCACCGTGCGCCGCAAGCGTTCCAAGAAGGGCCGCTTCGACATCAAGCGCACCCTTCGCCAGAACCTCGAATACGGCGGCGTTCCGTTCAAGCTCCGCTTCGAGAAGCGCAAGAAAGAGAAACCGCAGGTCGTAATCCTGTGCGACGTTTCGGATTCGGTGCGCAACGCGTCGCGCTTCATGCTGCAGTTCGTTTACTCGCTGCAGGATCTCTACTCGCGCGTGCGCAGCTTCATCTTCGTCGCCGACATCGGAGAAGTAACCGAGTGCTTTCGCAACAATGACGCCAAGGAAGCGCTCGACGTCGCGCTCACCGGCGATATCATCAACGTCTATGCCCACTCGAATTTCGGTTACGCGTTCCGCAACTTCGTCACCGATCACCTGGGCGCCGTCAACAAGCGCACCACCGTCATCGTGCTCGGCGACGCGCGCAACAATTACAATCTCCCGCACGATTGGTGCTTGCGTGAAATCCGCCAGCGCGCCAAAAAAGTGATCTGGCTTAATCCTGAAAGCCGCAATACCTGGGGCTTCGGCGACAGCGAAATGGATCGCTACGCCCCGCACTGCGACCTGGTGGAAGAGTGCCGCAATCTCAACCAGCTTTATCGGGTGGTCGATCGCTTGGTCGCAGGCTGAGGGACTCGATCCTCGCGGCTGCGCAGCTTGCTCGGTTGACCACAAGGCGTCTTTGGGCCAAGATATGTTCTCGAGGCGGCGCGCGTGATTTCGACTCGAAGCCGCGCGCGCCTGAAGAGAAACGGTTGAAGAGCCCGTCTATGGCTGGTCACAGGGAAGACTTCATTTTGATGATCGTAGGCGGGATCACGCTCGACCCCTCGACCAAGATGCCCATTGTCGTCCTCAAGGATCCCGACAACAAGCTCAACCTGCATATCTGGATCGGTCCGCTCGAGGCCACCGCGATGGCCACCGAACTCGAAGGCATCAAGCCGCAACGCCCGATGACGCACGACCTGCTGCGCAATCTGCTGGCCGAGTTCGGCGCGACAGTCGAGTTGGCGGAGATCACCGAGTTGCGCGAGAACACCTACTTCGCGCGGATTCAGGTCAAGACGCGCGACGGCAAGTCGCTCGAAATGGATTCGCGGCCGAGCGACGCGATCGCCTTGGCCCTGCGCACCAAGTCGCCCATCTACGTGGCCAAGAAAGTGCTCGAAGCTTCAAGCGAACTCCACGAATCCCAGGGCGAGCCGCAGACTTCGGATCAGAACCTCGCCGGTGTGTCGCGCGACAAATGGTCCGAGATCCTCGAGCGGATGTCGCCCGAGGATTTCAAATACAAGATGTAGCCGCGAGCGCGCTAAACTCCTTTGATCCTCTGCCGGGCGGCGCCCGCTGGAGCATTCGATGCCGCCGACTACTCATCGCCGTAAAATAACCCAAAAGGAACTCAAGGCGCCCGACGAGCTGACGACGCTGGTCGATAGCGCGCGCGATTTCCTGGTCAACAATCTCACCCAGGTGCTGATCTCAACCGGCGTCGTCGTCCTCGTCGGGGCGATCGCGATTGGCGTGTACTACTACGAGCGCCATCGCGACAACATTGCGTCGGCCCGGTTCTACGGCGCGATCACCGCGCTCAAGGCCGGCCAGAACAAATCCGCCGAAACGCAGTTCCAGCAGCTCGCCGATGAAGAACCGGGCCGCCGGCTCGGACGGCTTGCGCGCTTCTACATGGCGAGCGCGTATCTGGCCGATGGCGACCTGGCGAATGCGCGCGATGCGCTCGTGGCATTTCTCGCCGAAGAGCGCGACCCGCTGTTCCGCAGTCTCGCGCTGACGAACCTCGCAGTGGTTTACGAGCGAATGGCGGACTGGAAGAAAGCCGCCGGCGCTTATCAACAAGCCGCAGCCGATTCCGGGCCGGAGCAGGCGAGGGCGCAGCTGGGCGTCGCGCGGATGCTCGTGCAATCGGGCGACAAGCAGGGCGCGATCGCCGCGTATCGCGGCTTCCTCGCCGCCCACCCGTTCGCGCAGCAGCGTCAGGACGTAATGGAATCGCTGGCGCTGCTCGGCGCACCCGCCGAGCTGCCGCCGCCGCGTTCAGCCGCGGCGGCGGGTCCGCAACCGGTCGCCGCCCACTAGTGCGCGGCGGGCGACGGCGATTTTTCCCCGAGCTCCGAGTTGACCACGAATTCCAGGACCTTCGCGTCGGGCAATCCCACTACCGGTATTCCGTTGACGAAGAAGGTCGGCGTCGAGCTGACTCGAACGGAGTTGCCGTCGTTCTGATCCTGCTTCACCCGAACCTCGGTCTGCGGACTATCCATGCACGCCTTCAGTGAAGGCTGGTCGAGCTTGTCAGCGTTGGCCAGCTTGTTCACCTGCTCCTGCAGATTCTTCGGGTTGATCGTTCCCTGGTTGGTGTAGAAGTAGCGCGCGAACTCCCAAAACGCCGCAGGGTTCTGCAGCCGCGCGCACTCGGCCGCCTCGGCGGCCTGGAGCGCCCACAGATGCGCGTCGAGCGGGTAATTTTTGTAAATTAACTTCGCCTTGCCCTTGTAAGTCGTGTTGACCAGGGTCTCGATCACGCTGAACGCGTGTGCGCAGAACGGGCATTCGAAGTCGGCAAACTCAACGATCGTTACCGGAGCGTCCGCCGGTCCCAGCGTCGGCCGATCATCCAGGCTCACGGCGCCCATGTTGACTCGTCCCCACGGGTCCGTGCTGACGTCGATAAACTGGCCGATGACCGCCTTGCTTTCCTCTTTGTCGAAAAACATGGTGGTGGCGATCCTCTGTCCCTGTTCGTTGCTCAAGACCACCTGGCGCCCGAGCAGTCCGTCGATCTCCGTCTTGAACGCGGAGCCCAGCGTGATCAGTCCCGCACTGGGAATCCTGAAGTGCTTCTGCAGCCAAATCTTCAACGCGGCGTCGCGTGCGGGATCCGTCGCGACCGCGCCGGCGCCGGCAGGGGAGGCGTCGGACGCGTTCTGCGCGAGCGCCGGGGAGGCGACGCCCATCAACACTATCGCGCCAACGAACACGGCGATGGCTGCTATCCTTTTAAGGTAGCGCAGCTTCGCATAAGAAGTATTATGTAAACTACGCAGGGGATTGGGTGATTGTTGACACTCATTCATAATCCTGCTAATGTACCAAACATGCAGACAATAAACGAGTTTGACCGTGAATTTGGAACCGATGAACAGTGCCGCGCTTTCCTTGCCAAGATGCGCTGGCCCGATGGCGTGCGCTGTCCCCGATGCAAGGCGAGCGAGAAAGTCTATGCGCTCGCAGCCCGGCCCTATCATTGGGTTTGCAAGAGCGGCGCGGAGACTGTGAACGAACAGACTGGCGAGGTCGGCGTCTGTCACAAGCGCAACGGCTATCGTTTCAGCGTCACCAGCAAAACGATCTTCGAGGATACCAAGATTGCGCTCAATCTCTGGTTCAAAGTCGGCTACCTGATGCTGACCAGCAAAAAGGGAATCAGCGCGCTGCAAATCCATCGCGTGATCTTCGGGGAGAAATCCACGCACGATTACCACACAAGCTGGTTCATGTGCATGCGCTGGCGCGCTGCGATGGCTGGCGATATGTACCAGCCGCTTAGCGGCGTTGTGGAAGCGGACGAAACCTACATCGGCGGGAAAGATCGGAATCGCCACGCCGCACAGAAATCCGCTCGCCAGCGCGAGCTAGGCACTGGCGGATACCGCTACGGAAAGATTGGCGTCATTGGCGCAATCGAGCGCAAGGGCAATGTTGTGGCGCGGGTGATCGGCAGTCAGGATGCGCGTACTTTGGCGGGTTTCGTTCGCAACGTCGTGAGCAAGAAAGTTTCGCTGGTCGCGACCGATGACAACAAGGATTACAACTACATCGATCGGAATCTGCGCCACGAATCCGTCAAGCATTCGGCCGGCGAGTACGTCCGGGGCGAAGTCCACACCAATTCAATCGAATCGTTCTGGAGCCTGCTCAAGCGCGGCGTGGTCGGCACATACCACAACGTCAGCGCGAAATATCTGCCCTTCTACCTGAACGAGTTTTCATTCCGGTTCAACAACCGGAATAACGAGGCGATGTTCGCGGATTTGATTACGACGTGCAGCCAGTAGTGGAAGCGTCGATCTGAAAGCGCTATGCTTTCGGCGTGCCGCGAAAGAAATCGAAACCGCAAAAATCTATCAGCGAGAAGCAGCGCGAAAGCGACGACAGCTTAAGGCGGGAACTCGCGCAGGCAGATCCAGAAAAGTTCAAGCGCCTGGTCAAGCCGCTTTTCCGTTCGCCAAAGACTGAAAATCAATGAGCCATTGGAGGAGTTGAGCACCTCAAAAAAAAGAGCGGCCAATCTCGCCAGAAATTAGCCGCTCACCATTCCACGAAGGGTATTCGTGCGCTCTGAATCTAAAATAGCGCAGGTGTACCCGTGTGGCAAGAGCCAATCCGTTCGCGTGGACAAGCAGATGAAGCGGTCTATCCAGAGCAACATGGTAAACGCCAAAGCTGGCCCTTTATTTCCCGGCTCCTTATTGTCCTAGCGATCATGCTGGATACCATCAGGCGAATGTTTAACGGCGTTACCCCATTTGATCTCACGATGCTTATCGTCGAGATACTGGTGTTGGCACTTATAGGTGGGGAACAAATTATTAGAGTTTGGCACCACGCCAGAATACGGCGACGATCCGCGCAGGTATCCAAATCCCTTGTGGATGGGGAGAGCCTATATACGAACGTTCCCCACTCCTCCGATCCCGCCACCCAAGGAGAGCGAGCACGGGAGTGGATCGGCCGAGTCGATGCTTGGGTCAATACCACAAACCAACTTCTTGTAGGTTACTCCTTAGAGGCGTCAGCGGCATTTCTGCACAGCAGCGGCCTTGTGTTCGGCGTGAAGCCGGGAATCAATCATTATGCGCAACAGAAATACACTTTGCTGCAAGAGCGCCTTAATGGCTTGCATATAATCATGGGGAACCCCGACGTTTACTTTTAAAAAGAGCACCATCTTTGCCGCCCTGATTCTGACCATGATCGGATCTGCGTCCCCGCGCGCAGCGGGAGCTGGGGCGGATGCTGCGCCTCCCAAGGAAGGTGCACCGTCTGGGTATCGTTGCCAATTACTAGCAACGGCAGTCAGGTCCGTTGCCGGCTGGCGCGACACAGCGGAGAGAGACTGGCAAAGTATGCGCGATGTCGTTTGTCTTGGTCTCGATTGTGATGGCGGCACGCAAGCGGAGCGGACTGCGCGTCGGAAATGGTCAATGGATTTGATTCATCAAATCTACCGCACGCCGAAAATGACCCCGGATCAGGAAGTCGATTGGTACCTGAATACCTATTGCGGCGATGTCAGTGATTAGTGATCTGGCCGCGCGGATCATCCCAGATGAATCCCGGCCATGTAGTCTGATTCTTCATTAGCTCGAAATAGGGCAATACTTTTGGCTTCTTCATCAGCCAACCGCTAATCACATAGTTGAAGAAGTCGGCGAGTTGCAGCATACCAGATGTTTTTGAATCGCCGAAAAAGATAGTATCGGCAATGTGCTCAAGCTGCGTCCCTTCCATGCCGCTAATCAACGGCGTGCCTTGATAGCGGCGCAAGCAGGTCGCCATGCTATTGGCGGCTTTTACGTTGTCCGCAATCCAGAGAACTTTCTCTTCCGGCAGAAATTGCCGGAACGCCGCCTCCAGTCGTGTAGCGCAAAGACTGAAGGCTAGAGCTTGGGTTAACTCTAGCCAATCGTCAGGCTTTAATTTATGGGGATACGATCCACCGAGAAGCAATTTACTCGCCCTGTCTATAAAGCCTTGCCGATGAACTGCACCATAGTATACCGTGAGATATCTATTCGCGGGAATTTTCGCCAGGGCAGTAACCATCGCTTTATTGCCCGGCCTATCCAGATGACTGAATAGCTCGCGGGCTTTGAATTCAAAATTTCCCTGCCGTTCCTTCTGAACCCAATCTTTGACGGCTGATGCCATGTCGCACGTCACATCGTTCCATGCGGTATCTGGATTAATGACAAAAGCCGCGACCACTAGAATCGGCTCCACTTGGAGATCGCCGCATCCGCTCTCGTCAGAAAACGCGAGGAACACGATCGGCAACCGTCCTTTGCGGTGAATGGATTGTCGGCAGTTCTCGCTCATTGCGAGCGGATGCGCTACTACTAATCCGACCGCAAAACCAGAAGCAGCGACGGCGGAATATCGTCACTCCATACTCGTTTCCGACTGAGAAAGGACAGGCGAGGAACATGAATCCAGTAACCATCCGCTCTTACTTCAACATTTTCAACATATTCCGGCCTGAGTGTCAACAATCACCTAATCCCCACTACGCAGGCTGGCTGAAAATCGAAAAAGGCCTGAAATCATTAAGTGCTCCATCGGTCCGGGTTTCGATTGTTCTCTTTTTCCGGCTCAGATTACGTGATGCTCTTCGGCGATGAAGAACGCCGTGCGCGAATGATCGATGAACTTGCGTTCGTCGTCGAGTGCGGCTGCCACTTCCTTGGTCGCCATCGCAGCCTCCAGCGCCTTCCAATCATCGAACCACAACTCGGCGACGCCGTCGAACGAAGGCTCGCGATCCCCGAGCGCGCGATGGATCGTGTGGCTCTGAACGTACTTGCGGCAGCCTGGAATCCGGCCCGCGATCGGCCCGTGGATGTCGCGCCAGTAGCGATGAAATTCCTCGTTGCTCAGGCGCGGCAGCTTGCTGATGCAATAAACGATCTTGACCATTGCTTATGAATGCTCCCGGTTAGCAGTCAACAGTGAAAAGTGAATTCGGCACAGTTTTAGCTAATCGCGGCCGCTCCGTACAGCGCCCGATTCCTTCCCGGGTTTCGTTGTCGCCGGCGTGCGGCCGAGCGCGCCCAACGCCCTGCGCGCTACGAAATTGCGCGGCTCGATCTTCAAGCGCTTCTTCGTAGTACGCAACCGCATCGGCGCCGCGCTCCAGCCCGACCGCGCATCGCCCCATCGCGATCAGCAGCTCGATGCCGTCGGCGCCAAACTCACGCGCGCGCTTGAGCGCGTCGAACGCTTGCGCAAATGTTTCCTGCTCGGCAAGCGCCATGCCCAGTCTCAAAATCGCCTCCGCGTTCAGCGGGTCGAGTTCGAGCGCGTCGCGATACATCGACAACGCCGCGCGCCTGGCTCCCTTCTGATATAGATCGCGCGCGGCGGCGGCCATCCGCGCGCCCTCCTCGGTCCATCCCCGCGATTCGACTTCCACGGTGATCTCGCCGTGCGATACTTCCGCCTTGACGAGTTTCAGCTTGTCGCCCAGATATTCGCGCAGCCGTGCGAGAACGGCGTCGCCGTTGGTTTCCGGCGACTCGAGGAATGCCAGCCCGACCGGATCGCCGATGTGATCTTTGCGCCGGATCACGAGCGATCGCCGCGCGCGCATCCTTCCCGGCGGTTTGTGTCCGTCAGACGCGCTCATTGGGATCGAAGAGTTTGCGATATTCGTCGAGCGCGAAGCGGTCCGTCATCCCGGCTATGTAGTCCGCCACGGCGCGTGAAATCGGCTCGCCGTAGCGCTCCGCGCGCGCGACCACGTGCTCGGGCATCTGGCGCGGCTCGGTCATGTAGGTTTCGAAAAGCCGCGCCAGCACCCTGCCCGCTTTCTCGGTCATTCGGCTGACCCGGTAGTGCCGATACAGGCGATCGCGCATGACCTGCTTGATTTCCTCGACCTTCGCGCCCACCGCGGACCCGAAACACGTCAGCGCCCTGCCCGCCTTGCGCACGTCCTCGACGCTGCGGATCTTGCTGCGCTCGAGCTCGCCGGCGAGGTTGGTCATCAAATCGGTGGACATCGCGTCGATCATCCTGATGACGGTCTGATAGCGGATCACGCGCATCTCGGCCGCCGGATCCGCGTCGCGCGCCGCCGCCGCCGATTCTCTGAACAGCGCCGACTGATTAAGCTCGTCGACCGTCAGCATCTGCGCCTTCAATCCGTCGTCAACATCATGCGCCAGGTATGCGATTTCGTCCGCCAGATCGACGATTTGCGCTTCGAGGCATGGGTATGTGCTCGGGTCAAACTCCTGCGCTGCCGGACGATTCTGGAAGTGCGAATGCTTGACGATTCCCTCCCGCACCTCGAAGCTCAGATTGAGTCCGCGAAAATTCGGGTAGCGGATCTCGATCCAGTCCACGGTGCGCAAGCTCTGCGCGTTGTGATCGAAGCCGCCGTACGGCGTCATCAGCTCGTTGAGCACTTTCTCGCCGGCGTGGCCGAATGGCGTATGCCCCAGGTCGTGCGCCAGAGCTACCGCCTCCGCAAGTTCTTCGTTGAGACCCAGCGCCCGCGCTACGGTGCGCGCGATTTGCGCGGCTTCGAGCGTATGAGTCAGCCGTGTGCGGTAGTAATCGCCCTCGTGATTGACAAAGACCTGGGTCTTGTATTCGAGCCGCCGAAACGCGGCCGAATGGATAACCCGGTCGCGGTCGCGCGCAAAGACGGTGCGCATCGGATGTTCGGGTTCGGGAAAGCGGCGGCCGCGACTGGCCCGCGACGCCATCGCATACGGCGCCAGCGTCCGCGCCTCTATTTCCTCCAGCTCCTGCCTCGTGCGCAGCATCGCAGCCCTTATCCCGCGGTTGTGTTAAACATCCGAGATGCTACCACGCCATCGACGGCTGTCGAAGCGTCCCGGCCGACATCGGTCAACATGGTGCGGCCTTATGCCGCCAATGCCGGGTACCTATAATCCTGCTTGGGTTAGTTGACGTGTCCGGCATTCGAAACCACGGCGCCATTCGCCGGATTGCTTTGACGATCGCAATGAGCGCGCTTTTCGCCGCCTGCGCGACGTCCCGTCCGGCCCAGCTTCCGCCTCCACCGCCTGTCGCCGTGCCTCAGCCAACTCCGACGCCCCAGGTAGTCGGGATGGCCTCCTGGTACGGGCCGGGATTCCACGGTCACAAAACCTCGGACGGGTCGGTTTACGACCAGGAGGAACTTACCGCGGCCTCCGTCGCGTTTCCATTGGGCAGCCGCGTGATGGTCACGAATCTCGACAACGGTCGTTGCGTCGAAGTGACGATTACGGACCGCGGGCCGTTCCTGAAGGGCCGCAAGATCGATCTCTCGCACAAGGCCGCGCGCATGATCGGGATGCTCGATCAGCGGCACCGCGCGCGTTCGTATCTCGCTGATCAGCAAGCCCGCCGGCTCTCGCGACGTTGGCGCGCCGCTGCGGTACTTCGTCCAGATGGGTTCATTTTCCGAGCAACGCAACGCCGAGCAGTTGCGACGCAAATTGCTTGCCTACTACGCCGACGTTCATGTCGATCGGCTTGATGCCGACCATCACCGCTATTACCGTGTACGGATGGGCGCCTTCGCGACTCGCTCCGCGGCCGAGGCGCGCGCGTCCGACTCCGCCCGTTTTGGACTTCCAGTCGTGATCGTCACCGAATGATCAGCCGAGCCACCTGCTTCACACGACGGCTCTGGTGGCCAATCTGCGCTGTCACCGCCCTGGTCTTTGCCTGGGGCTGTGCCTACTCGCTGGTCAACGGCGACCGGATTAATTCGCGGCAGGCCGAAAAAATCGAGACCGGAATCCAGAGTCTCCGCCAGCTTCGCTTCAAGCAATCGGTCCCGCTCGTCGTCAAGTCAGCGGACCAGGCCGAGGCCATGATGGAGGCCGACCTGATGCGCGACTACACCGACAACCAGCTCGAGGCCGATGGCGTCGCCGGCGCGCTCACCGGCCTCTTTCCCGCGCATATCGATCTCAAGGCCGAGTCGCTCAAGCTGCTCAAGGAGCCAGGTGGCGGGCTTTTACGATCCGCACGGCAAGGAAATGGTTCTGGTCGAAGGCGGCGCCGATCTTGGCATCTGGAACAGCGCGGCTCAGTTCATGATTCAGCGCGACGTCGGCGGCGAGATGCTGCTCGCGCATGAACTTACGCATGCGCTCCAGGATCAGAATTTCGATCTCGAATCGAGCCTCGACAAAGTGAAGGACGACGACGATCGCGCGCTCGCGCTGAAGTCTGTCGCAGAAGGCGATGCGACGCTGGCGGGGTTCGCCTACGCGCTGGGCAGGATGGACGACAGCACCGCCGACGCTCTGGTTGACAATCTCAAGAACCTTCCGCAAGCGCTCGCCGCCGAGGCGCCCGGCACGCCCGAGGGCCTCAGCGTTCCGCTCTTGTTCCAATATTCCGAGGGCCTCCGCTTCGTCGCCGAGGCTTATCGCCGCGGCGGATGGCGCGGCGTTGATGCGCTCTATCGCAACCCGCCGCAGTCCAGCCACCAGATTCTGCATCCCGCGCTCTACTTCGACAGCCCCGCGCCTCCAGCCGCGAATCGAGCTCGCCGGCTACGACCGGATCATGAGCGGCTGGAAAAAAGCCGACGACGATACTTACGGCGAGCTGCTCCTGCGCGTGATCCTCGAGCGCAATCTGGGCAAACAATCCAACGAACTCGGACTCGCCTCGCGATGGACCGCGGACCGCATGATCATCCTGCAGGAAAGCCGAGGCGTGAACGTGATCTGGATGCTCGCCTTCAGCGACGCGCAGACGGCCGGCCGACTTCGCCGTCGTCTATCAGACTTTGCTCGATCGCATCCTCGGCGACTCCACCCCGCATCGCATCGATACCCGCTCGAAGGCGGTGCTGGTCGTGATCGGACAAGGCGCGGACTATTTCGACACTCTCGCGCCCGCCATTTGGAACGCCAGCACGATCGAATCAGGCGGCGTCACCGCGCGCATCGAGCCCGCCGCCGCGGCAACCGCTCGATAGGGCGCCGCCCTACCCTACGTCGCCGAGGCTGAATCCGAGCGCCAGCATTTTCCTGACCGCCGCCCGCGCGCCTTCCGATTCCCGGCTCGCCAGCGACGGATCGCGCCGGATCCAGTCGTCAGCCATCTTGCGCGCGCGTTCGATCGTGCGATGGTCGCGAATCAGATGAACGAAGCGCAGCGGCAGCGCCCCGGTCTGCCGCGCGCCGAGCAAATCGCCCGGACCGCGCAGCCGCAGGTCGGCCTCCGCAACCGCCGCGCCCGTCATGCTTTCGCGCATGACCGCGAGGCGCTCCAGCGCCGGTTCGTCCGCGTCGCTCGACGCCACCAGGCAGCATCGCGACGGCTTCTCGCCGCGCCCCACCCTGCCGCGCAGTTGATGCAATTGCGCGAGGCCGTAGCGCTCTGCCGCGACCACCACGATTACCGTCGCCTCCGGGCACGTCGATCCCCACTTCGACGACCGTCGTGCAGACCAGGATGTCGATCGCGCCGTCGCGAAATTCACGCATCGCACGATCCTTTTCCGCAGCAGTCATCCTGCCGTGCATCGTGCCGACTCTCGCGCCGCGCAACGCCCCCTTCTTGAGGCGCGCCGCCGTGGCGGATACCGACTTGGCTTCGTCTTCGTCGCCCTCGATAAACGGCACTACATAGTACGCGCGTCCGCCGCCGCCGATCTCGGCGCGCAGTTCCTCATGCACGCGCTCGATATCGTCCTCGGCGTAAATCTCGGTCGAGATCGGCGTCCGGCCCGCCGGCAGTTCGTCGAGAAACGATACGTCGAGATTTGCGAACAGGCTCATCGCCAGACTTCTCGGAATCGGCGTCGCCGTCATCATCAGCAGATTCGCCTTCGGCCCCAATGCTTTCATCTTCGCGCGATCGAAAACGCCGAATCGATGCTGCTCGTCGATCACGCCGAGCGCGAGTCCGCGCATTCGCACCCGCTCCTGTATCAGCGCATGCGTTCCGAACACGGCGCCGATTTCGCCGCTGGCGAGCCCGCGCAAGGTCTCGCTGCGCGCCGCACCCGTCACGCTCCCCGTGAGGATCGCGCTCTTTACTCCAAGCCGTCCGCACACGCGCGCGAATCCCCGGTAATGCTGCTCGGCGAGCAGTTCCGTCGGCGCCATCATCGCCGCCTGATGCCCGCATTCGACCGCCCGGATCATCGCCCAGAACGCAACGATCGTCTTGCCGCTGCCGACGTCGCCCATCAGCATCCGGTTCATCTGATTCGGCCGCGCAAGGTCGGCGCCGATTTCCTCGATCGCGCGCGACTGCGATCCGGTCAGCGCAAACGGCAGCTCATCGGTCATCCTCGCGCTGAGCCTCTGCAAGCCATCGAGCGCTATTCCGGCGCGGCGCGCGCTGCGGATGCGTTCGATCGAAAGCGCCAGCTCGAAGGCGAACAGTTCATCGAATGCGAGCGCCAGATGGCCGCGCGATTCTCCGTTCGCCAAGGCTTCGAAGTCAGCATCGGGCGGCGGATCGTGAATGTAGCTGAGCGCGTCGCGAACTGCCGGAACTTCGCCGCGCACTTGGTCGGGAATCGCTCCGCGGATCGAGTCGCCTGTCTCGACCAGCGCGCGCGCGACCAGGCTTGCGAACAGCCGCTGCCCGACTATCGAAGGGATACGGTAAACCGGGCGGATCGCTTTCGGCTCGCCATCCGACAGCGGATGCAACTCCGGTTGCACTATCTCGATTCCGCCGTCGGCCCCAGCCGCGACTCGCCCGCGGACCAACACGCGCTCGCCGCCCGGAAGATAGCCGCGCATGTAAGCAGGCAGGTTGAACCACACGACCCGAATCTGCATCCCGCCCACGGTGAGCCATCCCGACGCGAGCCGGCGCCACCGCGAACCGCGCATCGGCCGCTCGGAAATCTTGCCGAGGTCGCCTTCGACGACGACGATGTTTCCGGCGCGCAGATCTTCGGCCGGCGTGCGCTCGCGCCAGTCCTGGTAACGCGCCGGCAGATGAAACATGAGGTCGCCCGCGGTCACGATCCCGCGCGCTTCCAGAGCCGCCGCGCGCTTGGGACCGATCCCCGCCATCGCGGCAACCGGGCTGTCGATTCCAAGCACCCCGCGCTTCCGCCCTATTACCCCTTCTAACAGGCCGCCAGGCCGCATCTTTATTTTTTTATTCCTGACTAAGGTGCAGGGGTCACCCCTGCTGAAACCCACGCCGGGTTTCGCATTCAATTAAGTTCTTCCCCCGCCGGCCGTGCCCGCTACTTCTGCCGATGGTAATCCTGCAGCGCGCGCACCTCGAAGGGTTCGTGCTTCAGCGCGAAGATTCCTTCGACCGCCGCCTTCGCCCCCGCCATCGTCGTGAAATACGGCAGCCGAAGTTCCAGCGCGGTGCGCCGAATCGAGAACGAATCCTTCGTGCCGCTCGCGTCCGGCGTGTTGACGACCATCGCGACCCGCCCATCCTTCATCGCGTCCACTATGTGCGGGCTGCCTTCGAGCACCTTGTTGACGCGTTCGCACTTGAGCCCGAGATTTCGAATATGATTCGCGGTCCCGCGCGTCGCGATCAGATCGAATCCCATCGCAGCCAGCCCGCGCGCTATCGGCTCGAGGTATCGCTTGTCTTCGTCGCGGACGCTGATGAACACCAGCCCGCCATCCGGCAGATTCGACGACGCCGCCAGCTCCGCCTTGGCGAACGCCATCGCGAACGTCGTGTCGATTCCCATCACTTCGCCGGTCGATTTCATCTCCGGTCCCAGAATCGTATCGACGCCCGGGAATCGCCCGAACGGAAACACCGACTCCTTGACCGCGACGTGAGCCGGCACGCGCTGCGTCGTGAACCCAATCTCGCTGAGCTTCTTCCCCGCCATCACCAGCGCCGCGTACTTCGCCAGCGGCACGCCGATCGCCTTGCTGACGAACGGAATCGTGCGCGACGCGCGCGGATTGACTTCCAGGATGAAAACTTCGCCCCGTAAATCGCGTACTGAATATTGATCAGCCCGATCACGCCGAGTTCGCGCGCCAGCATTTTGGTCTGCGCGATCAGCTCCTGCTGGATCGCGGCGCTCAGCGTCGTCGGCGGAATCGCGCACGCGCTGTCCCCCGAATGGATCCCGGCGTGCTCGACGTGCTCCATTATTCCGCCGATCACGACCGTCTCGCCGTCGGCGATCGCGTCCACGTCCACTTCGATCGCGCCCTGCAGGTAGCGATCGATCAGCAGCGGATGGCGCTCGGAGGCTTGCAGAGCCTGCGTCACGTATCGGCGCAGCTCCTCTTCGTTCGGGATCACCTCCATCGCGCGGCCGCCCAGCACGTACGACGGCCGGATCAGCACCGGGTAGCCGACCTTGGATGCGCCCGCGATCGCATCCTCCAGGCCGCGCGCCAGCACGCCCTCGGGCTGCCGCAGCCCGAGCCGCGCCACCATCGCGTTGAATCGCTCGCGATCCTCCGCGCGGTCTATCGCATCGGGCGTCGTCCCGAGAATCGGCACGCCCGCCCGCTCCAGCGGCACCGCGAGCTTCAGCGGCGTCTGCCCGCCGAACTGCACGATTACGCCGACCGGCTTCTCGCGCTCCGCAATCGCCATCACGTCCTCGAACGTCAGCGGCTCGAAGTACAGGCGATCCGAGATGTCGTAGTCGGTCGAGACGGTCTCGGGGTTGCAGTTGACCATGATCGTTTCGAAGCCGCCCTCTTTGAGCGCCATGCTCGCGTGCACGCAGCAGTAGTCGAACTCGATCCCCTGTCCTATCCGGTTCGGTCCGCCGCCCAGGATGATCACCTTCTTGCGCGCGGTCGGCGGCGCCTCGTCCTCGCCTTCGTAAGTCGAGTAGAGGTAGGGCGTGAACGCCTCGAATTCCGCGCCGCAGGTGTCCACCGATTTGAACACCGGGGTACTCCCGCCTGCGCGCCGCGCCGACGCCACCGCCGCTTCATCGATCCCGCGCAGCTCCGCGATTCGCCGATCGGAAAATCCCATCGCCTTGAACTCCCGGAAGTATGCCGCGCCGAGCGGCTCGCGCGCGACGCGCTTTTCCTCGGCCACGAGTTCCGCGACCGCGTCGATAAACCACGGATCGATCTTGCTCAGCTGGTAAATTTCCGCCGCGCGTTATCCCCAGCCGCAGCGCGTCCGCCAGATGGTACAGGCGGTGGCTGCTGGCGGTCGCGAGCTGCGCGCGGATTTGCGCCGCCGCGTGCAGCGCTCGGTGGCTTTGAGAGCCCGCTTTCCAGCCCATGCGAGCCTATTTCCAGCGAGCGCAGCGCCTTCTGCAGCGACTCCTTGAAGGTCCGCCCGATCGCCATCGCCTCGCCGACCGACTTCATCTGCGGCCCCAGCTCGTCGGCCGCGCCGCGAAACTTCTCGAAGGTGAAGCGCGGAATCTTGGTCACCACGTAGTCGATCGTCGGCTCGAAGCACGACGGCGTCATGCGCGTGATGTCGTTGGGAATCTCGTCGAGGCGGTAGCCCACCGCCAGCCGCGCCGCGATCTTGGCGATCGGAAATCCGGTCGCCTTCGACGCCAGCGCCGAGCTGCGCGACACGCGCGGGTTCATCTCGATCACGACCATCCGTCCGGTGCTCGGTTCGATCGCAAACTGGATGTTCGATCCGCCGGTGTCGACGCCGATTTCGCGGATGATGCGAATCGCCGCGTCGCGCATGATCTGGTATTCCTTGTCGGTCAGCGTCTGCGCGGGCGCCACCGTTATCGAATCGCCCGTGTGCACGCCCATCGGATCCAGATTCTCGATCGAGCAGATGATCACGACGTTGTCCGCCGTGTCGCGCATCACCTCGAGTTCGAATTCCTTCCAGCCTTCGACCGATTGCTCGATCAGCACTTCGTGGCTCGGCGATTGTTCGAGTCCGTACGCCACCTTGGCGCGATAGTCGTCGAGTTCGCGCGCGATCGAACCGCCCGTGCCGCCCAGCGTTCGCGACGGCCGGATGATCACCGGCAGGCCGAGCTCGCCCAGCACCCGCTCGCCATCGGCCGCCGAACGCGCAATGGCGGAACGCGGCACTTCGAGCCCGATTTTCAACATCGCCTGCTTGAACAGGTCGCGATCCTCGGCCTTCTTGATCGCCCCGAGCTTCGCCCCGATAAGTTCGCAGTTGAATCGATCGAGTACGCCCGCCTCGGCAAGCTCTATCGCCAGGTTGAGCGCGGTCTGCCCGCCGACGGTCGGCAGGATCGCGTCCGGACGCTCGCGCTCGATGATTTTCGTCAGCACCGCCAGCGTCATCGGCTCTATATAGGTGCGATCCGCCAGGTCCGGATCGGTCATTATCGTCGCCGGGTTCGAATTGACCAGGACGAGCCTCAGCCCTTCCTCGCGCAGCGCTTTGACCGCCTGCGTGCCCGAGTAATCGAACTCGCACGCCTGCCCGATGACGATTGGCCCCGAGCCAATCAGCAACACCGATTTCAAATCTTTACGAAGCGGCAACTTGGTAGTCCCAATAGGTCGAACCTGAATCGAGTCGATGCGTTGATCTGGTCATTGCGCCGATGCCTCGGCGGCAAGGACCCGGTCCAGCGCCTCCGCGCCGTAACGCGGGAACGCTTCGACCAGTTTCTTGAATCGCGCAAACAGGTAGCTCGAATCGTGCGGCCCGGGCGAGGCCTCGGGATGGTACTGCACGGAAAAGAACGGCACTCCGGTTCCCTGCAGGCCTTCGACGGTGTTGTCGTTCAGGTTCAGGTGGGAAAGCTTCGCGCGTCTTCTCAATGACTCGTCATCGACCGCGAAGCCATGGTTCTGCGCCGTGATCTCGACGCGCCGCGTGCGCAAGTCCATCACCGGATGATTGGCGCCATGATGGCCGAAATCGAGCTTGTAAGTCTTGCCGCCCAGCGCCAGCCCGATCAACTGATGGCCAAGGCAGATGCCGAACACCGGCTTCTTGCCCAACACGCCCGCGATGGCTCTGTAAGCGTACGGCAGCGCCGCGGGGTCGCCGGGTCCGTTCGACAGGAAAATTCCGTCGGGGTTGTGCGCGAGGATCTGCTCGGCGCTCGACGCCGCCGGGATCACCTTCACGCGAAAGCCGGTCGCGACCAGCCGGCGCAGAATGTTCAGCTTGATTCCGTAGTCGAGCGCGACAATCGTGGGCGCATCGCGCATCGCTTCGTGGCTGATGCGGACGTGGCCGCGCCCCAATTTCCAATCCCCGAAGTCCCAGTCGTAGGCCTCGGCGGAGGTGACCTCTTTCACAAGGTCGCGGCCGATCAGTCCCGGCGACGCCTTGGCCTTGCGCACCAACGACTCGGGGTCCAGATCGACGCTCGATATCACCGCTTCCTGCGCGCCGCGCGTGCGCAAATGGCGGACCAGCGCGCGCGTGTCGATGCCCTCGATACCGACTACGCCCGCCTCTTCCAGGTACTTTCCAAGCGCCATTTCCGAGCGCCAGTTCGACGGCCGCTCCCAGTATTCCTTGACGATGAAACCCTCCAGGTATAGGCGCCGCGACTCTGCGTCCTCGGCGTTGATTCCGACGTTGCCGATTTCCGGATAAGTCATGCAGACCAGCTGGCCCTTGTACGACGGGTCGGTCAGCACTTCCTGGTAGCCGGTCATCGCGGTGTTGAAGACCGCTTCGCCCACGGTCTCGCCCACCGCGCCAAATGCGCGGCCGCGGAAAATTCGCCCGTCGGCCAGCGCCAGTATCGCTTCGCGTCCCTTGCTCATCGATCCGCTACGCCTTCCTCGCCGTCGAAGACGATTTCGCCCGCAACGATAGTCAGCACCGCCCTGCCCTTCAGCCGCATCCCCGCGAACGGAGTGTTGCGGCTCTTTGACAGAAATTTCTCCGGCGCAACGGTCCACTCGAGATTAGGATCGATTACCGTGATGTCCGCGGTCGCGCCAACCGCAAGCGTACCTGCCTTCAGCCGCAGCAGCGCCGCGGGATTGAGCGACATCATCTCGACCAGGCGCGCCGGTTCGATCAACGATCGATGCACCAGGTCGAGCGCAAGTCCGAGCGAGGTCTCGAGACCCACGACTCCGTTTGCCGCGTGCGCGAATAGCTCGGCTGCGTCGTGCTCGAGATGCGCCGGCGTGGCGCCCCGGACCGAAAAAGGCGCCGAGTTGCTCCATCCGCTTCGATTTCGGATCGTGCGGCGCATGGTCGGTCGCGATCATGTCAACGGTGCCGTCGCGAATCGCCGCGTGGAGCGCTTCGACATCGTCGCGATTGCGAAGCGGCGGGTTCATTTTCGCGTTCGGCCCCCAGGTCAGCGCGGCGCTTTCGTCCAAGGTGAAATGATGCGGCGTCACCTCGCAGGTGACTTGCGCGCCACGTTGGCGCGCGGCGCGGATGAGTTCGAGTGACTCGGCGGTCGATACGTGGGCGACATGAACCGCCGCGCCCGAGCCGATCGCTATCGCGAGATCGCGCCGCACGCGTTGCGGCTCCGCCGAATGCGCATAGCCGCTGACGCCCAGACTGCTCGGCTACCGCACCGACGTTCAACGCTCCACCGCATGACAGCGCGCGATCCTCTTCATGCAGCGCAACCGCGTATCCAAGCCGCATGGTTTCATCCAACGCGCGCGACAGAACCGCCGCATCATCGATCGGAATCCCATCGTCGGAAAACAGGCGCGCACCCGCGTCAACCATCGCGGCGAAATCCACCGGCTCGATCCCGCGCAGCCCTTGCGTGACCGCTGAAACCGGCACCAGCCGCGCGCAATGGGCTTTCCCGGCGCGCTCGAGCATGTAGCGCGTAATCGCGGGACTGTCGTTGACCGGCGAGGTGTTCGCCATCGCCGCCACGGTCGCGAAAGCCGCCGGCCGCCGCGGCCCGCAAACCCGTCAGGATCGTTTCCTTTTCGGGGAAGCCGGGGTCGCGCAAATGTACATGCGGATCGATAAGCCCGGGCACGATCCAGCATCCGCTCGCATCAATCAAACTTGCATCGTGCAAAGTTTATCCGAGTCCCGGCCCGTTCGACCGCTGCAATCTCGCCGTCGCGCACCAGCAAGTCATACTGTCCGTCGAGTGCGCCGGCGGGATCGATCACCCGTCCTCCTCTGAGCAGGATTGAGTTCAATGCGCCGCCTCGGGTTCTTTCAGCGGTTCGACGATCGAATAGATCATTACGCGATCGTGCGATTTGCTCGTCCGTGCCGGCCGAGGCGAGCCGCACCTGCACGCGCTCGCTGCGCGAGGTCGGGATATTCTTGCCGACATAGTTTGGCCGAATCGGGACGGCGCGATGGCCGCGATCGATCAACACCGCCAGTTTGACCGCAGCCGGACGCCCGCGCTGCCAGATCGTCGCCATCGCGCGTTGCACGGTCCAGCCGCTGTTAATCACGTCGTCGACCAGGATTATTGTGCGGTCTTCGACGCTGAAATTCTCGGCGCCGTCGATCGGATGCAACGCGTCAGCCGGTTTGTACGCATCGAGCGCCGCGCACGGAGGAAGAACGCCGGTCTTCAGTCCGATCAGGTCGCGCAGCCGAAGCGCGAGCATCGCGCCGTGGCTGACGACGCCCACAATCGACACCGCCGGCATATCGTGGAGGTCGGCAATCACCTGGTCGGCGAGCGATTCGATCGCACCGACGACTTCCTTTTCATTCATAATTTCGCGCTGCGGACCGCGCCGGTAGGGCTCGTAGCCGGCCTCTTCGGCCTGCTTCACGCTGTCGAATACGGCCAGCGAGCCTTCTTCGATCCATTGGCGGACATAGCCTTGCAGGTTTTCGTCGAAGCGATAGTAGCGATGCGATCGCGCATGACCGACGTATTCGATCTTCAGTTCGCGTTCGCAGAAGCCGCACTTCAGCGCGAGTACGGTGGTATCGATGCTGCGCCCGAGCGTGAATCGCGGAGCCAGGTAGGCGCCCTCGAATCGCGGTGATGCAGTTCAGATTGGAGCATCGCGGCGGCGGCTCGGCCTTGAAGCGAATCGGCTCGGCCATCGGCCGCGGACCGGCGGATGCGCCGGCGGCTTTCTCCATCAGCAATGCGATCAACGCCATCCGCACCGGCACGCCGGCCGCAGCCTGCTCGAAGTAAACCGCACGCGGATCGGCATCGAGCTCGTACGCCAGCTCGCCGAGGCGCGGCAGCGGATGCATCACGACGGCTTCCTGCGTGCGGCTGGTGCGAAGCGCGCGCGCGTCGAAGCGGACGTACTCCGCGGGACCGGCCTCCTTTCCCGACATGCGCTCCTTCTGCAAGCGCGTGACGTAGAACGCATCGAGAGCGGCCGGAGGCTCGGCCGCCGGGATTTGTCGAAGCGGCGCCGTCGCCGGTAAAGAGCGCCATCTGATGCGGCGCGCTGGGGGTCAGATAAAGAGCGTCGAGCCCGCCCGCCAACGACTTGAGCTCATCCATCGTGACGGTTGACAAGCTGTAGTTGCGCTCGGCGGCAAGCCGCTCGAGGACGTAGTCCGGAACGTCCATTCCGCTGGTCGGCACGGCGACGATGTTCGCGCCGAAACGCGCGAGCGCGTAGATCAGCGAATGCACCGTGCGGCCAAACTTCAAGTCGCCGCATAGCGCGACCGTGAGTCCCTTCAGATGGCCCTTCTTTTTGCGCAGAATGTAGAGATCGCAAAGCGTCTGCGTGGGATGCTCGCGGCTGCCGTCGCCCGCGTTCAGCACCGGGCATGGCGCGTACTCCGCGGCCACGCGCGCGGCGCCGTCATGCGGATGGCGCAGCACGATCAGGTCGGCATAGCCGGCGACGACGCGCACGGTATCGGCCAGACTCTCACCCTTGGCGGCGGAGCTCGCGTGCATGTCGGCCGAGCTGATCACGGCGCCGCCGAGGCGATGCATCGACGACTCGAAGCTGAGCCGGGTGCGCGTGGAGGGTTCGTAGAACAGCGTCGCCATGATCAGTCCGGCGGCGGTGGTAATCTGATCGCCGTGCGCGAGCTGGGCGGCAAAGCCGTCGGCGAGCGCAAACACGCGTTCGATGTCCGAGGTCTCGAGGTCCTCGATCGAAACGACGTCAAATTTTGCCAGCCGTGACATGGTACGTTCGTCCCTCATCGCGCTCGAAGGTTCGACCTCATCTTGCGTTGCCGACCACGACCGCGTCCGCGCCGTCGATCTCAGCCAGCCGCACGTAAACGCGCTGGCCGTGCGGGGCCTGGATGTTCTTGCCCACGTAGTCGGCGCGAATCGGAAGCTCGCGCTCGCCGCGATCGACCAGAACGGCGAGCTGCACCGATTCCGCCCGGCCCAGATCGGAGATCGCGTCGAGCGCGGCGCGCACGGTTCGCCCGGTGTAGAGCACGTCGTCAACGAGCACGACACGCTTGGCGTCGAGCGAGAACGGAATGTCGCGGCCGATTAGCCGGGGATCGCCGGGCAGGCCCTTGCCGTCGTCGCGGTAGGAAGAGATGTCCAGCGTACCGACGGGGACCTCGCGCCGGCCGTTGGCGCGCAACTCGTCGGCGATCCGTTCGGCGAGCGTGGCGCCGCGCCGGACGATTCCGACCAGCACGATGTTGTCCGCGCCGCCGTTGCGCTCGGCTATCTCCATCGCGATCCGCTTGAGCGAGCGCCCGAGCTGAGCGGCGTCGAGTGCGACGTTGGGCGCGGCGCTCATCGCGACGCCCAAAAAAAATCCCGACTGCGAAAACAGCCGGGTCCGCAAATGTACACTTTCATTGTCGTCCCTTTTCGCTATCTCAGTAGCGGGTTAAAGGTGACTAGAATTTACGATCGCGAAAGAGTGCGGTCAACCCCGCGCTCAATCCCGCAGCGCAGCGCGACGCGAGTCACGCGCCGCGCTTGCGCTCGAGTTTTCTCAAGCGTTGATCCTGGTCGCGGGTCTGAACCGTAATCCGGTCGTCGAAGCGGTCGAACTTGCGCGCGAGATTGGCCAGCGATTTGCTGGTTTGCTTGAGTTCGGCGCCGAGTTTCTTCGCGGCCATTTCCGCCGATGCTGCGATTTCCCGCTTGAGAATCTTAGTCGTCTCGCCGCCGGAGGCCGTCGCCTGCTTGCCGGTGGACGCCACTGCGCGCACGGCTTCTTCGCGGAACTCGACGGCGCGGGCGGCAAAATCGCCGCGAAGTCCCTTCTCAGCGGCGGCCAGTTCGTCGCGGAACTCGATGCGCGCCTTGCCCAGCGCCTCGCCCAGCCGCACGATCTCAGCACCGAGATCGTCCCGCGTGGCGACGATACCCAGGCGATTCTCGGCAATTTGCTCGGACAGGAAGCGGATCTGCCCGCCGACTTCCGCGAACTGTTCGAAGATCTCGTCGCGCAGCGTGTCCAGGCGTCCGCCGAAACCCGAGACTGCCTCGACCACAAGATCGAATCGCGCCCCAGCTCCTCGAGGATCGCGCCAATCCGGTTTACCGCTTCGTCCGCCACCTGATATCCCTTTTCGGTTTTCGGTCTAGTGCACGACCATGCCGAGCCGATTCCATCTGATGTACTCGAAGCACAAGAAGATGTCGCTCAGGGTCGAGGCGCTGTCCGCCTTCTCCTCATTCCACGGCAGATAGATGATCGTGGCGCGTCCCTCGACATCGTTGAGATCGACGAAGCCCCAAAAGCGGCTGTCGTAGCTGCGATCGCGATTATCGCCCATCATGAACAGCTTGCCCGGCGGGACGGTTACGGGTCCGAAGTTGTCGCGCGGCGAGACCGGCGATCGATCCTGCGCGGCGACCTCGAAGTGGCGGTGCGGGTCGGGCATCTCGGAACCGTTGAGCCAGACGACGCCGTTCTTCACTGCAATCGTGTCACCGGCGACGCCGATCACGCGCTTGATGAAATCCTTGCTGCGATCGGGCGGAAAGACGAACACGACGACGTCGCCGCGATGCACCGGCGCGAGATGAAAAAAGTACTCGCCCAATGGGAGGCCGGGGACCGCGAGGCCGAAAATCGAGTCCGGCATCCGCAGCCCGTAAACAATCTTGTTGACCAGTATGTGGTCGCCTATGAGCAGCGTCGGTTCCATCGAGCCCGACGGAATCTTGTACGCCTGCAGGAAGAAGGTGCGGATGAAGATCGCGAGCACGAGCGCGATGAACATCGCCTCGCCATACTCGCGGGCGACGGACTTCTGCGCGGGCGCGCGATTGGCGGTCTCGCCGGCGGTTTGCGGCGGTGCTTTGGGAATGTTACGCGCTGGTTCGGCCACGATCGCCCTACTCCCCGACCTTGAGCAGGGCCAGGAAAGCCTCTTGCGGAATCTCGACCCGCCCCACCTGTTTCATCCGCTTCTTGCCTTCCTTTTGCTTTTCGAGCAGCTTTCGTTTTCGCGTGATATCGCCGCCGTAGCACTTGGCGGTGACGTTCTTGCGCAGCGCCTTGACGGATTCCCGCGCGATAATCTTGGAGCCGATCGCGGCTTGAATCGCGACTTCGAACATCTGGCGCGGAATCAACTCGCGCATCTTTTCGCACAACGCCCGGCCCCGTTCGTAGGACTTGTCGCGATGCACGATAATCGAAAGCGCGTCCACCACCTCGCCGTTAATTCGAATGTCCAATTTAACCAGAGGCCCGGCACGAAAGTCCAGAAACTCGTAGTCCAACGAGGCGTATCCGCGGCTCACCGATTTCAGCCGGTCGTAAAAATCGAAGACGATCTCGGCCAGCGGCAATTCGTAGTGCAGGATCACGCGCTTTTCACCCAGGAAACGCAGATCGCGCTGGATGCCGCGCCGGTCTTCGCACAGCTTCATCACCGCGCCGAGGTACTCCTCGGGCATGTGGATAGAAGTGAGAATGAACGGCTCCTCGATCGCCTCGATCGTGTTCTCATCGGGCAGATGCGCGGGATTGTCCACCGTCATCAGCCCGCCCGAAACAGTGCGCACCTGGTAGGCGACGGTCGGCGCGGTCACGATCAGGTTGATTCCGAATTCGCGTTCGAGGCGCTCCTGCGCGATTTCCATGTGCAGCAAGCCCAGGAATCCGGCGCGAAAACCGAAGCCGAGCGCCTGCGAGGTCTCGGGCTCGCAGATGAGGCTCGCATCGTTGAGCCGCAGCTTTTCGATCGCGTCGCGCAGCGCGCCGTACTGATTCGCCTCGGTCGGATACAGGCCCGCGAACACCATCGGCTTCAATTCCTTGAAGCCCGGCAGCGGCGCGGCCGCGGGATTGTCCGCATCGGTAATCGTGTCGCCCACCCGCATGTCCGCGACGGTTTTGATTCCCGCTACGACAAAGCCGACCTCGCCCGGACCGAGCGCGCCGGTGGCCGTTTCGTGCGGCGTGAAATGCCCCAAACGCATCACTTCACCCAGCTTGTCGGTGCCCATCAGCCGAACTTTCATCCCGACGCGGAGTTCGCCGCCGAAGACGCGGACCAATCCGATCACGCCCTCGTACACGTCGTACCAACTGTCGAAGATGAGCGCGCGGACGGCATCGTCGCCGGTGGTCTTGGGCGCCGGGATTCGCGCGACGATCGCTTCGAGGACATCGTCGATGCCCACGCCCTCCTTGGCGCTGGTAAGAATCGCCTCGGAGGCGTCGAGCCCGATGATTTCCTCGATTTGATGCCTGGTGCGCTCGACATCCGCGCTGGGCAGATCGATTTTGTTGATCACCGGAATAATTTCGAGCCCGTGATCGAGCGCGAGATAAACGTTGGCGAGCGTTTGCGCCTCGACACCCTGGCTCGCATCGACCACCAGCAGCGCGCCCTCGCACGCGGCCAGGCTGCGCGAAACTTCGTAGGCAAAATCGACGTGACCGGGCGTATCGATCAAGTTCAGCACGTAGCCTTTTCCGTCTTTGGCCGTGTAATTGAGCCGCACCGAGCGCGCCTTGATCGTGATTCCGCGCTCGCGCTCGAGGTCCATCGAGTCCAGGAACTGATCCTTCGACTCGCGCAGCGTGAGCGCGCCGGTGCGCTCGAGGATTCGATCGGCCAGCGTGGACTTGCCGTGATCGATATGCGCGATGATCGAAAAATTGCGAATCGAGGCGGCTTCGGTCATTTCAACTCGAGCGGGCGCGCTGCTGCTTGAAATATTTGAACGTCTCTTCGAGTCCGTCCGCGAGCTTCTTTTCGGGACGCCAGCCAAGCTCCCGCGCGGCGCGCGCCGGCGATATGACGGAGCGCTTTTGTTCGCCGGGACGCGCCGCCGCATGCTCCGCCCGGGTCGGGAAATCGGCGATGCCTGCGAGCGTGGAATAAAGATCGTTCACGTTGGTCTCGACACCGGTGCCGATGTTGAGCGCGATTCCCGACGCGCTCGATTTCGCCGCCGCGACCACGGCCCGCACCACGTCGCCGACGTAAACGTAGTCGCGCGTCTGCGTGCCGTCGCCGTAAATCGTCACGGGTTTACCGTCGAGGATTCGTCCGCAGAAGATCGCAACTACGCCGGCTTCGCCGTGCGGATCCTGGCGCGGTCCGTAAACGTTTCCGAAGCGCAGCGCCAGGTAGTCTATTCCGTACTCGACCTTGTAAAAGAACAGATAGGCTTCGGTCGCCAGCTTGGCGACGCCGTAGGGACTTACCGGGCGGCGCGGATGGTCTTCGGTGCACGGGAACTCGTCCTGCTCGCCGTAAATCGCACCGCCGGTCGAAGAAAAAATCACGCGCCTCAAGCCGTGGCGGCGTGCCGATTCGATCAGGTTGAGAAATCCGACCAGGTTCACTTGCGCGTCGAACGCAGGATCGGCGACCGAACGCCGCACGTCCATCTGCGCCGCGAGATGGAAGATAATCTCGGGGCGCGCCTGCTCGACGACGGACGCAACCGCCGCGGCGTCGCGCAGATCGGTTTGATAGAGCGTGGCTTTCGCGTTCACCTGGCTGCGCTTGCCGGTGGAAAGATCGTCCAGCACCGACACTTCGCCGGCGCCGGACGCGACCAGCGCATCCACCGTGTGCGAGCCGATAAAGCCGGCGCCGCCGGTCACCAGAATTCTCATCGAAGCGTCCTTGACCTAAACCGGGTGGCGTCCGACCGAGTAGTACCGCAGCTCGAGCGCCTTCATCAGATCTGGATCATACAGGTTCCGGCCGTCGAATATCACCGGCTGTTTGAGCTCGGCCTTGATGCGCTGAAAGTTGGGATGCCGGAACTCGTTCCACTCGGTCAGAATCAGCAGCGCGTCGGCGCCGTTGAGCGCCTCGTAGTTGGTCTTGTGGTAGGTGACGCGATCGCCAAAAATCTTGCGCGCATTTTCCAGCGCTTCAGGGTCGTGCACCCGGCATTTCGCACCCGCCTGCAGCAGTTCCTCGATCACCACCAGCGCCGGCGCTTCACGCATGTCGTCGGTGCGCGGCTTGAAGGCAAGCCCCCAAATCGCAAACGCGCGGCCGCTCAGGTTTTCTCCGAAATGCTGCTTCACGCGCGCGGGAATCAGCCGCTTCTGCCGGGAATTCACCGCTTCCGCCGCGCGCAAAAGTGCGAAATCAAGGTTGTGCTCGCTGCCGGTATGAATCATCGCCTGCACGTCTTTGGGAAAGCATGAACCGCCATAACCGACACCGGGAAACAGGAACGACGGGCCGATGCGCTTGTCGGAGCCGAGTCCGCGGCGGACGGCATTGATGTCGGCGCCCACGGCGTCGCACAGATTCGCCATCTCGTTGATGAACGAGATGCGCATCGCGAGCATCGCGTTGGACGCATACTTGGTCAGCTCCGCCGAGCGCGGATCCATCACGAGGATCGGATTGTCGGTGCGCACGAAGGGGTTGTGAATTTCCTTGAGGATAGCCGTCGCCTGCTCGCTCAGGCTTCCGATCACGACCCTGTCCGGCCGCATGAAATCTTCTATCGCGGAGCCTTCCTTGAGAAATTCCGGGACCGAGCACACGTCGGCGCGATGCTTGGCGAAGCGGCCGACGATTTCCCGCACCCGGTCGTTGGTGCCAACCGGAACGGTGCTCTTGATCACCACGATGTGATAGCCGGTGATCGCTTTCGCGATATCCTCGGCCGCCTGGAAAATCGCGCGTCAAGTCCGCCGCGCCCGACGCGCTCATCGGAGTGCCGACGGCGATATACGAGACCATCGATTGCTTGACCGCTTCGCCGATGTCGGTGGTGAAATGAAGCCGGCCTTCCTTCAAATTGCGGCGCACCAGTTCTTCGAGTCCCGGCTCATAGATCGGAATCCTGCCCTCGCAAAGCTGGGCGATTCGATGCTTGTCGATGTCAACGCAGAATACTTCGTTGCCGCTTTCGGCATAGCAGGTGCCGCTCACCAGTCCGACGTATCCGCTCCCCACGACTGCGATGTTCATCGATAGCCTCTAGAATTCTTCCTTGATTACGTAGATCGGCTTTCCCTGCGATTCGTGATAGGTCCGCGCGAGCATCTCGCCCAGCAGCCCAATACTCACAAACTGTACTCCGACGACTACCAGCAAAACCGCCAATAGCAACGCAGGCCGATTACCCAGTTCGCGTCCCAGTAGTATCTTCTCCAGCACCAGGATGAACGTCCATAGACCGCCGAGTCCGCCCAGCACGATTCCGATCAGGCCGAACACCTGTATCGGCGCGGTGGAATAACCGGAAAGAAATTTGACGGTGATAAGGTCGAGCAACGTGCGCACGATGCGCCACAGTCCATACTTCGAGGTGCCCGCGCGGCGCGGCCGAAATCCGACTTCGACTTCTGCGATTCGCGCACCCTGCTCCGCCGCGATCGCGGGGACAAATCGATGCATCTCGCCGTAGAGCTGCAGACTGCGTGCAAGTTCGCGCCGGTAGGCCTTGAAGGTGCAGCCGTAGTCGTGAAGCTTGACGCCGGTCATCGCCGAAATCAGCGAATTTGCCGCCATTGAAGGCAGCCGGCGCGTAAACCGTTCCGCTTGCCACCGCTCAGTGCGCCAGCCGCTGGCCAAATCGTAGCCCTGGTCGAGCTTGGCCAGCAGCCGCGGGATGTCGGCGGGATCGTTTTGTCCGTCGCCGTCGATCGCGATTATCACGTCGCCGGTGGCGTGCGCAAAGCCGCAGGCCAGCGCAGCCGTCTGTCCGGAGTTGCGCGCCAGCGAGATCACGCGCACATTTTTGTCCGCCGACTTAATCTGACGCAGCACCTCGATGCTCCCGTCGATACTGCCGTCGTCCACGAACACAAGTTCGTAGGCGCGTCCCAAGCGTCTGCATCACGCGGCTCAACTCTGCATGCAGCGGGGCGAGGTTATCCCGCTCGTTGTAGAGCGGAATAACTACTGAGTAGTCCATCTTGAATGATGAGAGTCGATTAGATCGATAAACTCTCGATAGCGATTATCTATCTCTTCCCAAGTCAGAGCTAATAGCCTCTCCAGCGAAAAGCGTTCGACAACGAATGACGCCATCACGCTGCCGTACACGACCGCCGTGCGCAGCGACGATTCTGTTACCCGCCCGTGTCGCGCCAGCAAGCCCATCATGCCGCCCGCAAAGGTATCGCCCGCTCCGGTAGGATCGACGACCTCTTCCAGCGGATATGCGGGGACCGCGAACATGCCTTCCTGGCTGAACTGAAGCACGCCATACTCGCCGCGCTTGATCAGAACGGTGCGCCGGACCCATTTTCAGGATCGCGCGCCCCGCCTTCACCAGGTTGTGCTCGCCGGTAAGCGTGCGCGCCTCGCTGTCGCTGCAAAGCAGTATCTGGATTCGCTCGAGCACCTTGGCCAGGCCGGGGCGGGTGTTCTGGATCCAATAGTCATAGAGATCGGCCGTGACTACTTTGGGACTAAGCACCTGGTCCAGCACGTGTTCCTGAAGCGCAGGATCGTTTGGCGCCAGATAAAGGTAGTCTGCGCGGCATTGGTCGGGCAGCAATTCCGGCGTGAAGTTCTCCAGGACGTTGAGCGAGAGCTTGACCGTGTCGCGCACGTTCATATCTTCGTGATAACGGCCGTGCCATCGCGTGGTCTGCCCCTCGCGTTTCACTACTCCGCGCACATCGATATTCCGATCCGTGAACAACTGGAAATCCTCGGCCTTATAGTCCGTACCGACCACCGCGACGACGCTGACCGGGGAAAAAAATCGAGCTGCTATCGAAAAGTAGCTGGCGCCGCCGCCCATCACTTCGACGACTTTTCCATTGGGCGTTTCGACCGTGTCGTAGGCTAGAAATCCGACCACAACGATACTCATCTATTGCACCTTCAGCGTCCCCCGGATTTCGATGATCCTAGAGATATTTGCCTACCAGCGGACGCAAGTCGTCGATCAAGCGCTGCGGAATTGCCGCGCGATCGGTAATTATCGTGTTCTTGAGCGCGTCCTGGCACCCGCAAGTCCGCGCACGATTGCCAAGCGCGTGCGCAAGCGCCGACACCGCGCTTTGCGCCTTGTCCACGTTCAGCTTCATCACGCGCAGGATCTCGCCGATATCCACCGCCGCGACCGTATCGTGCCAGCAATCGTAGTCCGTCACCAGCACCAGCGTCGCGTAACACATCTCCGCCTCGCGGGCGAGCCGCGCTTCCTGCATCGCGGTCATGCTGATGACGCTGGCGCCAAAACTGCGGAAAAGATTCGACTCGGCACGCGTCGAGAATTGCGGACCTTCCATGCATAGATAGGTCCCGCGGTCGTGAACCACCGCGCCGCCCGCGCGCGCTGCGACGGCCAGATCGCTCGCGAGATTTGCGCACACAGGATCGGCCATCGAAACGTGCGCCACCAACCCGTCACCGAAGAATGTCATGGGACGTTTGATTGTACGATCGATAAACTGATCTGGAACCACCAGTTCGCCCGGATGAATTTCCTCTTTCAGGCTGCCCGCCGTGGACACCGAAACGAGATGGGTCACGCCGAGCTGCTTCATCCCGAAAACATTGGCGCGAAAATTTATTTCGGACGGCAACAGTCGATGGCCGCGGCCGTGCCGCGCGAGGAAAACGACCTCGGTGTCTCCGATTCGTCCCTGGTAAAACGGATCGGACGGACGGCCGAACGGTGTCTCGAGCTCCATCGGCTCGACCTTGTCCAGGCCCTTCATCTGGTAGAAGCCGCTGCCTCCGATCACTCCGAGTATGTTCTGTGGCATCTTTCTTCTGGGGTTGATCCTGAACTGGCGTCAGGCCGGATTGTGCTGCTCGGCGTAAAGCTGGCCGCATGCCGCCGCAATATCGAGCCCCCGGCTTTCGCGGATGGTTGCGGTCAAATTACCGTTCTTCAGAATCGCTTGAAAGGCCTCCACCGCGGCGCGCGAGCTGGCCGCAAGCGCCGACCCCGCCAGCGGATTGTAGAAAATCAGGTTCACTTTCGCGCGCAAAGGCGCAAGCAACTTCACCAGCCGGCGCGCGTCTGCGATCGAATCGTTCACCCCGGCCAGCATCACGTACTCGAACGTGATCCGGCTGCGCCGTTTAATCGGCAGATTCCGGCATGCGTCGAGCAAAACTTCCAGCGGATAGCGCCGGTTGATCGGCGCGAGGCGATCGCGAAGCTCGTTGGTCGTTGCGTGCAGCGAGACCGCCAGATTAACCGGAGTCTCGCCCAGCAGCCGCTCCATCATCGGGACCAAACCAACCGTCGAGACGGTGATCCTCCGCGGCGAGATGCCCATCCCCCAATCGGAAGTCATTATCGCCAGCGTGCGCACCAGACGCGGGTAATTTGCCAGCGGCTCGCCCATCCCCATGAAAACAAAGTTGGTGATTTCCTCGCCTGCGGCCAGCTCACGCCGAGCGGCGGGGATCTGCGACAGCATCTCGGAAGCGGTGAGGTTGCGATGCAATCCCATGCGAGCCGTCGCGCAGAATTCGCAGGCCAGCGCGCATCCCACCTGGCTCGACATGCAAAGCGTGACGCGTTTCTCGGTGGGGATTATCACCGATTCGATTTGCTTCACCGTCGTCGAGCGCGAATGAGCAGTTTTCGGGTGCCGTCCGACGAACGCGAAACGAATGACGACAGCGGATGCCCGATGGTGAAGCTCTGCTTCAAACAATTGCGAAGCGCGGCCGGCAGATCGCGCATCTCGTCGAACGACTCGGCGCCGCGAGCGTGGACCCAATGCAGAATCTGGCGGGCGCGATATGAGCGCTCGCCCCGCGCTCGCAACCATTTGCTCGACCTCATCGAGCGTCAGGTCGCGGAAATCCGATCCAGTGGGCGCCGGCTCGGCCGATATTTGACGATTCACGTTCACGGGCAACTATTCTAATCGAAACGTCGCCGTGAAAGCAGGACGGTCGCTTGTTTCGCGAGCCCCTGTAGTTGCGGGCGGGACGCGTGAGGTGTATCTACGGCAAAATCTCGCGAGCGGGGAAAAAGAAGGCGATTTCCTGCGCCGCCGTCTCGGGCGCATCCGAGCCGTGCGTGGCGTTCTGTTCGACGTCGATTCCGAAGTCCTTGCGAATCGTGCCGGCGTCGGCCTTTTTGGGATCGGTTGCACCCATCAGCTTGCGCCACTTGCTGATCGCATTCTCGCCCTGCAGCACCGCAATAACCACCGGGCCGGAAGTCATATAGTCGCACAGCCCGCGGAAGAACGGCCGCGCTTTGTGCACGTCGTAAAACTTTTCGGCGTCGGCGCGCGAGAGATGAATCTTGCGCAGCGCGACGATCGTCAGCCCCGAAGCTTCGATTCGTTTGAGTATGTCGCCGGTGAGCCCGCGCCGCACCGCGTCGGGCTTGACGATTGCGAAAGTTCGTTCCATCGAATTACTTCTTGCCCTCGAGTACTGATTTCATCGTCGAGCCGAGGTCAGCCGGGCTCATCGCAACCGTGATTCCCGCCGCCTTGAGCGCCGCGATTTTATCGGCCGCGGTGCCGCGTCCGCCCGAGATAATCGCGCCCGCGTGACCCATCCGGCGCCCCTTGGGCGCGGTTTGCCCCGCGATAAATGCGACCACGGGTTTCTTAAAGTGTTGCTTTATGTAGTCGGCGGCTTCTTCCTCAGCCGTTCCGCCGATTTCGCCAATCATGATGACCGCGCGCGTCCTGGGGTCTTCGTTGAACAACTTGAGCGCGTCGATGTGCGTTGTGCCGACGATCGGGTCGCCGCCGATCCCAATGCAGGTCGATTGCCCGATTCCAAGCTGAGTCAGCTGATACACCGCCTCGTAAGTCAGCGTGCCCGAACGCGAGACGACGCCGATATCGCCTGGCTTGTGGATGTAGCCCGGCATGATGCCGATTTTGCATTCACCCGGCGTGATGATTCCCGGGCAGTTGGGGCCAATCAGGCGCGACTTGGTGCCCGCCAGGTAGGCCTTCACTTTGACCATGTCGAGGATCGGAACGCCTTCGGTGATGCAGATGACAAGTTCGATGCCGGCGGCGGCGGCCTCCAGCATCGCGTCGGCGGCGAACGCCGGCGGCACGTAGATCACGGTCGCGTTGCAGCCGGTCGATTTGCGCGCCTGCTCGACGGTGTCGAAGATCGGGATGCCTTCGAAGTCGGTGCCGCCCTTGCCCGGCACTACCCCGCCGACCATTTGCGTGCCGTACTCTTTGCACGCGCGCGTATGGAGTTGGCCGGTCGCGCCGGTAATTCCCTGCGTCAGCACGCGGGTGTTCTTGTCGACTAAAATACTCATCTGAAAATTCTAGGCTCCGATTTCTTTTACAATGCGCCGGGCGGCGTCGGCCATGTCGCTGGCGCTGACCACCTTGATCCCGGAGTCGGCAAGGATCTTCTTGCCTTCGACGACGTTGGTGCCTTCCATTCTGACCACCAATGGCACGTTCAGTTTCACCTGCCTGGCCGCCTCGACGACGCCCTGCGCCAGCACGTCGCATCGCATGATGCCGCCGAAGATGTTGATCAGCACGCCTTTGACGCGCTTGTCCGCGAGCAGGATGCGAAATGCGGCGGCGACCTTCTCGGTGCTGGCGCCGCCGCCAACGTCGAGGAAGTTGGCCGGCTCGGCGCCGTAGATCTTGACGATGTCCATCGTCGCCATCGCGAGACCCGCGCCGTTAACCATGCACCCGATGTTGCCGTCGAGATGCACATAGCTGAGATCGTACTTCGCCGCCTCGGTCTCGGCGGGATCTTCCTCATTGGCGTCGCGCAGCTCGCGGATGTCCGCATGGCGGAACAAGCCGTTGTCATCGAACGACATCTTCGCGTCGAGGCAAATGACGCGGCCGTCGGTCGTCACCACCAGCGGATTGATCTCGATTAGCGACGCGTCGGTTTCGATAAACGCCCGATAGAGCGACGCGAGCAGGGCCGCGAACTGGCCGACTTGTTTGTCCTTGAGGCCGAGCGCGAATGCGATTTTGCGCGCCTGAAACCCGGCCAAACCCAGGATCGGATTGATCGGCTCGGTGAGGATTTTTTCGGGCGTCTTGGCGGCGACTTCCTCGATATCCATGCCGCCCTCGGTGCTCGCAATCACGGAAACCGTTCCCGCCTTTCTATCGACGAGCATCCCAAGGTAAAGCTCGCGCGCGATGATGCTAGCTTCCTCGACGTAAACGCGGCGCACCACCCGGCCTTCGGGCCCCGTCTGATGAGTCACCAGCGGCTTGCCCAGCAGCCGGGCTGCGAAATCTCGCACCTCGGAGGCAACCTCTAGCAGTTTGACGCCGCCGGCCTTGCCGCGGCCGCCCGCATGGATCTGCGCCTTGACCACAGCTTTTGGCTTGCCCAGCGCCGTGAATGCAGCAGCAGCCTCGTCCGGCGTGGTCGCGAACTGCCCCTTGGGAACGGGAACGCCGAAGCGCGCCAGAACCTGCTTGGCTTGATATTCGTGGATATTCATTCAGTTACCCAGGCATCAACCTCGTTTTGGATAGGGATCGGCGAACCTTCGACTCGGCCCGCTCGCTCACGATTACACTAGCGCGGCGGCAACGTCATTTCATAAAGAGGTCGCGGAGCCATTTGATCGTCGTCTGGCGGCCGACCGCGGCGATTGCGGTCGTGAGCGGAATATCCTTGGGGCAAACCTCGACGCAGTTCTGCGCGTTGCCGCAGTCGGCCACTCCGCCTTCAGACATCATCGCATCGAGCCGCTCGTCGAGGTTCATCTTGCCGGTTGGATGCTGGCTCATCAGATAGACCTGCCCGATCACGGACGCGCCCATGAACTTCGAATGCGAGTTGAACTGCGGGCATGCCTCGAGGCAGCATCCACACGTCATGCATCGCGAGAACAGGTACGCGAACTGCTGGACCTCGGGCGCGACTCGCGGGCCCGGACCCAGGTCGTAGGTCCCGTCGATCGGAATCCACGCGCGCGCCTTCTTCAGGTAGTCGAACATTTTGGATCGATCGACCCATAGATCGCGGACCACCGGGAACTTGGTCATCGGCTCGACCGTCGCCGGGCCGTGAAGCCCGTTGGCGAGCTGCGAGCACGCCTGGCGGACGCGCCCGTTGATCACCATCGTGCACGCGCCGCAAACTTCCTCAAGACAGTTGGCGTTGAAGACGACTGGCGCGACGCGTTTGCCCTTACGATTGACCGGGTTGCGCCGAATCTCCATCAGCATCGAGACGATGTTGTGATGGGGTAGATACGGCACCTCGAACTCCTCGTAGTAGGGCTCGGAGTTCGGCGTTTCCTGGCGCTTGATTCTCAACACTTGCGTCTGTTCTGGCACTGGGATGCTCCTGCTGGGACTACGCGGCGGATTTCTCGATGTCATAGCGCCGCGGCCGCGGCTTGATGAGGCTCACGTCAACCGGCTCCCAACTGAAGCGCGGGCCGTCGGACGACCACGCCGCCATGGTGGTCTTCATGAAATTGGCGTCGTCGCGTTCGGGAAAATCGGGCTTGTAGTGCGCGCCGCGCGATTCATTGCGATTGAGCGCGCCGAGCGTTATCGGCCGCGCGATCTCGAGCATGTTCCATAGCTGGCGGACGAATAGCACTTCCTGGTTCGCCCACTTGCCCTTGTCGTTGAGCCCGATTCGGCTCCATCGATCCTTGAGCTCGAGCAGCTTGTTGTCGGTCGCTTTGAGCTTGTCGTTGTAGCGCACGACGGTGACATTCTCGGTCATGATCTCGCCGAGTTCGCGCCACACCGCAAACGCATTTTCCGGACCGCCCATCTTGAAAATGTTGTCGAATGATTCGCGCTGACGCTTCAGCTCCTGATCGAAAATCTGCGAGCTGGCCGCGCTCTTGTGCGCCTTGGCGTAGCCGATCATTGCCGGCTCGCAAATGTTTCCGGCGTGTATGCACGACAGCAGCGAGTTCGCGCCGAGCCGGTTGGCGCCGTGATATTGAAAATCGCACTCGCCCGCCGCGAACAGCCCCGGGACGTTGGTCTGCTGATGGTAATCGACCCACAGACCGCCCATCGAGTAGTGCATCGCCGGGAAAATCTTCATCGGGACCTTGCGCGGATCCTGGCCGGAAAACTTCTCGTAGATTTCGAGCACGCCCGCGACCTTGCGATTGAGTTCCTCGGGATCGAGATGGCTCACGTCGAGATAAACCAGCGGATTGCCGTCAACCCCGAGCTTCATCTCGAACACGACCTTGTGAATCGCGCGGGTCGCGATGTCGCGCGGCACCAGGTTGCCGTACGCCGGGTACATCTCTTCAAGGAAGTACCACGGCTTGCCGTCGCGATACGTCCACACGCGTCCACCCTCTCCACGAATCGACTCCGAGATGAGACGATACTTGTCCTCACCCTGCATTGCGGTGGGATGTACCTGGACGAACTCGCCGTTGGCGTAGGTCGAGCCCGCCTGGTAACACGCGCTGACCGCCGATCCGGTACACACCAGCGACTGCGTCGAGCGGCCGTAGACCAGCCCCGGACCGCCGGTTGCGACCAGCGTGGCGTCGGCGGGAAACGCGCGCATCTTCGAGCGAGCGCGTGTCGATCGCAACGATCCCGCGGCAGTTCCCCGACTCGTCCTGCACCAGGCTCAGCATCTCCCAGCCTTCGAACTTGCGCACCAGGCCTGCGGCCTCGTAGCGGCGGACCTGCTCGTCCAATGCGTACAGCAGCTGCTGGCCGGTGGTGGCGCCCGCGAATGCGGTGCGATGATGCTTGGTGCCGCCGAATCGGCGGAAGTCGAGCAGGCCTTCGGGCGTGCGATTGAACATCACGCCCATCCGATCGAACAGGTAGATGATTGCCGGCGCCGCCTCGCACATCGCCTTGACCGGCGGCTGATGGGCCAGGAAGTCGCCACCGTAAATCGTGTCGTCAAAGTGAATCATCGGCGAGTCGCCCTCGCCTTTGGTGTTGACCGCGCCGTTGATTCCGCCCTGCGCGCACACCGAATGCGAGCGTTTGACCGGGACGATGGAGAAGAGATCGACTTGCTCGCCCTGCTCCGCGAGTTTCATTGCCGCGGTCAAACCTGCCAGCCCGCCGCCTACGATTATGTGATGCCCTGGCATTGGTTTTCTCCTCAGGCTGGTGCGCGAAATGCGAGCAAAATTGAAACGCCGACGATCGCCATGATGATGAACAGCGCGACGCACGCGCGATTTACCAGCGTTTGCGCCCTGGGGCCGACCGCAATTCCCCACGTGATCGTGAACGTAAAAATGCCGTTGGTCAGGTGATAGACGCACGCCAGGGTCCCGACCAGGTAGGCCGTCAGAATCAGCGGATTCATCATGAAGTTATGCATCCGCAGGTAATCCGTCTCGACGCCGGTGGCGTAGAAGACCCCGCGCGTCGAAAGTACGTGAAAGCCGATGAACAGGAACGCGAGTATCCCGGTGATGCGCTGCAACGTGTACTGGTAGTTGCGCTCGTACGGGTAGTCGTTGGGCTGCGCGGTGACCGTAATGACCAATCCGTAAATCGCATGGTAGAGAATTGGAATCCACAGCACCAACGCTTCGACGGCGATCTGAAACGGAATGGTGCGCGTGAACTCGGTTTCCTTCCACCACATCGCGCCGCCCTTCAGGACGAAGGCGTTTTCGAAGAAGTGGAAAAATAAAAATCCGCCGATCGGAATGATTCCCGACAGCGAGTGCAACCTGCGCAGCAGCCAGTGCCGCTCGTCTGCCGTCATTCCCGCCGCAATCGCCGGCGCTGCAACTGCCTCTGCTTCTGCCATAAGCCTTTCCCGAATCGCTAGCCCTGTTTTCCGGCCGCGATTACTTTGTCCATTGCCTCGACCAGTTCGCGCACGTGTGCCACCGAACTGTCAAAGGCTGCCTTTTCGGCGGCACTCAGCTGGATTTCCACAACGCGCTCGACGCCGCCCGCGCCGATCACGACCGGAACTCCGGCGAAGAGTCCCTTCACCCCGTATTCGCCGTCAAGAAACGCGGCGCACGGCAGCACTTGTTTGCGATCGAGCATGTACGCCTCGACCATTTTGTAAGCCGCGGCTCCTGCGGCGTAATACGACGAAGTCTTCATCAGCTGGACGATCTCGCCGCCACCGCCGCGCGTGCGCTTCTCAATTTCCTCAAGCCGCTTCGCCCCGACCAGCCGTTCGACCGGCTGGCCGCCGACCGTCGTGTAGCTGCGAATCGGCACCATGTCGTCGCCATGCCCGCCGAGCACCATCGCGGAAACGCTTTCCACCGACACGCCCAGCTCCGACGCCAGAAAGCTGCGGTAGCGCGCCGAGTCAAGCACGCCCGCCTGCCCGACGATCCGTGCTTTGGCGAAACCGGTCACGCGCTTGAGCTGCGTAACCATCGCGTCGAGCGGATTGGTCACCGCGATCACGAAGGCGCCGGGCGCGTGTTTCTTGATTGCGGCGCCCACGTCGGTCATCACCGCGGCGTTTATCTTGAGCAGGTCGTCACGGCTCATGCCGGGTTTGCGCGGCGAGCCCGACGTGACGACGCAGCAGTCGGCGCCCTCGATGAGCTTGATGTCGATGCCGCCAGTGACGTTGGCGTCGATGCCGAGCACCGGCGCCGATTCGAGCATGTCCAGCGCCTTGCCCTGCGGCAGTCCGTCGATGATGTCGTAGAGCACGATATCGCCGAGTCCGCGCAGGAAGCATAGATGGGCGCAAGTCGCGCCGACATTACCCGCCCCGATGAACGCAATTTTTTTGCGAGCCATGGTTTGCTCCTAACTTCCAGCCGTTCCTTTTCTGAAGCCTACCTTATATTCGTGTATTTGCTAATGAGCAAGTCTTAACTGGCTAAAGTACCCACACCACCGCCCTGGCCGCATCGCGCGTGCCGCCCGGACATGCCGCCCAACTGTCCGATAGATAGCAGCGTTTGATGACGTTGTGAAGCAATCGAATCGGGCTATCTGTGACGGCGCGGGCGGGATCTCCGCCCCGGCATACTCAAGCGTGGCGGAGCCATCGCGAGAGCTCGCGAATCGTGGGGCGCTTGCCGTACATCAGAATACCGGTCCGGTAGATCCGCCCGCTGATGAACATCGCCGCGCCAATCGTCGCGACCAGCAACAGCAATGACAGCGCGAGCTGCCATAGCGGCGGATCGTTGACGGCGAGCCGCTCGAACATCAGGATCGGCGAACAGAACGGAAACAGCGAAACCACCACCGAGACCGGCGAATCCGGCGCCGTAGCCACCGGCAGAATCATCGCCGACGCAGCGATCAGCGGCAGGATGATCACGAAGTTCCACTGCTGCGCTTCGTCGATCGAATTGAAGATCGCGCCGACGCCGGCGAAGATCGCGCTGTACAGCAGGTAACCCAATACGTAGAAGACGACGAAATAGACAATCAGCGACGGACCCACGTCGAGCGCCGTCATCGCGGCGCGGAAGTACGGGCCTCGCGACGCACTGACCGCCGCGATCGTAAACCATACCCCGATCTGCGTCAGGCCTACGCTGCCGGCGCCGAGAATTTTGCCGGTCATCAGTTCCTGCGCGCTCGCCGCGCACAGCAAGACTTCGGTAATGCGCGCACTTTTTTCTTCCATGACCGATCGCATCACTATCACGCCGTAGGACAGCAGCGAAAACAGCATCACGAACATGAGAATTAACACGACTGCGGCGCCGCGCATCGCGTTGTACATCGAGGACGGCTTGCCCGCGCGGACCGCCGTGAGATCGACGGGCTGCAGGGTCGCGGCCACGTCGCCGGCGCTGCTGCCCTGCTTCACCATGCGATCCGCGGCGAACGCGTACGACAGCGCGTCGCCGAGCCGGCGCTGAAGAATGGAGTCGTCCGGGCGATCGGTCGCGAACACGACGTGACGGGAAGCGCGCGCCGAACTGTCGAGCCACGCGTAGCCCTCGATGTCGCCGGCGCCGAGCCGCCGGTCGAGCTGCTCGTGCGCGGCCGGCGACGCGGGAGAAATGACCGAGGCCTGGTAGGGCGTCCCCCGCTGGCGCATCAACTCGCCGCTGGCAAGTTCGGCCAGCGCGCGATTGTCGGATGCGATCACGACTCGCGCCGGGCGCTCGCTGTCGCGCACCACACCGCGCGCCGTCGATGCGCTGATCATCGCGGGCACGACCAGAAATACCCCCATCAACAGCGGAGTCGCCAGCGTCGAGAAGATAAACGAGCGGGTCCTGACCCGCTCGAGGTATTCCCGTTGCGCGACGATCCAGACTTTGTGAATCGAGAACTCAGTCATCTCTGCCGGCTATTCGATCGATGAAGATCTGTTCGAGCGACGGGTCCATCACCTGGAATCGGATCACGCGCAACCCGCGCATCGCCGTCCGCAGCAGTTGCTGCGGGTCGGCGCCCGGCCTGAGGCGGATTTCGGCGTGATTGCCGTAGTCATTCAACGAATCGATGAGCGGATTGCCGGCCAGGCATTCGCCATCGCCTTCATAGTCGATTTGCACGAAGCGCCGTCCGTTACCGGCTTTGATCGCGCTGAGGCTCCCTTGCAGCACCGATTTGCCGCTATCGATCAGGCAGATCGAGTCGCACAGCTTTTCCACCTGGTCCATCCGATGGGTCGAGAACAGGATCGACTTTCCCGCCGCGCGAAGCCCGACCAGCACATCTTTGAGCTGCATCGTGTTGAGCGGATCGAGGCCGGCGAACGGTTCATCCATGACGATCAAGCCGGGATCGTGCAACAGCGCCGCGATGAACTGAATCTTCTGCTGCATCCCCTTCGACAACTCCTCGACGCGGCGATCGATCCAGTCCGCAATCCCGAGCCGCCGCGCCCACGCCTCGATTCGTTCCCTCGAGGTGGCGACCGACAGCCCCGCAAGCCGCCCGAGAAAAACCAGGTTGTCGCCGACGGTCATCCGCCGGTACAAGCCGCGCTCCTCGGGCAGATAACCGACCCGGCGCAGCGCGCGGCGGCGGAATGGCTCGCCAAAGAGCCGCACGCAGCCGGAATCGGGGGCCGTGATGCCGATCATCATGCGGATGGTGCTGGTCTTGCCTGCGCCGTTGGGTCCAAGCAGGCCGAAAATGTGCGCCGGCGGAATCTCGAACGAGAGATCGTCAACGGCTGTAAAGCCGCCGTACGACTTTCGGACTCGCAGCAGTTCGACGGTCGGCGTCACTGGGTGAAATGATTACGCCGGAGCGGCGCAAAAGAGAACGGGGCTGGCGCGCATCGCGCGCGACAGCCCCGTGTAAACGATTCGGCCTTAGTCAGGGAGCGGCAGCGCTACATATTCTCCACGATCGCTCTGCCGAACTCCGAGCACTTGAGCAGCTTGGCGCCGGTCATCAGCCGATCGAAATCGTAGGTCACCTCTTTCTTGGCGATGGTCTTCTCGAGGCCGCGAACGATCCCGTCGGCAACTTCCTGCCATCCCAGGTGCTCGAACATCATCACGCCCGACAGGATAACCGAGCCCGGATTGACTTTGTCCTGGTTGGCGTACTTGGGCGCGGTGCCATGGGTCGCTTCGAAGATCGCGTGGCCGGTAATGTAGTTGATGTTGGCGCCGGGAGCGATTCCGAGTCCGCCGACCTGCGCCGCAAGCGCATCGGAGAGAAAGTCGCCGTTCAGGTTCATCGTGGCAATGACGTCGAATTCATCGGGGCGCGTCAGCACCTGTTGGAGGGTGATGTCCGCGATCGCATCCTTGACCAGCATTTGGCCGGCGGGCGGCTTGCCGTTGCAATCGTCCCATCCCACGGCCTTGCCCTTGTATTCGCGTTTTACGAGTTCGTAGCCCCAATCGCGGAACGCGCCCTCGGTGTACTTCATGATGTTACCCTTGTGGACGAAGGTCACGCTCTTGCGCTTGTGGCTAATCGCGTAATTAAGCGCGGCGCGAATCAGGCGCTCGGAGCCCTCGCGCGAAATGGGCTTGATGCCGATTCCCGAGGTATTGGGGAAGCGCATATTCTTGACGCCCATTTCCTCGAGCAAAAATTTGATGAGCTTTTTTGCCTCGGGCGACTCCGCCGGCCATTCGATCCCCGCGTAGATGTCCTCGGTGTTCTCGCGGAAGATTACGACGTCGAGTTTCTCGGGATGCTTGACCGGACTCGGCACGCCCGCGAAGTAGCGCACCGGGCGCAGGCATACGTAGAGATCGAGCATCTGGCGCAGGGCGACGTTGAGCGAGCGGATGCCGCCGCCAATAGGAGTCGTCAGAGGTCCCTTGATGCCGACCAGGAATTCGCGGAACGCCTCGACGGTTTCGTCGGGCAGCCAGGTCTTCCAATTCTTGAACGGCTTGTCGCCCGCGTACACTTCCATCCACGCGATCTGGCGCTTGCCGCCGTAAATTTTCTTGACCGCGTTGTCGAAGACGTACTGCGATGCGCGCCAGATGTCGGGGCCGGTACCGTCGCCTTCGATAAACGGGATGATCGGGCGGTCAGGAACTTTCAGGGTTTGATTGGCGCCAAGAGTAATCTTTTCGCCGTTGCTCGGAACTTTGATGTGCTGATATGCCATCGGTGTCTCGCTTCGCCTCTCTGGTTGATTGATTGAGCGCGAACGCGATCTGCACTTTCACCGCAGCGCGCAGCGCTCAGAGTTATCCGCCAATCATACATCAAAAAGTTTGCGATGCCAGTGCCGACGATCGCTCGGCATTGTATCGTTTTGATACACTGCCCGTTTGACATCAATGCCGCGGCCCGAACCCGGCACTTCATTGAACTCGGTTAATTATTGCCCCAGAGACAGTCTTTTCAGGTCCAGCTCTCGACCCGCAGCCCGCTGACTCGGCGGAACTCAGATTGATTGCGCGTAACGAGGGTCGCCTTTTCATGAACCGCGTGCGCGGCGATCAGCAGGTCCATCGCTCCGATGGACCGTCCCGTGGTCTCCAGCCGCGCCCTGATTGCGCCGTATGTCGCAGCCGCCTCAGCCGGCCAATCGAGGACAGTGACGTACGCCAGGAAGGCGCGAACGGCGTCTCTGGAGCGGTCAGGATGGATAGACTTCGAAACTCCCGTCCAGAGTTCGGCCGCGACAATTGACGACACCGCAACTTCTTCCCGGCTGGTGCGCTCGAGGCGATTGCGAACCGCCGGCGACCGCCCGCGCATCACATCCACGCAAATGTCGCTGTCAAGCATCAGGCGCGGCACTTAGAGCGGCTCCACTTTCTCGGGCCGCCGGTCGCGGAGCCGTTTGGGAAAGCCGGCCGGCAGCCGCGGCGCGCTGGCGAAATATTCTTTCCAGGAACGCGGGCGCGGCGTCAGGATCACGCTGTCTCCGTCGGGCTCGATGAATACCTCATCGGTGGAGAACCTGAACCGCTTTGGAATCCGGACCGCCTGGCTGCGGCCGGTCTTGAAGACTTTTGCGGTTTCACGCTTCATCATGAGTTGATATATATCATAAGTATATATCGAGGCAACCCGGCAGGTCCGCCATTAACCCGGGCGACCCCGATCGCGCTATACTCGCGCGGACCAATCAAGCGGAGCATCCGATGGATTTCACCTACACGCCGGAACAGGAAAAATTTCGCGCCGAATTGCGGCGCTGGCTCGAAAAGAACTCCGCCGAAGCCTTCGGGCGCACCGGCGAGGGTCTCGGCGGCTCGACCGCCAGCCTGCTCGACGTTCGCGACGACGGGCGATGGAATCAACTGTTCGACTACCATCGCCGGCTCTACCAGGCCGGCTACGTGGCGCTGCACTGGCCCAAGGAATGGGGCGGAGGCGGCGCGAGCATGATCGATCAGGCCATCTATCAGGACGAAGTCTTGCGGCTCGGCGCTGCCGCTCTACGGCGCCAATCAGCTCGCGATCGATCGAATCGGCCCGACCATCATGCATCTGGGCACCGAGCAGCAGAAGAAGCGCTACCTGCTCAAGATGCTGACCGGCGAGGAAATCTGGTGCCAGGGTTATTCGGAACCCGGCGCGGGCTCCGATCTGGCGCGCCTTGCAGACGCGCGCGGTGCTCGACGGCGACACCTTCGTCATCAACGGGCAGAAGGTATGGACCAGTTTGGCGCATCGCGCGGACTGGCAGGTGCTGCTGGTGCGCACCGATCCCGGCGGCGCCCAAGCACAAGGGCATTTCGTACCTGCTGGTCGATATGCATAGCCCCGGGATCACGGTGCGTCCGCTGGTGCAGATCACGGGCGACGCCGGATTCAACGAGGTCTTTTACGACAACGTGCGCGTGCCCAAGGAAAACCTGGTCGGCGAGCTGAACGCGGGATGGCAGGTGTCGATCGCGACGCTTATGTACGAGCGAGTTTCCGGCGGCACGCGGCATCCGGTGGAACGCACGATCGGCGAGCTGCTCGAGCTCGCGAAGAAGGTGGATTTCGAGGGCGGTCCCGCGTGGAAGCATCCGTACGTGCGGCAGAAACTCGCGCAGTTCGCGACCGAGGCGCGATGCCTGCGGCTGTCGCGCTACCGCTCGCTGTCGGCGCAGCTCAAGGGCAAGGTGCCGGGGGCGGAGAGTTCGTTCGGCAAACTTTTCGCCACCGAGCTGAACTTGAGAGTCGCGATGTTCGCCGATGAGATGCTTGGCGCGTTCGCCAACGTCGAAGGCGGCAGCCTCGGCGCGGTCGAGGGCGGCCGCTGGATGCATCGGACGCTGGCGGCGCGCGGGCTGACGATCGCGGCGGGCTCGAGCGAGATTCAGCACAACATCATCGGCGAGCGGGTGCTCAAGCTGCCCAAGGGCTAGGCAGGGGTGGGCGAAACTGAAATCGAAGGACTTGATTTTATGTGAAACCCACCGTGGGTTTCACACTTCCTTGGGCAGGGGTGACCCCTGCACCCAGTGAACAGAAAAGATGCGGGACTGCGTCCCTGTTAGAAGGGTTAGCCAGAAGCGGAACCTCAGGGCTTGGTGCAGCGCTTATCACGTGCCCTGGATTGGGGAGGCCCAGCGCGAGAAAACCGTGTCGGAAATCTTTTCCAGCGACGGCGTGAACTCGGCGGCCTGAGCGATCATTCGATCGGCCGCGATATTCTCGCGGACTAATTCCTTCGCGAACGCATCGGCCATCGCCGCGACCCCGTCGCGCGTCACCTCGAAATGAAACTGGAAGCCGTACGCCTTGTCGCCGTGACGAAACGCCTGGCACGGCGTTTTCTCCGACGATGCGAGCAAGACCGCACCCGGCGGCAGATCGAAGATGTCGCCATGCCAATGAAACGGGGTCATCGTCTCGGGCAAATCGCGCATCAGACGATCGTGTTTGGCCGAATCGCTGAGCCGGATCGGATGCCATCCGATTTCCTTGCCGTTGGGGTTGCGATCGACCTTCGCGCCGAGCGCGGCCGCAAGAATCTGAGCGCCCAGGCATACGCCGAGCACCGGCAGATTCGATTTCATCGCGTCTTCGATCGAGGCGCATCTCGTCGCGCAGCCACGGATGCCGGTCAGTTTGATCGACACCCATCGGACCGCCCATGACGATCAGGCCGCCTGCGCCCTTCATGCTCGCGGGCACGGGCTGGCCGTCGTAAACGCGCACGTATTGCCAGGCGAGCGCGGCGCCTTCGAGCGCGTCGGCGATGGTGCCGAGATTCTCGACCGGGTGATGCTGCAAAACATAAATCTTCGCCATCGAATGAATCTCCGACGCGATCGAAACAGATTCGCTAGAGCAGAGCGCCGCGGCGGATGCGGCCGAGATGCGTATAGGCGCGCTGGGTCGCGACGCGGCCGCGCGAGGTGCGCGCGAGGAATCCCTCCTGCAGCAGGTAGGGCTCGTAAACTTCCTCGATGGTGTCGGATTCCTCGCCGACCGCGGCGGCAAGACTCTCGACGCCGACCGGTCCGCCGTCGAACTTGTCGATGATCGCGCCGAGAATCGCGCGGTCCATCTTGTCGAAGCCGGCGGCGTCGATTTCGAGCAGCTCGAGCGCGCCCAGCGCGATTTCGCGGGTGACGACCGGCGCCTCGTTGACCTGGGCGAAGTCGCGCACGCGGCGCAGCAGGCGGTTGGCGATGCGAGGCGTGCCGCGCGAGCGCGAGGCTATTTCGGTGGCGCCATTCGTCGTCGATCGCCACCTTCAGCAAGTCGGCGGAGCGGCGCACTATCTCGCCCAGTTCGTCGTGATCGTAAAAGTCGAGATGGAAATGCTGTCCGAATCTGTCGCGCAGCGGCGAGCTCAGCAACCCCGATCGCGTGGTCGCGCCGACCAGAGTGAACGGATTGACCGAGAGCTTCATCGTGCGCGCGCCCATCCCCTCGCCGACCACGATATGAAACTCGAAATCCTCCATCGCCGAGTAGAGCCGCTCCTCGACCGGCGCGCTGCAGGCGATGGATCTCGTCGATGAAGAGCACGTCGCCCTTTTCGAGGTTGGTGACGATCGCGGCCAGGTCGCCGGCGCGTTCGATCGCGGGGCCCGAGGTGACGCGGACGTTGACGCCGAGCTCGCGCGCGATGATGTGCGCGAGCGAGGTCTTGCCGAGTCCGGGCGGCCCCGACAGCAGCACGTGGTCGAGCACTTCGGCGCGTCTGCGCGCCGCCTTGATCGACATCCCGAGAATTTTTTTGGTGCGCTCCTGTCCGACGAATTCGCAAAGCTCGCGCGGGCGCAGCGCCAGATCGAGCCTGCGATCCTCGTCGTGGCCGCGCGCGGCGCGGTCACGGCCGTCGGCTTGGAGGCGGCGCGCTCGGTTCCGCGCCGGCATCTTCGCGATGGCTTATTTTTCGCCAAGCAGCACCGCCAGCGATTTGCGAATTATCACTTCCAGATTTTCCGCCGCGCCGGCGTCCGCGGCGACCACCGCGTCAACCGTGCGTTTGGCTTCAACCGGTTTCATGCCGAGGTTCACCAGCGCGGAAACTGCTTCGTCGGCCGGGCCGGCCGGTCTTCCGTTTCCATCCGGCGCGGGGCGGATATAGCCGTCGGGCGCGCTGGTTGACGGCGCCGCCATCTTCAAGTCGGCGATTTTGTCGCGCAGTTCGCGCACGACCCGCTCCGCGACCTTGGGACCGACGCCGGGCACCGCGTCGATTCGTGTCGACGTCGCCTTTGCCGATTGCGGCGACCAGTTCTTCGGGCGCAAGCACCGACAGGATCGCGAGCGCGAGTTTCGGGCCGACGTGCTGCACGCTCATCAGCAGGTCGAAGGCGCGTTTCTCGGTGGCGCTGGAGAATCCGTAAAGCGTGAGCGCATCCTCGCGCACGACCTGGCGTATTTCGAGCGCGACGCGGTCGCCGAGTTGCGGCAATCGATAGTAGGTGCTCAGCGGAATCAGCACTTCGTAGCCGACGCCGCCGGTCTCGACGACGATCCGGCCCGCATCGCGAACCGCCAGCGCGCCCGTCAGCGACGCGATCATTGCGGCACCATCCGGGGCTTGCGCGCCCGCGGCGCGCGCGGGCGAATGCGCTCGATCGCCTCGACCAGGTTGGGGACGCGTCCGCGGCCAAGATGGCAAAGCGCCAGCGCGAGCGCGTCGGCGGCGTCGTCGGCGAGCTCGATCGCCGGGTCGAGTTTCAGCGTCTTGCGCACCATGTATTTCACCTGCGCCTTGTCGGCGTGTCCGTGACCGGCGACGCAGAGCTTAACCTCGTTGGGCGGATATTCGAACATCGCGAGGCCGCGCTCCGCCGCCGCCAGCATCGCCATCGCGCGCGCCTCGCCGAGGCGAAACGCGCTCTGCACATTGGCGGCGACGAAATGACGCTCGAGGCTCATCGCCTGGGGGGAGAACTCGTCGATGATGGCGAGAAGATTTTCGTGGATGCGGCGCAAGCGCGCGGGTCCCGGCGCGAGCGATGCGCATCGGATCGTGCCGGCGGTCGACGAAGCGCGCGCCGGGACCTTCGACGACGCCGTAACCGCATACCGCACTCCCGGGATCCACCCCGAGTATCCGCATACCCCACCTCCGCAGCAGAACCCGCGCGGCGCTAGGCCGCCGAGAACTGCGCCATCTCTTCGTCGCTGATGTCGAAGTTCGCGGCGACGTTCTGCACGTCGTCGTGATCCTCGAGTTCTTCCATCAGCTTGAGCACCTGCTCGGCCGCATGGCCGGAAACCGCGACCGTATTTTCGGGAATCCGCGTTTGTTCCGAATGCGCGATCGCAAGGCCGGCCTTTTCCAGCGCGTCGCGCACGGCGTTCAATTTGTCGGGCGAAGTCAGGACCTGGAAGGTATCGCCGTCGCTGGTCACGTCGTCGGCGCCGGCGTCGAGCGCGAGTTCGAGCAGCTTGTCCTCGTCGATGGCGGATTTTTCGATTCCGATCACGCCGCGCTTCTTGAACATCCAGCCGACGCATCCCGCCTCGCCCAGGTTGCCGCCGCGCCGGGAGAAGATGAAGCGCAACTCGGCGACGGTGCGATTGCGATTGTCCGAGAGCACGTCAACCATGATCGCGACGCCGCCGGGGCCGTAGCCTTCGTAGGTGATTTCCTCGAGCGACGCGCCGGCGATTTCGCCGGTGCCCTTCTTGATCGCGCGATCGATGTTGTCGTTGGGCATCGATTGCTTCTTGGCCACCGTCACGGCGGTGCGCAAGCGCGGATTGGAATTGAGGTCGCCGCCGCCGAGCCGCGCCGCGATCGTGATTTCCTTGATCAGCTTGGTGAAGGCGCGGCCGCGCTTGGAGTCGGTGATCGCCTTCTTATGCTTGATCGAACTCCATTTCGAATGACCCGACATGGCAAATACCCTCGAGCGGGGCCGCCTTGGCGGGCGGGTCCCGGCGAAGCCGAGATTATCATAAAGATTCGTCCAAAGGGGAATGGCGCGGAGGCGATAGCGCCACCACCGGCGAGTGTGAAAAACTTGGACGCACTACAGCCCGCTTCTGTTATCATGCTGGGGCGAGCGAGCCGATGAATGGGGCAATGTTTGGGGTGAGAGTTTCGATTTTGGGCGCGATTGCGGCGCTGTTTGCCGCCGGATGCTTCTATCCGCCGGTTACGCAGCCGCCGCCGGACGAACAGCAGGAAGTGGTGATCCCGCTGCCGTACGATCTCGCGTGGGATGCGGTCAACGCGGTCATCAGGGAAAACGCGTTTCACGTGCAGGCGCAGGACATGACCAACGGGATCATCGAGGCGGTCGGTCCGCGCTTCACGCTGCACGACGCCGATTGCGGAAAGATAAAGAGCCTCGTCGGCACTTACACGGCCGAGCCGGAGGCGAACTCGTCGTCGGTGTACAACTTCCTGGTGCGGCCACGGGGTCCGGAGGCGAGCATCGTCAAGGTGCGCGCCACGTTCAATTCGTCGGTCAATGTCCCGTTGCATCAGGCCACCGACGTCGATTGCGTATCGCATGGAATCCAGGAATCGGATCTGCTCCGCGAGGTATTGGTCGCGGCGAAGAAAACCCATCGCCCGGCGTTCGCCAAGCCCAACGCCTTGCCGCAACCGGCTGCGTCACAAGCCAGGGCCAGATCGTCAGCGCCGGAGACGGTGCGGAATCAACCGAGGCCGCCATCCTCGATCGATAAAACTGAACGCGGCGTGCCGGCGTCGATGCGGGGGTTTTCGCTCGGCGGTATGAATCCAGTTCTGCCTGCGCCTCCGCCGAATTGAGCGCGGGGTTTGCGGCCGCTCGACATTTATCGGCTTGCGCCGCACTGGATAAAAGCAAACGGTGCGAAGTTACGCGCGCAGGATTGATCCCCGCGCAAAGCTAGCGCTGGTTGCCCTAGGTGCGGGGGCGGTCGGGGATGAGTGCGTCGGCGGGCACGATCTCGGAGTCCGGCGCGCCGGGGATTTTCCAATACAGGTGAAGGTAGGAGCCGCCGGCCATATTTCGCTCGCCCACCTCAATCCGATGCGGCCCTTCGGTGAGGCGGATGCGGCCGGCGTCGTGACCCTTGCTTACCAAGCCGGGATCGTGAATCACCTGCGCACCGTCCACCGTGACCCATCCTGAATCGTCAACGTCGATCGTAAACTCGTAGTCTCCCGTCTTCGGCGCGATCAGCTCGCCTCGCCAGATGTCGCACGAGGGAAACGGCATCGCGCCCATCTCGGCAATGTCATCGAAGTCCAGTCGCCGATCGACTCGCACAATATGCGGCGCGGTCTGTCCGCATTGCTCGCCCACATAGTACCTGCCCAGTAATCCCTGGCGACCGCTATTCAGGAACCCCTGCATGACCCGCTGATTCATCGAGAGCAGGAACACGGCGGCGATCCCCACCGCCGCGGCGATTTGTGTCAGGCGGCGCGACGCGCCAGTTCCCCATAACCCGAGCGATTCCGACAGATCGAACGAGCCGAAGATCCAGACCGCGGCCAGCGGCCAGAGCTGATACGGGCCCGGTATTCCAAAGAGTTTGCCCCAGTTGAAGGCGACCGAGTCGCGGACGATCATGCCGCCGCCGAAGAATGCGTCGCGGTTGGTGGCGAAGTCGCCGCGCATGAATTGCTGAAGGGCGAAGTCGCGCACCGGGTTGTCATATTCGTAAGGAAAGTGCGGATTGGTCGCCGTCGCCATCAGCATGATCACGGCCGAAAGCGCGCCGATCGCGCCGAGCAGGTAGTCGCAGGCGGCGGGAAGAAAAGCGAGCGCGAGGACCATGAATGGAACCGAGGCGACGATTTGCCGCGGGCCGGTCGCGGTGCCTCCTCCCCACGATATGATCGATTGGCCGTACGAAGCGTTGAACAGGAACAGCACGACGAACGAATAAACCGTGACGATGAATTCGGCGCGCCATCGCTTCAGCCGCGCGAAATAGCCGACGCCGGCAATCGACAGCAACAGCACAGGGTTGCAGAAAAACAATCCGCGCTGCGGATCGAGCAGCACGTTCCAGAGAATGCGGAGCTTCGGGTAGGTCAGACCGACGAAGCCGACCGCTTGCTCGGGGAATTGGCGATTTTCGGCGGGCGAGAGCTTGAACGCCTGGTAACTGAAGAAGAACGGATTGCCGAAGGCGCCCCAGTTGAAAGCAAGCATGATCGCGGCGGTGATCGCGGCGCCGGCGGAGAACGCCGCCAGATATTTCCAATCGGACAGCTTGAACAGGGCGTAGATTCCGACCGCCGCGGCGACCAGGAAGACCGGGTAATCGTTGAGCACGGCCCATCCCGCCAGAAAGCCGGCCGCAAGCGCGCGCGCGCGCGACGGGCGCGAATAGAAAGTCGCCAGCAGGTAGAACGCGGTGAAGACGCATGCGGCGGCGACGGGTTCGCCGGTGAGCTCGGTGGCGTACGGAAATGCGATCGTCGCAAGGCCAAGAATCAGCGCGACGCCGGCCGCGCGGCCCTCCGACGCGCCGATGAATCGCGCGAAGCGAAACATGACGACGCACAGCGCCGAGATCAGCAGCCCGGTGGTGAACACAGTGGTCAGGTAAGTGACAAAGGCCCAGTAGAGCGGCTCGTGAGCCGCGCTCAGAGGCAGCAGCCCGATTCGGAAAACCATCCACGGAATCAACGCGGTGTAGGAAGTGCCGGGCGCCTTAACCGAATAAATATGGCCGTGCAGGGTGACGATGTCGGCGGTGTTGAAGCCGCAAAAATCATTGATCCAGAGGACGCCCTTCTCGATCATCGAGCGCATCAGGTCGAAGCGGCACGCGACGCTCTGGTCGGCGCCCTGATAGAAGTAGGCGTAGCTGATGAACGGGATCAGGAAGACGGCAGTCTCGATTTGCCGGGTGCGATCCTCAGGAGCGATCGCGCGAGGAGAGGTCGCGGCGCCCCACTTCATCGCTTGTTCGAGCGCCCGGACATGGCGGCGCGAAATGAGTCGAAGATGCGAAAGTCGTCATCGCCGAATATGCGCCAACCCGCCCATGCGAGCGCCGCCAGCGCCACAAACGTGAACACCAGCGAGATTGGCGAGCCGATCGGAACCGGCTCCCCCTGTTTCCGAATCGCCAGCAAGTCGTAAGTGGGAGTCGCGCTGGGGGGAGGCGCGTCAATCCGGACCAGCGACGCATTTCTGAAGAATGCCTTGCCGGTGTTGAGGCTGCCGAATCCGCCGACGCGCAGCGCCACTTCGATGTCCGCGCCGTGTCCGCCGACCTTGAGGTACAGCGTCACGCGCTGCCAGTCGGTGGTGCCGTGGATGTCGGGCGACATGATGCCGTCTTCCATGACGGAAATCGACGCGCCGCATTGCTTGGCGCCGACATTTTCGGTGCGGACATCGACGCTGAGCTGATACCATCCCGGTTGCGCCGTCAGCGACTGCATCCAGCGCCCGTCGTTGGCCTGAAGGTTATCGACCTCCAGCTCGCCCGGCTTGTCGGGGTACGAATGCCAATGGGCCTGGAAGGCGTCCGGTTTGTTGATCCAGGCCTCGGTACGCCACAAATCGGGCGTATCCTCGGAGCCCTTGGCGAAGTCGCCGTTGATCAGCAGGTTTTTCTGATCGGCGGCAACGGCGCTGCGCGGCGCGGATAAGGCGGCGGCAAGCGTGGCGCCAAGAAAAACTGCGCAGAGCAAAATCGCGCGGCGGCCACGATACGAATGCAGGTAAGCGATCATATCCAACTGCGCAGCCCCGCCGCTTGCAGCCACATCCGCGCGTAGTATCCGTCGCGGCTGATCGGCATGCCGACCCAAATCGGAAAGTAGTACACGAACAGAATCAGCGCGGCGATCACGAACACGCCGGCAACGTATCGGCCCGCGTACCGAGTCTGCAGCAGGAAAAAGCCGTACGCGACGAATACGGCGATGAAAGTGATCCATCCCCATGTCGGCGGCATCCCGAGAAAGAACACCGGCGTCATCGTCAGCAGCAGCGCGAGATGCTCCCACGGCTCGGCGCGCTCCTTGAAACATTCGGCGAGCAAAATCGCCAGCGCGAGGTATCCGAAGTAAACCGAGGCCATGTAGTGGTAGAGGAAGAGCGTGCGGCCGATCCAGGCCCAGATCAAGAGATAGCTGAGATAGCCGATGACGAGGAAGGAGCGGGTCAGGCTCGGGCGCTCGAGTGCCTGCACGGCGGTGATCGTGATCGCGGTCAGCGCGCCCCACCATAGGAGAGGATTTCCTCCGCCCCAGACGGTTTGCACATCACCGGTCTTGGGGAAGTTCTGCCAGTACGCGATCGGGCGCAGCATCAGCGGCCAGCTCCACCAAGGCGACGCGTACGGATGGGTGGCGGAGGCGACGCTCTTCTCGTACCAGACGATTTCGCCGTAGTAATGGAACAGATCCGCAGATGCCGCCCCACCAGCCGAGCCAGTAATGCGGGAAGAACACCGCCAGGTACGCAATCGCGGCGACCGATCCAACGAGTGCGACTGCGCCAACGCTCATCGGCTCGAGGACGCTCGCCAGCGAGGGCATTGGCCACGCCATCTCCGCCAATGACGAGCGGCTGCGCCAGAAAATCTCAGCAACGCGCAGTATCACACATTGCGAGAATGGTCAGCAGGATGTACCCGACTGATGCGCCGCTTAGGAAAAGCAGCAATCCGACGACACTGCAAATCAGCGAAATGAAGATTAGCCGAGGTCCGATCAAAGAGATTGATTGCTACTACCGGCGCCGGCGAGGGGCTTTTGTTCGCCTTTGACTCGACCGGCGCCGCGGCCGGCGCGGCATTGGGACGCTCCTTCGCGAGCACATAAAGAATGAAGCCCGTCACCAGCAGGAAGGTTATCGCCGGGACGTAGAATTTGCTTGCCAGGCACAGGCCCAGCGCCAGACCGATCCACGGCAGGATGCGCCGGCGCGCGCGCGGATCGGGCGTTTGCGCGAATCTGAAAAAGAGCAGGTACGCCAGTGCCGCAAAGGTCAGATAGACGATATCGATGACGGCGTAGTGCGAGTCAACCAGATACATCCCGTCGCAAAGGATGATCGCACCCGCGAGGGCGCCGACCAGCCGCGAGCCCGACATCCGGCGCCCGAGCAGGTAGGTGATGCCCACGATCGCCGTCCCGAGCGTCGCGTTGCCGGTCCGCCAACTCCACGGATGATCGCCAAAAATGAGGATGCCTGCTGCGATTATGAGCTTGGCCAGCGGCGGATGAGGATCGAGGAAGGACTCGCCGTGCAAATAATGGCGTCCCTGAGCGACGAAATGGACCTCATCGAAAACGATCTCGGCGGGATGCCCAAGGTGCCAGAAGCGCGTAATTGCGGCGACGATCAACAGCGCCGAGATGATGATCGTATCGGTGGCGATCCACGGGGGCGCGGCGGCCGGTTCTTCAACGTAATCCTCGACCTGCCGGGGCACGGCGAATCTGCCGAAGAACGCAGCGATGGCATCGGTCGCATCGCTTGCGCCCTGCAGCCGCGTTGCGCCGTAGTAAACGGCCATCGCGAGCGCGACCAGGTTGAGCGCCGAGGTCGTCATCGCGAGTCCATCGCGCGCGTCCAGAAACACCACGGTGTTAAGCGTGTGCAGGACGTAGGCCAGATTGATCAAGCCGGTGAGCGAGACAATTACGAAGACTGCAAGCATCTCGGGCGCTTCCAGAGCCAACGGCACCGCAAGCACGACCGCGGGGTAGAGGTACCGCTCGTGCATCCTTGGCGCAACCATGAAGAATCCAAAAATCGCGATAAACGAGGCGAACAGCAGGCGCGTGGGCGTGCGGCCGCGCCACAAGATCCACGCAATGAATCCGTAGAGCGGCACCAGCAGGCTCATCCCGAGCACAAAATAAGATACTCCCGCAAAAGTCCCCGAATCCGCCTGGCGAAGCCCGCCGATCAGCGCCATCAGGTTGAATGCGTTCACAGAAGTCTCGTGGTAGTAGGCCGCGGTGGAAGTATAGAGCTTGATAATCCAGTTCCAGTCATGGCCGATTTGGAACGGCGCGATGCCGATGATCGCGACCGCAATCAGCGCGACCCCCGACCTGATCCAGGTCGCGAAGTCGGCCTCGAGCAGCGTCCAGACGCCGAGCACCGGAAGCATCATCAATCCCTGCGGCTTGATCAGCACCGCGATCGCAGCGAGTCCCCATGCGATCTCGTATTGCCGGCCGAGAATCGCCACGATGCTGAGCAGCGTGACAAACGTCATCACCGAATCGCTTTGACCCCAGACGACGGTGTCGAACAGCAGCGGCGGATTCAGCGCGACCATCAGCATCGCGACAAAAGCCATCGCGGGACGGCTGCCACGGCGCACGAACGCATACATCAGAAGCGCGAGAGCGAAGTCGGCGACGATCGCGGGACTTTCGATTATGACCCGGTAAAAATCTCCCGACGCGCCGACGCCGTGCGCGATGAGCCCCACGAGCCACAGCGCGTACAGATAGCCGGGCGGATAGTCGAGGAAGAATCCCGCTCGATAGGTGTGCGCAGGACCGAAGGTCGCGATTTGGCTCGCCCACGCCTGGTAATCGCCGACGTCGGGGCCGAAGCCGGGAAAGAACGGCATCACCGCGAGCTTCACGGCGGCCAAAACGCCAAGGACGAGCAGCGCGGCGACAAGCCCGGAGTCGCGATCGTCGATGAGGGGGCGGAGGTAGTCGATCAGCGCGTAGGCGACCAGCGCGATCAGAATCGCGCCGGCAACGAATCCCGGCAATTTGCCGCTGGACGCTTGGGGCGCCGATGCCGCCGCGATCGAAAACACCGACAACGCGGCAGCAGCCCACCGCAAAAATGGCGCCCGCGCAATCCACCCCCGCGGCCTGTCGTCGGCGACCTTCAACGCTCGATCATCCTGCTGTTACCCATATCGCGCGCCGCTAAGATAGCGGTTATTGCGGCTGCGATGAACAGCCCCGGGCGTCAGGCCCGGGCGGGCAACTGGCATCCAGCGCGCTCGCAAGTTGGCTGGCGACGCCGTTGGGCCACAGTCTATGATGCGAGACTGCGGCGAAGGAGAACGCATCGATGCGACTGATTCATACCGTCTATGAGCCCGGCGGCGAAGGACCTCATCCGACGCTGGTCGCGATGCACGGGTTCGGCGCCAATGCGCTCGATCTGCTGGGGCTCGCGCCCTATATCGCCGACGGCCGCTTCATGGTGATTTGTCCGCAGGGTCCGATGGAAGTGCCAATCGGTCCCACGCGCGGCTACGCATGGTTTCCGATTCGGATGGGGGCTTCACCCGATCGCGGCGCCATCGACGACGCGAACAAAATGGTGACCGGTTTTCTCAACGCCGCACTGCAGAAGTATCCGGTCGATCGGAAAAAACTGGTGGTGCTGGGATTCAGCCAGGGCGGCATGATGGCGTATCGGCTCGCGCTCAGAAATCCCTCGAAGTTCGCGGCGCTGGTGGCGCTCTCCACGTACTTTCCGCCGGATTTGAAGGACGAGGTCAGCGATCCCGCCGCTCTGGAAACGCTGCCGATGCTCGTTCAGCATGGCCGCGCTGATGAGATGATCGAGATCGCTCGCGGGCGGGCATCGGTGGAATCGCTGCGCGCGCTGAAAGTTCCGCTGACTTATCGCGAGTACGATTGCGGCCACGAGATAACGGCCGAGGGTCTGAACGATCTGTCAAACTTTCTCACCGAGAAAGTGCTCGAACCGATCGTCACGGTGTAGCGCCATGAGCGATGACACCAGTTCAGCGCAAGCGTTTGCAAAACTGCTCGCGGTCGTTATCGAACTGCGCGCTCGATGCCCGTGGGATCGCGAACAGAAACTCGCCGACACACCGCGTAATCTGATCGAGGAAGCGTACGAGGTCGCCGACGCGATCGCCCGCGGCAACTTGCCCGACGTCGCCGAGGAACTCGGCGACCTCACGGTGCAAACCCTGTTCGCGGGCTTGATTCTTGCCGAACAGTCGGAGTTCGATATCGCCGGCGGCCTGCAAAACGCCGCGGAAAAACTCATTCGCCGGCATCCGCATATTTACGGCGACACCCGTGCAGAAACGGAAGAAAAGGTCGTCGAAAATTGGGAGCGGATCAAACAGCAGGAACGCGAGACCAAGCACCCCCGCGGCGCGAAGAGTCTCGCGTACGTCGGCCGCGGACTGCCGGCAACGATGCGGGCGGAGAAACTCGGCGAAAAGGCGCGCGCCGCCGGCATGGATTGGGGCAATGTTCGCGAGGTGCTGGCAAAGGCGCGCGAAGAAATCGAGGAGATCGAGCATGCGCTCGATCGCGGCGACACCGGCGGCGCCGCCGAGGAGATCGGCGACCTGATGCTCGCGGTCGCCAACGCGCCCCGCTTCATCGGGATGGATGCCGAACAGACGCTGCGCGCCGCCTGCGACAAGTTCGTCGCGCGATTCGACGAAGTCGCGGCAATCGCCGCATCGCGCGGCCTCAATCTCAAAGCGATGACACCGTCCGAAATCGACGTTCTGTGGAACGAGGCAAAAGCCGCGGTGCGCAGCGCCGGCCCGGCAGCGAAGCAATGAACTGAAGCGGTGTATTGCTCCGGCGCGCGCGCGCTGTTAGAAATGACTGGTTATGCCTCATATTCCAGTTCATCCATCGGCCGAGAAGCGCCATCGGCAAAGCCTCAAGCGCGCCGAGCGCAACCGCGTCGTCAGGACACGTGCCCGCACGTTGGCCAAGACGGCGGCGGAAACCATCGCGTCGAGCAGCGACGAAGCCAAGGCGCGCGAAGCGCTCAAGCAGGCCACCAAGGTTCTGTACCGGGCGATCACCAGCGGCACGATGCATCGCAACACGGTGCGGCGCAAAGTTGCACGGTTGTCCGCCAGCCTGCATCGGAAGTTCGGCAAGAAAGCGTAAGCCGTCGGCTCGGGGCGACGGCTTCTAGTCGGGCGCGTTCATAAGATCGAGGATCAATCCGGCGAGCGCTTGCTCGCGCTCCTTGATCATACCGTTCTTGAATCCCGCATCCATCGCGCACGCGCGCCAGTAAGCGCGTTCGAGGCGCGCCAGGCCGAAGCGCCGCGCCCCTTCGATTGCGCGGGTCGCAAGGCCGCTTTGCAGCGGCAGCCCAAGGGCCGCGGCGACATCGCCGACGCTTCTGCGGCTTGAGATCATCGAGGCCGCGATCATCATTCGGCGCATCATCGGTATGATCTCGACCGCGAGGATTTCGAAAACGTCGCGACCGAGCGCGGTCGCGCGGCTCAACTGCGCCAGCGCCGCCGAGCCCCGGCCACGCGCGAGACTGTCGGCGAGTTCGAATGCTTCCGGCATCCGCCTTGAGCCCTCGTCCAAATCGCCCGGCTGCACCGCGGCGCCCGGCTCGATGAAGATCGTGAGTTTGCCAAGGGCGCCGGCGACGGCGGCCAAATCTCCGCCGTGACGTGAAATAATCATGTCGATTGCGGCAGGCGACAGTTTTAATCCAAGCGACTGCGCGAATGCGTTCAGGTATTGCTCGATCTGATTGTCGAAGGGACGTATGCAGTTTACGAGCAACGCCGACTTTTCCGCGGCGCGGCGAATCTTCGCGGGCGCGTTGTCTTTTTCGTAGAGCAGAATCAGGTGGCCCGGGCCGCGCGCGGTCTCGATGGCCGCCGCGAGCGCCGCCTCCGAGCCGCCGCTCCCCGACCCGCGCGCGTCGCCGGCTTCAGCGTCGGGGGCGCCTGTCTCCGTCCGGTCCCGGCGCGATCGCAGGATTCGGCATGCGATCGCGCGCCTGGGTGCGAACAAATCAGACGCGCGAAGCTCGTTGAGCACGACGCCGTAATCGTCGCCCGCGCCGATCTGGAAGCTGCGATGCTGGCATCCCTCGCCCACCAGCTTGCGAACGACTGAATCGAGAACGTATTCGCGCAGGAACGCGTGCGGACCGAAGATCACGACCACCGGCGGGATTCGGTGTTGCGCGGCTGCTGCTCGAAGGTATGCCAGCGCGGTTTCAAGCGGCATGCGGTAGCGTCTCTGCGCGTGGCGCCCGGCTAGAAGCCTTCGGCCATCTCGCTGTACAGGCTCTTCGCCAAATTCTGCATCATCTGGTCGCGCGCCACCGCCGTTTGCGATTCCGCAATCTGGAGATCGGTCATCCGCGCGATATCGTCGCTACGCAGGTTCTGCTGCAAAAAAGATGGCGTCGTGGTCACGACGTTGGTCGCCACGACAGGAGCATGTTCGCTGCCGCCGATGTTGCCCGTGCTCCAGATCGTCTTTTTCGTGTGCAGGTCCTTGAGCACCGCCGAGGCTACCAGATTATTGCTGTAGGTGGTCGGCTCGTACGCCGTGTTGAAGTTCAAGGGCGCTTGGGTAGAGAGCCTGACCATGCCCGACAGTTGTAGGTCGGCGGCGTCCGGGCTATCCACGACCTTGAGCCTGCGATGCATCGCGATTTCATCTTTAATGTAACGCATCAACTCGTCGTTGATTCCGGTCAAGCGTGTTTCATTGCCGAATCGCGCGACGTAAATCGTCTGGGCGCCCTGCGGCAGTGCATCGCCGGAAGCCGCGAAGTGATAGCCGCATCCCGAAATACAGAGGGCTGCGACGATCACGAAGCCGAGCAGCCTACTCGGCCTTGGATGGCGTAATTTCCTCACCCTTCTGCTTAAGCCCCAACCGTCCGGCGATTTCGTCGAGCACGCCGTTGACGAAGTGCCCCGACTCAATGTCGCCGTAACATTTCGCCAGTTCGATCGCTTCGTCGATGGTAACGCGCGCCGGAATGTCCTCCATCCTGAGCAATTCGTAGAGCGCGATTCGCATGATGTTGTGATCGACGCGCGACAAGCGTTTGACCGACCAATGTTCCAGCGCGTCCGCGAGATGCTTGTCGAGCGCCGGTTGCTCGCGGCGCACTCCCTCCATCAGCTGGAGGGCAAACTTGCGCGCGCTCTCCTCGGCCGGAAAACTTTCGAACAGCGCGGTCAGATCGTCGCTGCTGGCGCCGCCGCAGATGTCGATCCGGTAGAGCGCCTTGAGCGCGAGCTCGCGCCCCTGATGTCTTAGTCCCATGGTAATTCAACAGCCGCAGGCGGCTTACTCGCTCAAGTGCTCAGCTTCAGCTCGGAGAACAGATGGCCGAGTTTTTCTTTTTTGGTTTTCAGGTATCCGATGTTTCCGGCATGAGGCGTGACCTCGATCGGCACGCGCGAAACGCTTACCCCGTAACGGCGCAGGCTTTCTATCTTGTGCGGATTGTTGGTCAGCAACTGGACCTCGCCGACGCCGAGATCGCGCAGAATTTGCGCGCCGATTCCATAATCGCGCAAGTCCTCGTCGAAGCCGAGATGCAAGTTCGCTTCGACGGTGTCCATCCCCTTGTCCTGCAGCGCGTAGGCGCGAATCTTGTTCCCGAGCCCGATTCCGCGGCCCTCCTGGTGGAGATAAATCACCACGCCGCAGTCCGCCGCCATGATTCGCTCGAGCGCCTCCTGCAGCTGCTCACCGCAGTCGCATCGCGCCGACGCGAACACGTCGCCGGTGAGACACTCAGAATGGAGCCGCACCAGCGCGGGGCGTCCGCCGCCGACCTGGCCCTTGATCAGCGCCAGATGCTCGCGGCCATCGACGACGTTGCGGAAGATGACGGCCTGCAGCACGCCGCCAGTGACGGGAAACGGCTGCTCGGAAACGCGCTGGACCAGAACTTCATTCGTCAGGCGGTACGAAACGAGTTCCTTGACGTAACAGATGGGGATGGAATGGCGCGCCGCGAACTCGCGCAGCTCGTTGAGCCGCGCGGCCTCGCCGTCCTCGCGCAGTATCGTGCATAGCGCCGCGACCGGACTTACCCCCGCCGATCGCATCAGATCCACCGCGCCTTCGGCGCGCCCGATCCGCACCATCACACCCCCGCTCAACGCCATCAGCGGTAAAATGTGGCCGGGCATGACGAAATCGTCGCGGCGGGATTCGTTGAACGCGGCCACCGAAATCACCCGCGCGCGGTCGCCCGCCGAAATGCCGGTGGTGGCGCCTTCCCGCGCGTCGATCAGCACGCCGGCCTGCTCGTTGAAATCGCCGTTATCGGTCGAAGGCTGAAGCGGAATTCCAAGCTCGCGGAAACGCTTGTCGGGAATCGCGACGGAGATCACGCCGCGGGCCTCGCGCGCCATGAAATTGATGTCGTCGGGCGTGATTTTCTCAGCCGCCATGACCAGGTCGCCCTCCGCGTCCTCGCGCTCCTCCGCAATCATCACGACCATCTTTCCGTCGCGCAACGTGGAGAAAATTTCTTCTAAAGAAGGCGATGCCATCTGATTCAGTTCAACGATCGCGATATTATCACCGGCTTGACGACCTAACCAGTGCGCCCTGCCGGGCCAACACGAGCGCGCCCATTTCCCGCGCTGACACGGCCCTCCAGCAACCAGTCGCCGCCGACCGGGCGCGCCGAGAGATGGCCGAGCTGGAGCGCGTCGCGCACTCGGCGCGACTTCATCGCGTCAATCGCGGGAAGACCCGCGCCTAGGATTTTCGGCGCGATGAAGAATGCCACCCGATCGACGATACCCGCGCTTAACGCCGAGCCGGCCAGATTTGCGCCCCCTTCGATTAACACGCGGCACCATCCGCGCCGCCCAAACTGGCGCATCAACCTACCCAGCTCGATCTTGCCGCCGCGCGCTGTGGCGGCAATCACCTCGACGCCGGGCCGCTCATATCTTCGGCGGGCGCGGGCGAGATTCTTAAACGTGGTGACCAGGATGGCGGAGGCGCTCGATCGCTCACGATATACCCGCGCCGCCGGCGATGTGCGAAGGCGCGCGTCGATGACGACGCGAACCGGATCGCGGCCGCCCGCGATTCTGCAGGTCAGGCGTGGATTGTCCGCGATCACGGTCCCCGCGCCGACCATCACGGCGTCGCATTCGCGGCGCCATCGATGCACCATTTCACGTGACGCCGGCGAGCTGATCCATCGCGAATCGCCGCTGGCTGCCGCAATCCGGCCGTCCATCGACATCGCGAGCTTGAGAATTCCCAGCGGCCGGCCGTGGGTCAGCCGGGTGATGAACCCTTCGTTCAGACCCCGCGCTTCGTCTTCGAGCACTCCGGCCGCAACCTCGATCTTCGCGCGCTTGAGAATTGCGATACCGCGCCCTCTGACGCGCGGGTCGGGATCCACGCATCCGATAACGACGCGCTTGACGCCCGCCGCGGCCAGCGCGTTGGCGCATGGCGGCGTCTTTCCGAAATGCGCGCACGGCTCGAACGATACGTACGCAGTCGCGCCGCGAGCGCGCGCGCCCGCATCCGCCAGCGCCTGCGTTTCGCCGTGCGGACGCCCTCCCCGGCCGGTGACGCCGCGGCCGACGACTTTCTCGCCGCGCACGATTACGCATCCTACGGCCGGATTTGGACTGGTCAGGCCCAGGCGGTCCCGCGCAAGCGCGAGCGCCTCGCGCATGAAGCGTTGGTCCCGATTCGCGTCCCTATCGAGAGCCCGCCGCCCGACAGATGCCCGCATGCGCGAATCAGGAGGCGGTGCCGCCTTTCTTGTCACCGGCGGCGCGCGGTGCGGTCGCTTGCTTGCGTTGATTGATCAGGTCTTCGAGCTCATGCATGAACTCGTCGATATCTTTGAACGAGCGATATACCGACGCGAAGCGGACGTAGGCGACCTGATCGATCTTGTGCAGCTCGTTCATCACCGCCGATCCGATCGCACTGCTTGCGACTTCGCGGTCGCCCTGCTCGGCCATCGTGGCCTCGATGCTGTTGGCGATCTGCTCGATCGTTTCCATCGAGACCGGCCGCTTTTCACACGCGCGCTTGAGGCCGGCGATTATCTTGGCGCGGTCGAATGGCTCGCGGCGGCCGTCCTTTTTCACGACCATCGGGGCCGCTTCTTCGACCCGCTCGTAGGTGGTGAAACGCCGCTTGCATGCCGAGCACATGCGCCGGCGCCGAATCATCATGCCGTCGGTGGAAAGCCTCGAATCGACGACCCGGTTTCCACGATTGCGGCAGAACGGACATCGCATAGTCTAGCTCCGGGTCCGGCCGGCGAGGCGCCGCGGAGCTGGCGATATATCACGAGCGAGTTTTGAGTCGCGCGGCTTCAGCTCTTGTGAGCCTCGATATAGGTGACGACGTCCTTGACAGTGCGGATCTTCTCGGCGTCCTCGTCGGAGATTTCGATGTTGAACTCCTCTTCCAGCGCCATTACCAGCTCGACGATATCGAGCGAATCCGCGCCGAGGTCCTCGATAAACGAGGCCTCCGGAGTTACTTCGTCGGCGGCCACGCCCAGTTGCTCGCTTATCTTCTCGCGAACCTTGGTTTCGATGTCTTGAGCCATCGTGCTCTCGTTCCTCCTGGCAGCGAGCCGTGATCAGGCCGCCAATCAATATTCTAATATTATCCCCGTGCCGCGAAGGCCAGAGGTAACGGCCCGAGGATCGCGATCAAATTATCAGGGCAGCATAAGGACTAAAAGCGGCAGACGCAAGGCGGCGCTCAGGCCTTGGCGGCAGGACCAGGCTGCGACACCGTTTTCAACGATGCGAGATCCTCGAGCGGGCGCACGCGAATCGTCCGATACATCCGGCGCATAATGCCCATCAGCACGCGGCCGCAGCCGAATTCGATCGCATCGGTGACGCCGCAGCGGGCGACGACGCCCATCGATTCTTCCCATCTTACCGGCGCGGTTATCTGTTCGAGCAGCAGCGCCGCGACGCGAGCGGGATCGCGATTCACTTCCGCGGTGACATTGGCGATCACGCCAAACGTGAACTCCCCGACCCGGATTGCGCGCAACACCGGTTCCATCCCGTCACGCGCCGGTTGCATCAGCCGGCAATGAAAGGGCGCGCTGACCTTCAATTCCACCGACATCGAGGCGCCCCGCTCCTTTGCAATCTCGAGCGCCCGGCGCACCGGCGCCGCATGCCCGGCGATCACGACCTGGCCGGGCGCGTTGAGGTTCGCGGGCACGGCGAACTTGCCGTCGCCGCTGACCTCCGCGCAGATTTCATCCACCTGCTGCAGCTCGAGGCCGATGAGCGCCGCCATCGCGCCCTGTCCCGGCGGCACCGCTTCCTGCATCAAGCGGCCACGCTCGCGCACTGCGCGGACCGCGTCGGCAAACCCAATCGCTCCGGCCGCGACCAGCGCGCTGTATTCGCCAAGACTGTGCCCCGCCGCGATTTCCGGTTCGCCGCCGACTTCCTTGCGATAGACGCGCAGCGCCGCGATCGACGCCGTCACGATGGCCGGTTGGGTGTTGGCGGTCAGCCGCAGTTCATCCTCCGGGCCTTCGAAGCAGAGCCTGGAAAGCGCAAACCCAAGCGCGTCGTCGGCTTCCTTGAACGTCTCGCGCGCGACCGGGAAGCTGTCCGCGAGTTCCTTGCCCATTCCAACCCGCTGCGATCCCTGCGCCGGGAAAGAGGAACGCCAACTTCATCTAATCCCGGCGCCTCACGAATCGCTTTTCGGACGATCTGATGAAGGCGCGCCCGCAGCCGCTTCGTCCTGCGGGTGCAACTCGCCTGACTTGTGCGTCTTGTCGGCGCCGGCCGCGGTGCCGTTGACGGGCGTTGATGCCGCGCCACCGTCGGCGGATTCGCCCCGCGCTTCATCCTTTTGGGAGTCGCTGTCGCGCGATCGGGAGTGTGTAGATTCGTAGTCGGCGCGGTCAAATTTGGCCGCCTCGGCATGATGGTCCGGGCCGTGCTCCGAGGAGGGCTCGCGCACCGCGCCCGCATCGCGATCCGGCGCGGGATGCAAGTCGTCGCGCTTGACCGTCTCGGCTTCCTTGTCGCGGCGATGCAACCGCTCGCGCATTTTGCCGAACAATGCCCTGATTCCCTTGCCGGCTGCCGGCTTGACCGGTCCAGCGGGTTGAATCTTGGCAAGAATTTCCAGAATTTCGGCGTTCACACGATGCACCAGATGGTCGTTTGCCGCAGCTCGAATTGCGTTGCGAATTGCCCTGGGGTTCGACGAGCCGTGCGCGATGATCGACACGCCGTTGACGCCCAGCAGCGGTGCACCGCCATATTCCGACGGATCGATCCGCTCGCGCATCGCGGTGAGCTTCTTCCTCACCAGCAGATACGCCAGGCGCGCGCGCCAGTTTGCGCCAAACACCTCGCGCAGGCTGCCGAGCAGGAACGACGCGAAGCCTTCCATCGTCTTGAGCGCGACGTTGCCCGTGAATCCGTCGGTGACGACGATATCGACCTTCGCCCGGTTGATGTCGCGTCCCTCGACGTACCCGACGTAGTGCACGTAGGTCGACATCTGCTCGAGCATCGCGGCCGCGGCGCGCGTGATTTCAGTGCCCTTCGAACTCTCCTCGCCGTTGGAGAGAATCCCGACGCGCGGACGCGAGACGTTACGCGTGTACCGCCAGTACACGCTTCCCATCACGGCGAATTGAACAAGGTTAATCGGCTTCACGTCGGTATTTGCGCCGGCGTCGATCAGCAAGCCGAATCCTTCGCTGGTCGGCACCAGTGACGCGATCGCGGGCCGATCGACGTGAGTAAGGTTGCCCAGGATCATCATCGACGCCGTCATCACGGCGCCCGAATTCCCGGCGCTGACAAACGCGCTGGCGTCGCCGCGCTTGACCAGATCGAGTCCGACGTGAATCGACGACCGCGGTTTGGACAACACCGATTCCAGCGGCGAATCGTCCATCAGGACGGTTTCGGGCGCGTGTTCGATTCGGATTGGCAGGTTGGCGGCTTCGTGGTCGGCGAGCTCGCGGGCAAGAATCTCGCCGTCGCCCACCAGCACGACCTCGATGCCGAAGTCGCGGGCGGCCATCACGGCGCCCTCAACGGTCGCCTTGGGAGCGAGATCACCCCCCATCGCGTCGAGCGCGATTTTCACGATCGTGCTCCGCCGCGCCTATTCCTTTATCTCGGCGAGCTGGCGGCCGCGGTAGGAGCCGCAATGGCGGCAGATGCGATGCGGCATCACGGGCTCGCCGCACGACGCGCAGGAGCCGGGGTTGACGGCGCGGAGCGCATCATGGGCCCGGCGCATGTTTTTTTTCGAGTGCGAAGTACGGCGTTTGGGTGCTTGCATGACGGATTACTTCCTAAATGTTGAGGTTGAGCTTATCAGGTGCGCGGCAGTTTAAGCGACCTTAGGGCGTCCAGGCGCGGATCGGCGATTTCCACCCGGCATCCGCAGGTGGTGCGATTGAGATTCACGCCGCAATGCGGACACAGACCGCGGCAGTCCTCCCGGCACAGCGGACGCGTCGGCAATGCGAGCAGGACTTGCTCGCGAATCAGCGGGCTTAAGTCCACCTCGTCGCCCTCATACAGCGAGAATTCCAGATCCTCCGCACGAAGATTGTCGTCGTCGTATCCGATCGCCTTGGGTGACAGCACGAAGCGAAACGGGCGATCGCCCGGCGCGTCGAAATCCTCGAGGCATCGCGCGCAAACGGCCCCGGTCCGGGTCTTCAGCATGCCCGCGAAAAACAGCTCCATCCCCGCGCGATAGAAGGACACCGACACTTCGACCGGTCCTTCCAGGTGATATTCGCGGATCGGTCCCTCCCCCAGGATACGGTTGATTTCCTGCTCCGGCTCGGCGAACGCCATCTCTTTGGCATCCGCCGTTATGTCGTCGATTCGGATTTTCACCGCTCACGTGACGCCTTGGACGGGATAGTGGAAAGGGAATTATTGCATTTCGAGCGCGATGTTCAAATAGTGGGTTGGCGCAGCCGCGGCTTTCCCTGTAGCGTCGGGAAAATTTCATCCTTAGAAGGTAGATTAGCGATGGCAACCGAGCGCTTCACTTTTCCCGCCAATTTCCTGTGGGGAACTGCCACTGCCGCCCATCAGGTCGAAGGCGGCAACATCAACAGCGACTTCTGGGTGCTCGAGCATGTCCCCGGGTCTCCGTTCGTCGAGCCGTCGGGCGACACTTGCGACCAGTACCATCGCTACGCCGACGACATTGCGATGCTGGCGCGGCTGGGCTTCAACGCCTACCGCTTTTCGATTGAATGGGCCCGCATCGAGCCCGAGCCGGGCGAGTTCTCGCGCGCCGCGCTGGACCATTACCGCCGCGTGCTCGCTTGCTGCCACGAGCACAAGATCACGCCGGTCGTAACCTTTCATCATTTCACTTCGCCGCGATGGGTTGCCGGCGACGGCGGATGGGAAGAGAAAAAAACCGCCGAGCGATTTGCCCGATATTGCGAGCGCGCGGCCGCGCATCTCGGCGACCTGATTGGCGTTGCGTGCACGATCAACGAGGCCAACCTCGGCGCCTACCAGTATCTGCTCGGCGCGATGCCGCTGAAACTCGACCCGGCGCGGCTGGAATGGTTTGCGGAGGCGGCGCGGCGCATCGGCGCCGATCCGAATCGCTTCGCGCCGTACCTGATGTGCGATCAGATGAAGGCGCGCGACACGATGCTCGAGGCGCATCGGCTGGCCGCCGCCGCGCTCAAATCGTCGCGCGGCAAGTATCCGGTGGGAATTTGCCTCGCGCTTGGCGACCTTCAGGCCGTCCCCGGTGGCGAAAAGCGGCGCGACCACATCAAGGCGCAATGCCAGGACATTTTCTTCGAGGCGGCGCGCGGCGACGACTTCGTCGGCGTGCAGACCTACACCCGCGATCGCATCGGCGCCGACGGCGCTCTGCCCCCGGAGGCCGGCGTCGAGACGACGCTGATGGGCTACGAGTTCTGGCCCGAAGCGCTCGAAGCCAACATCCGCCAGGCAGCCGCAGTCGCCAAAGTTCCGGTGATCGTCACCGAGAATGGCATCGGCACGGACAAGGACGATCGCCGCATCGAGTATGTGCGGCGCGCACTCAGCGGTGTTGCGCGATGCGTGAGCGACGGAATCGACGTTCGCGGCTACTGCTATTGGTCGCTGCTTGACAATTTCGAGTGGAACTCGGGTTATCGGCCGACCTTCGGACTCGTCGCCGTCAATCGTGAGACTCAAGCCCGCTCGCTCAAGCCCAGCGCGCAATGGCTCGGCGATATCGCCCGCGCCGGCGCGATCGACGCGGAACTACACTAGCCGCGCGGCGCACTCCGCACTCCGATCTGCGGGCAATCCCTGGCCAGCGCGCAGACCCCGCAATCGGGCTTGCGCGCCATACATACCTGGCGCCCGTGCAGGATCAGCCGCATCGAAAACAGCGTCCAATCGTGCGCCGGCAGGATCTTCTGCATGTCGATTTCAATCTTTGCGGGATCGGTATGCCTGGTGAATCCCAGCCGATAGGTCAGCCGCCGCACGTGCGTATCGACGACGAATCCCGGCTTGCCGTGAATATGCCCGAGAATCACGTTGGCGGTCTTGCGCCCGACTCCCGGGATTTTGACCAGCGCTTCCATCTCGGAGGGAACCTCGCCACCGTAGTCCTCGACGATCTTCCGCGCGGCTCCAATCAGCGATCTTGTCTTTTGGCGAAAGAATCCCGTCTTGAGGATTAACTCTTCGACGTGGCGGCGGTCCGCCGCCGCCATCGCGCGCGCGTCGGGATACTCGCGGAAAAGTCCGGGCGTTACGCGATTGACGCCCACGTCCGTGGACTGCGCCGAAAGAATCGTCGCCGCCAGGCATTGCCAGGGCGTTTCGAAGTCCAGCGTGATGCGCGCGTCGGGATACAATTTGGCAAGCGCGCGCGCAACTCTGCCCGCGCGTTCTTTCAAATCTGCGATTGATTGACGCGCCGCCACGATTGCTCACGCGATGGCGCGCCGGCTCTGCTGCTCATGCGTGAAGCTTAAGACTTCGGCGTCCTCGCGCGCGCGATCCCATCCGAGCTCAGCCGCCATGATTCGCGCGACGGCAGGCGCCGCCGCTTCCGCCTCGACCGGAGAACGCCACGACAACGACGTGCGCCGAATCAGAAAGTCGCCGATCGAATGCGCCATCTCGCTGCCAACGGCGTGGACCACCTCCGCTCCTAAGGCGGGACAGCCGCGCGACAGCGGCTCGGCCAGTTCGGGCCGCCTGGCGGCAATTCGCGCGACAATCAGCGCGCGCGTCCCGTAACGCGCTTTGAGGATTTCAGCCGCCGCAGGCGGGATGCTTCGCATCGCCGCGTCGGCGCCCGGCTCGTCGTCCGTGCCCAGCGGGCGCGCGCCGGGAAACGGTGTCGCGAGCGTTGGGCAAATTCCCACTGGTCGTCCGAGGTTCTTCATCACGAGATCGACGAGCTTCTGCGCAATCTCGCGATGCGTCGTGAACTTTCCCCCCGCCACCGTGATCAGTCCCGACGGACTCTGGAGTATCACTTCCTCACGCGGCACGGACGACGGCGCGGCGGAATCCTTTTCCGTCCTGACGAGCGCGCGCAGTCCGGCGAAGCTGGTCGCCAGATCGGCATTGTTAAGCTTGATCCCCGGCAGGCTCTCGGCCAGCACCGCGAGCAGATATTCGATGTCGTCCACTTCGGTTCTGACGCTTGCGGGATCGCCGGCGTAATCGGTGTCGGTCGTGCCCACCAGCACGTAGCGGTCATGCGGCATCACGAACACGATTCGCCCGCGCTCGTCGCCGAGCACGATCGATTCGCGCACCGGCAGAACCGTTCGCGCAAACACCAGATGCACGCCCTTGGTCAATCGCACGCTCGGCTTCGACAGCGGATCGTCCATTCGTCGGATCTCGTCCACCCACGGGCCGGCCGCGTTCAGGAAGGTTTTGGCGCGAAGCTCAAAGCCGGCGCCGCCGAGCAGATCGCGCAAGCTGGCCGACGCGATCTTCCCACCGGCCGGGTTCAAGTGTTCGACCGCCGCGTAATTGGCGACCGCCGCGCCGTGCAAATCCGCGTCGAGCACGTTCTCGAACGTGACGCGCGCGTCGTCGGCCCACGCGTCGAAGTACATCGCGCCGCCGGTCAACCCGTCGCGGCTGAGCGCGGGCTCGGTCTCGCGCACCTCGGCGGCATTGAGGGTCGAGTGCCACTCTTTGAACGGCATCCCCGCGAACAGGTCGTAAAGCGTCAGTCCCATCGCCATCGTGAGCCGATTGAAGCCGCGCCCGCGATACACCGGAAATAGAAATTGAATCGGATGCACCAGGTGCGGCGCCGTGAGATGGCGCAAGCGCTCGCGCTCGCGCAGCGCCGCGTACACCAGTTTGAACTGTCCCTGCGGTAGATAGCGAAAGCCGCCGTGAATCAGCTTCGACGATCGCGACGACGTGGCGCAGGCGAAATCGCCGCGGTCGATCAGCGCAACGCGCAATCCCCGCATCGCCGCGTCGCGCGCGACGGCAGCGCCGTTGATGCCCGCGCCGATTACCGCGAGATCGAACTCCTCGTCGCGAAATCTCGCCAGACTCTTTTCACGGTTCAGCGTCATCGATGGCCCCTGCCTCAGTAATTCACCAGAGCGACAAAAATGTCGCTGACGTTGGTCCCGGTCGGTCCCGTGACGAACAGCCCGCCCGCCGCCTTAAAGAAGTTGTACGAGTCGTTGCGGATCAATGCTGTCGCAGCGCTGACTCCGGCGCGATTGCCGTCGGCGACCGTGCCCGGCGACGCGAATGCTCCCGCCGCGTCCGTGGGCCCGTCGATTCCGTCGGTGCCGGCGAACAACGCCGTGATTCGACGCCCGGGTCCGATCTGCGACAGTTCGATCGCCGCCGCCAGCGCGGATTGCTGGGCGCGTCCGCCCCGCCCGGAACCGCGCACCGTCACCTCAGACTCGCCGCTTGCCATGGCGCATACGCGCTCGTGCGTGACCTCGCACAGGTGCACCGCAATCGCGCGGCCGACGTCGTTGGCCTCGCCGCGCAGCTCGATCCATCGATCCGGATGATAGCCGAGGGCCGCCGCCGCCCGCTCGGCGCCCTCAAGCGCCGCATCGCCGTCGCCAATGATCACGTTGGTCACGCGTTCGAGGATCGGATCGTTGGTCTTTACCGTCGCGTCGGCTTCGCCCGCCACCGCCCGCTCGAGATACCCGCGCACAGACTCGGGCGCACGCCCCCATACGTTGCGCCGCTTCAGCACCGCGACCGCGTCGCCAAAGCTGCTCCAGTCACCCGCGGTCAGCCCCGAGCCAATAGTCGCCAGGTCGTTGCCCGGAACGTCGGACAGGATCAGCCCGAGCACGCGTGCGCCACCGCAATGGCGGATGAGCCGTCCGCCCTTCACGGCCGAAAGATGCTTGCGCACGACGTTGAGCTCGCGGATCGACGCGCCGGCTCTGAGCAGCGCTTGATTAACCGCGATCTTGTCCGCCAGCGCTATCCCTTCAGCCGGCCACGTGAGCATCGCGGACGCGCCACCGCTGAGCGCGACAATCACCAGGTCGTCCGCCGCCGCCCCATGCAACATGTCGCACGCCGCATGCGCGGCGGCCTCGGATGACTCGTCGGGTACGGGATGATTTGCCGTGAGGACTCTCACTTTCCCTTTCAGTATTAAGGCCGGCTGCGTTGTCGCGGCGGTACCTATTGGAATTATGGCGATCGCATCGGCAAGCTTGTCGGCGATTCGGCGTTCGATCTCGCGCGCCATTGCGGCCGCCGCCTTGCCCACCGCCAGCATGAAGATTCGCGACGCGCCCGCGATCAAATCGGGAACCTGCTCCGCGCCGTGGCAAGCGCCGTCCATCGCGCGCCCGACGAGCTGGGCGGGATCTACAGCGGCGACCGCCGCGCGGTAGATCGTTTCCAGGTCCGCTCGCGCCGCCCGCCCGGAATCGGAATCTGTAGCCGGCAAGCGCACGTTGCTAGCGCTTGAGCACGCGGATTTTTCCCGATGACTCCGCGACCAGGACCACATCCGCCATTGCGATGAACAAGCCAGTGCCGACCACGCCCGGAATCGCCAGCAGCTCTCGATCCAGCCGGGCAGGACTGGCGATCTTCTTCACCGCGCAGTCGAGAATCCAGTTGCCGTTGTCGGTAACGAATTCCTTGCCGTCGTTTTCGCGAATTCGCGGCTTCATCCCGAGCGCTTTGATCTTTGCCATCGCGAGCGGCACTCCAAACGGGATCACTTCCACCGGAATGCTCCCGCGATGCCCAAGTTTCGGCACCAGCTTTTCCTCGCCGACCAGCACGACGAACCGGCGCGACGATGCGGCCACAATTTTTTCGCGCACCAGCGCGCCACCGTAGCCCTTGATCAGATTGAGGCGCGGATCGACCTCGTCAGCGCCGTCGAAGTCGGTGTCGATTTTTCCCGCCTCCGCCAGCGCGACGATCGGGATTCCCACCGAGCGGCCGAGTTGCTCGCTCGCGCTGGAAGTCGGCACGCCGCGAACTTCAATCCGGCTGGCTCCTAGAGCCCGAATGAACGCGCTGGCCGCCCGGCCGGTGCCGAGTCCAATGGTATGCCCGGGCTTGACGTAGCGAAGCGCATATTGGCCGAGTGCGTCGAGCGATGCGTCGTTGTTGTCAGCAGTCATCAATTATTCCTTTTGAGCTTTCGGGACGGCGATCATCGGCTCGAACTACAGTCGCGACTCGCAGAATCCTGAATCGCGCGCCCGTTGGCAGGGGAGACCAGTATTAAGAAGAAGATGGCGACGGCGCGCTGTAATCGGACCCTCACCTTCGTTATTTCCCTAACAGTGAGAAAGAAAATAAAGCCGCGGTCATCCGGGCCTCGGTCACGGCTTGCCGTTGCGCAGCAACTGCATGAACTCCTGGCGCGTCTCGGTATGAGTGCGGAACGCGCCAAGCATCGCCGACGTCGTGACATAGCAATTCTGCTTCTCGACGCCGCGCATCCGCATGCACAGATGTTCGGCCTCGATCACCACGGCGACGCCGAGCGGATCGACCTGCGACATCAGGGTGTGCGCTATCTGGGTCGTCAACCGTTCCTGCACCTGGAGCCGTCGCGCGTAGATTTCCACCAACCGCGCCAGCTTCGAGATTCCGACGATCTTGCGATTGGGCAGGTAGGCGACGTGCGCCTTGCCCATGAACGGGAGCAGGTGATGCTCGCACAGGGAGTAGAAGTCCAAATCCTTGCACAGGATCATTTCCTGGTAGTCCTGTTCGGCAAAGAGCGCGTCGTTGATCGCTTCCTTGGGATCCATGGCGTAGCCGCTGGTTAGAAATTCATAAGCGCTGGCGACGCGCGCGGGCGTGCGTTTGAGTCCTTCGCGGTCCGGGTCCTCACCGATATGGCGGATGATGACGCGGACGGCATCTTCGACCTTGGCGCGGCCATTTGCATCTGGATTGTTGCGGGCGATCGTTTCGGCGTTCACTTTTTCCACATTCAATTCCTGGCCGGCGCGATTCTTGTCTGCGCGAATGCGGTTCATTTAGCGATCTCCCTTGCGCCAGCGGCTGAACTGTAGAGCCAGCTCGATGGCCAGTGACGGGCCGCCGCCGCTCATGATGATGAACCCGGCCGCCTCACCAGCCAACGACTTCATCAGCTCCATGTTCTCGCGAAGCGAAATCGCGCGCACCTCTTCTTCGCTCATCCCGCCGAACCTGTCCAAATGGAACCGCGCGCCGCTTAGGTCTTTCACGCGGTCGATCAGGTAGGTTGCCATCGCCTCGCGCTTGACCGGGAGAATTCCGAGCATCGTCCTGATTCCAAGGCTGTTGGCTTTCGCAATAAAGCGCCGCCCGGTCTCGGCGTCGAACACCGGCTGCGTGATCACGAAGCGCGCGCCCGCGGCGGCCTTGCGCGCCAAGAGGGCGAACTCGCGCTCGAGGTTGTTTCGATTCGGATTGGCGACCGCACCGGCAACGATTGACGGGATGCTCTTCAGGAGCGGCTTGCCCTCGCCGGTGTCGCCGCGATTCAAGTCGCCGATAATCGCGAGCAACCGGCATGCGTCGATGTCATGCGAGGCGATCGCGACGCCGTCGGCGCCGGGGGGAATTTTGTCGCCGTTGAGCGCAACCACCGCGTCGATCCCCAAAGCTGCCGCGCCGAGCAGATCGGATTTCAGCGCGAAGCGGTTGCGGTCGCGGCACGAGAGGTTCAACACCACCGGGATTTTCAGGCGCCCCTTGATCGCGGCGGCGAAGACCAGCCCCGACATCTTCACCTTGCCCAGCGCGTTGTCGGTCAGGTTGATCGCATCGACGTGCCCCGCCAGCTCGGCGAGGCGGCGAAGCAGGGGTCCCGGATTGATTCCGCGCGGGGGAGAAACCTCGAGCCAAAGCGCAGGCGCGGCGGCGTTCAGGCTGTCAAGAATTGAAGGCAACGGATTTCTCCGCGGAGTCGTGAATCAGGCCGCGTGTTTCAATCCCTCACGCCTGCCGGCGCTCGGTCGCTTTGACCTTCTGATACTTGCGGTAGTCGTATCCGGTCGCCATCGCCATCAGCAGCGGCTCCATCCCGCCCTGGCGCTCGCGGCGCAGCACCCGCAGGCGATCGAAGAACTCGCGGAAGTCCTTGTCCACGCGATTGTGGCCGTCCACCGGCTGCAGAAAGAAATCGTGCAGGCGCGTGACGGTGAAGCGCAGCGAGGAAAACCGCAGCTCGTTGGGAAACGCGTCCCATTCCGCCAACGACAGCGTGCGCACCGACTCGTAGCCCGTCAGCAGATAGCGGAAGCGGTCGAGCGAGTAGGCGCCATCGACGAAGCACAGCGCATTGACCGCGGTCGCGATGTCGAAAATGAACTTGCCGCGGCAGGCGGCGTCGAAATCGAGCATCGCGGTCAGCCGCTCGCCGCGAAACAGCAGGTTGTCGGCGAAGATGTCGCCGTGGATGACGCCCTTGGGCAGCTTGCTCTCGAGGTAGCGCGTCAGATACTCGACCTCGTCGTCGAGGGTGCGGCAAATCTTGCGGAAATAGTTCGGCAGCCGGTTGCGCACGGTCAGGTACAGGTCGGCGATTCGCTCGAAGCTGAAGCGGTTGTCGATTCCCTTCTTGTACGCTTTGCCGATTACATGCAGATCGCCAAGGGTGCGACCTATAGTTTCGAGTTGGCTCGGCTTGAGGCGCGCGGGCGTCAGCACCTTGCCCTCCTGGTACTTGAATAGCGACACGCAGCGGTTGTTGAAATTGCGGTAAAAGCGGCCCATCCGATCCTGCATCGGATGCGGGCACGGAAACGAATGCTTGCGCAGAAACGAAAGCAAATCGATTTCGCGCTTCAGTTCGTTCTCGCTCTTGACCTCGTCGAACCGCAGCCGAAATTTGCCCTTGGCGGCTTCGAGCAGGTAGTTGGTGTTGACCGAACCTTCCGGGATGCCGGTCGCGCTGGTGACGCGGCCCAGCCCGTAATCGTCCGCGAGCTCCTTGAGGAACGGTTTGCTTAACTCGGTGTAAACGGCCATGAGGACGTGCAATCGATCGAAGGACTGTCAGTTGGCCAAGTCTAGGGTGTGACTGGCGCCTCGTCAACTAGGGGTCAGAAAACCCTGCTAAACAGGGGGTTTGGTGAATTCGGAAAGCGGCTTCAAGACGGCCGCAATAATGTCCAAGTTGCCACAAGCGTCGAGCGAGGCTAAATCAGTCTCATGGGTATATCCAGAAAAACCACCGCGAAACCTCCGAAGAAGACCGCAGGCGATCGCGCCAAGGCCGCCGGTTCTGCCGCGTCGAAGAGCGCCAGCGCCGCGCTTCAAGGAAAAAAGGCGCCCGCTTTCGCGCTGTCCGACGCCGACGGAAAAACCGTCGCGCTGAAAGATCTGATCGGCTCGAACAACCTGGTGTTGTACTTCTATCCCAGGGACATGACGCCCGGATGCACGGTCGAGGCGTGCAGCTTTCGCGACAACATCGCGCCGCTCAAAGCGCTCGGCGCAAAAGTCGCCGGCATCAGCGCCGACTCGAGCGACTCGCACGCCCGGTTCGCCGCCAAGCACGGCCTCAACTTCCCGTTGCTCGCCGATCCCGGCAACCAGGTCTGCCGTCTCTACGGCGTGTACAAGAAGAAGTCGCTTTACGGGCGCGAGTTCATGGGCATCGAGCGGACCACGTTCGTGATCGACAAAGCGGGCGTCGTGCGCCGCGTCTTTCCCAAGGTCAAGGTCAACGGGCACACCGACGAAGTGATCGAGGCGCTCAAAGAGATCGGCTGATTGCCAGAAACGACGCGCCGGCTCTGCGGCCGGCGCGTCGTTTATCGTTTACATTCCTGGCGCCGTCTCAGCGCCTTACTACGGCCCCTTAATCCCCGGGCGGGACCGATCACGGGAACGGGCAGTCATGCTCGCCGGGGACCGGCGGCGGCGCCGTCGATATGACAGCATTGAGTGACGGCGAGTGGTTGAAGTCGAACATGTCCTGGAGCCGATTGGCGTTCTGATCGCGCAGCGTCAGATGCGAACCCTCGGGGAGGAAGCGCTGCTCGATGAAGGCCAGCATCGAGGTGTGATCGCCCACCATGTGCGAGACGTAATGCGGTTTCGCAAACGGCGAGATCACGATGAACGGAACCCGGAAGCCGAGCTGATTGAAGTTCGCGCACGAGGCCGGGTAGGGTCCCGTCGCGAGTGAATCCCGGGCAGATGCTGGCGACGTCGCTCTGGCTGTAATTGCACTGAGCGCCGCCACCCGGCAGCAGGCTCCCCGGCAGATCGGACAGGTCTTCGCACAGGCCCGGATCGATTCCATCGGGATTGAGGGCTCCGCCTTGCGAAGCGGCCGGCGGGTGCACGTGATCATAGAATCCGCCGTGCTCGTCGTAGGTCAGGAAGATGACCGAGTCCTTCCAGTTCGGGCCATTGCGCACGGCCTGGATGATCTGCGAGGTGACATATTGGCCGGCGCGAATATCCCACGGCGGATGCTCGTCGGTCTCATACACGTTGCCGTTTATCACTTGATCAGGACCAAAGGAGGGATCGACGAACGACACCGAAGGCAGCGTACCGTTGGCCGCCGCGGTCATGAAATTGCTGCCCCCGAACGGACTCGGACCGGAGACGGTGCGGGCATGCGCGACCAGGAATGGAACGAAGTTGCCGCGGAAAATCACCGAGGTCGGCAGGTCCTGATAATAGTTAATCCAGCTGACTCCAGCCGCGTCGAGCAGGTCGAAGATCGTCCCGGTGATCGGCTGGTAGCCGATGCTGGTGTTCAGCGGCGTGGGGTTGAGAGGGTTGATGCCCGGCGGGTAAATCTCGTTGGTCGTGACGTGGCCGAACGAGGTCGCCGCCATTTCGTACGACCGATTCGGGAAGGTCGGCCCGACCTCGGAGCAGAAGTAGCGATCGTCGATCGCGAAGGTTTGCGCCAACTGGTAGTAGAACGGCAGATCGTCCTGCGTGTAGAAGCCCATCGTGTCGTTGTGGCCGAAATCCGGCGTCCCGAAGACTTGCTCGGTCTGCGCGTTGACCAGCACGAAACCGTTGTTGAGCGTCATCAGGAGCGCGTTGGCCGGACTCAGAAAGTTGGCTTCGCCATGGCTGCCCTGCCAGTCGTGCTGCAGGTCCGGGCCCGGACAGTAGTTCGAATCGTGGAACGAGAAGACGGGATTGCTGTCAGCGTCAACGTTTGAGTTGCTGCAGTTCAGGTCGCCCGACTCATCGAAAGTGCAGGTGAGGCCGTCAACGCAGCTGTGATCGCTGTTCTTGCAGGCGCCTGCGTGGTACGGGCCGCCGGGCGCGTAGGGCAATGCACCGAGGTAATTATCGAACGAATGGTTCTCCTGCATGATGATGATGACGTGATTGACTTTGTGGACGTTGCCTTCCGCGCGGGCTGTCGCGACCGACAATCCCAGTGCGGCCATCCAGATGAACAAGCCGGCAGCTACGATCGCCCTGCTTCTCATGATTTCCCCTCCGTCGCACGGGGTGGTTGCGTTGGCCTGCGCTGCCCCCGAAGCAGCGCACGTCAGAGTACGAATGAATGAAGTTACTTGCTCATAAAATCGCCGCGCCCGCTGTAAGGCAAGACAAAATCGTACCGTCCCGCAACAACGCTGGGTTTAGCCGGGTTTTATTGATTTATGCGCGCGGAATTAAGGCCAACCGCCGACGCGACGCGTCACGAAGCGGCGGCGCGATTCGTATCGAGCAGATTGTCGCGCAGAAATGCGCGCAGTTCGGGCTCGACGCGCTTGCCGAGGTCGTGCGACGCCTGCGGGAAATAGCGCGTCGATACCTTGGCGCCGCGCACGCGCAATGCGGCGGCGAGCTTGACCGCCTGCCCCACCGGCACCCGACTATCCCGCTCGCCATGCATGATCAGCACGCTGCACTCGAGCTTGCGCGGCAGATTCGCGATCACGCTGCGCTCTTTCAGGATCCGCTTGCTCGGCCATACTTCGCGCAGGATCGACAGCTTGGTGCGCAGCGGCGCGTGCGGCCATAGCGTGATCGGGTCGTAACATCCCGATTGCAAGATGAGCGCGCGCGGGCGCGAGTCGTAGTCCATCAACAGACCCGCCGCGACCGCGCCATGTCCGAGTCCCCACACCGCCAGCCGCGTCGAATCGACATCGGTGCGCCCCGCCAGCAGGTCCAGCGCCAGTAGCGACGCCACCACCGACGGCTGCCCCACGAATCGGCTCGGCCCCGACGATCTGCCGTAGCCCGGGATATCCACGCACGCGACCTGGATACCCATCGCCGCGATATCCTGGCTCATCTTCACGCATCGATCGACGTCGCCCTCGCCCCCGTTGAGCACCAGCAGCCCGGGCCGCCGTCCATTCTCCGCGCTGCGCGTCAGGTAGCCCTCGATATGGTAATTCTTGGGGCCCATCGCGACGTCGAAGTTGAATTGACCGACGTTTTTGTAACTCGACTCGATCGATTTGCCGGGAATCCGGCACGCGAGCATCGACGTAGCGAGCGCAATCGCCACCATCCAAAGCTTGGCCAATCTCAATGTCGGGACCGGGTGCATCGCTGATCGTGAGCCGCGCGACGGGCTGGGCAAACTGCTGCGGAAGTTAATCGCAAGGTCGTCTGACATCGTCCGGTAATCTACTCGCGTTGTCACCAATTGAAAACAGCGCCGCGATTTCCCCGCAACAATGCAGATTGAATCGCGCCGGAGTTTAACCGATACTTCTTGATTCGCAAGCGTAATTTTCGATTTACCGCGCTATTTCGACTCGGTGGCGGCAATGGCAACGCAGGCAGAAAAGCAAGCTCCCGCATCGGCGGCAATTGATTTCGACAAAAACGGCGGCGTCGTTGCGGCAATCGCCGTCGACTACCTGAGCCACCGCGTCCTGACCGTTGCCTACATGAACCGCGAAGCGTTCGACGAGACGATCGCCACCGGCCGCGCCTGTTACTTCTCGCGCTCGCGCAACAAGCTTTGGCGCAAGGGCGAAGAGTCGGGAAATTTTCAGGTGGTCCGCGAGATTCGCATCGACTGCGACGCCGACGCGCTCGTAGTCGCCGTCGAGCAGCTCGGCGACGGCGCCGCATGCCACATGGGCTACGAGTCGTGCTTTTTCCGCAAGCTCGACGCCGGCGCATGGAAAATCGTCGAGCCACGCAAAGTCGATCCCGCCAAATACGGCCCCGGCTACGGGCATCAGTCCAAGCCCGGCGCCAGCCCCGACGTTAAGAAGCCGGCGGGTTGATCGCAATCGGGAAAAAAGGCCACATGCCTGATCAAGTCCTGAAATTCGGCATCCCCAAGGGCAGCCTCGAGCAGCAGACGCTCGAGCTGATGCGCAAATCCGGGTGGCGCATCACGGTCGGCTCGCGCTCTTATATTCCGACCACCGACGATCCCGCGCTCAGTTGCCGCATCCTGCGCCCGCAGGAGATGCCCCGCTACATCGCCGACGGCTCGCTCGACGCGGGCATCACCGGCAGCGACTGGATCGTCGAGAACAACGTGACCCTCCATCAGGTCGAGAGCTTCGTTTACGCCAAGGCCACGTTGACGCCTTCGCGATGGGTGCTATGCGTGCGCAATGATTCGCCGGTCAAGCGGCTCGAGGATCTCCGGGGCAAGCGAATCGCGACCGAGCTGGTGCAGTTCGTCACGCGAATCCTGGCCGAACGCAAAGTTAAAGCAGAAGTTGAATTTTCGTGGGGCGCCACCGAGGCCAAAGTCGCCGAGGGAATCATCGACGCCGCCATCGACGTAACCGAGACCGGCTCCTCGCTACGCGCCAACGGACTGCGCATCGTCGAGGAATTGCTCGTCTCGAATCCGGTGCTGGTCGCCAATCCTGCCGCATGGGCCGTCCCCTGGAAGCAGGCCAAGATTCGCCAGCTCGGGATACTGATTCGCGGCGCGCTCGACGCCGACAGTCGGGTCTTCATCAAGTTGAACGTCGCCAAGGACAACCTCGAAAAAGTGATCGCGCTGCTGCCTTCGATCACCGCCCCCACCATCTCGCACCTCTACCCGTCTCCCGCGCTCAAGGGCGTGGAATGGCTCGGAGTCGAGACCGTCATCGCCGAGCACACGGTGCGCGAGCTGTTCCCCAAGCTGCTCGAAGCCGGCGCCGTCGGCATCGTCGAGTTCCCGCTCAATAAAATCATCGGCTAGGCAGTCGCTGGCAGACGGGTGCCGCTCTTTCTCAAACCTCTCCTTGTCCGAGGAGAGGTCGGCGCGTGCCGAGTGAAGCGAGGTGAGCGCCGGGAGAGGTTCACCGCTCGCCATCGCAACTAATTTGGAATTCCACAATGACGCGAATCGTTAGAGCCGTTCCCCTTCCACACCATCGCGCCCGTCTACTCCGCGGCGATCAGACGGAGGCGGAAAAGAAACTTTGGGGCCGGCTACGATCAAAAAGGCTTGCCAAATTCCGGTTCAGGCGACAATTCCCGATCGGAAACTTCATCGCAGACTTCGCATGCCCTCGGTCCAGACTTGTGATCGAGCTGGACGGGGGACATCACTTGGATCAGGCGGCCAGAGATAACTGGCGGACCAAGCTGATCGAACAACGTGGGTTTTGCGTTATACGCTTCTGGGACAACGAAGTGCTTACAGACATCGATGGTGTCGTCGAGAGAATAGCGGCGGCCCTGCGTGGAACCTCTCCCTAACCCTCTCCTCGGACAAGGAGAGGGCATTGGCATTGGACCCGAGCCATCCCGCGCGCCCGCGGGCTGTTCCATTGCGTAGTCGCGAAAAGATGCGCTGCGCAGATTTTCGCGTCTTCTCACTGCGGGTGCAGGGGCCGCAGCCCTTGGCCGTGGCGACGGCAGCGCAGTGAATTAATACTGGCCCGTCGTGCCAACGACCGCCCGCCAACGGCGGGCGGCCTTAATACCGGGTGCAGGGCTCAGCCCTGCAAACCCACGGCGGGTTTCACATTAAACTAAGTGATCCCATCCCCCTGCCCCATCCCCATCTCCTTCCTCCTCTGCTATATGCGATTCCCATGAAGACGCTCCGCACCGAGACCCGCAACGGCGTCGGCACGATAACGCTCGCCCGCGCCGCCGAGTACAACACCATCACCCCCGAACTGCGCGACGAGCTTGCCGCCGCCATCGACCGCGCCGACGCCGACCATGGCGTCCACGTGATCCTGCTGCGCGCCGACGGCCCCGCGTTTTGCGCCGGCTATGGACTCGATTGGTCCACGCGCGCGCAAACCAGCGAAAGCCAAGCCGCGCGCAGGCGCGTGTGGGACTCGGTCGCCGACTACGGCATGATCTCGCAATTCGTCAACGTGTACATGAAGCTCTGGTACGCGCGAAAACCAACCATCGCTGCCGTCCAGGGATGGTGCATCGGGGGCGGCACCGACATGGTGCTATGCGCCGACCTGATAATCGCCGGCGAGTCCGCATCGTTCGGCTATCCGCCGTCGCGCGTGTGGGGCACCCCGACCACCGCGATGTGGGTGTATCGGATGGGGCTGGAGCGCGCCAAGCGCTACCTGCTGACGGGCGATGAAATCCCCGCGCCGGAGGCCGCGCGCATCGGACTCATCCTCGAAGCGGTGCCCGACGACGAACTCGACGCGCGCGCCACGGCGATGGCCGAGCGGATGGCGCAGGTGCCGGTCAATCAACTTCAGATGCTCAAGCTGCTATGCAATCACACCGCGGAGAACATGGGGCTGGCGACTTCACGGCTGGTCGGCTCGCTCTTCGACGGAATCGCGCGGCATACGCAGGAAGGACTCGATTTCGTGGCGCGCGCGCAGCAGGCGGGCTTTCGGAATGCGGTTCGCGAGCGTGACGATCCGTTCGGCGACTATGGTTCCGGGCCGCGTTCGAAAACCCGCGCCAAATCGCGCGCCGGCAAAAGCGCAGGCGCAAAAAACGGCAAACGGCAGGGGTGACCAAACCAAGGGTTCTGTACTCTATGAGGCCAATCGATGACCACCACTGACATTACTTTCCCCGCCGCCGGCGGCCGTCCGATGCGCGCCGCGTATGCCGTGCCATCCGATTCGCAAAAACATCCCGGCGTAATCGTCATCCACGAAATCTTCGGGCTCAACGACGACATCCGGCGAATCACCGGCAGGGTCGCCGAGCTGGGCTATGCCGCGCTCGCGCCCGACCTCTACGACCGCGACGGTATCCGCCTCATGTGCGTCGCGCGCACCTTGATGACGCTCAATCGCGGCGAGGGCGACGCATTCCACGACCTCGACGCGGCGCGCAAATTCATGCAGCAGCAGCCCGGCGTCGACGCCGCGCGCATCGGAGTCATCGGCTTCTGCATGGGCGGCGGATTCGCCCTGATGCTCGCGGCGCGAACTCCGCTGGGCGTCGCCGCGACGTTTTACGGCGACGTGCCCAAGACCACCGAACAGTTGCGCGGCGTATGCCCGGTGCTCGGCGGCTACGGCGGTCAGGACAGGATTTTCGCGGCGCATGGCCGCAGGCTCGAAAAACTCCTCACGGAGATGGGCGTCGATCACGACGTGAAGGTTTACGACGATGCGGGCCACAGCTTCATGAGCCGCAACAGCGGATTGCTCGCGTCGATCGGAAAAATCGGCCCGCTGAAGGCGGCTTACAATCCCGAAGCCGCCGAAGACAGTTGGAGGCGTATCGAAGCGTTCTTCGGCCGCCACCTCGGCCGGTAGGGAACGCTACTTGCCGCTCAAACCCACGGATTGGCGGGATTTCGCGATTCGCTCGCGCGAGGCGACCAGCGCTTCCACGTTCCTGGCGCCGCGGTAGCCCATCTGATCGGCCAGATATTCGGCCAGCTTGCGCTCCGAGATATTCGGCTTCTGCTTTCGTTTGTCTTCGGCCAGCTCGGCGAGCGTGGTCCGCAGGGTATCCTCGGAGTCCCTGAGCGTTTCGAAGATCGGGGAGGGGATCACAGAATTAATCGCCATGCCTTCTCCTGTGTACTATTTGTATATGCTTATCATAGCACAACCGGGACGAACCTCTTGCATGCCTCAAGTCAAGCGAAATGCATCCGCTACCCGCGAGAGTTTTGTTCCCCACGCAACATTTTTATTCGGAAGGCGAGAGCTAACTCTGCGGGTCCTTAAGATGCGGGTGCGTGGCGTAAAAGAAATCCATTCCGGGAACGCCGCGTGGCGTTTCATCGTCGAATAGCACCGACACCACCCCGTAGAATGCGACGATCGCCCAGAACGCGCCGGTCCCGACCGGCGGCAACGCCGCCGTCATCGCTCCGACGACCAGCATCGCAATCGCGTCGCGCAACAGCCAGAGTTCCTGCATCTTGATCGCGACTCCCGGCCTCAACGCGCACCGCCGCGGGCGCGCGGCGCCCTACTCTCCGGTCCAGTTGGGCTTTCGTTTCTGCGAAAACGCCAGCGGACCTTCAACCGCGTCCTTCGATCGAAACAGCTTCGCCTGCAAATCGTAATGCTTCGCCAGCGCCGCTTCGACCGGCATCCCAAGTCCGCTCATCGCCGCCTCCTTGGTGGCCTGCACCGACAGCGGCGAGCATTCCATGATCTGCCCCGCCCACTTCTCAGCCGTGGCCATGAGATCCTTGAGCGGCACCACCTCGTTGGCGATTCCGTAGCGAAGCGCCTCGGCGGCGGTGATGTGCTTGCCGGTAAGCATCATGCCCATCGCGATCTTGAGCGGAATCTGGCGCGGCAGGCGATGCACGCCCCCCGCCGCCGCCATCAGGCCCACGCGCGGTTCCGGCACTCCGAAGCGCGCGTGCTCGGCGGCGATGATAATATCGCAAGCGAGCGCGATCTCGAATCCACCGCCGAGTGCGAATCCGTTTACCGCCGCGATGATCGGCTTGTAAATGTCGTAGCGCGCGGTAATCCCGGCGAAGCCGCCCTTGCCGCGAATCGACTCAGCCAGTTTCCCGCTATTCTCGGCGGTCCAGCGCAAATCGTTGCCGGCTGAAAACCCCTTGTCGCCGGCCCCCGTCACGATCGCGACCCACGCCGACTTGTCCGCGACGAAATCGTCCCACACGCTGTCCATCTCGGTGTGGCACGGCGGATGCAACGCGTTCATCCGCTCGGGCCGGTTGAAGGTGATGTAGGCGATATGGTTGCGCTTCTCGTACTTGATGAATTTCAGATCCATTTCGTTTTTTCACTCCCTTGCTGATTCTTTAGTATGTGTATTCTAATGCTCGTCGAGCAGTTCGAAAAACGCGTCGATGCTTTGCATCAGTTGCCGCCTGATTTGTGCGCGGCTGCCTTCAATCAGATGCATCGTGACGCGCCCGCTGGTGCCGTCGGCCAGGCTGACCCGCGCATCCTCGACGCCCGCGACGCTGTCCTGGTCGAAAATCCGCATCCCATAAACCAGCGATCCGCGCTGCGACGCCCCTTTGACCAAAGTCAGCTTACGCACCATCGGGCTCTACCTCGTTCATATCGGTTGCTCTATAGCATAACGTTGACAATCAAGGATGGTGCCCACAGAATCGCGCCGATGGATCGAAAATCAACTAAAGTCCGATTTCCCCGATTTGCCCTGCTCGCGGTCATTTCGGCGGCGTTCATGACCGCTTTGGCTGGATGCGGTCTCGCCTACCAGGCCGGCACTCGAATCAAGGCGACGCGGATGTCGGATTCAATCCAGGTCGGCCAGACCTCGCCCGAGGTGCATCACGCCTGGGGCGAGCCCGACCTGCGAACCTATCTGCCGGGCGATACCGAGGTCTGGAGCTACCCCTACAAGCCCAACAGCAACGACCTCACGGCGGCGCTGCTGTACACCTCGTCCAAGGACGGCGACAAAGGGACGTTCCTCGATTTGAAGTTTGTGGGGGGCAAGCTCGTCTCATGGCAAGAGGCCGAGCATACGCTGCCGGCCAAGGGACACACGGGCTTCGGCATGGGAATCGGCGGCGGGCCGATCGGAAACGGGACCCAGACGCAACCGGGAGCGGTGCATTACTAATCATAGGCAATGGCTGCGCGAGTGGTGAGCGCCATTGGGAAGGCATACTTGCAAGAAGCCGGAATCATCGTGTCTAATTGAGCGGAAACGGGGGGAATGGTGGTAAGTTCGGTGTGGTACCATTGTCGTTGAAGATGACTCCATATGACTTGAATCCTTGCGGCCTGGCGCCGGCAGTTTCCGAACTTTCCTGGGAAATTGCCTGATGGCTACCGCCCGAAAAAGCTTCGAAGCAATCCTGTTGGACCGCTCGTGGGTCTCGGCGCAGGACCTCGACAAGGCGCGCCAACGCAAGAAGCCCGGCCAGGAGCTGGCCGACGTGCTGGTCGAGATGGGCGCGCTGGAGCCGCAGCGCCTGTCGCGCGCGCTTGCGCAGGAATACCGGCTGCCGTTCCAGGCCCATATCGACGAGCATTCGCTCGACCCGGGTCTGGTCTCGAAGATTCCGATCAACTACGCCAAGAAAAACCGCCTGCTGCCGCTATCGAGCACCGACGGCACGGTAACCGTGGCGATCGCCGACCCGGCCAACTACGAGCCGCTCGATGACTTGCGAATTCTGTATGGCGCGCAGATACAACCGCTGGTCGCGCCGGCCGAAGTAATCGCCGAAGCAATCAACCGCGCGTACGACCAGGCTTCGGCCACCTCGGCCGAGGACCTGATGATCGATCTCGCCGAAGAGCGGCTCGACGTGGTCGCCAGCGAACTCGCCTCCGAGCCGCTGGACTTGCTCGAATCCGACGATTCGGCGCCGATCATCAAGCTCGTCAACGGCATCCTGTCGCAGGCGGTCAAGGACCGCGCGAGCGACATTCATATTGAAGTTTTCGAAAAGGAAATGGTGGTGCGCTTTCGCGTGGACGGGATGATGTACGACGTGTTGTCGCCGCCCAAGCGCTTCCAGCCGGCGATCACCTCGCGGGTCAAGGTCATGGCGGGGCTCAATATCGCGGAGAAGCGCCTGCCGCAGGACGGCCGAATCCGCCTGCGCATCGCCGGCCGCGATATCGACCTGCGCGTGTCGTCGATCCCGACCGCGTTCGGCGAGCGGATCGTGCTGCGCCTGCTCGACCGCGCGCAGGCGGTAGAAGCCATCAACCTCGACCATCTTGGATTCTCCGGCGACAACCTGCAACGCCTTGACCGGCTGATTCGGCAGAGCCACGGGATCATCCTGGCGACCGGGCCGACCGGCTCGGGCAAATCGACGACGCTGTACGCCTGTCTGAGCCGAATCAACTCGCCCGAGAAGAACATCATTACGATCGAGGATCCGATCGAGTACCAGTTGCGCGGGGTCGGCCAGATGCAGGTGAACCCGAAGATCGAGCTGACGTTTGCCAGCGGTCTGCGTTCGATTCTGCGCCAGGACCCCGACGTGATCATGGTCGGCGAAATCCGCGACAGCGAAACCGCGGAAATCGCGATCCAGGCCGCCTTGACCGGCCATCTGGTGTTCTCGACGCTGCACACCAACGATTCGTTTGGCGCGGTGACGCGACTGGTGGACATGGGGATCGAGCCGTTCCTGGTCTCATCCTCGATTCTCGCCGTGCTCGCGCAACGCCTGGTCCGCAAGCTCTGCGTTGATTGCCGCGAGCCCTACCGCCCCAGCGAAACCGAACTGACGCGGATCGGACTCAAGGGGCTGGACACTACGGCCAAGGTCTGCCGTCCCAAGGGATGCCGCAACTGCCGCAACACCGGCTATCGCGGGCGAATGGCAATACAGGAACTGATGATCATGGACGATGAAATCCGCGCGCTCGTGATGCAGAATGCCGACGCCGCGACGCTGCGCCGCCACTGCACCAGCCACGGGATGAGGCTGCTGCGCCAGGACGGCGCGGGGCGCGTGCTGCGCGGCGAGACCTCGATCGAGGAACTGCTGCGGGTCACGCAGGAAGACATCGACTAGCGCGCCCGCTTAAGTTTTTTTCACTAATGCCAGTATTTGCCTATCGAGGACTTGGCGCCGACGGCCGCTCTGTCAACGGAGTGGTTGACGCCGATAGCGCGCGCACCGCGCGCGGCAAGCTGCGCGCGTCGGGAATTTTCCCCACCGACCTCAACGAGGAATCCAACGCCGCCGAGCGCGCGACCGCCAAGCGTGAATGGCTGCCCTCGCTGTGGCGCCGCAAGATGCCGGCCTCGGACCTGGCGCTGCTGACGCGCCAGTTGAGCGCGCTGCTCGGCGCAGGCGTGCAGTTGGTCGATTCGCTCGGTACGCTCAGCGATCAATCGGCGCGCGCCGCGACCAAGCGGATGCTCTCGCAGGTGCGCGAGCGGGTGCGCGAGGGATCGTCGCTGGCCGACGCGCTGACCAATCATCGCGACGTATTCTCCGACCTCTACATCGGGATGGTGCGCGCCGGCGAGCAGGCCGCGGCGCTCGAGGCGGTGCTGGACCGGCTCGCCGAGTACAGCGAGCGCCAGTCCGAGTTCGTGACCAAGGTGCGCGGCGCGCTGACTTATCCGATCATCATGATGTGCGTCGGCACGGCGATCATGGCGTTCCTGGTCGCCTACGTGGTGCCGCAGGTGGCGACGATTTTCGAGCAACAGCATGCGGCGTTGCCGCTGGCGACGCGGATCCTGATTGCATTTTCCGCGATCGTCACCGGCTACTGGATCCCGCTGCTGCTGTTGCTGGTGGGAACAGTGGCGGGAATCAGCGCCGCGATGGCGACGCCGCGCGGCCGGCGCGCGTACGACACCGCGATCCTGAAGGTGTGGTACATCGGGCCGACGATGATTCGAATCATCTGCGCGCGCTTCGCGCGGACGCTGGCCACCTTGCTCGCCAGCGGCGTCCAGTTGCTGCCGGCGCTCGACGCGGTCAAAGGCGTGGTGACCAACGGTCTGCTCAAGGACGCCGTCGAGCAGAGCCGTGAAAGTATCCGCGAAGGCCACGGGATGGGGCAGACGCTGGCGCAGAGCGGGCTTTTCCCGCCGCTGCTGATCGAAATGATCCGCGTCGGCGAACGTTCCGGGGAACTGGAGCGGATGCTCGAAAGGGTCGCCGACAACTACGAGCGTGAGGTCGCCCACTCGCTCAGCCAGATGACCACCGTGCTCGAACCGGTGATGACGATAGCGATGGCGGCTGTTATTGTGTTCATGATGCTGGCGGTGCTGATGCCAATCTTCCAGCTCAACCAGTTGATGCAATGACCAACGCCCCGGAGGTAATCGCGATGAGGTCACGCCGATACAATCAGGATGGATTCACCCTGATCGAAATCATGGTGGTTATTCTGATCCTCGGGCTGCTGGCGACAATCGTCGTCCAGAGCCTGCGCGGCGCCGCCGACAAAGCCAAGCACGTCAAGGCGCAGGCCGACCTCGCCGAGCTCAAGACCGCGCTCGATCGCTACTACCTCGACAACGGCTACTATCCGAGCACCGATCAGGGTTTGAACGCGCTGGTCTCGCCGCCGACCAACGGCCGCGTGCCCAGCAACTACGAAAGCGGCGGCTACATAGAACGGCTTCCGGCGGATCCATGGGGGACCGCCTACTTCTACCAGAGCGATGGGAACTCGTACATTTTGAAGTCGTTCGGCGCCGACGGCGTCGAAAGCGCGGACGATATAGACGCCAGCCAATCGTCGTGATGGCGCCATGAAATTCAGGCCGGGTCCAGCTTCGCGCCGCGCCAGGGCCAGCGCGCGCGCGCGTTTCGGCGCATCGGTGAAATCCGCGTCGCCGGGCTTCACGCTGCTCGAACTCGCGGTCGTAATCTTCATCATGGGCCTGATGCTGACGCTGGTGATGCCGTATCTCGGCGGATTTCGTCAGGCCGCGCTGCGCAGCCAGGCGCGGCGGCTGGCAGGCCGCGCAACTTACATGTTCGATGAGGCCACCGGCCACAAACTCGTTTTGCGGCTCATCTTCGATTTGGACCACAATCGCTACGCAGCCGCGCAGCTCGATCCGTATGCAATCAAGCCTGTGTTCGCGGCGGATAACAGCCTCGGCGGGCGGCCGGTAACGATGCCGGCGGCGATTCGGATTCGCGACGTAACCATCGAAGGAATCGGCACCGTCAATCGCGGCACGGTCGCGACCACTTTTTATCCCGAGGGCTACGTCGATGCGACCGTAGTGCATCTCGATGACGCATCGGGCGACGTGATGACGCTGGAATTTTCTCCACTGACGGGTCAGGTCGCGATCATCGCGGGCGACGTGATGCCGTCGGGGATGTCGCGGTGAATCTTCTTCGCCGGCGCGCGCGCGCGTTTACTCTGATCGAGGTGATGGTCGCGATTGCGATCCTCGGCATCGCGCTGCTCGGCCTGCTGGGATTGCATCATCAGAGCATGCAATCCGTGATTCGCGCCCAGGAGACGACGCGAGCGTCGATGCTGGCGCAGGCGGTGATGACGGAGGCGGAGATCGAGCGATTTCCTGATATCGGCTTCAGCAGAGGCGATTTCGGAGCGTCGTTCCCCGGTATGTTCCGCGACTTCCGATGGGAACGGACGGTCGCGGCCTCGGGCATGTTTCCCGATGTTCGCAAGGTCATGGTTGCGATCCACTATGGTCCCGGGTTCACGCAAACCTTCTCGGTGATCGAGTTCCTGCATTCGCCGATTCCGCCCGATACAGGCCAGGGACAGGCGCTGACGCCATGACCAGCCGGCGTACCGGGAGGCATCAGGCGCCGCGCGGCTTCACGCTCATCGAGATGATGCTCGCGATTGGCGTGCTGGCATTGATCCTCGCGATGCTTGCGAGCTCGTTCCACACCATCGCGCAGAGCAAGGTGCACGCTGAAGGGCGGCTCATGGTCGACCGCGAAGGCCGCGCGCTGCTGTGGCAAATGAGCAGGGAAGTGAGCAATATCGTGCAGACTCCGTACGCGCTCAGTCATGTCGCGCTGCTCGGCGCCGGACACATGGGAAATGGCCTGCCGATCGATACCATCACGATGTCCACGTACAGCGCAGGGCATCGCCGCGCGTTTACCGGGATGACGCCCGAGAATATCGTCACCTACAATTTGACTGCGAATCCCGACCAGCGGGGCTGGTACCTGCTGCAACGTTCGCAGCAGAGTGGATTGCTGACTTCCCCGGCCGCGGCGCAATCTATGGTGCTCGCGGACAATGTGCTCTCGCTTCATATCCGTTATTTCGACGGCGAGCGCTGGGGCGAGAGCTGGGATTCGTCGAGTCTGCAGCGCGGAGAGCAGTTGCCGGTCGCGGTGGCGATCCAGATTGAGATGGCCGCGCCGGGCGGCCACGAGATGGACTTCGCGACGCAGGTCACCGTGCCGATGGCGATAACCCAATGGTAATGATGCGGCGAAGGAACGAGCGCGGCGTGGCGATCCTGGCGGTGCTGCTGGGAGTCGCGCTGATGACGCTAATCGTGGTCGATTTCGCGATGACGTCGGGACTCGGGTTCGTGTCCGCGGCCAATCAGGCCAACGAGCTGCGCGCCGGTTATCTGGCGCGGTCGGGAGTCAACATCGGACTTGCGCTGCTGGCCCAGGACGCGCGCTCCAAGCAGCAGCAAACGACAACAACCGCATCGCCGTGCGAAAGCTTCAACGACGCATGGGCGGCGCCGTTTCCGCCGATGCCGGTGGAGGGCGGCAATGTCTCGTTGTCGATCGTGGACGAAGCCCGCAAGCTGCCAATCAATTCGATGGTCGATCAAACCGGCGCTCTCAACCCGGCTGCGATTGCGAAAGTACAGCGGCTGTTCACGATCCTCGACGTGAATGCCGACCTGATTCAAGGTATCATCCAGTGGATTTCGCCGATGGGCGCGAGCGCGTCGGGCGGCGGCGGGTCCTACATGCGGCTGATACCGCCATATCAGCCGCGCTACGGCCCGATGCCGACGATCGGCGACTTGCAAATGGTCCAGGGATTCAACGAGGCAATCTTCAATCGGGTGAGCCCGTTTCTGACCGTGATGCCCGAGCCGGCGGTGAACGCCAACACTGCGGCGCCGCAAGTGATTGCCTCGCTGGAGCCGGAATTGATGGAGGATCAGAAAATCGTGCAGGAGATTATCGAAGCCCGCATGATTCGGCCGTTCACCCAACCCACCGACATCATGAATCTTCCGGGTGTCGGCCCGATAGGAACGCGCCTTTCGAAAGACGTAGCCATGCGCAGCCAATTTTTTACGATTAACGGGACGGGAACTTATGCGGGCGCCCGCAAAATCATTGCCGCAACCTTCCATCGCGAGGCCAACGGCATCGGCACGCTCGCTGCGTGGCATGAAGACTAGGGTGCAGAGCGCTTAATGGCTCAACGAATACTTGCGCTGGAGTTCGTGGGCGACCGGGTGCGCGCGGCGGTCGCGGAGCGCTCGTGGAATTCGTTCAATCTCGCCGGCGTGTACGAGAAGGTCCGCGCCGATGACGAAACCGATCTCAGCGGCGCGCTGGCGCGTCTGATCGCCGAGGCCGGCCAGCCCGACATTGTGATATCCGCCCTGCCTGCCGATTCCGTCGCCAAACGCCTGCTCGAACTGCCGTTCAAGGATGGGCGCCGGCTGCATCAGGTGGTTCCCTTCGCGCTGGAAGAGCACCTGCCCTTCCCGGTCGACAATGGCGCGGTTGCATTTACCCGCGTCGGGCGCGAGGGCGACCATACGCTGGTCATGGCTGCGATGGTGCGCAAGACCGACCTGCAGCATCATCTCGATTTGCTGCAGAAGGCGGGACTCGATCCCAAGACCGTCACGCTGGCGCCGCTTGCGCTGGCCGCGATGTTCACCCGCGCGCAAAACGGCGCCAAGCCAATGGCGCACCTGGTGGTCGAAGGCGACGAGTCATCCACCTCGGTTGTGCTCGTCGATCTGGGGGGAACGCCGCGCGCGATGCGTTCGATGACCGGCGGCCTGATGACGTCCGACGGATCGGTGGTCTCGCAGGACGCAGCCGCGCCGATCCTCAACTCGGTGCGTCAGACCTTGCTCGCGCATGGCGAGGAAATGGATCAGACCGAGGTGATCCTCGCGGGTGCGGCGGCTGCGTGTCCGCAAGTGCGTGGACTGCTCTCCGATTCGCTGGCCATGTCGGTCCGTGACGGCAGCACGTTCGATTACTCCGGGATCTTCGAAGGCTCGGTGCCGGCTACGGGCAAGTATTCGTCGTGCGTCGCGATGCTGCTCGGCGAGTTGCCCAGCAAGCCGCTCGATTTGATCAATTTCCGCCAGGGTGAATTCCTGTTTCGCGGGCGCGTCCGCGGCGATCTCAGCCCCTTCTATACCTCGGGAATCCTTGCCGCCGCGCTGTTGGGCGTGATCCTGTTTCATTTCGCTTTAGGCGTATCCGCCAATCTTCGTCGGCTCAGCCAGGTCAACGCAGAAATCGCCGCCGTCGCCGGGCCGGTCCTTGGCGAAACCGATCCCGCCAACGCCAGGGCGCAGTTGAAGACCGGAATCGCGAAGATGAATCATCGGCTGACTCTAATCGGCGGCAACCTGACTCATTCGCCGCTGGACACGCTGGTGGCGGTGTCGCAAGCCCTGCCGCCGCGATTTCCGGTCGAGATGGCCGACGTTCAGATCGATTCCAACGGCTTGCGCGTGACCGGCCAGGCGGATTCGTTCACAACCGTCGATCAAGCCAAAGAAGCGCTGGACAAAAGCGGCTACTTCGGCTCGATCGAAGTCGCTCATGCCAAGGCCGGATCGGATCCGAGCAAGGTGGATTTTCGGATGGACGCAAATTTCAAGGGCGCAACGCCGGCGAATCCCCGCGACGACGCCGGCGAATGAGCGCGACGAGTAGCTGCGATGCTTAGAGAATGGATCGACAATTTGCGCGCGCGAGCAATGGATTTGCTCCGCCCCTATCTCAAGCAAGCCGCTACCCGCGTCGATCCGCTGATCGCGCAGGCGCGCGGCCGCTACCAGAAACTGGAACCGCGCGAACGCATCCTGGTGCAAATCGCCGCCGGCCTGGTCGGAGTTTTTCTCATCTACAACCTGATCTACATGCCGATCGTGGATCTGAGCTCGGGGCTGCAGAACAAGATCGTCCAACGACAACAGGATCTCGCCGAAGTCCGCCGGCTCGCCGCCACTTATGCGCAGCTCAAGGCTGAGCTTGCCTCGGCCGAGCGTCGCACGGTTCCGCTGGGCAAGGATTTCTCGCTGTTTTCCGTGGTCGAAGCGTCGCTGACCAAGAGCGTCGGACGCGCGAAGATCGGATCGATCACGCCCGGCTCCGATCGCAAGCTCACCGACGGGTTCACCGAGTACAGCGTGCAGTTGAAGCTGGACAACGTGAATCTCGCGCAGTTGGTCGATGCGCTCTACGGAATCAATTCGCTGGCGATGCCGATCGGCGTCTCGAACATTCGCATCCAGCGCCGCACCCAGGACACGCATTCCTACGACGTTGACCTCACCTGTGTTGCGCTCGCCAAGAATACCTGATGCGCCCGGGAATTTGTCCGCGCAATACCGGCAAACGCGTCTGGTTCGAGTCGGTTACGCAGCTGTCGGACTGACGCTTTTCGCCGCGTACCTGATTGCCACCTTCCCCTACTCGGCGACACTATCGAAGGTCCTCGCGCCGATGGGCCTCGAGGTTTCAAGCGCCAGTCAGAGCGCCAGCTTTCCCTTCGGCGCCCGACTGGCCGGCGTCCGCCTGAGCTCGACGCGGCCCGCGTCTGCCGGTCCGCTCATCGAGAGCCCGGCCGTCACGATCACGCCCGCGTTTCTCTCGATGCTGACGTTGCATCCCGGCGTTCGGGTAAAAGCCGCGCTCTACGACGGCGTCGTGAACGTCACGATCCGCCCCAGCGGCGGCGGCACCGCTATCAGCTACGACCTCGACTCCGTCGATATAGCCAGTCAGCGCCTGGTCACGATTCCCGGCGCGGCGGCGGCTGGGACGCTTTCTGGAAGCGGCAACCTGTGGCTGTCTCCCGGTGACCTCGCGGAGACCGGCGACGGCGACGTGAGCGCCACGGGATTGACGCTCACGTCGCCGTTTGCGGCCTCGCCGATTCAACTTGGCGACGGGCATTCAAACTTCAAATTGGATCAAGGCACGATAACGATAGAGGAATTGAAGACCAGCGGTGGCGACTTGACGCTGACCGCCGTGGGCACCATCCAGCTCGCGCCCGACCCGGGTCAAAGCGAACTCGCGATCGAATTCACTCTCTCCCCGGCTCCCGCCGCCGCCTCGCAGTTGGCGGCCCTGCTCGCGATGTTGCCGCATCCCCCCGGTCCGCAGCCCTATCGATTGACCGGCACGCTCAACGCCCCGCGAATCAGCTGACGGACTGAAAAGTGAAATAGCCGCTCACGCCGGCGCGGACTTGAAAAATTCCAGCACCACCTCCTTGTAATGCGGGTCGCCGGGAGCGCTCAAATGATCGCGTCCTTCGAGCATCACGAGTTTGCTGCCCGCAATTGCATCGCGCAGCAGCGTGGGATTACCGACCAGCACGTCCTTGGTCCCGATTACGATCATTACCGGCACGCGAATTTTCTGCGCCGCTATATGCTCGGCGGTAAAATCGTCGCGAGCCGCGCCCATGCACACAGCCAATGCCTTCAAGTCGTTGCCGGCGCTCTCCGCGAATCGGCGAAACTCCTTGGCCCGCTGATCGGTAACGCCTGAGATATTTTCGGCGAGCAGCGCATCGACGATCGGCTTGCGGCTGAAGGATGGCGCCGTCGCCGATACCGCGCCGATTCCGCCGAGCACGGCCGCGCGCAAACGCTCCGGATGCGACATCAGGAGGCCCGTCACGATTCGTCCGCCCATCGAATAGCCCATGATCAACGCGCGCTTGATTCCCAGATGGTCCATCAGCCGGATCACATCCTCGCCCATAATCTCGCCGCTGGTACGCGGCGGAATCGTGCGGCTTGCCGCTGTTGCCGTGGCCGCGGCAATCCAGCGCGACGACGCGGTAATGTGGTGCAAGCGCGGTGAACCAATTCGTCGCGCCCCAGTTATATTGCGCGCGCGACGCGAAGCCGTGCACCAGCACCAGCGGCTCGCCGCCGCCGTGTTCCTCGAAATAAATCTGCACGCCGTTGGAATCGAAGTAAGCCATCGTTCAACACTCCTGGTTGGACTGTGCCTGTCTGTCTTGCAGCCATAATCGAATAGCCGCACAATCTGCGCAAATCAAACGCACGCGGAATTTCAGATGGCATCAAACCAAAAACTCGGACTTCAAACTTCCATCGACGCCGGCCCGCTTGCCGCCCGCCTCGCACTCATCCGCGAGGCCGAAGGACCTCGGCTACACCTCGTTGTGGATTGCGGAGGTCAGCGGTCCCGACGCGTTCGTCAGTCTCGCCGCGCTTGCGGGCAACACGCGCAAAGCTGAACTGGCCACCGGCGTCATACCGATTCAAATTCGCACGCCGGGCGCGATGGCGATGGGATTCCTGACGATCAACGAGCTATCCGGCGGCCGCGCCATCGCGGGTCTGGGCGTGTCGAGTCCGGTAATCGTCGAACGATGGCACGGCGCGTCGTATCGCAAGCCGGTCACCGCGATGCGCGAATGCGTCACGATCATGCGCCAGTTGTTCACCGAGGGACGCTCGAAGTTCCAGGGCGAAGTGTACAAGTCTGATTTCCGCCTCGGTATGCGTATCACGGCGCCGCAGCCGCCGAAAATTTATCTGGCGGCGCTCAATGCCCCGATGCTTCGACTCGCCGGCGAAGTTGCCGACGGTGTCTTGATGAACTACTCGCCGCCCGAGGCAATCGCGCCGATGGTGAATCATATCCATGAGGGCGCCCGGGCCGCCGGGCGCGAGCCGTCTGCGGTTGACGTGGGCATCTACATCCGCATGTGCATCACCGAGGATGAGGACAAAGCCGTCGATTCGTTCCGGCGCGAGCTGGCCGGCTACGCATTCGTGGACAGCTACAGCAAGATGTTCGCGCGCTACGGACTCGGCGGCGGAGTTCGACGAAGTGCGCCGGCTTTGGCGCGACGGCAAGCGCGACGAGGCTCCCAGAGCCATTACGGAGGAGTCGTGCCGCAAGATCGCGGTGTTTGGCAAGGCTCAAGCCGGGCGCGATTTCGTCGCGCGATTCCGCGCCGCCGGCGTGACTCATCCCGTGGTGTTTCCGATCGGACCGGCCGCCACCGCATCGCGCGATTATCCAAACACGATGCGCGCGCTGGCGGGAGCTTAAGCGCCTGACGCCATCTACTTTCCCTGGTAGTTTGGCTTTCGCTTCTCCATGAATGAGCGCGGGCCTTCCTTCGCGTCCTCGGACCTCATCACTTCGCGCGCAATTTCGTTCTCGATTTTGAAGGCCTCCTCGTAGGGACGGCCCGAGCATCGCCGCACCGCCTCTTTGATCTTCCGCACCGCCAACGGCCCGTTCTGCGCGATCGTCGCCGCGAGTTCTTCCGCCTTCGCGATCAGTTTTTCCTGCGGCACGACGTAGTTGACCAGGCCAATGCGCCACGCCTCCTGCGCATCGATCCGGTTGCCGGTCAGCAGAATCTCCATCGCCTTGCAGTATGGAATCTGGCGTTGCAGCCGGGCCAGCGAGCCGGCGGCCGGAATGATCGCCCACTTCACCTCCTGCAGCCCGAAGCTCGCGTTCTCCGCCGCGACGCGAAGATCGGTCGCCTCGATCAATTCCATTCCGCCCGCGATGCAAAACCCGTTGACCGCGGAAATTACCGGCTTGTCCATGTCGTAGCCGCGCAGCAGCGCGATGTCGCCGAGCTTGCGCTCCGCGAGCAGCTTGGTGTCCCACTCGTCCTGGGGCTTTCGCGCGCCGGTGAACAGCGGAATCAAGCGCCCCAGATCGGCGCCGGCCGAGAATGCAACCTTGCCCGCGCCGGTTACGATCGTCGCCCGGATTGCGCCGTCGCCGTCGATCTCCTTCCACGCAGCGGCGAGGCTGACGAGCATTTCGGGATTCAGCGAATTGTGGACCTCGGGCCGGTTGAGGGTGAGATAGGCGACGTGATTCCGTTTTTCGAAGATCAACGCGGGCATGATGCGCTCCTTTTCCGTGCGCTGTGGCGAATTCAAGCAAACGCGCAACGGCCCCGCGAAGTTACCATCAAACAGTCTTCTCCGGCCACGCCCCTTTACCCGGCGTTTCGCGGGCCGTTATGATCCTGCGAGACTCCCGACCTTGCGCACACAGAGGAGTCATAAGACTGCGATCCGATTGAACGCTGAATCGACCATCGCCGCGCCTCCCGCTGCAAGCGAGTTGGCGTTTCCCGACGCTCGCCAACTGCGTTCCCGCGACGTTTTCCGCCTGCTCGCGCGTGCGTGGCCGTTTATCCGCCCCTACCGCCGCCATTTCGTCTATCTATTCCTCGCGACGCTGCCGCTGCTGCTTGGCGGACTACTTGCGCTCGACCTCACGCGGGTTTTCTTCGACGTCGTCGGTCATGGCAACGCCCTGACGCCCGCGCAGGCGTGGATGCTCCACGTGCCGTTGCATGCGGACCGGCGGACCGTACTGATTCATGCGTGCACTGTCGGCGGGATTGCGTCGGTTGCGGCCCTGATCGTGAGCGCATTCACGCTCGGCTACGCGGTGTGGATTTTACAGCGCATCAGCAGTCTCTTCCGCGTCAATCTGTACACCCGCATGCAGGAACTGAGCGTGCGCTTTCATTCCGAGGAGAAGATCGGCGACGCGATTTTCCGGATGTTCCAGGACTCCGCCGCGATTCCGAATGTCATCAATGGCTTGGTCGTTCAACCGCTGATTTTCATTCCCGTCGCCACCGCCTCGATCCTCTACCTGGTCTGGTACGACTGCTGGATGGCGCTGATCGCCGTTGCGCTGATCCCTGCGAACCTCATACTGGCGTGGATGTTCGGCGATTCGATGCGCAGCGCTTTCATCCGCGAGCGTGAGACGACGGCGCGCGCGACAACGCGGATCGAAGAAACCCTCGCGTCGATCAAAACTGTCAAAGCCTTCGGCACCGAGGCTCGCGAGGCGGATACCTACGCGCGCGACAATTGGGACGCATTCATTGCCGCCCGCCGCGCCCGCCTGATGCTCGCGCGATACCGTGTCATGAGCAACACCGTTCGCGGTCTCGCTTACGTTGCGGCGCTGTACCTCGGCGCCACGGAAGTGATGGCGGGTGGCGCCGCGGGCCTCGCCCGCGCGGCCGTTTCGCTGGGAATGTTTCAGGGTTCGCTCGCGCTGTTTGGCAGCGTCAGTGCGCGCGCGCGAAATCTCACCGACCTGTGGGGCAGCATGCAGGACGTGGTCGTCGCGATATCGCGCGTGCTCGAGATGATCCGGCAGACGCCGGAGCAAAGCGTCAGCAGCGGCCGTGGAATCCCGCCAAAGACCGCGGAGGTTTTGGCCTTCGACCACGTGACCTTCGGCTACGACCCGCGCATGCCCGTCCTCACCGGCGTGAATCTCGAGGCTCGCGTCGGGCAAATCACCGCGATCGCCGGCCCCAGCGGCGCCGGCAAAAGCACGATCATCTCGCTCATCGTGAGATTTATCGATCCCACGGCGGGCGGCATCCTGCTCGACGCCGAACCGATTCGCGACTTCGATCTTCCGGCGTGGCGCGGCATGCTTTCCGTCGCGCTGCAGGAAAATCCGCTCTTCGCCGCGACCCTTCGCCACAACGTCGCTTACGGGCGTCCCAACGCATCGACCGCCGAAGTTGCCGAAGCGATTCACCGCGCAGGCCTCAGTGACTTCGTTCGCTCTCTGCCGGCCGGTCTCGACACGATGCTGGGCGAGAAGGGCTCCAAACTCTCGAGCGGGCAGGCGCAGCGGCTCGGCCTTGCACGCGCGATTTTACGCGACGCGCCAATTCTGTTGCTCGACGAACCGACCTCGGCCCTGGATGTAGCGACCGAAGAGATCGTAATGCGCGGCTTGCGCGATTGGGTGAACGAGGCGCCCAGACGGCGCATGGCGATCATCGCAACGCATCGTCGCACCACTGCGTCGCGCGCCGACCGAATCTACCAGCTTGCCGCCGGCCGGCTCGTTGCCGCCGACGGGTCCGCCCTCGACGACGGCCCGGTGCGCGAGGCGAGCCAGTGAAAAGTGAAAAGTGAAAAAGTGAAATATGCCTGACGCCGTCGCATCCGCCGCAGACCCGGCCGCGTCGCAGCGCGACTCGCGCGCGAATCTTCTTTACGCCGGTGAACAGGCTCCGCTCACTTGGCGCGAGGCCTGGCGCTTGCTCGCCAAGAGCTGGCCGTTCATCAGCCGCTATCGCCGGCTGGTTGCGATCAAGTGCGCGCTGGTTTTCGTCTCGCTGACCTTCTTTCTGATGACGCCGTGGCCGCTGAAAATCGTCATCGACAACGTGATCGACGCCCACCCGTTGACCGGCATTCCAGCCGCCATTCTGACTCCGATCGCCGGCGCCAGCCGGACCTCCCTGCTCGTCGCCGTCACGATGTTTCTGGTGCTGGCCGTGATTTTGATCGGGATGGCCGCTGGGAACGCGCAGTCGCTTGGCACCGATGTCGCCAGCGGCGGACTCGACCAGGCCGGCCTCACCGCCAACGAGGCCAACGACGGCGGCAGCCTGTGGAACGGACTGTTCGGCTATCTCGAGGCGCGGGTCACGATCGATCTCACGCAGCGGATGAACCAGTCCGTGCGCACCGCGATCTATGAGCGATTTTTGCGCGCGCCGCTCGGCGCTGTACGCCGATCAGAAAATTGGCGACGCCGTTTTTCGCGTGATGTACGACAGCGCGTCGATCGGCCCGGTATTTTATCGCGGCGTGCTGGCGCCAATCATGTCGCTGTTGATGTTCGTGATGGCGTTGATCGTGCTTTCCGCACAATTCAGCAATCAGCCGGTTATCGTCGTCGTCGCGATTCTCTTTCTGCCCGTCGTCGCCATCGGCAGCAGCCTCTTTGGACGCGCGCTGCGCACCCAGAGCCAGTCGATGCGCGAAAGCGGCAGCAACGTGATGGCGGCGTTCGAGGAACGCGTCGCGCAGGTCCTGCTCATCAAGGCATTCGGACAGGAAAACCGCGAGACCGCCGCCGTTGACTCCGCCAGCTGGGAGTCCTATCGCGCGACTCTCCGGATGCTCGCGATCGCGTTCGTGATCTCGATCGTGCTCGCTCCCATCTGTAGCGCGCTGATCGGATACTGCCTCTACTATCTTATGATGCAGGTGATTGCGGGCCGGATGACGCTCGGCGATATCGTCCTGCTCGCGAGCTACGGATCGATGCTGGCCCGTCCGATGGCCATGATCGGCAACACGTGGGCCGCGTTGCAGGCGTCGGTCGCGGGACTCCGCCGCGTGCATAGCGTACTCGACAACTTGCCCGAGCCGGTCGGCGACGGAGGACACGATGGACTCGGCGGGCGCGTCGGCAAGCTGGAATTCAGCGGCGTCGCTCTAGGCTACGGCGCTGCCACCGTGCTCAGCGGAGTCACGATGTCGATGCGTGCCGGCCAGATGGTTGCGCTGGCAGGAGCGAGCGGATGCGGCAAGACTACGCTCATCTGCTCGATCCCGCGTTTTCTCGAACCGTCGGCGGGGACGATCGCCTTCGACGGCGTCGATTCGCGCGCCGTCGCACCCGACTCGATTCGCGCGCGCGTCGGATTCGTATTTCAGGATGAATCGCTGTTCTCGATTTCGATCGCGGACAACATCCGCTACGGAAGCCCCGGCGCGTCGATAGCCGACGTTCACGAAGCGGCCGAGATGGCGGGTGCGGCGGAATTTATCGATCGGCTCCCCGACGGATACTCGACGATGCTCGGGCGCCGTGGCGCGCGCCTCTCAGTCGGACAGAAACAGCGGATCGCCATCGCGCGCGCGCTGCTTCGACGGCCGGAAATAATCGTCCTCGACGAACCGGCCGCGCCACTCGATCCCGGCTCGGAATCCGATCTCATAACCACGCTCACCGCTCTCGCCCGCGATCGAATCGTCATCATCGTCGCCCATCGCCCCGACACCCTGGCGGCTTGCGACCGCGTGTTCTTCATTCACGGCGGGGCGATCGCAGCCTCCGGGACGCATGCACACCTGCTCGCGACCAACCTGGCCTACCGGGCCTATCTGGCGCAAACCGCCACCGAAATCCCCGCCTGATTCCGGCCCGCCGCTCTCTTCCATCGGATGGTGCGTCTTTGGCCGGAGCGGCTCGCCCTGTTAAACTTGGCCGGAGAGAGACGCGCGCGGTTGGATTGATCCCTTGCCGAAAAGATGAGAAAACGACTGACGACGTGCCGCTGAAAAGCAGCCGCGCGTCGTCATCGACTTCGACGTGCTGCGCACCTACGCCGCGCAAAATTTCCGCGACCTCGGCGGCCATCCCGCCGCCAATCGCCGTCGCGTCCGCGCCGGCCGGATATTCCGCTCATCGCATCTCGCCGAAGTCCCACCCGAAAGCCCCATCAGCCGGCTCAAGCTCCGCACCCTCGTCACTCTCCAGAGCCGCGCCGAAGTGAAACACCTGGGCGCGCCCGAGCCCGCCTCGCGCCGCGGCGTGCGATGGGAACACATCCCGATGGGCGACGAATGGTTCAACGACCGGGGCTACACGGAAATCGCCGCTCAACCCGGCCCCGATCATCTGGCGCTCGTGATGCACTTTCGGCGCGACTGGCGCCGCTTCTTCAAACTGCTCGCCGAGCGCGACGTTTACCCGCTGCTCTTCCATTGTTCCGCCGGCCGCGACCGCACCGGAGTTGGCGCCGCGATGCTGCTGTCGATGCTCGGAGTCGAGCGCGATCGAATCGTCGCCGATTTTCTCGAAAGCAACCTGGTCTTCACCAAGGTCCCGCTCACAGCCGCGCAACTCGATCCGCTCTTCGAACTCATCGACGAAAACGGCGGTATCGAAGGTTTCATGCGCGAGGTAATCGGCCTCGCGCCCGGCGAACTCGCCGTCATTCAGGAAGATTTGCTGGAAGATTGAGCGCGCCGGCCGCCCGCAGTCCAGGCGAGCGATCAAGCCGGCAGGTAGCCTTCGCGCAGCAGCGACTTGGCGATGATCATCCGCAGCACTTCACTGGTGCCCTCGCCGATTTCCGAGAGCTTGGCGTCGCGCATGTAGCGCTCGACCGGGAAGTCGGTGACGTAGCCGTAGCCGCCGTGGATCTGCACGGCTTTGATCGTTGACCACATCGCGGTTTCCGACGCGAACAGCTTTGCCATCGCGGCCTCGCGCGCGAACGGCTTGCCCGCATCCTTGAGCGCGGCGGCGCGGCAGATGAGCACCCACGACGCGTCGATTCTGGTCGCCATGTCGGCGAACATCCACTGGATCGCCTGGAACTCGGCAATTTTCTTGCCGAACTGCGCGCGTTCGAGCGCGTATGCGCGGGCTTCCTCGAATCCGCCGCGCGCGATTCCCGCCGCGAATCCGGCGATTCCGATTCGCCCCGCTTCGAGCACCTTGAGCGTCTGTCTGTAGCCGGCGCCGAGTTCGCCGACCAGGTTGCGCGCCGGCACGGTGACGTTTTCGAAAATTACTTCGGCGGTATCGGACGCGCGCAGCCCCAGCTTTTCGATTTTCTTTCCGTTCGAGAGTCCCGCCGTGCCGCGATCGACGATGAATGCCGACACGCCGTCGCGTCCGCGTGACGGGTCGGTTATCGCCATCACTACGTACACGTCGGCGACCGTGCCGTTGGTTATAAACATCTTGGAGCCGGTGATCGAATAGTTGTCGCCGACCCGCGTGGCCTTCGTGCGCATCGCGGCCGCATCCGAACCGGAGCTCGGCTCGGTCAGGCACCACGCGCCGATCTTCCTGGCCTGGAGCATGGCGGGAACGTAGTGATCGCGCTGCTCGTCGGAAGCGAAACCGGCGATGTGCCCGGTCGAGAGCGACATATGCGCGGCGCACGTGAGCCCGATCGATGCGTCGTAGCGCGAAAGCCCCTCGACGACGAGCACCTGGGAGAGGGTGTCCGCGCCGCCGCCGCCGAGTTTTTCCGGAAATGAGACGCCGAGAAAGCCGAGCTGGCCGAGCTGCTCGACGATGTGCCGCGGGAAGGTCTCCTCCTTGTCCCACCTGGTCGAATGCGGCTTGATTTCGCGCTCGGCGAAGTCGGTCAACGTTTCGCGGATGCGCTGCTGCTCTTCGGTCAGATCGAAATTCATAGTCAGCTTAAGTGCGAGGGGCGACATTCTCGCGCACCCACTTGACGATGTCTTCAGTTGACGCGCCGGGGGTGAAGATTTGGCGCACACCCATCTGCTTGAGCTTGACGGCGTCGTCGTCAGGAATAATCCCGCCGCCGAAAACCGCGATCTCGCCGGCGCCGCGCTCCTTCAGCAGGCGCATCACCTCGGGAAACAGCGTCATATGCGCGCCCGAAAGGACGCTCAGCCCGACCGCGTCGGCGTCTTCCTGCACCGCGGCCTCCGCGATCATTTCGGGCGTCTGATGAAGCCCGGTGTAGATGACCTCGAAGCCGCCGTCGCGCAGCGCGCGTGCGATAATTTTCGCGCCGCGATCGTGACCGTCGAGTCCGGGCTTTGCCACCAGAATTCTGAGTCTCTTGTCCGCCATCGCTAAATCCAGCCTGGGTCTTTGTACACGCCGAACTCGGCGCGAAAGATGTCGGAGACCTCGCCGACGGTCGCATCGCGGCGCACCGCCTCGCAAATCGGTTCCATCAGGTTCTCGCCGGAGCGGCACGCCTGCGGCGACGCGGGCGAGCGCTTCCTTGACGGCGACGGAGTTTCGTTCGCGCTTGACCTTGCGCACGCGCTGAATCTGCCGCTCCTCGATCGCGGCATCGATCTTCAGCGTCGCGATCGGAATTTCCTCGGGAATTGAATACTTGTTCACGCCGACCACCGTCTTGATTCCCTGTTCCAGCTGGCGCTGAAAGTGAAATGCGGCCTCGGCGATCTCGCGCTGCGGATAGCCGGTCTCGATTGCCTTGACCATCCCGCCCATCTCGTCGATGCGCCGGATATAGTCGTTCGCCTCGCGTTCCATCCTGTCCGTCAGCGCCTCGACCGCGTAGCTGCCGCCGAGTGGATCGATCGTATTGGTCACGCCGGTCTCTTCGGCGATGACTTGTTGGGTGCGCAGCGCGACCATCACCGCCTGCTTCGGTCGGCAGCGCGAGCGTCTCGTCCATCGAATTGGTGTGCAGCGACTGGACTCCGCCGAGCACTCCTGCCAGCGCCTGAATCGCCACGCGAACCACGTTATTGGTCGGTTGCTGCGCGGTCAGCGACGCGCCCGCGGTTTGCGCATGCGTGCGCAGCATCATCGATTTCGGATTCTTCGCGCCGAAGCGGTCCTTCATGATTCGCGCCCACATCCGGCGCGCGGCGCGGAGCTTGGCGATCTCTTCGAGAAAGTCGTTGTGCAGATTCCAGAAGAACGACAGCCGCGGCGCGAACTCATCGACGCCGATCCCCCGCTTGATCGCCTCATCGACGTAGCAGATGCCGTCGGCGATGGTGAACGCCAGCTCCTGCACGGCGGTCGAGCCGGCCTCGCGGATGTGGTAGCCGGAGATCGACACGGGATGCCAGCGCGGAACTTTGCGCGCGCAGAACTCGATCATGTCGGTGACGATTCTGCAGCGCCGGGCGCGGCGGGCAAATCCATTCCTTCTGCGCGATGTACTCTTTGAGCATGTCGTTCTGAATGGTTCCGCCGACGCGCTCCCACGCAATTCCGTTGCGCTCAGCCACCACCAGGTACATCGCGAGCAGGATCGACGCCGAACAATTCACCGTCATCGAGGTGGTGACTCTGTCGAGCGGAATTCGATCGAACAATGTCGCCATGTCGTGAACCGTCGAGACCGACACACCCTCGCGTCCCACTTCGCCGAGCGCCCGTTCGTGGTCGGCGTCGTAGCCCATCAGCGTCGGCATGTCGAACGCGGTGGAAAGCCCGTCCTGGCCCTGGCCGAGCAGGAAGTGGAAGCGCGCGTTGGTGTCCTCGGCAAGGCCGAAGCCGGCGAACTGGCGCATCGTCCACAACCGCCCGCGATACATCGAGCCGTACACACCGCGTGTGTACGGAAACTCGCCGGGGTTGCCGATCGCGTCGTCGTACGAGCCGGTTACGTCGTCGGGCGTGTAGAGCGGTTCGAGTTCCATGTCGGACACGGTCGAGAAACGGACCGGGCGCTCGCTCGCCTGCCGGTAGGTCGTCTCACGCCATTTCTTTTTGTTGCCCACAGTGCGCGACCCTCACCGGTTTTCGAGCACGCTGCTCGCGATTACCAGGCGCTGAATCTCCGACGTTCCTTCGTAAATCTCGGTGATCTTGGCGTCGCGGAAAAAGCGCTCGACTTTGAACTCCTTGGTGTAGCCGTAGCCGCCATGAATCTGCACCGCCTCGGTCGCGGACTTCATCGCGGTTTCAGCGGCGAACAGCTTTGCCATCGCGGATTCCTTGGTGCATGACTCGCCGCGATCCTTCAGCGTGGCGGCGCGATGCGTCAGCAGACGGGCGGCGTCGATCTCGACCGCCATGTCGGCGAGCTTCCACTGAATCGCCTGGTACTGCGCGATCGGCTTGCCGAACGTCACGCGTTCACTGGCGTATTTCAACGACGCCTCGAGTGACGCGCGCGCGATTCCGAGCGCTTGCGACGCGATCCCGATCCTGCCGCCGTCGAGCGTTTTCATCGCGACCTTGAACCCATCCCCTTCCTCGAGCAGCAGATTCTCGCGCGGCACGCGCATATCCGAAAAGCTCAACTGCGCGGACTGCGCGCCGTGGATTCCCATTTTGTCTTCGACCCGCGTGACGGCCCATCCCGGCGTGTCGGTCTCGACCGCAAACGCGCTGATCCCACGATGGCCCTTGTCGGGCTGGGTCATCGCAAACACGATCGCCACCTTCGATTGCGGCGCATTGGTAATGAAATTCTTGGTCCCGTTGATCACGTACGAGTCGCCGTCGAGCACCGCGCGCGTCTTCTGACCCGCCGCGTCGGAGCCGGCCTCCGGTTCGGTCAGCGCGAAGCATCCGAGCCAGGCGCCGGTCGCCATCTTCGGCAGAAAATGATCTTTTTGCCTGGCGGTGCCGAGCCCGAGAATCGGCCACGACGCGAGCGAACAGTGCGCCGACATTATAACCGCCGTCGAAGCGCATTCGACCGCGAGTTCCTCGAGCACCAGCGAGTAGGCAACGTGGTCGAGGCCCGCGCCGCCATATTGTTCGGGCAGGAAGATGCCGAGCATCCCGAGCCGGGCGAGTTCGTCGATCGCTTCGGCGGGATAGCGATGCGCGCGGTCGGCCTCGACGCCGATCGGTCCAAGCTTCTCGCGGGCGAAGCGGCGGGCAACGTCGCGGGCGCCGCGTTGCGCTTCAGTGAGTTCGAGATCCATCTCGCTCCATATCTAGCGTAGAGCGATGGGCCCGGTCGATAGAACCTCGTGCCCGTTGGCAGTGGCCGCGCGGGACAATAAAGCGCGGCGTTCATTAATGTCCGGCGGTGGAAGGCGCTGGCAGCACGAGGTGGATCGGATCGCCGCCGCGGGCGCGGAAGGTTCGCACGGTCATCCGATCCGGTGTGGCATCGACCATCACGGCGCCGTCGAGGTCGGTGCGCATCACGATGGCGCCCGCTTCCAGGTAACGTTCGACGACCGCGGCCGACGGAAAATGAAAATAATTCAAATATCCGTCCGAGATCACCGCAGCCGCCGGATGCACGGCCGCAATAAATGCCGGCGTCGAGGAACTCGCGCTGCCATGATGCGGCACCTTGAGGATCGTCGCGTGAAGATCGCCGCGCCTCTCGATCATCGCGTCCTCGCCGGCCGACTCGATATCGCCGGTGAACAGCAATGACATCCTGCCGAAGCTGAATCGCAACAGCATCGAGCTGTTGTTCTGCTTCCTCGTGGCGCCGGCGTCGCCGTTGAGCGACGAAATCGCAACCCCGCCGATCGCCGCCACCGGCGCCGTCCCGCCCACCTGCACCATCGGAATCTTGGCGCGCGCGAGATCGTCCATCAGGCGTGCGTAGCTCACGTCGGCGCTCGCCACTCCCGTGGTCCAGAACACGCGTGGCGCGAAGTTCATCGCGATAAAATCCAGACCGCCGAAGTGGTCCAGGTCGGAATGACTGAGCGCAAGGTAATCGACGCGCATGATTTTTTGCGACCATAAATATGCCGCGACAACTCGCTCACCCACGTCGAAGCCACCGTAGGAGCTGCCGCCATCGATCACCATCACGCGCGAGCCGGGAAATCGCACCACCGCGCCGTCGCCTTCTCCTACCGCGAGGAACGTCACGCGCAGATCGGGATTGAAGAACCGATCGTAGGTCCAGCATCCCGCGTCAACTATCAGGACAATTGCCAGCGCAACGGCGCATCGCGCATGCCATCCGAATTCGGGCTTGGCCGGAGCGTCGTTCGGAGCGTCCTCGCGAGTCCCATTGTCGCGCGATCGAATTCCGGTTATGGCTGCGGCAAGCGGCGCGAGCAGCCAGATCATCAGCAACCCATAAGCGAGCGCGAGTTCGAGAATCGTCGGCGTGAAGATACGGAACCACGCCAGCGGCCAATCGACGAACCAGCCCGCCAGCCAGTTGCCGGCCGCAAGCGCGTGCGCGCCGAACAGCAGTATCGGGCGCGCGGCCGGCTCCGAAATGAAGCTCAACGCGGCTGCAACCAGTCCGCTGATCGTGGCGCCGAACGCCATGATCGGCACCACCACCGCGTTTGCGACCAGGCCGACAACCGCGAACTGGTTGAAGTGGTACGCGGTGAGAGGCGCCGTCCCGACCATCGCCCAGAACGACACCGCGAGATAGCCGGCGGGAATTTCCAGAAATCGCCATCGTGGCGACGAGGGTTCGCCGCGAAGCCTCCCGATCCGTTTGCGTCGCGCGAACCAGGCGGCAAACCGGCGCATCCCGAGTATGATCGCAATCACCGACGCAAACGAGAGCTGAAACCCGATGTCGGCGGTCGAACCGGGAAGCGCGGCGCAAATCACGATCGCAGCCAGAGCCAACGACGCGAGCGCTTCGCGAGAACGATCGATCGCCACGGCCAGCATATACGCGAGCACCATCACCAGCGCGCGCATCGTGGACACGTGATGCCCCGCGATCGACGCGTACGCGCATACCGCCAGCATCGCGGCGATCGCGGCCACCTTGTTGGCGTAGCCGCGGTTTGCCAGCCCCGGGAACAGCATCATCGCAAGCCGCGCCACGGCGAACATCGCGGCCGCCACGATGCTCAAGTGCAGTCCCGAGATGACCAGCAAATGGGCCATCCCGGTGCGCGCGAATGTCTGTCGAAGCGGCTGGCCGATTTCGCCTTGATCGCCGATCACCAGCGCGCGCATCTCGGCGTTTTCAGGATAAGCAAGGTTGCGATCGAAGAACTCGCCGATGTGAGTTCTTATCGATTCGATCTGGCTCGACGGAAAGCTCGAACGATGCCCGATGATTTGAAATCGCGCCGAGCCGAGCGATCCTTTCGGCGCGGTCATCGTCGCGTCTATGCCCTCGCGCGCCATCAGTCCCGCGTAGTCGAATTCGCCGGGATTCCCGTAGTTGCGAGGAAAATGAATTCGCGCACTCAGCCTGATTTCGTCGCCCAGCTTGAAGCTGCCGCCACCGAGCACCGCGATTCGGACATTGCCGCCCGACGGCAGCATGGCGCCGCCATGCTCGGCAGCTCGCTCGACCGTGAGGTACAGCCGATCGCCATAAGCTACGCGCTCGGTCTCGCGATACAGGTGTCCTTCGATCGTAATTCGCGAACCGTCCACCATCGTGGCGACGTCGTGCGCCGCGCGCGGCGGATCGAGTACGTTCGTCACCGCTACTGTCGCGGTCAGTGCAAGAGCAACATACGCCGCCGCAAGACCGAGCGTCCGTCGCGCGGCCAGAAACGCACCGAGCGCTAATGCGGCAGCCGCCAACGCAAGCGACAGTGGAATCGCGATGTGAAAATTGCCCAGCGCATCTCCCGCGGCTATGGAAATCGCGACTGCGTAGATCGGCGCAATCCGCTCAAGCAGGCTGACTGCCGGGATCGGGGGTAAAATCTCGCGGGGCCTGATCGAGTCCAGTCCGACAGGCCGCAATCCGGCGCGTTTTACGGAAAATGCTCCCGCAGCGATAGCTATGCACTCCTTCGCGCATCAGCGGCGGCGTGAGGCCGATGTTGACTTGAAGATTATGCGCCGACACAAGCAAGTAGCGCGACCAACGATGTGTGCTCTGGGGAACTTTCGCGTCAATCGCGGGCGGGTGCTGTCGTTGACTCGAGCGCCGGCGTTATCCGGAGAGATGGCCGATGAAGCGAGCGGAAGAGCCGCTTGATCGGCGGAGTCGGCGGATTCTTCGACGTCGAGCAGCGCCGTCATTTCGTCGAGATGCCGGCGAATCTCGGCGGCAAGTTCGCGATTGAGTCCCTTCACTGCCGCAATCTCGTCGGTCGTCGCCTCGCGAATCCGTTTGAGACTCCCGAAATGGCGGAGCATCGCGCGCCGTCGCACCGGGCCGACGCCCTCGATATCGTCGAGCACCGAGCGCAACCGTGCGCGGCGCCTTAGTTCGCGGTTGTAGGTGATCGCGAATCGATGCGCCTCGTCGCGAATCCTCACGAGCAGGAACAGCGCGGTGGAATTTTTCGGCAGCACGATCGGATCCTTGCGCCTGGGAACGAAGACGCGCTCCTCGGATTTCGCCACTTCTTTTTCGCGCCGGTCGTTCAGAACATGCTGCTTGGCCAGCGACACGCAATCGATCTGATCGGCAAGCTTGAACTCGCGGATCACTTCGAGCGCGACGTTCAGTTGTCCCTTGCCGCCGTCGATGACCCACAAATCCGGGTATTCGTTTTCGCGCACCGCGCGCTGGAGCCGGCGCTTCAGGACTTCGTACATGCTGGCGAAGTCATCCTGTCCTTCGAAACTGCGAATCCGGTAGCGGCGGTAGAGATTCTTTTGCGGCTCGCCTTCGTCGAACGTCACCTGCGACCCGACCACCATCGAGCCCTGCAGATTGGAGATGTCGTAGCATTCCATCCGCTTGGGCGTGTTGCGCAGACCGAGCTTGGCGCGCAGATCCTCGAGCATCCGCTCGCGGGTCTTTTCGTTGTCGCGCCGCGAGGCAAAGCTCTGGCGCGCGTTGTCCATCGCCATTTCGAGCAGGCGCAGCTTCTCGCCGCGCTGCGGCAGAAACACTTCGCATTTCTTGCCGCGCCGCTCTGAGAGCAGCTCCGCGCGCACGGCGGCGTCCTCCAGTTCGACCGGCACGATCACTTCGTCGGGGATATTGCGCGCGCCCGAGTAATACTGAGTCAGCAGATCGGAAAGAATTTCGTGAACCGGGAATTCCAGGTCCTGAAAGCTCCATCCCTGGGTGCTGGTCAGCTTTCCGCCGCGGACGATCAGAACGATCGCCTCGATAAAGCCGCCCTCGCGGTAGATTCCGAACACGTCCTGGTCGATTCCCCAGTGATGCAGCACGGTTTGCCGCTCGACGGTTTTTTCGATCGCGCGCACGCGGTCGCGGATCCGCGCGGCCTGCTCGAACTCGAGGCGCGACGCGTGATCCTTCATCAAATCGCGCATCTCGCGGAGCAGCTCGAGATTTTTTCCTTCGAGCAGCATCTGCGCCGCGTGCAAATGACGGCCGTACTCTTCGCGATCGACCGGCAAACAGCACGGCCCCAGGCATCGCTTGATCTGATATTCGAGGCACGGCCGCGAGCGATTGCGGAACACCGCGTCGGTGCAGGTGCGCAGCGGAAAGACTTTGCGGATGACGTCGATCGTCTCGCGCAGTCCGTCGGCCGAACCGAACGGGCCGAAGTAGCGCCCGCCGTCCTTGACGATCTTGCGCGTGACGGTGATTCGCGGCCACGGGTGGTTGGTGACCTTCGCGCTTAAGTAGGATTTGTCGTCTTTGAGGCGGATATTGTACTTGGGCCGGTACTGCTTGATCAGATTGTTTTCGAGGATCAGCGCCTCCTTCTCGCTCGCGGTGACTATCGTGTCGAAGTCGCGCACCCGCCGCATCAGGAAGCGAATCTGGAAGCGGCCGTCGCCGCCATCGCGGAAGTATGCGCGCACGCGGGAGCGCAGCGACTTGGCCTTGCCGACGTAAAGCACCTTGCCGGCGCGATCGCGCAGCAGATAGACGCCCGGCTCGGTCGAGGCAGCCTCCAGCTTTTGATCGATTGAGGCCGCTTCGTCCCCGACTGCGCGCGCATCGGAGACCGCGGTCCGCCCGGTCTGCCCCGCCGCGTCCTTGGGATACTCGATCAGCGAGCCGTATTCCGGGCCGGTCGGCTCGCCGCCAGCCGGTTCAGGCGGAGTTTCGTTTGCTCCGCGCTTTTCGTTTTCGTCTTCCGACGGCATTGTCAAGGCTATTATCCCGAAACGACGCTCCGGCGCGGCTACAACCCGTTAAAGCCACGGGTGATTCGAGGCCCGAAGGTGACCAAGCCTCGCTAAGGCATGGGCTGTAACCGAACGCGTTTCAATTCAGATTTAAACTCGAATGACAACGCCCAACCCTTCGTGTGGACCAGGACCACTCGTAAGATCAAACGCAGCACCGACAATGCTAAACTTACTTCCGAAACGCGACACTAGGGCGCGGGTGAAGGCGCGATGATCCTACCACGCCCCATTCCGAGGCCGCCGCCGCGCCGCCCGCCAGACCATTGTGGAATTCCTTGAGCATTGCGCAAAGTTAGCACCTTGCCACCTTCCTTCACTTCGCGGGCGATAATCGCTTCGTGACCTTGGACCGTCACTTTCGAACCCGTCACCTCAACCTTATCGCCCTTGGCAAATTGGAAGCCCTTCGATGACAAATAGGCGGAAGGCCCCAAATGAACGTCGAGTGTGCCGGATTCGGTTTTGAGGTCGAGGTGAATCCCTCCCCAACCGCGCCCGCCAGAGATCGTTCTGACTTGCTCGACCGTCCCGTTGACGGTGGCTTCAGTGCTCGGATTGTACATGCGACCGCCGCCCATGCCGGCTCCCATGCCGCCGCCCATTCCGCCTCCCATTCCCTGGCAATAGGCGGACGGGACCGCACAAGCGATTACCGCAGTAGCTATCAGCAACACTCCGAAAGTACTTTTTGAGTTCATCGCGCACTCCCTTAACTAAACCGGGATTTCCGTTTTGACTCTCCGATTCCAACTTCCGTATAGGCCGGAGCACCTCTCTGGGCAAGAGTTTAGCCGGTTTTGGTCCGCGGTCTTTCCAGCGGCGCCGCCAGGGGCCGGTTTCGCATCTGCTGGGCACGCAACTAATCCGGGCCGGTCGGCTCGCCGCCAGTCGGTTCAGACGGAGTTTCGTTTGGTCCGCGGTTTTCGTTTTCATCTTCCGGGGCCATCGTCACGCCTATTATATCAATGGGAGCGCCAAGTATCCGCTGTATGCCGAAAAGTTGCGCCGCCCGCTTCGAGCGCTCTCTGACCGGTGGCTTGGCAACCATTACCCACTTTAAGCCGGGGTCTGCTACTTAGCTCGATGCGTGTCACGCGCGTTGCGTGCCATCGTAATCTTTTAAGCAGAGGAAATCTGAAATGGGCAGGCTTGACGGCAAAGTGGCGGTTATCACCGGCGCGGCCAGTGGCATCGGGCGCGCGACCGCGATCAGGTTCGCGGGCGAAGGCGCGGCGGTTGTGATCGCGGACCTTAACGACGAAGGCGGCGAAGCCGCGGTCCGCGATTGCAAGGAGAACGCCGGGCGCGCGGTCTTCCAGAAGACCGACGTCTCGGCCGAAGCTGAAATAAAGGCGCTCATCGCTCGCGCCATCAAGGAATTCGGCCGGCTCGACATCATGTTCAATAATGCCGGGCTTGGCGGCGCGATCGGGCCGATCGACGAGACCACGGTCGAGAATTGGGACAAGAGCATGGCAATTTTGCTGCGCTCGGTGTTCCTCGGGATGAAATTCGCGATTCCCGAGATGCGCAAGGCCGGCGGCGGATCGATAATCTCGACCGCTTCGGTCGCGGGGCTGCGCGGCGGCGCGGGGCCGCACGCCTATAGCGCGGCGAAGGCTGCGGTCATCAATCTCACGCGCTCAGTCGCGCTTGAAGTCGGCAAGGATCGGATTCGGGTCAACTGTATCTGCCCGGGCGGCATCAATACTCCGCTGATAAATACGCGCCTGCCCGGAGGTGAGGCGGTGGCAGAGCAGTTCCTGGCGCTGATCCAGCCGATTCCGCGCGCGGGGCATCCGCACGACATCGCGGCGATGGCGCTATTCCTCGCCAGCGACGATTCCGAATGGGTAACCGGTACCGCGATGGTGGTCGATGGCGGCCTGACCGCCGGCGGGACAATATTCGGGCAGGATCCCGGCCTGGCGCTGGCCATACCCGGAAACTTCGCGGGCCCATCATTCGAGAAGTAACGCGTCACCGGACGAGCGGCGGCGGTCCGCAGTTCAGGTGCGCGGGTAGCCGGGCAGCCGCGCCTGCATCGCATTGGGATACTCGAGCGGCAACGCGCTCGCCTTGTCGAGCGCTGCGATCTCCGCAGCCTCGAGCCGAAATCCGATCGCGCCCAGGTTCTGCTCGTTCTGCTCTTCGGTTCGCGCGCCGTAGATCACCGAGCTGACACCGGGCTGCTGATTCACCCACGCCAGCGCGACCTGCGCGATAGTGCGGCCTCGTTCCTTCGCGACGTGCTCGACGGCTTCAAGGGTCGAGTAGTTTCGCTGATCGGCGAGCCGATTCCACATATCCATCCTGGCAAGCCGGCTGTCCTTGGGCGGGTGCTGCCCCGAACGGTACTTGCCGGTCAGAAATCCACCACCGAGCGGACTCCACGGAATCACGCCGACGCTCTCATAGCGGCACATTGGCAGGAGTTCACGCTCGATCTCACGGCAAATCAGGCTGTATTGGGGCTGCAGGCAGTCAAAACGCGCAAAATCGTGCTTATCGCTGACCCATAGACTCTTCATCAGTTGCCACGCCGTAAAATTCGATGCTCCGATATATCTGACCTTGCCTTGACCCACGAGGTCGTCGAGTGCGCGCATCGTCTCTTCGATCGGCGTTTCGAAGTCCCACGAATGCACCTGGTAGAGATCGATGTAATCCATTTTCAGCCGCCGCAAACTGGCTTCGACCTCCGACATGATATGGCCGCGCGAGAGTCCGATTTGATTCGGCGCCACCGTTTTGCCCATGAAAATATTCGCGTTGAAGCGGACTTTTGTCGCGACAATCAAATCTTTTCGCCGCTCGCCGACAATTCGCCCGAGAATTTCCTCCGACGCGCCCGCCGCATAGACGTTCGCAGTGTCGAGGAAATTACCGCCAACCTCGATGAACCGGTCGAGAATTTTTCCCGCCGTGGCTTCGTCCGTTTCGCGGCCAAACGTCATGCAGCCAAGGCAAAGTTCCGAAACTTTAAGTCCGGTACCGCCTAATCGCCGATATTCCATGGCTTTTTCCAATCCTCCGCGACCGAGTCTAGTACGGCCATTGGCGCATACAAATTAAAATTTTCGACTTTGAATAATCGCCGAAATGAATCGTCTCAATAATTGGGTGCAAACGGCTCTGGCACCCTCCGGTCGGAGGTTCCTCCCACCCAACCGGATTCCGTCCGCTGCGTAAGCGGACGGGCTGCTACGAACAGGCGGGCATTGAAGGGTCCCCCCCCTCTTCATATGCCCGCCATTTTTTATTTCAACAACCGCCATCATCGCGAACTTCAGACACAGCACTCGGGCAAGCCAAGATCAACTCGTAGATTTCGTTCGGAAATCGCGGCTTAACTTGACAGCGCGCGCGGGCATCGTCATAGCTCATAGCTTGATGTTCTCGCGGTGGCTCAGATGGCTGGTGGTAGCGCCGGTTGTATTGTTCGTCTTCGGGGCAATTATGCTCAGTTGCGGTGGCGGCGGTAGCTCAGGGATTTTGCCAACCCCCGCTCCGGGCTTTTCGCTCGAATCCATGACGATCCAAAATGGTGCTCCGCCCTCGCCTACGTTCACCGCCACGCCCACCCACACGCCGAAGCAACCGACGCCCACGATGACGCCGACTGCCGCAGCAACCAGCACCACCGTGTTGAGCACCGGCCCGAGTGCCGTGCCGACCGGCGGGACCGTCGCATTCAATGTAATCGGTAAATTCACGAAGAAATCTAAAACCCGGTACCAGGACCTGACGGCGGGACCGCTCACACTTTGGACCTCCACCGACAACACTATCTTCCAAGCGCCTGCGTCCGGGGATCAGGGCGGCATCTACACGACGGGATTTGCCGGATGCGTCTGTATTCTGGCGAGCAGTTCAGGAGTGAGCAGTCAGCAGGTTGGCATCGGCGTTTACCAGGACGTCGGCACCTGCCCGCTATGCCCGACTCCTGTGCCTACCGCGACGCCCACGCCCAAAGGCGCCTTGGTGCCGGGGGCTTCGAGTACGCCTGCGCCATCGGCGCGCAGCGCGGGCATTCTGATGTGGACCTTCGATCCGGGCGCCGAGTTGCGCGGGCGAATCGCGACCGGCGCCGACGGCTCGATATATTTCATCACCCGTGACGGCATGCTGCACGGGCTGGATTCCGCCGGCAAAGAAACCATGCGTCGCGATGCCGGCGGGTCGTCGCCGGCGGTGTTGCCCGACGGGACTGTGGTCGCGATGTCGTCCAAGTCGGAGCTTGCGGCGATCGCTCCCGACGGCGCCACGCTCTGGCATCTCGAAATTGGCCAGAGCGCGGGGCCGCTCGCCGCGACCGATCGCGCGATTTACGCATCCGCGGGCGCCGACCTCGTGTCGGTCCGCACCTCGGGATCTCTCAATTGGCGCGTGAGCGTTGGACCGGTGACTGCCGCCGCGACGACTCCGGACGGAGTCGTGGTGGGAGCGTCGCGCGGCGCGGTTACGGCGCTTGCCTCAGACGGCGCCGTGGTCTGGACGTTTGAGCCTGACGGCGGATTTTCGGGATCGGTTGCGTACGCCGACGACGTCGTCTATGCGGGCTCGGCCGCCGGCGGCGTGTATGCGATCGATTTGCGAACCGGCAATCCGATCTGGCACGTCAACTCCGCGCATGCGGTAACCACCGGACCGGCGGTCGCTCCGTCGGGAACAATCTTCGCCGGCGCCGATACGATCTACGGCGTCTCCGCCGACGGTCAGCTCCGATGGAAAGATCCGACGCTGAAACCGGGCGAGGCCGGACTGTTCGCGCTTGGCTACGACGGCGTGTTCGATGCGGCCACTGGCGACGTGGGCGCGGTGCTGACCGGCGACGGCAGCTACGTCTGGGCGGCGCGAAGCTTCGGCAAGATCGCGACGGCCGCATCGTCGGCGTCGGGGATGCTGTACGTCGGGACCTCGACCGGCCGCATCTTCGCCATCAGATAAGAATTTTTCATTTCTTAACTCTTCCCGCGAACTCGCTTGACCAGGCTCGCCGAAAAAGTGTGACTGTAAAAGTATGAGCGCCATCGACATCATCAAGCGCCGTCTCAAGGAAGACCGTATCCCCGAGACTCCCGAAGAAGTCGGGCAAAAGAAAAAGCGCCCGCGCGAAGTCGCGTTCATGGACGTGAACCTGTGCTTCCCGTGCGGCAAATGCCCCGAGTTCTGCCCCGTCCAATGCATCGAGTACCTCGCGCCCGGCTCGCTGCCCGGACGCGGCGTGCAGCCGGTGCAGGACCGCTTCCAGGAATGCATCGGATGCTACATCTGCGTCGAGGTATGCGCGCTGCTCACGGACTACGACGCGGTCAGGATGTACGACAGCCGACCTGGTCGAGGAGGCGTTGGGCGTGAAGATCGCGGACGCGCCGCCGCCCGAGCCGATCCCGGCGCGGCCGTACGAGGAATATTTTTCAGAAGGTGGAGAGTATCGGCATCTCGGCAAGGGATCGCGCATCCGCGAGAAGATGAACGCCGAAGAGCGCGCGATCTTCGCCCGCGAGCGCGTCCGCGGATGAGCCGGGCCGCTCGATTGCGCCCTTAAGCAATGCGAAGGCGCCGGCCTACTTGCGCGAGGCGCGCCAGACTTCGGGCCTCTGGCCGGCCGTCATCTCGGCCAGCGAGGTCAACTCGACGCGATCGGGCGTTATCAGCATCAGTCCGAAGTCCTTCGACTCGGGACCACCGGGCCAGAACTGCGCGAGATCGTAATCGAAGACCTTGCCCTTCCAGATTCGCTTTTTTTCAGCCAAATCCTCAACGAACTTAGCTTTGCCGGTTAGCGTCAGATGAACCATCTCGGCGCCGATCTGGTAGAAGAGTTCGACCCTGGGATTCTTGGCGATATGGCGCGCTTTCGCCGACGTGCGTCCGGTCGCGATCCACACGCGCTGGCCCTCGAAGGCTGGATGCACGACGCGGACCTTGGGCTGGTTTCCGTCGGCCGTCGCCAGATATGCCCAGGTCGCCTTGGCGGCGGCTGCGTGGGCCTTGTCCCAAAATTTTGAATCGCTCATCGAAGCACCTCGCGAACTGTTTCGTAACACGATCACGCCTGTCACCGTAACCTCGGGTCATGGTGCAAATGCCCGCCTTTCCCGCCTCATTAGTTCTGGCCGTGGCCACGGCCCCTGCTCACCCCTGCGTTTGACACCGTGACCATCCCCTACTAGCTTGGAATTTCCGCACGGAGCAGCGCAATGGAACGCCACGCCCGACGCGCGCAGGTGTTGCGCCACGCCAAGCGCATCTTTGCCCGCAAGGGATATCACAGGACCAATGTCGCGGACATCATTGCCCGCGCCCGCATCGCGCGCGGCACCTTCTATCTCTATTTCGAAAACAAGAAGGACCTCTTCGAGGAATTGCTCGAGCAGGTCGTCGGCGAGCTGACCCAGCGGATTCAGCGCATCCGCCCGGGACCGGGAGAGGCGGACCCCGTCGATCAATTGCGCGCCAACCTGACGCGGGTATTGGACTACGTGCTGGCCGAGCGCGAACTCACCGACATCCTGCTCAACCATTCGACCGGATTCGACCACGAACTCGACGAGAAGATCCAGGATTTCTACGACCGGATCGCGGCGCTGATCAAGCGCTCGCTCGATCTCGGAATCGAGATGAACCTGGTGCGCAACTCGGATACGCGCGCGGTCTCGTATGCAATCCTGGGCGGAATCAAGGAAGTGGTTGGGATGCTCTCGCGCAGCGACGCCCCCGACATTGCGGCGCTGGTCGAGGAAATACTCGGCTTCGGCCTAAGGGGGGTCGCGCGTCCCGAGTTATTTGAAGCTCGCCCCAGCGCGAGGTGACCGTTTTTTTTGGGCTCTGACTAGACTGACATGTCAGTTTATCGCCATAGGAAATCGTCCAACGGCCACGCCCCCAAGCCCTCAGGCGGCCGCGCGGCATTCTACGATCTCGACGGCACCATCGTCGATCTGAACCTGGTGCATGCCGCGATCTTCACCCTTGCCAACCTCGGCGAATGGAGCGGGCGCGTCACCTACCTGCTCGGTTTTGCCGCGCGAATCCCCCGCTTGTACCTCGCTGAACGGCGCGACCGCCGGCTCCTGAACACGGTCCTGTTCGAGGCCTTCAAAGGCGTCTCGCGCGACCGCCTGCTCTCGCTCGGCGAGGAGTATTGCGAGCGCATCCTGATCGGACATCTTTTTCCGCGCGCCGTGGAACTGATCGAGGCCAATCGCGCGGCCGGCATCGAGCCGGTGCTCGTGACCGGTTCTCCGGACTTCATCGTCGCGCCGCTCGCGCGTCATCTTGGCATCGCCGGCTTCGCCGCCAACCGGTTTGTCTTCAGCCGTGGCCGCGCCACCGGCCGCCTGGCTGAACCCGTGATGGCTGGGGACGAAAAAGCGGCCTGGTGCGCGGACTACGCCGCCGGCCGCAATATCGATCTGGCGGATTGCTGGGGTTACGCCGACTCGCATTACGACACCGCCTTCCTGGCCGCGCTCGGGCATCCCGTGGCCGTCAACCCCGACCGCAGATTGCGCGCAGCCGCGCTCAGCCGGCAATGGCCGGTGATCCATTTCGAGCAGGCCGCGCCTTCAGAATGGCCCGGCGGTTTCCAGAGCGCCCTGGACCTCGAGCACGAAATCGAACGATCGACGCGAGGCTCCGATGGCGCGGCCTGAAGGAAAACTCAAGGAAGTCAAAGCCGCCGAGTTGCGCCATGAAGTCGGCGCGCGCAGCGAGCTGGTTGTCAGGGTTAATCGGCGCTCCGAGCGCCGCATCATCCCTTACGGCGAAGAATTTCTGTTCGAGAAACTGCCGGTCGGCACCCGCGTGATCTATCCGCCGCCGCCGCTGGACCCGCTGGCCGACCCCGACCAGGCGATTCGCTACGCGCTCCTGCATCCCGAGAATCAGGACCCGCTATTCGCGCAACTCGGTCCGAATATGCGCGTGACGATCGCCATCGACGACATCAGTCTCCCGCTGCCGCAGATGCGCCGGCCTGACATCCGCGAGCGCCTGCTCAACCAGGTGCTGCAGACGCTTGCCGATTACGGCGTTGACGATGTGCACCTGGTGATCGCCACCTCGTTGCATCGGCGCATGACGGAAGCGGAAATCCGCCGCGTCGTTGGCGAGCGCGCGTTCAAGCAGTATTGGCCCGACCGGCTGTACAACTTCGATGCGGAAAATCGCGCCGAATTGGCGATGCTCGGCAAGACCGAGCACGGCGAGGAAGTATGGCTGTCGCGGCGCGCGGCGGAGTCCGACCTGCTCCTGTATTTGAACATCAACCTGGTGCCGATGGACGGCGGGCACAAGTCGGTCGCGGTGGGACTCGCGCCCTACCAGAGCCTGCGCCATCACCACAACGTCTCGACCCTGCGCGATTCGCACTCGTACATGGACCCGGCGCGCTCGGCGTTGCATCGCTCGTCGGACCGGATGGGCAGGCTGATTCACAAGTCGCTCAACATTTTTCAGATCGAGACCGCGGTGAACACCCGGATGTACGGCGGGATGCTCGACTTCCTGCACAAGAACGAAGACCGCTTCACCGACTGGGATCGCACGCGGCTCAAGGGCTTTCAATGGACGATGCGCAACCTTTCCAGCCAGACGCGGCGCAACCTGCTGCACAACTACGCGGCGCCTTACGGAATGATCGGCGTGTGGGCGGGAGATACCGAGGCGGTGCATCAAAAAGCGCTCGCGCGGGTGTTCCAGCAATACGCGGTGCCGGTGAAGGGCCAGGCCGATATACTAATTGTAGGTGTTCCCTACATCTGCCCCTACAACGTCAACTCGATCATGAATCCGGTGCTCGTGCAGTGCACCGGGCTGGGCTACCTGTTCAACATGTATCGGAACAAGCCGCTGGTTCGCGAAGGCGGCACCATGATTGTCTGTCATCCGCTGCGCGACGAATTCCATCCCGAGCATCATCCGAGTTACATCGAGTTTTTCCATCGATGCCTGGCCGAGACCACTGACGCCGTCGAGCTCGAGCAAAGGTTCGAGCGCGAGTTCGCGCGCAACCCGACCTACATACACATGTACCGCTACGGCAACGCCTACCACGGCGTGCATCCGTTCTACATGTGGTACTGGGGCGAACCCGCCCGCCAGCACCTCGGGCGCGTGATCGCGGCGGGATGCGAAGAGCCTGAAGTCGCCGCGCGGCTTGGATGGGAAGCGGCGGATACGCTCGATGAGGCGATCGCGATGGCGACTTCGGAGAATGGACGCTCGGCGTCGATAACCTACCTTCACCTGCCGCCGCTGGTGATCGCGGATGTCGAGTAGCAACGGCAAACGCAACCCGCCCGCGGCCCGCGGCGCGTCGTCGATGCCACCGCTGGAGCAGGTGCTGGCTGGCAGACGCATCCTGCTGACGGGCGCAACCGGATTTCTCGGCAAGGTGTTCCTCGCGATCCTGCTGCGATGGCATCCCGAGATCGAGCGGGTCTATCTGTTGATTCGCGGCGACCGGCGCAGCAGCGTCGGCCGCCTTCGCCGCGAGATTCTCGACTCACCGGTGTTTGCGCCGCTGCGCGAATATCTCGGCGCGAAGTTCGATCGCTATGTCGAGGAAAAGATCGTCGTCGTTCCCGGCGACATCACCAATGAAGGTCTGCTCGCCGAAGAAGCCAGGCCGTTCAAGCCGGGCGCCCTCGACGCGGTCGTCCACAGCGCGGGGCTGGTCAACTTCGAGGCCTCGCTCGAAAGAGCGATCGAGGTCAACACCACCGGCGTCGCCAACGTGATCGAGTTCTGCCGCAAGCTCGGCGCCGCGATGATGCATGTCTCGACCTGCTACGTCGCCGGGATCGCCGACGGCCATCGCTACGAAGACGACATCCCGGATAACTGGTGCCCCGGCGGGCGCAAGTCGTTTCGGCTCGAGCGCGAGATTCGCGACGCGCTCGCGGCGGTCCAGCGTGTGCACGCCGAGTCGCGCGATCAACTGCGCCACGCCGAGTTCCGCGGCGACGACGGCGACGCCGACGCTTCGCGCGAGTCCGCGCTTGAGCATCGCCGCAAGCAGTGGCTTGAAGAGCGCCTCAAGGACGCCGGCCGGATGCGCGCGCAGAGTTGGGGATGGCCGAACACTTACAGTTACACCAAGAGCCTCGGCGAACAGTTGGTGCTCGCCGCGCGCGATACCCTCAACGTCACTGTCGTGCGCCCGGCGGTAATCGAAAGCGCGCTGCGCGATCCATTCCCCGGTTGGAACCAGGGCGTCAACACCAGTGCGCCGCTGACCTATCTCGCCGGCCGCGGCTACCGCTTTTATCCCGCCAGGGCGGAGTTGGTGCTCGACGTGATCCCGGTCGATCTCGCGGCGCACGCGATGATTCCGATCCTCGCCGCGCTGCTATTGCGGACGCACAAGCCCATCTACCAGCTTTGCACTTCGGATCGGAATCCGCTCCCGATGCGCCGGCTGGTCGAGCTGACCGCGCTCAGCAATCGCCGCGAGCATCGCAAGGACGGCGGCTCGATGCGCTGGCTGGGGCCTCATCTGGAGGCCGTCGTCGTGTCGCAGAATACTTACGACCTCGCCAGCCGGACAGTTCCGCAAATTCTCAAACAAGCGGCGGCGCTCGCGCGCAGCGTGCTGGGCGGGGAAAATCAGCGCGCGAAGAAGATCGAGAGCGCAATCGATAAATTCAAGGAGAATACCGACCTCGCGCGCCAGCTGGTCGAGGTCTATCGTCCCTACATCCAGGAGCTGGCTTATACTTTTCATGCCGGCAACATTCGCGCGCTTTACGCAACGCTCAAGCCCGCCGACGCCGAGCGCCATCCCTTTCGTCCCGATCTGATCGATTGGCGCGACTACTGGATCAACATTCATCTGCCGGGGCTGCGCCGCTATATTTTTCCGCAACTCGATCTCCACGCGCGCGGCAGGCCAAAGTCGCTGCCGCGTCATCGCAGTCTCGTCGACATGCTCGATCGCGCCGCCGAGCGCTACGGTTCTCAGCTCGCGATGATCGCGCGCCGGCCGTCGGGCGAACAGACACAAACCACCTATCGCGAGCTGCGCGACAACGCCCGTCGCGCGGCACTGCTGCTCGCGACGCGCGGAATCAAGCCGGGCGATCGCGTGCTTCTGATCGGCGAGAACTCGCCCGATTGGGTGCTGGGCTATTTCGCGATTCTCACCGCCGGCGCAATTGCGGTCCCGCTCGATCAGCTGATATCCGCCGAGGAACTCGCGCCCATCTGCAAAATCGCGCAGCCCGCGGCTGCGCTGCGCTCGCGCGCGGTTCGCCAGCGCCTCGGCGCTGCGCTCAGCGAGGCGCGTCCGAAGCTCATCGAGCTCGACCTCGCCGAGCTCGCGCGTCCATTCATTCTGCGGGGCGCCGCCAAAATTCCGCCCGCGCCTCCCGAGCGAAAGGCGCTTGCGTCGATCCTGTTCACCTCCGGCAGCACCGGCGCGCCCAAGGGCGTGATGCTGTCGCATGGCAACTTCGCCGCCGAAGTCGCGATGCTGTCGCGCGTCTTTGTTCTCGGCGCCGACGACGTGGTGCTGTCGCTGCTTCCGCTGCATCACGCGTTCGAGTTCACCTGCGGGATGCTGCTGCCGCTGGCCAGCGGCGCGACGATTGTCTATCCGCTCGAAGTCGATGCGAAAACGCTGTCGCGCACGCTCGCCGACGTTCGCCCGACCGCGCTGATTGGCGTGCCCGCGGTGTGGGAGGCGGTCCATCGGCGCATCGTCGATGAAGTCGAGGCTCGCGGTCCTTTTTTCCACGCAGCCTTCGACAATCTCCGCGATCTCAATCGCCGGCTCGACGCGAGCTCCGGGCTTAACTTCGGTCCAATTGTTTTCCGCCAGGTTCATTCCGCCCTCGGCGGCCGGCTGCGGCTCGCCGTCAGCGGCGGTTCCGCCCTGCCCCATCGCGTCGCGGAGTTTTTCAACGATATCGGAATCCCGCTGCTCGAAGGTTACGGTTTGACCGAAGCGGCGCCCGTTCTCTCCGTCACGCGGCCCGACGAATCGCTGCAAGTCGGTGCGGTCGGACGGCCACTGACCGGCGTCGAGATCAAACTCCTGCCCGCAACTGGTCCGATCGGCGAGATAGTCGCCCATGGGCCAAACGTGATGGCGGGTTACTATCGCAATGAGGCCGCGACCGCCGAAGTTCTGACCGACGGATGGCTTCACACCGGAGACCTCGGGCGCTTCGACGACGACGGCCGCTTGTACATCGTTGGCCGCGCCAAGGAAGTTATCGTCGATTCCGGTGGCAACAACATCTACATCGACGAATTGGAAGAAATCTACGGCCGATCGCAGTACGTCAAAGAGATGGCCGTCGTCGGCCTGAAGGTCGGCCAGGGCGAGCAGGTCGCTGCCCTGGTCGCGCCCGCCTACTCGCGCGGAGAGAGCCGCCGCGCCGTGGAAGATCGCCTGCGCAGCGACTTCGACAAAGTCGCACGCGAACTCAGCGCGCACAAACGAATCAGAATCCTCCGCTTCACCGACGCCGAACTGCCGCGCACGCGCACCCGCAAGATCAAACGCGCCGACGTAGCCGCGATGTTGCGGCGGATGCTCGACGTTCGCCCGAGCGATACCGGCAACGAAACCGATAGCGCCAACTCCGAGGTCGAGACGTGGCTCGCCGAGGCGCTCGCGTCAATCACCACCGAGCCCGTCAACATCGCGCCGGCCACGCGGCTGATCGAGGACCTGGGCCTCGACTCGCTCGCACTTGCCGAAATCGGCGAGCTGATCGGCCAGCGCGCGAGCCGCGAGATTGCGCCCGACGAAATTGCCGACCTACGCACCGTCGCGGACCTGCAACTCCTCGCCATCCAGCCGGGCGGCAACGGACGCCATCGGATGCCCTCGTACGCAAAGTTCGCCGAACCTTACACGCCGCGCCTGCCCGCGCCGCTGAAATGGCTCGGCCGATTCGCGGTGCGCGCAGCCGAGCGCGCAATTTTCGACGGATGGCTGAAGCCGAAAATATTCGGGCGCGGCAACATCCCGGCCAATCGCAACTTCATCGTCGTCGCGAATCATTCAAGTCATCTCGACTTCAGCCTGGTCGGTTACGCGCTTGGCGCGATCGGTGACGATATCCGGGTGCTCGCCGCCAGGGATTATTTCTTCAACACGCCAGCGCGGCGTTTTCTCGCGTCGAACTTCACCTCGCTGATGCCATTCGATCGCGAACGCGCGCAACTCGAATCTCTCGAAGACGCGCTCGCCGAGCTTGCGCAAGGGCGAAGTGTTCTGATGTTTCCCGAGGGCACCCGCTCGGCCGACGGTGAAATCCATGAGTTCAAGAGTGGCGCGGGATTCCTGGCCCTGCGCAGTCGATGCGACGTGCTGCCGATCCTGATTCGCGGTACCCATGACGTGATGGGCAAAGGCAGCCTCGTCCCACGGCGCCATCCCGTGGAAGTCCGCATCGGTCGGGCGATCACCGCCGCCGAGCTGCGCGAACTGGCGAAAAGTTCCGAAGGCGCCGGCGCCTATCGCAAAATCGCCGACCGGATGCGCACGGCGGTCACCGCGCTATCCGGCTCGCGCTCGAAGTTCACGCCGGCCTCCGATGAACCAACCGCGTCCTCGAACGGCGCCAAACCGGTCAAGCACGCACGTTCCCGCACCGATCGCTCGCCCGAACTGCCGCGCGGCCACGCCAAGGCATGATGCCCGCCTACTCCAACCCGGTTGTGTCTCCCGCGTTAAGCTGACGCTGGAATACTTGCCCGCCGGATGGTTACATTTGAACGATGGTTGACTGGTTCAGCATTCGCCACGACCGGGACCCGCGGCCGTCTCACCGCGGCCGCCGGCCGTCGGTCAGCGTAATCTTGGATGAGTTGTTGGTCGGCGAATATCCCAGCCAGGCCGATATCGGCTGGCTGAAGGATACCTATGGGATCACCGCGGTTCACAATCTTCAGGACGACGACGATCTGCGCCTCAATGGGTTGGACGCCGGACGACTGAGCGCGGAGTACACCGCGCATGGAATCGACTATGTGCGCACGCCCATCCAGGATGGCAGCGCGGACGCGATGGCCGAGCGGCTCGAAGCTGCGCTCCACGATCTTCGCGATCTGGTCGGTTCTGGTTCTCGCGTTTATCTCCATTGCAACGCCGGGTTGAACCGCGCACCCACCCTTGCGATTGCGTTCCTGCGCGCTTATCGGCAAATGTCACTCGACGAGGCGATGATGCTCGTGAAGAAACAGCGCGCCTGCGGACCATTCATGACGGTCCTCGAAGAGTACTTCGGCCCGCGCGATTACAAGCCGGAAAAATGAATTGACCTCATCAGGCGCAGCCGGAAGTTTGCCGCGGTCGATCCCGAGGCAGAAATTTCTCACGGCCTGCGCGTGGGGCGTACATCTATATACCGCCCTGGGCGCGGCGCTCGGCCTGCTCGCGATCTATGCCGCCGCGCAACGCGAGTTGCGCGGGTCGTTCCTCGCGATGGGCGTGGCGACGATTATCGATTCCAGCGACGGTCCGCTGGCCCGCTGGCTGATGGTCAAGACTCGCGTGCCGACCTTCGACGGCGCGCTGCTCGACAACATCGTGGACTATCTCACCTACACCGTGGCGCCGGTGTTTCTGATGCTGGAGGCCGGGATCATCCCGGGTTCGCGATGGGGCCTGGGGCTGGCGTGTTTCGTAATGCTCGCAAGCGTTTATGGATTTTGCCGGACGCAAGCCAAGACCGAGGACAATTACTTCCTCGGCTTCCCGAACTATTGGAACCTGGTCGCGTTTTATCTTTTCTGTCTCGGCGCCGGCGCCCCCTTCAACGTTGCCGTCCTGCTGCTCCTCGCCGTGATGGTGTTCATGCCGCTCAAGTTCATTTATCCGAATCGAACCGTCCCGCTCCGCCCGGTCACGCTCACGCTGGGAATAATCTGGGCGTTTGTGACGGTCGCGGCGGTACTGATGCTGCCGGCTGTGAATCCCATTCTGTTATGGGCCGGGCTGAGTTTCATCGCCTACTACTTCGTTGCGTCGTTCGCGCTTCAGGCGCGCGCCGCGCTCAAGTCCAATCGCGGCCGCGTCGATCCGAATGCCTGAATCCGGGCTTCATACCGCGGGCGTCGCCGCCGAGTCATGGCTCGAGGTGATCGATTCCGATTCTCCTGTGCTCCTGATTACGCCGCACGGCGGCCACGCCGAGCCGCGCACGCGCTCGATACCCAATCCCAAGGTCAACGACCTGCATACCGCCGACATCACGCGCGGGCTTGCGGCGCGGCTTGGCGCGTCGGCGCTGATCAACGTCGCGATGGATCGCAATCGGCTCGACTGCAACCGTCTCTCGCAAATTATCGAGCGCGCTCCGTGGCTGCTCGAAATGATCGCGGATCGGGTCGGCGCAATCGTCGCGCGTCATGGCCGCGTCACGGTGCTGCTCATTCATGGATGGAACATTATCGAGCCGCGCCTCGATTTCGGACTCGGACTGCGAAATTCAGGCGGCGAACTGCGGCCGCCCGGTTCCGCTTGCGTCTCGGCCAGCGACGATTTCATCAACGGCCCGCTCGCCGGACTCGCCGACCGCCTGCATCATCATGGAATCAAGCCGACCTATGGCATGCGTTACCCGGGCGGCGGCCTGCAAAACCTGTTGCAGGCATTCACCGCACGCCATCGCCAAAGTTCCAACGCGCCGCTCAGATCGATTTCCGAAACTGCCGTGAACGGTGTCGTCGATGCGGCCCAACTCGAACTGTCTGTCTCGATCAGGATGCCCGGCGTGTTGCGCACCCGATGCGAAGACGCCATCGCCCAGGTCTTTTCGGCAAACGGCGCCGATTCGCACGTCCCGCGCACGCCTCTCGTTGTAAATCGCGCGCCGCGTCCGCCCGCCGCCAGATCCGAAATCGGCGCGGCCGCATCGGTCGCGGCGCCCGGACGCGTCGGGATCGAGTTCTACGACCCGGCGGCGCGTATCGGCGCGATGGCGAGCTTCGACGTCGGCGGCGCCGGCATGGGCGCGCGAATCATGATGCTGTTCGATCGCCATCGCGCAGCATTATTCACTGCCGAAGGCCGGCCGACACGTTCCACCGGCGCCGTCGCTCACGGTCCGCTCTCGCTCAGACGCGAGGGCGAATCGATCGTGCTCGCGTTTCGCGGACCCGCCGTGATCGTGCCCGACGCTACCGCGTATCTAAGCATCGAACGCGCGCTGGCCTCGGGCCGGCTCGACGGCGACACCGAAGTTAACGCGCGTTTCGAAATCGATCACGCTGGCGGTGAGTTCGACTTCGACCGGGTTCTGTCCGCGCCCGGCGCCGCGCAGGACCGTGCGTCATCGAGCGCTTCATTCGGGCGAATTTCGGGACGAGTTCGAATCGACGGCGCCGCACGGACGGTCAACGGGTTTGCGCGCGCCGGAATGTCGTTCACCGGACTGGGACCGGGTAACTTCACCGCGCGCCGGATGATTTGGGCGTGTTTCGAAGATAAAGAGGCGCCGCGTGCGATCGAAACCCGCTCGGTCGCGACACGCGATGCGCCACCGGTTCGGAGCGCCAGGATTCTCGGCGCCGGCGGCTGGTCGCCGTGCGACACTGCGCGATCTCGCGATCGATACACCTTCGGTCGAGCAACCGCCGCATCGCATTTTCGCGTCGTTGACGCGCCCGGATGGGTCGTCATGCGAACTTGAGGGCAGCGTCGAATGCTTTATTCCGCTCTCGCGCCCCGGGCCCGGGCATTCGCGCATTTACACCTCGCTCGGATTCGCGATCTTCCGCACCGGCGCCCATCGCGGGGCCGGGATGTTTGAATATTCGCGGCAGGGGTGACCCCTGCACCCAGTATTAAGGCCGCGCTCCGTTGTCGCGCGCGGCAAGGGTGACCCGAGTCATCGTTAATCGAGAAATCCGCGGGAGGCGGCTTTTTATCGCACGGCCGCGACGAGAGACGCGTTGCGCGTATCTCGCGATTCACATCGCGCCCCGTCGCAACGGGCGCCTACCGCGCAGGTCTTTCTATCCTGCCGACTCGGCGGGACGGTGGGCGGAGACGAGCGCCTCAACCTGGCCCGCGATATCGGCGAGCACTTTGCCGGTAGGCGTGGAGCCGTACTCGCGAACGAACAGCACGCCGCGATCGCTGCTGTCGGCAAGGCGCGGTTCAAACGCGAGCCGCGCCAGGATTGGCACCGCCGCCTCGCGTGCGACTCCATGGAGATCGCCGTCGGGCCATAGCGGCCGAACTGCGCGGCATCCGTCGCAGTTGAAGCCGGCCATATTCTCCACGATGCCGACGATCGGCGCACCGATCGCGCGGCCAATTTTTATCGCGTGGCGCGTGGCAATGGTGTCCTGCGCGGACGGAAGACTGAGCAACAGAACGCCGTCGAGCGCTGCCATCGCAGCCACCGAGTACAATCGATCGAGGCCGGTCGCCAGATCGATGATCAAAAAATCGACGCTCCCGAACTGCGATTGCGCCAGGATTCGCCTCAGCGCTTCGCGATAGCTCAGTTCCACGGGGCGCGTCGAGGCAGGCGCAACCGGCTCGCCGTCGTTGTTGCCGTCGATTTGATCGTAATCCTGCACAAAGCTGATCGGTGGCGCCTCGCCGCCGGGAAGCTGATCGCTGGAAACTACGCGCAAGCCATGCGGCCCCGCAGCCGGCTCGATTCCTTCGATCATCGGGTAGCGCCGCTGCGGTTTCATCCCGAGCATCGCCGCGACACTGGGCGAATTCAGGTCCGCATCGACAATCGCAACCTTGCGGCCTTTCATCGCCAACGCCGCCGCGATATTCACGGCGAGCATGCTCTTGCCGACCCCGCCCCGAGCGCTTGCAAGGGCAATCGTCGCGCCGACGCCGGAAAGATTGGTGCGAATCCGCTCGCGAGCGTCGGCTAAATCGACGGATGGTCCAACGGATCCATCGCTTTCAATATCGGAAAATATCCTCATTGGCCGGTTGCTGACATCCTGACGCAGCGATCGTAGCGATCGTTGACAACTGCGGCTCCCGCGCAAGCTGTCGCTGCTTAGGATGACTGGTTTGGGCGGCGCGGTAAACAATGCCGCCGGCAGGGGCGACCCCTGCACCCGGTATTAAAACAAAGATGCGGGCGGAGTTTATCCCGAGTACTCGCAGGGGCCCTGTTAGAACCTTTTTTGTATCGTCCGCAGCGCAGCGAAGGATCTCGCGCGCCGCGCGTGTCGCTCCAGCACCAACGCCCGGCTACGCGCTCTCGTCGTCAGCGTCGGTCGAACCTACTTTGCGGTAGGTATTGCGCTCGTCGTCGAATCGCCGCTGCGATTTCGCCTCGCGCTCCTGGTCCTGCTGACAGTCCCGGCACAGCCGCGAAAACGGCATCGCCTCGAGCCGTTCCTCGGCGATCTCCAGTCCGCACGACTCGCAGACGCCGTAGGCGCCGTCGTCGAGGCGCTCGAGCGCGTCGTCGATCTGCTTGAGCTTGACCCGTTCGCGGTCCGACAGGATGAAGTTGATCTCGCGATCGCGCTCTTCGGACGCGAGGTCGTAGGTGTCCATGCCCTCGTCCTTGTTGCTCTCGCGTTCGGCCCGCAATTCGGAATCGATCTCGCCGAGCAGTTTGGTTTTCGTCTTCCAGCAGTTGTTCGCGCATTTTGGCAAGGAACTTCTTTCGGTTTGCGGCAACTGGTTTCTTCGCCATTGAATTTGCGACTCCCGGTATATTAAGCGGCCGCGCCGGCGACGGTTGCGTGCAGGTCGTAGCTGAGCGCCTTGTCGATTCGCGCGCGGACGAACTCGCCCGGCTCGCGCGTCGCCCGCAAGAAATACGGAGCCGTCGATTTCCGGCGCTTGACCCGACGTTCGCCCGCGCAGCCGCGTGGCGCGTCCGGGCATCGGACCCTCGACCAGCACCTCGATTTCGCGTCCGACCAGGCCGCGATTCTTGGCCAGGGAAATTTCCGCCTGCGTCGCCATCAAGCTTGCCCGCCGCGCGCGCTTGACGCGCTCGGGCACCTGGTCCGGCAGGTTGTAGGCGGCGGTATTCTCTTCGCGCGAGTAGGTAAACACTCCGACGCGATCGAACTGCTCATCGCGAACAAAATCCACCAGCCGCTCGAAGGCGGCGTCAGTCTCGCCGGGGAAGCCGACGATAAAGGACGTCCGCAGCACGACGCCCGGGATGCGCTCGCGCACGCGGTCGAGCAGCTTGACCAATGCCGCGCCCGAGCGCTCGCGGCGCATCGCCCGCAGCATCGCATCGTCGGCGTGCTGCAATGGCATGTCGATGTACTTGACGACCTTGGGCAGCTCCGCGATTGCGTCGAGCAGCTCGGCGGTCACGAAATTCGGATAGCAGTAGAGCAGCCGTATCCAGCGCAGCTCGTCGATCCTCGAGCAGTTCCCGCAGCAACGCCGCCAGCGACGACGGCTCATCGAGGTCGCGGCCGTAGGCGGTCAAGTCCTGCGCGATCAAATTGATCTCGCGAACGCCGGCGGCGGCCAGGTTGCGCGCCTCGGCGACCAGGTCAGCCAGCGGGCGGCTCTCATGCAGGCCGCGAATCTTGGGGATGATGCAGAAGGCGCACTTATGATTGCAGCCTTCGGAAATCTTCAAGTAAGACGTGAAGAAATCGCCGGTCTTGATTCGCGGGATTGCCGACGTCGGCAGCAGATGCGCCGCGCCGGCATACGGAATCGGCCGCATCTCGGGCGCTTCGGTGCGCCGCAGCAGCTCGGGCAGATCGAGGAAGTTGCCGGTGCCGACGAACACGTCCACTTCGGGCATCGTGGCGGCGAGTTCGGTCGGCGTAGCGCTGCGACAAGCATCCCGCAACCACCAGCCGCTTGCCGCACGCCGCGCTTCTTGACCTCGGCCGCTTCGAGGATCGCGTCGATCGATTCCTTCTTGGCAGCCTCGATAAACGCGCAGGTGTTCACCAACAGCACTTGCGCCTCTTCGGGGTCGAGCGTGATCTCGAATCCCGCCGAGGTCAGCGCGCCAAGCATCAGCTCGCTGTCGGCGAGGTTCTTGGGGCATCCAAGCGTGAGTAAGTGAACTTTTTCCATGACAGAACCGGGAAGACTTACGGGGCTTTTAAAAATACCTGTCGCATACACCCGAGGCAATCGCGGCTCGATGCGTCATCGCGGCGATTGTGGTTTTCAGGTCTTCGCGATGCGTCACGGCGAGGCCGGCGCCGTCACGACATCCGCGCCCGCCGGCGCCTTGAATGCGAAAATCGAATCGGGCAGTTCCACATTATCATGAATGTCGCTGAAGTCGATCTTGGTCGTGTCGCCAAGCTGGTCGGTAAGCGTCAACGTGATCAAATTGTAAGTCTTCGGATCGAGCCCGACTTCAATTTTGTAGCCGCCCGCCTTCGCGTCGAGGATCAAATCGATAAGACCGGTGGGTGTCGCGGGACTTGCGAATGCGGCCTTGAAGTCGCGGTTGATATTGCCGATTCCGAGCAGGAACGACGTCGCGCTGCTCGATTTGAGCGCCTGCTTGAGCGGGGTCTCGACGACCTGGTTGAGATCCGGGTCGTAGCTGTAGAGCGTCTCGCCGTCGCTGACGATCGTTTGCACCTCCGGCGCTGCGAACTCCCAGCGCATGCGTCCGGGCTTGCGAAATGAAACCGTGCCCTGACGTTTGCGTTTCGGCGCGCCGACGGTCGCGATCTCTTCGCTGAATTTCGCCGAGAATGACCTGGTGTCGCGGTAATGGCGCTGCAGGCGATCCAGCACATGCTTCAAATCTTTGCTGACGGGAGGACCAGACGGGGCCATCGTCTCCGATCGAGGAGACGCAGCGGTGACGAGCATCATCAGGATCGCAGGAAGGATCGCTTTCCGCATTCTGTTCATACTGTGTTGCTTGGGAGCGCTTTGCATACCTTGCGCCGGACGCCGGGGCGTCCGGCGAGATTCTTCGCTACAGCAGCTTTCGCTCAGAATGACCCGAGTAGCCGCTCGCTTTTTTGTGTCATCCTGAGCGCAGCGAAGGATCTCGCGCGCCAGCGCGTCTTGCTCCAGCACCAACCTCCGGTTACGTAAAGGTCTCCTAACAGGGAGAGGAAACATTCATCGCACGCTGCGCAGGCGGACTTCGCGCGGCTTGGCGCCGTCGGCGGGCATCACGATTCCTTCCCGTTCCATCTGCTCGACCATCCGGGCCGCGCGATTGTAGCCGATTCGAAGCCGTCGCTGGATCATCGAGATCGACGCCTGGTTGGTGTCCATCACGATCCGCACCGCGTCATCATACATTTCGTCCTGCACGTCGGCGCCGAATCCGCCGCCCTCTTCCTCGCCCGGAGCCTTGGTGTCGAGGATTTCCATGCGGTATTCGGGCGCGCCCTGCTCACGCAGGAAATCGGCGAGCCTGCGAATCTCATGCTCGCTGACGAACGGCCCGTGCAGCCGGCGAAGTTTCACGCTGCCGGGCGGCATGAAGAGCATATCACCGGCGCCGAGCAGCCGTTCGGCGCCGATAGAATCTAAAATCGTGCGCGAATCGACTCGCGAAGCGACCTGAAGCGAGATTCGCGTCGGCAGGTTCGCCTTGATCAGCCCGGTGATCACATCGACCGAGGGGCGCTGGGTGGCGAGGATGAGATGAATTCCGGCGGCACGCGCTTTTTGCGCCAGCCGCGTGATATCGCGCTCGACAGTCTTGCCTTCGCCGAGCAGCAAATCGGCCAGCTCGTCGATGACGATTACGATCTTCGGCAGCTTGCGATGCTCGATCGCGCCCACCGCCGGCTGATTGGGATCGTCCGACGCCGGTACGCTCTGCCCCGCCAGCTTGAGCTGTGCGATCGACGCGCCCGAGGCCAGCGCGTGGTTGTAGCCGTCGATATTGCGCACGCCCAGCTCGCGCATCCGGATATACCTGGCCTCCATCTCCTGCGTCGCCCACAGCAACGCGGACGCGGCCTTGCGCGGATCGACGACGACCGGAACCAGCAGATGCGGAATATTTTCGTACACCGACAATTCCAGCATCTTGGGATCGACCAGAATCAGACGCACATCGTCGGCGGTCGCGTTGAACAGAATCGACGCGATCATCGTGTGGAGCGACACCGACTTGCCGGTTCCGGTCGCTCCGGCGATCAGCAGATGAGGCATCCTGGCGAGATCGGCGGCGACCGGACGCCCGGCGATATCCTTGCCGAGCGCGATGGTCAGCTGGCTCTGCGCGGCCAGGAATTCCTCGGCCTCGAGAATCTCGCGCAGATAAATGCGTTCGCGCTTGCGGTTCGGCACTTCGATGCCAACCACGGCCTCGCCGGGCACCGGCGCCTGGATTCGCACCGCGGCGGCTCTAAGCGCCATCGAGAGATCGTCGGCGAGATTGACAACCTGGCTTACCTTGATTCCGGAGCCCGGCTCGAATTTGTACATCGTGACGACCGGGCCCGGCTGTACTTCGACCACCCGGCCCTCGACGCCGAAGTCCGCGAGTTTCTGCTCGAGCACGCGCGCGCTGCGCTCGAGCTGGCTCTCGTCCACCTGCGCATGCTCGGCCGGCGGCAAATCCAGCAGCGACTGCGGCGGGAGTTTGAAAGCACCCTTCTGGCGCGGCTTCGAAGCCGCTGCCCGGTCGCGCTTCTCGCGCGCCGTCGCATCGCGAATATCCAGCAGCCTGACCTTCAGCGGCGCCGGCCTGCCGCCCACGCCGTCGGGCGCGATCTCGTCGCCCGCGCCGAGCGAGAACGGGATGCGCGCGTGCGCCGCCGGCAAGTTCGAACTCCTCGCGGCGCGGGCGAATTTTGTTGGCGAGTCCGGCAAGCAGCTCGGTCGGCGCCCGCTTGAGCATCAGCGCAAGCCCGCAGATCAGTCCGAGCGCGACCGCGATCAAGCCCCCGGCCAGGTTGAGCGAATCACTGAGAATCGTGGCGATATCCGCGCCAATTTCACCGCCCATCTTTGCGTCGTGCAGATCCCACAGCGCACCGGCCGCCGCGAGCGCAAGAATCAAAATGACGCCGCCGCCAATCTCGCGCACGATCGTGACGATTCCCGCACCCGTCCATACGCGCTGCGCCAGCCACGCGACCAACATCATCGCGGTGTACGACTGGTATCCCACCAGGCCGCCGAGAGTCGCCGCGAGGACCGCGCCGACCGGACCGCCGAGGTTGGGACTGCGTCCGATATCGACGCTTACGAGGCTCACCGTGCCGAACACGGCGAACGCAAGCAGCGCGAGGGCGAACAGCTCGCGAGCGATACGGCCGCCGGGATGCGCGGCGATCGAAAACCTCCTCGACCGCATCCCGCCGCTCGCGATCCGGTGAAGAAGGCAGCTCGATGGGCGATTTTCTCCTTGCGCGCGATGGGGGTCACACCTCCGTCACGTACGGAATCACCAGCGGCCGCTTGCCGAGCTCGTCGCTGAAGTAGCGCCGAATCGCGCGTACGATTTCTTCCTTCACCCGGGGCTCATTGGCGCGCAGGGGGCCGCCGAGCGCGCTCAGGCGCTGAATTAATTCCTCCTTCGCGCGGCGCATGTGCGCGGAAGTGCCATCGCCGCTCACCAGCCCCCGCGAGAGGAGATCGGGGCCCGCAACGATGCGCCCGGTTTTCGACGAGAGGACCACCACCGCCGTTACCGTGCCATCACGCGCGAGCACCCGGCGCTCGCCGATCACGGCGGGGTCGCCGCCGTCGGCGCCTTCGAGCATCACGCGGCCCGCCTCGACGACTGGGTCCGCGGCGCGCCTGGGCACCGGGGCTTAGAATCAAAGAATCGCCGTCTTCGAGCAGGAAGCAGTTGCGCTCGGGTATTCCCGCGGCAATTGCCAGCGCGAGGTGACGGCTCAGATGACGATATTCGCCATGAATCGGGATGAAGTGGCGCGGCCGCGTGAGCGCGATCATCTCCGCCAACTCGTCCTGGCTGGCGTGCCCCGAAACGTGAACCGGAGCGACCGCGTCGTAAACAACCTCGGCGCCCTGCCGGTAGAGACGGTTCACCAGGGTATTGATGGTGCGTTCGTTGCCGGGAATGAAGCGCGATGACAGCACGACCACGTCGCCATGCTCGATACGCACGCGCGGGTGGGCGGCGGCGGCGAGTTTCGCCAGCGCGGAGAGCGGCTCGCCCTGGCTTCCGCTGGTAAGATAGCTCAGCCGGTTTCCGTCGATGAACTCGGCCTCGCCCGGCTCGACAAACATCGCTTGCGCAAATGGAAGCTGGCCGGTCTCGAGGCCCAGCCGCACGCTCTCCGCCATCGCGCGTCCGAGCGGAACGACCCGGCGGCCGAACTCGCGCGAGACCTCGACCACCTGGCGAATCCGATGCAGATGCGACGAAAAAGCTGACAGGAAAAACCTGCCGCGCGCCCGTGATGCGAGCTCGCGCAGGACGGGCTTGAGCGAACTTTCCGAGCCCGAGCGGCCGGGGCGCTCGACGTTGGTCGAATCCGAGAGCAAGAACGGCAACGCCTTCGGCGCCAAGCTCGGCGAACCGCTTGCGATCGAACATCTCGCCGTCCACCGGCGCGTCATCGATTTTGAAGTCGCCGCTATGAACGACGATCCCCGCCGGAGTTCGAATCGCGAGCGCAATCGAATTCGGGGTCGAATGCGTAACCCGAATCGGCTCGACCGTGAACGGCCCGGCCTCGAATGCCACCCGCGGCGCAATCGTCCGCAGATCGACCGGTTCGTCGAACTCCGCATCAGCGAGTCGCCGCCGGGTGAAAGCAAGCGTTACATCGGTTCCATAAACGGGAACGTTGAAGCGGCGGATCAAATGCGGCAGCGCGCCGATGTGATCCTCGTGAGCATGGGTGAGCACGACCGCCTCAACCGCGACGTGACTGCGCTCGAGCCACGCCATCTCGGGTATATAGGTACCCAATCCGAGCGCGGGCTCGTCGGGAAACATCACACCGCAATCGATCACGATCGCGCGCCCGGCGCATTCGATCGCCATCAGGTTGAGGCCGATCTCGCCCAACCCGCCCAGCGCCACAATTCGGACCGCAGCGGTCGTGGAAGTGCTTGCCGCCATCGCCCTATCCTGCCTCCGCACCAAGGCGAATTATATCGGTCAGAAATCGCAGGCGAAAGGCGGGGTCCGGCCGCTGCGCCTTGCCTTGAGAACGGAGCGGGGCTAATTTTCGGATCATGAGGTGGCGAAGATGGCGGCGTCGGTAAACAAAGTAATTCTAATCGGCAATCTCGGACGCGACCCCGAAACCCGCTTCACCAACTCGGGCACCTCGGTCACCAACTTTTCGATTGCGACCAAGGAGTCGTTCGCCGACAAGAGCGGGACGCGGCAGGACCGCACCGACTGGCACAACATCATCGTGTGGGGCAAACAGGGCGAGACTTGCGCGCAGTACCTCAAGAAGGGAAGCCCGGTTTATATCGAGGGCAGAATTTCCTACCGCGAATACGAAGCCAAGGACGGCAGCGGCAAGCGCAAGGTCACGGAAATTGTTGCGATGCGCGTGCAATTCCTGAGTTCGCGCGGCGGCGCTCCGATGGGCGATGACGCCGGCGAAGCTCGTGGCCGCGCACCCGCAAGCGGCGCGGGCGCGGGCGACGACGTCGCGCCGATGGACGACGAGGACATCCCGTTCTAAGCATCTGACTTTGAGATTCGGCGCAGCCGTGGAGGGTCGGGAAGCGGGCTGCCGTCGGCGCGGCATGCAACGTCGATAAATCTCCTCAACTCGGCGCGCAACTCGCCGACTGGCGAGACCCATGTGCTCGTGCGGAATTGAATCAAGCCGGGCCGACGCTTTCTGATACAGCGACCGTGCACCGCTCAAGTTTCCGCGCTGCGCGTGCAGGATCGCGACCGCGGCCTGGATCAATCCCTGGTAGAAAAGCTTCGCCTCGCCGTCGGAGCGCTTCCAGATTTCTTCCCACGCCTCATGACACTCGAAGAAGCGGCCTTGGTTGAACAGGTCGATTCCCTGTTCGTAAAAGTCGGGAGGCGGCGGCGCTGTCATCGATCAATCATAGCGCGCCGCGGCGGCGAATCGGTGTTTCGGTGTTGCAGCGCGGCGCTACCGCCTGGTCGCGTCGGGCTCAAGCTCGACGCCTACCGGGACCAGCACCCGCACGACCATGTTGTAGTAGGCGACGTTCTCCACCAGTTCCATAATGCGGCGACGTGTCGAGAAACGTCTTCAAGGCGTTCCAGGTCGCGTCGGTCACGCGCACGTTGCTGGTGGCCTCTACGGCGTAACGAATCACGGCGCGCTCATGGTCGCTGAACTTCGGGGATTTCTCCCAATCAGCGAGCGCTTCGAGCTGCTCGCGCGAGACGCCGACGCGCAGCGCGATGTTCCAATGATGCACGAACTCGTATTGCGCATCGGTCAGCCGTCCGACCGTGAGGATCGCGAGTTCGCGGAGTTTTGGATCGAGCACGGTCTTGTTGCGAAGGTTGTTACCCATCGAGCAGAACCGGCGCAAAAACTTTGGCGTATGCGCGAGTATGCGGAAGAGATTGCCGACGGTACCGCCACTCTCCGCGGCCAGATTGTCGAAGATCACGCGGTCGGCTTCGGGAAGGTCTTCGCGATTGAGGTACGGTACGCGCGCGGCCATGAGTGCGCCTCCTGCGGGAAAAGATGTTCCTGGCGTTGACAGCGCGGCCCCGGTTCAGGCGAACAGCATCTCGGACATCGCGCCGCCGGGCGGAATCATCGGCATCACCGCTTCTTCCTTGGGGATCACTACGTCGATGAGTACCGGACCGGGAGTCGCGAATGCTTCCTTCATCGTGGCGGCCAGGTCTTTCGATTTTTCAATTCGGAAGCCGCGCGCACCGTAGGCATCGGCCAGCTTGACGAAATTCGGCACCGACATTGCGGTGTAGGAATACCGTTCGGCGTAGAACTTCTCCTGCCATTGGCGAACCATTCCGAGGAAGTAGTTGTTGAGTATGATTACCTTGATATCGACTTTGTATTGGACCGCGGTACCCAGTTCCTGGATGTTCATCTGAATCGAGCCGTCGCCCGAAACCACTACAACCTTTTTGTCAGGCGCGGCGAACGTCGCACCGATTCCGGCCGGCAGCCCATAGCCCATGGTACCCAGTCCGCCCGAGGTCAGCCACGAACGGGGATTCTCAAACGGGAACATCTGAGCTACCCACATCTGATGCTGCCCGACATCAGTGGCTAGTATGCAATCGCCCTTGGTGAGCTTGTGCAGTTCGGCGATAACGTCGATCGGGGAGACGCTGTCGCCCCGACGGCTGTTCTCGTAGAGTGGCTTCTCCTTCTGCCACTTGAGGATCCGCTGATGCCATTTCGCCCAGTCGGCGTGGCGTTGGCCGATACTCTCGCGGCCCTTAATCGTGGTCAGCATGTCGGTCAGGACCGACTTGATATCGCCGACGATCGGAATATCGACCTTGACGTTCTTCGAAATGGACGACGGGTCGATATCGATGTGAATAATCGTTTCGGCCTTCGGCGCGAATTCAGAAATCTTGCCGGTGACGCGATCGTCGAAGCGCGCACCGACTGCGATCAGGCAATCGGTGTTGCATACCGCCGTGTTGGTGGCATACGAACCGTGCATCCCGAGCATCCCGAGCCTGAGCGAATCGGAGGCGGGGTACGATCCCAGTCCCATCAACGTCTCGGTGACTGGAATACCAAGTCCTTTAACCAGTTCGCGCAACTCGGGCGCCGCACCGGACCATTGCACGCCGCCGCCGACGTAGAACAGCGGCGTCGAACTTTTCTCGATCGCCTCGATCGCGCGCTCGATCTGCCGGGGATTGCCGCGAATTGTGGGCTTGTAGCCGCGCAGTTCAATTTTCTCGGGGAGGTGAAGAACATGCTCGGCCTGTTGCACGTCCTTGGGCAAATCGACCACCACCGGACCGGGACGTCCGCTGCCGGCGATATAAAACGCTTCCTTGATGATGCGCGCGATATCCTTGACGTTCTTGACCAGGAAATTGTGCTTGGTGCACGGGCGGGTGATGCCGACGAAGTCCGCCTCCTGAAAAGCGTCGTTGCCAATCATCGTGGTCGGAACCTGGCCCGACAAAACCACCATCGGGGTGGAATCCATGTAGGCGTCGGCGATTCCGGTGACGGTGTTGGTCGCACCGGGCCCCGAGGTGACGATGACGACGCCGGGGCGTCCGCTGACGCGCGCATAGCCCTCCGCCATGTGGGCGGCGCCCTGCTCATGGCGGACCAGAACGTGCTTGATCTTTGAGTCGAGTAGCGCGTCGTAAGTGGGCAGGATCGCGCCGCCCGGATAGCCGAAGATGACATCGACGCCCTCGGCAATCAGGCTTTCGACAACGATTTGTGCTCCCGTAAGTTTTTTCATTTACCGATTTTTGGCCGCTTTCCCCGTGATTTGAGCCTTCAAAGGTACACTACCCGCGGATATCGGCACAACTTGTGCCGAAAAACGGTAGTGGCCGCAGCGATTCAACCGCCGGCTAGTAAGTGCTCGGCGGGACCAAAGCGGCCCTCGCCCGGCTCCGTGCCCATCACTTCAAAGGTCTGATTGTTCCCGGAGAACATGCCGCGCACCGTCAGGGTCTGGCCCGGCTCCATCTTCGCGAACGTGTCCTCTCCGACGCCGGTCACGTTGAAGTTGGGCTTGTACTGGCGGACCAACTGCCAGATGTCAGGCCAATGGACTATGCCCCTGGGATCGTCAACGTAGGCGTCTTTCAGCACGAACTTGTAGGTTTTCCCGCTTACGCCCATCGTGACCACCTGCTTGTCACCGTAGATCTGACCCGGGCGCGGGCTTGTTGATGACCAGCGTGGTGGGAAGCGGAATCATCATCGAGCGCATCTGCGCATCGGCTCCGGCGGCAATAAATACGAGCGCCGAAATCGCGATCGCGAACCGGCTGATTCTGGAAATAGTTTTTTTCATGTGAGCGACCTCTGTCGCTCTTTGTTCAATCATAGAGAACGCGTCGATGAACGATCAAGCAAGACACTTTCGATCGAGACCTCGAAGCCTTGCAATGGAAGGCTGTCTGGTTTAATCGGCAACCCGGAGCGCAGACCAGCGGAACTCAGCCATCATGTCGCGATCGGCCAAACGTCTCGCCGCTTGGGCCGCAGCCCTGGTGCTGCTCGCCGGATTCGTGTGGTGGATGGCGCACGTGCCGGCGGTGCAGGACGCGCTGCTAAGGCGGGTGGTCGAGCGGACCCTTGGCGCGACGCGCAATGATCTCCTAGCCGGCGACGCGCTCCGCGTTGTCCTGTGCGGAACCGGAAATCCGCTTCCCGATCCCAATCGGGCCGATGCGTGCACGGCGGTCTTCGCCGGCGGCAATATGTATCTCGTGGACGCCGGCCCTGGCTCATGGAAGAACCTCGCGCTGTGGCATCTGCCGGCGCCCAAGCTGGCGGCGGTGATGCTGACGCACTACCACTCGGATCATATCGGCGACCTTGGCGAGATTAACCTGCAGACCTGGGCGCAGGGTCGTGCGAAGCCGCTGCGCGTCTTCGGGCCGCCGGGCGTCGAGGAGGTGGTCGGCGGATTCGCGCAGGCGTACGCGCTGGACCGCGACTATCGCGTAGCGCACCACGGCGCCGCATTTATGCCACCGGCCAACTGGACGATGGAACCGCGCGTGGTGAAGATCGATGCTGAGCCCGGCGCGGGACCCTGCGCGGGTGGCTCGGCGACCGTTCTCGAGGAGAACGGGCTCAAAGTGACCGCCTTCACCGTCAATCATGCGCCGGTCGCGCCCGCTTACGGCTACCGATTCGATTACAAGGGGCGCTCGGTGGTGATCAGCGGCGATACGACCAAATGCGCCAATCTGGTGGCGCAGGCGCGCGGCGCCGACGTGCTGATCCACGAAGCGCAGTCGGCGCCGATGGTGAAACTTATCGAAGAGGCCGCCAGCCGGCGGGGCAACGCGCGGGTTGCGAAGATCATGTCCGACATCCTCCGCTACCATACGACGCCCGAGGACGCGGCCGCCGAGGCGAACCAGGCGGGCGTGCGGCTCCTGGTGCTGAGCCATATCGGGCCGCCGACGCCTAACGCCTTCGTGCGAATGTCATTCATGCGGGGAGTCGGCGCGGTGCGGCCGCGCGGCGTCGTGCTCGGATACGACGGAATGCTGCTGAAACTGCCGGTAGGTTCGGACACAATCGATACTTCAAGCGTCAACTAGCAGGCGCGCTGAACTTCGGCGATAAACGATGTTACGATTGGCGGACGAGGTAATCGCGGGTCAAAGCGCGGACTTCACATCACCGGAGAACTGGGATGACACTCCAATATGATCTGTTCTGGTCCTTCCGTTCGCCGTATTCCTACCTCGTTACGCCGCGCCTGATTGAATTCGAGCGCGACTACGACGTGAAGGCTAATGTCCGGCCGGTTTATCCGATCGCGATCCGGATTCCCGGCTTCTTCAAACAGGTGAACCCGATGTGGCCGCCCTATTTGCTTCGCGATTGCTCGCGTATCGCGGAGATGCTGGGCATGCCGTTTACCTGGCCCAGCCCCGATCCGATTGTCATGAACATGAGCACCGGCGAGGTGGCCAACGAGCAACCGTACATCCACAGGTTGACCAGGCTGGGCGCCGCCGCCACCGCGCTGGGCAAGGGACTGCCGTTCCTCGCAGCAGTGAGCGCAGTCATTTTCGGCGGGGTCAGAGACTGGCATCTCGGCGGCCATCTCGCCGGCGCGGCCGATCGCGCAGGGCTGGACCTCACGAGACTCGATTCGGAAATCGAGCGCGATCCCGATCGTTATGAAGCTGTGATCGCCGAAAATGAGGCCGCGCAGAAACGCGCTGGCCATTGGGGCGTCCCGCTGATGGTATTCAACGACGAGCCGTTTTTCGGGCAGGACCGCTTCGATCTGCTGCGATGGCGCATGCAACGAAACGGACTCGCCCGGCGGCGCTGATGGAGGTACTCATGCGACAGGTCACCGTTGCGAATCGTGGTCGGAACCTTGCTGGCGACGATGCTGTGCTCGTTGCCGCGGGCGCGGGCCGAGGTCAAACCCGGCGACGTAATCACCAAGGACAATGCATCCAAGGTCGCCGACCTGGTCAGCCCCGGCAACTACGTGCTGGTCCGCGAGGGCATGCAGCTCAGGATCGTGCCGACCGACAAGCTCGATTGGCCGCCGCCGTTCAAAGCCGCGACCGAGAAGTACTCGGCCCAGGTCCAGCTCGGGGCCGACGGCACCCTCAAGGGTTACGTCGCCGGCCAGCCGTTTCCGCTGGTCGATCCCAACGATCCGCAAGTGGCGACCAAGGTAATGTGGAATTTCAGCTACCGGCCGCTCTACAGCGACGACATCGATATGCGCTATCCCGAGGTTGCCAGCTTCGACAAGAACGCCACCGGCTCGCCGTTGAGCTACTACACGGTGGGGCACTTCGCCTTCTACAACAATATCGGCCGCATCGAGGTGCCTCCGATACCGATCGATCCCGACGGCGTGGCCAGCGGCGTCCGTTATCGTTTCGGCTTCTATCCGTTTTTGGAACCGTCGTCGTTGCGCGGCTACGGGATGGTGCGGCAGCGGCATATCGATCCCGCGGTCGAGGACAACGTTTGGGTGTTCAATCCCGCGACACGCAAGCTGCGTCGTGAATCCGCGGCCGTGCTCTCAGACGCTATCGGCGCGCTGCCGGGATTCGGCGGGGGCGGTGGAGGCGGCGGCTATGGCGGCGGCGCGCGGAGGATCCGGCGGTGGCAGCGCTTACGCTAACACGCTCGATCCGGACTCATACTTCGGCTTCTCGGCGAAGATCGAAGATTTCAACTACCGCTTCCTGGGCGAGAAGCAGATGCTCGCGTCGGTGCACGCCGTGCATTCGCCCGAGCCGCAATGCCCCTTCGACGGCGGCAAAACCATTTGCCCGGAAGACTGGGAGATGCGCCATCTGTACGTGATCGAAGCGGACGCGAAGCCCGGCCGTGACGCGACGATTCCGAAGCGAATCTTCTACATTGATTCAGAAGGATGGTTCATCACGGCGTCGGATCAGTACGATCGCGACGGCAAGCTGTGGAAGACCATCGCGACCTTCAACACTTATCGCGACCGGCCGGTGCCGGACGCGAGAGTCGCCATCTATCCATACAAGCGGATGTTCCAACTGGGCTGGTCGATGAGGATCTCGACACCGGCTACAGTTCGGTCGTCTATATGCCCGGAGCGACCGCGCCCGATCGCGAATGCTGGTATATCGATATGGGAGTGGTGGACAACGCCTTTCTGGAGCCGCTGGCGCTGGAGCGCGCCGGCCACTGATCGGGAAGAATCGAGCTACAGCTGCAGCACGAAGCGGATGTCGCCCAGGCGCAGCCGGCTGCCGGCGCTCACGAACGCCGAGCCATGTATCTGGCGATCGTCCACGTAGCTGCCGTTAGTCGAATTCAGATCCATCAGTTCGAATCCACCGTCGCGGCGCATCAAGCGCGCGTGCTGGCGCGACACGCTCGCGTGCGGAATGACGACGTCGTTGTCCTCGCCGCGGCCGATCGATATCTCGTCTTTCATCAGCGCGTATTCCGCCGCTATCGGATCGATGCGATCGACTGCCACCAGCCGCGCGCCCTGCGTATTCCCCGCCCCGCGGGGCGCGGTCATCGGCGATTGCGACGCTCGTGCGGGCGCGCGCTGGACCGCGCGCGCTGCCGGCGGCGGCGCCGACGGCATCCTCAGTGAGGGCGCGCCCTGCGCCTCGACAATAGCCTTGAGTTCGTCGGCCGAGACCCCGAACCTCATTCGCGACAGCCCGAACAGCCCGATGATTGCGAGCAACGGTACCGCTGCGTTCCACCAGTTGAACGAGAACTGCCGAAGTCCCGTGCCGGTCGAGTTTCCACCGCCCGTGCCCGCGTCCTCCGGCACGTTAATCGCTGCGCCGCCGAGCCCCCGCACCTGGTAGGCGGTCTCAGCCTCGCCCGCTTCGCCGTTGTAATCGATCTTCAGTTCGACACTGCGATTGGTGCCGTCTTCAATCGGCCGCGGCGTTCGATAGGTCAGCGAATACTCCGTCGCGATCGAATGGCCGATTTCGCGCACCAGCGACGGAAAGCGGCCTTCTTCCGTGATGATATTGTACGAACGGCCGTGCGTCGCATCGACGATTTGCTGGTACTCGGGCGCGATGAACGGCGGCGGAACCACCGCATACAGAGTGAGCCCATCCTTCTTGAGCAGGTCGGCGACTTTGGTGCCTGTCAGATCCGTCACCTGCACCCCGCGAGTATGATGGTCCCAGAAGGCCTGATCGTGCGACGTGTCGGCCGAGCCGTCGCCGTCATGATGAGGCGGCGCGTCGGTGATGATAATGACGATGCCTTCGGCCTCGGGGCGGAACGGAAACTTCGCCGCGTAGGCGAGCGCGTCGAGCTGATCCTCGGGGATGTCGCCGCCGCCGCCGGCGTGCAGGCTGCCCACCCAGTCGCTGAACTGCTTGACGTCCGAGGTAAACGAGTTGCGATAGGCGCAGTTGCAGTCGGGATACGCCGAGACCACGTAGTCCTCGAACGTCACCAGCCCGAGCCGGTAGTCGCGGCTGTTGGCCTGCAGGTCGTGCGCGAACGCGATTACGTTCTGCTTGACCGCGTCGATATACGGCTGCATCGATTCCGTCACGTCCAGCACGAACACGATGTCAACGGGACGTCCCTGGCCGACTCCGCGAAAATCGAGAATCTTGGCTTCCTTGCCGTCTTCAAATACTTTTACGTTGTCGGGACGAAGGTTGCCGACCGGATTGCCGTTCTGATCGGTCAGACCGAAGTCGAGCTGCACGCCGCCGTCGGCGTCGAAATGCTCGAGGCCCGGATTTCCGGTCGTGATTTTCAAACTCGCCTCCGCCGCCGTCACTCGAACCCCGAAGCAGAGCAGAAAGAAAAGCGCGAACAGACAGCAGCGGGCGTTTCGATTCGACCAGTTCATCGTTGGGATTGATTCTCCGGATCGGGAAGGCGATCAGTCAAGCTCGGTGATCCATTTGACGTTCACCCAAGCGGTTGTATTCTTGCCTTCGCACTCCGGTTAGGTTATCCCAAACGCTGACCCAATTCTTCTTCGATGGATTCCGTGTGAAAGATTCTTTTGTACATCGCACTGCTCGCGGCCTGACCGTACCTTTCGTCATCGTGATTTGCGTGCTGCTGGCCGGCGCCGGTTCGGCGTGGGCCGGCAAAAAGGCGATGGTCGAGGTGGGATTTGTGGGCGTCCCGCCGCCGAACTTTCAGAACGTTCTTCTCAATGTTCAGTCGGTTCGTATCAATCCCAATGCGGGCGCGGCCCCCGGCAGTGGCAAATGGCAGTCCATTCCGGTGCCTCCGGGGATTGGCAGTAGCGGCCAGAACGCGGACCTGCAGATCGATCTCAACACTTCGCAGAACATACCCCAGCTCTTCAACACCGCCAATGTGCGGGCCGGCAGCTACCGACTTGCCGAGCTCCGACTCGATCCGAACAATCCCGGCACGTTGATCCCCGACTGTCCGCTCTCGGCGACGATCAGCACGCCCAACAACACCGCCGACGGATGCATCAATTACCCCATCCAGTTGGCTACCGGCAACAACCCCATCACCGTGACCGCCCCCAATGGCGGCACACTGTTCTCGCCGGCAAACGGAGTGCTGACGCCGTTGATCCTTCAAGTGTCGATGTCGATCCCTCTGGCGCCTACGGCGCCCGGCGGTGCATATACGGTAACAATCTCGCTGGCGACGATTCCAAATTCAGTGCTGGGCACGTCACAGGATCCGTGAGCGTTAAAACAGGTTCGGGCTCGGGCACGTCGAAAAAAGATCCGCAAGTTGTCGGTGACCGCCGAAGCGATCGGAACCAATACCCCGATCGCGACCGCTCAGGTCAAAAACGGACAGTTTACCCTGGAGCTTCCTGCGGCCGGCGGTCCGGCGGCGCCCGGGTTTGGGACCCTCTATGACCTCGCGGTGGCCGGCGGAGCAGACAGCTATGCCGCAGAACGGTTGCTGCCGCTATACCCGGAACCAATCGTTGTCCCCTGCCTTCACTGTCACCGGGAGCCAGACGCTCGGCAATATCACGGGTACGATCAGCGACAATTGTGTCGCCGCAAAGCACATCGTGGGCGCGACGCTGCAGTTGCTGATTCCGCCCGATAGCAACAGCACGGCTGACTGCCTGACTTCCCCCGAGCAATGCGTCGCAGTCGCGACCGCGAACACCGACAACGCAGGCAACTTCCCGCTGCCGGGTACGATCACGGTCCTCCCTCAGTTCGAAAACGTTCCGGTGCAATCAAAATCTTTACCGAACAAGGGCGCCTATGTGATGGAGATCACGGCGCCGGGCTACGACAATCTATTCGTTTACGCAATTCCGACCACTGGCGCTGGCAAGAAAGGCGGCGGCACTTGCAGCCCCGATGGCGCTCACTTTCACCGCGTGCGACCTCGCGCTGAACACGGGATACATCAGCGGCACTATCCCGATAATACCGCCAAATCCGGGGCAGACCACTCTGGTCCAGGTTTTCGCCGAGGACGCCGGAACCAACAATATTGAAAGCGCGCTCCCGATGCCGGTTATCGTCAGGAACTCGAGCCCCGGCACTGTCAGCTATCACGCTGAATGTTCCGCCCTCGGTTCCCACCTTCGATCTGTTCGCGACGACGATCGATCTTTACCAGGGTGTCACCGATCCGTACCAGGGCCACACCATCGCGGTGCTGTCAGACGTTACAGGACCTGCGGAACCGTCCGCGGCACGCGTGCAATACCACGACGGCGAAACTTCGACTCAAACGATCACCTGCATCGGTCACGGCAGCGTGACGGGTAGTGTCGGCAACGCCAACCTCGGCACCTCGGTGGTTTTGTCGAAACAGAACGTGCAGATAACGAATAGTCTCGTGCAGAATCAGGCGCCAAATACCGGTCCGAACAATCTCTATTCCTTCTGCGTTCCTGCCGACACTTATCAGGTACAAGAGTGGCAGCTGCCGACCCCCGATCCGATCGTGACGCCGACGTCGATGCCAACGCCCGCACCCGGCGGCAGCCTTGCGACCGTAACGATTCCGCCGCCTCTGTCAGCCGGTGGCGCGACTCCGACGCCGACGCCGGCGATCAAGTGCCCGACCACCTGCCAGAATCCCGACGGCACATGCCCCGGCATCTGCAGCAACGTAATCCAGCCTCTGTGATCGCGATGGCAAGCCGGGCTATGCGGTATCTCGTGCGAGCTTGGTCGATGAGCGCGCTCGGCGCCGCGATCGCCTTTTCAGTCGCGGCCTGCAACAACCAGACTGGATTCTCCGGGAGCGTCGGTAATACGCCCAACGGCCCGGCGCTCGCTTCGTACGACATTCTCGGCACCGTCGGCACACCATTTACCGCCACCGTATCGGACTCGCGATCGTCATGGACGCTTCAGGGGGTCGTCCCGCTTAGCATCGTAATCGCCAACAACATCCTGCCGGCCGCAATCGTCGCGACCAAAACCACCAGCAACAGCAACCTGCTCAGCGTCGAAATAATCAACGGCGGCCGCGTGACCGATCTCCAGTCCACCAGCGCGCCTTTTGGCACCGTTTCGGTGCAGACCGGCGGTACTCTCAGCTCGATCGCATCGCCGGCGTCTCCGGACCTGCGGATTTTCGTCGCCGGTCCCGCCGAGCAGCGCTACACCGCGCTGGTCGAGGATATCACCACTGGATGGGTGATCGACTTACGCGCGCCGTCGTTGATTTTGTTTGACACTCCGGACGGAAAAGTGGATGCCACCTTTTTCGGACGTCAGAACTTCGGCAGTTTCACTCTCAACATGACGCTCAACGGCGTCGTGGTGGCAACCGTCGTTCACGGCCCCGACGCAACGATTCGCGAGCCATGACCGGCGCCCCGTGTTGAGTCAGCGCCCGCGGTAGCCGCGCAATTCGCGCGCATAACTGCCGATGCATCGAAGCCGCGCTCGATCGTCCCGGTTCGTTTGACAGCCTCCCGCATTCGTCATAGTTAGCCTCTGTAACCAGTGAGCGAGCCATTCGAAAACGCGTCTAGATCTTCCCGCCTCTGAAATCATTCTATGAATTCGCAGCTCGTACGCCGGGTCTTGTTGGTAGTGGCGATCATTGCGGCCGCCGCCGCCGCGATTCCCGCGTTTCACTTCTATCGCTACATCGAAAGCCACGTCAGCACCGACGACGCCTACGCCGATGGCACTGTCGCGCTGGTTTCCTCGCGTGTTGCCGGCACCGTCACCAACGTTTATGTCGAGGACAACTGGACGGTTAAGGAAGGCCAGTTGTTGTTGACGCTGGATCCGCGCGACTTCGACGTCCGTGTCCGGCAGGCGCAGGCTCAGCTCGAGCGCGCCAGGCAATCCGTTGACGAGCTCTACGCGCTGGTGCAAGCGGCGCGGTCGGGTGTGTCGCTCACCGCGTCGCAGCTCAAGCAGGCGCAGATCGATTTCGTCCGCGCCAAGTCGTTGAAGGAACAAGGCGTCGTCTCCATCGAGCAATACGATCAGGCCAACACCGGCCTGCGCATCGCGATCGCCGATGAAGCGCTCGCGGAGCATCAATTGGCGCAGGCCGAGGCCGCCCTCGGATCGTCCGACGACGACCATTCGCGCTACGCACGCCCGGTCGTGAAGCAGGCCGAGGCCGCTCTGGAAGCTGCCAAGCTCGACCTCGACTACACCAGGCTGACCGCGCCGTTCGCGGGCATCGTGACTCATAAGACCGCCCACGTTGGCAATCGTGTCCAGGTCGGAGAGCCGCTGCTCGCGATCGTCCCGCTTGGCGGGCTCTACATCACGGCAAACTTCAAGGAGACCCAGCTCACCGACGTGCGCGTCGGTCAAAAGGCGGAAATCGTCGCCGACATCTATCCCAACTACACCTACCGCGGACACGTCGATTCGATCAGCATGGGCACCGGCGCGGCCTTCTCGCTGCTGCCGCCCGAGAACGCGACCGGCAACTGGGTCAAGGTCGTGCAGCGCGTGCCGGTCAAGATTGTTATCGAAGGGCCCGAGCCTCGCGACAAACCGCTGCGGCTGGGACTGTCGGTCGAAGTTGCGATCGACCTCAGCGATCGCAGCGGACCCTTGCTCTCGTCGGTGGTGCAGCAGCGTTTCCAGAAAAATGGCGAGACGCTCCCCAACGAGACCCTCAAGATGGCGCCGATGCCCCCGTCGCCGGCCGAACCGCCGCCGCCCAGCGCAGCGCAGCAACATTTCATGCCTCGCCTAAAGTGACGCGCGACGTATTCTCAAACGGGCAGGAGCCTCTTTCCCCCTAACCCCTTCTAACAGGGACGAAGCCCGGCCGTTGGCGCGGGAGGCCAGTATTAAGCCGTTGGCAGGGACCGCGCCCGCCAACGGCGGGCGGCCTTAATACTGGGTGCAGGGCTCAGCCCTGCCACCTGACACGCGTGTCAGTTCGGTTGCGACTTTTTCCCGCGTGTATTACGCTGCGATTCGCGCTGACTTTCCGCCCGCGCTTCATCCAATGCTCGACCTTAACGACATTGAGCAACGCCTGTCCGCGTACCTTTGCGCACCAGTCTCGCGCCTGAGCGTCCTTGCCAGCGGATGGGAAACCACCGTCTTCGAGTTCACGCTCCAATCGGCGTCGAAGGCGTTCGCTGCGATCCGGGCCGGACAATCGATGGTTTTGCGCTTCTATCAAGGCTCCGAGGCCGACGCCAAAGGCGCCCGCGAATACACCACCATCGATCGCCTGTTCGCCGCCGGCTACTGCGTCCCGCGCCCCTACACCTTCGAGGCCGATCACCGCGCGTTGGGCGCGCCGTTTTTCATCATGCAGCGGCTGGCGGGCGGTCCGCTGTTCACGATCCGCAGCTTTCCGAGTTCGTTAAAGACTTTCTCGATGGCATTTTTTTCTTTCGTCCGCGCGCAGTCGAGGCTCCACCAGCTCGATCCCGCCAGCGCGGGCCTGCGCGAGATTCCGCGCGCATATGCGCCAGTCGCAGGCGCCGGCGCTGACGCCGGCTCCGCTTTGCTGGATCGCGTGCTTGCGATCATCGCCCATCGCGTCGAGACCGGCCCGCTGCCCGGTCTGCGCGAGGCGCTCAACCTGGTTGCCGAACGCGCGTCGCGGTTTCGCCACAGCCCCGATTCGCTCCTGCACATGGACTATCATCCGCTCAACGTGATGGTGGATGGGATGCGGGTGACCGGCGTCATCGATTGGGTGAACGCCGATGTCGGCGATCGCCATCTCGACGCTGCGATGACGGCCGTGATTTTGTCCTCGTCGGCGCTGGAGAACCCGCGATGGATGCGCGACAACATCGTCGGCAACGGGCTGCGCGCCAGCTTCGCGGCGTTGTACATGCCGCTCTACCACGCGATGGCGCCGATCGAGTTCGAGCGCTTCCGTTACTGCCAGGCGGTCGCGGCGCTGCTGCGGCTCTCGATGCTCGGGATGATGCGGGCGCGCGGTCCTGAGGTCGTCGGCTTCCGCCGCGAGGCTATCCATGAAGTCACGCCCGCGGTGGTCAGGCTGCTCAGCCGCTACGCCACCCGCAAGAGCGGCGCCGCGGTCGCGCTCGATGCGCCCGCGCCGCAGCCGGCCTGAACCGCGCTCGCTCGCGCCTATCGCTTTCGCCCTAAAAAATCGCTAACACCTTGGGGATGCGAAAGTGTTATGCAACTGCGATGGTGTTGATTAGCTGGTACCTGATGCTGCCGCCGCCGGTCTTTCCGCCGGTGCAGGACGCGTCGGGCAATTACAAAGTGAACAGCGCGGCGCCGATGTCCCAATGGCTCAAGTTCAAAACGCTTAAGTCCGAGCATGCCTGCAAGGCGCAATTGAAGAAGATGGAGCCTTTCTACAAATGCGTCAAAAGCGACGACCCCGCGCTGAAGGCTTCCGCCCCAGCTCCAGCCGCGGCTGGCGGCCCGGGCACCTCGACTGTCTCCGGCGCCGCCGCCAGTCACATGCAATAGGCTGCTGCTCGCGCTCTCCGCGATTGTCCCCGTGCCCCACATCGGAAAGGGAACAATCTCGGAAAAATGCTGCTCCCTTACCCCCTTCTAACAGGGCGAAGCCCGCATCTTCTCTTTTCACTGAGTGCAGGGGTCACCCCTGCCCAGGGAGGTGCGGAACCCACGGCGGGTTCCGCATTCAATAATGTGATTTTTCCTTCCCACCTGCGCCGTCATGCACGTATAAGTTCGCGCAGCACGAACGGCAGGATTCCGCCGTGCCGGATGTACTCGACCTCCTCGGGCGTATCGACCCGCAGCGTCGCCTCGAACTCGATCGTCTTGCCGCTGGACTGCGCGCGCACTTTCACCGCCTGGCGCGGCTTGATTCCCGCCTTCAATCCCGTGATCGAAAATACTTCCTGCCCTGTCAGCCCGAGCTTCTCGCGGCTGTCGCCGCCCTTGAACTCCAGCGCCAGCACGCCCATCCCAATCAGATTGCTGCGATGGATTCGCTCGAAGCTCTCCGCGATTACCGCGCGCACGCCGAGCAGTTGCACGCCCTTGGCGGCCCAGTCGCGCGACGAGCCCGTGCCGTATTCCTTGCCCGCGATCACTATCAGCGGAGTCCCTGCTTTGCGGTAACGCTCCGACGCGTCGAAGATCGTCATCTGCTCGCCGTCCGGAATATGCGCGGTGAAGCCGCCTTCCACCCCCGGCACCATCAGGTTCTTGAGCCGGATATTCGCCAGCGTCCCGCGCATCATTACTTCATGGTTTCCGCGCCGCGAGCCGTATGAGTTGAAGTCCTTGGGCGCCACGCCACGGGCGATCAGATATTTGCCCGCCGGACTGTCGGCCGCGATCGAGCCGGCCGGCGATATATGATCCGTCGTCACGCTGTCGCCGAGCACCGCCAGCGCCCGCGCTGCGCTGATATCGGAGAGCTCGCCCACCTTGGCCGTCACGCCGTCGAAAAACGGCGGCGCCTTCACGTAGGACGAATCCTTCTCCCAGCGGAACAGGTTGCCCTCAGGCACGGCCAGGCTCTTCCATCGCTCGTCGCCGTCGAACACCTGGCCGTACTCGCTCTTGAACATCGCGGCGTCAACCGAGCCCGCCAGCGCCGCCGCCACTTCCTCCTGCGACGGCCAGATGTCGCGCAGATACACCGGACGTCCGTCTGAACCCGTGCCGAGCGCCTCGTGCTCGACGTCGATATCCATCGTGCCCGCAATCGCGTATGCGACCACCAGCGGCGGCGACGCCAGGTAGTTGAATCGCACCGAGGGATTGATCCGCCCCTCGAAATTGCGATTGCCGCTCAGAATCGCGCATGCCACCAGGTTGCCCTGCTTCACCGCCCCCGCGATCGCCTCGGCGACCGGCCCGCTGTTGCCGATGCACGTCGTGCATCCGTAGCCGACCAGGTTGAAGCGCAGCTTGTCGAGCGACTCGGTCAGCCCCGCGCGCTTGAGATACTGCGTCACGACTTTGGAACCCGGCGCCAGGCTGGTCTTCACCCACGGCTTGACCGTGAGCCCGCGCGCGACCGCCTTTTGCGCGAGAATTCCCGCCGCGAGCATCACCGACGGATTCGACGTGTTCGTGCAGCTGGTGATCGCGGCGATCACGATCGAGCCATGCGTCAGCGCATAGCCTCCGCCCTCGGAATGCACTTCGACCTTGTTGGCGATATGGCCGAGCTTCGATTCGACAACCGCCGCTTCGCCCGCCGCTGCACCGTTGCCGCCTTCGGCCGACCCACTTCGCCAGCTCTTTGCGATCGACGCTCGGATGCTGCTCGAATTCCTTGGCAAGCTCGCTGCGGAAACCGCTCTTCGCCGCCTTGAGCGCAACTCGATCCTGCGGACGGCGCGGCCCCGCCATGCTCGGCACGACGCTGCCGAGATCGAGTTCGAGAGTGTCGGAAAATTTCGGCTCGGGCGCATCGGCGGAATTAAACAGGCCCTGCGCCTTGCAGTAGGCCTCGATCAGTTTGATTTGGGCGTCGCTGCGCCCCGTCAGCCGCAGATAAGTGAGCGTCTGATCGTCAACCGGGAAAAATCCCATCGTCGCGCCATACTCGGGCGACATGTTGCCCAGCGTCGCGCGATCCGCCACCGGCAGCGACTTGAGCCCCGGCCCGAAGTATTCGACGAACTTGCCGACCACGCCCTTCTTGCGCAGCATCTGCGTGACCGTCAGCACCAGGTCGGTCGCGGTCGCCCCCGGACGCAAGCTGCCCGCCAGCCGAAACCCGATCACTTCGGGAATCAGCATCGGCACCGACCGCCCGAGCATCGCGGCTTCCGCTTCGATTCCGCCCACGCCCCATCCCACCACGCCGAGCCCGTTGATCATCGTGGTATGCGAATCCGTGCCAATCACCGTGTCGGGATACGCTTCGCCGTTCTTCGACGAAAAAACCACCGGCGCGAGATATTCCAGATTCACCTGGTGAACGATTCCAGTGTCGGGCGGAACCACGCGGAAGTTGTCGAATGCGCCCTGCCCCCAGCGCAGAAAAAGATAGCGCTCGCGGTTGCGCTCGAATTCCAGCCGCGCGTTGGCCGCGAACGAATCGGCGCTGCCAAAAGAATCGACCTGCACCGAGTGATCGATCACCAGGTCAACCGGCTGCAGCGGACTGATCTTGGCGGGATCGCCGCCGAGGCGCTTGATCGCGTCGCGCATCACCGCCAGATCCGCCACCACCGGCACGCCCGTGAAATCCTGCAGCAGCACGCGCGCCGGCATGAACGAGATTTCCCGCTCTCCGCCCTTGCCGTTCCATTTGGCCAGCGCCTCGATCTGCCCGGTCGTCACCACCGCGCCGTCCTCGCGCCGCAGCACGTTCTCGATCATCACCTTGATCGAATACGGCATCCGCGCCAGCGAATACCCGCGCTTCTCCAGCGCTTCGAGCTTGAAGATCGTGTAGCTTTTGCCTTCCACCGAAAGCGTCGAACGAGCACCGAAACTGTTAGTCGCCATTGATCGAGCCCTGCCTTCTTCGCGCGGTAACTGGGTTGATAGGTCGATGGAATGTGACGCGCGTTCACAATCCGGCGCGCCCACCCAATCCGATTCGATTTGCTATGCGTTCAGAATACCGTGCGAGCGCGCCCAATCAACTGGCTGGCTTAACTCCGGCGCGATGCGCGCGCGGGCGCCGGGCCATGCAATCCGTCGAACACCAGCGAGCGTCCGTCGGAGTGGAATCGCATCGCGGCCAGAATGCCGACCCGCGGCGATTCCAGAGCCGCCACACCGTCGATTGAATCGATCGTGATGCGCGGCTTCAGCGCCAGAACAGCCGCCACCGCCGCGCTGAAACTCTCGTCGTCGGCTCCGCCTTCGCCCGCCGTGATCATCGCGCGTCCCTGCAATCCCGCAATCACGCGGCCGGCGCGAATGACCACGACGTTGGCCGCCTCGCGCGCGATACCGCATCCGGCAATCACGGCGCCGTACGGATTGGCGGGATCGATTGCGCTCAACGCAACCGGCTTCTCTCGCGCCGCAATGAGACTCCGCGCCGCGCGGATCATCTCGACCGCCTCCGGCAGCGCATATTGTTCCCCCGAAATCGATCTCACGAACCACCCGCGCGCAATCGCGCCGCTGTATTCCAGCCGCCGCAGCGCAAACGCGATCTCGTTCCACGAGATATGCGTCGATTCCAGGCCGAGCATCTCCCGGGCGAGAATTCCGTGGCGCTCGAGCAATTTAAGCGCGAGATCCCGCGCGTCATCCGGGCTGCCTGCCCGATGCTCGCCCGCGCGTATCAGCGACCATCGGCCCGCCAGGCTCGACTTCAGCCGCGCGCGAACCGCAGCGTCGTGACGAGTCGCCGGGCGGCGCGCGACCGGCTCAAGCGCGCGCTCGGCGCCGCGATCGCCGGCAAACATCCGCAACGGCGCAAAGTTGTCGTTGCTCACGCGCCCCGCCGCCGCCATCCGCCATAGCGCGGACAATGCGTCGCGCTCTGAAACATTCGCGCGCTCCGCGACCTCGTCCAGGTACTGCGCGCCCGCCGCTCCCAGCGCCTCCAGCACCGCCTGCTCCTTCGCGTCCGCCGGCGCGGGTGCTTCGCGCGGTACAAACAGGCTGGCCTTGCGCGCAATGAACGTGACCCGCGACGGCGTGCTCGCGCGATGCGCGCCTTCAATACCTTCGTCGGCAACGGCGACCCACTTCATCCGGCCGCTCATGCAGACCAGGTCGAGCATCTCGGGCCGATAGCCTGCGATGCGCGCCGGGATAATCGCGCGCTCCCAAATCTCGGGCGTCGCCGCGATACCCGACAACTGTTCGAGCACCGCCGCGACGCCGCTCTGATCGGCCGGCAGTTCGCCGCCGCCGACGCGCATCCATCGCAGCCGAAACGCCGCGTACTCGTGATCCGCGCACGGCTCGATTTCAGCGCGCACCCGCGCCAGCGTCATCCGATGAATCCGTTCCAGGTTGTAGCGCTCGCACCACTGAATCGCGTCGGCACGCGTGAAATGACCGCGAAAAATTCCGCCCTGCCCCTTCCAGCGCCGCGAGAATCCGCTCGACGTCCGATTCTCTGATATGCAGTCGCGCTGCGATTTCACCGGCAGTCGCCGGTCCGCAAGTCTTCATCGCGCGGCGCACGAGTTCGGCGCGCGCACCGTCGCTATCGCGGCCCTCGTCGCTCGACTCGGAACCGCCGTCAATCGATGCGGTGGGATATGCGGCGGCGAAGATGCGCCTTATCCTCGCTCGCAATGATTCGCTCTGCCGATTCGCTGCTTACGCTGACACGTGCGATTCGCCGCTCCGCGTCCAACTCCGCGATCATCGCGCGGCCGTTCTCGCCGGCGCGTTCTTCGACCTCGGCCTGCGTGAGCGAGCCGTGCGCCCGAATCAATTCGTACAATTCGTCGCGCGAGCGCGGCCTGCGTCCGGCCGCGCGGCCCGTCACTTCGGCGACGACGCTGCTGACCGCCTCCGCCGAGAGCAGCTCGGAAAGGTCTTCTTTGCGCAGCACGTCCTCGGCCATGGCGCGATTCATCGTCACGGTCCGCGAACGGCGATTGGCGCGTTCGCCGTCGTCGAGAAATGAATAGTCCGACGCGAGCAGGATACGATGGGCAAACACCGACGGCGCGATCGCATCGACCGCGACGGTGCGAATCGCGCCGCTCTCGATACCTTCGAGCATTCGCACCGTGCGCGGCAGGTCGGTGGACTCCTCCAGGCATTCGCGAATCGTTTCCTCGATCACAAAATGGTCCGGGAGTTCGATCGTGGCCGGCCGGTTCTCGAAGCAGGCTTGCTGGCCGGGAAAAATCGCCGACAGAAGCTCCTGCGAGCGGATGCGTTGAATCCAGGCAGGCACCTTCTTGCCGCGCGATGAGCGCATCACCGCCAGCGCGCGCGTGGCGACGTGGCGGAAGCGCACTTCGAACATCGGCGCAGCCAGCAGAGCCTGGATGAGCACGTCGCGCGCGTTGCGCGCCTTCAGCATGCCGAACAGAGTGTCGAGCGGAAAACTATGCCGCGAATTCAGCGCGAGCAGCACGCCGTCGTCGATCGCCGACGCCTGGATTTCGAAATCGAACGACTGGCACAGGCGCTTTCGAATCGCCAGGCCGAGTCCGCGATTGAGGCGGATCCCCAACGGCGTGTGAATGACGATTTGCGTGCCGCCCACGCCGTCGAAGAAGCGCTCGACAACGACGGTCTTTTCGTCCGGGATCGCGCCGAGCGCCTCGACCCCGCGGCGGACGTAGTCAACGGCTTGCGCCGCGGCGCGCTCCGACATCGCGCATTCGCTCATCAGCCAGTCGGCCGCCGCTTCGTTGCGTTCGAGACGGCTCCAAATCTCGCGGCGAAGATCGCAAATCTCTGCCGACAGCGCCTGCGAGCGGCCGCCCGCCTCGGTCTGCCAGAACGGCAGCGTCGGCGCCATCCCGGGCGCCGGCTCGACCATCAGCCGTCCGCGCGAGATGCGCTGAATCTGCCAGGGCATCGAGCCGAGCGAGAACACGTCGCCGCGCGACGATTCCTGCGCGAAGTCCTCCTCGACGTCGCCGACCTTGCGGCCCTCGGACTCGATCACGACGTCGTAGTTGCCGGCTTCGGGGATCGTTCCGCCCGAGGTGATCGCCGCCAGCCGCGCGGATCGGCGCGGGCGGACGCGGGCGTTGACGCGATCGAAGAAAATCTTTGGCGCCGCGCCCGTGATTCGCTCGGGCAACTCGGCCGCGAGCTGTTCGAGCAGATGGCGCATCTTATGGGCGTCGAGATCGCCGAAGTTGTAGGCGCTGCGCAGCACGCGCAGCAGCTCGGCTTCGGAGATTTCCTCTTCCTCGGCGGCGATTGCGACGATTTGCTGCGCCGCGACATCGGCGCATCCCATCGGGATTTCCACTTCGTCGAGATGCCCGCGGCGAATCGCGCGCACCGCCGCGCCGCATTCGAGCAAATCGTCGGTGGTCAGCGCGAAGAAGCGCCCCTTGGGAGTCGCGCCGAGGCTGTGCCCCGAGCGGCCGACGCGTTGAATCGCGGCCGAGATGGATTTGGGCGAATCGAGCTGGCAGACGAGCTCGACGGCGCCGACGTCGATGCCGAGTTCGAGCGACGCGGTCGCGACGATCGCCTTCAGCTCGCCGCGCTTGAGGCGTTGCTCGGCGAGCAGGCGCTCGGCGCGCGCGAGGCTGCCATGATGCGCCATCACGGCGTCAGTCGCCGAGCCGCTTCTGCAGATTGAGCGCGACCCGCTCGGCAAAGCGGCGGCTGAGCGTGAAGACCAGCGTCGTGCGATGCTCGCCGATCAGGCGCGCGACTTCGTCGTACATCGCTTCCCAATGCGGATGAGTGGCCAGCGGTCCAAGCTCGGGGCCGGGCGCGATGACCTGGAGATCCATCGTGCGGACGCGATCGTCGGCGCGAACTATTTTTATCGGACGCGGCGAGCGCGAGTTGTCGCGCGCCACTTCGTAGCCGGCCAGAAACCCGGCCAGCTTTTCGATCGGATTCAACGTCGCCGACAGGCCGATTCGATTCGGCCGCGCATTCCCGCGACTCGCCACGAAGCGCTCCAGGCGTTCGAGCGTCAGCGCGAGATGCGCACCGCGCTTGTTGCCGGCCAGTGCGTGCAGTTCATCGACGATCACGTGGCGGACGGCGGCGAGTTTCTCGCGGAACTTGGGCGAGGTCAGCAGGATGAACAGCGACTCGGGCGTCGTGACCAGAATATGCGGCGGCCGCCGCAGCATCGCAGTGCGCTCGCTCGCGGAGGTGTCGCCGGTGCGCAGGCCGGCGCGAATCCGCGAAAGATCGAAGCCCGCTTCGGTGCCGACGTCGCGCACGCCGTCGAGCGGCTCCTCGAGATTGAGCCGGATGTCGTTGGCCAGCGCCTTGAGCGGCGAAACGTACAGCACCGAGACTTCGTCGCGCAGCCCGTCGCGCGCCGCGTCGACGACCAGGCCGTTGATCGCCCACATGAAGGCGGCCAGCGTCTTGCCGCTGCCGGTCGGCGCGCATAGCAGGACGTCGAAGCCGGGCGCCGGGTTGGCGGCGCCGATCACGGGCCATCCAAGCTCCTGCGCGCGCGAGGGCGCGCTGAAGCGGCGCTCGAACCAGGTGCGAACGGCAGGATGGAAATCGTCGAGCGCGGTGGGCATCAGGAAACTTATATCAGTTCAGCGCTGAACAGTTCATCCAGTTGCGGCGCGCGTCGTGCGCGATGCGCGCCTTTGGGACTGCAAGCTCAGACTCTTGCGTCGTTTATATTTCGATGATACTAGAATCATCGTAGTGAGAGAATTTGTCTCGCAACTGAGTGCGCTTGGACAATCCGGCCGGCTCGAAATCTTCCGCCTGCTGGTCCGCGCCGGACCGCAAGGATCCTGCGTGGACGAGATCAAGCGCCGGGTCAGGATGCCGGGCTCGACGCTGTCTCATCACCTCGACGCATTGACCCGATGCGGGCTGCTGACGGCGCATCGCGCGGGCCGATTCATCTACTACGCAGTCAATTGGCCCAAAGCCGCAAAGTTGATCCGGTTCATGACCGAGGACTGTTGCGCCGACCTTCACCAGACGCTCGGCGCGTCGCCGGATCGTTCGCTATCAACTAATAATCGCCTCTCCCGCAAAAGAGCGGGGATGCATGGAGGTCACGATGAGTAATGAATCGATAAGGGAAAAGGTCAGGGAAGAGTACGCGCAAGCGGCGCGTCGCGTCGTCAATCAGGGCGGCTCATGCTGCGGCGCGGCGGCGCCCGCGGGAAACCCAATCACCTCGAATCTCTACCGCGACGGCGAGACCGCATCGATTCCCGCCCAGGCGCTGGCAGCGTCGCTGGGATGCGGCAATCCAACCGCGCTCGCCGAGCTGAAGCCGGGCGAAACCGTGCTCGACCTGGGCTCGGGTGGCGGGATCGATGTGCTCCTCTCCGCGCGAAGAGTGGGGCCTGCCGGCAAGGCGTACGGGCTCGACATGACCGACGAGATGCTCGCCCTTGCGCGCGATAACCAGCGCAAAGCGGGCGTCGAGAATGTCGAATTCCTCAAAGGCGAGATAGAGCATATTCCCCTGCCCGGCAATTCGGTGGATGTGATCATCTCCAACTGCGTGATTAATCTCTCGGCCGACAAGGATCGCGTGCTGCGCGAAGCGTTTCGCGTGCTGAAGCCAGGAGGGCGATTCGCCGTTTCGGACATCGTGGTGCGCGGTGAGATGCCCGGCGAGATTCGCCGCCGCGTCGAGTTGTGGGCCGGATGTATCGCGGGGGCGCTGGAGGAGTCGGAGTACCAATCGAAGCTCGCTGCGGCCGGATTCGAACAGATCGAAGTGGAACCGACGCGGATCTACACGGCGGCTGACGCGAAGGGATTTCTTGCGGAAAATCCAGATCTTCGAGAAATTCGCACTGATGGCGGACGGCAAATTCATGAGCGCCTTCGTCCGCGCCCGCAAGCCGGGCGCCGCGAGGAAATCATGAAGTCCATAGCCGGTGTCGGAGTCGCGGATGTCGTCTCCGTTTATAGCAGTGCGCCGGGCGACCTCTTTCAACTTATGTTCGGGCAGCAAATTCACATTGGCGGAATGAAGGCGTCGATCGATCTGGCGGATCGCGCCGGAATCGCGGCCGGGATGAACGGGGTCGATCTGTGTTGCTGCAACGGCGCGGACATGCGCTTCCTGGTGCGCTTTCGCAATGTCGCCTCGATGGTCGGCGTGGATGTAACCGAAGCAATCGTCGAGCGCGGGCGGCGGCTGACCCACGAGGAGGGTCTGGACGATAAAATCCGGTTCGTTCTCGCCGATGCCTGCCAAAGCGGCCTGCCCTCGGCCAGCGCGGATTTCATTTGGAGCGAAGATGCGTGGTGCTACGTCCCTGACAAGCGAAAATTGATTGCGGAGGCGGTGCGCATTGTCCGTCCCGGGGGCGTGATTGCGTTAACCGACTGGGTCGAAGGCCCTGCGGGACTAACCGATTCCGAAGCCCAGCGCTTTCTAAGCATAATGACGTTTGCCAATGTCCAGGACATTGCGGGCTACGCCAAGCTGCTGTCAGGCAGCGGCTGCGAGGTCCGCGCCGCCGAAGACACCGGGCTGTTTCCACGTTATGTGGATTTATATCTCAACATGATTGAGATGCAGCTTAGGTACGATGCCCTGCGGATCGTCGGGTTCCGCACCGAGCTGCTGGACGCGCTCATCGACGGGTTCCGCTTCATCGGCGAGATGGCGCACGCGGGCAAGATCGCGCAGGGGCGGTTTATCGCGCGGCGCATCTAGGAATTTCGGTTCGTCGCTTAGGGTCGCAGCAGTTCGGGGAGGCGGGCGGTGAATTCGCTGCGCGAGAGCGTCAGCTCGTAGCCCGCGTCGCGGGCCGCGCGCAGCGCTTTCAAATCGACGTGCGAGGCGAATCCAATCACACGCGCGCCCGGAGCGCCCGCGCGGATTTGTTTCAGGGTCTCGAGTGCGGGAAATGCATCGTCTGAGAGATCGCTGAAGACGATGGAGGGTTTCAATTCGGCGCATCGCGAGGCAACGGCGTCGAGCGTCGAGGCGTAGCCAACCTCGGCGCCGGCGGCGGCGGCGGCCGCGTCGATCTTCGAGCGGAAGAACAAGTCGCGGACCAGTGCGAGTGCGATTTGACGGCTCACGGTCGGCCGCTCAGGGAATCTCGCGATCCAATACTTCATCCATCACATTAACTCCTGAAAAAGCGGCGTTTCGTCATCCGCGTCGCGCAATTGTGACTTGATTTATCAGAGCGGCGCCCCTCTTCGCCAACCGGAAAACGGCTTGCAAAGACCGCCGGCCTGGAGTAAGTGTCAGATTGACGCAAAGTAACGGCGGCAACGATGAAGAGGACTCACGGTGAACGAATCGGTTGAAATGGCGGTTAGCGGCAGCGCGCTGCGCGACAAGCTCGCGGTGCTCGGCAATGAGAGCTACACGCCCGACACGTGCGGGCGCTACGCGGAAATGATCGCGGAGATCAAGCAGCTCAAAAAGACGCGGCGCGCGGTGGTGCTCGCGCACAACTATCAGCGGCCGGAGATTTTCGAGGTCGCGGATTTTATCGGCGACTCGCTGGAGCTGGCGCGCAGCGCGCGCGACGTGCGCGACGCCGACGTGATCGTCTTTTGCGGCGTTCACTTCATGGCGGAGACGGCCAAGGTCTTCAATCCCGATCGCAAGGTGCTGCTGCCGGATCTGAAGGCGGGATGCTCGCTGGCCGACAGCGTGACGGCCGAGCGGCTGGCGGAGCGCAAGGAAGAACTGCTGAAGATTTATCCCGACCTGAAGGTGGTGTCGTACGTCAATTGCACGGCCGACGTCAAAGCGCTGTCGGACGCGTGCTGCACGTCATCGAACGCGGCGAAGATCGTCGAGCGGATCGACTCGGACAATATTCTGTTCGTGCCGGATCAGAATCTCGCCAACTACGTGCAGGGGCAGACGCGCAAGCGGGTAATTTCATGGGACGGTAACTGCTACGTTCATCACCAGATAACTCCCGACGAGATAAACAAGGTCAAGCGCGCGATTGCCGGGATCAAGGTGATTGCGCATCCCGAGTGCCGGCGCGACGTGCTCGCGCTGGCCGACGCGGTGTTGTCCACCAGCGCGATGATCGGTTACGCGCGCAGCAGCGATGCCGACAAGTTCCTGGTGGTGACGGAATGCGGGCTCTCGGACCGCCTGCTGATGGAAATTCCCGACAAGCACTTCTACAAGGTGTGCAAGCTATGCCGGTTCATGAAGATGATCACGCTCGAGGGCACACTCGCATTCACTGCGCCATCTGCGCTACGAAATCGAACTTTCCGAGGACGTGCGCGCGGGCGCCAAGCGGGCCCTGGAGCGCATGCTCGAGCTGAGCGTCTGAGCGCGATCGCACAAGTCGTCGCGGCCGGCGCGGCGCGCGGCGAACGGCTGGCGCGGCCGATGGTCGCGGTGGACACCGTGTTGTTCGCGATCAACGGCGGGCGCCTGCAGACCTACCTGGTCGAGCTGCGCCGCGGACCGGGCCGCGGGCGGTGGGCGTTTCCGGGCGGGCTGGTGCGAGTGGGGGAGCTGCTCGACGAGGCGGCGCGGCGCGAGCTTTACGACTCGACCGGCCTTCGCGGCGCTTATCTCGAGCAGCTGTTCACGTTTGGAGATCCGTCGCGCGACCCGCGTGCGCACGTGGTATCGGTCGCGTACATGGCGTTGATCCCCGACGCGCAGGGCATCGGCGCGCCGTGCGACAAATACGCGACCGGCAGATGGTACGAAGTCACGCATCTGCCGCAGCTTGCGTACGATCATTCGCTGATGGCTGCGTATGCGGTCAAGCGGCTGAAGTCGAAACTCGAGTACACGAATATCGCGCATGCGCTGCTGCCGCGGGAATTCACGTTCGCCGAGTTCGAGGAGCTATACTCGCTAATCCTGGGCCGTCCGCTCGATCGGCGAAACTTCCGCCGGCGGATTCTCGCGATGGGCATGCTCAAATGCCTGCCGCATACGCGCCGCGGACCGCATCGCCCAGCCGCTCTATACAGTTTTGCGAATCAAAGCCTAAGATTCATCGAGATGCTATAATTTCCGGCTGCGGAGAAACTCATGTTCAAGGGCGTCAAAGGGATTGTCGCACTGGCGGCCGCCGCGGTTGTGGTGGTGGCGATCGCTTACGCCGACTATGTGTCGACTCAGGCGCAGCCGTCGGCGGGCCGGATGGCCGCGGCCTCCGATCCCGCGGCGCAGCTGCGTATAACGCTCGACCCGAAGAATTTCCAGGGCAATGTGCGCGAGGCATATGAAATCGCCGAGCGCGATCCCACGCTGCTGGCGCAACTGCATTGCTACTGCGGCTGCGACAAGGCCATTGGGCACAAGAACCTGCTCGATTGCTACCGTGATACGCACGGCAGCAGGTGCGCGATCTGCGTCGGCGAGGCTCACGACGCCGAGTCGATGGCAAGCCGGGGCGTGCCGGTCGAACAAATCCGCGACGCATTGCGCGCGCGTTACGCCCACGGGAGCTGAGCTTGGTCGGGCTGATCTCCGGGTACATCGAACACTTCACTTATCTTGGATTGTTCGTTGTTCTGATGCTGTGCGGACTTGGGCTGCCGATTCCGGAAGACGTGGCGCTGCTCGCGGGCGGCTATTTGGCGCATCGCGGGGTCACGCGTTACCCGATCACGCTGGTGGTCTCGCTGCTGGGCGTGGTCGCGGGCGACAATTCGCTGTTCTTTATGGGCCGGCGCTTCGGCACCGGGACTGGTGCGCTACTTCGCGCTGGCGTGGCCGGGCCGGCAGCATCAGATCGACCGCATCGAGCGTTTCATGCAGCGTTACGGGGCTCGCGCGATCTTTTACGCGCGATTCCTGGCCGGTCTGCGCGCCCTGGTCTATTTGTCGGCAGGATCTTTTGGCGTGCGCCCGGCGGTGTTTCTGCTCTACGATCTGCTCGGAGCGCTGATATCGGTGCCGGTCGTCGTGACGCTCGGCTACATTTTCGGCAGGCAAATCGAGATAATGATCAGATACATCGGCGGCTTCGAGCGGCTGATCGTGATTGTGGCGATCCTGAGCGCCGCGGTGTACGGAACCCGGATGCTGGTTCTGCGCAAGACCAACGAGCCCGTGAGCAAAAGCGGATCGGTCTAATTATCGCGTGGCTGCGCCGGCCTGCCCGGCGACCTCGAAAATGGAATCATACTTTCCCGCGCTGAACCTCAAGGCGAAGCTGATCGTGCTGATGATGGGCCTGCTCGGGCTTACCCTGGGCGCCGAGGTGTGGGTCAGCCTCGGCACGCAGGCGGCGATCGTCGCGACCACGCAGGAAAGGGTCAAGGACCTGGCGCGCGTGATCCAGATCAGCGTGCAGGAGCTGACCGCGGTGGGCGGCACCGATCGCGATCGGCTGCACAACTACGTGGGCGACCTGCACACCAAGGGACTCGAGGTGTCGATCGCGTCGAGCGAAAATCTGATCCTCAACAGCTCCAATCCGCATCTTATCGGCGCGGCGCTGCGGCCCAAGCAGGCCGAATGGCTTACGCCCGAGCAACTCAAGCATCCCGAGGACCTGGTGACTATTCCGGCCGGCAAGCTCGGTCCGCTGGCGCCGGAGACGACGGTCTATCTGATTCCGGTCGAGGTCGAGGATCATCTGCTTGGCTACGTGCAGGTGGTGGCGAATTTTGGCGACTTCGCGCAGCCGCTGGCGCAGAGCCGGACCCGTGAGCTGATGATCGCGTTTGCGATTTTCGCAATCGGCCTGGTCTTCGCCTACATCCTCGCCGATCGCTACGTCAAGCCGATTCATGCGGTCGCCAACGCAGCGCAGAATATCGCGGCGCGCGGCCTCGAACCGGTTCCCGAGGCGCATCGGCGCGACGAGATCGGCTTGCTGACGCGCAGCTTCAACGACATGGTCGGCCAGCTCCGGCGTGCGCGCGAGCGCGAGCAGGAGCTAAACCGGCTCGAACGGTTCACGGCGCTGGGGCAATTGGCCGGCGGGCTGGCGCATGAAATCAAGAACCCATTGAACTTCATCAGCCTGGCGCTCGATCAGCTCCGCGCGCGCTATGCCCCGCAGCAGCCCAACGATCGCGAGGCGTTTCTGCGCCAGCTCGTGATCATGAAGGACGAGATGCGCCGCCTGTCGGAGCTGGTGCAAAGCTTTTTGCATTACGGCAAGCCGATCGAGATTTTCCCGGCGCCCACCGACGTGCGTCAACTGGTGGATGAAGTCGTGGCGCTGTCGGAGTCGAAAATGAAAAGCCAGGGAATCGAGCTGGTCGAGGAATGCAACGGCCCGCCGCCGATTCTCAACGTGGACGCCGAGAAACTCCGCACCTGCTTCATCAACGTGGTCGCCAACGCGATCCAGGCGATGCCCGAAGGCGGCAAGATGGTGATTGCGTTTCGCCGCGTGGACGGCTCGATGGTGATTACTTTTTCGGACACCGGCGCGGGTATCGAGGCGGAAGTCGTGAACCACGTCTTCGAGCCGTTTTTCACGACCAAGCGCGAAGGAATCGGCCTCGGACTGTTCCTGTCGAGGGCGATTGTCGAGACCCACGGCGGTACAATCGATATCGGACCCAACGCGGACGGACCCGGAACCACGGTAACTTTCACCTTCCCGCCCAGCGCGGTACACGGACACAATCATGACCCAGGCCTCAGTGCTGGTCGTTGAAGACAACGATCTCGAACGCCAGATCACCGCAGACACCTTGCGCGAAGAGGGTTTCGTAGTCGAAGAGGCCGCGGTCGGCAAGCGCGCGATCGAGTTGCTGGCGCTGTCGCGTTTCGACGTCGTGCTGACGGACCTCATGATGCCGGGGATGTCGGGCGAGGAGTTGCTCGCCAAAGTGCGCAGCGCGTATCCCGGCAGCCAGGTGGTGGTGCTGACCGCCCACGGCTCGACCGACAGCGTCGTGCAGGCGATGAAGGCGGGCGCGTTCGACTACCTCGAGAAGCCGACCGATCGCGAGAAACTCGTGACCAGGGTGGCCAAGGCGGCGGAATTCGCAAACCTGCAGCAGGAAAATCAGCTGCTGAAGCGGCGCCTGGAAGGCACTTTCGAGATCGAGGGCATAATCGGACAGGATCCCGCCATCCAGGAAGTGATCCGGCTGGTGCGGCGAGTCGCGCCGTCGAATTCCACGGTGCTTATCCAGGGCGAGAGCGGGACCGGCAAGGAAATCGTGGCCAAGGCGATCCATCGGCTGTCGCCGCGCGCGGCGCGCCAGTTCGTCGCGATCAATTGCTCGGCGATTCCCGACAATTTGATCGAGAACGAACTGTTCGGCCACGAGCGCGGCGCGTTCACCGGCGCCAACGAGCGCAAAATAGGGCTGTTCGAGAGCGCCGACAAATCGACGCTGTTTCTCGACGAGATCGCCGACCTGCCGCAGGGAATGCAGGCGAAGATTCTGCGCGTCCTGCAGGAAAAGGAACTCCGCCGCGTCGGCGGCAACGACTCCTTTCGCATCGACGTGCGCCTGGTCGCCGCGAGCAATCGCAACATCGCCGAGGAAGTCGGCGAGGGCCGCTTCCGCGAGGACTTGTACTATCGCATCAACGTCGTGACCGTCACCTTGCCGCCGCTGCGCGATCGGCGCGGTGATATTCCCCTGCTCGCCAATCATGCGCTCGCCAAGTTTGGACATCTTGCCGAAGGCCGCGTCAAAGAGATCGGGCGCGAGGCGATGGAGGTGCTGCTCGACTACTCGTGGCCGGGCAACGTGCGCCAGCTTGAGTCCGCGCTCGAACGCGCGATCCTCCTCTGCGAGGGGGACAAGGTGATGCCGCGCGATTTGCCCGATGAAGTCCTGTCGCGCAAGAAGCCGGGCCGCAGCAGGGACAGTCAGCGCGGCGACAGATATCGAGATTCCGAGTGAGGGCTTCAACTTCGAAACGTTCGAGCGCGACGCAATCCTGCAGGCGCTCGAGCGCAACGACTGGGTAATCGCAAAGGCGGCGAAAATGCTCGCCATGAGCTATCGGACTCTGCAATACCGAATCGACAAGTTCGGCTTGAAGCGCGGCGAACAGCCCAAGCCGCCCCCGGCCGAAGCGAAGTGACAGGCGGACGCGGCGCTCGCTGTCGAGATTAGTCCTTCGCCCAGCTTGTCGGCAGGTAAATCCAGCATTCGATTTTGCGCCCGTCGGCACCGAGCGCTTCGATCCGCTCGCGCGTGTAGAGCGCCGGCACCTCTTCGTAATCGTCGAGGATCGCCAGCTCTCGCGCGCTCAGGCCTTCGAGGATTGCGCCATCTGTGACGGCGTCGGCTTGCTTTGCGATGAAGTAGTGGCGTTTGCGGCCGCGCGCATAGCCCGCAATCCGCCCAGGGCTTGCGTCGATCGGCCGGCCCAGCAGGATCACGCGCTCGGCTGGATTCATCAGGGTGCCGTACACGAAAAGCAGTTCGTCGCCGATGTCCAAAATCGTTACCGCCGCAACTCCGTATTGCCGCATCCGACGGCTTCGCTTACGCTCGCATCGTGAAAGCGAGATGCTGAAAAGAATATACCTGTTCCTCACGATCCCGGCGAAACAAGGTCGGGTTGCCGCAGATGTCTTCGTTATGTTAGCTCCATACGAGACTTGAGATACCGATGATGACGCAGCGGACATTTCTCGCGCGCGCGGCCGTTGGGCTGCTTGCCCTGTTCGCCGTCGCCTGCTCCACATTGAAGAGCGGGGCGTTGAGCACCGGCATGACGCCCGACCAGGCGGTGAATGCGATGGGTCAGCCTGACCTGAAGGACAACATCGCCGATCCCAACCACACCGGCGTCAGCGTGTTGCGCTACGTCTGGCTCGAGCCGGGCAAGGCGGCAATCTTCGGTTCCGACGATCGCCTCGCAAGCATCCAGGATGTCGAGACCAACACCAAGCAGCGCGTCGAGCAGCAGGCTCGTGTCGAGGCGGCGGGGCCGCCGCCGGAGTTCGATCCGATCGAGACGCCGCTCAATTATCTGTTCTTTCCGGTCAAGGCCGCCACGATTTATTTCGGCGCCGGCGTCAATTGCGTCGGCGGCGGCGGCTGCCGCAGGCCCGAGCTTCCGCCGCCGGGTTCCGCCAGCTAGTCCGGAATTCCTGGAACTGAGATGACGCGGCGGCCGATCGTCGGATCGGCCGCCGCTCCTTTTGGCGCATCGCTGATTTACGCGTGCGCGTCGCCGTTTACCTCGTGACCGCGGGGAGCCGCCGATTCAAGCGCGGCAAGATGCTCCGCGATTGCAATTGCAGGACGGGACAACGTCGGCTGGATCGGGAATGGATTGTCAAACTGAATCCGACGCATCGAATCGCTGATCGTGAAGCCGCCCGCGAACACAGCTTCCACCAACATCGCCAAGGCTTCACCCTCCAGCACCATCGGCTGCACCCACATTTGGCCACCGTCGGTCGTCTCGCCCCACGGCCACGCGATAGGATCGCCGACCTTCACAAAGTTGACCCGCGCATATGGGCCCGACTGGTCGGACGGGCTTGAGGATCGCGTAAACTAGGACCGCCCGGACCTGCATCAGGCCGGCCACCAGCACCGAGCCGCGCTGCGCCAGCAGGCCGGCGCCCTTGGCGAACGACCACAACTCTCCGCCCTCGATCACCGACCGCGGCGGCAGATGGCTCAGGTCGGGCCGCGGATGACTTTGCGGGTAGCTGGCGAGATCGTGGATCACGAATCCCGACATCATTTGCTCGGGGGGATCGTCGTCGTGCTCGAACAGCCCGTAGAGACGCCCGTATTCGAAATGAATCTTCGCCATGCTGGACCGCCGCCGCTCCCGGAAGCCTCCGCCCCGCTTCGCACGCGCCTCCTCCATCCGTTCACCAAAAATTCGTCGTTCCCTCTCGGTCGTTAGTTGCCGTAGTTCCATTACCCTCATTCCTCCTGTTGCGGGGAGTTAATTCTCCCCGGCGTATCCGAATGGAATTGGGGCTAGGACGACGACCCGGGAGCGAGGAGGCCTGCCCCCTCGCCGGAAGCTTGAAAAAGCCGTATGAAGATCGGTCGTGGCCTGGGAAAAAGCGAAGTCCCTCTGTTTTAGGTTCGCCTTCGGGGCCCCTTTGGATGCCAGCCGGACCGGGGCGCCTCCCAGAGAGCCCCCATTCTGGCAGCGTTCGCGGGTCGCGATCGGTGCGGATGCTCATTGAGTGACGCAAATAGCACAAGCGACAGGCATTTGCTCACTCAGAGTGTCGTTAACAGAGTCAGGGTGTTAGCGCAAGTGTAACTCGCTGAGGTCTTTTTAGACGCTTGCATCGCGGGGAGCAATCCCCGTACACTCGATGTTCATAAGTGGGAGACCGTTGGTTGTGGCACTGAAGTCTGAGCGAAGTTCCGCGGTAGATGCGCTCGTCGAAGAGATCCTGGCACGGGCGCATAAAGTCGGCCGCAAGGAACTTGAAGCATGGAGGAAGCCACAGTGCGAACTGCGGAAATTGGCGCGCCTCGACTACGTCCGCGTCCTCCGCCGAACCCTCGATTACCACACGTTGTGCGCTATTATCGACGAGGTCAAGAAGATATGGCCGGAGTTGAATCGCGAACAGTTTCGGCCCAAGACGCCCAACCAGCTCGCGGCGATTTCGTCGGACCTGCGCATCCATCTTCAGGCCGCCCCTTATCGGGGACCCGAAGGTATGGCGCTGCGAGGCTTTTACGTGGACAAAGCCCCCGAAGTGCTCAAGCGCCCGCTCATTTATCTCAACACCGCACATGATTCGGGCGCGGTCTCGACAACCTTCATGCATGAGATGGGCCATCACGTGACGGCAAGGGTTGCGGGCAGCGCCGGCAACGGAGTTCACTATTTCTTCCACGCCGCGCATCACTCTCATCTTGCCGAAGCGGCCGAACTCACGGCCGACGCGCTCGTCAGCCTTGCGGCGTATCCCCAACCGCTCGCGCGCAGAATCTTCGCGACGCCATGGGATTGGGGCTTGGTCGCGCGCGCCGACAAGCTTCCCGACCGGGCGTTCGCGCAGATTCGCAGGCACGTGCAAAAATTAGGCGGATTTGATTTTGGCGCTTCACTACCGCCCGGCCAGAGCTTCAATTATCTGACCGGAATGATCCACTACGCAAAACTCCGATGGGCACTATTGGCGGAATTCGAACTATGAAAAAAGAAACTCTCGGTCAGGTCCTCAAACAGCGGCGCGGTGCTTATGCCCTCACTCAGCGTGAGCTTGCGCGCAAACTCGGCGTCAAGGCCAGCCACGTCGCGTATCTCGAAAACGGACGGCGCCGCCCTTCCCTCTCTTTGCTGTCGCGGCTGGCGGACACGCTCGAGCTCGACAAGCAGCGGCTGTTCCTCCTGGCGCATCCTGAGGCGCATTGGATAGTCGGCAAGGAGCGCAACTCTGCGCCCGCCACCCGGCAGGAAAATGCATGGCGCAAGTTCGTGGCCGATCGCGGGACGCTGACCCGTCACAAGGTGACGGGTCAGGAGCTCAAGGTCCTGCAGAAGGTGAACATGCTTGGCCGCATCTCGGCGCCCAATCAGTTCCTGTTCATCTTGAACGCGATTCGCCAGGCGGTTGAAGAAGAATAGCCGAACTCGCGCTTCGGCTCTCCGACTTTTCAACTGCCCTTTGCTGGCGGCAGGCCGATTCCCTTGGGGAATTCGGCGCCGCCGGCGATCGGATCGCGCGCAACCGCCTTGTGGCAGGCGGTCATCGTTTCTAACAGGGTGCTTCGGGTGCTCAGGGTAAACTCCGCCCGCACCGCTTCTGAACATCGGATGCAGCGGTCGCCCCTGCCAATGTCAAGCCGTTGAGGCGACGCATGCGATGGTTTAGGCTCAGGTGATGGAAGTGCATTTTCGATGAAGATCGATATCGACCTCAAGTCCGGATTTCTGCAGAACCTCAAGCGCGAAGTGCTCGATTCGCTCAACCTCGAAGAACGCGACGATCATCGAGGTTTCCACCGGCGAGATGGGCAACAAGCCCGACGCGGTCAAGCTTGGATGGCTCAAGATGCGGACCAAGGAGACCTGGACCAAGCAGCGCTATACCAAGGCGCTCGCCCGCACCATGGAAAAGCTCCGCGAAGCAGTGGCTCTGGCTGAGAAGAACAAGCAAGAGTGAGTGCTCTGCCCCTGCGTCAGGGCTCGATCCGCGCCACTCGACGCTTGCCCACTTCGAGCACCTTGTGCTCGCCCGGCACGAAGCGAAAATTCACGTCGGTTATCGTGCGGCCGTCCACCCGCACCGCGCCCTGGCTCACCAGGCGCCGCGCCTCGCTGGTCGAAGGCGTGAACTGTAACTGCTTCATCAGTTCGCAAATCCACAGATCCTCGGCGATTCGATACACTTGCGCGCTGGCTGGAATTTCCCGGCGCTGGAACTTGCTCTCGAAGTATTGCTCGGCGCGATCTGCGGCGCGCGCGCCGTGGTATTCGGCGACGATCATATGAGCGAGGCGTTTCTTCGCTTCCATCGGATGCACTCCGCCCGACTTCACCGCCGCGATCTCTTCGGGCGCCGCCTTCGTCAGCAACTCGTAGTAACGAACCATCAGTTGATCGGGCACCGACATCAGCTTGCCGTACATGTCCTCGGGCTTGTCGGTCAGCCCGACGTAGTTTCCGTATGACTTGGACATTTTGCGCACGCCGTCGAGACCTTCGAGCAGCGGCATCGTCATCACCGCTTGCGGCGCCTGTCCGAAGTGCCTTTGCAGCTCGCGGCCAACCAGCATGTTGAACTTCTGATCGGTGCCGCCGATCTCGAGGTCCGCTTCCAGCGCGACCGAATCGTAACCCTGGATCACGGGATAGAGCAGCTCGTGCAGGAACAGAGGCTCCTGCTGCGCGAGCCGCTTCTCGAAGTCGTCGCGCTCCAATAGACGGGCGACGCTCACCTTCGCCGCAATCTCGATCAGGCGGCGCACGCCCAATTCATTCATCCACTCGCTGTTGAAGCGGATCTCGGTGCGTTCGCGATCGAGAATCTTGAACGCCTGCGCGCGATAGGTTTCCGCGTTGCGCTCGATCTGATCGCGCGACAGCGGCTTTCGCGTCTCGGAGCGTCCGGTGGGATCGCCGATCATCGCGGTGAAGTCGCCCACCAGGAAAATCACGGTGTGGCCCGCATCCTGAAAGTCGCGCAGCTTCTTCAGCGTCAGGCTGTGACCCAGATGCAGATCGGGCGCGGTCGGATCCATCCCGAGCTTGATCCTGAGCGGCCGGCCGAGCGCGAGCTTGGCCGCGAGTTCGGCCGCAGAAATGACCTCGCTGCTGCCCCTGGCAAGCGCGGCAGCCTGTTCCTTCGCCTGGTTTTCTTTCACGTCCCGCTTCGTCAATTCCGTTTGCCGGAGTTTCAATGACTCTCAAGCGTACAGGATCATTGACGCCGCGGAATAGCCCGCCACGCCGTCGCGCTTGCCGCACGCGGCTTATCCGCGATTAGCCGCCCGCCTGCCTTGATAGTGCGCTCGCTTGCCCACGCTCCGGATGCGGCGGCGATGGTCATGCGCGCCTTGCCGTTGGCAGACAGGGATCATGCCCAGCCTCCGCAACCCTCGTTCCACCACCCCGAGCGCGTGCTCGTGGACAATGCCGACTTCGCGCAGCCGGAACTCACGGTCCGGGAACTCCAGCCTGCCTGCCTTGCAGGCGTGCGAAAATGTCCGCCGGCGCACGCCGAAGCAGCTCGGCCCGTAGAGTTCGCTCAGCAGCCACAGCGCGATCTCGTCGAGACCTCGCATGCACCATCCTATACATTGGTAGTCGTCGATTGCGTTGGCAGCCACCGTGCACGCATCCGCCGGCAATTCGTCCGCCACCAACCGCCTCGCTCGTCCGCTGTGAAGCAGCTCACGCAAGCGGAAATAAAAGCGCAAAGCTTCCTCCGCTCTTCTGAAGCGGGTCTTCTTTTCATCAAACATGCGCAGCCCCTATCTCTGGATGTAAAATTGTGAGACCGCCCGAAGCGTATGGCCGACGGGGGCTAACCCAGGCCCCTCTCGCATCTGCACGAATAGCGCAGCCATCCGAACGGGACGCGAAATTTACCCGCCCAACGCGACGAGGCCTCCAATCTGTGATTGCTCTAGCGCGGCGTCAATCGCCAAGTCAACACAATGATTATACTAGCAGACATTTTGTTATTCGACCGGCCGCTGAAACTCTTCTAGCCGCGCTGATTGTAGCGATTCATTGCCGCTTCGAGTCCGTATTCCGCGATCGCCTCCACCGCGCTCGCTGCACGCTCGAGCATCGGCGTGAGCGCCTGCCGTTCGGCGGCGGTCATCGGACGCAGCAGGTAGTCCTTGCTTTCTTCGTTCTCAGGCGGCCGGCCGATTCCTATTCTGACCCGAATGAAGTCCGTTGTTCCCAGCGACTCCGCGATTGAATGGACGCCGCGATTGCCGGCATCGCCGCCCCCCTGTTTGATTCTCAGCCGGCCCGCTTCAAGGTCGAGTTCGTCATGCACCACGATCAAGTGCTCGGGAGCAATTTTGAAATATCCGAGCAGGTCTGAAATGCATTCACCGCTCAGATTGTAAAAGGTCTGCGGCTTGACGAGTATCGCCGGCTTTCCGGCCAGCACGACTTCAGCGGTGACGCCTTTGAATCTGCGCCGGCGCGGTTCGACGCCTTTCGCTTTTGCGATTCGATCGATCGTCATGAATCCGGCGTTGTGGCGCGCGCGCGAGTATTCCTCGCCGGGATTTCCCAGCCCGGCCACCACCCATTGAATCGATGAACGCGATTCGGATTCGGACTTCTTTCCGGATTGGCGGGACAAACGGAAATTCCCGAACAGACGCTTGATCGCCGCCATCAAATTCAACCGGTTCACGTACGCATGCGGCGCTTCGATTTCGATGGAGTTGCGCGGACCAACGGCTCGAGCGCCTTGAACAGCGCGGCCATCTCGGCCGGAGTTCCAATCGAGATTCGGATAGCGTCCTGAAGCAGCGGTGTCGCGAAATGCCGGACCAGGATTCCGCCCCGGCGCAGCCCCCGCGTGACGGGCGCCAGGTCGCGGCCCGGCATCCGCGCGAGCACGAAATTGGCCTGCGACGGCGGTACCACGAAGCCGAGCTTGCGCAGCCGCGCCTCGGTCAGAGCGCGCGTCCGAATTACTTTCGCGACATTGCGGCGCATCCAGCGGGAGTCGCGCAGCGCTTCGGCCCCTGCGGCCAGCGCGACCCGGCTCAAGTTGTACGAATCCTTGACCTTCAGCAGCGCGTCGATCACCGGCGGATGCGCAAAGCACAGCCCCAGCCGCATCCCGGCCAGCGAATACGACTTCGACAGGGTGCGCAGAACTACAACGTTGCGATGGCGCCGCACCAGGCCCAGCGCATTTTCGCCGGCAAAGTCCGCGTAGGCTTCGTCGATCACCAGCAATCGGCCGTCCAGGCGTTTTGCCAGCGCGCCCAGGCTGCGGGTCGGAGTTGAGGTGCCCGACGGCGAATTGGGGTTGCATACGATCGTGAGATTGGCCCGCGCCTGAGCGAGCGCGTCGAGCGGCAGCTCGAAGTCGGCGCCGAGCGGGCAGTGAAGGATTCGCGCCTCCTGCACCAGCGCCAACGTGTCGTACAGCGAATACGTCGGGACCGCATATGCCACAGTGTCGCCGCTCCCCAGCGTGGCACGAAACACCATCGCCAACAGTTCGTCCGAGCCATTGCCCGCGATGATCATGCTTTGCGGGATCGAGTAGATCCGCGCGGCGCTCGCCACGAATTCATCGGCGCGCGGCGCCGGGTACAGCCGGATCGCCGACCCTGCCATCGCTTTCGCAACCGCGCGGCGCACTCGCGGCGACGGCGGATACGGGTTTTCATTGGTGTTGAGCTTGATCAAGCGCTGGCCCGGGCGCGGCTGCTCGCCAGGCCGATACGCCGCCATCCTTTTGATCGATTCGCGAAACATGTGTGAATTATGAATCCAGCGGCAGCCTGATTCGAGTACCGGTTCGCGACGAACGATAGCAGGCCTCGACCGCCTCGACCGCGCGCAGTCCGTCGTTCCCGTCGGGCGAGGGCTTCACCCGGCCTTGAATCGCACCCACGAAGTTTGCCGCGAGTTCGCGAAACGGAGCGAGCAGATCGCGTGGATCGAAACGGCTCATCACCTCGTCGCGCGAGAACCCCGGCGCCGGATTGCCGTCGGCCTTCAGAACCGAAATGTCCTGGCGTGGATAACCCGCCATCACCCTGCCCTCGTCGCCGTAAATCTCGATCGCCGACAGCGCCGGCATGCTGCTCCAACTCGCCTCGACCACGCCGATCGCACCCGACTTGAAATGGATGACCATCGCGCCCGTGTCCTCGACTTCGATCTGTTTGGCGAGGATGCCGACCTGCCCGGCCACCGAATCGACCTCACCCATGATCCAGATTGCAAGATCGGCGACATGAACGCCAAGATCGAGCATCGCGCCGCCACCTGCTTTCAAAGCCGTCGTGAACCATTTCTGTCCCGGCGCCCAGGACTCCGGTCCGCCATGCGAAAGGCGCGCGCGGATGAAATGGGGCGTGCCGATCGCCCCGCTTGCGACGGCGTCCTTGATCGCGCGCTCGACTCCGCCGTAGCGCCGCTGCATCGCGACCATCAGCACCCGCCGAGCCTTCGCCGCCGCCTCCGCCATCCGGTGCGCGGCCGCAGCCGTCGGCGCCATCGGCTTTTCCACGAGCACGTGCGCGCCCGCGTTGAGCGCCTTTACGGTAAATTCGCAGTGCAAATGGTTCGGCGTGAAGATTCCGACCGCGTCGGGACGCTCGCGCGCCAACATCTCGTCGAAATCGGAATAGATGTTCGGCCGGCCTGCGTCCCCCGGCCAAATCGCCCGTGCAACGCGCTCGGCCTTGTCAGCGGTGCGGCTCTGTATCGCGATGATTTGAGCGTCCGCGACACTCCGGAGCGCCGGGATATGCGCGCGTTCGGTAATCGCGCCGGCGCCCGCAATCGCAATCTTGATCATCGGGAACGCCGGCGAAGATCCGTTGCGCGTTTCGGCGGATGCTTCTTCGCGGGTGCGCGGAGCGGGCCGGTCGATTCAAGCAGCCACTTGACGTACGGCGGCGATCCGCGATCCGCATTCAACGCCAGAACTTCCGGCGTTTCGTAGCTATGCAATTCGCGCACACGCTTCTCCAGCTTGAGATAAAGACTCGCACGAGTCTTGATAACCAGCAGGTATTCGCGATCGTCTTCGACCCCATCGCGCCATCTATAAATGGATCGAACCGGTCCAACGATGTTGACGCAGGCCGCCAGCCTCTCGCCCACCAGCACGTGCGCGATGGAGACAGCCTGCGGTTCGCTGCCCGTGGTCACGAGCACCGCCTTCAGACGATGCGGCGTTCGAAGCGCCATCTCAGCCCCGCGCCTCGCGTGCCAGGCGTTTGCGCAACTCGCTGGAAGTGCATCGGTACTTGAACGCCTTGCGATCGTTCACGAACAGAACCGGCACCTCGACGCCGAAGCGGGCCTCGAGGCCGGGGTCGCCGTCGATCTCGATCCGCTGGAGACGCGCGTCGAATTTCGGAAGTTCGGCCGCAATCGTCTCTTCCATCTCGCGGCACAAACCGCACTCGTTTCGTGTGTAGAGAATCAGCTCGATCATGAATCGGCCGTCGTCTTGCCGCGCTTCGGGGTACTCTAGCGATCGTGGCGCAGGACTCCAAGCTGCCTGAGAACGGACTCGGTCGCGGGGCATGGCGACGCGCCCGCGCGGCGGCGCGCTCGCGCCAACAGTCGCAGATGCGCCGCCAGCAGCATCACGTCGGCCCATCGATCGACGTCATACCACGCCGGACCCAGCGCGTACCGAATGCCGGCGCGTTTGAGACGCTTTATGGTTGAATCGAGCACGCCGCCGCTGCTCCATCGGATCGCGGTGAAGATCGGGGGCATCGCGCCCCGCACGCCGAGTGCGTAGTAGCCGCCGTCGAGACTCGGCGCGATCACGACGCGATTGCGCCGAAGCGCCTCGAGGCTGGCTGCGAGCAGCGGAATTGGAAGAGAAGGGGTATCGGTTCCTATCAGCAGCGCGCCGGGAAATGAAAAGGGTTCGAGCGCCCGCGCCATCCGCTTGCCCAACGACCCATCTCCTTGATCGATCAGTTCAGCGCCGAATCGCCGCGCGAGCCGCCGGAAGTATTTGCTGCGCTCGACGCCACTCGCTGCACTCGCCGCGATGACGATCCTGGAGGGACTGACCGAGACTGCTTTGGCGAGCGCGTCGCGAATGAACGCGTCGGACAATGCCGCCGCGGCTGCAGCCGTCATTGCTCCGATCAATCGGGACTTGTTCCGATGCGCGACGGGCTCGCGGCAAAATACGATCAGCGCTGGCCGCGGCGGGCTCACTTGATCGTGTTCGGACGAATGATATTTATCGGCATCCCGAGGGTTTTCTTGACGAACTCCGCCACCGACGTGATCGGCTGCGGCGTGATCGACGGGTCGCTTACCGGGCCGCTAACGTGAAAGTACGCCGCGAGCAGTTTACCCGTGCCCGCACCGATGCGTTCTCCGATCAGTGGAATATGGTTCACCACCCAATCCACCGTGTCGAACGGAAACATGCCGACCTGCATATCGAGCGCGCTCGCGCCGAACTGAATGCTGCCGTTCGCCGTGATATCCATCACCGGACCCTGCAGCACGAAATTATCGGTGTAGAAGAGCCCGCTGTCGCCCTTGAAATCGGTGATGATCGTTTTGAACGGGACTCCATTGACACGCGGGTCAGGAATCTGCGCGCTCAGCCAATTCTTGATGTCGATAAAACTGAGCAGGCGCGAAAGCAGCGTAAACTTGTTAAGCGTTCCGTCCCTTACCGTCACCGACATGTCGCCGGCGAGAGTTTCGAAGAAGTTTGTGTCGGTGTTGGCCCACAGATCGATGGCGAGAAAAAGATGACCCAGCAATGGCGACTGCTTGTTCTTGCCGCCCAGCATGAACAGTGGCGCAGGGTCCATGTCGGTGGCGCTGCCGGTCATGTGGATCCAGTTGTCCGGACCACGGCCGGCAAGATCGAGCTTCATCTTTCCGCGATAAGCGGTCGCGCTCATGTTATAAACGCGCCAATCGCCGGACGGGGAGCGGGTAAAATCGGTCTTGAGGTCGGTCATCTGAAAGGCGCCGAGATTTCCCGCCCGCGCTTCGATATGCCCGCTGCAAGGAACCGGAAAATGGATCGGCGGCGTGGCCGGCGACCACGGCATCCGCACAAAGTTCATCACCTCGAGATCGAGTTTCTGCAAGGTAGCGTCGATTCGAATCGACGGATGCGTGTAGTCGGGTACGGCGATGCGGAAATTGATCGCCTGGTCCTCGAGCTTCGAGCCCGGCATCGACAAGATGAGCTGCTTGTGACGCATCGTGAGCGTCGCACCCTGAACCAGGATTGGCGAACGCAGGAAGTTGAATTTCACGCCGCCCTTTGCGAGCGTCAGCTTGCCCTCGGGCGTCATCGCGCCGGGATTGCCGGGAACGCTGTTGACAACGACCTTGCCGCCAATCGGCCCGTTCACCGCGAAGTCGGACGGATCAACCAGCAGCGCCAGCCACGTTTCCGACGGGAAATCGTGAAGTTCCAGCGTCAGATCATGCACGGCGATGCCCTGCTTTGCGAAATTCACGGCGCCGTCCAGCGTCGCGTCGCCGCCGGTCGCCGCCAGCATCAGATGGTCGAACTTGATTGAACCCGGGGTGATGGCGACGGTGCCGCTTGAAACCTTGAGCGGTCCGGGCGAACCCTTGATAGCCAGAACGGCGCCCATTGCGTCCGCGCGGACCTGATAGTCTTTGGGCGCAACCATGGCCTTCGCGCTCAGCTTTCCGGATGCGCTAGCAATTATTTCGACGCGGCCGCTCAGACGTTCGAGACGATCGCGCTCCCTCAGTTGATATAAATCAAGCGCCTTGGCGATGGCCGGATAGAGCTCGGCGAGGTCTGCGTCGACGTTCACGCTGGTCTTATAGCCCGCCCCCTCGATTCCGTTGCCGAGGTCGGCGTTGACGACGAGGTCGTGGATCGCAGAGTTTCCAAACTTCGCGGTGCCCTGCGAGATCGTGAGCAAGCCTTTCGAGTAGCCAAGCTGGGCACTGAGATTTTCGACCGGCGGCAGCTTCGTATCCGTTGGAATTTTGAAACCGACGTCCTCGATGGTCCCGCTAACCACCAGATTCTTGCGAATCGCATCGAGCGGCGCCGTCTCAATCTCGTCGAGTGCGGCGCTGAGCGTTGCTTCGCCGACGGTGACCTTGCCGGGTCTGAGCCGGTTGAGCATATCCACGAGGTCGGCAGGCAGATGACGGACCGACAGCAGTCTCTCTTTGACCGCCGCGGCGTCGAGATGAAACCCGCCAACGTGGATTCCCAGCTCCGGGTTCCCGCTTTGAGGACCCAGCAGCTCGGTATCGCCGGAAAGCACCGCCGTGTTGACCTTGCGCAACACGATCTGCGTGACGGCATACTTGCCGCCGGTAATCTCGAAGCCGGCATGGAGTGAGTAGTCGCCCAGATCGAACGGCGCGGCGAGCCGCTGGCTCTTGAGCATCAGCTTCTGCGCACCCGCATCGGTCACGCCGGTCATCGAGCCATCGTCATGAAGCGAGAACTTGAGGCTGCCCTGCATCGCACCGGCCAATGCGAAACCCTCCGCCTCGATTCCGTCCAGCGGTACGTCCCAGGTCCACAACTGCCCATGCGCAAATTCGCCGGGCCGCGTATTTTTTCCGGCGCCAAGACTCATCTTCCCGCTTATCTGCGCTCCGGAAACGGGCGATCCAAGCACCGAGCCGCTGAACCCAAGCAGCCACACCAAAGGCTGCCGATGAGTGCGGTACGCGATGATTCCAATATGGTTGGCAAGCTCGGCGCCGTCGGCGTAGCGCACCGTGGCGTCGATCGTGTCAACGCGCCACGCGATCCGCGCCAGCGCGTGCAGCACGTCTTGCAGCGCGCTTATGGTTTGCGCCCCTGGACGCGGCATGGGGACCGCGGCCGCATTGGAAGAGGCCACCGGCAGCGTGATCTCCGGATTGGTAGCGGTCAGCCGATAGAGCGGAAGCCCGCTGCTGAATAAAATCGAATGGTACGAGACCAGCGCGCGCAGCGACTTCAGCTTGACGATTTCATGCCCGTTGGCGATGACCTGCGGCTGGTCGAGGACGACTGTCAGGTGAGTGCCGAGATGAACGGAGCTGGCGCGCGGGATGATATCGACGCCGGTACGGTTGCGGACCGAGGCCAGAACGTAAACGACTATGCGCGACTGGTTAACCGCGATCAGCGCCGCCGAAACGCCGAGCACAGCTGCCACGATGAGCGCGGAAAGCGCGCCGATTCGGACCAGTCTCATGATTGCCGCGGCGCGATCCGCACGTCCGTTGTGGCGCCGACCGCCTGGCTCACGAAGCGGTCAATTGCCTTCGGCCATCTCCGCCGGCGGCGCGTCGATGTATCCCGCACGATGCTTGTTCCTGAGCGCCGTCTTGAGCACGCGGTTGCGCAGCCGCACCGACTTCGGCGTGACCTCGACCAGCTCTTCCTCGTCGATCCATTCCAGCGCCGCATCCAGCGTCGGAATGCGTGGCGGCGAAAGCCGAATCGCTTCATCGTGGCCCGACGCGCGCATGTTGCTGAGCTTTTTTTCACGGCAGACGTTGACCGGCAAGTTTATCTCACGGGCATACTCGCCGACGATCATCCCTTCGTAAACCGGCTCGCCGGGTCCGACGAAGAATATCCCGCGCTCCTGCAAATGGAAGATCGCGTAAGCCGTGGTGACGCCCTCGCGATCGGAAATCATCGCCCCGTTGGCGCGCGAACGAATCGTTCCCGACCACGGCGCGTAGCCGTTGAACAACGTGTTCATCAGGCCGTTGCCGCGGGTACTTTCGAGAAATCGGCCGCGAAACCCGATCAGTCCCGCGCGCGGGAATGTCGTATTCCAGCCGCACGCGGCTGCTCGCATGGGTAACCATCGTGCGCATCTTGCCCTTGCGCGCCGAGAGCATCTGCGTGACCACGCCGATACATTCCGCCGGGATGTCGATCACCAGCATCTCCATCGGCTCGAGTATCTCGCCGCCGGCCTGCTTGGTGATGACGGTGGGCTTCGAGACCTGCATCTCGTAGCCTTCGCGGCGCATGGTCTCGACAATCACCGCGAGCTGCAATTCGCCGCGGCCCATCACGCGCCAGGCGTCAGGCGTCAGTTGCTCGACGCGAGTGCTCACGTTGCGCCGCGCTTCGAATTCGATTCGTTCGCCGAGCTTGCGCGAGGTGACAAAATCTCCTTCGCGGCCCGCCCAGGGAGAATTGTTCACCGAGAAAGTCATCGCCACGGTCGGCTCGTCGATCCGAATAGGCGGCAGCGGACGCGGGTTCTCGAGGTCGGCGATCGTTTCACCGATCGCGATGTCCTCGATGCCCGCCACGATCACTATCTCGCCCGCGCGGGCGGTTTCACGCTCGACGCGCGTGAGCCCCTGCCATCCGTAGATGTGCGCGACCTTGCAGACCACGGTCTTGCCGTCGCGCCGGCACAGCGAATAGTTCTGCGACGCCGTCATCGAGCCGGCGATGATCCTGCCGACCGCGAGGCGGCCGACGTAATCGTCGTAGTCGATATTATTGACCTGGAATTGCAGCGTCGCCTCCGGATCGACTTCGGGGCCGGGCAGGTGCGCGACGATCGCGTCGAACAGCGGGACCAGGTTTTCGCTCGGGTCGTCGAGCCTGAGCGATGCGGTGCCGGCGCGCGCCTGTGTATAGAGCACCGGGAAATCGAGCTGGCTTTCGTTGGCGCCGAGGTCGATGAACAGATCGTACACCTCGTCGAGGACCTCGGGCGCGCGCGCGTCGGCGCGATCGATCTTGTTGATGCAGAGCGATCGCGGGCAGGTTCGACTCGAGCGCCTTCTTGAGCACGAACCGCGTCTGCGGCAGCGGCCCCTCGCACGCGTCGACCAGCAGCAACACGCCGTCCACCATCGACAGAGTGCGCTCGACCTCGCCGCCGAAATCCGAATGGCCCGGAGTATCGACGATGTTGATGCGCGTTTCACCCCACAGGATCGAGGTGTTCTTGGCCATGATCGTGATGCCGCGTTCGCGCTCGAGCGCGTTGGAATCCATCACGCGATCGATCACCTGCTCGTTGGCGCGGAAAACGCCCGACTGCCGCAGCATCGCATCGACCAAAGTGGTTTTACCGTGATCGACGTGGGCGACGATGGCTAAATTTCTTATGTCTGGACGTCTCATTTTGCGCCGGATGCTAAAGCGCGGCCGAGCCTCGTAGGTTCGCCCGCGTCTGGACCCTATTGTACCTGTCGCTGGGAGCAGAGTAAACGCAGGCGCGGCGAAACATTCCCGTAACCCGCCCGCTAAGGCGCGTCGAGATGCTTCTGTTGGTCGTGCTGGAGCTTTTGCAGCAGTTGCTCGATGTTTTTGATTTCGGTAACGCGCCAGGCGCCGTCCTCGCCGCGCGCCATGTGGATTTCCCACTCCTGCCCCTTGTTGTCCTTGAAGTCCGTGAACGCGGTGTCGCCGTTTCGATGCAAGAGCACGAGCGAGGCCGCCACGGCCGCGCCGGGCATCTGCACCTCGCGCGCACCGTCATCGACTTTCTTGACCGCCCACGCCCGCGTTATCTGCGCCATCGGCTTGGCAAAAAGATCGATCGCCGCGTTACCGATCATCGCGCTTAGCGGGTCGCCGCCGCCCTGCTTGCTGCACCATCTCGTGAGCCCGCGTGCTTCACGACGCTTTCAAAATCGACGTATCGGGAAGCGCCGTCACCGTCGCGCGCGTCGATCGCCTGCTTCATCCGGAGCACGGCCCAGCTCGGAGTCCGCGGCAGGTAAAACAACGCCCAGCCGGCGACTGCGGCAACGATCAGAACCGCGGTGAAGTGGCGCAATACGAATCGAAACATCGCGTCTATCCTTTGATGCCACCCGGCACGCGGCTTGCCTGATTCAGCGCGGCGAAAGCAGGCTGGCGGCGGCTTTGTCGAGCAGCCAAATGACCTCGCCGTCGTGTGGCGCAACGATCTGCGCGGGGAACTTGTCCGGGTCGCGCGGCCCTTCCAGGACATCTTTCACCGCCGCCGCCTTGCCCTGCCCAGCCACCAGGAACATCACGCGCTGCGCATTGTTGATCACCGGCGGCGTGATCGTGAGGCGACCGCGCGGCTCGGCGTCAACCTCGACGGCGACCACCAGGCGCTGCGTTTCGTGAATCGCAGGATCGCCCGGAAACAGCGATGCAGTATGGCGATTGTCACCCAGCCCGAGCATCACGAGGTCGAAGCGCGGGAATTCACCGGCGCCAAGGCCGAACCGTTTTCGCAATTCTTCTTCGTAAGCGCGCAGCCGCCGACGCCGGCGGGTCTTCGCCGCGCATCCGATGCACCTGATCGGGCCGGAGCGCGAGCTTGCTCAGCATCGTGCGATTCGCCATCGCGTAATTGCTCTCGGCGTGATCGGGCGGGACGCATCGTTCGTCGCCCCAGAAAAATTGCACTTCCTTCCAATCGACGCTCAGGTGGAACCGCGTCGCCAGCAAATCGTAGGTGGCGGCGGGCGTCGAACCGCCCGAGAGACAGAGCATGAACTCGCCGTGGGTGCAGATCGCCTCGCCGGTGATATGCGCCGTCTCTTCGGCGGCACGGACGTAGAGTTCCTCCGCGTCGTTCAGAATGATTAATTTCGGTTGAGGCATACCAGTCCGTCCGGCAATGGAGTCGAGATCGCAAAGCTAGCCGATGACGCCCGGTCCGCGCCAGATCGTTCTCTCTTGCCCGCTAGCGCGCGAGCAGTTTCAGCGCGTGCTCGACGACGTTGTCCACCGTGAAGCCGAAATGCTTCATCACTTCTTCGTACTTGCCCGACGCGCCGAAAGTCGTCATCCCGATAATGTCGCCGTCGAGTCCGACCCATCGGTACCATGACATCGGCACACCCGCTTCGACCGCGAGCCGGCGCCGAATGCCCGGCGGCAGGACCGAGTCGCGATAGGCCTGATCCTGCTGGTCGAAAATATTCTCGCTGGGCATGCTCACGACGCGCACCGACTTGCCCTTCTCTTCAAGCTTCGCTTTCGCATCGACCACCAGCGACAGTTCCGACCCCGACGCAATCAGAATGATCTCCGGCGGCCGTCCGGCGCTCTCCGCCAGCACGTACGCGCCGCGCCGGGCGCCGCTGGCGGGCGCCATCTTCGTGCGATCGAGCGTCGGAATCTTCTGGCGCGAAAGCGCGAGCAGCACCGGGCCATGCGTGATGCGTCATGACGGTGCGCCAGGCCTCGACCGCCTCGTTCGCATCGCCGGGGCGAATCACGGTCAGATGCGGAATCGCGCGCAGCGACGACAGATGCTCGATCGGTTCATGCGTCGGGCCGTCCTCGCCCACGCCGATTGAATCATGGGTGAAGACGAACACCACCTGGAGCTCCATCATCGCCGCCAGCCGAATCGACGGCCGTGCGTAGTCGGTAAAGCACAGGAAGCTCGAGCCGTAGGGGATGAAGCCGCCGTGCAGCGCGAGGCCGTTGAGGATCGCGCACATGCCGTGCTCGCGGATTCCGAAATGCGGATTGCGGCCTTCGAAATCGCCCGCGCTCGAAATCGCCGCCGTCCTTGACGTCGGTGAAGGTGGACTCGCTCAAGTCGGCGGAGCCGCCGAACAGGTTCCAGACTTTTTTCGCGATCGCCGCCTCGGCCTGCGAGCGCTGACACTCGGGTCGCCAGCGTGTCCTTGGGCGTGAAGACCGGCAGCTCGGCGTCCCATCCGTTGGGCAGATCTTTCGCCAGCGCCGCCTGGAATTCGGCGGCCTCGGCGGAATTTTTTTTGGCGTATGCTCTCGAACTTCGCGTTCCACGCCCGCTCCAGGTCCTCGCCACGCTCGACGCATTCGCGGAAATGCGCGAGCACATCGTCGGGAACGAAAAATGGCGGCTCGGTCGGATATCCGTAGAATTCCTTGGTCAGCTTCACCTCTTCGACGCCGAGCGGATTGCTGTGCGCGGCCGAGGTCCCCTGCTTATGCGGGCTGCCGTAGCCGATGATCGAGCGGACCCGAATCAGCGACGGCCGGCTCGTCTCCTCGATTGCCTTTTCGATCGCCTTGGACAGCGCCGCGAGATCGTTCGCATCCTCGACGACCTGGGTATGCCATTTGTAAGCGTCGAATCGTTTGCACACGTCCTCGTCGAAGACTGAGTTCGGTGTGGCCGTCGATGGTCACGTGGTTGTCGTCGTAGATATAGACGATGTTGCCCAGGCCGAGATGACCCGCGATCGACGCCGCCTCGCTGGCGACGCCTTCCATCAAGTCGCCGTCGCTGCAAATGCCGAAGATGCGATGATCGAACAGCCCCGATTTGTCGCGCTCGAAGCGCGCTTCGAGATGCTTCGCCGCCATCGCCATCCCGACCCCGTTGCCGAAGCCCTGGCCGAGCGGGCCGGTGGTCGTCTCGACGCCGTCGATCACGCCGTACTCGGGATGTCCGGGCGTTTTGCTTCCGAGCTGGCGAAATTGCTTGATGTCGTCGAGCGAAACGTCGTAGCCGGTGAGATAGAGCAGGCTGTAGAGCAGCATCGAGCCGTGGCCGGCCGACAGCACAAAACGATCGCGCCCGAACCACTCCGGATTTTTCGGGTTGTGGCGCATGAAGCGCGTGTAGAGCAGATAGCCGACCGGCGCCATCGCCATCGGCAATCCGCAGTGCCCGGAGTTGGCCTTTTGGACCGCGTCGATCGTCAGCACGCGAATCGCGTTGATACAGGTTTGGTCCAGGCCGGACCGGTTCACTTTGCTATTCCGCTGCACGTCGCCAAGATGTCACCACCGCATGGTTTTGGGGCGGTCGTCAAATCCGCCGGTTTTGGTTTTCGTTCTTCACTTTTTCACTTTTTTACTTTACTGGCGGACGTTGTCAAATCCGCCTGCGGGACGCGCGCGAACGACAATTGCGCGGCCGCGGTCACCAATCTTTTTTGTCGTCGTCCTTGGTGTCGCCGGCTTTGCGGCGCATCACGTCCACGACGGTTTTCGCGTCACCCTTGTCGACCGGCGCCGAGCGCGGCGGTGAATCGTTCCGCGATAATCCGCATCATCGCGCCCTCTTCCGGATCGAGCGTGCTGCCGAGATTGGCCAGCCGTTCCATCGCGGTGCGAATCGCGGCGATCGAGCCGGCCATATCGCCGCGCTCGCGGCATGCCAACGCGTCGCGCAGGCCCTCGCGCACGCCGGCAATCGCAGGCCGGGCGCGCTCGCCGATCACAATCTCGAGTTCGCCCGAGATTCTGCGCGAGTTTTGTGAACGGATCGTCTGCGGGATTGCTAAGCGGCACCGCTGGATTGTTTCATCGGTTCAAGTTTGGATGCAAGGCCGGCGCGTCGCGGCGAACCCAATCGCCTGCGGCGGGCGGGCGCGGATTCTCGACCACGGCTAACTTGCTTCGTCGGGGGTTTCTTTCCGCAACCGGGCGTCGAGAGACCACGGCCCGGCTCCAGCGCTGATTAGGAACAGCAAGCTCATCGTCATCGCGAAGTCCGTCCGTGCGTCGCTTACCATGAACCAGAAGCCCTGGCCGGAGTGGAACAGTTCCGGGATCTTGGTCGTCGCGATCGCCGTCAGGATTACGATCAGGAGTGGAATGCTGGCGACGCGCGTGAACAGACCGAACAAGACCAGCAGGCCGCAAGCTATCTCGAAGGTTCCCACGAAATGCGCCGTGTATCCGGGGAACGGAAATCCGACTTTGGCGAACCGAAGAACACCCATGTGAGGGTCGATGTATTTGAGGATGCCCTGGGTCACGAAGATCAGCCCCACCGCCAGTCGAATGAAAATCACACTCCCGGCATTCCGGCTGGAATCCAAAAACTTGTTCATGATCACTCCAGATACCGTCCACACCCGCATCAGCTATTCGCGCAAATAACTCCTGCGCGGCGGCGGAGAGCACCGACAGTCTGGAAAGTCCGCGCGCCGTGCTTGCGCTCTCTTCCTGACATTGTTAGCTTAATTCGATATCGAAAGACGATAGTATATGGCGGCATCTAAGGCAATCTATTCGGGTCTGATCCGGCTGCACATCCTTCACCATGCGTCGAAAGAGCCGATCTTCGGCTTGGGGATTATCGAGGAGCTGGGACGCCATGGTTACCGGCTGAGCGCCGGGACCCTGTATCCCCTGCTGCATGGATTGGAACGCGAAGGCTATCTGCGCTCCTTCGAGGAAAGGAACGGCCGGCATGCCCGCCGTCTCTACCAAGCAACTCCAAAGGGCCGCCAGGCGTTGCGCGAGGCCAAGAGCAGCGTCCGCGAGTTGTTCGCCGAATTGTTCGAAGATGAGTGAGGACTCCCCTGCTCCCGGCGCCAGAGACTGCCGCCGGCACGGCAACCGCGGCTGGCGACGCTTGCGGCGCGGTCGTTTTGATCTATCTCCGAATCAACTCCGCATGCTTGGTCTTCGTGGGCGGGCTGACCGGCTGGGCCACAACGCGATGGTTCGGAGGATGAAGGCCGGGGTGCGTCGGGCAGCGACGAACCGCCTGTCAGCGGTTCTCCTCCTGCTGTTGAGCTTTCCAGTGATTGCATTCGCAGGACCTCCATATATCACGGACGATCCCGAACCCGTCGAATATCAGCACTGGGAGGTCTACCTGGCATCGATATTCGCCAAACAGCCGGACGCATGGACAAGCACAGCCCCCCACGTAGAAGTGAATTACGGGCCGATTCCCAACGTTCAGCTCCACCTGATCGCTCCGCTCACCATTTACGCGCCAAGCGAAGGCCCCTCAGGCTACGGATACGGCGTTACCGAGCTGGGGATCAAGTTCCGTTTCGTTCAGGAGAGCGATTGGCTGCCGCAGATTGGAACGTTTCCGCTGTTGGAAGTGCCGACTGGGTCCGAGAAAAATCTTGGGAGTGAGGACCTGCAGACGTTCCTGCCGATATGGCTCCAGAAGAGCAAGGGCAACTGGACCGCGTACGGAGGAGGCGGTTACTGGATCAATCCCGGCACTAACAACCGCAACTGGTGGTTCAGCGGTTTGGTCATTCAATGCCAAGTCCTTCCGAACCTTGCCCCCGGTGTGGAGATCTTTCACGGGACCTCGCAACAGGCGGGTCAGTCGGCGCAGACCGGGTTTAATCTCGGGGCGGTGTGGGACCTTAGCAACCTTCAGCACATCATGTTCTCGGCCGGTCCCGCTTTCGGAGGACCGAACCAACTCCAGGGATATTTCGCCTATCAACTGACTTTTGGACCCTAACCTGGGGCGCAATCCTGCCGCGGTCGCGCGCGGATTCTCGACCGCCGCTGTCTTCTGGTAGATTATTAACCCGCGAACTCGATGGAGGATGAGGGCGTCTGATGAGACCGATGCTTGAGCGCCGCGTGGTGGTCACCGGAGTGGGACTGGTGACTCCGCTCGGAGTTGGAGTGGACAAGAACTGGGAAGCCCTGATGGCGGGGCGGTCCGGTATCGGGCTGATTACGCGCTTTGACGCCTCGGGATTTCCCGCCCGCATCGCAGGCGAGGTGCAAGGATTTCAATCCGGAAGACTGGATCGAAAAGCGCGACGTCAAAAAGATGGACCTCTTCATCCAGTACGCGGTCGCGTCGGCCGAGCAGGCGATGCGCCAGTCGGGGTTTAAGATCACCGAAGACAACGCCGACAAGGTCGGCGTGCTGATCGGCGTCGGCATCGGCGGCCTGTGCACGATCGAGGAGTACCACAAGGTCTTCATGGAGACCGGGCTGCGTCACATCACGCCGTTTTTCATCCCCAAGCTGATCGGCAACCTTGCGCCGGGCCAAATCTCGATTCGCTACGGAGCGCGCGGCGTCAACTTCACCACTACCAGCGCCTGCGCGTCGGGCAGCCATGCGATCGGCGAGGCGTACCGGATGATCAAGCTCGGCTACCTCGACGCCGCGATCACGGGCGGCTCGGAGGCGGCGATCACCTCGCTCGGGGTGGGCGGATTCGCCGCGATGCGCGCGCTTTCGACCCGCAACGAAGTGCCGGAGAAGGCCAGCCGTCCATTCGACAAGGAGCGCGACGGATTCGTGATGGCGGAAGGATCGGCGGCGCTGATCCTCGAGGAGCGCGACGCCGCCATCGCGCGCGGCGCCAGGATCATCGCCGAGGTCTGCGGTTACGCCGCCAACAGCGACGCCTACCATATCACCTCTCCCGCGCCCGAGGGGCGCGGCGCGGCCAAGTGCATGCGGATGTGCCTCGAAGACAGCGATCTCGATCCCAACGAGGTCGATTATATCAACGCGCACGGCACTTCGACCGAGCAAGGCGATATCGCCGAGACTCAGGCGGTAAAGCGCGTCTTCGGCGAGCGCGCCGCGAAAGTTGCGATTAGTTCGACCAAGTCGATGACCGGGCACACGCTGGGCGCGGCCGGCGCGATCGAGTCGGTGTACACGGTCCTCGCGATCGATCGCGGGATGATGCCGCCGACCATCAACCAGGAATTTCCCGACCCCGAATGCGACCTCGATTACGTGCCCAACAAGGCGCGACCCGCCAAGCATCCGGATCGCGCTCAACAATTCATTCGGGTTTGGCGGCACCAACACGACGCTGGCCTTCAGGGCCGCCGTCCAGAGCTGACCGGTCCATCATGGGTTCAAGAATTGTCGCCACCGGACGGGCCGTCCCGCGCACCGCTCTGACCAACAAGGATCTCGAGCGGTACATGGACACCTCCGACCAATGGATACGATCGCGCACCGGAATCGGCAGTCGCTACGCGATGCGCCAGGGCGAGTCGCTGGCGGAGATCGCGACCGACGCCAGCCGCACGGCGCTCGAACGGGCGGGCGTCAAGCCGGGCGAGCTCGACGCGATCATAGTCGGCACGGTTTCCTCGGAGTACGCGTTTCCGTCGCTGGCGTGCCAGATTCAGAAGGGCTTGGGCATTTCCTCGATGCCGGCCTTCGACGTCGCCGCCGCCTGCTCGGGCTTCGTCTATGCGCTTCAAGTCGCGGACGCACAGATGCGCGCCGGCGACTTCAAGCGCGTGCTGGTGGTGGGCGCCGACGCGCTCTCGACGATGGTCGATTGGAGCGATCGCCGGACCGCGGTGCTGTTTGGCGACGGCGCGGGCGCGTGCGTGATGGTCACTGAAGCCGGGAAATCGTGGAGTGCTGTCGAGCCTGCTGCGCTCCGCCGGCGAGCATTGGAACCTGCTCTCGGTCCGCTCGACTGGAACCCGCAGCACGATCGATTCCGAAGTGCGGCGATGCGCCGATGACGCGATTCAGATGAAGGGACCCGAGCTGTTCAAGATCGCCGTCAAGAGCATGGAAGAAATCAGCCGGCTGGTGGCCGAACGCGCCGGCGTCAAGCTCGAAGAAATCGACCTGTTCGTGCCGCATCAGGCCAACATGCGAATTATTTCCGCGGTCGCCGAGCGGCTCGGGCTGCCGCCGGAAAAAGTCTTCACCAATATCGATCGTTACGGCAACACCTCCGCCGCGTCCGTGCCGATCGCGCTCGACGAGGCTCTCGAGCAGGGGCGAATTCACGACGGCAATATCGTGATGCTGAACGCGTGCGGCGGCGGCCTCACCTGGGGAGCGAATCTGATCCGCTGGTAACCCCCGGCTGGTTCCGCTTCCCTCAAATGCTAAACGAAATCCTCGCACGACGCGTGCTGATCGTGCTCGGCAAGGGCGGAGTCGGCAAAACTACCGTGAGCGCCGCGCTCGCCAAGCTCGCGGCAATGTCGGGCGCGCGCGCACTGATTATGGAATGCGACGCGCGGGCGCCGTTGGCCGCGACGCTTCGGCGTCGCGCCGTCGTTCGTGCCCACGCGAGGTCGCGCCGAATCTCGCGCTGATGACGCTCGACGGGCGCGCCGCGCTCGAGGAATATCTGCGGCTGGTGGTGCCGGGGAGGATGCTGCTGAAAGCGGTGTTCGCCAGCCGCCTCTATCAATTTTTCGTTCAAGCGGCGCCGGGGCTGCGCGAACTGATGATGCTCGGAAAGGTTTACTATGAAGCCGGGCGGACCGACGCCAAGCTGCCCGGCCGGAGCATGATAATCGTCGATGCGCCCGCCAGCGGCCAGGCGATGAGCCTGCTCAAGATGCCGACGGCCGCGCGCTCGACATTCGGCGACAGCGTGGTCGGAGTGGAAGCCGGCAACATTTCGCGGATGATGCGTGACCGGCGCAGTAGCGCAATCATCCAGGTCACGACGGCGGACAGTCTTTCGATATCGGAGACTATCGAGACTCACGCCAGTTTGAGCCGCATTCATCTCGCCCCGGCCGCCGTGCTTTTCAATCGAACGCCGCGATCCGGGTTCGACGCCGATGACATAGCGGCGCTGAAAAACCGTCGCGGACCACATTTGCGAAAGAAAGACCTCGAGCATCTCGCCGAACTGGCCAGGTCGGAGCTGAGTCGCGCGGCCGACGCGCGCAAGGCGATCGCAAAAATCCGGGTCGAGACCGGCGCTCCGGTGCTCGAAATCGCCGAGCATGGCGGTCTCTCAGGAATCGACCTCATCGATCGCATCGCCGCCGAGCTTGCCCTTGCCCGCAGTCGTGAAAATGAAACCGCGGCCGGCGCGACGCATCGGCGCTGATCGGCGGGCCGTCGGAAAGCGGCTGGAATCGCGGCGCTTCGACAACTAACCTTGAGTCGATGCCCGACCGCAGAAAAAAAGCTCGCCTCAAAGCCCGTGAACCGTGGATCATCCGCACTTACGCGGGCTTCGGCGACGCGCGCCAGGCCAACGAGCGCTTCCTGGAAAACTTGAAGCAGGGCCAGCGCGGCCTTTCGATCGCGTTCGATCTGCCCACTCAAAACGGCTACGACCCCGACGCTCCGGTCGCGCGCGGCGAAGTCGGCGAGGCCGGCGTCTCGATTTGCCACTGGAACGACATGGAGCGGCTGTTCCAGCGTATCCCGCTTCAGTCGATCAATACCTCGATGACGATCAACGCGACCGCGCCGTTCATCCTGGCGCTTTACCTGGTCGTCGCGGAAAAGCACGGCGTGCCGTGGACTGAACTGCGCGGCACGACGCAGAACGATCTGCTCAAGGAATTCGTCGCGCGCGGTACATCGATTTTTTACCCTGAATTATCGTTTCGCCTTTCCACCGGGTTGATTAGATTCACCGTCGAGCGCGTGCCCAACTGGAATCCGATCAACTGTTGCGGCTACCACTACATGGAGAGCGGCGCCGGTCCGGCCGAGGAAATCGGCTACGCATTCGGCAACGCGCTGCTGATTCTCGACGCGATCCGCCCCAAGCTCGACCCGGCCGCGTTCGAGCAGACCGTCCGCCGCATTTCATTTTTCATCAACAGCGGCATCGAGCTGGTCCCCGAGATCTGCAAGATTCGCGCGTACTTCAAACTCTGGCGGGAGCTTTGCGCTTCCGAGTACGGCGTCGATAACGTCGCCTTTCGCGCCGGATGCCAGGTGCGCTCGCTCACGCTGACCGAGCCGCAGCCCGAAGTTAACATCATCCGCATTGCGTACGAGGCGCTCCCGGTCGTCATCTCGGCCGACGCGCGCGTCAACGCGCTCCAGTTGCCGGGCTTTCGCGAGGCGCTCGCCCTGCCCGACCAGTCCGAGCAGACACTCAGCTTGCGCACGCAGCAGGTCCTGATGCACGAGACCGGACTTGCGGGCTACGGCGATATTTTCGAGGGCAGCAAAGTTATCGAGAAGCTTACCGCCGAGACCGCGGCGCGCGCGCGTGAAATCGCGATCCGGCTGCGCGAGGCCGGCTACTCGCGCGCCATTTCAATAGTCAGCGGCGAACTGACGCGCCAGCTTGCGGAGCGTTACCGGAAAGTCGAGTCGGGCGAGATCGTGCAGATCGGCGTCAACGCATTCACCGGCGAAATCGGACTCACGCCCCCGCCCAAAGCGAACGCGGATCACGCCGCGCAATGCGCTCAAGGAAAAAGAACGCATCGAGTCGATAAAGCAATGGCGCGCGGCGCGCGACCAGACCGCCGTGTCCAAAGCCCGCGAGGCGCTCGAACGCGCCGCCGCAATTAACAACGACAGCGACCGCGGACTCATCGAGGCGACTATCGAGCTCGCCCGCGCCGGCGGCACCGTCGGCGAATGGACCGATTCGCTGGTGCGCGTCAGCCGCGGCCGCTATACGCCGCCGATTCTCGAAACCAGCGTCAGCGTCGGCGCGCTCAAGGTGCCGGTCGCCGGATCGGCGCGCAAAATTCGCATCGCGCTCGGCAAGGCGGGCCTCGACGGACATATCAACGCGATAAAGCTGCTCGCGCACGCGTGCATGCAGGCCGGGATGGAAGTGGTGCTGGCGGGATTCAAGCAGACGCCGGAGCAGATGGTTGCCACCGCGCTCGAGGAAGACGCCGACGTGCTCGCGATCTCGAGCCTCGCGGGCGCCCACATGTCCATCGCGCGCGAGACGATCGCGCTGCTGAAAAATCGCGGCGCGAGCGACGTGTCACTCGTGATCGGCGGAATAATCCCGCAAGCCGATCGCAAAGCGCTGCTCGAGCTTGGCGTCAAGGCGGTCTTCACGCCCAAGGACTCCAACCTCGGCGAGATCGTCGGCCGCATCATCGCGATCGCGGGCCGGGAAAAGTGAAAGAGTCATGAACATTTTGAGAATTGGACGATACTTCCCGATCGCCGCATCGATTGCGATGCTGATCGCAAGCCCCGCCTTGGCGGTGGAGGCGCGGCCGTGGCTATGCCGCGACAAGCCGGTGTTCTCGTCCGATCGCTCGATGGAATACCAGGTGAGCGCGCGGCCCGGACGGCAATGGCGAATTTTCTTCATGCAGTACTCGCCCGACGCGGCGAATGACGGATTCGATATCGTCAACTCGCGCGTTCTCTCGTCTCGCGGCGATCCAGCGGCAGGGAATCTTGCGGCGGGCAGATATTTCGCGGTCGCTCTTTACCGGGGATCGGGCGGCCATTGGATATGTCCCGGCTACACCCACGACGACCCCGATCCAAAACTAGGCGAAGTGAGTAATCTCTGCTACGGCGAAGACGGCCCGCCCTGCCTGGTCAAGCTACAGGTGAAACCGGACCATCATCTGGCAATGCCCCCCGCCCCCTAGGAATCGCCCCCTCCGCGTTAGGTCGGCCTTCATCAATAATCACGGGGTTAGCCACGATATGCGTGGTCTAACCTCGGAGCAAAGGCTACGGAATCCTTTGTCCTACCGCTTTGCGCCGCGACTATGTGCCTCTGGCACGCGAGACAACGGTGTCGGGCGCGCGCGAGCCTCAGACTTCTAGTGACTCTTCCGGGACTTGCGGACTATAACGTTCAGTTCTGGCAGCGAATCGAGCGTGACCCCGTTGACCGTACCCACTGTGTCACACACCGAGTTAGTGGTGTCGCAGCATTGCACCGTAACCGTGTAGGTGCGGGTGCCAAGCTTCGCGCAGCGCTCCGACCGCAGTTCCACGCCGTCCAACGCCAGCGAGTCGGTGGTAGTCTCAAGCGTGCCGGTCGAGACCGCGCCAGGGAAAACTGTCGGCGACCAGTCCTCGCCTTGCTTGGAGGTCGGCTTTCCGCATCCGCTGCCTTTGCCATTGTCTTGGTCAACCTGATCGTCGGTAATGTCGGTGACCTGGAGGCTCACGTCGATGGCGCTGCTGGCCGCCGCTGGCAACGTCATGGTGATGTCCTCGGTGCGCAGCTTGTGATTGGGCGGCCAGAGGCTGGCCGGCGCGATGGTGACCTTCGCGGCTGCCGTACCAGCGGTTAGACCTTCGGAAGCCTGAAGGGCCGTATCCTGCGTCAGGCATTCTATCGAAAGGCTTCCCGAGTCCTTGGTCTTTGCGAGGGCAGCAGGGGCAACCGCGATCAGAAAGATCGCCGCTCCGCTTGCGGCCTTCGCCATCAGTTTTCCAATAGCCATAACTCCTCCCATATCCACAATCTGGTGGAAAATCATACCATTAGGCAATGCACACAGGATATATACGTGTTTAAGCTTATTTTGACATGCCTCGACCCAAACCTGCAAATCCTGTTTTGGCTGAAGACGGGTGTCCCTGTTCAAAACTCAATCCGCGCGGACACAAATTGTCCATCTGGCCCGTAAAGTAGATAACATCGTTTCAGGTATTTCCATAATCTCTCGTGAAATCGCAGCCTATTGGTGGGGATGGAGTGAATCGAACACTCGACACAAGGATTATCAGTCGTTTCGCATAGTACGTGCCGGGCGGTTCGAAAGTGCTCCCTGTTGGCCGACCTGGGTTCCCAAAAACAGCCCCTGAAATTGCTGGGAGTGTTGGAGGCGGCGATCGGATTCGAACCGATGCATGGAGGTTTTGCAGACCTCTCCCTTAACCACTTGGGTACGCCGCCCCGCTCTCGATCTTCGTCGCGACCGAATCCGATCAACTATCACGCGCGCGAAAGTCCATCAATTGAGCCGCTTCGGATCCACAGACTCAGCGAAAAGTCTGCGCGGCTGGAGTCCGCCGGGACGCCGAGTTCGGCCGCTATCGAATTGCCGTCGCGGCGCGTGATTGTAAATCGTCCGCACATTAGCTGCCGCCGGCCCGCTCCGCCGGCGACGATTCGGCCTGCCTGAAGACTCGCGCGATCAGTTCCTGCGCCTGGGCCTGAATCCGATGCAGATGATCGGCCCCGCGAAAGCTCTCCGCGTATATCTTGTAAACCTCTTCAGTGCCCGACGGACGCGCCGCGAACCATCCGCTCTTCGCTATCACCTTGATTCCGCCGATTGGTGCTGCGTTGCCGGGCGCAACGGTCAATGTTTTGACAATTTTCTCGCCCGCAAGTTCGCGCTCATTCAATTGGTCGGGTGTCAGCTTCTTCAGAATTTCCTTCTGTGCGGGCGTGGCCGGTGCGTCGATACGCTCGTACGCCGGCGCACCGAACTCACGCGTCAGGTCATCGTACGCCGCGCCGGGGTCGCGCCTCGCGCGCGCGGTCATCTCGGCGGCCAGCAAGCCGAGGATGAGTCCGTCCTTGTCTGTCGTCCACACGGTTCCATCGGTGCGCAGAAATGACGCGCCGGCGCTTTCCTCGCCGCAAAATCCCACCGAACCGTCGATCAGCCCGTCCACGAACCACTTGAAGCCGACGGGAGTCTCCACGAGCTTGCGTTCAAGGCTCGCCGCGACGCGATCGATCATGGCGCTGCTCACCACAGTCTTGCCCACCGCCGCATCTTTGCGCCATCGGGTTCGATTGCGAAACAGGTATGCGATCGCGACCGCGAGATAGTGATTCGGATTCATCAGTCCGCTCGAGCGAGTGACTATTCCGTGCCGGTCGGCATCGGTGTCATTGGCGAACGCGACGTCGAAACGATCGCGAATCGCAAGCAAGCGCGTCATTGCGTACGGCGACGAACAATCCATCCTGATCTTCCCGTCCCAGTCGGCGGTCATGAAGCGAAACGTCGGATCGACCACGTCGCTGACCACCGTCGCCTTGATTCCGTACTTTTCGATCACCGCGGGCCAGTAGCCCACCGCCGCACCGCCGAGCGGATCGATTCCGACCCGCACGCCCGCGCCGCGAATCGACTCCATGTCGACGACATTGCCGAGATCGCCGACGTAAGCGCTGATGTAATCGTGGCTATGAACCGTCGCCGCCGTGCGCGCCCGCTCGTACGCAACGCGCCGCACCCCGGCAAGATCGGCCTTGAGAAATTCATTGGCCGTATTCCCAATCCAATCGGTGACGGCGGAATCAGCCGGGCCGCCATTGGGCGGATTGTACTTGAAGCCGCCATCGCACGGCGGATTGTGCGACGGCGTGATCACGATCCCATCCGCCAGCCCGCTCTTGCGCCCGCGATTGTAAGTCAGGATCGCATGCGAAATCGCCGGCGTCGGCGTGTATCCGCCCCCGCTATCCACCATCGTCTCGACCCCGTTGGCAGCCAGCACTTCGAGCGCACTGGCCAACGCCGGGACCGAGAGCGCATGCGTGTCCATCCCGAGGTAAAGCGGACCGTTGATATTTTTACTTTTACGATAGAGGCAAATCGCCTGGCTGATCGCCAGGATGTGCGCTTCGTTGAACGCGCTGTCGAACGAGGAGCCGCGATGCCCCGAAGTGCCGAACGCGACTCGTTGCGCGGGATTGTTCGCGTCGGGCGTGAGGCTGTAGTAGGCCGTGATCAGTCGCGGGATATCGACAAGTTGCGATTGATCGACGGGTTTTCCGGCCAGCGGGCTTACTTTCTCGGACATGGAGAAGAGACCTCATCTCCCGCTATGATGTGAGATCGATTCCCGGAGTGCACAGCCGAAAAAGGACGTCCGTCGCGATTCATGGAGCGGGTGATCGGTTTCGAACCGACGACCTCGTGCTTGGCAAGCACGCGCTCTACCAACTGAGCTACACCCGCTCTCGAAACCGCCGCGACGGACTCATTTGATTATCCGGCGCCGGAGCGTCTGTCAAATCGCCGCCCGCTTGCCCGCCGCAGTAATTGGTTTTGGCCGCAGCGCCACTACCACTCGCACATAGTAATCCACGCACGACCATACGCTCACCGCCATCGCGATCCACAGCACGAACATCCCGGCGGCGAAGAAATCGACGTGCAAATACGTGTAATGAATCAGCAGACCCTGAATCGCGATCGACTGCAACGCCATCTTGTACTTGCCCAGCTCCTCGGCGGCCACGATTAACCCTTCGGCCGCCGCGACCGCGCGCAGTCCCGTCACCATTATTTCGCGCGTCACCAGCACCACCACTATCCAGGCCGGCACGTGCGGCGTTCGCGCCATCCCGGCCAGCATGATCAGCGCCGTCGCGACCACCAGCTTGTCGGCCATCGGATCGAGAAACTTGCCGAGCGTGGTGACCGAGTCGTAGCTGCGCGCGAGGTAGCCGTCGAAAAAATCGCTGACCGTTGCGATGAAGAACACCCCGGCCGCAAGCCACGAGGCGGCCGGCCCGCTGTGCATCAGGATCCAGATCAGGATCGGCGCGGTGGCGATCCGCAGCAGCGTGAGAATATTTGGCGGTGTCATCGGCACGGGCTTGGCCTGTCTGTAACTCTACGAAACTGCGAAGCGAAGGTTTCGTTTTTCGCTGCGATCCGCACCTTCGAGAATATTTGAATCGAATCAAGCTGGCAAATCGCAGCCGCTCGATCGCCTTGACTGGCCGAGCGCAGACCGAGTAGCGTCATTTTGACACAACGCCGCGCTCCGCGATTCACCCCGCCGGCGCGGCCGAGGCCACCTGATGAGGCATAATGCGCAACTGTCCAGCGACTTCCTGGTAATCGGCGGCGGCATCGCGGGCCTGATCTTCGCGATCAAGGCCGCCGAAGCCGGCACCGTCACCGTCCTGACCAAGGCCGGCAGTTCCGAGGCCAACACCGCCTACGCGCAGGGCGGCATCGCCAGCGTGTGGAGCGTTGACGACTCGTTCGAATCGCACGTCGACGACACGCTGCGGGCCGGCGCCGGCCTGTGCGATCGCGCCGCGGTCGAGACCATCGTTCGCGAGGGTCCCGAGGCGGTCCGCGAATTGATCCGGCTCGGCACTCGCTTCACCCGCGTCGAGACCGGCGGCCCGACGACAGCGAACTCGAATACGACCTGGGCCGCGAGGGCGGCCATAGCCATCGCCGCGTGCTGCACGCGCAGGACCTGACCGGCCGCGAAATCATGCGCGCGCTGAGCGAGGCCGCCGCCGCGCGGCCGAACATCCGCACTCTGGAAAATCACGTCGCGATCAATCTGCTGGTCGAGACCGCCGCCGCGGGAAAGCCGGGCGCATGCTGGGGCGTCTATGCGCTCGACCGCAACACTCACGAAATCCGCAAAGTGATTTCGCGCGCCACGATGCTGGCGACGGGCGGCGCCGGCAAGGTCTATCTCTACACCACCAATCCCGATATCGCGTCGGGCGACGGCGTCGCGATGGCGTATCGGGCGGGCGCGGCGGTCGCCAACCTCGAGTTCTACCAGTTCCATCCCACCTGCCTGTATCATCCCGCCGCCAAGTCGTTTCTCATCTCGGAGGCGCTGCGCGGCGAGGGCGCGATTCTGAAATTGCCCGACGGCACCCCGTTCATGAAGCGCTACCATCCCGACGCCGAGCTGGCGCCGCGCGACATCGTTGCGCGCGCGATCGATTCCGAGATGAAACGCCACGGGCTGGACTTCGTGTATCTCGATTTGAGCCATCGCGACGCCGATTTCATCCGGCGGCGGTTCCCGAATATCTTCAAGCGATGCTTGAGCTTTGGATATGACCTGACCAAAGGACCGATTCCGGTGGTGCCCGCGGCGCACTACATGTGCGGCGGCGTGCAGACCGATCTCGACGCGACGCACCTCGATTGCGCGCCTGTACGCAGCCGGCGAGGTCGCGATGACCGGGCTGCACGGCGCCAACCGGCTCGCCTCGAACTCGCTGCTCGAGGCCGCCGTGATGGGCCGGCGCGGGTTTGCCGCGGCGCGCGAAATCGTCGCCTCGGGCGGCGGCGCGCCGCCCGAATTTCCCGAGTGGGACCCCGGGCGCGCGATCCGCAGCGAGGAGCGCGTGATGATCACGCAGAGCTGGGACGAGATTCGCCGCCTGATGTGGAACTACGTCGGCATCGTGCGCAGCGACCGGCGGCTCGAGCGCGCGATTCGCCGCATCGAGCTGCTCAAGGACGAGATCCACAGCTACTACTGGGACCACCTGCTCGACGCCGACACGATCGAGTTGCGCAACCTGGCAATGGTCGCCGAGCTGGTCGTGCGATCCGCGATGAGCCGGCGTGAGTCGCGCGGCTTGCATTACAACATCGATCATCCCGAAACCGGCGGCCCCGAATGGGTGCATCCGACGATACTGCAAAAGCCCGCGGATCAGAGCTGAAAAAAATTACGCGCCGCGAAATCCATCTCATGCAAGCGAAAGAAGTGAAGATGTACTCGGACTACAAGAGTCCGTTCGCCTACCTCGCATTCGATCCCGCCTTCGCGCTCGAACAGCGGTTTCGAATTCGCATCCGATGGATTCCGTTCCAGCTTCGAATCAAGGGCAAAGGCGAGCGCAGTCTCTACTCCGAACACAAGGCGCGATACTCGTATCTCGACGCGCGGCGATGGGCCAAGCCGCGCGGCCTGGTCATTCGAGGGCCGTTGAAGGTTTACGACACGACGCCGGCGCTGATCGGCGGCCTCTTCGCGGAAAAGCACGGCCGCCTGCTCGATTACAGCCGTCGAGCGTACGAGCTGTTCTTTCGCCGCGAACTCGAGATCGACGAGCCCGACGCGGTCGCGGGCGTAATCGCAAGCCTCGGCATGTCCGCCGGCGACTATCGCAAATTTCTTTCAGGCGAGGGCGCCGTCGCCTATCAGCGCGCTCAGGACGAGGCCGCCGCCGACCACGTCTTCGGCGTGCCGCTGTTCTTCTTCGACGGCGAACCGTTCTGGGGCCACGATCGAATCGGGCTTCTCGAGGCTCGCCTCACCGAAGCGGGCCTGGCCGCGGATTAGCTCACGCGACCGGCGCGGGCTGGCGTGCCGGATTCGGCTCGTACGAAAACGCGAGCTTGTCGCCGTCGAGGTCCGCCGTCGCCTTGCCGCCTTTCGTCAGCCGGCCGAACAGCACCTCGTCCGCGAGCACCCGCGCGATCTCGTTCTCGATCAACCGCCCGAGCGGGCGCGCGCCGAAGCGCGGATCGTGGCCATGTTCCGCCAGCCATTTCTTCGCCGCCGGCGTCACCGTCAGCGTGACCTTCTGCTTGTCGAGGCGCTCCTGCAAGTTCCGCGATGAACTTGTCCACCACCCGTTCCATAACCGGCGGACTCAGCGGCGCGAATTCGATCGTCGCCGACAGCCGGTTTCTGAACTCCGGCGCGAACATCCTCTCGAGCACGCTCTTGGGATTTCCCTGCCCGGTTCCGCCGTGGAAACCGATCATCGCGCGCGACAGTTCTTGTGCGCCGGCGTTGGTCGTCATCACCAGGATCACGTTGCGGAAATCGGCCTTGCGCCCGTTGTTGTCGGTGAGCGTGGCGTGATCCATCACCTGCAACAGGATGCTGAACAAATCGGGATGCGCCTTTTCGATCTCGTCGAGCAGCAGCACGCAATGCGGCGTCTTGTTGATCGCGTCGGTGAGCAATCCGCCCTGATCGAAACCGACGTATCCCGGCGGCGCGCCGATCAAGCGCGAAACGGTGTGCCGCTCCATGTACTCGCTCATGTCGAAGCGAATGAACTCGACGCCCATCACCTTCGCGAGCTGCCGCGCGACTTCCGTCTTGCCGACGCCCGTCGGTCCGGCGAACAAAAACGCGCCGACCGGCTTGTCGGGATGGCCCAGGCCCGAGCGCGCCAAGCTTGATCGCGCGCGCGACCGCGTTGATCGCCTCGTCCTGTCCGAAGACCGCCTGCTTCATATCCTCGTCGAGCGTCTGCAGCCGTCCGCGATCGGTCGCCGACACCGTCCGCTCCGGGAATCTTCGCCATCCGCGCGACCGTCCGCTCCACGTCGCGCGTGCCGACCGTCACCGGTTCCGTCGCTGCCCGCGCCGCGCAAATGCCCCGCGACGCCGGCCTCGTCCATCACGTCGATCGCCTTGTCGGGCAGGAAGCGGTCGTTGATGTAGCGCGCCGACAGCTCGACCGCCAATCTGATCGCCGAATTCGTGTAGCGGACGTTGTGATGCTTCTCGTAGTACGACTTGATGCCGTCCAGAATCTGCACGGTCTCGTCCTGCGTCGGCTCGACCACGTCGATTCGCTGGAAGCGCCGCGCCAGCGCCTTGTCCTTGTCGAACGAGCGCTTGTATTCCTGGTAGGTCGTCGATCCGATGCATCGCAGGTCGCCCGACGCGAGCGCGGGCTTGAGCAGGTTCGACGCATCCATGGTGCCGCCCGACGCCGCGCCGGCGCCGACGATCGTGTGAATCTCGTCGATGAACAAAATCCGCTTCGAGTCGCCGACTACCGCCTTGATGACCGCCTTGAGCCGCTGCTCGAAGTCCCCGCGAAACCGCGTCCCCGCCAGCAGCGCGCCCATGTCGAGCGCGTAGATCTCGACGCCCTTGAGCGCGTCGGGCACGTCGCCCTTGTGAATTGCCAGCGCCAGTCCCTCGGCCAGCGCGGTCTTGCCGACCCCTGCCTCGCCCACGAAGACCGGATTGTTCTTGCGCCGGCGCAGCAGCACGTGCATCGCGCGCTCGAGTTCCTTCTTGCGGCCGACCAGCGGATCGATCTTTCCGCTCCGCCGCGCGCTTGGCCAGGTTGATCGCGTAAGTATTGAGCGCCTTCGACGGCGACAGCTTGCGCTCGCCTTCTTCGTCACCGCCTTCGTGCTCGTGGCCGTCGCTATCGATCGAATCCTTGTCGGATTCTTCGCCGTCCTCGTCGTCTTCCGCGCCCGTCTTCGAAACCCCGTGCGAGATAAAATTGATCACGTCGAAGCGCGTGACGCCCTGCTCCTGCAGAAAGAAAATCGCCGGCGATTCGGTTTCATGGAACATCGCGACCAGCACGTTGCCGCCGGTGATTTCCTGCCGCCCCGCCGATTGCACGTGCAACGCCGCCCGCTGCAGCGCCCGCTGCACCCCGATCGCGTAGCGCGGCGACACTTCCTCGCCCTTGGGCATCCGCTCGACCTGCTCGTCGAGGTAATGCGCCAGCTTGCGCCGCAGCCCGTCCAGATCGGCGCCGCAATTCTTCAGAATCGTGGCTCGTCGTCACGTCGTGGAGCATCGCGAACAGCAGATGCTCCAGGCACACGAACTCGTGGCGCCGGTTGACGGCTTCGGTCATCGCGAGTTGCAGCGTCACCTGCAGTTCGCGGCTGATCATGATGTTGTTATTCGACGCAGCCATCGATGCTATCGCCTGCTCACTCCTTTTCCATCACGCACTTGAGCGGATACTCGGCCTCACGCGCCAGTTCCTCGACGGTATTGGTCTTGGTCTCCGCGACTTCGAATGGATACACGCCCGCCACGCCCATCCCGTTCTGATGCACGTGGAGCATGATTCGGGTCGCCTCGGCATGCTGCTTGTGAAACACCGCCTTCAACACTTCGACGACGAACTCCATCGGCGTGTAGTCGTCGTTGAGCAAAATAACCTTGTACAGAGGCGGTTTGGCGGTCTTCGACTTGGTCCGGGTCTTGCGCTCGGTAGCGATATCGCCGCCGCCGGAACGGCCATCGCCGTCGTCGCCGGTGATTCGCGCCGAAACCGTCCGCTTGCGCACGAAATCCGCCATCGCACCTCTGTCGCTCGGAGCGCCTCGCTCCGTCTGTAAATATAATATCAAATTCGAGCGTGCCTGGTGAGCATCCGGCAAAAATCGGTTCGGTTGCGATAAGTCTGATATTTTGACTGTTGTGATTTGCTCAAGCGGTGGGAGTGAAAAATTGAAACTTTGCCATGAATGATTCCGCGCCCAGACTCGAAGTCGCGATCGTCGAGGGAATCGACAAAATTCCCCGCGCGGCGTGGGACGCCCTGCTCGCCCCCGACGATTCCCCGTTCGTCGAATGGGATTGGCTGTATGCGATGGAGCATTCCGGATCGGCTGCGCCGCGACACCGGATGGGCCCCGTATCATCTCGTGGTTCGAGAGGCGCCCCGCAAGCGAATCGTCGCCGCGGCCCCGCTCTACCTCAAGACCCACAGCATGGGCGAGTTCGTCTTCGACCATGGATGGGCCGACGCGGCCGAGCGCGCCGGGATCCGCTACTTCCCCAAGATTCTGGTCGGCGTGCCGTTCACGCCGCATACCGGACGCCGATTTCTAACCGCGCCGGGGTCGGATCGAGCCGGCCTCATCAATCTGCTCGGCCTCGCGCTCACCTCCATCTGCGAGGACAACAAGCTGTCGAGTGTGCACGTCAATTTTTGCCAGCCCGACGAAGCTGCCGCGCTCGCGCCGATCGGATTCATGGAGCGGCTCGGCTATCAGTACCATTGGCATAACGCGGGCTTCGCGACCTTCGACGATTATCTGAACCGGCTCAAGCACAAGCGGCGCACCGCCGTCCGCCACGAACGCGCCGCGATGGACGAGCAGGGCATCCACATCCGCGTCGATCGCCGGCGAGGAAATTCCCGATCGGATGTTCCCCGAGATGTATCGAATCTATTGCTCGACGATCGAAAAGCTATACTGGGGCCGTCGATATCTCACCGAGGAATTTTTCGACCTCATCCGCAAATCCTTCAAACGCAACATGGTTTTCATCGGCGCGTACGCCGGACGCGAACTGATCGCGGGCGCCGTCAACCTGGCCAAGGCCAACGTGATGTACGGCCGCTATTGGGGATGCCTGCGCGAGGTCCGCTTCCTGCACTTCAACGTCTGCTACTACGCCGGCATCGAGCACTCGATTCTGAGCGGCATTGCGCGTTACGAGCCCGGCGCCGGCGGCGAATACAAATGGCTGCGCGGCTTCGACCCCGCACTCACCCGCAGCATCCACTACGTCTCCAACCCGGATCTCAAGCGCGCAATCGCGGGATTCTTGAAGCACGAGCGCCGCGAAGTCGAGCGATGGATCGTCGCGGGAAAGGAGCGCAGCCAACTGAAGCCCCCGCCCCCGTCGGATCAGGAATCGGAATAGGTGAAAAACGCCAGCGCGCGGCTAATCGTCGTCGCGCTCGGTTTCCGGGATCGCTGCCGGGCTCAACTGGCGCGGCACGTTATCGACCGGATTCAGTTCGGGTATCTGCTTGTTGCCGCCGACGCCGAGTTCCTTGAACCGGCGCGCCGCGGGAAGAACCATCCGTTCCAGCGAACCGACCACTTTGTTGTACGAGCCGACGGCTCTGTTGAGATCGCCGCCAATATCTTCGATGTGTTCTGCCATGGTGCCCATGCGCTCGTACAAATCCTTGCCAAGGTCGGCGATGCGCTGCGCGTTCTCCGCAAGCTGCTCCTGACGCCACCCGTAGGCCACCGCACGAAGCACTGCGATCAGCGTAGTCGGCGTGGCAAGAATCACGCGCTGATTCACTCCCTGTTCGATTAAGGACGGATCCTGCTCGAGCGCGGCACTGAAGAAGGCCTCGCCCGGAAGGAACATCACGACGAATTCAGGCGTCGGCTGCAGATGGTCCCAATAGTTCTTCGCACCGAGCTTGACCATATGATCGCGCACCTGCCGCGCATGTTCCTTCAGCTTCGTCATTCGCAAATCATCGGTCGGTGCTTCCAGAGCATCGAGATACGCCTGCAGCGGCGCTTTTGCATCGACCACGATATTCTTGCCGCCGGGAAGTTGGACGCGCATATCGGGCCTGAGCCTTCCGGTCTCGGTATCCACGCTCTCCTGCTGAAAGAAATCGCATCGCTCGATCATCCCGGCCAATTCCACGACGCGCTTGAGCTGAACTTCGCCCCATCGTCCGCGCACGATTGGGGCACGCAGCGCCTTTACCAGGTTTCCCGTCTCCGTTCGGAGCAAATCCTGCGTGGATATCAGCGACCTCACTTGCTCAGTCAGCGTTCCGTAAGCCGTGCTCCGAGCCTGTTCCAGCGACCGGATTTGCTTCGTCATTTCGGCGAGTGAATCGCCAAGCGGTTTCACCAGCGTTTCGATTTCCTGCTTGCGCGCTTCAAGCTCGCCTGCCGCCTCGCTTCTGACGGTGTTGAGTCTTTCGGTCGCAAGCGCCAGGAATCCGTCGTTGTTCTGATGAAGGGCGTCGGCGGCGAGTGCTCGGAAAGTGTCAGAGAGCTGCTCCTTGGCTTTGTCGAGCAGGCCTTTCTCCTCTTCAAGGCGCTTTTCGGCTTCTTCGAGCCGTACCTTGAGACGCGTCGTATTCCGCTGCGCCAGCAACCATCCAATTGCAATCCCGAGGAAAGCACCGACCACAACTGCTGCCACGAATTCTATTGCCATCTGGCGCCCCCTGATTCCCCGGCCAGCATTCTATTCCCCATGCGTGAAGCCGTCTAATCGACGGTCGGCACTTTTACATCTCGCGATGACAACGCGTTGTCCTGCGATGCGTCCATTCGCAGAGCCTGCTATCGTGGCCCTGAAAGCGGAGACGATGTCTTGAAAGACCTGCTCACCAAGGGCTCGATCCCGATTCTGCTCGGCACCGGCGGCGTCGGTAAAACCACCATCGCCGCCGCGCTCGGACTCGCAGGCGCATCTGCCAATCTCAACACCGCGGTGATAACCGTCGACCCTTCCGAGCGCCTGCGTGACGCGCTATGCCTGGCGCACCTGGGCGGCCAGCCGACCCGAATCGGCGGCCGGCAGCTTGCCGCGGCCGGACTTGGCCGCCAGCTTCGGCTCTCCGCGATGATGCTCGACGTGACCGGCGCCTGGGACGCCATCGTCGAGCGCTTTATTGCCGACCCGGCGACGCGCCGCAGGATTTTCGACAATCCATTCTACAAAAGCCTGACCGCCGAGTTCGCCGGCTCCGAAGCCTTCGCCGCGCTCCAGCAACTTTACGATCTTCATCAGACCGGCGCCTTCGAGCTCGAAGTCGTGGACACTCCCCCCGCGTCGCACTCCTTCGAGTTTCTGCAAACTCCCGCGCGGCTCATTCGCCTGCTCGATTCGCGGACTGCGCGATGGCTCTTTACGCCGTCGCTCTCTGCCGGGCGGATTGCGATGAGGGTCGCCAGCAAGGCGGCGCAATTTGTCGTGCGCGAGCTCGAACGCTTTGTCGGCGGCAGCGTGCTTTCGACCATCACGGATTTCTTCGCCGCCGCCGCCGACAGCATGGACGCAATCGTCGATCGCCTGCGCAAGACCGAAGCGCTGCTGCATTCGCCCGCCGTTCGGTTCGTGATGGTGACGACGGCGGAACCCGATCGCATCCGCCAGGCCCGCGAGCTGCTTGCCCAGATGGACTCCGAAGGACTCAAGCTCGCCGCGATAGTGATCAATCGGTTCCTTGACGAGCGCACCTGGTCGGCCGTCGCGGATTTTGCCGAGCGGCCGTTGAGTCATCTCGCGGAAATTTCGGAATTGAGATCGTCGCTCGCCAGAGACGACGGCGACGACGCCGGATTCGGCCGGCTGGTCCATCACTTCGAGCAGTATCGCGACCGGACCCTCGACGAGATCGAGCGCGTCGCGGCCTTCGCCCGCGAACTTCCGCCCGGCGTCAAGCTTGCGATCGCGCCGGAAATCGAAGCCGGCGTGCGCGACCTGGCCGCCCTCTCGCGAGTCTCCCGCTACGTGACCTCAGGCACCGCGATTTTGAAACCGCTCGAGGCCGCCGCCTCCCGTCTGCGTGCCCAAACCCTGCACCACGCCGGCACATTGCACGTCCCCTGAAAAAACACATTGCGCGCGATTCATTGGCGAACTACGGGCCGCAGTAGCGCGCGACACACTTAACCTGAAAAGACCGGAGTGAGTCTGTAAGCCGGGTTCTGTGCCCTTGCGGGCGGCGATCATTCCTCTAGGCCGTCGATTGCTCGCCGGCTCATGCGACCATACCCGAGGCCTTAAGAGCGGGCCGCTCAGCCTCCTATTTGGTCTTGCTCCGGATGGGGTTTGGCATGCGCGCACGATCGCTCGCGCGCCGGTGGGCTCTTACCCCGCCATTTCACCCTTACCCTTTCGGGCGGTGTATTTTCTGTGCCACTTTCCGCGGATCGCTCCGCGCCGCCGTTAACGGCCATCCTGCCCTATGGAGCCCGGACTTTCCTCTTCCTTGTTCAGGAAGCGATCGCCCGACTCACTCCGGCCTGATTAGACTAGCATCTTTTCGATCCCCATTTACCCCTTCTAACAGGGACGAAGTCCCGCATCTTTGTTTGGTATCAGGGGCAAGCGTGACCCCTGGCCGTTGGCACGGCTGGCCAGTATTAAAAAACCGTGCGCCCGTGGCAGGGGGCCGCGCCCGCCAACGGCGGGCGGCCTGAATACTGAGTGCAGGGCTCAGCCCTGCCATCGTGTAGTCGCGAAAAGATGCGCTGCGCAGATTTTCGCGTCTTCTCACTGCGGGTGCAGGGGCCGCAGCCCCTGCCGCCCACCGCGCAGGTGATTCTTCCTTCATGCCGCTGTCCGGAGCCCGCCGAAGGAGGTCACCCGCTGTTCGGCTTTTCCGCCTGCTCTTCGTAGTACAAAACGCGCTGGCAATTCGGGCAGAAGTGTATCTGCAGATGCTTCTGGATCTCGTTGTATAGCTGTGGCGGCAGCCGCATCCTGCATCCCTGGCAGGTCCCGCCCTTGGCCAGCGCAACCGCGACGCCGGCGCGCCGGCTGAAAATCATCTGGTAGCGCGCGAGCAAACTCGCATCGACATTCTCGGCGATCTTCTCGCGGGACTTGCGATGCGTGCCGATGTTGCTCTTGAGCTCTTCGACTTCCGCCGCGATTTCCTTTTCCGCCGCCGCCACTTCGACGCGTCCCTTGGCGATCGCTTCGGTGAGCTCTTTGATTCGCGCGGTCCGCGCGTCCGCGCCTTCCATCGACATGAGCAGCTCGCTCTCGAGCCGTTGATTGGTCTCCTTCAGCGACTCGATCTCATGCGTCAGCGCCTGCAATTCCTTGTCGTTGCGGACCAGCGTCAATCGCATCCGCTTGTTGCGGATTCTGACTTCGCCCTCGGCCAGTTCACGCTCGGCCTTTTTGCGCGCGGCGGTTATTTCCTTGTCTTCTTCGGTAAGGCGATCGAGTTGGGCCTGGTTGTTCTGGTTCTCATCGCGAAGTTGGTCAACTCGCCCGGCAATCGACGTCAGCGATTGCTCCAGCTCTTGCAGTTGCCGGTCGATGATCTGGAGGTCCATCAGCCGGTTTATCTCTTCACGCAATTCTCCACTCCATTAGCTTGTGCGCCTCGCGCAGAGTTTTTTTTCGTCGTCGTGATGCGGTGACAACGCCCGTCGGGCGGTGCTGCGGAACTCGGAAACGAATGGTATGGGCCCACCAGGATTTGAACCTGGGACCAGCCGGTTATGAGCCGGCAGCTCTGAACCTGGCTGAGCTATGGGCCCTCTGAAATGCATCAGGATGCCCTGATGGTAGCAAGTTCGCGCAGAATACTTAAGGGCTGATCGTCGGATCATCAGTTCAACTCATCTCCCGTCGTGCCAACGACCGCCCGCCAACGGCGGGCGGCCTTAATACTGGGTGCAGGGGTCACCCCTGGCCGTTGGCACGGCTGGCCAATATTAAGAAACCGCGCGCCCGCGGGCTCATCTATTGCGTAGTCGCGAAAAGATGCGCTGCGCAGATTTTCGCGTCTTCTCACTGCGGGTGCAGGGGGTCACTCCTGGCCGTTGGCACGGCTGGCCGGTATTACGCCCGAGAGAAAAAGACGCGCCGCGCGGATTTTTCGATTCGTTACCGGGTGCAGGGCTCAGCCCTGCCGCGGAAGGGTGAAACCCGCGCAGGGTTTCACATTCAATCACGGTGGGTTCCACATTCAATAAAGTGTATTTTCCTCCGCTCACGCGCCGCGGCCCCGCCGTCTGAGATCGATCACCGCTTGCGCGCCCGGCGCATCCACTGCGCTCTCGCGCAGCCGCCCCAGTTCATGCGCGCGGCGGCGCCGATCGAGCGCGCCGGCGTAGTCGAGGACCAGCGCCCGGCATTTTTCCAGCTCATTGGGAGTTTTCTCAGTGTCGCCGCCGATGTCATCGGTCAGCGGACCGACCGCAAACTCGCTGATTCGGCTTTGCTCCTCGGCCGACAGCCGCTCCGCAATCCATTGTTCAAGCGCAGTGTATGCTTCGTCGGTCCGGCACAGGTCGGCGAGCACGCCGCCCAGCCGGATCTCCTCGAAATTCGCGGTCGCGCCCGACTGTGCAATCTCGGCGCGCAGTTCAGGATGCAACAGTGCAATCGCGACCAGGCCAATCTCGGCCTTCGCGCCGCCGTCGCCGGCGCTCGACGCCGCAGGCGGATTCGCGGTCGCCGCGCGGTCGCGCGCGAACCGCGACGGTGTGTGACGTGTGGCTCCTGATTGCGATCCACGCGCTTCTTTGCGCAGGACTTCCTCGCCGATCGAGAGCAGGTCGGCGGCTTTACGCGCCAGCAAATCGAACTGGAACGGATCATCGACCAGCTTGAGCATCTCGGCCACGCGATTCGCCGCACGCGCCCGCTCGGCGATCGATCCGCGCGCCTCTCCGGCTTGTTCGCTGAGAAAATAATCGACCAGCAACTCGGATTTGTCCGTCAGCTCTGCGAATGCGCCCGCGCCGCGCTCGCGCACGAACGTATCGGGATCGAAACCCGACGGAATAAAAATCCCGCGGCCCAGCAACCCCGCCTGCAAAAAAATCTCCAGCGCCCGCATCGACGCTTTGCGTCCCGCCGCGTCGCCGTCGAAACACGCGATCACGTTTTTCGTGTATCTGCTCAGCGCGCGCAACTGCTCGACCGTCAGCGCCGTGCCGCATCCCGCCACCGCCTCCTTGAACCCCGCCTGCCACAGCGCAATCACGTCGAAGTAACCCTCGACGATAATCGCGCGGTCCTTTCCCGCCGACGCGCTTGACGAGATCGCCTGGCGCGCTTCGAACAGTCCGTACAGAGTCCGCGCTTTCGAGTACAGCGGCGATTCGGGCGAGTTGATGTACTTGGGCAGGCGCGCGTCGAGCACGCGGCCCCCGAATGCGATCGCGCGCCCCTGCGCGTCGCGAATCGGGAACATCACGCGCGCGTGAAACATGTCGTAGGCCTCAGCGCCGTCCTTTTTGACCAGCCCCACTTTCACGCCCGCCTCTCGCAGTCCGCGCTTTTCCAGCGCCTTCGCCAGCGACGCCGGCCGGCTCGGCGCAAATCCGATCATGAACGCGCGCGCAGTCTCGGCGCTGATTCCGCGCGATTTCAAATAATCGCGCGCGAGCGCCCCGTCGGTCGTGTTCCACAGCACGTGCGCGAAGAACTCCGCGGCGACCTCGCTGGCTTTGAGCATCGCTTCGCGCTCGCCCGCCGCCGGCCCGGATTGATCGTGCTCGGGTAACTTCACGCCGTACTTGCGCGCGAGCGAACGCACCGCTTCGGGAAACGTCAGCCCCTCGACGCGCATTATGAAATTGAAGACGCTGCCGCCCGCGCCGCATCCGAAGCAATGGAAGAATCCGCGCTCGGCATTTACCGAGAACGACGGCGTCTTCTCGTTGTGGAACGGACACAGCCCGACGAAGTTGCGCCCCGCCCGCCGCAGCCGCACGTGCGCGCCGACGATCTCGACGATATCGGCGCGCGAACGGACTTCCTCGATCTTGTCGTCGCCGAAACGTCCCATCAGCCGCCCACCACCGTCCGCAACCGCTCGGGATAGTTCGTCATGATCCCGTCAACGCCGCATTCGATTAGCGCACGCATCCTCGAGTCCGCATCCACCGTCCAGGTGTACAGCTTCAGCCCGCGCTCGTGCGCCGCCTTGCACAGATCGGAGGTCACCATGTCCCAGCGCGGATTGATTGAATGCGCGCGCATCGCAACCGCGTTCATCATCAGCTCAACCGGCTTCTCCTCGGCCAGCAGGCCGACGCGAATATTGAAATGAAGCTGCTGGATTTTTTTGAGATATTCCCATTCGAAGCTCGACACGATGCTGTCGGCCAGCGCGTTGCGCGCCTGCATGATCTGCGCCACCTGATGCTCGAGGCCGCCCGCTTTAAGTTCGATGTTTAGCCCACATTTGCCACTGGTCACTGAAAAGACTTCGTCGAGCGTGGGAATTTGCGCGCCCTTGAACGGGCCGCCCTTGAACTTCGCGCCCGCGTCCAATCGCTTGAGCTCCTCGAGCGTCAGTTCCGCGACTTCGCCCTTGCCATCTGTAGTGCGCTCGACGGTATCGTCATGAATCACCACGACGGCGCCGTCGCGGCTGAGCTGAACGTCCAGCTCGCACATATCCGCGCCCGCGTCGATAGCGGCGCGAAACGCGCTCAGGGTGTTCTCGGGAAAAGTACCGCTCGCCCCGCGATGGGCTATGTTCAGCACCAAGAAAACCCGCCTCCACCACGATGCAACAATTGAAGTCTGATAATGATGCGAGTTTACGCGTTCGCCGCGCGCACGCGCAAACCCGCCCGTGGCGACGTGCAGGGGTGACCCCTGCACCCAATGTTAAGGCCGCCCGCCGTTGGCGGGCGCGGCCGCTGCCAACGGCTTAGTACTGCGCTGCCGTCGCCACGGCCAGGGGTCACCCCTGCCCGCGGATGCCAAAGTCAAAGGCCGAGGAATATGCAACGCGCAGTCGGCATCCAGACGAAGTTACACCAGGGCCATCTTCCGCACCCATTCGCACCTCGCCGATGAAGCCGCGGGAATCCTCGTCGCCGGCGGCGCCATCGGATGCGCCGTCGCCGGCATGAAGTTGCCCCGCGCCCGCGAGGACAAGACTGTCACGCTCGAGGCCTACTTCGACGCGATCTCGACGGCCGAGCTCTCGCGCCTGAAACTGACCCTGGAAAAAGCCGGGATGCTGGCGGACGCCGCGCGCGAAATCACTGACCGCGCGCGACAACGGAGCGCGGCCTTAATACTGGGTGCAGGGGTCACCCCTGCCCACGGCGCTCGCAACGGGACCGTAAGCAGAATCGTCGATCCGGGATGGTCCACGCTTTGGATGAAACGGTTTGGCCCGTTTCGCGTCGGGCGGCGAATGCTGATCGTGCCGCCGTGGAAGCGCGAGAATCAGCGCGGCCGAACCACCATCGTCATCCAACCCGCGCGGGCTTTCGGCACCGGCCACCATCCCACCACCGCGGGCGCTCTGCGCGCGATCGAATCGGTGGTAGTCGCGCGCGCGCCGAAGTCGATCCTCGATGCGGGCACGGGCTCGGGAGTATTGGCGATCGCGGCGGCGATGCTCGGGATGGCGCGACGGCCTCGAGCGCGAAATAATCGCAATCGATACCGATCCGACGGCGCTGGAAAACGCGCGTCTCAATGCGCGCCTGAACGGAGTGGATAAATCGATCCGGTTCTCATCGGTGCCGCTCGCTTCGATTCATCGTCACTTCGATCTGATCGCGGCCAACATCCTGAGCCACACATTGATCGAACTCGCGCCGCATCTGAAGCGACTCGTCGCGCCCGGCGGACGACTCGTCCTTGGCGGCTTTCTCGCCGACGAGGCCGGCGAAGTGTTGGCTCACTACCGGTCGCCGCTGCGATGCCTCAGCCGCAAGACGCATCGCGGATGGACGACGGCCGTGATGGCGCGAGCGCCACGCTGATGGGCATTTCGTTGTCGCCGCGGCGTTTTTCGATCGCTCGCGCGCCGGACGCAACCGGGCTCGCGCACGTCGAGGGCGCGGAGTTGCATCACATGCGCACGGTCCTGCGCCTCGCCGTCGATGCGCGCGTGTCGTTGCTCGATCCTGCGGGCGTCGAGCATCAGGGCACAATCGAGCGCTACGAACGCGACCGCGCCGTGGTTCGCATCGAGTCATCGTCGTCGCCGCCGCCTTCGTCCGCCCGAACTCGAATCATTCTGGCCGCCGCAATCGTCAAAGGCCCGCGAATGGACTTCATCGTCGAGAAGGCGGCCGAGTTGGGCGCGTCGGAGCTATGGCCGATCGTCAGTGCGCGCGGGTTGGTCCGCTGGCCGGGAGCGGATCGGCTCGCGCGATGGGGCCGGCTGGCGCTTGCTGCCGCCAAGCAAAGCCGTTCCCCGGCCGCGATGGAAGTGCGATCGCCGATCGGCGTTGACGATATGGTTCGCGGCGTGCCGCCCCGGACCCTCGCCGTAATCTGCGCCAGCGGCGGCGAACCGCTCGCCGGCGTGATTCGACGCTTGCGTCCGCGTGCGATATTGATAGCGGTCGGACCGGAGGGCGACTTCGACGATGACGAGCGCGCAAAAGTCGCCAGCGCCGGATTCGTCGCGGCCGGACTTGGGCCAAATCGCCTCAGGAGCGAGACGGCGGCTCTGGCAGCGGTCAGCATAGCGGCGGGGTTACTTCACGATGCGCAAGGGTCAAGCGAAGATGCCGAAACGGAAGAAAAGGACGCGTAAATTCGCGTTCATCATGGACCCGCTGGAGCGGGTGCTGGCCGACAAGGACACGACGTTCGTGTTCATGCTCGAGGCGCAATTGCGCGGCCATGAAATCTATGTGCTCGGCATTCGCGACCTTTACGCGCGCGGTCCGAATGTGATCGCGCGGGCGCGGCAATGCGAGGTGACGCGCGGAAGTCCTCATCACCGTTTCCTCGACGAGGGCGCCGAGTATCCGCTGGAGACTTTCGACGCGGTCTTCATGCGCAAAGACCCGCCCGCCGATGCGGCTTATCTCTACGCCACGATGCTTCTCAGCCTGGCCGACAGCCGGCGCACCTTTGTGCTCAACCATCCGGCGGGCCTTCGCGAGGCCAACGAAAAGCTTTACTCGCTGAATTTTCCCGACGCGATTCCGCCAACGCTCGTCACCTATGAAATTCCACGGCTCAAGAATTTTCTTGACGAACAGGGCGGCGAGATGATCGTAAAGCCGCTCGATGGACACGGCGGCGAAGGCGTGTTCCTGGTCACCACGAAGGATCGCAACCTCGGCGCGATTCTCGAGACGGTGACGCAATACGAGTCGCGTCCAATCATGGCGCAACGCTATATCCCCGAGGCTCGCAACGGCGACAAACGGCTGATCGTGCTCGACGGAGAACCTCTCGGATGCACGCTGCGGGTGCCGCGCGAGGACGAGCATCGCGGCAACATCCACGTCGGCGGTACTTGCGTGAAGGCGCCGATCACGGCGCGCGATCGCGTTATCTGCCGGATGCTGAAGCCGCGGCTCCAGCGCGACGGGCTGTACTTTGTCGGGCTCGACATCATCGGCGACTACCTGACCGAGGTTAACGTGACGAGTCCGACCGGGGTGCAGGAGATCGATCGGCTCGACGGCGTGAATCTGGAAGGCAAGGTGATTGATTTCGTCGAGTCGCGGGTGTCGGGGCTCAAGCGATGAATGGGCCGTTGCAAGGCGCGGCAATCATCGGTACGAATGATTCTTTCACCGTTCGCCCCGATCGCATCGCGCGAACGTGCCGAAAGACGGTGGGCAGGTAGCTCAGTCGGTAGAGCAAAGGACTGAAAATCCTTGTGTCGAGTGTTCGATTCACTCCCTGCCCACCAACCAACTCGCTTGCCGTCAGCAGCTAGCGAGAGTTAGTCCGTTTTCGTTTTCCCGTCTGCTGGCGTCACGAGCCGTGGGAGCCCGCCGCACCAGCGCGAGGCTAAAGTTCGCGCGATGAAGAACCTACCAGGGCGTTGTTTCGGCAATATCAATTCGGAGGCCGCCAAGCCGCCTACTACGTGAAGTGAATGACGCCCAAGATTATTTCCAGCAAAATCAGCAGCACGACAACGACTTCGAGCAGTACGAGGCGGCGGTCGCGCGCGACGTCCAGGACCAGAACCAGCGAGTCCTGGATGCTCTGCAGCTTGCTGGTCAGCGCAGCGTAACGATCGACGAGATCGAATTCATCGCGCAGGTCGTCGTAGATGCGATCCATCGCGGGGTCTTCCCATGCAGCGTCGGGCTTGTCGAGCAGATGGAGCACGGCGAGAACTTCGGTGCGCGACGAAATCGCTTCGCCAATGAAGCGATGCAAAGGAGTAATCCGATACGGCACGGTGCCGTGCGACGCCATCTGATCGACCAACTGCGCGGTCCGCGCGAAGAGGCTGTCCACGATTCGCTCGTAGTATTCCATCGCCGCGCTCTGACCGACCGTCAGCGCGACGATTCCTGCGCGCTGGGGAGTGAGCTTGTCGACCCGCAGCATCCCGGCGGAAATACCGATCGGCACGGCAGGATCCTCCAGCACGGAGTAATCCTCGCGAATGATCCGGGTGGTGAGTTTGGGCAGGACCCGGGTGAGGCGTGCGAATATGCGTTCGCGATGCTCAACCGAAACGTCGTGCGAGACGATGGCGCCGAAGGGAAAGATGTAGAGGCCGCCGTCGGGCTCGATCGGCACGAACATTTCGAGCGGCGACATCCTGGCCTCGGGAAAAGCAGGCGCTATCTGGCGGAGCGAAAAGTTTTCCTCGAAAGCTACCGCGTAGAATTGATGAATCCGGCTCGGCATTCGCGTCCTCCCGGCTGGAACCTCGCCCAACACTCGCTCACCCAATTGGCAATAGTCCCAGCGGGATGCGCGCGATGAAAGCGGTCAGGTGTATGTGCTAGGCGGCGTCGTGCATGGGCGCATCGCAATGCCTGGGTACATCGGCGACACCGCAGTTGGGACCCATCCAACACACCAGCTTGGTTTCGCGGCCGACGCGTTCAGAGTGCATCGGGCGATTGCAATGCGTCGGCATCGCGGTCTCGAAGCCGCATTTTTCGCATTTTAATTTCGTTGCCATTGCGATCTCCTTCTTTTCAGAAACCCCGACCCGCGCTGGTGGCGGAGGCGCGGAATTCGGCGCAGCAGGTTCCGGCACTGTTTCGACTTCGGCACGCACTGCCCCCAACTTTCGCGGGCCGGTGAAGTTGAGCAGTAGCGCGTTGCTGACGACGCTGACGCTCGACAGCGCCATCGCAAGTCCGGCCAGGGCGGGGTTCAGCATGATTCCAAACCACGGATAAAGAACGCCGGCGGCGATCGGAATACCGAGCACGTTGTAGAAAAACGCCCAGAAAAGGTTTTGCTTCACCTTGTTCAGGGTCAAGCGGCCGAGCACAAGCGCGCGAATGATGTCGTACAAGTCGTCGCGGGTGAGCACGACGTCGCCGGTCTCCTTGGCGGCGTCAGTGCCGGAGCCGATCGCGATTCCGATGTCCGCGGCGGCCAGTGCCGGCGCGTCGTTGATTCCGTCGCCGACCATCGCGGTGAACAGGCCGGCGTCCTGGTAGCGCTTGACCAGCGCAATCTTGTCCGCCGGCATCAGTTGCGCATGGAACTCGTCGATTCCCAATCGCGCAGCGACGGTCTTTGCGACTTCAGCGTTGTCCCCGGAAATCATCACCGTGCGGATGCCCATCCGATGCAGCGCCGCGATCGCGCTGCGGGCCTCGTCCTTGACCGGATCGCGGAATGCAAGCACCGCAGTCACCTTGCGATCGATCGCGAGGAATAGCGGCGTCGCCGCAGCGGCTGCGATGCGAGCGGCCTCGTCGCGGGCGCCCGAATCGACGCTGGCGCCGACTTGCGCCATCAGCCGGTCGTTGCCAAGCGCGATCTGTTTTCCGTGATGCTCGGCGGTAACGCCGAGGCCCGGCATCTCGCGTGAGGCGTCGGGAGTGAATTGCGGCGCGAGATTTCGCGCTTGCGCGCTGGCGATCACGGCTCGCGACAGCGGATGAATCGATCCGGCGGCGGCAATCGCGGCAAAGGACAGCGCGCTATTTTCATCGCGGTCGAGCGCGACGACCGACTCGAGTTCCGGCCGGCCGACCGTCAGGGTGCCGGTCTTGTCGAACAGCATGACGCGGATTCTCGTGATCAGTTCGAGGGCGGATGCCCGCTTGAACAAAATTCCCGCGCGCAGGCCGAGCCCGCTGCCGACCATAAGCGCAGTCGGCGTCGCCAATCCCATCGCGCACGGGCACGCGATCACCAACACGGCGGTCATCGCAGTCAACGCCATCACCAGACTCGGGCCCAACCACATCCACGCAAAAAAAGTGAGCGCCGCGATCGCGATCACCGCCGGCACAAATCGCGCGGCGACCGCGTCGGCGACGCGCTGGATGGGAGCCTTGTCGCCCTGCGCGTCCGCAACCATTCGGACTATCTGCGCAAGCGCCGTCTCGGACCCAACGCGCGTCGCGCGAACCGTAATCGCGGCGGCGGTGTTGAGCGCGCCGCCGGAGACCTCATCGCCCGCCGACTTGTCCACCGGCATCGACTCGCCCGTAAGCATCGACTCGTCGATAGCGCTGGCGCCGGTAACAATCACGCCGTCAACCGGAATTCTGGAAGCGGGCTTGACCAGCACGACGTCACCGACGGCCAACTCGGAAACAGGCACGGCGCGCTCGTTGCCGTCGCGCACCACAGTGGCAACGTCGGGGACGAGGGTCAGCAAGGATCGCAACGCAGCCATCGCGCGGCCGCGAGCGCGCGCCTCGAGGAATTTGCCGAAGCGAATGAAAAGGATCAGCTCGGCGGCAGTATCGAAGAATCGCGGACCCGCGAAGAAGATGGCGGGAAAGGTGGTGAGGATCGAGTAGAAGCAGGCGGCGCTGATGCCAAGCGCGACCAGCGTGTCCATGTTCGCGGTGCGATTGCGCGCGGCGATCCATGCGCCGCGGTAGAAGGTCAGGCCGGCAGTGAACATCAGCGCCATGGCGGCGGCAAGCGTCGCGATGCGCGCGGCGCTGCTCTCGCGATCCTGCAGATACATGACGACTGCGGCGCCAATCGCAGTGGCGACTACCCACTCCAGGTTGCGGCGCGCATCCAGGCGATCGAGGGCGGATTCGCCCGCGCCAACGCCGCTGGACTCGGCGGTCGCGCTATAGCCGGCGGCCGCGACCCTCGCCTCGATTTCACCGGCAGCGAGCTTGTCGCTGACGCGCGCGGTGAGCGTCTCGGCGGCGAAATTTACATGGGCGTCGATGACGCCGGGGATCGGCGCGACGGCGTTTTCGATGGTGCTCGCGCAATTCGCGCAATGCATCCCACGAATTCGGAACCGTTCGATCTTTTCGTCAGCCCGGTCTTCGCGGTTATGTTGCGCGTCCATGGCCAGGCGCAGGCCGGCTCCGGCTAGCAGGCTGTTGAAAAAGTAATTTTCAACGCCTGCTCCCTCTCTCTTGTCTCCCCCAAAGGGGGTTTTTCACCGGTCTCTCCTTTGGGGGAGATGTTGTAGGTAAGAAGACAGTTTTCATGCAGGGTGTTGAAAAGCTTGAAATCGAAAACGACCATTGATCCCACTTCTTCAACACCCTGCTAGAGCGAGGCCTTGACTGGACGGCCGGAAATCACTTCGTCGATGAGTCCGTATTCGACCGCCTGCGCCGCGGACATGAAGTTGTCGCGGTCGGTATCCTTTTCGACTTTCTTGGCATTCTGGCCGGTATGATGCGCAAGGATGTCGTTGAGGATTTCGCGAAGACGCAACGCCTCGCGCGCGTGAATCTCGATATCGCTCGCCTGTCCCTCGAACCCGCCGGAGACCTGATGGATCAGTATCCGCGAGTGCGGCAGCGCGTATCTTCTGCCCTTGGCGCCTGCGGCCAGCAGCAGAGATCCCATGCTGGCGGCCTGTCCCACGCACAGCGTCGAGACCGGAGGCTTCACGAATTGCATCGTGTCGTAGATAGCCAGGCCGGCGGTGACCGAGCCGCCCGGCGAGTTGATGTACATATTGATTTCGCGCTCCGGATCCTCGGACTCGAGGAACAGGAGTTGCGCGGTGACCAGGTTGGCAAGGTCGTCGGTGACGGGGCCGCCCAGGAACACGATCCGGTCCTTGAGCAATCTCGAAAAGATGTCGTAAGAACGCTCGCCGCGTCCGGTCTGCTCGACTACGTATGGTACGAGTACACTCATGATACAAAGGTACTATCTGGATGAACGGCGGGGAAGTGGCAGGCGGCGGACCGCAGCGACCAGGCGCTGTTGGTTCAGGCGGGCTGCTCGATTCGGCCGACGGCGGCGGTCAGGCGATCGACGGTGCGGCGTTTACCGAGCACCGCGATCACCTCGTAAATCCCGGGGCTGACGGCGCCGCCGGTGAGCGCCACGCGTACCGGTTGCGCGAGTTGCCCGAGCTTGAGGCTTGAATCGCGCGAGGACAGATTCGAACACCGCCTGCACCGACGCCTCGGAGACCTCGCCCTCGATCGATTCGAGCTCCGCAGCCAACGCGCGGATTGGTTCCGCGATTTCCGGCTTCAGGAATTTCGCCGCCGCTTTCGAATCGATCTCGATCTCGTCCTTGAGGTAGAACGACGCGAAGTCCACCAGCTCGACCAGCGTCTTGGCGCGCTCGTGCAGGGTTGCGACCGCCTTTTCGAGCCACGCGTCGTCGCCCGGAATCGGCCATCCGCGCCTGGCGATGAACGGCTTGATCTCAGCCGCCAGCCGCGGGATCGGCCGCTCCTTCAGGTAATGGAAATTGAGCCAGAGCAATTTCTCGGCGTTGAATACGCCGGCTGATTTTCCGCAAGCCTCGAAGCCAAAATAACCGATCAGTTCGTCCCTGGAGAAAATTTCCTGGTCACCGTGGGACCATCCGAGGCGCGCCAGATAGTTCAGCATCGCCTCCGGGAAATAGCCGCCCTCGCGATAGGCGATCACCGAAGTCGCGCCGTGGCGCTTTGACAGCGGAGATCCGTCCGGCCCCAGCACCTGCGGCAAATGTGCGAAGGCCGGCGGCGTGAACCCGAGCGCGTACGCCATCTGCATCTGGCGTGGAGTATTCGAGACGTGGTCGTCGCCGCGAACGATGTGCGTGATGCGCATGTCCACGTCGTCGAGGATGCTCGCGAAGTTGTAAATCGGCGAGCCGTCGGAACGAACAATGATAAAGTCGTCGAGCTCGGTGTTCTGAAAGACCATCCGGCCTTTCACCAGGTCATCGACGACCGTCTCGCCATCCAGCGGCATCGCGAACCGGATCGTATAGTTGCGGCCGGCGGATTTATCGGGCAGCGCCAGATCCGCCGGAAAGCCCAGCCCGCGGCATTTGCGATCGTAAACCGGCCTGCGACGCTCGCGCTCGGCCTGCTTGCGCTTGGCGTCGAGTTCTTCCGCCGAGCAGTAGCAGGGATACGCCTTTGCGCTCGCGCAGCAATTTAAGCGCGGCTTCGCGATGCCGCTCGACTCGATTGCGACTGAAAGTATGCCTCGTCGGGCGGACCTTCGTCCCACTCCATCCCGAGCCACTTCAGATCCGCGAGGATTTCGTCGAGCGACTGCTTGGTCGATCGTTCGCGATCGGTGTCGTCGATGCGCACGATGAACTGCCCGCCGTTGTGCCGCGCGTACAGGTAGGCGAACAGGCCCGAGCGGACGTTACCGATGTGCAGCGAGCCGGTCGGGCTCGGCGCGAAGCGCGTGCGAACCGTCACCTGTCACTCCCACTCTATCGTCGCGGGCGGCTTCGACGTGATGTCGTAAACCACGCGGTTGACGCCCTTGACCTCGTTGGTGATACGGCTCGAGACGCGCGCGAGAAAAGCGGGGTCCAGCCGCGCCCAATCCGCCGTCATGCCGTCCATCGACTCGACCGCGCGAATCGCGATCACGCTTTCGTAGCTGCGCCCGTCGCCCATCACGCCCACCGTCTTGAGCGGCAGCAGCACGGCGAACGCCTGCCATAGCTTGAGTCCGAAGCCCGCGGCCGCCGTTTCCTCCATCACGATCGCGTCCGCGCGCCGCAGCAAATCGAGCCGCTCGCGCGTGACCTCGCCGACGATTCGCACCGCCAGCCCGGGGCCGGGAAACGGTTCCCGCTCGACGACCTCCGCCGCCAGCCCGAGCCGCCGGCCCACTTCGCGCACTTCATCCTTGAACAACTCGCGCAACGGTTCGACCAGTTCCAGGCGCATCCGCTCCGGCAATCCGCCGACGTTATGATGGCTCTTGATCACCGCCGACGGCCCCTTGAACGAGACCGATTCGATCACGTCCGGGTAGAGCGTTCCCTGGCCGAGAAATTTCGCGCCCTGAACGACTTCCTCGGATTCAAACACGTCGATGAAAGTATGTCCGATGATGCGGCGCTTTTGCTCGGGGTCGAGCACGCCCGCCAGCCGCGACAGAAAAAGATCGGACGCATCTGTAAGCTTGAGATCGATCCCGAGCTGGCGCGCGAACGTATTCTCCATCCGCTCGCGCTCGCCCGCGCGCAGCAGGCCGGTATCGACGAACACGCAATGCAGCCGCGCGCCGATCGCGCGATGAATCAGCGCCGCCGCCACGGAAGAATCGACGCCGCCCGACAGCCCCATCAGGACCTTGTCGGTCGGCCCGACCTGCTTGCGAATCTCCGCGAGTTTCGTCTCGACAAAATTCGCCATCGTCCAATCGCCGCGCTCGCCGCAGATCTTCAGCACGAAGTTGCGCAGCACCTGCGTGCCGCACGGCGTGTGCACGACCTCGGGATGAAACTGGATGCCGCGGATGCGCCCGTCGCGCGTTTTGAAGGCGGCATACGGCGAGTTGTCGCTGTGTGCGATCGCGCATAGCGTGTCCGGAATCGCCTCGACCCTGTCGCCGTGACTCATCCAGACGCGATGCTCCCGCCCGCTGAGCCCTTCGAACAGCACGTCGTCGCCGTCTATCACCAGCGTTGCGGGTCCGTATTCGCGCTGTCGCGAGCCTACGCTGCGCGCGCCCATATGCTGCGCGATCACGTACAGTCCGTAGCAGATTCCGAGCACCGGACAACCAAGATTGAGCACCTCGTCGGCGATATCCGGCGCATTCGCGCTCGTAGAGGCTGGCCGGTCCGCCGGAAAGAATTATCCCGCGCGGATTCATCGCGCGGATTTTTTCGGGCGCGAGGTTGAACGGATGGATTTCGCAATACACGTTGGCTTCGCGCACGCGGCGCGCAATCAGCTGCGTGTACTGGCTGCCGAAATCTAGAATCAGGATCACTGACTGGGCTCCACTGTCGATAGAAGGATCACGGAAATTACCTTGACCCTGAAATATACCGGACCCGGCGCGGCGTACGAAACGCCGTCGCGCCAATGCTCCACAGCCGCAACTCTACGCGCGCGCGGGCTTGGTGCGCGGCGCGGGCCGGTTGCGAGGCTTGCTGCGCGGCCGTCCCGGCGGACTGCCTTGCACCCACGAGCGGCCGGTGCGCCGAAAATCCAGCCTCAGCGGCGTGCCGACAAGTTCCAGGGACTTCCGAAATCGCGTTTCGATGAAGCGTATGTAATGCGCCGGGATGCCGTGTTCGACATTGGTGAAAAATCGAAGCCGCGGCGGCGCGCTGCCGACCTGGGTCACGTACATCAGGTTCAATCGGCGCCGGTCCACCTGCGGCGGATCCATCGCGGCCGTGGCCTCGGCCAGGGTTCGATTCAGCCGCGAAGTCTGAAAGACTGCACGCCACGAATCTCCGGCCCGGCTCGCAGCCGGGATGATCCCGTCCACGCCGTCGCCGGTGACCGCCGAGGTGAACACCATCGTCGCGTAGTCGAGAAAAGGGTAGCGCTCGTGCGCGTCGCGGACGAAAGCCGCCACCTTGCGCCCCTGCTTCGCCGCCACGTCCCATTTGTTGCACACGATCACCATCGCGCGATCGCTGCTGTCCACCAGCCGCGCCAGCCGCGCATCCTGGTCGGTGATTCCCTCGCTTGCGTCGATCACCAGCAGCACGACGTTGGCGCGCCGAATCGTTTCGATCGCCCGGCCCACCGAATGATGCTCCAGCTCGCCTTCGACGCGCGGCGGCCTGCGGATTCCCGCGGTGTCGATCAACAGCACGTCGCGGCCCTGTGCGGAAAGCCGCACGTCCACCGGATCGCGCGTGGTACCGGGGCTGTCGTCCACGATCGCGCGCTCGAAACCCGAGAGCCGGTTGAGGATCGACGACTTCCCCACGTTGGGGCGGCCGATAAGCGCCAGCCTCAAGTCAGGAGATGCGGCCACGGCGCCTTCAAGCGCTGGGCAGTCGCGCGACGACTTGATCGAGTAGCTCGTCGATTCCGCGCCCATGCGCCGCCGAGATGAAAAACAGCTCGTCGCCGCCGAGCGCGTAGAACTCAGCCGCCTCGGCCTCCTGTCCCGGCCGATCGATCTTGTTGACCGCCATGATCAGCGGGCATCCGGTTTCGCGCACCAGCGCCAGCGCCTCGGCATCGGCTTCGCCGAGCCCGCCCTTGCCATCGAGCATAAACACCACGACGTCGGCCACGCCCACCGCGGCCAGCGCCTCGCCGACGATCCGTTCGGTCATCCGCTCACGCCCGCCAAGCTCGAGGCCGCCGCTATCGACCACGACGAATTCGCGGTCGCCGTGGATCGCGCGGGCAAAATTGAGGTCGCGGGTAGTGCCGGGAATCGCGCTGGTAATCGCGCGGCCGCCCTTGGTGATTCGATTGAACAGCGTGGACTTGCCCGCGTTCGCGCGGCCCACCAGCACCACCGCCGGCAGACCCTCGGCCGCAACCCGCCGCGCCTCGGCGCTTGGCGCTGCGCGCGGATTCGTCACAGTCCGAACTCCGCGAGCTTGCGCGGATCGCGGGTCCAATCGCGATCGACTTTGACGATGATTTCCAAAAACACGCGCGCGCCGAGAATCTCTTCGAGCTCGACTCGCGCCGCGGTACCGATCTCCTTGAGCGTGCGCCCGCCCGCGCCAATCAGCATGCCTTTGTGTGACTCGCGATCGACAACCACCGTGGCGCCGATCCGCTTGAGCTTGCGCTCCGCGTCGTCTTCGAACTGCTCGACCCTGACGGCGGTCGAGAACGGAATCTCCTGGCGCATCTTGAGAAAAACTTTTTCGCGGATGATTTCCTCGGCGATCATCCGTTCGCTCTGATCGGTGTACTCATCGGGCGACATCAGCGCCGGGCTCAGCGGGAGCATCCGCTTGAGAGTCAGCAACAGCTCGTCGATATTCTCGCCGCTCAGTGCGCTGACCGGGACGATCTCGGCGCCGGGAAATCCGCGGTTGATTTCCTCGATCAGCGGCAGCAGTTGAGCGCGCGGGACGCGATCGACCTTATTGATCGCAACGATCGTCGGACGGCCCAGCGCGCGGATGTCAACCAGCACGGCGCGATCGCCGGGGTTGAGATGATCGCCTGCTTCAACCATGGCCAGAATGACTTCGCCCTCCGCAATCGCGCGCCGCGCCACCTGCACCATGCGCTGATTCAGTTGCTGCTTCGCCTCGTGAAGTCCGGGCGTGTCGATCAACAGGATCTGCGCGTCGGCGTCGCTGCGGATGCCGAGAATTCGCCGCCGCGTGGTCTGCGGACGCGGCGTGACGATCGCGACCTTGTGGCCCACCAGCCGGTTCACCAGCGTCGATTTGCCGACGTTGGTGCGGCCGGCCACCGCCACGAATCCGGCGCGATGCTCACCCATGGCGCTCACCGTGCTCTTCTTCGATCCGCTCCAGCGCGAGGCGCGCCGCCGCCTGTTCGCTCTGCTTCTTGCTGCCGCCCTCGGCCACGCCGAGATCGCGGCCCGCGATTCTGATGCGGGTGGTAAAGCGCCTGGCGTGATCGGGCCCCTCCGTCGCGATCAGTTCGTACACCGGCTGCGTGCGAAAATTCCGGTACGCGATTTCCTGCAATTCGGTTTTGTAATCCCGCTCCGCAGCCGGTCCGCCGATATCCCCGGTGAATAGGCGTTCGACCACTTGCTGCGCCGGCGTGAGTCCGCCGTCGGTGTAGATGGCGCCGATCACCGCCTCGAACACCGCCGCAAGAATCGAGGTCTTCTCGCGCCCGCCGCTTTTTTCTTCGCCTTTCCCCAGCCGCATCATCTCGTTCAATTCAATCGCCTGCGCCTTCAGCGCCAGCGTGCGCGCGTTTACAATCGACGCACGCTGCTTGGACAGCGGGCCTTCTTTCGCGGTCGGAAACTTGCGCATCAGCAGGTCTGCGATCGCAAGATCGAGCACCGCGTCGCCAAGGAACTCCAGCCGCTCGTAATGCACGTCGCTGCCGACCGCGGCGCTCGGATGCGTCAGCGCGGTCTCCAGCAGATCCGCTCGCGCGAACGAATAGCCCAGCACGCGCTCGAGTTTAGTGCGGGAACTTTCAGCAGGCCCGGAGGCAGGCGGTATCGTCCGCCCACGGCCGAACAATCTGCCCAACCAGCTGCGCGCCTTCAACGGTTGACGCCTCCACCTCGACTTCTCGGTTTGTCAGTTCATCGGGCCCTTGCGTCGATACCCGGACGTAGTTGCGGCTGTAGCCCTGGAGCTCGCCACCCGGCCCGCGTCCTTCAAGTAACACCTTAAGTTTTGTCCCGACGAATCGCCGGGCGAATTCAACCCGCTTGCGCTCGCCCAGTGCGCGCATCAGCCCGGCGCGCCGCTTGATCTCCACCGGCTTCACTCGGCCGGAAAACTTTGCCGCCGTGGTCCCGGCCCGGACGGAATACGGAAACACGTGAAAATACGCGAGCGGCATCGACTCGACAAAATTGAAATACGACTCGAAATGCGCTCCCGTCTCACCCGGAAAACCCACAATCAGGTCGGTGCCAATCGCCGCATCGGGCCACGCGCGCAAAACGCGCTCGATGCGATCGCGAAAATAGCCGCGCTGATAACGCCGCCGCATCCGCGACAGAGTTTCGTCGTCGCCCGACTGCAGCGGCAGATGCAGATGCGGGCAGAATTTTGCGCTGCTCGAGATTATTTCCACGATACGGTCGCTCAATTCTTCGGGATCGAGCGAGCTTATCCGCACCCGCTCCAGCAGGCATCGCTCGGCGATCATCTCGAGCAAATCGGCGAGATCGACCCGCGGCTCGAGATCCCTGCCGTAGCCGCCGAGATGAACCCCGGTAAGAACGACTTCCTTGAAACCGCGCGCATGAAGATCGTCGAGCGCCGCCATCACTCGCCGCGGCTCGACGCTGCGCGAGGCGCCGCGCGAAAATGGAACGATGCAGAACGTGCAGAATTGATCGCATCCCTCCTGCAATTTCAGAAACGCGCGCGTATGGCCGTCCAGCGTGACCGCGGCCAGTTCAATCGGCCCCTTTTCCTTGCGCAGATTCGTGACCATCACGCGCTCGCCCGCTCCCGAAGCGGCTGCGCGTACGAGGTCGTCGAGCATCCCGAGCCCGATCACGGCATCGACCTCCGGCGCTTTCGCGAGCACGTCGGGGCTCGCTTGCGCCAGGCATCCGGTCATAACCACGCGGGCATTCGGACTGAGCCGCCGCGCGCGCCGCGCGATACGCAGGCTCTCTGCGTCGGCGCGATCGGTGATCGTGCAGGTGTTGACGATATAGACGTCGGCCTGCTCGCTGAACTCGCGGCGTTCCATCCCGCGCGCGCTCAGGCGCGACTCGATGATCGCCGAATCGTACTGATTGACCTTGCATCCGAGCGTTGCGATCGCGAAGCGCGTTGCCATAGTCAGTTCGCTTGCTCTTGCGTGATCGCGCGTTCGATAAATCCGCCGCCGAGCACTTCCTCGCCGCGGTAAAAAACGCACGCTTGCCCCGGCGTCACTGCGGGACCGCCCGACGCGAAGCGAATCTCCGCGCGGCGCCCTGAATCGACGCGCATCGTTGCCGCGATCGCGCGATGCCGATGGCGAATCTTTACCTCGACGCTCAGCTCGCGCCCCGACGCAATGGAATTATCGACCAGGCTGATTCGATTCGCGATCAGTCCCGGAGAATCGAGTTCCTCGCGCCGCCCGGCCACGACCTCGCCCGACTCGGCCCGAATCTCGCGGACGTACAGCCGCTGCCCGCTCGCGACACCGAGGCCGTGGCGCTGTCCTATCGTGAATCGATGCACGCCCGAGTGAGCGGCGAGCCGTCTTCCGTCGCTGTCGACAATCGATCCGGGGCGGAGTTGCGCGGGATCGCTTTGACGCTCGACAAAACTCGCGTAATCGCCGTCGGGAACGAAGCAGATTTCCTGGCTCTCAGGCTTGTCCGCGGTGGCAAGGCCCAAAGCGCGCGCGCGGGCGCGAACCTCGGTCTTGGTCATGGCGCCAAGCGGAAAAATTGTTCGCGCGAGTTCGTCCTGCCCCAGCGTAAACAGAAAATACGACTGATCCTTCGAGTCGTCGGCGGCGCGCAGCAGATGAAATCTGCCGTCTGCCCCCTGCTCTATTCGGGCGTAATGTCCGGTCGCGACGTAGTCGGCCGCAAGCGCGCGGGCGCGGCTCCACAGGCGATCGAATTTGATCTCGCGATTGCACATCACGCACGGATTCGGCGTGTACCCGCCCAGATATTCGGAGACGAAGTTATCGACCACGCGCGCGGCGAAGTCGGCGCGCAAATCAATCACGTAGAACGGAAAATCCATCCGCTCCGCCACCCGGCGCGCATCTTCGAAGTCGTCATGCGAGCAGCAGGTGCCGCGGCGCTTCGCGATTGGCGCAGACGGCTCCGGTGCGAGCCGCATCGCCACGCCGACCACGTCGTAACCCTGCTCGCGCACCATCGCCGCCGCGACGGAGCTGTCCACCCCGCCCGACATCGCAACCAGCACTCGCGGCCTCATCGCGCGCGCGCCTCCGACAGAGGTTCGGCGGCCTCGACACGCCGCCACACGTGCGGGATAAGCGCCGCGACGGCTTCGATTTCCTGTGCGGTGTTGTTCCAACCGAGGCTGATTCTGAGCGAGCTGCGCGCGTCGGCAACGCTACGGCCCATCGCGCGCAACACGTGCGACGGCTCGACGGCTCCTGCCGCGCACGCCGAGCCCATCGAAACTTCAATACCTTCGAGATCGAGCGCGATCAGCAGGCTCTCGCCCAGCACGCCCGGAAACGTCAGGTTGAGCGTATTCGGAAGCCTGCCAGCCATCGGGCCGTTCAAGCGAAGACCGGGAATCGCCTCGCGGATACGCGCGAGCAGCGACGCGGCGAGTGAACCGATTCGAACCGACTCTGCCGCCATCGCATCTATCGCGGCCTCGGCCGCCGCGCCGAAAGACACCGCGCCAAGCAGATTCGGCGTACCCGCCCGCATGCCGCTTTCATGCGGCCCGCCAAAAACGATTGGCGCCAGGCGCGCAAGGTCGCGGACGTACAAAGCGCCAACTCCCGAATGCGCGCCAAGCTTGTGGCCGCTCAGTGTCAGCAGATCGCATCCCAGCGCCGCGATATCGACCGGAATTCGGCCGACGGCCTGCGCCGCGTCAATATGAAACAATGCACCGGCCTCGCCGCACATCGATGCGAGCGGAGCCAGATTCTGAATCGTTCCGACTTCGGAGTTCGCCAGTCCGAGCGTGACGAGCGCGGTCTGGCTATCGAGCACGGCGAGCACGCGTTCGGGATCGACGCGTCCGTCGGAGTCGGGCGCGACTCGCAGTACGTCAAAGCCACGGCGCTCGAGTTCCGCAATCGGAGCGAGGATCGATGAATGCTCGATCTCGGATGAAATAATTTTGCGGCGTCGAGTGGCCGCGGTGATCGCGCCGAAGATGGCAAGATTGTTCGACTCGGTGCCGCCGCTGGTAAACACGATCTGCCGCGGCTCGGCGCCGACGATCGCCGAGACCTGCGCGCGCGCAAGTTCGAGCATCCGGCGCGAACGCTGGCCCGAGCGATGCACCGACGAGGGATTTCCACCCGTGTCGGCCAGCAGGCGGGAGACCGCGGCAGCAGCCTCGGCGCGAATCGGAGCGCCTGCATTATGATCGAGATAAATCGGCATGGACGGTTTTTTCGCCACCAGTGCGGCGCCTAGCTTATCTTACGCCGATCGTCGGAAAAAGACGGGGCGACATTAGATCTACCGTTTGTTACGATCTTGTCGGACAGTGCAATCGCATTCTCAATCTCCAACGGAGGAAAAAATGTCAAACCATTTTACCGGCCTCAGTCTCGGCCCTCCCCTCGGGGACCAAAGACTCGACCTTTGCGATCTCTACGCGTTTCAGGCCCCCGCGGATCCGGCGAGGACCGTTCTCATCCTCAATGCAAATCCGACTGCCGACGCACTCCATCCCGACGCCATCTATCGGCTCAATATCGACAACGACGGTGATTGCCTGACGGACATCGCGATCAGCTTACGTGTTCTCGCCGCCGCAAAACGGCAGGCAGAGCGCGAACGTCTTCGTGGCAAAAGGCGCGGAGGCCCGCTCGCCCGAAGCCGTCGGGAGGAAGATCATCGCCGACCGCCGAGGTCTCCTTCGGCGCCAAGCCGAACATCGTCAAATCCGGCGCCTACACGTTCTTCGCCGGCAGTCGCAGCGACGCCTTCTTTTTCGACTTCGACGGAATCAAGAATCTGTTCGATATCAGGGGCAAGCGGAACTTCACCGAGCCACACCTCGGCGCCAAGTCCCCGTGGACCGGCGTGGATTCGAATACGGAAGCCAATGTGTTCTCGACGGTGATCGAGCTGCCGACGAGCGAACTAGGAGCCGAAGCCCGAGATACACATCTGGGGACGATGCAGCGTGCGCAGCGACGGCAAGCTGCTTCACGTCGATCGCGCCGGCCACCCGAGTGTCAGCAGCTTCTTCAACACCGACGACACCAAAGAGGAATACAACGCCAGCGAGCCGGTTAACGATCGCAAGCGATGGCTCGATCAGTTCGTGCATCTGATGGGGCATACGGGTAATTACACCGCGCGAAGAGGCGATCGCCGCGATCGACAAGGAGCGTACACTGCCCGACGTGCTGAGTTTCGATCCGGCGAAGCCGGCGAAATATCCCAACGGCCGCGTCTTCACTGACGACGTGATCGATTACCGCCTCGCCTTCCTAACCAAGGGCGAATGCCCGCCGAGCGGCCTCAGACCGCACACCGACATTCTCAAGGAGTTCCCTTACATCGGCACGCCGCATCCGAAGAAAAGCTAGCGGCATGCGCGAGAGACTGGTTTTTCGAGTGTGAGAGAATCGGGCGTGCTCGGATGCTCGCTCGCGTCCTATCTTGCGCGCGCCGACGCATTCTCGACGGCCCTGGCAGACCGCGGACGCGCGCCGTTGTGCTTGCTCGCCGCCTTCGCCCGCGGCTTCACGTTATCCTTGTGCAGCTTGTATTCGATCGAGTCAACCAGCGCCTGCCAGCTCGCCTCGACGACGTTGCTCGACAATCCAACCGTGCCCCATCGGCGCTTGCCGTCGGTCGATTCGATCAGCACCCGAACGCGCGCCTCGGTGCCGGCGCCGTTGTCGAGCACGCGGACTTTGTAATCGACCAGCTGCATCGCCTCGAGATTGGGATAGTACGGCAGCAACGCTTGGCGCAGCGCCGAATCGAGCGCGTTGACGGGGCCGTTGCCAATAGCCGAGTTGCGCGTGCGCACGCCGTCGGGTCCTTCGATCACGACCACCGCCTCGCTGAAAGGCGCGCGGTCCTCATGCCACTTGTCGTCGAAGACGCGGAAACTGACGAAGTTGAAATGCTCTTTGGCCAGCCCGAGCGTGCGCAGCATCAGCAGCTCGAACGAAGCGTCCGCACCGTCGAAGGTGTAGCCCGCGCCCTCGAGCCGCTTGAGCTCGTCGAGCAGCACGCCGATCTTGTCGTTCGCCGCATCGATCTCGAGGCCGAATTCTTTGGCTTTGTACACGATATTGGCGCGGCCCGAGAGCTCGGAGAGCAGCACGCGGCGATCGTTGCCGAGCAGCGCGGGATCGACATGCTCGTAGGTCGCGGTGTTGCGCTGGATTCCCGAAACGTGCAGCCCGCCCTTGTGCGCGAACGCGCTGCGGCCGACGTACGGCTGGCGCGCGAACGGCGTGATGTTGGCAAGTTCGTACACCAGCGTCGAGACTTCGCGCATCGTCTTGAGCTTGGCCGGGGGCACGCAATGGTAGCCGAGCTTGAGCTGCAAGTTGGCGATTATCGAGACCAGGTTCGCGTTGCCGCATCGCTCGCCGAAGCCGTTGATCGTCCCCTGCACCTGCACCGCGCCCGCGCGCACGCCGGCAAGGGTGTTGGCGACCGCGACATCGGAGTCGTTATGGCAGTGAATTCCGATCGGGCAATTGACCGCGGCGCGAGCCGCGGTTACCGCGGCTTCGATTTCGCCGGGCAGGCGTCCGCCGTTGGTGTCGCACAGCGCGATCAGCGTGACGCCCGCGTCGTCAACGGCTTTCAGGCACGCAAGCGCGTACTCGGGATTGTGAAAATAGCCGTCGAAGAAATGTTCGGCGTCGAAAATCGCCTCGTCGAAGTTCTTTTTCAGAAACGCGATCGTGTCGTTGAGGATTTCGAGATTTTCGTTCAGCGGGATTCGCAGCGCCTCGCGGACGTGCATGTCCCAGGTCTTGCCGACCACGGTCGCGACTTGAGTCCCGGTGCGCAGGATCAATTGCAGGTTGCGATCGGCCGCGGGGCGAACTCCGGAGCGGCGAGTCGAGCCGAAGGCCGCGATCTTGGCGTGGCGAATTTTGATCTTCTTGATCTCTTTGAAGAACGCCGCGTCGCGATCGTTCGAGCCCGGCCATCCACCCTCGATGTAATCGAAACCGAGATCGTCGAGACGTTGGGCAATCGTGACCTTGTCCTCGACCGTCAGCGAGACGTCTTCGGACTGGCATCCGTCGCGCAAGGTGGTGTCGTAAACCTGGATATGTTTTGCATCCGCCATCGGACTCAAACTGTCTCCCGCGGCGCGGCGTTCGAGCCGCCGGCGCCGTTGACAAACGCGTCGTGCAGCGCACGCATCGCGAGTTCCCCGTATTTCGAATTGACCACGACCGAGACCTTAATCTCCGAGGTCGAGATCATCTCGATATTAATCCGTTCCGCCGCCAGCACCTCGAACATCGAGGCCGCGACCCCCGCATGCGTGCGCATTCCAACTCCGACCACCGAAACCTTGGCGACCTGATCGTCATGCCGCACACCCGACGCGCCGATTTCCTTCGCCGTACGCGTGACGATTTCGAGCGCGCGGCCGAGATCTTCGCGCCCGATCGTAAACGTCATGTCGGTGTGGCCGTCGGCGCTGGCGTTCTGGATAATCATGTCCACGACGATTCCCGCGTCGGCGATCGGGCCGAAAATCTTCGCCGCCAGACCGGGCCGATCCTCAACGCCGGCAACGGTTATCTTGCTTTGATTCTGGTCGAGCGTTACGCCCGAAACGAGCACGTCCTCCATTGACAAATCCTCTTGTCCGACCCACGTCCCCTCGGCTTCACGGAAGCTGGAGCGGACGACGAGCGGCACGTTGTAACGTCGGGCGAGTTCAACCGAACGGGTTTGCAGGACCTTCGCCCCGAGTCCCGCCATCTCGAGCATCTCATCATACGAGATGCGGCCGAGTTTTTTTGCTTTGGGGCAGACGTTGGGATCGGCGGTATAGACGCCGTCCACGTCGGTGTAGATTTCGCAAGCGTCGGCTTTGAGGGCGGCCGCCAGCGCCACCGCGGTCAGATCCGACGCGCCGCGGCCGAGCGTCGTGATATCGCCGGCGGGGTTGACGCCCTGGTAGCCGGCAACCACGACGATCTGCCCGTCGTCGAGAGCGCGCATCACGCGATCGCATTGCACGGATTTGATTCGCGCGCGGCCATGATTCGAGTCGGTGGTAAGGTTCATTTGAAAAGCCAGGAAAGAAACCGTCGGACGTCCCATCGACTGAAGCCGGATCGCGAGCAGCGCAGCCGAGACCTGCTCTCCGGTCGCGACCAGCACGTCAGTCTCGCGCGCGTTGGGCGACTCGCTCAGTTCGGAAGCGAGCTTGAACAACCGATTGGTCTCGCCCGCCATCGCCGAAACGACCACGACGATCCGATTGCCGGCGTCGCGCGACCTGACCACGCGATCGGCGACCGCCTTGATCCGCTCGATCGATCCGACCGACGTTCCGCCGTATTTTTGAACGACCAATCCCACCACAATGACCTATCCGCCCTGAAAGAAGGGGGAATTGAGTATTATGTGCGGAAAATGAGCCTCAAACCAGCCCCTCGCGCGCGGCCGCAATACCAAGAGCCCGAACGGTGGAACCGCGATCAACAACAACACGCCGAACACATCGTGGATCTGAGGCAGATTATTTCCGGCCCGCGAGCGCAGCGGCGCGGTGCATCTTCACAGGCTTAGGCGAAGCGGCGCTTCAACTTGGAAATAATCTGTGCGTGTCGGGAGTCCACTGCGCTGAACTCGATCCGCCGGATGTTAGCACCGGCGTAACTGATCCGGACTGCCAGGTATTCCATCTCGGCGCTGCCGCGCAGACGCTCGAACCATTCGACGGCTGCGACACCTTCGGAAAACAAGTATTCGCGAAGGCCCAGGTCATCGAGCGTAGCCTCTTCGAGCCGATACAGATCGATATGATAGAGCGGCAAGCGCCCGTGATGCTCCTGGATCATCGTGAAGGTGGGGCTCAGGATGTCCTCTTCGCGCAGGCTTAGTCCCCGCGCGAGGCCCTTGATAAAGCAGGTCTTGCCCGCGCCGAGATCGCCAATCAGACCCAGCAACTCGCCGCCTTCGAGCAGCGAAGCCAGCCGCCGTCCCCACGATTTGGTCTCGTGCGGCGATCCGCTCTCGATCACCATCGTGACCACGCTCGCGCCCGATTCCACAGCCTCATTAGCCATCGCGATTACTCAGTTACTATTATACTGCAACTACTTGCGTTAGCGCTTCCAGCGCCGCCGGCAGCTCGTCAATCACGTCGCCGGCGATATAGCCAACGCGCCCCATCCGCGCCGCCACGCGATCGGCCGCGTAGCCGTGAAGAAAAACGCCGAGCGCGAGCGCGTCGATCGGGCGCATCTTCTGCCCCAGCAGCGCACCGACGATTCCCGAGAGCGCGTCACCGATGCCGGGCGTGGCCATCCCGGGATTGCCGGTCGAGTTGATATAGACGTCGCCGTCGGGAGAGGCGATCACCGAGCGCGCGCCCTTTATCAGCACCGACGCTCCGGTTCGCTCCGCCAAAGTGCGCGCGGCAGACACGCGATCGCCATTGATTGCCGCCGGGGTCACGCCGAGCAGGCGCGCGGCTTCTCCCGGATGAGGCGTCAGCACTACAGGACCGCGCGCACGCCTTAGAGCTTCGCAACCGATCGCGGCCAGCGCGTTGAGTCCGTCGGCATCGATCAGCATCGGACGGTCGCGCTCGGATGCGTCTGAAATCAGCCATTCGACCAGGCGCCTGGTGTCATCGCTGACGCCCATTCCCGGCCCCACGATCAACGCGTTCATCCCGTCGATAATCATCTTCAACGTGTCAGGCGCGTGAACGCCGTCAAAATGGCCGTCGCGATCGGCGATCGGCTCGGTCATCAGCTCGGCCTGCCCCGCCGCGACGATTGGCTGGATCGACTCCGGCACCGCCGCCGTAACCAGGCCCGCGCCCGCTCTCAAAGCGGCGCGCGAAGCGAGCAGGACGGCGCCGGACTTGCCGCGGCCGCCGGCGATTACCAGCGGATGTCCATACATTCCCTTGTGCGAATTCACCGGCCGCACGCGAATCAAACGCCGCACGTCGTCGCGCTCGAGGAATCGGCCGCGAGGCGCTATCTCCTCAATCGCGCGCGCGGCGAAACCTATATCGACGATCCGCAACTCGCCGGATTGCGCCAGCGCCCGGATATGAAACGTGGCCGAACTTCGCGAACCCGAATGTCACCGTGAGCGAGGCTCGGATCGCCGCGCCCATGACCGCGCCGGTGTCCGAGTTCACGCCCGACGCGATATCGACTGCGACCGTGGGCGCCCCGAATGAATTAACAATCTCGATCGCGCGCCGCGGCGCGTCTTTGACCTCCGCGTTCAGGCCGGTGCCGAAAATCGCGTCGATAACGGCGCTCGGGCGCTTGCTCAGCGCGGCTTCGAGGCTGGACTCTCCCGATGCCTCGATCGCCTTGCCACCGGATGCGCGGAACTCCGCGTATGCCCGGGCGGCATCGCCCTTCAAGTCCGCCGCGCGACCGAGCAGAATGGTTCGCACGCCGAAGCCGTCCTGAATCAGCCGTCTTGCCGCGACGAATCCGTCGCCGCCGTTGTTGCCCCTGCCCGCCACGACCAGCACATCGGCGGCCGCTTCGGGGAAGCGCTCGACGAGCGCGTCGGCAACAGCCTCGCCCGCCCGCGTCATCAGCAGGTAGGACGATATTCCGTACTTATCCCGGCTGATGCGATCGAGTTCGCGGCTTTCGGCGGCGTTGAGCAAAATCATCGTCGGTTATCCTGCGGGAAATATTACACCATGCGCGGGAGCCGCAAATGCAGGGCTGACCCCTGGCCGTTGGCACGGCTGGCCAGTATTAAGACCCGTGCCAACGGGTGGACAGGATGAAGAAAGAATCACCTGCGCGGTGGGCGCCCGTTGCGACGGGGGCGCACCGTAAATCGCGAGATACGTGCGAGCCGCGTCTCTCGCTCTCGGCCGTGGGCCGTGGCGACGGCAGCGCAGTATTAAGGCCGCGCTCCGTTGTCGCGCGCGGTCACTGCCAACGGCGGGCGGCCGTGAAAAACTGGACTGGCTCGGCGGCTCTGGTAGGCTCGGGGTCACAATGATTCGCCTCAGCGTCAACGTCAACAAAATCGCGACGCTCCGAAATGCGCGCGGCGGGAACATTCCCGACGTAGTCGAGGCAGCACGCACCTGTATCGCCGCCGGATGCCACGGGATAACGGTGCATCCGCGCCCCGACGCGCGGCATATCACGTTTCAGGACGTGTTCGATCTCGCCGCGATGCTGACGGTCGAGTTCAATATCGAAGGATACCCGGGCGCGGAGTTTCTTGACCTCGTGACACGCGTCAAGCCGACGCAGGTGACACTGGTGCCCGACCCGCCCGGCGTGCTGACGTCGAATGTGGGATGGAACCTGGCGAGCGGCGCGGCGGATTGGCTTGGCGACGTGCTCGCCAGGCTGGGCAAGGAGGGCATCCGCACGAGTCTTTTCCTCGAGACCGACGCGCGGCAGATCAGGCGCGCACGAGAACTCGGCGCGGACCGAATCGAGCTGTTCACCGGACCATATGCGAAAGCGTTCGGCACGCCGGCCGGTCAAGAGATTCTCGCGGCGCATCGCGAGGCCGCGCACCTCGCGCGGGAAATCGGACTCGGCGTGAATGCGGGCCACGATCTCGATCTCAAGAATATTCCGGCCTATGCGAAAGCGGTCAAAGGGTTGCAGGAGGTCTCGATCGGCCACGCGCTGATCTCCGACGCGCTCTACATGGGCCTGACGCGCACGGTGAAGGCGTATCTTAAAGCTCTGGGATCAAAGCCGCTCAGCGCGAAGCGCAAGCGCACCAAGGGCAATTAAATGTGAAACCCTCCCCGGGTTTCACACTTCCCTGGGCAGGGGCTGCGGCCCCTGCACCCGCAGTGAGAAGACACGAAAATCTGCGCAGCGCATCTTTTCGCGACTACGCGATGGAAGAGCCCGCGGCAGGGATGCCCCCTGCACCCAATGTTAAGGCCGCCCGCCGTTGGCGGGCGCGGCCCCTGCCAACGGCTTAATACTGCGCTGCCGTCGCCACGGCCAGGGGTGACCCCTGCACCCAGTGAAAAGAAAAGATGCGGGCTTCGCTCTGTTAAGGGCAAATCGCGTTGTCACACGGATGGCTATCCTGTTGGCGCGGCGCGCGCACAGTTCAAGGCTGAACTGGTTCAGGAATGAACAGTTCAGCCTGACGCCGGAGCGATTGCTCTGCTATCATTGAGTTTACGGCCGGCCCGGCTGCCCACGCCCCCGACGCAAAGGAGAAGTCCACATGTCGGTGCCGAACAACTACATATCGCACCCCGTGGGAGATCCGAAAAAGGGCGCGGCCAATCGGCACGAAGACGTAAAGGTGGTACAGGGCCTGCTCAACGTACAGATTATCAGAGACGACCGCAGTGACCGCCTGCTTCCGATAACCGGCAATGTGGACAGCGAGACGCTCAAGGCGATAATGGAGTTCCAGCGGCGCAGGGGGAGCGCTCAGAGCGGGTTGATCGAACCGCGCGACGGCACGTTCAGCGCGCCGTTGCAGTTCAGCGGGCCGCGTAACATGCGCACAAGCCAGAGCATGATCGACCAGATCAAGCGAACGGAGAAGCTGGTGCTGCATATGTACGACAATGATGGCGCGGGTGACGCCACGATCGGGTACGGCCACCGCATCCACCGCGGCAAGATTAATGGCTCGGAGCCGGCGGAGTTTCGGCATGGAATCACCGAGGCGCGCGCCGACGGCATTTTCCGCGAAGACCTGCATGAGAAGGAGGATGCGATTAAGAACTCGGTTGGCGTTCCGCTCACGCAGCATCAGTTCGATGCGCTCGCCAGCTTGGCGTTCAACATTGGAAGCGACGGGTTCAAGGGCTCAACGCTGCTGAAGATGCTCAACGGAGGCTCCGGCCAGTATACGGGAGACTACCTCGAGGAGGCGAAGCAATTCCGCGCATGGCGCGATGTGCGGACCGATGAAGGCCTCCAGCTGTCTAAAGGTTTGCAAAGCCGGCGGGGGGACGAAGAGACCCTCTTTTCGCGACGATGAGGTTCCCGGCCTGCGCTGATTGGGGGAGGCTTTTGGGTTGCGCACAATCAGCCGATCAAAAGTCGGAAGCGAACAATGAGACTATTGCGAGGAGAGAGGCGAATCGTCGTGATCGTGAGCGCTGCCATGATAGCCGTTCTTGCCATAACGTTCACGGCCGAGCCGGCGATTGCGAAAGCTGATTGTCGCGAGCCGCGGGATTTTGCGCAGCTTGACAGATGCTTCCTGGCGCAATTCGTCTGCATCGGCCTCTACTTCGGCATCGATCGTGCCCCCGATTATCCCGAGGCGCTGAAATGTTTCGAGGGCTACAAGGAATGGAGCTTCGTCGTCATTATGTACGTCAACGGCGAGGGCGCGCCGCGCGACCTGCAAAAGGCCGAGGCGGTGCTCAAGGCTGGACAGAAGACAGACCCCGATGTGGCCGCGCCCGAGGTTGTAGCGACCCTGCAAAAGGCCATCGACAAGTGCAAACGAGCCCCGCACAAATCCTGCCCGCGCGTGGACTACTGCGGGGACGTGGCTTACACCACCCAGGAAATAGAGGTCTGTAACGCGATTGCCCAGCTTCCCGAGGAAGCGCGCCTCGGCCGGACGATCGCCGGAGTCAGCAGAAAATTGAGCGCCCCCGATCGCGCTGTGTTCGATCGGGCGGTTGCCGAGTTCAAGGCTTACCAGTTGGACGAGATGCAGCGCGCCTATGATGACGTCACCCCGGGCACGATGGACGGTCTGGCCGGGGCGGGCCAGGCGGGTTTTGTACGCTATAATTTTCTGAAGCTGATCGCCCAGACCATACAAACGCACCAGCTCAAGCCCGCCTCGATCGGCGAATACAAGGCCGCTGACGATAACCTTGGCCGCGTTTATTCGGACGATTTTCGACACCACGTCACGGAACGGTTGGAGTCGATGAAAGACCTGCGGCAGTCTGACAAACCGATCATTGAAGACTACGGGAAAGTGGCGCGGGAATCACAAGACCACTGGTTCAAGCTCCGCGATCTGCTCGCCGAACTGGCAACTTCGCTGTACCGGGGCCGGGCGAAAACCGTTGACCCGGCGGCGAGCATGAAGACAGCGATGACGAAAATCAGGATCCGGGAATTGCGCAATAACCCCATAGGTCCGGGGCCGGATGATTCAGATCAATGAGGCGGTTGCAGTGAAGGTGAAGCGCAAGCGCGCGAAACGTGATTGATTCGGTTACGGTGCGCCGGCGTGCTTTTGGATGGCGGCGCCGATTTCCTGGGCGAGCATTTTGATCTGAACGCCGTCGGCGCCTTCGACCATCACGCGTGCGAGCATCTCGGTCCCCGAATATCGCACCAGCAGCCGGCCGGCACCGGCCAGGCGCCGTTCGGCGTCAGCGATGATTCGTTGAACGTCGGGCATCTCGGCAATCGGCACGCGATGCCGGACGCGCACGTTTTCCAGCACCTGCGGCACGCGGCGCATCGCGCGCAATTCGCCGAGCGTGCGCCCGGTCTCGGCCATCTGCGCGAGCACCATCAAGGCGCTGATCATTCCGTCGCCGGTGGTCGAGTGATCCATGAAGATCACGTGGCCCGACTGCTCGCCGCCCAGGTTGTACGAGTTCAGCCGCATCTCGCGCGCGACCGCGGGGTCGCCGACCTCGGTGCGGATGAGCCGCACGCCCACGTCGCGAAGCGCCAGCTCGAGTCCGAAGTTGCTCATCACGGTTGCAACCACGGCGTTGTGGCTGAGCCGGCCTTCGGCGGCGAGCTTGCGGCCGAGCAGCGCCATCATGTCGTCGCCGTCGAAGACTTCGCCGCGCTCGTCGATCAGCATCACGCGATCGCCGTCGCCGTCGAGCGCAATGCCGACGTTGGCGTGCTCGCGCAAAACGGTCTCGCGGATCGGGTCGAGATGCGTCGCGCCGCAATTCAGATTGATGTTGGTGCCGTTGGGATCGGCTGCGATCGCCACGACCTCGGCGCCGAGTTCCTCAAGCGCCTCGGGGCCGACCTTGTAGGCCGCGCCGTTGGCGCAATCGATCGCGACCTTCAACCCGTCGAAGGTGACCGAGCGCGGCAGGCACGACTTCAGAAACACCAGGTAACGGCCGAGCGCGTCGTCGATTCGCGCCGCCTTGCCGATATCGTCGGCGTGCGCGCGATGCTTCCCGACCTCGGTTTCGTCGAACACCAGCGCTTCGATTCGGCGCTCGGTCTGGTCGTCGAGTTTGAATCCTTCGCGCGAAAAAAACTTGATGCCGTTGTCCTGGAAGGGATTGTGCGAGGCCGATATGACCACCCCCGCGTCGGCGCGCATGCTGCGGGTCAGAAACGCGATCGCGGGGGTGGGCAGCGGACCCACGAGCCATACGTCCACGCCCATCGAGCAGATTCCGGACTCGATCGCGGTCTCGAGCATGTAGCCCGACAGGCGGGTATCCTTGCCGATAAGAATTCTGCGATGACGACCGGTGGAATTGCGGAACACATGGGCGAGCGCGCGGCCGAGCTTCAGCGCGGTCTCGGAGGTAATCGGCTCCTGATTGGCGACTCCGCGGACGCCGTCGGTGCCGAACAGTTTACGATGGGTGCTCATCGGCAGTAGTTGTCAGCTTCTCGCGATAGATACGCAGTTTAACCTTGTCGGGCGACTGGCGCACCAACTGCATTCCGTCAGGCAGCGCCACCTGGAGGGGCAATTCGTGCGAACCGGGCGCGACGCCCTTGGCTTCAACGTAGGCCAGCCCCTTCGGCGCGAGAGCCGCGAGCTTGACCGCGGGCCCGCGAATCGTCAGCGTGGCCTGCTTTGGTTCGATTCGGTACTTGAAATTACTGTCCCTGACTTCCACGTCGACCGCGCGAAACTCACGGTCGGCAATCGCCTCGGCGACATTGATCCGCGCATCGACATGACCGGTAGAGAATCCCAACGCCGGATTGGGCGCCACGATATCAACCGAGCGCTCGGTATCCGCGGTGAGTCCCTTCAAGTCGAAGGGTTCCGTGCTGACCGACGTAAGCGGCGTGACGAAGCGACTGGGCCCGGCGATGGTGACGGTTGGCGGCGTAATATCGACCGAGGTAATCGTGTAGCCCGGCTCGGCCTTGCCCTGAACCGCCAGATGGACCGGCACGTCGCGGGTAACCAGGCGATCGATATCAAGCGACAATTGATCGGGCGAGATGCTGGTCACGGCGGTATTTCGTCCGACGTTGAACATCGCGGGATATATTTTGAACTCGGATTGTCCCGCCGCAACGCCGCGCAGATCGATCTTGAGCGTGAGCCGCTCGGGATTCAGCAGCGACAGCAGGGTGCGCGGACCGGTGACTTCGATTTTTACGACTGTCGGCGGATGGTTCACGATCACCATGCCCGGCAGCAGCGAGCGATAGCTGATGGGCACCGTGAGCGGCTCGACCGAGCTCGGCTCGACCGCGTTGACGAATAGCCACAGCCCGATCGCGAGCACCACCGCGAATATGCGCAGGCCGATGTTGGCGCCGCGGAACCGCCACACGCCCCTGACTTTGAACAGATATTTGAAGTCGCCCAGCCTCATCGTGCGTCGTCCCGTCGCTCTGTTGCCTCCGCGCGCCTAACCCGGCAGCTTCCTCAGTGTGGACAGGACCTCGGCTGGTTCCAGTCCACGGGTTAGCACGCCGCCGCGGGCAAGAGAAATCGTGCCGTCCTCCTCGGACACGACCAGCACAACCGCGTCGCTGTCCTCGCTCATGCCAATCGCCGCGCGATGCCGCGTGCCCAGCGCCAGGCTTACGTTTGGGTTTTGCGACAGCGGCAGCAGGCACGCCGCCGCGAGTATCCGGTCGCCGTTTATGATCACGGCGCCATCATGCAGCGGAGAGCCGTTGGTGAAAATCGTTTCGAGCAGCTCGGGCGAGACCTTGCCGTCAACGGTTCTTCCGCTTTCGACGAACTCACCGAGGCCATCGTCCTGTTCAACAACTATCAGCGCGCCGACTCGACGCGCCGAAAGCCACGCCGCCGCCGTGGCTATTTCCTCTGCGGGCGTGACCACAGCCGCATTGCGGCCGAGGAAGGATTGCGCACCGACCCGGGTCAGCGCGCGGCGAATGTCCGACTGGAAGATAACCACCAGGATCACAAACAACGAACCAAGGAAGTTGTTCAAGAGCCAGTTGAGCGTGAACAGTCCGAGCACCTGCGACGCGACGAACGCGCCGCCCACGATCACCATCCCGACCACCATCTGCATCGTGCGCGTGCCGCGGATCAAAAGCGCGATCCGGTAGATCACGTAGGCCACGATCAGGATGTCAACGACGTCCTGCCATCGCGGCTGCGGTATCATGGGTATGTAGTTATGCATTGCGCCTGAACCGCCGATCCCGTCGGGTTATCGCCGCGGCCATTGCCACCACGGCGACGGCCGCGCCTGCGTCGTGCACGCGCACAATCGACGCGCCCGCGGCCACTGCCAGCGCGTTGGCAGCGGCAGTGCCGAATTCCAGCTCGCGCTCGCCGGCGCCGGCGATTGCGGCCACAAAGCTCTTGCGCGACGCTCCCACCAATACGGGATAGCCGAGCGCACAGAGGGCGGGCAAGGCGGCCATCAATTTCAGATTATGCTGGGCCGTCTTGGCGAAGCCTAGTCCCGGGTCGAGGATGATTCGCGAGCGCACAACTCCCGCCGCGGCGGCAAATCGCGCGCGCGCCTCCAGGTATTCGGCGACCTCGCGCACCACGTCGCGATAGCGTGCGAACTCGATATGATTGGCGAGACCGCCGCGCATATGCATCAGCACCACCGCGCACTTCGTTCGCGCCGCCAGGGGCGCCATTTCGCAGTCGTGCCCGAGCGCCGTGATATCGTTGATAATCGCCGCGCCCGACTCGAGCGCGACGCGCGCGACCTCCGCGCGGCGCGTGTCGATTGAGATTGGCACGCCCAGCCGCTTGCTCAAGCACGCGAGCACCGGCCTGACTCGCGCGAGCTCGACCTCGATCGGGACCTCGGACGCGCCCGCGGGACGCGACGATTCGCCGCCGACGTCGATCAGGCCGGCGCCTGCGGCTTCCATCGCAAGCGCGTGCTCGACGGCGCGGTCCGCGTCCAGGTATCTGCCGCCATCGGAGAAGGAGTCGGGCGTGACGTTGAGCACGCCCATTACCGCGGGGAACTCGATCACGCGACCGTCGCAAAGCTTGAGATGCGGGGATCGAGACGGCGGCTTGCGCAAGCCTCGATCACTTGATGATTTGGTTTTGATCGGCGAGCGTCGCATCGCACCGGCCCCACTCCCCCTCAGCCACGCGGCAACCGACCCGCCGCGGCGAATCGATGGCAGCGCCACGAGCACGCCGGCGAAGACGACTACACGAGGACCGGTTTCGGCGGGAGTCCGGGCACCGGGCTTTCGTTTTCGCTGTCGGCACGCTTCTCCTTGCCCGGTTCCGCGCCCGGACGCGGCGGAAAATCGTTGCGCACCGCGGCCGGCGACGGCGGCAGCTCGCGCCCTTCCCGGAACGCCGTCACCATCGCCTCGACTTCGCTGCCGTCGAGCACTTCCTTCTCGAGCAGCCGCGCGGCGATCGCGTGAAGCAGCGGCAGATGATCCGACAGGAGCTGGCGCGCCTTCTGATACGAGTCATCGATGATACGGCGCACTTCGCGATCGATCTCGAGCGCGGTCTGCTCGGAGTAATCCTTATGATGCGAGATATCGCGGCCCAAAAATATCTGCTCCTCGCGCCGGCCAAAGGTCATCGGGCCCAGCTCCTTGCTCATGCCCCATTCGCAGACCATTTTGCGCGCGAGCTCGGTCGCTTTTTCGATATCGTTGCCAGCGCCGGTCGTCATCTGGCCGAACACGAGTTCTTCCGCGGTGCGGCCGCCGAACATCACCGCCAACCGCGTCACCAGGTAGTCGCGGGGATAGGTATAGCGATCGTCGAGCGGCAATTGCTGCGTCACGCCAAGCGCCATCCCGCGCGGGATAATCGTAACCTTGTGGACCGGGTCCGCACCGGGCTGAAGCATCGCGACCAGCGCGTGCCCGCCTTCATGATAGGCGATTATCTTGCGCTCCGAGCCCGACATCACCATCGAGCGCCGTTCCGCACCCATCATCACCTTGTCCTTGGCCAGCTCGAAGTCGGACATCTCGACCTTGTCCTTGTTGCGGCGCGCCGCCAGCAGCGCGGCCTCGTTGACAAGGTTCTCCAGGTCGGCTCCGGCGAAGCCCGGGGTCGAACGCGCAAGCTTGGTCGCATCGACGTCGTCGGACAGCGGCACCTTGCGCGTGTGGACCTTCAGGATGCCCTCGCGCCCCTTCACGTCGGGCAGCGGCACCACCACGCGCCGATCGAAGCGGCCCGGGCGCAGCAACGCCGGGTCGAGCACGTCGGGGCGATTGGTGGCGGCCACCAGGATCACGCCCTCGTTGGCCTCGAACCCGTCCATCTCGACCAGCAACTGGTTGAGCGTCTGTTCGCGTTCATCGTGACCGCCGCCAAGGCCGGCCCCGCGATGACGTCCCACCGCATCGATCTCGTCTATAAAGATGATGCACGGCGCATGCTTCTTGCCCTGCACGAACAGGTCGCGCACCCGCGACGCGCCCACGCCAACAAACATCTCGACAAAGTCCGATCCCGAGATCGAAAAGAACGGCACGCCCGCTTCGCCGGCGATCGCCCGCGCGAGCAGCGTCTTGCCGGTTCCCGGCGCCCCGACCAGCAGCACGCCCTTGGGGATTCTGCCGCCCAGCCGGGTGAAGCGCTTGGGGTCGCGCAAAAATTGAATTATCTCTTCGAGCTCGTCCTTGGCCTCGTCGATTCCGGCCACGTCGCCGAAGGTAACTTTGTGGGTATTTTCAGTCAGCAGCTTGGCGCGGCTCTTGCCGAACGACATCGCCTTGCCGCCGCCGATTTGCATCTGGCGCATGAAGAAAATCCACAGCGCCGCCAGCACTAATATCGGGAACCACTGCACCAGCGCGACCATCCACCACGGATCGCCTTCGACCGGCTTGGCCGCGATCTTGACGCCCTTTTCGCGCAGCGTCTTGACCAGGTCGGGATCCTCGGGCGCGTAGGTCTTGAAATGCTCCCCGCTGGTGGTGTCGCCCTTGATTAGATTTCCCTGAATCGTCGCCTGGGCGACCTGGTTTTTCTCAACCTGGTTAAGGAAGTCCGAGAAAATTATTTCGGGTTCTTTGGGCTGTTGCCTGCTGAAGATATTGAACAGCAGGAGGAACATAAGTCCCAGCACCAGCCACAGCGCAATACTGCGAGAAAACTGATTCATGCTATAAGACAAAATATCACGCGCGTTGATCCGCACGCAACGTGGCAGGCGCTAAGCCGCGATTTCAGACGCCTCAACGCGCAGTACGGTTTCAGTGGACTTGGTGACCAACGCGCAGTCCGCGCGCGCAAGCCCCGGAAGCCACGCGATTTCGCCGCCGGCCGTGACCACCGGGAAGCGCTCGCGCCTTGCGCGTGGCAACTTGCGATCCACAAACACGTCATGGACCTTGCGCGTGCCACGCATCCCCATCGGATGCATCCTGTCGCCTTTCATAAAATTGCGCGCGACCAGCCCCGCGTCCGCGATTCTCGCGGCATCGAACATCGCAACCAACGAAAACGAACTATCCGGCATCGACGCGTGCGCGGCCGGATTGGTCGAAGCCTCGAACGCAAAGCCCGCCGCTTCGACGACTGTGATTCCATCCGCCGCAATCGCCACCGAGAATCCCGCGGCGGCGCCAGCCGCGGCGCCTGCTTCGCGCCCGGCCCGCGGATGCGCCAATCGAATCAGATTGTACTCGCGCCCGGCGCGCCAGCCGCCCGGAAGATCGATCGAGTCGCTCGGGCCGCCTTCCAGGATGAGTTGACGCATCGCCTCGATATGCGCGCGCGAAATTTTGCGCAAAGATCCCATCCGCTCGGAGAGAAACAGCCGAATCGCAACCGGTTGCACCGCGCGATTCATCCCGCTGAATCCCGACACGTCGAGCGCGCCGCCGCGCCAGCGCATCGCGTCCAGTTCGCGCGCGGCAATCGCCGCGACCAACTCGTCGAGCGAGCGCATCTCGGCCGCAACTTCCACCAGCCGCCCGCCCAGCCCCGGCGCGTACTCGCGCTCGAGCATCGGCAGCAGTTCGGCGCGAATCCGGTTGCGCAGAATGTCGCGCGACGAATTCGTCGAATCTTCCACGAACGCAGCCGCGCGCGCGTCCAGATAGCCGCGAATGTCGGCGCGCGAAACCGCCAGCATCGGACGAATCAACCGGCCCGGACCGTGCTCGGCCATCGCCGCCATCCCCGCCGCGCCGGCGCCGCGCATCAGGCGCATCAGCACGGTCTCGGCCTGGTCGTCGCGATGGTGCCCGAGCGCGACCAAGTCCGCACCGATGCGGTCCGCGACACGCCCGAGAAAATCGCGGCGCACCTCGCGCGCCCGCTCCTCCAGGTTCGCGCTGGAAATCGCCGCGTCGAGTCCCTCCGCGCGTTCGACGATCAATTCAACACCGAGTCGCGCGCACATGGCGCACACGAAAGCTTCGTCGCGATCCGACTCATCGCCTCGAATCCGATGGTTCAAATGCGCCGCCGCAATCCGGAGTCCCAGCCTCTCGCGCAGTTCAAGCAGCGCACAGGTAAGCGCAACCGAATCAGCCCCGCCGGAAAGCCCGATCAGTATCGATGCGCCCCGACGGACCCGCGCGCGCGCAAGCGCCGCCTCGACCGCGCTGACTACGATATTTTCCGCATCACGAACCATCACGGATGAGTTTATTCCCGCATGAGATCTGCATCAACGCGCCGCTGCGGCTCACTTTTACAATTGTCCCGATTCCCACAAGGGAAGAGTTAGGGGCTAGGTTAGCTCGCGTCGATCGCCACTTTCCTGGGTCATTATCCCGACGCTCTACGTTTCATTGTTTGACTCGCGGTTGACTGCTGGTACGAATAAGTCGATATTGCATCGCGATGGCTTGGGATGCGCGAAAGCGCAACTTTGCTCGTCATCCTGGGGGAGCCGTGGCTCGGAATCACAGAACTACGATTCGCTCGACAGTCCTCGCTGCCGCCGGGATATTGGCCTTCTCGATAGAAATTGCGGCGGCCAATCCTGTAGGAAAAGAACACCCGCAGGGACTGTGGGTAGGCGGCTCCCAGTATATATCGGAATTCCAGGGAAAGGCTCTCAAGAAGAGCGGCGACCCCAAAGCCAACCTCGCCTTCGGCAGCAGTGAGTACTTCACCCCGCGATCAATGACTTTCGATCGGAAAAATAACTTGTGGATCACCTTCGGTGTAATCAATTACAACCTCCCTGCTCCTGTTTTAGAAATCACTCATGGCGATTTAGCTTCGCTCAAGCGCGGCAAGAAGATGAAGCCCAAGGTCCTTATTACTGAGCGGGGCAGTACTGGGATTCCGTTTACAGCATCCGGTCCGAGCGAACTCGCGTTCGACGAGGCGGGCGATCTTTGGGTTACTGACCAGGGTGCGCAGGCCATCATGGATTTCACTCCCAGCCAGATAAAAGAGAGCGGCTCACCTACGCCAACCATTTCGATCACCTCACCGGATTTCGTTCCCGAGGTGATACGCTTCGACGGGTCCGGCAATCTCTGGGTGGCGGAGTTCCGCCTGACCTACGAGCCGTCCAACCCGCTACAACTGTGGAGATTCTCGCCGGGCGATCGCGCCGTGAGCGGACAGGCAAATCCCAGCCTGACAATGAACCTGCCCGACGGGCTCTATCCCGCGGACCTTGCCTTCGACAGCTCCGGAAACTTGTGGCTGGCGGGCTCGAGCTCTCACGGCGATGCGCTCGAAATGATCTCGGCGAGCAACCTGACCGGCACAGGAGAAATCTCTCCTTCGGCTACGGTAACCATCACTGCTTCTGCGTTCGGCTTCGTCGACGGCTCTGGTTCCTGCCTGGGCGGCTTTGATTTCGACCAATCGGGCGATCTCTGGGTATCAGTCGGAGCAGACAACGCCGACTGCCAAGCGGATACTCAACTCGTCGAGTTCACTCCCGCCCAGTTGAACACCGGTGGAAATCTCACACCGTCAGTGATCATTGGCCAAAACAGCACGGAGACTAACTTGTTCTTTCCAGGTCCAATAAGGTTCGGCCCATCGCTCAAATGACCGTCCGCCCCACCTGGCGAGCCAGAAAAGGGTGCAGCCCCCGGCCAGCTCGTGTCCCGATTCCCGCGGCGCGACATAGTTGGAGCCGCACGATCGGCACGCTAAACTCGCGTAGCCCAGACGCATCTCCGGCGACATCACGCAAAAACTACGATGGACGAACGTTACGACCCAAAGAAAATCGAGCCTGCGTGGCAGGCTGAATGGGAACGCACCAATCTCTACCTCACGCGCGAGGAACCCGGACGCCCGAAATTCTACGTCCTCGAGATGTTCCCCTACCCGTCCGGCGCCGGGCTCGAGCGTCGGCCATCTGCACAACTACGTTCCGTGCGACGTAATCGGGCGCTACAAGCGGATGGCGGGATTCAACGTGCTGCACCCGATGGGATGGGATGCGTTCGGGCTGCCCGCGGAAAACGAGGCGATGCTCAAAGGATCGCATCCAACCGAAACCGTGCCGCGTTACGCCGCCAACTTCAAGCGCCAGCTGACAATCTCCGGATGCGCGTACGACTGGACGCGCGAGATCAACTCGTCGTCGCCCGAGTACTACAAATGGACGCAGTGGTTCTTCCTGATGCTCTACAAACGCGGCCTGGCCTACCGCGCCACCGGCGCGCAATGGTGGTGCGACAAGTGCCGCACGATCCTCGCCAACGAGCAGGTCGTCAACGGATGCTGCTGGCGGCATCCCGACACGCCGGTCAGCAAGAAGGATCTCGAGCAGTGGTACATCAAGATCACCGACTACGCGGATCGATTGCTCGCCGATCTCGACGGGATCGATTGGCCCGAGCCGATCAAGCTGATGCAGCGCAACTGGATCGGGCGCAGCGAAGGCGCGGAGCTTGCCTTCCCGGTCGCCGGTCACGCCGGATAAGGAAGTCCGCTTTTTCACCACGCGGCCCGACACCGTCTTCGGCGTATCGTTCATGGTGCTCGCGCCGGAGCATCCGCTCGTCGCAGAGATCACCACGCCCGCGCAGCGCGCCGCGGTCGAAGCTTACGTCGCCGAGGCGCGCCGCCAGAGCGAGATCGAACGGATGTCGACGGTCAAGGAGAAAACCGGCGTCTTCACCGGCGCTTACGCGCACAACGTCTTTCACCGATCAAGACATTCCGGTCTGGATCGCCGACTACGTCCTGATGGGCTACGGCACCGGCGCGATCATGGGCGCGCCCGGCGAGGATCAGCGCGATTTCGAATTCGCCACGCAAGTACGGCCTCGAGATTCCGCGCGTCACCGCGCCCGCCGACGGCAGCGCGCCGCCCGCCGATCGCGCGTTCACCGAACACGGGCATCGCCATCAATTCGGGCTTCCTCAACGGGATGACGACCGCCGACGCGATCACGGCCGTCGCGCAAGTACGCCGAGGAACACGGAATCGGCCGCGCGACCGTCACCTACCGGATGCGCGACTGGCTGATCTCGCGTCAGCGCTACTGGGGATGTCCGATTCCGATGCGTCTATTGCAAGACCGACGGGATCGTCCCGGTGCCCGAAGATCAACTGCCCGTGATGCTTGCCTCGCGATGAAGGACTACTCAGCCGTCGGGCACCGGCCGCTCTCCGCTCGCCAACGTTGCCCGAGTTCGTCAACACGACCTGCCCCAAGTGCGGCGGCCCGGCCGAGCGCGAGACCGACACGCTCGACGGCTTCGCGTGCTCGTCGTGGTACTTCCTGCGCTTCGCCTCGCCGCATGAAGACCGCCGCGCCGTTCGATCGCAGCGCGGTCGATTACTGGCTGCCGGTCGATCTCTACGTCGGCGGCGCCGAGCATGCCGTGATGCATCTGCTGTACGCGCGGATGTGGACCAAGGTGATGTTCGATGCGGAGCTGATTGGATTCAACGAACCGTTTCCCGCGCTGCGCAACCAGGGCGTGGTGTGGGCCGACGACGGCCAGACGCATGTCGAAGAGCAAGGGCAACGTCGTCACTCCGGACGCGATGATCGAAAAGTACGGCGCCGACGCGCTTCGGCTCTGGGAGCTGTTCATGAGCCCCTTCGACGAAGCGACCAACTGGAACGAAAGCGGCGTCGCCGGCACCGCTGCGATTCATCTCAGCGCGTGTGGACGATGATGCGGCGCTACGTCGAGGCGGGATGCCCCGGCGGCAAGCTTGGCGAAGAAACGCTCAAGCGCGCCCACAAGACGATCCAGCATCGTCACCGATCATATCGAGCGGATGCGCTTCAACACCGCACTCGCGGCGCTGATGGATCAGCTCAACTACCTGGCGAAGCTAAAGCCCGCGGAGATGGGCCGATTCGCCGCGGAGACCTTTGTGCTGATGCTCGCGCCGATGGCGCCGCACGTCACCGAGGAAATGTGGCGAGCACTCGGCCACGATGCGTCCGTTCATCTGGAAGCGTGGCCGAAGTTCGATCCGAAGCTCGTGCGCGACGAGACGGTAACCGTCGTCGTGCAGGTCAACGGCAAGGTTCGCGATCGGCTGGAGGTCCCCGCGGGCACTTCAGAGGCCGACGTGCGCGAACTCGCGCTCAAGAGCGAGGCCGTCGCGCGCCACCTCGCCGGCAAAACACCAACGAAGATCATTTTCGTAAAAGACAGGATGCTCAGCATCGTCGCCTAGCGCACGGCGATCGCCGCGAACCTTGAAGGACGCGCGGCGGTCGTGCGATGCTTCCGGCGGGGTACCACTTCAGATCTTTTTCATCATCACGCGAGGAGCGACCGATATGGCCGAGGAAGTGCTCAAAGTCACACGCCATCCGAATTACGCGGTTCTGACTCTGAACCGTCCCGAAAAGCGCAACGCGCTGAATCAGCCGATGATCGAGGCGCTCAACAATGCACTCGCCAAGTTCGAAAGCGACCGCGAAATCCGTGCGCTGCTCCTCCGTGGCGAAGGCGCGCACTTTTGCTCGGGAATCGATCTGAAGGAAGTCGCCGAGGCGAGCCTCCCTCACAACCCGACCTCGCTCGAATCCGTCTTCGGCCGATTGGAGCGGTTTCCCGTGCCAACCATCGCGGCTATCCAGGGCGCCGCGATCACGGGCGGACTCGAGCTGGCTCTCCATTGCGATCTTCGAATCGCGTCGGAAAACGCCCAGATGGGCATGACGCTCGGACGCGTCGGGCTGGTGGTGCCGTACGATTTCACGCGCAAGCTGATCGAGGTTTGCGGGTCGGCCAACACCGCATGGATTCTCTACACCGCCGACCTGCTCGACGCCGAGCGCGGCCGCCGCATGAATCTCGTTCATGAGGTCGTCGCCGACGCGAAGCTCGGCGAGGCGGCGACTCGCGCTGGCCGAGCGGATCGCCGACAACGCGCCGCTCTCTTTGCGCGCGATGAAGGCGACGGTGCGCCGATGCATGAGCGAGAGCTTCGACGCGTGGCACGACGATCTGTTGCAGATGGCGCGCTCGGTTCGCGACAGCCACGACGCCCGGGAAGGCGTGCGCGCGTTCCTGGAAAAGCGCAAGCCGGCCTGGAAGGCGGAGTAGCGCGGCCGTTGGCACGGCGGTCAGTGAATCCGCGTGCTGCTTGATGAGCGGCGGCAATTTCCGCCGGCCGTGCATCGCGTCGGATGGGCGCTGAGAAATAACCGGGCCGCGTCGCGGCCCCTGAAAATCGCTCAGCCGGAATGCCTGCCGAGTGCGTTGCGGATCGCGCCGGCACTCTCCAGCAGCGTGCTCGGCAGGTTCAAGGTGCCCGCGACATTTGAATATGGATAGAGCCGCGCGTTGATATGCGCGTGCAGCGGAATTCCCTCGCCCTGGTGAATTTCATAGTCAAGCGGCAACGGCCCAAGGATCATCAGTATTCGATAGATCGCATTTGCAAATTGCCGCATCTGCTCCGGCGTCAGCTCCGACAGCAATCCCCGATAGTTGGGCATCACGACCTCGTAGCTGCGCGGGAACCCGCCCATCGGGCTCGCATAGCTGACGACCGAGTCGCCGCGATCGATCACCAGCCCCAGGCGCTCCATCAGCGCGACGATCTCGTGCCATAGATCGAGGACTCTCACGCTCGGCGCGGGCCTCCGCGAGCACGGCCGGAAACGGCTCCGGCGATCCGATGATCTGCTGATGCAGATGCGGCTGCGAGGCGCCCGACTCGCGCCCCTGATTCTTGCGGATTACGACCGAGCAAACGTCCGGATTCTCCAACGCGAGGCGCATCACGCGCGCGTCGGCTTGCATCAGATGACGGAAATGACCGCCGCCCAGCGCGCCGGTGAACATCAAATCGGCCTGCGATCGCGGCGCGTCGATAAAATGACGCGGATCTTCGACCACGATGTACGACTCGTTGCGATTTCCGGTCAACTCCGCGGGAATTCGCGGGAAGAGATTGTTGATCACGCGCACCACCCAGGTTGCGCCATCGGCAGTCTTCGCCCCGCTCCATTCGGGGATTTCACCCGGAGTCATCCGAAAAATCTCGCGCGGCGCAAGCCCTTCGTTGCCCGCACAGAAAGGACATGACTCGGTCGCGTGGCGAATTGCCTCGGCGCTGAGATGCGGGGTGTCGGGATCGGCGCTCTCGCGGCCGCCGAGCGTAAACGCAAAGCTCTTGCCGCGAACATCGACAACGTATGAAATCACGCCGGTGATTGGATTTTTGATCCAGACCAGGGAACCATCGCGGATTTCGCATTCTATCGGCATCGGAGCGTGATAACCTTTAACAATTGCCGGCGCGCCATTTCAACGCCGGCTCAAAACCGTCGCGAGCCGGGGATCGCCTTGACTACGGCTCCCGGCTCCATTATCCCAAGTGCTGAGGACGGGGAACCGGCAAAGCCGGGACAAATTGGGGTCTGGCGATCCGCTTGGGCGGCCACCAGCCTTTTTTTTGGCTGCGATCGCTTATCGCCAGCGTCCCCGTGAATGGTCAAAAATGCCGCAGATGAAGAAATATCTGTTCACGCCCGGGCCGGCTGCCGTACCGCCCGAGGTTTTGCTCGAGATGGCGCGTCCGATCATCCACCATCGCACGCCCGAGTTCAGTGCTGCGCTCGATCAGGCGCGCGATCGGATGAAACCTCTCTACGGCACCTCGAGCGAGGTAATCCTGCTCGCCTCCACCGGCACCGGTGCGATGGAAGCGGCGGTGACCAATTTGCTGGCGCCGGGCGAACATGCGATCTACGTCAACGGCGGCAAATTCGGTGAGCGATGGGGCAAGTTGCTCGCCGCCTTCGGCATGATCGGGCACGAGGTGCGGGTCGAATGGGGCCGCGCCGCACGGCCCGGACAAATCGAGGATGCGTTCAAGGCGTATCCCGAGTCGCGCGCCGTGCTCGTGCAGGCCAGCGAGACATCCACCTGCGCGGTGCATCCGGTGGCCGAGATCGGCGAGGTCAGCCGCAAGCGCGGCGCGATGCTGATCGTAGATGGAATCACGTCGGTCGGCGTGTTCGAACAGAAGATGGACGAATGGGGCATTGACGCATTCGTCACGGGCAGCCAGAAGGCGCTGATGCTGCCGCCGGGTCTCGGAATGGTCGCGCTGTCGGCGCGCGCGTTGGACGTCGCGAAAAAAATCAAGACGCCGCGCTTCTATTTCGATTTGCTCAAAGAATTGAAGGCGCAGCGCGACGAGCATACCACCGCATGGACCGCGGCCGTGTCGCTGATCTGCGGGCTGAACAAATCACTCGAAATGATTCACGCCGAAGGTCTGCCGCAGGTTTACGCGCGTCACGCGCTGATGGCGCAGGCCACTCGCGACGCCGCCGCGGCACTCGGGCTGAAACTGCTCGCGCCCGACAATCCCGCTCCGGGCGTCACCGGAATCCTGGTCCCCGAAGGCCTCGACGGCGGCAAGCTGGTCAAGTTCCTGCGCGACAGCCTGGGCGTGTCGGTGCAGGGCGGCCAGGATCAGATGAAGGGCAAGCTCGTGCGCATCGGGCACATGGGTCATCTGAGCCCGTTCGACATGCTGATCGCGGTCAGCGCGCTCGAGCTGGGACTCAAGCAGATCTGGCGCAAACATTCAACTTGGCGCCGGCGTAGCCGCCGTTCAGGCGCGCCTGGCACGGAGCATTTGATATCAACATGGCGGAAACTTTCCGCGTCCTTCTAAGCGACTCGCTTGCGGCGCAGGGGATCGAGGTCCTCAAGCGCTTTCCGCAGCTACAGTTCGACATCAAGACCGGTCTCAAGCCGGCGGAATTGGCGAAGATAATCGCGCCCTACGACGCGCTGCTGATTCGCAGCGGCACGCGCGTCACCCGCGAAGTGATCGATGCCGCCACGTCGCTCAAAGTGATCGGGCGGGCGGGCGTTGGGGTCGACAACGTCGATATCGAAGCGGCAACGCGCCGCGGAATCGTCGTGATGAACAGCCCGACCGGCAACAGCGTCACGACCGCGGAGCACGCGATCACGATGATGATGGCGCTGGCTCGGCATATTCCAGCCGCCAACGCCTCGATCCGAGCGCGGGCAAATGGGAGCGCGGCAAATTCACCGGCGCCGAGATATGCAACAAGACGCTGGGCGTGGTCGGCCTCGGCAATATCGGCCGGATCGTCGCCGACCGCGCGCTTGGGCTCAAGATGAAAGTGATCGGCTACGATCCGATCCTGACGGCTGAGGCTGCCGGCGCGCATCGGCGTTCAATTGGTGAGCCTCGATGAGCTTTTCGCGAGCGCCGACTTCATCACCGTCCACACGCCGCTGACCGACGACACGAGGGGGCTGGTGGGCGCGGCGGCATTCGCGAAGATGAAGAAGGGCGTGCGAATCATCAACTGCGCCCGCGGCGGTATCGTCGATGAAGCCGCGCTCGCCGAGGCGCTGAAATCCGGCAAGGTCGCGGGCGCCGCGCTGGACGTGTTCGTCGAGGAACCGCCTCCCGCTAACCATCCGCTGCTCCAGTTCGACAACGTGATCGCAACGCCGCATCTCGGCGCCGCCACCGACGAGGCGCAGGTCCAGGTCTCGGTCGATATCGCGCATCAAGTGGCCGACTTCCTGATCGAAGGCACGATTCGGCAGGCGGTCAACATCCCGGCGCTATCGCACCAAGGAACTCGAAATACTCGGGCCTCATCTGAAGCTTGGCGAAAAACTGGGCAGACTCGCCGCGCAGCTGATCACCGACGCGCCCACCGAGCTGACGCTGGCGTTTGGCGGTGAGGCCGCGAATCTCAAGCCCGACGCGATCACCGCCGCGGTTCTAAAGGGACTGATGAGCGGCTTCCTCGACGAGGATTTGAATTACGTCAACGCGCCATTTATCGCTCGCGAGCGCGGAATCAGCGATTATCGAAACGCGCTCGCGCGAAGTCACTGATTACGTCAACACGCTTGACGCTCACGGTTCGTACCGCGCGCCGGCGAGCATCGAAGTCGCTGGCGCCGTGCTCGGAAATCGCGCGCTGCGCCTGACCCGGATCGACGGCTACCGTGTCGAGGCGGTGCCCGAGGGTTACTTCCTGATGCTGCATAATCGCGACGTTCCCGGAGTGGTCGGCGCGGTGGGCACGATGCTCGGGCAGGCCGGAATAAATATCGGCGGACTGGAGCTTGGCCGCGATCGCGTGGGCGGAACCGCGCTCAGCCTGTTCGAGGTGGATGAAGCCGTGCCGGGCGCCGTCCTCGACAGGCTCAAGACCATCCCCGCAATTACCGCGGCGTCGCTGCTCAAGCTCTGAATTTATTTTGCGCGCCGGAAATTTCAGCCCGACAGGTGCGCGCGCAGGCCGGCGAAAATGACGCCGGCCGGGGAAAAGAGATGAAGACAGTTGCCGTGGTCGGCACGCAGTGGGGGGACGAGGGCAAGGGCAAGATCGTCGATATGCTCGCGGCCGACGCCGATGTGGTCGTCCGCTTCCAGGGCGGAAACAACGCGGCTCACACGCTGGTGGTCGACGGCAAGAAATTTGTGCTGCGGCTGGTGCCCGCCGGCGCGCTCCATCCGGGCAAGGCTTGCGTAATCGGCAACGGCCTGGTCGTCAATCCGCTGGCATTGCTCGGCGAAATCGCAGATCTCAAGCGCAGCGGCCATCTCGCCGACGATAGTTTGCTCAAGATCAGTTACGAAGCGCACATGGTGATGCCGTATCATCTCGCGATCGATCGCGCTCGCGAGGCGCGCCTGGGCAAGCGCGCGATCGGCACGACCGGATTCGGAATCGGCCCGGCCTACGAAGACAAGATGGCTCGGGTGGGATTGCGCTTCGACGATCTGCTCGATTTCAAATTTTTCGCGGAGAAGCTCCGCCGCAACATCGTCGAGAAGAACGCGTACCTGAAAGCGGTGCTCAAGGCCAAGCCGATCAAGGCCGACGAAATCATCGACGCGATGAAAAAAGCGCGCCGCCGGCTGCTCCCGTATCTGTGCGACACCGGCGCGTTCGTGAGCGAGGCGATCGATTCCGGCAAGCGCGTCCTCTTCGAGGGCGCCCACGGCACCATGCTCGACATCGATCACGGCACCTATCCGTACGTGACCTCGTCGAATTGCGTCGCCAGCGCAGTCTTCAGCGGCACCGGCATCGGGCCGGGCAATCTCGAAGCGGTGCTCGGCATCAGCAAGGGATATACGACGCGAGTCGGCGCGGGACCCTTTCCGAGCGAGTTCACCGGCTATCTCGCCGATTCGCTGCGCGAAGAAGGCGATGAGTTCGGCAGCGCCACCGGGCGTCCGCGGCGGATCGGATGGTTCGACGCCGTGCTCGCCCGTTACACCGCTCGCGTCAACGGGATGTGGGCGCTCGCGCTCACCAAGCTCGACGTATTGACCGGGATCGATCCAGTCAGGATTTGCGTCGGCTACATCGTCAAGGGGAAACGCTACGACGACATGCCGCCGTCGCATCGGATGCTCGATCAACGCCAAGCCGATCTTCGAAGAGATGCCGGGATGGAGCGAGAGCCCGGCCGGCGCGCGCACGCTTGCCGATTTGCCCGCGAGCGCGCGCCGCTACGTCGAACGAATCAGCGCGCTGGTCGGTGTGCCAATTGCGATGATCGGCGTCGGCAAGGAGCGCGAAGCGACCATCGTGGTGCGCAATCCCTTCGCCGACTAGCTCGCCTTATTCATTCGCGTCAGAGCGGGGCGCGCGTATCGAAGCTGTCTGCGTGCCCCCTACCCTGCGCAGACCGCCGCGAGGCTCGAGATCGCGACGCCGCGGCGTCCCTGGCGCAGATCATTGCGATCGAAACCGTTGGTGCAGTACCCGAGCGAAATTCCGGTCGCCGGATCGGCCCATCCGATTTGTCCGCCCGCGCCGCCGTGCCCGAATGCCAGCGCCGAGTTGGTCTTGCCGAAGCCGCGATAGTTCGCCATCCCGTCGTCGCCCGCCACCACCACGCCGAGCGCGCGATTGCACTTGACGCCGAAAATCGGATCCTTGTAGTCGCCCGAGCGCACGCGCAGCGCGTCCTTGAGCGCCTCGGGCTTCCAGATCGGCGCTCCGTCGGCGCCGCGATTATGCAGCAGGCCCTGGTAGAACAGCGCGAGGTCGCCCGCCGTCATGATTCCGCCGCCGCCCGGCACACCCGCCTCGCGCACATGGGCCGGTTGAAGCCGAGGATCGCGTCTTCGGTGACTTCGGTTTCCGGCATCGCGGGAAGGCCGAGCTTCTTGCGCTCCTCGTCGGACAGCGCCTCACCGACGTAGCATAGCTGCGGCGACGCGATGATGATACTCGCGCGGCAATCCGACGCGCAGCTCCGGCAAGTCCGAGCGGCGTCGCGATCCGCTCGCGCACGAACTGGCGGAAGTCCTTGCCGGTGCGGCGCTCGATGATTTCCGCGATCACCCAGAAGCCCGAGGTCGGATGGTATACGAACTTGCTGCCGACCGGCCATTCCAGCCGCCACTTCGCGAAGCGCTCGAGCCGCTTGTTCCGATCGCTCCATTCGTCCTGCGGATACGGCGCGTTGGGAAATCCGCCGACGTGGAGCAGCACCTGCTCGACGGTGATCATGTCCTTGCCGTTGCTGCCGAACTCGGGGACGATCTCCGCGACGCGCTCGCTCGGACTCAGCTTGCCTTCGCCGATCAGAATCCACGACGCCGCCGACATGATCGCCTTGGTGCACGAGAAGATCGTGTAGAGCGTGTCGTTGGTCGCGGGCTTGTCGACGCCACCCTGGACCGCGCGTCCGACCGTGCGCATCGCGCCGATTTTTCCGTTGCGCGCGATCGCGATCTGCGTCGATGGCAGCAGCCCCTCTTTGACTTCGCGCTCGGCGCGATCGAAGAGCGCTTCGACCTTTGTCGGGATCGAGTCCGACTTCCGTGGAGCTATCGGCAAAAGACTTTGCGCTGCGGCATCGCGGGTATTTCTCCCTCGCGAATTTGCGAAACGAATATCACAGACCGTGCGCTATCGGCACCTACAAATGTCACGCATCAGCGTCAAGCGCTGTGCGTATGGCGGCGATGCCGTGATTGGAGACGGATTCAGGCGCGCGGCGTGGCGATGGACGCTTCAGCGCCTGGATGGAAATCCACCCGGCGCGGCCCGGCAAGCGTCGTCCGAATGACTTCGCATACCGGCAATTCCGCGCGATTCAGGCGCGCCGCGACTTCGCGCAGGTGCACGAACTTCGCGCCGCGCTCCTTCAGCGCGCGGACCAGCGTCGTGAACTCTCGAGCTGTCCCATCCCTTCGGTCTCGGCGTGAATCGTGTGCACGTTGAGCGCATCGTGCTTGCACAGCTCGAGATAGAAGGATCGCGCACCGCGCCGTCATCGGGCAATCCTCGCGCGTCCCATCACCTCGTCGAGGGTCGGCAGCGTGGTCGGAATCTCCGGCGTCGCGAGGACCCGCCCCTCGACGATGCATCGATACGGCGCGCTACCTCGCGTGTCGCTGCGATAGTCGAGCGCCATCGCGTCCAGCGCGACCAGCGCCGCAGTCGTTGGTGCGCCATCCGGGCGCGGCGAAACTGCGCGCGCGCTTCACCAAGGATCGCGCGGTATGCCTCGAACGCGTCGCCGAGTTCGTTGCGGATATCTCCGGACTCGCCGATTTTGTCGAGCTGATCCTGCCATCGCACGTGATCGTAGCCATGCACGCCGACCTCGAAGCCTGCGCCTTCAGGTCGCGGATAATTTCGGGGAACGCCAGCGCGATCGGCCGCGACGGCAGCAGCGTCCCCGAGAGAATCGTCCGCGCGCCGTACATCGAGACGGCCCTGGTGCGGAACATCTTCGACAGGAAGCCGCGATTGCGAAACACGCGCATGATTGCGCGGCCCGAATTGTCCGGGCCCATCGCGATGTAAAAGCTCGCGGCGACGCCCTCGCGCTCGAGCATCGAGGCCAGCCGCGGCACGCCCACGTTCGAGTCCCTGATGGGTATCGACGTCGATCTTTAGTGCGACTTCCAAGCGTGGCGACTGCGTCGGACGCGGTTTGCGCCTAGAAGCCATCTCTTGGCGGAACCAGTCCATCGAGATCGCGACGCCATCGCGCAGCGTTCACCTTCGGCGTGACCCCCAGCAGCGTGCGCATCTTGGTGTTGTCCGGAACGCGGCGCGGGATGTCCTCGTAGCTGTTGCCGTACACTTCCTCCTGGCTGACGAATTTGATCTTCGATTTCGTGTCGGCCCGAACAACTCGATCATCAGCTTGGCGAACTCGAGCACCGTGGTTTCGACATCGATGCCGATGTTGATCGCCTGTCCGTCGGCCGCGGGATTCACTCCCGCCTGCGACGGTCGCCGCGATCGCATCGGTGACGTAGGTGAAGCATCGCGTCTGCATGCCGTCGCCGATCACGGTCAAGTCGGCGCCGCGCAGCAGCTGCCCCATGAAGATCGTAAACAGCCGGCCCACGTCGACCTTGTCCAGCCGCGGACCGTAGACGTTGAAATAGCGCACCACCGTAACCGGCAGGCCGAGCTTGTGATAGGCGAAACAGAAATGCTCGCCGACCGCCTTCGAGGTCGAGTAGCACCAGCGATCGATCGTGGTCGCGCCGAGCACGCGGTCGTCGTCCTCGCGCCACGGCACCTTGGGATTGCGGCCGTAGACCTCGGAGGTCGAGCTGAACACGACCCGCTTGTTGTGCTTGTAGGCGGCCTTCAGCACGTTCTGCGTGCCGTTGACGTTGACGTTGAGCGTTTCGTAGGGATCGGCGACGTAGTGCTCGACGCCGACGACGGCCGCGAGATGGTAGATGAGGTCGACCTTCGAGACCAGGCTGTCGATCAACTCGAGGTTGAAGACCGAGTCGTGGACGTAATGAAAGCGCGGATTGTCCAGCAGGTGACGCACCTTGGCGATCGAGCCGGTGTCGAGCACAAAGACCTCGTCGCCGCGCGCAATGAACGCGTCGGAAAGATGTGAGCCGAGAAATCCGGCGCCGCCGGTGATCAGAACCCGCATGTGACCTCCAAGAAACTAATCGAATAGAATAGCATGTTTGACGCGCCCGGCCTCGGAAAGAGCCTCGCGGGCAACGCCTTCGGCGCCACCCTCGAACTGCGCAATTTTCAGGATTACGCTGCCCTCGCCGGCCGCAATTTCAAGCGCGCCGTCCGCCGTTTCGCGCACGACCCGCCCCGGCTCCCCGAGCGCTGCGTTTTCTGCGCCAATTTTCGCTTCCCATACCATCAGCTTTCGCCCGCCGGCGAAACAGAACGCGCCGGGATACGGATGCGTCACGGCGCGGACGAGATTGAAGATGCGTCGCGCCGGCCATCGCCAGTCTATCCGTCCGTCCTCCGGCTTTCTGCGCCCGAAGTAGCTGCCCTTCGAGATATCCTGTTTTCGCCGCGGCGCAGTGCCGGCGACGATCATCGGATGCATGCTCGGTTATCAGCTCGACGCCGAGCGGCACCAGCTTGCGGTATAGCGTCAGCGCGTTGTCGCTGTCGTCGATCGCGACCGCACGCTGCCCGACGATATCTCCGGCGTCGGCGCGCGCAACCATATGATGCAGCGTGACGCCCGCCTCGCGCTCGCCATTGACCAGCATCCAGTTCACCGGCGCGCGGCCGCGATAGGCCGGCAGCAACGAGCCGTGCAGATTGAAGGCGCCCAGCGGCGCAAGCCCGAGCACGCTCTCGGGAATCAGATGGCGGTAGTAGAAGGAATAAATCACCGCGGGCTTCAATGCGGCAATCTTCGTGGCCAACGACTGCGTCGACGCCGTCATCGGTGTGCACCGGGACGCCGTGCTGTGCGGCCAGTTCCGCACACGATCGCCACCAAATCTCTTCGTGCGAATCGTCGCGATGAGTGAACAGCGCGGCGATCGGCGCGCCCATTTCCAGCAACGCCTCCATGCATGCGTAACCCATCTCATGGTACGCGAACAGCACGCAGACGGCGGATTTCACGGTCGCGCCGGATGCGGCGCTCGAGACGGTTGGACTCCACGGTTGATCGCTGGTCGGCTTCGCCGTCAGTTGCGGTCCGGCGCCGGCCCGACTTGGGAATCAACCGGCTGGCCTTCGCCTCCATGCACCGCTCGCACGATGTAAGTGGGGCGGTGGCGCACTTCTAGATAGATACGCCCGGCGTATTCGCCGATAAGTCCGAGCGCCAGGAATATCATCCCGACGAAAAAGAACAGGATCGCGAACAGCGTCCACAGCGCGCCCTCTTCCTGCGGGCCGTAGATCAGCCGATGCGCAACCAGCACTATCGCCATCATTACGGCCAGCACCGAAATCCCTATCCCGGTCATGCTCAGCATCTGGATCGGAACCAGAGAAAATCCGGTAATCAGGTTGAGACTGAGCTTTGCCAGTCCAAAGAGATTGTACTTCGACTTGCCACTGGCGCGATCGTCATGGCCGACCGGGATTTCCGCGACTCGCTTGGCGAACGTGTTGGCGAGCGCGGGAACGAACGCCGCCTTCTCGTCGCATTCGACCACGGTATCGACGATGTGGCGCCGGTACGCACGCAGCATGCATCCGTAATCGTGCATCGGTACGCCGACGATCAGCGAGGTCAGCCGGTTGTGCAGCCGCGACGCGTAGCGCCGATACGCCTGATCGTGACGTTCCTCGCGCCATCCGCCCACCACGTCGTTGCCTTCATCGATCGCCGCGATCAGCCGCGGAATTTCCTCGGGCGGATTTTGCAGGTCCGCGTCGAGCGTGACGACTATCTCGCCGCGCGATTGCCTGAAGCCCGCGAGGATCGCCGAATGCTGTCCGAAATTGCGCGCCAACTCGACGACCCGCACGCGGCCCTCTTCGCCCGCCGCAATTTCGCGAAGGATGCCGAGCGAATCGTCGCGCGAGCCGTCATCGACAAAAACCACCTCCCATGGACGGCCCAGACCCTCGAGAACCGGCTTGAGGCGCGACCAGAGCGACGCCAGATTCGCGGACTCGTTGAACACCGGCACAACCACCGACACCAATCCGCTCGGCGCTCGCGATACGGCCGAAGTGCCTCGAATCGGTGATATTTTGCCCGGGAAGCTCAAGGAACGTGCGCGACCTGACCGCCGATCAATCGATGCGAAACCGCCGTCGCGTAGAGTGATTGTTGCAGACAGCCTCGGGGAATTAAAGATAGCGCCGGCCCGCCCCGGTTGACCGCGCGCGATCACCTCGCAAGACTGCATCGACGATGCTCGCCGCCAACCGACCGCTGCGTCTCGCCATCTACGCCATCCTCGCGGCGATTCTCTATCTTCCCGGTCTGGGCAGGCCCGCGCTTTGGGAGCCCGACGAGGGCCGCTACGCCGAAATCGCACGCGAGATGGTTATCTCGGGCGACTACGTCACGCCGCGCGACAACTTCGAGCTATATTTCGAAAAACCGCCGCTGGTCTATTGGGCCGAGGCGGCCGCAATTCAGATCTTCGGGGTCAATGAATTCGCGGTGCGATTGCCCGCCGCGCTCTTTAGTATCGGCCAGGTCGTTGTCACAGCCGCCTTGGCCGAGGCGATGCTCGGCGCGGCGGCGGGATACTTCGCGGCACTGGTGCTCGCGCTGAGTCCGCTATTTTTCGGCTTTGCGCGATTCGCGACGCTCGATCCCGCGCTGGCGTTTTTTCTTGCCGCGGCGCTGGGCGCCTTTTACGCCGCGGCGCGCGGCGATTCGTTCTCGCGACCGCAGGCTCGCAGGTGGCTGTTGATTTCCGCCGCGATGCTCGCGCTGGGCACTCTCGCCAAGGGACCCGGTTGCGCTGCTTCTCGGCGGCGCGATCGCTCTGGCGTGGCTGGCAAGTCGAGCGGCGGCTGCGCCAGGTCGCGCAGATGCCGCTCGTCTGGTGCCTCGTCATCTTCGCGGCGATCGTCGTTCCCTGGTTCGTGCTGGCCGAGGCCCGAAATCCCGGCTTCATGCACTTCTTCATCGTCCACGAGCATCTCGAGCGCTACGTCGCGTCGAGCGAACACGGATGGGGCCCGTGGTTCTTCATCCCGATCGTTATAGGAGGAACGTGGCCCTGGATTTTCTTCGTCCCGCTTGGATGGTCCGCGATGCGCGCCGGCGACGGCTTGCCCGATAGCGCCAGGGACCCATCGGGCCGGCGCGCGGCCGCGCGTTTCCTGGCGATCTGGTTCATCGTGATCTTCGTGTTTTTCTCGATCCCCCGCTCCAAGCTCGGCAGCTATATCCTGCCTGCACTTCCGCCGCTCGGCGATCGTTGCGGGATACGGCCTCGCACGCATGCCCGCGCTCGGCGCCGCGAGCCGCCGCCGTCTTCTCGCCGTCGTTGCTATCGCGAACCTGGCAATCGCGGCAGTTCTTTTCGTATTTTCCGAACTCGTACTGGCGCCGATAAATCCCGAGCTTGGCGTCGACGGATTGCTGATTGGCGCCGTTGTGGCCGCCGGCGCGATTGCGATGTACTCGCTCGGGCGCGCATCGTCGCGCGCTGCGTACGCGATCGGTGCGATCGCGCTGGCGATGCTCGCGGCGGTGCCGCTGGCCGCGCGCGCGCGCGAGGATGCGGCGTCGATTTACACCTATCGCAACCTGGCAAGGGCGGTTCAGCCCTACCTTGCGGGAGACTGTACGCTTGCCTCATACCGCCATTACGTCCAATCGCTCCCGTTCTATACGCGCCGGCGCGAGACCCGGGTCGAGTATTGGGGCGAGCTTTCGGAAGTTTCTCTCGCGATCGCAGGGCAAGTCGCCGTTCCTTATCGGCTCCGATGCGCGCCTGCGCCAGGTCTGGTCGTCGGGCGCGTGCATGGTTCTGATCGTGAACGATCGCGACCGCAATGCGCTTGCAGACTCGCTGAAGCCCGCGCCGGCCGTGATCGGATGCGAGGGAAAAAAGCTCGCGCTCTACAATGGCGCGCTGGCGCCGCCGGCGGGCGCAGCCGATTGTCTCAAATCCGAAACCAAAAATCAGTAAATGCCGGGATCGAGGTACTTGGATTCGGGCTCATTGGACTGTAGCTTTCTCGCTGTAGCTTTCTTGCGGCCGTTTCCAGTGAAAGGTGAAAAGTCACAATTTCGGCCGTAAACGATTTGCCGGGGAGAGACTGATCACAGGTGGCTGACAAGAAATCCAAACTTCAGGCTGCGGATCTCGGAGCCGACGGCGCCGAGTCCGAACCTTCGCTCGGCCACTTGATCACGGAAACCCGCGAACGCAAAGGCATGACTCGCGAGCAAGTCGCCAGCGAGGCTCATTTGCCGGCGCATTACATTAAAATGATCGAGACCGACAACTACGATCTGATTTCGGATCGGCTCTACCTCGTGCCGTTTCTTCGCCGCTACGCAACATTCCTGGGGTTGGACGCCGAGGAAATCGCCTCCCGTTTCGTCAGCGAGGTTCAGCATGCCGAGGCCAACGTGGTGCGAATCTCGCAAGAGATAACGATGGTCACGAAGCGGCCCGGCGTCGCCAGCCGAATCGCCTTCGTCGTGCTGATCGCCGCGGTGCTCGTCTTGGTGGCAGATTTCGCGTGGCGCCGGTTTGTGGAGCATGAAGCGCGCACTCCGGCCCCGGTCGCTTCGCCGGCTGCGATGGCGCCGGCGGCGGAGTCTAATGCCCAAGCACCGAACGAAACTCTGCCGCCCGCGACAATCGTGACGAATCCCGAAGGGGCCGCGCCACCTTCCCGCGCCCCGCCCGCGCGCCTCGAATGATCGCCGCGCCCGCGGCGCGCGGCGACCGATGAGTAACGGCCGCTAGTGCAGCACGGCGTTGGCGATCTCTTCGGCGACGAGCTCCTTGGCACGTCGCGCGTCGTCGCCTGAGTGCACGACCGCGACCACCTTTAGCTCATCGGCTGCGCCCTCCAGCGACGCGCGTGCGACGATCACCGTGTCGTAAATCTGGTTCTTCGGGATATTGCCATACGGGTTCGGCGGGTTGATGCCGTGCAACGCCTGCTGACCCGCCTGGTAGGCTTTGAACTGTTCCGTAGCCGTATCGTCGGGATACAACGACTGGCGGCGAGTCTGCTGTGCAAACGGATCGATCGGTTGATCGCCGCTGTCGCCCAGCGGCGGCGGATTCGCGCCGGCCGCTTTGAGCAATTCGACCATCGAGGGATCGCCCGGGAACATCTGATTCAATGACACTCCCGGTGCAAGCAGTTGCTGACTCACCGTGACGGTGAGCGTCACCGAATTTTCCGGATCGGACGCAAGACCATGGCGCGCCGCTCTCAGATCTTCGTTCAGCACGTTCTGCACAGCGGGATCGGTGCAAATCGCAACCACGCCGGCGTTTGCGGGCACCACCAGCCTACCCGCCAGCTTGATGTCGGCGGCGTGCGCAAATCCGCAAATGGCTACTACAATGGCTATCGCGGCGATCGCGCGCCCATTGGCACGGGAGGCCAGTATTAAGAAAGGAAAACAGGGCGCGCTGTACAAGGACCCTCACCTTCATCCTCTCCCTTGCAGGGAGAGGAAACAAAAGCCACGATCACGTTATGCAAAGCTCTCGTGCTAGGGAATCTTCTGCTGCAACAATTCCTGCGCCCGCGCAGCCCGCCATTTTACCAGCCGTTCGCCGAGCTTCGCGTCGCCCAGCGCGATTATCTGCGCCGCGAGCAGAGCCGCATTCGCCGCGCCGGCTTTGCCGATCGCCATCGTCGCCACCGGCACCCCCTTGGGCATTTGCACGATCGACAGCAGCGAATCGATTCCGTTGAGCGACGTCGTCGGCATCGGCACGCCGATAACCGGGATTATCGTCTTCGATGCGAGCACGCCGGCAAGATGCGCCGCGCCGCCGGCGCCGGCGATTATCGCGCGCAGGCCGCGGGCCGCCGCATTGGCGGCATATTCCAAAGTAATCTCGGGCGTGCGATGCGCCGACATGATCCGGACTTCATGCGGCACTTTAAGTTCTTCCATGACCTCGGCAGCGGCCGACATGTATTCCCAGTCGCTCTTGCTACCCATGATCACGCCGACAATCGGCGCCTTGCTGTCCGCCATCGTAGTTCCTCGTTCTTTCCCTATGCATGCATCATCTCACAATCGAGATAAGGGACGCAGCACTGTTGGAGTCTGAAGGCTGATTCCAGCCCGCCGGCATGTCAAGTCGCGGCCGGTATGAGCGCCCCGGATAATTCGGCACAATGTACTGGCGATGGCGACGCCGATTCCCAGCAATCAGTGCGAGTTCACGCTCGCCGAAGTTGTCGAGGCTACCGGCGGTACTCTCGTCCGCGCGACTTCGACTGTCCCGGCCGGCGGCGGCGTCCGCGGCGTCAGCATAGATACACGCTCGATCGGGGCGGGAGCGATATTCGTCGCGCTGCGTGGCGCGGCCTCCGACGGCCATGACTACCTGCCACAAGCCGCCGCGCGGGGCGCCGCAGCCGCGATCGTCGCGACCGGCCGCCGTCATCCTGCGCTCAATTGCATCGAGGTCGCCGATACTCTCGCGGCGCTGGGCCGGCTCGCGCGCCGCCATCTCGTGCGCACGCGCGCGGCCCGCCCGCTTGCGCTGATCGCAATCGGTGGAGCAGTCGGTAAGACCACCACCAAAGAACTCACTGCTGCCGCCGCTCGCGCCCTGTTCGGATCCACGCTTTCAACCCCGGGTAATCTGAACAATCTGCTCGGCGTGCCTATGACGATTTTCACGCTCACCAGCGAGCATCGAGCGGCCGTGCTCGAATGCGGCACCAACACGCGCGGCGAGATTCCAAAACTGGCGCAAATCGTCGAGCCGGACGTCGCGATGGTCCTCAATGTGGATCTCGAGCACAGCGAAGGTCTCGGCACGCTCGACGATATCGCCAACGAGGAAGCCGCGCTGTTCTCGACTGCCAGGCGCTATGCGGTCGCATCTGCCGACGAACCGATGGTCCTGGCGCGAATTCCGAAACATCTAAGCCGAATCACCTTTGGCAAATCGCCCAACGCCCACGTGCGGCTCGTCAGTCGAAGCGTGGGCGTCCGCTCGCGCATCCGCGTCGAAATCGCGCGCGCGATGCTCGCCGCGGGAGTCGAACCTTTCGTCGAAACGGAAATCGCGCTCCTGGGCGAGGCCGCTGCTCTCAACTGTGCCGCCGCGATCGCCGGGGTCGCCGCGATGCACGCGCTGCCGCTTGAATCGCGCGAGCTGGCCGCGATTGCCGACGCGCTCGCGGTCGTCAAGCCGGTCGCCGGCCGGCTCGCCAACACCTCGATTCACGGCATCTTTGTGATCGACGACACTTACAACTCGAACCCTCGCTCGATTCGGGCGGCGCTCGCGGCCGCGCGCGAGGTAGCCGACGGGCTGGGCGCCCGTCTCGTGATCGCACTGGGTGATATGCTCGAGTTGGGCGAGCTGTCAGCCAGCGCGCATGAGGAGGCGATACGCGACGCGATGCGCTCGCATCCAGCCGCATTCGTCGCCGTCGGCCCCGAGATGAACTCCGCGCGCGCGATCGTATGCCGCGATGCGGATACCACCGATATCGTCGCCGCGCCCGACAGTATCGCCGCGGCGAGGATAATTGCCGGATTGATCCGGCCCGGCGATGTGTTGTTGGTCAAGGGTTCGCGCGGAATCGCGATGGAACGTGTCCTCGAGAGGCTCGGTTGACGCTAAGGGTCCGTGGGCGTCCGCATGGTCATTGGCCGATCGCCGTGATGGTGCAGGTCTCCGCCGTCATCGAGGCGTTGGCCGGAAGCGTAAGCGTGCTCGCCGTCGTGCTCGGATTATACGTTCCACAGGAATTACCGCCCGAGCCGCCTTCCATCAACGTCGGATAGGTCGAGAACTCTACAGGATAGGCAAAGGTCTGCGCCGTGCTCGTCTCCTGATAGGCGTTCAGGTAGCAGGTCGCCGTCTTGAGCGTGCCCTGCATCGACTGCGAGCAAACTGCGGTCCCCGCCGTGCCGGTGAGCGTCGTTGTCGCGGGCGCGGCATTGAAAGCCGTCGCCTGATTCGCCTCGTTCGAGACGACTCCGGGCGGCGACTCTGCATAGACGCTACAATGGACGCAGGTAAACTTCGGAATCGAACCCCCGTTGCTGCTTGTGATCGGGATGAAATACGGGCTGGTTGCGGCTCCGGTGCCGGGGGTCTCTGGCGACGTTCCGCCTCCCCATTCGCCGGTGATGCCCAAAAAGCTCAGCGGCTGGCCGAAGGAGTCGTTGATGAACGTGCCGCCGCCAACTACGTTCATGCTTGTAACCGGCGACGCGTTGCCGTCCCCAATGGTCATATTCTCGTAGGTCGTTCCCTGCCCCCCATTAACGATAACCGCGCCCCAAGGACCACTGCCGCTTGCAACCCTGTAGTCTGAAAAAGACATCACTGAGTTGTTGAGGCCAAGGCCGTATTGAAAGAATTGGGCGCCTTCTTCCTGACCGCCGACGACCTTGCCGTAGTTTGAGATAGTGTTGAGACCGAGATACTCGACTCCCGCATTCTCAGAGTTGGTGTTGAGCATGACGAACGAGCCGATTCTGACGAAATCGAAGCAGTAGTCGCGCGAGGCGCATCCGGTGTTGTAGAACGCCTCGTTGTAGGTCTCTTGCGAATTTGAATAGACGCAGATGTTGCCGCCGACGCCGTTGGGCGTCGAGCATTGGAGGCCATCGACGATTGCGTCCTCGTCATTTGCTAAACCGCCCAAGTTCAGGCACAACCCGACCACTCCACAATCGACGTTGCGCACTTTCAGGCCCGTGGGGGGCAGCCCCGCCCACGCCACGGTGCTATTCGGCGCGCCCGGTCCCGCATTTGTCTGAGACTGGCCGCTGCCGGGGTAGCGATTCATATCGATCATGATTCCCGGCGTGCTGCCGGTCAGACCATCAAGGCCGATTCCTTCGATCGAATCGGCAAACGCGTAGTTCATATTGAAAACGATGCCGCCCGGAGGACCGTCCCATCGGATATCGGCATTTATAGATGCGTTGGGATTCGTAGCCGGTCCCTCGATTCCAGTCTGCGAGAGCTGCCAGAAGCTGACCGCCTGCGACATGCCGTAGTGCGTCGCACACGCCGGCAGGTACACCTTTGATCCAGTGATGCCTGCGAGCACCGACGCATTCACCGCCTGTTGCAGCGCGGGCGCGTTGTCGTGGCGCATCGTCTTGGAGACAGATTGCGAAGGGGCCACCGACAGCGTCACGCTCGTCCCGCTGACATTCGTGATCTGAGCGTCCAGGTCCGCCGCCACCGCGCTCGTGCTTGCTTCCTCGTCAATGCCGAAAGGCTTGCCGTTGTCGCGATACTGGGCGCTCGTGCTGCCCAAGCCCTGCACATTTGGAATTACCGCGTAGATGCTCGAAGGCGTGCAGCTTGCGCCCGTGCAGCGCCGGATGATCGTGCCGGCCGTGTTCGCGTCAACCGACCAGGTGACCAGGATTGCGTTGCCGACCGAAAGCGTCGCAGGCCCTGTCGTGTCGCAGGCGACCGCGCTCGCCGCCGAGCGCATCCCGTTCAAGCCCGCGCCGATTCCCGTCTGGCCGACGTTCTGCACGCTGTAGCAGTAGGTGGTAGAGCACGACGCGTTGCTGTTATTCGCCGTGCCCGCATCTGCATTGCAGTAGCCATTGGCGCTTACAGAACCGCTAAACCAAGGGAAATCAAGAACTGTGGGATCGGGCAGAGGCCCTCCACCCTCGCCAAACCCGTATCGATAGCCGTCATCTGTGACGCTTGAGATCGTCGGCGTCGCAATCGTGTTCGTCGCTCCCGCGGCGTCGATCTTCACGTACTGCCCGACTTTGAAATCGCCGATCGCGCCGACCGTGACAACCGCGTTGCTCGCCGTCGTCGTCGCCGTCTCGGTCGTATCCGAGCAGATCGCGCCGAACGTCTGCGCATTCAGCACCCCGTTAACGCTCATATTGTTGATCTGATCGCCGCCGGAACTCGTGTTGCCGTTGATTGCGTGACCGCCCGTGAGCAGGTTCTGAGTGAGAGACGCCGGCCACGCGCTTGAGGCGCCGGCGCAACTCCACAGGCCGCCCTGTCCAAATGCGAATGCGCCGCTGCCGCCGCTCACGCACGGCGTCGCGCTCCTGCAATCCTTGCAGAACAACAGCATCCCGTCCTGCTCGGGTGGCAGATTGGCGAAGGCCGGACTGGCTATCGAAGGCGCGATCGGCTGAACTCCCGAAAATCGATCGTTGATCGCTTCGCGGAACTGCAATCCCGCGCCCACGCCGGTGAAGTTTGGGATCGGCTGATAAGCTCCGGGCGGCGGCAGATTCTGCGCCGCTGCGGCGGCGCGCAGTATTAAAACAAAGAGTGTCGCGGCCACAATTCTAAACTTCATCGTCTCTCTCCCGGCATTTTCGGTCCGCGCACGCCATCGGCGTGCGGCCTTAACACTGCGATGCCGTCGCAACGGCTAGAATCCGATCGCAAACCAGTAAAAGCCTTGCGAGGCATCAGTCGAGTCGGGACCGGGATTGTTGTTCCAGACCCAAAACTGTGAGGCGGTTGGGAAGTAGCTGGCGCTGACCATCGCAACGTCATCACCCGCCGCGGGATGACCCGCCGACTCCGGCGTCAACGTAACCGGCATGAAGACTTCGCAGGCGTTGGGAAAAGCGATCGGGAAGGAATAAGGCCCATAGAGTCCCTCGCCCTGCCTGGCGCCCCAGTTCACCAGACCCCACTGGATGACGTACTGAATCAGCCCCTTATTTATGTCAGCGACGGGGATCTTCAGATAGCCGTTGGGCGCCATCAGCCCGGTGAACAGCGCCTGGAAGGCCTGCAACACGCCGATATTCGAGATATTTACGTCCTGGCGCTGTTTCAGAAACGCGGTGCGATTAGCCAGTTGCTGATGCGGCTGATTGGAGATGCCTGTCCCGCTGAAACTCGCGCCGCTGGCAGCGCCTTCGACCGGATCGGTTGCTTGAATTTGATACACCTCATTCGAGGTGAACTCGGCTGCGTCGATTAGTGTAGCCATTGACTACCTCAGAAGGTAAGCGTCCACGTACCGCTGATACTCATTCCCGCGCCGAAGACTATAGGTGCTATCGTCTTGCGCGCGAGCATCGGGCTCGGCGCGGTCGTTCCGGGCAGTCCCGCGCCGGCATGATTGGCGAAGATCGCCAGCTCCTGAATGGTTATCCCATCCGCGCCGGTGTCCGCCGTCGTCAGCGACCAGTTGAAGGTCACGCTGCCGTTGCCGTCCTCGCTGTGACTGTCGAGCGCTTTGTAATATGCGCGGGCGGTCAGCGCGCTGTCGGTCACCGCCGGTGCGTTCGATCCCGAGCCGAATCCCACCGCCGCCGCGAATTCGCCGCTGGTATCGCCTCCAAGCAGCGCCGCAAGGGCGGGCAGCCCGGCGTTCACGAAAAGATTGCGACCCGTGTATTTCCACACGATACGCCCTTGCTGTACAAGACGGATTCGCACGATTCCAATCGGCCTTCTCATTTTAACCTCCGTGCAAAACGGCTGCGCCGTTGACGATCAGCGCCGAATCCGCAACCGCGGGCTCGTTGGCGCCGTAAGTAATCCCGCTGTGCAGATAGTGAGCGTCGTATGCGGGGACAATCGGACCGTACGCATCGGTCAGCGGCGCTGTCCCGATCGCGAGTTTCAGCGCGTCGTCGTTGGCCGCGGGCGCCGCGTCGATCTGGTACTGAACAATTCCGCCGAGGGTCAAATTGTCTGACGGCGCCGGCCCCGCGTCGGAAATCGGCGGCGCCACAAACCATATCGAGTCCATCCACGCGCGCGCCGGCTTGAAGAAATTAACCGCTGCTGCTGCCGTGGATGCCGCGCCGCTTGGGACACCCTGCCCGGCCGCGAGATTGATCATGACACGGAACACCGCCCATCCCTGGTTCGGCGGATACGCATCGCCGCCCCAGCTCGACTGGCCTTCGAGCAGAGTGACCTGTGTCCAACCCAGTGACGCTAGCGCCTGCTTAATCGCCCACGGCGTACCGCGAAATCGATGCAACGCAATGGCGCTTATGAGCAGTTCGCGCTCTGCCACCTCCGTCAGCGTCTGCTCCGAAACCAGGCCGCCGGATTCAATCAGATTGTCCACGTCGATCAGCAAATCGATGCTCGTAAGCGCGTCCACCCCGAGCGACACCGGCGCGATCAATTGCCACAGCGGCGACAAGATGTCGAATTGCCACGCCAGAAACGGCAGCGCGCTTTCCACCACCGAGTCGATTCGGTAGACCAGCAGCCCCGTGAGATCGAGCGCCGCGAGCCGCCCGATCAGCACCAGCAACGCCTGCGTGCGCGTATCGTTGATCGACGGCGCGGCCGAAAGCTCGGGCATCAGCTGTGCTCCGTGCTGAACGCCGTCGTCAGCGAGATCAGCGTACAGTTCGCCCACTGCCCGGCCGTAAGCGTGGTCAGCATCGGCGCCATGAGCGTCACGCCATAGACACCCGCGACCGACAGCGCCGCAATTATCTGGCTCGGCACGATGTCGCGCTGAATCTTGGCTGCCAGCTCCAGCGCCAACTCCTGCGCGGCGGCGGTCGCCGCGCTAATCGTCGCGGTCGGGTCCGCATCCGAGTAGAGCGTCACGGTCGCGGTGATCTGGTAGTCCACCTCAGTCACCGCGAGCGCGTTGACGGTGTCGGTGAGCGGACGCACAGTGTCCGCGTTCAGCGCCGCCGACACTTTCGCAAGCAGCGCGGAGTTCGCGACTCCCGCACTATTTGGCGCCGCCGCCGGCTGCACTGTAATCGGTCCGGTCAGCATGTACGCGTTAACCGATCCGGGGGAGGGACTGACAATTTGCGCGTCGATGATCGACGGATCGGTGCCGATCGCAAAGAACCGGTACGCTCCGATCGGGCCCGCGACGCTGAATTGATTTGGCGCGGCCTGAATCCGCGTGCGCAGATGATCGTCCGTTTCCGGGGCGGACCCGCCCGTGGTCGTGCTCGTATTGGTCACGCTCGCGATCAACGCATTCGGATTGAGCTGGACGTTGACCTGCCCCGCCATATATCCATTCGCAGCCGCTCCTGGAGTTGTCGCCGCGGCGGCGACACTGCCCGTGGTTGCGCCGGCCGCAATGGTGATCGTCGCGCTGGTCGCGAAGGCAAACTGCCCGTCGTACGTGCCGGCCAGCGTTCCCGCGGCAATCGTGAAAGGCACCGTCAGCGCGCCGGCCAGCGTGAATTGGAGCGTCGTCACCGCGGGCTGCGACGCCAGACGGGTGACGCCTAGCAGTTGACCGAGATAATCGAGCATCGGAAACGACGCAAAGGCGAGCAGATTCTGCTGCGCCGCATACTGGATCGCGTTGCGCACCAGTGATTCGCGGTACGCATACAGATTGATCAACAGGCGCTCGACCTGCGCCGGGTAAAGCGTTCGGCCCGCGGCTGCCTCGAACTCGGCAATCATGTCGGCAAGGATCAGGTTTGGATCGAGCCCGTCCGCATCGTTGACGAACACCGGCGGCGGCAGCGATGGAACTCCTGCACTCATCAACTCATCCTTTCATCGCCGTCGGCGCGGCCCGCATTAGACCGTCGCTCCCGGGACTGTCACGGTCGTGCTCTGAACCGGAGCCGGATTGGCGCCCAGCTTGAGCTGCCAGTTGAGCGTCACGTCGAGATGCGCGCCCGACTGCGCGCTCCCGTCATTGACCGGTTGCGCCGTCACCGAAACAAGATTTACCCGCGGCTCCCAGCTCGTGATCGCCGATGTCACTTCGCTCACAATTGCGGGTAACGCCAAATTGATCGGAAAATCGATGTACCGCCAGATATTTGCGCCAAAAGTCGGCCGCAGCGGATCGCTTCCTTGTGGTGTCGTTACGATTATCCCCAGGCATTGCGCGACGTCGGCGATTCCCTGCATGACTTCGCCGGTGGCACTCAGAGCCAATGACCAGTCAGCCGAGCTGATATCCGCCAGTGTGATTGCACCCGCCGGCATCGTCATCCCGCCAACACGTCGGTGCTTGCCGTCACGATCGTACCCGTCGTCTCGCCCACTTGAACTCTATCGCCGAGCCGCGCGACACCGGCCAACTGGCCGGTTCCTAGTTGCACCTGTCCGGCCGCCCTGATGATGACGTTGCCGCTCGAGTCGATCTGAATCTGCGCGCCGTTCGCCGTAACATTGAACGCCGCACCTTGGGGAAGGCTCACGCTCAGAATGTGCTCGGTGCCGTCGTATTTGATCTCACCCTGGTCCTGGAACTTCAGATCGAGCAGGTGAGCGTGAGCGTCGTACTTGATTTCCGTGGTGTCCTGGAAAAGGAGATCGAGGATGTGCGCGACGCGATCGTAATCGATGCTCGTGCCGTCCTGGAACGCAAGATGAAACTTATCGGCGCTATTCACCGGAGCCACGTCTGCGTCTGAATAAATCGCGCCCAGCACCGCGCCTGCCTCATCGCGCAGATCCATCAGGCATACGACCTGTTCGCCGATGTCCGGAATCCAATACGCCTTGTCGTTCTGCGTCTTGGGAAAAACTACTGGCAGCCACCAGCTGATCAGTTCGTCGTAATCCGGAAACACCACCCGCACCTTTGCGCGCGCCGTGTCTTGCTGCTGCACGATCCCGACCCGCAAAGTGGAATTCAGCTCGGCAAATCGCTCACGGTATTCAATTATGTCGTTCATGCATTGATCCGCCGTGCTGCAATTGAGGTTGAGTATCCTGTCGCTCGCGCCAAATGATGCTGCGCCGTCTCGATTAAGTATGTTCCATCCAGCGCGCCCCATCCGCTGAGCTGTACGTTGTTTCCCGCCACCAGCACCGTGTTCCCTGGCCCCTCAATCGATGCGTCAACGAACAACATGTTGTGCAGATGAAGCGCGGCTTCGGCCTTCACCAGCGCTTGCTGCGCGTTTTCACAGCGCGCGACGATCTTGAGCGTGTCTCCCGTCGGAGAAGGCGGGTCTGCGGACACCGATTGAGTAATCAGTTGTTTTCGTGTCAGGATCGAAGTATGAGAACTCCGCACCCTCGTAAATTCGGCGCGCCCGGTTCCGAAATGCGAACCGAACTACATTTGATCTCGTGATCGTCGCCACTGCAGGTGCGGACTCGAGCATCGGTCGCGCGTAAAAGACCAACTGCCCTCCCCGCACTGTGAAATCGAAGTTGTGCTCTCGCGCCAGCCGTTTCAAAAATCCCAAATCCGTCTGGCGCCGTTGAGTGACGCGGGCAAATACGATATCGCTCTCGGACTCGGATGACGCCGCCACCATTACCAGCCCGTACTTCGCCGCGATTAACGCCGCTATTTCCACGATGCCCATGTTCTCGTACGCCGCGGTATTCGCCGTGCGCATCGCCGGTGTGATGTATGCGGCGAGGCAGCGGAGTCTCATCACGTCGGGCGGACCATCCAATTCCAGCTCGTCGATCTGAAAGTCGCCGCACTCCAGCAGGGCCTCGACCGCTATATCCAATTTGCAGACTGACTATGTCGCCAAGAGCCGGATACCAGGGTCCTTGCCATCGCTTCGTGGAGTTTTCGAGCTCCACTTCCAGTTCGCCGGAAGCGCCATCGAGTTGATCGACATATCTGATCGCAAGAACCATCTGCGATACATCAGTTGTAATATTCACGCCAGAATAACTGAGTATCCACTGCGGCGAATCAACTGAATACGACGGCGTCGCAGCCATTATGCACTCGCCGTCTGAGACATTTTCCAGGGCGGCAAGTCGGCCGTGACCACCGCGCTCTTTTGCAGAATCGGCACGGCGATCGATATTCCGGCATCGAACACCGGCTCAATCGGTACATTCGGATTAGCCATTATGATCGGAGAATAGCCAGTCGGATCGCCATAGTATTGCCAGGCTAACAGGTCCCAGCGTTCACCGGCCGTCGTAATGTGAAGTATGAATTGTCCAGACGGAGTCATCGCGCGGCGCTCCTCACGATAGCCGCGGCGGGCACGTCGTCCGCTTCAAGATTGGGACCGCTTGTGCCGGTCGCGGACGGGATACTGAGCAACGCCGACACGCCTGGCGTAGATCCGTCCGAAGCGCCGCCGGCAATTCCGGTCGACGCCGTCGTTACTCCTAGCGGCGAAAATGTCAGCAATGGCCAGCGCGCCGGAAACAAGTTGCGAATCAGCTATCCATTCTTTGAGTGCGAGTGCGATCCTGATCGCTATCGGCGCGCCACCCGCCGACAGTTGCTGCGATTTCATTTTGATCGATTCGATCACAAAGAACCCGCGGAATCCTCCGTTGCCAAACACCAGCGGCAGCGCGAGATGCTGTGCAGCCGTCGCGCGCAATAGCGCCAGCTGCACGGCGGGATTCGTGAACGACGAGTGCCACATCAGCTCGAACTTGAGCCGCTCGAGATCGTCGCCGACCCATTGCAGCCGCGGTTTGCTCTCAATCACCCGCTGCTCGGCGAAATCGTATGCCCCTGCCGATTCGTAGCCTTCCGGAGAGCCAACCACCTCGAACTGAATCTCGCCCAATGCTGCGAACAAGTAATCGCTCCTCAGAACTGCGCGCGCTCGCGCCGCGCTGATTCTCGCCGCAATTGATTGAACAATTCCTCGCGATGCGCCCGCAGTGCGACAATCGCATCACGCTCTACATTGCCGCCCGCCGCCGACGCGTTGATCACGACGGTGGGCGACGAGTTAATGGTGATCCCCGTGCGCATGCTGCTGTTATTCGGACCGCGAGCGTTGCCCGATGGTTCCGCGAACTCGCGCTGGGAAAGATTTGCGGGTGGAATCACTGCGCGAATCGATGAAGCCATGCCTGCGCTCGCGAGAAAGCCTGCCCCAGCGAACGCCATTCGCACCGGTTCGAGACTTTCTCGCGATCGAATCGAAACCCGCCTCGCATCCGATCTCGGCAACGATTCCGTATTCGCGACAACCATCGTCTGGACAACTTCGTTGGTGCGGTGCGCCTGGTCGGCGAAATCGCTCGAAATCTTCAATCCGGATTCCGTCGCGCGTCGGCCCGCAGCGGATATCGCCCAAGCTGCGCTTCCCGATTCAACTGAGCGTTCAACCCGCGACAAAGCGTCCCTCGCGAGAGACATTTCCCGAAACAAGCGGCCGCCGGCGTCGACCCGTGCCGTCGTGCGATGCCGCAAATTCGCACGACCGCCACGCGTTCCTGGTAACTCTCCATCGATCGCAGCATCTGAATCTTTCAGGCGCGCCATCGAAGTTGCCGCTTCGTTTCCCCCGATGCTGTTACTCACTCGCGCAGCCGCATTCAGTGCCATGGCGCCCGAGGAGAACGTCTGAATCAATTGCGCGGCGCTCGCAGTCTTGCTCCCACCGTTTCTTCCACTTCGACCCGCACCGTCGTCCAATCGGCTCTGAGAGCTATCAGCACGAGTCTCTTCGTTCGCGAGAGATCCTGTTTCCGAAGGATGATCGTAGTTCAGGAAGGAAGCATGCGCGGGAAGTTGCCAGCGATGACCTGCGGCCATCGCGACGCTCGCGGCAGCCCGCGCGACTCGTGCGCCTTCTCGTGCGAAGCCGGCCATCCGGTCAAGCTGGGCGAGCGCGCGCGCCGGCTCCGATCCGCTGATCCCCGCCGGCCTGTCGATTGTCCTGGATTGCCTCGCCATCTATTGATTCGCTCTGATGCCGCGATTGCGGGGTTCAACTATGCTCGCGCGAGGTTGCGTTCGAATGGCCGGCGCTGAGAGGTCGCGGCCTCGACTCGCAACGGACGTCCTGCGAGTTCCTTGCCGTTCATCGCGCGGAGCGCGACCGCAGCGTCATCTTCATTCGTCATCTCGACGAATCCGAACCCGCGCGAGCGCCCATCGAAACGGTCACGCACGATCTCGGCTCGTTCCACTGTGCCGATTTCAGCAAATGCCTCGCGCAAATCGCCGTCGCCCAGCGAGAAACTCAGGTTCCCTACGAACAGTCTCACTCCCATCGTCTCACCGTCTCGCTTGATTAGTTACTTCACGGCTCGCGCCATAGCTGCTGCAATTACTACTCACGAGTCGCTCCCTCCGCCGCGTTCGACGCGCATCCGTTCATACTCCGTCATCGCGTCGAGCCAGTACGACAGCTCCGCAAAGTCCATCCCGCTCAGCTCCTGGACTGAGAATCCGGATTGAACGAGGCCTGCGAAGCTCGCTGCGGAGGGCGGTCGAAATTTTCGCCAATCACCTCGGCCTGCAGCGCCATCACGTCGGCAAGATCCATCTCGAGCACGTCCTCGTATACGATTTTGCGCCCGTCAAGGAGCGTCAGCTCCGCGATTAGCGCAAATATTACCGCGCTCGCGTCGCCACCCGCCGCTGCCCGTTGCGCCCGCATCAGATCCCGTCCGTGACCTTTGCGGACCTCGGCGCGCGAGCCCGAAGGCAAGTCGATGAGCTGGGTATCTTCATCCTCCTTCGTTTCCGCGCCACCGATGCGGACTCCATTCACCGTAATTTCATCGGTCTTCATTAGTCATCGCCCCTGTTTTCCGGTTTCAATGCAATACCCGGTCAGCCGCCGAGATTTGAGCGGAAAGTACTCAGTTGGTCGACGCCGCCAACCACGTAGATATTGGCGAATACGTCGTACAAGTAGATTTGGACTCCCGCCACGTATAACTCACAGTGATAGATACTTATCACCGAGGTGGTTTCGACCATTTTATGCTGACGGAAGGTGGGGCTTCCGGCGTCCTTGAAGATTCCCGTCATCAGGTACACGACCGGGAGCTGCGCGCTTCGGCCCTGGCTGGTGTACTGCTCCAGATTTCCGCGCGCCTGGAATGAGTGTGTCAGGAACGGACTGGTTGACATCGTAAGCGTACCCGCGTCGAACGAGGTCCACTTGATTTTTGACTCGAGTCTGTCAACGCCCGCCCACAGCTCAGCGGTACCGGCCATCCCCAGGCCCTTGTAGTCAATCATCTTGTGCTTGGGATTGGCGATCTCGATCTCTTCAGCGCGGCCGAGCAGTCCGACGCCGTCGATGTATATATTTGCATTAGTCAGTGAGTTGATCTGGATATTCATGCTGTTCCCCTGGGCTCCGCGCGAGTTATGCTGTCGCTCCCGCGGCCACAGTTATCGGACTCGTCTGTCCGAGTTGCCGCAGCAACGTCACGTCTATGAATGCCTCAAAACTGATTCTTTCGGCGGGTGGCGGGGGCATTACGTCGATGTCAAAGACCAGCTGGCCGGCGGCGACCTGCGTGGCTGGATTTTCCGCCGGGTCGAAGCTCGCCGCGCCGGCTACCAGTGCGCCGCGCTGGATAAGCGATCTGATGAACGCGTTCGCGCTGGCGAGGATCGCGTCGATCAGCGCGTTCGAAATCGGCTGGTCGATAAACTGGAGCATCGCGAGCTCGAGCGATTCTTCGATTACGTCCATCGTGCGGCGCACCGAAATAAAATTGTCGGGCGCGCTTGATGCCGGGTAGGCCGCGCTGCGGTTGCCCCAGACCCGCAGCCCTGTGCCGAATGCGTTGAACACCGTAACGATTCCCGCCGCATTGAGATTGTTGGTGTCGGACGACGCGTCGAGAATAGATGCGTAGAGCGTAACGTCGGGCCCGAGCATTCCATCGACGGGCGTGTTGGATGGCGACCACCAGTAACCCTGCGCCAGGTCTTTGGCCGCGATCGCGCCAGCCACCCACTGCGAATAGGGCCCGACCGAGTTCGCGTTGAATTGCGAGGTCAGCGGCGTCCCTGAAGTTCCGAGCGTGACGCCAGTGGGCACGATTCCCGTGTCGTAGAACGTTTCTTGCGGATAGCAGAGCACGGTTCGGTTGCTCGAGGCCGCGAAGGCGTTGCCCACGACCCCGCGATTGGCTATCGCGGCCGCCACCGCGGTCGAAGGCGGCGAATCGACCAGCGCCATCGCCCGAATTTTGACCGCCATGGCGTCGATTGCAGTCGCAACCGCGGCGTCCTGTGAGTAGCCCGGCGCAATCAGTATCTTGGGAAAGAATCCCATCGTTCCGTAGGTCGTCTGAAATGCCTGCATCCCCGTGTACACGCCGCCCGTGACTTCCCCAATTATGTCAGCGTCCACGACTTTCGACGGATCCGCATAGTCGAATGCGATCAACACGCTGGCGCCGGCGGTAATATGTCCACCCGATCCGGTGGGCACGATCGTAATCACGCCATTCACCGGATCGAGCGTATAGTCAGTGCCCGCGACATACGTAGTAGCGGCAGGATTACTAGTGACTACCACGTTCGAGACGCCCATGTGGCCGAGGTTGACAGCTCCCTGGGGGTTGAAGCTGAATGCGGTCGCGGCTATCGCGGTGAAATGTACGGCGGGATCGAACACGTTGACGACGATCGCCTGTCCCGCTCCTTGCGCCTGGATGGCCGCGAGCGCATACGGAATCGAGTACCCACGAACCACCGGTCCGAAGTTTGCAGCGTCGCGCGCTGACGAGACCAGCGCCGGCGCGACCGACGGCGATTGCACCGCCCATGACGGCGCCGTCCCCACCAGTCCAATCACCGCCGACTTGACGACCGTGACCGGGACCGGCCCGTTAGGCACCTCGATTACCTCAACTCCGTGTAAGAAACTCGCTGGCATGTGTCACCTGTTACTCAGTTGAATCGAATTACATTGGTTCCGGCCTAGTTAGTCGGCTCGGTTTGGCCCGCTGTCGCAATAACCTCTTCGGCGTATGCGTATGCGATCTGCACCGTCTCGCCGGCGGAGATTGCGCCGCCCGGGATCGCGGTGACGAGTTCCGCCGACGCGATCGACCGAGAAATCCGCGCCCTGGATCAGCTTTGCGCCGCCGGGACCCGTGATGCTCACGGCAAACACGTTGCCTTGGGGAAGCTGAACCTGCAGGTTCGAATTGAAGGTGTACGCCGCCGCGCCAACCGTGATGGAAGTCTGTCCGCCTTCTTCCAGCGCGATGCCCTTGATGAAGAGCGGGAACCCGTCCGGCTGCGAGACTTCCACCGCCACGGTGCTGAGAGCGAACGTCGATGCGTACGTCCACACGCCGCCCTGCTTGTCGCGCTTTACGAATTTTTCGCGCACCGGGTACATCTGGCGGCAGCCCGGAATCCGGTATCCGGTCAGCGCGGTGCGAATGCCCTCGATGATCGCGTACGCGCCGGGACTTGGCCCCGACGGGTCGCCACCTACCGCCCATCCGAGGTCGCGCATCATCACTGTGATTTCGAACTCGAGTTTGCGTTCCTGGATTATCGCCGCGGTGTCGAGCAACTCGCCGTAATGCGCGCCCTGGTACATCACCAACGCCGCGCCCACGCGATGCGTCAGGCGCCAGGTCTCAGGCCGATCCGGATAGTGCGCGATTTCGATCGAGTTAATTTGCGAACGCAGCTGATTGACGATCGCTTCTTCGATCGTCGCGATATCGATCGCCGTCGGCGGGGCGAAGACCACGCCGTTGCGCGGCGCGTCGAGCATGGCACCCATCTCAGTAGCCCTTCAATTTGCCGCGGTTGAAAACGCGATCCGGCGCCTGCACGGTTTCCACCGCCCCGGCCGCCACGGGAGGTTCCTGGTTGTCGGCGGACAGACCGAGCGTGAGCTCGCCGGCCGCGACTTTCGTGAGCATCGCGACCGCGTCTTCGTAACGCTTGCGCGCGTCTTCGAGGTCGTGCAGCGGTCGCAGAGATTGCAGCCGGTACATCGCGATATCGGTGGTGAGACGGTTGAGCACCGCCGGGGGATCGGTCAGCGGCAGCGTGAAGCGCCCTTCGATATATCCGTCGATTTCCGCGGACGCGTCGGCAAGAGCCTGCGTAATCGGCGCGTCATTTACCGTGGTCGCCGCAGGGTCCTCATTAGTCAGTTGAACAAGGTCTCGATTAGGGTATCGGTTGATCACATCTTGCGCGGTCGCGTAACTCACTGTCGTAACCTCATCGCATCGGCACTGACTATTGCCCCGACAGGCCTCTCCGCGGGCGTCAGGCAACTGGCCTGCGCCCGCGGAGAGTGGGCACGCGCTCCGGCGCCGCGGGCGGGAGGGGGACCCGCGGCACGCCGGTTCAGGGAGACTGGTTTCATGTCAGGGTCCCTACGCCAGGAACTCACTGACTATAAGGTCGGCGCTGTTGCGCCAGATGTTCGAGGTCGCGACGCTCGCGCTCGCGCCGGCACCGGCCATGAACTCGGAGTTCAGCAGTTGACGCGCAACTTCTTCGAGCGTCGGCGGCACCAGCAGATACACGCCGCTGCGGCTCGACAGCGCGCCAAACGGCTGTCCCGCATCGGTTTTGAACGCTCTCATCGCGGCGCGCGCCGCTCCGTAGTTGGTCGGATTGCTGAGATCCGTGTTGCTGGCGTAAGCCAACTGCCAAAGCCCGACGCCGGTATTGGCCCGCCCGTCCACGCCGTAGCGAAACTCGCGCCGGTTGAAGACCGCCTCATCGGTGACGGTATTCATTCGCGTCACTGCGTATTCGCGCCGCAGCTGAAAGATGAATGGGCGAATCACGCGCGACGCATCGATCAGGAACCAGTACGCGCCCGATCCGCTCGAGTTGATATTCGCCGCCGCGGCTGCGCTCTGCCCCATCAGACCGACCGGATGGCTCGCCGAGAAAAACGGCACGCCGTCGAAGCCGACGACATCGGCTGGATTGGCGACCGCGTCTTTGATCATCGCGAACAGCAGCATGTCCGGATGGACCTTGGTGTCCCATCCGAGCTGCTCGATGATCGGCTCGTACGCGCCGTAGGTATCGTCCTCGATATCGTTGCGATCGATGGCGACAGTATCCTCGAAGTTCCGATTGACTATTGTGTATTCATGCGTTTCGAGCGCCTGAATTACTCTGTCGCCCAGCCACTCGCGGAACTTGGTAGTGCGTCCGAGCCAGGGATAGGTAGTCTGGCGCGACGCCGAACGCACCACGCTGGTGATCTGTTCGTAGTATGACGGCGGCTTCTCGAACCCGCGCTGGAAGACGACGTCGAAGCCGGTGAACAATGCGGTCAGATTCGCAGCACTGATTTCCATCTAATTCTTCCTCGTCTTCGTTGTTCGGGTGAACGCAGTCATCACGCGGCTCCGGCCGCCTGATGCCAGAAATCCACCCACACCTGGCCGCTCGGATCGATCGCAACCACGGTTCCGGCCGCGGCGTATTGCTGCACGCTCGCGCCGCTTGCGCGATCGGCCGCGGTGACGTTGTTGTCGTCGAGCGCAAAGCAGATGAGTCCGACCTGCGCCGCGCCAACCGATCCATCCGTCGCGTAAAGGAAGACTCCCTTGCGAGCGGTGATCGAAAGCGCGCCGGCGGCGCCTGGATTGTTAATCGCGTTCTGCCCCGGGATTCCGTTGCTCACGTATTCGGCGCGCCCAACGATCTTGAGCGGGTTGGCGACGGTGGTGGTCGCGGACGCCGGCACCGCATTGCCCGCCGCGTTCAGCGCGACGATCCCGCCGAGGTAGATGTTGGTATTCGCTTCGACCGGGTAAACGCGCATCCTGCCGCCATCGGCCATCTCGGGCGTGTTTCGCGCATTGGTTAGAGCCGCCATCTTTTCACCCTTGTTGATGCGCGCCGGCGCGGCCGCTATCGGAGCCGCGCGAGGCGCGAGTTAGTCCTGGTTGCTGCGAAAGCCGGCGCTGCGGATTTCCGCATTTCGGAGATCGGCGTCGGCGCGTTCGAGGCTCAGGAAGTCCGCGCGTCCGCGCTTGCGCCGGATAAACTCCGAATGCTTGAGGCCGAGTTGCGAGCAGATGGCGAGCTCCGCCGGGTTAAGCCCGCCCGCACGCCGATCCGCCGGCGGCTCTCCCGCCAGTCCCAGATTCTCGCCGACGATCGACGGCTGCTTGGCGGCGAACGCCTGGAATCCCCGCGCGTCCGCGGCACAGTACGCGATCGCCCACTCGCGCTGCGCCGGCACGATTTTGCCCGCGCGAATCGCCTCTTCCACCGTATGCGCGGCGCGCTCGCGCGCGCGCTCGGCCTTGAGCGCGTTGAGCTCGGTAAGCGCCCGCTCGAACTCCGCGATCGCCACATAATGCGCCGGGTCGTGCGCGTGCGCGCCGGTGGCCGGCGCGCACGCATCTGCGGCCGCCCGCAGCTCGCGCACCCTTGCGACGACGTCGGCGACCGTCGCATCGCCATCGAGGTTCAGCAGCTCGCGCAATTCTTGAGTTGGAAATTCCATGCGTTCGTCCTTCGCGTCTGCGGCCGCCGTGCGCGACGCCGCGATCGCGGTCAGGTGAAGGTTTGGATTGTTGGTGAGACCGGCTCGCAACAGCCGGGTCACGATCCCGTCTTTCGGATCGAACTGGAACACGGGCGAGACGTACCGGTACTCGCGCGCCACGATCGAATTCGCCGCCCGCGCCGTCCACTCCACACGCCCCCACACCGCGCCGCCACGCACCTCGAGTTCGCGGATCCATCCGGCCGCCGGAGCGGGCCGTCCTTCGGGCGCGCCGAAATCCGTGGCATGGTCGTAGTCGATCGGCAGGCCCGCATTCATCTGCAACGCGATTGTCGACTCGATTACCGCGGCCGGATCGTCAAGCCGAAATGGCCCGCGTCCGTCGCGCCCGTAAAACACCCCGGCCGGCAGCAGCTCGATCCATTCGGGCGCCGCCGTGACTTTTTCTCCCGGCGCTGGCGCAGAGGCGGGCGCACCGGCGGTATCGATCACGAACGAAGGAATCAGTTTGCCCGCCCGCGTCTCGCTCTCACCGCCGGTGCGTGTAATGAGGTCTTCCATCGAGGCGCATTGTGCATCGCGTTTCGAAATTGGATAAGGCTGAACAGTTCAGCCCTGAACTTTCGTGGCTACCGGGTAAATTATCGCGGCTAATGTCGATGCCCGCGCGTGTCGCCGATTCCACTCGGCTCGCGTTCACCCGCGCCGGCCTGTTAAAAATTGTTCCGCAATGAAGTCCCATCCGGCCGTGATCGAGGTGACCGCGCTGCGCGTCGAGCGCGAGGCCGTCATCCTGGAATCCATCGATTGGCGCGTCGAACGCGGCGAGCATTGGGCGATTCTCGGCGCCAACGGCTCGGGTAAAACTTCGCTGCTGCGCGCGCTGACCGGATACTTGCCACCGACCGCCGGGGAAATTCGCGTGCTCGGCGAGACTTACGGGCGCTTTGATTGGCGCGATCTGAGGACCCGGATCGGACTGGTCAGTTCAAGCGTGCATCAGATGATGGAACACAATGACGGCGAAACGGCTCTCAAAGCCATCGTCAGCGGACGTTACGCACAAATTGGCTACTGGGGCGAGATGCGCCCCGGCGACCGCCGCGCCGCCACCGCAATCCTGCGCCGCATCGAGGCCCGCGCGCTCCGCGATCGTCCGTGGCGATTTCTTTCCCAGGGCGAACGCCAGCGCGTCCTCATTGGCCGAGCCCTGATGGCCTCGCCGAAGCTCATGATCCTCGACGAACCGTGCGCCGGACTCGACCCCGTCGCTCGCGAGCACTTCCTGCAATTCCTGCAGCGCCTCGCCCGCACCCGCGGCGCGCCCACGATGGTCCTCGTCACCCATCACGTCGAGGAGATCGTCGCGATGTTCTCGCACGTACTGGTGCTCAAGTCGGGTCGCGTGCTCGCCGCCGGACCTCGCGGGCGCGTGCTCACTTCCGCAACGCTGTCCAGCGCGTTCCAGGCGCCGGTGCGCCTCACTCGCGAGCGCGGTAGATACTCACTCTCGGTGCGTCCCCATTGCGGAATAGTAATCTGAAAACGGTCATCGCCGACTAGCTAATCGTCAAATGTAAGGAAATCGATCATCCGGCCCAAAATTGCCTCCGATGAGGCGCGCGGCGCGCCTTGCACGCGCTCGCCATTCACGTTTCCCGCGCAGATATCACAATGCCTGCGTTCTCCCGCTCCCGCTCCCGCTCCTCACTTTCCCGTGCCGCTCAGCTTCACCTCCACTGTTCGATGCTTCGGGTCGCTGCTCGTTATCTCGATCGTGCCGTGCGCGGCGCCCTTCGCGGTCGGAACAAACTGAATCGTCACCGCCGTCGAGCCATGCGGACTGACCGTGAATTCTCCACCGCTCACCGGAAACGGCGCGCCGTACGTTGGTACCGTGGCCATCAGCGTAACCGTCCCGCCATTCTTGATTTTTAGCGTGCGCGTCGCAGGCTGGCCGCCGACCGCAACCTTGCCGAACTTAATCGACCTCCGATTCAGCTTCAGTTTGCCGCCCGGTCCTGGCGTCTGCGTCGGCGTGGCGGATGGCGTCGCAGTTGCCGTCGCAGTTGCCGTCGCTGACGCGGTCGCGGTTGCAGTTGCGGTCATCGTCGCCGTCGGGGTCGGCGAAGGTGTGCCGGTCGCGCTTGCGGTCGGCGTCGGAGTCGCCGTGGGCGTCGCGATTATCCCGTCATAGACCAACGATCGGTTGTTGTTCGTGTCCGCCACGTAAAGATCGATATTCGAATCGACCGCCACCGCGCCGGGCGAGCACAAGCTGTCCGCGCCGACTCCGTTCAAGTCGCCCGGCGCAATTCCCCGATTGCATCCCGAGGTCGTGAAATTGCCGCCGTCGCCCTGCCCGATCACCATCGCCGCCGCGCTGTCCGAGCCGAATGGCGCATCGTACTCGAGTACCCGATCGTTGCTCACGTCGGCCACCCACAGGTTGCCGAGCACGTCGAGCATCAATCCCGCCGGTGCGCATAATGTCGATGCGCCCGGCGCCGAAGACGCGCCTTGATTGCATCCCGACGCCGTGAAGTCGCCCGCCTGACCGAACACCCGCGTCGCGTTCTGCGTGCCCGCAAGCGGCGCGTCGATTTCCATCACCCGGTTGTTGCTCGAGTCCGCAATAAACAGATTCCCCGACATATCCAGCGCCACGCCGCCCGGATTGCACATCCCGTGATTGCTTGGCGACGGATCCTGCCCCACGCCATCGGCGCATTGCGTGTCGGAGAAATCAGACACCGCCCCCTGTCCGTAGGACCGATTCGCAAGCGCATCCGACGCGACCGGCGGATTGCCGGCTTTCGCGAACTCGAGCACGCGATTGTTCCACGCGTCCGCAATATAGATATTGCCCGCGCCGTCGAGCGCCACCGCCGCCGGATTGCACAAGGTCGTCGCACTCGCGCCGTTGAGATTGCAGTTCCTGGTCGTGAATGCCCCGCCCTGTCCGTAAACGAAATCCGCCGACGCGTCGCCCGCGCCCGGCTCGCCGCTGGCCGAGTTGAACGGCGTGTTGTACACCAGCACGCGATTGTTGCCCGAATCCGCCACGTACAGATTTCCCTTTTGATCGACCGCCATGCGCGCCGGACCGCACAGACTGTCCGGGCCGAGTCCGGCCACGTCGCCTCCCGCCACGCCGTTATTGCACTTGTACGAGTAAAGGTCGGGCTGTCCAAAGACGATATCCGCCGGCTGCGCACTGACGTACGACGACACGTCATTCCATCCGAGCACGCGATTGTTCGCGCTGTCGGCGACGTATAGATGGCGATGCGGCGGGTCCGACGACGCGTCGACCGCGATTCCGCCCGGCGCGCTCTCGCCTACCGCATCGACGTAGTTCGGCGCGTTGTGCAACAGATCGATCTGCCCGCCCACGCCGTTGGCTACTCTATTGCCCGGCGCACCGCCCTCATTGAACTCCAGCACCCGATTGTTCGCCTGGTCGGCAACGTAGAGATTGTTGACCGCGTCGATCGCCAGCCCCATCGGGAACTGAAGCGTCCCGGCATTCGGATTCTGCGCCCCGGGCCCTATCATCAGGTTGAGCAGTGCCGCCGTGTCCAGCAGGACCGGCTGCGTGTACTCGTACACCTGGTTATGAGGCTCCGATGAAACGTAAAAATTCCCGTTCGAATCGACCGCGACCCCCGACGGTTGCGCCAGGTTGTTTCCCTCGAAAACCAGGTCGGCTGTAGGATTGTTGGTCTGCCCGTAGCCGAACGGGCCGTTGTACTCCAGCGCCCGATCGTTCTTCGTGTCGGCGACGTAGAGATTGCCGCCGCCATCGACCGCAATCCCCACCCCGAAAAACGGCGCCATGCACAGCGTCGTGAGAGTCGCGCCGCCGCCCTGGTTGCAAGCTCCGCTGACCAGGTTGGGCTGTCCAATCGCCACGTCCGCCGTCGCGTCGCCGAAATTCCCCGGCGGCCCGCTCAGCCTGGTCATCGGAATCGGAGAGAAAAACACCAGCGCCCGATTATTACTCACGTCGGCAACGAACAGATTGCCGTTCGCATCGACCGCCACGCCCTGCGGACCATTTAGACTGTTGGCGCTCAGCCCATTCGCATTCGTGATAAAGCTCCCGGCCTGCCCGAATACCGCGAAAGCTGCGAAATCGTTCGCTTGATTTGTACTGGAAAGCGCCGCAAACGGATCTGCAAATACCAACACCCGGTTGTTCTGCGTATCGCCGACGTACACGTTATGTGATCCGTCAACCGCGACTCCGATCGGTTGGCACAGGCTCGTCGCGTCCGGCGCGGGCGCATTCTGATTGCATCCCGATGAATTGAAATCAGGCTGCCCAATCACCAGGTCTGCCGCGCCACCGGATACAAACGCCGCGATGCTCTTCCATCCCAGCACGCGATTGTTCTGCGTGTCCGCCACCAGCACGTGGCCGGCCGACTGGTCGATCGCCACTCCCGCCGGCGCGTCCATTCCGATCGGATCGACAAAGTTCACCGCGGTCTTGATGAAATCGATTTGCCCCAGCACACGGTCCGCGCTCAGCGCGCCGACTCCCGCGCGCAAAACCCCGCGCATTGTCGCCAGCACAGTGCGGCCGCAATAGCCGCCGACAATACGATCCCGCCAGTCCGCAAACCAGGGCGCACGCGCTCTCCTTCCGACAGCCCTGACCTGCGCCTTCCGGCTATGCTTGGCGATGAGGATGCTAGACAGACGGCGGGGTCTGGCTGCGTGTTAACTGCGCGTTAACTGCGTGTTGAGGCCCAGCATAGCGCCACTTCGTGCTTCGTCGAACACCATTAAAGTGCTCCAAAGCACCGATTTTCCACTCTTACCTCCGATTTCTCGCCCAAGTCAAGATGTAGCGTTCCGCGCCACTTCGATCCCCTTCCGAAATTGCCTCACCCGTTATTTCAAGCGAGAGTGAAGGCCGAAGGCACCAGATTGCTGAGGTGGTCGGGGGCATCTAACGGCATCGGCTCGCATCGGATCGGATAGGAAAATGCGGGGGGCTCCCAAATCGGGGAACCCTCGCATCGCATCGCATTTGCTCGCCTCCGACACAAAAAGACACTTTTTTGGAACTCGACGCGCGTCGGCCGCGTCTCTGTGACGCCCCCCTAAGGGCCGAGGCAACCAGGAAAAAACCGGGATTCTTCGCTTCGCTCTAGAATGACAGAAGGACGGAGCGGAAAAAAAGAGCACGCGGAAAACAGCGGACACCCCCGGGCCGTGGCGACGGCAGCGCAGTATTAAGACCCGTCGGCAGGGGCTGCGCGCGACAACGGAGCGCGGCCTTAATACCGGGTGCAGGGCTCAGCCCTGCTGCTTTTGTAACCGCCCCTTCAAGCCTGCTAATGTTCTTGTCGAAAACCGCCCAGCCATCGGTACTGGAAAGGAGACCGCGACCATGACCATCAAAGAGCGAATCGGGTTTGTGACCCTGACTCTCGCCGCCGCGCTCGTCGGAGGAGCAGTGTCTGGCCATATCTTTGCCGCTCGCGCCGTTGACGCCGCCGCAGCCCCCAAGATGATCACCGCGCAGAAGTTCATGCTGGTCGACGCGCACGGCAAGACCCGCGGCGAGTTCAACGTCACCAGCAAAGGCGTCGCACAACTCGGCGTCTTCGATGGCACCGGCACCTTGCGCGCCGGGCTCGGCGTCGGCTCCGATGGCGCCCCGGCACTCGGTATCTTCGGCCGCGACGGCAAGCCGCGAATCGAAGTCGGACTCGCCAACAGCGTCGCCCGCGTTGTGCTCTACAATGCCAACGCGCTGCCGCAAGCCACCCTCGGCGTCGCTACCGACGGCCAGTCCGGTCTGGACCTCTTGGACAAGGCCGGCATTCCGCGCGCCTCGATCATCGTGGCGACCAACGGCGCTCCCACGCTGCGCCTGGCCGATCAGCACCGCGCGCGCGTCGGTCTCGACGTGACGCCCGACGGATTGCCCGGCCTCGCACTGCTTGGCGCCGACGGCAAGACGCGCGCCTCGGTCACCCTCAATGCTGACGGCGCCGGCGCGTTTACGTTGTTCGACGCCAATGGAAACACGACCGGCTCCGTCCCCTGATTGACTCTTCACCAGGGGTGGCCCGCGATGGCCACCCCGCTCTTTTCTCTCCGCCCAAGGAACCAATGCGCCAACACCCTTCAACTTCCGTCGCCGTCGCCTTTTTGATTGCCACGTTTTCGGCTGCGCTCTTCGGATGCGGCTCGCTCCAGCCCCAACCGCCGACTCCCGAGCAACAGGCCGAGCAGATCGAACCGATGCTCTCCGCGGCCGGCTTCAGGATGCTCCCCGCCGACACTCCCGAGCGCCAAAAGCAACTCGAGTCGCTCGTTCCGCTCCAGGTTAATTACTATGTCGGCAAGACCGGCAACCTGCACTACTGGATGGCCGATCCGTACTATTGCAAATGTATGTACATCGGCAGCGAGGAGGATTATCAGCAGTACGAAAAGTTGAAACTCAACGAACAGTTCCAGGCGAAGGAAGGCGAGATCTCCCGGCAAGCCCTCGAAGCCCAGCAGATGGAGGATATGGACATGCAGGAAGAGATGTTCAATCCATACGGCATGGGTCTCGTCGGTCCGATGGGCCCTGCGATGTACTGGTGATAAATCGCGGCTCTGCAAAACGTGACCACCATCGTCAAATTACTCTCGCAGCTCGATCAACTTTTCTAAAAAAAGATGCACTTTGACGCTTTCCTCGAGCGATGCCGTGCGCAATGGCCCGAGTTCGACGACGCCGGCCGCCTCGCTCGTTCGCGCCATCCCGCCGATCGCTCGCTCTCGCACATCCTCGGCGAAATTCCCGGGATGGCCACCGAGAACAAGCTGCGACTCCTCAATTGCGCCGTCGCCTCGCTCGATCAGGGCGAAGTTTACGTCGAGGTGGGATGCTACAAAGGCGCCAGCCTCGTTGGCGCCGCGGCCTCCAACCCGCACGCGCGCATCTTCGCATGCGACAATTTCTCGCAGTTCGACGGCGCCGCCGACGCGCTCCGCCGCACGCTCGACGCGCACACCGCACCCGGCCAGGTCACCTTCCACGACATGGACTTCCGCGATTTCCTTGCCGCCGCGCCATGGCGCCCCGCACGCATCGGCGCCTACTTCTATGACGGCGGCCATTCCTTTCGCGATCAATATGACGGTGTCGCACTCGCACTCCCCCAGCTCGCCGACGACGCCCTCGTCATCATCGACGACACCAACAAACGCGCCGCTCGCTCCGCCAACGACCTCGTCGCGCGCGCCCTGCCCTCGTTCGAACTCGTCCTCGATTTGCGCACGCCCCGCAATCATTCGCCCACCTGGTGGAACGGCGTGCAGGTCTTTCGCTATCGCCGCCGGCCGGGCGACCACGCGATTCGATTCCCCGGCTCCGGCTTCGCCATCCGCAAATTTATCTACGACGACATCCTGCTCGAGATGAAACATCGCCGCCGCGCGCTGCGCAAAACCATCAAGGACCGCCTCCGTCGCCGACAATAGCAGGGGACCGGCCCCCTGCTACTCCTCCCCCTTCCCGTGCGCCAACGCCTCCAGCACCGGCTCGCCCGCGCTCGCCTCCGCGATCCCCAGCTTGTCCAGAATCGTTTTCTGTCCAACGCGCAGTCCCCGATCTGCCAGCATCGCGACGATCTCCGCGAACACTTTCACGTCGCCGTCGTCCGGCAGCCCCAATTCGATCTTCGGATAGCGCGCTTGCGGCCCCATGTTCAGCTCGACGATCGGCCGAACCAAATCGCGCGCGAGCGTCGCCGCCAATCGTTTCGCGTCCGCATTCAGGATGTCGCGTCTCACGCCCTCGTGGACTTCAGCCGCCGCTCGCGATCCTCCTGAAGCAGGTATCTCGGTAGTTAATGTCTGCCCGAGAACTGCTTTACTCACTTGCGCATCCAGATACTCACAGAATTTCTGATACAACTCCGCGCTACCGTTCTGATGCGCCTCGGTAAACTCTATTACCATCGACTCCGGCATTATCGCGGCCGCATCAGTACCTATTTTCGATACCGCCTCCAGTAGTGCCTGCTTGTCCTGTTCCGAAGCGCCCGGATGGTATTTGCCTACTCGAAGAGGCTGACCGAATACCTCAGTGAACGTTACCCAGTCCTTTAGTACGTAGTTCTTGAACAGGTATGCCCACCCGGCGGCGCGCGCCAACCCGCCTCGGATAGGCAGACCGGCTTTCGCCTTTGCAAAATGAGTCACAAATTTGTAGGGCGCCAGTGGCGCCGTCATCGGCTGTATTCCTATTCCACGGCGCACCGACGCGTATATTCCGTCGCCGCCGAAATGGGTCGGCAATCGCGCCTGCGTTTCGCTCTCGACCGGGATTGCCTGGTCGTTCAGGGTACGCACCAGTATCTCTTCGCCCGATATCCAGTCAAATGCGAACCAGCGCGGGTCGCGCCATTTCAATTGCGCGGGAAACCATTCGCGCCCAGAGGTATCCCAGATTATTTCAGTTGCAGAAAACCCCTTGCCCAGCGCATCGAGCACGTCGAACAGCACGCTGTCGAGTTGGAGCGGGCCGTCGGCGATCATCTCGCGCACCATCGCCGCGGCGCGTTGATCCTCGGACCCGCTCGACGCCGCCCGCACCACCAGGTCCAGTTGCGAGACCGCATTCTTGCGCGTGCCGAGCACGGCCAGATAGTGCAAGTCCTTCTCTTCCATTTCCTCGGCCAGCTCGAGATACAGAAACGGATCTCCGAACTCTGCTTGTTGGAGGATTCCCACCAATCGTTCCGGAGTCAGTCCGATCGACGGATGCATCACGGAATATATATTTCGCACTCCCGCCATCGTCGGCGCTGCCTGTTCTTCGCGCAACATTCCTGTATCAACTTCGCGTCCGTAGGCATCGTAGAGTTTCATTTGTTGGTCTCCAGTTGAAAGTTGAGCTAGTCAGGCCTGTGTTCTTTGAATGCGGCTTCGCCGATTTTCAAAAACCATTCGCCGCCGCATCGATGGCACGCCTGGGGAAGGCGAATCACCGCGAGTATAAACTCATAACCGCATTCTTCGCATTTCCATCGCCAGTAGCTATTCATAGACGTTCAGAATCCACGCACGCGCGCGCCGAGCAGAGCATCTTCCGCCGGCGGCGCGCCGAATGGATCGATCCGCCGGTCGAAGTTGCCGCGCTTGCCTGGCACAAGCGCCGGGATGTACGCGATCTGCCCGGGGTCCGCGCGCGACGCGAAGAACGCCAGCGCCGCCGCCATCGCCGAGTCGCCGTGGCGTCCCTTGCCGTCGGCGCCGGCGCGCCGCTCGGCGATCTTTGCCACGCCTTGCTCGAGCACGATAGCGCGATGGTCGGCAAGCACGTCCGCATCCTTGGGGATCTCGATCGTGCCGTCCTCGAACGCGGCCTTGTAGCGCGGCATATTTTCGCGGTACCACGACTCCGAGAGCATCACCTGCACGATTCGGGCGCCGTAGCGCTGCGCCGCGGTCTCGGCGAGGTACTGTCCGTTGCCGCGCGCGTCCATCGCGCCCGCGGTGAATCGCGGCAGCCGATCGGCGATATAGAAGAGCACCTGCTCCTGGTTTCGAAAGGGGATATTGCGCAGTTCGACCACAAACGGGGTGCGCCGGGTCAGGTCGTGGGCGATCTGCAGCGGCCAGATCACCGTCAAGTCGCCCGAACGCCCGAAATCCTCGCCGAAAAAGCTCGCGAGCGACCGATCCAGCGCCGCGATTGCGGGCGCCAGGTTGTCCTCGCACCAGGCCTGCGTCTCCGAGTAGCGATCCGCTTCCGGGCGGCCCGAGAATTCCGCCGGCATTTCCCATCGCAGTATCGGGATACCGGGCTTCATCCGCGCCTCGATCAAGACCGAGCTCAGGTACGCGCCCGACGACGCGCGCGGGATGCAGAACAGTTCTTCGCCGACGTTGTCGCCGTAGTAATCGACGATCTGCTGGCGCCACTCGCGCTGCTTTTGCTCGCTCCACTCGGTTTCGCTCTGTTCGCAGATTTTTCTGTATAGTCCGTCGGCTAGTGCGTCGTCGAAAGTCGTGCGATGAAGTGAGTATGGACGCCGGCCGGCGCGAATCTCACTGATTAGTTCGTTGAAGGGATTATTGGCGCCGTTGTGAGTTGAAATTATCCGCACCAGTCCGCCCCACATGGTAAACGCCAGCGCCGCTTTCAGCAGTCCGGGCAGGTCTTCATGGAACGCGGCCTCGTCGATCACCGCGCAGCCGTCCTTGCCGCGCAGATTCGACGGCCGCGACGACAGCGCCACGATTTTGTGCCCGGAGGCGAAGCGGATTCGGTAGGCCAGGATGTCGGCGCGCTCGTCGACGAGCACAATTTCCTCGATCGCCTCCGCCGCCCGATTGAAACGCCGCGCCCATCGCGCGGCCGCCTCGACGAACTCGAGCGCCATGTCCTTGTTGTAGCCGATATACCATCCGTCGATTCCGGCGCGGCCGCCGGTGGCGGCGCCGAGCGCGCGATCGGCAGCCTCGGTCCAGGTAATGCCTATTCGGCGCGATTTCTCGCTGACCTTGACTTGCGATTGATCGGCCAGCCATCGGCGCTGATATGGAAGTAGTATTGAGAGTGGTTCATTCATTGGGTAATCCGCAGGAGCCAGAGGCGCAAGGGCAACCTGGAAAATGGACCCTCACCCGCGCCGGGGGCGCGGCCTCTCCCTGACAGGGAGAGGAAGTGGGAGAGACGGACGGCGGCGTGCGCTCATTGTGCTCTAAATCTCCATCAGGACGGCTCTGATCTGATCGGCGGCGTCCTTGCTCAGCCCCTTGGCGCGCGCCTCTTCGACCTTCTTTTCGACCGCCGCCACTCCTGCGCGCGCGCGCTCCGTCCACTTCTGATGCTCGCTTTCCGCCTTCACCAGGCCCGAGACGCAGCGCGCCATCGCCGCGATATTCACCGGCGCGATCTTCGCCGGCTCAATCGTCGAGCCGTCGCCCTTCGCGCTGCCGCGCTTCCTGGGCCCCGGCTTCTCGTTGGCGACGGCCAGGAGTTCGAACAGCCGGGTCTGCACCAGCCTGAGCAGCGCGGTCTGCATCTTCGCGTCGTCGTCTTTGAATTCCTCGCAAACGATTCGCGCCTGTTCCGTCGCCATCCGGATCGCGTCGAGGCGCCGCTCGAAGTTCTCGCCGTATTGGCGGATAGACCTGCTCGAAATCTCGAAGCCGTTGTCCCCCAGCCATTTTTTCAATTGCAGCGAGGTATGAAAGGTGCCGTCGCCGATCAGCGCGTCGAACCGCTCCTTCAGATCCGCGGGCATCCCCCTCATCTTCCACGTCTTCGCGGGCACATGCCGGAAGGGCACTCGTTTCGGTTTGCCGTCGGGCTCGCATTTCTTCGCGCCCTTTTTTTCACTCATCGCCGCGCTCCTCAGTACTTGCGCGGACGCGCGACGCCGGCGGGAGACGGGGAGTTGTACTCGACGACGTCAACGCCGCTGGCGGTGAGTTTCGCGAACCAGGTTTCCGCGCCCTCGCCTTCGAGTTCGAGCAAGCCCAAGTCGCGCAGATAGGCGAGCTCGCGGCGGACGGCGTTGAGCGACAGCGAGAGCTTGATGTCGGCGAGCACCCGCCAGATGATTTGCTCCGAGACTGCTATCGGGCGTCCGGCGTCAACGACGCGCAGCACCCGCCATCGCGCTTCCTCGCGGCGTTTTTGTTCGAAATCAATTGCGTCCGGCATACAGCCTTTCCTTTACCTCTCCGATATCTTCGCGCATCTCTTCGCGCATCGCGTCCAGCTTCGCGTCCAGCGTGCCGCTGAACCTGATCCAGTCTTCGCGCCGCACGTATTCCAGCGGCAGATTCACGCGCAAGTCAGTCAACTGCTTTTCCAGCTCGTCAACGCGGCCGGAGTCGCGCTGATGCTGTTCGTCGCGCCGCTTCAGCAGCCATTGAATGGTGCTCGCGTTGACCGCCACAAACGCGACGAAAGCAGCGGTCCATCCCGCGACATTTCCCCACTCCATTTTTTTTCAGCCGCTGCGGCGGCAGCGCAGTATTAAGTCAAGACAAACGCGGGGGATCATGGTCAGGCTTCTCCTTGCTTAACATTGGAGGCAGTGGGCATCGATGCCGCGACGCACTGATAATCGGCGTTGGACGCCACGAACTCCGCGATTCCGATGTACGGGGCGGCGCGGCTCGGCGCGATCGAGCGCGCGCCTTCCGGCCCCAGCCGCAGCCCGATTTCGTTGTACGACAGGCACGCGAGCATCGAGCAGATCGGGCATCCCCTTACCTGCGGCATCCTTTCAGTGAACAAAATCGTGTTGAAGGCACTGTCGAGGCCTTGCTCGAGGATTTTGCCGTAGCCGTAATCCTCGGCGCTGTAGAGGCAGGCCGCTTCGACGATGCCCCATCGCTGATCGTCGGCCAGCGTTTTGTTCGACCAGATTTCCCAGTAGTCAGTTCCGAGGATCGAGTCGTGGAACGGGCGGATGACGACCCGCGGCATCAGCGCCTCGATGACGATGCCGTCGGTCGGATTCGATTTCGACGGCGGCATTTCGCATACGGCGATTGCGACGTGCGAGAAGCGGCCGCCCGTCGCGCGCATGATTTCGAGCGACAGGCGGCTGGTGCCGTGCATCAAAATCAAATCCCCTGGCTTCATCGGTTGCGACCGCGGCTGCATGGAGGAAGAATCACCTGCGTCCGTTGGCAGGGCTGGCCAGTGAAAAAACCGGGCGGCAGGGGCTGCGGCCCCTGCACCCGCATCGTCAATCGAAAAGTGCGCCGAAGCGCCCTTTTCTCTCGGGGCTGAGAGCGAAAGCTGCGCTGCGCAGATTTCGCGATTATCACTGCGCCCCCCGTCGCCACGGGGCGCCCCGCGCGTAGCGGTGGCTTGCCGCGTTGACCTGGCGCTGATATCCGCATTGTTGCATGCGACGGCGGCGCAGGCCGTTGCGACGGCGGCGCGGTATTAAGAGGTTATCTCGCATGCTATTTGCCTATGGTCAGCGCTTTCGCGCCCGCGCCGGCGCGATGAAGCTCGATGCCCGAGGCGACCATCTGGCGCAGCGTGCTGACCGGGATCTTCGTCGTGTCGAGACCTTCTTCGCCGATTGCCGCGACGGCCATCGATTGAATATCGATCCACGCGATATCGGATTGCAGGTTGTCGCCCGCGTGCTCAGTCGCATAGATCGCGACCGCCACGCCGATCTTCGCGCAGATCGTTTTGTAGATCTCGGCGTTGAACGCGGGCAGCGCCTTGGCGAGGTTGGATGCCACGGCGACCTCAACGCTGATCGCCGGCGGCACGACTTTGACCGTGCCGGTCGGCAGTTTCGCCAGCAGCGCCTGAATCTCAGGCGCCAGCGAACTGATGATGACGGGGGCTTCTTTTTCGATCAGCCCCAATATTACTGCGCTGCTCATCGGCGTCAGCTCTTCGCGGCCGCTGCGCCCGACGGGGCGGTCACGGGCGCGGGCGCGACGCCGGTCGGGCAATTGCCCAGCGTCACGGTCTGCGGCACGATCAGCTGATTGCTCGAATTGGTGTAGCCGTACACCTGGCACGAGAACTGATTGCTCTCGGTCTGATAAGTGGTGCTGATCGACAGCGGCAGCGCCGGGGTCTTGCCCTCGCAATAGAGCACGAGGCCTGCGTAATCGACCTGCGCCTGCGCGTTGCAGAAGTTCGTCGCTTCCATGCTGAGAGCCGCAGCGCTCGGGACGATCGTATTTTTGCCGCTGATTATCTGTTTCGGTGTCGGCTGCAGCAGGCCACCGCCCTGCTGAGCACATCCGGCGAGCAGGAAAAAGCTGAGGGTCAGAAACAGTCCAAGCAGTTTTTCAATCTTCAAACGCATATTGGTCTCTCCTTGTTAGGCCGCGTACTTGCGGCGTGTTTTTTTTCAGTATTAAGAGCATCGGGGCTCGTTCTTTACGGTGCCACCACCACGTGCTGAGCGACCTCTCCGGCGATCGAGCCGCCGAGCGTGCTGGCGATACCGGTCGATGTCGAGAGCTGATCGGAAACGGACAAGCCGCTATCAGGCCCCGCCACCGGATACCTCGCGTCGGTGATAGCCACGGCGCCGGTCCAGAAATGCTGCTGCACAAAATGGGTGCAGAAGTTGACGCCCATCGGATCGCCCCAGCATTTCGACGTGACTCCGCTGCCGCATCCCGCCAGCACGAGCATCGCGATCGAGGCCATAACGATGGCGCGCATCAATTCACTGCGCTCCCGCCGCTGCGGGCGATGGCCCTCTCATAGGCGTCGCGGCAGTAGTCGCGATCGTCGTGAAGAATCTTGAATCGCTTCCGGCGAATCAGGTCCTGGTCGAGGGTGAAGCACGCCGCCAATCCCGAGCCGATCGGACACGGCGATCTGATTCGCATCCGGCAACTGCGGCGGCGGGTCCAGCGGCGCGAGCGCAGTTTTTGGCGGTGTCGGCTCGCATTGCTGCGTGTCGGCCTGTTGTGGCGACAACGTAGGCACATCAGGCGCATCGAGATGGATCGTCGGCGCGCACGCCGCGAGCAGGCAGGCGGACATCAGCAGCACCGCTACGCGCGGGGCGCCCCGTGGCGACGGGGAGCGCAGTGATAAGCGCAAAATCCGCGCAGCGCGTCTTTTGCTCTCATGCGCGAGAGCGAGAGATGCGCTTCGGCCGTTGCGACGGCACCGCAGTATCAAAACACTGGCCTCCCGTGCCAACGGGCGGCGGGCGGTTTCGCATTTAGTTGCCGTGATCCGCATCTACTTTCCTACCGCTGGTGCGCACATCGTTTTTCGCTTGCTCGACGTCGGCCTCGGACCGATCGCTGATTCCGAGCGGGGTGTCGCCGACGACTCGGCCGTACACCGCCAGCGCGCCGGTCCCAATCGCCAGTATCGCGTCCGTCGAGGCGTGGCCGGTGGTGAAAATTATCGACAGCCCGGTCAGGATGGAGCCGAGGCCGCCCCAGAATCCCTTACTTTTGTAGAAGGCCTTTTGTACTCTCATCGTTTTAATACCGTTAAGGCGCATCAGCGCCCGGATCAGCGGTACGCACGCGTAAGCCATCCTTTGATAAATTCCTGATCGCGATGTCCCTGATTCGCTGCGACGAGCCGGTAATGCGCCGCCAGCTCGCTGCGCAGTGCCGCCATCAGGGCGGCCGGATCAGCGCGCGCGGCTTGGGCCGCGGTGTCGGCGCCGATCACGCCGTCTTCCGTCGCCGGCCGGCCGCACGCGCGCAGCGCACGCTGAAGACATTGGATCGCGTCGCCGGCGCCCATGTTGACCGCGAGATCGAAGGTCTTGGCCGCGATCGCGGCGGGCAAGCGGGCAAATCCGAATCGCAACCACCATTCGCGCCAGTAGATTTCCACCGCCGCGTCGCGGGTCAGGTCCGCGACGGCGAGTCCGGGATGCGAACGCGCTGAAATACCGAAGTTGGTGGCACCGCCGGGGTCGGCCGGATTGGACGAATAGCCACCCTCGTTGGCGAGCACGCATTCGACGGCGGTTAAAAATTCAGGGCTGTAGTCGTCAGAAACGCCGCTTGATGGGTCCACGATTCAATCGCTCGGCGATCGGCGCGGACGTTGGCGCGGCGGGCGCGGCGGCCGGGTTTTCGGGAGCGCGATAAAGCGCGAGCACCTTGTACACGTATCGCTCAGTGCATCGGAGTTCGTGGGCGATGCGCGAGATGCTGACGTGGTCGGCACGCATCGCGACGATTCGCACTCGCCGGCGGGCATGATCGGTGGTGACGGGAATCAACAGGCGATCGCCACCAAACACGCGCGCCATCGCCATCGCCGCCGGCAGCCCAATGGAGCGCGTGACCAGGTCGCCGGGTGCGGGAGCTACCGGGATATACAAGCGGCGTCCGCCGAAATCGGCGATGAGCTTGTCGGCGGCGTCGTCACCGATCGAATGACCGATCTGATCATAGAGCGAAGTCCGCGCGGCGGCCGGAAAAGGATTGAAACGCGGCGCGATCGACGGGGCACGCTCGAGCGCGGGCATCCGGCTGGGAGCGGCGTTCATAAGCCGTAGGCGGCGCGAAGATTGGAGGGAATCGAGCCGATATTGCGATCGCGGTCGTAAACCAGACGCCAACCGATCTCGCCGTTATCCTGGGCGCAGCTTTGGCACAGGCCGTGGTGGCGAATTACGTCGGCGTGGGTGGTGGTCGCGTGACACCACAGACAAGCAACGAGACGATTAGAAACGGCAAGTCGAACGAGCGGGGTCGCGGGTTCCATAAATCCTCCGCGCGAGTTGAAAAAATATCCGACAGCGTAGCCATGAAGGGGCCGAAGAAAACTGAGCGGGCGGGCTGCTCGAAGTGAAAAGAAAAGTCGTCGCCGCAGCGGGCGCTGAGTCTCGAACTAGGCTAAAAGTGTGTAGGCGGTAAGATCGATCAGTGGCGAGCGGCGTGGGGTAAGCTGGCGAAGGCATTGCGCGGCGACGGGGGGAGATTGAACGCGCTTTTGGGGGCGGGGGCTTGGGCTTTAGTAGAGAGTGGTTTGCTTGTGGCAAGATCATGCGTTTTATAAATCTTATTTCACACTAGGAGATTTATGTCAACCACAGTAGTTGACGCAGAATTCCGCGCCCGGCTGACGCAGGTGATCCATTCATTCGGCTCGGTGGTCGCGGCGGCGACGGCGGTCGGGGTATCGGACAACGCAATCTACAAATGGTTAAAGGGCACGGGAAACCCGAGCGCCGCGAACCTGATGACGCTGGCGCGAGCGGGGCGGGTGTCAGTCGAATGGCTGGCGACGGGCGCCGAGGCGGCGCAGAGTGCGCAGGCGATCACGCGGGCAGTTGAACACGGCGACTTCATCTTCATGCCGCGCAACCGGATTCGATTTTCGAGCGGGCGCGATGGGATACTTCGCAGCGACCAGGTGGTGGACTCGATCGCGTTCCGCGCGGGCTGGGTCAAGCAGCGGCTGAACACGGAGTCGCGCGACTTGATATTGATCGAGGTAGTGGGCGATTCGATGGCGCCGACGGTCGAGGATTCGGACCTGATACTCGCCAATCTGGCGGAGCCGCGCTTCAGACAGGACGGGATCTACCTGTTGCGCCATGACAGCGGGCTTGCGGTGAAGCGAATCCAGCGGCGTCCGGACGGGAAGTTGCTGGTGCGCAGCGACAATCCGAAGTACGAAGCGATAGTAGTGCCCACGGTGAAAATCATAGGCCGAGTGATTTGGATAGGCGGCTGCGTGTGATCGACGCGGTCCGATTGGCGGTGCGCGGATCTTCGCGAAATATGCCGGCTTACAAATCACTGCGTGGCGGTGCATCATCTGACCATACGGGCGCAATCCGATCGCGCGTGACTGCCGCGCCCGGCCTGCACGGTTGATCTCGAAGCAAGAGCAGCCGGCCCGGGCCACGCTGAAGGCTATGTCGAGATGACGAATCATTCTGCATAATCGATCGCCATGAAGAAGGTGCTGATGGTTTGTACCGGTAATCTGGATCGCAGCCCGACGGCCGCGATGGTGCTGGCGGAAATGTGCGCTCCGATGTGGGTTACATCGGCAGGTACGGAACCGTGGGCGCGCAATCCGGTAAGCCTGGAGCTGGTCGAGGAGGCCGACGTGATTTGCGTCATGGAAGAGGCGCATCGCCGCCATATCCGTGACCGGTTCGGCGAGGTGCACGCGGGAAAAGTGTTGGTGCTCGACGTTCCCGACAACTACGTCTGCTGGGAAGACAAACTCATTCAACTGCTCAAAGAAAAGCTGCGCAGCGCACTGGGGCTGACCGGTTCGCGACGATAGCGGCGGTCGAGGCGCTCCTCGGCGCGGCCGTGATCGGTCTGCTGCGGCCGCAATTCCCGTGTTGGGCGCGACGGGCGTGGCGGCGGCCGACGCCTTTGCAAGAACGATCTGAACTCGCTATCTGCCGACCGCGTGACGAACCGTGTTGAGTATATAGATGAAGTCGCGCGGCGATCTCACGTCACCGAGCAGCGACACGCGCGACAGCATTTCCATCTCGTCGCCCGAGATGTTGTGAATGCGCCTGAGCTGGTCGTCCTTGCGGAAATCTTCCCAAGCCGACTTTGCGTCGGTCTCAGGCTCAGGGCTGAGGATAGCCTGTGCGCGCGGATTGGCCAGAAAAAATAGTTCCCGCCGATCGAGCGCGAGCACTTCGGCGAGTCGGGTTACGATCTTGTCCGACGGGTGGCGTTTGCCCGATTCGAGGTGCCCGATGTACGGAGTTGAAGTCTTGATCCGACGCGCGACCTCTTCCTGGGTCAGGTCGAGCTGCCGGCGGCGCTCACGAAGCACGTGACCGAAACTGCGTTCCTTGAAGCGTGTCATTGGTGGGTCCCCTGGAAAGTCTCTGCGCGGCGCGGGATCAACCGCCTTCGCAATCAGTTGGGTGGAATTCGACGCTGCCAGTTTGTAGCACCGAAACGCCATTGAGGCAAATTCGGCGCGGGCGCCTGCCCTGCTTCGGCTTCCTGAAGATCGCCGCCCTGGACCAGGGTGGACCATAAATCCTTTGGATCGCTGAAAATCAGGTCGGACTTGGCCGGGATCACGTACCACGCGCCCCGCATAATTTCGCTGTAGAGCTGATCGCGCAACCATTGAGCCTTTCCTAAAATGACGCGGAGATCGGCGAACCGCGGGTCCTTCAGGATCGCGGCGATGGCGTCGTGGCCGGTCGCGACGTAAGTGTCGTCGAAAATTCGCGTCGCGGAAGCGGGCGCCGACGACGCGCGAAAGATCACCGACGCCTCGTCAGGTTCCACCGGGCCGCCCAGGTACATCGTTTCCTGCGTGCGCTTGAGCTGGCGCGATTGCGGGAACGTATCCCGAACCCGCACATTGGCCGGACTGTTTATTATGACGCCGGCGAGCAGCGGCGGCTGGGTGGACGGGATCATCAGGACTACGGCGTGCTGAAACAGCGGATCCTGCAGTTGGCGGGTGGCAACGAGAAAGGAAGGCGTGGTCAGGTCCGTGCTTTGTGCCTTTTGCGCCGTCGCCAGGGTCGCAATCACCGCCGTAAATACGACCAAAAGGCCTGGTACCGCCCGTCCACGGAGCTTGCTGCCGAATCCCCGCATACAGCAACTAGATAACCGCAACTCGAATCGATGTTCAACGCCGGTTGTCGCGATGCGCGCCTCGCGGCGCAGCGGCCCGCGCCGTTTGCGAGCGCCGGATTCGAGCGTACAATCGAGCGACAGACGGGAGTTTTTTGCGACATGGCGAATAGAAAAATAGGACAAATCGATCCAGATGCTCAGGCACTTTTCGACGACAGCGACGAGTGGAAGTTTGATGGGACTGTCGATGGATTTCGAAATCGACGGAAGAATGAGGTCATCACTCTTGAAGAACTGGACCAACACGACCTCATTGTCCGGAGTAACACTGAAGAAGCGAAGCGCGAGCGAGGTCTCGACTGGCTGCGTGCGCGAATCTCTGGTCGCCGGGCACAGCGAACGTGAGAATCAACAAGACAGGGGAAGTAGCAAAGCAGCTCCTCACACAACAGTTGCACCAATAGGCGGGCTTCGCTTCGCTCGCGCGCGACTATTCCCTGTTCTCGCCGATCTGCGCGAGGCGCTTGCCGCGAGCGCGTCTTTTATTCTCGCGACACTCCGCCGTTCAGATTTACAAGCGAAAGAATGGAGCGGGCGACCGGGGTCGAACCGGCGACGTCCAGCTTGGTAAGGGCGCCGGCGCGGGCTCGAAGAGCTTTTCGTTCCGGTCGCATGGTTAAGCCTCCTGCAGCCGCATGACTATCCCCCGGCGTCAAACAGCTTCGCGTTTCGGCTCGATCTCTGGAAAGAATGCTCCGGCCGGCAGATGAAAACGCCGCGACAGTGCTTGGATCTGCCGTGCGTTGAGTTCGCGCTTTCCGCGCAGGATTTCAGAAACCACGCCCTGGCTGCCGACTTCGGGCAGATCTCCCTGCGACAAGCCGTGCTGTTCGATCAGGAATTTGAGCAGTTCGACGCCCGAGGCATCGGGAATTTCATGGTGTTTCTCGTCGTACGCCTCGATCAGTACGCTCAGGGTATCGATGAAGCGGTAGCGGGGATCCTCGGGTTTGTCACCGACCTTATCGACCAAGTCGTTGAGCTGAGCGACCGCCGCATCATATTCGCGCCGGTTGCGGATGGCGAGCAGGGGCGCGTACTTCTCGGGATTCCTGAGGGTTTGAGTGATTGTTCGACTCTTCATTTTTTCCACTCGCCTTTGTCGTATTGCGCATGAGTCAGAACGTGCCGGATGAACAGCTTTTGCGCGTTGAAATGGATCACGGCAATGAGCCGGCACTTGTTGCCACCTATATTGAACACGTAAAATCCTTTCCTGCCGGCACTCACATAGTCAACGCTTTTGAAGGTCTGTTTCAGTTCCGCGAGATTTCCAAAACTGCCCCTGCTCGCGGCTTTGAACCAGGTCTTCAGAGGGGCTTCAGCATCAGCGTGAATCTTCCAGAACTCGATCAACGCCTTCCGCGAGATTACGTGCACCGAACGGAAGCTATCTCAATTCGCGATACATGTCAACTCAATATGAGATGGCCGCGCAGGCTAGCAAGCACGCGGGCCACCGTGGAACCTCTATTATAGGCTGTTCATCACAAGCGTGCTGAGACGCGATCAGCCGGTTCGACTCGTGCGGGAGCTTGTAAGGACTCTACGACGTTTCGTGGCGTGATGCCCTGAAAGCTCGACTCGGAGATAGTCATCAACCATATGGTTCTTAAAAAAATTTGTGGAGCGGGCGACCGGGGTCGAACCGGCGACGTCCAGCTTGGGAAGCTGGCATTCTACCACTGAATTACACCCGCTCTGGTGCGAGTCTAGGTACCGGCCTGCAGAGTGTCAATTAAATTCGCCATTGACTCCCCGCCAACATCGCCCGCGAATACAAGCGCTCTTCGCCATTGACTTCGTTGCCCCCGATCGAGCAAATCTCTCAGGTATGATTCTGCGCTTTTCAGCCGATGCAGCGCGCGTATCTCAACGTCCGCTGCATGGAGCCGTTCTTTCGCTAATCGTGGGATGCCTGACTTTCGCGTCTGCCGGATGCTTCCTATCTGCACCCCGCGCCCAAACCCGCTCCCCCGAATTCCGCGGTTGAGCAACAGACTGGCGGCCTACGCCGAACAGCAGACCGCGCTTCGAAGAGAGGCGAGCCTTCCCAGCGAAGAGCCGCGGGAACGTTGCGATCAACTTGCCGCGGCCACGCCCGGTGTCGAAGAGCTTCGAAATAACCACGGCTCCATCGAGAGCCGCCAATGGACGCTGATCACAAATGGCTCCGCGCCGCGGTGGGCTTTCGTGAGAACCAAGGATGGCCCGCCTGACGGCTGGGCGCCCAAGCCGGGGATCGCCAAGCTTGATTTCCAACCGCCTCTCGGACCTGCTGTCACGGCGGGCGCCAGCCACTTCCTGGCCTACGCTCCGGTCGAGTCCGACGGCCCCGCGGACGCCCAGAAAACTGCCGCGGTGAGGGAGGTTTTCGGCGCCGCGCAGGGCGGCTTTACCTGGCGCGGACGAAAGTACAGTTACACTCTGACCTCCGAATTGCCCTGCTTTCCACTGCTACAGTAAAAGTCGCGATGACTGAATCGCGAAGGCTGCCGCGCGAATTTTACGCCCGCCCGGTGCTGCTCGTGGCGCGCGAATGCATCGGCAAAGTCCTCGTGCATCGCACTGCCGAGGGCGTGGCGGCCGGCCGAATCGTAGAGGCCGAGGCCTATCGCGGCCCGCTCGATCTTGCCTCGCATAGCGCGCGCGGCCTGACCAGGCGAACCGCCGCAATGTACGGGCCGCCGGGCTATGCGTACGTATTTCTGCTTTACGGAGTCAGCTGGGCGATGAACCTGGTGACTACCGCCGACGGCGAACCACACGCAGTGCTGATTAGAGCAATCGAACCGATACGAGGCATCGATTTGATGGCGCGGCGGCGGCGCAAGCCGCCGGATTCCCGTGAACTGACTAATGGCCCCGGCAAATTGACTAATGCACTGGCTATTACCGGCGACGACTACGGACGGGATTTGTGCGCCGGACGGCTATATCTGGAACACTCCGAACTTCCGGCCGGGCGAATCGGCCGGTCGCCAAGGATCAACGTCGATTACGCCGGTCATTGGGCATCGAGGCGATGGCGCTTTTATGAACGCGGCAACCGTTACGTCTCGGTCGCACCGCGCGATTAGCCGGCCGGAGCGTTCCGCACGCCCGCCTCAGGCCGCGACACTACGATCACATTTTTGAACGTCGCCACGACGACCGGATACTCCCGGCGAATCTCGGCGACCTGTGCGGGCGGCGCCGTCGGCGAAATGATCGCCACTCGCGGCGCCTCGCTCTCAGCTCCGTGGAAAGGGATTCGAACTATTTGCACGTTGTCCAGCCGCGCCGCAGAAGCGTAGTAGCTAACGAGATAGTAATCGTGAGACGCACCGACGCGGCGGTCCGAACCCGCTTTAGTCAGCGCCACCTGACATGCATCGCGCCAGCGGTGGTCTCCCGGCCTCAGATCCGACGACACTCGCAGTATAGAAAGACTTACTATCGCGATGATCGCGGCCACACGATAATTTCGCGACGGTAAAGACTCAATCCCTATTGCAGTGAGTATAAACACCGGAACGAAAGAGGATATCAGATAGCGCGTGACGAGCATCGGGGTAACCAGATACGATCCCGCGTACAGAACAATCGGCGGCAGCCCGAACCAAAGGATCAGCAGCACGGCCTCATCCCGATGCGAACGCCAAAGCCGAAGCGCGCCCACGATCGCGAACAGCGCAAACAGTGGAAGCGGCCAGCTACCAAGTCCGCTCTCGAACGTCGCGAATGGCTCCCATGGCCCCGGCGGCTTGATCCAGTCGTAATCGCCCTGCTTCACGCCCTCAACTCCATATTGCAGACCGGCATGAAAGGGCAGCAGCAACATCATCGCTGCAACGAGTGCAACCCCCATCAGCCATGGCGCTGCGCTTCGCACGCTTGCGTCACTTCGCGCATCGGCACCGGCAAGGAACAGGTAGATCAGCCACAGCGCCTCCGCCGCTATCACCAGCACTGCGGTAAAGTTGGTGGCCACTGCAATCGCTGAAAAAATTGCAAGACCAGCGTAGTTCGCCAGTCCTCCCAGGCGGCGCGCGCGGAACAGGAAAATCAGCTGCACGAGAATCCACGCCTGCATCATTGAATACATTCTCGCCTGACGGGCGATTTCGACCGAGGGAAGCCCGACCGCAAAGATCAGCGCGCACAACGCCGACACTATGTAGATGCCGCCCTTGTCGCTCTCGTCCGATCGCGTGGGCGTGACCGCCGACAGCACTTCCGCCGTGAGGATGAATACCAACGCGATCGACAACGAACCGATTAGCGCCGGCAGCGCCCGCATCGCCGCCTCGCTTTCACCGAAAAACCGCATCCATCCGTGTTGCGCAAGTTCGTAAATCGGGAACTTGCCCGAATCCAGCCGATGCTGTACCCGCAACACGTCCGTCACGCTTGGCGCTGCCGACTCGGCCCACGAAAGCGATTCGTCGATCGACAACTCGCGCGCGCCAAGGCGAAAAAAGCGCAGTATCGTGCCCACCGCGACGGCGATCAGCAGCAATCCTCCAGCCCGTTCTCGCCAGCCGCCCGACACAAAATTACGCTTCATTGACCTGTCAGATGCGCTGTGGGACTCGACTTCGGGAAATTGCGCGACGCCGCTGTTTCGCGGTTTACTATCCCGTGATGCCGACGCTCGCGCGAAGCCCTTTCCCAGTCGCAATCATAACCGACTTCGGCTATCGCGACCATTATGCCGGTGCGATGAAGGGCGTCATCGCGTCGATCGCTCCTGGCGCAGCCGTGATCGACATCACTCATGGCATCCCGGCACAATCCGTCGTCGCCGGAGCGATCGCTTTGCGCGAGAGCTGGCGCTACTTCCCTGCGCGTACGGTTTTTCTTGCGGTTGTCGATCCGGGAGTCGGCACCGCGCGCGCGCCAATTGCGATCGAGACTCGCGCCGGCGCACGCTTCGTCGGACCCGACAACGGCCTGCTTTGGCTCGCCGCGAACCAGGCCGGCATCAAGCGCATCGTGAAACTGACTTCGCCCCGCCATCGTCTTACCAACGTGAGTGCCACCTTCCATGGCCGCGACATCTTCGCGCCTGCCGCGGCGTATCTCTGGCGCGGCACTTCGATTTCCGCGCTTGGGCCCGCAATCCGCTCGATCGTGCAGCTCGATCTGCCGCGTCCCGTGGAATCGGCGCGCGAGTTGCGCGGTGAAGTGATCTATGTGGACGGCTTCGGCAATCTGGTGAGCAATATCGATCGCCGGACGGCCGAACAGTTCGGCTCTCGCTTTCGCCACAAATCCCTTTCAGTTAGGATCAAACGCGGCGCGGCGATGCGATTACTTGATGCTTATGGTGACGCGCCCAAAGGTGCTCCTCTCGCAACATTCGGAAGCTTCGGCCTGCTCGAAGTCGCGGTTCGCGACGGCAACGCTGCCGCGCACTTCGCCGCCGGACCTGGCTCATCGGTGTCGCTGGTCGCGGCGGCAGGCCGCACTTAATCATGGATGAAATAGTCGCACACAAGGACGCTCCCACGGTCCTTACCGATATTCCACGCTACACCGCTGCGGCGGAACCGGCCGCGCGCGCGCTCGAGCCTCGGCGAATCCCGCCGCTGAACATCGCTCTGTTCTTGCTGACTCTCCTGACCACCACCACCGCCGGCGCGTACATGAATGGCGAGGAGGTCTCCTTCGCGCATCCGTTTCTCGCCGTTGCGGCGCTGCGCTCGGGACTCTCGTTCTCGATTCCTCTGATGATGATTCTGTTCGCGCATGAGATGGGACACTACCTGACCTCGCGCTACCACGGCGTCGATGCCTCCCTGCCCTACTTCATCCCGGCGCCGCCGTCGTTCTTCATCATCGGGACCTTTGGCGCATTCATCCGGATGCGAGCGCCGGCGCGCACTCGCCGCGTGATGTTCGACATTGGCGCCGCCGGCCCGTGGGCGGGCGTGATGCTCGCGATACCCGCCGTGATCATCGGCCTGTATCTTTCCGACGTGACGCCGCTGGACAAATCGGCCGGCGGTCTCGAGCTGGGCAACTCGCTCCTGTTCCTGGGTCTGTCGCACCTGGTGCTGGGCGTCGATCCTTCGACGCGTCAACGTGAACCTCAATCCGATCGCATTCGCGGGATGGCTCGGGCTGTTCGTCACCACGCTGAACCTGCTGCCGGTCGGACAGCTCGACGGCGGCCACGTGATCTACGCGCTGTTCCCGCGCCGTCATCGCACGATCTCGGTGCTGTTCGTTATCTCGTGCGTGCTGATGGTGCTGGTGCCGCTCGCGCTCGGGCTGACTTTCTGGGGCGGCTGGCTGCTGTGGGCGGTGCTGTCGGTCGCGCTCGGATTGGGACATCCGTCCACCATCGATCGCGACACCCCGCTGAACCCGCGCCGCGCTCTGGCGGCATGGGCTACCGTCGCGCTGTTCATCGTCACGTTCAGCCCGGTGCCGCTCGCCTTCGTGCAACCCGAGGCGCCTTTGCAGCCGCAGCAGGATGAACACTCTCAGGAAATAATCCATCACGCGCCGCACTACGACGAGATGCTGCGCCGTCTCGGCCGCGTCCGAATCTGAGCGGCATTTGATCGATCCAGATCGAGGGGAACCGCATTGGGATTGACCGACGGCTCGAACAAACCGAATTCCGAGACCAAGTCCCGGCGTCCGAGCTGGGACAATTACTTCATGACGATCACGCGCGAGGTCGCCGAGCGCTCGACCTGCCTGCGCGCCAAGGTCGGCGCGGTGATCGTGCGCGACCGCAGCATCCTGGCGACCGGCTACAACGGCTCGCCGGCCGGATTGCCGCATTGCACCGAGGCCGGATGCCTCATCTACGAATCGCGCACGCCCGACGGCGAAATCGAGCAGAATTGCTATCGCACCATCCACGCCGAGATCAACGCGATCTCGCAAGCGGCGCGCAACGGCGCCGCGATTCGCGACGCCGACATTTACGTCACTCACACGCCCTGCATCCATTGCCTCAAGGTGCTGATCAACACCGGCGTGCGCACCGTGTACTACGCGCGCCCGTACAAGCTCCACACCATCGCCGAGATGCTCAAGCACGCCAGCATCAAGCTGGTCGAGGTACCTGCCGAGAATCCCGCCACAGGTGCCGCATGACGTCCGATCGCCCTGCCCCGACAAGGGAGCCCGCTTGCGGAATCTGCGCCTTGATCGATCAAATCAAGTCCGGCGGGTTCGCTCGATTTTGTTGCGGAGCTGAAGAGTTGCTACGTGATCCTCGGCGATCAGCAGCTCTATCGCGGCTATTGCGTGCTGCTCGCAAAGATCCACGCGACCGAGCTTTACCTCATGCCCGACGACGCCGCCCGCCTGCTGTGCGACGAGATGCGGCTGGTCGCGGACGCCATCGCCGCAGTGGTCAAGCCGTGGAAGATGAACTACGAATGCCTGGGCAATTCGGAGCCGCATGTGCATTGGCATCTGTTGCCACGCTACGAAACCGACGAAATGCGGCGCGGACCAGTCTGGCTGCGCCCGGAATCCGAACGAAAGGTAATCCTTGACGAAAATGATCGCCGCGCGCTTATCGGATCGCTCCGCAGCCAGCTTGCCGCCCGCTTCCACGACGCGCGCATCCCGCCCGGCTAGGAATCCAGCGTCGCCAACGAAAACGAAATTACCGCGCGCCGCTCTCGCACTCTTGTTCTGCGCGATCCTCATTTCAGGATGCAGGGCTCCACTCCCCGACGCGGCGGGTCCCGCCGCTCAGCTCTACGCCCGCCGATGCGACAATTGCCACAGGCCGTACAATCCCCATGGAATGACGGCGGCGATGTGGGACCTGAAGGTTCCTCTGATGGAAACGAAGATTCGAGCCGCCGGGATGCCGCCGCTCACTCCCGACGAGCGCGCGTCGATCCTCAAATACGTCGAACGCTACGCCGGCACCGAATAACTACACCGCGCGATTGTTCCTCTTCCTCAGGTGGTGCTAAATCCTCAGCCACGGTGAGCGCATGGCCGGCGAACTCCTGACCGTCAAACTCTACTACGACTACAAAAGTCCCTTCGCGTATCTCGCGATGGCGCCTGCGTATGCGCTGATGGAATCGCATCGCGTCCGCCTGCATTACATCCCGCACGAACTCAACATCCGCGGCGCCTTCGGCGGCGATCTCGACGAGCGGCCCGAGCGCGACTGGCGCAAAGTCCGCTACCTCTACCTCGACGCGCGCCGCTGGGCGAACACGCGCGGCATGATCATCCGTGGACCGCAGCGAATCTTCGACTCGAAACTGGCTCTCATGTCCGGGCTGTGGGCCGACCGCCGCGGGCTGTTTCGCCCTTACTCCGACCGTGTCTTCGAGCGCTTCTTCAAACGCGAACTCGACCTTGAAAACGCCGCCGCGCTCGCCGCCGTGATGAAGGAAACGGGCATCGACGCCGACGGATTCAACCGCTACGCGCTTGACGACGGCCCACGCGAACTGGCCGATGCGTTCGCCGCCGGCGATCGCGACGGTGTCTTCGGCGTGCCGACCTTCATCGTTGACGGCGAACCATTTTGGGGCAACGATCGCGTCGAATGGGTCGTCAAGAAACTCGACGCGATGGGCCTGCGGCGCTAAATCGCCGCCCGCGAGATAAGCAAGCCGATGAAACAAATTCCAATCGGAACCACGGGAACTTACGCCAGGACCGTTGCGCCCGCCGACCTCGCCAGCCAGCTCGACGCGTCGCTCGCCGCGGTGATGTCCACGCCGGCGATGATCGGAATGATGGAGCTTGCGGCGATGGATGCAATCCGGCCGTTTCTCGATGCGGGCGAAAGTTCGGTCGGCATGTCGATCGAAGTCAATCACAGCGCCGCGACGCCGCCGGGGCATCGCGCTCGTGCCGAAGCTGAAGTGACCAAAGTCGAAGGCCGCCGCCTGGAGTTTTCGGTGCGCGCCTTCGACGAAGTCGAACAAGTCGGCTCCGGGACGCATCGGCGAGCCGTAATCGACGCCGCCAAGTTCAACGATCGGATCAAAGCCAAGCGGAAAAACTAGCTGGGCGCAGGACACCACAATGACCAACGAACTTTTCGACCGCAACGAGGTGTACGTGGGCCGTGACTTCGGCGCCGTGAGCGGCGACATCACGCCCGAGCTGGTCGCGACCTACATCGCCGGCACCGGCGACGACAATCCATGGTACCGCGGCCCCTCTCCGCTCGGCGGCCCGATCGCGCCTGCGCTGATTCTACACAGCGCGGTTTACCACACGCTCCAATGGTATCTGCCGAACATTTACGGCAACCTGCACGCGCGCCAGGAATGGGAGGTGTTCGCGCCCGTGATGGTTGGCGAGCGGCTCACGACTCGCTCCGTCATCATCGACCGCTACCTCAAGCGCGATCGCGAATACCTGGTGAACGAAGTGCTCGTGGGCAACGCGTCGGGACAAATCGTATCGCGCAGCCGCACCCATCAGAGCTTCCTGCTCCCCGAAAAGGCCAAACAGGGTTTCGTCGTCGATCGCGCGCGCGAAAAAGATTCGTCACGTTCATTCAAAATCGGCGAGCGCGGCGGCGATCCGATCGGCGCTCCGATGCGCACGATCACCGATGACATGTGCATGGCTTTTTCAGGGCCTGTCCGCAATTACCACAACGATAGGCAGAAGGCAGTCGAGTTGGGATTTCCGGAAATTGTCGTGCAGGGGATGCTCTCGGTCTGCCTGGTGGCCGAAATGATGACGCGGCGCTTCGGCCTTGGCTTCCTGTACGGCGGCAAGATGGATCTGCGGCTGGTCAACGTGTTGTGGGGCAACGACGTCACCGGGCCGAAAGGATTGATCGTTGAACGGCGGCGCGAGGGAAAACGCTCGCGCGCCGAAGTCGAGGCCTGGTGCGACAAGGCCGACGGAACCAAGACCGTCGTCGGCAGCGCCAGCGCGATCGAACTGTAATGCCCGCCCGCCCTCTTGCTCGATCGTGAGCGTAAAAATCTTTCTTCTCGCCGCCGCCGCGGCGTCTCTGTTCGCCGCGGGATGCGCGAATCGATGCGACTACGCGCAGACCAAATGCCAGTACCAATGCAATCGCAATTACCAGGTATGCGAACTACATGGCAACGACGAATTCTATTGCCGAAACGAAATAGGCAATTGCGTGTCGTCCTGCGAGGCCGACCGCAGCACTTGCCATTCGTGGCTATGGTATTAGTCTCGAATTCCGCGATGGTCTCGGTCTGATCGGCAACACCGATGCGCTCGACCTATCCGGCAGCGTCGCCTCGCTACTGAGTCAGACCCTCGGTAGCGCCGACCGTATAGGTCAGAACCGTAACCAGCTGGGTGCCGAGATCATAAACGCCTCCGGCGACCAGGAGTGTGCCCGCATTGACTTGACTTCTGAACTGCCTTCGCAGCCGGTCGACAGTGATGAGCACATTCTGGTTGGTGGCGAGCGGGATCACTAGCGCTGGATCGTTCGGGTTGCCGCCATTCTTCTTGACGACAGCTCTGGCCTGTTTGACCGCCGGAAAGATCAGATTCACAAATTGCAGGCTATGATTCTTCGGAAAGCTATTGACCGCGGTTGTCACCGCACCACAGACAGAGTGGCCAAGCACGAACAAAACCGGGGTCGCCAGATTGTTCGTGCCGTAGAGCAGGCTGTCGATCAATCTACCGCTCGCGGTATTGCCTGCCACACGCGCCACAAACAAATCGCCCAGACCCTGATCAAAGATCAACTCAGGCGGAACTCGTGAGTCCGAGCAGGAAAGGATCGATGCGAACGGAGTCTGGTGGTGATTCGCAAGACACACGCGGCGCTCCGTACCTTCGCCCGGGTGCTCCTGGTCTCCCAACGCCCACCGGGCATTGCCATCCATCAAAGCTGTCAGCGCTGCGGCAGGAGTCCTGGGGGCCTCAGGGTTGCAGACTTCGTCATCCGCCAGCACCTCGTCCCGCCCGATCATTGGCGAGACTGCGGTCGTCAGGACGGTTAGTGCGCCGAGCCGTAACAGCCCCCGCCTGCTAATCGGATAAGGGCTCGTGGTTGTCATCAGTCGTCCTTTAGGTTCGCTTTCGTCCGGGATTTTCATTTGAACCAGAATTCCCATTTTTGGCTTTGCAAGCCAACGATTGCTACCCAATAGCCACGCCAGCGTCAACTCGGCGCCAGTCTGGCGGTTATGGTAACTACGAATGGTATCGCCGAAATCAAATAGGCAATTGCGTGTCAGCATGCGAGACCGCACGCAGCACTTGTCATTCGTGGCTGTGAGTATTGAATGACTATTGCGCGGCGGTGAGCGCTTCGATCGTCCGCAATCGACTTCGGCGTCGCCGCGGTCATCACTTCGTGACCGTCTTGCGTCACCAGCACGTCGTCCTCGATTCGAATTCCTATTCCGCGGAAACTTTCCGGAACGTCCTCGTCGTCGGCTGACAGATGTACAACCCCGGCTCGACCGTAAGCACCATCCCGGGCTCGAGCACTCGCGACGCGCCGTCCACCCGGTACAGCCCCACGTCATGCACGTCCATGCCGAGCCAGTGACCGGTGCGATGCATGTAATAGCGCTGATACGCGCCCTTCTCGATTATCTCTTCGGCCGATCCATGCAGGATTCCGAGCTGACGCATGCCGTCAACCAGCACGCGCAGAGCAACTTCGTGCGGATCGTCGAAATGCGCGCCCGGTTTGATTGCGTCGATCGCCTTGAGCTGCGCGTCGAGCACGATTTCGTACAGGCTGCGCTGCAAGCCGGTGAAGCGCGCTCCAATCGGCGACGTGCGCGTGATATCCGCGGCATAATAAGTCGCACTCCGCACCCGCGTCGATCAGCAGCAGCTCGCCGGTGCGCATCTCGCGATCGTTGTTGATGTAGTGCAGCGTCGCCGCGTTGGGTCCCGACGCGACGATCGACGGATAGCTCGGACCCGTCGCGCCCATTGCGAGCGAAACGCGTAATCGATCTCCGCCTCTATCTGCCACTCGCGCATCCCGCCGCGCGCCTTCATCATCGCGCGCTTGTGCGCGTCGGCCGAAATCGCCATCGCGCGCCGCATCGCCTCGAGCTCCACCGGCTCCTTCTTCACCCGCGCCTCGTGAATAATGTCGCGCGGATCGATTATCGACGACGGCCCCACTCCGGTTCGCGGCCGCATCGCGTGCGCCCATCGAATCAGCTTCAGCACCCGCTCGTCCATCTTCTCGTTCAGTCCGAGCGGGTAATGCACGCGTTCGCTCTTTTCGAGGTAGCGCGGCAGAATCTTTTCAAGTTCGTCGATGACGTAGGCCTTGTCCGCCCCGTACTCGACGATCGCGCCCTCGACGCCCGCGCGCCTGCCCGTCCAGGTCTCGCGCTCCTTGTCGCGCGGGCGCACGAACATCACGAACTCGCCGTCCGGATGCCCCGGCGAAAGCACCGCCACCGATTCCGGCTCCGCGAATCCTGTCAGGTAGTAGAAGTCGCTGTCTTGCCGATAAACGAACTCGACATCGCCGGATCGAACCGCCACCGGCGTGCTCGGCATGATCGCGGTTGCGCCCGGCGCGATCGCCTCCATCATGCGCTTGCGCCGCGCGCGAAAATTGTCGCCGTTGCCGCTAAGCGCCATCGCAATTCATTACGCCACGCACACTGCCCTCATGCCAGCCCGTCTGCGTGCGCTCACGGCAAGTCCCGCTCGCGGCACTTCCACTTGCGTGGTTTCGATTCTTCCGCCTCGCGTCGCGCGGCATTTCTCGGGATCGGAACTCGGCGCCGTCGCGACAAACAGCGTCCGCCCGCCGGCGCCGCCGAGCATGCATGCGAACGCGTCCGTCTCCACCTTGATCCGCTCGACGACCTCGCCGCCCTGCTTCACCCGAATGACCTCCGACGTCGTCGGACACGCCACCCAGATTGCATTCTCGGCGTCCAGGCAAATTCCATCGGGCGGACTGGTTCCCAAGTCGGCCCACACGCGCCGATTCGTCAGCGATCCATCCGCGCCGATATCGAACGCCGTCAAGCGGGCGGCGAAAGTCTCGCCGACGATCAGCGTCTTTCCGTCCGGCGTGATCACCATCCCGTTGGGGAACATCAATTCCTCGGCCACGATGCGCGCGACGCCGTCCGGCGCAACCATCACCAGCGTGGTCCCGCGCGGCTGTCGCGTCCGCGTGCAGGTCGAATCCGAAGTTGCCGACGTAGGCGCGCCCGCGCGCATCGACCACCATGTCGTTGCAATCAAATGGCGCCAGCTTGCTCAAATCGGCGGCCGTCTTCAGCCCGTCGCGATCGAGACGCATCAGCTTGCGATCCCTCATCGACACCACGAGCATCCGTCCGTCCGGCAACCATCCAAGTCCCGACGGCCGCGCCGGCACCTCGCAGACGACTTCGCGCTTGCCCGCCATATCGACCGCGAGCACCTGATGCGCGTGCATGTCGGAGAAAAACAATTTCCCGTCGCGCCATCGCGGTCCTTCAGGAAACGCAAGCCCGTCGATTAAAACTTTCAGCGTCCGCATCGTGGTTCTGAGCCTCTAGTCCAGCGCGCCCTTCGCCCGCATCGCTTCGACTTCCGCCGCGCTGTAGCCGAGCAATCCCGTCATCACCTCATCGGTATGCTGCCCCAGCAGCGGCGCCGCCGTCTTGACTTCGCACGGCGTCCCGCTCATCCGCCACGGGATTCCGCAATGCTGCCGTTTGCCGACCTCGGGATGCTCGCGATAGACGAAGTATCCGCGCTCGTTGAGATGCGGGTCCTCGGAAAGGTACTTGGCATCGGCGCAGGCTCCGGCCGCGACTCCAGCCGCTTGCAGAGCCGTCACGACATCCGCGACTTTGCGCGTCGCCGTCCACTCACTGACTATTGCTTCGAGCGCGTCTTCGTTGAGCTTGCGCGCGGCAAGCGTGGCGAATCTCGAATCGCCGGCCAGTTCGGGTTTGCCTATCGCACGCGCCAGCCGCGCCCATTCGGCGTCGTCGGCGCATACGATCGACACCCATTGATCGACGATCTGGTCGAGGATTTTCTCGGGCAGATCGAGGCACTTGAAATTCCCGTGCGGCGCCATCTGCGGATCGCGATTGCCATTTCGCTCGGGCTCGCGCCCGTTCATCGTGTACTCGAGGATCCCTTCCGCCAGCAGGTCGATCGCGCATTCCCACTGGCTCATGTCGATATATTGACCCTCGCCGGTTTTCGCGCGATGGAACAGCGCGCTGATCACCGCGAACGCGCCATGCACTCCCGCGTTGGGATCGGCGTAGCTGAAGCCGGCGTGCATCGGCGGAAATCCCCTATAGCCGGTCAGCGACGACAGCCCCGACAGCGGCACCTGCGCCGGCCCGTACGACACGTAATGACTCTCCGGTCCGGTGTCGCCGTAGCCCGACAGAGTAATCATAACTACATTCGGATTGACCTTCTTGACCGCCTCGTAGCCGAAACCCATCTTGTCGATCACGCCCGCCGCCGAAGTTGTTGATCACCACGTCGCTCTGCTTGATGAGCCGCCACGCGGCTTCCTTGGCCTCGGGATGCTTGAAATTCAACGACAGCGATTTCTTGCCCTGGTTGTATTGATTGAAGTAGCCGGACTTGTTGATGCTGTCGAACACGCCGTCGGGCCACGGCGGCAGCATCCGCGTCACGCATGGCCGCGTCTTGGTCTCGATCCTGATCACCTCGGCGCCAAGATGAGCCAGTTGCAGGGTGCAGTACGGTCCCGCCCACACCCAGGTAAAATCGCAAACTCGAATACCCGACAGAGGAGGCTTCGCCATCGCTAAATCACACCCTTGCGCTTGAGTTCGTCGAGCCGCGCCTGCGAAAGCCCGAGCTGTGTCTCGAATACTTCCGCATTATGCTGCCCCAGCGTCGGCGCCGGCCGCCGAATTTCCCACGGCGTGCGCGCGTACTTCAGCGGCGCGCCCGGATAGATGTGGGTGCCCGCCACCGGCTGCGCGATCTCGGCGAAAAATCCGCGCGCCTTGAGATGCTCCGAGTTGAGCAGATCGCCCATCGTCGATACCGGCGCAAACGGCACCCGCCTGGCCTGCGCCTTCTGATACAAATCCAGCACGGTCTGCTGGCTGACCCATGGTTCAAGCAACACTTTGAGCGCGTCCCAGTTCACCGCGCGCACCAGCCGATCCTTGAAAATCTCCTCGTCGGCCCATTCGGGATTGCCCATGATCTCCACGAAGTTGCGCCACTGATGCTCTTCGATGCAGCAGAGAAAGATGTAGCCGTCCTTGCACTGCATCGGCGCGACCGGCGCCAGCGGCTTTTGCCCCCACCGCGTCGAGAGCATTTTCATGTACGGCCAGTATTCGAACGTCATCTCGAGCATCGAGGCGACCGATTCCTGCACCGAGACCTCGACATGCTGCCCCGCGCCGTCGCGAAGCTGCGCGAATGCCGCCCCCATGGTCGCCGCCGCGCCATGCGCTCCGCCCTGGTATCCCGCCTGCTGTCCCGCGGTTTTCAGCGGCGGCAACTCGCGGAAACTGCGGGGCGCCGTTGAGCACGCACACGCCGCCCGCGCACCAGATTGTCAAATCCTCGGCGCGATAGTTGCGATACGGACCCGTCAGCCCGAACGGCAGGATCGACGTCATGATCAACTTCGGATTCGCGCGGCGCATCCGCTCGTAGGTGAGCCCGACGCGATCCATCTCGGGCGGCGTGACGTTGTGAATCAGGATGTCGGCATCCGCCACCAGCTTCTCCAGAATCTCGAAGCCCTCGGGCTGCGTGATGTCGAGCGTGACGCCGCGTTTGTTGGTGTTGAGATAGAGGAACAGTCCGCTTTTCTCGGGATGCGCGACATCGCCGGGAAACGGCCCGCGCGTGCGCGCGCGATCGCCGGCGCCGGGCCGTTCGATCTTGACGACCTCGGCGCCCATGTCCGCCAGCAGCTTGCTGCAATACGGCGCCGATACCATCTCGCCCACTTCAACTATCTTTAAACTGGATAACGCTCCCGCCATCGATACTCCGTCTCTAAGAGATTGCTAAATTCTACTCCGGGAAAACCTGCCGGAACGGCTTCACCTCGACGCGCTCGAACACGCCGCCGGTCGTGTACGGATCGCTATTGGCAAAGGCGATCGCTTCGGCCTCGCTCTCCATGTCCACGATGATAAGACTGCCGCTGCCGTCGGTGAATGGCCCCGCGATCTTCACCTTGCCGGCTCGATCCAGCGGCCGCAGATTGTCGAGATGAGCCGGCCTTACCCGCGGCCTCAGCGCAGCGCCGCCGGGTCCGTCATGGCCGATAATCACGAACAGCATCGCATCGTCCTTCTGAAGAAATACGCCGAAATTAGCCCGTGATAATTAGCACGGCGCGGCTGCGCGGGCAAAATCAGCCGCAACCCGCGCGCGCGGCAATTCGATCAGGGACGGGAGGCGGGGCCGAACAGCGGCGCGAACGCTGCGCGATGATGCCATGCCAGGATCGCTTCGAGCGCGGCCACCACGAGCGCCATCGGCAATAGCGCCGGCGAGAGAAACAAGTGGAACGCAACGATGTTCACGATTACCGGAGCCAGAATCACCAGCGCAAACGGCACCGCCACGCCCAGCACCAGCAGCGCTCCTCCGATGACCTGAGTCCCGAAAATCAGCGCGAACATGTAGTGCGTCCGCCAAAGCGCGCCGAAGAACGCAGCCGCAGGCAGCGGTTCCGGAGGATTCGGCATAAAATGCAGCAGCCCGTTCAAACCGAAGACGACGAACACCAGGCCCAAGAGAATACGAGCGACGACAACTACGATCCTCATCACCATTTCCTCCTGAATCACTCTGGCTCCGAGCCGGGGGCGCGCGACAATCTCTTTGAGATCGTCAGCTTTCTCCAACGCCGCGTGAAATAAGCGGCGAGGGAGTTCTCCCAAGCACTCAAACTGCAGTCAGCATCGCAAACGTCATTGCTATGCAGCTCAATGCAATCTTACTGTTACATCGAACCCCTCATCACGAGAACTAATGGAGATATCATTGTGAAACGCTCAATGAAAACTGCAGCTCTGTCTTTTGGGATCGCGGTGCTGTTCGGAACCGTAGCCGTCGGCTTCGCTCAAAGCACTGACACGACAAGCTCGACGAGCCAGACCACAACTTCGGCGCCGGCCCCGGCGGCCGTCGCGGTAGTACCAGCCCCGATAGTGGTTGCACCCGCCCCGGTAGTCGTGGTGCCGGCCCCGGTAGTCGCGGCGCCCCCGGCCACAACCAGCGAACACTCATCGTCATCTTCGAGCTCGAACGAGGGCTCGCCCGGTAGCAGCTCGAGTGAGCACACCTCGAATAGTAGCACCAGCAACTACTAGTAAGGTATTTCGCCTGCGGAGCGGCAGACCTGTTCGATGCGGATTAACGTCGCGTCGGGGGCTGCCGCTCTGAGGGACCCCGAATCTTCCCTTTACCTGTTCTAACAGGGCGAAGCCCGCATCTTTTCATCTTCTTGACACTAAGGTGCAGGGGTTACCCTTAGCCGTTGGTACGGCTGGCCAGTATTAGGAGCCGTTGGCACGGGAGGCCGGTATCAAGAGACCGCGTGCCCGTGGCAGTGGCCGCGCCCGCCAACGGCGGGCGGCCTTAATACCGGGTGCAGGGCTCAGCCCTGCCCCTTATATCTGATCCTTGTCCAGCGCCGAGCTCCACTTGCGCGAGCGTGCGCCCTTCCCATCCGCGCTTGTGATACGCGTAGCCCACGATCAGCGGCACCGCGATCGTCGCCTCGCAATACACCATCTGCTCGTAGGTCGTATCGACCTTGCCCCAACTGCTGGCCTCTTTGAGCGTGCTGCCCGAGAGCGCGCCATCGCGCACGTCGGCCACGGTGATCTGAACCGCGTACTTATGCATCGGCACGTCATGCCCCAGCACTTCGGCAGCGACCACGATATCCTGCGCGAAATTTTTCGGCACGCCGCCGCCAATCATGAACAGCCCGGTCGTTTGGTTCTTCACCTTGAGCCGCGTCAACTCGTAAAAATCCTTGGCGCTGTCGAGCGAGACCTTGGGTTTTCCGTGCCGCGCCGCCTGATGCGCCACCAGCCCGAAGCCCGCCGAGCAGTCGCTGAAGGCAGGGCAGAAAATCGGCACCTCCTCGCGATACGCCTCGAGCACGATGCTGGCGCCGGTCTTGGCGCCCGTCTCGGCCAGGTACTTGCCCATCTCGCCGACGAATTCGCGCGACGAATACGGCCGCGGGTCGAGGCGGTCGGCGATTTTCCGGGTGGTCTCGTCGCACACGCGCAGTTCGTCTTCGTCGATAAGCGTGTCGTAGATGCGATCGATATGCAGTCCGCGCAGCCTGTCGTCGTCGAGCCCGTACTTGAAGCGGTCCTCGGCCATCCAATGCCTGAAGCCGAGCGCCTCGAAGAAGTCCTGATCGACGATGTTGGCGCCGCTGCTCACGATCGCATCGACCATGTGATTGCGGATCATGTCGGCGAAGACGCGCTTGAGCCCGGCGCTGATGAGCGAACCGGCCAGGCACAGGATTATGCCGCAGTCGCGATCGCGCAGCATCCGATCGTAAATCGTCGCCGCGCGATGCAGGTCGCGCGCGCTGTATGCCATTTGTCCCATCGCCTCGACGATCGGCACGACGCTTTCGCGCGTGATATCGACGTGTTCGATCGGTTTTTTCAGAAATTCTGACTTGACACTCATTACCGTTCCTCGCGATGCCGATTTACTCGGCGATAGTAAGCAGCGGCCGGGTTGTACGCTACTTCAGCGGACCGATTCCGCCCAGCCCCGTCCAGTAGAGCATGAAGTATAGCGCACCGAGTCCGATCAGAAACGCAAACGCCGTGATATCCGCGGGCGTCACCTGGTACTCGATAAACGTCGTCGGCTCGTGGCTGAATCCGAAGCCGCGCGCTTCCAGAGCCATCGCCATGTTGTTGGCCTTGCGCAGCGCGCCCATAAAAACCGGAATCACCACCGGCACGTAGCGCCGCACGCGCTCGATCGGTCCGCCCTGGTTGAAATCGTAGCCGCGCAGCCGCTGCGCATCGACGATCGTGACGGCCGAGTCGATAAACAACGGAACCAGCCGGAATGAGAGCGAGATCGCGAAGCCGACGCGATACGGCACCCGCATCCGTTGCAGTCCGTAGGTGAACTCCTCGATCTTGGTGGTCGAAAGAAACAGCACCGACGCCGCCAGCAGCTCCGCCAGCTTGATCCCGCGCCCGACGCCAAATACCAGCGACAACCTGCTGACGTGAAAAATCGGCACATTCACCAGCACCGCGCCGCGCCGGTAGAAAACCATCCACGCAATCGTCGTGGTGAAAACCAGAATCGCGAACAACCATCGCAGGCGGTAGAAGTTCGGCCACGAATCGGTAAGCTGCGCGATCCACAGCATCAACACTCCGATCGGAATCAGCAGCGCGATCGGATTGTCCACCCAGTACACCGACCAGAACATGACGAAGAGCGCGAACACCTTGACCGTGGGATGCAGCCGATGAACGAACGTGCCGCGATCGATGTACAGATAAATCGGCATCAGGCGCGCCCCCTGGCCCACGCGACGAATTCGCCGGTCGTCAGCGCCAGCGTGCCGAAGCGGCGGCTCAACTCGGTGATCTCCGGCGCCCGGAATGACGACGAGCGCAGCAGTTCGTCCTGCATGAAGAACTCGCGCACGCCGCCGTCGAAAATCTTGGCGCCTTTGCGCAGCAGCACGACGCGCCGCGCATACTCCGCGACCAGCCACGGAGTATGGGTGATGATCACGATCGCGATTCCGGCGCGGTTCGAGCTCCCGCACCAGCGCCATCATCCGAAGTTGCTCGCGATGGTCCAGGCCGGTGGTCGGTTCGTCGAGAATCAGCATCCGCGGCCTGAGCACGAGCACGCTCGCAACCGCCAGGCGCTGGCGCTCGCCCTTGCTGAGCAGGAACGGGTCGCTCTCGCGCTCGTTTTGAAGGCCGACCGCCTCGAGCGCTTCGTCGCATCGGCGCCGAATCTCGCCGTCCGCCAGGCCGAAGTTGCGCGGGCCGAACGCGACTTCCTCCTCGACCGTGGCGGCGAAAATCTGATGGTCTGGATTCTGGAAAACGTACGCGACTTCGCGCGCCGTCTCGGCCGGCCGCATCTGCGCGCGGTCCTTGCCTTCGATTATCACGCGGCCCGTGGCCGGCTGGAGCAGACCGACGATTTGCTTGGCCAAAGTGGTTTTGCCGGAGCCGTTCTGGCCGACGATCGCGATGAAGTCGCCGGCTTCGACTCTGAGATCGATCGAATCGAGCACGCGCGGCCCGCCCGGGTAGCTGAAGCTCAGATCCTCGATTGCCATAAATGCGGCGCCGATCGAGGCGTTTTCGGCAGTCGCCGGATGTTCGGGTGCGCGGGAATCGGCAAGGTTGCCAACTGAAGTTGCGGCCAGACGCGGGTAGGCGCGCACGATCGCGTCGTAAGCCTGCTCGACGCTTTCCGCTTGCTGCGTCGATTCCGAGCAGTTTGAGTGCGTGGCTCAGTCCGGGCGGACGCACGCCGCATTCCCTGAGCAGGTCGGTGCGCGCGAACACCTCGGCAGGCGGACCGTCCGCGGCGATTTCCCCCTCGCGCAATATCATTATCCGATCGGCGGCGCGCAGCTCCTCGGACTCGTGCTCGATTACGATCAGGCTCAAGCCTTGCGCGCGCAGCCGGGCGATCAGCTCGAAGACTTCCGCCCTGCCTTCGGGATCGAGATCGGTGGTCGGCTCGTCGAGCACGATGACCGACGGCCGCAGCGCCAGCACCGACGCGATCGCAAGGCGCTGCTTCTCGCCGCCCGACAGCGACATCGGATCGCGATGCTCGAAGCCGCGCAGTCCAACGGCCTCCAGCGCGGGAACGATTCGCCGGTCCATCTCGGCGCGGTCCATGCCGACCTGTTCCATCGCGAACGCGACTTCGTGCGCGACGTTGGTCGAAAACAATTGCGACTCGAAATCCTGGAAGACCATGCCCACCTTCGGCGCGACGTCGCAGACGCGAAGATGCTCGAGCGGCTCGCCTGCGATTCGGATCGCGCCGCGAAAATCGCCGTCCTCGAACTCCGGGATGATGCGATTGAGGCATTTGGCGAGCGTGGACTTGCCCGCGCCCGACGCGCCCATCACGCCGATCATCTCACCGGCGGACTGCACGAAGCTTACCGCTCGAAGGGCGGGACGGCCGGCGCCGTGGTAGGTGAACGTGACTCCCTCGACCCGAACTGCGTGCGCGGCCGGGAGTTACTGAAAACATTTGCGCGTCGATTTTCACATCATCAACAGGCCCGCGAACGCCAACAGCAGAAACGGGCCGACGATTATTGCGACCGGCTTATCGTACGGGGCGACAATCATCCACGCGGGCAGAAACTTTGGCTCCCAATACCCGGTCGAAAGCAAATTTCCAAAAATCCAGGCGCCGCCCTCGCCCGCTATCAGCAGCGCGAAACCGCAGGCTCGAATTCCCACCGGCTTCAGTTTCACCTCAGGCATCACGTCCGTGTAAAGCATCCGGCCCTTTTTCACCCGCGGATAAACGGCCGCGAGGATGAACGGCGAGAGCACCAGCGCCGACACCATGTTGTTGAAGATGATCACGTTGCCGAGCATCGCGAACGGCCTGATGACGAGCACGTTGTCGGCCCATCCGACCAGGTCGGCGCACAGCACGCTCGCGGCAAGGCATGCGATGGCATACTTGAGAATTCCAAGCGGCGAGCGGCTGATGGGACTTTGGCCGCGGCCGATCAATTCCCAGACTTTGTACGGAATCCACCCGTAGGCCAGGTTCGCGAAGAATCCGAAAATGTCGCCCGGCGAGACGCCGCCGAAAAAATCGCCAATCATATTTCCGATCGCCGAACCCCAGGCGGCCGCCGGACCGAACAGGAACGAGCAGACAATCGGAATCGCGTTGGCGGGGCGAAGCTCGGTGACGCCGGGAATCAGCGGGACGACCTTGAACGGCACCAGCACCGCCGCGTACAGCGCCGCCGAGATCGCGCATAGCACGACCATCCGCGTGTTGCGCCACATCAGGCGAAGATCGCTCATCGCGCCGCGCCCGATACGATGCGCGCGCGGCGCATGCCTGCTATACGAATGAAATGATCGACAGCCACGTTCATCTCGACGCTGACCAGTATCCCGACCTTTCTGGCCGCAATCAAGCGGGCGCGCGATGCGGGAGTATCGGCGATGGTCGTGCCGGGAGTTGGGCCGGCGTCGAATCGAGCTGTGATCGAACTAGCAAAGAAATATCCGGGCGTCATTTTCCCGGCATTGGGATTTCATCCCGAGCAGTTTGAACATAGCGAACGTGACGCGCTCGAGGCGCTCGAGACGATCGCCCGTGAGCGCGACTCGATTTGCGCCGTCGGCGAAGTCGGGCTGCCATGGTACGGCCATCGCGCGGGAGACGCGGGCGTGCGGGACGCGGCGAAGCGGACGCTCGCACGCTTTGCGAAGCTCGCGGCCGCGATGGATCTGGCGCTGATACTGCATGCGCCGCATCGATGCGCCGCCGAAGCGCTCGCGACAATTGGCGAGGCTCGGGTGACGCGCGCAGTCTTTCATTGGCATAAGTCCGACGAGCAGACCACGCGCGCGATCCTCAACGCCGGATACTTTATTTCGCTGACGCCCGAGGTCGCCTACCGGGAGCGCGATCGGGATCTCGCCCGGATGATCCCTTCGAACAGGATGCTGGTCGAGACCGACGGGCCGTGGCCATACGGCGGCCAGTTCGCAGGGCGGTTGACCGAACCGGCGATGATCAAGGATGTGGTCGCCGCGATTGCGCATCTGCGATGCACTACGTTTGAGGAAATCGCCGCGGCGACAACCGCCAACACGCGCGCGCTGTTCAGGATCGAAGAGTAATTAATTGTCCGTGAAATCTGCGCTGGCAGCGGATACAATACCGTCGCCATGCCGATCTACGAATATCGATGCGAGAAGTGCCGGCGGACGACCAGTGTCTTAACGACGCGCGTCAGCGAAAGAGTCGAGGCGGTTTGCGCGCATTGCGGCGGGAAAAAAATGCGCCGCCTGATGTCGCGGTTCGCGATGCCACGCAGCGAGGAATCGCGGATGGAGTCGCTCGCCGATCCGTCGAAGATGGGCGGCATCGACGAGAACGATCCCAAGAGCGTCGCGCGGATGATGAAGCGGATGGGCAAGGAGATGGGCGACGAGTTCAACGGCGCGGAATTCGACCAAGCGGTCGAGGAACTCGAAGGCGGCAGCGATTTGGGCGATGACGGATCGGGCGACGACGATGTTTAGAGGGACTGAGCTGCGCGCGGTCTATTCCGCTTCGAGCATGACGATCGCCGCCGCCGCCATCCCGTCGCCACGGCCTAGCGCGCCGATTCCCTCGGGGCTCGACGCTTTCACGTTGACGCGCGATTGATCCGCGCCGAGTGCGGCAGCGAGCCGCTCGCGCATCGCATCGAGATACGGCCTGAGCTTCGGCTGCTCGGCGAAAATCGTGAGGTCGGCGTTGCCCAGCCGCCATCCGCGGCCGCCGGCGAGCTTCCAGACGTCCCCAAGCAGCGCGATCGAGTCGGCATCTTTGTAGCGGGGATCGCTGTCGGGAAAATGCCGGCCGAGGTCGCCCGCGCCGATCGCGCCGAGGATCGCGTTGGCGAGCGCATGCGCCGCGACGTCGGCGTCCGAATGGCCGCGCAGCCCCTTGTCGTGCTTGATTTCGACGCCGCCTAGCACGAGCCGGCGGCCCACTTCGAGCGGATGAAAATCGAATCCGTTGCCTACGCGATAACGCGTCGCCATTGCTCCAACCCTCGCGCGGGGATTACTCCCGCCAGCGCATCATTTGCACTGCGCCCCACTCGCGTTGACAATCGCTATTTCAGCCGCCAAGCTTTTTCCCATCGCCCCTCAGGAGGATCACCCGCGATGCCCGCATTTGCCAAGAACCCGAAATTCATCATCGGCACGATCGTGGTCCTGTGGGTGGCGTACGTCATTTACGCAAACTTCCAGATCGAGATGGTCACGTTTTACCTGCTGCCTTTCAACATACTGAAACTCCAGCTCAGGCTCTCGGCGGTGATAATCGGCGCCGCGATTTTCGGCGCCGTCGCGACGATCGTGATTCAGTGGCTATGGCGGCGGCCCTCGAACAGTTCATCGTCCGCAGCCGCGCCGCCGTCACCGTAAGGCCCCAAGAGCAGCACGGTCGCCTGAGCGCCGGCCTTCAGCAGAGTTTCGCTTGACGGACCGACGAGCAAACCGTCGGCGCGCGAGAGCGAGCTTAAAATCCCCGAGCCCTGGCTGCCGGTCGGCGTCGCCAGCCAGCCGTCCGCGCCGCGCTCGAGTTTGACTCGCACAAACTCGGTGAGGTCCTTGCCGATCTTGATATCGACGGCGCATCGCGCCAGGACCCGCGGCAGACCGACGCGCCGCATCCCGCTCATCTTGAGGATCGCGGGGCGCGCGTACAGGTAGAAGCAGACCAGAGTGGATACGGGATTGCCCGGCAGGCCGAATATCGGGCGGTAGCCGACGGTGCCGAACTTGAGCGGACGCCCCGGCTTTTGCGCGACGCCGTGAAAGAGCTGGCGCATCCCCAGTTCGTCGAGCGCGCCGGTGACGTGATCGAACTGGCCCACCGAGACGCCGCCGGTCGATAGCACCACGTCGAAGGTCATCGCCTCGGCCAGCCGCTCGCGAATCTCGCGCGCGTCGTCGCGCGCCACTTTGAGGATGACGGCCTCGGCGCCGGCTTCGCGAATCGCGCCGGCCAGCGCGTAGGCGCTGGAATTGACGATCTGCGGGCCGGCCGGCGATTGATCGACGTCCACCAGTTCGTCGCCGGTCGCAGACAATCGCAACGCGCGGGCGGCGAATGACTTCGACCATCGCGCGATTCACCGACGCCAGCATCCCAAGGTCCGCCGGCTTAAGCGTCTTGCCCGCCGACATCACGAGATCGCCCAGGCGCAAATCCTCGCCGCGCGGCCGGATGGAATCGCCTTTCTCGGCGGGGACGAGAAACTCGACCACACTCCCGCTGCCGCGCGTCCGTTCGACCGGAACGATCGCGTCTGCGCCCTCGGCGATCGGCGCGCCGGTCATCGTGCGAACCGCCTCGCCCGCGCTCGACGCGCCGGGTCGGCATCTTGCCGGCGCCCACGGTCTCGACGACGGTCAGCTTGACCGGGCTTTTCTCCGACGCCCTGGCAAGATCGGCGGCGCGCACTGCGTAACCGTCCATCGCGGAGTTGTCGAAGCCGGGGATATCGCGCGGCGAGCTGATATCCTGGGCGAGCACGCGGCCAAGCGCCTCGACGATTGGAATCCGCTCGACGCCGAGCGGAGCTACGTTTTCGAGTACGATTTGCAGGGCTTCGTCGGCGCTAATCATAAAGAAAAGAGGATACGCCGCTTCGGCTCACGAATGAACCGGCGGAGCCGGCCAATGCCGGTCTGGAGCAAGCAGCGAAAAGAGCCTGAAAAGCTAGAATTCGACGTGCTCCGCGCTGGCGTGGGTTTCCACGGGAACGCGGACGCTGTACGACCGTTCGTAGGGAGGAACGACGTCGCGCAGCAAGGCCGGGTTGAGGTCATGCAGGCGCTGCAGGGTCGTCCCGTGATCGAGCGCGACCCGGCTCAGAGGAGTGCCGCCGCGAACCGGCAGCATCTGATACGCCGGTGGATCGTCGAGCTTGATGGGCGTGATGCCGTAGCTATTGGCATGATGCGCGATATACGCGACGGCCATGAAACGTCCCAGCAGCCCGCGGGTTCGCCGCGGCAGCCGGTTGCCGAACTTTTCGATGTTGGGGCCGCGCAACGACCAATAACGATCGATCGCCTTGTCGCCGTTGTTCCACGCGACCAGCGTCATCGGCCAATCGTCGCCGGCCTCGTCGTGCAAGGTGGCCAGATACTCGGCCGCTGCCTTGGTGGACATTACGGGATCGCGGCGCTCATCGACGTAGTTGTCGATATGGAGGCCGAAGCGCTTGGCGGTGTCGCTAGTGAACTGCCAGGGACCCTTGCCGCGCTTGGAAAATTCGCTTTCGGCGAAAGCCAGGTACACCAAGTCGTCCGGAAGGCCATAGCTTCTCAGTACCCGGACCATGTCAGGCAGGTAGGGGTGACTGCGGTCGAAGGTATCCTGCAGTTGGTCGGGATAATTCAGAAAATCCGACACATAGCGGCGAACGGACCGATTAAGCAGAATCGGGAACGGCGCAACCGGCTCAGGCAGCGGAAGCACGTATGGCGACGCGATCGGCTGGGCGCCGGCTTCCGCAGGAGTCTCGAGATCAAAGCCTGTGCTTTGTCCGACCAGGCTCGGAGGCGGGGCATACACCCCGGACGGAGCCTCGGGCCCGTAAAGTTCGTCAGCGAGTGCACGAGTGGACGCCCATCCGGCGACAACCAAGGCCGCCATCAGGGCAACAAACACTCGATAGATAGACTTCGTCCTAATCATTCTCCCCCGAAAAGGTTGACCCCAACGGTACCGACCGATACGACCAGAATCAACCCATCGGCGGTGGATAATCTATTAAAAAGTCTAATGTCTGAGAATCATTTTTTTAATAATCCTTGGAAATGCTCACGAATTTTTGCGCTCAGGGGCGGGAATATATTCGCAAAGTCCAGGCTTAGCCGATCAAGCCCTTTATGTTACGGTTAATAACGCGACCGTCCCGATGGCGACTGACCGAGGGTAAATTTGAGTCTCTGGCACGACATTATCGATAGCCTGACCGATGCGATCATCGTGCTTTCGCCGACGATGGAACCCCAGGCGGTCAATCCCGCGGCTACGACGATGCTCGGGGTTTCCCAGCTGAGCGCCGCGACGGTGGCCGATCTCCTGCGCCAGAACGACTGGTTGGCGCGCATGGTAGGCGCGTGCCTAAAAAGCGGTCAGAACCTTGGAGACATGGAGACAGTTCTGACGGCGGGGCCTCGGGAATTGACCGATTCGCGCCGAAGTATCCCCCCTGCTCAACGCCGAGGGACGGCTCGCCGGGGTTATTATCCTGCTTCACGACCTGTCCCACGAAAAAGGCGCCGCCGAGGCACGGACCACCGGCGACTTGAGCCTGCAACTATCGCCGGCCGGCCTGGCCCATGAGGTCAGGAACCCATTGACCGGCATCAAGGGAGCAGCCGAGCTGATGGCCGGGATGTTTCCCGATGACGGACGCGCGCAGCAGTACTGCAGCGTGATTCTCGACGGGGTCAATCGGATCGCCTCGCTCGTCGAGCAGGTGCTGATGGTCAGCGGGCCGCAACGCCTGGCGGATGAGCCGGTCAACATACACATGGTGCTGCACCAGGCGATGAGGATGGCGGGGTTGTTCCCGCAGCCGCCCGATGGTGTCGTGGTGCTCCAGGATTTCGATCCCAGCCTGCCCGACGTGATTGGCGACGCGGGCGCATTGGAACGGACGTTCCTGAATTTGATCAAGAACGCGGCCGAAGCGATCGGTCCGTCGGGCACGATTCGACTGCATACGCGAATCGAGCGGGACTTCAAAATGACGGCCGAGGGCCGCCACCGCCAGTTCCTGCGGGTCGAGGTCAGCGACAGCGGCGTCGGCATCCCCGAAGATCAGCTCGCGCAACTGTTTACGCCGTTCTTCACCACCAAGCCGGCCGGAACCGGCCTGGGTCTCGTGCTATGCCAGCGGATTATCGCGCTTCACGGCGGCAGGCTGTGGGCGCAGCGCGGGGGCGTCGAGGCCAAGGGCGCAGGCCCGTCCAAGGACGGGATGACGTTCAAAGTGACGCTCCCAATCGTCCCGCCAGAGAAACAGTCGACCTAAGAAACTAGCCCTGTCATCCTGAGCGCAGCGAAGGATCTCGCGCGCCAGCGCGCCTCCGTCCGATGAACAGCGGGCTTATCATTTCAGGTTCCTGAAGGACCGAATACTCTCTGCCACTTGGGATTCGTGCACGCAGGAACGAGATCGCGCTGAGGCGGCTCGCGGAGTTGACCAGGCCAAGTTCCGAGGTCGATCTCCTCTGAGTGACCTGTCGGCGGAGTGGCGCCGGGTTTGAGTCCGAGTTTCCATCCGCAACCCTCGCAGACCCAGTAAACGGTGTCGACGGCAACTGCCGACGAACCCTTCACCTCCTCATCGGCGTATCGCGTTACAACTCTTGGAGTGACTAAATTCGGTCCCACAGCAGTTGTCTCCGCGGAGTCGCCAGTTGGATCCTTGGCTTCTTCCTCGAGGATGTCATTGCAGAGATCGACGCATGCATCGCAGATAAAGACCGTTGGTCCGGCAATCAACTTGCGCACGTGGTCTTGATCTTTGCCGCAGAATGAACAGACCAGCATGGCCACGCAAGTGTAGCAAAGCGCGACGCATCGCGCCTCAAATCCTTGCCCGGCACGATATAGCCGAACTGGTGACCTCGAGATCACCGCATACCCCCCGCAGCGGGTGAACACTGCGTACCCGCCGCAGCGGGCGTCGCAACGGCTGAACTGTTCAGCCTTACGCCGGATCGCCCGCCGTGCTACTCGATCACGTTATGGTCAACAGCCAGGATGCTGCACGCCCTCTCTCTCGAAAAGTCGCGCGACGACTCACCACCGGCCACAACGACCCTTGCGTTTCCCGCAAAAATATCTTTGACGGAACAAAGCTAGCCCTAGAGCGCAGCCGTCCCAAAACCACAACCTCTGGTAAATTTTCCCTTTTTCCGGCCGATCGACCCAGTCAAAATTGCGCCGCTTCCACTCGTAACAGCAGCGTAATGCTTAGATTTTGGGCGACCCTCAGGCCATTGGCGATAAGATCGAACTTACTGTTACGATTGTAACCGGTGAGCACGATGACCATGGGCGCGAGCGCATCGAACCAAAACTTCGCCGAACGTCTGAAGGATCCCGGCGCCGGCGCGGCGATCCTGATCGCCGACGACGATCCCGCAATTCGCCTCGTGTTACGCCATCGCCTCGAAGCCGACGGCCATCGCGTCGAAGAGGCGGTGGACAGCTCGGCCGCGCTTGCGGCCCTGCGCAGCAATCGATTCGACGTCGCATTGCTCGACATCATCATGCCCGGCACGGGCGGACTCGACGTATTGTCTGCCGCGCACGCCGAAGCCGTCCGCACGCTGATCATAGTGATCACTGCGGCGAGCACGATGAACAACGCCGTCGAGGCGATGAAGCGCGGCGCTCACGACTACCTGACCAAGCCGTTCGCCAATCTCGATCTGGTCGCGGCTGCGGTCAAGCGCGCGGCGGAAGTCGGCGCGCAGGCCGCGGATCTCAACCGCCTGAAAGACGAAGTGAATCGCCAACTGGTCGGTGGCGAGATAATCGGCCGCAGCGCTGCGATGCAGGAGGTTTACAAGCTGATCGGGCGCGTCGTCACCAATGACGCGACCGTTTTGCTCAGCGGCGAGAGCGGCACCGGCAAGGAGCTGGTGGCGCGCGCGATCCATTTCAAATCCGCGCGCTGGCGCTCGCCGTTCGTCGCCGTCAACTGCTCCGCCATCCCGCACGGCCTGCTCGAGAGTGAGCTGTTCGGGCACGAACGCGGCTCATTCACCGGCGCCTCCGAGCGGCGCGCCGGCAAATTCGAGATGGCCGACAGCGGCACGATCTTCCTCGACGAAATCGGCGACCTGCCGGTCGAATTGCAGCCCAAGCTGCTGCGCGTGCTGCAGGAGCGCGAGTTCAACCGGGTCGGCAGCGCCGAGATGCTCAAGCTCAAGGCGCGCGTAATCGCCGCGACCAACCAGAACCTCGAGACCCTGGTTGCCGCGCGCAAATTCCGCGAGGACCTGTACTTTCGGCTCCGCGTGATCCCGATTCAGATGCCGGCGCTGCGCGAGCGGCGCGAGGATATTGCGGAGCTGACCGATTATTTCGTCTCCAAGGCCGCCCAGGAGATGGGCGCGCGCGCCACCACCATCAGCCCCGAAGCGCGCGCCAAACTGGAGTCTGCCGATTGGCCGGGTAACGTGCGCGAACTCGAAAATGCCGTGATGCGCGCCGCGCTGCTCGCGCCGGGCACTACCATTCGCGCCGACGATGTCGAACTTACGCGCCCGGGCGGCGCGGGCGCCGCAGCCACCGCGGCGGACAGCGGCGCCACGCTCGGCGATGTCATCTCGGGGCGCATCGCGGGATGGTTCGATTCGCCCGGCGGCGAGGAGCCGCGCGACCTCTACCATCGGCTGGTGGCGGAAATCGAGCGTCCGCTGGTCGAACTCGCGCTCAAGCGCGCCGGCGGCAACCAGGTGCGCGCGGCGCGGATGCTGGGGCTCAATCGCAACACGCTGCGCAAGAAGATCGCCGACCACAAGATCGTGCTGACCAAATTTCCGCCCGCATGATGCGGCTGCCATCGCATTTTTACGCCATTGTCGATCCGGCCGGCGGACATGAGCCGGTCGCGCTGGCCGAGACTTTCCTCGACGCCGGTGCGCGAATCATGCAGCTGCGGCTCAAGGATGCGCCCGGGCGCGATTTTCTCGCGGCAGCGCGCGCGATTGCCGATCTCTGCCGCAGCCGCGGCGCGATTCTAATCGTCAACGACCGGGTCGATATCGCGATGCTCGCCGGCGCGCACGGCGTGCATCTTGGGCAGGAGGATCTCCCGCTCGAGGCGGCGCGGCGAATCGCCGGTCCTGACGCGATAATTGGAATTTCTACTCACACCGTCGAGCAGGCGCACGCGACTGAAAATGGCGGCGCGGACTACATCGGATTCGGGCCGATGTATTCCGGCGGACTGAAGCACATCGCCGCCGGGATGGGCCTCGACCATCTTCGCGCGATACGCGCCGCCGTTAGGATTCCGATCGTCGCGATCGGCGGGATCACCGAAGCGCGAGTGCCGGAAATTCTCGCGGCCGGCGCAGACGCCGTGGCGATCATCACCGACGTAGTGAACGCGCCCGACATCGGCGCCAAAGTCCGCTCGCTCCTCGCGCTCGCGCGCAGCTGATCCAGTCCGATGCGGGGACGGTTGGACCAAGGTCCCCTATTTTTGGCGCAGGCTTCTTGAAATAGTGCCGGGATGATTCTCCAATCGATCGAGCGACGGCTGGTCAACCTATTGCGCGAGATGGCGCCGACGGTCCTCTTCTTCTTCATCGCCTTCCTGCTGATCGCGGTGATGTTCAAGCTTTTCGTCTCGCAATATCTCATTGAGTTCTCCGCGTTCACCAAGGCCGCCGTAGCGTCACTGATCCTCGGCAAAGTGATCCTGCTCCTTGACTGGGCGCAATCCGGATACAACTTCGATTCCTATCGGCGCATCGTGGTGATCGCATGCAAGACCTTCGTTTACGCGTTGGCGGTCATAGCGTTGGGAATAGGCGAGCGAATCTTCAAGGCCTATCGCGAAGCCGGCAGTCTTGGAGAAGCGGTCTCCCGTCTGATTGCCAACGCCAATGTTGACCGCTTCCTGGGCCTGGTGCTGCTCATCAGTACAGTCGTTTTTCTCTATCTCTTAATGCAGGAGATTGAACGCGCGATGGGCAAAGGCGCCCTGTTCCGTCTCCTCTTCAAACGGCCCGACCCAATCCCCGATGGCGGTCTTCCACGGACGCCGTGACCTACCGGCCTCCTGGCTATGCCGTGGCGGGGAGGGGCGCTGGGGTTTGGAGGGCTTGCTCCGACGCCAGCGAGCGGCACGAAAATGCTGCCGCGGCGCCGAGGATGCACATCACGACGAACACTTCGAACGCGGGCACATAGCTGCCGCTCAAATCGTAAATCTTTCCCGCGCCGACCGAGCCGGCGAACGCGCCGATCGTGTTGAAGACGCCTGCGATACCGCCGATCGAGCCGAAGCGCTTGAGCCCGAGCGACTCCGCCACCAGCATCGGAATCAGCACCAGCGGCGCGCCGAGCGACAGTCCGAAAATCAGCACGAACGGAATCAGCACGGCGGTTCGCGCCGCACCGAATATCAGGATCATCCCGACGCCGGCGGCGAGAAAGTTGAACGTCAGCGCGATTCGCGCGCTCACGCGATCGGCAAACAGACCCATCCCGAGCTTGCCGAAGGCCGCGAACACGAACCCCAGGCTCATCATGCCGGCCGCGAATGACGGCGTGTAGCCGAGTTCGGTTAGATAGGTGATCAGATGCAAAGTCGCGCCCGCCGCGACGGTCGCGAAAAAGAACTGTGCCGCGGAAATCATCCAGAACGAGCGCGCGCGCAATGCTTCGCGCAGTTCGAATCCCGGCAACGCGTCGCGCGCCTGCGCCATGCTGACGCCGTCGGCCTGCGCCGGGCGGGTCCTGACCACCAGGATTATCAACGGGACCACGACGACGAATATCGGAATCGCCAGCGCGACGTAGCCGGCGCGCCATCCGCCGCGCACGATCGCGAAGTTCCCAACCATCGTCATCGCCGCACCGCCGAGCGAAGTGCCCGCGAAGGTCAGGCCCATCGCAAGGCCGCGCCGCGCACCGAACCAGTTGGCGATCACCAGCGAGCATGGCAGCAGCGTCGATGCGCCGATGCCGACGCCGAGCAGGATGTACGCGCCGAACAGCGGACCGAATGAATCGACGCGGCTGGCAATCAGAAAAGAAACGCCGGTCATGATTGCGCCGGCAACCATCACCACCCGCGCCTCGACCCGATCGAGCAGCCATCCGATCAAAGGAACGCTAAGCCCCGCCGACAGCGGCAGCGCGGCGCCCTGGAGGGTGGAGAGCTCGGCGCGCTTCCACCCGAAATGTTTCAGCAGATGCGGAAAGAACAAGCCGCCGGTGTTGTAGCCGGAGCCGAAAACAAACACCAGCGTGACGAACAGGCTCGCAACGATGATCCATCCCTGTCGTTCCCGATCCGTCATCCAGGACTCCCCGAGTGGAGACTTATAGCCACGCGACGGACGAGCGTCGAGCGCGAAAACCTCGATCGATGCGCGCGTGCGATGGCGTCGACGGTTATTCGAGCGCGGTGATCGGGATGAAGCCTTCGAGCCCGCTCTTCATCCGGATTTTCATGTAGTTCAGCGAGAGGCCGACGATGTGAACATTGCGGCCCCGGTGAACCTCGGCGAGTTTTTTCGCCCATCGATTCGGCTTTTCGAGCACACCGGCGTCGTGCGTGAGCACGAAGACCTTGTCGGTCGGCGTAACCAGTTCGACCGCCGACGGCTCGATGTATCCGGTCTGCCCGTTCTTGAGCTTCACCTGCAGATAATAGTGAGTGCAGCCCGTCACGATCACAAACCTGTCAGGCGAGAGCTGCTCGATATGCTTGCTGCTCTTCGCGGGCTCGGAATAGACCGGCGCGGGCTGCAACACCTTTAGCCGAGCCTGCGCCGGTTCGATCTCAGGTTCGCGGACGGTGTTTTTACTTTTAATCGGCGCGCGGTGCACGGGGGGCTTTGATACCGGCGCGGGAAGGTAGGGCATCCCGGCTGCGGCCGGCGCCGACGATGGAGAATTGACCGGCGCGGGCGCGCCCTCGCCGCCGGCCGGGACAATCGAGGTCGCGGGAACGTCTTCCTCGCCCACCGGCGCCGTGAAGGCCGGCGCCGACCACGCAAGCATCGCCACCGCCGCAACCGCGATAGCCGTTATCCGCGCTGAACGAAAATCACGATGAACCATCTTCCTCTTCCTCCCCTCCTCGGGACTTGCGCATTTATTCTAGCAGGCTCCGCACACGGTGCATCGGACTACGTCGCACGGAGGACTCTGATGCTCATGATGCGCCTTTTTTCGTTCCGCGAGCAGAAACCATTTGTGAATGTGATGATCGATAAAGTCCCACGGCAGCAGCTCGTCGTGCGCGTAAGCACGAGTGACGAAGAAATCGGGGTCGGGCAATGATGAAGCGTTACTGCCCGCCTGGACTTCGCGATGAATCTCCGACAACTCGTGCCAGATGGCTCCGGAACCTTCGCATCCCGCGGCTTCCAGCCGTTCCAGGATACCGCCGACGCGGCGATCGCCTCGCGAGACCATCGTCTGGAAATACGCTTCGCGCGGCGACTCGGCATCGAGCTCGACTTGTTCCAGCCGCGTCAGGCGCTGGCGCAGCATCGCGACCTTGCGCTTGATCGATCGCGCGTCCTGCATCGGGTCCCATTGAAATGGCGTCCACGGCTTGGGCACAAACGGATTGAGCGACACGGTCACCGACCCGATGCGGCTGCGGCGCGCGCGGGCGCGCTCGAGCACCTTGGCCACCAGCTCGGCAATCGCGAGCACGTCTTCGTCGCGCTCCTCGGGCAGGCCGATCATGAAATAAAATTTCAGGTTGCCGACGCCCTCGCCCAGCATCATGTCGGCGGCGCCCAGAATCTCGGCCTCGGTAAGATTCTTGTTGATGACCTTGCGCATCCGCTCGCTGCCGGCCTCCGGCGCGACGGTCACGCTTTGATTTCCGCCGCGCGCCAACGCCGATGCGAGCGCGGGCGAAATGCAATCGGCCTTGAGCGACGACGGCGACAGCCGTCCGCCGCGATCGGCGACCGCCGATGCGATCTCGGCGACGCCGGGCACGCTCGCCATCTCGGCGCCGACCAGGCCGATCACCTTGCGCTCGCCAAGACCGCGCTCGGCCTCGGCGATTAGAGTCTCAGGCGCGCGATAACGAATCGGCCGATACATGAAACCGGCCGCGCAGAAGCGGCATCCCCATTGGCATCCGCGGCTCGCCTCGACCAGGAACATGTCGCCGAAGACGGATTCCTCGGTGAGAATCAGCGACGAGGTGGTGAAGCGGTTGAGGTCGCGAATCAGGCGGCGACTGACCTGCGCGCTCCCGGGGCCGCTGTAATTCACCGCGGCGAGGCGGCCGGCGTCGTCGTAAACGGGCGTGTAGAAGTCGGGGATGTAGGCGCCCTGGACGGATGCGAGCGCGCGCAGTTGATCGGGCGTCGCGCGCGTCGCTTGCCATCGCTCGATGAACTCCGGGACCATCTCCTCGCCCTCGCCGATCAGAAACAGATCGATGAAATCGGCGATCGGTTCCGGATTGAGAAAGACCGCGGAGCCACCGGCGATGATCAGCGGAAAATTGCGGCCCGCGCGGTCGGCGCGACGAGCCGGAATCCCGGCCATCCGCAGCACGGTCAAGACGTTGAGATAGTCAGTCTCGAAGGAAATCGAAAACGCGAGGATGTCGAAATCGGAGAGCGGACGGCCGCGCTCGAACGAGACCAGGCGCTCGCCGCCGCCGCGCAACGCGTCGCGCTCGTCGGGGTCGGGGATGAACGCGCGATCGGCGGCGACGGACGGATCGGATTCGAAGATGTGGAAAACGGCCTGGAAGCCGAGGTTGGCCATCCCGAGCCGGTAGATGTTGGGATAGACGACGCAGACCGAGATGTCGCCGCCGGGGTGGCGCTGGTAGAGCACTTGTTCGCGCGCGATGCGCTCGAGCGCACGCTTACGCGGGTACATTCGCCTTCTTTGCCACCGACATGATCATACAGGTTATCGCCGGGTCGATGGCCCGCTCAAGAGCATCGCCGCCGGCGCACAGGCTGATCAGCGGCGGGCGAAGTGATCGAGGAGCGCGCGCCCCTTTCCCAATTTGAAGCTGTGGCTGAGCGCCGCAGTGACGTAACCTTTCGCGCCGCGGACCGCGTCCTCGAGGCTCATCCCGCGCGCCAGATACGCCGCGATCGCCGCCGAGAACGCGCATCCCGTGCCATGCGCACCGCCGCCTGCTATTCGCGGGCTCTTGAGCTCGATGAAGCGGCGGCCGTCGTGAAACAAATCCGTCGCGGACGCATCGTCCTTGCGATGCCCGCCCTTGATGACGACCGCTCTGGCGCCGAGCTTGACGATTTTGATTGCGGCCTCGCGAATCGCCGCCTCGGAGTCGATTCGAATGCGCGCGAGCACTTCGGCCTCGGGAATATTGGGCGTGACGATGCGCGCGATGGGAATCAGGCGCTTTCGAATCGCGCGTTCCCCTTTTGGGCCAATCAGCCGCGCGCCGCTGCTCGCCACGATCACGGGATCGACCACCGGCGCCGGCAATTTGAGGCGTTCGATGGCGCGCGCCACCGCCTTGACGATCGCCGCGCCGGCCAGCGCACCAGTCTTGACCGCGCGCGGCGCGCATTCCAGCGCGAGCGTATCGAGCTGCGCCTCGACCATCTCGGACGATACGTTTTCGACGCCGGTAATTCGCGAGCTGTTCTGCGCGATCACCTCGGTGATGACCGAGTAGCCATACACGCCGAGCGCGGCGAAGGTTTTGAGGTCGGCCTGCAGGCCGGCGCCGCCACCGGGGTCGCTGCCGGCGATGGTCAGTGCGACAGGATGTTTGGAGTTGGGAGAGGCCACGAATGGGCGCTTATGCGTGGTAAAAATCTTATCTGACGGCGCGGCCAAGCGAAAGATAGGCGCTTAGTTGATCCGCCGTCGAAGCGCGCGATACTTTGCCTTGAGACGGAACGGTCGATCCGGGCGATATGGCGATAAGAGGCGAATCGGAATTTCTCAACCTCCCCTTCCAGGCGAAGCTGGAGTTCCTGTACGGCCTTCCCGCGCGCCAGAAGCGCGACCTGATCCTGTCCGCGCCCGAGGCCGAGCGGCTGGTGCAATCGTTTTCGCCCGAGACGCTTTTCTACACGCTCAAGGAAATCGGCAGCGCCGACGCCGGCGACCTGCTCAGCCTGGCGATGCCCGAGCAGGTCAAGTCGCTGTTCGATCTGGATTGCTGGAATCGCGATCGTCCCAACGTGCATCGCATGCGCGAGTGGATCGAGGCGATGGCCGACGGCGGACGGCGCAAACTGGCGGACGCGCTGATGGGGCTGGACCTGGAGATGATGTCGCTGTTGCTGCGCGGCTACATAAAAGTGCATCGAATCGACGACCCGGCGTCCTCGCCCGACGCGACCGCGAATCGGTTCGCGCAGTACGACGAAAATTACCTGATCGAGTTCATCCGGCACGACGCAATCTCGCAGCACATCTCGGACTTCATCGAAGAAGCGTTCGAGCGCGACTACAACTACTTCGCCGGGCTGATGGAAGAAATCTATTGGGGCGTCGAAGCCGAGCTCGAGGAAGAGGCCTACCAGTTCCGGCGCGCGCGCTTGAACGACCGGGGCTTTCCCGATTTCTTCGAGGCGCAGAGCGTGTTCGCGTACCTCAAGCCCGAGCAGTTTCTCAAGATTCGCGCGGGATATGAGCCGCCGAGCCGCGCCGATCTGCCCGACGATAACGAAGTGATCGCGCCCGAGATGGCGCCGGCGATTGCCGACGGCGACGTCTCGCTGTTCAACACCGCGCTGACCGCGGGATTCGCGGCGCAAGGCAAACGCCAGCTCCGCAGCGAGATGGCGATGGTCAGCAACCAGGTGCTGGTCGCGCGCGCGGTGGATTTCGGCGATCTGGAGGCGGTGCGCGTCGCGGTCGAGATGACGCATCATTACTTGAACCTGGCGCTCGAGCATCTGGCGGGCGGCGACCTGCAAAGTGCGATCGAGCATCTGCGCGATACGCCGCTGAAACTGCTCTTTCGCCTCGGCGTGAGCTTGACGATCGATCTGCGCGCCAGCGCCGAGGCCACGCTCAAGAAACTCGGCCTCTCGACGGTCAAGGTGCGCGAGATCTCGTACCTCGACTCGCCCTACCGCGAGGCGCTGGCCGGCTTCATGGCGCGGCAGCCGCGATTCTACAGCGGCCTGGACGGCAGTGGCGCGGTCGAGATGCGCGATTTCAGCAGCATGCGCGATCTGCATCTGAGCTACGCGATTCTCGATCAAGTCGATTCGGCCGCTGAATTGTTCCGCGCGATGTTCGCGATCGATATCGCATCGCCGAACTTCCGCGCGCAGATGGCGGCGCGGGAAATTCGCCTCAGTCAACTGGTGCTGACCGGGCTTGCGCGTTTGGCGCTGGACAACCGCCTCGCGATCGATCCGATCGAAGGCAGCAGGCTGACCGCGATGCGCGCGGCGATCATGACCGGGCAGCCCGGGACGCTCAACGACGAGTTTCGCGCCAGGGTGCATCAGGCGCTGGCCGAGCGGCTGGACGACGCGGCACGACGGCGCACCGCCGACTTCCTGAACTCATGCCTGAACCTGCTCGAAGAAGAGTTCGCCAACCTGGGCGGCGAACGGGAGATCGATCCGCGCTTTATCGAAAGCGTGCTGGTGCGCCAGGGCTAGGGCTTCGGCGCGTCAGCGGCGGGCGAACTTTCAAGCGTGACGGTGCGGCTTGAGCCGCCGCGCTTCAGCGTCAACGTCACCGCGCCGCCGCGCTTGAGCTGCGCGACTTGCCGGCTGAAATCGTCGAGCGCCGCGACCTCGCGATCTCCCACCTTGACTACGATATCGCCGCGCGCGACACCTGCTTTCTCCGCGGACGAAGAGACCCCCGACACCAGCACGCCACGCCCGGCGGGCTGGCCGAAGTAGCTCGCCAGATCGGGAGTCAGTTGCTCCACGGTCAGTCCCAGCGCCTGCGCGGTGCCGGGAATTTTCCCGCTGGCGCCGAGCCCCAGCTTGGGCGCCGACCCGAAAAGTTTGTTGTTCACGTAGATCGGAGCGTTCATGCCCATCGCCAACGCGATCGCGTCGCTGGGCCGGCTGTCGATCGAGTAGCGGCCGCCGTCCAGGTAAATCGTCGCGTAATAGATCTCGTCGCGCATATCCGCGATCACGATTCGATCGACGCGATTGCCGGTCTGCCCGATGATGGAGCGAATCAAATCATGCGTGAACGGCCGATCGGGCTTGATTCCGCTGCAGCGCGAACATAATTGCCTGCGCCTCGCCCTCGCCGATCAGGATTGGCAATTCGCGCGACTCGGTCTCGTCGAGCAGCAGCACGTAATGCGAGCCCGTCTCGTCGTCAAAGCCGATGCGCGCGACGTGGACCCTGACTTCGTCGGGCGAAAGTCCGGCGGCGGTGGCTGGTTTGGATGGCGAACGACCGCATGAGCAGGCCGCCACGACGGCTGCGACAAGCAGCAGGCAGAGATGCCTTCCGCTTACAGCCTTCATAGTCAAACCTTACGCGCGTCGAGCGCCAGATGCCAAGCGCATCGCGGTTCCATCTCTCTTTTCTCAGCCCCTGAACCCGCGGGCCACGATATACAGTTCGGAAGATCCCGGGCGGCTGGCTTTGGTGCGCGTCACTTCGACATTTCCGAAATGCCGCTTGAATGAATCGACGATGTCCTTGAATTGCGCGCCCATGAAGAGCTTCACCACCATCGCGCCACCCGGTTTCAGCATCGTTGTCGCGAAGGCCAGCGCGCAATCTATCAGCTCCCGCGAACGCGCCTCGTCGCGCGCGGCAATCCCGGTCAGTTTCGGCGCAAGGTCGCTGGTCACGAGATCGGCCCGTCCGCCAAGCTCGCTGCGCACCCGCGCGCCGACGGTTGGATCCAGGATGTCACCGACGATCGTGATCGCACCGGCTGGCGGATTCTTCACTTGCGCCAGATCGACTACCGACCACGCGTCCGCTCGCGCCCGCCGCGGCCACCAGGATCGCCAGCCATCCGCCGGGCGCGCATCCCAAATCGACGATTCGCGCACCCCTGGCAACGAGCCGGTTGCGCGCAATTATTTCTTCAATCTTGAACGCCGCCCGCGACGGCAATCCCAGCGCACGCGCCTTGCGGTAAAATTTGTCGTGTGGTTCGTAAGTCGGCACGAATTCACCCGCCTCGGCGCCCGCTCGCTTTGCCGCGCGCGCTGGAGCCGCTATCCTGATTGGCTCCGCGAGTAAGTTTTGAAGCTGCGACGGTCACCGTGAAGCTCGACGATTTGAATCCTGAACAGCGCGCCGCGGTGCTTGCGCCCGGCGGCCCGATACTCATCCTGGCCGGCGCGGGCTCGGGCAAGACCCGCGCGCTGACCTACCGTATCGCCCACATTTTGGCCGAGCGCAAGGCGTCGCCCGCCGAGATGCTGGCGGTGACGTTCACCAACAAGGCGGCCAACGAGATGCGCGAGCGCGTCATATCGCTGCTTGGTGACGACAACTACGCGCGCATCCCGTGGGTCAGCACCTTTCATTCCGCGTGCGCGCGAATCCTGCGCCAGGAAGGTCATGCGCTCGGCTACGACCGCAATTTTTCGATTCTCGACGAAGGCGATTCGCTGGCCACGATTCGCCAAGTGCTCGACGACGCCGCGCTGGCCGATTCGCCGCCGGTCGAACTTGCACGCGCACGAATCGAGCAGGCAAAGAACGAGGCGGTCACGCCCGACGAAATGCTTGCGCGCGCCAAGCCCGGGCGCGAGGCCTCGATCGCGCAGATTTACCGGCTCTACCAGGAGCGGACGGGCGAGATGAACGCGATGGACTTCAGCGATTTGCAATTGCAAACCTGGCTGCTGTTCGAGCGCTTTCCTGAAATCCTCGAGAAATGGCAGCGGCGCGCGGCGCATCTGCTGGTCGATGAGTACCAGGACACCAATCGCGTCCAGTATTTGATCGTCAAGGCGCTCGCCGCGCGATCGGGAAATCTGTGCGTGGTCGGCGACGAGGATCAATCCATCTACCGCTGGCGCGGCGCCGACATCCGCAACATCCTCGATTTCGAGCGCGACTACCCGGCCGCGCAGATTTTCAAGCTCGAGCAAAACTACCGCTCGACGAAAACCATCCTTGCAGCCGCCGGCGCCGTCATCCGCAACAACACCGAGCGCAAGCTCAAAAACCTGTGGACCGAAAACGGCGCCGGCGAGCCGGTCACCTACTTCACCGGCGTCACCGAGCGCGACGAGGCCGACTTTATCGCGCTCGAGATTGCGCGGCTGACGGGCGCGGGCGGATTCAGAGCCGCCGAGGTCGTGGTTTTCTACCGCGTCAACGCCCAGTCGCGCGCGATCGAAGAGGCTCTCGTGCGGCGGCGAATCCCCTACTACGTCGTGGGCGGCGTGCGCTTTTACGAGCAGCGCGACGTCAAGGATCTGCTCGCCTACATGCGCGTGATCGCCAATCCAGCCGACGCCGTCAGCCTCGAACGAATGGTCGGCACGCCGCCGCGCGGAATTGGCGCGAAGTCCTTCGCGGCGATCGCCGAACTGGCCGCGCGCGAGCGTATCCCGGCGTTCGAGGCGATGGGCCGGCTCGAGACCTGCTCCAAGGTCGCGCTCAGAATCGCCAAGCAGGCCGGGATGCTCTATTCATGGATGCATGATCTGAGAGCGCGCGCGCCCGACATCAGCGTTCGCGGGATCGTCGAGGAGGTCGTGGCGCACAGCGGTTTCGAGGCGTACCTCGATACGCTCGCCGACGCGCCCGCACGCAAGCAAAATCTCGCCGAGATGCTCTCCGCAGCCAGCGCCTTCGACGCCGAAAAGTCCGGCGGCGGTTTGTCCGAGTTCCTCGAGCGGGTCGCACTCGTGAGCGACACCGAGCAGATCGATTCCAGCGGCGGACGCGCGGCGCTGATGACACTGCACACCTCCAAGGGCCTCGAATACCCAATTGTGTTTATGGCCGGGATGGAGGAAGGCCTGTTCCCGCATAGCCGCTCGGCCGACATCGACGAGGAAGTCGAGGAGGAGCGCCGCCTGTGCTACGTCGGCATGACGCGCGCGCGGCAGTTGCTCTATCTGACCAACACGCTCTCGCGCGAAATCTACGGGGTGCGCCAGGAGTCGCGTCAATCGCGATTCTTGCGCGAAGTCGATGCCGCGCTGATTCGCCGGATCGCGCCCGCTCGCGAGACCTCGCCGATACGCGGGCTCTCGCCGCGCGAGCCTTACGTCGATTTCTCCGACAGCCAGTTGCCCGACGACGAGCCCGGGCCCGGCGGCGATGGCCTTTCAATCGGCGCGCACGTGATCCATCCGACCTTCGGGCGCGGGATCGTTCGCCGGCGCGAGGGGCGCGGCGATGGCGCCAAGGCATGGGTTAATTTCGAGCGCGGCGGGATCAAGCTGCTGGTGCTGAAGTTCGCAAACCTGCGGTTGCTTGTGGACTGATCGGGCCGCTATCATTCTACTGAATGCGACCACGCCGCCCCGCATCCGAATCGTTCGCGCGGATTTTCGTTCACCTTGCCCGGGAGTTCATGAAGCGCCTCATTGATATCGCGATTCGAATCTTCCCCGCCCTGCTCCTCGTCGCGTTGGTCGCGATCCCGGCAGCCAATGGCGCGTGGACCGAAGCCGAGTTCGAGCGTCGCCCGCTCTATGCCTACCCGCTTCCCCACGGCAAGGACGACATCATCGGCAACCTCATTTCGTACCAAATCCAGAAGGGCGACACGCTGCTCGACGTCGGGCGATGGTTCGGCGTGACGGCCAAGGAAATTTCGAACGCAAATGGCGGAATCGATTGGTGGGGGCCCCCGGTCGGCAGGCAAATCGTTCTGCCCGACGAGCACATCCTGCCCGATACGCCGCACGTAGGAATCGTGCTGAACATCCCCGAGATGCGGCTGTACTATTACTTTCCGTCGCCGACCGGACCGCTCCATCGCAAGGGCAAGGTCACGCCCGCCAAATTCGTCACAAGCAAGAAGCACTCTGCGGGCGGAGTCAGGCCGTCGGTGGTGTACACGTTCCCGGTCGGGCTGGGACGTTTCGATTGGAAAACGCCGGTCGGAGATTTTACGGTCCGCGGGAAGACCCACAACCCGACCTGGGTGGTGCCCGATGACATCTACGAGGAACATCTCGAGCGTGACGGCGAGGCCGAGCATGTTGTCTCCGGCGACGATCCCGACAATCCGCTGGGCCATTACCGCATCGAACTGACTCTGCCCCAGTACGCCCTGCATGGCACCAACGTGCCGTGGGGCGTCGGCATGGAAGTCAGCCATGGATGCGTCCGGCTGTATCCCGAGGACATCGAGCGCCTGTTCAACAAAGTGAAAATCGGCACGCCCGGTAGGTTCGTCTATCAGCCGGTGAAGTTTGGATGGCGCGGTGACTCGCTGTACGTCGAGGTCCACGACGATCTCTACGGCCGTTACGCGGGGCTGTGGGCATACGCGCAGAAGGAAGCCGACCGGCTGGGAATTACCGACCAGGTCGATATGCAGAAGCTCGAAAAAGCTGTCGAGCAGAAAAGCGGCGTCCCGACCTACGTGATGCCGGGACCCGTTCCCGGCAGCGCCAGCTAGTTGCGCTGCGGCGGCCGGGCTGGCGGCGCGATTGGCGGATTGCTGTCGTTGCCGGCCGCGGCCTGCTTTTTCACCAGGTAAAGGTAGCGATGGCCCAGGCCGAACGGCCCCGGCCATTTAAGCCGCCGCACGAGCTGCGTGCCGGCGACAGGCCCGCTCGCAATCGTGTATTCATCCACTTTCTCCGACGTGATCATCGGGATTCCGGCTTCGAACTTCATCGTTTCGATCCCATGCTTGGGATAGCGATAGAGGTCTTCGCCGTTGAGCGCGTAGCCGGCATCGATCGCTGAGCGCGGGACTCCCTCGCGTTCCAGTTGGTTGCGCGTTGCGAGGATTACCTGCATCCCACGTTGATAGGCATACGTCCCGCCGAGCGACATCAGTCCCATCGCGAGCGTCATCGCCAATCCTGCCGCCTTGACCATCCTGCTTCGAGGCAGCGGTGCAAGCGCAAGCACGATTGCGCCGGCCGGGACCATCACCAGGTAGTAGCGATCGTTGTAAAACCACAGCGGGATAGTCGCCGCCCAATAAATTATCGCGGCAATCACAATCGCGGCAGCCGCCCGTGAAAGAGTTCTGAAGATTTCCGCGAACGCGGCGATAAATCCGGCCGCGCCAAAACTTGCCAGCATCAAGAACGCGTATTGCCAGTCTCCATCCCACGAAAAACGATTAGAATCCCCGCGCAGGATAAGCACGTTGCGCCATCCGCCGAAGCAACTGCACTCCGGCGTCACGGGCAACTGATTATCCATCCAGATCAGGATCAGCGCGGCGGCGAAAATTCCAACGCCGCCAATCGCCACCCGGCGCCATCGCGCCGTCGCCAACTGCAGAATCGCAAGGGGAGACAGCACCATGCCCAGGTAAAGGACAGGGCCGAGCACGCCCGCGCGGAGGTAGTTGGCCAGCGGCACGCGGAATATGTAGGCGAGGTTATTTTCGTTGAGCTGCAGGTCCCACGGCTTCGGACCCAGCACCGTCAGCCAGATCCACAGCAAGCTGCAGACCGCTATCGCCAAGCCGAACGGCGCGAGCATCCTGAGCCATCGCGCGCGATCCAAACGATGCGTTCCGGTACGCCAGGCATGGTAATTGTAAAGCAGGACGGCGCCGGCGCAACCAGCTATCGCCATCGCACCGAACGGCCGAATCAGGAAGGCGATCACCGCCAGCGCCGCCGCTACCCACAACCACAAATGCTCGCGCCGTCCGCCGGCGTTGGCGAAGGCCAGATGCGCCGCGACCAGCATCGTCAGGAACGGAATCTCGGTCATGAACGAAAAACTCAGGAAGGTGAAACAAGGATTGCAGATCAGCAGCCCGGTCGCCGCCAGCGCCTGCCATCGCCACGCTCCGCATTTGATCGCGAGCGCACGGAACATCACTCCGCACAGCACCGCCAGCGTCACTACCGAGATTTCCATCGACACCGAGTTGGCGCCGAACGCGCGTGCCCAGGCGACGCCATAGATCACCTGCGCTATCGGCATCGCCTGCGTGAAGCCGGCAAACCTGATCTCGCCGGTGCGTAGAAAACGGCGCACGGCAGAGGCGTACAGCCAGCTATCCACCACCGGCGCGTCGGTCAGCGGATGCAATATCGCCAGCGCGAACACGTACCATCCAACCACTGCCGCAGCCGCGGCCCATCCTGCGCGCCTCATCGAGTTCCGCCTTGCTCCGCTTTTGACCTATCCCTTATACTCCAAAACTGACTCGACCAACGGGATTGCGCCGATTTCAACCGAATCTCACACGATGCGACAAGTAGCATTTCATCGTCCGTCTATCGGACCCGAGGAGGAGCGCGAGGTGCTCGACACGCTGCGCTCGGGATGGATCACCACCGGACCGAAGGCCAAGCGCTTCGAGAATGAATTTGCCGGCTACGTGGGCGCGAAACACGCGCTGGCGGTTTCGCATTGCACCGGCGCGCTTCATCTTTCGCTCTGGGCGCTCGGCATCGGTCCGGGCGACGAAGTAATCACCACGCCGTTCACCTTCACCGCGACCGCGGAGATACTCGGCTATCTCGGCGCGCGGCCGGTGTTCGTTGACGTCGATCCCGGCACCTTCAACATCAATCCGGCGCGCATCGAGGAGGCGCTCGAGAGCGGCGCCAACAAACGGGTCCGCGCGATCCTGCCGGTGCACTTCGCCGGGCAGGCATGCGACATGGATCGGATCCTCAAAATCGCGCGCAGCTACAATTTGAAAATTGTCGAGGATGCGGCGCACGCGGCCGGCTCCGCGCGCCACATGGACGGGCGCGGGATGGCGAAGGTCGGCACCATCGGCGACCTCACCTGTTTCAGTTTCTACGCGACCAAGAATTTCACCACCGCCGAGGGCGGCATGATCACCACCGCCGACGGCGCGCTGGCCGAAAAAATCGCGGTCGCCAGCCTGCACGGGATGAACAAGGACGCGTGGAAGCGCTACGACAAGAGCGGCTCGTGGTACTACGAAATCCACGACATGGGTTTCAAGTACAACCTGTCTGACGTGCACGCCGCGATCGGATTGGCCCAGATCAAGCGCGCGGGAGACTTCATGCGCCGCCGTGGCGAGATCGCGCGCGCCTACAACGAGGCGTTTCGCGCCGACGACGCGCTGCAGACCGCCTACTCCGAGCCGGGGATCGAGCACGCCTGGCATCTCTACGTGCTGCGCATCCGGCCCGAGCGGCTCAAGCTCGGCCGCAATCAGTTCGTCGAGATACTGCGCGAGCGGGGCGTGGGATGCTCCGTGCACTGCATCCCGCTGCACACGATGCACTACTATCAGCGCAACTACGGCTATCGCAACGGCGATTTTCCGGTCGCCGAAGGCATCTTCAGCCGCTGCCTGTCGCTTCCCATCTACGCCTCGATGAGCGATGAAGATGTCGGCTACGTAATCGAAACCGTTCTCGCCATCGCCCGCGAAAACCGCCGCTGACCCGGGAGAACAACTGTGCGAGCACTGGTAACCGGCGGCGCGGGATTCCTCGGCTCCCATCTATGCGAGCGCTTGCTCAAAGACGGCCACGAGGTGATCTGCCTCGACAACTTCTTCAGCGGCAAGCGCGCCAACATCATGCACCTGCTGGGCAACCGGAATTTCGAATTCATCCGCCACGACGTCGTCGAGCCAATCCTGCTCGAGGTCGATCGCATCTTCAGCCTCGCCTGCCCCGCCTCGCCCGTGCACTACCAGTACAACCCGGTCAAGACCATCAAGACCAGCGTGATGGGCACCATCAACATGCTCGGCCTTGCCAAGCGCGTGCACGCGCGCATCCTGCTCAGCTCGACCAGCGAGGTTTACGGCGATCCCGAGGAGCATCCGCAAACCGAGTCGTATTGGGGCCACGTCAACCCGATCGGGGTGCGCTCCTGCTACGACGAGGGCAAGCGCGTGGCCGAATGCCTGATGATGGACTATCACCGGCAGAACAACGTCGACACCCGCATCGTGCGGATCTTCAACACTTACGGCCCGCGGATGGCCATCAACGACGGCCGCGTGGTTTCCAACTTCTGCGTGGCCGCGCTGCGCGGCGAGGATCTCGAGATATACGGCGACGGCACTTCCACCCGCTCGTTCGCCTACGTTGACGACATCATCGACGCGCTCGTGCGCATGATGAATCAGGACTCTCACATCGGCCCGATCAATGTCGGCAACCCCGACGAATTCACAATCGCGGAACTGGCCAAACTCGCCATCGAACTGTCGGCCAGCTCCTCGAAGGTCGTCTTCAAGCCGCCCCGCGCCGACGATCCCGTCCGCCGCAAGCCAAACATCGAGCTCGCGAAAAAAGTGCTCGGCTGGCAGCCGCGCATCGCACTTCGGCCCGGCCTGGAAAAAACAATCCATCACTTCCGCGAAGTCCTGGGCCTCCCGCGCAAATAGCGTTCGCGGGCGCGCGCCGCACCGCTTGCGATTCGTGCACTTCGGCGGGAAGATAGCTTTGAGTTCCGTTTGCGCCGATCAGCGCCGCATCATGAATAGAAGGATTTCGCGAGCCGCATTTCCCCTGCTTGTGTCGATCGCGATCGCCTCGTGCTCCGCGACGCCGCCGCCTGCTCCTGCTGCGCCTGCACAGGTCGTGTATATGGCGCCCTCGGATGCGCCGCCGCCTGACGAATGGAATCTATTTCCCGATCCGACGACCGGCCGGGTTGACGTGTACCACGAGGGCGACTACGTCGGCGCGATCACCGGCGACGAGCCCGCCGACCCGGACCCGCCGATCCCGCATCCCGTCGCGCCCGCGAATTGAACCCGCGCGCGGCGCTCAGTCCTTGAGCAGGTTGCGCGCGATCACGACGCGCTGGATCTGGGACGTGCCCTCGTATATCTGCAGCAGCTTCGCGTCGCGCATCAGCTTCTCCACCGGATAATCCTTCATGTAGCCGTAGCCGCCGAAAATCTGCACGGCGTCGGTGGTGATCCGCATCGTCGCGTCGGCGCTGAAGGCCTTGGCGTAGGCCGAAATCGTGTTGGCGCCATGGCCGCGATCGACCAGCCAGGCCGCCTTGTAGGTCAGCAGCCGCATCGCTTCGATTTCGATCGCCATGTCGGCCATCATGAACTGAATCGCCTGAAAGTTTGCGATCGGCTGTCCAAACGCGCTGCGTTGCTTCGAGTACTTGAGGCATTCGTCGAGCGCGCGCTGCGCAATTCCAATCGCGATCGCGCCAATCTCGGGCCGGCTGTGATCGAAGGTCGCCATCGCGTACTTGAAACCCTCGCCCTCGCGTCCGACCAGCGCGCTGGCGGGTATTCGCACGTCCTCGAAAAAAATTTCGCCGGTGTCGGCTGCGCGCTGCCCGAGTTTCCCATGCATCCGATTGCGCGTGATTCCCGGCACACTCGACGGAAACACGAAGCACGAAATGCCCTTGTGCTTGAGCCGCTTGTCCGAGGTGGCAAACGTGACATACCAGTCCGCGCGCGAGCCGTTGGAGATGAAATGCTTGGTGCCGTTGAGGATGAACTCGTCGCCCTCGCGCCGGTACGCCGTACTCATCGCGGCAACATCCGATCCCGCGCCCGGCTCGGTGATCGCGAACGCGCAAAACGTCAGCTTCTTCACCAACTGCCCCAGGTAGGTCCGTTTCTGCTCGTCGCTGCCGGCGATTAGAATCGGCAGCGTCGCGAGGTCGTTGGCTCCCACCGCGTTCGAGATTCCCGAGCATCCGTAATTCAGCTCCTCGACGATCAGGCTCGTGTCGAGCACGCCGAGTCCCGGTCCGCCCAGATCCTTGGGCACGCCAAAGTTCATCAGGCCCGCCGCGAACGCTTTCTCGCACACGTCCACCGGAAAAATTTCCTTCTCGTCGTATTCGCGCGCGCGAGGAATTATTTCCTGTTCGGCAAACTTGTGCGCCAGCTCCTTCAGTTCGCGCTGTTCGTCGGTCAAATCGAAACCAAGCATCTTTTTTGTTCTCCACGATCCCGGCAGTGATCGATCATCGCGTCGCCCCAATTGGCTGTTAACCGTTAACCGACCGCGCGCGGCGAGGAAAGAGCCGCTGCGCTGCGCATCGATTTGCCTTGAAAAACCGCGCGCGTCCGAATACGACGGTAGTTGAATTCGACCCCCTCAAGGAGACCCACGATGCCGATTACTGTGATTGCGAAACTTAAGGTGAAGCCCGGCAGCGAAGCCGCGTTCGAAGCCGCAGGAAAGGAAATGATCGCGACGGTGAAAACCTCCGAGCCCGGCACCCTCGCCTACGTCCTGCACAAGAACACCAAGGACCCGACCGAATTCACCTACTACGAGGTTTACCAGGATCAGGCCGCGCTCGATTCCCACGGCAAGACCGATCACATGAGGGCATTCGGCGGAAAAATCGGCGGCCTGCTCGCCGGACGTCCCGAGATTGCGGTGCTCCAGGAAGTCGCGCGCAAGTAGCGCCGCGGCCGCCGAGCGTAAGCGAGGCAGATGAGGGTGCAGATATTTTAGTACTTAAAGTAACCGTTTAAGTTCGATGCACTCCACCCTCGCAATCCTCGGCGGCCCGCCGCTTCGCACCCGCCCCTTCTCCGCGTGGCCGGTGTTCGACGCCCGCGAGCGTGAGCAGCTCGACGACGTCCTCGCCTCGTCCAACTGGGGCGGCTTCCCCAGCCCCAATCGCAAGGCCTCCGAGTTCGCCGCCGCATTCGCCGCGTATCACGGCGCTCGCTTCGCTATACCGACCACTTCCGGCACCAGCGCACTCGAAGTCGCGCTCAAGGCGCTCGGCATCGGCGCCGGCGATGAGGTCATCGTACCCGCGATCACCTTCGCCGCGACCGCCTACGCTGCTGTCGCATGCATGGCGCGTCCGGTCTTTGCCGACGTCAGCGCCGCCAACGCATGCATCGATCCGGACTGCGTCAAGCGGCTGATCACGCGCCGCACCAAGGCGATCGTTCCCGTCCACTACGGCGCGTCGCTCGCCGATCTCGACGCGCTCGCGGAAATTTCGCGCGCGCATTCGATTGCGCTCGTCGAGGATTGCGCCCACGTCCCCGGTGCTCAATTCCGCGGGCGCGGCGTCGGTACTCATGGCGCTCTCGGATGCTTTAGTTTTCAGTCCACCAAGCCGATGACCGCGGGCGAAGGTGGAATGATCACGACCGGCGACCCCGACCTCGAGCAACGATGCCAGTCGCTTATCAATTGCGGGCGCCGCCGCCCCGGCGACACTTTCGAGGGGCCGCTGATGGGCGCGAACTACCGGATGACGGAATGGCAATGCGGAATTCTGCTCGCGCAACTCGCGCGCCTTCCCGAACAGATCGAGCGCAAGAGCCGCGCCGCCGCGCGCCTGCGCGAAGGACTCGGCGCAATCAAGGGGATTAGTCCGATCGCCCGCGATCCACGCGTCACGCGCGAGGTCATCTACGCGTTCGTTTTTCTGGTCGATGAATCCGCACTCGGCGTCTCGCGTAACCGATTCGTCCGCGCGATGCGCGCCGAGGGCGTCCCATGCGGCGTCGGCAACGATCCCGTTTATCGATCCGCGCTCTTGCCGCGCGAGTCTGCCGTCTATCGCAAAGCCTGCGAACTTGCAGGCGCTGCCAACCTCGAGCGGACCGCGATTGATTGCCCGGTCGCCGAACGACTCTTCGAGCACGCGATGGTCGCGGTACCGCACGAATGCCTGCTCGGCGACGATCGCGACGTTGACGACATCATCGCCGCAGCCGCAAAAGTGGCTTCCAGAGCCGCTGAGCTCGCGCCAGCCAATCTCGAAAAACCGAGCTAGCATGAGTCCCCTCTACGCCGGCGCCGCGCGAGTAAAGCTCGATCCGCCCGTCGGTCTCGCGATGCTCGGCTACGGCAATCGCGTCGGCCGCGCGACCGGCGTGCACGATGACCTCGCAGCGCAGGCGCTGGTGCTCGATGACGGCGGCGCGAAAGTGGCAATCGCCGGCGTTGACGTTCTCGCGCTTGGCAATCGCATCGCCGACGATATCCGCGAGCGCGTCGCCGCCGAGCACCGGCATCCCCGCCGATTCGATCCTGATTTGCGCCACTCACACCCATTCCGCACCCGCCTTCAACATCTTCGCGACTCCGCGCGCCGAGGCAATTCCCGCCGACGGCCGCGACCTCGAATGGGAGCGCGCGCTGCCCGGAAAGATCGCGTCCGCAATCGTTCAGGCGCACAAAAATCTCGAGCCCGCGACGCTGCGCGCCGCCACCGTTCCGATTTACGCTCGGAATCAATCGCCGCCTGATGCGTCCGAACCGGCAAATTCAGCTTGCCGCCAACCGACGCCGGCCCGGCTGACGCCGAAGTCAATGGCGCTCGGCGCGTACCGCCCGAACGGAAGTCCAATCGCGTTCATCATGAACTATCCGTGCCACGGCGTCGTGCTGTGCGAGGACAACCTGCTCTACTCGCGCGATTGGCCCGGCTTCGCGATGGACGAAATCGAAAGCGCGGCCGCCTCCGGCGCCGGCCCGCGCCCAATATCGATTTTCCTCCAGGGTGCGACCGGCAACATCGATCCACGCAGCCGCGGCAGTTTCGAAGTCGCCGAACAATACGGCCGCGCGATGGGCCGCGGCGCGTTCGACGCGCTCGAGCACGCGCCCTCGATTGCGCCTCGCAAGATCGCCACGCGCAGAATCGCGCTCAAGCTCAAACTCAAGGATCTCCGCGCCGACCTTGCCATCGCGCGCGATTGCGCCGCCCAGACCCAGGCCTCGCTCGACAACCATCGCGGCGGCGACGGCTATCAGTTGAAGCGCCTGCGCGACCATCATGCACAGTCACTTTCGGCGCTGAGCGCTCTGGAAGCCCTCGAGGAGCAAAATCGCCGCGACCGCCGCGTTGACATGGCGCGCCGCGAGCTGGCCACCGCGATGACCATCGTCACCATCGGGAAGCTCGCGATAGTCGGCGTCCCGGGCGAACTTTTCGTCGAGCTCGGCCTCGCGATAAAGGCAACCCCGTACTTCGATCAGACTTTTGTGGCCGGCTACTGCAACGACCTGATCGGATATATTCCCACCGCGCGCCGCGTACGCCGAGGGCGGTTACGAAGTCGATACCGCGCGGATTGCCGCCGGTAGCGGCGAGACGATCGTCGATACCGCACTCTCCGCGCTCGCCGCGATGCGCGCGTAGCTCGTGCGCGAGATTCGGCATCGCGAGCTTGCCCGGATGCGCGCGTCCGGCGGCGTGCAAATCGTTGACGTGCTTCCGTCGCACGAGTACGACACCGCGCATATCCGCGGCGCCGTTCACATTCCGCTCCGCCGCATTATCCGCGACGCGCCGGGTCTTTGGACCGCACGCGCCCGGTCGTTGTCTATTGCCGCGATTGCTTGTGCGACCTCAGCGCGCGAGCTGCGGCGCAGCTCGAGCTGCTGGGATTCACCGAGGTCCGCCACTACTTCCGGGGCAAGGCCGATTGGATCGTCCGCGGATTGCCCACCGATCCCCCGGCGCCGCTCTCAGAGCGGATGCGCGCGCTTCCATATTTCGTCAACAATCTCGCGCCCGGCCTCCGCTCCGGTTGGATTCGCTATTCGGACCGCGTGCGCGTCGCCGAGTTCACGGGCGACGACGAAAGCCTCGTCCGCCTCGGCCCCGAAGATTCCGTTGCGCCGGCCGCGCCCGATTCGCCGACGCCGCGCGCCGTCGTGCTCACTCCCGACGGAGTCCTGCTCGGCGCGATCGAACAATCCGAGTCCGCGCCGCGCGCGCTCGCTGCGATGAATCCCGCTCCGCAAACGATTCGCCCCGACATGACGCCGCGGCTCGCCGCGAAACTGATGGCCGCGAATCCGTACCTGATCGTGACGACCGCGATGGGAAACTATCTCGGCCGGTACCTCGCGTCTGAAGCTCAGCGATCGCGCTCCCCGTCCCTTCTGACTCGGGCGCAGGGGCCGGCTGCTGCTATCTCTCGATCACACCGTCGCCCGAAATATCCAGATGGTACGCGAGCTCGCGCGCAAGCTGCTCGGGCCGCGCGCGATAGTACTCGACCTGCGGCACGCCGGGGATCGCGGCGATAACGTCGGCGACGGCCACCGGCGTGAAACCGTGCCGCCGGAAAAATCCGCCCGCATCGGTGCTGAACAGATACAGATGACGCGCACCGCGCGTGTGCGCGGCCTTGCGCGCCGCCGCGATCAACGCGCCGCCGATTCCGCGCCGGCGCATCGATTCATTCACGTACAGCGAACGTATCAGCGCCGCGTCGATCTTCGACTCGACGCCGATCACTCCGACCGCTTCATCGCCGACATACGCAACGATGTAACAGGCGGCCGGCCATTCGATTCCGTCCGTCATCATGCCGGCCCGCGCAAGCATCTCGCGCACGCGCGCGAGGTCACGCGTCTGCTCGATTACGAGTTCGCCTGCGCGATGCTTGCGTATGGCCACGGCGCGATCCACCGACCTACTTCTTCGGCGGCGGAAACAGCTGCACGCCGGCGTCCTCGTCCACCACGGTGATTGCCTTGACCGGACACGAACGCGCCGCTGAGACGATTACCGAGTCGCCCGCGCCCGTCGCGTTGACGATTTCGGACTTGCCGTCCGCGCCGAGTTGAAACACGGCCGGCGCAGTTTCCACGCAGTCGCCGCTGCCGATACAACGGGTCTTGTTCACGGTGATCGAAAGCTTCGCCATCGCTGCCTCCGCGTCGTGGATGAAGAATAGAATCCGCACTCGGCGCGCCGCAAGTATTTCACTTTTTCGCTTTTTCACTGTTTCACTGTTTCAATCGCGCGGTCGTGCGCGCGAGCAATTGAATCCGCCCGCAGCGCGGCTAATACTCATTCGCGATGGGGCAAATCGCCGGCACCGGAATCGACGTTATCGAGGTCGAACGCATCGAGCGCGCTCTCACGCGGCCCGCCACGGGCGAGCGTTTTCGCGCCCGCGTCTTCACGCCAGGCGAGGTCAGTTACTGCGAGTCGCGCGGGCGTCCCCGCTACCAGAGCTACGCCGCGCGGTTCGCCGCCAAGGAAGCGACGATGAAGGCGCTCGGCACGGGATGGAACCGCAACGTCGGATGGAGCGAGATCGAAGTCGTGCGCGAGCGCGGCAAAGCGCCGACCATCGCGCTATCAGGCAAGGCGGCGGCGTTCGCGCAAACAAAACAGATCACGCGCTTTCATCTGAGCATCACGCATACCGCCGCCCAGGCCATCGCCCACGTCATCGCCGAAACCTGACGCCCGGCGCTACTTCGACGGCGCCGCTGCCGGCGGCGCCTTCGCCATGTACAGCGGCGCAGGCTTGTTGAGTTGCGCGAAACTGAAATCGCTGAGCGAGAACACGGCCTTGCTCGCGCTTGAAGATGCGTAGTACTCCGTCCGCGGTCCGGCCGGTTCGCCGGGAATTGGCGGGGTCGTTGGCTTGACGCTGATCTTCGCGAGCTTGACCGCGCCGAGCTCCTTGCCGTCCTTGCCGATCAGAGTGATTTCAGCCGCGGGATTGTCCAGCCCGAACGGCTGAGCGCTCGGCATCGGATCGGCGACGATCGATTGGCCCTTTAGATCGCGGAACTGACTGAGCAAGCGCTCCACGACCGGAATATCGGCCTCCGTCGTCTTGCCGCCTGCTATCACGTTCCAGTCTGTGCCCGCGCGCTTGAGCGTGAATTCGCCGTCGCTGTTTTTGACTTTGACGCTCGCAACCGTCTCGGGATCGACCTTCAGAATCGTTCGGTTGCGAAAATCCAGCGCCGACTTGTCCAGACTGCTCATCACGTACCCGGCCACGGCGTAAACCGGCGCGCGCTCTCCGCGGCGCACGTAAATTCCGCTCTTCCCCTGCTCGTTCTGCTTGAAGCCGAACAGCATCGATTGCTGCTCGCCGTTCTTGAGCACCACCGTCGCCGTCAGATGCGGCTTTTCGAGCCCGTATTGCGTGACGTTGCCGGGCGCATCGGCGATAAAGTCGGTCGCCTTCGCGTTGACCAGCGTGCTCAGCGCCATCCGCACCGCCGTGTCGTCGGCCGGGTACGGCGCGGGCTTGACGATTTTCCACTGGTCGCCGTCGCGATCGATTTCAACCGTCGGCCCGTTGTCGCGCGCGATGATCAGCTTTTGAACGTCGTCGAGTTTGAATGCCATCAAGTCGCGGACGCGCAAATCGTTGACCGTCTTGTTCATCCCGGCCGGGAACACGGCTTCGGTCAGCAGCACGGCGGGACTGCCGGCGAGCCGGACATAAGCGTTGAACCCAATCGGCGTCGATTTCCCGACTTCGATTGCAGGCAATGTTTTCTTGTCGAAGGTCGTGACCGTGACGGTCGTGGTCGGAGGCTTAAGCCCGAATCGCTCGAGATCCGCCGGCTTCTCATCGGCGGTGCGGACCACGGCGCAATCGGCAATTGCGCGCGCGAGGTTGTTGGCCTGCGTCTGGTCGGCGTCGGCTCCGATTGGCTTGACGAGCCGCCACGGCTTGCCCTTGTCGCGCTCGAGCACGATGTCCCGGTCAGAGTAGTGCAGTTCAATTTTGGCGATATCGTCCTGCTTGACGGTGAGCAGCTTGCGCTGCGCCTGCGGCGAGGAATACCGGCCGACGATAAAGGCGTAGCCGCCGACAATCGCAAACAGGATCAGAACGATAATGGTGTTGCGCGGCCGCATCGGACTTGAGTCGGATCAGGGGGCGCCTCAGTTGCGCCGTTCCCACCACACAACGATCCCGGCAATCAGCAGCATCTCGGGCAGCAACAGCACCGCAAACGCAAACACTATGGAGAATTGCCCGGTGGTCAGGCGAAAGCGCGACGCGCGGATAGACCGCGGCCTGATCGAGATCGAATTTTCCTCGCCGGTCAGCCAGTCGGCGCTGTTGACGAAAAAATCGCGGTTGAAGAACGTCGCCGCGTATTGATTGTCGGCAAACTCGGTGCTGCCGAACACCACCATCCGCGCGTCGCCCTTGCCCAAGCCGAGCTGCTCGAGCTTGCCGTCCACCGCCATCACCACCGTGATCGGTCCGCGCGTGTCCTTGGCGCTCAGTTCGGCCTTCTGCTGCCGGAACAGGGTGTCGAGATCGACCTCCGCCCACGACGTGTCGCTGGTCTTCGCGATCGGAGTGACGGTCAGTCCCGGTTTCAGACCAGCTTCGGCGCTGAGCGACCGCGTCATCGGGAATACTGTGCGCTGCTTGAAATCCTTGGTAATCGGATGCTCGCCGTAGGTCTGCACGATTGGATTGAGGCCGAGCGCGGGACCTTCGAACAGCCTCACCACCTGGTCCACCACGATATCGTTGCCGACCTTGACGCCCCAATCGCCGGCCAGCTTCACCATCGCCGCTTCGTCAATTGGATTGTCGGGGCGCTGCGGCCGGTACATCGCGATCATGCGCCCGCCCTGTTTCAGATAGTCATTCAACGAATCGATCTCGTGCTGGCCGAGCGGCTTGATCGGTCCCGCGACCACGACCAGGTTGGCGTCGTCGGGCACCTTGGGCAATTGCGCGAGCTCGAGCTTGCGAACCTCGTAGCCCTCGCCTTCCAAATCTTTCTTGACGGCGCCGTAGCCCGACTGGGTTTCGGCATCGTCGGGATCCGCCTCGCCGTGCCCGTCGAGGAACTCGACCACCTTCTTGCTGCTCCTGGTCGCGCGAATGATCGCGTTGGTCAGCGCTTCCTCGGTGAGTTCGGTGACGTTGGTGCCCTCGCCGTTGTCGCCGCCGTACTGCAGATGCGTGGTGCCCATTACCGACACTTTGAAACGCTCGGCGAGCTCGGGATGCTTGTCGGGATCGACCAGCTCGTAAGTGAGCTTGGGCGAGTAGTACGCAAACGTCTCGTAGAGTTCGCGCGCGGCGGGATTCTCGCCGCCCTGGAAGAAGCCGTAGAACTTGAGCGGCTTCTGCAAACCCTTGACCACTTTTATCGACTGGCTCGAAAGGCTGTAAACCTTCTCGGCCGTCAGGTCGAGCCGCGTATGATGAAGCGTCGAGATATAGTTAATCGCGACCAGCAGCCCGATGTACGCCGCCGAGTAGATGACGGCGTTGGCGCCGTAGCGCGCCGAGCGCCCGGTCGTGATCGACGAAAGCTCGGAGCGGCTCGAAGTGATCCACAGGACTATCGCGAAGATGCCGCAGATCAGGTTGACCCACACGAACAGCCGAAAGCCGCTCGAGATAAAATAGTCAACCAGCCCGAATGAGAGCAGAACCAGGCCGAGAATTCCGTAAAGCGCCGCTGATCGCCGCATCCGCCCCTCTACCTTACCGCCAGCGCGCCGACTCGACCGAGCGTTGGGTCAAGAACAGCGCCACGAAGATGAGACTCAGGAAATAAACGATGTCGCGCGTATCGATGATGCCGGTGACCATCTGCGCGAAATGGTCCGGCAGCGAGAGATAGCGCACCAAGCCCACCAGCGACCCCCCGCCTGCCTGCGCCGGCCACGATATGACGAACAGCAGCAGCAGCAAGCCGAAGCAACTGATCGCCGCGATGATCTGATTCTGGGTGAGCGAGCTGGTGAACAATCCGATCGAAACGAACGAAATCGACAGGAACGCCAGTCCGAGATAGCCGGAGAACATCACGCCGACCTCCGGATTGCCGAAGGCTACGAGGATCAGCGGAAACATCCCGGCCAGCCCTATCATAATCAGCATAAAAGCCGCCGCCGCGATGAATTTTCCCGCGACGATCTCGCCGGTCCGGATCGGAGCCGTCAGCAAAAGCTCGTAGGTGCCGGTTCGCTTCTCTTCGGCAAAGCTTCGCATGGTGATCGCCGGCACCAGGATGACGAGCACGATCGCCAGATTGTGCAGCATCGGCTCGATCACCCGCTCGTTGAGATTCAAGCGCTGCAACACCTCGGGATTTTGCATCGCGGAGTAGGCGGTCAGCGTCACTTCGAAGTAGCGCAGCAGCGCGAAGAAAAAGAAGCCGCCCAGCAGCAGGAACACCGTCATCACGACGTAGGCGACCGGCTGCAGGAAATACCCCGCGAGCTCCTTGCCCGCGATTGTAAGAGAATTTTTCATTCGAGCGGCACGGGTCGCTTAGGTATGCCCCGCTCCAACCTCCTCCAGCGTTTCCTCGGCGCTCGCGCCGTCTTCGTGACGCTCCTTGGTGATCGCGTTCAGGAAAATATCTTCGAGCGAGGTCCCGGCCGGGAGCTTCTTCAAGTATTCCTCGAGCACTACCCGGCCGTCGGCGATGATCACGACCTTGTCGCAGATCTGCGAGACCTCGGGCAGGATGTGCGTCGAGAGCACGACCGTTCGGTTGCCCGCGAGATGGTGAATCAGATCGCGGATTTCGTGAATCTGCCGCGGATCGAGGCCGATCGTCGGTTCGTCGAGGACCAGCACGGGCGGATCGTGAATCAACGCCTGCGCCAGGCCGACGCGCTGGCGGTAGCCCTTGGACAGCTGGCCGCAAATCCGATGCGACATGTCGGCCAGCCCGCAAACTTCGAGCACGTGCTCGAGCGCCGGCTCGATCTTCGCGCGCGGGACGCCGCGGAGCTTCGCGACAAACCTGAGGTAGGCTTCGACCCGCATGTCGGGATACAGCGGCGGATTTTCGGGCAGGTATCCGATTTTCCGGCGCGCCTCGAGCGATTGCGAAAAGATGTCGAGCCCGTCGATCAGCACGGTGCCCGCGGTCGCCGGCATATAGCCGGTGATGATGCGCATCGTGGTGGTCTTGCCGGCGCCGTTGGGGCCGAGAAAGCCGAGGATGGAGCCGTTCTCGGCTTTGAACGATACGTCTCTTACCGCGACAAAGTTGCCGTAAGCTTTAGTTAGGTTTTTAACCTCAATCATTCGGGTCGTCCGATTCCAGAGCCACCGAGACGCCGAGGCCGGCTCAGCTTCAATTGACGAAGCGGCCTGCCCGGCAATTCAATCAACAACAGGGCAACCGACTAATTAAACACACCACGCCAAACTGTCAATACGGGGATCTGACATCGCGCAATATTTGCGATTGACTTTCGCGGCGCTTTTGCTTTGAGAACCGTATCAGATAGTTTCGATTGATGGGCGCAGAGCGCAAGCAACTCATTCTGGTCGATGGCTCCGGGTACATCTTCCGCGCTTTTTTCGCGCTGCCGCCGATGAATACGTCGCGCGGGCTGCCGACCCAGGCGGTGTACGGCTTCATCCGGATGATTCTGAAGCTGTTGAAGGACGTGCGCCCGTCGCATATCGCGATCGTCTTCGACTCGCCGAAAAAAACTTTTCGCGACGACCTGTTCGCCGATTACAAGGCCAACCGCGCCGAGGCGCCCAACGACCTTGTCGTGCAGATTCCCTACATCCATCGCGTGGTCGAGGCGTTTCGGATCAAGTCGCTGATGCTCGATGGATTCGAGGCCGACGACGTGATCGGCACGCTCGCCAAGCGCGCGGCGCACGAGCATTTCATCGTCACGATCATCACCGCGGACAAGGACTTCATGCAACTGGTCGGCCCGCACGTCACGCTGTGGGACACGATGCGCGATCGGCGAATCGGGGTGCGCGAGGTCAAGGAGCGCTTCGGCGTCGAGCCGGCGGCGCTGGTCGATATCCAGGCGCTGACGGGCGATACGATCGACAATATCAAAGGTGTGCCGGGGGTCGGCGAGAAAACGGCGGCGGCGCTGGTTCAGAAGTTCGGCGGAGTGAAAGAAATTTACGAGAACCTGGACCGTATCGAGGAAAGCGGAATTCGCGGAGCGAAAAAAATCGCGGGCCTGCTCGGTGAGCATCGCGCGGCGGTGGACCTGGCGCAACGATTGGTGCGCATCGACACCGATGTGCCGCTCAGCGTCGAGCCGGACGAATTCGCGTGGCGGGGGGTGGACGAGCGCGCGGCCGCGGAACTGATGCGCGAGCTGGAGTTCCATTCGATCCTGCGCGAGATATCGCCGGCGCAAGTGGAACTTCCCGGCCTGGAATCGAAATCGAAGCCGGCGCCCACCGTCACCGGGAAAGATCTCGCCGACGCGCTCAAAGCTCTGGCCGGCGCGCCGCGCATCGCGTTTGACCTCGCCATCGCCGAGGCCGGTCAGGACCGCTTGCAGCTCGCAAGCGCCGACCAAACAATCGTCGTCGAACATGACGGGATCGCCAGCGCAGCACCTTTACTCGGCTCCGAGCGCCCGCTCAAATCGTGCCACGATCTGAAGACTCAAATCGGCGCGTTCGCCCGCCGCGCAGTCGCGCTCAAAGGCGTCGATTTCGACACGATGCTGGCGGGCTTTCTGATCAATTCGGGAAAGCCGGAGCCGTCGCTGACCGACCTGTATCACGAGTACCTGGCGCCGCTTGGCGCCGGCGGTGCGCCGGGCACCAACGCGGAGCTGGTGAGAGATCTTCGCGAAGCGCTGGCGGCGCGGCTGGAATCCGACGGGCTCACGTCGTTGTTCGACGGCATCGAGATGCCGACCGCGCCGATTCTGGCGGCGATGGAAGCCGCGGGAATCGGCATCGACGGCGACGCGCTCAAGATCATCTCGAAGGAATTTGCCGAGCAGCTCAATCGGCTGGAACGCGAGTGCTACGAGCTGGCCGGCCGCGAGTTCAATCTCAACTCGCCCACGCAGCTGCGCGAGCTGCTGTTCAACGAGCTGAAACTTTCGGCCAAGGGCCTGAAAAAAACCAAGAGCGGATTCTCGACCGACGCCGACACGCTCGAGAAGCTTGCGGCGGTGCATCCCATGCCGCGCAAGCTGATCGAATACCGCACGATTTCGAAATTGAAATCCACGTACGCCGACGCGCTGTCCGAGGTGATCCGCTCGGGTACCGGGCGAATTCACACGACCTGGCATCAGGCACTGGTCGCGACCGGACGGGTAAGCTCGAGCGATCCGAATCTGCAAAACATCCCGACCCGCACCGCGGAAGGCCGCCGGATTCGCCGGGCGTTCGTGCCCAAGCCGGGATGCATCTTCGTGTCAGCCGACTATTCCCAGATCGATCTGCGCGTGCTGGCTCATCTGTCGGGCGACCAGACATTGGTGGACGCATTCAACACCGGCCAGGACATCCACGTGCGGACCGCGACCGAGGTGCTGGGAATCACGCCGGACAAAGTCAACGCCGACGCGCGGCGGCTGGCCAAGGTGATAAATTTCGGGATTATTTACGGGATGGGGCCGCAGCGGCTGGCGGGCGAGCTCGGGATTGCGCTGGCGGAGGCCTCGGACTACATCAAACGCTACTTCGAGCGGCTGGCGGGTGTGCGTGCGTGGCTGGACGAGACGGTTCGCAACGCGCGCACGGCGGGCTACGTAACGACGATGTACGGGCGGCGCCGTTACCTGCCGGAGCTCAACGCCCAGCCGGGCGGGGCTCGGGCGCAGGCAGAGCGAATCGCCATTAACACGCCGATCCAGGGCACGGCGGCTGACCTGATAAAACTCGCTATGATACGGCTGGACGGGGTGCTTCGAGAGCGCGGGATGGGTACGCGGATGATTCTGCAGGTGCATGACGAACTGCTGCTGGAAGCGCCAAAAGACGAGTGGCGAGAGGCGGCCGAGCTGGCAAAACGCGAAATGGAGGAGGTGGCCGAACTCAAGATTCCGCTGAAGGTGGAGCTGAAATCCGGACCAAACTGGGCTGAGATGATCGGCGCGGCATGAAAAATCCGCTGAATTTAGTCGCCCGCACCTGCGTCTACTAAAGTTGAGAACACCAGGCCGCCACGACGGTGATGAAGCCGAGCTAATCGATCGCTCCCGCAAGGGCGATTCCGAGGCGTTTGGCGTTTTGGTGGAACGTTATCAGCGCCGGGTGGTCGGAGTCGCGCTGGCGGTAGTACACAATCAGGATGACGCGCTTGAACTGGCGCAAGAGACCTTTGTTCGCGCCTTTGAAAACCTTTCGAAATTCGAATCGCGATCGAGCTTTTCAACCTGGCTCTATCGAATCGCCGCCAACATCGCGATCGATTTCTGGCGCCGCGAGGGACGCCATGTGGTCCTTCATGGAGAAGACGCGGATAATGAAATCGGCAAGATGCCGACCACCCAGGGAGATTCATTCAAGGAAGTCAGCCGGATTGAACTCTCGGCGCGGCTAAAGCAAGCGCTGGAGGAGTTGACGCCGGAACATCGTGCAGTGATACTTTTACGCGAAGTCGAAGGAATGTCGTACGACGAAATCAGCGACGTTTTGCAGTGTCCGCGAGGAACGGTCATGAGCAGGTTGCACTATGCCCGAACCCAGCTGCGCAACATCTTGAAGGACGTGGCTGGAAGCTGAGCGCGATATGGCTGAATGCGGTGAAATAGGCATGATGCTCGGCGCGTTCGAGGACTCCGAACTCGAGCCCAACGAGATGCAGGAAGTCGCGTTTCATCTGGCGCGATGCGAATCCTGCGCCGGCATCCTGGCCGATTACTCCACGCTCGGACGCGACCTCAGATCGATTGCGGCAGAGCCGTCGCTGGCAGGATTTTCGAGCGCGGTGATCGCTCGGGTCGATCGCCTGCCACAGCCGGTGCTGACAAGAATCGCGCGTTTCCTGAGGCGCCAGGCGGACCGGGTCGGTTCGGGCTTCGCCTGGGGCGGCGCGGTAGCGGCGGTCGCCGTCGTGACATTAATTCTGATGACTCCGTATGCGGAGCAGTTCGCCAATCGGGGGCCGCACTCGGCCACTTCGATCGCCAAGGCCGAGCACGAAGCAGCCGCGGCGGCAAATCAAGTGGCGGCAGCGACGGCGAGCGAGCCTACAATGGCGGATAACGATTCTCATGCCGACATCTCGCGGCTCGAGTCGGAAAACCATTCGGTTGCAGTCTGGAGCGAGCCTCGCAGGGACACGACCGTCATTTGGTTACCCGATCAGCCCTAGGTCGCCATGACGCTGCGCCCCGGTAGCTTCGCCTTCCTCATCATCGCGATCACGGCCTTCGGAGCGCGGGGTATCGCGTACGCTCAGGCCAGACCGAGGCAGGTGACCGTTTATATCGACTCGGTTATGGCCGCAGATACCAACGAGGGAACCGACCCGCGGCTGGCGCCGATGGGCCCGAAGCTGCGGGGCCTATTCGGCTTTTCGACTTACAGCCTGATCGGCCACAGCGAGGGGCAGACCGATTGCGGCAAGATGATCGCGTTCACATTGCCGGGCGGCAAAATTCTCCACGTGCAACCGCGCGCCATCGACGGCGACATGATCGCGATGGAGATCGTGCTGTTCGACGGAACGCGGCCGCTGATGACCACCGACCTGAAGCTCAAGAACAATGGGACGTTGATCGTCGGCGGCCCGCGCTACGAGCAGGGAATGATGATCATCTCGATTGGCGCGAGCACCGGCGGATCGCATCCGATGCAAGCTCAAGTGGGCACGCCGGCCCAGGCAAATACCCGCTAGCAGGGGTGACCCCTGCACCCAGCATTAAGGCCGCCCGCCGTTGGCGGGCGCGGCCCCTGCCAACGGCTTAATACTGCGCTGCCGTCGCCACGGCCAGGGGTGACCCCTGCACCGAGTGTTAAGGCAAATCGGCGCCATCGCAGGAGGCCCGCGGCCAGAAGGCGCGGCCTTAGAGCGGATCGAAATACGGCGCGACGCGGCCGTCGAAGTGGAACTCGCGCGCCAGCGCAATCCACTTGCGATCGATCCCGTGCATCGGCTCCGGCAGACGGTCGAGCGGGAAGAAACCGGTGGCAACCGCCTCGAGCGGATTCGGCTTCAGCGCGCCACCGACGATTCGACAATAGAAAAGCATCGAGTAGATATGCCGGGCGGGTGAACCGTACTTCTTGCTGTCGATTACGGCAATCAGGCGCTCGGGCTCGACGATAAGCCCGGTTTCCTCGCGTGCTTCCTTGGCCGCGTTCTCGGCGGGCGATACGCCGACATCGCAGAACCCGGTGGGATACCACCATTTGCCGGTCGGCCGCTGAATCAGCAGAATTTCGTCGCGCTCGTTGAATGCGATCACGCCGCATCCCGATGCCGCCGTGACATATCCTTCGTAACCGGCGACCACCTGCTCGCGCCATCGCCGGCGCAATGCTTCGGCATCTTCGTCGTTCGCGCCGGCAAGGACTGCATGGATTCGGGCGGCCTCTTTGAGCAATTCCTCGTAGCGTTCGGAGTCGAAGCCGTCGGGCTTGAAGGCAAGTCCGGTCCGCGCGATTGCGGTTATACGTTCTATGAAGCGCGCCAGTTCGGCGAGCAGATCAGAATCCGGCATCGGAATTTTCCTTGTCGCGAGCTCGCGGAGAAATATAGCATGGTGGCCCGGTGCGACTGCGATGAAGCTCATCCTGGGCCGCAAGGGATTCGACTCCGCGCACGGTGGATGCCCAAGCCCAATCCTGGATGGCCAACTGTGCCCGCTTCCGATTCCCGATGCCGGAGCGCCGACGACATACGCGAAGATCTCACCGTTCAACGGCGCAGCAATCGCGCAAATTGTCGAAGACCTGACGAGCGGCCGAGTCGGCCGAGACGACGGCGCGCATCTAGATCCGGATTTGCGACGCGATGCGATCGCGCGCGTCGCCCGATGGCGTCCAATCTTCGGGCAGGCCGGAGCCGCGCAAAGCCATCTGGCCCGCCATCAAATAAACCGCTCCGATCTCTTCCTTTTCTTCGGATGCTTTCGGCAAGCCCAGCAGGTTGGAGGCGCGTTCCGCTTTGTCCGGAGCGCGCCGAAGCTCCACGTGATCTTCGGATGGCTCCAGGTCGGGAAGGTGATCCGCGCCACCGACAGCGTCGCCGACGAAATCCCGTGGGCCGGCGGACATCCACATCTCGCCGCGCCCGACCGATATAAAAACAACACTCTTTATTTCGCGAGCGACCGTCTCTCGTCAATCCGCATCGACGCGAGTGGCGGCGGAACCTTCGAGAGGCTCGCACCAGAGCTGATTCTCTCGCAGACCGATCCGTACATTGGCTGTTCAACCTGGCGGTTGCCGCGATGGTTCGATCCGGCCGGCCGCGCTCCCCTCTCCTATCACGGCAAGGCGAGCCGCTGGACGGACTGCGAGACCTCGATGCGCTTGCAGTCCGTCGGTCGCGGCCAGGAATTCGTGCTTGATGTCGACCAGTATCCCGAAGCGCGCGCCTGGTTGCGATCGATCTTCCGCGCCGCCAATCGCTAGCGGCTCGACGCGGAGCCGCACACCGACCAGGCCGCGTCGGCAAGCGCGGGTACCAACTGTTTCATGCCGGCGAACAGAGGATCGTCAGCCTGTCCGCGCACGAATCGGGCGTAGCTGCCCTCCATGATGATCGCGAGCTTGAACAGCGCGAACGCCTGATAGAAGGGAAAATCGCGCATCGCGCGCCCGGTGCGGCGCTCGTATCGATCGATCATCTCGCGCCGCGTCAGCCATCCTTCGGCGGCGTCCATGCTGGCGATCACGCCGCCCGCCGCGCGGTCGGCCGGGTCGGGCCAGTAGGTCAGCATCCAGCCGAAATCGGCCAGCGGATCGCCAATGGTGGACATCTCCCAATCGAGCACGGCGATCGCGCGGGCGCTGTCGGGGTCGAACATCACGTTGTCGAGCTTGTAATCTCCATGGACAATCGTGGGCGGCGGCGACGGCGGGATTCGCGCGCGCAGCCAATCCTTGACGTTTTCCATCACGGGCAGCGGGCGGGTGTGCACAATGGTGCGCTCGAGCTGATCGGACCATCGCTTGAGCTGGCGTTCGAGGTAGCCGTCAGGCCGTCCGAAACCCTCAAGACCGACCGCGCGCCAATCGACTTCCTGCAGCGCGACGAGCACATCGACCATCTGCTCGCTGACCCGGCGGCGAAGCTCGGGAGTTTGAGCGAAATGCCGGTTGTTGGCTCGCACTACCTCGCCGCGAATGTACTCCATCAGGTAAAACGGCGCGCCGAGATATGACGGATCGTCGCACGCAGCGTACACGCGCGGCACCGGCACGGCAGTGTCCTGGAGAGCCTTGAGCACGCGGTATTCGCGCATCATGTCGTGCGCGGTCGGGAGCAGCGCTCCACGCGGCGGGCGGCGCAGCGCCCAGCAATGGCCATCGAAATGAATCAGATGGACCTCGTTGGAATGGCCGAACGAGATATTTTCGGAGCGAAGCGCGCCGGTGCCGCCGAGCTTGCGTTCATCGAGGAACCGCTTCAAGCCGGCGAGATCGACCGTGGCCGACGGCCCGGTTTTTTCCTGCGTCGAAGTACTCATCGAGCCGTACTGTTTTCGCAAATGCAGCCCGCGGTCAAGTGAAATTGACCTAGCCGTGCCGATTGGGCTGCCGCCGCCTCCGCGAGCGCCGTCTTGCGACGGCAAAGCACAGACCTATACAAAGAAATGCAGTGAACGCGGCGCCAAAGTTTAACGACAGCCAGAGCACCGGCCAGTTGGCGGCGATTATCCGCCTGGCGCGGCCCCATCAATGGATCAAGAACGCGCTGGTATTGGCGGCGTTGGTATTCGGCCAGCGTCTGTTCGTTTTGCACGATGTCGTGCTTGCGGTCATCGCAGTCGTCGCGTTCTGCGCGCTTTCGAGCGCCGGTTACGTTCTCAATGACATCGCCGACCGCGACGCGGATCGGCTGAATCCCGAAAAATGCGACCGGCCGCTGGCGCGCGGCGATATCACGGTTGCCGCGGCAAGCAGGGCGGCGCTCTCGCTGGCTGCGATTGCGGCCGTGTTGAGCATCGTGTTGGGCCTGGCATTCGTGGGAATCGCGCTGCTGTACGTCGCGCTTCAGCTTGGGTATTCGCTGTGGGCCAAGCATCAGGTGGTGATCGACGTGATCGCGGTAGCGCTTGGTTTCGTGCTGCGCGCATTCGCCGGCGGCGTCGCGATCAACGTCGAGGTATCGCCGTGGCTGGTCTTCATCACGTTCGTGTTGGCGCTGTTCCTGGTGCTGGCGCGCAGACGCCACGAACTGATTGCGCTGGGCGACGACGCCGTCGCGCATCGCAGCGCGCTCTCGCAGTACAGCGTCCGGCTGGTCGATCAGATGATCTCGATCGTCGCGGGCGCGACACTCGTCAGCTACATGATTTACACCGCGTCGGCCGAGGTCGAAGCGAAGCTCGGGAGCCGGCATCTCTATCTGACGGCGCCGTTCGTCGCCTTCGGAATCCTGCGCTATCTGTACCTGATCGACGAGCGCAACGAAGGCGGCGACCCCGCCAGCGCGCTGCTCCACGATCGGCCGCTGATGCTCGCGGTCGCGCTGTGGATCCTTACCGATATCGCGGTGTTGTACTTCTAGGACTGCGGTTCGCGCGCGGGCTCAATAATTTGGCAGAACTCCGGTCGGCGAGCCGACCAGGCCCAGCTGCTGGAACGGATTGCGTCCAAATGGACTTTGCCCATACGAGCCCAAACCGCCAAGCGTCAACTGGAACTGGATCTGTACGTCATTGGGATTGTACGAATCGGTGACTCCGACGTCCGCCGCCCAACAATCGCACGGCGATTTCAGCCGCACGCCATATTCGGCGTACAGCGCTTGATTCGAGGTAATATCGTAGCTGGGCGCAACGTAAACGCCCATGAAATCGAATAGTTCTGTGTACGCGGCTCCCGATATGAACTCGGCGGCGTTTTTGTTCGTCCCTGGAATGACCGTGTCGCGTCGATTGGCGTAGTTGAATCCCAACTGGAGGAACGAGCCTTGCAGCGCCTTGCCCATCGCCATACTAGACCCTTTGCTCGACCACGGCGGCTGATAACTCACCGACGCGTCGGCAAACGTGACCCCGGCGTGGGGTCGCGGACTGTAGTCGACCTGCGAAGCAAATGACACAACCTGGGTCGCATAGACGTGCAACAGCGCCTCGATGTCCGACATGTCCGATCCGTCGGACACTTGGTGCCCAAGGTCGTAAGCCTGCTGTATCGTCAACGAGCCGAGTTGCGAGGAATGCTCGCCGTCGCGGACGATATTTCCGGCGTGAGGCACCAACGAATCCGCGATGGGTTCTTCGTGCGGCGGCCCAACGGTCGAATCGGCATCGGATAATCCTTCGGTCGCAGTCGCGTCGGTGGTCGTCTCCTCCGGAGGCAATCCCCTGGACTTGGCGAACAGGCGCGTGGTGAACCCATAACTGAAGAGGCTGCGCGACGTTGAGACGATCGAACGAATCGAACAAGGGCATGTTGCCCTGGTAGATGTTCGGCACATAGTAATAGTTGGCAAACGGTTCGATCGTATTTTTGAGCTTTTCGATCGACTTCCATTCGACGTCGTAAACGCGATCGAGGACCGTTGAGATTCCGGCTTTTGCATATGGGACGATTCGTGCGCTTGTGCCTTGCGCAGTGAGGGCGCTCAGCGCAACGCAATTATTGAAAACGAGCTGCTGATTGCCACCGTTTGCGCAAGTGAGGTGGGGGTAGCTGGGTGCGCTTCCGACTGGAATGATCTTCAGGTTATGTCCGGCGGTGTCATAGAACGCGGCTTGCGCACCTATCTCCCCGTAACCCTGGAGGTAGTCGCCCAACCGCCATGGCAGTGTAAGGCGAGGATTGGCGTCCAAGCGCGCGCCATCGATCCCTTGGTAGCGGTAGAAGTTAACCGCCTGCGCATCGTAATCCGCGAACATAAGGTTGTTGAATAGTTCCTGGCGTCCGGTCACCGTCAGATCGGGCAGCCGCTGCAACGCGAATTGTTGCGGCTGAATCAGATCCTGATTCCAGGTGCCCCGCAGCCGCACGTACGCGTCTTCGAATTGATCAAGCAACCCGAAATCCGACGGCGCATTTCGCATCGAGCTGAAGTTAGTGGCCGCAAAGCCGTGCGACAACGTCCACACATCCATCTCTCGCAGGTACAGGCTGTCGCTGACGGAAATCGTGTCGCCGTATGCGATCAGATCGTTGGTGAGATGCTCCCGCGTCATCCCGATAGTCCCGTAGCGGTCGAGTGGGATGTGCGGATCGGCGATCTGCGTGTCCGTGATGTCGCCCACACGATTCGCATTGCGACCGGAGCGACTCGTTGTAGAACGCGCCGTCCACCCACAGATAATCGTCCTTCCCATTAACCAACCGATACTCGGCCAGGCCGCCGACTCGCTGCGAGGTCTCGAGGTCGAGCGCGACCGTCGCGTCGGAACTTTTATCAATCGCGATATAGTACGGCTGAAGCCACTGAAAGCCGCGCAGTCCCGATTCACCTTCTCGCCCCATCAGAAGGCCGCTGTGCCGCGAAGTATCGGCCGGAAAGACAAAGTAGGGCGACGCTAGTATCGGGTAGCCGGCCACGTTGAAGGTGGCGTTCTTGGCGGTGCCGGTGTGTCCCATGTTCACCACCATCTGTGCCGCGTTTATCGACCAGTCGGGCGTGCCCTTCTCGCATCCGCAGGTCGTAAAGAATCCATCCTTCACCTCGTAGCTCTGCCCCTCGAGCTTTACGATCTGCTTGCCTTCAAGATGGTAAATATCTTTCTTCGCCAACACCTTGGCGTTGTTGAGCACCATCGTCTCATTGGTAATGTCGATCGTCCCGTCGGTCGCCCACATTTCGATTTCCGGATCGATCAAATGGACATGGCCGATCGCGCGGGCCTGACGCTCACGGCGCATTATGTCGATCTCGTCGGCCTTCAGCACGCTGCCGCCCTGGCTCATGACGGCGTCGCCCTTTACCACGAAGATGTCGGTCTTGGAGTCGTAGATCGTTTCCTGGCCGGTGACGGTGACCGGTTCTCCTCCGTGTTCGGTGCGGACCGGGGCAGGAACTGCAAACCCCTTCGAGTTCGCGTCTGGCGGGCTGGGCGGCGGCCGGCGCGGCCGCGTTGGCGCTAGCCGGCGAGAGCATCGCCGCCCACACCAGCAAAACCGCGATCGCGATTCTTTTAAGCGCCGGCTTCAGGAAACAACCCAATTCGCCCCTCGCGGGTCAGAAAATACGGGTAAACTTCGCCGATAAGATACACCGATCCCGTCACTAGCGCCACGTCATCGGGCGCCAATTCGGAAATCACCCGCTCGATCGCGCGGATCGGATCGCGCTCGACGCGAGCGGGACAGTGCGCCGCGAAATGCGCCACCAGTTCCTCCGGTTCGAGCGGGCTTTTGGGCTTGGCGCGGGTCAAGGTGACGTCGCGCACGCGCGGACCCAGCATCGCGGCCATCGTGGGCCATTCCTTGGCCGACTGGCAGCCGAATATCAGGCGCGGTTTCACGCCCGGACCGAGCTCGACGCTCATCGTCTCGAGCAGCGCCGCGATACTCATCTCGTTGTGCGCGCAATCGAGGATGACCAGCGGCCGCTTCGATACGACGTCGAAGCGCCCCGGCCAGCATACTTCCCGGATGCCTCGGCGGATGGCGTCCTCGTCTATTCGCCAGCCCTGGGCGCGCAGCGCCTCGAGCGACGCCACCGCAATCGCGGCGTTCTCGTGCTGAAATGGACCCGCGAGTCCAATCTCGAGATCGCGCGATTTCCAGCCCAAGGCCGTGGTAGTCCAATCGATGCGCCGGGGCGTGCGACCGGTACGAAAAATCGCGATCGATCAAACGCACCGCGCTTCGGCGCTGCGCGGCAAGCGACGTCAGCACCAGGCGCGCATCGGGGTCGCGCGCGCCGATCACGACCGGGACATCGTTTTTGATTATCCCGCCCTTCTCGCCCGCGATCGCCGCGATCGTGTGGCCGAGATATTCCATGTGATCGAAACCGATCGGCGTGATTACGCTCAAAATCGGCGTCACCACGTTGGTCGAATCGAGCCGCCCGCCCAGTCCCGTCTCGATCACCGCGCATATCGACGTCCGCGTCGGCGAAGTACAGGAACATCATCGCGACCGTGAACTCGAAAAACGTGAGCGCCGAGGCCCGCGCGGTCGTAAATCGCGCGCAGCCGCTCGATATAGTCGAGCATCTGCGCCGCCGGAATTTCGGCGCCGGAGATTCGCGTCCGCTCCGCCAGGTTCACCAGATGCGGCTTGGTGTAGAGTCCCGTGCGGTAGCCGGCTCGCGCGCAGGCAACTGTCGAGCATCGCGGCCACCGAACCTTTGCCCTTGGTGCCCGCGATATGCACGGCGCGAATCCGGCGATGCGGATTGCCGATCAGCTCGAGCGCGGCGTCCATGCGCTCGAGCTTGTAGATCTCGCCGCGCGACTCCAGCGAATAGAGCCAGTCGATGGTCTTGCTGAGCTGGTCCATTTCCAGCCCGGAGTTTACCGGCTGCCACCCGATGGCGGAAGTTTCTGCGCGGAGCGCCTGTGCTTTGCCTTACCTCTGCCCGCACCTGCGCCCTGCCCTGCGGCGCGATTGCCGCGCGGCCTCGTCAGCATCGCCAGGATTCGCGCCAGCGTGAAGCGCATCTGATGGCGCGGGACGATCGCGTCCAGCATCCCGTGCGCAAGCAGAAACTCCGCGCGCTGAAAATCGTCGGGAAGCTGCTGATTGCTGGTCTGTTCGGTTACCCGCCGGCCCGCAAAACCGATCAGCGCTCCGGGCTCCGAGATATTCAAATCGCCGAGCATCGCAAACGACGCGGCCACGCCGCCGGTGGTCGGATCGCACAGCACGGAAATATAGGGCAGGCGCGCGTCGCGAAATCGCGCGATCGCGGCGGATACCTTCGCCATCTGCATCAGCGAAAGCGCGCCTTCCTGCATCCGCGCGCCCGCCCGACGCGACGAACACGATCACCGGCAGCTTGCGCTCGCGCGCGATGTCGAACAGGCGCGCCAGCTTCTCGCCCACCACCACGCCCATGCTGCCGCCCATGAATTCAAAATCCATCACGCCGATCGCCACCGGCCGATTCTCGATTTTGCCGATTCCAACCACCACCGCGTCGTTGCGGCCGCTGCTCGCCCGCGCCTGTTCCATCCGCGCCGGGTACGGCTTGGAATCGACGAAGCCGAGCGGATCGCCAATCGCCATCTCGGCCATCAGCTCGCGCCACGTCCCGCGATCGACGCTGATCGAAAGCCGCTGCGCGACGGTGACGCGGAAATGATATCCGCACTTGGGGCACACGTTCAGATTGCGTTCCACTTCCTTGCGAAACGCCATCTCCTTGCACGACGGGCACTTCGACCAGATGTCGTCGGACGGCGCCGGCGCCGCGCCGGTCGTCGGTTCGCGTTCAGCCATCTGAATCCCCCGATCCGGGCGCGCGCTCGCGCTCCGGCGCGCCGACTTCATCGCATCCTTCATTGCGCCGACCAGTCCGCCCACCGCCGCCGCCACGTCGCCGGACTCGATGTGCGCCTCGATCAGCAGGGAAATCGCGCTGCCGACGACGACCGCATCCGCGATGGTCGCGACCTCGGCGGCCTGCTCGGGGGTCGAGATGCCGAAGCCGACGCCGATCGGCAGATCGGTGACGCTGCGAAGCTCGCGCATGTGCGCGCCCAGGTCGGAGTCGAGATGCGCTCGCGCGCCGGTCACTCCCGTCACCGATACGTAATAGAGAAAGCCGCTGGCGGAGCGCGCGATCGCGCGGCTTCGGTCCAGCGGCGTGGTCGGCGCGAGCAGGTAGATGAGGTCGAGACCGTTGGCGCGCGCGGGCCGCTTGAGCTCGCCGGCTTCCTCGGGCGGCAGATCGACCGTCAGTATTCCGTCGATACCCGCCCGCGCCGCGTCCGCGCACAACCGCTCGCATCCGTAGTGAAAGATCGGATTGAAGTATCCGAACAGGATCAGCGGAATCTGCGTCTGAGCGCGAAGCTCGCTCACCATCGAGAGAATCGCCGCCAACGACGCGCCCGCGCCGAGTCCGCGCGCCAGCGCGCGCTGGTTGGCAGGTCCGTCGGCCATCGGATCGGAAAACGGCACGCCCAGCTCGATCAGGTCGGCGCCGCGAGCCTCGAGTTCGAGCACCAGCCTGCGCGTGGTATCCAGATCGGGATCGCCGGCCACGATGAACGGAATTAATGCCGCCTCGCCGCGCGCGCGCAGCTCGCGAAATTTACGTTTGATTCTGCCCGCCGCTGCCATAATCCTACACCGTCACCCCGAACGCCTTGGCGACCGTTTGCATGTCCTTGTCGCCGCGCCCGGACAGATTCACGATCATGATTTGTTCCTTCGCCAGTTGCGGCGCCAGCTTGATTGCGTGCGCCACCGCATGAGCGCTCTCGAGCGCCGGAATGATTCCCTCGGTCTCCGACAGCGTCTTCAGAGCGTCGAGCGCCTCGGCGTCGGTGACCGAGGTGTATTCGGCACGGCCCACGTCCTTCAGCCACGAATGCTCGGGGCCGACGCCCGGATAGTCCAGCCCGGCGGCGATCGAATGCGTCTCGCGAATCTGTCCGAGCTCGTCCTGCAGCAGGTAGGTCTTGTTGCCGTGCAGCACGCCGACGCTGCCCGTCGTGATCGTGGCCGCATGATGCGGTCCGCTGATGCCGAGACCGGCAGCCTCGACGCCGATCATCCGCACACCCGTGTCCTTGATGAACGGATAGAAAAGTCCAATCGCGTTCGAGCCGCCGTTGACGCACGCGACCAGCACGTCGGGCAGACGCCCTTCGTGCTTGAGAATCTGGCGGCGCGCCTCGCGTCCGATGACCGACTGGAAGTCGCGCACGATCATCGGGTACGGATGCGGTCCCGCCGTGGTGCCGATCAGGTAGTAAGTGTTGCGCACCGTCGCGATCCAATCGCGCAGCGCCTCGTTCATCGCGTCCTTCAGGCTCTTGCTGCCGCCCTCGACGGGAGTGACCTTCGCGCCGAGCAGCTTCATCCGAAAGACGTTCAGCGATTGACGCTCGACGTCGACCGAACCCATGAAGACTTCGCATTCGCGGCGAAACAGCGCCGCCATCGTGGCGGTCGCGACGCCATGCTGTCCCGCGCCGGTCTCGGCGGTGATGCGCGACTTGTTCATGCGCACCGCCAGGAGAGCCTGTCCGAGAGTGTTGTTCACCTTGTGCGCGCCGGTGTGGCAGAGGTCCTCGCGCTTCAGATAAATTTTCGCGCCGCCGAGCCGCGCGGTGAGATTCTCGCACAGGTAGAGCGGCGTCGGGCGTCCCACGAACTCCCGCGAGCGCTGCTCGAGCTCGTCGCGGAATTTTGGATCGCGGCGCGCCTGCTTGTAGGCGCGCTCGAGCTCGAACAGCGCCGGCATCAGGGTTTCCGCAACGTACTTTCCGCCGAACTGGCCGAAATGGCCGCGGCTATCGGGAACGTTTTGCATTTTTGACGAAGCTCCTCAGTTTATCGTGGTCTTTTACGCCCGGCGACGATTCGACGCCGCTGGCGCAATCGACCGCGTAAGGGCCGAGTGCGGCTACCTCGGCAACGTTGTCGGGATTCAATCCGCCGGCGACAAACGCGCGGCTCAAGTCGAGCCGGCGAAGCTGATCCAGCGGGATACGGCTTCCAGAGCCGCCGTGGAGCTTCGCATCGAAAGCGTCGAACAGCACGTAGTCCGCGCGGCGCGGCGTCACGCTCGACACTTCGCCCGGCTTCAGCCGGTTTGTGACAATCGATGGAACCGGCCAACCCGCGAGCGCCGCGTCATCCTCGTCGCCGGAGAACTGGATCATGTCGAGCGACGCGGCGCGCAATCGGTCATCTATGTAGGCGCGCTCGACGTTAACGAACACACCGATCACCGCGGCGCGGGAGCCAATCGCCGCGCGAATCTCCCGGGCGCGATCGATCTCGACGTAACGCGGACTTTTCGCGTAGAAATTGAGGCCGATCATATCGGCGCCGGCGGCGATTGCCGCGCGCGCGTCTTCGATGCGCGTTATGCCGCAAATTTTCACGCGAACCGTCATCTTACTTCCGCCGCGGCGCCCCCGCGAACGCATTCATCAGCTCGGCGAGTTTCGCACCCGGCGCAGCGCCCCTCAGCAGGCTCTCGCCGATCAGAAACGCGCGCGCGCCCGCCGCGTCGAGCCGCCGAATATCGCCGGGCGAATCGATTCCACTTTCGGCCACGATCATCGCGTCGCCGCTGTAGCCCGCGAGCAGGCGCTCGGTCACCGCGATATCGGTCACAAAAGTATGCAGGTCGCGGTTGTTGATGCCTACCAGCCCCGAGCCGATTTTCTCGGCGAGCGCGAACTCGCCGGGATCGTGCGACTCGACCAGCGTCGCCATCTCAAGCTCACGCGCGAGCGCCGCCAGCGATCGCAGCTCCCCCTCTTTGAGCATCGCGGCGATCAGCAGTATGCAATCCGCGCCTGCCGCGCGCGCTTCGTAAACCTGGTACGGCTCGAAGATGAAGTCTTTGCGCAACAGCGGGACATCCACGGCGGCGCGGACGGCGCGCAAATCGTCGAGCGAGCCCTTGAAATGGACGTCGGTCAGAACGGAGATGGCAGCCGCTCCGCTGGCGGCATACTCGCGGGCGACCCTGGCTGGATCGAGTCCCGGCATGATGTCGCCCTTGCTGGGCGACGCGCGCTTGATCTCCGCGATTATCGCGGGACGCCGGGCGCGCAACGCTGCGACGAAATCGCGCGGCTTGGGCGCGCGCCCCGCCTCGGCGACGATCGCCATCGGCGACACGACCCCGCGTCGAGCGCGCACTTCGACGCGTTTGGCGGCGTAAATATTGTCGAGGATCGAGGTCATCGGGTTTCTTTTCGGACTTCTTTCGGGATTTCTCCGTTGCTGGCGCGCCGCAGCTTGTCGAGGACTTCCAGCGCGCGGCTCGAGGCGATGATTTCGCGAGCCGCATCGACGCCCGCTTTCAGCGACGCCGCCCTCCCGCCGACGTAAATCGCGGCGCCCCCGTTCAGCGCGAGCACATCTTGCGCCGGGCCCGCGCCGCCATCAAGCGCGCCGCGCAGGACTCGAACGGCGTCGTCGAGATTCCGAATCACCAGCGTGCGATGGTCGCCGCGCGACACGCCGAGGCTCTCGGGCGTGATTTCATATTCCGTCAACTCGCCATCGCGGAGTTCCGTAACATGGGTCGGACCGTCGAGCGCGATTTCGTCGACTCCATCGTCGCCATGCACGACCATCGCGCGCCGGGTTCCGAGCGCCTTGAGCGCGTGCGCCATCGGTCTGACCAGGCTGTCCTCGGCAACGCCCAGCAGATGGAAGTGCGGACGCGCAGGGTTGCCGATCGCGCCCATCAGATTGAAGATGGTGCGAATTCCGAGCGCGCGTCTGAGCGGCGCAAGCTGCTTGAACGCGGGATGATACGCCGGCGCGAAAATGTGGCAGCATCCCGCCGCGTCCAGGCATCGCTTCAGCCCATCCGGATCGCAATCGATCTTCACGCCCATCGCTTCGAGCACGTCGGCAGTGCCGACCGTGCCGCTGATCGCTCGATTGCCATGCTTGGCGACCGGCACGCCCGCCGCCGCGGCGATCAACGCGGCGCCGGTCGAGATGTTGAAGGTGCTGGCGCCGTCGCCGCCGGTGCCGCAGGTGTCGAGCACGTCGCCGGCGCGAAGATCGAGCGGACGCGCGCGCTTAAGCATCCCACGCACCGCGCCGGCCAGCTCATCGGCCTCGGCGCCCTTGATTTTCAGCGCCACCAGGAACGCGCCGACGACGGCGTCGTGCGCGCCGCCGTCCATGACCTCGCCGATCGCGAGTTCGGCCTCGGCGCCGGTGAGCGAGCGCCCGTCGATGAGCGCCTGGAGCGCGCCGTGCAGTCCGCTCATCGCGCGTTTCCCTCTTGATCGATCCGGTCGAGAAAGTTTTTCAGCAGATGCTTGCCTTCGAAGGTCAGAATCGATTCGGGATGAAACTGCACGCCTTCGACCGCGTGCTGTTTGTGGCGAAGCCCCATGATTTCGTTTTCCGCGGTGCGGGCGCTGACTTCCAGCGCCGGCGGAATCGATGCCGCATCGACTATCAGCGAATGATAGCGCATCGCGTCGAACGGGCAGGGGATTCCCGCGAAAATCGTTTTGCCGTCGTGAATTATCGGCGAGGTCTTGCCGTGCATCAGGCGACCGGCGCGCACGACCTTTCCGCCGAACGCCTCGCCGATACATTGCAGCCCGAGGCACACGCCGAGAATCGGAACTTCACCCGCCATCTCGCGCAGCAGTTTCAGTGAGATTCCGGCCTGCGCGGGAGTGCACGGTCCGGGCGAGATGACGACCGCGGCGGGATGAAGCGCGCGAACGCCGGCGACGTCGATGGCGTCGTTGCGCTTGACCGTGACGTCGGCGCCAAGTTCGCCGAGGTACTGCACGAGGTTGTAGGTAAACGAGTCGTAGTTGTCGATCATCAGGATTGGAATTTTTTCATTGGCTGCCATGCAACCTACCTCTTCGCCGCGTTTTCAAAATCGCGCGCGGCCGCAAGCGCCCGCACCATCGCGCGAGCCTTGTTGACCGATTCCTCGAATTCCGCGCCGGGGTCCGAGTCGGCGACGACGCCGCCGCCGGCCTGAATGTAAACGCGGTTGTTCTTGATCAGCAGCGTGCGCAGCGCGATCGCGGTGTCGGTGTTGCCGGTGTAGCTGAAATAGCCGACCGCGCCGGCGTACACGCCGCGGCGCACGCTCTCGAGCTCGTCGATAATTTCCATGGCGCGGATTTTCGGAGCGCCGGAGACGGTGCCCTGCGGAAAGGTCGCCGCGAATGCGTCGAACGCATCGCATCCCTCGCGCAGCACGCCGGTGACGTTCGACACTATATGCATCACGTGCGAGTAGCGTTCGACGACCATCAGCTCCGTCACTTTCACCGAGCCGATTTCGGAGACCCGGCCGACGTCGTTGCGCCCGAGATCGACCAGCATCACGTGCTCGGCGCGCTCCTTGGGATCGGCGAGCAACTCGGCTTCGAGTTCCCGGTCCTCGGCTTCCGTCGCGCCGCGCCGGCGCGTTCCCGCGATCGGCCGCAGCGTAATCTCGCGACCCTCGACCCGGACCATCACTTCCGGCGAGGCGCCGACCAGCGTGTGATCGCCCAGGCGCAGGTAGAACATGTAGGGCGACGGGTTAATCGTGCGCAGGCTGCGGTAGATGTTGAACGGATGCACGGTCAGCGGCGCCTCGAAGCGCTGCGACGGAACGACCTGGATAACGTCGCCGGCCGCGATATATTCCTTGGCGGCAGAAACCATCGCCATGTAGCCTTCGCGCGTCTGGTTCGAGGTGATCGACGCGTCGTTGACGGCGGCGTTGTTCGCACCCTCCAGGAATGGGGGCACCGCGGGACGTTTGAGGCGCTCGATTATCTCGTCGATCTTCACGCGCGCGCTTTGATACGCCATTTTTGTCGAGGCGAACTCCTCGACCGGCACGTTGGCGATTATTTTCAGCGTCTGGCGGACGTTGTCGAAGCACAGCACCGTGTCGGTGAACATCAGGCAAAAATCTGGAGTGCCGAGATCGTCGTACGCGGTCTCGGGAATCTTCTCGAAGCATCGCACGATATCGTAAGCGAGAAATCCCACCGCGCCGCCGAAGAAGCGCGGCAGGTTCGCCAGCTCGGGGGCGCGCAAGCGCTTGACCTCGGCGCGCAACTCCTCGAACGAGTTGGCCACCGAGCGCACTTCGACGCCGCGGCCGGGCCGGATGATGTCCATTCGGTTTTTGCGCGCACGCATCACGACCGACGGCTCGGAACCGAGAAAGGTGTAGCGTCCCCATTTCTCGCCGCCGCGGACGCTTTCGAGCAGAAAGGCGTAGTCGTCGCGCGCGACCTTCAGGAAGGCGGAGACGGGAGTCTCGAGGTCGGCGGCTATTTCCTCGAAGACCGGGATGAGGTTGAATCCACGCACCGCCAGTTGTTCGAATTCGTTTTCAGTGGGTTGCAACACCTAGATTCGCCTCCATTACTTCCAACTCCATCACTCAAAAAAGAAAAGGGCCGCAGGTTTTTCGCCCGCGGCCCTCTTGAGAAATCGGTTTTGTGATGAATTACAAAGCCGGCGCGCAGGCGAGTACATCGACGTGCCAACGCCACCATCCCGCACAAACTTTCCGGCTCGTGAAATTCATCGTTGGATCAATGATCCATGCGCGACGGGGGATTGTCAATGCGGGGGCCGGCGCCCGCCTCAATGCGAGGTCGTGTAGGCTTGGCGGTACTGCTCGCGCAGTTTGTTCTGCGCCGCGTTCGCTTCTTCGGCGCTGGCGTAGGGTCCGATGCGGACGCGGTACCAGGTCCGCTCCGTTGAGCGCGACCTTTATCTCCTGCGCGCTGTAGCCAAGCGTCTTCAGCCGCGAGACCATCTCGTCCGCTCCGCTCTTGTCCATCACGGCTTCGATCTGGATGTTGTACGGCTTCGCGCCGGGGGCGAGGGCGCGGGCCGGCGCGGCGGGAGCCGAAGCCGTTTCGGAATCTTCGGCGGATTCGTTTTCCCTGACGGACGCGGGACGATTGATCGCGGGCGCCTCGGGACGCGGTTTCAAGCGCGCGACGGTGGCAGGCGACGGGCGCGCAGCCGGCGGCATCTCGCCGACGGCGGGCGCCGGCGGTTTGATCGGGAGCGCAGGCGGCGCAGACGCAACCGATGGCGCCGCGGCGGCCACAGGCGACATCTCAGCTACGGGCGCGGGCTTTTCGCCGGATGCGGGCGGATTCGGCAGCGGGTAGGTCGAGGAGATTTGATTCAAGTCGGGTTGGTTCTGCTGGGCCATCTCGTAGCCCGCGACCAATCCCAGCGCGAAGACCGCGCCCGATAGCCCGACCAGTCCGAGCAAAATTAGAAACGCGCCGCCCGCCCTGATTTCGAATCGCATCCCGTTTTCGTTCCTCACATCCGCTCTGGAGCGCTCACCCCGAGCAACTCGAGTCCGCCCGCAATCGCATCCTTGAGAATCCCAGCCATGAACATCCGCGCCAAACTGAGTTCGCGATCCGGCCCGATTATACGATTGGCGGGCTTGTTGTAGTAGCGATGGAACTCGCCGGCCAGCTCGAGCAGATAGAACGGAATCCGATGCGGCTCGAGCGCCTCGGCCGCCGCCGACATGACCTCGGGGAGTCCAACCGCACGCTTGGCGAGATCGAGTTCCTCGGCGCCGAGCAAATTGAGATCGACGGCCGACGGGTCCGCGGGGAGCATCAAGCCCTTGGCCGCGCCCTCGCGAAAGATACTCGCCAGGCGCGCGTGCGCATACTGGACGTAAAAGACGGGATTCTCGGGCGCCTGCTTTTTGGCGAGTTCGAGATCGAAGTCGAGCTGGCTGTCGGACTTGCGGAACAGAAAGAAAAATCGCACCACGTCGGCGCCGACCTCGTCGATCAACTCGTCGAGCGTGACGTAGGTCGCCTTGCGCGTGGACATCTTGACCTTTTCGCCGCCGCGCGTGAGCGTGACGAACTGGTAGATAATCGCGCGGATGGGCGTGGTGTCGTAGCCGAGCGCCTTGACGGCGGCGATGACCTGCTGATGCTCGGCGATATGATCGGCGCCGAACACGTCCACGATCAGATCGAAACCGCGCTTGAGCTTCTCGATGTGATAGGCGATGTCGGGCGTGCGATAGGTCGGCTGGCGGTCGGGGCCGGAGCGCACCAGCACGGCGTCCTTGGGAAGTCCCAGCGGCTCACCGCGCAGCCACGTAGCGCCGTCCTTTTCGACGGTGAAGCCGCCGTCGCGCAGCGCTTTGAGGACGGCTTCAACCAGTCCGGCGTTGATGAGATCGAGTTCGTTGGTATAGACGTCGAAGCGAATTCCCAGCCGCGTGCAGGTCTGGTTGATGTCGGCGAAGATGGCTTTGACGGCCGCCGCGCGGAAAATCTCGAGCTCGGTCACGGACACGAGCGCGTCGCCCCGCTCCGCTTTCAGAGCGCGCGCGATGTCGCGGATATACTCGCCCTGGTAGCCGTCTTCGGGCAGCGGCGCGTCGATGCCGTGCTCCTGGAGATATCGCGCGCGCACCGACTCGCCGAGCAACTTCATCTGGCGGCCGCCGTCGTTGAAATAATATTCGCGCGTGACGTCGAAGCCCGCCGCCTCGTAAAGGCGCGCGATGGTGTCGCCGAGCACGGCGTTGCGGCCGTGGCCGACGGTCAGGGGGCCGGTGGGATTGGCGGAGAGAAACTCGACCTGGACTTTTTTTCTTTCGTTGGCTCCCGGACGCAGCTCCCATGCGCGCGGCTTCCAGAACGCGCGTCCCTCGCTCGCGGCGCGGCGCATCTCGGAATGCCAGTAGGCGGGCGACATTTTGAAATTGATGAAGCCCGGACCGGCGACCGAGACCTCGCTCACTTCCGCGGGCATCGCGACGTGCGACTTGATAATTTCCGCGATCGCGCGCGGTGGTTTGCGCTCGGCCTTGGCAAGCGTCAGCGCGACGTTCGAGGCGACGTCGCCGTGGGCAGAGTCGCTGGGCGCTTCGATTCCGATCGACGGAATGCCGGCGGTCAACTGACCCGCGGCGCGCGCCCGCTCGATTGCGTCGCGAAGGATGGAGACGATCAGATTCTTTCATTTTTTCACTGGCGAAGCCGTGGATGCGTGCAGCAATCGTGTCAGATAGACGGCGCGATGTTAAGGCGCGCGGCGGCGGGCTTGACGATCGCGGCGGCGCGAATCCGAAAGTGATCGGCTAGCGGGCGGCGGCCTAGTCTTTTCTTCTTGAACCAGGCGGGATCGTTGGCGAGGGTTGGATAGCCCGAGCCCAGCTGGATCAACACGCCATGGGCGGCGCGCGGAGAGATGAAAGCCTCGAAACTCGTTGGGGACCACTGGGTTTCATCGACGATTCGCACGCCCTGCTGCTTCAGCGCGGCGGTTTTGGATTTGCAGTCGGGAACGTTGAAGGTCAGATGATGCATCCCTTCGCCGCGCTTTTCGAGAAACTTGTGCAGGAACGAATTCGCGCCGAGCGGCTCCAGGAGCTCGATCGTGAGCCCGCCGAGATCAAGCTCGGCGAGCTTGAAGCCGGCCGCTTCGTTGGCGCCTTCGTACATAAAGCTCGCGCCGAGAATATCCTCGAAAAACTTGCGCGCCTCGGCGAGGCTCTTAACCGCGATGCCGATATGGTCGAGTTTGCCGATTGGTGGATTAGCCATCGCCGCGGTCTCCAAATTGATTGACGTGATGTCGAATATGATCGAATAGACATGGCTATGCCAGCGACGCAATGGAAAATGCCGCCGCTCGTAAAAGTGTACGAAGCGCTCGGGGCGATTGGCGACGGCCGCGTGCGAATCGAGGACAGCCGGCGGGCGACGGTGGTGTCGTCGGACGGGTCGAAGACTTACGAAGTGGAGACCTCGGCGGACGGGCGCGAGATCGCGTCGAACGACAACGCGTCGTACTGGCAGGGCTACCTGGGCTATCCGGCGATCGCGGTGCTGCTCGCGCGCGGATTTTATCGTCCAGCCGGCGAACGTGACCGACGCGCTGGCGGGAGTGGCGTGGAAGGAACTCAATCGCAAGTTCAAAAACGACTGGGCCAGGACGATCGCGGAAGTCGAGAAGAAGCTGGAGCAGGCCGGGCACGATCCCGACGCGGTGCGATCGGAAGCCGAAGCCGTGCTGAGCTTTCTTCGCGCGCTACGACCGGTGCGCGGCAAGCGCATCCGCCCACCGGCAGAAAAACCGGCCATCAAGAGCCGCTAGCAGGCCGCGCCAGGAACTAGTTACAGATACCGCTGACCGACACGTGTGTACGATCTGCACGATAATAAAATCGCGCATGCTGAGCTCGGTGGTCACTCCGGATACTTTGCCGCTGGCGCAGTTGCTGAGCAGGTTGGCAAGCGCGGTCTGCGTGAGCCCTTGCGGTGCGACCAGACGAAGGAATCCGAGATCGCTGGCGCTCGAGCTGATTGGATTGCCGGCGCCCGCGCGATCGCGAGATCGCACTCGATTCAACGACGACGCATCCGTAAGCCTGCACGCATCCCGCAAGCAACGCAGCCAGAATTATCGAGTTGATCTGTTTCATCGTTGCGATGGTAATTCGCATCGTGAAGCGAATCAAATGCAGGCGAGCGGCAAGGCGACCTGCTGTTGCGTGATGTAGCAAGATGCTAGCGTGGCGGGATTCGCACCGGGACGGGGGCTTCGATGGCGAACGGGGCTGGCGACTCGATCACACCTTTTTTCACGATATGGACCGCACCGCGCGCGACGATTCGGCGCATCGTCGATTCCGATCCGACGCGCAACGTAGTCGCGCTCGCGGCGATCGGGCCGGCGATCAGCGCGCTGTCGGGTCAGTGGTCGAAGGCGCTTGGCAACAACGCCAATCTGTCGGTCTTGTGGCCGATGTGGGTCGCCTTCATCGTCGCACTCTCGGCGGCTCTCGGAGTTCTCTCTCTGTTCATTGGCGGCGTGGTTCTAAAATGGACAGGAAGCCTGCTCGGCGGCGTCGCGAGCCGGGTCGAAGTGCGCGCCGCGCTGGCGTGGTCGCAGGTGCCTGCGATCGCCGGTGCGATCTTCTTTCTGATCGCGGTGCTGCTGGGCGTGCCGATACCGGTTCCGACGCCGGGAACATTGCCTCAAATCGATCCCGCGTTGTACATGATCATGGTCGTCGAAGGAGTACTCGGGTTTTGGGGGTTCATCGTCTCGCTGAAGTGCATCGGCGAGGTACATCGATTCTCTGCGTGGCGCGCGCTGGCCGCGGTCCTGATACCGGGGCTCATTGCGTTAGTCGCAATCGCATTCATCGTCTTCGTAGTCAGTCGTCTGACGGGACATCACTGATCGATTAGTCCACGTGCAATCGCGCGGCGAGGCGCGAGAAGCGCAGGCGCTCGTCCTGATTGCGCACCGCCTGCTGCAATGCGCTCCTGGTCCCGACCAGCACGCATACCCGCTCGGCGCGGGTGATCGCGGTGTAGAGCAGGTTGCGCCGCAGCATCAGGTAGTGGCTCGAATGTATCGGCATCACGATCGCGGGATACTGGCTGCCCTGGCTCTTATGCACTGAAATCGCGTACGCGAGCGCCAGTTCGTCGAGCTCCGACAGGTCGTATTCGGCGCGGGTCTCCTCGAACGCGACGCTCACGCGCGCCTTGTCCGAGTCGATCGCAACAATCCTGCCGATCGATCCGTTGAAGACGTCCTTGTCGTAATTGTTGCGCAACTGGATAACGCGATCGCCCTCGCGAAACACGCGATCGCCAGCGCGGAGTTCGCGTCCCGAGGGATTGAGCAGGCTTTGCAGCTCGCGATTGAGAATGTGCGTGCCGAGCGGACCGCGATTCATCGGCGTCAGCACCTGGATTTCGCGCGGGTCGCTTATTCCGAATCGTCCGATCAGCCGCTGTTGCACGAGCTGCTTGATCGTCGCGAGCACGTCCTCGGCGGCGTTGCGCTCGAAGAAAAAGAAGTCGCCTTCGGCGTCATTGGAGATATCCGGGAATTCACCGCGATTCAAACGATGCGCGTTGGCGACTATCAGGCTGCGGCGCGCCTGTCGATAAACCTCCCGCAATTGCACGACCGGCACAAAGTCGGATGCGATCACGTCCTTGAGCACGCTGCCGGGGCCAACCGACGGAAGTTGATCGCGATCGCCGACCAGCAGCAGCGAGCAGTTCGCCGTCAGCGCGGACAGCAGGCTCGAGGCAAGTTCGACATCCATCATCGAGGCTTCATCGATGATCAGATAGTTGGTGCGCAGCGGAAATTCCTTGCCGCGGACGAAGCCGCCGCTCTCGGGGGAGTATTCGAGCAGCCGATGAATGGTCTTTGCGTCGCGGCCAGATGCCTCCTGGAGCCGGCGAGCCGCGCGCCCGGTCGGCGCGGCAAGCGTCGGCTTCAAACCGACCTCGGCCAGCGCGGCCAGCAGCGAGCGCAGCAAGGTCGTCTTGCCGGTGCCGGGACCGCCGGTGATAACGGTGACGCGGCTGGCCAGGGCGCATCGGAGCGCGCTCTTTTGTTCGGGCGACAGCTCGAGTTCAGAGCTTCGCACGGCCGCATCCAGGGCGCGCTGGATCAGATCCTTGTTCATCGCGCGGCCTGCGTTTAATTCCGCGATTCGCCGCGCGACGTTCACTTCGGCCTCGTGCAGGCGTGCGAGATAGACGGCGGTGTGATCGTCCGCCTGTTCGACAACCACCTCACCGCTGGCCGCGAGCTCATTGACGGCCTCGCGCGCCAGCTCGGGCTCCATCTCGAGTGCGGTGCGGAACTGGCCTTCGAGATGCTCGAAGGGCGAATAGACGTGGCCCTCGTCGGACATGCGCTCGAGCAGGTACAAGACCGCGGCGCGGGCGCGCTGGATCGAGTTGCGCGGGATGCCGAGTTTCTCCGCGACGGCGTCGGCGGTGCGAAATCCGATGCCGTGAATGGTGCGCGCGAGTACGTATGGATCGCGCCGTACGACCTCGAGCGCGTCCTTGCCGTAGAACTTGTGGATGTGCCGCGCGTGCGAGGCAGCCAGGCCGTGCCCGCGCAGAAAGACCGTCAGTTCGCGCAGCCCGGACGAATCGCGCCATGCAGCCGCGATTGCCCGCGTGACTGCGGCTCCGATGCCGGGGACTTCGCGCATGCGTTCGGGAGCGTTGTCGAGCACCTCGCCGAGCGAGTCTCCGAAATGTTCGGCGATTCGCCGCGCAAGCGCGGGGCCGATGCCCTTTATTTCCGAAGCGAGGTAGCGTTCGAGCGCGACCGCTCCGGCAGGCCGCACCGTTTCGAAATCCACCACGTGAAACTGATCGCCATAGGTCTTGTGCTGTTCGAAACCGCCTTGAGCGCGGATGGTCGAACCAACTTCCAGACCGGCGAGATTTCCAACCACCGTGACGCGGCGGGAGTCGCCATGCTCGCCGGCAACGACCACGACCGCGACCGAATAGCCATTCTTTTCGTTTACGAACAGGACCTGATCGAGGATGCCCTCGAGCGTCTCGGCCGCATGATGCGCTTGTGCCACGCAAAGAGGATTACGCGCGGCGGGCGCCGCGTCCAGTTGATGGCGATGGGAGCGTCAACAGGCGCGGGCGAAATCAGACTTCAGACTTCAATCGTTTCCCACTTGCCGGTCTGGAAGCGCCAGACCTTCACCGTCGAGCGAACGACGTAATCGGCAAGCAGAGACCACCAGATCCAGATGATACTGCCGCCGTGGTGCCAAATGAGAATCGTGAGGAAGAGCCTCATTCCGTAAAAGCCCGCCAGCGAGCCGTAAAGGGGGAACTGCGAATCGCCGGCGCCGCGCAGTGCGCCGGTGATCGTCCAATCGATCGCCATCAGCGGTTGCGCGGCCGCGAGCGCGTACATGAACTGTACCGTGTAGTCGATGACCTGTTTGTCGTCGATGAAGAGCGCTGCGATCTGATGGGCAAAGACGATAAACAGCAGGCCCATAGCGGTCATCAGCACTATCGCCATCCCAGTCGATTCCCATCCGGCCTTGCGCGAGAACTTCGGGTCGCCCGCGCCGAGGCCCTGACCGACAAGAGTCGCGGAGGCGGCCGAGAATCCGAAGCCGGGCAGAAACGACAGCGCCAGGATTCGTACCCCGATAAAATATGCGGCGATTTCCTTGACGCCGTAACGCGCGACGAATCCGACATAGGCGACGAAGCCGAACTGGATCAGCAATTGTTCGATGGCGGCGGGATTGCCAACGCTGAGGATTCGCCGGCCGAGGCCGAAGTCGGGCCACAGCCCCTTCCATCGGAAGTTGAGCACCATCCCGTCGATCGAGAGCGCGTAGAAGAACAAAATTCCGCCGAAGGCGATCGCGAGCAAGGTCGCCACGGCCGCGCCGTCCACGCCGAGCGCGGGAAATCCGAACTTGCCGAAGATGAGCACGTAGTTGAGAAAGATTGCGAGCAGGTCGATGATACCGCCGATCCACAGCGGCGTGCGCATGTCACCGGCGCCGCGCAACGCTGCCGCGCACATCAGAAAGATTCCCTGGAACGGTTCCGACAGCATCACGACCTGCAGGAAACGCGCACCCATTTCTGCCATCTCGCCCTGAACCTGGAACAACCCCATCAGCGGACGGGCGAAAATGATTACGGGAATCGCGATGATCGTCGAAACCAATACGCCGAAAACGACGGACTGCTTGAGCACTTCCTCGGCGTTGTCCCGATCGTTCGCACCGGTATAACGCGCGACCAGCGCGACCGTGCCGGTACCGACCGCCGCAACGCCGGCGCGCACCGCACCCAGGATTTGCATGGCGAGACCGACCGCGCCGACCGCATCCGCACCGAGACGCCCGACCATCAGCATCGAAGCGAGCCCGAGAATCGAATCGAGTCCGAACGATAGAATCACAGGCCACGCGAGCGCCCATACCTCGAAGCGGATCCGCTCGATCGGCGGCAGGGTCATCGCGACCCTGCGCTGCGCACCTACTTCGGGAACCGACTCGAGAAACTCAGACATGATTGTGAACAGTTACGTCAGCACAAGGCATCTTAGTCAATGGACCGCGCGCGGCGGCGGCTGGGCGTGCGCGAATAGAGGAAGATCGTGCGCGCGCGCGAAATCCGCTATATCTCGCGGATGGGCGGACAAGGGAATCCTGATGACCGAAGCGGGGACTGCGACCATCGAATCGTTATCCGGCGATAGCGCGTCGCGCCGGCCGCTTGAAATCTTCGCGGCGATCTTCGTCGCCGCCGGATTGATCTATTCGTTTCATCTTGGCGCCAATGCCCTCGGCGCGAGCGAGGCCTACAGCGCGTGGGCGGCGGCAAAACCGGGAGTCGGCGCCATCGTTCGCACGCCGGTGCTGGACGATCCCGGCAAGCAGGTTTTTTACTACCTCGTACTGCATTACTACACGCAGATATTCGGGCTGAGCGAAATTTCGCTGCGCTCGATGTCGGTGATCTTTTCGCTGGCGGCGCTCGCGCTGGTGTTCGCGCTCGGCTGCGCAATGTTCGACGAGAGCACGGCGCTGGCGGCGGCCGCGCTGTGGGCATTCAACCCGCTCGCGGTGGTGCTCGCGCACACGGCGCGAATGTACCCGATGTTCATAGCGATCGCGCTCGCGCATCTGCTGACGCTGCTGCGAGTGCGGTCCCGGCCCAGCATCATGGGCGGAGTCGGCTGCGGAATTCTCGGCGCAGCGATGCCTTATACGCATATGGCCGGGCTCCTGATTCTCGGTGCGGAAGCCGCGATCCTGGTGCGCGACCGCTCGCGCGGCAGACGCGATACGACCGCGTGGATGGCGATAGTGCTCGCGATTGCCTTGTTCCTTCCCTACCTGCCCGTCGCGATTGGACAAAGTCAGCAAATGATTTATGGGCATTGGTTGGACTATCTGGGTCCGCCCTACAACTACCCGCTCGCAGGCAAAGTGGCAGTTGGGCTGGTCGCGGCTGGATTTACCTTGTGGCTGGTATTCGGTCGCACTGTGGAACGAGATGGAAACGAACCGATTAGGCTGCTCGCGGCGTGGATCGGTCTGCCGGCGCTGGCATTCATCGTCGGGTCAGTGATCCTGCATCCGATGTTCAATTTGCGCTACCTATCGCCGGGGGTTGCGGCGTCGCCGTTGTTGATTGCGGCGGTCATCGGCGCGTGGAGCGCCAAGTGGCGCAATCTGCTGGCGGCGGGCTTTGTGGTGGCATGCTTGATATTGCTGCCGTTCGCCCGGTCCAGGCCGCAGCCGTGGCGGGATCTGGCCGGACAAGTCGCCGGCGGCGGCGCTTCGGAACCGGTTTTCTTTGAATCGGGGTTCGTATCGAACGCAAACACGGCGAACGTCCCCAACGGCGGATTTCCATTTGGCTATTACTCAGTTCCATTCGATTACTACTTCCGCGGCGCCAATCCGCGAATTGCTATTCCGGGATTTGATGCCGCGGCCGCGCGAATGACTATTGAGGAGCGGGTATCGGCGGCTGGCGGCGGATGGCTGGTGAGTTGGAAGGCTCGCAACGCGATAGAGTCCGAACTCCCCGATCCAAAGCGCTTCAGAGTGGTCGAGAAATTCCGCGGCGAGCATCTCACGTTCTACCGGATCACCCCGGCCGGCAGGGGTGACCCCTGCACCCAGTATTAAGGCCGCCCGCCGTTGGCGGGCGCGGCCCCCTGCCAACGGCTCAATACTGCGCTGCCGTCACCACGGCCAGGGGTGACCCCTGCACCCAGTGTTAAGGCCGCCCGCCGTTGGCGGGCGCGGCCCATGCCAACGGCTTAATACTGCGCTGCCGTCGCCACGGCCAGGGGTGACCCCTGCACCCGCTGTTAATCGCTAAGTCGCGAAGCCGCGCCTTAGCTCTCAGGTTCATGGCGCGAGAGCGAGAGACACGCCGCGCGGCCACTGCCGCAGGCAAGCGGTCTCTTAATACTGGCCAGCCGTGCCAACGGGTGGACAAGATTAGGAAAGAATCACCTGCGCGGTGGGCGCCCGTTGCGACGGGGGCGCGTTTTGTCGCGGCGGCGACGGCGCAGGGTTAAGGCTGCGCGACGGGGGCGCAAGGTAAATCGCGAGATACGCGCATCGGCAGGGCTGAGCCCTGCACCCAGTGTTAAGGCCGCCCGCCGTTGGCGGGCGCAGGCAGGGGTGAAAAGAGAATCGGCACCGGCGCGGGATGCGGGCGGACGAATTACGGTGCATTTTGCGAAACAGGGGTTATTTCTTAGGATCCAGACCCGAATGTTTCACGTGAAACGTTTTTTGTTGGGGATTGGGTGAATGTTGACTCTGCCTGAAAATTACGCAAGGATTCAAAGGTGCGGGCGCTTGTGGCCGCACAGCGAGCAATGCGCTTGCTACCAAATCTGGCGCGTCTATGTCGGATTGCCTTACGACGCTCTAAGGGAGTGGCGGTTCGTGGCAGGGAACGTTTGGATCGACGATAGCGGCAAGCACGGGCCGCCAGTCTATGTATTGGGCGGTTATGCCGCGAATGTCATCACATGGTTTGGATTCGCGGAAGCGTGGGAAAAAATCTTACATCGTCCGCATCCTTCTTCGCTTCTCTATCTCAAGGCGGAAGAAGCTGCTCACTTGAGCGGCCAGTTTGAAGGATGGAGCGCCAAAGATCGTGACGAGAGGCTGCTCGCGTTCGCAAAACTGATCGAGAGGTTTCAACTAATTCGCGTAGAAGTTGTCATCCGCTATGACGATTTTGATGAACTAATTAAACAGAATCGGGGACCATTCAAAGAGCCGCCGGTCTTTGGCGTGACATGTTTGCTCACTGCAATGCTAGACGGCATGACGAGAGAGAATAACAAACAGGAGTTAGACTTCTTTTTTGACAAAGGCTCTGTCAGAGAAGGCGATCTGACTCGCGCATACGACCTGATTCACAAAGACGATCACAAAGAGATCGCTACGCTATTACCGAATCGTCCTATATTGCGTGATGACAAATCTTGGATGCCGCTCCAAGCCGCCGATTTGTATGCGTGGCACGTTCGACGAGATCACTTTGAAGATGGAAAGTTAGATAGCGAAATATGGCGAATGTTGCAGTCTCGACCTGTACTTGATTGTGGAGTCACGTACCAAGAAATGCTCGACATGATTGCGGGGATGCCGGGTAAATGGCCGAAATGGTTAATGAAACCGCAACCAAAACAGAAGAAAAGACGTTAAGCGTTCACTCTCGTACACCCAACCCAGTACGCATAGAAACTGGCAAAGAGATAGGCCATTATCCAAAGCGCCCATATGGGCAGGTCCGAAAGGAACACGCGCAAATAAAGAGCGATGGCACCCAGCACAAGTCCGAGCCACCAAATGATCTTGGCTTTAAGCGTGTCATTCATACTCCGTTTCCCCTGCTTCCGAACTCAATGATGCCTTGGCAGACGAGCCTGACGCACAATATCTCGGCTCGCGCCTCGAAATATCAGAGCGACAGCAATGAGGGCCAAAACAAGTCTGATTGTATCGTTGTGGACCCAGCCCAGAAGAAAATTACGGGCACCATCGATAGCACACAAAACAAGCAGTATGACCGGAATCGAACGAATGAAAGTTATCAATCTCGCGCGGAAAGTCATGGTCTTAGCTTCGCATTGCTTTCAAAACGAGATCATCTAAGTCTGCTGTAAACTGTTTTGATCGTACTTCTAATGCTGCGTCATTTAACGGTTCAAGCTTGTCTGTACCCTCCCGCCAGACGATAAGGTCCAAACCGTCAATCATGGCGTTATATTTCGCTCCCGCCACGATGATATGACTAGCGAGAAATGCTAACTCGTCCACAGTGCGCTCTGTTTTATGGAATTCTTCACTAAAAAATATGAGCGGGTTGGCGGGATCGCCGTACACCATTTTTGTGTCTTGATCGTGCATCACTGCATGTTGGCCGAAAGACAGATGCCAGAGCCTTTTGTGTCCAATGCTGGCCATTACTACTCCGCGCGTGCGCTCCGATGGATACCGGGAGTTTTGTTGCCATACTGTGGTCGCACATTCTCTCGCAGCTTGTTGGAATTCATCGGTCGCTATCGTGTCACGCCTTGGTCGTAGGTCATCAAGTATCGTCTGTCGGACAATCAGCGCCAATTCGTCTCCCCAAGCGAGCATTGCAACACCATTTCGACAGAGGATTTTATCGGTTGTGTAGGTTTGTCGTATCCAGTTTAGCCCCTGGATAGTGCTTCGCCGGTCGCTGGCAAGAACCCAGCCGTTCGACGCGATCATGCCGACTTGTAGAGTCACAGCCATTTCATCACTTGGCCAAGCGATAGCAGAACAATCATCTTGTCGCACAACTGCACCTGCGCTAGAATAAAATTTCTAGCGCAGGAATGTGCGACTGAACGGTTCTAAAATCTGGCCGGATTCGATCGTTCGTTCGCTTATTTTCTACGCGGCTTCGGCTTCTTGCCGCCAGTCACTTTGACGAGTGCGCGCAGGGCACGATCGAACGCGCCCATGTCGGCGTGCTTTAGTTCTTCGCGCGCCCCTGCGACTCTTTTTTGTGTCTCCGGTTTCGACGGCACGCGCCCATTTTAGCGGGCGTCGAATCGGTTTGCTAGCAGCGCGAAAGAAGCTCCATGAACATGTCGGGATTCTTCCGCTCGTTGTGCCTGAACGTGAACTCCGCCAGATACAGCGGCAGATACGCTTTACTGACTTTGTGGTAGCTGCCCATGATGCCGCGCCGCAACAGGGACCAAAAAGATTCAATCGTCTGCGTGTGGACTTGTCCGCGCACATACTCTTCGTCTCTGTGCGTGACGATTTCATGCGGATAGCCGAGCCGCTGGAGATTCCGATACCGGAAAGTTTCGTCAGTCGCGATCAGATTGACTTTGTTGGAAACGGTATTGCGGACGAAATTGTCGTAAGTTCGGAAGTCCGCGTCTTCGACCATCTGGCACACGATATTGCCTTTGCGAGCGATTGCACCGATCACTTCGGTCTTGCCTTGAGACGCCCACTTGCCGCGTTTGCCGCGATGTTTGTTGCGTTCTTTGCCGCCAAGGTAAACCTCATCGATCTCGACCACGCCCATCAATTGGCCCCATTCCTTGTTCCGCATCGCAGCGCGAAGCCGCGTACACATGTACCAAGTCGTGTGATAATCCGCCGTGAACGGATCGCCGTAGATCGTTCGATGAATCTCAAGCGCGCTCCGGCCCTTCTTCGCAACCAGCATCAGATACGCGACTTTGAACCAAATCAGGAGCGGCTTCTTTGTGTTCTCAAAGATCGTGTCGCTGATTACGCTGAAGCGATGATTGCCGCACGCTTTGCATAGCCAGTAGAACGGCTTGGACTTGAGCGCATAGACTTTATCCGTGCCGCACTTGGGGCATCGCACGCCATCGGACCAGCGCGCCGCTTGCAACGCGAGACGGCAAGACTTCTCATCAGGGAATCGACGATCAAAGGCATCTAGTGTTTCCATGCTTCGTATCTTAGGCTGATTGCACGCGAGAGTCAAGTGCAACCCAATCCCCTTTTTGTTCAGGGGAACAAATCACGAAGCAGGGGTGAGCAGGGCTGAGCCCCGCACCCAGTGTTAAGTGAAAAGAGAATCGGCACCGCCGCCGTTTGTCGGTCGCGCGGGAGTCTGTTAACTCAGTGGTCTCATTATGGGAACGCTGACGGGAACGCGACACGGTGATTCCGCGAATGATCTTTTGCAATTTTATCAGGAGAAGGTCCACGAACTAGAGCAGTCCGGCCAGTATTTTATGGCAGGAATCGCTTTGGCGCTCGCCCTTGAGACCGCCGTTTTGACTTACCTACTAGTCGAGTTCGGCGAGGAAAATGGCGGAGAGTTAGAAATACTTGATTCGGTTAACATGGCAGCGCTGATTGCCGCTGCAAACGAAGTTGATGTTTTGAATGCTCCAATCAATATTCCTTCCCACGTTGGCGATGAGGATGATGAATCTCCCCCTAAGCACGTGGCAAAAGACGTGATTGACAAAATTAGACGATTCCGAAAATTGATTCATCCTGCTCGCGCTTTGAGTGAAGCGTACGATCCGAAGACGTTCACCGTCGAACAATTGAACGAATTTAAGGAAATGTATGAATCGGTGTTGCATAGTTTGCTGTATAACATCTAGACGAAACCGTTGCGCGCGTGCGCTTTTCTTACGCCGGTCACAATGATCGAACGGCTCAAGAACATTAACTTGGTCGGCGTCTTGGGTGCCATCGCCCTGCTCGTGCTTATTCCGACACTGCTATTCGGAATCGCCTATGTCCTCAGCTACATCGGTCAATTTGACATCGTGGAGCGGATTTTCGCCGAAGTTCTCCGCGCGTTCGCCGGGTTTGCCATGGTCTTTGTCCCGTATTCTCTCGCGCGCTGGTTCGCTGAGAGGCGAATCGACAAAGCAGGCAACGAACGATCCGCGCTGAGAGTCATTCTTGCGACTACAGTCGTCGTTGCGGTTGTTGCCACATTTGGTTGGGCTACCTACGGCACGCACACGGAGCGTGGTCCCGACTACGATCCGGTAACGGGCGGCGACGTAGAGACGGTCGAAGATTTCAAGCCAACCAGCCAGCAGCGAAACGAGCATGGTTTGGCCGAATTTCTGATTTTCGAGATTGCTGCTTTGTTCGGTGCGTACAAGGGATTGAAGTCGCCTGCTATCAAGATCGAACGCGGCGTAAACAAAACGGCTGCGAAGTGACCGCAAGAGAGTAAGGTTATCCGGCACGTCGGTCTGTCATGTAACAGGTCCTCCGTTGTTCACGGATCTGCCTATCGCATCCGCGGCGCCGCCGCAATCGTGACGCCCACACGGCCACCATGAGCCGCGTTTCTCAAAGCCACCGCTTCTTCATTTGCGTAACCGTATCAGCGCGGAGAGCGGCCAGTTGCTCGCGATTAAGTTCCAACTGGATTTCTTCGAGTTCGCACAGCGCGCTCCATACGGGAGATTCAAAAGCCCGTCCCTCAGCGCGCTCACTATGGTAGCGCCGCACGTACCACGCGAGAAGGTCCGCAGCCTGTAAGGGCACAAAACACTTGTCGTCTCGGAACGTCGGCTCGCCCTCAATAAGCGAAGCATCCGTGCCTAGGGACTTCAGTAGATGGCTATACGCAAGTTTCAAGCTTCTGCGATCAACCACATCGTAGTCAAAAATAAATTCTGTTTTTTCGAAATGCGGTCGGCGGCGGACATAGCCGAGGACCGAGCCAAATACGCAATCGAAGGCCAAATAGTATGGCTGCTTGAAGTACCATCGCCCGCTTTTCGCGATCGTGTCGTTCTTGAGCACATCGTGAAAATCTCGATGGGGGATTACGACGCGCACTCCACTTAGCGCGTATCGCCTTATGAGAGAAACAAACTGAAGGATAGTCTTATCCGCGAGCCTTCCTGCTTCGTTTCCCTTTAAGTATCTCAGCCGATGCTTGCGGAGTAGCTCACTCCAATCGTGCGAGAAACCGATCCAATTCCGCGTGCGCCCGATGTAGCCCGCAAGGACGAACACCGGTTCCTGCCCCCTGCCGCTATCATCAATCCAGGCTTGCAGCACGAGAAACCCCCTAGCCGCGCACCTGTCCGGCGCTAGGCCCGAAACCAATGCACAGACTTCGATGCAGCCCGAATGGTCGTGATCCCAATGCTCTAAATCCTGTCTGATAATTCTCCGCTCAAGGACGTCAGGTGTTAATAGTCACCCAATCGCGTCACAGGAAGGGGAAAAATAGAGGACCTAACAGGTTATGCACAGGTCTACGTCAGACCGTGTAGGTGGCGCGGTGCAAGCCGAGCTGATAGCGGGTCGCGTCGATCAGGTTCTGCATCAGCGCCAGCACGGTCATGGGACCGGTGCCGCCGGGATTGAGCGTAATCCATCCCGCGACTTCCTTCACGGCTTCGAAATCCACATCGCCGATGAATATCCCGCGACCGACACGTCTGAAGCCAACGTCAATCACGCAGGCGCCCGGCTTCACCATATCCGCCGTGATCAGATAGGGCCGGCCGGTGTCGGCGCCGACGCACGGGATGAGGATGTCGGCCTCGCGGCAAATCACGGCGAGATCGCGCGTGTGGCGATGGCACCAGGTGACCGTTGCGTTGCGCAGGCGCCCGCCGAGAATCAGCGCGGTCGGCTTGCCGGCGATATCGCTGCGCCCGATGACCACGGCACGCGCACCCTCGATGGGCACCCGGTAGTAGTCGAGCAAGGTGAGCACGCCGCGCGGAGTGCACGGGATGAAGCGTCCCCACTGACCGCGATAAAAGCCCCCGACGCTGGACGCGCCGATGGCGTCGAGATCCTTCTCGGGCGCGATCGCATCGAACAGGCGGAAGCGATCGACCCAATCGGGGATCGGCAACTGGAGCAGTATCGCATTGACGCGCGCATCGGCGTTGAGTTCCTCGATCACGCTGAGCAACGCGTCGGTGGTCGCATCCGCCGACGGCATCCGCACCGTCCGGCTGTCGCATCCAAGTTCGCCGGCCACGCGCTGCTTGTTCTTTACGTATTGACGTGAGGCGGGATCGTCGCCGACCAGGATCGCCGCCAGCGATGGCGTGCATCCGAACTCGCGCTTGAGCTCGTCGACGTGGGCGCGCAGCTCCGGCATCAGATGCGCGCTCAGCGCCCGGCCATCCATGATGATTGCAGCCATCGGGTATCAGTCGATTATAGCACCCGATTGCGCCGAGCAAGGCGCTGTGGACAGAAGTCGGGCGGTTGTTGGCAGATCACGCGCGGTTGTCTCGTTCGGCGCAAAAGTGTCTGTTAGGATTTTGCCGCTGATGAATGCGCCCAAGCGCACTGTTCTGTTCGACCTTCACCAAAAACTCGGCGCGCGGATGACGGTTTTCGGTGGTTTCGAGATGCCCGTCAGTTACAGCGGGATCATCGAGGAGCATCTTGCGGTCCGCAATTCGGCGGGGATTTTCGATCTGAGTCATATGGGCGAGTTTGAAATCAGCGGACCGCACGCGCTCGGGACAATCGAGCGGGCGTTCACCAATTCCGCGGCGCGGCTCAAGCAAGGCCACGCGCAGTACACGATTATGTGCGCGGAGGACGGCGGAACGATCGACGACTTGATCGTGTATCGGCTCGGACCGGAACGCTACATGCTCTGCGTCAACGCATCCAACATCGATGACGGATCGCGAATGGATCGCGCAACTCAACGGCGGGCGGGCGAAGTTCGAGGATGTGAGCGACGCCACCGCGCTGGTCGCAGTTCAGGGACCGCGCGCCGTCGCGATATTGGCAACGCTGGCGGAGTTTCCAATCGCCAACGTCGCGCGCTTCGGCGTCGCCGGCGGACTAATCGCGGGAATCACCTGCCTGGCGGCGCGCACCGGCTACACGGGCGAAGACGGCTTCGAGCTGTTCGTGGAAAACGCCGGCGCGCGCCAATTGTTCGAAGCGATTCTCGACGCCGGCGCCGGCGTCGACGCCAAACCGGTCGGGCTGGGCGCGCGCGACACGCTGCGGCTCGAAGCCGGGCTGCCGCTGTACGGTCACGAACTGGATCGCAATACGTCGCCGCTTGAAGCGGGCCTGGCGGCCTTCGTAAAGCTGGGGCGTCCGTTCATCGGCGCGGCCGCACTTGCCGCGCAACGCGACCAGGGGCTGAAGAAAACATTGGTCGGGCTGCAGACCGACGACGGCAGGATGGTCGCGCGTCAGGGCTACCAGGTATTTCGAAACGGCGATGAGGCCGGCGTGGTGACGAGCGGGACGTTCGCGCCGTCGATTCAACGGCCGATCGCGATGGCATATCTGGCGACCGCAGGCGCGAAAAATCCGCCAGCCGTGGGCGAATCGCTCGAAGTTGAAATTCGCGAGCGCAAAATCCGGGCGACCATCGTGCCGCGACCGTTCTATCGGCGCGGTGAGCCAACTGCGGCATCAACCGCGCGCGTGTGATTAAATTGCTGGTGAAGTGGAGGCGGAGCCGGGCGGAGGACAAGTTGATTCCATGAGATTCATGCCACAAACCGAGAGCGATGTCGCGGCGATGCTCGAGACGATCGGCGCAAAGCATCTTGATGACCTGATCGCGCATGTGCCGGCGAACCTGCGCGCGAGCGCGACAATCAATCTCGACCGCGGGCGCAGCGAAGCGGATGTGGTCGGCGAGATTTCAGCGCTGGCGGCTCGCAACACGGGCGCGTCGGGTTTCTCGAGCTTCCTGGGCGCCGGTTACTACCGCCATTACGTGCCCGCCGCGGTGCGCGCGGTCATCGCACGCGCCGAGTTCGCGACCAGCTATACGCCGTACCAGGCCGAGGCGAGCCAGGGGACCACGCAGGCGATTTTCGAGTTTCAGACGCTGATCACGCAACTCACCGCGATGGAAGTCGCCAACGCCAGCATGTACGACGGCGCGTCGGCCGCGGCCGAGGCGGTTCTGATGGCGCGGCGGTTGATGCCCAGGCGCCCGGTCGTCGCACTCTCGCGAGCGCTGTGGCCGGAGTATCGCGCGACCATTCGCACCTACCTGAGTGCGCTCGAGGGACTCGAGATCGTCGAGGTTCCGTTTGACGACGCGACCGGCGCGACCGACTTATCCGCGCTCGATCGTATCGCGAACGATCGCTTGCTGTGCATGGTCACCGGCTATCCCAACGCGCTCGGCATAATCGAACCGCTTGGCGCGATCGCTCAAATGACGCATCGCGCGGGCGCACTCGCCATTTCCGCCACTGCCGAGGGCATCGCGCTGGGTCTGCTTCGCGCACCGGGCGAACTTGGCGTCGATATCGCCGTCGGCGAGGGTCAAAGTTTCGGGTTGCCGCTTCAATTCGGCGGACCCGGCGTTGGCTTCATGGCCGCGCGGCTGACCCATCTGCGCCAGATGCCCGGCCGGTTGGTGGGACAGACTCGCGATCGCGACGGTCGCCGCGCGTTCTGCCTGACGCTCAGTACGCGCGAGCAGCATATCCGCCGCGAACGGGCGACCTCGAACATCTGCACCAATCATTCTCTGTGCGCGCTGGCGGCGACGGTCTATCTCTCACTGATGGGCCGGGTTGGACTGCGCGAGCTGGCGGAGCGAAACGTCGAGCTGGCGCATCAGGCGGCCGCGGTGCTGGAGGCTGCGGGCATCCGCCGGCGCTTTTCGGGACCGTTCTTCAACGAGTTCGCATTGAGGCTTGCGAACCCCTCGGCCGCTCTGGAAGCGGCGGAGCGCAAGCAAATCCTTGCCGGCGTCGCACTCGGCAACGATTATTCCGAACTCTCCGACGCGCTCCTGGTTTCGGTCACCGAAATGAATCGTGGCGGCGAGTTCAGCCGGCTTGCGGCGGCAATTGCGGAGGTGCGGTGATGGCAAGTGCGGGCAGAATCGTCCCAGTCGCGGTCGCTGAAACTCCTGCGACGCCCCACCGGATCGAGCCGGTGGCGGGCGTGCCGCTTATTTTCGAACTTTCATCCGAAGGCCGCCGCGCAGCGGACCTGTCGCCGCGTGCCGCCGGCCAGCGGCGCGGCGCTGAAATCATCGGCGTGGAGCTTTGCCGCGAGGATCTTCCGGGCTTTCCCGAACTCAGCGAGCCGCAGGTGATCCGGCATTTCATGCGCCTGTCGCAGCTCAACTTCGCGCAGGCGCTCCAGTTCTATCCGCTTGGATCGTGCACGATGAAGTACAACCCCGTGGTAAACGACGAGCTGGCGGCTCTTGCGGGGCTGGCGGGACTGCATCCCGCGACCCCGGCGCATCTTGCCCAGGGCGCGCTCGAACTGCTCGCGCGGATGGAAGCGGCGCTGGCCGAGATCACCGGGATGGACGCGGTGTCGCTGCATCCCGCGGCCGGTGCGCAAGGCGAGTTGACCGGGCTGCTGATGGTCCGTGCGTATCATCGCAAGCGCGGCGAAGCGCGGCACAAGGTGATCATCCCGGATACTTCGCACGGCACCAATCCGGCCAGCTGCACGCTGGCGGGCTTCGAAGTGATCGTCGCGAAATCGAACCGGCGCGGCTATCTGGAAGCGGCCGAGGTTCGCCGGCTGGTGACCGACGACGTGGCCGCGATGATGGTGACGAATCCAAACACGCTCGGAATTTTCGAGCCGGAAATCCAGGATATCGCGGCGGCATTGCATGACCGCGGCGCGATGCTCTACCTGGACGGCGCGAACATGAACGCACTGCTCGGCGTTGCGAAGCCCGGACACATGGGCGCGGACATCGTCCAACTGAATTTGCACAAGACTTTTTCGACTCCGCACGGCGGTGGCGGGCCGGGCGCGGGGCCGGTCGCGGTGAAAAAGCATCTCGAGCCGTTCCTGCCGATGCCGCGCTTGAAGCGTTGCGGCGCAGGCTATGAATTCGACGCCGAGCGGCCGGATTCGATCGGACGGATGCGATCGTTTCACAACAATTTCGGAATGATCGTGCGCGCGTACGCGTATATCCTCGCGCTCGGCGGCGACGGTCTGGGGATGGCGAGCCGGCTGGCGATCCTCGGCGCGAATTACCTGCGCAAGCGGCTTCAACCGCACTTTCCAAGCGCGACCGGCGAGCCCTCGATGCATGAATGCGTGCTCTCGCACGACCTGGAAAAGCGCGCCGGCGTGAGCACGCTCGAAATTGCCAAACGCCTGCTCGATTTCGGAATCCATCCGCCGACGATCTATTTCCCGCTGGTGGTGCCGGGTGCGCTGATGATTGAGCCGACCGAGACCGAGAGCAAGGAAATCCTGGACAGCTTCGTCGATGCGATGGAACGGATTTACGACGAAGCGTTGAACGATCCCGAGCGCGTCAAAAACGCGCCGCAGACCTTGCCGGTCTCGCGCGTGGACGAGGCCGTAGCCGCGCGCCGCCCGATTCTGCGGTGGGAGAAGAAGGCGTAGCGGCGGGATTTTATCCGGCGAGGCCCGCGATCTTGAGCGCGCGCTGGTAGTCGCCGGGAGCGTTCAGGTTGAGGAAACTGTGCAGGTGTGGATCGAGAGCGAGAAGCTCGTTCTCGGAAATCCGCCTCGTATTGACCGCATCGGCGATCGCAATCAGACGCGACTCTCCCCGCGTGGCAAGCGCCGCGAGAGCGCCGGCGCATCGACTTGCGATACGCGGCGTGCAGCGGTTGAGGCTTTTCGCCAACGATCGGAATCGCCGCGTCGAAGTCATCAAGCATCGCAACGATCGCCGCCGCGACATCGGAATCGAGCAGCGGCAGATCGCATGAGCAAGCGAACGCGATTTCATTGCTAACCGCATCCAGGCCGCGCCGGAGCGCGTCCAAGGGTCCCTGATACGCGGCCTCGTCGCGCACTAGTTTTATCGCGGGGAGATCAATTTGAAGCGAATCCTCAGACTCGGGGGCCGCGACGACTACGATCTCCGCAAAGCGCCGCTTGAGCTCGGAGATAATTCTCGTCAGGAGCGGGACACCGCCGAAATCGAGAGCCGCCTTGGGCCGGCCCATCCGGGAACTGCGCCCTCCGGCGAGGACGATTGCACTGGCGGCAACTGTCGAGCTCATGGCGCGGAGTCTAACAAAAGAATCCGCGGCAATCGCGGGATCGGAACACTAATCCGCCGCGGCGTTGCTCCCGGACGCGCGATTTGCGCGCAATTCGGTGCCGATAATCCGCAGGGCCTCGGGATGAAAGATCAGAGCAAGATGCCCGACCTCATGCAGCGTCACGATCCGCGCGAATGCGGCGCGATTCACCCACGCCTCGACCGGCGCCGGCACGATAGGGTCGTCATCGCCGAAAATTCCGATTTCGGCGGGACTCCGTTGACCGTACGAATACGGCGAGCCGAGCGTGACGAGCGATCGCACCGCAGCTTTTGGCGCGCCAGCCGCGTAGCGCCGGGCTACGGTGCCGCCGAGGCTGTGGCCGATTAGATGAGCGCCCCTTGCGCCGGATTTTTCCTCTACGATGCGCCCGAGGTGCGCGGCAGAATCATCGATCGACTGCCATCGCGGGTACTCGAGGTACGACAGGTTGTCGAATCCCGCCAGCCGCAGGTACGCCGCAAGCGCCAACAGATTGGCGCGGCTGCCGCCGAAGCCGTGAATAAGAATGACGGGCTCGCTGGCCGGCGCGGAGAAGTACGGCTCGCCCCTTTTGACCAGCCAATCCAGTGGATACGAGCCGATCAATGCGCCCGCCGCGGCGATTTCAGCAATCAAAGTTTTCGAGTTCACTATTTCCAGCCTTCCCCCATCCCACCCTTTCTCCAGCACTAAAGCTAATCACACCGTATCGCCGCGGCAACCAGCTTCAGCGGAGGTTTGCGCCTGCGCGTGCGACCGGCGCACAATGCCAAAAACGCGACGCCCCTACCCTCAGTTCCATGCCGCGGCGCCCATATCGAGGTGACGGTTATGAGCGAAGCCAAGCGCCAATCCAAAGGACCGGTGCGCGGATACTTCTTCGACAAATCGGTGGTCGTAACCGGGGCGTCGAGTGGAATCGGCCACGGCGTCGCGCTCGCGTTCGGCGAACAAGGGGCGCAGGTCGCGCTGCTCGCACGCCGGCGCGTGCAGCTCGAAGAACTCGCGCATAAGATCAACCAGGCAGGCGGCAAAGCGCTCGCGCTCGATTGCGACGTGACCGATCGCGCGCGCGTATTCTGGGCGATAGAGCAGGTCAAAGAAGCATTCGGAAGAGTTGACATCCTGATCAACTCGGCGGGATTGCTCATCTCGGATCCGGTCGAGCAGATGCGTCCCGAAGATCTGGAAAAGATGATGGCGGTAAACGTCTTCGGCGCGCTCAATGCGATCCAGGCGGTGCTGCCGGTGATGCGCAAGGCCAAGTCGGGCAACATCGTGAACATCTCGTCGCTGGCGGGACGCCGCGGCATCAGTCCACTCGGCGGCTACAGCTCGACCAAGTTTGCGCTGGTGGGAATGACGGAGGCTCTGCGCATAGAGTTGTTCAATACCGGAATAAAAGTGTCGCTCGTGATGCCCGGAGTGATCGACACGCCCATGGCGCGCGACGCGCTCAAGCACGATTCGCTCAAAGCCGTATCCGCCATGATGGCGATGCCGCCGCGATGGGTGACGTGGGCGGTGCTGGCCGCGGCCGCGTTCGGGCTGACGGAAGTGGACGTTCCTCCCGGCGCCGCAGTCGCGGAGAAACTCGGGTCGTTGTTCCCGGGCGTCACCGACGCGATCCTGAGCGTCGGCACCAGCATCATGCGGGGCGCGGGAGCACTTATGGGCGGCTCGGCCAAGCCGGAGCACAAAGCAAAGCCGTAAGCATGTAGCAGGTCTCTACATAAAGTATGGCTTCGCCAGCTGGTCGAATTTGCCGTACATCAGCCACACCCGCACGTTGAATGCGTGCGGATGCTCGACCGGCTCGCGGCCTACCGTCTTGAGCCCGAGCTGTTTGTACATCTCGTAAAGCGGCTCAACCGGATTTGTGATTAACAACTTGGGACGGCGCGAAAAAAGAAACAATCGCGCGGTGTCCGACATCATCTTGACCAGCCCCTTGCCCTGGTAGTTCGGGTCGACCACCATCCCGCCAAATTCGAACACTTCCGACGCGAGCAGCCCCTTGAACAACTGCGGCGGATACAGATGGCCAAGCGTCAGCGGCGCGTCAGCCAGGCATCGCGCCCAAAACGCGCCAAGCAGCGGCGGGCGCCGTTGCTCGTTGCCCAGACCCACCGCGTAGAGGCCAAAATGGATCGCCAGCGGCCATAGCAGCACGTGCACGCGCTTTTCCTGTACGTTTAGCGTGCTCCAGGTCCGCTTGTGGAGCGCGGCGAGTTCGCGCAAACCCAGCGCAGTGCCGATCGGACGAACTTCGAGCCGCCCTTCGAGCCCCGAATGCATCGGCGGACGCAGCCGCGGCGATTGAGGCTCGCGCGCTTCGGTCTTGGCCTCTTCTCGGGCCTCTTCGGTAGTCGATCGTTCGGTCAGCGTCTCGACCGGATTTGCGGGATTGACTGTCTGATGGGCGCGACCGAGGCACTCGCGACGAGATCGTCGCCTCGATCGGGTCATCGTTGTTGCTCGGCCGCCATTGGTGAACCCCACCGCGCCGTCGGACCTGCGGCGACGCCGATTTCACACCACCCACTTAACGCCGTCCCCCGGGACGGCTCATCCTCACGCCGTAAGACGCGCGCCGGCCGCAATCGGTCTAATGCGGCATGACACCAACCACTGGCTCACTGCCGTCAATAATAGGGAATCGAAGGGGCCAAGCGAAACATGGTTACGCCCCGAAGGCGTGATTTTTTTACTTTCCCCGGACGAAGCCCGCGCGCGCGGCGGCACAAAAAAGGGCGCCCAGTTGGGCGCCCTTGCCGGAAAATTCGAACTGTTTTCGATCTCCGCGTTAGCGGCCGATCCTTATCGCATGCCTACCCGATCTTGGCCCAGACCGACTTGATCTGCGTGTACAGATCGATCGCGTACTTGCCCAGCTCGCGGCCGAAACCCGACTGCTTGTAGCCGCCGAACGGAGACATCGGATCGAGAATGCCATAGGTGTTGATCCAGACCGTGCCGGCCTTGAGCTTGCGCGCGATCGTGTGAGCGCGGTTGATATCCTTGGTCCACACGGCGGCGGCCAACCCGTAAGTCGTGTCATTGCCCTGGAAGACGACGTCGGCCTCGTCCTTGAACGGGATCGCCGCGGCGACGGGGCCGAAGATCTCCTCGCGCGCGATCTTCATCTGGTTGTTCACGCCGGTGAAAACCGTCGGCTGGATGAAGTATCCGGCTTCCTGCTTGCCCGGCTCGCCGCCGGTCTTGGCCTTCGCGCCCTCTGCCTTGCCGGCTTTCAGATATCCCTTGACCCGATCGTGCTGCTCTTTGGAAACCAGCGGGCCCATGCGGGTGTTGGGGTCCAGCGGATTTCCGAGCGTCAGTCCGGCGGCCATCTGCGACAGCGAATCGGTGAACTGATCGTACACGCTTTCCTGCACGAACACGCGCGAGCCGGCGCAGCAGACCTGCCCCTGGTTCATGAAGATGCCCAGCGCCGAGCCGAACACCGCCGACGGCATGTCGGCGTCGGGGAAAATGATGTTGGGCGACTTGCCGCCGAGCTCGAGCGATACCCGCTTCAAGTTGCCGGCCGAGGCCTTCAGGATGATCTTGCCGACTTCGGTCGAGCCGGTGAAGGCGACCTTGTCGATGTCGGGATGCTCGGCGATCGAGCTTCCCGCGCCGGGGCCGAAGCCCGTGATGATTTGCACGACGCCATCGGGCAGGCCGGCCTCGCAGATGAGCTCGCCGAGGCGAATCGCGGTCAGCGGAGTCTGCTCGGCAGGCTTCAGGATGACGACGTTGCCGCATGCGAGCGCGGGCGCAATCTTCCACGACGCCATCAGCAGCGGGAAATTCCACGGTATGATCTGTCCGCACACGCCGACCGGCTCGCGCAGCGTGTAGTTGAACATCGACGGATCGGACGGGTTGGTGTCGCCGTAAATCTTGGTCGCGAAGCCCGCGTAGTAGCGGAAGGTCTCGGCAGCGAGGGGGATGTCGATGTTCGCGGACTCGAACAGCGGCTTGCCGTTGTCGAGCGTCTCGAGTTCGGCGAGCTCCTCGGCATGCTGCTCGATCAGGTCCGCGATCTTGAGCAGGAATCGGGTGCGCACATGCGGGGTGATGTTCGGCCCATTTGAAGTCTTCGAAGGCCTTGCGCGCGTGCTTGACGGCCTCGTCCACGTCGGCCTTGTCGCCCTCGGCGACCAGGGCCAGGACTTGCTCGTTAGCCGGGTTGAGAGTCTCGAAGGTTTTGCCGGATTTCGACGCCACCCATTTGCCGTTGATGAGCAGTTTCTTGGGCGAGCGCTTGAGGAACTCAAGCGCTGCGCTCGACTTGGCGCCGTGAGTTGCTGATTCCAATGACGCTGATGCTGATGCCATCTTTCCTAATCTCCTATCGGTGATGTGTCGCCGTGTGCCGGCCGCGAAGACTGCCCCGCGGGATTGGACGTGGCGATCGGTATAGAGCCTGACTAACACTCGCACTCTAGTAAATCGAGATGGCTTCGGCAAAGCGAAAAGGGAACGCGCGCCCCTTGCTATTGCGTCCGCTCATGGACGCGCCACGCAGGCTGTTTTGCCCATTGCTCCCATCACGGCTATTGTGGACCGCAATCGCATCAGTGGCAGTCAAGCAAACACCCCTCATCGCGCAATACCTGAGCGTCAAACAGCGCGTTCCCGACGCGATCCTGTTCTTCCGCCTCGGCGACTTCTACGAGATGTTCTTCGAGGACGCCGAAGTCGGCGCGCGCGTGCTCGACATTCAGCTCACCTCGCGCAACAAGGACGGCGTGCCGCTGTGCGGCGTGCCGTACCATTCCGCCGAACCGTACATCGCCAAGCTGCTGAAGGCCGGCCACAAGGTCGCCATCTGCGAGCAGGGGACGCCCGACGCCAAGTCGCCCAAGCTGATGCCGCGGCAGATCGTCCGCGTGATCACGCCCGGCACCGTGGGCGAGGAGATGGTGCTGACCGCCGCCGAGAAGAGTTACCTGGTCGCAGTCACGCGCCGCCGAAGGCGCTGGCGCCGGGTTCGCGCTGGCGGCGCTCGACGTCTCGACCGGGGAATTTCTCGCCACGCAGGTTCGCGAGGCCGCCGCGCTGCGCGAGGAAATCGCGCGAATCGCGCCGCGCGAAATCGTAGTCGCCGCGCAAGCGCCCGGACATGACGGCGAGTTGGGCGCGCTGCTGAAGGACTTAAACTGTCCGGTGACGACGCTCGATCAGCGAATCGTTCAGCGCCGAGCAGGCGCGCCGCGGCGTTCTCGAATCGTTTCGCGGCCGCCGCCGCGGATCTCCACGAATCGATCGCGCGCGCCGCGGGAGTCGCGCTGCTCTACGTCGAAGACACCTTCGGCCGCGACCTGGCGCATCTCGAAGCGCCGCGTCTTTACCGCGATCGCCGAGTACATGCTGGTGGACGAGACCACGCGGCGTCATCTCGAACTCGTCGCTTCGACCGACGGCGCGCGCAAGGGCTCGTTGCTGTCGATTCTCGACGAAACCTTGACCGCCGTCGGCGCGCGCACGCTTGGCAACTGGATCATCTATCCGCTGCTCGACGCTCGACGCGATCCGCGCGCGCCACGACGCGGTCGAAGAGCTGTTCGACGCCGACCTGGGCGGCGCGCTGGCGGAATCCTTGAAACGAATCGGCGATCTCGAGCGGCTGGCGGGACGAATCGGCGCGATGCGGGCGTCGCCGAGGGATTGTTTGCGCCTGGCGGACGCGCTCAAGGCGGACGAGTCACTGAAAAAAGCGATGGGCGCGTTCAAGAGCCCGCTTATCCGCGAACAGGCCGCGCGGATCTCGCCGATGCCCGCGCTCGCGGCGCAAATCGCGGCGACGCTGTCCGACGAGCCACCGGTGAATCCGCGCGACGGCAACGTGATTCGTCCGGGGCTCAGCGCCGAAGTTGACGAATTGCGCAGCCTGGCGTCCGGCGCCCGCGGCGTGATCGCGAAGTTGGAAGCGACCGAGCGCGAGCGCACCGCGATCCCGTCGCTCAAGGTGCGCTACAACAATATCTTCGGCTATTACATCGAGGTCACCAAGCCCAATCTCGAGCGGGTGCCCGCCGACTATGAGCGCAAGCAGACGCTGGTCAGCGCGGAGCGCTTCACCACGCCCGCGCTCAAGGAACTCGAGCGCAAAATCCTGACCGCGGAATCGGGGCTCAAGGAACTCGAACTCCAGATCTTCACCAAGCTGCTCCGCGACTTGCAGTCGCACGCCGCCACGATACTCGAAACCGCTCGCGCCGTGGGCGAATTCGACGCGATCATGTCGCTGGCGAAAGTGGCGCGGCGCCGCGGCTACGTGCGTCCGCACGATCAACACCGGCCTTCGGATTCGGGTGCGCGACGGACGCCATCCGGTGCTCGAAGCCGGGATGCGCCCGGGCGAGTTCGTGCCCAACGACCTCGACGCGGAGCCCGACACGCGCCAAATCCTGCTCATCACCGGCCCCAACATGGCCGGCAAATCGACCTACCTGCGCCAGGTCGCGCTGATCGCGATCATGGCGCAGATCGGCAGCTTCGTTCCCGCCGCCGAGGCGACGCATCGGGCTCATCGATCGCGTGCTGACGCGAATCGGCGCGCGCGACGAACTGCGCCGCGGCGAGTCCACCTTCATGGTCGAGATGAGCGAGACGGCGCGCCTGCTCAAGGGACTGTCGGAGCGCAGCCTGCTGCTGCTCGACGAGGTCGGCCGCGGCACCAGCACCTTCGACGGGCTTGCGATCGCGTGGGCCGTCGCCGAATACCTGCACGATCAGACGCGCGCCAAGGTGCTGTTCGCGACCCACTTCCACGAACTGACCGATCTTGCGCGCGAGCGTCCGCGGGTCAAGAACCTGAGCATGGCGGTGCGCGAATGGGGCGCCGAGGTGATTTTCCTGCGCCGGGTTATCGAGCAGCCGTCGTCGCGAAGTTACGGGATCGAGGTGGCGCGGCTGGCGGGATTGCCGGATTCGATCATCAGCCGCGCGCGGGAAATTCTTGCCAACCTCGAGCAGGGCGAACTGGACGAGGCCGGGATGCCGCGAATCGCGCGCGATCGGCGCGCTACGAGCTCCGCCGCCTCAGCTCGGTTTGTTCTCGCCACGAGACGAACGCGTCATCGATGAACTGCGCGCGCTCGACGTCGAGCGGATGACGCCGATGGACGCGCTGAACGCGCTGGCGCGCCTCGCCGCCCGCCTCAAGCAGCAGGGGTGAGCAGGGGTGACCCCTGCTCACCCAGTATTAAGGCCGCCCGCCGTTGGCGGGCGCGGCCCCTGCCAATGGGCAGGGCTGAGCCCTGCACCCAACGTTAAGGCCGCGCTCCGTTGTCGCGCGCGGATCGTGCCAACGGGTCTTAATACTGGCCCGTCGTGCCAACGACCGCGCGCCTCAAGCAAGGGAAATGAGCTCAAATGAAGTTCTTAGCCCTCGGCCAGTTCTTTGCGATCGGGGCTGCCGGTTTGCGGCAAATGAAGATGTCGAGGCCGTTCTCGTAACCCATGCAGTAACGGCATCGGAACTTCGCCGCCGGGGTCACTTCAGCGAAGAACTTGGCGAGGCTCGCCTTGTCGCCACCAAGGACGATCACGGTATCGATCTCGCGATTGCCCAGGCCCCAGAACCAGTAGCTGTTGTGTCCCGAGACCGCCGGCGGCAGGCCGTAGCGCGGACCAAAGAAATCGATCGCGGCAGCCTCGCCGTAATTGCTGGCGAAGATCGCGGTATGCGCGCGCTGGTCCGGGGGCAATGAAGCGTAAGCTTGCGCGACTGCCGCGGCCATCTCGGGCCATCCAAACCGGTCGGCGAAATTCTGCGGCAGGATGCCCTGCTCGTTGCGCTCGCCGACGAGCGCGCTGTTCTGCTCGGCACCGAGCCGCTCGGCAAAGCTGACGAGCGCATTCGGCGGCAGGACCGGAATCGCAAAAGGTGCGGAGATTACTCCGGCAATGACTAAGGCGGCCACCGCCGCGCGGCGGAGCGCAACACCCCAATGCCGCGCGGAGCTGAACCGCTCGAGCGCTACCGCTCCCGCCGGGAGCATCAGCATATAGACGGGCGCCGCGTAGTAGGCCTTGCCGCCCTGGAGCGTCAGCGCGAACACCGCGACGTAGATCCATCCGATGAGACGATAGCGGCCGCTGTTTCCGAAAAAGCACCAGCCAAGACCCGCCATCCACAACGGCGCGGCTATCGGATTGAGCAGCATGAGTTGTGCGGCGGCAAAGGCGGGAATCGACGGGTGATAATTCTTATAGAGATCCGCGTTGTGCATGAACTCCAGCGTGGGGAAGCCGTGCCGCGCATTCCAGATCACATAGGGCAGGAACAACAGCGTCGCGAGCGCGCCGCCGATCCACAGCCAGGGGCTCAGCAGATCGCGTCGCCTGCCGGCCAGGATCAACCCGGCCACGACGCCCAGGCACAGGAACAGCATCGAGATCTTGTTTTCCAGCCCAATCCCCGCGATCAGTCCGAACCATAGCCATAGACGCGCGTCGCCAGTGTTAAGGATGCGCACGACGACCAGTCCCGCAACTCCCCACAAGAGCGGATCGTAGGCGTTCATCGAGTAGAATGCGGTCAGGCCCAGGAAAACCGGAGCGATAAGCACCGCCAACGCCGCCAGGCCCATCGCGAAGCGTTCGCCCCCCATCTCGCGCGCCAGCATCGCGGCCACGATCACCTCGGCGCCATGCGCCAGCGCTGGAAACAGCCTGAGCGCGAACATAGAAGTGCCGAACAGATGCAGCTCGATCCACAGCAGGACGATCGAGAGCGACGGGTGATCGACGTAGCCGAATGCGAGATGGTGCGAACATGCGATGTAGTAAAGCTCATCGCGGAAGTAGCCGTAGCCGCCCAGTCCAAGATTGGTGACCAGGTGGACCGCGACTGCGGCGAGTGCGAGCGCGACGATCGGCAAGCCGCCGACTGCAGCGCCGTAAACAGGCTGCGCCGAATTTGCCGATGACGGCGGCAACCCGGTGGTAGATTCGCAGTTCAATACGCCCATAGCGCCATGGATTGAGCTTGCGGCATCTGGTTCGGGATTCCTCGGGTGGAGATTAGAGCAAACGACATGCCAGAACGACACCGAACTCCCCGCGATCAATTCGCCTCAGATCTCGTTGTGGGGCGTGGCGATCGGTCCAAGCGGCGGCTATCCTTGCATACTGGGTAGGGTTGCGGTGATGCGGAGAATGATGGCGGTTGCAGCGGCGGCGGCGACAATCGGCGCGATGGCTGCCCCGGTCGTTGTCGGAGCTAGTCTTCCCGCGTCAGCGCTGACCTCCGCACGAATCGAGCATCGCGGCCCGACTCTCGAAATTCATTTCGGATTCAGCGGCCCCGCTCCACCGATCGATCTCAGCACGCACGGTAGCGAACTCTGGGTCGAGCTGGGGCGCGCGCGAATCGCGATCCCTCCGCGCCCGCTGTTCGGGTATGAAACGGCGCCGATTGCGAGCGTGCGCGCGATCGAGTCGACCGGCGGCAAATCGCGAATCGTCGTCGAGGTTATAGGCAAGGCCGACTACGCGATCGCGCGGCTTAGAGGCAGAAATGAAATAGTGCTGCGGGTCGCGTCGGCGGGCGCGGACCCCAATATCGCGGCCCCGATGATCGTTCATGACGAGGCTCCGCGACGCCCGGCTGCGCCGGTGGCGCGCGCGGTCGCATTCGCGCCCGCGGCGAAGCCTCGCGGCGAATCTCGCGCGCAGCCAATCGCGTCCACGCCCCCGAACGTGAGTGAGGAAATCCGGCAGCCGGGTCATTTCCTGGTGATGATCGATCCGGGTCACGGCGGCTACGATCCCGGCACCCAATCGCCGGCCGGCGCAGAGGAGAAGGACCTCGCTCTCCAAATCGCGACGCGTCTGAAAGCCGCTCTGGAAGCCCGCGGCATCGGCGCCGAGCTGACGCGCTCGACCGACGTATTCATCAGCCTGGCCGAGCGCACGCGAATTGCGAATCGCGCCGGCGCGGACCTGTTCGTTTCAATCCACCTCAATTCGAGTCCGAACACCGACACCACGGGAATCGAAGTCTATTACCTCAACAACACCACCGACCGGGCGACGATTCGGCTGGCGCGAATGGAGAACGCCGGCGCGGGAGGCTATGGCGCAGCCGACGCCTCCAACTTAAACTACATTCTGACCGACTTGCGCCAGAACTATAAGGCGTCGGAAGCGGCCTCTGTGGCCAGGATGATCGACGCGCAGACGGTCGCCGATCTCGACGCCGGATTTGGACTGAAGGTGAACGCGCTGGGAGCGAAGATGGGACCATTTTACGTGCTGGTCGGCGCGCATATGCCGGCCGTGCTGGTCGAATGCGGCTTTATGTCGAACACCGGTGAAGCCGCGCGGCTTGCGTCGGCGGACTACCAGAACGTGATCGCGGGCGCGGTCGCCAACGCAGTAGCGCATTACTTCAACGCCGATCTGGCGGTGGGAAATCTGTGAGTCTGGTCACGGGCGCGAATCGCGCCGAGCCTGCTGCCAATTGCCGAGTCTTCGCCGCGCGGCCAGCCGGCCATCCTCGCGCAATTCGCCGCGAGCAAGCGGCCTGGCTCCAATGCGCGCGCCTATCTCGAATCGGTCCGCGCCGAGCTCGCCGAGCGCCATTTCGCCGGCGCGAGCGGCAGCGAGATCGTGATCGCGATGACGGCGGCGATGGACGATCTTCTGCGCGCGCTGTTTTATTATGCGGACGCGGAACATGGCCGGCGATTTACCAAGCTCAACCAGAAAATTGCAGTGGTCGCGCGCGGCGGCTACGGGCGCGGCGAACTGAACCCGCAATCCGACGTCGATCTGCTGTTTCTGCACGATTACAAGCGCGGTCCATACGCCGAAATCGTCACCGAAATAATGTTGCACGCGCTTTGGGACGCAGGTGTCACGGTCGGACACGCGGTTCGTGCGGCCAAAGAATGCGTGCGGCTGGCCACCGGGGACCTGAAGGAAGAAACCGCGATTCTCGACGCGCGGTTCTTATGCGGCGACGAAAAGATTTACGCCGATTTCGACAAGCTGCTGGTCGCCGACGTGCTTAATCGCAACCAGGACAAGTTCTTCGCCACCAAGCTCGAAGAAAGCCGCAAACGTCACGCCCAGTATGGCGATTCGATTTACCTGCTCGAGCCTCAGATCAAGGAAGGCGAAGGCGGGCTGCGCGATCTTCACACTGCGATGTGGCTGGCCAAGGTCAAATACAAAGTGCATTGCGCTCGAAGAGCTGGTGCAAAGGGCCGTGATCACCGAGCCCGAAGCGGCCGAAGTGATCGAGGCGCGCGACTTTCTCTGGCGGGTGCGCAATTCGCTGCATTTTCTGACCGGGCGCCACTTCGATCAGCTCACCTTCGAGATGCAGGAACGGATCGAGCCGATGCTGGGCTTCAAGCCCGAGGAAGGACAGGCGGCCGGTTCCGCTTTGATGCGCGCGTACTACCAGCACGCCTCGACGGTGCATCGTTTTGCCGAGGGCTTGATCGCGCGGGTGACCGAGAACAGTTCCGGCGGGCGATTTTTTCGCCGCACGCCGACCCGCAAGATTCGCCCCGGGGTAATCGTTCAACGCAATCTGCTAAGCATCGCCAATCGCGATTTTTTCAAACGCGATCCGCTCAACCTGATCACGATCTACGCGGACTGCCAGGCGCAGACCGTGAGCCTATCAGGCAGCGGCTACCAGTTGGTGCGTGACAATCTTGAATTGATCGACGACAAGATGCGCAAAGACCCGCGCGTCGGCGCCGCCCTGATGAAGATTCTGTCGGCGCGCCAGCGCGTCGCCGAAACGCTCGAGGCGATGCATCTGTCGGGCGTGCTCGGCGCGATAATCCCCGAGTTCGGCAACCTCTACGCGCGCGTTCTGCACGACCTTTACCATATCTACACCGTTGACCGGCATTCGCTGATTGCGGTGCGCGAACTCGAACGCCTGCGCACGGGAGAGTTCAAGGATTCCACTCCGCTGCTCACCGAGGTCGTGCGCGAACTCGACCAGCTGCCGCTGGTGTTCCTTGCGCTGCTGCTGCACGACATCGGCAAGGGCCACGGCCATGACCATCATGAGCGCGGCGCCGGCCTGACCGCGGAAGTGTCGCAGCGGCTTGGACTGAACCGGGAGGAAATCGACCTGGTCGTGTTCCTCGTCCGCAACCATCTGCTGATGTCCCAGATCGCGCAGAAGGGTGACCTTGACGATCACACTACCGTCGAGGAATTTGCGCGCACCGTCGGCTCTATCGATCGCCTCAAGGCGCTCTACTTGCTCACCTATGCCGACATGCGCGCGGTGGCGCCCAAGGTTTACAACAATTGGCGCGACATGCTGCTGGGCGATCTCTACATGCGAGCGCTCAAGGTTCTCGAGCAAGGCGATCGCGAGGCGGTCGATCCAGCGCGCCGGCTGGCTACCGTCAAAGCTGCCGTCCGCGCGACCCTGCTCGCCGCGGGCGCGCCGGAGGCCGACGTCGCCGCGTTCCTCGACCAGATGCCCGACCGCTATTTCTTCACCGTGCCCGAAGCCGACATTGCGCTGCACTTCGACTTGATGCGCGCGCTCGAGGAGCGGCCGCTGGTCTGCCGCATCAGGCATTTCCCCGAACTGGAGTTCAGCGAGTTTATCGTCGTGACGCGCGATCAGCCGGGACTGTTTTCGATGATCGCGGGCGCGCTGACCGCCAACAATCTCAACATCCTGTCGGCGCGAATCACCACCCGCACCAACGGCGTCGCGATGGACGTGTTTCGCGTGTCGCATTGGATGGGCGCCGGCTCGATGGCGATGGAAGAGGACCGCTGGCTACGCGTCGAGCACGACCTCGAGCGCGTCATCACCGGCCAGCAGGAGATCGCGGGGCTGGTCGCCGCGGCGCATCACGTGCAGAGCTCCGGCCGCAAGTTCGTGCGTCACGTGCCGACCGAGGTCACCGTGGACAATCGCACCTCCGAGCAGTTCACCGTGATTGACGTATTCACCCAGGACCGCGTCGGACTGCTGTTCGCGATCACTCACACACTCTACCGGCTCGGCCTGCTGATTCACCTCGCGCGCATCTCGACCAACGCCGATCAGGCGCTCGATGTCTTTTACGTGAGTGATCGCCAGGGCGGGAAAATCGAGGATCTCGATCGGATGCGGGAGCTGCGCGCCGCCCTGCTCGAAAAGGTCGAACAGGATCCCGGCGCAGGAGCAACCGCGTGAGTGCCGCCGGTTGGGACGAGCTGATCGATCGCCATTTGTCGCGCCAGGCCGTCGAGCGCGGGCTCAGCCGTCATTCGATGGAGGCGTACGCGCATGACCTCAGCGTTTTTCAATCATGGTGCCGCCAGATCGGGCTGAAGCCGGCGCAACTCGACGCCGCCACTCTGACCGCGTACCTCGAAGCGCTGGCGGATCGGGGGTTGGCGGTCAGTTCGCAGCGCCGCCATCTCGCCAGTCTGCGCGGGCTGGCCCGCGAGCTGGTGGACGAGAAAATCATCGAACGCGATCCCGCGCCGGCCGTGAAGCTCAGGCCGCATCCGCGCAAGCTCCCGCGCACCCTGTCGCCCGGCGACGTTGAAAATCTCATCGCCGCAATCGATGCGCGCGATGCCCGCGGATTGCGCGACCGCGCGATGCTCGAAATGGCCTACGGATGCGGACTGCGCGTCTCGGAACTGGTCGGCTTGCAACTGCATCAGGTAAATCTCGCGGCCGGCGCCGTGGTCGTGCTCGGCAAGGGCGGCAAGGAGCGGATGGTGCCGATGGGCGGCGCCGCGATTCGCGCGCTGAAGGCCTACCTGGATCGGCGCGATGAAATTCTGAATCCGGCCGGCGACGGGACCCGCCGCAGGAAAGAGGCTTCGCGCCGCGTCTTCGCGGTTTTCATTACGAGGCTCGGCCGCGCGATGACCCGGCAGGGATTTTTCAAGGCGCTCAAAGCATGGGCCGCCGCCGATCCGCGCCTTGCATGGGTCAGCCCGCATACCTTGCGCCATTGCTTCGCCACGCATCTGCTCGAGGGCGGCGCGGATCTGCGCGCGGTGCAGGAGATGCTCGGCCACAGCGACATCTCGACCACGCAGATCTACACCCATCTTTCCAAGAGCCACTTGCGCAAGGTGCATCGCACCTTTCATCCGCGCGCGACCCGCGCAAGCGTGGGGGAAGGCACGGACTGACTTGGGCGACCTGAACGCAACCATCGCGACCATCTGCATCGTCGCGCCGGCGATCCTCTTCGCGATCATCGCGCACGAGGTTATGCATGGCGTGGTAGCGCTGCGGCTTGGCGATGATACCGCGCTTCGCGCCGGACGGCTCACGCTCAATCCGATTTCACACGTCGATCTCTTTGGGACGATTATCCTGCCGTTCGCGCTGTATCTGTTTGGTCTGCCCGTGCTCGGCTACGCCAAGCCGGTCCCCGTCAATTTCCGCGTGTTGCGCGGCGGCCGGACCGGAATGTTGAAGGTAGCGGCCGCCGGACCGCTGACGAACTTCGTGCTGGCGATCGTAAGCGGACTTGTGCTGCGCGCAATGCCGGCATTTTTGCACGGCTCGCTCGGCCCCACCGTCGCCGAACCGCTTGCCCGGATGATGCAGGCGTCGGTGATTGTCAACGTCGAACTGGGGGTCTTCAATCTCTTTCCCGTGCTGCCGCTGGACGGCGGGCGGGTGTTGTTCAGCATCCTGCCGCTCGCCGCCGCGCACGCCTACGCCCAGACCGAGCGTTATGGCTTCCTTATATTGCTGTTGCTGCTGTATACGCATTGGCTGGATGTCGCGATCTATCCGGTCATGAACATGGCGCTGGGTGCGATCTCCTGGATGGTGCAACTTTGAGCGACGAATCCAACACGCCGCCCAGACTCGGAGCCGGCGACGGGGTCCGCTTCCGGCTCCCGATTTACGAGGGCCCGCTCGACCTGCTGCTGCATTTGCTCAAGCGCGCCGAGCTCGACCCGCACGAAGTCACCGCCAGCGTAATCACTGAACAGTACCTGGCATGGCTCGAATTGCTCGACCAGTTGAACCTCGACGTGGCGGGCGAGTACCTGGTGATGGCGGCGACGCTGCTGTTGATCAAGTCGTTCGCGATGCTGCCGCATCCGGAGCTCGCCGACACCGAAGAAGCCGAGGAGCTCAAGCGCGACCTGATCGAACGGCTGCTGGAATATCAGCGCTATCGCGAGGCGGCTGAAAAGCTCGCCGAGCGCGCCCTGCTCGGCCGCGACGTGTTCACCACGCCCGGCGAGAGCGCACCCGAAGACGCGGGGGCCAAACAGTACACGGTTACGATTTTCGACCTGGTCGAAGCGATTGGCGCAGTGCTCAAGCGCGTCGCCGACAAGACCCCGCGCGCCATCGAGCTGCGCGACATCCCGGTGGCAGAGTGTATCCCGCGGATAATGCGTGCGCTGGAGGGCGCGGGACCAGTCGCGTTCGCCGCGCTGTTCGAGGATGCGGGCGATCGATCGCTGGTAATCGCGACGTTTATGGCGCTGCTCGAATTGATACGCCGGCGCGAAGTCCGCGCATTTCAGGAAGCGCGCTTCGGCCCGATTTTTCTCGAGCGCGCCGCCGAGGGATGACGGGAGGCCCAGTGGAAGAAGAGCGACTGAAATCAATTCTCGCGAGCCTGCTGTTCGCGGCCGGCGAGCCGGTCTCGCTCGCGCGGCTGGCCGCGGTCTTCGACGACCTCCCGCGCGCGACGGTGCAAAAGGCGATCGCCGCGATGGCGGCCGAGTACAGCGCCGAAAACCGCGGCATCGTGATCGACGAGGTCGCCGGCGGCTACCAGATGCGAACGCCCAAGGACCACGCCAGCTACGTTCGCAAGCTGCTCGCCGCCAGGCCGCCGCGTCTTAGCCGCCCGCTGATGGAGACCGTCGCGATAATCGCCTACCGGCAGCCCATCACGCGCCCGGAGATAGAACAGTTGCGCGGCGTCGACACGGGCGGCGTGCTCGAAACGCTGCTCGAACGCCGCCTGGTCAGGATTGCCGGGCGCAAGGACGCACCGGGACGCCCGATGCTCTATGAGACCACCGATGAATTCCTCGAATTGTTCGGACTGAAAAATCTCGAAGGCCTGCCCGACCTTTCGGAGTTCCGCGAGATCGAGCGCGCCGTCGAGCAGGCGACGACCGGACCGGTCGAAGGCATCGAGACTCATCCCGAAGACGTGGTTGCGGTGGATCCCGCCTTATCCGACGAGGTCGGCTCATCCAGCGCTGGCGAAGAGCCCGACCAGCCCGGACCGCATCGCGATCCCTCGTCCTCCGACGACGACGAAACCTCGCACTGACGTGTCGCCGCTCTCGACGGCGAGGAGACACAGACGATGTATCGATTCCGGCTGCTGGCACTCGTTGCACTGATTTCGTTTGCGTTCGCTCGATCGTCGTTCGCCCAGCAAAAGCCGCCCCCGGCGCCGGAAAATGACCCGCTCTACATGCGCGTCGTCGCAACGCCATACCCGCCCGAGGCGCAAATCCTCGACGGCGCCGGTCACCGGCATTCAGCCTACGAGTTATACGTCACGAATTTCGGCACGACCCCGTTGAAAATCACCAAGCTCGATGTTCAGGGAAAAGACGGAGACGAAGTTGTCGTGAACCAGTCGGCCAGCGGCAGGCAACTGGCCGCGATGTTCGTGCCGGTCACGGGCGGCGACGCCAGCAAGCCCAAGGAGCCTGTCCTGAAGCCGGGCGAGACCGGCGTCTTCTTTATCTTTGTCGATTGGATGACCGACCAGGGCGATCCGGACACGTTCAAGACCGCGATTACGATCGAACAGCACGGCGAGCGCAGCGGCTCAGGAACAATTCATGCCGCCGCGATCGAGATAAACCAGGACGATCCGATCGTGATTCGCGCTCCGCTTCGCGGGGTGAACTGGCTCGCGGCCAACGGGCCGTCCAACACCTCGGCGCATCGCCGCGCCGTCCTGCCGGTGAACGGACAGCCTCACATCGGCCAGCGCTATGCGATCGACTGGATTCAACTTGGCGGCGATGGCAAATCGTTTACCGGCGACAAGAGCAAGAACAGCAGCTACCACGCATGGGATCAGGAGATTCACGCAGTCGCGAACGGAAAGATCGTCGCGGCAAAGGACGGGATTCCCGAGAACGTCCCCAACAGCGGCAAGATCGCGGTGCCGATGACGTACGGGACTCTCGCCGGCAATTACATCATCGAGGATCTCGGCGACGGACATTTCGCCGCCTACGCGCATCTGCGGCCCGGCACGCTCAAGGCGAAGGTGGGCGACACGGTTCACGCCGGCTCCGTGCTCGCGCATCTCGGCAATACCGGCAATTCATCGGAGCCGCATCTGCATTTCCAGGTCTGCGACGCGCCGTCGTTCCCGGCCTCGGAGGGTCTGCCATTTGCGATCGACAAGTTCACGCTCCAGAACTACAAGATCGATAAAGCGCAGAACGGGCATCAGGCGCTGCTCGTCAAGTCGTCGCATCCGATGACCAAGCAAGAACCGATGGAAGACGAACTGGATTCGTTCTAGACGCCGGTGTCTTCAAAAACGCCGGTCTCCGGCGTGTAGTTCTCGAAGCGGGTGTAGTTGCTGATATAGGTGAGCTTCGCGGTGTCGGTGGGGCCGTTGCGCTGCTTGGCGATGATCACCTCGGCCACGCCGGGCTCCTTGCTCTCCTTGCCCTTGTACATTTCCTCGCGGTAGATGAACGCGATCACGTCGGCGTCCTGCTCGAGCGCGCCCGACTCGCGCAGATCCGCCAGCATCGGTCGGCGATTCTCGCGTGACTCGACCTGCCGGTTGAGCTGCGAGAGCGCGATGACCGGAACCTTGAGTTCTTTCGCCAGCGCTTTGAGCGAACGCGAGATTTCCGCGATTTCCTTTTCGCGCGATTCGCCGGGCCGCGCGGATCTCATCAGCTGAAGATAGTCGACGATTATCAGGCCCAGGTTCTTGGCGCGCTCGCGCTTGAGGCGCCGGCATTTCGCCTTGAGCGTGATCGACGTCGTGTCCGACGAGTCATCGATATAGATGTTCGACTCCGACAGCCGCGCCGCCGCCTGCGCGAGCTTGGGGAAGTCGCGCTCGCCCAGAAATCCCTGGCGCGCACGCGCGCTGTCCACCCGCGCCTCCGAGCACAACATGCGCAGCACGAGCTGCTCCTTCGACATTTCCAGCGAAAAAAACGCGACGCCCATCGGCGGGTCTGCGTCCATCGCGGCGTGGGCCGCTATGTTCAGCGCGAGCGCCGTTTTGCCCATGCTGGGGCGGGCCGCGATGATGACCAGGTCCGACGGCTGGAAGCCCGCCGTGATCCGATCGAGATCGACGAACCCGCTCGGCACGCCGGTGATCATCTCGCGGTTTTCGTACAGCCGCTCGAGGATCTTCAGCGACTCGCGCGTCAGTTCCGGCATCGTGTGGAACGACGGCTTAATCCGCCGCTCGGAAATCTCGAAGATGCGATGCTCGGCTTCGTCCACGAAACCGTCCACGTCGGACGGCGCCTCGTAGGAAGAACTTGCGATGTCGGTCGCGATCGAGGCAAGGCTGCGCAGCACGGCCTTCTCGTGCACGATGCGCGCGTAGTGCGCGACATTCGCCGCGGTCGGCACGATCGAAGCCAGCTCCGCAATGTAGGCGGGGCCGCCGATCTGCTCGAGCACGCCCTTGGTGCGCAGCGCATCAGTCAGCGTGATCGCATCGACCGGCTGGCTGTGGTCGGTGAGCTCCGCCATCGAGCGGAAGATCTCGCGATGCGACTCGCGGTAGAAGTCTTCAGCCGCAAGGATTTCGAGCGCATGGTTAATCGCGTCGTTGTCGAGCAGGATCGCGCCCAGCACCGATTGTTCTGCTTCGAGATTCTGCGGAGGAACGCGCTTTAGAATATCGTCCGACGAAACCGCCACCTGACCACCACCTCCCGGCCGCGCGCTCTGAATTCCAAGAGCGTAAATTATTTCCCATGCGATGAACGCTTACAACTATTACTCCAGCCGCAAGCCAACGGTTGTCACCACACCGTCCACAGTTCATGCACAATCGGCTAACGCTGATCGTCGCCGGCGCGGACGATTCACCGCGAGCATCGGGCCAAGCGCTACTCCGAACATGAAGCCGCCGACGTGCGCCCACCACGCCACTCCACCCATCGCCCCCGCGCGGCCTCCTTCTTCGAGTCCCGCGTAGAGCTGCACCGCGAACCAGACCAACAGGTAAACGACCGCCGGAATTTCGACGAACTGGACGAAAATAAAAATCGGGATAATCGTCAGGATGCGCCCGCGCGGGTAGAAAATGAAGTACGCGCCGAGCACCCCGGCAATCGCGCCGCTCGCGCCGATCACGGGGACACTCGATTCGGGCGCGATCCACACCGTCGCGAGCGCCGCGGCGACTCCCGCAGCGAGATAAAAGATCATGTACCGCGACGCGCCCATCCGATACTCGACGGCGGCGCCGAAGATGAAGAGATACAGCATGTTGCCCGCGACGTGCCAGAAACCGCCGTGGATAAACATCGACGTGACCGTCGTCATCAACGGCGCGAGCGCGCCGGGGTTGCGATGCGCGGCCGCCTCGTGCAATGCGAGCGCATTGGTCGAGAGCGCGCGCGTGACCGCCGCCGGGACCATCGCGAATCTGCCCACGAAGGCTCCTGCGCCCGCGCCCAGCGACAGTTCGTAGATGAACACTGCGATGTTCGCGGCGATCAGCACGGTGTTGATTGGAGTCAGGCGGCGCGGCGCGGCGTTGTCGCGAAGCGGGATCATCGGAATATCAGGCCGGGCACGCGGATCGATCGACCGGCGGAGCAATACTAGCGGCGCGCGGCGGGTCGGCGCGAGACGGCGCGGGCGGCAGTGAAGAAGTGAAAAAGTGAAACTTTCTTATGCGTGCGCCTCGTCAAACTTTTTCACTTGAGCCGGACCTGGTTGTATGCGAGAAAGATCGCCGGATCGGCGGCGGCGTCAAACGCGATTCGGGATCGCGCCGGCTGGTCAGCGGACGCGAATCTTTGCACGGAGGTATCAATCATGGAAGTCGTCTCGAATGAAGTATTGATTCGTACCGGCGCCGAGAAGATGCCGGCGCATCTCGCGCGCCCCGCCTCCGGAGGTCCGTATCCCGCGCTGGTGGTCGTGATGGAAGCGTTCGGCCTCAACGACCACATCAGACGCATCACGAATCGATTCGCGGCCGAAGGCTTCGTCGCGATCGCTCCAAATCTTTACTTTCGCCAACCCAACAACGTCGTCCGCTACGACGATCTGCCCGGCGCCTTTCGCCTGATGGGCTCGGTCAACGATGATCAAATCGTCGCAGACATGGGCGCCGCGATCGATCACCTCAAGGCGTTGAAGGAAGTCAAGCCGGCGTTCGGCACCGTCGGATTCTGCATGGGCGGACGCGTGGCCTTCATGACCGCGTGCCGCAACTCCGCTGTCAGAGCCACCGCGCCGTATTACGGTGGCGGGATGGTGAAGGCGCGGCAGCCGGGGGTGAAACCGCCCATCGAATACGTCGACGGTCTGAACGCCCCGGTGCTGGCGTTCTTTGGCGGCAAGGACGCGCACATTCCGATCGCCGAAGTGGACGAATTTCGCGACGCGCTCAAGAAGGCCGGTAAGCCGGCCGAGGTGGTCTTTTTTCCGGACGCCGATCACGGCTTCATGTGCGACGAACGTCCGTCGTTCCATCCCGTGCATTCCAAAGAGGCGTGGGCCAGGACCATCGCGTTCTTCAAAGAGTATCTCGGCTGAAACGGCGTGGTCGTGTTTTGTTGAAATTATTGCGGCGGGCCGCTCTTCGCCGGCGCGTCTTTTTTCTCGTGATTGCCACCGCTGCGGTCACCGCATGCTATTCGTCCGACTACCATCACACGATGACGGCAAACGTGTCGCTGCTTTCCGATATGTCCGACAAGCTGGCGGATTATTGCCGCGCCTTTTTCAAGCTCGACGATCGCCAACTGTCGTCTGAGGAGATGGGCGAGTTCTATTACGCCTTCAACAAGGCCAGCGCCTTCTCGTCATCGACGCCGCGCGAGTCGTCGCTGCGCTCGCATCGCGATTTCGTAAAGCTGCTGAACGCATACGAACGATTCGCGCACTCCGCCGACGAGTACCGCCTTGCTGGCAAGCCCGACCCCGCGGTGCTCGCCTCATTGCTCTCGCAACACGACCAGGTCCGGCACCTCGCCGGCAAAGTCACCGAGGATCTTCGCGACGAATCGCAGTGATACTCCGCGACAAGAAACCAGGCGCCCGGTGATCCCCGGACGCCCCTGCTATCGCCTGCGTGATTCGCGCCGCGCTCAGCTCTTCCAATGGTTGCCGTATTTGTCCAGGTACGCGACCTCGCTCACGGGCCGGCGCCTGATCGCTCCGAACTTTCCCTGAGGGTATCCAATTGGCATCAGCGCGTACGTCTGCACTTCGGGCGGCAGCCCCAATATCGCCTTCACCTCGCCCTCGAAGTAGGCGTGAATCGTCGTGAGCACCGTACCGAGACCCAGGCCGCGGCAGGCGAGAATAATGTTCTGCACGGCGGGGTAGATGCTCGCGCCTGAGATCCGCGCCATGCTCTTCATCGCCGCGGCCACCTCGGGCGCAAGCTTGGGCGGCGCTGCGGCCGGCGCCGTCTGCTTCAGGCATGCGAGCAACAGCACCGGCGCGTCGCCCATGTGATCGACAAGGTGAGTCGCCGACGCCCTCAGTTTTCGGTAGGCGTCCTCGCTCATGTGCGCGGGCTTGACGCGATTGGCGTAGAGCGCCATCAAAACTCCGCCACCCTTGCGATACACGTCGCCGATCTTTTTGCGCTGCACCGCGTCCTTGATGACAATGAACTCCCAACTCTGTTGGTTACTGCCCGACGGCGCGCGAATCGCCGCGTCGAGCACCTTGGTGATTACATCGTCGGGAACCGGATCGGGTTTGAATCGCCTGAGCGATCGTGCCGAGTAAATCGCCTCGAAGAGTCCTATTTCTGCCATCGTTAAGCTGCTCCGAGTGGGGATTGTTACTCGGTCGGGGCCCCGTGCTCAATCGATGCGAATCAGTTTGTGCTTGATCGCGTATCGCACGATCGCCGCGGTCGAGCGCAGCTCGAGCTTCTGCTTGAGGTTGTCGCGATGCGCTTGCGCGGTTTTGACGCTGATGCCGAGTCGTTGCGCGACCTCCTTGGTGGTCGCGCCCTCGCCTATCAGCTTGAGCACTTCGCGCTCCCGTCGCGTCGGATTCGCCGCGCGCGACGCGTTGGCAGGCGCGCCAGTCCGCAGCCGCGCAAGCACGATCGGCGCGATCGTGGGGCTCAGGTAGCGCCGCCCGGAGTGAACTGCGCGCACCGCGCTCAGCAATTCGGCCGCCGCGTCGGTCTTGACCACGTAGCCCGCGCAGCCCGCTTCGCCAAACGCCTCCAACACGTATTCCTCGTCGTCGTATTGGCTGAGCACCAGCACTTTGCACGCCGGCACTTCCTTGGCGATTCGATGCGCCGCGGCAAGTCCGCCGATTCCGGGCATCCCGACGTCCATCACCACCACATCCGGCTTCAGTTGCGCGGCAATCACTACGGCCTGTTCGCCATCGGATGCCTCCGCGACTACCTCGCACTCGGTCGCGAGCACCATCCGCAGCGCCTCGCGAAAGATCCGATGGTCATCGGCAAGCAGCACGCGAATCCGCCGGTGATTTTCCATCACGCGGACTCCGGGATTTCAGCGACGACTGTCGTGCGGCCTGCCCGCGACTGCACCGTCAAGCTCCCGCCCATCAACTCCAGCCGCTCCCGCACACCCGCCAAGCCAGTCCCCTCCCGCATGACGTGGGCGCCGATACCGCAGCCGTCGTCGGTAACCGAGACGCGCGCGGCCGCATCGGTGCTGTCGATCGTGATTTGGACCGACTTCGCGCGCGCATGCCGAATCACGTTGGACAGCGTCTCGCGAACGACCTGGAAGCATAGCTGCTGCACCGGGCGCGAGATTTTGTCCGCCGCGCCATCGTGAACCAGGTGAACCAGCTTCGCGGTTACGCCCGCGCGATGCAGCCGGGGGAACTCGCGCTCGATTGCCTCGTCGAGCGAAGCGTCTCCGATCGTGACAGGACGAAGTTCGCGCGTCTTGCGGCGCAACTCCTCCTCGACCTGCTTGAAGATCGCGCGCGCCGCCTCGCGCCGGCCGTCGAGCGCAATTTTCGCCGCCGCCAGCAACTGCGCCTGATCGTCGTGCAGGTCTCGCGCAATTCTGGCGCGCTCCTCGTCGATCGCGGCAAACATTCTGAGCGCAAGCTGGCGCATCAGGACGCTACGCCGCGCGGCCTCTCGCTCCATCACCCAGTTCGCCGCGATTGGAGCCAGCCGCTCGACAATCGCCTCCGCCTTGGCCGCGGATGCGCTGCCGTCGCTCGACGCCAGCGCGATCGCGCCGGCCTCGAACGGGATACACACATACGAACCACCGAACACTCTGTCTTCGGAAAATTGTTTGGCGCGATCGACGATAGCCGCGTCGCGATCGCGCCAGCGCGCAATCACGATATGGCGCCGGAAACTTTCCAGGAGCGCGCTGCCGGTCTCGCCCAAATCGAATTCCTTGTGCCCGGACGACGATGCGGCCACCGTCAACGCGCCACCGTCCGCGACCGCAACCACCCATTGGTCGAAGCCGGCCCCGCCCGCGACGAGTTCGCCGAAGCGGCCGAACCTTTGGTTCGGCTGCCCGCGCCGCGCCGCCGCAACCGCCGCGTCCAGCCGATTCGTCGCCGCCCGCTCTCGCGCCAACTCCCGCTTTGCGGTGGCCGCCTGACGGCCGCTGTCGGCGCCGTGGGTCCGCCAGAATTCCAGCGACGCGTGCGCGGCGGCGAGCGCTATCTCGCCGAAAACGGCGCGCGCCATAAGTTCAAGCGATGCTTCAAGTTCGCCGCGGGCGCGATCTGCCTGCGCCACGATCGCGATTCGCACCGCGCTCACGCCGTCGGTGAACGCCGACGCGGCTATATGGCGCCCGTCTATTTTTTCGACTCGGCACGATTGCGTCGATTTCCCGCGCGCTCAGCGCAACCCTTTCAATCGACTCGATTGAACCCGGCACATCACGCGCTCGCTTGAACCCGTTTCCCGCGACCGCGTCACCGAGCCGATTGTCGAGCGCACTCAGAACCGCATTCACCACCGTGTCCCATTGCGAATCTCCGTGCGGCGCGCACACCACCTCGGCGGCGCCCGCGCCACTGGCGGGAAACGCAATCGCGCATCGCTCGGCCGCGACGGTCGCGGCGCCAAGCTCGGCGATAGCGGCAATCCGATCGTGAAAGATGGTTGACGCGCCACAGGCAGCGGCGCGACAAGTGCCAGTTGATTACGTTGTTTCACAGCGTTTGCCAACTTGATGGCTCGGCCTTCAGGATGACAGAGAAAGACGAATGTTCTAAGGGAGCGCAAGCAGATGCGGCGCCGCGTCGCGTTACGCAAAGAACACTTTGTTGCGAGAAGAACTCTTTCTGTCAGCGATTGTTCGCCTTCCCGCATGGGAAGGGGAAATCACTTAATTGAGTGTGAAACCCGCCCTGGGTTTCACACATCCTTGGGCAGGGGTGACCCCTGCACCCAGTGTCAAGATAAAGATGCGGGCTTCGCCCTGTTAGAAGGGGGGGGTAAGGGGGTTAGGTCTGCCCGCAGCGTTAGCGACGCGCGCGCACGCTTCGCTCTATGGATGGCCGGAAGCGGAGGGCTTTGACAGCTCGTCGCCGAGCGCCTTCATCTCCGCGCCGAACGCTGTCCAATCGCCGCGCGCGAATCGCCTCCATCGCGCGATTGTAATGCTGCGCTGCGCTCTGCATGTCGGCCTTGGGCGCGCCCGTCGCGGCGATCGACTGCGGCACCGACTCATTGATGATCGCCTTGGCGATCGTCGGCGCCGGCGGCGCCTGATTGGTGAACAGCGCCGCCATCGTCAGGTCGAGCGTATCGCCCATCACCACGCGATCGCTGTAAGACGCGATCACCCGCTGCAGCTCAGGCAACTGGCCGTTCTCGGCGCGGATGAACAGCGGCTCGACGTAGAGCAGCGAGTCCTGGATCGGTATCACCAGCAGGTTGCCGAGCAGGACCTTCGAACCCATCTGATTCCACAGCGAAAGTTGCCGCGAAATTTCGGGATTCTGATTGATGCGCGCCTGGATCTGGTAGGGACCGTAAATGAGTTTGTCCTTGGAAAATGCATACTCGAACAGATGGCCGTAGTCCTCCCCGTCGCAGCGCGCGGCCATCCACGCAATCATGTTGTCGCGTCCCGACGGCACCATCGGCAGCATCAGCATGTATTCCGCCTGCGTCTCGCCCGGCAGCCGCATGATCACGTAGTAGGGCTGCATCGGGACCGTCTGTCCGGCGTAGTTTTCGCGCGGAAATCCCCACAGGTCCTCGCGGTTATAGAAGACCTGCGGATCGGTCATGTGATAAGTGCGGAAAGTGTCGGCCTGAATCAGAAAAAAATCTTCGGGATAGCGGATGTGCGCGCGCAATTCCGCCGGCATCGCCGACATCGGCTTGAACATCGCTGGGGAAGACGCGCTGCCAGGTCTGGATGATCGGGTCTTCGGGATCGGCCACGTAAAAATCGGTGTCGCCGGTGTACGCGTCGACCACCACCTTGACCGAATTGCGGATGTAGTTGATCCCATCGGCGTTGCGCTGCGAGTAGGGGTAGTGATCGCTGGTGGTATAGCAGTCAACGATCCACACCATGCGGCCGTTGAGAATCACGGCGTATGGATCGCGGTCGAGGTTCAGGAACGGCGCGATGTACGCGATTCGGCTTGCGATGTTGCGCCGGATCATGATCTTGCTGTTCTTTACGATATTCTCGGTGACGAGCAGATTGATGTCGCGATAGAAGATGCTGAACAGCAGCCGGCGAAAAAATCCCGCCACCGGCACGCCGCCCGAGCCGCCGTAATACGAAAAGACGTTGTCGGCGCCCTTGGGATAGTCGAACTCGGGCGTCGCCGAATCGACGATGGCGTAATTGTCGCGCTCCTCGCCAAAGTAGATCGCCGGCTGGTCAACCTTCAGCCCCACGTCCGAGACCGCCGGAATATCCTTGATATAGAACACCGGCAGCCCCTCGGTGTCCTTCCGGTTGACCGGGCTCATCGCCAGCCCGGCGCCGTGGGTGAACTTGAGATGCTGGTTGACCCAGGTCTGCGCGGTGTCGGGCAGCTGGTCGAGATTCATCTCGCGCGCCGACAGCATCACCTCGGTGTACTTGCCCTCGATCCAGTAGCGATCGATATCGACGTCGCGAAAATCGTAGTAGGTGCGAATTTCCTGCAACTGGCGGTAGGTGTCGATCAGCGGGCGCGGGTCCCACAGCCGGATGTTCTTGACCGTCGCCGAATCCTGCTCGAGCGCCGCGGGCGTGAGCGTGCCCTGCCCCGCAAACGGTTTCACGTCAACGGTGTCGAGCTTGTACGCGTGCCGCGTCGCCTCGATGTTGCGTTGCAGGTACGGACGCTCGACCCGCAGCTCGTCGGGCTTGACCCACAAGCGCTCGATCACCGGCTGGATAAAATTCATGATGAGCGCGGGCCCGAACACGATAACGAACGCGGCGACCGGAATTCTCAGTCCGCCCTCGCGCGCGTTGAACATGCACATCACGGCGGCGGCTAACGACAGCGCCACCAGCAGCCACAGCCCGGGCTGCCACAGGATGCGATCGACGTAGCGCAGTCCGAATACGACGCCGTCGGTATGCAGCAGCAAGTCGAAGCGGCCGAGCCAGTAGGTCATCGCCCGCTGCACGAAGAACAGCCCCAGCAGCACCGACAGATGCCCCGCCGCGCCCGGCGACACGCGCGGCGGCGATTCCTTGAAGTCGAGCGCGCCGCGCGCCCAATAGACCGCGATCGCAATCCCGGCCGCCAGCACGATGATCATCAGGAACAGATCGCGGATTTCCTCGAGCAGCGGCATCGTGAAGACGTAGAAGCCGATGTCGTTGCCGAACGCCTGTTCGGCGATTCCGAACGGCACCCCGTAGAGACCCTTGAGGTAAGTATCCCAGCTGGCAGCCTCGCCTTGCGCCGCGAACAGCGCCAGCAAGGCCGCGCCGCAGGCGACGATCACGCGCCACGGCACGCGTTCGCCGAGCGCGCGAATCAGCTCGGGCAGATTGACCTCGACCATCTCGTCGGGGCGGCGCACCACGCGCAGCCGCTCGCGATCGCGGCTCGAGCCGATCGCAATCAACCCGCTGACGAAGATCACGACGAACGCGACCAGCCACACGATCGCGAAGATCGCGATTTCCGCGCCGACGGTGGTATTGAAAACTCCGCCGTAGCCGAGCGTTCCGAACCACAGGTAGTCGACCAGCAGCTGGTCAGCCAGGCTGAGCGCCACGAGCGCGACGATAACGACAGCGGCGAGGCTAATCAGGATTACGCGGGGTCGCATCAGCGTGCTGCGCTATTCGCCACGCCCAATCTGGCTGACGTGTTCCCGCACGACGTCGGGTGGGCATAGCCAGATGAAGACTTTGAGCGAGAGGTAGGCGATAAGAATCCAGTCGAGTTCGCCGATGATCGGAATCATGTCGAGCTCGAGCGCCGGAGGCGTCAGCATAAGCAGCAGGCCCATCCACGGCACCGTCTTCGCCAGCATCGGCACCCGTTCGTCGGTGATCAGCCGATAGAACAAGCGTACGAACTGCGGCAGGTACATCATCAGCCGGCTCAGTTGCATCGGCCCGAGGAATTGCATGCGAAGCATCGATCGAAACATCAGCTTGACCCGGCAACATCATACTCTAGCACAGCGCGGCGCCGAAGATGTCCTGCGGCGGGGAGTGTTTTTGTTACAATTAGCGGCGACCGAGGAGGGCGAAGCGGAGTGAAGCGACACATGGCGCTGGGCGATTTCCTGGTCGCCTACCTGCGCAAGATTGGCGTGTCGCACGTCTTCGGCATCCCCGGCGACCTCGCGCTCAAGCTGTTTTTCGCGCTGGGCCGCAAGCACGGGCTGGAAATCATTACCCTGTCGCACGAGCCGGGGGTCGGATTCGCGGCCGACGGCTACGCGCGCGCGACCGGCAAAATCGGCGTCATCTGCGTGACCTACGGCGCCGGCGGCCACAACATGGTCAATCCGGTCGCGGGATCGTTCTCGGAGCGCGTGCCGATTCTGATTTTCTCGGGCGGCCCGGGCGAGGAGGAACGCAAACTCGGCACGCTGATTCATCACCAGGCCCGCGAAATCGAATCGCAGCATCGCATCTACGACGAAGTCACTTGCGCGTCGGCCGTGCTGACCGATCCGCGCAGCGCCGCCGATGAATTGCATCGCGTCGTGCGCGCCATTTGGGCCGAGCAGCGGCCGGGCTACATCGAGATTCATCGCGACATGGTCGACCGGCAGATCGAAGTCCCCGACGAACTGATCGAATGGGACGGTCGGCTGCATTTCCAGGAATCCGACACGCGCAAGGTCGAGGAAGCGGCGCATGAGACCGCCGCGATGTTCAACGAGAGCCGCAAGCCCGTGCTGATCGCCGGCATCGAGATTCATCGCTACAAGGCGTCGCACGAGCTGGTGGAGCTGGCCGAGCAGATGGGCGCGCCGGTGTTCACGACGGTGCTCGGCAAGGGCGCGTTCCCGATGGACCATCCGCTGTACATGGGCGTTCACGTCGGCCCGATCAGTCCGCCGCCGATCGTCGCGCGGATGGACGCGGCCGACTTCGTGCTCAACCTCGGATGCCTGAAAACCGACATGAACTTCGGCAACCGTCCGCCGCACGTGATTCAAGGCCGAACGGTGTGGGCGGTCGATCGCAAGGTCGAGGTGAAGTATCACACCTACACCGACGCCGGGGTGCGCGATTTCGCGCGCGCGCTGCTGCGCGAGAAGCTGCGGCTTCATCATGAGAAGGTTCATTACGCCGACAATCTTCGCGCAGATTGCGGCGCGCGACGGCAAGCCGGTCAAGGTCAGCCAGATCCTGGCCGCGGTCAACGAATTTCTGGCCGACAAGCGCGAATACCTGGTGGTCGCGGAGTCGGGCGACATGCTGTTCGGCGGGCTCGACATCCGGGTGCCGCATAGCGGCGGCTACCTGGCGCAGGGGTTTTACGCTTCGATGGGATTTGCGGTGCCGGCCGTCGCTTGGCGCGCAAATCGGCAGCGGTCTTGCGGCCGCTGGTGCTGTGCGGAGACGGCGGTTTTCAGATGACCGGGCCGGAAATTTCGCACGCTCCGGCCAAGGGCGTGAATCCGATCGTGGTGGTGATCAACAACGGCGGATGGGGCATCTTCCGGCCGATCGCCGAGCGGCGCGAGCTGCTCGAGATTCCGCCGTGGCCGTATGCGAAGCTCGCGCGCGATTGGGGCGGCGCAGGATTCGAGGCGGCCACGGTCGAGCAACTGCGAAATGCGCTGCGCGCGGCGCATGAATGCAAATCGTTTGCGATAATCGACGTGCGCGTCGAACGCGACGATCTGTCGCCGGTGACGGTGAAGTATATCAAGGCGGCAGCGAAGCGCTCGCAAGCGCCGGCGGAGCGCGCGGCGCGCGGGAATTCGCGCCCATGACCGATCCAATAAAGACCGACGCAATCAGACTCCGACAGCGATCGAGAAGTATCGGCGCGCGTACCGCGACTTCAGGTGGGAGACGCCGGAGCATTTCAACTTCGCCGCGGTCATCGACAAGTTCGCCGAAGATCCGCGCCGGGTTGCAATCCTGTGGGAAGACAGCGAGGGCCGGCGCGCACGGCTGACGTTCGCGGATATCGCGCAGCAATCCAAGCGCATCGCCAACGTTCTCGCCGGACATGGAATCAGGCGCGGCGATGCGGTCCTGCTGGTGCTGCCGCGGATCACGCTCTGGCAGGCGGCGTATATCGGCGCGCTCAGGCTCGGCGCGATCGTGATCCCGTGCACCTCGATGCTGCGCGAGAAGGACCTGGTGTATCGCGCGAATCATTCCGGGGCGCGCGCGATAATCGCCGGCGTCGAGAATGCCGCGATGATCGCGCGAACTGCGCAAGCAATGCCCCAGCGTCGAGCACTACCTGATCGCCGGCGCCGCCCGCACCGGATGGATGAGCCTGCAGGAATATATGGGTCACGCGTCGCCCGCGTTCAAGACGGCGAATACGCAAGTCGTCGGAGCCGGCGATTTGCTATTACACTTCCGGCACGACCAGGGAACCGAAGGCGGTTCTGCATAGTCACGCCTATACCTACAGTCATCGGTTCACGGGGCTTAACTGGCTCGACCTGAGGCCGGGCGACCTCCATTGGACAACGTCGGACACCGGCTGGGCCAAGGCGGCATACGGCGTGCTGTTCGGGCCGTGGATGAACGGCGTGACGACGTTCATGTACAACGGCCGCTTCGATGCGGCGAAAGAACTCGAGTTGATCGCGCGCTACGGAGTTACTACCTTCTGCGCGCCGCCGACTGAGTATCGAATACTCATTAAGGAAAACCTCGCGGACTACTCATTCCCGAAACTGAGGCATTGCACGGGCGCGGGCGAGCCGCTCAATCCCGAAGTGATCGAGGTGTGGCGGGAGCGGCTGGGACTCACGATTCACGACGGCTACGGGCAGACGGAAACGATCATCCTCGCCGCGAACATGCCCGCGATGCCCGTGAAGCCGGGCTCGATGGGGCTGCCGTTCCCGGGTCACGACGTTCGCGTGATCGACGACAAACTGGCCGAGACGCAAGGTCGACGAGATCGGCGAAATCGCGGTGCGGGTAAGTCCCGAGCGGCCGCCGTCGCTGTTTCTCGAGTATTGGAAAAATGCGCGAAGAGACCGCCGCTGTGTTTCGCGGCGATTGGTACCTGACCGGCGACCAGGCCACTCGCGACGCCGACGGCTATCTATGGTTCGTCGGTCGCGCCGACGACGTGATCATTTCGGCGGGCTACCGAATCGGGCCGTTCGAAGTCGAGAGCGCCCTGCTCGAGCATCCCGCGGTAATGGAATCCGCGGTGGTCGCGAGTCCCGACGCGGATCGCGGCTCAATCGTCAAGGCCTTCGTGAAGCTGAGGCCCGGCGCCGAGCCCGGCGATGCGGCTGGTGACCGAGCTACAGGAGCATTGCAAGCGCGTGACCGCGCCCTACAAGTATCCGCGCGAGATAGAATTCATCGACGAGCTGCCCAAGACGGTCAGCGGAAAGATTCGCCGCGTCGAGCTGCGCCGCCGGGAAGAATCGCGCAAGGGCAAGTCCGCTTAAGTTCGGCATTCACTTCGGTTTCCGCCGGCTCGGCGATTTGACTCTCCTAGGGCGTGGGCGACGCGCCGGGAGATTGCGGCGCCGGCGTCGAAGTGAGAGTCGGCTCGATCGATCGCGTCGGCAGTGCGGCGCGAAATCCCGGCTGTAGCATCAGCAAGCCGACAGCGCGCGAAAGTGCAACCGACAGCGCCTCGGCGGGTTCGGTCTCGAGCGGCAGAAAGACCTCGGCGCCGACGGGATTTGGCGGTTCATTTTCGATGCCGCTGATCTCGCGCGAGTAAAGCACGGCGCCCTCGCGATTCTTGAGCTCGAACTTTACCCGCACCACGGCTCTCATCGAGAAGTACTGGCCGTGCACGGTCTGGATCGTTGCGAACCGCTTGTTCACTTCGAGTTGTTCGAGGTCGGAAGTGAGGATGAAATCCGAGCCCTCGGGCGGTTTGCCATCGCCCGGATTCGAGTCGAGCGTCACCGGCGTCAGACCGGCGTCTGCCAGTCCCTTGATCAACGCGCCGTTGAACACGCGGGCCGCATCGGCAACCACTAGCGGAGTCTGGGGAGTGCCGTCGGCGGCGTAGATCATGCCGACGTTGGAATTGCCGGAGCCGAAATTTCCGGCCGTGGGAGACACCGCGATTCTGGCGGGACGAAAAATATTCTGCGACCCCGGCACGAAACCCGGAAGATAATGCAGATCGATACGCGTGCGCGGCTTGCATCCAGTCAGCGCAAGCGCCAGCGCCACTATCGCGACGCAGCCGCGAACGCGGCTACGATTGAGGCCGGGACACCGCAGGATGCCGGTCCCTCCACCAAAAGACGAAGACTACGATCGCCACGGCAATTCCGGCCAGCCCAATCCATCGCGACGCCTGATGAGCCGTCGTTATGGCGCGATACAATTCGTCGCCCACCAGGTAGCCGACCGTGACGACGAGCGAGCACCATACGATCGCACCGAGCACGTTCCATCCGAGGAACTGGAAGAACGGCATCCCGCACGCACCCGCCATCGGGCCCGCCATGAATCGCGCGCCGGTGATAAATCGCGCCATGAACACCGCCTTGCTGCCGTGGGTCTGAAAGAAAAGTTGCAGGCGGTCGTAACGCGTGCGCATGAAGGGAAAGGCGGACGCGAGCCGAACGAGCACGCGCTGTCCGCCGGTGCGGCCGATGACGTAGCCGCAACAGTCGCCCGTTACCGCGCTGACGACTACGGCGACGTAGACGATTCGCAGATCGAGCAGCATGCGGCCGGCCAGGAATCCGGCGGCAAGCATCACGGTTTCCTCCGGCACCGGGATGCCCAGGTTGCCGACGAAGACGGCAATGAAGATGCCGAGATAGCCCCACGTCGTGAGCATGTCCGCGATATGCGCGGGGTCGGTTATCCCATGCATTGGAAATCCATCTTTCGCGAAGTCGGCGCCAATCCCCACCCCCGGCCTCGGCCATCTCCAGCTTGCCGGATTGAGTGTGCCAGCGTGAGAGATTTTTGGCTAGTCAGGTGTTAAAATTACGCGTCTCGGAGCAAAACGCCGTATTCGCGATTCTTATGTCGGCGGTGCCTCGACAGCGCGCGGTGGCGGTTCGACTTTCTTCTCAATCAGCCAGACCGCGACCAATACTGTCGTTGCGACGAGCGTGAGCAAATATGCCCAGAGAATGTGCGTGGGCCTATACACGATTTCGATTTGCTGGTGTCCGGGCGGAACACGCACGGCCATCAGGCCGCCGTCCGAGTAGGTCTCACCATCTCCGTGAGCCACCCGCCACCCCGGATACATGTTCTGATTGATCACCAGCGAGGTCGCAGCGGGCACGCTTACCTCGTAGCGCAGACGGTTGGGTGTCCACATGGTCTGCTTCACTTCGCCCGCTCCAAGCAGGTAGAACTCGCCGCGATAGCCAGCCTGGTTATAACCGCGCACGCGGTCGTGGGGGATGTAGTAGCCGCAGCATCCGCAGTTCACGGCGCCCAGGTTATTCTGGTTGGCAGCGACCATGCCGCCTGGTGAGTCGTTCCAGTACTGACGAAACGTTTCCGATCCTGTTCGGCGCTGTATATGGAGGCCGGAACAAGTAGCGGTAGTTCTCAGCGCTTACCAGCCATGCGTCGATCAAGCCGACGGTGACCATGATCAGAGCCAGCCGAGGTCCCCATTTGCCTGGCCGGGCACATAGCGCCTGAACGCCCAGTGCGGCCAGCACGCCGACGCAAAACACCAGCGGAACAACCCAGCGTCCGCACAATCCGATATTGCCGCCCAGCGGAAGTTCGCGCATCCATACAACCAATGCGTCAGGACTCGTATCGCCGCGGTAGAGGAAAAGAAAGATGATGCAGCCCAACACCCATGGGCATGCTTTGCGCCAATCGCTGACAACTCCGATCAGGGCAAGCACTGCGAAAGGCGCGCCGATGTAGCCAGCGTATTCGGAAAAGAAAAAAGAGGCGAGCAGCGGGTGACTAATATCCTGATATCTCGAAAAAAGAGATACTGAGACGCTCCACCAGCTATGCCATGACCCTCCCCAGTTGCGCGGATATATACTGAGCAACTCAGCCGTGGGAATCAGCTTAAGAGAACTGAACGCAACCGCAAACACTCCTATCAAGAGTGCCGCGGCTACGGGTCTAAGACTCAGCCCGAAGATTGTAAGAGCGATCGCCAGCAGCGCGACCAGCAACACGGTGAAGACAAATCCGTAGTTTCCTTCCGTCAAAGCCAGCGCGCACAACAATCCACCCAGCAAGGCGGGGAACCATCGCCTGGTCCGGCACGATGCGAGCAGCAACGCGAGCACCCATGGAGTGTAGGCTATCGAGAGAAAATTCAGATGGCCGATGCCGATATGTATCGGGAGCCATGAACTCGAGGGAAACATCGCTGCGAGTGTTACGCACGCCAGTGGGCGAAGGCCGAGTTCGCGACCCAGCAGGTAGCCGCCGGCAAACATGATCGCGAGATGCAGATAGACCTCGAATATGACGCCCGATGCCATGCCGAACAGCAGGTAAGGGATTATGAACGGCGTAACTACCGCGCCTTCCGGATTCCCGATCATGGACATCCCGCCGCACTTGTAGGGACTCCAGAACGGGAATTGATGAAAATGTGTCAGCGTGTAGTAAGGGACCCATCGCAACTCCATGAACACATCGCGATCGATGTCGCCCGGAATCCCACCGTTGAACCTCAGTTGGGGCCAAGCCAGCAACCAACTGGAGATCGGCGCACCCGAGACTGATCCATCGAAAAAGATCGGAAAGCAGAAGACAAACGCGAAGGCCAAGGAACCGAGAGTCAGCCACTTCGCTTCTGGCCGCGAGAGAAGAAAGAGCCGCGCAGACGCAGTTGGAGCTGTCGCAGCCGGCGCCGGGGCGCCCGGATTGGCGGCGAACACGACAACGAAAATGGCGAGATAGCCCCACGTCGCGAGCATGTTCGTGATATGCGCGGGGCCGGTTATCCCATGCATTGGAAATCCATCGGTTGCGAAGCCGGCGCCAATCCCCACCCCCAGGCCTCGGCCATCTCCAGCTTGCCGGATTGAGCGTGCCAGCGTAAGCGATTTGCTAGTCAGGTGTCAAAATTACGCGTCTCGAAGCGGCCGTCGCGACTCCCATCGGATCAGCAAAAATGCGGCGAAAGCAGTCAGAATTGAGATTACCATCCCGCAAATTGTCGCGATGCTGATGTATCTGAGGACGATTCGACTTTTTCCGGCCGGCACCCGCACCGCCAGCAATCCATCCTGGGAGAATGTATGGCTCGGTCCCGACGTGACTCGCCACGATGGATCGTAGTTCTGATTGACGACCATCACCGAAGGGGTCTGCGCGTCCACGGTGTATTCGAGGCGGTTGGGAGTCCATCGCACCAGCGTCACGGAGCCTGGGCCGAGCAGGTACTGCTCTCCGCGATAACCGGGCTGGCCGAATCCCACGGCAGAGGTCGGCCAGTAAGTGTATTCGTAACACACCAGGATGCCCTCGTTCTGCATCGCGGGCAACAGCATGCTGTTGGTGTTGGGAACGTTGCGGATCTGGCGAAAGGATGCCATCGCGGGTCCCGGATGGGCGGGATAGGAAAAGATTCCGCCATAGATTGACACTGCCACCACCCAGCAGTCGGCTGCAGCGGCAACCATAAGCAGGCTTGCGGCGATCGCACCCCACGGACGCGCGCTTGCCGCGAGCCAGTCGAATCCGAATCCGGCGAGAATCGCTACGACCAATGCGAAACAGATGATGAAGCGCGACGGAACCCTCAACGAGGAGAAGGGGGGCAGGTGGTGCAGATAGGGCCAGAGCGGAAGCGGAGGCAGCGCGCCGCGCTCCAGCAGCAGCAGGATCGCGCCCACAATCAGCCATGCAGCGCTGCGGCGCGGGGTGAAGACGCTGGCGACTGCAGGCAGAGCGAAGAGGCCGATGTACGCGCCGGATTCCCAGAAGTTGAATCCGTTGGGGAAAGGCAAGAAGAGGTTTTGCGTGCGGGAAAAAAGATCCGTCGCAAGCGCCGCAAGCGTGTTGACCTCGTCGCCCGCGGTCCGGCGCGGGACGCTAATGCTTACGAAGTAGGCGGGAAGCAGCTTGATTGCCGAAAGCCCGACGGCGAAACAGAAAATCACGCCCAGGACGTACAACGGCCACCAGCTCCTGCGCAGCGCTGCCACGGTCGCGAGGAGCATCGCGATCGTCAGTCCGCACAATGCCAGTGGATACGGCCCGCCCTCGAGGAACCCCACCGCCAGCGCAAAGCCGGCCAGCACGGCGAAGCCGGTGCGACGGCGCTCGACCGCAAGCATCGCGAACGCCACCTGCCATGAAAGGCAGGCAAAGCCGAACGTCCAAATGTGACCGGAGCCCACTTGTAGCGCGAACCACGAACTCGACGGAAAGACGAGCGCCGCGCCCAACGCAGCGAGCGGACGCATGCCCAGGGCGCGTGCGAGTACGTATGTCCCCGACCATGCAATCGCCAGGAACATCAGGATCGACAAATGCAGACCCGCAGCCGGCCCGAACATCAGCGTAAGCGGAAAGGTTGGCGCGACGACGCGGCCGAGCGGATGCGCCAGCATCGGCAGCCCCCCGCACTTGTAAGGATTCCAGAGCGGAATCTGCCTAAAGACAGTTACCGTTTCCCAGGCGGCCCACTCTTGACCCAGTTCTAAATCCCAATCCCACAGGGTACCCGGGGTCGAGAGGTGAGTTAAAACCGGATAAGCGAAGACGCATGCATAGATGACCGCGCCGAGCGGCACCATCACGCGCTCGTTGCGCAGCCATCGCAGCCGCGGCGACGACAATGGCATCTAGCGAGCCCCCTCGGAACGATTCGGCTTTTTCACGCTGGCACCCGCTCTGCGGTCCGAGAGGTCATGACAAGTCCGTAGATGGCGGCAAGCACGAAAGCCATCACGTTGATAAGCGCGAGCTCAAATCGGCCGCTGGGCCCAATAATCAGGTGTCCCTCGACGACCCCTTTCACAAATACCAACTCAAAGAACACGTACAACATGTCCAACAACAGCGTGGCGCTGAGAGTAGCGTAGAGCACGATCGTCGCCCAGGAGCTGAACACCAACGGCGCAAGCATCGCGACCGCGTAGTACAGATAGCGCTCGTGCATCCGAGGCGCAAAAACGAACATCTCCAGGTACACGAGGAAAACGGAAAACATCAGACTCCATCCCGCGCGCCGGCGCCAAACGATGTATCCCGCGATGAGGTAGGCTATTCCAAACAGAAAGTTTCCCAGCATGAAAAACGAAACCGGTCCGAATACCTTGTCGCTGTCTAGTACAGTCATTCCACCGAGGGCCAACATCAGGTTGAACGCGTTGAGCGACGCCCACGGAAACCAACCTACCGACGAGCCGTATAGGTCCGGAAGGAAATGCCACGGACGCGCAAGCTGGAAAGGCGCAAGCACTACGATTGCAGTAACCAGGGCCGCTCCCGCCGCCTTGAACCAATCGCTGACTTTGCCGGTCATAAGCGTCCACCCCGCCAGAATGGGCAGCAGAATTAGACCTTGCGATTTTATCATCGCGGCAACAATCGCCAGCGCCCAGGCCAGCGCGAACTGCGAGTCAACCGCCATTACGACGCTCAGAAGAACCGGAAAGGCCAGCGCCGAGTCGTTCTGTCCCCATACCGTGCTCGAATAAATCAACGCGGGATTGAATGCCGCAAGCAGGGTCGCGGGCAACGCGAAACGAACCTCAGCTATCCGCCGCACAGCAGCATACACGCTGATCGCGAGAAGCAGGTCGGCAATAATCGAAGGGATCTCGATGAACTGGCGCAGACCATCTCCGGAGTCCGGCGCTAATGCGGCCGCCGGCCACAGCGCGTACAGATAAGCGGGCGTGTACTTGCATACGTACTGAGGATCGTAGATGTGGGCCGGCCCGAACCGCGCCATCGCCGCGCCCCAGGATTCAAACTGCAGCAGGTCAACCAGGTCACCGGGCAGAAACCGCAACAGCACGAGCTTAAGGATTGCCAACGCGACGAGGATCGCGAGCACGAGCTCGAAGCGCCGGTCGCGCTCGCGCAGCATCGGCCTGATAGCCACCGCCAGCGACGCCGCGAGCAGCACTAGCAGGCACAAGCCGCACAGCACACCGAGGGCGTAACTGGTCTGGTCGATTCCTGGCATTAACCCCGTTAAGCGTTGAGCCCATAGAATCTTTCATGCCACACGCCAAACGCAATCATCAGGACCGAAACCGCAATCAGGATGCGCGTCAATTGATCGGCCCGCCGGTGCACGCCGAACGCAATCAGCAGCAACAGGAAGGGAAACGTGTGCAGGTAATGACGCGTGCCGTACTGCGCGAATCCGTTGGTGAAGTAGAACAGGCTCGGCGTCATAGCGATCAGCGCGGCAACGCCGACGAGCGCGGTTTGAATTCGGCGGAAACTTGGCCGCAGCGCCAATATAAATGCCGGGCTGGTGAGAATAAGTGCCTGGCCGCCGAAAGTCGGATGGATGTACGGGAACGTGCCGTCCAAGTGCGTGGACATGAAGAATAGCGTGTAGAAGTTTCCGGGAAAGTGCTCCCATCCAAACAGATGAGACCCCGGTGGCGCGAAGATAAATACGCCGCGATCAAACATGCTCTGGTAGCGAATTTCGTTGAACGTAATGTACACCACCGCCACCGCCGCGCAGCCCGGTATGAACCACGCCAATTCGCGAATTCTGCGCTCTCCCCGCGCGTAAAGCAGCGCAAGATATATCGGCCAGACGAACGCCAGATCGTAGCGCGCCAGCGCCGCGAGCGCGGCAAACATCCCGACGATCGCGGGGCGCGCTTTGCCGAACGTCTCGTCGAGTGCGATCAACGTCATCGCGATTGCAACCACCATCGACACCCCCCAGCTCGTACCGTGGACGGTCTCGTACCAGACGATCGTGCCCGCGCCAAAGAAAACCGTGAGCCATGTTCGCGCGTTGACCGTCAGACGCAAACGCCCGAGCAGGCGCCAGGCGAGCGCGACGTCGAGCGCGCCGAAGACGATCGAGAAAATCGTCTGGTTGGTGTCCATCCCCCAGATCGCTGCGAATGGCATCAGCAACAGCGCCGGCAGGATCGGATGAAGCTGGTAACTGTAATGCCCAAGCTGCGCATGCTCGATGTAACTCGGCGCGTCGATGTAAGTGTGGCCGTGGATGAAAGCGAACGCCTGGCGCACGTGGGCATTGAACGGGCTGGTGTCCGAGCCCGCGGTTATTGCGTAGAAAGCAAGGAATGCAACGAAGACGGCGAACTGCGAAATCATCTCGTCGCGCTTGGCGGCTGTTTCGACGATCAACCGCTCCGAATCTTTCAGCCAGAATGAATACGTCAGAGCTCCCAGCGCGACGACTGCCGAAATTATGTCGAGCCGCGTCAGGCGCCATCCGTGCCACAAAATGACGGCGTATCCGACGACCGCGAAAACCACGGCGGCCACGAAGAACCGGCGGCTGGTCGCCAGGTTTGGGCGGTTCGCACCGGGGTGCGATTCGGTCAGGTCGATGCTCACTGTGGCGATGGGGTAGCGATGCCGGGTTTTATCGCAACTTGCGCAGCGGCCCAGTTGAAAAGCTGCGCGGCGCTGCAGACTTGGTCTTCGCTGACGCCGTTCTGACTCTGATAGGTCGCGAGTATCCAGAATTCGTGCGAGGCCGCTTCCTGATTCATCAGCGTTTTTGTATCGGCTGGCATCTGCGGGGACGATCCCAAAAGCCCGGGGAGATGGAAGTCGGTTACATAATAACTAAGGATCAAATCTCCGTCGGCGGTAGTCGCAATCGACCTGGCGGTCAGTGTGCCGCCGTTGCCGGTGTTGCCACTTGTCATATCCACCGGCGCGGCCGATGCAACATTGTCCAGCAACACGATCGCGCCCTGCGCATCGACCGGCGCACTGAATGCCCACGTCGCCGTGCTGGCGTCGTTCGCCTGGATTGCATGCCAATACAGCGACTGCCGCGTTGTTGGCGTGGAATCGTCGCGAATCACCAGCCAGCCGGCCGGCGCAGTGATCGTCGGTTTCGAGCCGCCGTAGCTCAATACGTCAGCGATCGCGACCTGGCCGGGTTGCCCTTTCTTACCCCAGTCCAGCGAAAGACTCGTCGTCGCCGTCGCCATCGGCGCTTGCACGGAAGAAACGACGTTGGGACCGCCGACCGTGTTTTCGGGGAATTGTGACGGCGAAGAATTGCACGCGACTGCAAAAACGGCGACAGCCGCGATCAATGCGTATCTGATCATTCTTTCCTCCTTGCAGCCGTCAACGATGGCGCGATATTACCATTTTCCAATCCACCGACAATCTTGCGCCGGTGATACGCGCCGGACATTCATGGCGAATGGGCGGTAGCGCCGCGTCATCGCGCCCCGGCGAAATCGCTAACCGCCACGCTGGAAATTTCTTCTTGCCTGGAATTTCCCGCTACGATGAATAGGACCAGCGGCGGGTAAGGTTCAAGCGGCGGCGCTCTCACCCGGGGCGTCTGCAAGGATCGACCCGAGGATTCGGTAAACCTCGCGATTGACGATCAAGCTGGCGTGCAGTCCGGAGACTTCGAAATTGGATCCCTCATCGTCGATGCACGATTGCCAATGCACGATCTCGTCGCGGCGCGTGTAGATGGCGCTGAAGCGGCCCTTTTCCGGGGTCGGCGCGAACACGGCGGAGACGAATGCGCATGAGCATTCGGTCGTGCTGCAATTCTCGGGATCGTCGTAAAACGTCTGCCAGAAAAACTGGATCGCCTGCAGCACAGGACGGACCTGGTCGTGCACTCCCGTCCATCCGTCGCGAATCGGCGAGCCAAGCGCCACCACTTGGCGCACGTTTGCGGGGTTTGCCGCAGCGATTGCGCGGCCCAGTACGCCGCCCAGGCTATGCCCGATGATCGTCACGCGCTGGCCGGCTTCGCGCGCGATCTTTTCGACCCGCCATCCCACCAGTTCCATCGTGCGCCGCGGGCATCCGACGTTGAGATCGATTCCCGACAGATACGGACGGTATCCGACGCGCCCGAGCCATCGCGCCATCGTGCCGAGCGACCAATCGCCCGCGGTGAATCCGGGAATCAGCAGTACCGGATGGCCGTCGCCGCGCGGCACTCCGACGCCGTAGCCGACCGGGTCGCGAACCAGCGAAGCGAACTGCCGCAGGAAGTCGAAGTACGCGGAGGCGGTAAGTTGCAGCAGCATCCTGGTTGCTAATCAGTCTCCTGGCGTTTGTGTACGCGCGTTCGCGCGACAATCCCACGAAATGCCGTAACAGTAAAGTCATTCGGGCGAAATATGTGTGAACTGTGAACAGTGAAAAAAAAACGTGCGCGATGCTGGCATCACGCACGCGAAGACACGCTTCGATTTTGGTGCGCGCTAGCCCTTGGGCAGCCCCAGTACGCGCTCGCCGATAATGTTGTGCTGGATCTGATTCGTCCCGGCGTAAATCGTGGGACCGCGCGCCGCGAGCATTCTGAACGACCACTTGCCCTTGTCAACCGCGAACGGCGCGTTGAATTCGAGCTGGCTGTACGGCCCGAGCAGTTCCATCGCGTACAACGCAATCTTGAGCGCGAGCTCCGTGGCGCACAGTTTCATCATCGAGCCTTCCGGCCCCGGCGGCAGTCCCTTCAACTGGCGCGTCAGCTGCCGATAGCCGGTGTATCGGAGCGCCTGCGCCTCAGCGGCGAACTCCGCGACTTTCTGACGCACGCTCGAATCGTCCCACGCGGTTGAACCGTCACCGCTGCGCGGGATGCGCCTGGCGAGCCGCGCCAGCTCATAGACCTCGCCCATCGCGCCTTCGCCGCCGCCGCCCCCGCGCTCGAACAGCAGCGTGGTCATCGCGACCTGCCAGCCGTTGTTGCGCTCGCCGACGATATTTTTCTTCGGCACGCGGACATCCTCGAAGAAGACTTCGTTGAAGCCCTTGCCGCCCGTCATCTGCACCAGCGGACGCACGGTTACGCCGGGGCTGTGCATATCGATCAAGAGGTAGCTGATTCCCTTGTGCTTGGGCGCGGCGGGATCGGTGCGCACCAGCGCGAAGATCATGTCTGCATGCTGCGCAATCGAGGTCCACGTCTTCTGTCCGTTGACCACGAAATCGTCGCCATCGTCAACTGCACGCGTCTGCACCGACGCGAGGTCGGAGCCCGCGCCCGGCTCGGAGTATCCCTGGCACCAGACTTCCTCGCCTTTGAGAATTTTCGGAATATGGTTTTTCTTCTGTTCCTCGGTCCCCCAATGTATCAGCGTAGGACCGAGCAGATTGATTCCCATCCCGATCATCGGCTCGTTCAGCCCCAGCCGGCTCAGTTCTTCCCGATAGATCAGCCGCTGCATGACGGTTGCGCCACGCCCGCCGTATTCCTTGGGCCAGTTGACCGCCACCCAGCCGCCCTCGTTGAGCCGCTTGTGCCAGTTGACGCGCGCCTGCCAGTCGCCCACGCCCTCGTCGGCCATGATATTGCTCGGTGGCGGAGCGAATTTCTTGTTTGCTTCGAGCCACGTGCGCACCTCGGCGCGAAATGCCTGGTCTTCCGGCGTATAGTTGAAGTCCATCGATTGAATGCCTTCTCCGTTGATTCCCGGCTCGCGCGCGTTTCAGCCCTTGGGCAGTCCGAGCACCCGCTCACCGATAATATTATGTTGGATCTGATTGCTGCCCGCCGCAATCGTGCCGCCGCGCGCCGCCAGCATCCGAAACGACCACTTGCCCCGGTCAACTGCGAACGGCGTGTTGAATTCGAGCTGGCTATACGGCCCGAGCAGCTCCATCGCGAACAATTGGATGCGCAAGTTGAGCTCCGTGCCGCACAGCTTCATCATCGATCCTTCCGGCCCTGGCGGCATCCCCTTCAGCCGGCGCGTCAGTTGCCGATAGCCGGTGTAGCGCAGCGCCATCGCCTCGCAGTGGAACTGCGCGATCTGCTGCCGCACGCTCGCGTCATCCCACGCCGATGCGCCGCCCCGCGGGATCGATTTTGCAAGCTCCACCAGCTCGCGGCATTGCGTGAGCACGCCGCGATCGCCGCCACCGCCCGATCGCTCGAACATCAGCGTCGTGATCGCCACCTGCCAGCCCTGGTTCTTCTCGCCGACCAGGTTTTTCTTCGGCACCCGCACGTCCTCGAAAAAAACTTCGTTGAAACCCCTGGTGCCGGTGATTTGCACCAGCGGCCGGGCCGTCACCCCGGGACTGTGCATATCGACCATCAGGTAGCTGATTCCCTTATGCTTGGGCGCGTCGGGATCCGTGCGCACCAGCAGGAAGATCCAGTCGGCGTACTGCGCGATCGTCGTCCACACTTTCTGCCCGTTGACGACGAAGTAGTCGCCGTCCTCGACCGCGCGCGTCTGCAGCGAAGCCAGGTCAGAGCCCGCTCCCGGCTCGGAATATCCCTGGCACCAGATTTCTTCGGCTTTCATTATCGGCGGGATGAAGCGCTGCTTCTGCTCCTCGGTCCCCCAATGCAACAGCGTCGGCCCGAACATGGTGGTGCCCATCCCGATCATCGGCGCCGCGACCCCCGCCCGCGCGAGTTCCTCGTTATAGACGATCGTCTGCAGGATACCGGCGCCGCGCCCTCCATACTGAACCGGCCAGTTCGGCGCGAGCCATCTGCCCTCGGCCATCTTCTTTGCCCAGCGCTTCTGCTCTTCGAACGCGTTCCTGCCCTCGGCCATCAACAGCTCGCGCGAGCGCGGCGCAAACTGCTTGTTGGCGTCCAGCCACGCGCGAAACTCCATCCGGAACGCTTCGTCTTCGGGATTGAAATTGAAATCCATCGCGCATTTCTCCTGGCACGGCCCGCTGTCCCGTGCCGGCCATGACGATCACCCCACTGACCGCAAGGCGCCTGTCGCGCTTGAACTTAAAACATTCAACCCGCGCTCTGCAAAGGGAGACCAGCCCCCTGGCCGTGGCGACGGCAGCGCAGTATTAAGCCGTTGGCAGGAGCCGCGCGCGACAACGGAGCGCGGCCTTAATACTGCGTGCAGGGCTCAGCCCTGCTCACCCCTGCCCGTTTGACAATACTTTCGCGATTACGGAAAGTCGGACTCCGGCAACGATTGGATAACCGCATGCGCCTGCTGCACACGATGCTCCGGGTGAACAACCTCGACGAGTCGCTCGACTTCTACTGCGGCAAGCTCGGGATGAAACTCCTGCGCAAGCACGACTTCCCCGGCGGCGAGTTCACCCTCGCCTTCGTCGGCTACGGCAACGAGCAGGAAACCGCGGTCATCGAGTTGACCTGGAATTGGGGAACCTCGAAGTACGAGATCGGCACCGCCTACGGACACATCGCGCTCGGCGTCGACGACATCTACAAAACCTGCGCCGACTTGAAGCTTAAGGGCGTCAACGTCGTGCGCGAGCCCGGCCCGATGAAGCACGGCACGACTCCGATCGCCTTTATCGAGGATCCCAACGGCTACAGGATCGAACTGATACAGCGAAAGTAGGCGCCGGTCCCCTCACAGCCCGAAAAATTCCTTGATCGCCCCGATCGATTCCGCCTCCGTCAACGACGGCGCATGCCCTACTCCCGGCACCTCGACGGCTTTCGTCCGCTGGTGCACCGTACACATCCGGCTCGCCGTCGCACGATCCAGGATATCGCTGTCCGCTCCGCGCACGATCAGAATCGGGCACGCGATTCGCGCGTACGGCACCCACAAATCCAGGCGATTCTGCGCGGTCCCGCCGCGAAGCGGCCGCCGCACGCTGGCATCCATCTTCCAGACGAGATCGCCTTGCGCCCCCGGCTTGACCGACCATTTCACTTGCTCGGCGACCGCACTGTCCGCCAGTTTCGCCATCGGCGGATAATTCTGCTTGTAGTACTTCACCACTTCGCCGAGATCTCTGAAGCGCTCCGGCGCCTCGCCGACGTAGCTCGCTATTCGCGCCGCTCCCGCCGGATCGATTTCGGGGCCGATGTCATTCAGTACCAGCCGCTCGACTCGCTCCGGCCATCCTCCCCCGTACATCATCGAGATTATCCCGCCCATCGACGTGCCGATCAGGCTCGCGCGCGCGCAGCCTAACTGCTCGAGCATCCGCGCCAGGTCGGTCACGTAATTTTGCGGGATATATTCGCTCGGCGGACCCCACTGGCTGTCGCCGCGGCCGCGCACGTCAACCGAAATCACGTGATAGCTCGGCGTCAGATGAGGCGCGAGCGCGTCGAAGTTGTGCGCGTTGCCGGTCAGCCCATGCACGCATACGACCCACGGCGCGCCGTCGTTGCCGTAGTCGATATAATGAAGCCGCAGAGCGTTCGCGCTGACGAATTTGTCCGATGCCATCTTTTATTCTTCGCCGAGTCAGGGTTGGGTATCGCGCACTCCCGCCTTCTCCTACCACAAACGTTCTCGTTGTCGCGAATCTGGCAGCGGCCCCATTTCTTCCAATTCGCGGCTTTTGCCGGCGCTCCAACGAACTTAACTGTATCTAATTCTTGACGTAACTGTTATATTAGTATAACTTACAGAATTAATATCGACGCAGGACTACCGAACCGGGGATATTTGCGATGACTCATAGCAACGGCAACTCAAGCCTCAACCTCAATTCCAACGACTCCTCTTTTTCCGACGAGACACTCAAGCTCGCCGAATGCCTGATGCCTGAGCCGCCAACCGCCATGGTCAAGCGCGTCATTGCGGAAGGCGGGATCGATCGCCAAGTTCATGAAATTGCCTGGACCGCGTACGACACGGTCGTCGGCGCCGCCAACGACCTGACCAATCGGCTCTTCGCCAGTCCCGCCGTCGGCAATGTGCTCGGCGGCGCAATCGACATCGTGCTTCGATGGCAGCGGTTCAACGGCGCCGTCGCGGGCGCCTTCTTCGCCGCGCTGTGGCCCGCAGTCGGCCTGTCGGCGGCGACCGACGTCGAAGCGATTCGGATCGAAGTTCGATCGATGCGCGAGGAACTTCGCGCCGCGGTCGCCGAGCGTGACGCGGAGAAATCGCCGGCCGCGGCGCAGAAATCCAGCGCTTACCAATTTTCGGCGTGGCCGGGAAGCGACCCGGCGGAGTTCAGCAAGGATGTCGGCCATTAACGAGATCGCTTCGCTCTGGATGGAAGGCACGATGCGCACGCTCGATCGGTCTGCACTGCGCGCCACGGATCATTGAGACACAGGCATAGAACCTGCCGGTTTCGTCGCCGATGCGACCAAAGAAACGGGCAAAATCAGATTCGATGGTTAAGCTTAATCAACCAACCGGCGGGCTCGCGTCGCGCCGAAAATCAGGAGGAGAAAAAATGTCAGAACACAAAGAGACACACTCGGCACACAAACCGCATGATGCGGGAGTGTTCGAGAGTATCGGCAATTTGCGCAGCAACGTGTTGAGCGTCAAGGGCGCCAAGAAGCTCGCCGCGTGGTACATCGACACCAGCGAGAAAGTCGCCAATCAGGCGATCGATCTCCAGGCCTCCGCCACCAAGTGGGCCAAGGAAACTCCGCTCGCTCCTATCTTCGAGGCGCAGATCGAATACGGCAAGAAGTTCGTCGAGCGCTCCGCCAACGCCGCGCGTTCGCTCTGGCGGCTCGAATAGCCGGTCTTTGCTCGCCTTCCTTGCGGGAGAAGGGCTGGTCGCGCTTGTCCCCCTTCCCATTTTGGGAAGGGGGGAGAGGGTGGGATGCGTCGCACTCATTCCCGTGCCTATGCGAAAAAGCGCTATTCATGCTGCCGGTCTGAACTGTTACCCACCTCTCCCGCATCAACACATTCCCGGCGTTCGGGAACGCACAGTTCGAGATCCCGCGCTGTTGACTCCATAGCGAGACAGTTTGTTGTCAGTGAGTTGACGGACTGCTACGTTGCGGTGGGATCGCAGGCCTGTCCTCAGGCGGGAGGGATCTCAGATGCAGCGGAGCGTACTGCTTTTGCTTCTTTTCGTATCGATGGCGATCGCGGCGTGCGCGTCGCAGGGCGCGTCGAGCGCCCGCGGCGGTTCGACGGACGTGGTCGTCATGAACGGATGCAGGGTCGATCCGGCGCGAATCTGCAACAACATCCGTGGCCAAAAGGTGGACATGAGCAACACCGGGTTGCAGGCCGACCCGCGGATGGTCGAGCAAAATTCCGCGCGCACGGCGAATATCTTCGTCCCGGTGAGGAGGCTCAACGGCGACGAAATCTTCCAAGTTGAATGCGGGATGAACACGCTGAATCAGTCGGTTAGCTGGGCGAAAGTGATGACCGGTCCGCCGGTCACCGACGACGACGCAAAGTATTTGCGCGCGCGGGGATACTGTTCGGAGCCTTGAGCGGTAAATGCAGCGGAGTGTGCTGGTTTTGCTTATTTTCGTATCGACGGCGATCGCGGCGTGCGCGTCGCAGGGCGCGCCGGACGCCCGCGGCGGCTCGACGGACGTGGTCGTCATGAACGGATGCAGAGTCGATCCGGCCCGAATCTGCAACAACGCTCGCGAGCGGAGTGTCGATGCGAGCGGCACCCGGTGGACGCCCTTCCCGCTCGTGGACGCGTCAGGCGCCGCGGATTTCATGATCAGCGTATCGAGGCTCAATGGCGACGAACTCTTCATGGTGGACTGCGGGATCAACACGTTGACCCTGTCAATTACCTGGGCGAAAGTGATGACCGGTCCGCCGGTCACCGACGACGACGCAAAGTATTTGCGCGCGCGGGGATACTGTTCCGAGCCTTGAGCATTTCTTCATGCGATACTTCAAGTTTGCCGTCCTGCTTGGCGTCGCAACCATCTTCATAGCCATCCGCGCCGGCGCGCAGCAGTCCGCCAATCCGCCATCGCCCGGAGTGCCGCCCGATTTCGCATCAAGCGCCAACGCGCGGGTGAATTACTATCGCGCGATGGCAAAGCTGCCGCCGGTCGTCAACGACAGCGCCATCAGTGCCGGCGCGTATAATCACGCACGCTATCTCGTCAAGAACGGAATTGCCGGCGGCGATATCGTCCTCGACAACCAACGGCTTAATTTTGAAATGCCGCAGGACGCTTTCCGATGGGAGGTCAAAGGCAAGCCGTTCTACACCGACGAGGGTGCTTCGGCGGGCAGAGACGCAGTAGTCATAGCCGCGCGGAAGATCGACTTGAGCGGCGCTGAATTCGTCGATCGCATGATGACGATGCCGTTCGGCGGCCTGGTTCCGATGGTGCCGCAATTTTCGGTCGTCGGCTTCGGCGCGTACTGCGACCCGGGCCAGTGCGCAATCGTGATCCCGGGTCGCTTCGCGTTGGAGAAGTCGGTACGCCTCGCGCTCTACGACGGACCCCCGAGCGATCGACTCTGGAATCCGAGCCTCGGACTCATTCCGATCGAGACAGGGCGGTTGCGATCGCCGGTCGAATTTCCGCCCAATGGCGCCACCGTTGATCTGCAATCGTACGCCGGCGGCGACTACCCGGATCCATTGTCCTCATGTCCCGGCTACAAAACTCCCACCGGCACTCCGATTTCGATTCAACTCGGAAAAGGTTACGGCCCCGATGGCAGCCTCGAAGTATCGTCGGATTTGGTCTCGCGCGACGGCGTCGAGATCGAAACCTGCCTGATCACCGCGGCGTCGTACGCCGGCCGCAATGCCGAGCAGACCGCGGCGGTCAAGGCGGGACTCGCACGCGGCGGCGCGGCGGTGATGATCCCGCGCGAACCGCTCGCGCCCGGCCATTACAAGGTTGCTCTGAAAGAAGCCGGCAAGCTCTACGAGTGGGGCTTCACGGTCGCTGCGCCTGCTCGTCGCGCGCAATCCGCGCCTCGCTAGCCGCGCCCGGGATTCGAGCGCAAGCCGCGCCGGGCGCAATCTTCAATTCGAGGGATGGATGGTGCGCCATGAGGGACTTGAACCCCCGACCTGATGATCCGTAGTCATCCGCTCTAATCCACTGAGCTAATGGCGCATCGGAACTCTAGAAATTTTCATATCGCGGCCTCGCGAGCAAGGCTGGGGTCACCCAGGCCGTGGCGACGGCAGCGCAGTATTAAGCCGTTGGCAGGGGCCGCGCCCGCCAACGGCGGGCGGCCTTAATACTGGGTGCAGGGGTCACCCCTGCTCACCCCTGCTGCGCGGCGGGAATCCAGACGGAGACGGTCGTGCCTTCATGCACCTTGCTCTCGATCCGCAGCACGCCACGATGCAACTGCACGATGTGCTTGACGATCGCCAGGCCCAGGCCGGTGCCGCCGAGCTCGCGCGAGCGGGCCCGATCGACGCGATAGAATCGCTCGGTCAGGCGCGGGATATCGGCCGCGGGAATTCCCTCTCCCGTATCCGTGACGATCAGCGCGACGCCCGGCTTTGCGTTTGCTCCGTCGGCGCCCGCGATCTCGCGAGCCTCGACCGTGACGCGGCCCCCGCGCGGGGTGTACTTGATCGCGTTGTCGATCAGATTGAGCATCACCTGATGCAAGCGGTCGCGATCGCCGGCCAGCTTCGGCAATCCCGGCGGGCATTTCACTTCCAGGCGCAGGCCGTGGCGTCCCGCCTGCTCCTGCATCAGCTCCGCCGCCTCGGACAGCACGCGCGACGGCTCGAGCTGCTCGAGCTTGAGCGGAGTCAGCCCGCGCTCCAAATCTGAAAGCGAGACCAGGTCGTCGAGCAGCCGCGCCAGCCGGCGCGCCTGCCGCTCGATGATGCCGAGAAAGCGCGTCGCGGTTTCGCGATCGTCCACGCCTTGAATGAGGGTCTCGGCGTAGCCGTAGAGCGCGCTTAGCGGAGTGCGCAGCTCGTGGGTGAGGTTCGAGATGAAGTCGGCGCGCAAAGTCTCGTACGACTTGAGCTGCGTGATGTCGTGGAAGACGAACACCCACGCCGCGCCGCGCGAGGTGCGAATCTGCGCGGCACTGGCGCTCACGTAAAGCGGCGCGGGATTCTGGATCATGATTTCCGCGCTCATGACCTTGTTGTCCGCGGATTGCATCGAGCGGCCGGCAAACTCCTGCAGTCGCGGGTCGCGGCATAGCTCGACGAACGGACGATCGCGATAGTCCGTGTCGGCTCCCAGGGCGAAGATGCGCCGCGCCGAGCCGTTGAGCAGCACCACCTCCCCGCGCGCGCCGGTCACCACCACCGCCTCGGTCATGCTGCGCAGGATCGCCTCGAACTCGTCGCGCTGCTCGGCTAGCGAGTCCACATCGGCGACGATCGCATCGGCGGCGTCGAGCAAGTGACGCTCCGCGCGGCCCATCGCGTCGCTTCCATTGGGCAGTAGATGCGGTGGCGGACGCCTGTCCTGCAGCGCGGCGGCAACGGCGTCCAGTCTTTCTGCGCGGCGCGACAGCGTGCGTCCGATCGCGGTGGCCGAAATCGCGCCGAACGCAAGCCCGAGCACGATTACGAAGGCGACCCACACGCCCGGCGCCGCTCCGGTGGCGGCCAGCACTACCAGCAATATGGCTGCCGGTGCGAGGCCGATTCCTACCGCTGCGATCAGGCGCGAGGTCGGTGATCTATCCAAGCGCTTCGGGGTTGAAGCGATAACCGACGCTTCGCACCGTGAGGATCAATTCCGGATTGGCGTCGTCGCGCTCGATATGCTGGCGCAGCCGGCGCACGTGCACGTCGACGGTCCGCGGTTCGACGAACGTGTCGCGGCCCCACACCATGTCGAGCAGTTGTTCGCGCGTGTACACCCGCAGCGGATGCTGCACGAAGAATTTGAGCAGTTCGAACTCGCGCAGCGCAAGCTCCCTGCGCTTGGCATCGACGAATACCTGGTAGGTGCCGAAGTCCATTCGCAGCCGCCCCTTCTCGTACGCACCGCCGCCGGAGTCCGGCTCCGAGAGCGGATTGGCGCGCCGCAGCAGCGCCTTCACGCGCGCGACCAGCTCGCGCGGGCTGAACGGCTTGACCACGTAATCATCGGCGCCCATCTCCAGCCCGAGCACCTTGTCCACCTCGGTGCCCTTGGCGGTGACGATCAGAATCGGAAGATGCGCGGTGTCGCGCTCGGCGCGCATCTGGCGGCAGACCTGCAGCCCCGGCATCCCCGGCAGCATCAGATCGAGCACCATCAGATCGGGTACCCGGCGCTTGACCCGCTCGAGCGCCTGCGCACCGTCGGCCGCCTCCTCGACGATGAAACCTTCCTGCGCGAGGTTGTAGCGGATCAGTTCGCGAATATCGGCGTCGTCTTCAACGATCAGCACGCGGTAGCGAACTCCGCGTTGCGCCTCGGAGACCGCGTTCGTAGCCTGGCTGGTTTGATTCATCGCTTCACCTCCTCCACTTCTTGCCAATCAAGTTGCCCGCTTCCTGGTTTCGTCGTGACGGATCATCTTGCCCTTGACCATGAACGTCACCATTTCGGCGATGTTGGTCGCGTGATCAGCGATACGCTCAAGATACTTGGAAATGAAAAGCAGCCGCGTCGCGGACCCGATGGTATGCGGATCCTCGGCCATGTAGCTGAGCAGCTCGCGATAGACCTGGTAGTTGAGCAGATCGACTTCGTCGTCGCGCGCGATCACCTGGTCGGCGAGGTCGGTGTCGTCGCGCATAAACGCATCGATGCTGTCCCTGACCATCGACTGCGCGATCTCCGCCATCCGCGGCAAGTCTATGTACGGCTTGAGCTGCGGGACTTCGTTCAGTTCGAGCGTGCGCTCGCAGATGTTGACCGCGTTGTCGCCGATTCGTTCGAGGTCGGTCGTGATCTTCAGTCCGGTGGTGATGAAGCGCAGATCGCTGGCGGTCGGCTGATGCAGCGCGAGCAGCCGGATACACTGCTCGTCGATCTCGTTGTCCATCCGATTTACTTCTTCGTCGCGCGCGATCACCTCGCGGGCGTGCTCGCTGTTGCGATTAACCAGCGCATCGACCGCCTCGGCGATTTGGCGCTCGACCAGTCCGCCCATCTTGAGCAGACCCGCGCGCAGGCCGCGCAAATCTTCTTCGTACTGCCTGTTGGTATGCTGCGGCTGGGTGCTGTCCATTTTACTTTTCCCCGGTATCAGCCGAATCGCCCGGTGATGTAGTCTTCGGTCTCGCGCCGGGCCGGATTCGTGAATATCTGCTTGGTCTCGCCGTATTCGACCAGGTCGCCCGTGTACAGGAAGGCTGTCATGTCTGAGCAGCGGGCGGCTTGCTGCATGTTGTGGGTCACTATCACGATAGTGTACGCCGACTTCAACTCCAGCAATAGTTCTTCGATGCGCGCGGTCGAGATCGGATCGAGTGCGGAGCATGGCTCGTCCATCAACAGCACCTCGGGCTGAACCGCCAGCGCGCGCGCCACGCACAGCCGCTGCTGTTGTCCGCCCGACAAACTGCCGCCCGGGCCGCCGCAGGCGATCCTTCACCTCTTCCCAAAGCGCCGCCTGGCGCAGGCTTCGCTCGACTACCTGATCGCGTTCGGCGCGGCTGACCTGCACCCCGTTGAGCGTCAGCCCTGCCGCGACGTTGTCCTCGATCGACATGGTTGGAAAGGGAGTCGGCTTCTGGAACACCATCCCGATTCGCCGCCGCACCTGCACCGGATCGACGCCGTCGCCGTAGATGTTATTCCCGTCGAGCATCACCTCGCCGGTCGCAGTGGCGCCGGGCACCACCTCGTGCATCCGGTTGAGGCATCGCACCAGCGTCGATTTGCCGCATCCCGAGGGTCCGATGATCGCGGCGATGCGGTCTTGCTCGAAGGCCAGGCTGACATCGTGCAGCGCGCGGTTCTTGTGGAAGTACGCGTTGAGATTTTTGACGACCAGCTTTTCAGCCATGGCTACCTTGGCGCTTTCGCCGCCCCGCCCGTCACCCATCGCACGCCCAACTCGAGCGCGAGAATTATCCCCGTCAGCACCAGCGCGCCCGCCCACGCCTGCCGCTGCCAGTCGGCAAACGGCGAAATCGCATAGGTGTAAACCTGAACCGTCAGCGTGTTGATCGGATGAAACAGCGAGGTTGACCAGAACCGGTTGCCGAACGCCGTGAACAGCAGCGGCGCCGTCTCGCCCGAGACTCGGGCCACGGCCAGGATGACGCCGGTGGTGATTCCCGACAGCGCCGTGCGCGCGACCACCGACAGCGTCGTGCGCCAATTCGGCACGCCCAGCGCCAGCGACGCCTCGCGCAGTTCCGGCGGCACCAGCAGCACCATCTCTTCGGTGGTGCGCGTGACCAGCGGAATCATGATCGCCGCCAGCGCGACCGAACCGGCCAGCGTCGAGAACCCGCCGAACGGACGCACGATCACTGCGTAGGCAAAGATTCCAATCACGATCGACGGCACGCCCATCAGCACGTCCGCCGAGAAACGTACCCAGTTGGTGAAATGGCTCGCGCGATTGGCCGCCAGATAGAGACCCGCGCCGACCCCGATCGGCACCCCGATCAGGCACGCGATCCCCACCACTTCCAGCGTGCCCGACGATCGCGTTGGCCATCCCGCCGCCCTTTTCGCCCACCGGCGCGGGCATGGCCGTGAAGAACGCCCAGTTCAGGCTCGCGACGCCCTTGGTGAGCAGATAGCCAAGCACCAGGAACAGCGGGATCAGCGTCACGATGGTCGCGCCGACCGTGACCGCCATCATCGAATCGCTCTTGAACTTGCGATAGCGATACCTGGTCTCGCCCTGAAGAGTGCTGATGCCGGCGGCCATTACTTGCCCGTCTCCCGATAGCGGCGCTGCTGCACGCCGAGCACCAGCGCGCGCGCCACTACGTTGAGCACGATTCCGAGAATCAGCAGCACCAGTCCCAGTTCGATTAGCGCGGCCACATACAGGTCGGAGGTGGCTTCGGCGAATTCGTTGGCGATTACGCTGGCCAGCGTCGCCGCCGGCTTGAACAGCGACGCGGAAATCTCCGCCGAGTTGCCGATTACCATCGCCACCGCGATCGTCTCGCCAAGCGCGCGGCCCAGCCCCAGGATGATCGCGCCAATCACGCCCGTCATGCCGTACGGGATAACCGCGGTGGTGACCATCTCCCACTTGGTCGCGCCGAGCGCGAGCGCGGCCTCGCGCTGCGTGTGCGGAACGACGCGAAAGACGTCGGTGCAAACCGACGAAATGTACGGGATGATCATGATAGCGAGGATTACTCCCGCCGAAAGCATCCCGACCGACACCTTGGGACCCTGGAACAACGGCAGCCAGCCGAACCAATGCTCCAGCGGCGGTTCGACGTAGTCGCGAATCCACGGACCCATCACGAATATTGCCCACAGGCCGTACACGACGCTCGGAATTGCGGCCAGCAGATCGACCAGGAAGCCCAGCCGATGGCTCAGCCAGTCCGGCGCCATCTCGCTCAGGCACAGCGCGACGCCCATGCTCAGCGGCACCGCGACCGCCAGCGCGATCAACGATGAAACGAAGGTCCCGTAGATAAACGGCAGCGCGCCGTATTGTTCAGCAACCGGATCCCATTGCGTGCTGACGAGAAAATGCAGGCCGAACGTCCGAATCGCCGGAAAGCTGTCGGCGATCAGCGCAACCGCGAGTCCGAACAGCAACGCGAGAATCGACAGCGCCAAAATAAATGTCGCGGCATTGAAAATTCGATCGCCGAACAAACGCGCGTGCACGGGCGCTCTCGTGCGCTCGTGCCGGACCGCCGGAATGCTCTCGGCCATCGAACCTTCTAATTCGGACAAGCGAACTCTTCCTTCAGAATTTGCTGACCCGCTCATTATCGGCGCCGATCACCACGTCGCGACCGGACTGACCGTCATCGCAATGATACGCATCAAATGTTGCGGGAGTGTTACGAAGGCTGAAAATCGCGGTGAACCCGCGAATCTTCAGCGAAATCAGCAGGGGGCAGGCGCCAGCCATGAAGAAAGAATCACCTGCGCGGTGAGCGGCAGGGGCTGCGGCCCCTGGCCGTGGCGACGGCAGCGCAGTATTAAGTCGTTGGCAAGGGCCGCGCGCGACAACGGAGCGCGGCCTTAATACTGGGTGCAGGGGTCACCCCTGCTATCGCGTAGTCGTGAAAAGATGCGCTGCGCAGATTTTCACGTCTTCTCACTGCGGGTGCAGGGGCCGCGCGCGCCAACGGCGGGCGGCCTTAATACCGGGTGCAGGGGTCACCCCTGCTATCGCGTAGTCGTGAAAAGATGCGCTGCGCAGATTTTCGCGTCTTCTCACTGCGGGTACAGGGGTCACCCCTGCTATCGCGTAGTCGTGAAAAGATGCGCTGCGCAGATTTTCGCGTCTTCTCACTGCGGGTGCAGGGGCCGCAGCCCCTGCCCAAGGAAGTGTGAAACCCACGGTGGGTTTCACACTTAAATCTTCCCGATCCGGTCCACTCCGCCCATGTAAGGCCGCAAGACCTCGGGAATCGTGACGCTGCCGTCCTCGTTCTGATAGTTCTCCAGCACCGCGATCAGTGTCCGCGGCAGCGCCAGCCCGGAACCATTCAATGTATGCACCAGCTCGGGCTTGCCGCCCTTGGTCTTGAAACGAATCTTCGCGCGGCGCGCCTGGAAGTCCGTGCAGTTGGAAATGGAGCTGACTTCGAGCCATTCGGCGCATCCCGGCGCCCACAGTTCCAGATCGTAAGTCACCGCGCTGGCGAAGCTCAGGTCCGCCGTGCACAGCTCGACCACGCGAAACGGAATTTTCAGCCGCCGGCATATCTCCGCGGCATCGTTCACCATCTTGTGGAATTCATCGTCCGACGTTTCCGGCCGGACCAGCTTGACCATCTCGACTTTGTCGAACTGATGCCCGCGCTTGATACCGCGCACGTCGCGCCCGGCCGACATCTTCTCGCGCCTGAAGCACGGCGTGTACGCGGTCAGGTAAATCGGCAGGATGCTTTCGTCGAGAGTTTCGTCGCGATGGAGGCTGGTCAGCGGAACCTCGGCGGTCGGGATAAACCAGAAGTCATCCTCGTCGTCGTGGTACATCGTGTCCGCGTTTTTGGGCAGATGCCCGGTGCTGGTGGCAGTCTCGCGAGTCACCATCAGCGGCGGGATTATCTCGAGGTAGCCCTGCTCCTGAGTCTTGACGTCGAGCATCCACGCGATCAGCGCGCGCTCGAGCCTCGCGCCCGCGCCGCTGAGGACGTAGAAACGCGTGCCCGAGAGTTTTACTCCGCGATCGAAATCGATGATTCCGAGATTCTCGCCGATTTCCCAATGCGGGAGCGGCTTGAACGCGGTGAACTCTTTTGGCGTTCCCTCGGTTTTGATTACGCGATTGTCGGCCTCACTGGCGCCGACGACGACGTACGGCCGCGGAATGTTGGGGAGAGTCGAGCGCCAACTCCTCGACGTTGCGCTCCGCGAGACTGAGTTCCGTGCCCAAGCGCACCACGGGACTGCCGATGTTTGCCACTCCACCGGCTAAGACGAAGCCGGTGGAAAGCTTGCTCAACTTCTCTTCGTCGGCTTCCTCGGCGCGAATCTTGGCGATCTCGGCAGCGCGATGCTCAGGCGGCAGCTTGCCGACCTCTCTCGCCCGCCGCTTGCGGTCGGCGCGGATTTGGTCGAGTTCGCCTTGAAGCTTGCGACGCTTCTGGTCGGCTTCGAGGATTCGATCGACTTCGGCGGGATCGATGCCCCGCTTGGCCAGTTCGCCCTTTACGAAATCGGGCCGTTCACGAATCAGCTTGATATCCAGCATTCAGAATGCGTTCCTCAGCAGTTCAATTTCCAGCCGCTTGCCCGACGCGTCAACCGCGATGATGTCGAAGCGCATCTCGATTTCGTCCGCGCGATAACGCCGTCGCAAACGCTTCCGCCGCGCGCCGCATCCGCTTTTGCTTGCGCTCATCGACGGCCTCTTCGGGCGCGCCCGCCACGCGCGAGCGCCGCGTCTTGACCTCGACGAAGACCAGAGTGTCGCCGTCGATCGCGACGAGATCTATTTCCGCTCCGGCGGCGCGAAAATTCCTCTCGACGATCCGGTAGCCGATGCGCCGCAGATGCTTTTCAGCAGCGCGCTCGCCGCGCCGCCCCAGCGCGCCCGCTCCTCGAAGCGCAGCCAGCCACGCCACCGCTCGCCGCATCGACTCGCGCGGCTTCATCTTATCCAATGCGCCCCCATCCTCGCGAGATCACCCCCCAAGAGACCGTTGCATAACCAGCTCAGGATCTGGCCGACCGGAGACATGGGTAACACTTTATCGCAGTTTGGCGGGAAGGAGAGCCAGCGGGAGCGGACCGCTACGCGCGGGGCGCCCCGTGGCGACGGGGGGCGCAGTGAGAATCGCGAGATACGCGGCAACCGCGTCTCTTGCTCTCGCGCGAGAAACCGAGAGAAAAGGGCGCTTCGGCGCACTTTTCGATTGATACTGCGGGTGCAGGGGCCGCAACCCCTGGCCGTTGGCACGGCAGCGCAGTATCAAGCCATTGGCAGGGGCCGCGCCCGCCATCGGCGGGCGGCCTTAATACTGGGTGCAGGGCTCAGCCCTGCCATCGCGTAGTCGCGAAAAGATGCGCTGCGCAGATTTTCGCGTCTTCTCAATGCGGGTGCAGGGGCCGCAGCCCCTGGCCGTGGCGACGGCAGCGCAGTATTAAGCCATTGGCAGGGGCCGCGCCCGCCATCGGCGGGCGGCCTTAATACTGGGTGCAGGGGTCACCCCTGCACCACCGCGCAGGTGATTCTTCCTCCTCTCGACGGACACGACGCAACGGAAAAAACGGCCCTGACATGGAGCGCGCGGAATGTTACGATTTGCGTGCAATCACGATGGCCGGAACAAAGATAACACTTGAGCAGGTGCGCCATGTCGCGCGTCTGGCGCGCCTGGAATGGTCGCCGGAACAGGAAGAGCGCCTGCGCGCCGACATGGACGAGATGCTTGCCTACGTTGATAAATTGAACGAACTCGACACCAAAGATGTCGCGCCGACGACGCAGGTCGGCGAGGCCGGCACGCCCATGCGCGACGACGAAGTGACCAACCGGCCCGACGCCGACGCGATGCTTGCGAACGCGCCTTCGCGCGAGCGCGGCTACTTCAAAGTGCCGAAAATAATCGAGTAGAAACTTAGCTGACAATCCTCTGCATGGCATCGGAACTGAACAAACTTACAATCGCCGAGGCGTCGTCGAAGCTCCGCGCGCGCGAAATCACCGCGACGCAACTGACCCGCGATTGCCTCGAGCGCATCGCCGCGGCCGAGCCCCGGCTTCACGCGTTCATCACGGTGTGCGAGCAGCAGGCGCTCGAGCAGGCGCGCGCGGCCGACGTTCGCCTCGGCGCGGGCAACGCGCCGGCGATGTGCGGGATTCCGCTCGGCATCAAGGATATCTACGCGACGAAGGGCATTCGCACGACCTGCGCGTCGCGAATCCTGGAGACGTTCGTGCCGCCGTTTGACGCGACTGTGATCGAGCGCCTGCGCGCCGACGGCGCGATTTTCGTCGGCAAGACGAACATGGATGAATTCGCGATGGGCTCCTCGACCGAGAACTCCGCGTTCGGGCCGACGATGAATCCGCACGATACCGCGCGCGTCGCCGGCGGATCGTCGGGCGGCTCTGCCGCCGCAGTCGCGGCGCATGAATGCCTGGGGTCGCTCGGCACCGACACCGGCGGATCGATTCGCGAGCCGGCGTCGTTCTGCGGCGTAGTCGGGATCAAGCCGACCTACAGCCGCGTCAGCCGCTACGGCGTGGTCGCATACGCGTCGTCGCTCGATCAGGTCGGTCCGTTTGCGCGATCGGTGCGCGACGCCGCAATAATCCTTCGCACCCTGGCCGGCAAGGACGTTCGCGATTCGACTTGCTCGGCGCGTCCGGTGCCCGACTACGAACGCGCGCTGACGGGCAACGTCAAGGGACTCCGAATCGGCGTGCCTCGGGAATATTTCGTCGAAGGGATGCAGCCCGAGGTCGAAAAGTCGGTGCGCGCCGCGCTCAAGAGCTACGAATCTCTGGGCGCCTCGACCGTCGAAATCTCGCTGCCCCACACCGGCTACGCGATCGCGGCGTATTACCTGGTCGCGACCGCGGAGGCGAGCGCCAATCTCGCCCGCTACGACGGTATCCGCTTCGGCCTGCGCGTCAACGCCGAGGATAATATCGCGCTGTATGAAACGACGCGGGCCGCTGGATTCGGCGCCGAGGTCAAGCGCCGAATCATGCTCGGCACCTTCGCGCTCTCGGCGGGCTACTACGACGCCTACTATCTGAAGGCGCAAAAGGTGCGCACGCTGATTCGCACCGACTTCGAGCGCGCGTTCGAAAAGTGCGATTTGATCGTCACGCCGGTTGCGCCGACCACCGCGTTCAAGATCGGAGAGAAGATGAACGACCCGCTGACGATGTACCTGTCGGACATCTTTACGATTTCGGTGAACCTGGCCGGTCTGCCCGGGATGTCGATTCCGTGCGGCCACGATTCGAATAATCTGCCGATTGGGATGCAGTTGATCGCGCCGCCGTTCGCCGAGGAAACAATCCTGCGCGCGGGCGACGCCTTCGAGCGCACGGGAGCATTCAAGCCGCGGACACCCGCGGTCTGACGGACGCTGGCGATGAATCGGGAAGCATACGAGGCGGTGATTGGGCTCGAAGTTCACACCCATCTTCTGACCCGCTCGAAGCTGTTCTGCGGATGCTCGACGACTTTCGGCGCGGGCCCCAATGAAAACGTCTGTCCGGTGTGCATGGGGATGCCGGGCGTGCTGCCGGTGCTCAACCGCCGCGTGGTGGAACTCGCGATTCGAACCGGGCTGGCGGCGCATTGCGCCATCGCGCCCTATTCTATTTTCGATCGAAAGAGCTACTTCTATCCCGACCTGCCCAAGGGCTACCAGATTAGTCAGTACGAAACTCCCATTTGCAAGGGTGGCTATATCGATTTGCCGCCGGCTGAGAACGGCGAGCCGCGCCGAATCGGGCTCACGCGAATCCATATCGAGGAAGATGCGGGCAAGAATATCCACGGCGAAAACGCGAGCCTGGTCGATTTCAATCGCTCGGGGGTGCCGCTGATCGAGATCGTCAGCGAGCCCGACCTGCGCTCGGCCGAGGACGCGGGTGCGTACTTGCGCCAACTGCGCGCGATACTTCGGTACGTCGATGCGTCCGACGGCAAGATGGAGGAAGGCAGCTTCCGATGCGATTGCAACGTGTCGATCCGCAAGCGCGGCGCGAAGGAGTATGGCGTCAGAACTGAGATTAAGAATCTCAACTCGTTCCGCTTTGTTGAAGACGCAATTGACTATGAGGTCGGGCGCCAAATAGCTATTGTCGAATCGGGCGGCAAAGTCGCGCAGGAGACTCATCTGTGGGATCCCGCGCGCAAGGAAACGCGCCCGATGCGCTCGAAGGAGTATGCGAATGACTATCGCTACTTCCCCGAGCCGGACCTGCCGCCGCTGATTGTGCCGGCCGAAATGGTAGAAATGGTGCGCGTTTCGATGCCCGAACTGCCGGCTGACCGGAAGGCGCGCTACGAGCGCGAACTGGGCCTGACGGGATACGAGGCGGGCGTGCTCATCGCCGACCGCGACGTCGCCGACTACTTCGAAGCCACGCTGCCAGGACTCAAGAATCGCAAGAGCGCGGCGAACTGGGTGATGACCGAGGTGCTGCGCGTCTCCCGCGACTCAGGCAAGTCGTTCGCCGAAGCGACGCCGCCGGCGCGCGAGGTGGGCGCGCTGCTGCGGATGGTCGAAGAGCAGAAGATAAGCCTGAATGCCGCGAAGACCGCGTTTGCCGCGATGGTAAAATCCGGAAAAGGGGCGGAGGCGACAATCGCCGCGCTGGGACTCGCGCAAGTATCGGATGAAAGCGCGATCGCGGCCGCCTGCGACAAGATACTGGCGGCAGAGGCGGAGAAAGTCGCCGAGTATCGCGCGGGCCGCGACAAGCTGTTCGGATTTTTCGTCGGCGCGGTGATGAAGGCGATGGGCGGGAAGGCAAATCCGAAAGTGATCAACGACATCCTGCGCGCAAAACTCTCCGGCTGACGATCGCAGCCTACTTCGGTAAATATACTTTGTACTTCACGCCGACGGGGCTCGGCTCTCCTACGCCGATCGCCTGTATGGCGTTAAGCCAGGCGTATTTGCCATTGGTCGATGCGGCAAAGGTCGGGGCAATAACCAGCGCGGTCGGGCCGCCGACATCCAACTGCGCGCGTCCGCTGTAGGTCATGTAGATATTTTCACGGTCGTGCGTCCTCAGCACCAGGCGCACGTCGATGACACCGACGCCGTCGGGGCGCATCAGGAACCAATCGGCGCCGCTGGCAAGCACCTTGCCGTTGAAGCGCGGGCCTTCGAATTTGCCGCCGCTGACGTGAACGACCACGCGCGTTCCGTCAGGCGTATCCGGAATTACTATTGGTGGCGGCGCGAGCTCGATTTCAATCTCGCAGAGCAGTTCGAATTCCATGTTAAGTCCCCCGTCGATCATTGGAGTGTCTAATTCGGGGATCATCCCTTGGGCAGGCCGAGCGTGCGCTCGCCGATAATGTTGCGCTGGATTTCGCTGGTGCCGCCGGCGATGGTGTATTGGCGCGAGCTGAGCACGCGGTTCAGCCATCGCGGAGAATCGGCGACGACGCCGGTGGGCTCGCCGACCAGCCCGTAGGCGCCGAGCAGCTCGGTCGAGAAGCGCGCGATGCGCACGCCGAGCTCGGAGCCAAACAACTTGAGCATCGAGCCCTCGGGTCCGGGCGGCAATCCGCGCAACAGGCGGGTGAGCGAGCGCAGGCGCGTGTAGCGCGCGGCCTCGCATTCGATGATGAATTGCGCGAGCTGCTGGCGCACCCATTCCTGTTCCCACGCGGGCTTGCCGCTCGATGTGCACGATCTTCGCGAGTTCCGCGAGCCGGCGGACCTGGGAGCCGTGCCCGCCACCGCCGGCGGACGCGCGTTCGTAGCTGAGCGTCGTCATCGCGACTTTCCACCCTTCGTTAAGCGGGCCAACCAGGTTTTCCTTCGGCACCTGCGTGTTGTCGAAAAAGACTTCGTTGAAATGCGAGTGCCCGTTCATCAGGACCAGCGGCCGCACAGTGATGCCCAGGCTTTTCATGTCGAGCAGCAGGTAGCTGATGCCGCGATGCTTGGGCGCCTCGGGATCGGTGCGCGCGAGCATGAACATCCAGTCAGCGTATTGCGCGCCCGAGGTCCAGACCTTCTGGCCGTTGACGAGAAAATAGTCGCCCATGTCGGCCGCGCGGGTCGATAAGCCGGCGAGATCGGAACCGGCGCCCGGCTCCGAGTAGCCCTGGCACCAGATGTCGTCGGCGCCGAGGATTCGCGGGATGAAGCGCTTCTTCTGCGCCTCGGTCCCCCAATTCATCAGCGTGGGGCCGCATAGTCCCAAACCGAAATATCCGGGCAGCACGGGCGCGCGGGCGCGGGAATATTCCTCGTCCCAGATGACCTGCTCGATCAGGCTGGCGGCGTGGCCGCCGTACTCTTTGGGCCACGAGAGGCCGGCGTATCCGGCGCCGTGGAGCTTCGCCTGCCACGCGCGGCGGCGCTCGAAGACCTCGCGATTGGGCGCGACACGTTCGTCCTGGGCGTCGTCAACGCACAGGTCCTTGGGCAAATTCGCTTCGAGCCAGGCGCGGACCTTGTGGCGGAACGATTGCTGTTCAGGAGTGAATTCGAAATCCATTTAGCCAACCCCCTAAGCCCGTCCCATGTGGGGCACCGGAGCAAACGCGTCGCGATGGATACGCAGCAAGCTCACCTCTAACGCATTTTCTTGAACACTGCACTCGATGGGGGCGGTTATATACAGTCAACTTCACGGGAGGAGCAGCGCATGAGCTCGGCGGAAGTGCGATTCAAGGAGCTGACAGCCGATTTTGGGAAGACCGCCAACGACTATGGGCGTCATCGCGCCGGTTTCCCCGACGAATTTTTCGAGCGGCTCAACGCGCTGGGAATCCTGAGAGCGGGAATGCGCGCGCTCGACCTGGGAACGGGCACGGGGACGATCGCGCGCGGGCTGGCGACTCGGGGATGCGAAGTCACCGGACTCGATCGGTCGGCGCCGCTGATGGAGCAGGCGGCGGAGCTGGATCGAGGCGCTGGCGCCATCGTGAAGTACGTGAATGCGGCCGCGGAAGAGACGGGGCTGGCGGCGGCGGAGTTCGATCTCGTGACGGCGGGACAATGCTGGCATTGGTTCGACCGTCCGCGCGCGGCGGCGGAGGCGCGGCGGGTGTTGAAGCCGGGGGGCAGGCTCGTGATCGCGCATTTCGACTGGATTGCGCTGCCCGGTAACATGACCGAGGCGACGGAGAAGCTAATAGAGAAACACAATCCGAAATGGAAGTTCGGCGGCGGACTGGGAATCTATCCGCTGTGGCTGCGCGACATGGCGGTGGCGGGCTTTGCAAATATCGAAACGTTTTCCTTCGACCTCGACGCGATCTACACGCACGAGGCGTGGCGCGGGCGGATTCGCGCAAGCGCCGGGGTCGGGGCGAGCCTTGCGCCAGAAGGAGTTGCGGCATTCGACGACGAGTTGCGCGCGATGCTGGCAAAGCTGCATCCCGAGGATCCGATGCGCGTGATGCATCGCGTGTTCGCGGCTATAGGCGTCGCACCGATGATTGCATCGGCAAAATCTCGCGCGACGTGATCGCGCGGATGTGAGTGAGCATCGCAGGCAGTCAGGTGGCGGCGACTTCGGCCAGTGCGATCGAGCCGGCGGCGATAGCGGGAACGTAGTAGGCCTCGGGCGAGCCCCATACGGTGGCCGGATGCGGCCGCATTCCGACCGCGAGCGGATGCTCGAACACATCGGCGATGTTCGCGTTGATGCGCAGACAGTTGGGGGCGAGCGGCTCGGCGATTTCGCCGTCGCGAACAATATAGGAGTCGCCGCTGACGGTGCAGGTGAAGTCGCCGGCGCGCCGGCCGTTGATTGGATAGGTGTACCAGATGCGTCCGACGTGAATTCCGTCGCCGATGGCGCGCACGAGTTCGCGGTCCGTAACTCCGCCGCGCGCGCGCATCACGACGTTGGTGCCCGCCGCGCCGGGACTTGCGTCGAAGCGCCGGCCGCCGCCTTCGCCGAGCCGGTAACCGCTCAGCGCCGCGAAGTCGAGTTTCGCCGGCGCCCGCGCGCCGAGCTTTTCGGCGCGATGCCCGTCGGTGAGCAGGCGGTGAGTATCGTAGAAATTCGAGAGCAGGCCGACGAGCTTGCCGTCGCGGATCAATTCGACACGGCCCGTGGGGATTCCTTCGCAGGTGATTCGGCGGCGAATCGCGCCCGCGCTAAAGGCCGGGTCGTCGGCAAGGCTCAAGCGTGAATCCATCACGGGCGCGCCGAATTTTGCGTGATAGGCGGAACTGGCGGCGTGAAATGCACCGGTGGTGAGCGAGCCCATCACCATGTAGTTGAGAATCTCGGCGACCGGCTGCGGTCCAAGCACGACGCGAAATTTTCCCGACGCGGGCCGCGCGCCGTGGGAGAGGGCAAGCGCGCGGCGGACGGCGTCGCCGCCCAGCCCGCGCGCGGCGCGGCGCATCGCGGCGGCGCAATCGCCGAGCGCGCCGGCGGTACCCTTGGCGTCGAGCGATTCGACTATCGCCGTGACGGAGGCGTTGAAATGCGCGCTCTCGTCGATCCGGACTTCAGCGAAAGCGAAATTCGAGTTGAAGATCGCGATTCGATCGCGAATCACGGATACGTCGCCACCGATGATGAGCCCGGGGTGTTCGATTCGAGACGCGCCAAAGCGATCGCTTCCGGACCGCTTCGCGAATGCTGTCAGTGCGCCGTCCAGCACGTCCCACGCGGCAGCAGCGATCGCGCCGTCCCCCACTCTCGCCAGATCGCTTCTTTCGGACAGCCCGGGCTTGCGGCCGAGCGCGCCGGACGGGAAGCCGGGGAAATGCGGATCGATGACGGCGGCGCTGCGTGCGCGGCGGAGCGCGTCGCGGACGGAGTCGGAGCTGAAATCGCCGGCTTCAAATGCGGCGCCGACTTCGTGCGGATCACGGCGCATCACGATCCGCAGCTGGAATCCGTCGGCATGAAGCGACTTGAACTCCTCGAGGCCGCGGCTGGGAATGTCGGAGGTGTAGTTGAGGCGGGCGATTCGATGCTCGGCGCTGGCGCAATAGATTTCGTAGCTCGCGAGGTCCTTCTCGCGCGCGAGAATCCCCGTTGCTGCGCGGGTGAAGGACTTGAGTTCGCCGAGCGTGCGCATCAGTTGCCCGCCAGCCGTGCGCGCGAGCGCAGCGTCGGCCCGCCGTTGGACATGCGCTTGACCTGCATCGGCTGTCCCTTGCCACAGTTGGGGATCGCGATCAGCCGCAGATCGTTGCCGACCGCGTCCACCTTGGTGAAGAAGCTCTTCGAGTCGGCGATCACGCTGCCGGAGCGATAGAGGCGCCCGATTCGTCCGTGATCGATTTCATAAATGCGGCGTGCGGAGATTCGGAAGTTCTCGCGTGACTCGGAGATCGAGGGAATCTGATGGCCGCAGACGTAGTAGCCGTGCTCGACCTCCGCAATGATTTTTTCGGGCGGCGTTTCCCCGGGAAGGAAGAAGGTGTTCGACATTCTGATCAGCGGCAAATGCCATCCTTTGCTCGCACGCGCCGAGCCGTTGGGCTCCGCGCCAAGCACGGCGGCGGTCGCGCGCGAATTGAGAAACCCTCTGAAGATGCCGCGGTCGATGTGCGTCACACGGCGGCCGCGCGTGCCTTCGTGGTCGTAGCCGTAGTGGCCGTAACCGTCGAGGCTCGGATCGGAGCAGGCGGACAGCAGTGGCGATGCGACGGCCTTGCCCAACTGGCTGTCGGCGAGCGAGCGCAGGAACCAGCTGCGCCCGGCGTAAGCCGCTTCCATCTTGAGCGCGCGATCGGCTTCGCATGGATGGCCAATCACCTCGTGCGAGACGAGCGCGTTGAAATGCGGGTCGGTAACGACCACGACTTCGCCATCGGGAGGCCTCAGGATCGGTGCGGCGGCAAGCTCGCGCGCCTCGGTGGCAAGGTTGGCGCAAAACCGCGCGAGGTCAGGATTCGGCATCAACTCGCCGCGCCATCCCTCGCTTAAGCACTCGAGCCCGCGCTGCTGGCCGATCGAGTCGTAGCTTTCCTGGTGGCCGCTGCCGTTTTGCGCGACGACATAACAGTCCCCCTGCGAAAACGCGTACGCCTGGGACACGACGGTGCCGTCGGTGTCGATGAAAATTTCGCGCCGCAACTCGGTCATCGCGGCGACGGCCTGGTAGGCGATCGCGTCGCCAAGTGCGGCGACTTCGCGCGATGCGTCGAGCGATATTTTCTTGAGCGCGTCGGTCGAGAGCGAGCGCGGGTCCTGGCGAAAGCTCGCGGCGACGTCGTCGCGAGCTTTTTCGCGGTGTGGAAGTTGCGCCACGAGGAGGCCTGTCGCCGCGCCGCCAAGGCGTGCGATGAGATCGGCCTTATGCTGGGCGCTCAAGCGCGCGCGATCGTAGGCTTCGCCGAGCCCGCGCCGGAGTTCGGCGCCGAGTTTGGCCGGCTGGCGCGCCAGCGCGCCAATCTCGGCGCCGGTCTGACCGTGACCGACAGGGCCCGCCCTGTCAGCGACATGAACCGAGACTGCGTACGCAGCACTTTCGCTCTCAGAGCCGTCGCGCGGCTCACCGCCCACAGCGGCGCCGGCGCGATTGAAAACGACTTCGAAACGGAGATCGGCGTACGCGACGCCGCGCTTTGAGCGTGCGAAGCGCGCCAGGATGCTCTCGCCCTCGCGGCGCAGGTATTCGATCGCTTCGAACAAATCGCCGTGCCCGATCAAGGCAGCCGCAGCCTCAGATGATGCCTTCGCGCTTGAGGTCTTCGAGCTGGCCGGCGCCGAGTCCAAGCAAATCGCCATAGACGTCGGCGTTGTGCTGGCCCAGCAGGGGCGCGGCTGTCACTTCGACGGGCGAATCTTCCAGGCGCACCGGGCATCCCGGCATCGTGAAGTCGCCGCGCACGGGATGCTTGATGGTGACGATCATGCCGCGCTGCTTGAGATGGGGATCGCCCAGCAACTCGACGCTGTCGAGCACGGCGCCGCATGGGACGCCGGCTTCGCCGAGGATGCGCATCACCTCGAACTTGGTGTGACGGCCGGTCCACTCGTTGATCATCGCGGTCAGCGTGTCGACGTTTTTGGCGCGGTTTCGTCCCGCGAAACGCTCGTCGCTCGCGACTTCCGGGCGGCCGATCACCTTCAACAGGCTCTCGAACATCTCGGGCGAGGTGCACAGGATGTAGCAATAGTCGTTGTCGCCGCCGGGCGCGCATTTATAGATGTCGCCGGGACCACCGCCGCCAATCCGGTTGCCGACGCGCGGCGCGGGTTTGTGGGTGACGTAGGTACCCATCATGGGAACGCGCACGAAGTTCAGCACCGCGTCCTGCATCGAGACTTCGACTTTCTGTCCCTTGCCGGTGCGTTCGCGCTGGATGTACGCAGCAAGCACGCCGATGGCCGCATGCATGCCGGTGCCGGTGTCGCCGATGGTGGGTCCGGGCTTGAGCGGGGGCGAACCGGGAAAACCGGTGAGCGCCATCGCGCCGCCGGCAGCCTGCGCAATCATGTCGAAGCTTTTGTACTTGCTGTAAGGGCCGTGCGTGCCAAAGCCCTTGATGGTCAGGTAGATGAGGCGCGGATTTATTTCGCGCAGGCGATCGTAGCCAAGGCCGAGGCCTTCGAGCGTGCCCAGCGAGAAATTTTCGGCGAGTATATCGACTTGCTTGATCAGGTCGATGAACATCGCGCGGCCCTTCTCGCTCTTGAGGTTGAGCGTGATGCCGCGTTTGTTGGCGTTGAGCAGGATGAAGTAGTACGAATCGACGCCCGGCTTTTCGGTGAGCAGCCAGCGGCCCTGCTCGCCCATCTTTGGCGACTCGACTTTGATCACGTCCGCACCGAGCCACGCAAGCATCTCGGTGCACGAGGTGCCGGCCTCGAATTGCGTCAGGTCCAGAATTTTGACCCCGCTCAGCGCCTTTTCCATTGCCACACTCCTACTGCGCGCACGCCTGGCGACGACGAGGATCGTCCAAGCCGCGCACCGTTATCTGATCTAGCGCCAGCAGCGGCGCCGCGGCAAGCTTCGACGCAACGCGCGGGCGCATCCGCTCCGCATGGGGTTAAGTGTTTGGCTCGGGTCTGCTAGAAATCATGATGAGCTGATCGATGGATCGGCTCGCACCCAATGGCAGACACCGCACTATCGAAGCTCGCGCGAATCCGCGAGGAACTGAACCGGATGTTCCTCGAACGAACCGACTTGATCGATGGCGCAATCGTCGCGATGCTGTCGGCGAATCACGTTCTGATAATCGGGCCGCCGGGAACGGCAAAATCGATGATGGCCGATGAACTGTGCCGGCGAATCGAAGGGGCGAACTATTTTCAGTGGCTGTTGACGAAGTTCAGCACGCCGGAGGAAATTTTCGGCGCCGTGAGCTTGAAGGGACTCGAAGAAGACGATTACCGCCGCGTCACCGCGCACAAGCTGCCCGAGGCGCACATCGCGTTCCTGGACGAAATCTTCAAAGCCAATTCCTCGATTCTCAACGCGCTGTTGACGATCATCAACGAGCGCATTTTCCACAACGGGCGCGAGCGGGTCGCGGTGCCGCTGATTACGATGTTCGGCGCGTCCAACGAACTGCCCGACGAGGACGAACTGACCGCGCTTTATGATCGCTTCATGCTGCGCTTCATGGCCGATTACATCACCGAGGAGCACGGCTTCATCCGCATGATGGCGGGCGGACCGGAGCGGACGCGGACGACGCTTGAATTTGCGGAGCTCGACGAGCTGCGCGCGGCGGCGGCGGCGGTCAAGGTGCCGGGCGCGATCCTGGAGGCGATTGCGCAAATCAGGCGCGAACTCGCGCGCGAGCAAATCCTCGTCTCGGATCGGCGCTGGAAAAACTCGCTCGCCATTTTGCGCGCGCACGCAATCCTCGCCGGACGCACCGCGGTGGTCGAAGACGATCTGATGTTCCTCGCGCACGTCCTGTGGAAAGACCCCGAAGAGCGGCCCAAAGTGGCCGAGGCGCTGCGCCGAATCGTCAGGGGATACGAAGACAAGCTGCAGGAACTGGTGTTCGAGAGCCGCGAGCTGCGCGAATACGCCGACGGCGCGTGGGAGAGTGAGGAGCTGCGGCGGCGCGCGCTGACCGAGGCCAACGCGAAGCTGGCGAACATCGCGGCGCGTTTCGACGTGCTGCTGAAAGAGGCGTCGGACTCCGGCCGGGCGGTCGCCAACGCGGAGCGGATGCGCCTGGAGGTCAAGGACATTCAGCAAGCCGTGTTCCGCAGAAGCGTCGGCGATTAGAATTTCATGCCGCTCGAAGAATCAACGCCGGCGATCGTGCTTCGCGCGCGCGACTACGCCGAGTCGGATCGAATCGTCACGCTGCTGACGCTGCACGCCGGCAAGCTCAGCGGCATCGCGAAGGGCGCCAAAGCATCGCGGCATCGCTTCGAGCGCAAGCTCGAACCATTTACGCACGTCGTCCTGCACTACCGCCGGCGGCCGCACGGGCAGTTGGTGTTTATCACGCGCGCCGAAGCGGCCGACCTGCCTCAACACGTGCTCGACGACGACCTCGCCAAGATCGCGCTGGGCAGCTACATGCTCGACCTCACCGACGCGCTGACGACCGAGGAGAGCGAAGCGGCGGATGCCTATCGCGTGTTGTCGGAAGGACTCGGCGCGCTGAGCCACCGGTTTGCGGACGCGGCGCTGCGCCAGGCTTTCGAGATGAGGCTGCTGGGATGGGCCGGCTTCGGACTCGAGTTTACGCGCTGCCGCATATGCGCGAGCACCAACGGCGACCACGGCGCGACGGTTTATTTCGTGGTGTCGCGCGGCGGGATCGTGTGCGCGAAATGCCGGCCTTCGGTGGCGGAGGGCGCGATCAAGCTCTCGAGCGGCGCCGCCGCAATTCTCGCGCGCCTGGGGACGGTGCCGATGGACGATTCGCCCGGCTCGGAGGCGGCGGGACCGGACGGTGCGCTCGCGCTGGCGCGGTTCATCGGATCGATCGTGGATCGGCGGCTGCGCAGCCAGGAATTTCTCGATTCAGTTTTGCCGGGCGCGGGCAAAGCGTGAAAAACTGAAATTATCCGCCGGTTTCGCGGGCCGGAGATTCACCATACACCACTTCGGGATCGCGGTAGCGGCCGCTTTCATGCTCGACCACAACGATGCCGCAGTTGGGCGGCACGTGAGCGTTTTCCCATTTGCCAGTCACGTGCGCCCACACCGATCGCATCACGCCGCCATGACTGACGATTACGATCTCGTCGCTGGGATATTGCCGGGCTACGCGATCGAGAACCGGAGCGACGCGCCTGAGCACGTCTTCATGACTCTCGCCGCCCGGCGCGCGCCACACCCATGAGCGCTTCGGATCGAAGCTGGGATCGTTGGCGACCGACTCGTACGGCTGTCCGGCGAGCTCGCCAAGATTCTGTTCGCGGAACTCCGCCTCGTATTCGATCGGGATGCGCAGTTCCCCGGCGATGATGAGGCCGGTCTCGCGGGCGCGCGCGAACGTGCTCGCAATCACCAGCGTCGGCTGAAACTTCAGCTTGATTCTGAGCGCGGCCTCGCGCGCCTGGCGGCGGCCAAGCTCCGTGATTTTCGCTTCGCCGGAGGTGGTGAAGCGCCGAATCGCGTTGCCTTCGCTCTCGCCATGACGAACCATTATCAGCTTGCCCATAGGGTCGAAAGTCTCTCCGAAAATTCAGTTTGGCGCCAACGAAACGATAGGCTTGCTCAGTTCCTGGGCATGTCGCCGCCACCACCGGCAGCTTTTGCAAACGCGCGGAACGGTTCCAGCAGATCGATCGGCAACGGGAAGACGATGGTGGAATTGTGCTCGCCCGCGATCTCCTTGAGCGTCTGCAGGTAGCGAAGCTGGAGCGTGACGGGACTCTTGCTCATGATCTCCGCCGCCTCCGAGAGCCGCTGCGCGGCCTGGAATTCGCCTTCCGCCGCGATCACCTTGGCGCGGCGCTCGCGCTCGGCCTCGGCCTGCGCCGCGATCGCGCGCTGCATATCCTGCGGGAGGTCGATATTTTTCAACTCGACGAGCGTGACCTTCACGCCCCACGGCTCGGTTTGCGAATCGACGATTTCCTGGATGCGGGCGTTGAGCTTGTCGCGCTGGCTGAGCAACTCGTCGAGTTCGGTCTGGCCGCCGACGGAGCGCAACGTGGTCTGCGCCAGTTGCATCGTGGCGAACAGGAAATTTTCGACCTCGGTGACCGCGCGCGAGGGATCCACAACCCGAAAGTACAGGACCGCGCTGACCTTGACGGTCACGTTGTCCTTGGTGATCACGTCCTGCGGCGGGATGTCCAGGGTAACGGTCCGCAGATCGATTCGCATCATCCGCTCGATCATGGGGATCACGAAGATCACGCCCGGCCCGCGATAAGGAGTAAGCCGGCCGAGACGAAAAACTACTCCGCGCTCGTACTCGTTGAGGATTTTGAGCCCGCTCAAAATGAAAATTGCAACGATGAAGACGACTACTCCTACTCCGCTCGCCATCACGATTCTCCTTCGCCCCCAAGCGCGCGAGGCTGGTTGATGCCCTACGTTGTCCTCCGAACCCTCCGGAATTTTCCAAACTTCACGGCAACTTCTGCACTTGCAATTCCAAACCGTCGATCGACTTGACGCGAGCGCGCGCGCCGGGGCTGAGCGCGTCAGTGCTGACCGCGCGCCAAATCTCGCCATGGACAAACACTTTGCCCGGCGCACCGGGAGCGATCGCCTCGCGCACCTCGCCGACCTCGCCGACCAGGCCCTCTGCGCCGGTGGTCGAGCGGCGCCGGCGCTCGCGGGCCACGATGTATCCGATGCCGAGGATGATCAGCGTCAGCGCCCCGGCCGCGCCATATATAATGTCGCGATCGACCACCAGGTTGGTCTTCGAAGTGTCAATCAAAAACAGCGAGCCTATGACGAACGCCGCAACGCCGCCCAAGCCGAGGATTCCGTAGCTGGTGACGAAGGCTTCGGAGATCAGCAATCCAACGCCGAGAAAAATCAACAGCAAGCCGGTGAGATTTACCGGCAGGACCTGGAACGACGCCAGCGCGAGCAGCAGGCAAATCGCGCCGGCAACGCCGGGAAAAATGACTCCCGGATGCGCGAACTCGAAGTACAGGCCGATCAATCCCGCCATCAGCAGCAGATAGACGATGTTGGGATCAGCCAGGGTGTTGAGCAGTTGCTGGCCGGGCGTCATCCGCGCGCGGCGCACGGTGGCGTCGGCCAGCGCGAGCGTCACGGTGCGGCCTGCGACCTGGACCTTGCGCCCGGTGGCTTGCGTCAGCAGGCTGCGCAGGTCGGGCGCGACGATATCGACGACGTTCTTGGCGAGCGCCTCGCGCTCGCCGATCGCAACACTGCGGCGGACGGCCTGCTCGATCCAATCCTGGTTGCGCCCGCGCTGCTCTGCGATCGTGCGGGCAAAGGTCGCCGTGAAATTCTCGATCTTCTGCCCCATCACGCCCCTGATGTCCTCTCCGCCCTCTTCGATCGGATGAGCCGCACCGATTGTAGTCCCAGGCGCCATCGCGGCTACGTTCGCGGCTTCGGTGATGAAGGTGCCGGCGGACGCGGCGCTGGCGCCCGACGGCGCGACGTACACGATTACGGGTACGGGAGCGGCCAGGATGTCCTTGACGATCTTTTCCGCGGAAGTGAGAAGGCCGCCCGGCGTGTCGAGCTCGATCACCAGGGCGCCTGCCCCTCCCGCATTCGCGGACGCGAGCGAATCTTCGATGTAGGACGCGATGGCGGGATTGATCGAGCCGTCAATCGTGATCAGTTGAACCCACGGCGGATGCGCGGCCGATTTCGCCGGCGCGTCGGCGGCAAGTATTCGATTCGATGCGAACGATCCGATCGCGACCGTTAATGCCGCGATGGCGACGAACCTCAAGCGCAGGCTCACGAGCCGGAACCGCCGCGGTGCGGAATCGGCATCCCGAGAAATTTCATCACTTCCTGAATATCCGCCCACACCAGCCGTTTGTCGCCCGGGTTGCGGAGCAGGTAGGCGGGATGAAACGTGGGCATGAATCGAATGCCGCGGAAATCGTGCCAGTTGCCGCGCAACTTGCTGATGGGCGTCTTCACTTTCAGCACGGCCTGCACGGCGAAGGCGCCCAGCCCGACGATCGCACGCGGACGCACGAGCTCAATCTGGCGAAAAAGAAACGGCTCGCACGCGGCGACTTCGTCGGGTTCGGGATTTCGATTGTCGGGCGGCCGGCACTTGATCACGTTGCAGATGTACACCTCGGCGCGGTGGATGCCCATGCCGCGCTCGATGATGTCGGTCAGCAATTGACCGGCGCGGCCGACGAACGGCTCGCCGCGGGCGTCCTCGTCGGCGCCGGGCGCCTCGCCGACGAACATCAACTGCGCGTTGGGATCGCCGACGCCGAAGACGAGATTGATACGGCGCGGCGCCAGCTTGCATCGTTGACAATCTCCGATGAACCGGCGCAGCTCGTCGAGCGTCGTGGATTTTTCGAGTCCGGGATATTTCGAGAACAGTTCGGCGGGTACGAGTGCGGCGTCGGTGCTGCCGGCTTCGTGCGCCGAATCAGCTGCAGCAACCGGCGCGGTGAGCGCGTCGCGCGCGGTCCCGGACGCAGGCGCGGGAAGTCCTTCCATCCCCTCCTCGCGCAACTGCTCGACGTAGTCGCGGATCGTGGCGACCAGCGTGCGACGATCCGGCGGCGACGACGCGTCCATTCGAAAGCTATCTGACGGCGCGCAGGCGCGAGGATTTACCTGGGCGGGCGGACTTCGGTTTGGCGGCGCGGATTGCGACGATTCGATCGAGGATCAGGTCCGCGACCGCGTCCTTGGACATCTGCGGATGGCTCTGGGAGCGACCGTCGGAGCCGATTAGCGTGACGATATTGGTATCGACTTCAAAGCCGGCGCCCTCCCGCGTCACGTCGTTGGCGACGATCAGGTCGAGTCCCTTGCGTTCAAGCTTGGCGCGTGCGTTGGCTTCCAGGTCGCTGGTCTCGGCGGCGAACCCGACCAGCAGGCGCGCGCCCTTCTTCGCCGCCAGGCGCGGCATCTCGTCCGCGATCGGCTCCATCTCGAGTCGAAGCCCGCGCGCATCTTTCTTGATCTTGCCGCGCGCCGGATTCGCCGGGCGGAAATCGGCCACCGCCGCCGCCATCACCAGCGCCGTGGACCACGGAAAATTGCTGGACGTTTGACTGAGCATCCCGGCCGCAGTCACCGTGTCGATTCGTTCGACGCCGTGAGGCGTCGCCAGCGCGGACGGCCCCGCCACCATTCGCACCGCGGCGCCGCGGCGCCACGCCGCGCGCGCGATCGCAAATCCCATCTTGCCTGACGAACGGTTGGAGACGAATCGCACCGTGTCGATCGGTTCCTGAGTCGGTCCTGCCGTTACCAGAATGTTTTCGCCCGCAAGATCCTGCACGGAGAGCATCTTCTCGATTTCCGCGACGATGATCGCCGGGTCCGCCAGGCGGCCCTTGCCCTCGTAACCGCACGCGAGCGCGCCCTCGCCGGGATCGATGATCACCACGCCGCGCGACCGCAGCCTGGCGAGGTTCTCGGCGACCGTCGGATGCTCGTACATGTGCACGTTCATCGCGGGTGCGAACGCGACCTTCGCGCGCGTGGCGAGCAACACGGTGGTCACTATGTCGTCGGCGATACCGACGGCGGCCCTGGCGATCACGTCGGCGGTCGCGGGCGCGATCACGATCGCGTCGGCGCTGTCAGCGAGTCTAATGTGGCCGATTTCAGATTCCTGCGTCAGAGAGAACGTGTCGGTGGCGACCGGATTCGAGCTGAGCGTCTGGAGCGTGAGCGGCGTGATGAACTCGGTTGCGTTGCGCGTCATCATGACCCGGACAACTGCGCCGGCGTTGACGAGCAGGCGGACGAGTTCCGCAGATTTGTACGCGGCGATTCCGCCGCTCACGCCAACAACGATCGTTTTGCCTTTCAACACGGACATTCGGTTCACCTGGCGCTGACTTGCGCGAGTGAGAAGCATTTGCGCGCCGGCTTCGGCACCTCGATATCAACGAAGCAGCGGCGCGGGTACAGATAATCTTCGCCACTCTCGTCGATTACCCGGACCAGCCCGTGACGTTCGCCGTCGGGATCCGCAAGCGCACGATAGACTTTCCGGATTTCGAGCGAAGCGCGATAGGATCGGTTGTGAACGCAGAGCACGAAATGCCTGCTTCCGTTTCTATGAATCAGTCGCGCCATATTCTCTTCAGTTTGACTTCCTTTTTACCGCGGCCATGCGCCTCGTACCAATGGAGCTCAGCGTTCACCATCGTACCATCGGCGAGCCGCACTCGCGCAATGCCCTTGCGCTTGCACCAGTTGCCGGTCCCGTAGATCTTGCGCAGCCGCTTGAGCTCACGGATACCGCCCGCACGGGCGATAATCTCGATGCTGGCAATCTCTCCGAGAATCTGAAAATTACGGATCATCAGGGTGAATGGCAATCTGTCATGGCGAAGGGCGCCACTCGGTTTCGGGGAGCAGCCAATAGACGCCGCGCGCGCGCGCCAGCATCCGGTAGCCGACCATCTCGCGCCTGAGCGTCGCGGCGTCCTCGTGGTGGCGCTTGAGAATAGCGCCGACCTGAGCCTCGGTGTATTCGACCCCGAGTTCGAATTTGCGCGCGAGCCATCGCAAAACGATCCATCGCTTCCTGCGCACGTCGGGAATCTTGGTGAGCCGGTCGCCGTCGAGGTAATTCGCAAGCACCTCGCGCTCGCCGGCGTTGGCAGTCGCGCCGGCGGCGATCCGTTCCAAGGAGGCGCGGCTCAGCAGCGCGCGGCTTTGGCGATGGAGTTCGTCCTCATGGAGCCGGTACCAGCGAGTGTTGCCGTCGGAGCGGACGCTCGCCAGGCCGGCAGCCTTCAGGATCGCAAGGTGATGAGAGACGGTGGGCTCGCGCAGGGCGAGGGCACGCGCAAGCTCCTGCACGCTGTACTCGCGCGCGGCTAGAAGTCCGATAATCCGGAGTCGGCTGCGTTCGCCCAGCGCCCTAAAAAAAGCGAGCGGATCGGACTGGTTACCTTGCCTCATGATCTTGACTGATAGGTCTTTGTCTAATTAGATTGATATCTAATTAGAGGCAGGTTGACAAGGGCTACCGGAGGAGACTCAGATGATTCGCACCCGCGGGCTGGGACACATCAATCTCAACGTCAGCGACATCAATCGCTCAGTGCGCTTTTATCGTGAGCTATTCGGCCTCGAGGTCCTGATGGAATACGAGGGGCCGATGGGCGAGCATCCGTGGGGCCGGCAGGTTGCGCTCAGCACACCCGGCACCGACGACATGATCGCGCTCTCGCAGGTTCCGGGAGTCCCGATCGGCCCAGGCGGTGTGAATCACTTCGGCCTCAACCTGGTTTCAAATGATGACGTAGCCGCCGCGATCGCCGAGGTCGTGCGCGCCGGAGGAACGCTCCTCGACGAGCATACCTACGAGTCCGGCGGCATCGTCGAGCATCACGCCTACGTGAAGGATCCCGACGGATACGTTCTGGAACTGAACGCGCAACGAGTGCTGCTCGCGCGCAAAAAAAATCGGAGAACCGACTAGACTTAGTCGTAGTATTCAAGCCCGAGATGCGTGATGAGGTCCTCGCCGCGCATCCAGCGCAGCGTGTTCTTGAGCTTCATCAGCTGGATGAAGATATCGTGTTCGGGATAGATGTTCGGCGCGTGCATCGGCGCCTTGAAGTAAAAGGACAGCCATTCCTGAATCCCGCGCATCCCGGCGCGATGGGCCAAATCGAGAAACAACACGAGGTCGAGCACCAGCGGCGCCGCCAGGATCGAATCGCGGCACAGGAAGTTGATCTTGATCTGCATCGGATAGCCGAGCCATCCGAAGATATCGATATTGTCCCAGCCTTCCTTGGAGTCGCCGCGCGGCGGGTAGTAATTGATTTTCACCGAGTGGAACACGTCGCTGTAAAGCTGCGGATGCAGCTCGGGCTGAAGGATCTGGTCCAGCACCGACAGCTTGGTCTCTTCCTTGGACTTGAACGAGCCGGGATCTTCCAGCACCTCGCCGTCGCGATTGCCCAGGATGTTGGTCGAGAACCATCCCGACATCCCCAGCATGCGAGCCTTCAGCCCGGGCGCGATCAGCGTCTTCATAAACGTCTGCCCGGTCTTGAAGTCCTTGCCGCAGACGGGGAGGTTGGTCTCGCGCGCGAGTTCCAGCAGCGCGGGCGTGTCGGTGGTCAGGTTGGGCGCGCCGTTTGCGTATGGGATTCCCATCTTGAGCGCGGCGTAGGCGTAGATCTGGCTTGGCGCGATTTCGGGATCATTGTTGGCGAGCCCGGCCTCGAAGGCTTTAAGCGTCTGATGGACCGCCGACGGGCGATGGAACACCTCGGTCGAGCCGCACCAGACCATCACCGTGCGCGCGACGCCGGTGCGTTTCTCGAACTGCCGGATGTCGTCCATCAGCATCGCGGCCTTGTCCATCTTGGTGCGCGCTTCCTTGAGATTGGGGCCGCGGATGTTGCGCACGTAGTCCTGGTCGAACACCGCCTCCATCGGATGAATTTTTTCCAGCGGCGCGCGCACCTGCTCCAGCAGCGCGGGATCGAGGACCGCCGCGTTGCGCGCCGCTTCGTAGGCGCTGTCTTCGTAAATGTCCCATCCGCCGAATTCGAGATCTTCCAGTTTGGCGAGCGGCACGAAGTCCTTGATCAGCGGCGTGCGTCCCTCGGTGCGCTTGCCCAGCCGAACTGTGGCGAGCTGGGTCAGAGATCCGATCGGCGCGCCCAGACCGCGCTTAACCGCCTCGACTCCGGCGATGAAGGTCGTGCTGACTGCGCCGATGCCGGGCAGCAGCACGCCAAGTTTGCCGTCCGCGGGCGCGATTCGGACGGAATCTTTTGTCGTCAAACTTCAGGCTCCTCGGCGTCAGCCCTTTCGAAACCGCGAGGGGTATTCGGCGCCGAAGGTTTGGTCGGGATGGAGCACGCGAGCGCGCTCGATCAGGACCTCTTCGGTCTCGGGAATGTTGGGGTCCGGGATGCAGCAATCGACCGGGCAAACCGCCGCGCACTGCTCCTGGTCGAAGAAGCCGACGCATTCGGTGCATTTTTCGGGGACGATATAGTAGATATCGTCCTTGATCGCGGGCGTGGTCGCGCCGTTAAGCTCCCATTGCGCGCCGCCTTCGTAAATCGCGGTGTTGGGGCATTCCGGCTCGCACGCACCGCAGTTAATGCATTCTTCTGTTATTACCGTGGCCATTTTCGAGCTCCAAATCCGGTCATTGTTGATCTAGCTTGCCGCGCCCAAGCGGCAACGAGACGATAGCACCGAGCCGCAACAATATCGGCGCGCGGCAGGCCGAGCAAGTATTTCAAGTTGTTGGTTGTCAACCGTCCGCGGCGTTTGCAATCCGCCGCGCGAGTTCCATGAACACCACGCTCGCAGGATGCTCGGGTTTGGCGATTGTTATCGGCATGCCGTCGTCGCCCGCCTGGCGCATCTCGGGATAGATCGGGATCCTCGCCAGCAGTTGGATCCCTTCCTCCGCGGCCATTCGCTCGCCGCCGCCGTGGCCAAAGAGTTCGTCGCGCTCGCCGCAATCCGGACAGACGAAATAGCTCATGTTCTCGACCACGCCGAGAATCGGACAATGCACCTGCCGAAACATCTTGACCGCGCGCGTCGCGTCGAGCAGCGCAACGTCCTGGGGCGTCGTCACGATCACGGCGCCGTCGAGCGAGACTTGCTGCGCGAGCGTCAACTGCGCGTCGCCGGTGCCGGGCGGAAGATCGACGACCAGAAAATCCTGGCTGCCCCACAGCGTGTCCTTGAGGAATTGGCGCACCGCCCCCATCACCATCGGTCCGCGCCAGATAACCGGCGCCTTCTCGCCCATGAAAAATCCGATCGAGATCAGCTTCACCCCGTACTTTTCGATCGGGAAGAAATTCTGTCCGCCCGCCGGCTTCGGCCGCTCGTCGCCGGCGTTGAACATCATCGGGTATCGACGGCCCGTACATATCGGCGTCCAGCAGACCGACGCCGAGCCCCAATCGCGCCAGCGCCACCGCAAGGTTCGCCGCGACGGTGGATTTGCCGACTCCGCCCTTGCCGCTTCCCACCGCGATTATGTGCTTGATGCCTTCCAGCCGCACCCGGCCGGTTTTTTCGCCCAGCTCGGCTTCGATTCGATGCGCCCTCAACTCGACGCTGGGCACGCCCAGGTCATGCGTGAGCGCGTGATGGATCCTCCCGGCCAGCTCGCGGATCACCTCGTCGCGCTCGGTGACCTGCCGAATCGTGATCGCGTAGCCGCCGCTTTGCGCCGGCTGGGCATCCTCGACGATTCCAAGCGCAACGATATCGGCGGCGTAACCGGGATACTTTACGTGTCCGAGCGCCTCGATAACCGCATCGTTTGGTGCCTGTCGTGCCACTAATAAAATTATCGCAGATGCATTAGCCCGTCGAAAGCAGCGCGACGGCGCCGCCGCAAGACGTTTCTCTCAGGCTTCGTTGACAATCTACGCAGCTCAGCGGAGATAATGGATACCAGCGGTGGCGCCCATCTACAATGAAAAATCGCGCTTACATAATACACGCTGCGTGGGACACGGAAGCCAAGGTCTGGGTCGCTACCAGCGATGACGTTCCGGGACTCGCTACCGAAGCGCGAGATGTTGACGCGCTGATCAAGAAACTCCGCATCATGATCCCGGAACTGCTTGAAGCGAACGGGCTATTACATCGCAAGCGTGGTCGCGCTGTTCTCGACGTTCCCTTCGAAATTCGCGCGGAATATCACGAACGGCTTCGCCTGCAAGCTTAAGGTGCGATCGACTGGGGGAAACTAGTTTCCCCGTTTACGCGGTACTCCGTGCGGCTTAGGTTGGAAGCCTGGAGTCGCGACGTGTCGCAGAGTTTCACGCCTCAACTAAAGAAACTGCTTCGAAGTGCGGGCTGTAGTTTCGTCCGCCGTGGGAAAGGCGATCACGAGATCTGGTTCAGCCGAGTCACCCAGAAACACTTCGCGGTCGACGGAAAGATTCTGTCTCGGCACACGGCCAACGCGGCCCTCAAACAAGCCGGACTTCCCAAAGCATTTTAGCCACGGCCGGCGCAGCGCATGCGCGCGACGGCGCCGCCGTACCTTGTGCGCTAAGGCCGATCCTGCCCGTAGTCCCACGAGATCGTTCGCGCCGGCTTGAAGCTCACCACCACGACCTTGTTGCCCTTGAGCGACTTCGCGTACGCCTTGCCGAGTTTCTTGCCCAGGTACTCGACCGCCATCCGCTCCGTGCGTTTGTCGTCGATCTTTTCCTCGAGCGTGGCGCGCCCCTTCAGCACCACCGTCTTGTAGGGCGCCTTCTTGGTATCGACCACCAGCGTCACGCGCGGATCGTGCACCAGGCATTTGTATTTGAACGACTGCGCCGCGGTGTGAAAAACGATTTGCCCGTCGGCGTACTCGAACCAGGTCGGCACCGCGTGCGGCGCGCCGTCGGGCGCGGTGACCGCAACCACCGCGACGATCGGTTTCTTGAGCAGCTTCTCGATGTCTTTTTTCTTCATCGGCATGGGGACGAGGTCTCCTGTGGCGGCGCGGCTTGGAAGTGAGTGAAAAGTGAAACCTCACTTGCCCTTGAAATTCGGCTTGCGCTTTTCGCGAAAGGCGCGGATGCCCTCGCGCACGTCCTCGGACGGATTCGTGATCATCACGTTGAGCGCGGCGTCCTCGAGCGCGTTCTCGAGCGTCATCTCGCGCTGCTTGTACATCATGCGTTTGGCCAGTCTTATTGCCAAGGGCGGTCCTTCCGCGAGCCGCCGCGCGAAATCGTTCACCCGCGCCTCCAGTTCCGCGTGCGGCACCACCTCGGTAACCAGCCCGAGTTCGAGCGCCGTCTTGGCGTCGTAAACTTCGGACAGCAGCGTCATCTTGAGTGCGCGATCCAATCCCATGAAGCGCGGGAAAAGGTACGCTCCGCCTTCGTCGCACAGCAGCGCGAACTTGAGCGCGGTGTCCCCCAGCCGCGCCTGGTCCGACGCGATTCTGAAATCGCACGAAAGCGCGAGCGTCAGGCCGCCTGCCACCGCCGCGCCGTTAATCGCCGCGATCACGGGTTTGTCGAAGCGATGCAACGACAGCACCAGCTGATGGAACCCTTCGCGCATCTCGAGCATGTGGCCCATCGGATGCCCGTGGAATCGCGAATGGCTCTCGGGCGCGCCGCTGATATCGCCGCCGGCGCAGAACGCGCGTCCGCTGCCCGTGATGATCAACACGCGGACCTCGTCGTCCTGGCGCGCGAGATCGATCGCCGCGCACATTTCCTTGACCATCGTCTCGTTGTAGCCGTTCATCCGCTCGGCGCGGTTGATGGTGATTTTCGCGACGTGCTCGCGCGCATCGTAGATGATTGTCTTGAAGTCCATTGGGGTCGCACCTCCTGACAATGATAGATCTCTCTTCCCTTTATTCCTTTTCTAACAGGCGGTCAGGCCGCATCGTCTCCCGACGGACCGGAGGCAGTGAAAGACGAAACCCGTATGGGGTTTCGCTTCCCCTTCCCCGGAGGGAAGCGGTCAGGGGTTAGGTTACCGCGCCCCTGCCTACCTGCCCTTGAACGTCGGCGGGCGCTTCTCGAGAAACGCTTTGACGGCCTCGCGATGGTCCTCGGTCAGGCCGGTCATAATTTGCCCCCACGCCTCGCGGTCGAGCAGCTCGTTGAACTCGTGATTGATCGCCGCGTTGAGATTCGCCTTCATATATGAATAGGCAATCGACGGACCGTTGGCGATCCTCGACGCTATCGCATGCACCTCGTCGCGGTACGACGCCGACGGCACCACGCGATTTGCCAGTCCGATTCGCAATGCCTCGTTCGGCGCCGATCACGTCGGCCAGAAAATATAATTCGCGCGCCTTGGCCGACCCGACCAATTGCGTCAGCGACCAGGTGCCGCCGTAATCACCCGAGAAACCGACCTTGGCGAACGCCGTGGCGAAACGCGCCGTGTCGGACGCGATCCTGATGTCGCACGCCATCGCCAGGCTCAGTCCCGCGCCGGCCGCCGGTCCGTTGACCGCCGCGATCGTCACCTTCGCCATCTCGTGCAGCATCTGCGACGCTTCTTCGCCGCGCCGCAGTCCCGCCACCAGATCCTCTATCGTCTGCGCCGCGCCCGCTGCGCCGGCGCCCTCGTTGCGTTCGCGCATCCCGCCGATATCTCCGCCGGAGCAGAATCCGCGCCCGGCGCCGGTCAGCACGACGGCGCCTATCTCGCGATTGGTCGCGGCGCGCCTCAGGTTGTCCACCAGCCCGCCCATCATCTCGGCGCTCAGGGCGTTGAGCTTGTCGGGCCGATTCATCGTAAGGTAAAGGACGCGGTCTTTCAGTTCCGTGAGCAGATGGTCTGCCATTTTTTGGCCTCCAAAAATCCGGGTTCGACTCTGGTACTACTTCACGTCCGCCAATCTGTCGAGCGCCGCCGCGACCGCCTGGGTGCCGTCGAGATCGTGGCCGAGCGCGGCGGCCGCGTTGAACATCGAGGCCATCAGCGAAAGTCCGGGCAGCGCGAGGCCCGATTCGCGCGCCGCCTCGGCCACCAGGCGCAGGTCCTTGCGAATCAGCTTGATAAAGAAGCCGGGCCGATAATCGCCGGCGATTATTTTGGGACCGAGATTCGACAACTGCCACGACCCGGCCGCGCCCGCGCCTATCGCCTCGACCACCCGCGACGCATCGAGACCGCCCGCTTGCCCGAACTTGATCGCCTCGGCCGCCGCCTCCAGCGCCAGCGCGACCGCGATCTGATTGGCAAGCTTGGTCATCTGCCCCGCGCCCGACGCGCCCATGTGCGTTACCCGCCGCCCCAGCAGCTCGAACAGCGGACGGGCACGCTCGAACGCCGCCGCTTCCCCGCCAACCATGATCGCGAGCGTGCCGTCGCGGGCGCCGACGTCGCCGCCCGACACCGGCGCATCCAGGTAATCGACGCCGGCCCGCTTCAGCCGCGACGCGATCCTGCGCTCCGCCATCGGCGAAATAGTGCTCATATCGACGACGAGCTGCCCGGCGACGAGCGCGGGTTCGATCTTCGCGACGGTCGCCTCCACGTCGGGCGTGTCGGGCACCATGATGAACACCGCTTCCGCGCCCGCGACGCACGCGAGCCGCGTCCGCCGCGACGATCGCGCCATCAGGGGCGAGCGCTCGCGCCTTGTCGGCTGAGCGATTGAAGACGCGGACGCGATTGCCCCCGCCGATCAACCTTCGCGCCATCGGCGCGCCCATTATTCCGGTTCCGATCCATCCGATTTCCATGCGTGACGCTCCGCAAACGAATAACTGAGGCGCCTCTTTCCATCGGTCGTTCTGAACGCAATGAAGAATCCCGGATCCGGGATTCTTCGCTACCGCAGCTTCCGCTTAGAATGACACAAAAAAAGAGCGACCGCGCCGACCGGCTTTATGTTCAGGGCTCGGCCGTGAGCCGAGTGCGAAAATCTGCTTGAATGGGCGGCGCCGGCTGTTCTATATGACAAGTGTTAGGGATCGCCGCCGCCGGCTGACGCTCGTCGTGGGCGCGGCCAGGCGCGGATCGCGCGGTCCCCATCGGAGGCACCAATGGATTTCAATTTCAGCGCCGAAGACGAGGCGTTTCGCCAGGAGTTTCGCAGCTGGCTCCATGCCAACCTGCCCAAGGCGGGCAAGGCCGGAGATGGCGGCGAGTTCCTTGCACGAGGAAGTCGGCGAAGACAGCCCGGAGGACTGGAAGCGGCGGGTCCAGTGGCACAAGAAGATGCACGCGGGCGGATGGGTCGGAATCAGCTGGCCCAAGGAGTACGGCGGACGCGGCGCGACGCTCACGCAGCAAATCATTTACAACGAGGAGCTCGCGAAAGTTGACTCGCCGATGCTGGTCAACGGACTGGGTATCATGCTGGCCGGTCCGACGATCATTCATTGGGGCACCGAGGAGCAGAAGAAGCGCCACGTTCCGAAAATTCTTTCGGCCGACGAGCTCTGGTGCCAGGGATATTCCGAGCCCGACGCCGGCTCCGACGTGGCCAGCCTGAAGACGCGCGCCGTCGAGGAAGGCGACTACTTTATCGTCAACGGCCAGAAGGTCTGGACCTCCGACGCGCATCACGCGGACATGTGTCTGCTGCTGGTCCGCACCGATCCCGACGCGCCCAAGCATAAGGGGATCAGCTACATCCTGGTCGACATGCACAGTCCCGGCGTGACCGTGCGCCCGCTCGTGCAGATCACCGGCGACGCGAATTTCAACGAGGTCTTCTTCGAGGACGTGAAGGTGCCGAAGAAGAATCTCCTCGGCGAGAAAAACCAGGGATGGCAGGTCGCGATCACCACGCTGATGTTCGAACGGTCGGGAATCGGCGGCGGGCGCGACCTGATGGCCCAGGTCCAGGAGCTGGTCGAGCTGGCCAAGACGATCCGCAGCAACGGACACACGGCGTGGGAAGATACCAGCGTGCGCCAGCGGCTAAGCGGTTTCGCGTGCGAGGCGGCTGCGCTGCGCTACACCGGCTTTCGGCAACTGACGCGCCGGCTCAAGGGTCTGCCGCCGGGGCCCGAGGGCTCGGTGCTCAAGCTGTGCAGCAGCGAACTCAACGTGCGCATCAACAAGTTCGCGATGGAGATGCTGGGGCCGTACAGCCAGATGGAATTCAAGGCGCCGTATGCGACCGGACAAAGGCAAGTGGTCGTATCGGATGCTCGCGTCGCGGGCGCTGACGATCGCCGGCGGCACCAGCGAAATCCAGCACAACATCATCGGCGAGCGCGTGCTCGGATTACCCAAGGGCTAGTCGCTTTCCAACTGGGCAGTAATCGACGAAGGGCGGCCCGGCGGCGGGGCGCCCTTCGTCTTTTGGGAATGAAAGGCGGTCGAGTTTTTTCGAGCAGGGAGTCCAAGCAAGGAAGGCAACCTAAGGATTCCCGAAAGCGAGTCCCGCGCCATTCCCGGGCGCGGCTACTGCCCGGTTCCTGACAGGTTCACAGTTCGCGGCCCGCTCGAGCCGTTGTTGTTGACCGTGAGCAGACCAGCGCGCAGTCCCTTTGCGGTCGGAGTGAAGACCACCGCATAGGTGCATTTCTTTTTTGGCTTCAGCGCCCCGCCGCAGAGCTTCGACAGCGCAAAATCGCCAGTCACCTGCGCACCGATCAGCAGTATCGACACTTTGCCGGCGTTGTGCGCGGTTATTTTCTTTGCCTTGCTCTGCTTGCCCAACTTCGCGGCAAAAGTCGCGGAGCTTGGCGAGACAGCCAGCGCCGCCGCAACGGTCGGCATCGGCGTCGGCGTGAAGGTTGCTGTTGCAGTGGGCGTCGCGGTCGGCGACGCGGTCGCGGTTGCGGTTTTAGTCGGCGTGGCAGTTGCGGTGTGCGTCGCAGTCGGCGTCGCGGTATGCGTTGCGGTTGCAGTCGGCGACGCGGTCGGCGTGGCGGTCGCGGTGCGCGTCGAAGTCGCCGTCGCGGACGCGGTCGGAGTCGGGGTTGCGGAACCCGTGGCGGCAGCCGTTGGCGACGGCGTCGCGGCCGGGCGATCCCTCGCCGGTGAGCTCAAATATCCCGCGCCCGTGGGTTGCGGCGAAGACCACGCCGCTCAGATTCTGCTCGATATCGAAAACTGCGACTGCAGGAATCACCCCGAGGTTGAACGGCGCCCAGGTCGCTCCTGCGTCGGTCGTTCTGAAAATACCAATGTCGGTTGCGGCCAGCACAGTGTTCGCCGTGGGGTCATTGCGATCGACCAGCAATCGCAACACTGGAACGTCGGGCAGCGCATTTGCGGGCGGCGGACTCTGGAGGTTCGGATTGCCGTCGGCCTGCGTCCATGAACCGCCGAAGTCGGTGGTCACGAAAATGTGACCGATGCCGGTAGCCGACGTGAACCCCGAAAGGCTCAGATAGGCGACGCTGTAATCGAACGGGTCAACGGCAATTCCGGTCGCCTGCGTGGAATTCGGGAACACGATTGGCGGCAGTTGCGAGGTCTTGTCGGTCCATTGCGCGCCTTCGGGCTGGCCCGCGCTGACCTCGAGGTCGACCTGGTCGGTGGTAAAAATTTTGAAGGGCGTGGGACGAAAGGTCGTGCTGGTCTCCATCGAGAGCGCGTACGCCTTGGTATGGTCGCAAGGCGCGATCTCGAGATCCTCGAGCGCGCACGCGCCACTGTTGCATCCGCCGGTCAAATCCTGAGTCGTTTGCTGCGCCCATGTCGCCATCGCGTCATTCGACACGTAAACCGAATGCGCGCCGAACAATACGCGCTCGGCGACGGCCGGGTCGCTCGCCAGCGGCGGATAGTAGGCGGCGCCGCCGTCGCCCGCCGTCGCCATCGCAGTCTGCAGTGCCGCGCTCGAAGCGGCAGAATTGAAAGTGACTCCGCCGTCGGTCGAGCGCGAAACCCATGGTCCGGCCGAAGTGGTCGCGAACGTATGATAGGCAAACAGCGGGTTGACCGTGTCGAACAGCGCGAATCCGCCGTCGAGGTTATCCACCTCCGTCCAGCTCGACGCCGGCGGCTGCGCCGCCGCGAAGCGCGCGGTGCCGTTGTCCTGAAATCCCGCAATCGCCACTGCGCTGTTCGTCGGATGAGGACCGACCGAATCCGCTTGCGCGGCGCTGATACTCGCGTTGAGGGCGGCCCAGTCGAGAGTGCCGGCGTCGAAGCGATAAAGCCCGCCGTCGTTGCCGAGGTAGAAGCTGTGCGCGCTTGCGGGATCGAACGCGATCGCGTGTTGATCCGAATGCGTTCCACCGCTCGGCGCGAGCGAAGTCCAATTGCTCCCGGCGTTGATTGAGCGGTAGATTCCGACGCCGCCGAACACGATAGTTGCGCCGGTCGTGTCGGCGGGATCGATCGCCAGCGTCTGGTCGAAGAACGACTGGGAAAAATTGCTCGAGTTGGACCCGTCGATCGTCGTGCCGGCGACCGTCGCGCTCGGCACCGACGCCTGGGTCCAGGTGACTCCGTCGTTGGCGGATTTGTAGAATCCCGCGAACTCGATACCGTCAGCCGCGCCGACGATGGCATACGCAACGCCGTCGGCGGCAGCGACGCTCGCGCGGCCGACGCCGCCACTCAAGTTGGGCAGGCCGGCGGGCGTCCAGCTGAATCCGGAATTCGACGAGCGGAACACGCCGACTCCGAGAATCGATACCAGAACGGCGGTCGGTGACGCGGGATCGATCACCACTGACTCTGCCGGACATGGATCGTTGGTGAAGTACGGACAGGCGCCGAAGGTCCCCGCGGGATATGGTATCCAGGACTCGCCGCCGTCGGCTGAGCGCCATAACCCGTTTTGACTGAAATCGCCCTCGACCCACGACGCGTCCGCCCGGTTCGCGCTCGAGCCGTAGGTTACCGCCGCGTAGATCGTTCGCGGCGTCCGCGTGGTATCGACCGCGATTGAGACGATCGACGCGTGCGCGAAGTTGCTTGCGCCGAGTTGCGTCCAGGTATTGCCGAGATCGCTCGAGACGAACACTCCCTCGCCATAGTATGAATCCGCCGAGCCGTTGCCTTCTCCACTGCCGACGTAGAGCGTTGGATTTGGACTGGTGCTGGTGTCGAGCGCGAGCGCGCCGACCGACAGCGTGGGCTCAAGATCGAATATCGGTACGAACGCCGCGCTCGCATTGGCGCGCATCCACACTCCGCCGCCGCCGGTGCCGGCGAATATCCGTCCGCTCGCGGTCGGGTCTGCGACCAGCGCGGTAATCCGTCCGGTCGCGCCGGCCAGTGCGCCCCCCAGTGAAATTCCGCCAAAGGCGGGAATCTCGTTATTCAATGGGAGCGGACCAAGCGCGCTCCACGCGAAAGAAGCAGCCGCTTGGGCCGAGTCCGCCCCGTCCAGCTTGGCGCTTGCGACTGCTTTGCGCTCCTGCCGGCGCATCTGGCCGATCGCCGCGCCATACGCGCCAGCCGGCACTCCAAAGTTCAGGCCGCGCCGGCTGAGAAAGAATGCCTCGCGCGCCACCATGTCGCGCGCATGCAGCGATCCGGGCGCGTTGCGGTTAGCGCGTGCCGATCGCGGCGATGCGCTCTGCGGCAGAGACAGAATTACCCCGAGACCGGCTGCGAGCAGCAGGCCGCCCGCGACGGCGAGAAGCCATGGCGAAAAACGTCTGGACAAAGCGAAGACCCCCCTTCGGCCTGCGTCCAGTAGTCACTCTACTCTCACAGTATATACGAACCAACTATATAATGAGTATTTAGTCGATTACCTATTTAGTATTGCTCCGGTCTATCTGAGTATTCCTTCGCTCATGATAGGCAGCACTTGGCGCTGCACCTCACGCTTCGATCACGGCGAGAACGAAATTGCGCTGAATCTGATCGCCGGGCTTGACCCGAAACTCCATGATGCGCCCGTTGGCCGGGGCCTTGACCGGTATCTCGACCTTCATCGATTCGATCACCATCACTTCGTCGCCACGCGCAACTTGCGCCCCGCTCTCGACCGAGAGTCTCAGCACCTTGCCCACGGCGGGGCTCCTTATATCCATCGCTCAAGCGGTCCTTTTCGCGGCTGATCGGCTCCCAGCCCTTTAGCAGGCACGGCGCGCGCGCACCAGTGCTCGAAGGAATGCGCCTTGTATTTTCAGGCCCTCCTGGTTGTAGAGAAACTAGGTCAACGTTCGTCGGGCTTATGGGGAGAGACGGCATGAACGGTTTCGTGGCGAGTCGAACGCTCACTGAATATCCGCGCGGCGCCCATCGGTGGTCCCTGCTGATCCTGACGGTGCTCGCTTCGATTCTGGGCGCATACGACTTCCAGCTGGCTCCCTTGCTGCCAATCCTGCTTCCGTACCTGCATATGAGCCACGTCGCGTACGGCGCATTCATAACCTTTGCCGTGCTGATTTCCGGAATCTCCGCGTTTTTCGGCGGTCCGCTGGCAGACCGCTACGGCCGTGTCCTCATCATCGACATATGTCTTGGCCTGGTCACCGGCCTGTTGTTCCTCAACGTGTTGATCACGGGCATCGTCTCGTTTGTGATTGTGCGCACCTCGATGGGAATCGTGGCCGGTCTGACGGCCGGCGCCCTGGCGGCGCTGGTGCGTGATATGTCGCCGCGGCTCAGCCGTGCGCTGGCCTTCGGACTGCTGACGATCGGTCCGGTCGGCGCGGCCTTCCTCGCCAACTACGTAGCGGGAGCGACGCTGCCGATTTATCACACCTGGCAATCGCAGATTTGGATAATGGGATTCTTCGCGGTCGCGATGTACCTCCCGATTGCGCTGTGGCTATGCGATCTGAGCCCTGAACTGCGCATGCAGATTATGAAGACTGAAATCCAGGCGCTCGCCGCCGAGGGACGCCTGCCGTCGGCCTCCGAACTTCCTTCCAGCACCAGCGACGCCTTCAGGCGCCTGCTCGGTCATTTCGAGGTCTGGCTGCTCGTCATCGGGGTAAGCGCGAACCTGACGCTGTATTTTGCGATCCAGGGCTTCGGGCCGTTGATGTTCACCGAGGCGTTTCATTACACGCCTGCCGAAGCGGCGAAGATGAATGGATACTTCTGGCTGGCGAACCTCGCCGCCCTGGTGCTGACGGGGCTAGTCTCCGATCGCCTGCAAACGCGCAAACCGATCGCGATCTTCGGCGCGGTGCTCGCCTCGATCCTGATGGCGTGGTGGATTCCAACCTTCGGTCACGCGCTTCCGCATGCCACGATGGCGATGGTCGCGTCGCTGATGGGATGCTTCCTGGCAATCGGCTACGTGCCGTGGGCCGCCCAGTTCTCCGAGGCTCTCGAGGACGTCTCCCCCGCTCTGCAAGCGACCGGATGGGCCTTCTTCGGGCTGTTCGCGCGCGGATGGGTCGCGATCTCAGCGCCGCTGTCGCTCTACGTCGCGGTCCATTACGGATGGGGTGAGTGGGTCAAAGTCGCGCTGGGCGGAATGATAATCTACATCATCGCGATGTCGTTCACTCGCGGCCATTCGGCGGCTGAAAAGCAAGCTCAACCCGCCCCGGCGACCGATCACGCCACCGCCGGCGGCTGATTTCCCCTGCTTACGGGCGCATCGTCCGCGTTCTGACGCCCAGCATGCGTGGGAACTATCTCGTAGGCCTGATGCACCCAGTCGACGAGGATCGGCCGCGTATCGCGCGGATCGATTATTTCCTCGATTCCAAACGCTTCCGCGGTGCGAATCGGCGAGCGCACGGCGTTGAACTTCTCTTCGAACTCCTTTCGCAACTTTTCGGGATCGCTCGACGCCGCCAGGTCGCGCTTGTACGCCGCTTCGATTCCTCCCTCGATCGGCAGCGAGCCCCAATCCGCCGACGGCCACGCGTAGCGCAGATTCAGCCCGGTCGTGATTCCATGGCCCGCGCCCGCGACTCCGAACGCCTTGCGCACGATGATCGCAACCATCGGCGTCGTCGTCTGGAACAGCGCATACAGCGCGCGCACCCCGCGCCGAATCGTCCCCGCCATCTCGGCCTCGCGTCCGATCAGGAATCCCGGCTGATCGACGAAGTTCACCACCGGCAGGTGAAACGTGTCGCAAAGATCGACGAACTTGACCATCTTGTCCGACGCCGGTCCGTCCAGCGATCCGCCAATCGAGAACGGATCGTTCGCCATCACGCCGACCGGAAATCCGTCGAGCCGCGCAAATCCCGTCACCAGCGACGGCCCGAAGAACGGCGTCATCTCGAAACAGGAATCCCGGTCCATCACCAGTTCCAGGATTCGGCGCACATCGTAACCGTGGCGGCGATTGCGCGGCACGATGCCGATCAACTCATCCTCGCGCCGGGCGGGGTCGTCGTCGGGCGTCACCCGCGGCGGCACATTCCACACGCTTTGCGGCAAGTACGACAGGAAGCGCCGAATCTGCGCGAACGCGTCGTCCTCGCTCTCGGCCTCGTTGTCCACCGCGCCGCTGATGTGCGCGTGGATTTCGGAGCCGCCGAGTTCTTCCTTGGTCAGCTCCTCGCCCACGCCCCATTTGACGACCGGAGGTCCCGCGATAAAGAGCTGGCTCGACCCGCGAACCATCACCGAGAAATGCGACGCCGCCACGCGCGCAGCGCCAAGCCCCGCCACCGAGCCCATGCATCCCGCGACCACGGGCACCTCGCCCATCAATTTCACCAGCACGTCGAACGCGGGATTGGCCGGGATGTAGGTCCGTTTCATCGTGTCGAGCGAGCGCACGCTGCCGCCGCCGCCGGTTCCGTCCACCAGCCGCACGATCGGCAGATGCAGTTCATGCGCGAGCAGTCTCCGCGTAGCCCTGCTTGTTGCCGATCGACGCGTCCGCCGCGCCGCCGCGCACCGTGAAGTCGTCGCCGCCGACCACCACGCGCCGCCCGTTGATTCGTCCCGGTGCCGCCGACGAAGTTTGCCGGCATGATCGACGCGAGCGTCTGGCCCTCGTATTTCGGCGCTCCGGCCAGCGCGCCATACTCGTGAAACGTTCCCGGGTCGAGCAGCCGGTCGATCCGCTCGCGCACCGTGAGCTTGCCGCCGTCGTGCTGGCGCTTGATGTTGTCGGGCCCGCCCATCCCTTTGGCGATTCGACGCGGCGGCGGATTTCTTCGACTTCCTTTTCCCAAGACATACGTTCCTCTCCGCGAATGCGATTTCGTGCGCTATTCCTGATCGTATAGACCACGCAGATATTGAATGTGAAACCCGCCGTGGGTTTCATACTTCCTTGGGCAGGGGCTGCGGCCCCTGCACCCGCAGTGAGAAGACGCGAAAATCTGCGCAGCGCATCTTTTCGCGACTACGCGATAGAGGAGCCCGCGGGCGCACGGTGTCTTAATACTGGCCAGTCGTGCCGACGGCCAGGGGGGGGTGGCGGTTTGCGGATGAACTAATTCAGCCTGACCCCGGCGGACTTGGCATGCTACGCCTACGTTATGGTCAACCGCCAGGATGTCCCGTGCTCGCCCGGCTCGCCCAAAGTCGGACGACTCCTGCTCGCGGCAGAAATAATCTCTGACGGAACAAAGCTAGCCCTGGAGCGCAGCCGTCCCAAAACCACAACTCATGGTATGAATTGCTCTTTCCGGCTCCATTCGATCGCTTGTCAGATCGGCAAACTGAACCAGTGCCCAAGCGCGCGCGGGCGTTTCTCGTTCGCCTTCTTCCTGTTAGCTTCTCTTCTCACGATGATGGCTGTGCGCGCAGACTCGATGACGACCACCGATAGACGCGAATCGAGCGCGGTGCCGAACCCGCGCCATGCATTACTCACCGGATGGGGCCGCTATCCGCTCTCAGAGAGCGACATCTACCGGCCCGAGAAAATCGCCGAATTGCAGGCGGTCGTAACCGCCGACGCGACCTCGCTGATCGCGCGCGGCGCCGGCCGCGCCTATGGCGATGCGGCGCTGAACGATCGGAATCGCGTCGTCGATCTGACGCGGCTAAATCGGATGCTCGCCTTCGACCCTGCCACCGCCGTCCTGCGCTGCGAGGCCGGCGTTACGATTGCGGAGTTGATCGACGTCTTTTTGCCGCGCGGCTTCTTTCCGCCGGTCACGCCGGGCACCCGCTTCGTCACGCTTGGCGGATCGATCGCCGCCGACGTGCACGGCAAGAATCACCATCGCGACTCCTCGTTGGCCGCGCACGTGACCAGCTTCGACCTGATGATCGCGTCGGGCGAGGTGCTTCGATGCTCGCGCGAGGAAAACGCCGAGCTGTTCCGGGCAACGGTCGGCGGGATGGGTCTGACCGGCGTGATCCTCGAACTTGAACTGAGGATGCGCCGCGTCGAGAGCGCTTATCTCGATGGCGAGTTGATCCGCGCGGGCAATATCGACGCCGCGATCGAGGCCTTCGAGCGCACTGATTCCGAGTACGGCTATTCGGTCGCGTGGATCGATTGCGCGAGTTCGATGGGCGCGCTGGGCCGCTCGGTGCTCAACGTTGGTAACTTTGCGACGATCGACCGGCTGCCCCGAAACCTGGCGCAGGATCCACTGCATGCGACGGCGCGGCTGAGCCCAATCGTTCCATTCGACCTGCCTGGATTTGCGCTTAATTCACTGACCGTCAAGGCGTTCAACGCGGTCTATTACGCCCTTCATCGCCAGACCGCGGCGCACACCATCTTCGACTATGACAGTTTTTTCTACCCGCTCGATTCGATCCGGAACTGGAATCGAATCTATGGCAAACGCGGCTTCATCCAGTATCAATGCGTGTGGCCGCCCGGCGAGAGCCGCGCGGGCCTGGTTGAAGTGCTCGAGGCGATCAGCCGCAGCCAGCGGGGATCGTTTCTCGCCGTGCTCAAAAAATTCGGCGCACAGGACGGCCTGCTTTCCTTCCCGATGCCCGGTTACACGCTCGCACTCGACTTTCCGATGACCGACGGGCTGCTGGAATTTCTCGACTCGATCGACGCGATGGTGCTCAAGCGCGGCGGCCGCGTGTACCTGGCTAAGGATGCGCGCCTTCCGGCGGAGACGTTTCGCGCGATGTATCCGAATCTCGGCAAGTGGCAGGCGGCGAAGGCCGCCGCCGATCCCGGCAACCGCTTCTCGTCTAGCCTGTCGCGCAGGCTTGGGATGTGTCCCGCCTGAAAGACGGCGCAAGCGCTATCGCACGATGACCAAAGTTCTCATTCTTGGCGCCACCAGCCCGATCGCCCGCGCACTCGCGCTTCGCTTCGCATCCGACGGAGCGCGATTGTACCTGGCCGCCCGCGACGACGATGAGGCTCGGCGGGTTGCGGAAGACGTCAGCGTTCGCGCGGGCGTGACCGCTCTTTCCGGGACCTTCGACGCGTCGGATTTCGCCTCGCACGATGAGTTCATCCGCCGCGCCGCGGGCGCGCTCGGCGGACTCGACGGAGTCGTCGCATGCTTCGGCACGCTCGGCGACGAAGACGCCGCCCAGACCGATCCCGGCGCCGCGCTCGCCACGATTCATCAGAACTTCACCGGCGCCGTGTCCTTGATTACGCTGGCCGCCCGTCATCTCGAACAGCAACGCTCCGGCTTCATCATCGTGATCGGATCGGTCGCCGGCGAGCGCGGCCGCGCGCGCAATTATGTGTACGGCTCGGCCAAGGGCGCGCTCGCAATCTTTGCGCAAGGCCTGCGCGGGCGGCTGGCCGCCAGCGCAGTGCATGTGATGACGGTGAAGCTCGGCACGGTGGATACCCGGATGACCTGGGGACGCGAGGGCGCCCTGCTGACGATTGCGCCCGCCAAAGCCGCCGATCTGATCTACGCGGCCTATCGCAGGCGCGCCGAAGTCGTGTACGTCCCGTGGTTCTGGCGCTTCATCATGGCTGCGATCCGGCTGATCCCCGAAAGCCGCTTCAAACGCATCAGCTTCTGAAGATTTTCCGATTACCGGCGGGCAGGCTCGACACTCAAACAAAAGGCCCGCGAGATGCGCTCGCGGGCCTTCGTGCATTCGATATAAATGTTCGCGGATCAGTTCACCGTCCAGGTATCGCCCTTGCCCAGCAGCGCCCTCAAGTCGCCCGCGCCCTGCTTGGCCTTGGCGTCGGCGAGCTGCTGGTTGACAGCTCCGTCGTAAGTCGGCTGCGACACCGCGTAGAACACTCCCACCGGGGTCGGCAGAGGAGACTCGAAGTGTCCCAGCATGAACGCCAGCGAGAGATTGGTCTCGTCGTGCACGACGAGGTCCTTCTCCGTGACGGTTGCGCTGAGCTGCACTACCTCGGGGCGCATCCCGTTCATCCTGATTCCCTTGTCGCGATTCTTGCCGAAGATGAGCGGCTTGCCGTGCTCGAGAACCAGCTGATGGTCCGGCTTGAGCGCCTTGTCGGTGACATCGTTGAAAGCGCCGTCGTTGAAGATGCTACAGTTCTGCAGAATCTCGATGAACGACGTGCCGCGATGCGCGTGCGCGCGCTTGAGCACCTCGCCGAGGAGCTTCTGCTCGATGTCGATCGAGCGCGCAACGAAGGTCCCGTGCGTGCCGAGCGCCACCGTGATCGGATTGAACGGATAATCAACCGAACCGGCCGGCGTGGACTTGCTGATTTTGCCAACTTCCGAAGTCGGCGAGTATTGACCCTTGGTGAGTCCGTAGATTCGATTGTTGAAGAGCAGAATTTTGATATCGACGTTGCGCCTGAGCACGTGGATCAGATGATTGCCGCCGATCGAGAGCCCGTCGCCGTCGCCGGTCACCACCCACACGTCGAGATCGGGCCGTGAAATCTTAAGCCCCGTGGCGATCGCCGGCGCGCGGCCGTGAATCGTGTGGAAGCCGTAGGTGTTCATGTAGTACGGAAACCGGCTCGAGCATCCGATCCCCGAAATGAAGACCGTGTTCTCGGGAGCGATGCCGAACTCGGGCATGGTTTTTTGCACTGCGGCCAGAATCGCGTAGTCGCCGCATCCGGGGCACCAGCGTACTTCCTGGTCGGAGACGAAATCCTTGCGGTTAAGAACGGTTGCCATTTTCGATCAGCCCTCCAGGACCCGGTTGATGCGGTTTTCGATCTCGCTGACTTTGAACGGACGGCCCTGGATTTTGTTGAACCCAAAGGCGTCGATCAGGTATTCGGCGCGCACCAGCCTGAGCAGTTGCCCCATGTTCATTTCCGCGACCATCACCTGCTTGAAACGCTTGAGCGTCTCGCTCAAGTCGCCGGGCATAGGATTGAGATAGCGCAGATGCACGTGCGAGACTTTCTTGCCCTTGGCGCGCACACGCTTGACGGCTTCGCGAATCGGACCGAAGCTCGAACCCCATCCGAGCACGACCAGGTCGCCGCCGCTGGCATCGCCGAACACTTCGATCGGCGGAATCTCGCGCGCGATACCCGCAATCTTGCGCGCCCGCGTCCGCACCATCAGCTCGTTGTTGGCGGGCGAATGGCTCACGTTGCCGGTCAGGTTTTCGCCCGACAGTCCTCCGATGCGATGCTCGAGCCCCTTGGTCCCCGGCACCGCCCACGGACGCGACAGCGTTTCCGCGTCACGCGCGTAGGGCAGGAAGCCCTCTGGATTGGTGGCGAATTCAACTTTGATCGGCGCAAGCTTGTCCGGGTCGGGCAGCAGCCACGGCTCCGCACCGTTGGCCAATTGGCCGTCGGTGAGCAGCATCACCGGTGTCATGTACTTGACCGCGATTCGCACCGCCTCGTAGGCGCAATCGAAGCAGTCGGCCGGGGTCGAGGCCGCGATAATCGGAACCGGCGCCTCGCCATGCCGTCCGTACATCGCCAGCAGCAAGTCGGCCTGCTCGGGCTTGGTCGGCATCCCGGTGGACGGTCCCGCGCGCTGGACGTCGGTAATCACCAGCGGCAGCTCAACCTTCATCGCCAGCCCGATCGCCTCGGACTTCAAGTCCAGGCCGGGCCCCGAAGTCGTGGTGATTGCGATCGCTCCGCCAAATGACGCGCCAATGGCCGAGCAGACGCCGGCAATCTCGTCCTCGGCCTGGAAAGTATATACGGGAAAATTCTTGTAGCCTGAGAGGTCGTGCAGGATGTCGCTGGCGGGCGTAATCGGATACGAGCCCAGAAACAGCGGACGGCCTGCCTTTACCGCGGCCGCCACGAAACCCAGCGCGGTCGCGCTGTTGCCGGTGATATTGCGATAGAGGCCGGGGGCGATTTGCGCCGCTGGCACCTCGTACGAACTGGCAAACATCTCGGTCGTCTCGCCGTAATTGTACCCGGCCGTGAGCACGCGAATATTGGCCTCGATCAGTTCGGGCGTCTTCTTGAACCGGTTCTTGAGCGAGGTGATCGTGGTGTCGATCGGCCGCTGAAACAGCCACGACAGCATCCCGAGCACGAACATGTTGCGGCATCGGAACGCGGCGCGATTGTTGAGTCCCAGCCCGTGCACCGCCAGCGAGGTGAGCTTGGTCACCTCGACTTCGATCACCTGGAATTTGTCGAGCGAATGATCCGTCAGCGGATTGGTCGTGTAGCCGGCGCGCTTGATGTTGGAATCGTTGAACGCCTCGCGGTCCACGATTATCACGGCGTTGGGCTGAAGATCCTCGAGGTTGGTCCGCAGCGCCGCGGGATTCATCGCGACCAGCACGTTGGGCTCGTCGCCGGGGGTAAAGACCTCGCTGCTTGAAAAATTCAGCTGAAAGCCGCTGACCCCGGCCAGCGTTCCCTGCGGCGCGCGGATTTCAGCGGGATAGTCGGGCAGTGTGGCGATATCGTTACCAGCCAGCGCCGATTCGGACGTGAATTGCATCCCGGTCAACTGCATTCCATCGCCCGAGTCGCCCGCAAACCGGATAACGACATGGTCGCGCTTCAGATGCGGCTTGGGCGCGGACGCGGCGGATTCATGCGACTCGGCAGCTTGCTCAGCCGCCTCAGGTGGTACAGCCATCTCAGTCCAATCTCCTTGTGGTTAGAGCCTGATTGAAAATTACTTCGATCTCTCGAAGCCCTGCAAATATTCCAATATGCGGATTTAAAGCATAGCTAATCTAACCGAGTCATAAAAGCCCCATTTTTTACCCGCCCGATCAGCGAATCCGAAACTCGGTGAACTCACCGGTGAAATCCAGCCAGTCTTCGCGTACCTCAGTTACGTGCGCCGACGGCGTGCCCAGATGTGCCCACGCCGCCAGCATCTGCAAATTCTCCCGGCTGCCTTCCGCGACGATTTCAACCTCGCCGCCCGGGATATTGCGCACCCATCCGGCAAGTGCGAGATCTTCGGCCTCGTCGCAAGCCGAGAATCGAAAGCCGACTCCCTGCACCCGCCCGCTGATTATCAGATGCAGCCTCGCGCGGCCCGATTGCTTTTGAGTCGTCATGAAAGCCGGGTCTCCAAGTCGTCAACTATCGCCCGCAAGAATCGACACAAGCCCCTTCTCGTCGAGCACCCTGACTCCCAAATCATTTGCCTTCTTCAGCTTCGAGCCCGGCTCGGCGCCCGCGACCACGAAGTCCGTCTTGCGGCTGACCGACGACGTGACTCGCCCCCCTGCCGCCATGATTTTGCGCTCGGCCTCCTCCCGCGTCATCGATTCGAGCGTCCCGGTCAGCACGAACGTCTTGTCGCGGACCGCGCCGCGGCCCTCGAGCTGGGCCGGCGGTTCGACCTCCAGGATTTTGATCAGGCGCTTGACGGTCTTGAGATTTCGCGGCTCGTCGAAGTACTCGCGGATGCTGTGCGCTACTTCGTTCCCGATATCGCGCACGCCGAGCAAATCGTCCTCCGAGGCGGCCGCCAGCGCGTCCATCGTCTTGAACTTCAACGCCAGTTGACGCGCGGTATGCTCGCCGACGTGGCGTATTCCAAGCCCGTTGATAAACCTGTCGAGCGAAGTCTTGCGCGCCGCCGCGATCGCGTCCAGCACGTTGCTGCGCGCTCTTGTCGGCCATTCGATCGAGCCCCGCGAGCTGCTCCTTGGTCAGCCCGAATAGATCGTCCAGCTCCTTCACCAACCCCTGCTCGACGAGTTGCGCGACCAGCTTGTCGCCCAACCCTTCGATATCGAGGCAGCCCTTCGACGCGAAATGGCGAATCGATTCGCGCATCCGCGCCGGGCAATTCGCATTGACGCAGAAGTAACCGACCTCGCCCTGCTCGTGGACGATCGCCGCGCCGCATTCCGGGCAATGGCTGGGCATCTCAAACGGCTTCGCGCGCGGATGCCCTTCCCTGGTGACCCGAATGACGTACGGAATGACGTCGCCCGCGCGCTCGATCAGCACGGTGTCGCGCTCGCGGATGTCCTTGCGCCTGATCTCGTCGAGGTTGTGCAGCGAAGTATTCGAAATCGTCACGCCGGCGAGCTGCACGGGACGAAGCTTGCCGACCGGCGTGAGCGAACCGATTCTGCCGACCTGCACGTCGATCTTCTCGACCACCGTCTCCGCCTGCTGCGCCTTGAACTTGTACGCAATCGCCCAGCGCGGCGAACGCGACACCTCGCCGAGCTGCTCCTGGAGCGCGTAGGAGTTCACCTTGGCCACCACGCCATCGGCCTCGTAGTCCAGCTCGCGGCGTTTTTCGGTGATTTCGTTCCAGTATTCGAGGATCGCGCCGATGCCCTTGCATACGCGCGACAACGGATTCACGCGCAGCCCCAGCGCTTTGATCCCTTGCAGAAATTCCCACTGCGATTTGAACGCGACGCCCTCGATCACGCCCGGCGCGTACAGGAAAACGTCGAGCGGCCGCGACGCAGTGATCTTTGGATCGAGCTGGCGCAGCGCTCCCGCCGCGGCGTTGCGCGGATTGGCGAACACCGGCTCGCCGGCCTCGTCGCGCTCCTGGTTCAACCTTGCAAACCCCGTCCGCGGAATAATCACTTCGCCGCGCACTTCGAGCAGGCGCGGGATTTTGCTTTTGTTGTGCTCCGGACGGCGCAACCTGAGCGGCACGCTCTTGATCGTGCGGATATTGCGGGTGACGTCCTCGCCGTTGATTCCGTCGCCGCGGGTCGAGCCGACGGTCAACCGCCCGTCTTCGTAAACCAGCTCGATACCGAGTCCGTCGAGCTTGACCTCGGCGACGTACTCGATCTCGGCGTCGGATTTCAGCAGCCGCTTGACGCGTTTGTCGAACTCGCGCATCTCCTCGGCGTCCATCGCGTTGCCGAGCGACATCATCGGCCGGCGATGCACCACGACGCCGAATTTTTCGCTCGGCGCCGCACCCACCCGCTGCGTGGGCGAATCGGGCGTGGCAAGCTCGGGATGCTCCCGCTCGAGCGCCTCGAGCCGGCGCATCAGCTGGTCGTATTCGGCGTCGGAAATTTCCGGATGCGTCGAGGACGTAGTAGCAATAGTTGGCGCGGTCGATCTCGTCGCGCAGCTTTTCGGCTTGCGCGGCGAGCTTGTGCGAATCCTCACGCATGGCTGGAGTCCACGACCATCGCGCGAATTCCCCGGCTAGCGGCGCGAGTAGCCCATCGCGTCGAGAAAATCGTCGAGCGTCGGAAATCGCATGTACATGTTGTGGCGCTTCTGATCGCCGATCGTCGTGCTCGATTCCGCCGAGTACGCGTGCCCCGGATACACCACCGTCGAGTCGTCGAGCTTGCGCAGCGTATCGTTCAGGCTGTGATACATCGCCTCCGGGTCCGAGCCCGGCAGGTCCACCCGTCCGCACGAGTTCACGAACAGCGTGTCGCCGGAAATCAGGTTGCCCTCGACCAGGAAGCATTGCGAGCCCGGCGTATGCCCGGGCGTATGCAGGAACTTCACCTCGAGCTCGCCCACTTTGACCGTGTCGCCCGCATCGACCTTCACCAGGTCGGAGTCCGACAATCCCGCGACCTGCTTCACCCCGTCGGCCTCGTGCTTGTTCACATAGACCTTGACCTTTACGTGTTCGAGCAGCTTGGCGGCGCCCTCGATATTCTGGCCCATCATGTGCCCGCCCAGATGATCGGGGTGATAGTGCGTCAGCAGGAGTTTGTCGATCTCGTAACCTTCCCGCTCCGCGTATGTGCGTATCGCATCGACGTCCCACGCGGGATCGACGACCGCGAGCTTGCGCGTGGCCGGATCGCCGATCAGGTACACGAAATTCGCCATCGGGCCGATCTGCGCCTGTCGCAGATAGATTTTCTTTTCGCTGGATTCAGCCATCGCCAAATTTCCCCTGCTCAGGATTTCACGCCGCCGCGGCCCGGCTTGCTCTTCGCCGCGCGCGCCGTCTTCTTATCCGCTTCGATCCGCAGCGCCCGGTCCCACAGAAATTCGGGCTCCCCGAGCCGCTTCGCAACCCATCGCGACTGCACGAACAGATGATCGCTCAGCCGGTTCACATAGATGATGAGATTGTCGTTGATGTCCTCTTCGCGCTTCAGCCGCCAGCATTCGCGCTCCGCACGCCTGCACACCGTGCGCGCCTGATGCAGGAACGCGTTGAGCACGCCGCCGCCGGGCAGGGTGAAGGATTTCAGCGGCTCGAGCTCCTTCTCCATCGCGTCCATCTCTTCTTCGAGCCGCTTGATCTCGCCGGCGCCCATCTTGTGCATCTGCGGATATTCGCCGTCGGGCGGCGTAGCGAGTTCGCTGCCCAGGTCGAACAATTCGTTTTGTATCCGCCGCAGGGTCTCCGCATACGGCTCGAAGTCGGCGCCGAACCCGTCGCGATATTGCGGGAGGTAGCTGCGAACGATTCCGATGATCGAATTCAGCTCATCGATCGTTCCGTAGGCCTCCAGCCGCGCGCTCTCCTTGGGCACGCGCTTGCCGCCGACCAGCGCGGTATTCCCCTTGTCGCCCGTGCGCGTGTAAATCCGGCTCAGGCGTATCGCCATTACACGCCCGCCTTGGTCCGCAGCGCCGCGTAGGTGGCGTCGCCCAGCTCGGTCGTCACCGGCAGTCCCGCGTCTCTCCATCCCACGACGACCACCTGCCCCGACGCGTCGCGCTGGCCGCCAAAGCCGCCGACCACGTTGGTCAGATCGATGAATCCCGCCTCTTCGAGCATCTCGCACGCGCGCTGCGAACGTCCGCCCACCATGCATCCGACGATGAGTTTCTTGTCGCGGGGAATCACCTTCTCGGCGACTTCGACAAAGTCGAGATTCAACTGCATCTGCCCCGGACCCTTGGCCACCATGACCGGGATATTGATCGCGCGTGGCGCGTGTCCGGCGGCGAATTCTACCTTCGGTGCGAACGTCGAGATAGAGCGCGTCGGGATTGTCCTGCAGCGTTGCGTGCGCTTCGGGTGGAACTTGCTGTTTTATCGCCATCGCAAACCTTCCTTTTTTTTCAGTGTTAAGACTCTACCAGATCGTCACGGTCTGGGATTTCCTACACGCTCATAATGCACCATCTCGCCGCGTGGTTTGAGCGGCTTCGCCTGCGGCGGATTCTTCGGGTCGGCATAGCCGAACGGCAGAACCGTGAAAATTGCCCATCCGTCCTTGACCCCGAGCATCGCGCCAAGCTTGGCCCCGTCGAAGTTGCCGACCCAGCACGTGCCCAGGCCCAGTGCCCATCCCGCGTTAGCCATGTTCTGCACCGCTTGCGCGCAATCCACGTCGGCCCATCGCGCGTTGGCGACGTCCTTGAGCACCACGATCGCCGACGGCGACTCGGCAACGAAGCGGCCGGTCGCGCATAGCGCGCCAATCTCCTTCAACGTGTCGCGATTTTGAACCACGACAAACTGCCACGGCTGCAGGTTGCGCGCGCTCATCGCATGGCGTCCGGCCTCCACGATCTTCGAAAGTGTTTCGCGCGCCACCGGCTTGTCCGAGAACGCGCGCTGCACCCGGCGGGAGAGAATCGCTTCAAGAGCGTCCATGGATGGCGCCTCCATCTGAAATTTCGAATCGGGGCGGCTGCCAGTCGAAGCGGTCGCCGCCGGCGCCACCGAACTGACGGCGCTAAAAGCCAAACTGCACCAATCGCTCTGAGGACGCGGGCTCAGCCGCGCTTGTACACCGAAAATTCCTGCTCGAGTTTCGCCACCCGCTCCTGAATTGACGACAAGCGTTGACACCCAAGAAAAAATTGGACCAATTCATCGTGACCGGCCTGTCCGCCCGGGCTCATCACCTCGACCAGCTCCTCGATGAGGCTCGGGAACTTCTCGCTCGGGACGTAGTAGTTCGCCCATCCGAAATTGCAATGGCGATGCAGAATCTTCGCGATTGTCTTCTCGAGCAGTTCGCGCCGGCCGCCTGCGTGCCCTTGTTCGTCGTTCAATGAATCCTCTCCTGCTTGCGATGGCCCCGATGTATCCGCCGTCTCAGGCGCCCTTCTTCACCGGCGCGGGTGGTGCGGCGTCGGCCCACAAAATCTTGTGATAGTCGAAACGCATGTTCTCGATGATATTGAATTTGACAATCTCGAAATAGGGCGACAGATCGAAATCGCGCGGCGTGATCAGCGTCGGCGAGACCATCCTGAGCGTGCCGTATTGCAGCGCGCCGGTCGTCTTCGAGCCTATCGGCCACAGCTTGCGCTTGGGTGCCGGCGGCGGCGGCGGCAACAGCTGGTAGTTGGGCACGATCGGGAACTTCACGCGATTAAACGACGACGCGATCACGCTCGAACAGATGACTCGCGTCGGCTCGCCGCTTCCAAACTGCAGCGCCTGGCGGCGAAAGCGCGGCGGCACCAGGCTCACCGGCAGGAAGTAGCGCGCCAGATCGATCACGTTGCGCAGATCGTAGGTATCGCCCACGCTGCGAATCGCCTCGTCCATCACCTCGGCCAGATCCGCCGCCGACAGGTTGAATGGCCGGCACACGCGGATGTTGAAGTCGCGATACTTGGCCAGCGGCGCGAGCACCACGCCCGCCTCCACGATCGCCTCGACCATCAGGAAGTTCGCTTCCTCGCCGAATTGCGCCACCAGCTGCGCCTTCATCTCGGGATTGCGCCGAATCGGCTCGTCACCGACGTACAACGCCGAGTGCGACCACGAGCTTTGGGTCAGGTACTTGATGCATTCGCTGACTCGCTCGTTGCCTTCCACCAATATGACGTCACCCTTGCGAATGTGACGCTTGAGCGCGGCAATGTCGTTGGGGATGTGGAGGGCGTAACTCTTGACCGGCTTGGTGAGCAGACCGATGGCCCAGTCGCTCATCCGGTCCAGCAACCAGGCAATGATCCTCCGATCTCTCGCGCCGAGCCATTTCAGCTCAGTTCCCCCGTTCGCGCCGAACCTCGATCAGGTCTTGAACTGACCCACGATTGCGTAGAACGGCACCTTCAGCGTCGCCTGCTCCGGGTCGTCGGTCTTGATCGTCAAATTCCCCCGCAACTGCCCGTCGGGCGTGCCATGCTTGAGCGTGACCGTCACCTTGTATTCCTTGCCCGGCGTGACCGGCTCCGCGGTCGCGGCGACGGCAGGACTGGTGCTCGCCACCTCGAGTATCTTTACCGGATGGGGGCTCTGATTGCTCAGCTTGAAAATTCTCACGACGTCCTGGCCGCGCGGAACCATACCGAACGAAACCTGCGCGGGATCGACATTCAAATCTCCGGTCACGGCGCCAAACACGTCAACCTGCAACGGCACGCGATTGGTCGTGATCTTGATCGAGTCGTCGAACTGCCCGACCGGCATCGTCTTGAGCAGCGAGACTTTGAGCAGCGCGCCCGGCTTGCCGTCGGGACGCTTTAGCTGCACCACCTTGATCGAAGAATTCGAGTTGCTCACCGGACCGACTTGGAACGGCCCGCGCCCCGGATTGAGATCGCTGACCACCACCTCCCTGGTGTCTTCGGTCCCCTTCTTCACGTTGCCAAATGAGATTTCACCCGGCTGCGCCTCGACCTGCTTCTTGACGATCCCCTGCATCGTCATCGCGACCTGCGGATTGCCGGGATCGTTGGTGAACGCGGTGATGGTGCGCACCTGGTGGCCCTTCTGAAAGTGCGTGTCGAACGAGACGGCGATTTCGCTCTCGTCGCCCGGCGCGACATGCATCTTCGAGGGATTTCCCGTCGTGCATCCGCATGAGGTCTTCACGCCGCGAATATCCAGATAGCCCTGGCCGATGTTCTTGATCGTGAAGGTGTGACTGACCATCGTGCCTTCGAGCGCGCTGCCGAAATCGTACAGCGGATTGGCGACCACCGCCTTCGGCGCGCGTCCCGGAGGCGCGCTGTTGCCGCCGGGAATCAGCGGATTCATGCCCTCCTGCGCCGCAGCCGGGAGGCTGGCAATCAAGCCGATTATCAGTGCAAGGAACGCGGGCAAGATTTTTTTCAAGTTCGTCATCCGACTCATGGGCCGAGGCACGGCGCCCCTCCATTGGACTCTATCAAGCATGGCGCGGAGCGTTGCGGTCAAGAGGCCTTGCTTACCGGCGCGTGCGTGCGCGGCTTCGGGCTGGGCCGGTTCATAGCGGCTTAGAAAATCGGTCGAGAATTCGCCGCGATTGAAATCCGGATCGTGCAGGATCTTCAGATGCAGCGGGATGTTGGTCTTGATGCCGTCGATGACATACTCGCGCAGCGCCGCCTTGGCCCGCGCGATCACTTCGGCGCGCGTCTCGGCATGCACTATCAGCTTTGCGATCAGCGGATCGTACTGCACCGGCACGCGATAGCCGTCGTACAGCGCGGTCTCGACGCGCACGCCCAGTCCGCCCGGCGTATGATGATTGGTGACGACGCCGGGCGAGGGAATATGACGCTCCGGATCCTCGGCATAGATGCGAAACTCCATCGACGCGCCATCGAACTTCACCTGCCGCTGCTTGAGCGCAAGCTGCTCGCCCATCGCCATCCGGATGCTTTCCTTCACCAGGTCAACGCCGGTGACCATCTCGGTCACGCCGTGCTCGACCTGGATCCGGGTGTTCATCTCGATGAAATAAAACTCGCCGCTGCCCGCCAGCAGAAACTCCACCGTGCCGACGTTCGAATAGCCGACCACCTCGGCCGCGCGCACCGCCGCCTTGCCCATCTTTTCGCGCAGCCGCGCGGTCAGAATCGGGCACGGCGATTCCTCGATCAGCTTCTGATGACGGCGCTGAATCGAGCAGTCGCGCTCGCCAAGATGAATCGCGTTGCGGCTGCAAGTCGGCAAGAATCTGAAACTCGACGTGACGCGCGTGCTCGAGGTATTTCTCCAGGTACATCTTGCGCGAGTTGAACGACAGACTCGGATTCGCCCTGCGCCAGCGGAAACAGCCGCGTCAGCTCCGCCGCATCGCGAACGACTCGCATCCCCTTGCCGCCGCCGCCCGCCGCCGCCTTGATCAGCACCGGGTAGCCCAGCCGCTTCGCGTCCGCTTGCGCCTCGCGCAGCTCGGTAACGCCCGTGCCCTCGCTGCCCGGCAGGACCGGCACGCCCGCGCGCTTCATGATTCGCCGTGCACGCGGCTTGTCGCCCATCAACCTGATATGACGCGCCCGCGGACCGACGAAGTTCAGTCCCGAGCGCTGGCATGCCTCGGCGAAGTCGCCATTCTCGGACAGAAAGCCGTAGCCTGGATGCACCGCGTCGGCGCCGAAGGTCGTGGCCGCGCTCAGAATCGCGGGGATGTTCATGTAGCTGTCTTCAGCCGCCGGCGGCCCGATGCATACCGACTCGTCCGCCATCCGCACGTGCAGCGCGTTCTTGTCGGCGGTCGAGTAAACCGCCACCGTCGAAATCCCAAGCTCGCGGCATGCGCGGATTATCCGGATTGCGATCGTCCCGCGATTTGCGATCAGCATTTTTTTGAACATCGACGAGCGCTCCGGCTTCTCAAGTCACTTCGATGATCATCAGCGGTTGACCGTACTCAATCGGATTTCCATTCTCGGCGATGATTCTTATCACCCGCCCAGCGGCCGGCGATTCGATCTCGTTCATCATCTTCATCGCCTCGATTATGCACAGCGGCTGGCCCTTGCGCACCGACGATCCTTCCTCGACGAATGGCGCCGCGTCCGGCGAGGCGGCCCGGTAAAAAGTACCCACCATCGGGCTTTCGATCAGCTTCTGATTCGGCGCCAGCTCGATTCTGCCCGCCGCCTTCGAGCCTTCCTCTTCGGTCGCCTCAACGTGCCTGCATCGCCATCTTGAGCGGCGAGGCCGCACGCACCGCCAGATGCGGCTGCGAACCCGCCTCGGCCGCGTCCACCGACGCGCGCCCGCCGGCGCGGACCAGCCGCACCTTGCCCTTCTTGTCTTCGATCTCGAGTTCGACCAGCCCGTAGTCCCGCATCAGGACCAGCAGGGTTTTCAGCTCGCGTACTTCCATCTGCTCTCCGTGTCTTCCCGCAACGGCGACTCGCCTGCGCGCTTGATCGTTGCCCCGCATCGCGCTCATCCGCTCCGTCGGCGCGACTCCTCGGCCATCGTGCGCGCGGCTCTGAGAGCCAGGCTATAGCTCTCGGCGCCAAATCCCATGATTCGACCGTGCGCGATGTCCGCAATGGTCGAATGATGCCGAAACGCCTCGCGCCGATACACGTTGGACAGATGCACTTCGATCACCGGAACACTCACGGCCTGTATCGCGTCGCGAATCGCAACGCTGGTGTGCGTGTATGCGCCGGGATTGAGGATTAGCACATCGCACTTGCCGCGCGCCTTCTGAATTCGATCGACGATCGCGCCTTCGCTGTTCGACTGAAACGTCTCAACCTTCATTCCGAGCTCGCGTCCCAGTCGCTTGAGTTCCTTGTCGATATCAGCGAGGCGGGTTCGGCCGTAAATTTCCGGCTCGCGTTCACCGAGCAGATTGAGGTTGGGCCCATGGATGACCAGCACCGCAATTGGACCGCTCGCGCCGCCCGATGCGGCCTGACCAGCCATATCCCGGGCTTTAGCCCTCATCGCCATCCCCGCTCCACTCCTGGCTTCATTGAACCGCACCATCAATGCGACTGCAAGCGCGGGGGGCCGGGTGCTGTCCACCGGTCAGTCATCACTGGCGTCATCAGGGCGCGATTTGAGGGCATTCTGGTACACTTCGCGACGGCCCGTCCCCGTCAGCCGCGCGATCACCGCGCTGGCCTGCTTGAGCCCAAGTCCCGCCTCACGCAGAACTTCGAGCGCTTCGCCCACGTCAACGGTGACCGACCCCGCGTCCGCGCCGCCGATGCTCGGCGCATCCGGCGCGCCTGCGACGATGATCGTGATCTCTCCAAGCGCGGGCGCCGCGCGAAAACGCCGTTCCAGCTCAGCCAGCGTCCCCCGCAGCGTCGCCTCGTAAGTCTTGGTGATTTCGCTCACCACCGCCGCATCCCGCGACTGTCCGAACGCGGCCGCCATCTCGGCCAGCGTATCGGCCAGCCGGCGCGCCGCCTCGTAGAAGACCATCGTGCGCGGCTCGCGGCGGAGTTCTTCCAGCCGGCTGCGCCGCGCCGCGGCGCGCGGCGGGATAAATCCCTCGAACGTGAACCTGTCGGTCGGGATTCCGGCAATCGACAGTGCCGCGATTGCCGCCGACGCTCCCGGCACCGCCACTACGCGCAGGTTTGCCTCCCACGCCGCCCGCACCAGTCGAAAGCCCGGATCCGAAATCGCCGGCGTGCCCGCATCGGTGACCAGCGCGATTTTTTCTCCCGCCTTCAGCCTCGCGATCAGCTCCGGCACGCGCCGCTGCTCGTTGTGCTCGAAGTGGCTGACGGTGGGCGTATGAATCTGATGACGCGCGAGCATCTGCCCGGTTCGCCGCGTGTCCTCGCATGCGATCAGGCTGACCTCCTCGAGCGTGCGAATTGCGCGCGCGGAAATGTCGCCCGGATTGCCGATCGGCGTCGCGACTACGTACAAAATTCCGCCAGCCCCGGTTTGTTTATTTGCCCGCCCAGACATTAGAATTCAAAATTACTATTCGCCCCCGGAGTAATCAGCGTGGCCGAAGGCAAAGCTACTCTCCTGATTTCATGCATCGACCGCCCCGGCATCATAGCCCGCGTCGCCGGCCATCTGTTCACTCTCGGATGCAATATTATCACTTCCGACCAGTACTCCGACGACGAGGATCGCCACTTCTTCTGGCGCATCCACTTCGAAAGCCTCCGGCTCCCCATCAGCGAGCTGTCCAAAGAACTCGATGCGTCGATGCCGTCGCTGCTGCCGTGGAAGCACCTCAAATGGCAGCTCTTCGACGCCGCCAAGCGGGACCGGATTGTCATCATGGTTTCGCGCCTGCCGCACTGCATGATGGATCTGTTGAGCCGGCATCGTTTCGGCGAGCTAGACGGCGACGTGGTCGGCGTGGTCAGCAATCATACTGACCTGGAATCGCTCGCGAGCCCGTTCGAGGTGCCCTTCACGGTCATTGCGGTCGCGAAAGATCGCAAATCGGAGTCTGAAGCCGCGCTCCTGAAGCATCTCACCGGGCTCGGCGCGGACACCGTCGTGCTCGCGCGCTACATGCAGGTGCTGTCGGGCGAATTTCTTCGCGCCTGGAACAAGCCGATCGTCAACATCCACCACAGCTTCCTGCCCGCGTTCGCCGGCCAGCGGCCGCACAAGCAGGCGCACGACCGCGGGGTCAAGCTAATCGGCGCGACCGCGCATTACGTGACCGAAGAGCTCGACGCCGGCCCGATAATCGCCCAGGCCACTGCGCCGATGACGCATCGCGACACCGTCGCCGACCTCGCGCGCAAGGGCAAGGATCTCGAAGTGATGGTGCTGGCGAAGGGGGTGCGCGCTCACCTCAAAAAGCAGGTGCTGCTCCACCACAACCGCACGATCGTTTTCGAATAACGGGTAATTCCCGGCCCCTGCTCAGGTGGGGCCGGTGAAGAAACTCAGCGACCGGTTCGCAAACGAGATGATCGGCGCCCAGTACAGCCCAAACACGATTGTGGCGCAGGCCAGCACTCCCATCAGCCCGTAATTCCACGCCTGGAAACGCAGCGTGCCTTCGTCGCCCCGCGGCTGTTCGAAGAACATCATCCGAACCGGCTTCAGATAGTAATACAGAGACACTACTGAGTTGAGTATTCCAACAATAGCCAGTATGTAGAATTGGCCGCGTATCACTGCGGCGAATAGGTAGAACTTTCCAATGAATCCAACCGTCAGCGGGATGCCGGTCAGTGAGAAAAGGAAGATAGTCAGTGCGAGCGCCGGAATGATTCCGCCGCGCCACGCCAGCCCGCGGTACGCGTCCACATCCTCGCGCCCCGTCGAGTTTGCCACCATCATCACCACCACGAATGCGCCCGCATCCATTACGTAGTAGGCAAACAGGTAGAACAGCATCGCCCGAATCCCGTCGTTCGACAGCACGACGAATCCCATCAGCGCGTATCCCGCCTGCGCGATACTCGAGTACGCCAGCAGCCGCTTCATGTTGGTCTGCTGAAGCGCGGCCAGGTTGCCCAGTGTCATCGTGATAATGCAAACAAAGAGCAGCAGTTGCGGCCAATCGACGCCCGCCAGCACCGTCCAGCTTCCGCCCGCCGCCAGATGCGAAATTGCCGGGAAGAAAAAGCGCGTCAGCAGCGCAAAGCCCGCCGCCTTCGAGCCGACCGCCAGAAAAGTTGTGATCGGAATCGGCGCGCCCGTATAAACGTCCGGCGCCCACATATGAAACGGCACCGACGCCACCTTGTAGCCCATCCCGGTCAGGATCAGCACCAGCGCGATGAATACCGCGAGCACCGGCAGATGCCCGGGGGTCGAGAGCGCCTTGTTGATCACGTTGAAGTCGAGCGAGCCGGTGATGCCGAAAATCCAGCTCATGCCGTAAATCATCGTCCCCGACGCGACGCCCCCGTAGATCAAGTACTTAAGCGCGGCTTCCAGCGAGCGCCGGTTATGCCGCAAAAAACCCGTCAGGATGTACGACGTCAGGCTGACGAACTCCAGCGCCAGGTACGCCATCAGCAGGTTCGCCGACTCGGCCATCAGAAACATCGCGAACGTGCTCGCCAGCAATATCGCGTAATACTCGCCCTGGTCGCAGCTCTTCACTTCCTCCGAGCCAATCGACATCCAGATGGCCACCACCGCGGCCAGCGCGATCAGGGTGCGGAAGTAAATCGCAAACGAATCGAAGACCAACATCCGATGAAACAGCCACGCGCCCGACAGCGCCGGCTCCAGACCGATCGCCAGCAATGACGCCGCAGCCGCTATCAGAGCCAGTACGCCGAGACGCGACTTGTTGCGCACCGCCAGATCGATGATCACGATCGCCAGCACGCCGGCGACCAGGATCATTTCCGGGATGAAATGTTTCAGGCTCGCGAGATTTCCGAGATCCATCTGCTTGCGTCCGACCGGCCCTGAGTCTCAGCGAACCATCGCGACGGCTGCGCCCGAAGTCGACAGCACAACCTGGTTCAGGTGGACCAGCGAGGTGTTGAGCAGGCCGAGAATCGCGTGCGGATAGACACCGAGTATCAGCACGATGACCCCGAGCGGCACCAGCGTGAACGCCTCGCGAAACGACAAATCGGGAAAGTCCTTGTATTTTTCGTTCAACGGCCCCAGGTAGATTCGCTGGAAGGTCCACAGCAGATAGCCCGCCGTCAGTATCGCCGTCGCCGCGCCGAATACCACCATAAACGGGTGCGTCTGCCACGCGCCGAGCAGCACCAGTACTTCCGAAATAAATGCCGACATCCCCGGCAATCCCATGCCGGCGAAAAACGCGAACCCGGTAATCGCCGTATATATCGGCATCTGCTGCGCCAGGCCGCCGAAGCCGTTTATCTCGCGATGATGCGCGCGATCGTAGATCACGCCGACCAGGATAAAGAGCATCGCCGTGATCGTTCCGTGATTGAACATCTGCAGCACCGCGCCGTTGATTCCCGCCGCGGTGAACGCCGCCATCCCCAGCATCACGTAACCCATGTGGCTAATCGACGAATAGGCAATCAGTTTCTTGTAGTCAGTCTGCGCCATCGCGCACATCGCGCCGTACACGATGTTGATAGTGCCGATCACGCCAAGGAACAGCCACGCGAGCTGGTAGCTGGCGGCAGGCAGCACCGCAAAATTGACGCGCAGAATACCGTAGGTGCCCATTTTCAGCAGCACACCCGCAAGAATCACCGAAATCGCCGTGGGCGCCTCCACGTGCGCGTCGGGCAGCCAGGTATGGAACGGGAACGCCGGAATCTTGATTGCGAAACCGATAAACAGGGCGATCCACACTATTCGCTGGAACCCGATTGAGTAGTGACTCGAATTCGCCGCCAGCTCGGTCAAGTCAAAGGTCGGAGTCGCGCTGTAGTAATAAAGTCCGAGCATCGCCAGCAGAATCAGCACCGAACCCAGTAGCGTGTAGAGAAAGAATTTGATCGCCGCGTACTCGCGCCGCGGGCCGCCCCAGATGCCGATAAGAAAATACATCGGCAGCAGCATCACTTCCCAAAAAATATAAAACAGGAAAAAATCGAGCGACACGAACACGCCCATCATTCCCGTGTCGAGCATCAGCAGCATCGCGTAGTAGCCCTTCTCCGCGCGATTTATTCCGAAGCTCGCGAACGTCGAGATAAACATGATGAGCGCCGTCAGCAGCACCATCGAGATGCTGATTCCGTCCACGCCCACGAAGTAAGTAATGTGGTACGAGGGCATCCACGACGCCTTCTCGGCGAACTGAATCGCGCTGGTGGTCGTGTCGAAGTGCTCGTACAGGTAAATCGCGATCAACAGTTGCGGCACCGTCGCCGCCGCAGCGATCCACTTGAATGCGTTCTTCATCGCGCCGGGCAGCGCGAGAATCAGCACCATCCCGGCGATCGGAACAAAGGTAATCAGCGTAAGCGCGTGACTCATTTCAGTTTCGCTCTTCCCGTTTGACTTGCATTGGCGCCGCCGTGGTATTTGTCATGCCCTTGCCACCGCGCGCACCAGCAATATCAGCATCACCGCGGCCAGAATTCCGTATAAGTATCCATTGATCGAGCCGGTCTGCAGCCGTCGCAGCCTGCCGCCCACGTCGAGCGTCAGGTTCGAGGCGAAATTCACCAGCCCATCGACTACGTACTGGTCGAATAGTCCCGACAGCCACGACAGGAATACTATGATGCGTGCCGCCAGGTTCACGACGCCGTCGATGATGTTGGAGTCGAACCATGCCAGCGCCCGCGTCGCGAACATATATGGCTGTATAATCACTCGATTGTAGAATTCATCGACGTAGTATTTGTTGTATACCCATTCGTATGGCACTCCGCCGAACATCTGACTAAAGCGCGCGGGATCTAGCTTCTGCTGCCGATACATCAGATCCGCAATTAGCCATCCGATTACTACTATCGTGAATGTGATAACTCCGAATGCACCTTCCGTCGCATGACTATGTATTCCCGCTTCGGTTATCCGGCGCGTCGCCTCGGAGCTGAATACGGGATCGAGAAAGTCCTCGAACGGCTTGAAACTCGCGATGAAATCCGGAATCTTTACCAGTCCGCCCACTACCGACAGCGCGCCCAGCGTGACCAGCACATACGCCATCGACGCTGGCGATTCGTGCACATGATGCTCCTGCTCGTGCGTGCCGCGAAATTCGCCGAAGAACGTCATGTACACCTGGCGAAACATGTAGAACACGGTGATTCCCGCGCCAATCAGCAGCATCGCCCACACCACCGGATGCCCGTGCGAGATTGCCTGCCAGATGATCTCGTCCTTCGACATGAATCCCGCGAACGGCGGCACCCCCGATATCGCCAGCGTCGCCGCCATGAAAGTCACGAACGTGACCGGCATCTTGTGCCGCAGCGCGCCCATCTTGCGCATGTCCTGCTCTCCACCCATCGCGTGGATCACCGACCCCGCTCCCAGGAACAGGCACGCCTTGAAGAACGCATGCGTCATTAGATGGAACACGCCCGCCGCGTATGCGCCGACGCCCAGCGCCGCGAACATGTATCCGAGCTGGCTCACCGTCGAGTACGCGAGCACTTTCTTGATGTCGTTTTGCGCCACGCCAATGGTCGCCGCGAACAGCGCCGTCAGTCCGCCCACCACCGCGATCACGCCCATCGTGAACGGCGACATCGAAAACAGAAAGTTCAGCCGCGCCACCATGTACACGCCCGCCGTCACCATCGTCGCCGCATGGATCAGCGCGCTGACCGGCGTCGGTCCCGCCATCGCGTCCGGCAGCCACACGTACAGCGGAATCTGCGCCGACTTTCCCGTCGCCCCGATGAACATCAACAGGGTCACGAAACCGACCAGGGGATACGCCAACTGATAGCCGGCAAAATTTATCGGCATCCCCGCAAGCCCCGGCGCGTATCTCGCGATCTCGCGGGTCACCAGCGTCGCGTGCCCGATCGACTGCAGCCCCGCGAACAAACTGTACAGCGCGATCACGAACGCAAGGTCGCCGATCCGGTTGACGATGAACGCCTTGTTGCCCGCGGTCGTGTTCGCCGTCACCTTGTACCAGAACCCGATCAGCGCGAACGAGCACAGCCCCACGCCCTCCCAGCCCACGAACATCAGCCACAAGTTGTCGCCCAACACCAGCACCAGCATCGCGAACGTGAACAGGTTGAGCCATCCGAAAAAACGCCAGTAGCCGTCGTCGTCGTGCATGTAGCCGATCGAGTAGATGTGGATCAGGCCGCCCACGCCGGTGACTACCAGCGTCATCACCATCGACAACGGATCGAGCCAGAACGCGATGTCCAGGTTCAGTCCGCCGACATCGAACCACTTCCACAGGTCGTCGAGCATGAAGCGGTTATCCGGCGGGATCGCGATCATCGCGAGAAACGCGCGCACCGCAAGGGCGAACGCCGCGATGACGACGCCGCATCCGATGAAGCTTATCGCGCGCTTGCCGAATGTCTTCTGCAGCCACGCGCCCGCGATGAAATTGATCGCCGCGCCCAGCAGCGGCAGCCCCACGATCAATCGAATGAAGGTAACCGCAATCGGATGATCCATCGCTCAGCTATCCACGCAGCGTCTCGACCGCATCGACATCGATCGTCTTGAAGTTCTGATAAATCGCAAGCACCACGGCCAGTCCGATCACCGCCTCTGCCGCCGCGAGCATGATTACGAAAATCGCAAAAATCTGGCCGTCGTATCCGCCGCCGCCGTAAAACGCGAATGCAAGGTAGTTGATGTTGGCGGAGTTTAGTATCAGCTCAACGCCCATCAGGATTCCGATCGCGTTTCGGCGCGTGAGAACCGTAAACAGCCCGAGCGAAAATATTATCAGGCTCAGAACCAGGAAGTGGTTCAGCGTTATTCCCCCGCCCATCCCGATTCTCCCGCTCCCCTACTCCCTGACTTCGTGGCGCGAAATGACAATCGCGCCGATTAGCGCCGCCAACAACACCAGCGACGCGACCTCGAATGGCAGCACGTAATCGCCCAGAAACGCGTTTCCGATCGCGTAGGTTGTCGGCGCGGGCGTGAGTGCGGCCGCCTGATGCCACTGCGTTCGCATCACCGCGTACAGCATCACGATCGCCGCAACCCCTGCTACTACAATCGCGGGTCCGCTTCCCACTGCGCGATTCGATATTTTCACGTCGCCAATTCCCGCCGTCAGCATCACCGCGAAGATAGTCAGTACCAATATCCCGCCGACGTAAACGAGTAGCTGCACCATCGCGACAAAATCCGCCGCGAGCAGAATGTAGATACCCACTACGCCCATGAATGCGCCCAGCAGCGCAAAGGTCGAATAAACTATGTTGCGTGAGAACGCTACCAGCGCGGCCGAGCCCACCGTCAACGCGGCTACCGCATAGAATATTACCTGTGCGAGCATCGATTCGCCCTTCCCCGCGTTGCGGACCCGCGCGCGCGCTACGCCGGCTCTTCTCCGGCCGGCTTCTCGCCGCCAGGTTGCGCCCATTGATCGAGGTAGGCCGTGCCGCGACTCAGGATTGGCGCGATTTTCGGATCCGTCTCCGGCCCCTTCTTGGCCTTGTACGCCATCACCGGATCCTGGACGAAGCGGCGAATCAGGCTCTCCAGCGAATAGTCAGCGCCCTCGAACTCGGTCGTATGATGTATCGATCCGGTTGGACACGCCTCGCTGCACAGCCCGCAGTACATGCACTTGGCGATGTCTATATCGAACTGCGACAACAGCAGCTGCCGCGTCTGCTGATCCTTGTCGGCCACTATGACTATGCAATCGATCGGGCAGGCGCGCTCGCACGCCAGGCAGCCCGTGCATATTTCGAGATCGACATCCAGGATCCCGCGATAACGGAACGGCAGCGTGTCCTGCACGCGCACCGCCATCCGATCCGGATATTGCACCGTGTACGGCTTGCGCATGAAATGCGACGCCGTTACCGCCATGCCCTCGAAGATCGTCGAGACCGTGTCCTTTATATTATGTACGTATTCCGAAACCGCTATCATCAATAGCCTCTATATAGTCGGATTGAAGTAAACTTCCATCCGTGAACGCCTTAGATAGTAGATAACCCGCTGAATGAATAGTGCCCCGAGCACGATCGCTCCGGCAAACATGATATAGCCCATCCACACGTTGCCGTCGGGCCATATGGCTACCCACACCGCGGTGCCGATCATATTCACAAACGCTATCGGCACGAAGTACTTCCAGCATGCTGTCATTAGCTGATCGATTCGGACTCGCGGCAGCGTCGCGCGTATCCACATCGAGACGAAAACCAGGAATAGCACTTTGACGTTGAACGTAATCACTTCCAGCACGTTCATCGCAACTGCATTGTTCGTCACGTGCGGAAATTGCCATCCGCCAAGGAACAACGTCGTGATTATCGCGCCGACGATAAACAGGTTGCCCCATTCAGCCATGGAGAAACACGCGTAGCGCCAGCCGCTATACTCAGTCGCAAAACCTGCCACCAGTTCGGATTCGGCTTCGGGCAAATCGAACGGCGTCCGGTTAGCCTCGGCAAGCGACGACATATAGAGGATGCTGGCCGCCACGAACGTGAACGGATTGGCGAACAGGAACCAATGCTGCGGCGCCCAGCCCTGCCCGCGGATGATTCCCTGCATCGACAGCGTGCCCGTCATCAGCACGACCGGGAAAATCGAAAGCCCCGCCGGTATTTCGTAACTGACTATTTGCGCCGCCGAGCGGACTCCGCCGATCAGCGACCACTTGTTGTTCGAGGCCCATCCCGCCATCAACACGCCCACTACCGTAAGCGCCGTCACCGCCGTCATATAAAGGATGCCCACGTTCATGTCGGCCAGTATCAGCGACGACGAGAACGGCATCACCGCCCACGGCAGGATGAACGCGAGCATCACCAGGTACGGCGCCAGCTTGAACAGGCGCGAGTCGGCCTCGGCGGGGACGATGTCTTCCTTGCAGACGATTTTCACTCCGTCCGCCAGCCACTGCAGAAAGCCCTGCGGACCGACGCGGTTCGGACCCACCCGCGACTGGATTCGCGCCCACACCCGCCGCTCGACCCAGGTCACGATCCCGCCAAACGGGAGCGCGACGACCAGGAACACGACCGCGCTCATCACGAACACCACGATCGCGGCGACCAGGTCCCGCGGCGGGTTCTTGCCGAACGCGCCCCACGCAATCAGATTTTGAATCAGCGTCTGCATCGAGGCCTATCGATCGATCTCCGGCGCAATCACGTCCAGGCTCGCGATCAGCGTAACCAGGTCCGCGATCATCAATCCCGCGCTCAACTTCTGGATGATTCCCATCGCCGCGAACGATCCCGTGCGCACGTGAACCCGCCACGGATAGCCGGTGCCGTCGCTGACCAGGTACCAGCCCATGTCGCCGCGTCCGCTCTCGACGCGAATCTGGCATTCGCCGGCCGGCGGCTTGAAATTGCGGACCACTTTCGCCAGCACCGCGCCCGGCGGAATCTTCTCCAGCGCCTGGCGCAAAATCTTCGACGACTCCGCCATCTCCCGAATCCGCACCACGTATCGATCCATCGAGTCGCCGAGCTTGCCCCACTGTCCGTTGCCGACCGGCACCTCGAACTCGAACTCGGGATACGCCGAATACGGAATGTCCTTGCGGATGTCCCACTTGATTCCGCACGCGCGCAGATTCGGCCCGACCAGGTTGTAGTTGATCGCGTCCGCCGGCGTGATCACGCCGACGTTCGCCAGCCGCTCGATGTAGATTTTGTTCCACGAGATAAGCGCGTTGTATTCCTCGAGGATCGGGTCGAAATGATCCAGGTACGCCAGCGCCTTCTCACGCCATCCGGGCGGCAGGTCCCACGCCACGCCGCCGATTCGCATGTAGTTGAACGTCAGCCGCGCGCCGCACAGCTCTTCGATCAAATCGTTGATCATCTCGCGTTCGCGGATCACGTGGGCGAACGGCGTCATCGCGCCGATATCCATCGCCATCGCGCCCACCGACAGCAGATGCGACGCGATTCGGTTGAACTCCGCCGCGATCACCCGGCAGTACTCTCCGCGCCTGGGCACTTCGATTCCGCCCAGCTTCTCGCACGCCATGCCCCAGCCCTGGTTGGTGAACATCGCGCACACGTAATCGACGCGATCGGTGTATGGCATGAAGCCGCGGTAGCCGACCTTTTCCGCTATCTTTTCGATCGACCGGTGCAGGTAGCCGACGTCCGGTATCGCCTCGCGCATCACCTCGCCGTCGGCCCGCACCACGAAGCGCAGCACCCCGTGCGTGGACGGATGCTGCGGGCCCATGTTGAGCGTCATTTCTTCGGTGCGCAGCGTGCTCATTTCTTCTTCGTGTCGAGCCGAACTATCGGGCTCTCCCTGACTGTTGAGATTCCGTGGTATTCGGCCGGTTCGACGAAATCCTTGCGCAGCGGATGACCGATCCAGTCCTCCGGCATCAGGATTCGCCGCATGTCGCTATGCCCTTCGAAGTTGACTCCCAGCAGGTCGAATATTTCGCGCTCCATCCAGTTGGCCGACTTCCACACGCCCTCGACCGTCGCCACGCTCGGATTGTCGCGCGGCAGCTTCACCTTCAACACCGCGCCGTGGCGATGCTGGTACGAGAACAGGTGATAGACCACCTCGATCCGGTCCTTGTAATCGACGCCGCTCTCGTTGGACAAGCAGTCCATCGCCAGCTCGGGATCCTGATTCATGAAACGGCCGACTTCGACGATTGCTCCAGGGTCAATCACCGCGAATGGATCCGGCTTTTTCTCGGATATTTCCAGCACCCGATCGCCGAACCGGCTCTTGACCCGCTCGATTATTTGGAGCGCCTCCATCTGCTCAGGCTGCTGCGACCTGCCTTGCGTTGGGCGAGCGCACCAGCCAGCGCTCGGTCATGATCTTCTCTTGCAGCTTGAGCAGGCCCTCAGTCAGCGCCTCGGGACGCGGCGGGCAGCCGGGAACATACACATCGACCGGCAGGATTTTGTCCACCCCGTCGCAAACCGAGTAGGCCAGTTGGAACAGTCCGCCGCAGCTCGCGCACGAACCCATCGCGATCGCGTATTTCGGGTCGGGCATCTGATCGTAAAGCAGCCGCGTCCTGAGCGCCATCTTCAGCGTCAGCGTTCCCGCCACGATCATCAGATCCGACTGACGCGCCGAAGCGCGCGGCACCGCGCCGAAGCGATCGAGGTCCGCGCGCGGGCCGCCCGTATGCATCAGCTCGATCGCGCAACAGGCCAGGCCGAACAGCATGTACCAGATGCTCGATTTGCGCATCCAGTTCAGCAGTTCATCCGTCTTGGTGGTCAGAACGTAATCCGGGAGCGTATTGAGCAGGGGCATAAAATAAACCTCAGTCTTCGACTGGTACCTTCTTGATCCATTCCAGGTCGTGCTTGACCCACACATAAATCAGGCCGACGAACAGGATCAGCAGAAAAATTAAAATTTCGCTGAGCGCGTAAAGGCGGCGTCCCGAGCGTACCCAGTCCAGATAAACCGCGGCAATCGGATAAACAAACGCGATCTCGACCTCGAACACCACGAAAATCAGCGCGATCACGTAGAAGCGGACGTTGAAATTGATCCAGGCATTCCCGGTCGGCGGCTCGCCGCATTCGTACGGAGTCAGCTTTCGATCGTACGGATTTTGCGGCGCCAGCAGACTCTGCAGACCGAGCATCGCCGCCACAAAGCCGATCCCTATGATCGTAAGCGCCAGCGGCACCCCGAAATTGATATACATTTTAAGTTACCGAGTCCTCATTAATCGGACCGGGCTAAGCTGTCAAGAAGGATTGCTTCACCAGCGGTCGATTTCGTTTAAGAAAATCTTAATTCAAACCCGCGCGCCGCCAAGCGGCGGCTATTTGTGCTCCTTCAGCAACGCCTTCAATGCTGCCGCGTCGAGCCACGCACCATGCCCCTGCGGGCACACGTGCATGGATACTCCGGCCTCGGTTTTCTCCACCAAAAACTGCTTGCAATGCGGACAAACTGTCTTGCTCAAGCGCTCGCGCATCTTCTCGATCAGGCCGGAATCGCGCTGTCGCGCCCACTGATCCTCGCGCGCCGCCTCGACATCGTGCAGCTTGTTGCCCAGCCGGTCCTTGTTATCGCCCGTCATAGTCCCGCCTCTTCGTCGCGCGCCGTCAGATCATCTCTTTGATCAGCTTGCCGCTGCGTGCTTTCTCGACCGTCGCCTCGAATTTCGATCCGAGATCGACGCCCATCTCCTTGGCCCGCTTCTTCGCCCACAGTCCAACGTTGCGCGAGTCGCGATAGAACGAATCGTCGCGCGGCTTCGACGCGTCGAAACTCGCAATCCGTGACGACTCGCTCTCGACCACCGCGAACGACGACATCACGCGCCGCAGCCGCGCCGACCCGCACTCGGGACAGGCGCGGCGCTCGCGGCGACGCGATGAGCCCATTATCACGTGCGAGCTGACGAGCCCGCATCGCGAGCATTCGTACTCGAAAATAGGCATCAGATCTAAAGAATATCCTGCCCGCCGACGGCCCGCAAATCAGCCCGATGGCGCGGCTTTCGCAGTCTGTCAGGTGGAATTTTTATTTTCGCCGGCGCCCGGCTTGAGCCGCGACAAGGGCCGCCAACTTTCGCGCACGTCGAGCACCGGCCCCGCCAACGGATTGCCGGCCAGCAGGATAAGTCCAATTGCGCCGACCGCCAGCCCGCATCCGAGCCACCACAATGAGCGGTACTCGACGCCGAGCGCGACCATCGCAAGCGCCCAGATCGGGAGGATGAGCGAGACGACGAAGCGCATCAGCACACTCATCGCATGTTCGGCATGTTCGACGCGGTCAGCCATCAATTGTCTATTTAACCGCTCCGCCGCCGCCATTCAAACCCCCGTTCGCGCCGCCTGGCAAGATTTCATACAGCGCCGGCGGTCCGCCGCCACCGATCAGATTGGACTTCGCGATGAGCTTGAGCCGCGTCCGATACCCGGGCGCCGTCGCGTCCAGCTCGCGCGGCGTCGCGATCAGATAGACCCGCCTGCCCGCGGCAACATTTGCGCATTGAGAATGAGCAAGGTCGGGCACTGCGGCGCCGTAGTAGTACGACAGCTCGTAGCTGATGCCCGACGGGATGCATAACTGATCGCCTTTGACGTGATCCGCGACGATCGGCACAAAACTCTTCACGCTGCGCATCGTGGCGAGTTGGGGTCGCAGCGTCGCGGTCCACAACAGGCTCAAGGAAAGCGCGAGGAGGCCAAACGCGGCGCCCATTGCAATCGCGCGCCGCCGGAGCAGCGCGAATATCGCAAGTGCAAGCGCGGCCAACCAGCCCGCGCCGTATGCGAGAAACCCCCGCCCAAATGTTCCGATGTTGGCACGAATGATCGAATAGTAAGCGGCGTCGCTCGATTGCAGATTTACGTGCGGGGCGTGGCCGGGAAAGAACGGAACTAAAGGAGCCAACAAAATCGGACCCAGCACGAATAGCCCGACGAGCACGTCGCGCAATTTCGCCGCCCAGCCGCGTACCTCGAGCGTGAACACCGATGCGCACAGGATCGCGATCCCCGGAATCGCGGGCAGGATGTAATCGTCGCGCTTGACGCTCGCAATCGAGAAAAACATCAACACCGCCAACGACATGCTGATTTGCCAGATCACCGCGCGCCGCTTTGTCGCCGAAATCTCGCCAGTGTAGAAGGCGAGCGCGGCCGGCACGATCAGGATCGTCATTGGGAAAGCGCCGCCCAGCAGGCGCGCGGCAATGAAATAGAAGGGCCGATGACTCTCGCCCGTTCCGCCGAGCTTGGCCGGCATGAAATGCCCGAAATTCTCCGCGAAGATGATCCTGAGGATTTTATTCCCGCCGGCGAGCGCCGCCGGCACGTACCAGACGGCGCCGACCGCGACCGCAATCGCGACCACTTGCCACGGCCATCGTTGACGCAGGATCGCGATGGGGTTGCGGCGCTCGATCAGCAGATAGATCGAAGCGGCGAGCGCGCACAGCACGATTGCAACCGGACCCTTGGCCAGGATTGCCAGCCCCAGGATCAGGCCTGCCTGCATCGTCCGGCGCGGCGCGGCGCGCGCTCGGGGCTGCGAGTTGTCAACTAAAGTTGCCAGCCGGCAATACGCTGCAAACAAAAGAAACGTGAGCAGCATGTCGGTCAGCGCTTCGGTCGCGCGCGACGCGAATCCGTAGGTGCCGAGCATGAACGCAAACGCGAGCCATCCTTCGGATGCGCCGATGTTGGCGGCCGTCCAGGCGAGCACTGCGGTCGCGAGCGCTGTCCCTGCCACGACAGACACTGCCCGCGCGCGCACCTCGTCCACGGTGGCGCCGGTCGCCTTGGCGGCGAGCGCTGAAAGCCAGTAGAAGAGCGGGGGTTTGCGATCGGTGTAGCCGTACGCGTCGCTCGGTATCAGCCAATGCCCGTCGCGCACGATGCTCTGAATCCACTGGGCCGATTGCGGCTCCGCGTCCTTCTGAAACGGCGCGCTGATTCCCTGCACGAGCACGATGAAAGCGAACAACGAGGCAATCGCAAGCGTTGCCGGTCGCAGGACCGCGCTGCCGCTCGCAGCCGCTGGAGTATCTGGGCTCTCGCTGGTCACGGACGGCGGGCCGTCGCGATCGGCGCGAGCCACAGATGGCGCAGTCCGCCCGCGCAGTCGTACCGCGCCACCTGCATCGAGACGGTGTTGTGGGCGTAACCGATTCTGCCGCGGCCGTCGATCAGTATTATTCCGCCCTCCGCACCAGTCGCGTCGATCATTTCGAGGATCGCCTTGCGCGCGACGACGCGCGGCGAGCCATCCGCGAGCGCCAGCACCGCCTCGCGGCAGAGCGCGGTCAGGATAATCGCCTCGCCCTGCCCGGTCGCCGAGGCGGCTCCGAACGCGTGGGCGAAAGTGCCGGCGCCGATCAGCGCGGAATCGCCGACGCGTCCAAACAGTTTGCCCGGCACTCCGCCGGTCGAGGTCGCTGCCGCCAGCGCGCCGCGATCATCCACGGCGACCGCGCCGACCGTGCCGTGTCCCATCGCGGCGCGCGCGGCGCGCTGGGCCGCGAGCATCCCGCTCTGCTGCTTTCGCGCGCGCCATCGTTCGCGCGCGCGTTCGGTCACCATTTCCTCGGGCCGCACCAGCCGGAGGCCGGCCTTGCGTGCAAAGTTTTCCGCGCCGGCGCCCGCCATCATGATGTGCGGCGAATGTTCCATCACGGCGCGCGCGAGCACTATCGGGTTTCGCACGCGGCTGACCGCGGCAACCGCGCCGGCCGAGATACTGTAGTCGGATCGGTTGAAATGATCGGTGTGGCCTGAGCGCTTGCCGCGTGAAGCAGGCCTGAGTGCCGCCGGATCGGCGACCGGCTCGGCGAACATCACGGATGCGTCCATTTCGACGTTGCCCTCGGAGTTAAGCAACGAGCCGTAGCCGGCATTGAACAGCGGATGATCCTCCAGCGCCGTGACTGTCGCGACTACCGCCTCGAGCGCGCTGCCGTTGGTGCGGAGAATTCTCGCGCCCAGGCGCATCGCAGCCATCATCGCACGGCGCCGCTCGGCGCGCTCCGCACCGGGACCGGCGGAACCGGCGCCGCCGTGCGCGACGAGTGCGGGACGATTGCGCGCGCGAGCCATCTTAATTTTCAGGGCGGCGGCCCCAGATGAACAGCCGCTTGAAGTCGAACGTCATCGGCCCGCTAGTGCCGTAGGCCAAGTTGAGCCGCGCCGTCAACTGGGCGAGAAATTCGTCGTGACGATCTTCCGGGAGCGCATCGAGGAAAGGCCGCAGGCCGGTCGAGCGGTACCATTGAACGACGTCGGCGGGCCGATCCATCGGATGGTGAAACGTCAGGTGATAGCAGTCGATGCGGTCGTAGCCGAGCCGCGCCAGCATCGCGGCGTAAAACTCCGGCGGCTGTTCGTCAAACGCATGTTCGCACCCGCCCAGCATTGTGTTCCACGGCGCCTGCCGTGCGAGCCGCCCGATCTCCATCTTCGCGGTCTCGGTCTCGTTGGCGGGCATCTGCACCACGATCCTTCCGCCCGGGCAAAGCGCGTCGAAGCACGCTGCGAACAGCGCCGGCTTGCCGGGAATCCAATGAAAAGTAGCGTTCGAGAAGATCAGCGTGTATGCGCGGTCGGCGCGAAACTCAGGCACGTCGAGCAACTCGAACGAGACGCGCGCTTTGAGCACGGCGGGATCGCGGTCAAGCAGCTTGCGAGCCGCCTCGATCATCGCGGGTGAGCCGTCCACGCCGAGCGCCGATCCACGCGGGCTGCGCCGCGCCAGCTCGAGCGTGTTCTCGCCGGAGCCGCAGCCGAGGTCGATGATTTTTTCGTTTTCGTGGTCAGTGAATTGAAGGCGCGACAGGATGTGCTCGACGGGTTCCGCGCGGTAGCGGCGAAAGCGGTTGTAGAGTTCCGGATCCCAATCGGACATGAGCGTCGCCTTCCTGTGAGGCAGCATAGGTGGCGAACGAAACGCTCACAAGCGCGTCTTGCGGCAAGCTGCGTAATCGTGCACAAGCATAGCGGATGAGCGAACCCTTCGGAATCTCCGCCTGCGGCGCCCAAGCGCAGGCCGCGGCGCATCTTTGGCATCGGCGCAATCCTGCTGGGCGTCCCGATTATTCTCTGGATGGGGGCAGCCCTCTTCGTCGCGCGATCGTTGATGTTCCCGGACTTTCTCCGCAGCGGCAGGCAGGACGTTTTCGGACAGCATGTTCCGTCGTTCAAGCGCGGCTCGTTGACGGACATCGGGGCCGCGCTCGGCGTCGAGCCGGAGCGATTGGACTGCGGTGTGGTCGAAGAGGACGGCATCCGCCACCGTCAGGTCAGCGTGGTGGGATGGTATTTCCCGGGCAAACGCCGCGAAGTGGTGGTGATCCTGCCGGCGGCGGGAGCGCCGGAAGTGGCTATGATTCCGTACGCGAAGTTTCTGCTGGGCGCCGGCTACACCGTGGTCGCGAGTTACAGCGCCAACAATCCGAGCTACGGAATCAGCTGGGGAATGCTCAAGCGCAAATTCGCGCTGGCGACCGCGCGCACGCTTGGCAACGACGGCTTCGATAAAATCGCCGCGCTCGGAATATCCGAGGGCGCCGCCGGCGCGATCATGGCACAGGCCGAGCAGCCGGTCTTCACTGCGATCGTCGCCGACAGTTCCTACGCCAACCTCGCGCAACTGTTCATGCGCAGCCCGTCGCTGTCACGGCTGAATCCCGCGTTCGCCGGCACGGTAATGTGGGAAGCGCAGCTATGGTTCGGGCGCTCGCTGTACAAAATCTCGCCGGTCGCCGACGCGGGCAACCTGGGCACTTGCTCATTGCTCATCATCCAGAATCGCGACGACAGGATCACGCCGATCGCCGACGGTAAAGCGCTGCTCGACTCGGCAGGCTTCAACGCGCAGATGTGGACGGTGCCGTCGGGCGGCCACGGCGATGCGATCTACGAGGATCCCAACGGGTACGCCGCGCGAGTCATTAGATTCCTCGACGCGAGTTTTGACATCGAACGGCCCGCCGCCAAGCCGCAGGCGCATTGACGGCGGGCTAAATCGCCGGGCCCGCTACATTCGCGGCTGGCTCAGATCGACCAGCAGCGTGCTCTTGAGCCGCTCGAACAGCTCGTCAATGTTCCACGGGCCGTTGTTATACAGAATCTTGTCGGGAACGATGTGCCGATAGCGCATGATGCGATAGCCCGACGCGCCAAAGCATTGCCCGGTAACGTTCGCGGCATCGTCGCTGGCGAGAAAAACCACGATCGGCGCGACGTTGGCGGGATCGCGCGGGGTGCCCTCGACGCTTTCGGACTGCGGGAATTCCGGTTGCGCCGGGCATCCTGCCCGCCGGAATCGTGTCGGTCATGCGCGTCGCCGCTCCCGGCATGATCGCATTTACCGTGATTCCATACTTCTGCAGCGAGTTCGCGCTCGAGTAGGTCAGGCCCAGGACTCCCGCCTTGGCGGCGGCGTAGTTGGGCTGGCCGGGACTGCCCAGCGCCGAGTTGGACGAGAAGTTGATGATCCTGCCGTACTTGCGCTCGCGCATGTACGCCGACGCGGGACGCATCGTGCAGTAGTGCCCCTTGAGATGCACTCGGATCACGTCGTCCCATTCCTGTTCGGACATGTTGAAGATCATGCGGTCGCGCAGGATGCCGGCGACGTTGACCAGGATATCGAGCTTGCCGAATTCCTTGATCGCCTGGTTGACGAGGCCCTCGCCGCCTTCGACGGTGGCGATATCCATGTGATTGGAAACGGCGTTGCCGCCCGCGGCCTTGATTTCCTTGACCACGTCGTCGGCGGGCGATTGAGTTTCCTTCTGGCCCGCGACCGTGACGCCAAGATCGTTGACTACCACTGCGCATCCCTGCGCGGCCAATGCCCTCGCGACGCCGCGGCCGATGCCGCGACCGCCGCCGGTGATGGCGGCTACCTTTCCGTCGAGCTTGCCCATTGCTCAATATCTCCCTTGCGGCATAATGCCGGAATCCAAACGCGCCCAGCGTTTTGGTTCGTATAAGGCGCTTATAGCGCAAAACCCGGCGAACGGAACAGACGCGCCATCGCTTACGCCGCGACCGTCGCCTGCGCGCTCACTTGGACTCACTGTAGGGATCGGAGAAGACGAATTCCCTGACGTCTCCCGAGGTCGTGAGACGGCCTATCTTGCCGTTGGGCTCGGTGAACCACAGGCGGCCGTCGGGACCGGCCGTGATGAAAGTCGCCATCGACTTTGCAGGCATGGGGAACGGCGTGAACTCTCCCTGCGGTGTCACGCGATAGATCAGTTGCGCGCGAATCACCGTGACCCAGAGATTTTCGTCGGCGCCCGCCGCGATTCCGAGCGGCACACCGGGCTTGGGCAATGCGAACTCCGAGATGTAGCCACCGGGCGTGATTCTGCCAATTTTGTTGGCCCGCGGTTCGGTGAACCACACGTTGCCGTCGGCGCCGAGTGTCATCATCGCAGGGCGGCCGTCGGGAGTCAGGATTTGGAACTCCTTGACCGCGCCCGAGATGGTGACGCGCGCGATGCGATTGACCTGATCCTCGGCGAACCACAGGTTGCCGTCGCTGCCGGCGACTATTTCGGCGGGACCGGTCCCCTTGAGCAGTTCGATCTCGGTCAGAGTGCCGGTGGTGCTGAGCCGCCCGATGCGATTGCCCGAATGCTCGGTGAACCAGAGATTGCCGTCGGGTCCCGAGGTGATTCCCGCCGGTCCGCTGTTTGGATGGGGCAATTTGACGTACGCGATTTTGCCGTCGGGCGCCACGCGGCCGATCCGGTTGCCGGCCGTATCGGTGAACCAGACTGCGCCGTCGGGGCCGGCGGTGATCCGTTCGGCGAATCCGTCGGGATCGATCTTGAAAGCGTTTGGTGGCGCCGTACGGAGTCATCCGTCCGATCCCGTCGCCCTGGTACTCGGTGAACCACAGATTGCCGTCGAGGCCCGCCGTGATTGCGTACGGCGCATGCGTGCCCAGCGGCGCTCCGGTGGGCGTTGGTTTCGCGCTCGGAACGGCGGCGGCGCGCGGGCTTCGAGGGCGAGGGTTGTCGCGCGGCGCATCCCTGCACGATCGCGATTGCGACGGCAACAATTGCGAACTTCAGCGCGCGGTTGATCGAGGTCTGGTTCAATTGACGATTGCTCCCGGAGTATTGCCGATCAGATTTCGCGGCCAGGTGTTGCTTATAGTTCAAGCGGCGGGCGCGCCACAACTTGAGCGCCGGTTGCGATCGATGCGGCGGACGCAGTAATCGGGGAATCTAGCTGCTGAAGCGCCCGCTGCCGACGGCGATCTCGCGCAGCTTGGCGACGCGCGACTGTATCGCGCGGCTGCGGCGCATTCGTTCCAGCGTCAGTGGGATTCGATAGGTCCAGTTCGAATCGCTGATCGTTCCGGGCCGATTGATTCGCGCACTCCATCCAAACAAATCCTGGATCGGAATTATCACCAGCCGCGACGGCGCCGCGTACAGCGCCGCCAGAATCGCATCGCGCGCCGCTTCCCCGAGCATTGGGCGCGGATTCACCCGGCTCTCGAGACCGAGTGCGCGCACGAATTTCTCACGCTCGGCAACCGGCTGCGCGCGCCACCACACGGTCAGAGGTTCGGTGTCATGCGTTCCCGTAGTCGCGAGCGAAAGTTCGGGATAGGCCGCGGGGCTGAGAAATGACTCGTCGCTTCGGCCCCAGTCGCGTTCCCACTGCATCACCTTGTATCCCGGCACGCCCAGGCGCGTGAGCGATTCGCGCACCCACGGCGGCACGGTGCCCAGGTCTTCAGCGATCAGTTCCGCCGCGCCGACCTCTTGTTCGATCGCGCGGATCACCTCTTCGCCCTGGAGCCGCTGATCCGTTTCGTCCGCCGGCGTGAAAGTTCCCGCCGCGTCCGGGTCCGAACCGAAATTGAAAGTTCGATAAAGCCCAACGACGTGATCGATTCGAATCAAATCGTAAAGCGAACCGGCGCGGCGCGCACGCGCGCGCAGCAGCTTGAATCCATGCGCGCGCATCTGATCCCAGTTGGGAATCGGCAGGCCCCATCGCTGTCCCTTGGGATTGAAATCGTCGGGCGGCGCGCCGACGGTGCGCGACAGATCGAACTCGTCCTGGTTCGCCCACACCTCGGCGCTGTCGCGCCGCGGCGAGAACGCCAGGTCTCCGCCGATCAGCACGCCGCGCGAGGATGCGTAGGCGCGCATCCGCGACCATTGCCGGTGCGCGATGAACTGCCAATAGCCGTACATCTCGATCGGCTCGGCCAGTTCGCGGCGCGCGGCTGCGAGTGCGGCGGGATCGCGCTGCGCAATTTGCGCCGGCCACGTTTCCCAACTGCTCCAGTTGAAGCGCTCCTTGAGCGCGCGAAACAACGCGTAGTCGCCGAGCCAGTACGAGTTGGCCTCGATGAACGCCTCGAGTTGCGCGGCTTCGTCGCGTCCGCCGCGCGCCCGAGTTCGCCCGGTATGCGCGCTCGAGCAGTGCAAATTTTTCCCGCCGTATGATCGAACGTCGGCACAAAGCGCGCCTTGCCAACCGCCGCGCGCGCGCGCCTGAGCACGACCCGCCCGACGCCGGCCAGCCCGCTCACCGAGATGTACATCGGATCGATCGCCATCACGCTCATCGCGCTGTACGGGCTGAGATCGCCGGGGCCGGTCTCGTCCAACGGCAGCAGCTGGATTACGCGATGACCCATCGACAGCGCGAAATCCATCATCGGCGCGAGATCCGGTATTTCCCCGCGTCCGAGACTGTCGCGCGTGCGGATCGAGAACAGTGGAATCAGAATTCCCGCGGACCGCGTCAGCATCGTGGGATCATCCGGCGGTCCGCTCGATCCTCGGGGTTCAAATCACATAGCCGCCGTTGGGGCTGAGCACCTGGCCGACCATGAACTTCGAATCCTCGCAGGCCAGAAAAAGCGCCGCGGCCGCGATGTCGCTCGGCTCGCCGAAGCGCCCCATCGGCGTCATCGCTTCCAGCTGCTTGCGGAACTCGCCCTCGATGATCGCGGTCATCGGCGTGTCGATGAATCCCGGCGCGATGCAATTGACCAGAATCCCCATCGTCGACCACTTCGCGCGCCACCGACTTGGTGAACGCGATGATCCCGCCCTTCGCCGCGCAGTAGTCCGACGCGAACGCCAGCCCCGTGGTGCCGGCGACCGAGCCCATATTGATGATGCGTCCCGACTGTTTCGGGATCATCAGCTTGAGCGCCTCGCGGGTGCAGTAGAACGTCGAGTCGAGATGCGTCGCGAGCATCTTGTGCCAGTCCTCGTCGGTCTTCTGGTGAGTCAGGGTCACCTCGCTCGTGTCGCGAGTGCGTGCGATGCCCGCGTTGTTGATCAGGATGTCGATCGTGCCGAACGCGGCGACGAAGTCGGCGAACATCTTGCCGACCGCCGCGCTGCTCGACACGTCCGCGACGAACGCGCCGCGCCTTGCCGCCCGCGCGCTCGATTTCTGTCACGACGTTTTGCGCCGACTCGGGCCTGATGTCGTTGACGCCGACTTTCGCGCCCTCGCGCGCGAACGTCAGTCCCATCTCGCGCCCCAGGCCCGAGCCTGCGCCGGTGATCAGTACAACTTTGTCCTTCAGTTTCATCGCGCCCCTACTTCTTGCCTTCCTTGAGTTGCCGCTTCCAGTCCAGCCGCCGCGCCTGCGGCGCCGGCCGCCTCCGCTTCCGGCACCATGCCCTTCTTCTGATAGAACATGCTGAGGTTGGTGTACGCCAGGATGTCTTCCGGTTCCTGCGCGATATATTTTTTCGTCAGCTCGATCGCTGCGTCGAGATCGCCCTTGGCCTGGTAGCACATCGTCATTCCGTGGATCGCATCGGCGTACTTCGGATCGATTTCGAGCGCTTGTTTGTACAACTCGATCGCTTCGTCGAATTTGTCGTCGGCGTATGCGTCGATCGCCTGGTCGTACAGTTCTTCTTTGTCGGGCATGTCGGACCTCCGGTAATGCGCGCGCCGCACGTTGCGGCGCAGATTTCGCGCACACCCATCCTCTTATATACTAGACTCTGCGCTATGGAGAATTCGCCCGCACCGACCGAAGCAGACGTTTACGAAGTGCTGCGCGAGTGCTACGACCCCGAGATTCCCGTCAATCTCGTGGACCTCGGACTCATCTACGGCGTCGCGATCGACAACCGCGTCGTCAATGTCACGATGACGCTCACCGCGCCCGGCTGCCAGATGGGCATGATGATCACGCAGGAAATTCAGGACAAGCTGCTCGGCATTCCCGGCTGCGACGACGCCTGCGTCGAGATCGTGTGGGATCCGCCATGGACGCCGCACATGATGAGCGACGCGGCGAAAAAACAACTCGACCTCGACGACTAGCGCCCGCGCCGCGTCAGTCCGGATCGATCAGCACGCCCGGGTTGAGAATCCCGCGCGGATCGAGCGCGCGTTTCGCCGCCTTCAGCGCCCGCGCGAATCCATCCGGACGCTGGCGGTCGTACCACGGCCGATGATAGCGGCCGACCGAGTGATGATGCGTGATCGTGCCGCCGAGCGCGCATCAGCTTGTCCGAGACCGCCGCCTTTATCTCGTCCCACTGCTCGATCTCAGAGCCGCGTTTGCCCGGCGCCAGAACCGTGTAGTACGGCGCCGGCCCGTCGGGATAAACGTGCGTAAATCGGCACGTGACCGAGCCCTTGCCGCATACGCGGGCTATCGTATCGCGCGCGCACTCCATCAGCTGGCGATGAAATTCCGCGAAATCGCTCCCACGTGATCGCGGTCTCGAACGTGTCGCTCACCATTCCCATCGCGGCCAGCGTGTCCATCAGGTAGGGCGCGCTCAGAAACGCGTTGCGCCACGCTCCCGCCGATCCTTCGTGCGTCGCGTCGGCGTCGGTGCGGGTCTTCGCCGCGTCCGCCGGGATCTTCCCGCCGTGATCCGCGCAGCACTCCAGCGCGCGCTTCATCCACGGCTCCAGCGGATGGTCCGCGGACTCGAATGCGAGCACCAGCACGGCCTCATCGCCGTTGCCCGCGCCGGAATTGAAGGCCTCGCCTTCGTCGAGCACCCGGCAATTGGCGGGATACAGCCCGGCCTGCGAAATCTGGCGCACCGCCTCCGCCGCCTTGATCATGCTGGGAAACGGAATCGACGCGCCCGCGCGAAACGTCGGCCGATCCTGAAGCCGCATCCAGGCCTCGGTGATGATGCCGAGAATTCCTTCGGAGCCGATGAACATCCGGTCCGGGCTGGGACCTGCGCCCGAGCCGGGCAAGCGGCGCGATTCGACGATCCCGGTCGGAGTCACGACGCGCAGTGATTCGACGAAGTCGTCGATATGCGTGTACAGCGTCGCGAAATGCCCGCCCGACCGCGTCGCGATCCATCCGCCGAGCGTGGAGAATTCGAATGACTGCGGAAAATGTCGAATCGTAAGGCCGTGCGGCTTCAACTGCGCGTCGAGCGCCGGTCCATACACCCCGGCCTGAATTCGCGCCGCGCGCGAGACCCGATCGACTTCCACGACTTTGTCCAGATGCATCAGATCGATCGAGACCGCGCCGCGATAGCGCTCGCCCTCGGGTGGTTCGACTCCGCCGACGACGCTCGAGCCGCCGCCGTATGGCACCGCTGCAATCCGCGCGCCGTCGCACCATTCGAGCACCGCGATCAGTTCTTTCTCATCGCGCGGAAACGCGACGACGTCGATCGGATTCGGATAGTAACGGCGAAACGCACGCCTGAGATCGCGCGAACTCTTGCCGTAGGTGTGGCCGGCACGATCGTGGGTGCTGGTCGAGCAAATCGCTTCGAGCGCCGCCGGTGGTTTCACCCGCGGCGCGCGCAGGTTCAGCTCGCTTTCCTTGGGCGCCGGCGTGATCTCGATTGGCCCCAGGCCAAATCGCTGCGCGATTCGCTCGGCCATATGCTTTTGCTGTTCGGGAGTCGGCCCCTGGTCCTCGTAGCCCCATCCCCAGAACTTTCGCCTGCGATTCTCGGCCATCGGATTGATCCTCGCGATACGACAAAACTGCTATGCGTCAAGTTTGCTATGCGCCAGGTTTGCTGAACCCCACGATTTTGCCCCCGGCCCGAGTTCAAAGGTCTTCAGGGCGCAGACCCGTGTGTTTGGCAATCCTTGCCAGCATACACGGACCGATTTCGTCGTTGTCGTGAAACGAGAAAACGAGGTCTGGAAATCCGGCACGTTGAAGAACGCGATGCGATTCGCGCGTTCGCTTGATGGTCCAGCCTGTCCGGAGCAGAGCCGCAAGTACCCGTCGAGCCTTGGCTGAGGCCCAGTCGCTCACGCCGCTTCGAACATCAAGCTCGACGGTACCGGTTCGAGCTCCCCATTTTCGATCCTGTCCGCGATAACTCGCAGCGCGAGCGCCTCGACCGCCGCAAGCGCCTCTGTACGGGTCTTGCCGTATGCAAGCACGCCCGGCAACTCGGGGACCTCGGCGATCCAGCGGCCGTCTGTTTCCCGATCGAACTCCACTCTCAACTTCATAACTGTCTTCGACTCTAGCACTATTCGTCTGCTATCTCACTTGGCGCTGCTCGCGGCAGTGTCGCCCGCGGCGGGCGCCGCAGCTTCCGGATGCGACGGCTTCGGCATATGGATGTAGAGCTTGTCGGCCGACGGACGTCCGTCGCTATGCATCGACGGCGGGCGCATCGCGTACTTCACTTCCCGCGAATGCTCGGCGAACTGCCGGTCCGGATTGTACACGCTGTTGAACTTCCACAGCATCTTGATGAAGTTGGTTTGCCCCTTGAGCGCGAGCTTGCCCGCAATCCCCGCCACCGACTTCAGCGCCGCGAAGCCAAGATGCTTGCGGTTGAGCACGTCCTGCGTCTTCACCAGCTCCTGGTAGAACTGCAGCAGCGGCAACTTGGTCGGCAGCACCGCATGCTGGATGTCGTACAGCCGGTAGTCGAGTGTCGTCAACTTGCGCGATTCCGTGAACCACAGCTCCGTGCCGGGATACGGCGTCGCGACCGTCAGATGAACGACCTCCGGGACGCTGATCGCCCACTCGCGAATCACCTCGAAGCGCTTCTCGTCCCACGACGGGTCCGCGATCAGGTTGACCGCGACGGTAATCCCGATCTCGCGCGCGACTTCGAGCGCCTTGAAGTTGACCCCCATCGACGAGCGCTTGCGATGCAGCTTCAGTCCTTCCTCGTCGATCGCCTCCAGCCCGAGGAACATGTACTCCATGCCGAGCTTGCGCCAGTAGCGGAACACTTCCGGATTGCGGCACAGCACGTCGGCGCGGGTCTCGAGGTAGTACTGCTTTTTGATCTTGCGTTTTTCGATTTCGTGACCGATCGCAAACCCGTGCTCGGGATGCACGAACGCGACATCATCGACGATGAAGACGTTGGGCTCCTTGATCGACAGCATGTCTTCCGCCGCGGCTTCCGGCGTCGATTTGCGGTAACTGCGGCCGTAGAACGTCCACGCGCTGCAGAACGAACAATCCCACGGGCAGCCGCGCGTGAACTCGATCGACGCGCACGGGTCGAGCACCCCGATAAAGTACTTGTTGCGCCGGCGTCCCAGGTCGCGCGCCGGAAAAAACTTGTCGAGATCGTCGAGCATCACCGGCGTCGGTCCCGACCCTTGCGCCGTCATGACGCCGGGAACTTTCCCGATCGAGCCGGTGCCGATCGCGTCGAGCAGCATCGGCGTCGCGGTCTCGCCCTCGCCGCGGATGACCGCGTCGACGGCGCCAGCCGCATGCTCAAGGATTTCGTCGGCGACGAACGAGCCGCTGTGTCCGCCGGTGAAGACGAAGCAATCCTTCTTCAGCCGCTTCACCTCTTTGGCGAGATCGATCACCTCGGGCACGTTGGCGAGGTAATTGAGCGAGAATCCCACCGCACTTGGGCGGAAGCTCTCGAGCTCGGCGAACAGGTCGCGATGCTTGAAAATCTGCAGGTCGATGATCCTCACGTCGTGGCCGGCCGCGCGCGTTGCCGCCGCCACCCGCTCCATCCCCAGCGGTTCGAGCCGCAAATAAATCTCGCTGTACATAAGCGGACTCGGATGTACGAACAGAACCCGCATAGACTCCCTCCGGCGCCGCATCTTTCGGCCGTGCGACACCTTCTGCTCAATTCGCTAATCTTCGGTAAATCCGCCTGACCAATCGGCCAGCGGGGATCATCAGCATCCTAATATGCTGCCTGAGGCAAGGAAACAGCGCCACCGCTGTTAAGCGCAGCCGTCATGCTATTTGATCGCGGCTCCGTAGTTGACGCTGCGGCGTGTCGTTCGTGCGGGCACCGCAATTCTCGGCGCCAATTTTGGCCGGTCGGGCAGCCCGACGACCGAGCTTCGTTGTGTGCTGATCCGCGATATATGAAATTCCTTGACATCAAAGTTCTTATCTCATACGCTTCGCTCAATTTCGTTCTTGGGGGTTATGTCAATGCGAAAATTCTCCAAAACTATAACAGCCGCTGGAGCCGCTGCGGTCATGTTGGCTGCGATACTCGCAGGTTCAGCCCGGTTCGCGCACGCGCAAGACTTTAACGTGGCGAACGGTTCAGGCGCTCACGGCAATCGTGGCCAGATTGCCAGCCAGCCTGAGACACCTACTCCCCCGGCTGATGTTTCTGGTTGCTGGGACGGGACCAGTAGCGAAGGAGACCTCTGGGACGGCTGGATTGGTAATGGAATTGGCTGGATCGGGATCGACCAGCGCAAGGCAAACATCAAGGGCGGCAAGCATGGGTCGTACTACGAGTTCGTGTGGCAAAACGGCGACTACGCCTACGGCCCGCTTTCGGGCAAAGCAGACGCAGATGGATTTCACGCGACGGGTCTCGCGGGAGGGAAATGCAGGGTGGCGTTGGTTGGCTCCCCGTCTTCAGATTACATCTACGGCGTGTACGGCTTTTATAACTGTGGAAGCTTTGATTACCACGTAGGATATTTCGATTTTACAGCCAACCCAAGTGGCTGCGTGGATATCATCCCGTAAGTCTCCGTCCGGTCCTGCACTCGTGATGAACTGAGAACGCGGGCGCCGCAATACGCGGCGCTCGCGTCTTTTGGTAGCGCGAGATTAGCGCGTTAAGCACGCGGTCCGTTGAAGCGGCGCCGCATCAGCCCGTACGCGGGCCGCCCGGTGAGCATCAGCGCGATCGCGAATTAATGGTTCTTATGTCCGCGAACGACGCGCCTAAGCCGGGAAGGTACGTCTTAATCGCCGTCATCTTTATTGCGGTGTTGATCGACGCCTTCCTGTTCGCAATCGTCCATGAGAATTTCGTTCACGACCACGGCTACCAAGCGCGCGCGCGACAACGGAGTGCAGCGTTAACACTGGCCTCCAGTGCCAACGGGTCTTAATACTGGCCAGCCGTGCCAACGGCCAGGGATCAGCCCTGCCATCGTGTAGTCGCGAAAAGATGCGTTGCGCAGATTTTCGCGTCTTCTCACTGCGGGTGCAGGGGCCGCAGCCCCTGCCGCCCACCGCGCAGGTGATTCTTCCTTCGTTTGGGGCTGTCCTAATTCAGCCTGACCCCGGCGGACTTGGCGTGCTACACATACGCTATGGTCAACCGCCAGGACACTCCATGCTCGCCACGCTCGTCCGCAATCGGGCGCCTTTTTCTTAACACTGGCTACCCGTGCCCACGGGTAATTTTTGACGGAACAAAGCTAGCCCTAGAGCGGAGCCGTCCCAAAACTACAAGCGATGGTATGAAATTGCCCTTTTCGCCTGAACTCGATGAGTCAGAATCAGGCCCCTCGCAGTCTGATCTTATTCCACTTCGGCCTTGACACGTGCGTGCAAGCGCCGGAGTTTTGGCTCTAAGCTCACCATTCCAAAAAACAATTCGGAGAAATCATGCAGTACTCGAAATTGGGCAAGACCGGAATCACCGTCTCACGCATCTGCCTCGGATGCATGAGCTATGGCGACAAGAAATGGCGCGATTGGGTGCTGACGATGGACCAGGCGCGCGAACATTTCGCCGCCGCGGTCGAGTCGGGAATCAACTTCTTCGACACGGCCAACGTCTATTCAATTGGCGTGAGCGAGGAGGTCACCGGGCGATGGCTCGGCGAGATGGCCAAGCGCGACGAGATCGTCGTCGCGACCAAAGTGCACGGCCCGATGGCGCCGGGCCTCAATCGCGCGGGGCTGAGCCGCAAGAATATTCTCGAAGCGTGCGACGCGTCGCTGCGCCGCCTCAAGATGGATTTCATCGACCTCTACCAAATCCACCGCTGGGACTATACGACGCCGATCGAGGAAACCCTCGAGGCGCTGGACTCATTGGTGCGCGCCGGAAAAGTGCGCTACCTGGGCGCGAGCTCGATGGCCGCGTGGCAATTCGCCAAGGCGCTTGCTCTGCAGAAGGAAAACGGATGGCACCGGTTCGTCGCGATGCAAAACCATTACAACCTCGTCTATCGCGAGGAGGAGCGCGAGATGAATCCGCTTTGCATCGATAACGGCGTCGGCTTGATTCCATGGAGCCCGCTCGCGCGCGGATTTCTGGCTGGCAATCGCGACAGGGGCGGCGCCGGTCCAACCGCGCGCGCCAAGACCGACGACTTTGCCAAGAATATGTACTTCCGCGAGTACGACTTCGAAGTGCTGGGCGTGGTCGAGCAGATCGCCAAACAGCGCGGCGTCACGCCGTCGCAGATCGCATGCGCGTGGATCCTGCAGGCGCCCGGCGTCACCGCACCGATCATCGGCGCGACCAGGCTCTCTCATCTCAAGGAGGCGATCGCGGCCGTCGAGGTGAAGCTCAGTGCTGACGAAATCGCCGCGCTCGAGAAGCCGTACCGGCCCCATCCGATCCTCGGCCACGAACAGCCAAGGCCGGCGCGGATGGTCCAGGCGCGCTGAGCGCGGGATTGTTTCACGTGAAACGTCGGGGCAATCGCGGATAACACACGCCGATCAACAAGTTTTGCCGTAAATGTTTCACGTGAAACATTAGGAGTTCAGGAGAACGGACCGCGAACCCGCCAAAAGCAAACCTTAAAGCGTTACTTGAGGTTGTAGAGGCGTGGCGTCTGCGGGCGCCGGGATGCTGTTCGGTGCTGTTCGTTATCCCTTGAGCGTTGCTTGCGAGCTTTGCGCCCTCGCGGCGGCGAAATCCGACCGCGACGCTCAGCCGCTCGAGGTGCTGATCTATAATCTTGCCGCCGAGCCGCACGCGATGCTCGGCGAAGAACTTCTTGACCTCGTCTTCGCGGTCGAGCAGCGCGACCACGGCTTCGCACATCCGCGGCAGCGCGTTGTCGGGATACTTCTGAATCATCTCGTCCCAATGCGCGCGCGCAAAGTCCCACGCCTGGTAGCGGCACGCCGGGTTGAGCAGCAGCGAATGCATCAGGTAGGGCGAATTCTGGGTTCGCACCTGCCCGTCCAGCGTCATCTCCATGGTTTGTTTCAGGAGATCACGATCGCGGAAATCTGCCAGCGCAAACAGGAAGCGCTGCTCTTCCTGCGGCGTGCGCGGCGCTTTGAACTTTCGCTTGAACTCCTCGTAACGCGCAGCGTCGCCGCAATGCGCGAGGATGTTCACCAGCGCGGGCATCAGGTCGCGATCCGCGGACTCGGGATTATCCTCGAAGCGCGCATACAGGTCGCGCGCGCGCTGCTGCACTTCGGCGATCGTCGCCGAGCGTGCCGAGCGCGCCGATCAGCGTGCCGCGCAACTGGCGCACAAGCTCGCTCTCGCCGGACTTTGGCTCCCAGCCCAGCCGCGCGGCCGCGGGACCGGCGATCTCGCGCACCGTGGCGGCCAGCGCGGGCCGGTCGGCGTCGGACACGATCATGTCGAGGTATGCGAACGCACCGATCAACGCGCGCCACACGTTGATGTCGGTCTCGCCGGTGAACAGCCGCGCCATCTTGAGGAACTCGCTGAGCGGGCCCAGTCCCGCGACGGTCGCCGCCCAGGTATCGCTTACCAGCCCGAAGCGTTCGATCGGCTGCAGCGCGCCGAGATTCTTCGTCATCGCCGCGAGCAGCGCCGGCGCATAGTGCACGCGATAGAAGCCGTGGCCGCCCTCGTTCAACAGCGCCCATTCGAGCTTGCCCGCGAGGTCGAGCGTCGCGTCGGCGGTGGTGAGGATCACCTTGTGGGTCGAGACGCCCTTGTCGGTCTTCGCGCGAACCATCACGGGCACATGCCAGAGCTGATGGTTGTCGTCGGCGAGATAGAAGAAGCGGCGCTGCGAGAGCTTGAGTCCGAGGCCATTTTCGCCGGCAGCCGGCGCCGCCTCGATGATCGGAAAGCCGGGCTGGAAGATCCACGAGTCCATCATTTTGCGCACGGGCTCGCGCGACGCCGCCTCGAGCGCGTCCCACAGGTCGCCGGTCTCGGTGTTGTTGAATTGATGCTTGTTCAGGTAGAGGCGAATCCCGTCGCGAAAGACGTCGGCGCCCAGGAACTGCTCGAGCATCCGCAGCACCGCGGCGCCCTTCTCGTAGGTCAGGATGTCGAACATCGCGCGGCAGTCTTCGGGACTGCGCACCGTGTATTCAATCGGGCGCGTGCTGCGCAGCCCGTCGATCGCCATCGCCGCCGCGCGCGAGACGCTGAAGCTCTCCCATCGCTTCCACTCCGGCTTCCACGCGTCAACGGCGAGCATCTCCATGAAGGTGGCGAACGCCTCGTTGAGCCAGATTCCGTTCCACCATCGCATGGTGACGAGATCGCCGAACCACATGTGCGCGTTTTCGTGCGAGACCACGTCGGCGACGCGTTCGAGCTCGGCGCGCGACGCGGTTTTTTCGTCGGCGAGCAGCGCGGTCTCGCGAAACGTGATCGCGCCCAGATTCTCCATCGCACCCGAGGCGAAATCGGGAATCGCGATCAGGTCGAGCTTGTCGCCGGGATACTTGAGCCCGTAGTAGTCGGCGAAATACTTGAGCGAGAACGCGCCAATCTGCTGCGCCCAACCGGTCAGCGACTGTTTGCCCGGAACGTGAACGATCCTGAGCGGCGTGCCCGCATCGACCGGCGCGGTCGCATCGAACTCGCCGACGATGAACGCGACCAGGTAGGTGGACATCGGGATCGTCTCCTTGAAGACGACCTCCTTCTTTGCGCCCGCCAGCTTGCGCTCGCTCTCCTGTCCGCCGTTCGAGATGGCGGCCAGGTGCTCATCGACCACCAGCGTCACCTTGTAGCTCGCCTTGAGCTCCGGCTCGTCCCAGCACGGGAACGCGCGGCGCGCGTCGGTGGATTCGAACTGCGTGGTCGCGGCGACGTGGGTCTTGCCCGACGCGTCCTGGTATTGGCTGCGATAAAAGCCGTGCAGCTTGTCGTTGAGGATTCCGCGGAACGCAATCTTAAGCCGCCATTCGCCCGGCGAAAGTCTCTCGGCGAATCGAAGATGCGCGCGTTCCTTGGCCGGCTCCAGCTCGGCCTTCGCGCCGACGGATTTTCCGCCGCGTTGCGCGCTCACCTTGTCGATTTCCAACTCGAGCGCGTTCAGCACGACGTCGTCGGTCGCATCGTTGACGACGACGGCGATATTCACTTCGCCTTGAAACGTGAACGCCTTGAGATCGGGCGTCAGCCGAATCTCGTAGCGCTTGGGCGTGACGTTTTTCGGCAGGCGATAATCATCCGAAACATCAGCCAGTGGAGCTCCATCCTGATCGCGCATCTGGTCCCTCTTCCTTTGCATGCAGTCGGGCGTGGAAAAGTGAAAAATGCGAAAGTGAAAAATTGCGCGGGGCGCGCCCCGCAGACGCATAGCCTAGTTCAAACCGCGCCGAGGCGCGAGCAATCGACTCGGCAGCGAGCGGGAAGCACTGGCTTAAGTTTGCCTTTAGACTGTATGTTGAAATTTCGGTTGCGTCCTTCGCAGGAGGTATTCAATGAAGACCGGCAAGCCCGCAGAAATCGGAATCGATCCGGCACGACTCAATCGGGTCGCCGCCGCGATGCGGCAGGATGTCGCGAGCAACCGCTACGATGGAGTTGTGTACGCCGTCGCCCGGGGCGGGGTGGTGGCGGCACATGAGGCAGTTGGCTTCGCCGATCGGGCCAGCAGCCGCGCCGCGCGCACCGATGACATCTTCGCGATCATGTCGATTACCAAGACGATGACCACCGCGGCGGTCCTGGCGCGCGTGGAACGCGGTGAGCTTGCGCTGACAACCAAGATCGCAGACGTGATCCCGGAGTTCGCGGTCAAGGGCAAGCAGCGGATCTCAGTTGCTCATATGCTGACTCACACTGCCGGGATGGCGGCGACTCCTGCGTTGGCGCCGGAGTTGTTCGGCAACCTCGAGGTTTTTGTAGCGGCCGCGTGCCAGCAACTCCCCGATACGGTTCCCGGCAGCGCCGTCAGCTACAGTGCGCTTACCGCGCACGCGGTGCTGGCGGAAGTGGTGCGGAGAGTTGACGGCGGGCGCCGGTCGTTCCGCGACATTCTCGCGCAGGAATTCTTTGAGCCATTAGGCATGAAAGAAACCGCCTTGGGCCGGCGCGAGGATCTCGCCGCGCGGTTCGTTCCAATAGTCGTGCGGGACCGAACTCCCGGCGTCTTCCAGCCCGAATTGCTCGAAGCGATGAACCTACTGCTAACCGCAGAGGCTGAAATTCCGGCCGGCGGCGTGGTTTCTACTGCGGGCGACATCTTGCGATGGGCCGAGATGTTCAGGCGTGGCGGCGAACTCGACGGAGTTCGAGTGCTGTCGCCGGCATCGATCCGGCTGGCCGCCAGCATCCACACCGGCACGCTCCCGAATAATCTGTTCAGCTATGCCTACGAGGCGCGCGGATGGGGCGAATTCCCCGCAAACCTCGGACTGAGCTTCTTCATCCGCGGGACCGGTATCTTCCCGCACCCGTTCGGCACGACGGCGTCGCCGTCGACGTTCGGCGGTCTCGGCGCTGGTTCGACCATGTTCTGGATTGATCCGGAGCGGGATTTGACGTTCGTGTGCCTGACCGCTGGACTGCTTGAGGAATCGCGCAATTTCGACCGTCTTCAGCGGCTCTCAGACATGGTCCTCGCTTCGGTCGTGAACTGAAACGACCGACACGGGTCGAGCTTGATCACGATCGCTCTTATGGCACGGTGCCGAGCCGGAGCGGGCGCTGCATCCACACGACATCCCAGTAACGGTCGAGCTTGCGGCCGCATTCGCTGAAGACGCCGACCTCGATGAAGCCGAACCGTCGATGCAGCTTGATCGATGCGTCGTTGGGAATCGTGATCCCGGCCAACAGGCGATGAATGTCCTCGTTCTTCAACGCGTCGAACAGGACGCGATACAGCATCGCACCGATTCCCCGCCCTTTCTCGTCGTGCGCGCAGTAAACGGACGCCTCGACGCTCGTGTCGTACGCCGCCTTGTCGCGAAACGGTCCCGTGCACGCATAGCCGACGACCCGGCGGGCGTCTTCCGCGACGAACATGCGATACCGTTTCGTACCGGCATGCTCGTCGAACCATCGCGCGCGCTGATGCACCGAGCGTGGTTCCAGGTCGAAGGTGATGGGCGTGTTGATGATGTAGTAGTTGTAAATTTCCGTCAGGCGCGGAAGGTCGTCGCGCACCGCCGGTCGAATCTTCACCTGCGCCATGACGGGGTCTCCCGCTCGCGAAGTTTTTTTGGCACGAGTCACAGGCAACGCCAGATGCAAAGTTGAATCAAGCGGCGGGATTGCTCTTTGCAAGATCGGCAAACGTGATCAGTTCGATTCCGTTTCGAGCGATTGCGTCGCGCACGCGCAGGCTGGTGAGAATTTCGACCTCGAGTTGCGCCTCGACCGCAGGCGGGACTCCGCCGATATCGGCGGCCGGATGAAAATACATTTCCGTGGCGCCATCGCGGATACGATCGATCACGCCGACGACGTAATCCTCGCTCAGATGACCGCTCTGATGAAGTCCAAACAGCGCGTCGGTCGAGATGAGGCCCCGCTCCGCCATCATTCGGCGGGTTCGACGCGACAGGGTGCGAAAGATGATCGATTCGACGAGCTTGCGCGGCGCATTGTCTCGCCGCAGCCGCAGCGTGGTCATCACGCGCTCGCGCGGGAGCCTGATGCATGGCACTTTATATTCGACGGCGAGATCAACCAAAATATCGGCGAACAGCGGATGGACGTGGAAATTCAAGTGCCCGTCGATATGGTTGAGGCAGCCGATCAACTCGAGATGCCGCTCGACTTGCGCGCGCAGTTCGTCGGTCATCGCGGCGCGCATCGAACGGTCGAAGAAATATCGCATCCCCGCAACCACGGGATTGTCGATGAACTCTCCCGACGCGCGCACCGCGGCGCCGAGCCGCGACGCATCGAGGAGGCTGCGTCCCCGGCAGACCACTACATGCAGCCCGACATCGAGCGCGGGACTTTCGCGCGCTATTTGAGCAGCGGCCGGCGCGGCGGGCTCCGCAACCATCAGGCTCGCACTGCGCAAAATTCCGCCGCGACTCGCCCGCACGATGGCGGCGTTGACCTCAGGCGACAAGCCGAAGTCGTCGGCGTTAACGATCAGGCGCTTCAAACTGTGCCACCGCCAATCGCCACCGATGACGGATAATGCCCCTGCCGGACCAGTGCGAGAGTGAAAAACACGGGCACAATTCTGCTAGCATCGGATGGTTCGCTCAAGCGTGCGCTGCGGAAGTCCAAAATGAGACCACGCGATTGATTCTTCTCTTTTACGCCTTCGCGCGCGAGATCGCGCCTTTCAAGCGCCGGCTCAGCCGTCGCGCTCCGCTCGCCCTGGACGGCTTGCATGGCTTTCGCGCGGAGATCGGCGGCAAACAATTCACTGTCGTTGGCCATGGAATCGGCCGCAGCCGCGCAAGCGATACCGCGCGCCGCGCGTTCGATCTGATACCCAACGCCGAGTTGGTAATCGGGACCGGCGTCGCCGGCGCGCTTTCGAGCGGACTGAAGCCGGGCGACCTCGTCCTCTCCGACCGCGTTCTGACGATTCGCACCGACGGCCAGGTTGACGAACAAGTGACGGCCGTCGGCGATGCGCAGCTGCGCGCGGTTGGCCGCTCGCTGGCGATCGCGGGTATCGCGTACTCGACCGGCGCGATTTTGACATCGCATCGCGTGCTCGCCACCGGCGCCGAGAAGCGCCGCGCCAAGGAAAGCACCGGCGCGATCGCGGTGGATATGGAAACCGCCGCGATTGCCGCGCAAGCCGCTGCGCGCGGGATCCCGTTCGTCGCGATCCGGGCAGTGCTCGACGAAGTTGACGACGAAATAGTGGGCGCGGCGATGGCCGACCAGGACGGCAAGGTCCGGCCGCTCGTGGCGACGTCCTACCTGCTGCGCAATCCGGCAACGATGCTCAAGCTGCCGCGCCTGATTCGAAACCTGTCGCGCGCAACGACCGCAATCGCCGACGCACTGACGGCGATAGCGCACGACGGCAAGGTCCCGGCGGCTGCTAGGCGTGCTCGCGAGCTGGTGGGGCGAAAGAGCCCGCACTGAGCCCGCCGTCAATCGGCACCGCGACGCCGGTGATGAACCCCGCCTCATCCGACGCCAGGAACGCCGCCAGCGCAGCGACCTCCTCCGGCTTTCCGTTGCGCCCGAGCGGATGCGTGTCTGCGGTGCGTTCCCAAACCAACTGCGACGCGCCGGCGGGAACGACGTTGCAATTCTCGGCGATCGGCGTCTCGATCACGCCCGGGCAGATCGACACGCATCGAATCTTGTCACGCGCGAAGTCGAGCGCGATTCCTTTCGACATGATCACGACGCCGCCTTTCGCCGCCTGGTAGGCGGCAAGATCCGGCACGCCCTTGATTCCCGCGCCGCTGGCGGTGTTGACGATCACGCCGCCGCCCTGCTTGATCATTTGCGGGATCGCATATTTGCAGCCGAAGAATACGCCCTTCAGGCACACGTCCACGACCCAGTCCCATTCTTCCTCGCTCGTGTTCACCACGTTTTTGGGCACGAAGACGCCGGCGTTGTTGAACAGAATGTCGAGCCGGCCGAACGCGCTTACCGTTTCATTGACCATCCGCTCGACTTCGGCGCCGACGCGCACGTCCACCGACACGGACTTCGCGACGCCGCCGGCCTTCTCGATCTCGGCGGCGGTATTGCTCGCCGATTCGGTGCGTACGTCGGCGACCATCAGCTTCGCGCCTTCTTGCGCAAACCGAATTGCGCTGGCGCGGCCGATTCCCGAACCCGCGCCCGTGATCAACGCAACTTTGTCCTTGAGCAGCATGCCAAGTCACCTCTGTTTGCTTCGTCGTGGCTCGATGACCGACGCTTGCCACACTTGGCGAAAATTTGGAAGTGCCTCTCCCGATCAAGCGCCTCGCCGGCCACTGTCGGTACTCGCTACGCGGCGGCCCAACTCGGGCATGCGCGCGATCGCCGGCCTCCAGACAGGAAGAGCACGCTCGTAGGGAAAGTCTGCGAGATGGTGCTCGATTGCCACGTGGTCGCCGTAGGATTCGCGGCGGGTCAGGATATGAATCGCCAGGACCGTGAAGGGCAGGTAGATGAACACGGCAGCCCATCCGATTTCCGGCGCGTTGATTCGGAACAGCATCGTGATTCCGAAGATCACGATCCCCGCATACAGCGCCGGACCAAGCAGCGCGCGCGACCGCATCGCGGGAAGCGAACGCGCCGGCTTCGCCGAGCCGCGATTAAGCATCGCGTCGAGCCACTGGAAAATCGCAATCGTGATCGCGGCGACGAAATACCATCCCAGGTAGTTGCTGATCGGCACGCCGAAGTGCGGCCCCGGCGAATCGTACCAGAACATTTTGCCGAGGAACCATCTGTCGCCGAGCACGCTCAGCGGATCGACCACCAGGTCCACCATCACCATGAACAGCGCCGCCATCAGCCATACTCGCGGCGCACGGCGAATTTGCCAGGTGTCGAGAATCCGAAAATCAGCACCCCGCCGATACAACGGCGAACTGAGCAACAGCGCGACCGTATAGCTGGCGAAAGCCAGAAAGGTGAACGACAACGAATCCATGAACGGAACGCCGAACACCCAAATCTCGCGCCCGCGGGTCGCGTCAATATAGTGATACAGCCCGAACGGGAATCCGTTGTGGACTGAAGACCACTCGCACGCGAGCGACACGGCGTAGGTCAGGACCGTAAACAAAACAGTCGTGCGCAGACCGAAGTTCACGATCGCGATACACAGAAAACTCGCCAGAAAGATGAACACGTACGGGCGCAGCGATGATCGTGGACAATAGTAAATGCATGGCTTGGCTTACGCGGCGCTCTTGGCCGTCCCTTTGGATCTGAAGAATTCTATCGCTGCCGCCAGCGCCGCATCGATCGGCCCCGGCGAATAACCCAACTCTGCGCGCGCCTTCGACGAGTCGAAGAACATCCGCTTTCGCGCCATCCGCACCTCGGTCAGGCTGGCCCGCGGCGCCCGGCGGGTGACGGTGCGCGCAAACGCTTCGGCGCCGAGCGCGTACCCCAACGCGACCGCGTACGGAATCCTCATCTTTGGCGCGGGCAGCCCGGAAATCATGGCGAGCCGCTCGAGAAATTCCCTGAGCGTGAGATTTTCGCCGCCGAGAATATACTTCTCGCCGATTCGGCCGCGCTCCGCCGCCAGCAGATGGCCGCGTGCGACATTTTCGACATCGACGATGTTGAGGCCGGTCTCCACGTACGCCGGCATCCGCCGATTCAGGAAGTCCACGATGATTCGGCCGGTCGGAGTCGGCTTCAAGTCGAGCGCGCCGATCGGCGTCGATGGATTCACGATCACAACCGGCACGCCCGCGCGGGCAGCTTCCAGCGCCGCCTGCTCCGCCATGTACTTCGATCTCTTATAATGACCCGTCATCTCGGCGAGCGACGACGGCGTGTCTTCGCGTCCCACCCCGCCGTGCGGAATTCCCAGCGCCCCCACCGTGCTGGTGTGAACGATTCGCGAAACACCCGCGTTGGCCGCGGCCCGGATAATATGCTGCGTGCCGCCGACGTTGGTCGCATACATCGGCGCCGGATCGGTCAGCCACAGCCGGTAATCGGCGGCGACGTGATAAACCTCGTTGCATCCATTGACCGCGCGCTCGACGGAATCGAAGTACCGCAGATCGCCGCGCACGATCTCGACCGGCAGGCCAACCAGCGCACTCAAATCCGCGTTCTCGCGCGCCAGCACCCGCACGCGATCGCCGCGGGCAAGGAGCGCGCGCACGACGTGGCATCCCACGAATCCGTTGCCGCCCGTCACCAGCGCTAACTTAGTAGTCATCGGATTCACTCAATAGCTATTCAGCAGTTCGCGCCGCAGACGGCGGCGGCTGCGGCCCGTCCCGAAATCACCGCGCTCTCAATCGTTGCCGGCAGACCGGTTTGTATCCAGTCACCGGCCAGAAAGAAGTTCGCGATCGGCGTTTTCGCCGTCGGACGCAGTTCATGCGATCGAAGGTTCGGCGCCATCGTGGCGTTTTTCTCCTTGAGCACCAGCGACTTCACGACTCTGGCTCCGCGCGACGCGGGAATCATCGCGTGGAGATCGTTAATCACGATATCCAGGATTTCCTGGTTGCTGCGATCGACCAGCTTTCGCGCGCCGCTGATCACGAAGCTCAGGTAACCCGGATGCGCCTCGCCGCGCTGCGCAAATATTTGACGTTTGTTGAATAGCCATTGAGTAGTAGTGCCGATAAAACCGATGAACGGTGAATTAGTCACTTCGCGATCGAGCCACACGTGGACGCAGATGATCGGCGAGCTCGAAAGACCGGTGAAGCGCGAGAAAAATGGATCGGCAACCGCGTTTTCAGGCAGGAACCGCAGTAACTGGGGCGCCGGCACCGCACTGATGAAGTCCGACGCCTCGATTCGCCGCCCGTCGCGCAGCCGCACGCTTGCGACATGGCCTCGAGCGCCAGGTTCCAGCATCTCCACGATCGAATGCGAAACAACCCGCCCGCCGGCGCGCTCGATCATCCGCTGCGCGCCCGTGCAGTACAGGTCGCTCAGCCCGACGCGCGAATAAACGAACGCCGAGTCGCGGCGACGCGAAAAGAACGCACGCTTCAGGACCTCGGCCAACAGCTGCGCCGACGACGATTGCGGCTCGTCGTTCAGCGTCGCGATCGACAGCGGGTACCAGAAGCACCGGCGCGCGTGTTCCGATTGCCCGATGCGATCCATCAGCTGCGCGACGGTGAGACGGCGCAATTCGCCGTCGCCGAACCGTCTCATCGCGAGCATGCGCAGTCCGCCGCGCATAACAGCGATCCGCTCCGCGATACTCAGATGCCGGTACCCGAGCAACGCGGCCGTCATGTGCAGAGGTCCGGGCAGCCGCGCCGTTTTCAGGATCGCACTGCTGGCCGGGACCCGCGAGCATTTCGATTTCCAAATCTTCGTGAAATACCAACTGGTCGTAAGCGCCGATCCGCTTGAGAAAGTCGAGCGTCTCGCCGTAACAACCCATCAGGACGTGCTGCCCGTTGTCGACGAAATCTCCGGTGTCCGGTTCGGCGAACGAATACGCACGCCCGCCGGGCGCGGGTTTTCCTTCGAGCACCGTGACCCGCACGCCCCGCTCGGCGAGCGCGACCGCTGCGCTGAGTCCCGCGAAGCCCGGCGCCGATCACGACCGCGTCTTTCATCGCCGATGCCATCTAATTCGCCACGCGCATCCGACTTATCCGTGCAGCGCGCCGAAGCGGCCCACCGCCCACGCGCGGCCGACCAGGTAGAGCTTGTGCGGCGCAGACAGGCTGTGGCGGCGGTCGAGCACGCGATAGTTCGACTTGATGATCCGTTCGAGCAACGCGGCATAGATAAGCCGCATCGCCTCGGCCGTCAGCAGCGTCGCGCGATCTTCCGGCGCGAGCGCGCTCTGCGCCTTCGCGTAAAGTTCCTGCGCGCGTTTTGCCTCGAAGTCCATCAGGCTGACGAAGTTGCGGCGAGTACACGCCGCCGAGAATTTCATCCTCGCTCACGTTGAATCGCGCGAGGTCTTCCAGCGGAAGATAGATGCGGCCGCGCGCGGCGTCTTCGCCCACGTCGCGGATAATATTGGTCAACTGAAGCGCCAGTCCGAGGTTCTCCGCGTACAACTTCGCCGACGGATTGCGGTAGCCGAAAATCTCGATGCAGATGAGGCCCAGCGCCGACGCGACGCGATAGCAGTACGGCCGCAGCTCTTCCCAGCTTTGATAGCGCTTGCGCGAGAGATCCATCTCCACGCCGTTGATGATTTCCTCGAACAGCTCCCGCGGAATTTTAAATCGCCGCGCGCTGTCGGCGAGCGCGCGGGAGAGAGCGCGCGTCGGCACGCCCGCATACACACGGTCAAGTTCCTCGCGCCACCGGCGAAGCCCCAGCGCCGGCTCGCGAATCGCTTCGTCGTCGGCGATATCGTCGATGAAACGGCAGAATGCATAGACGGCGTAGAGCGCACGGCGCCGTTCGGGCGGCAGCAAAATGAACGCGTAGTAAAAGCTCGACCGCGAGCGCCGTGTGATTTGCGCACAGCGTTCGTAGTCGGCGTCGAGCGACGCGTCGTCGCGGCCGGCGGCTTCTTCGATCCCGGCGGCGCTGCTGTCAGACTTCAAGGCGTCCACGAATCGCGCTCCATCCGAGTTTCAGGTAGTCGAGTTTCGCAAGCTCCGGACGCATCCGGAACACGTCGTAGTTGACGCGATCGATCGCGCGGAGAATCGCCAGCCCGCCGCCCGCGAACATCACGATGTCGCGCCGCAGCCGCTGGTCCACGCGCTTGTGCAGTTCTCCCCCCTCAACCAGCATCGCTCGCGCGACGCCGGCTTCATGACGCATCAAATCCACGAACTCGCGCGACGAGGTATGCGCGGCCAGGTCCGCCGGCGTGACTCCGAATCGTTCCATGTCGCGGCGCGGAAGATAGATTCGTCCCTTGTCGAGATCGACGGCAACGTCCTGCCAGAAGTTGGCGAGCTGCAATCCACTGCAGACCAGGTCCGACAGATGCTGCCGCTGGGCGTCGCGGTAGCCGAACAGGTAAAGCACCAGCCGTCCAACCGGATTGGCCGAGTAGCGCGAATAGCCGAGCAGATCGTCGAGCGATGTCGAAGCCCTTGAAGTCCACGTCGGATCGAAACGCAGTCAAAAGATCTTTGAACGGCTCGCGCGGAATATCGAAGCGGCGCACCGTGTCGGCGAGCGCGATAAATACCGGATGGCGCGGTGTGCCGGCGTACGCCAGGTCGAGCTCGCGCTCCCATTCGTCGAGCATCGCGAGGTCATGATGCTCGTCGGCAAAGTCATCCGCCATCCGCGCGTACGCGTAAATTGCATACATGTGCGGGCGCATCTCGCGCGGCATCAACCACGACGCGACCGTGAAATTTTCGTAGTGCGATTTTGCCAGCCGCGCGCAGAACTGATACGCGCCCGCTAGCGTCGAACGCTCCCGGCGGCGCCGACGCGTCCGGCGCTGCGCTCACAGCGTACGAGGTTCCTTCGCTTTGCACGTTGGCCCGCGCGTTTGCCATCGTCTCAGGCTGCGACCGGCCGCGCTCCGATAAGTTCGCGCGCGGCGGCTCGCGCCCATCCATCGGTTTCCAGCAGATCTTCGATCGTTTGCGGCCGCCGAGTTGCGATGCCGTTGCATCACGGTTTCGATATGGCGCGGGATATCCACGAAACGCACGCGCCCCGCCAGGAAGCCCGCCACCAGTTCCTCGTTGGCGGCGTTGAGGCACGCGGGCATCGTGTGCCCCGCCGCGAGCGCCTCGTACGCCAGCCGCAGACACGGGAAGCGTCTCAGGTCGGGTTCTTCAAACGTCAACCGCGAATTTTCCGCCAGCGACAGCGGCTTCAGATGCGTCATCGGCAGCCGCTCCGGATACGCAAGCGCGTACGCCACCGGAATCGCCATGTCGGGAATCGCCATCTCCGCGATCACCGAGCCATCGATCATTTCGACCATCGAATGGATCACGCTCTGCGGATGAATCACCACCGAGACCTCGGCGGGCTTAAGGTCGAACAGCCAGCGCGCCTCGATCACCTCGAGTCCCTTGTTCATCAGCGTCGCCGAATCGATCGTAATCTTGCTGCCCATGCGCCAGGTCGGATGCTTCAGCGCCTGTTCGACTGTGATCGATTCGAAACTATCGGCCGCCAGCTCGCGAAACGGTCCCCCCGACGCGGTCAAAATGATCCGCTTCAACGACTCGCGCGCGCGTCCTTCCAGGCATTGAAAAACCGCGTTGTGCTCGCTGTCCACCGGCAGCAGCCGCACGCGATTCTCCCGCACCGCCGCCGTGATCAACTCGCCCGCAATGACCAGCACTTCCTTGTTGGCAAACGCGATGTCCTTGCCGGCCTTGATCGCGGCCAGCGTCGGCTGCAGTCCCATGCGCACCGACCAGCGCCGACATCACCAGCTTCGCCGCGGGATGCGTTGCGACGGCGATCGCGCCTTCGAGTCCGTGAACGATCGTCACGCGCTGCGCACCGACGCGCGCCGCCAGTTCGCGCGCGAGTTCGGGCGTCGCCACCGAGACCAGTTCGGGATGAAAGCGTTTCACCTGCTCGGTCAGCAGATCCAGGTTGCGTCCCGCCGCCATCGCGACGACGCGAAATCGGTCGCTGAATCGGCCGGCCACGTCCAGCGTGGTGACGCCGACCGATCCGGTCGAGCCAAGAATTGAAATCGCCTTCATCGCGATGCGCTCAATGCGGCGTCGTCTCCGCCAGCCGCCGGCGGAACCGCCCAAGCGCCATCAGCGGAAAGTAATGCGCGTACATGTAGTAGCGAAGATAAAAATGATTAGGAAATCCGTTGCCGGTCGATTCCGTCTCGTTCCACGCGCCCTCATCGTTCTGCCGCTCTGAGAGCCACTGCGCGCCGCGTATCGCGTGTTCGCTGATCCCTGATCTCGCCCGCGATCAATCCGATCAGCGCCCACGCCGTCTGCGACGCCGTGCTGTTCCCGCGCCCGTGCCAGGCGGGATCTTTGTCCGACAGCGGGCTCTCGCCCCATCCGCCGTCGGGATTCTGCTTGGACTTGAGCCACTGGACCGCCCGCTTGATCCACGGCTCGTTGATATCGACGCCGATCGCGCGCAAGCCCGACAGCGCCGAGAATGTGCCGTAGATATAATTGATGCCCCAGCGTCCCCACCATCCGCCCGCCGGCGACTGATTTCGCTTGAGCCATTCGATCGCGCGTTTCGCCACCGGGTGCTCGGTGCGATAGCCGACCGACGCCATCATCTCGAGCACCCTGCCGGTGAGATCGGGACACGACGGATCCGTCACCGCTTCCACGTCCGCGAGCGGCAAATGATTGAGCCAGGTTGAATCGTTGTCGGCGTCGAACGCCGCGAAGCCGCCGTCTTTCGATTGCATTCCCATTACCCAGTTCGCGCCAACCCGGATCGCGCGCTCCCCGGCCGCGGCATCATCGGCTGCCGAATCCGCCATCACCGACAGAATTACCGCCGAATCGTCCACGTCGGGATACCAGTCGTTGTAAAACTCGAACGCCCATCCGCCCGGTTCGAGCTCGGGCCGCTTTACTGACCAATCGCCCTTCTTGAAAATCTGATGATCGATAAACCATTGCGATGCCTGCTTCAGCACCGGATGGTCGGCCGGCAATCCCGAATCCAGCAGCGCGCGGCCCGCGAGCGCCGTGTCCCAGTTGACCGACACGCACGGCATGTACATGTCGTAGTCGTTGAAGTGCCAAATCAGTTCGTGCGACGCCTCGATCGCTTTCTTCAGCACCGGATGGTCGTTGCGGTAGCCGTTGGCTTTCAGAGCCATCGCGCTCAGCAGGTAGCATGGCTCGATTCCGCCCCACGAGCCATTGGCCGCCTGATGTTCGATGAGCCAGTTTTCCGTGTGGCGCAGCGCGCGCGCGCGGATCGATTTGATTTTGTGCCGATCGTAGAATCGCAGCGCCCGGTCGGCGAGGTTCAGCGCGTTGCGCAGCGACAGCAATTTTTTTCCGCGCGGCTGTTTGAACTTCGTGAAATGCGGCGGCTCGATGAACAGCTCCAGCACTCCGCGCTGGTAATCGATCTTTTTTTCGGGACGCGCCGCCTGCAGCATCATCAGTCCCATCAGCGTTCCGCGCGCCCATGAGCCGAGCTCGTAAATGTTGAACGGGAACCAGTTCGGGAAAAGCGAGAGTTCGACCGGCAGCGCAGCCGTCGCATCCCATGTTATCTGTCCCATCGCCGCCAGGTAGAAGCGCGCCAGCGTCCCGCAGTTCACGATGCCGCCCTTGGACAGGATCCAGCGCCGCGCCGCCGCCATCGGCTCGTCACCCGCGCGCATGCCGGTGAGCTTCAGCGCAAAATAACTTTCGATCGTCGTCGACAGATGCCCTTCGCTGCCCTGGTAAAGCGCCCAGCTCCCGTCCGGACTCTGAATGTCCAGCAGATGCTTCTTCAGCCGCGCTTCGACCTCGAGATCGACCGTGTCCATGAAATGGTTGAAGATGATGAACTCCGCGTTCATCTCCGCATTGGCCTCCAGCGGAGCGTGCCAGTAGCCCTCGGGCTTCTGCAGCGCGATAAGCGCACGCTGCGCGCGGTCCACCGTGTAATCAACCTTCGCGCCGAACTCGTCATGCGGCGACATGGCAATCGCCGTGCGTCCAATTTCGATAGCCTGACTCATATTTCACCCTTGCCTGAACTCAGCCCGCGTCCCGCGGCAACCCGCCGCAACCTCGTCGCAATCCACTATGGAATCACGGCGCATTTCAGAACCACGCCGCGCTCCAGCATCGCAAACACTTCCGCCAAATCATCAAGCCGCATTCGCGCGTTGACGATCGCGCCCGCATTCAGCGCACGCCCCTCGAGCAATTCGTAGGCGCGCCGCACGTCGCGCGGCCGAAAATGAAACGGCGCCATCAACGTCAGATTGTCGTAATGCATCGATCGCGTATCGACGCTGAGCGCCGTGCCCACCGGGCATCCACCGAAAAAAACCACCCGCCCTCCGCGCCGCACGCGCGCGACCGCATCCTGCCATCCCTCGACCTGTCCCGTGCACTCGATCACCAGGTCGGGACCGAAGCCACCGTTAAGCCGCGCGATTTCCGCGGCCGCATCGACGCTGCGCGCGTCGATCACCCGGTCCGCGCCCATCTCTTCGGCCCACTTCAGGCGCTTGGCGCTTCGCCCCACGACCGCCACCTCGCGCACGCCCGCGGCCTTCAGCACGAGCATGTGCAGCAGACTGAACGCGCCGCCGCCGATGATCGCCACGGTCTCGGTCTTTTCGGGGCGCGCCATTTCCTGGGCATGAACCACGCACGAAATCGGCTCAAGCAGCGCGGCTTCTTCGAACGGCAGGTCCGCGGGTTTGATAAACGTGTTGCAGGCGACGACGTGCGCCGGCAGCAGCAGCATGTCCGCATACGCGCCGAGCACCATCCGCCCGACCGCATCGTCGCAAAGATTCTCCTGCCCATGCTGGCAGTAGAAACAGATTCCACACGGCGCGGTCGGCGCGGCCATTATTTCGTCGCCGGCCTTGAATGCCGTCACGCCCTCGCCGGCTTCCATCACCACGCCGGAAAACTCATGCCCGAAAGCAATCGGAAGTTTCCACAGCGGATGTCCGCGCCGAAACATTTTCAGATCGGTGCCGCAAGTCAGCGCGCAGCGGATTTGAATCAGCAATTCGCCCGGCCCCGGATGCGGCGCGACGTAGTCGCGCAATTCGAGCCGCCCGGGCTCCACCAGCACGGCTTGGCGCGAATGCATCCCCGCGATTTCCACCGACGCTTCGGCTGCGTTCACAGCTTTCGCTCCACGACGAAGGTTGCAATGTGGCGCAGCGCGTCGGCGCTATCCCCGAAACCGGCAATTGCGCGATGCGCTCGCGTTTCGAGCTCGCGCGCCAAATCGAGCGAGCGCTGGATTCCCAATATCGCGGGATAGGTCGCCTTGCCGCGCTCGACGTCCTTTTGCGTGCGTTTGCCCATCTGCTCGGGCGTGCCTTGAACATCCAACAGGTCATCGACGACCTGGAACGCCAGCCCGAGCGCGCGCGCGTACGCGTCGAGCGATTCGATTTGCGCCTCGCTCGCGCCGCCCAGGCGCGCACCGCCGCGAACCGACGCCAGGAACAGCGCCCCGGTTTTCTTGCTGTGCAGTTCTTCGAGCTCCTCGACGGTCTTCGACTTGCCCTCGCCGAGCAGATCGATCACCTGCCCCGCGACCATCCCGGCCGATCCCGCCGCGCCGGCGAGCTCCGCGATCGATTTCCAGCACGAGTGCCGGCGGCGCGCTGTTGTGCGCCGAGCGCGCGAGCACCTTGAATGCGTCCGTCAGCAGCGCGTCGCCCGCCAGCGTCGCGATCGCTTCGCCATAGACCTTGTGATTGGTCGGGCGCCCGCGGCGCATATCGTCATCGTCCATGCACGGCAGGTCGTCGTGAATCAGCGAGTAGGTGTGAATCATCTCGACCGCGCACGCCAGTCCCATCGCCGCCTCGACTTTGCCTCCGACCGCCTCGCACGACGCCAGCACCAGCACCGGCCGCAGCCGCTTGCCGCCCGCCAACAGCGAGTAGCGCATCGCCTCATGCAAGCGCGCCGCCGCACCGGCGGGTTGCTCGACGCTTTGAGCGAGCGCTCGCTCGATAATTTGCGCGCGCTCCTTTAAATAGCTGTGCAAGTCAAACACGTCTCGTTTCTCTTGCTCCGATGCCGGCGGCGCTGACGCCGGCTCGACCACGGCGCTGAAAGACTGACCGGAATTTTTCCTCACGCGATCGTTCCTCTCCCGCTTGGCAAGGGTGATTGGCCAACTGCGCGCGAGCGCTCTGTGCTTCGACAGCGCAAGCGACTCCTCACGCCACGTAATGCCGCACCATCCGCCACGAGTCTTTGAGATTCTTGCCGAAATCAAGCGCCACCGTGCCTTCGAATCCCGAATGCAGCTTGCAGTCGCGGCAGCGGAAATCCTGCTTGGTTCGGTAGTATTCCCAGTCCGTCGCCGCATGCATTTCGTTGAACGTCTTGTAGTGCCCGTTGGTTATCAGGTAGCAGGGCCCCTTCCATCCTCGCGGATTGCGCGTCACCGTCGTCCACGGACTGCACTGCATGTCGCGTTTGCCGACCAGGTAGTCCAGGTATATCGGCGTATTGATGATCTTGTAGTCGTTGGCCATGTCGCGGACTTTGAGGAACTTGGCCGGCATATCCTCTTTCTTCAGATACTCGTCGTCGTTGTTCAGCACCTGGTAGTGATAGCCGGGGCTCAGCAGCATCCCATCGACGCCCAGACTCGTCAGGTACTTGACCATCCCTTCGAGTTCTTCACCGCTGGTCTCGCGGAACACCGTCGTGTTGGTCTGCACCCGGTAGCCCTTCTGCTTGAGCATCTTGATCATCTTCACGACGGTGTCGAAATGCCCCCGCCGGTCGGTCACGCGATCGTTGGTCTCGCGCATCCCGTCCAGATGCAGGTTGAAGCTCAGGTACGGACTCGGCGCCACCTGCTTGACGAATCGGTCCAGCAGGACCGCGTTGGTGCAGATCATGACGTGACGCTTCTGATCCTCGATCAATCGCTCGCGTCAGCGGCACGATATGCTTGTACATGAGCGGCTCGCCGCCGCAGATCGACACGATCGGCGCGCCCGCTTCCTCGGCCGAATGCAGCGCCTCGTCCAGCGGCATCATGTCGCGAATCGTGTCCTTGTACTCGACGATTCGGCCGCATCCGATGCATGCAAGGTTGCACGCATGCAGCGGCTCGAGCATCAGCACCAACGGAAAATACTTCTCCCCCGACCGCTTCTTCGCGCGCATGTAGCGGCCCAGATCGATCATCTGTCTTAGCGGAATTCGCATGCTGGCGCGTTCTCCTGGATTTTGAAGAAAGTGAAAAGAGTGAAAAATTCAGGCGGCCGGCGTGCCGCCATCCTCCGATGAAGATGACCCCGGCAAGCCCCCGAACAGCCACTCGCCGACCATCGCCACCGCCCCTTCCGGATCGACGGCGTTTGCGCCCATGAACAAGTATTCGATCAGCAATCCGTTCAGCGCCGAAAGCAGAAACGCCGCCGCCGATTCGGGCGCCGGCCGCCGCGTGCAGATGCCCTTTTGCTGCGCGCGCGCGATCAACTCCACCAGCATCGCGCGATATCCGCTATAGAGCTTGAGCACCTGGTCGTTGAGACTCTCGGACAGCCGCTGGTCGTGGAGCATCTGCGCCAGGAAGAAACGCACCGAGCTGGCGTTGTCGCGCACGAACAACAGGTAGGCCTCCACCAGCTTCTCGATCTGCGCCCGCTCGTCCATCGCCGCTTCTTCGGCAAAATCGATGAAGTACGGCTCCAGCAGCCGGTTCAGCACCGCCACGAACAGCTCTTCCTTGGTCTTGAAATGCCAGAAGATCAGCGCCTTGCTGACCCGCGCCTCGCGCGCCACTTCCGACATCGACGTCTCATGGAATCCGCGATTGGCAAATAGCTGCATCGCCGCCTTGAGAATCTCGTCCCGCGAATCCTGCGACTGCGTGCGCGGCTCGGATGAGTCTAGTTGTTTGGCCTGCGGTGCACCCATGATACTCCCGTTTCGATAATGCGGCTAACCTTTCGGTCAATGGTAACTTTACCGTCAGACTCCCGAAAGTCAAGAGTGACAGTCCGAGCGGTCAGGCGGTCAGTTCGAGGCAAAGTGTCCCCGGGGAGGCATTTCGCTTTAACTACCTGATTTTATGGGATATTTATCTCGACGCCGTGGTTGACGGCTGATCGTCGTGCCGCATCGATTAACGCCAACGCGGTGCGCGCCTCGGCCAGATTGCGTCCTGCAACAGCAATGGACGAGTTGCCTCCTTCGGAGACAGCTCGCTCGAACTCTTGCGCGACTCCGCCGAACCACGCCGAATGGTACGAATCGTCGGGAATGTCAGCCACCGAGAGGTCTTCAGCCTTGCCCGACCGATCAGTCAGGCGCACCCGATCCCCCTCGATCTCGATACTGGCGCGCTCGCCATAGATAAGCGCCGAAGTTCTGCGCACCGGCGCGCGCCACGACAGATGAGCACGCGCCACACGCCCCGCCCCAAACCCAACTCGCACGTCGGCCACGTCGTCAACGTCCACGCCCTCGGGCGATTCAAGCCGCGCCGAAATCGACACCGGCGACTCGCCGCCAAGCATCCAATACATCAGGTAGAACACGTGCCATCCGTGATCGATCAGAATCCCTCCGCCTGAGGCCGCCAACGCGCGCCACTTGCCGCCGCTTCCGCCGGCGCCCGCAGGCTCTGTGCGCAGCCGGTCGATCGACATGAAGCGAATCTCGCCAAGCCGCCCTGCTTCGACCGCCCGGCGCGCGGCCGCATAGGCAGGCGCGTATTTCCAATTGTGCACGCACATCAGCACGCGCCGCTTTTCCGCAGCAATCGCGGCGAGTTCGTCGAAGCCGGCCAGCGTGAGCGCAAGCGGCTTTTCGACCAGCACGTGCGCACCCGCCCTAAGCGCCGCGCGCGCGGCCTCATGATGCATCCCCGGGGGGCTGGCGACATCGACAAAGTCGGGCGCCTCGCCGTCGAGCATCAACTCGAGGTCGTCGTACACCCGAACATTCTTGATCAGCCGAATCGCCTCATGGCGGCGCTCCGAGATTGGATCGTGGATCGCGCCGATAGCGATATTTTCGCGCGTGCGCCATCCGGGGAGATGCGCCCGCGCGGCGACCTCCCCAAATCCCGAGATCGCACCCCGGACTTTTGCTCCATTGGCCACCGCTGGTACCTCGCCCGCTATCTTACGGGAGAGGTCAGGTGAGGGTGTAGCCGCCGCATCGACTTTTTTGTGTCATCCCGAGCGGGGTCTGCGAAGCCGAGAGACCCCGGACCTTTTGTTCGCCCTGACGGCGGAAATTCAGAACTCGACCCGATGCCCGAGCTGCTCGGATATCGCCTCTGCCAGACGCGGAAACAACTGGTGGCCGTCCTTGTCGTCGAGCCACAGAGCACGAGCAGCGTCCCAACCGTAATGGAATCCATGGGAGCCGGCGGCGAGCCACATCTGCTTCATCTGCGATTGCCTCGACAGAATAAACTTCGCGCCGCCCGCGAACTCAATTGTCACGACGCCGTCGGCGGTGGTGTAGTCCACTTCGTCCGGGTCGAGCTGCTCGAGCCATTTCGCGACTTTGGTGAGGGCGGTATCGGACCGCTCGCGAAATTCGTTATCGTCCATGCTCCGATTGTATCAAGCGGCGACCCGACGCGGCCACCGTCTCCCCCTTAACCCTTCGAACAGGGCACGCGCCCGCGGCAGTGGCCGCGCGCGACAACGGAGCGCGGCCTTAATACTGCGCTGCCGTCGCTACGGTCAGGGGTCACCCCTGCCGCTGGGGGCCCTTCTTGCGCATCTCTTCGTCGCGGTAGCGCTTGTAGAGGATGGTCCATTCGTTGGAACCCTCGACGACGCCGCGTTTGATCGACTTGATCTTGCGCCGCACTGAAGCGTCGATCTCGTCGCCCTGCTCGTTGAACTGCGCGACGATTTCGCGCGCCTGGCGCAGCGCGAGCGGAAAGTTCGCGATCTCGGCCAGGCCCTCGTCGCGCAATTTTGCCAGCGACTCGCGCGCCAGGAACAGCACTCGTGCTTCGGTGAGCTTCATGAAGATTTTACTGTGCGAGCATCCCGGCTAGAGCGTGAAGTTCTTTTTCTCGGCCAACCGCTGGCGAATCAAACTGCGCAGCCGGGTGACGTCCAGGCGCGTATCGCGGCGCGCCTCCGCCTCCGCCATCTTGTCGGCCTCTTCGTCGATCTGCGCCTCGGTCTCGAAATTCGCCGACATCAGCTCGACCACGCACGCGACCAGCTCCTTCATCTCGCCTTTGGACTTGATCAGGCCGCGATCGATCAGCCCCCGCACGAGATGAGTCGCCAGCGCGTCGATCTGAGCTTCCCGCATCGCCATACGATCACAGCTTGGCCCAGTCGCGTGCGTCTTGTCAAAAGCGCCCGCGACGGATGCGCGATCCTGCCGGGACCACGTCGCGCCTGCGTCAGTCCTTCTTGATGAATCCGGCTGGGACGGCAGCCGCGACTAGCAGCAACATCCATCCGGCGAATAGCTGAATTAGCGAATACAATTCATATTCACGTAAAAGTGTCTTCGGGTCAGCGCCGGACTAATGCTTCAACGATCGCGGATGCGGTTTCATATGCTCGAATTTCGGAGATCTTAATTCGAACTGGCACCCTCGCCATTGCTGTCTGCGACAGATTTTCGGCATGAATCCGGCATTCCAATGCCCCGGCAATGATCTCTCGGGTCTTATCAAAGTAAAACTCAACCTTGAACAACTCAGCTTCGATCCCGTGCCGCCACTGTTCACATTCTAAGCCGAACCGCGAAGCAGGGGTTTCTGGCCGCCGCGGCTTCCAATAGAACTCGTTTGGGTCTCGTGCGACAGGCCGGAATGGAGCCAATGGGATTACCGGCATTGGCCGGATTGCCGGGATTCCCAGAGTTAGAGAAGAGATCGCAAACAAGCGCTCCATTGACTCGATACCGCCATATAGAGTGTTTACGCCTTTCCACCTGCCCTTGGGCACTCGTGGTGGCCAAGTCAGGGCCAGCGGCTGATTCTCGTCACCGTCAACTTTTTCCTTCCTCTCCGGCGGCATAATTTCGAACGGGCCCTTCGCTTCCACGGTGATCAGCGCATCTTTGGCAGGCCTGATGCCATCGTTGGTGACGGAAAAGATGAATGTCGGTCTGCGGGCGCGACGTTCAAGCAGGTTATGACAATCACGTAGAATCCTTTCGCAGTCTCTAAGCCATTCGGGATACTTCTCATTCTTGTAGGACGAGATTTCTTCGTCAGTCGCAGGTATGAAAGTCTCCTTCGTATATCCGATCACGGTCGTGCGTATCGGCCGGTCCCGCTCGTCGGGCTCCTGCGGCCCAAACTCGGTCGCCATCGGAAAGCGGCCACTGATGCGGCTCATGAGGCCTGCTACCTCCTCATCTGTAAGCGGCAAATAGCGGGGCACTTCGATTTCGATCTTTTCTTTTTCCTTATGGTCCCGATCAAGGCACCTGATCCGGAAATCTGGCTCGCTCCTTCTCAGACGGGCAAGCTCGCTTTCTAGCTCCTTGATCTTCTTCTCGGCATCTGTGCTTTCAGGCGGCAGGAGCCAATCGTCCGGTATTGCCTCTACAAGCAGATCGACCATGCGCGCGCTCGCCATGGGACCAGTGTCATGCGTCAAAATCCGCACGCTGGCACCGGGGTTTTTTTGGCTGAAGGCGTGGGCCGTTCCGACTAAACGGTCGTCGGGCGCTTGATAGTCTAGGCGGTCAGAAAGGTCCGGACTCGGCTTCAGTTCCGGGAGAATGAAGAGCTTCACACGCGGAGCTTCGTCCCTCACGACCTTGTGACCACTTTCGGCGAGTATGATTTCACGCAAAAGACTTGACGCAACTCGCGCCCTGCGACCCAGACGATCACCGCCACGGTTTTTTTGATGATCGATTTCCGACTGCACAGGGCGCGTGACAATCAGATGTATTTCGTCAAATTCCTTCCATGCCATCCAGCCTAGCTCATGCAGAGGCCGACACTGCACGAAAAGGTTCGTGTCGGGGAAAAGATACAGAATTCTCGAATCCATTCCGGTCCCCTGGCTTTCGGAACACCGAGCCTCAGAGTTATCCGCGGGGATTAATTATAGATTAACCGTTTCCGCGATGCTGGCACCTCTCGCTTCTACTTGTCCAAGATGGTGCCACGCGGCCCGCTGCCAGAGCAGCACCTTCACTCGCCTCGTTACACTCTGCGGCCGTGCGCCAGTTCGCGCCTTCCCTGAAGTGGCAGGCGAGGTAAATCTTGTGTCATTCCGAACGAACGCTGCTGAGGTTGAGCCGAAGCCCTGAACAAAGCCGAAGGGGAAGAATCCCGGAGCCGGGGTCCCTCGGCTTCGCTCAGGATGACACAAAAAAAAGTTCTAACAGGGTGCTTCGAGTACTCAGGATAAACTCCGCCCGCATCGCGCGGCAGTGGCCGCGCGCGACAACGGAGCGCGGCCTTAACGGTGGGTGCAGGGGTCACCCCTGCCCCTGCTTAGTGCGGCTTCTTGGCGTTCTCCTGGTCCTGCGCCTGCTTGTAAACCTCGTCCATCTTCGGCTCGAGCGTCTCGTAAAATTGCTTGATATGTCCGATGTTGGCGCCGAGGTCACCGGGGAAGTAGCGCAGTATCGAGGTTGCGTCGGGGCGCGCCAGGCCGGAGCGCGCGCACACGTCGATCTCACCTGATGGTTGCACTGTGATCCTCACGTCGTCCTCGAATTTGAAGATTCGCGACGTGTAGATGCAATCGATGGTGAAGTTGCGGAGATCCGCCTTGACGATTTTCCATCCACCGAGCGAGTTGATCGTATCCAGCGAGAGTTGGAACAGTTTCTGGCGCGGGATTCCCGGATATGAGCGGCGAATCAATTCCGGATAGACATCGTCGAGCGGCGCCGGGGTCGCGACCGGTTCCAGCCTGTGGACGGGCTCAGGCCCATTGGCAGGCGTTTCCTTTGCGGCGCGCTTCTTCGGCGCGGGCGCGGCAGGAGTCGGGACTGCGATGGGCTGAATGCCCATCTGGCAAGTCACCGAGCCGGAACCCGACGGGCTGGCGGCCGCGGAGTTCATTGTGACGAACCGGATCACGCGTTGCTCGGCGCCGGGCCTTTCGAAGATCGTTTCGTCGTTCATGATCATCGCGATACCCGCCGCGGCGACCGCCACGAATATGAAAAAAAAGGCGAGGCGGACAAGCAGCCGCAAGATGAATGGGACGAAGATCAGTATGGCGATGACGACCAGGGCGACGACGACGATGGCGATGACGGGCAGTGTGGGCATGATTGGGATCCCCGGAAAATCCCTAGCCGTTTATGGGGCGTTGGCGCAAGCCGGGCGCGGATAGCGCTGGGGCGATGCGGAGGTGACCGAAAAGCACACCGGCGCGATCCCGATTGGATCGCGCCGGTCTTCGGTCAGAGTGGTTAAAATTAGCGGCGCTTACGCCGGAGCCCCGGCGAATCCCTCGCCACCGTCGCCGCGCAAAATCGCGCCGAAGCGCTGCCCGCCAAGGTAGAAGCGGCGCGCCTCGTCGTCGGTGACTGCGACACGGCGGACGTCGCGGCGGCGAATCGGCCATATCCCGCCGACCATCGGGTGCCGTCCCTGGCGATGGCTGAAGAAATAATAGGTGAACTGGCGGAGCGTCGAGCAGCGCGCTTCGGCACTGAGTCCGCTGCCGGCGCATATGGTGAACATCCTGTGAAGAAAGCGCGGGAGCGAGTAGAAGCCCATGTAAGCGTCGCGGTACGCGCCGAGCCAGCTCTCCTTGTCCATCTTGTCGTGCTTGAGCGTGACGTGCTGCGAGTCGAGCTGGTTGAAGTCCCAGTCGATGATGGCGCCTTCCCGGGTGAAGCGCGCCTGGTCTTCAGTGCCCGGCAGCGGGGTCATGATAAAGAACGAGACGAGGTCGAAGCCGATCTTTTTCAGCGTTGCCACCGCCACGCGCCCGCAATCGGGACCGTCGAACGGGAACCCCAGCATGTAGCCGGCGTGCACCGACACCCCGACTTTGTGCCAGTTCTCGACGACGCGCCGATACTTGTCGATCACGTGCGCGCGCGCCGCTTCCAGCTTCCACTTGTGCTGGCGGTCGTCGGTGTTCTGGTACTTGGTCGCAAAGTTCAGGTTGTCGGGATTGAGCGACTCGATTCCGACGAACGCCTGGTAGCATCCCGCGGCTGCGGCCAGTTCGGTGAAACGCTTGCTGCGCCGATGCTTGGCGGTCTCGGTCTCGCCGTCGGCGACACTTGCGTAGCATGACGCATCGACGTCCACCTGCATCATGAAGGAGAGCTTGGGATACTCCTTCTTCACTTCAACCAGGCCGGTGAGAATTTCTTCCCATCGCGGCGAGCGGAAAAAGTCGTCATCGACCAGGAACAGCGACTCGATGCCGTGATTGCGGCATGCGTCGCGCACCCAGCTTACGACGGCGTCGGGCTCGCGCGAGCGCATCGTGCGGCCCATCACGTTTTTCACGCTGCAATACGAGCAGGTAAACGGGCATCCGCGCGAAGTGTCGAGCGTGGTCATCGTATCGTTGAAAAATCGCGTGAGATAACGATCGTCGAGCATCGGCAGCAGCGTCTCCGTGATTAGCGGAACGGTGATGTCGTCCTGGCCGGTCTTCGCGCGAATTCCCTCCGTGACCGAATAATTCTTGCGCAGCTCACCGCGCAGGAAGTCCTCGACGATATAGCCCCAAATGTTTTCGGCCTCGCCGACGACGGTCGTGACGCCGCATTCGTTGAGGAACTTGCACGAATCCGGAAAGCCGCTGACGTGGAAGCCGCCCATCATCGTGGGCAAGCCTTCGGCGACGAACTGAAGCGCGAGGTCGCGCCCGCGCGGATACTGATTCGATTGCACACCGGCCAGCCCGATCAGCAACTCGACGCCATCTTCGCGCGCCTTTTCCTTTATCGCCTTGATTGTCTCAGGGCTGACTACACCGTCGCAGATTTCGTCCCAAATTACCGTCTCGAGGCGGACGTTTCGCTCGACCGCGTACCGCTTGTTGAACGCCTCGTTGAGCGCGGTCAGCACCGTCAAAGTGTTGTTGGGCTGAACGCCATAGCGGAAATATTGGACGAAACCCTCCTCGTCGTAGCGCGAGGGTTTGATGAAATAGACGCGAACCGTGCGGCAAGGCTCGGGCTTTATCGCCGCATCGGCGGACGCACCCTCGCGCGCAGTCAACTGAAGTGTGGCGGCCGGACGATCACCGCCATAACGATTGGTCCCCAACAGCCAGTAGAGGACACTTGCCGCGAAAACCAGAAATGCGCCTAAAAATATAAGAAAAACCATCAATAGATCCTCTGCTTTTATTTCCTACCCCAGCCCCAAGCGTACCCAATCCTGCGCACTATACCCGAACGCGGGGTCTGATGGTATCTAACCGGTCGGTCAGAAACAGTAAACAAATCCCGACTGGAAATGTCAACAATTGATTGAAACACATTAATAGCGCCAAAGTCGAGGAATAAATCGGGATAATCCGGACAGAGGGTAACTAGCGGTACATTTCGACCAGATTGATGAGGCCCAAATCGCGATAGCGTTCGACCAGGTAACCCTTGATTTCCTGCACGCTGGCCATTTGTAAAGTCTCACGCGCGATCAGGCGGGCGGTCTGATAATCGACCTCGCGAATGACTTTGCGCACCACCGGAATAAACAGCGGGCTCAAACTTAATTCGTCGAGACCCATGCCGACCAGCAGGAGCGTTGCCAGCGGATCGCTGGCCATCTCGCCGCACAGGCAAACCTCCTTGTCGGCGGCGCGCGCGACATTGACGACCTCGGCGATGGCGGAAATGACCGCGGGATGCAGCGCCTCGTAGAGATGGGCGACTTTGCGATTGTTGCGATCGGCGGCGAGCAGGTACTGGATCAGATCGTTGGTTCCGATCGAGAAAAAATCGACCTCGCGCGCAAGCCGCGGCGCGAGCCACACCGCCGATGGCACTTCGACCATGATTCCGACTTCGATATTGGGATTGTGCTCGAGTCCTTCCTTGAACAACTCGGCCTGCGACTCGGCCAGCAATTCCTTGGCGCGGCGCAATTCCTCGAGGCTCGAGATCATCGGGAACATGATGCGGACATCGTGCTTGGCGGCGGCGCGGAGAATGGCGCGGAGCTGAACTTTGAACAGCCCCGGCATCTCCAGCGAGATGCGTATCGAACGCCAGCCGAGGAACGGATTGTCCTCGCGCGGCACCCGCATGTACGCCGGATACTTGTCGGCGCCGATGTCGAGGGTGCGAATCGTGATCGGGCGCTTGCCGAGCATCTCGAGCATCTTGCCGTACAGCGCGACCTGCTGAGTCTCATCGGGGAAATCCTCGTAGGTCAGGAAGGAGAATTCCGAACGCAGCAGCCCGACGCCCTCGGCGCCGTAGCGCAGCGCCAGGTGGATATCGGCCGGCAGCGCGATATTCGCCAGCATCATGACGCGATGGCCGTCGCGGGTCGCGGTCGGCGCGTTGCCCTGTTCGATAAGCTCGCGCTTGAAGGCCTCGTAGCGCTTGGACAGGCTGACGTAGTCGCGCTCGATCTCGGCGCCGGGATTGACGTAAACGACGCCCGAGTTGCCGTCGAGCACGAGCTGATCGGCCTCGACGACGGATTCCATAAGATGTTCGACGCCGACCACGGTCGGGATTTCGAACGCCCGCGCCAGGATCGCCGCGTGCGAGGTGACGCCGCCGGATTGCAGCGCAATACCCGCGAGCTTGTCGTGGCTGGCCAGCATCAGCTGCGAGAGCGTAAGCTCGTCGGCGACTATAATCGTCGGCTTGGTGAAGGGAGCTCTCTTTTCCTCCTGGCGCAGATGGCGCAACAGGCGATGGCCGACGTCGCGGAAGTCGGTTGCGCGCTCGCGCAAATAATTGTCCGCGACCGCAAGCATCGAGGTGCTGAGCTCCTCGATAACCCGGAACAGCGCGCTCTCGGCGGTGTAGCCGTCGGCAATTGTATCGCGGATGCGGCCGACGAACTCCTCGTCTTCGAGAATCATGCGATGGCCGTCGAAGATCTTGAGGTCCGCCTCGGGCATCAGCGGCTCCATCCGGACCCGCAGGGTGGCCAGCTCGGCCAGCGAACGGGCAAGCGCGTCCTCGAAACGCTTGACCTCGGCCTTGGGGTCGCGGGACTTCTGGTTACGATCGACGCTGCTCAGAAATGCGCCGACGATGTGCGCGCTTCCCTGCGCAAATCCGGGTGACGCGGAAAGTCCTGCCAGCCGGGGGCGGCGAATCTTCGCCGGCGGGGCGTGGCGGGTCTTGCCGCCGACTTTTTCGTAGTCCTTGAGCTGGCGGTTGGCCTCGATCATCCGGCGCCGATATTCGAGCCGCTCTTTTTCCTTGGTGGCGAGCGATTCGCGCAGCCTGAAATGAGAAAGAATTTGCGCGACCTGGTTGGCGGCGGTGCTGAGCAGGCGGATTTCGCTCTTGTTGAATTTGCGCCGCTCGAGGGTCTGCGCGACCAGCACTCCGAGCGGCTTCTTGCGGCCGTCGTGGTCGTGAACCGGCACGCCCAGAAAAGTATGGAAGCGCTCCTCGCCGGTCTCGGGAAAGTACTTGTAGCGCGGATGGCTGATCGCGTCAGGCACGCAAACCGGTTCGTCCTTCTCCAGCACCAACCCGACCAGTCCCTCGTTGAGGCGCATCGAAACTTTGCCGACCGATTCGCGATCGAGTCCGACAGTGGCGCGCAGCACGATTCGCTCGCGCTGTGGATCGAAGAGGTAGAGCGAACAGACCTCGGCCTCCATGCCGGTGGCAATCGCGGCGGCAACCCGGTCCAGGGTCTCGCGGAGATCCTCGGAATGTTCGCCGCCGATCGAGGAGAGAAGCTCGATCAGAGCGAGGCGATCCTTGTTGGCACTCATTGGTAAAGTCTCGGGTAAAGTCTCAGCGGCGGCGGAGAAATTTTATCGGATCGATCGCGTGGCAAACAATGCCGGCGAGCGATCCAAACCGCGTGGTCTTGCCGAGCGTCAGCCGGCATTTGCCGACAGCTCGAAAGGCGCAAGCGCGCTCTTGAGCAGGCCGCGACCCGCGCGGCATCGCCGGGATTGGATCGCTTCGATAAGCTCGCGCTCGTCCTTGATTGGCCCGTCGAGCAGCGTCGTCACGCATCCCACCGAGCCCGCGGAATGCGAGTCCGAGCCCGCCACCTCCGCCAACCCAAGACGGCGCGCGACCTTGAGCGCGAACAGATTCTCGTCCTCGCTGCACGCGCCGTTGAGCACCTCGATCGCATCGACCATCTCGAAGATTTCGAGCTTGGCCGCGCGGTCCGGATAAGTTGGATCGATCGGTTCTGAGTCCGGGTTGATGAACGAAAAGCGCGGGTCGAGTTTGTAGCGGAACGGATGGTTCGCGATCAGTATCCCGCCTTCGAGGCTCACCACGCGCCGCAGTTCGGCAAGCTTGTAGATTCCTCCGACGTACCGCTCGAGCCCGAACGCACCGACATGCCCCATGTCGGTCGTGACTTCCATCCCGCGCATAAAAATCACGCCCGAGCCGGCCGCCAGCGCCGCGATCTCGCGCCAGTCCCACATGTTGTCGTGCTCGGTGATGCAGACCGCGCCGATTCCGATCGCGCGCGCGCGATCGACCAGGTCATTCGGCGCCAGGTTCGAGTCCGAACTGCCGCGGTTGGTGTGGAGATGCAGGTCAACGGTGAAGTAGGGCCCCGCTCGATGGGGGTGCCCGCTTCGTGAATCCGTCATTTGCGACGCGCCGCGGTTACTTGGGCGGCTCCTTCGCGAGCGTGATTTTCTTCATGTGGTCACCCTTCTGAATCTGATCGACCACGTCCATGCCCTTAATCACGCCGCCGAAGATGGTGTATTGGCCGTCGAGTCCCGGCTGCGGCTCGAGGCAGATGTAGAACTGGCTGCCGCTGGACGCGCGTTGCGGATTAACTTCGTCGCCAGTGCGCGCGGTGGCCAGAGAGCCACGCAGGTGATGCTCGTTCTTGTCGATTTCGCCCGGCACGGTGTAGCCCGGGCCGCCGGCTTCCCGTCCCGTCAGGATCGCCGCCCTGCACGACGAAGTCGGGGACGACGCGATGCCAGGTCAGGCCGTTGTAAAAGCCCTTGTTCGCCAGCGTCTCGAAATTCGCGACCGTCTTGGGTGCGACGGCGGGGTAAAGCTCGACGATTATGGTGCCGCGTTCGGTCTCGATGATTGCGTAATGACCTGTGTTTCTCACTGGGAGTCCATCCGTTGCGCCTTTGCAAGCCGAGGCAAGCACCAGCACCGCCACGACCGCAAGACACGACAATCTAAAGGAGTTGCGTTTCATTTTATCCACTCGCATTTGCACGAACAATCAAGCGTCCATGCATCGGGTTATTCCAACAGTCCTACATGGAAGTATTCGAGGCGTCGCCAATCCGCAAGAGCCGCACCGATCCAATCCAGGCGCGCATGAACCGCGACGGCGCGGCGGCGCCGCGCGGGCCCGGTATGGACAACCGCATCCGCTGAAGGCGAGAATGCCCCGCTATGGAATCGTGGTTTAACAAGGCAAGATTCGGGATGTTCATCCATTGGGGGCATTGCAGCCAGCGCGGGCTCGAGCTGTCGTGGCCGCTGGTCGGAGGCGTCGGCGCGCTGCCGCATGGGCAAAGCGTCACGGTTGACGAATATCACTCGACCGCCAAGACGTTTAATCCGGCAAAATGGGACGCGTGCGCGCTGGCGCGGACGGCAAAACGCGCCGGGATGCAATACGCAGTCCTGACGAGTAAACATCACGACGGTTTCTCGATGTTCCATACGAAGCATTCTGACTATTCAATTGAGTATTCGCCATTCAAGCGCGATATAGTTCGTGAATATACAGATGCGTTCCGCGCCGAGGGTCTGAAGATCGGACTGTATTACTCACTTATCGACTGGCATCATCCTGACTACCCGGCATTCATCGATTCGGACAAACCCTACAAGTGGGGCAACTGGCGCCGCTCGACGCCTGAACAGTGGGATCGATTTATAACTTTCATGTTCGCCCAGATGCGCGAGCTGCTGACCAACTACGGCAAGATCGATCTGCTCTGGTTCGACGGCGGATGGGAACGCACGCCCGAGGAATGGAAGTCGCGCGAGTTGGTCGAGATGATCCGCTCGCTCCAGCCCGAGGTCGTCATCAACGATCGCATCCCGGGTTACGGCGACTATCAGACCCCGGAACAGGCCGTTCCGCCCAAGCCGCCGCAAGGCCCGTGGGAGACCTGCCTGACGATTAACAACAGCTGGGGTTACAATCCGTCGGACAAGGACCTCAAATCGATCCGGTCGCTGATCCATACTCTGTGCGAGGTGGCCGGCAAGGGTGGAAATCTGCTGCTCAACGTGAGCCCGATGGGCGACGGCGCTATCCCACCCGAACAGGCCGAGCGGCTCGAAGCGATTGGCAACTGGATGGACCGCAACAACGAGGCGATCGTCGGCACTGACCCCGGACTCGAGCCGTGGCAGTTCTACGGACCGTCAACCCGCCGCGGCAATCGGGTCTATCTGCACGTGCTGATGAAGCCGTACGAGTCCGTCTCGGTGCGCGGCGTCAAGGTGCGGCACGTCGGCGAGGTGCGTCCGCTGGGAAGTATGATTTCGCTCAAGGTGCGCAAGCGAATCGCCGCGGCCGATACGCTGTTCAACGATGATCCGATTGGCGAGCTCGTGATTGCGACGCCCGACAGCGCGCTCGATTCGACGGCGACGATCATCGCGGTCGATTTCCAGCGCTAGTCAGTCCGGATCATGGACGCGTCGAGAAAGTCCAGTCGTACTGCTTTCCGTTCGCGGTCATCGACACCGCGTACTTCGCGCCCTTGTCCAGCGGCGCGCGCGGAATCACCACTGCCGCGCCATAAGACTTCAGAACGTTTCGCCCCAGCTCTTGTGAGTATGCATCGGGATTCGAGTAGCTAGTCGAATCGAACCCGCATGCTTCGACTGCGGCGCGGCTGCCGTCGGCGTTTTCTCGCGCAATTGAGTATTCGCCCAGATGAGTATCCATCCAGTCGCCGAGCTGGAGTGTAATAGCCAGTCCGCTGGGTGGCTCGTAGCCGGGACAGTTGGCGCGCGGATCGGGCCATTCGTTGCCGAACGACCTTATCGCGACGGTCGCGCCGTCAGGAGGAAACTCGATCGGCCCGCTCTCCGCCGCGCCCGCCGGCAATTTCCGCTGCGAGCCGTTCAATAAGTTGAGTCCCGCGGCGCATGCTCCCGACTCGCAGTAGATTCCGAAGCCTGCGCTGGTCAGTCGCGGATTGAGGATCGGCATGCGATGGAACGGTATCGACATCCATCCGTCGATCGACCATAGCGGCGAGCCCCATTCGTCTGCGTCCGACGTGGCGCTCGCATCGTTGGATACTCCTCGCATGGACCACACGTCCATGTCGCTGGACTTGGCCGCCTCGAGTCCTTCGGGAGTAAAGTATGGACTCCCCGGATCCTCGGTATGCATCTCGGCGCCGAGGCCCCCGTGCTCGATCGCGCCGTGGTAGTTCTTGACGATGTACATAGTATGCGCGCGATCGCCCTTGCTCAGCGCCGGATCTTCGACTATCGGCGCGCAGCTTCACCATCGCGCGATAGTAGTTCACTCGCCTTAACCATTCGGGCTCGACTGCTGCGGAAATCGCCGACGACGCTGGCGTTGAAGTTGCCTCGGTTTGCAAGCTGGCCGATGCCGACTGAGTATTCGCCGCCGAAGGCGCCGAGCTGGACCGGCGCGGCGAAATCCATGCGCCGATTGCCGACGCGGCGGGTCCCATCTCGCTTCGGTAACGAACTCCTGCGAATCCCGCGATGAACATCGCGGCCAGAATCGCAAGCCGCCGCCCCAGCCGGCTCGGGGCGCGCGCCGCCCGCGCCGGCGCCGGTATCGGATCGCCCGCAGCGATGAAAGCAAAACGCGCAGAGCCGAATTTGATCTCGTCACCGCGCTTCAGCGCAATCGGTTTGCGCACTCGGCCACCGTTGACGAACGTGCCGTTAGTCGAGCCGAGGTCCGCCAGCTCGAAGCGGCCAGGCTTGCGCGTAATCGTGGCGTGACGGCGCGATACTGTCGTGTCGTCGAGCACTATATCGTTCGACGGATGGCTGCCAATGGCTACTGTCTGCTTGTCCAGTGGGTATTCATGCGAATCGGAACTGCCTATTGAGACGAGACGGCTGAGCGCGCTCCCGTTCCCACCCGGGACGTTGTCCGCAGAGCGTTGCTCCGGCGGCATCGATCGCCCTAGCCCAGATTCCAGAAACGGCCGACGTTTTGCGCCGCCCGCTCGATCATCGGCATCACCCGGTCGCCGCCACCATCCGGGCGAATCGGCTCATCGGCGTCGCGTCCAAATTCGTCGATCACCGCGCGTCCCGACTCCGCGATTGCTTCGAGGTCGTAGCCGCCTTCGAGCGCCGCGACCATCTTCCCGCCGCAGCATTCCGCGGCCAGCCGCTTCATCCGCCGCGCCATCGCTGCAAATCCCGCCTCCGTCACGCGCATCTGCGCGAGCGGATCGCGGAAATGCCCGTCGAAGCCGCGATGAGACGAGTATGAACTCGGGATTGAAATGGCGTCCGATCGGCATTATCAGGCGATCGAACACGCGGATATACTCAGCGTCGCCGAATTCCGCCGGCATCGGCGCATTCACGGTGAATCCCAGTCCGGCGCCGTAGCCGATCTCGTGGAGCGAGCCGGTGCCGGGGTAATCCGGAAACTGATGCGTGGATACGTAGAGCACTTCGGGCGATTCGTAAAATATTTCCTGCGAGCCATTGCCATGATGGACGTCCCAATCGACGATCATCACCCGCTTAAGGCCGCGTTTTTCGATTAGCCACTTCGCCGCGATTGCAACATTGTTGAAGAAGCAGAATCCCATCGCGCGATTAGGCAGTGCGTGATGCCCAGGTGGCCGAACAATAGCAAATCCATTATCTATTGCTCCGTCCATCACGGCCTCGACTGCCGTAAGCACGCCGCCTGCGGCCAGGATCGCGGTCTCGTACGAATCGCGCGAGCTATGCGTATCCGGATCGAAGTCGAACCGATCCATCGACGCCGTCCGCGCGACCGTCGCGATATACTCACGGGCGATGACAGTTCGCGATTTCCTCGTGCGTCGCTTCGCGCGGCGCCATGAATCTCAGATCCGGCCGCGTGAGCGACTCCGCCATCTCGATCATCACCTCGGCGCGCTGCGGGACGCTCGGGATGCGCCCGGCCGGCGAAGTGCTTCAGGTAGCGGCGATCCGCGACGACCCCGGTTTTAAGCATCGTTGACACCCCGGTCGGGTATGATGATTAACTGGCATGGAGCAGGCGAGGTTGCGCGGAATTTTTCCGCAGCCGCGCAAAGTCATCGAATTGCGCTGGCCAGTACGCGGGACGGTCATCGAAGTTTGGACCTTTTTGAAATAGTTCTGATCCTCGCGATCGCGCTGATTGTCGTCGGCCCCGAACGCCTGCCCGAGGTTATGCGCACCGTGGGAAAAGTCTTGCGCGAGCTGCGCCTGGCGAGCAATACCGTCCTCCACGAACTGACCGAGGTGCTCGACGAGCCGCGCCGCCAAAGTGCCGCCGCCCGCGCCCATCGCGCCCAAGTCCGGGCCGCCTCCGGTCCAGCCGCCCGAGAATAAATAGCCGGTCATCCCGCACTGTGCCTAGCGAGGATATCACACCGCCCGCGCCCATCGAGGAGACGCCGGAACAGGCGCGGATGCCGCTCGTCGAGCATCTGCAGGAACTCCGCACCCGCCTGATTCGCGCCTTCATCGCCATCGGCGTCGGCTTCATCCTCGCGTACGCGATCAGAAATCCGCTGTTCCGCATGCTGACCTGGCCGATTCGCGAGGTCTCGGGCGGCAAGGTGCTGCTGATCGGCACCGGCGTCGGCGAGGCGTTCTACACCGAGATCAAGGTCGCGCTGATCGCCGGCCTGTTCATCGCCAGTCCCGCGGTCTTTTACGAAATCTGGAAATTTATCGCGCCGGGTTTGTACGAAACCGAACGCAGGATGGCCAGGCCGTTCGTCTTCTTCGCGACGATGTTTTTCGTGCTCGGCGGATATTTCTGCTGGGCCGTCGTCTTCAGAGTCGGCTACGCATTTTTCCTGGCTCAATACGCGAACATCGGAGTCACCCCGACCATCCGCATCAGCGAGTACCTGGCGTTCTCGTCCAAGCTGCTGCTGGCGTTCGCGCTCACGTTCGAGATGCCGATTTTCGCGTTCTTCTTCACCAAGCTCGGGATGATCGACTACAAGATGATGCTCAGCTACTGGCGCTATGCGATCGTCGCCATCTTCGTGGTCTCCGCGGCTCTGACTCCGCCCGACATGATCTCGATGTTCCTGCTCGCGATTCCGCTGGTGCTGCTGTACGCGATCAGCGTCGGCGTCGCCTGGATGTTTCGTCTGAAGCCCGCGGAAAATCCGGCCGCGACAACAACGAAACCCGAACAACCCGAAACGGTCTGACCCTTCAGGCGAATCGAACAGAGGGTCTATGGCAATAATTCTGAAATCTCCGGTCGCCACCGGCGCACCCGGAATCCCGCCGCGATGGACCCGCAGCGCCAAGGATGCGGTCTGCACCGCCTACTCCTCCGGAAGCCATCTGTGGTTCACCACCTCCGTCGGCGTCGTCAACGAGATTTATTTCCCCACCATCGATCAGCCGCAGGTCCGCGACCTCCAGTTCCTAATCACCGACGGCGAGACCTTCTTCCACGAAGAACGCCGCAATCTCGATTCCACCACCGAGTACCTCGACGCCACCGGCCTCGGCGTGCGAATCGTCGGCCATTCGCCCGACGGCCGCTATCATCTCTTCAAGGAAATGATCACCGATCCGCATCTGCCGACCCTGCTCATCAACACCCGCCTCGAGGGCGACCCGGAGCTGCTCAAAAGACTCCACCTCTACGTCCTGCTCGCGCCGCATCTGTGTGTCGGCGGATGGGGCAACAACGGCTACCTGGCCGAAATCGTCGGGCACGAGTTCCTGACTGCGAACAAGGACGACGTCTGGCTGGCTTTGGGAGCCACCGTGCCATTTCTCAGGGCTTCGTGCGGATACGTCGGAAATACCGACGGATGGCAGGACATCAGCGCCAACTTCAAAATGGATTATCAGTTCGCCGCCGCGCTCGACGGCAATATCGCGCTCACCGCCGAGATCGATTTGCGCAAGGGCTACTCTTTCACCCTCGGCCTCGGCTTCGGCCGCAAGCTCAATCGCGCCGTGACTACTCTCTATCAGTCGCTCGCCGATCCTTTCCCCGAGCATCGCGCCCGCTTCCTCGAACAATGGGATCGCGCGTCGCGCCATTTCCTTCCGCTCGAGAAATTCTCCGGCGACGGCGGCGCGCTCTATCGCCGCAGCCGCGAGCTGCTTCTCGCCCATGAAGACAAAACCTATCCCGGCGCGATCATCGCTTCGCTCAGCATCCCCTGGGGCGAGGTCAAGGGCGACGAGGACCTTGGCGGCTACCATCTGGTCTGGACCCGCGACATGGTCAACAGCGTGATCGGTTTGGCCGCTTCGGGCGAGCTCGCCACCGCGCTGCGCGCCTTGATCTATCTCGCCTGTGCGCAGCGCCCCGACGGCGGCTTTCCGCAGAACTTCTGGATCGACGGCAGGCCGTACTGGAACGGCATTCAGCTCGACGAAGTTTCGTTTCCGATCATGCTCGCGTGGCGGATGCACAAACACGGCGCGCTCAAGGATTTCGATCCGTATCCGATGGTGCTGCGGGCGGCCCACTTTCTAATCGACAACGGATGCGCCACGCCGCAGGAGCGATGGGAAGAAAACGCCGGCTACTCGCCCTCGACGCTCGCCGCAAATATCGCCGGGCTGATCTGCGCGGCCTGCTTCGCTCGCGATCGCGGCGACCTGGTGACCGCGCAATTCCTCGAGGAGTACGCCGACTTCCTCGAGGCGCACATCGAAACCTGGACCGTCACCAACCAGGGCTTCCTCGTCCCCGGCGTCAAGCGCCACTACGTCAGGATCAATCCCATCGACGTCGGCGATCCGGACGCCGACGAAAGCATCGACGGCAAGCGCGTCTTCATTCACAATCGCCCACCCGGCGCGCAGGCTGAATTCCCCGTCGCGGAAATCGTTGACGGCGGATTTCTCGAGCTGGTCCGCTACGGCATTCGCAAAGCCGGCGATCCGCTGATGGAGGATTCGATCCGCGTCATCGACGCCGTGCTGAAGACCGACTTCCCCGCCGGTCCGTGCTGGCGGCGCTACACCCACGACGGCTATGGACAGCATGACGACGGCGGCCCGTTTGTCGGATGGGGCCGCGGACGCCCGTGGCCGCTGCTGACCGGCGAGCGCGGGCATTACGAACTCGCGGCGGGTCGTGACCCGATGCCCTATCTGAGAGCGATGGAACGGTTTGCGAATTCGACGCAGTTGCTGCCCGAACAGATCTGGGATCAACCCGACATCCCGCACGAGCTGCTCAGGTATGGCTACCAGACCGGCAGCGCGACTCCCCTGATGTGGGCGCATGCCGAGTACATCAAGCTGCTGCGCTCGGCCTCGGACGCGCGGGTCTTCGACCTGATCGACGAGGTCAAAGACCGCTACCTGAAGCTCGGACGAAAGCCGAGCCGCCTTCGCGTCTGGAAATCCAACCGCCGCGTCAAGTCGGTTTCACCCGGCGACCGCCTGCGCATTCAGGCCACTGAGCCGTTCACGCTTCATTGGTCCAACGACGAATGGCGGCACGTCAATGATACCGGGTCGATTTCAACGCCGATCGGCTTCGATTACGTTGACATCGATATCGGCGCAGACGACCGCGCCCCGGTTCGCTTTACGTTCAACTGGCGCGAGACGCGCAATTGGGAAGGCCGCGACTACGCCGTCGCAATCGCGAGGTAGCGTCTAAATCGCCATGCGCGAAATCTGCCTTAAGGTTCTGTCATGGAACCTGCACGCAATGGCGTGGCCATTGTCCAAAGACCCCGGCGGCCGGATGGATCGGGTAAGCGCGAAAATGCGCGAACTGTCGCCGGACGTTGCGCTATTTCAGGAAGTCTGGTTCGGCTCGCTGGTAGATCGTCTTACCCTGGCGCTGCAACCCGATTGGACTCCAATCTGCATCAAGCGCCGGAGCGCCGGTCCCCGGGGCGGACTGCTCGCATTTGTCAGCGCCTCTGCGGGATGGCGCGTGCGCGCAGCGCCGGAGTTTCACGCCTTCGCCGCCAGCGCGCCGGCATGGAAAGTCTGGGAGGGCGATGGACTCGGCGGCAAGGGCGATTCTGACGGTCGAGCTCGAGCGCGGCGAACAGCGCATCTGCGCTGTCAATACTCATCTCCAGTCACAATATCCGGGGATCGGCTACGGCGAAATTCGCGAAGCGCAGCTCATCGAGCTTCGCGAGATGGTGTCCCGCTTCCATGCGTCGATGCCCGCGATAGTTGCGGGAGATTTCAACACCGACTCGCGCGAGTCTCTGTATTCACTCATCGCGGCCCTCGGGACGGATCTGACTGCCGAGGCGCGCGAGCGAGGCAGCCTCGGAACATACGAGGACTCCCATGACCAACGCCCCGAATGGATTGATTACATCGTCGCAGCCAACTCACACGCGTGGACTGCTTCGGCAAACCTCGAGCTGATCGCAAATCAGCGGGCCGATGTCCCCTATTCCGACCACAGCGGTCTTTTCTGCACGCTCAGGCTCGCGCGGCGCCAATAGGCGACGCCCGCATCTTTTCTTGACACTCAAGGCGCAGGGGTTACTCCTGCACTTAACATCGGGTGCAGGGATCACCGCTGGGAAAATAACGGCGCCGAGCCCATAGAGCGACATCCACCAGACCAATCATCACCGGGACCTCAATCAACGGACCGATTACGGCGGCGAATGCCGCACCGCTGTCGATCCCGAAGGTCGCGACCGTGACTGCGATTGCCAACTCGAAATTGTTGGACGCCGCGGTGAAGGACAGCGTCGCCGTCTGCGAATAGGTTGCGCCGACGGCGCGGCTGAGTGCGAAGGAAAGCGCGAACATGATCGTGAAGTAGAGCAGCAGCGGAATCGCGATGCGCACGACGTCGAGCGGCAGATGCACGATATTCGCGCCCTTAATCGAAAACATCACGACGATGGTGAAGAGAAGAAAGACGAGAGTGAGCGGACTTATCTTCGGAATGAAACGCTCGCGATACCAGGCCTTGCCCTTGCGCGAGGTAAGGATCTTCCAGGTCGCAAAGCCCGCAACGAAAGGCACGCCCAGGTAGATGCCGACGCTCTCGCGCGATCTTGCCGATCGTGACTTCAACGACAGCGCCGCCCAATCCGAGCCATCGGGGCAGCACCGTCACGAACACGAATGCATAGAGTGAAAAGAAAAGCACCTGAAAGATCGAATTGAACGCAACCAGTCCGGCACAATACTCCGAGTCGCCGTCGGCGAGGGCGTTCCACACGATCACCATCGCGATGCATCGCGCCAGGCCGATGATGATCAGCCCGGTCATATACTCCGGACGATCGCGAAGAAATATCACCGCGAGCGCGAACATCAGGATCGGACCGATGAACCAGTTCTGGACCAGCGAGAGGCCGAGGATTTTCCAATCGCGAAAGACATCTCCAAGCTCGTCGTAATTCACCTTCGCCAGCGGCGGGTACATCATCAGGATGAGCCCGATCGCGATTGGTATTGAGGTGGTGCCCACGCTCAGGCGATCGAAGACAATCCTCACGCCTGGCGCCGCCGCTCCGAGCGCGACCCCGGCCGCCATCGCCAGGAAAATCCACAGCGTCAGGTAGCGGTCAAGAAACGAGAGCCGGCGAAGGACCGGCGTCTGTGCCATCGTGATTGATGCGCTCATTGCGAACTTCTCCGTATCGACGGCGGTGCGAGATGTAGCCGCTACTCGCGCCCTTCGGGAAGTTTGACCCTGCCGATTTCCTTGACTCGATCCTGCAGGGCGAAACTGTCAAGTGCCTCGATTCTCAGGCTCGTGAAAATCTTGATGCGGTTTTCCAGCTCGCGGTACACGCGGAAGAAGAAGCGGCGCTTTTCCTCGTCGCTTCCCTCATACGCAGCCGGGTCGGCCGCGCCCCAGTGTGCGGTGATCGGTTGTCCCGGCCATAGCGGGCACTGCTCGGCGGCCGCCCGATCGCAGACCGTGAAGACGAAGTCGAGCGGCGGACTGTCCGCACGGGCAAACTCGTCCCAGCTCTTGCTGCGCAAGCCGGAGGTGTCGTAGTTCAGCTCCTGGAGCAGCGCAAGCGTCATCGGATGGACGACGCCCTTGGGATGGCTCCCGGCGCTGTATCCTTTGAACTTTCCCCTGCCCCACCGTCCGATCGCGCATTGCGCCATGATGCTGCGCGCGGAATTGCCCGTGCATAGAAACAAGACATTGTATTCACGATTGGCCACGGCGCGATCGTCCGTCGAGGATCGGTTCACTATTGCGCTTTCCGATTTTTCTTTGGCGTGACAGTCTGCTGAGGCGCGCATTCGGATCCGCAGTCCGGCGCGGCGGCGGAACCGCATAGCTCTGGCCGCCCGCCGCAGCAGTTCTCGGTCAGGTACGCAAGCAGATCACTCATCGCCTTGAAGTTGGCGCTGTAAATGATCGATCGGCTCGCGCGCCGCGAACTCACCAAGCCCGCAAATCGGAGTTGGTTCAGGTGGAATGACAACGTGGGCGAGGGCTGACCCAGCCGCGTGCCGATCTCGCCGGCCGGCGCCCCCGCCGGACCCTTCTGCACCAGCAGGCGAAAGATCTCGAGCCGAGTCCCCTGCGCCAGCGCACCCAGCGCCGCGATTACGCTTGACTTCTTCATATTTTCATACTTATAAAGATATATCAAAATAAAGTCAAGTAAGTTTAAGCAACCGAAAGAGCGCCACCGTCTTTCTGCTTACCCCTGCTACGCGAGCCGCTCGATCGTGAACTGCGCGGCCAGCGACGCCATCATCGCCTCGACTTCGTCGCGCGAATCCGCCGAGAAGTAAATCCGCAGATGATGCCGCGTGGGATCCTCGGTCCGCAGCGTCGCGAGATTGTCGTAGGACTCGACGATCGACTTGAACACCACGATCTGCTCGGGCGGTATCGCAATCAGCATCGAATCGATCGCCGGCGGTTTATTTTCGCTCAAAGCCAACTCTCTTCCCGCGCAAGGTTTACTGTTCGCTGCGCGACCCTTACATTCTAGCCGATGACGCTGCCGCGGGTCTTGTTCGTAACCGGCAAAGGTGGCACCGGCAAGAGCACGGTCGCTGCCGCGCTTGCCATTGCGCTGTCGCGCCGGCGTCCGACCACGCTCGCCGATCTCGACCGTCGCCTGTCCGCGGCCGCGGCGCTCGGCGCGATGCTGGAGGATTCGACCGCCGTCAAAGTCACCGAGTCGCTCGACGCCGTCGCGCTCACGCCGCGCGCCGAGCTCGAAGCCTTCATCGAGCGCATCGTCCCGATTCGCGCCATCTCGCGCCGGATGCTGCGCAGCCGAACCTTTGGTTACGTAACCGCCGCGCTGCCGGGTCTCGAGGCTTTCCTGCTGCTGGAACGTCTCCGGATCATGGCGGGAGACGCAGCGCTCGAGGATCATTTTCTCGTGATCGACGCGCCCGCCTCGGGCAGCGCGCTGGAACTGCTCTCGGTCGCGTCGGGCGTGAAGGGAATCGCGCCCGCCGGCACGCTGAACCGGCTTGCGCATTCGGTTGACAGGTTCCTCACCGACGCGACGCGATTCGGCGCGATCGTGACGATGACGCCCGAGGATCTCGCGGTTCGCGAGGCGCTTGAAACCGCCGCCACGATGCGCGAGCGGCTCGGCATCGTCACCGTCGCCGGGATAATCAACTGCGTTCCCGATTTGCTCTTCGATGCTTCCGAACTCGCCGCGCTGAGTCCGCTCGGCGGCCACGCCCGCCTGGCCATGCGCCGAAACGCCGCGCACGAACAGGCGGCTCTGGCCGCGCCGCGGTTCGCCGCCGCCGGCATCCCGATTTTCAGCCTTCCGATGATGTTCACGCCGGCCATGGGACTCGGCGAAGTCGAGAAACTTGGCCGCGTGTTGGATGCGGAGTTGCTCGACCGATGAAGCCCAGGGCCGTACCGCTCAAGCCGTCTACCCGTCTCAAGCATCCCGCCCGTCCCGAGTCGCTCGACTTGCGCTCGCAAAGCCTCGTGATCTGCCTGGGTCCCGGCGGCGTCGGCAAGACTACCATCAGCGCCGCGCTCGCCGTGCACGCCGCCGTGATCGGACGCGCGGTGGATGTGATGACCGTCGATCCCGCGCCGCGCCTGCTCGACGCGCTCGGCCTTGGAGCGGATTCATCCGAGCCGGTCGAGGTCCAACTGGTGGGCATTGGTCATGCACGCCGTGGCGGCGGGTCCGGTCGCGCGAGGCTGCGCGCGTTGCGCCTGGATCCAAAACGCACCTTCGATTCGATCGTCGCGCGTTACGCGCTGTCGGACGCGGCACGCGACACGATTCTTGAAAATCGAATCTATCGCAATCTCTCGGGCGCGCTTGCGGGAGTGGCGGACTACATGGCGATGGAAAAGCTGCTCGAACTGGCAGCCAATCCCTTAACCGACCTGCTGGTGCTCGACACTCCTCCGGCGGCCGAGGCGCTCGACTTTCTGGACGCGCCGCGCCGCCTGCTCGAACTGCTCAACTCGCGCGCCGTCAGTCTGCTCGGGGCGCCCGCCGGACTGTTCCGGAGCCAGTTGCGGATGGTGGATATAGCCGCGCGCGCCGTGCTCGCGGCGTTCGATCGCGTGACCGGCCTGAATCTGCTGAGCGACGTCCAGTCCTTCGTTCGCAGTTTCGAAGGCATGTACGAAGGTTTTTCCGCTCGTGCCGCGCGCGCCCAGGACAAGCTGCGCGCGCCGGACACGGCAATCGTGATCGTCACGACCGCGGAGTCGAGCCGAATCGCGCAGGCGCGCGAATTTATCGGCGCGCTCGAGCGTGCCGGCTTGCGGGTCGCCGCGATGGTGGTGAATCGCGTGATTGCGGAACTACCTGACGCCGCGGAACTATCGTCGGCCCGGGTAGCGCCGCCGCTCAAAAGAAAATTGAAGCGCAATCTCGCCGACTACGCCGCACTCAAGACCCGCGAGCAGGTTTCGCTGGGCGCTCTGCGCAATTCGCTTCCCCGCGGCGCAGTGCTGATGGTTGCGCCCGACCTCGGCCGCGAGCCGCGCACCATCGCGGACCTCGCCGAAATAGGCCGCAGCTTGCGCGCCGGCTGATCAGCCCGGCTTCTTTGCGCGTCGAACCGCGGGCTTCGCCCTCGTGGGTTCGTCATGATCGAGAATGCGATCGAGCTTGATACTGAGGTTCAGCAGTTGCGAGCTCAGATGATCGAGCCGCGCTTTGAGCTCGCGAACGTCCCGCTTGGAAGGGATATTGACGAAGTCGAGCACCTGTTCGACGTTGCGGTCGAAAGACCGCTTGTTCGCCATGAAGCGTTCACCCGCCCGCCCGAAACTCGAGCGCATCCTCTCGTTTGACATGATCTCATTGAACAAGCCGGTGATGCCTTCTTCGCTCATCTGCCGTAGCTTGTTCATCAGGTTGTCGTCGTCGCGGCGTGCCATGATTTTCAACTATATATAGAGTGTCGAGCCGCGCAAACCGATGACCACTATCGCCAGCCTGCTAAGCATCGCGTCCGGATTCGCCCTGATGGGGTACCGCGAGCCGCCCGCGAATCTGATCGCGACCTCGATCATCATCGATCTCGCGCTCGCTCCCTTAACCGCGATCGTCGCATCGCGCCGCGGCCGCTCGACCATTCGATGGACCATCGCCGGACTCGCGCTAGGCGCGTGGGCGCTCGCCGCGGTCATGATTATTCCGCCCCCCGCTCCACCGCGCCCCGATGCCCCCCAGTATCCGCCTACTTCTGATGCTGCTTGATCCACGCTGCGGTCGGCGCGAAGACCTCGCTCTCAGACTTCGTTCCCGCCAATACGTCGAGATGGCCCCAGTTGTCGAGCTTGGTAAATGAGGGATCAGGCGCGCCGGTCGATTTCGCCGACTCCTCGACCTGGCCGGGCCATTGCGCGCCGAAGTTGGTGCTGGCAAAGGCGATCACGGGAATTTTCGACGCCTTGAGTGACGCAAGCAGCTCGGGCGTGAATGGATTCTCGCGGTCCTGAACGGCAGGCCAGTAGCGATCGTAGCCGATTAGCAGTTTTGCCAGCACGACGGCGTCGGAAAAGCCGCCCTGCGGATTCGCGAGTCCGCCGTGGCCGCCGAAAAATCCGCCCGCATCGTACACGACGTGTTCCAGGTTTTCGCGCGCGGTTTTGTACTTGGGAATCGGCGCCGGCTGATCGGGATTCTCGATGACCATCTGCATGAGCTTGTAACGCTTGTCGTAGGTCAGATGTTCGCCACCGATGTCGTCGGCATAGTGGCCGGCCGGCAGCGGCGCCGCGCGCATCGGATGGCGCGGGATGAATCCGTCGAGCGCGATGATTCCCGCGACGCGCTCGGGATGCCTGGCGGCGTAGAGGTACGCGAACTCAACACCGCGGCTGAAGCCGGCGACGAACAGTTTGTCGCGGCCGGTTTTTTCGCTGACGAATTTCGCGGCGGCGTCAATGTCAGTCTCGAAGAGATCGTTGGTCCATCCCGCCAGCTCGGAGAGATCGCTCTGGGGCGTATTCGGCGGAATAAAATGCGTGCGATAGTCCATCGACCACACGTCCACGCCGTGCCCGGCCAGATAGACCTGGAACGAGTAGCGTGGATCCTCGAGCGCCACTTCGCCATTCATGTTGGTGCCGGGGATATAGAGCACGACCGCCTCGGGATGCGCGGCCGGAGTCGGCCCCTTTGCAACGCGATGCAGCGCGATTTTATCGAACGGCGATTTGCCGACGGCCGCTTGAAACGTCCATTCGTAAATCCCCGGCGCGCCTTTGAGTTCGCGGGCCGCGCCGACGGCTTGAATTTTGCCTCGCCTGCCGTCGCGGCCGCGCCCAACGCGAGAAAAAAGACCAGGACCGCCAACCCGTCAAGCGCAATGCGCCGTCTAATCTTCATGGTCCTAATCCTCTCCACAATTTCGCCTCGTCGCACAAGTCCGCGCCCGCGCCGACCCGTCGCCGGTTGACCCTTCGCGGTCCGCCGTGCGAAACAAAGTCGGCAGGTTCTCGCGCCGATCACGCACGGGAGTAAATTTCAATGAGCAAGAAAGCGCAATTCGCCTTGTTCTCTCCGCAAGCCGGACAATCGTGGCATCAGCTCGAAGAGCGGGCGCATCGATGCGAGAAGCTGGGCTACCATTCGATCTGGCTGGTCGATCACATGTGGACGCGCGGGATGCCCGATCTCGACCATCATGAATGCCTGGCGCTGATGGCGGGGCTGTCGGCGAAGACCGAGAAAATTCGCATCGGCACGCTGGTGATATGCAACTCGTACCGCAATCCGGCGCTGCTGGCGAAGACGCTTGCGACGATCGATCATATCAGCAACGGCCGTCTCGAAATCGGCTACGGCGCGGGCTGGATGGACGAGGAGTACAAGGCCTACGGCTACCAGTTCCCCTCGATGGGCACGCGGCTCAAGATGTTCGAGGAAGGCCTGCACATCATGAAGGCGATGTTCACCGAGAAGCGCGCGACGTTTAAGGGGCGCCATTACTCGATCGAAGCAGCGAGCTGCAATCCCAAGCCGGTGCAGCAACCGCATCCTCCGATTACGATCGGCGGCAGCGGCGAAAAGGTCATGCTGAAGCTGGTCGCCAGGTTCGCCGACCGATGGAATTGTCCGGCCGGCTACGAAAGCTTCGAGCACAAGTTCAACGTGCTCAAGCAGCACTGCAAAGACGTCGGGCGCGACGTAAACACCATCGACGTGTCCGAGCAGTTGCTGGTGTGCATCGGCAAGACCGACGAGGAAGTCGAGCAGAAGTGGAAGATGGCGCAGATGCTCAAGCCGTTCATCACCACCGGAATCAAGAGGCACGCCCAGGCAACTGGTCGAGGAACTCCGAAAACGCATGGCGATGGGGATCACGACGTTCACGATTTTCTTCAGCGACTTCGCGCCACCGCCGACGCTCGAGTTGTTCGCGAGTGAAGTGATGCCGGCATTTGCGTAAGACCATCGGAATTTGCGCGCCGGCGATCCGGCGAATATCGACGGGCGCCGCGTTAATTCTTGGCCTGCTGGTCGCGGGATGCGCCAGTCAGCCGTTGTATTATTCCACGCAGCTTGATACGACCGGCGGGCTGGGCCCGGGCGACCCGATAACTCACGCGTCGGCGACCATAGGCCAGGTGACGGCAGTGTCGCCGATAAGCGACGGCGACTGCGAAGTCGCGTTTGAAGTCGATGGGTCTCACACCGCCGAAATGCACTATGATTCGATAATGACGCTGAATAACCTCGGCGCGACGCCGTCGCTCGATGTGATGAACGTGGATGCGATGAGCCATAGCGCACCGTCGGGCACGCGGCTGGACGGCGCGTCGAGCATGAACGAGACGCAACTGTTTATCATGGCGCGCGGGCCCGGGAGTTTCGCTCAGGCGCTGGGACGCGTCGCAGCCGGATCGACGACGCCGCCGCCTTCGCCCGCGACCGTGCAGATGACGCAGATGCTCGCGCAAATTTCGCAGCAGACACTGGCGAGCGCGATTGCAATCTCGCCGCCTACTCGCGAGCAGCTCGAGCAGGCCAAGCGCGAGGCGCTCGGCGTCGAAAGACAATTGATGCGCAACGGCAAGGCCGAGCAGGCGGAGCGCCTGCGCGCGCAGATGGGCAGCATGATGGGTGGAATCACGGCGCCGGTAAACCCCACGGCGCTTCCGCCGACCTCGCCGAATCCGTAGCGCCGGAAGGATCGTCACTAAAATGGATCAACATCGACTGACCGAATATTTCAAACGCCGGATGCCGCAAGCGCGCGAGCATCGCGTGGTGGGCCTCAAACGAATATCCGGCGGATCGTCGCGCGAGACGTATGCCTTCGATCTGGAATGGAGCGAAGGCGGCCAGACGCGAACGCGCGCGATGATCGGGCGGCGCGATCCGACTGGCGGACTACTCAAAACCGATCGCGAGCGCGAGTTCAAAGTGATCGCCGCGATGCATCGCGCGGGCCTCAAGGTTCCCGAGCCGCTGTTCCTGGAGCTCGACGCCAGTGTGATGGATCGCCCGTTTTTCATCATGGATCGCGCGCCGGGCCGCACCGGCATGTCGGCGTTTCCGGCGGTGGAGCCCGAAGCTACGCGGGCGAAGGTCGCAGATGACTTCCTGAGCGAGCTGGCGCGATTGCAGTCGCTCGATTACCGCGAGTACGGGCTCGAGATTCTTGGGCCTCCGAAAAATCCCGAGGACCCCGCCCGCATCCAGACAGCGCATTGGAGCGAAGTGTACGAACGCGACCGGATGGGCGAAAATTATCCGATTCTCAGCGCGGCGTTGGCATGGCTCAAAGCCAATCCCGTCGTGACCGACCGCGTGGTGATCGTTCATGGCGACTATCGTTCGGGAAACTATCTGTACGACGACAACGGAATCATCGCGATGCTCGATTGGGAGATGGCGCATCTGGGCGACCCGATGGAGGATCTCGGGTGGGCATCGATGACCTTCTGGGGACGCGACGAACTAGCCGGCGGCCTGATGGAACGCGAAGCCTTCTACCGCCTGTACGAACAGAAGACCGGCCATCGCGTCGATCGGCAACGGCTGTTCTTCTACCGGGTGCTCGGCAACGCGAAGATGGTCGTGATTTGTCTGACCGGAATCCGCGACTTCGTCGAGGGACGCACGTCCGACTCCATGATGCCTTTTCTTGAACTGCTAATCCCGCAGTTGTTCGAGGACTTGGCCAACCAGCTTCGATTGGTCTGAGGTGATCAGATGTTACGGCCAACGTTGAAAGAAATTATCAGCGGAATGCAGCGCACGATCATGGACGCACTGCTCCCCGAACTGACATCGCCTTACGCGCAAGGCCAGGCGATGTCGGCGATCCTAATGCTGGGCCATGCTGCGGGAGCACTCGAGTCGGCGCCCGCGTACGACGCGGCCGAGATAAAAGATTTGCGCGCGACTTTCGCGGCACTCAAGCGGCTGGGCGACAAGCATATTTCGAAAAAAGGCGGGCTTCGCGGCGCGCTGGCGCGCGCGATTCGCGCTGGCGCAAAAAATCCGCCCGATCGACGTGCGATGGAAGCAGCGATGGCCGCATTTGCCGCCGCCGTCGCTCTTGGCTATGCCGATGACGGCGTCACTCGCCAAGTCCGCGGCTACATCCGGCGCAACCTCGAGCGCTCGCGCAACTTGATTGGCAGTTCGTTGCCGAGCGCCTGATTTATCCACAACGTTTGCAATATTTCGGCCTGTGCTGGAATCCTGTCGCGATCTTATGCGATAAGATGCTACCTCTAGCCATCGCCAGTTACTCCCAAAACGACATTTCTAAGCCAGGACTTCTTGCTCATCAAATCAATTGAAATATAGTATATAGAGCTAAACTAAGCATGAGAAAGAAGCCAATAGCTAGCTACACAGAAAAACCTAAATATTTTGTAGCAAGCTTGCGATCTGCGTCGCAAGCTTGCTACAAAGAGTCAGGGATTGTAACATAAGCTTTGATGCAGGATTCGAAGACTCCTAGCCGTGGCAGTACAAGCTGCGAGGATGAAACCATGAGCGTCATCACTATTCCCACCCCTGGAATGCCTGGTGGTCCATGTCGCGGCTCCTGCAATCATAGCAAGTGCCACACATTGCGAGCGATGTCGGAGGAGCGATGCGTTCACTGCGGCCTCCGTTTCGGTTTCGGCGGCAAAATAACCGGTGAGCCTCCGGTGCACCTAAGATGCGCGCAGACCATTGCCGCGCGAAGCGGCGCACCGGCTACGCATCCGATCAATGCTCCCGCAGCGGCCCATCAGTTCGCGGATCGTCGCGGCGACAAGCACTAGCGCTGTCTCATTTGTATTTTCGATTTGACGCCGGCACGCCGATTCGGCGTGACCGGTGACTTGCGCTTGACAGCTTTGTTCCGTGCGCGTTACCGCTCGTTTGACGCGATTCGCGCTGTGCCGGTGTGGCATCGCGCAAAGTCGGGAACGATCGATCAGAAAAGGAATAAGTTCGCCCGGCAGAACCCCGCGCCCGATTTCATGAGGATCGAGCATGGCCCCGCCGTGCAGCCTAGGATTGGAACATGAATGGGGCTGAGAGCCTGATTCGCACCGCGATCGCAGCTGGGGTCGAGGTATGTTTTGCAAATCCGGGGACAACCGAAATGCCGTTGGTGGCGGCGCTCGACTCCGCCGACGGGGTGCGGCCAATTCTCGGATTGTTCGAGGGTGTTTGCACCGGCGCCGCCGACGGCTACGGACGGATGGCGGAGAAGCCTGCTCTGACGCTGCTTCATCTCGGGCCCGGCTTCGCCAACGGCATCGCGAATCTCCACAACGCGCGGCGCGCGCGCTCGCCGATCGTGAATTTGATCGGCGACCATGCGACGTGGCACGTCGGCGCCGACGCACCGCTCACTTCCGACATCATTTCGCTCGCGACTCCCGTTTCGGGATGGCTGCGAAGCGTGCGCAGTTCGGCATCGCTCGCGGACGCGACCGCGGAAGCGATCGCGGCGGCCGGCCGCGCGCCGGGGCAAATCGCCACGTTGATCATCCCGTCGGATTGCCAGTGGGATCCTGCCGAGAGCCCGGCTGCGCCAATCGAGCCGCCGGCGCCGCCGGCGGTGTCCTCTGATGCGGTCAAGCGGGCGGCCGAATCGATGCGCAAAGGCGATCGGGTCGCGCTTTTTATCGGCGGCATGGCGCTTCGCGCGCGTGGCCTGAAGGCGGCTTCGCGCATCGCCGCGAAATCGGGATGTCATCTGATCTGCGAAACTTTTCCCGCCCGACTCGAACGCGGCGCGGGTACGCCGAGCGCTCAGATCGCCTGCCCTACTTTCCTGAGCAAGCGATCGAGATGCTGAAGCAGTTCGACTCGATTGTCATCGCCGGCGCGAAAAAGCCCGTTGCGTTTTTTGGCTATCGCGGTTTCCCCAGCCAGCTGATTCCCGAGGGCATCGACGCCGCGATCCTGGCCGAGCCGACCGATGACGTTGCGGCCGCTCTGGAAGCGCTCGCAGACGAAATCGGGGCGCCGGTTTCGGCCGCGACGCCGGCGAAAATGTCGCGCCCCGAACGTCCCGTCGGAAAACTCGACGCGATGAGCGCGGGCGCCGCAATTGCGGCGGTGATGCCCGAGGGCGCGATCGTGATGGACGAGGCTGCCACCACCGGCCTGCCGTTCCTGGCTGCGTCGGCGGCTGCGCCGCCGCACACATATCTTTCGCTCACGGGCGGCGCGATCGGGCAAGGATTACCGTGCGCAACCGGCGCGGCCGTCGCGTGTCCCGACAAGGCGCGTGATCGCTTTCCAGGCCGATGGCAGCGCGATGTACACGCTGCAGGCACTGTGGACGCAGGCCCGGGAATCGCTCAACGTCACGACGGTGCTGTGCAACAACCGCAGCTACCGAATTCTGCAGGTTGAACTTGCGCGCGCGGGCGTGACCGAACCCGGCCGCAAAGCGCGCTCGCTCACCGATCTTTCCAATCCCGATATCGATTGGACCAGTCTGGCGCGGGGAATGGGTGTGGCGGGCGTGCGGGTCGAGACGGCGGAGGCGCTCACGCTTGAGCTGGAGCGCTCGCTCGCGACGCCGGGTCCGACTCTGATCGAGATGATTCTCTAGACCAGCGCGCCTTACGCCTGGCTCGCGTCCAATCGTTCGAGAGCTGCTCGCAGGTCGGCAATCGTCGCAATCAGGCGATGATGTTCGATGCGGCTGCCGACACCGATGAAATGCATGCCCGCGCTCTCGGCCGCCTCGCGATCTATCCTGCTGTCGCCGACGTACACGGCCCGCGTCGCGTCCACACCCGCGCGTTGGAGGCACAGGCGCAGGATGTCGGGGGCAGGCTTGGGGCGAACCTCGTCGAGTGCGCTGGCGACGGCGTCGAATACGCCGCCAAGGCCAAGATGCTCGACCAACGCAGGTACCGTCGCCGATCGATTGGTCGCCAGCCCGAGCTTGTAGCGGCGCTTGAGCCCGAGCATGAACGGGCGCAACTCAATCGGTGGCCGCAGCATCTTGAAAAACGGCGTCTGGTCCATGTTGCGGGTCAAATCGTGCATCCTGCCAAGCTTGGCCGCGTCGCCACGCGCGCGCGCCGCAAAGACCTCGCTCGCGGCGAACGAGATCGCCGCGATTTCCTCGTCACGGTCCAGCGGTGGTTCGCCGATCCTGGCAAAAATCCAGTTGTAGTAGGCAACGTTCGATTCTTCGGAATCGAACAGCACACCGTCCGCGTCGAACATCACCAATTCAATCATGTTGAACGAATATTGTGCGCGGATGGCGCGCGGCGCGCCAGACACACGAGTGACAGTCAGCGCACGGGGCGCTTGCGATCGGCCCGCTCGCCGCGGCGCGCGTGCGCGGGCGCCGGCCGGCGCGGAATCGCCACGACTTCGCGCGCCGTGAGATGCTCCCCGCAATGAGAACAGACCATATCCGGCGCCATCTTCGCGCCGCAGGCGCGATGCATCAGCGTCATCGGCGGCCCTGATTCGCCACTGAGCCACGTGTCGCCCCATCGCATCATTGCGATCAACACGGGATAGAGTTCGAGTCCCTTTTTGGTCAGCCGATATTCGACGCGGCTGTTGTCGCCCTCGCTGCGGGCGCGATCGAGGATTCCGTCTCGCACCAGGTCACGCAGCCTCGAGCTCAAGATGTTGCGCGCGATTCCGGTCCCCTGCTGAAACTCGTCAAACCGGTGGCGTCCGAGAAACGCCTCGCGCAGTATCAGCATCGTCCACCGCTCGCCGACGACCGCAAGCGTTCGCGCCACCGAGCAGTTCATCTCCTTGACCGAATCCCATCGCATGGGCGTCTGACGCTAGCCTCCCGCGAGTTAAATTTCGCGTGCCGCGGCGTTCCCCGATTACGCGGCTCGACCGAAACATCGTTGCACTTTGAAACTTGCTTTGATAGCTGGCGCTGTCCCAAGTGGCAAGCACTTGGGACACTCGCGCGGGCCAGTACCGATGCGCCGCACCATGCCCCCCCCTCTTATGAAATGCCCCCTTCTATCAATTCGCTTTGTGATCGTCTATATCTATTAGTTAGCACACGCTAACGAGGAGTGAACGGTGCCATGCCCAGCGAACTCATGACGAGTGCCGAAGTAGCCGAGTATTTACAGATTCATCGGAGCACGCTCTATAAGCTGATTCACCGGCGTCAAATTCCGGTTTTCAGGATCGGCGCTGACTACCGTTTTTACAGGGATACAATCGAAAAATTGATTACCGACCGAGAAGAGAAGGGCCGACCCCCGAAATCTGCGCCGTCCGCGTTCGCCCGGCATAGTCCCGCTTCGTCCGTTGAAACTTAGGACACTCGCTCTCTACACCTAGGACACTCGGTTGCCACTTGGGACAGCGCCCGCTAACTATATCAGTTGCAAATTGAAACTGCATTGCGGACCGGTGCCAGCGGCTTTCCAGTGGAAGCGCTGACTGGGTGGTGCAAATCGCGAAGACCGGCCGCGCGCTCGTGATCGATGCTATTCGCCGACGCAGGAGGCATACATGGCAGGGTCAAATGGCCGTTTAGTTTGTACAGTTATCGGGGTCGGACCCGGCTTGGGCGCCGCACTCGCGCGCAGATTTGCCAAGCAGTACGCGGTCGCATTGGTTGCGCGCGGCGAAGACAAACTGACCGCGCTCGCGAAGGAAATTGAGAGCGCCGGCGGCAAGGCGATCGCGGTCGGTGCGGATGTTGCCAAGGCCGCGGATATAACCGCGGCATTCGACAAGATTCGCCGCGAACTCGGCGACGTGGACGCGCTGCTTTACAACGCCGCGATGCGCCCGTTCGGCAAACTGATGGAAACCAAGGCGAGCACCTTCGAGAACACCTGGCGGGTCAACGCCTTTGGCGCGTTTTTGGCCGCGCAGGAGGTTGTTCCGGCGATGCTGAAACGGGGCAGCGGCACGATTATCTTCACCGGTGCGACCGCCGGGGTGAAACCGTTTGCGACTTCAGCGGCGTTTGGGCCGGCGAAGTTTGCGCTGCGCGGGCTGGCGCAGGTGATGGCGCGGGACCTGCAACCCCATGGCATTCACGTCGCGTACGTCAACGTGGACGGCGCCATCGACATGCCTTTCATCCGCCAGCGGTTTCCGCAGCTCAGTGCGGACGACATGCTCAAGCCCTCCGCGATCGCCGAAACTTACTGGCATCTGGCGCATCAGGACCGCAGCGCATGGTCTCACGAGGTGGACGTTCGGCCGTTTGGGGAGAAGTGGTAAGGAAACGGGCGCCCGCCGCGGCCGTTGCGACGGCAGCGCAGTATTTAAGGCCGCGGCCGTTGCGGCGGCGCCGCAGTATTTTAGGCTGCGCTTTGTCCGACAAAGGCGTGGCGGTTGCGCAGCACTCACTCTTTCACGCCTTCTAATCGGTGCGGCAGATGTCGTTTCCCTTGACTCGCGAAATGCGGCGGCTTAATTAACTGATCAGTTAATAGCTCAATTAACTGTCCGGTTAACGAGCGTGACGCATGACCGGCCGACGCACACCTGTCCGCGATCTCAACCGCACCCGCGAGAAGATCCTCGCCGCCGCGCTCGCCGAATTCTCGGCCCGCGGCTTTGCCGGCGCGCGAGTCGACGCGATCGCCGGGCGGGCGCGGGTAAACAAGCGAATGCTCTATTACTGCTTCGGCGCCAAGCAGGGCCTGTATCGCGAAATCCTGCGCCGCAAAATCGACGAGCGCGCCGGAATGATCGAATCCATACCCGACGACTTCGCCGGTGCGCTCGCGCATATCTACCTGGCCGTCGGCACGGATATCGACTTCGTGCGCCTGATGGAATGGGAGGCGATCGACAGCGGCGGCAGAAAGCGCATCGCCGAAACCGAGCGCCGCGCGCTGTTTGAGAAGGCAGTCGCCCGCCTTCGCGCGCTGCAGCGCAGAGGATCGATTCCCCGCGGCGTCAATCTGAGTCAACTTTTCATTTCGATGTTGTCGCTGGCCTTGTTCCCGCTGGTCATGCCCCAGTTGATCCGTCTGATCCACGGCATGGAACCCACCGACCCGCGCTTCATGCGCCAGCGCGCGAATTTTTTGCGTTGGCTTGGAGATCGTTTGGAGAAGACCACAGAGCCTGATCGGATTGGATCTCGGCGCCGGCGCAATCCAGTGGTGCAATCGCAAACCGCCGTTCATCGCGGCCGGCAATTCAAAAAGCCCGGTCAACTCGCATGAAGAAACGAACTGTTCTTTTGGTTGTGGTCCTGATGCTTGGCGCGGGGACATGGGCGGCCTATTCGGTGCTTTTCGAGCACGGCGGCTCGACCGGCCGTCTGCTCGTTTCCGGCAACATCGAGGCGCACGAAAGCGTGCTCAGCTTCAAGACCGTGCAGTCGCGGATCGTCGAGCTTCCGTTTGACGAGGGCCAGTGGGTAAAAGCCGGCACTCTGCTGGCGCGGCTCGAGGACCACGACTACCGGCAGCAGGTTGCGGTGGACGAGGCAACTCTGTCGGTCCAGCAACGGCAACTCGCTCTCGCTTTGCGCAATCTCGAAGCCGCCACGCGCACGGTGGCCATCGATCAGGCCGATGTTTGGCAGAAGACCATAGACTATCAGCGCGACCAGGAGCTTTGGCGAAGTAACGTAATTCCGACTCAGACCCGTGACCTTGCTGAGACCGCACTGAAGCAATCGCGCGCGGCGCTCGAGCGCGACCAGGCTCTGCAAGCGGCGGCCGAGGCAAGCGTCAGCGTCGCGCAGGCCAGCATCAAGAACGCGCAAGAGAGCCTGAAGCTCGCCAGGATCATCCTTGGGTACACAACCTTATACGCCCCCTTCTCGGGCGTCATTTTGGTGCGAAATGCGGAACTGGGCGAAAACATGCAGCCGGGCACGCCGGTATTCACCCTGGCTGACCTCGACCACGTGTGGCTGCGCGCCTATGTCAACGAAACCGACATCGGCCGCGTTCGCTTCGGGCAGGCGGCGCTGATCACGACCGACAGCTATTCGGGGCACAAGTACCTCGGGCGCATCTCGATGATCTCGGAAAATGCCGAGTTCACCCCCAAGAGCGTCGAGACCCACGCCGAGCGAGTGACGCTGGTCTATCGCATCAGGATCGACATCGAGAACCAGAGCCACGAGCTCAAGCCGGGAATGCCGGCCGACGCCACTATTGAACTGAGCCCGCCGGGATCGCCATGAGCGGCGAAATCGTACAGGTCGATGGGTTGACGAAACGTTTCGGTGACGTCGCCGCCGTCGACAATCTGAGCTTCAACGCGCGCAAAGGAGAGATCCTTGGATTGGTGGGTCCCGACGGCGCCGGGAAAACGACAGCGTTGCGGATTCTCGCGGGAGTTCTCTCTGCCGATGCCGGCGCCGTCGTTGTCGCCGGGCAGGACGTTATCCGCCAGCCGGAAGCGGCCAAGAGCCGAGTCAGCTACATGCCGCAGCAGTTCGGCCTCTACGAGGATCTCACCGTCGCCGAGAACATCCGCTTTTACGCTGATATCTTCGAAGTCGGCAGGGCAGAGCGCCGGCTACGAGAGCAGCAGTTGCTCGAAGCGTCGGGAATGAGCAGGTTTCGAGACCGTCTGGCCGGCCAGCTCTCGGGAGGCATGAAGCGCAAGCTTGGCATTGCCTGTGCCCTGATCCACACGCCGCAACTGATGCTGCTCGACGAGCCCACTACCGGAGTCGATCCCGTCTCGCGCCGTGAGCTTTGGAGCATCCTTTACTCGCTGGTCTTCGAGGGGGTAACGGTGCTGGTCTCGACCGCTTATCTCGACGAGGCCGAGCGCTGCCACCGGCTGCTGCTGATGCATCAAGGCCGCCGTCTTTTCTTTGGCACCCCCGACGAGCTTAAGCACATGCTACCCGGTGCGGTCCTGTCGATCAGCTCGCCCGATCCGCAGGCGCTCCAAAGGGCCGTCGCCGGCGAGCAGGGTGTTTTGAGCGCAACGGCTATGGGCGACGTGCTCCATGTGGTGGTCGATGATCCTGACCGCCGCCTTGCGCAATTGCGTGGCGGGTTTGAACACGCGGGAGTTCCGTTCGGCGAGCCGCGCCGCATACCGGCGAGCGTCGAGGACGTTTTTGTTTACGTCATCTCCCAGCAGCAAGCGCAACCAGGCTCGTGAGCAATGAACGACGCGGCGTCAATCGTAGTCGATCATCTGGTGAAGCGGTTCGGCGCCTTTATCGCAGTGAACCAGGTGAGCTTCCAAATCCGCTCCGGCGAGATTTTCGGTTTGCTGGGGCCCAACGGGTCGGGGAAATCCACCACCATACGCATGCTATGCGGCCTGTTGACTCCGAGTTCGGGTTGCGCGAGCGTCGTCGGCTTTGACGTCGCGCGCCAGGCTGAAGAGGTCCGCCGGCACATCGGGTACATGTCGCAAAAGTTTTCTCTCTACAACGATCTGACTGCGATCGAGAACCTTCAATTCTTCGGCGGCCTCTACGGGGTCACGGGGCGCGCGCTCGACGAGCGCATCGCCTGGGCAATCAAAATGTCCGGGCTCGCCGGCAGCGAGCAATTGCTGACGGGCGAGCTGTCAGGCGGCTGGAAACAGCGACTCGCTTTGGGCTGCGCCGTACTGCACCGCCCGCGGGTGCTCTTTCTCGACGAAGCCACCGCCGGAGTCGATCCGCTTTCGCGCCGTCAGTTCTGGGAGCTGATTCACCAGATGTCGCGCGAAGGAGTCACAATCCTGGTCACCACCCACTACATGGACGAGGCGGAATACTGTAACCGGCTGGCCCTGATAGACCAGGGCCTAATCGTTGAGATGGGAACCCCAACCGAGATCAAGCAGACCGCCATAAAAGGCGATTTGTTCTTGATCGAATGCAGCCCGCTCGGTGGCGGACTCGCGGCCGTCAAGCAGGCGCCGGGAGTGCTCGAGGCTTCGGTCTTCGGCGCCGCCCTGCATGTGGTAGTCAGCACCGGGCGGCAGCCTCTGACCGAACTCCCCGCCTTCCTGGCGGCTCACGACGTCCGGGTCGATCGCATCGAAGCCATCTCCCCGTCGCTCGAAGATGCCTTTGTCTCCCTTACTGGAAGCCGGGCTCTCAGCAGTGAATCTTCTCTATGAATCTCCGGCGAACAGCGGCGATGAGCCGCAAGGAATTCATCCAGATTCGGCGGGATCCGTATAGCCTCATCATTGTGCTCTTCCTGCCCCTGATTCAGATCCTGTTGCTCGGCTACGGGGCGCGGCTCGATGCCAACCATATACCAGTGTACGTCTTCGACCAGGAAGGCAGCCAGGGCAGCCAGGCGCTGCTCAAGGCATTTCAAGCCTCGCCCTACTTCGACGTGATCAAGGCCGTTGACAACTATCGCGCCCTCGTGCGAGCCATCGATGCCGACCAATGCAAGCTCGGGATTGTGATTCCCTGGGACTTCTCCGAGCGTCTTGCCGATGCTGGGCACACCAGTGTCCAAGCTCTAGTTGACGGGACCGACGACAACAGCGCCCAACTCGCCGAGGGTTACGCCCAGGCGGTGGTGGCAACCTATGCCAGCAACGTGCAGCTTGACTGGTTCGCACGTTATGGTCTTTCCCAGCAGGCAACCAGCCCTCTCAGCGTCGACTACCGCACCTGGTTCAACGAGGACCTGGAAAGCAAGAATTTCATCATTCCCGGAACTGTCGCGCTGGTGATGGCGCTGATGGGCGCTTTGCTGTCATCGCTTACCATCGCGCGCGAGTGGGAACGTGGCACCATGGAGCAGCTGATCGCCACTCCGGTAACCGCGCTGGAGATAATGGTGGGAAAGCTGGTTCCCTACCTGGGTATCGGATTGGTTGACGCTGTACTCTGCGCGGTCTTCGCGGTCGGCTGGTTTGAGGTGCCCTTCCGTGGCGGATTGGGGGCGTTCTTTCTCGCTACAACCTTGTTCCTGATTGTGATCCTAGGCATCGGCTACATGATCTCGGTTGCGACCAAGAGTCAGCTCGGCGCAAGCCAGTACGCGCTGCTGGTCACGCTGCTGCCTACCTCGATGCTGTCGGGCTTCGCCTTTCCGATCGATCAGATGCCGGCGCCCATACGAGCTATTACTTACGTGGTGTATAGCCGCTACTACGTGAGCGCGCTCAAACGTATCTTTCTCAGCACCGCGGGGATTGATGATCTTGTTCCGCAGGTTGTGGCAATGACCATCTACGCCCTGGTCATCGGCTTTTTCGCCACGCGCGCGTTTCACAAGAACCTGCAGTAAAGGAAAACCATGTTCGACCGCATCTGGTGCATGATCGTCAAGGAGTTCCTCCAGCTAAGGCGCGACAAGTACGCGCGGTTTCGATTGGTGGTTCCGCCGATCATCCAGATGCTCGTCTATGGCTATGCCGCCACATTTGATGTGAACCGGGTCCAGATCGCGGTGATGGACTTCGACCATAGCCAGGAAAGCCGCGACCTCTTGAGCCGCTTCACGTTTACAGGCCGGTTTGAAGTCGCGAAGATCCTTTCCAATGAGCGGGAGTTGAAGTCACTCATCGGCCGTAGCGACATCCCGATGGCGCTCAAGATCGAACCTGGCTTCGCCGAGCTGCTGCGCAAGGGACAGACCGCGCATTTGCAGGTCATCGTCGACGGGACCAATTCCAACACGGCCCTGATCGCCGTCGGATACGTCAACCAGATCGCCGATCAGTTTTCCCAGGACTACGCGCGCGATCGACTCAATCAGATGACGCCCGCAATCGCTGCAACCGTTCCGCAGATAAGCCTCGAGCAACGACCTTGGTACAACCCCGACCTCAACAGTCAATGGTTTTTCGTCCCGGGAGTTATCGGCAGCATCACGCTTATGATGGTAGTGACCCTGACCGCGTTCGCGATCGTCCGCGAGCGCGAGATCGGCACGCTCGAACAGGTCATGGTCACTCCGATCAGGCCCTTCGAGTTCATCCTCGGTAAGACCATTCCTTTTTTCGTGGTGGGCCTGGCGGACGTGGTTCTGGTCGCGGTCGTCGGAACCCTCTGGTTCCAGGTGCCCTTTCGCGGCAACGTGCTGGTCTTGATGCTCGGAGTCGTTCTGTTTCTTCTCAGCACCCTGAACGTGGGCCTGCTCATCTCCACACTCTCATCGACCCAGCAGCAAGCCTTCGTCTTGGGGTTCTTCTTCCTCAACCCGGCTTTCACGCTCTCGGGCTTCGCCTTCCCGATCACGAGCATGCCCAAGGCCATGCAGATGATCACCTACGCCGACCCGCTACGGTACTTTCTGGTTATCTTGCGCGGCACTTTCCTCAAAGGCGTGGGCCTCGGCATCCTGTGGCCCCAGATGCTGGCGCTCGCCCTGCTGACCTCGCTTCTGCTGCTGGCCAGTGTGGCGCGCTTCCACAAGTCCATCGATTGATCTTTCAAACCGGATCACATCGGCGGTCGTGCGAGGGCCGGTCTGTCGTTGGCAAGGGTTGCCTTGTCGTTCCCCGGGACGCCGAATCTCCTGATGATCTCCGCGAGTTTCGCCGGCGTGCCGACCGGGGTGGCGCACGCCGTTCCTGCGCATACGAACGCGAGTGGAACTCCCTTTTCAGCGCTGGATGCGAGCATCGCCTGCACCGCGGCCGGCATCGCTTTGGCCCCGCCGCGATCCGATCCGATCCGCATCACGATTTTTCCGGGACGATAACTCGCCAACGCCGTCTTCCATAAGGCTGCCGCGCGCGCGTCGGCATGCGGCCCGGCTACTGCAACCATCGCGTCGCCGTTTGCGCGATACTCCAGCCCGAGCCCGACCGTCGCGACTGAGTTGCTCAGCATCGATCCCGCCATCGCCGGCGCGCTCGCCATTAGTTCGTTCGCGGCCTTCGTATAACTGCCGTCGCCGGTGATGAGCCCGAGCTTCGCCGCCGCGATCGCCATCGTTGCTTGCACCGACGGAGTCGGCATGTCGTAAAACACCTGAGCGTTCGCCTGAGACCGCGCAATCACCGTGCCCGCGTCCTCGGTTTCGCGATTCACCAACAAGCTCGAACCATCAGCTCGGAAGTTCTTCAGGATAATTGCGGCGAGCGTGCGCGCTTCGACCAGATATTTCTCATCGGCCGAAAACTGATACGCGTCAATGATCGCGCCCAGCAGGTAAACCTGGTCGGCGGCCATACCTGCCACCTGCGCGCGCCCATCCGACCAGACGTGAAAGAACCTCCCATCGGGCGCGCGCATATGCCCGAGGATGAAGTCCAAATCGTTGAGCGCCGTGCGTTGAAGAGCCTGGTCGTCAAGCGCCGCCGACGCTGTCAGATACGCATCCGCCATCAATGCGTTCCGATCGGTCATCACGGCGCGATCGACCTGCGGCTTTTTGCGGCGAGACCGCGCCGCGAGCATCGCGTCCGACGCCCTGGCGATCGTCCTGCGCGCTTCTTCCGCCGGGATCTTCAGCCTGGCCGCTGCTTGCTCCGGGCTCATCGCGCGCCTCAGCACGATTCGCCCGTCGGGCGCTCGCGCGGGCGCGTCTTCCATGCCGTAAAATAAAATTGCAATGCGCGCTTCATCCGGCCGCAGCGCGCGCTTCACTTCCTCGACCGTCCACGTGTAGTAGCTGCCGTCGTCGCCCTTGAACGAATCGGCGTCCTGATCCGAGTAGAACGCGTGCGTCTTCGGATCGAGCAACTCGCGATTCACGTAGCCGGCGATCGACTTCGCGACCCGCGCGAATTCCGGGTCGCCTCCGGCTTCGTACGCGTCGCTGTACGCGTGCAAGGCCATCGCGTTGTCGTACCCGAGCTTCTCGAAATGAGGCACGAGCCAATGCGAATCGGTCGAGTAGCGATGAAATCCGCCGCCAAGCTGATCGAACACTCCCCCTGCCGCGATTTTTTTGAGCGTGTCGAGCGCCATCGCAGTGAACTCCGGATGCCCGTAAAAGCCGTGCGCGAGCGCAAGCTCGATCGCCGGGAAATCGTAAAATCGCGGCCCCGAACCTGATGCGAATCCTCCCCACTCACGATCGTACGACGCCGCCAGCCCCGCGAGTATTTGCGCGCGCAGGCCGTCGAGTCCTCCGTGGGCCGGCGCGTTGCGGCTGTTGGACATGGATTTGAGCTTCTCCGCAGTCACTTCCGCCTCACGCTCGAGTCCCGCGCGATTCGCCGCGTAAACCTGCGAAATCCGCTTCAGCAGCGGCGCCATCGACGAGTTTTCTCCACCGCTCCCGTTGGGTCCGGTCCCCGGCCGCGGTGGCAGATATCCTGCCGCGAAGAACAGCGCGCCATCGGGCGTCGTGAAACACGTCAGCGGCCAACCGCCCGCGCCGGTCATCTGCGCCGCAGCGTTCTGATAGTACCCGTCGATATCCGGACGCTCGTCGGCATCGACCTTTACCGGCACGAAGTTGCTGTTCAGTGCCGCCGCAACTTGACTGTCGGCGTACGTCGTCTCGTCCATCACGTGACACCAGTGACACCACCCCGCGCCGATGTCGATCAGGATCGGACGGTTCAGCGACCGCGCCAGTGCGAGCGTCTGCGGACTCCACGCCTGCCATCGAATCGCGCTCGACGACGCCTCGCGAAGATACATGCTCGGCGACGACTTGAGCGCACCGGCCGGCAGCGCATTTGCCGATTCCAATCCGGCGCCCGCCCGCGTGTTCAGCAAGCAAAGGATCGCGACTGACGCAAGAATTGTTCGCGTTGACATCCGGCAGATGGCGCGATAGCTGGAAATTGAAGCGCGACGACGCCCGGCGACCATCGCGTCGCGCTCGGTGAAAGCAGTGGCGCCTGCGAACGCCGGTGGTTCAAGTTCTGAGTTCAACAATGGATGCCATGCGTAACAACCCGCACCGCCGCCGAGTTCCATCGTGAGCGAAATATGAGCGCAAAATCAGCAACGCGCCGCCGCCCGCCCGGACGTCACAATGGACCGGCCAAAGTCATCAGGATGCCAACTCCCACAGTGGTCCGCCGGCGCCGAGCGATCAAGGCGGGACTCGGCCTGCTCGTGCTCTCGATCCTCGCTGCGATAATCGCCCGGTTTTACCTGAGGCACCTCGCGCCTCCTTCACTCGAAAAGCTATCCGGTTTGACCGGGCGGAAAACCGAAATCCCGGGCCTGGCGAAGCAGGAACGCGCTCGCGCCGCCAACATCGTCTCCGCCAGGTTCACCGGGCCCGGCGCCGGAATCGCTCAATCCGCCGACGTCAACACTTGCGTTGCGCAAGACTTCCGGCGCTGAAAGGCGGGCGCGCAGCGATGGATTTCGCCGAACTCGCCGCGCTGGCCTCGGGTCACGCCGAAGCGCGGGCGATCCAGACCGCGCTCAAGCTGGGAATTTTCGAAATTCTCGAGTCGTCGGCGCTCGACGACGCCGCGCTCGCCGCCGCCATCTCCGCCAATCGCCGCGCGACGGCTCTGATAGCCAACGCGATGGTGGCGCTCGGCTTGCTGGCCAAACGCGCCAATCGCTACGCGCTCACTGATACGTCGCGGCGCTACCTGCTCCGCTCGTCCGCCGAATACCTTGGCGGCCTGATTCTGTTCGACGAAGCGATCTTTGAAACCTGGACGCATCTCGAACAAACCATTCGCACCGGCGCTCCCGCGCGCCCGACCGACATGTTTCAAAACCGTCCCGAGGAGACCGAACGATTCATCCGCGCCATGGACAGCCTCACGCGCGCCCGCGGCGATCCGACTTACGTAGCCGATCGGCTCGATCTCAGCCGCGTCTCGATGATCGCCGACATCGGCGGCGGCCCGGGGACCTACGCCGCGGCGATGCTCCGGCGATGGCCCCGTCTGCGCGCTGCGATTTACGATCTGCCTGCCACGCTCGAAGTTGCGCGCAGAATCCTCGCTGAGCGCGAACCCACGGCGTTGGCGCGAATCGATCTGGTTCGCGTCGATTACCTGTACGATGAGATCCCGGGCCCATGCGGAGCCCTGTTCATGTCGAATATAATTCACAACGAAGATGAAACGGCCAACGCTCAACTCTTGCGCAAGTGCTTTCGCGCGCTCGAACCAGGCGGCATGATGATCGTCAAGGATCACATCATGAATGCCGACCTTACCGAGCCCAGGCCGGGCGCGATTTTCGCCCTCTACCTGCTGCTGGCCACGCGCGGGCGCGATTATTCATTTGAAGAAGTCTCCCGATGGCTCGGCGACGCCGGCTTCGTCGATATCAGCCACGAGGCGCTGCCCAGCCCTCCGTTCACCTCTTCGATGGTGATCGCGCGCAAGCCGTGAACCAGTGAACCAGTGAAAAGGTGAAAAGGTGAATAGGTGAAAAAGCGAAAAGTGAAAAAGTGAGCAATTTCATTGCACGCCCGATCGCGTCCATGGCGATCGCAATCGTGCTCGCGGCCGCATGCTCTGGATGCGCGGCGGGCGCCGCCAGCATAGCGAGCACCGTTGTCCCGATGGTCGCCGCCGGCAGTGCCCAGGTCATCGGCTCCCAGGTTGCGATGAGAGAGTCCGGCGGCACCGGAGCTTCCAAAGAAGACAATGCCGACAAATGCGATCAACTGCTGCGCGTTGCGCCCGGCGTCGAGGAAGTCCGCAAGAACAAAGACGGGTTGATCGAGTCCCGCCAGTGGATGATTTCTCAAGGCGTCGGCGGTCCGGCCTGGATGATCGTTCGCACCAAAGACGCGCCCGAGGACGGCTGGCAGCCGAAGCCCGGCATCACCCAGCTCCTCTTCAATCCGCCGCTCTATCAAATGCTCGAGCCCGACAAGCCGCAATATCTCGCCTACGCTCCCGCCACCATAGTTAAAGTTTCCGACAGCGAACAGTTTGACTCGATGACCGGGGCGTTCGGCGCCGGCGTCGGAACGTTCAATTGGCGCGATCGTCCCTACAGTTTCGTGCTGGTCAAGGAACTCCCCTGCTTCAAGCCAGCAATGGAGAAGTGAATTCGATTTCGTTCCATCCGCCGCGCCTGATGCGATTCCTGCCACGAGTGCCCGCCGCCGTTGCCCTGTTTTCGCTGGTGCTGTTTGCCGCGAGGTCGTACTCTCTGGACGTGAACGATACGCCCGCCCATTCGCCTCCGCTGCTCGAGCCCGCGTCGTGGCCCGACAACTCGCTCACGATCGCAAATCTTGGCCACGCCGCCCTGCTCATGAATTTCTTCGGCACGCGCGTGCTCTCCGACCCAACCCTGTTCTCGCGCGTCGGCCTGTCGTTCGACTCGATCCTCACGATCGGACCAAAACGATTCGTCGATCCGCCGCTGACTCCCGCGCAATTGCAGCAAATCGACCTCATTCTGATCACCCACGCACACATGGACCATCTCGATCTGCCGTCGCTCGAGGCGCTGCCCAAGACCGCGGTCGTGGTCGCGTGCGAGAAGTGCGCGGAGCTCATCGCGCCGCTCGGCTTCAACGATGTCCGCGAACTCAAGTGGGGCGAGACCACCATTGTCAAAGGACTCACCATCCGCGCGATGGGCGCGCGGCACTGGGGCCGGCGATGGCCTCCGTTCGGCGAAGGCTACGGCTTCAACAGTTACGTGCTGGAAAAAAACGGCCGCCGGATGCTGCTCGCCTGCGACAGCGCCCAGACCGATCTCTTCGCGAGCCTCGCATCGGCGCCGCCTGACGTGGCGGCCTTTTCGATCGGCGCCTACGACCCGTGGATCTACAATCATGCCAATCCCGAACAGGCCTGGGCGATGTTCCAGCAGACGCGCGCCCGCTACCTGATTCCCATTCACTGGGGCACGTTCAGGCTGTCGAAGGAGCCGATGCGGGAACCGCTGCAGCGACTAATCGCCGCGGCCGGGACTCAGCAGGATCGAATTGTGATACGTCAAATCGGCGGGACTTGGACTCTGCCCGCGTCGATCGAGACGCGTCAGGCCGCCGGCCGCTGAATCTTCAGACTCTCTACGCGCTGGCGCCGAGCCGCTTTTTGGCGATCTCGATATATCCCGCGTCGCGCTCGATTCCCACCCAGCGCCTGCCCAGCTGAGTCGCGGCCGCCGCCGTCGTACCGGTGCCGAGAAAGCAATCGAGAATCACGTCTTCCGGCTTCGTCCACAACGTCACGATCCGTTCGAGCAGTTGCACTGGTTTCTGCGAGGGATGACTCCCAAGCCGGCGCTCCGAGCGCGGCGTGCATGGAATCTGCCACAGGTTGCGCAATTGTTTGCCGCCGCCGATTTCCTTCGACCTCGCGTAGTCGAACGTCCACTTGCCCGCGCGCTCCGGCGTATTGTTGCACGCCCAGATAATGTACTCGGTGCTCTCGGTCGGCAGCCGTCCCGTGATATTGGGTTGCGCGTTGGGTTTGAACCAGGTGATTTGCTGCAGGATGCGACGGCCCAGCACGTGCTCCAGCACAAATCCGATCACGTAGATGTTGTGGAAACTGCCGAACACCAGGATGTTGCCGTTGGCGCGCACCAGCCGGCACACTTCCAAAAGCCACCGCCGCGTGAATTCGAAGTAGTCATCGTTGCTGAACCGATCCCATTGTTCATCCATCGTGACGTGCGAGCTGAATGCCCACTTCAGCCCCTTGCGCCGGCTCATGTTGTACGGCGGATCCGTGATGCACGCGTCGAAGGACGCATCGGGCCACCTGCGCATCACCTCGACGCAATCGCCCGAATAAATCGTGCCCGGCTGCGCCGGCTCCGCCGCCGCGCCGGCATCCGCCCGCTCTTCGCTTGACGGACGCAACCGCTGGCGCACGCGCTGTTCAGACACGCTTGCGCTTCTTGGCAAGATAATCGACCAGCATGTATTCGCCGAGACGGTCGGGACGGGTGAACAGCGCGCGGCCTCGATTGATCAGCGTCATCTTGTCCACGAACGCGCGCAGGCTGGGCGAATCATCGAGCATGAACGTGTTGATCGTGATTGACTTGCGCGTGATCCGCTCGACTTCCTTCAGCGTCTCCTGCGCCGCGCGCATGCTGATGCCGCCGAACGACAGCGGCCATTCGCAGTACAGCCGCTTGTTCAGGAAGTACGCGGTCGGCTGTCCGTCGGTGATCACGATGATGTGCTGATTGCGCGACGGATGGCGCCCGAGCAAATCCGAAGCGAGCCGCAATCCGTCCTGCAGATTGGTGAACGGATCGCCCATGTTCCACGACGCTTCGGCCAGGTCCTTGAGCTTCAGCTCAACCGCGCGCGTATAAAAGCCGACGATCGCAAAAAAGTCGCGCGGGAACTTCGAGCGAATCAGCGTCTCCATCGCCATCGCGACTTTCTTCGCCGCTGCAAATCGCCCTTCCCAGCTCATCGACCACGACATGTCCAGGCACAGCACCGTTGACGACGAGCTGGCGTAATCGTTTTCGTAAATCTCGAAATCTTCCGGCCGCAGCTCCAGCGGAACGCCCGCCTTGCGCGCCAGCGCATGCTTCAGCGTCGCGACCAGGTTCAGATTCAGCGGATCGCCGAACGCGTACGGCTTGGTCTGCTCCGGACGCATCTCCGTGACGCCGCGATGGTCGGTCAGGTGGCCGCCCGAACGATCCTTCAACAGGTTCTGGTAAATGTCGCGCAGCGCCAGTTGCCCGATTCGCCGCACGCCCCTGGGCGAGAGCTGGAAATGATCGCCCTTCGGCGCCATGTAGCCCGACTGCGTCAGCAGCACCATCACCTGCTTGAGATTCTGAAAATCCTTGCCCGCCTGCTGGCCTAAAATCTGCTGCAGGTCTTCCATCGAGATCGCGTCGAAGTTGCCCGACATCAGGTCCTGTTCGAGCTGGCGCATCCGCTCCATTTCGCGCATCAACTCGAGCGCCTCGTCGTAGCCGAGGCTCTTGGGACCGTGGAACATGTGCTGATTGCGATCGCGAAAATTCTCGAGGTCGCGAATATTTTCGTATTCCTTGAGCAGCTCGTCGAAGTCCGCCTTGGCCTGCGCGTCCTCGAATTCGTGGCTCTCCAGCTTGCGCATCGCCTCCGACAAACGCCGCGGCATGCGCGACAGCTCGCGCTGCTTTTCCTCGACGCCGGGCTTTTTCCCCTTGAGCGATTCCAGCTTGGCCCGCTCGCGATTCAAAATGTCCTCGAGCTTCTGCTCCATCTCGGAGAGCGCGTTCTTCAGGTTGAAGTCGCGATAGCGCTGGCGCATCTCCTGGCGCAGTTGCTCGATAAACTCCTCCAGCCCCATCACCCGCACGCCGTCAAAGTCCATCCCCTGCCGCATCATCCAGTCCATCGCCTGGCGCACGTCGTCGGTGTACGACAGATACTCCGCCAGCTTCTCGAACACCTTGTCGGCGTCGAGCTTGAGCCGCTGCGTCCCGTCCCACTGCGTGTAGCGGGTGGCGACCATGCCCAATTGCCTGCGCGTCATGCGTGATAGGCGAAGCGCCCGCCCTGGCGATCCTTGTTGAGCTTCTGATGCAGATGCAGGCCCTCGAAAATAAACTCGCTCGCCGCCGCCATCAGCCCCGGCGTCTCGAACGGTCCCAGCAGCGCGATCACTTCGCGCAGTCCCGTCACCTCGCGCAGCGGTTCCATGTATTCCGACGACGGCGCGCTGTCCGAAACCTCGACCCCCCAGCCCTGCTCGAAGTAGCTCGAGACCTTCTTCAGATCGTCGAGCTTCAAATAGCGATCGAAAACCTTCAGCACCGCGCGGTTGATCAGCCGCTCGATCAAATCGTCTTCTTTCTTGTCTTCGCCGACATACTCGAGTTCGATCTTCCCGGCCGTCGACGCATACAGCGAATGCAAATCCGAAATCCGCGGCACGATCTCGTTCTCCGCGTTTCGCACCGCGCGTTTCTCCGCGTTGGAAATCGCCGATTCGAAATTGTTGATCGTGACCCGCACCGACACCCCCGACGATTGGTTGATCTCGTTCGACGCCCGCGCCTCGAACGTAATCTGCGCCAGGATGTCCTTCATGAACTGCGGGATCCGCACCTCCACGCCCGCGCGCGGCGGATGCATCGCTTCCTGCTCCATGATCGCAATCTCGTGCTCGATCGTCTTCGGGTAATGGGTGCGAATCTGGATGTCGAAACGATCCTTGAGCGGCGTGATAATTCGCCCGCGCGAGGTGTAGTCCTCCGGATTCGCGCTCGCCACGAACACCACATCGACCGCCAGCCGAATCTTGTAGCCCTTGATCTGGACATCTTTTTCTTCCATCAGGTTGAACAGTCCGACTTGCACCTTCTCGGTCAGGTCGGGCAGCTCGTTGATGGCGAAGATGCCGCGATTGGTGCGCGGGATCAGTCCGTAATGGATCGTTTCCTCGTCGGCCAGGTAGCGCCCCTCGGCCACTTTGATCGGATCGATCTCTCCGATTAAGTCCGCCACCGAAACGTCGGGGGTCGCGAGCTTCTCGGCGTATCGGCTGTCGCGTCCGATCCATCCAATCTCAAGCGCGTCGCCTTTTTCCTGCTTCAGCTTGACGCATCGGCGGCATATCGGCGCAAACGGATCGTCGCTGATTTCGCATCCCGCGACCACCGGCACATACTCGTCGAGCAATCCGACCAGCGATCTTATTATTCGCGACTTCGCCTGCCCGCGCTCGCCGAGAAAAATCATATGATGTCCCGCGAGCACGCCGTTCTCGATCTCCGGAATTACCGTATCTTCATAGCCGACGATCCCCGGCAGGATTTGCTCCTTGCTGCGCAGCCGCTCGAGCAAATTCTTGCGCATCTCCATCCGCACCGGCATGGTCTGGTAGCCCGCGCTCTTGAGTTCGCCCAGCGTCCGGATTTTCAGCAGTCCTTCATTCATCGCGAATCCCGCAGGTTGATTACTTGATTTTAAGATAATTCAGCGCCGAGATTTTTGAAAATCGGGCGCAATTGCTCGTAACTGTCCTTCAAACTCTGTGACAGCACGCGGGTCGAGGCAAGCACCGGCATGAAATTGTTGTCGCCGGCCCAGCGCGGCACGATGTGCCAATGCATGTGGTCGGCGAATCCGGCGCCCGCGGCGCTGCCCAGGTTGGCGCCGACGTTAAATGCCGGCCGGATGCAGACTCGCGCGCATCGCCTTTATCGACGCCGCAACCGCGTCGCCGAGCACCGCTCGATCCGCTCGCGCCAGCAACTCCGGCGACGCGACATGGCTGCGCGGCGCCACCATGATATGTCCGTTGTTGTAGGGATACTTGTTGAGCATCACGAGCACGTCGCGATTCTCGAACAGCACCAGGCGTTCGCGCCGCTCAGAGGCGGACAGCGTGGCGAAACAGAAGATGCACGCCCTGGAGCCGGAGCCGATGGCGCGCAGATACTCGTACCGCCACGGCGCCCACAGCCGCAGACCTCCCGCGCAGAACTGCGCCGCGTCGCGCCGCTTAACGACCCGCTTCTTCGGCGCCATTAACTTCGATTCGGAGTTCCTTGCCCGCCCGGAAGAACGGAATCTGCTTGGCGTCGACTCTGACCAACTGCCCGGTCTTGGGATTGCGGCCCTGCCGCGCGCGACGCTGCTTCACCGCGAAACTGCCGAAGCCGCGGATTTCGATCCGCTCGCCGCGCGTCAGCGAGCTGGCCATCGCGTCGAACATCGCATTGACGATCGTCTCGGACTCGCGATGGGTGAACTTGTGGCGGCGCGCCAGTAGTTCTTCGATGATTTCCCGCTTGGTCATCGATCTCGCCGCCGTCGGCGCCCCGCTTTGATCGAGGCGCTCCCGGCCTAGCTGGTTTTGCCGCCGCGCGCCGCGCGCCGTTCGCCGTCGTCGCGATCGAGCTTGAGCTCTTCGTTGAGGATATCTTCCATCGAGAACCGCGCCGCCTCATGCTCGCGCTTGAGGTAGGCCTGCATTTCCTCGCGCTCTTCGTGCTGCTTGAGCGCCTTGATCGACAGCCCGATGCGGCGCTCCTTGGGGTCCACCTGCACCACCAGCGCCTCCAGCTCGTCATCGACCTTGTACAGCGACGACGGCTTGTCCACGCGCTCGTTGCTGAGCTGCGAGATATGGATCAGCCCTTCGATTCCTTCCTCGATCTCGACGAACACGCCGAAGTCCGCCACCGAGCTGACCTTGCCGTGAATTCGCGTGTTCAGCGGGTAACGCTCCGCCACCGTATCCCACGGGTCGGCCGAGAGCTGCTTGACGCCCAGGCTGACGCGCTCGTTCTCGACGTCGATGCCGAGCACCGTCGCCTCCAGCTCGTCGCCCTTCTTGCACGACTTCGCTCGGATGCCGAATCTTCTTGGTCCACGACAAGTCCGAAATGTGCACCAGCCCGTCGATCCCCGGCTCGATCTCGACGAACACGCCGAAGTCGGTGATCGACTTGACCTTGCCCTTGACCTGGCTGCCGATCGGATGCTTCTGGCCGAGTTCCTCCCACGGATTCGCCTCGGTCTGCTTGAGTCCGAGCGAAATTCTTCGATTCGCCTCGTCAACCCCGAGCACCTGCACTTCGACCATGTCGCCGGGATTGACGACCTTGGACGGATGAACCGCGCGCTTGCTCCAGCTCATCTCGGAGACGTGGATCAGACCCTCGACGCCCTTTTCGATCTCGACGAACGCGCCGTAGTCGGTGACGCTGACGACCTTGCCCTTGATTCGCGTGCCCGGCGGATACGCTTCGGCCACCTTGGTCCACGGGTCGGGCATGATCTGCTTCATCCCCAGCGAGACGCGCTCGCGCTCGGGGTCGTACTTGAGCACGACGACCTTGACCTTGTCGCCGACCTTCAAGCACTTCCGACGGATGCTGCAATCGGCCCCACGCCATGTCGGTGATATGCAGCAGGCCGTCGATTCCGCCGAGATCGATGAACGCGCCGTAGTCGGTGATATTCTTGACGGTGCCTTCGAGGATCACGCCCTCTTCGAGCACCTTGAGCGTCTGTTCCTTGAGCGATGCGCGCTCGCGCTCGAGCACGCTGCGGCGCGAGACCACCACGTTGCCGCGCGCGCGATTGAACTTGAGGATTTGGAAGCGGCCGCGCTGCCCGACGTATCGGTCCAGGTTGCGCGCCGGACGAATATCGACATGCGATCCCGGCAGGAAGGCCGGCACCCCGATATCGACTTTCAGTCCGCCTTTGACTTTGCCGAGCACCACGCCTTCGACCGGGGTCTCCGTCTGAAACGCCTTGTCGAGTTCGCGCCAGACCTTGAACTTCTCGGCCTTCGCGTGCGAAAGCATCACCGTGCCGTTTTCGGTCTCGGTGCCTTCGAAATACACGTCAACCTCGTCGCCTTCCTTGACCGTGGGGTGGCCTTCATGGTCAAGGAATTCGGCGAGCGGGACCTGCCCTTCGCACTTGTAGTTGATGTCGATGATGACGCTGTCGCGGGTGATCAGAAGCACTCTTCCGACGAGCACATCGCCGGGACGGGGAGCCTTCAGGCTCTGTTCCATCAGCGACTCAAAGTCATTTTCTCCTCCGCTCATTTGTTCAGGCAACGCTTTCTCCATTTAGTGGGACCTTCCGGGACTTCGAGGCTGTGCAATCCTTACAACCGGGCTAGGCTGCGTTTCAAGCCCTTGCCGGCGTTGATTCGAGCATTGATCTGCGCTTTCATCGCCGCGACCACCGCGTCGATCGACAGGTTCGGTTGAATCGATCACCATCGCGTCGTCCGCGCGCCTGAGCGGCGCCAGCTCGCGCCCGCGGTCGCGCCGGTCGCGTTCGATCAGTTGCTCGAGCACTTCGTGCTCGGCAATCGTCGCGCCCTTTCGCCGCCAGTTCCGCAAATCTGCGCGCGGCGCGCATCTTCACGTCCGCGTCGAGAAAGAACTTGAATTCGGCGTCGGGAAAAATCGCGGTGCCGATATCGCGTCCTTCCATCACCACTCCGCCGCCCGCGCCCGCCGCGCGCTGCAGCTCGCGCATCCGCGCGCGCACCGCGCCCAGCGTCGAGAAGCGCGACGCGAGGTCGCCGATTTCCGGCTCTCCGACCGACGCGCTCACGTCCCGATCGTTGAGCATGATCTTTTCGCCGTCGAACCTGATCTTTATCGCGGCCAGCACCGGCGCCAATCGCGCCTGGACGTTTGCGTCGTCCGGGCCGACGCCCGCCGCGCGCGCCGCGATCGCGACCGCGCGGTACATCGCGCCGGTGTTCAGGTACGAGAACCCGAGCTCGCGCGCGAGCCGGCGCGCGGCCACGGATTTTCCCGCACCGACCGGCCCGTCGATCGCAATTATCGGCCGCTTTGCGCTTCACCTGATCTCTTCCCGCATCGCCCGGCCGCGATTGAAAATCTTCTCGACCCCTTCGATGTCGCCGGCCTCGACCAGCGCGCTGAAACTCCGCGAAGGTTGCGCCGTAGAGTCTCAGCGCCGCGGCGATCGCCTCGCGATTGGTCACAAAGATGTCGCGCCACATCTCCCACGACGACGCCGCCAGCCGCGTGGTATCGCGCAGTCCGCCGGCGCCGTACTCCGCCGCAATCTTGTCCCCGACCTGCTCGCCCTTGAGCGACGCCGCCAGCACGCTCGATACTATCTGCGGCAGATGGCTCGAGCGCGCGAGGATTTGGTCGTGCGGTCGGAAGCGTCCATCATCTCGACGCACGCGCCGGTCTCGTCCCAAAGCTGCTCGATTTTAGCGATCGCGGCGGGCGTGCTCTTCGCCGACGGCGTGATTATCACGCGCCGGTCCCGAAACAGCCCGGGGTCCGCCGCCGCCGCGCCGGTGGTTTCCTTGCCGGCCACCGGATGCGCCGCGACAAGCGATCTGCTCCCCGTGATCAGCGGCTCCAGCTCGCGCACCACGTATCCCTTGACGCTGCCGACGTCGGTCACCACCGCGTCGGGCGCCGTGTGTTCGATCATTTTTTCCAGCGTCGCGCGCATGGTCAGTATCGGCACCGCCAGCACGATCAGGTCCGCGCCGCGCGCCGCCGCGACCGGATCGCGCGTCGCGACGTCGATCATGCCGCGCTGCGATCGCAACGTCCAGGTTCGCCTGCGAGCGTCCCAGCCCGACCACTTTGCCCACGAGGCCTGCGTGGCGCGCGATGAGCGCGAGCGAGCCTCCGATCAGGCCGACTCCGCACACGGTCATTTGCCTAAATAACTGCGCCATCAGCCTACCCGCCGATCACCTCGCCGAGCGCCGCGACCAGGCGGCGATTCTCCTCGGGCAGGCCGACGCTGATTCGCACGTGGCGCGGATAGCCGTAGCCGTTCATCGCGCGCACGATCACGCCCTTGCGCAGCAGCTTCTCGTAAACCGCGCGCCCGTCGCCGACCTCGACCAGGATAAAATTCGCGTGACTCGGCACGAACGGCAGCTTGAGCCGGCGGAACTCGCGCTCGAGGTAATCCATCCCCTCGGCGTTGACTTGCAGCGTTCTGGCGATATGCGCCCGGTCGTCCATCCCGGCGATCGCCGCCACCTGCGCCAGCGAGGTCACGTTGAACGGCTGGCGCACCTTATGCAGCATCTGGATCAGGTCGGGCCGCGCCACCGCGTATCCGACGCGCATTCCCGCCAGCCCGAAAATTTTCGAGAAGGTCCTGAGCGTGATTATCAGCCGGCGATCGTCGTGGTCCTCGAGCGAGTCGGGATAATGCGGGTCGCGCACGAATTCGAAGTAGGCCTCGTCGGCGACGATCACCACGTTGTCGGGAACGCGCTGCCAGAAACCGCTTCCATTCGGCGCGCCGGTAAATCGTGCCGGTCGGATTGTTCGGATTGCCGAGAAAAACTATCCGCGTGTCGGCGTCGATCGCCGCCGCGATCGCGTCGAGGTCGTGCGAGAATCCGTCGCTGGTCCTGGCGACGCGATGCTCGCCGCCGGCGGCCGCGGTCGCCAGCGGATAAATGGCGAAGGAATGCTCCGAGTAAACCGAGTTCAGTCCGGGACGCAGATAAAGAAAGGCGAGCAGGTGGAGCACCTCGACCGATCCCGACGCCGCGAACACCCGCTCCACTGCAAGCTTGTGATGCTCCGCGATTTTGCGCCGCAGCTCGTAGCTGGCGCCGTCGGGATAGCGATTGAGCTCCGGCAGCGCCGCCTTGATTGCCTCTATCGCGCGCGGCGACGGCCCCAGCGGATTCTCGTTGGAGGCCAGCTTTACCGGCTCGCCGATCCCGAGTTCGCGTTGCAACTCCTCGATCGGCTTGCCCGGCTCGTAAGGAGCAAGCGCGGCGACCGAAGGGTAGTACGAGATCTTGAGCTTTGATCAAAGTAGGTGAACGGCAGTGAGAAATTGAAAAGTGGAAACGCTTTTCCGGCTGCCCGGCTCAGGCAGCGGCCGACCTTCCTTCAGGATACGATCCTAAGACCTTCAAGAATAGGGCCTTGCGCTCGAGCGCGTTGAGCGCGCGCGCCAGCTTGGGGTCGTCACGATGCCCCATAACGTCAACAAAGAACAGATACTCCCACGGCCGCGCCCGCAGCGGACGCGATTCGATCTTCGATATATTGATCGCGTTGCGCGCAAACAGGCTCAGCGCCTGGTTGAGCGTGCCCACCCGGTCCGCAACCGCGAACAGCAGCGTCGTCTTGTCCTTGCCCGAGCGCGCCACCGGCCGCGTCCCCATCACCAGAAACCGCGTCGTGTTGGCCGCGACGTCCTGCACGTTCGTCGCGATCGGCTTGAGCCCGTACGCCTCGCCGGCCGCCGCCGACGCGATCGCCGCGATTGACGAATCCGCCGGCGGCGCGCTTTGCCGCCAGCGCATTGGAGGCGACCGCTTCGGTCTCGCAATTGGGGAAATTCGAGCTCAGGTAGGCGCGGCATTGCGCCAGCGATTGCTGATGAGACACGATCCGCTTGACCTCGCCCGGCGCGCCGCTCAGCGACATTAGCGAATGCCGAATCGGCAGCAGCACTTCGCCGACTATCACCAGCGCCGTGTCGATCAGCAGATCGAGCGTCAGCGTCACCGATCCTTCGGTCGAGTTCTCCACCGGCACCACGCCGAAATCGGCGCGTCCGTTCTCGATCGCCTGGAACACCGCCGCGAACGACGTCCAGCGGTATCAGCTCGACGCTCGATCCGAACCGCATCCGCGCCGCCTCGTGCGAGTAGGTATGCTCGCGGGCCGAGGAAGGCCACTCGCGGCTCGTGCTCGAGCGCGCGGCAGGCCGAAATTATCTCGACATAAATTCGCTTGAGCTGCTCGTCGGTGAGCGGCCCCGGATTTTCGGCGATCATCTTTTCGATCATCGCACGCTCGCGCGCCGGCTGATAAACCTCGCCATGATGATGCTTGAGCCGGCCGATCTCCATCGCGAGATTTGCGCGCAACGACACCAGCCGCAGGATCTTGAGGTTTATCTCGTCCATCCGCGCGCGCAGGGTCTCGATCGACGGCGGCTCGGCGGTGGTGGCGGCCGCGGCCGGTTTCCTGGCTATCCGTGACGACATCGAGACCAGAATGGGTACCCTACTGCCCGCCCCTTTTCAACGGCAGGGCTGAGCCCTGCACCCAGTGTTAAGGCCGCCCGCCGTTGGCGCGCGCGGCCCCTGCCAACGGCTTAATACTGCGCTGCCGTCGCCACGGCCAGCCAGTATTAAGACCCGTTGGCACGGGAGGCCGGTATTAAGAAACCGCGCGCGCCAACGGAGCGCGGCCTTAACGTTGGGGGCAGGGGTCACCCCTGCAAACCCACGGTGGGTTTCACATTCAATTGGTGAATTGCTAATCGATCGAACAATCGCTTCAGCTGACCTTCCCACTGGTCGCTTTTCTCTTGGCCGCTGGCGAATCTTGAATACTGACAACCTTTGCTGCCGCTTCCCTGGCCTGTTTTCTTTCCTCAAGCGTCATTTCCCTCGTTTCGATCTGCCGAACGCTATACCCATCCAGCCAATTCAGCGGGAGCTTGTCCTGTGCCTGCAATTTTTCGATGACGTTCGCGGGATGGATCAACAGAACATAGCCGTACTTGCGATTTCCTGCTGGTTTGATTTTGATGAAGCCCAAGTCCTCAAGAATTCGCATACGCTCCTGCCAAGTACGAACACCACGCGATCCCCAATACCCAGCACAATACGCATGTGTCTCCTGGTCCTTCATTTCTATCAGTCCCTCGCCCATGTCCCTCGCCCACAGTTCCAAGTACACGTTGGAAATCCGGGCTTTCCCACTCTTGTCCTTTGAGTCAATCAGGCCAAGCACCAGCGGGAAGCGTTCGAGGCCGCGAAACCACCCTTTCTCCGCGTGAAACCAATCCATGCTTCCTCCTTTGGGAATAGAGTCTGCCGGAGTTTTTCCCTCCGCTCGGCACCTTTGGTTTTGTTTGCCATCGAAAACCTCCTTACTAGAGCGAGTTTGTCGGCGAGACCGGCTAGCGCGCTTTGCCGGCCTCACCTTCGCGCTTCAGCAGCCCATACAACAGGCTCTTGCGCCGCGATGATCAGATTATCGGCATCACCCGCAAAATCATCAACGTCGCAGATTCCGCCAGGTAGCATCATTGCGAGCGGTGCAGCGCATCTTTTGGGATCTCCGCTGCAATCCAGCGCCGACTCAATCATGAAACGGCGAGAAAGCGCACATTCAAAACTCAACTCTTTCTGAAATCCTGTTATTTCCGAGCGATTGCCGCTTATGATTCAGTGTTTCCGCCACCTTTTACGTTTCCCATCGTCTCCGGTGTCTTAATGGTTTCTGGGGTGTTCGCGGTATCCGCGTATCCCTGGTTCCGGTCTTGGTGCGGCTCGCGGGCGAGCCCGCAGCCACGATTCGACTGCTAGTCGCTCCCACGATCGCTGTCCGCGCGCCCGCGGGTCAGAAATGCCGATCCCATCGCCGCGAACTTCCGCTCGCGCGCCCGGCGCAACTCGGCCGGCTTGAGCTTGACCAGCCGCTCCAGATGGCGCGCGAGCGCCGCGCCGATCAGATGGGCCGCTTCGGCGGGCGCGGTATGCGCTCCGCCGGCCGGCTCCGGCACGATCTCGTCGATCAATCCCAGCTCCAGCAAATCGGGCGCCGACAACTTCAACGCCGCGGCCGCCGCCGCAACATTCTCCTCGCCCCCCGCACGCCACAAAATCGCCGCGCATCCTTCCGGCGTGATCACCGAGTAGCACGCGTTCTCCTGCATCAGCACCGCGTTGGCCACTCCGAGCGCCAGCGCGCCTCCCGAGCCGCCCTCGCCTATCACGCACGCGACGGTGGGGACGGTCAGCCGCGCCATCAGCTCAAGGTTGCGCGCGATCGCCTCGATCTGTCCGCGCTCCTCCGCGCCCACCCCGGACTCACCGCCCTGCGTGTCGATCAATGTGATTATCGGCAGCCCAAACCGCTCCGCCAGCTCATAAACGCGCGCCGCCTTGCGATAGCCCTCGGGCAGCGGCTTGCCGAAATTGCGCTTGATTCTCTCGGTGGTCGAGCGGCCCCGCTGATGACCCACGACGGCGACCGCGTCGGCGTCCGAAATAGGCGAGTCCCGCCACGATCGCAGCGTCGTCGGCGAAGCGACGGTCGCCATGTATCTCGATAAAGTCGCGCATCAGCAAGTCGATGTAATCGAGCGTCTGCGGCCGATTGGGATGGCGCGCCAGGCGCACGCGCTCGATCGCGCTGGGCGCTTGCGGCGCCGGCGACCTCGGCGGTCGCGATATCAATCGCGCGACGTTTCTCGCCGCGCGCCTTATGTCCGTTCGAATTGCCTTTCAATCTGCTTCACGCCTGCTCGTCGCAAAAAATTTCTCGAACAATGCAAGAGCATCCTGAGCGCCGCGCTCCGGGTCAAGCCACACGATCTCCGGCTCGCGGCGAAACCATGTGATTTGGCGCTTGGCCAGCCGCCGCGATTCCTGCTTGGCCTGCGCGATCGCATCGGCCAGCGCGATCTCGCCGCGCAGATGCGCCGCGATCTGCTTATACCCAATCGTACTCAGCGGCGGCTTCTCGGGCGAGTATCCCGCCTCGATCAGCGCGCGCACTTCCCCGACCAGCCCGGCCGCCATCATCGCATCGAAGCGCCGGTCGATCGCCTCGTAGAGCTTTTTCCGTTCGACTTCGACGCCCACGGTCAAAGTGTCGTAGCCGTTGTCGGCGAACCGATGGCGCCGCTGATGCGCCGAAATTGTTTCGCCGGTTAATTCAAAGACTTCGATTGCGCGTACGATTCGGTACAGGTCGTTGACGCCGATTCGATTCGCCGCGTCGGGATCGATCTCGCGCAACTGCCGATGCAGATGCGCGACGCCGCGCTCGGCCGCGATTTTCGCCAATCGGTCTCGAATTTCCGCCGACGCGGCCGGGCCGCGAAAGATGCCGCCGCGGATCACGCGCAAATAAAGCCCGCTGCCGCCGACCACCAGCGGATTTCGCCCCCGCGCCGCGATCTCCTCGACCGCCGCGCGCGCAATTTGCGCGAACTCCGCCACGTCGAGCGGCTCGCCGGGACTGCGCACGTCTATAAGATGATGCGGCACGCGCCGGCGGTCTTCGGCCGACGGTTTCGCCGTGCCGAGATCCATCCCGCGATAAAACTGCCGCGAGTCGGCGTTGATTATCTCGCAGTTCGAGCGCTCGGCCACTTCGATCGCCAGCGCGGACTTGCCCGCCCCGGTCGGCCCGACGATAAAGCCGACCGCTATCCGCGCCGGATGCGTCCGCGCCGCGGCTCCCGCCGCCGCTGTTTGGGGCAAGCCGCTCATCGGCGAAACATTCGTTCGATTTGCCCGCGTCCGAACTGAATATGCACCGGGCGCCCGTGCGGGCAGTTGGTCTTGAACTCGGTGCGATCGAGTTCGGCGAGCAGCGAATGGATTTCCGCCGGCTCGAGCACTCGCCCGACTCGAACCGAGCCGTGACACGCGAGTTGCTTCAGCCAATTCTCGAACGCAGCCTCGCCGCCGCCGCGAAAGCCGCTTTCGTTGTCGCCCATGCTCTCAATCATGTCGGTGAGCAGTTTCGCGCCGCCTTCGGGCCCGAACACCGCCGGCGCACCCTTAAGCAGCAGCGTAGTCGGCCCGAATGGCTCGACATCGAAGCCCATCGCGCGAAGCTCGCTCAACGCGCCATGAACCTGCGACGCGCGCGCGGGATTGAGCTCGACCGGCACCGGCGCGAGCATCGCCTGCGTGCGAATCCCGCCGTCGCGGAGTTCGCGGCGCAGCTTTTCGAAGGTAACGCGCTCGTGCGCCGCGTGCTGATCGATCAGAAGCAACCCCTCCTCGGTCTCGAGCGCGATGTACCCGGCGAAGATTTGTCCGACCACCCTGAGCTTCGAGTACATTGGGATTGGCACCGGGGCATGCGCCGCCACCGCCGCGCCGCCGCCGCGCGCGTCGCGATCGTAGGCGAGGCTGAGCGGGCGCTGAAACGCTTTCTCCGTGGGCGCATCGGGCACGAGCCGTAATGGCCCGTCGGTGCGCGGATTCGGAACCGAATCGCCGGTGGCGTTGGCCGATTGGCCGCCGCGAGCATCCTCGCCCATCGACGCCGTCGTGACGGGTCCCATCGCGGCGTCATCGGCGGATGGCGCTGGCGCTTCGGCCGCCCGCCGCCGGCGTATCAACCAAAGTTGCGACGGGCGCATTTTCCGTCTGATCCGCCAATCGGTCGCGAAGCGCGTGATAAACGACGTCGAAAACCGCGCCGCCATTGCGAAATCGCACCTCGGTCTTCATCGGATGCACGTTGACGTCAACATCTTCGTGCCGCATATCGACGAACAGCAACGCCGCCGGATGGCGACCGCGCGGGATCAGCGTCTGGTAGGCCTGCTCGATTGCGCGAATCAACATTCGATCGCGAACCGAGCGGCCGTTGACGAAGGTGAAGATCATCCTGCCGGTGGCAAACGACTCCTGGCTGGTTGCGGCAAGTCCTTGCGCGCGAATGCCGGGGCGATCGAGGCCGAACGCAAGCATCCGGGACGCGATCCTGGGACCGAACACCTGGCGGAATCGCTCGAGCACCGAGTTGGCGCGCGGCAAATCGAAGATCGTGCGGCCGTCGGCGGTCAGGCAAAACGCGATGCGATGGTTGGCAAGCGCGATGCGCTGAAAAGCCTCGGCGATGGCGCCCTGCTCGGTCGCCAGCTTCTTCAAGAACTTGAGCCGCGCCGGAGTGTTGAAGAATAGCTGGCGGACTTCGATTCGGGTTCCCGCCGCCATCGCGCACGTCCGCGTATCCTCGATGTTGCCGGCCTCGGCGGCGACCTCGACGCCGTGTTCGTCGGCGGCGCGACGGGTTTGCATCCGAAGATGCGACACGCTGGCGATCGAGGCGAGCGCCTCGCCGCGAAACCCGAGCGTGCGAATCGCGCTCAAGTCGGCGGCGCTTCGAATCTTGGAAGTTGCATGACGCCGGAGCGAAAGGATCGCGTCGGCGCGCGTCATGCCGCAGCCGTCGTCGGCGACGGCGATCAGCGCCGAGCCGCCGCCCAGGATCTCGACGCTTACCGAGCGAGCGCCCGCGTCGAGCGAGTTCTCGACCAGCTCCTTGACGGCGGAGGCCGGCCGCTCGACGACTTCGCCCGCCGCAATCTGGCTGGCGACTTGCTCGGGCAATATGTGAACTATGTGCTCGGGCATCGGGGTCCGCGGCGCCGGAGCCTGTTCAAAGAAATCTCCGGCGCAACCTGACTAGACATTGTAGCTTTCGGACCGGATACTCAAGCAACTCGCCGATCCGGCGTCAAAACGGGGGAATGGCTATTGCACGGGTTGAAGATCGCGGCGGGTTTTGAAAAGCTCTCGGCCCGGCGAACTTGCCGGAGCATTCCAGCGATGAGAAAAATTACGGCGATGCTGCTCGGTGCGGCAATCATTGTGGCCGCAGCCGCGGCCGGCGCGATTGCGGCGCCCATCAGGATCGGGGTCGGCGTGATTGGACCGATCTCGCCTCAGACCGAAGCCGACATCGACCGCGTTGTCGGCGCGCTGCCGAACGTGAAGGTGGTGCCGATTCAGCCGCCGGGCGGGGTCGATGCGTGCGTCAAGCGATTCGTTGCGGGCGAGGCCGACGATCGGCTCGACGCGGTGATGGTGGTGAGCCTGCCGCCCGAGTCCTTTCAATCGCAGCGCGACTCGAACGAGGCGCGATTCACCGGCGCTTACGAAATCTGGACGCTCAATCTTTCCACGCTGGCCGAGGATCGCCATCGCTTCACCTTTACCGACAGCGAGCCGGTGATAGGCGGCGCCGCCGCCATTCTGGCGATGCCGGCGCAGTTGTTCGCCGAGCGCGCCACCGGCAAGAAACTTATTTCGAGCGATCAATGGCAGGCGTTCGAGGCGGTGCAGACGCGGGTCGAGACGAAGCTGGTCGCGGCGACCAAGCTCTATCTGCAGACCGCGTCGATTCGCGACACCGGTGCGCTGAGTCCGCTTGACACGGCGAAAAATCTGCTCGATCGCGGCGACGGCGAGGACGCGATGGCGGTCTTCAGATCGGCGGGGATCAACAACCCCGAAGTTCAGCGGATGATCGCGAGCGCGCAGGGTCAGTTGCGGCGCAGTGCGGCCAACGCGCTGCTGGGACGCACGCTGGGAGCGATGGCGGGCGGGAACGCCGGCGCGGCGCGCGTCATGCTGGCCGACTATGAGAAGGCGCCGTCGGCCGAAAGCTCGCGCGCGGATTCGATTAGGCGGGTGCTGGCGGGCGCGCCCGATCGCCGCGCCGAATCGATTTACGACGGCGTCATCAGGAGCGACGTGCCCGCGCTGGACCATGCGGCGTTCGTCGCGATGATCAAGCAGCTCTTCAGCGAGCAGACCGGCTCGATCCCCAACGAAGTGATCGTCAGCGCCAAGGACCTGACCGTCGAGGACAAGGACGCGCCGCAGGGGCTCAAGGTGCGGCTCGACAGCTATGCGGGCGCGCTCGGGCGCAGCGCGTGGCTGATGAGCCTCAAGTGCGGATGCGACGCGGGCGCGGTGCTGACGGGAGAAGCAGTCGGCGGGGCGCTGCTCAAGGCAAGCTATTCACCCTCTTTCACGCGGCCGCAGGTCGGGCTACCCTAGCAGAATTATCCAGGATCGAACGGAAGACTCATGAGACATTGCGCATACTGCAAGAAGCAGCCGTCAGTCGGCAACAACGTCAGCCACGCCAACAACAAGACCAAGCGGCGCTGGAATCCCAACCTGCAGGAAGTGCGCGCCGAGATTAACGGCAACGTGCGGCGAATCCTGGTCTGCACGCGATGTATCCGCGCAGGCAAGGTCAAGAAAAGCGCCTAGCAGCAGCGGCTACAATTCATCCGGCGCAAGACACGTTGCCATGGAGTCGTTGTGAAGAACATTTCCGATGTCAGGCCGGGGCGCAAGCTTCGTTTCGCGGCGGTAGCCGTATCGCTCGCAGTCGCCGCAGGTCTGGCTGCCGGGGCGCGGATTGCGGGCGCAGCGAACGTGAGCGGTTTGATGTCGTACCGGGACGGCAGACCGGCAGAGCGACGCTGGCTTCATTACGAGAACCGCGTCACCAGCGATATCTACATCGCGCCGACCAAGCCCGACGGCTCATTCACGGCGGATCTGCCGCCGGGACTTTACGATCTTCGCGCCGAACGCGGAGTCATTGTGGCCAGCAAGATTCGCGTCGATGCGGAGGACGTCAACATCGGCCACGTCGTCGAGCCGGCGCCGCTGGACGTGCGCCGCCCGTTCGAAAATGAAGGCGTGGCGGAGGCGCTCCTCGACAGCCCGGCGCCAGCGACCGCGAACCTGAGCGGACGTCCTCTCGGGGCGATGAAATACGGGCAAGAAGCGATGGCTCCGGTCGGAGCACCGGCGACACCCGCGCCTCAATCCACCCCGCTTGGCGAGGCTACGCCGGTAGCGGCCGCGTCGCCTTCGACGATGCAGGCGCCAGCGGGCGGACACTGAGCCGGGTCGCGTCCGCGCGGTCGATTCGTTTTTTTTCAAGCCGCCAATCCGAGTCAATTGAGCTTAAGCGCGCGCGGCGCGCGTGATATACCGTCGTGCATCCGACCCCCGTGAATTTTCGGTTGCTTCAAAAGCTCGCGGCCGCGGCCTGCGCAATTGCCGGGATTTACCTGCTCTCGATCCTCGTGACAGGCGGCTATGCGGTAAATTTGGCTTTCGTTGGCGTGCGGTTCGAGGCCAACAAGCTATGGCCCGCGATCGTCGCGACGCTCGGACTGGCGCTCCTGCGAACGATCTTTCGACACGGCTCGATCGAAGGCGCGCTGAGCTCAAGTCCGGGATTCATAATTTTCTCGGTTGCGCTGATCGTATTTCTCGCCAATGGCCGCACGATTTCCGGCGGCGATTCGGTGCCGGCGAAAGATCTGCCGCTGAGCATCCTGGAGCACGGGAACTTCTACCTCGATCAGCTGAAGAATCCAGGCGCGAAAAGGATTCCCTACTATCTGCGTGAGAGCGGCGGCCATTACGTGTCCGACTATCCGGTCGGCGCCGCGCTGATCGCATTGCCATTCTATATGCCGTCGGTCCTGTCCGGCGTCAGCCCGAGCAGCCGGATTTTCTCCGAGCTCGAAAAAGTCTCGGCGGCTACGATCGTGGCGCTCTCCGCCCTGCTGCTTTACATGGCCGCCGCGCGCGTGACCGCCAACTGGATGGCGATGCTGCTCACGCTCATCTATGCGTTGGGCACCAGCAGTCTGAGCGTAAGCAGCCAGGCGTTATGGCAGCACGGTCCCGCCGAGCTCGCGCTCGCGGCGGCGATCTATTGCCTGGTGTGCGCCCGCGACGATCCACGCTTTGCGGGATACGCGGGACTGCCGCTCGCATTCGAGGTAATTACCCGCCCGGTCGATGCGCTCATCGCGGCGCCGCTCGGCCTGTATGTGCTGGTCAGCTATCGCCGCGAGATTTGGAAGTTCATCGCAGCCGCGATCGCGCCGCTGCTGTTTCAACTGTGGTACAACGCCGCCTACTTCGGCACGCCGTTTCGAGTCCAATTTTTCACGCAGCCGGCCTCGGTGGGCGGCCAGCGCGTGCCGCTCGGCGGATTCTGGGCCACTTCGCTCGCGCATGGATTGGCCGCGGTGGTGCTCAGTCCCGGCCGCGGACTGCTCTTTTACTCGCCGATTTTTATTCTGTCGCTCGCCGGGTTGGCGCTGGCGTGGCGGCGAAATGGCGAGGTGCTGCTGCGCTACCTTGGAGTCGGCGCGATCTTGAGCATCCTGATCGTCGCGAAATGGCATAAGACATCAGGCGGCGAGTCTTTCGGTCCGCGGCTGCTGGCGGATCTCACGCCGATAATGGCGTTCGCCCTGTTTCCGCTCGCAGATTCCATCCGCAACCGCCGCGCGCTTGCGATTGCGTTCGCGGTGCTCGGCGCATGGTCGATAACCGCCAACGCGTTCGGAGCGTTCATCAGCTATCGAGGATGGAACAGTTGGGCGCTCAACGATGCTGACACGCGACTGTGGTTATGGAGCGACAATCCGGTCGTCGATCCGATGCGCTCGACTTTCGACTCGATCAGGATCGCGCTGGGCCACCGTTGGACCAGCCGCAACTCTCCCGAGCTGCTCGACGCCCGCTTGATCGTGCTCAATCCGCCTCCGCTTGATGCCGCGCCGGGCGCGCGCGTCCGCGTTTCATTCCGCGCAACCAACACCGGCAAGGCGGTATGGCTCACGGGGCGTTCACCCGATGAACGCGGCGTAGTCAGCCTGAGATGGGAATGGAAGCGCGATGGGAGAGTGGTCGGAGACAGCGAAGCCCGCCGCGAACTTCACCTGAACGTCTTTCCGGGCGATTCGATGGATCTCGAAGCGTCGGCATCCGCCCCCGATGCGCCCGGCCGCTATGAGCTCGAAATTTCGCTCGTGGCTGAACTGAGGAACCAGAGCTCGCGCTCGATAGGCCCGCCCTTGACGGTCCCGGTAACGGTCGGACCATCGGATTTACCGGTGCGCGCGACGCACCCATCGTGAGCGAAAAAAGCAGGCCGCAAACTTTCGGGGCCGCCCCAGTCAGGCAGTAGTGAGCCGGCGATCTGAAATCGCGGGCGCGCTCATGTCGGTTACGCCGAGCCAGAAGCGCCGAAGCGTTATCCGATGACTCAGCGTGAACGACTCGAGCGCCGCCAGTTGGGCGGGAGAGAGCGTCTCCTGCGCAACAACGATTTCGTCGAACGGCGTTCGCGCCATGATCTCGCCCAGATTGTCGAGCGACCCGAGCACCGGATAGCCGTGGAATAGCTTGCCGTGCTTGAAACTGTCGTCGTCCAATAGTCCCAGCAGTTCGGCGCCCGCTCCGATCGTCGAGTGCAGGTGTTGAACCGCCGCCGCACCACGCGCATCCGCCCCGACGATCACCAGGCGCCTTGCCGAATGCGCAAGGAACCGTCCGATCCGCTGGAAAACATGGAATGACCAGCGCGTTGCGACCAGGAAATTGAACAGCAAAATTACGAAGAGCACCACCGCCGCGCGCGAAATAGTTATCGGCAGCATCGCCGACGCCAGCTTCACCGCGAGCCCGGCGATCACCGCCGCCAGCACAAAGCGCACACCCTCGGCCAGTCCCGTGTAGCGCCATATCCCGCGATAAACGCCTGCCACCAGGAACGCGCCGCAACCGATCATCACAATCCACGGCAGGCCGATCAGCATTTGGTCCACCTGCGCGATGCTGAGATCGAAATCGAATCGCAGCATCATCGCGCCAAAATACGCCGCCGCCACCAGCGCCACATCGAGAACCAACTCCACGAATCGACGCTTGTAGCCGAAGCTCAGGATAACGCGCGCGATCGCGGGCAGGTCTTCGATTTGACCGGGAGACTCCCCGTCGAACGATCGATCCATCAGGAACAATGCCACCAGCGCAAAGAACAGCGCCATGAACGGCAACAACAACACCGCGTCGTAACCCGGAACTAAGGTCAGCGCGATCGCGCAACCGCCCGCTATCGCCTGCAGGCCGATCAGCGTCGCCGCCGCGCTCCAGCTCGACATGCCAAGCCGCGTCAGCCGATGATGCGAATGATCGAGGCCGCGTTTCGATATCGGATTTCCCGTCGCCAGCCTCGTCACCGTCACCGTCACCGTGTCGAGCAGCGGAACCATGAGCGCCAGCAATGGCATCGCCAGCCGCGCGGGCAGAGAACCCTCGCCATGGTGACTGGCTTGAATCGACAGCACTCCCAGCACAAGCCCGACCGCCAGCGCGCCTTCGTCACCCATGAAAATCGATGCGGGCGGAAAGTTAAAAACCATGAATCCCGCCAGTGCGCCGGCCAGCGCCAGCCCCACGACCATCGTTCCCGCGTGTTGATGCAATCCCGCGACGGTCGCGATACTCAACGCCGCGACAATTCCGACTCCCGCCGCAAGGCCGTCGGTCCCGTCGATTAAGTTGAACGCGTTGGTCGCCGTGATCAGCCAGAAAATCGTGAGCGCGATATTGAGCGGCTGGTAGGGAAGGATGTCGAGCTGGGGCCCCCGGCCTCCGAGGATGAAGATCGCAGTCAGTTCCAATATCAGTTTATGCCGCGGCCGCAGATCGACGATGTCGTCGAGCAATCCAACCAGGCACATCGCGACCGCAAACCCCGCGAGCCAGGGGAGACTATGGTACGGCAATCCTGACAGGACGCCGACGAATCCGATCGCGGCGATCAGGCCCGCCATCACGGCCAGGCCTCCCAGCAGCGCGGTCGGCTTGGCATGGGGGCGGTCGCTTGAAGGTTGTGCAACGATCCCGAAGCGAACGCCCGCTGCTTTTGCCACCGGCATCATCGCCACCGCGACGATAAACGCAGTCAACGGCGTAAGCACTATTTCAGAGCCCGTGGTCAATTTTTAGCCCTTTGGCTCCACCTGCACTTCTTTGCTCTCTGCCTGTCATCAAATCGGCCCACGATGCTGAAAATTCACAAATAGAACAGCCGCGTCCCGGTCAACCAAAGCGGTCAGCGGGCAGATGCGAGTCGCCGACAATCATGGCGAACCTGAGAAGCTCAGAAGCTCGGTCAGGCGAACATGGCAGAAGATAGAGGGCTATGTCAAGACATGCTACGTTGATTTATTAAGCGCGTAGACCATCCCAGTAGCGAGCGGCCGCCCGTTTCATTCTAGGCGAAAAACAGTTCGACGGTGTCCGGCGCTAGTTGCGCAGGGAGTTCCCTTGCAGAACAAATCCTTGTCGCGGATTGCCCCTAATTGAGCGGCAATCCGGGCGCTGGAAGAAGAGCGGCGGTCATTTTTTTTCGGCCTTATGCAGATACTTCCCGGGATTCGCGATGAACGCGTCGCGCTCCGTTGTGTCGCAGAAGTAGTACTGCTTGCCCGCGTACTCGACGCCGGGCGTGTCTTTCTTCACATAGAGCTTCATGCCGCAGAAGGCGCACTGAGTGCTCATGCCGACATCCGGCGCGGGCGGCGAAGCAAGCACCCTGGCTATCGCGGGTGAATCGCCGCACCACGCCGGGGTGGAGAGCGGCGCGATCGCGAGAATCGAAAGCGCGAACAGGATCGCGAGCATGATCGGTAAAATTGAAAGTTTCATTGGCCGCATCATCCCATTGGACCCTGGTACACCTCGGCGAAGCGAATGCCGAGCTCCATCGGGATCGCCAGGTTGGCATCGCGATTGGTCTTGAGGCAAACGACGGCCGGTCCGTTCGATGCCTTGGCGCCGTTGAGCGCCGCTTCGAGGTCTTCCATGCGTTCGGCGTAAAACGGCTGGCAGCCCAGGCCCTCGGCGACCCGATCCCATCTCACCGTCCCCATCTCGGTGCCGAACGTGCGTCCGAAGAGCATCCGTTCATTCGGCTCCTCCATCGTCCATGAACCTTCGGCGAACACCACGGTCCTGACCTTCAGGCCTTCGCGCGCAGCCGATTGCATCTCCATGAAGTTGAACCCCGCGGCTCCGTCGCCGCTGACGCACACGACCTCGCGCGCCGGATTGCCAAGCTTCGCTCCAATGGCGGAAGGGATGCCCGTGCCAAGCATGCCTAGTTCAAGAATGTTCAGGTACGACCGCGGCTTGGTCGATGGCAAAAACCAGGCTGCCCACAACGAAGTGTTGCCGCCGTCGGCGACATAGATGGCGTCCGAGCCGAAGACCTTGCCGATTGCTTGCATCGCGAGCGCCGGATGAATCCCGGGTCCGCGCCAGGCCACGGCCGGTGCGAACCGCTCCTCGAACCATTTGCGGGAAATCTCTCGATAGCGCTGCGTGTCCTCTCCGCCCTTGGGCCGGGCGCGCTCGGTCTTGAGGATGCGCAACAAGCCCTCGAGCGCGCTTTTCGCGTCGGAAACGATCCCGAGCGTCAGCGGCCGCGTGACGCCCATGTTGCGCTGATCGATATCTACCTGGATGAGCTTCTTATTGGCGGGATCGCCCCAGTACTTGTCGTAAGGAATGTCAAGGTTACCCATCCGCGAGCCCACGACCAGGATGACGTCCGACTCGCTGCGCGCCAGATCCGCGCCAGGGCCGTAGCCGTTGAGGAAGTTCGGATGATCGACCGGCACCGATGACCGCCCGGCTATCGTACCGATGACGGGACACTTGAGCAGTTCGACCACTGCCAGCATCGCTTCGTTGGCTCCGGCGCGATCTACTCCGGCGCCCGAGATCACGATCGGCCGTTTGGCGCCGGCGAGCATCCGCGCCGCCTCCTCGAGCTGCGCTTGCGAGGCTCGCGGACCCGCTGCCCGGTACTGATCCGGCGTCAGCAGCCGGACCTTTGCGTCGTCACCCATCGCGTACATCACGGGCGCCGGTATCTCGATATGAACCGGCCCCGGCCTGCCGATCCACATTTCGCGAAAGGCAATCCGCATCACTTCGGGGATACGCTCCCACGACAGAATCGGACCGCTCCATTTGACCACGGGCTTGAAGACTTCGAGCTGATCCTGACCCTGGAAGGTCGCGGGTGACGACGGATAGACGATCCCCAGGCGATGCTGCGCGGTGATAACGACGACGGGGACGCCCTCGTGGCGCGCCGTGATCACGCCGGGGATCAGATTGGCAGACCCGGGACCGGGGTTACCAAGCACCGCGGCCACCTGGCCGGTCGTCTTGTACAGCCCTTCGGCCATGTGGACGGCGGCAGCCTCGTGGCGAACGGGGACGAATCGCACTTTGTACTGCTCCAACTTGGCGAGCAGCGGATCGACCTCCGGACAGGGGAGACCAAACACGAATTTGACACCCTCGTTGACGAGGCATCGCAGAAGCAGCTCTGCTCCAGTAATTTCGCTCATAAGATTCTCCAGTGGGACCGCCGGTTAGTCGGTATTGAAGCAATGAAGCAATCGAAACGCGGAAAAATTCCTGAGGCGGCAACCCGTATTCTTTCGATGCGGACACTATACTCGCACGAAATCCGAGGCAAGCCGCGCGCCTCAGCGTTCGAATCGATAGCCAGCCTTCCCCGGCACAATCACTGCGGATACGATCTACTGGTGCCCGAGCTCGACGTAATCCTCGCGCCCGCGCTGGCTCCTGATGATCTCATCGGCCTCGAGCTTCATTTTCTCGACGCCATCGCCGCGCGCCAGACAGCGCCGGTCCTGCTCATCTACGCGTCGCCGGGCCGCTCCATCTCGATCGGCCGCTATCATTCATTTGGCGCAGCGCCCGAGCACAGCGAAAACGGAATCAACGTGATACGGCGTCTGACCGGTGGCCGCGTGGCCGGCGCGGGCCAAGGATGGCTCGGCCTTGCGCTCATTGCTCCGACGCGCACCGCGCTGCTGATGGAAGACGCCGCGCCAGTTAAAAAACTGAAGCCCGAGCAGATCATGAATCGCTACGCGCGCGGCATCCTGACCGGCCTGCGCGCGCTCGGAATCGATTGTTTCTACCCCGGCCGCGACGCGATAACCTTCAAGCAGCGCGAGATTGCCATGTGCACTTTCGAGACTGACGCCGCGGGCGCGATGCTTTTCGAGGCGGCGATCGCGCAGAGTCGCGGGATGGAAGAACTCGTGCACGATTTGGAGCGCATCGACCCCGACGGCGCGCTTTCATGCCGCATGTATGACGCCGCGTCCGCCACCAAAGTGGTGCGCGAGCTTGCTCGCGATGTCTCTTTCGGCGAGCTCGCCGGCGCGATCGCGTCGGGCTACCGCAGTTCGTTCGGCCAGACTCGGCGCCGCGAGTTGACCGCGATCGAATCCGCCCAGGCGCAGCACCGCGGGGATGCGCTCGCCAGCTCGAACTGGACACACCGGCCCGTCGTGGGAGCATCGCCGACGCTCCGAAATCGAATCGCATCGCAACTCGGCGCCATCGAGGCTGCGGTCGCGCTCAACGCCGACGGCACCATCGAGGCCGCGCGGCTCACCGGGGATTTCATCGCCAATTCGCCGGCTATCGCCCAACTCGAAAGCGAACTTCGCGGCCATCCGCTCGACCTGGCATCGGTCTCACATGCGGTCGCCAAGACTTTTGGCGACAACGAAAACGACAATTTCTTTCTCGGCGCGGGCGAGCTGTCCAATCTCGTGCGCCTGATCGCGGGTGTAAATTGAAAGGCAGGGGTGACCCCTGGCAGGGGCTGACCCCTGCACCCAGTATTAAGGCCGCCCGCCGTTGGCGGGCGCGGCCCCTGCCAACGGCTTAATACTGCGCTGCCGTCGCCACGGCCAGGGGTGACCTCTGCATTCAATGTTAAAACACACCGGCACCTCGGCAATCGAGAAATCGATGCGGGAACTTGGCGACGCGCGCAAAGCCGTTCAACGCCGCGCGATCGATGAACTCGTGGCGATTGCCACCGCGGGCAATCCAATCGTCACTGAAAAACTTCGCGAGTCGATCGCAAGCGCCGATCGCCGCGTGCGATGGGCGGCGGCGTACGCGCTGGGCCAAATCGGCGGGGGCGCGTTTGCGATTGCCTGCGCGGACGCGCTGTGCGAGGCGATGTCCGACGACGACGCCGATATCAGGTGGGCGGCGACCGAGCTGATGGTCCGCCTCGGGCGCGAAAATCTTGCGCCGATTCGCGCGTGCATCCTCAAACTCGCCGCCGATCCCGAGAGCGACCGCAACGCGCGCAAGATGGCGCTCTACTGCATCCGCGACCTCGAGATCACCGGCCCTGAACTGCTCGGCGTCGTCGAGCGCGCCGTGCACGACTCGGATGTTCACGTGCGGCTGGCGGCGCTGGCAGTGCTGTCGCGGCTGCGCGATGCGCCAGCAGCGGCGGCAAGAATCGTGCTCGAATGCCTCAAATCCGATCCGGACGCGGGCGTGCGCCGCGCCGCAGCCTCGGCGCTCGGCAATGTGCAAAGCGCCACCGCCGACGCCACGGCGGCACTTACGTCCGCGGCGGCCGACCCCGCCGACGAGTCGCTCGCGCGAGCGGCGCGCCGCGCGCTCGATCGTCTGGAAGAAGACCGGCTGGAGAAAGCCAAGCTGGAGAAACGATGATGGCAACGAGAGCGAAACGTGCCGCAGCGAATGATCCGGCCGCCCGGCTCGGCGATCCGCACGTGCGGGAGTTCGTCGCCGGCGCACGCATCGCCCATCTGGCGACCGCCGACGGCGCCGGCGCTCCACACAACATCCCGCTCTGCTACTGGTTCGACGGCGAGCGCATCTACTTCGCGATCGACGAGAAACCCAAGCGTCAGACCGGTTTGGCGCTCAAGCGGATGCGCAATATCGCGGAAAATCCGCGCGTCGCGATCGTGATCGATCACTATGAAGAAGACTGGTCGCAACTCGCCTACGTGCTGATTCGCGGACACGCGCGCGTGGTCGAAGACACCGAGGAATACCTGCTCGCGATACGCCATCTGCGCGACAAGTATCTGCAGTACCGCGCGATGAGTCTGACGCCGGAGAAAAATCCGATCGTGAAGGTCGAACCGATCAGCGTGCACGCGTGGGGCGCGCGCTTTAAAGTGGATTCACATTCGTGACAGCCCGGCTCGACGAGCCGCGCCAGCGCGGGCTCGCCGCGATCCTCGCCACGCCCACTTCCAAGGCCGAGCCGGGCATGGCAAGCATAGTTCGAAGATGATTCGCGCGGTCATATTCGATCTCGACGGAACCCTGGTAGATACCGAGCCGATCCATTTCGCGGCCTTCAACGAAGTTTTGCGCCCCGAAGGAATCGAAATCCCGCGTGACGAATACTTCACGCGGCTGATCGGACTTAACGATCACGATTGTTTCGCCATGGTGCTGCTCGAGAATCGGATGGACGCAGGCGAGGAACATATCGCGGGCCTGATGGCGCGCAAGAGCGTGGTCTATCAAGCGATGGTTGCGGAGCGCGAGGTCCTCTACCCGGGCGCGGAGAAATTTGCGCGCGAATGCGCGGGGCGGTTTCCGCTGATGATCGCGACCGGCACGCTGCGCGCCGAGGCCGAAGCGATTGTGCGCCGCGCCGGACTCCGCGAGTTGTTTGCCGGCATTATCGCGGCGGAGGACGTCGAGCGCGGCAAGCCCGCGCCCGACGGTTTCATCGCGGCGCTTGAGCGGCTTGGATGTTTGCTTGGGCAGCGCGATCCGATCCGGGCCGACGAATGCATCGCGGTCGAGGACACGCGGGCCGGAATCGAGGCGGCGCATCGCGCGGGCATGAAAGTGCTCGCGCTATGCCATAGCGCGAGGGCCTCCGATCTGGCGGCGGCCGAGGTCGTGCGCGATTCGATTTCCGGGCTTGACCTCGACGAGATTTTGCGCGCGCTGCAGGGCATCACTTAATTTGTAGTGAACCCCACCGTGGGTTTCACACTTCCTTGGGCAACGGTAACCCCTGCACCTTAGTGAGAAGGAAGAGAAGATGCGGGCTTCGCCCTGTTAGAAGGGGTAAGGGAAAAAGCTTGAAATCGAAAACCACGATTGATCCCAATTTTTCAACACCCTGATAGGAGCACGATAATGGCGGCAAAGCTGTACCAGTTTCTCGGCAGCCCGTTTTGCGCCAAGGTGCGCAAGCTTCTGGCGTTCAAGGGCGTCGAGTTCGAAGTGATCGAGGTTGACTACCTCGAGCGCAAGGAATTGATCCTCGCGTCGGGCCAGATAATGGTGCCGGCGGTCACGCTCGAGGGCGGCGAGACGATCGTCGATTCCGCGCGAATCGCGCTGCGGCTCGAGGAGCTTTATCCCGAGCCGACGATTTTCCCCGCTGGATGGCGCGGGATGCATCTGGTGCTCGCCGAGTACATCGACAACCAGCTCGAGGACGCGCTGTATCGCGTCGCGCTGGCCGACGAACTGGCGATTCACGTTCGGGAGGGTGCGGATCGCGCCGCGCTATGGCGTCTGATTCGCGAGCGCAAGTACGGCGCGGGTTTCGTCGATCGAACCATCTCGGAGCATTCGGCCAACTGGCAGCGCGCGCGCGCCGCTCTGGCGCCGTTCGAGGAGCAATTGGCGGGCACGGCGTTTCTGACCGGCAGGATCGGCCTGGCAGATTTCGCGCTCTATGGCCAGTTGTTCTACCTGGCGTTCACGGGCGATCTGAAAATTCCCGCCGAGATGAAAAATCTCCGCGCGTTCTTCGGACGGGTCGATCGGATCAGCTCAGTGCTCGAGGAGCAGGGGGGATAACCCGTCAGGGTTGCGACCTGCTAGGCGATTTCGGCGATTGCGATGCGCAGGAAATGGCTGAAGAGCGCGCCGCTCGAGTCGAGTGCGACATCATATAGCGACGGGGTGCGACCGGCCACGAACGTTTGATGGCCCTCGTCGGTCAGCGCGTACACTACACAAAGCATCAACGCCAGGTAGGGCCGCCGCGCCATCGGACCGCGGACCAAGAGCCAGAAAAGCACTCCATATTCGGTAAAATGCGCGGCCTTGCGAATCAGCGCGTGGCATACGTCAACCGACGCGACGGTGATTGCGGGCATCAGCCATCGCAGAATCGGGTCGATGATCCTGCTGGTGTTGACGGCGGTAAACGCCGAAGTCGAGAGAATAAAGATCAAGGCGCCCCACATAACTACCGGGACCCATTGACCCAACGCAGCCGGCTCCGAGGCGCCCTCTGATGATAAAGATTTCGCTGCCGGCATTTAGGTGGCCGTCGTCTTCATGAGCGATGCCCGCCGGGGGTTGCGCAGTCGGAAGTCATGCGGAGATTTCGCGCGCGCAGCTTTTTCTTGAAGACGGGGAACGTGTCACACTTATCAGTGATCGTTTTGCGTTACCAGTGGGACCGCGCGCCGCGCAATCTCATGAGGAAGGCCGCAACATGGACAATCTACTGAGCATCCAACGAGCCCACTCGGCGCCGCCGTGCACGGTGGTGATATTCGGCGCGTCGGGCGATCTCGCCAAGCGCAAGCTGATCCCGGCGCTGTACAATCTCGCCGCGTGCGGCCAGGGCATGCTGCCCGCGAAAAGCGCGGTGCTGGGATTTGCGCGGCGCGAAATGTCGCTCGACCAGTTCCGCAAGAGTGCGCACGATTGGACCGCCCGGTTCTCGCGCCTGAAAGTCGATGAGGGCTGCTGGGCGGCGTTCGCCGACGGCCTCGACTATCTATCCGGGCTGGACCGTCCCGACGGCTTCGCAAAACTTAAAGCGACACTTGAAGCTGTCGAAAAAGCCCGCGGTATCCCGCCCAATCGCGTTTACTACCTGGCGACCCCTCCCGAAGCGATTGGCGAGTCGGTTGAGCGGCTTGCCCAGGCCGGCCTGATCAATGGGCCGGATGCGCCGAACTTCTCAAGCGTGGTTGTCGAAAAACCAATCGGCCACGACCTGGCGAGCGCACTGGAAATCAACCGCGTGCTGGTGAAGCATCTCGACGAGTCGCAGATTTTCCGGATCGATCACTACCTCGGCAAGGAGACGGTGCAGAACCTGCTGGTGCTGCGCTTCTCGAATAATATTTTCGAGCGCCTGTGGGGCAGCCGCAACGTCGATCACGTGCAAATCACCGTGGCGGAGGCGGAAGGCGTGGGTACCCGCGCGGCGTTTTACGATCGTGCCGGCGCACTGCGCGACATGGTGCAAAACCACATCCTGCAAACGCTGTCACTGCTCACGATGGAGGCGCCGGTGTCGCTCGACGCGGCGGCGATCATGGACGCGAAGCTCAACGTGTTGCGCACGCTCCGTCCGATCACGGCGCAGCATGCGCGCGCGAATACGGTGCGGGCGCGGTACGGCGCGGGCCTCGACGCCGAGGGCAAGCCGGTGGCCGGTTACATGGATGAACCGGGGGTCCCCGACAATTCGCGCGCCGAGACGTTCGTCGCGCTCAAGACGTATATCGACAACTGGCGATGGTCTGGGGTGCCGTTTTTCATCCGGACCGGCAAGCGGATGAAGCGGCGGGCGAGCTCGATCTACGTCCAGTTCAAGGACGTGCCGCAGATTCTGTTCAATCGCGATTCGGCGGTTCCCGCCAACGCGCTGACGATTCGGATTCAGCCCGACGAGGGTTTTTCGTTCGACGTGATGACCAAGCGGCCGGGGCTGGACCTGGTGCTGAAACCGGTGCGGATGAATCTCAGCTACAAGACTGCGTTCGGCGACGGCGCCTCGCCCGACGGATACGAACGACTGCTGCTCGATGTGATGGACGGCGACCATACGCTGTTCCCCAGCGCGCAGTTCGTCGAGAAGTCGTGGGAGTTCGTGCAGGGAATATCGGATTCGTGGAGCAACGGCGCACACGTGCCGATGGCCGAGTATCCGGCGGGAAGCTGGGGACCCAAAGAGGCCGACACGTTGATTGGCACGGCAGGGCGAGTGTGGCATGAACCTTGACCCGAAAATTTTTTCGCGCAGCAGCGGACGCCGCGCGTGCGCCGGGACGTGCTGCTTGGCACGGATGGCCGCCCTCGGATAACATCTCTTGCGGCCCGCGGCTGCGACGGCGCAGCGCCACAAAGCAGCCTCGACGAGCCCCAACACCGCTTTGAGCATTCGCGCTTTGAGGCGCGGCAGTTCGGATGATCGCGCGCGAATTAGAGTTCGGCGGCAGCAGTGCCGCTTGACGAAACCATAATTTTACGAGCACCGGAGAGCTGCTTGGCCAACAACAACCAGGTCGTAATTATCGGCGCCAACGGCACCATGGGCGCGGGCGCGGGATGCGTATTAGCGGGGGGAGGATACAGCGTCACGCTGCTGGCGCGGACGTGCGAAAAAGCCGCCCTGGGATTCGCCGACGCGCAGAACGATGCGCGCGCCGAAGCGATCGCGGAGCGGCTCTCGGTGGGCGCGTACGACAGCGACCTCAGCCGCACGGTTGGCCAGGCGGCGATTGTGTTCGAGTCGCTGGCCGAAGATCTGCCGCTCAAGCGGCAATTTTTCGAGCTGATCGACAACAGCCGGCGTCCCGACACGATCGTGGCGTCGGGCTCCTCGGGGCTGTCGGTCGCGGAAATGGCGCGCGGACGAAGCGATTCGTTTCGCCGCAATTTCCTCGGCGTCCACCTGTTCAATCCGCCGCAGGTGATCGTCGGCACCGAAGTCATTCCCGGACCCGACACCGATCCGGCGGTGGTGAAGCGCGTCGTCGGGATGCTGACGAAACGGCTGGGCCGCAAGGTGATCGTCAGCAAAGATATGCCCGCGTTCGTCGGCAATCGGGTCGGCTTCAAGGTCCTGAACGAAACGGCGCAATTGGCCGCCGAACACGGCGTCGCGTTTATAGACTATTTGATCGGGCCGCATACCGGGCGCGCGATGGCGCCGCTGGCGACCGTCGATCTGGTCGGATGGGACGTGCACAAGGCGATCGTCAACAACGTCCATGCCAACTGTGAGGACGAGGCGCACGAGTCCTTCGCGATGCCCGCGTATATGAATGCCGCGCTTCACCAGGGATGCCTGGGCGACAAGACACCCGAGCGTGGCGGCTTCTACCGCCGCGCGGGCAAGCAAGTCTTCGTGCTCGATCCGAAAACCGGCGGGCACGAGAACTACCAGAAACCCGCACCGATCGAATTCGTCGAAAAGATGAAACAGTTGCATCACGTGGGCCGCTACGGCGAGGCGTTGAAGGTGCTGGCCGAGGCCAAGGGGGCGGAGGCCGAACTATGCCGCCGCGTCGTGCTCGGCTACGTCAGCTACGCGCTGAACCGCGTCGGCGAAGTGGCCGCGAGTTCGGCCGACGTGGACACGATCATGTCGTACGGCTTCAACTGGGCGCCGCCGACGGCGATCGTCGATTTGCTCGGCGCGAAGAACACGGTGGCGATGCTGCAAAAGCTGAAACTGACGGTCCCCGCGGCCGTCGAACAAGCTGCGGCGCGCGGTGCTAGAATGTTTTCCGGCGGCATACTCGCATACGGCCGGACCTTTGTTGGATAATTCAATTCGATGACCGCCAGGAGCGCGCGATGACGAAACCAGCGCCGGTGTACGTATTGGGCGGAGCGCAAACCGACTTTGCCCGCAATTGGTCGAAAGAAGGAAAACATTTCGTGGCGGCGATGCGCGAGGCAACTCTGGGCGCGCTCGAAGCTGCCCGGATCGAGCCGCGCGAAGTTGAAACTGCTCACGTCGGCAACTTCGCCGCCGAGTTGTACGCCCGGCAGGGCCATATCGGCGCATTTTTCCTCGAGATCGATCCCGCGTTCTCCGGGCTGCCGACCAGCCGCCATGAAGCGGCATGCGCGTCGGGCTCGATCGCATTGATCGCGGCGTCGGCCGATATCGAAGCCGCGCGCTACGACCTGGCGTGCGTGGTCGGCGTCGAACAAATGAAGACCGTCGATTCCACCACCGGCGGCGACATCCTGGGCACGGCGGCGTGGTACGAGCGCGAGGCCAAGGGAATCGAATTCCCGTTTCCGAAACTGTTTGGCCGGCTCGGCGACGAGTACGACAAGCGCTACGGCCTCAAGGATGAACATCTCGCGCACATTTCGGCGGTGAATTATTCCAACGCCAAGCGCAATCCGAACGCGCAGACCCGCAACTGGTTCATGAGCGAAAGTCACGCGCAGCACGAAAGCAAATTCAACCAGGTCATCGGCGGCCGCATCAAAGTCAGCGATTGCTCGCAAGTGACCGACGGCTCGGTCGCGCTTTTCCTCGCGTCGGAAAAATTTGCGAGCGCGTGGGCCAAACGCAACGGCAAGCGGCTGGCCGACATTCCGCGCATCCTCGGCTGGGGCCATCACACGGCGGCGCTCGAATTCGACACCAAGGTCGCCGAGAGCAGGGACAACGCCTACGTGTTGCCGCATACACGCCAGGCAATTCTCGACGCCTTCAAGCGCGCGGGCATCGCCTCCACCGCCGAGCTGTCGGGAATCGAGACCCACGACTGCTTCACCACTTCCGAGTACATGGCGATCGATCATTTTGGAATCACCAAGCCGGGCGAATCGTGGAAGGCGATCGAGGAAGGCGTGATCGAGCTCGGCGGCAAGCTGCCGATCAATCCGAGCGGCGGGCTGATCGGCGCGGGCCATCCGGTCGGCGCGACCGGCGTGCGCCAGATGCTCGATTGCTATCGGCAGATAACGGATAGCGCGGGCGACTACCAGGTCGAGGGCGCGAAGAAATTTGCGATGCTCAACCTCGGCGGCAGCGCCACCACCAGCTGCGTGTTCATCGTCGGCAAGTAAACGCGGCGGTCGATCTGCTATCTGATTAACGTCGAAGTCGATTCGGTGACGTCGGTCACCATCCTGCCCGTCGGCGAGAAGGTTCCGGCCGCGGTGTTGTAGAGGTCGGCCCAGTTTGATCTGCCCCCGGCGATCAGCGCGTCGCCGTTCTCGAGCACGGTTACGGTCGCGCCGGCGTGGATGTTGTGCATCGGGCCGGTGGCGGAAAAAGTAGCGTGCGCGGGATCGAAAAGCTCGGCGCTCAGCAGAAATTCCGCTGCGCTGCCCTGACCGCCTGCGATCAGCACCCGGCCGTTGGCCAGCAATACCGCGGCTTGGAGCGTGCGCGCGGTGGTCATCGCGCCTACCGGCGAGAACGTCGCCGTCTCAGGATTGAAAACTTCCGCGCTGTCGCTCGGCGCGCTCACGTCGCCTCCGCCCGCGATAAGCACGCTGCCAGCGAGCGCACCCGCGACGACACCCGGTGAAAGCCAGGTGGCGCTGTGAGTCTCGCGCGGCGTACTCATCCTGCCCGTAGATGTGAACTGCCCAGTGACCGGGTCGTAGAGTTCAGCCGTGGCCACGTCGCCGCCGTTCTCATCGCTGGTGCCGCCTGCGATCAGCACGTTTCCCGCCAGCGGACCGCTGGCGAGCAGCGTGGCCGAGTGGCGGGCGCGCGTCGCCTTCATCGCGCCGGTCGCGATGAACTCGCCGGTGGCCGGATCGTACAGTTCCGCGCTCCTGAGAGTGGATCCGTGTGCGGCGGTGGTGCCTCCCGCGATCAGCACTTTGCCATCCGCCGGGCAGTTGCATCCGGAAATCAGCGTTGCCGTATGTCCGGCGCGCGCGGTGTTCATCTTCGACGCAGCCGCCGAAAATGTTCCACTGACCGGGTCGTACAATTCAGCCGAGGACAGCGAGCCGCCCGAGGGGCCTACGCCGCCCGCGACCAATATTTTGCCGCCGGGCAGCACTGTCGCAGTGTGATCCGCGCGCGCGTCCTTCATCGGTGACGCGGCTGCGAATGCGTTGGTGGCCGGGTCGAAAAGCTCCGCGCGAGAGAGTGCGAATTGCTCGTTACCCTGCCCGCCCGCCAGCAGTACGAAACCGGAATGCGACGGCTCCGCATCGGGTTGTCTGGCCGACGGATTGCCACCAGCCGGGTTTGAGACAACCGAAGGATTGGACGCGCCGCCCGAGGTGCCGGGAAACCCGGCCGACGATCCACCCGTCGGCGAAGTCAGGGGCATCGACGCGCCACCGACCGAGCTCATCGCAATCAGCCCCGCAGCTTGCGAGTTGGCGCCGGTGACAGGAGCCGCGCTGCCCTGATCACTCCACACGCCTGGCGGCGGGGCCTCAGGATTTTCGCGCGCCGGTAAATCCGGAACCATCACGACCACCGTCATGTCGCTGGATTTCTTTTTCGGTGAAGGCCGCGCGGATCCGATCTGTTGCGACGCCGCGCCCGCGGCGGGAGATGCGCGCCGCAGCTTGGTTGCCGCGCCGGATTTTACCAATCTCGATGTCGAATCGTCGCCGTCGGAGTGTATCGGCGCCGACACTAGGGAAACGAGATGAGGACGAGGGGCCTGGCCGCGATCGACTGCGATCAATACGGCAATGCAACTCCCGGCGATCACTCCGCCGGCAAGCAGCGCATCGCGGATCAGCGGTCGGTCTCTCAAACCAGCCATCGCAGCAAAGCTCCTCGCGTGCGATTCCCCCGATGGGTATGGCTGGATAGTAGTACGAATCCCGGCTATGCGGAAGACAGAGGCCAACCCCTGCCAGCGAGCAAGGAGGAAAATATGAGGGCGGAGCTTACCTGGAGCCCTTCGATGCTAGAAGGGTCAAGAGGCGAGTAGCAGCGCGACCTCAATTTTGCGCGCGTTCTCCTGGCGCGGTGCGCGTAGCCGGGAAAGACCTGCGCGACACGCGTCAAGCTGGCATACGAGGGGCACCGGCAGGGCGCGGGTTTATTTGGCGGCGCGCGCGTGATGAAATCTTTGACGGGATCGAAGGCGCGCTGCGAGGAATCATCAGGGTGGAATCGGAGAATATTCGGCGTGATGAGGCGCTTGATTCGCGCGCGCCGGCTCAATCGGCGCCCTTAGTCATGCTCGAGCCTCCGCCGGGCCGCATCCTGGTCAAGGAGGTCAACTGGCTGGGCGATCTGGTGATGAGCACGCCGGCGCTGCGGGCAATCCGCCGCGCGTGGCCCGGCGCGCATCTCGCGGTGCTGATCAAGAAGGAACTGGCGAGCTTCTTTGACGGAGCCCGATGGCTCGACGAGGTGATCCCGTACTCGGTCGGGCGCGGCCTTTCCGGGTTTTTCGATCGCCGCAGAATTGTCGGAGAAATCCGCTCGCGGCGATTCGACCTGGGGGTGTTGTTTCCGAACAGTTTCGAGTCGGCGCTGTGGATCGCGATGGCCGGAATCCGTCGCCGCGCCGGATTTGTCGCCGACGCGCGCGGCGCGATGCTGACGCTGAAAGCGCCGCCGCCGCCCGAAGCGGTTACCGGCCACCAGGCGAATTATTGGCTCGCGATGGTGCGGGCGACCGGCGTTTGCGTTGCCGACGCCCGCGCCGATGATCTCGCAATCGACGTCCACGGACCGCATCGCGAGCGGATGCGCGAATGGCTCGCGGCCAGTCGCAGGCGTCCCGGCCGTCCGGTCTTTGCAATCGCTCCCGCGGCGGCCTACGGGCCAGCCAAGGAGTGGCCCGCGGACAGTTACGGCGCGCTGATCGATTTGATCGCGCAGCGCGAGGACGCCGAAGCCGTGCTGGTTGGCGCGTCGCCGGAGCGCGCGAAGTGCGAAGAAGTTGCGGCGGCAAGCAAATCGGGCGCGATGATCGCGGCCGGGCACACCAATGTCGGCGAGCTGATCGCATTGTTGTCGCTGTGCGACGGGTTCATCGGCAACGATTCAGGCTGCATGCACCTGGCGGGAGCGCTGGGAATTCCGACCGTCGCGATTTTCGGATCGACCAATCCCAGTCGCACCGGGCCGCTGGGGCCGAAGACGCGGGTGATTTACCGCAAGCTCGAATGCAGTCCGTGCCTGGCGCGCACCTGCCGCTTCGGGCATTACAACTGCCTGACGCAAATCGAACCGGCGGAGATCGCCGACGCAATGCTGGCGATGCGCGCGGCGCGTTGAATACTGAAGACTGAAAACTTCCATTCACCGGAAAACCAGGACATCAAGATGAAACTCAAGCAACTCGCATCGAAGCTGGGACTCGAAATCCGCGGTGACGGCGCCGTGGAGATTCTCGCCCCGGCGCCAATCGAGGCCGCCGGTCCCGGCATGATCGTCTTCGTCGCGAGCGCGAAGTACGCCCCCGCGCTGCAATCCAACGTATCGGCGGCAATCACAACCGCCGAGCTTGCGGCGGGCGCGAAGTGCGCGACGCTGGTCAGCGCGAATCCGTACGCCGACTTCGCCCGCGTGCTCGAGATTTTCTTTCCGCCGTACCGGCCCGCGCCGGGGATCGATCCCCGGGCTTCAGTCGGCGCCCGACGCGACGATCGGTCCCGACGCGTCGATCGGCGCGTCGGCGGTAATCGGTGCGGGCGTGTCGATTGGGTGCGACGCGGTGATTCATCCGAACGTTACGATCTATCCCAACGTGCGCATCGGCGATCGCTTCACCGCGCACAGCCAGGTCTCGATTCGCGAAGGCACGGTGATTGGTAATCGGGTGACGATTTTGAACGGTGCGGTGATCGGCGCGGACGGTTTCGGGTTCGTCGAGGAAAAGGGCGATTTGATCAAGATTCCGCAAGTCGGCAGCGTATTGATCGAGGATGATGTTGAGATCGGCGCAAATTCCACGGTCGATCGCGCGATGATGGGGACGACGGTGCTGCATCGCGGCGTGAAGCTCGACGACCAGGTGCATATCGGGCACAACTGCGAAATCGGCGAGTACTCGCGATTCTCGGGCCACGTGGGAATCTCGGGTTCGACGCGAATCGGCAAATGGTGCCTGTTCGGCGGACAAGCGGGATGCACCGACCACGTGACGATTGGCGACCGGGTCATGGTCATGGCGAAAGCCGGCATCCACCACGACTTGCAAGACGACGCGATGGTCGGAGGCATTCCGGCGGTGGAGGTGCGCAAGTTCCGCCGCTACGCCACCGTGCTGACGCGGCTGCCCGAAATAATTCGGCGAGTCCGGGCGCTGGAGCATCGCGTCGGCATCGGCGGCGACGAGGCGTAACAATTGTCGGCGGCGCTCGAGCGGTGGCATCCGTACGCCGGACTCATCTATCTTCATCTGAATGCGAACCGACTCGCCGATGACGGCCACTTCGTGAGATCGGCGTCCGGGTAAGTGTCTGAGAGACGGGAGGTTTGCGGGTGCTCGCGTATTTCCTGATTGCGATCGGCAGTGCGCTCGGCGGGATGGGGCGGTATTTCTTTTCGGGCGTGGTTACCACGCTCACCGGCGGTACGTTTCCGTACGGCACGATGTTGGTAAATGTCACGGGGTGCCTGGTGATCGGATTTTTCGCGACGCTGAGCGGTCCCGACGGGCGCCTGCTGGTCGGCACGCCGGCGCGGCAGTTCGTGATGGTGGGAATCTGCGGCGGCTACACGACGTTCTCGACTTTCTCGCTCGAAACGTTTTACCTGATGCGCGCGGGCGAGTGGATGCCGGCGGCATTGAACGCCGCCGGTTCGGTTCTGCTGTGCGTGCTGTCAGTATGGCTGGGCTTCATAGCAGCCACGGCGCTTAACCGGGGGGTGTAACGATGCAAATCCCACGCGATGCGGTGTTGCTTCGAATTTTTATGGGCGAGAGCGAACGCTCGGGCGGCAAGCCGCTGTACGAAGCAATCGTGCTGAAGGCGCGCGAACTTCAGCTCGGCGGCGCGACCGTGCTGCGCGGCCCGATGGGCTTTGGCAAATCCAGCCATCTGCATTCGGCGAAACTTCTACGGCTGTCGGAAGACCTGCCGATGGTCGTCGAGATCGTCGATAGCCAGGCGAAGATCGACGCGTTCATGCCGGTGCTCGACGAGATGATGGGCTCGGGACTGATCACAGTCGAGAAGGTGCAGGTACTACAATATGGCGACACGAAATCTAAAAGTTGAGCTGAGTTTTTCAACATTCGGCCAGGAGAGAAGGATGCACTCGAACAGCCGGAGTAAACGATAGTGTGTGTCGGTGGCGTTGTCGGCGGTGGAGAGCTTGACTCGCGGCGGTGAGATACCCGCAAATGATGGAGTAATATGCTGCCGGCAGGGGCGCAAACGTTCATTATATCTCATCGGGGAATGAGACGATGAAGAGTCGGGGGAAGAGACGATGAACAGTATCGAGGAACACTATCGCGCGGCGACCGAAAAATCCGCGCAACTGACCAAGCGCGCCGAGCGCGTGATGCCCGGCGGGGACACCCGCACCACCACCTACTATCGGCCCTACCCGCTTACGCTCAAGCGCGGCGAAGGTCCTTTCGTTTGGGACGTTGATGGCAACAAGTACATCGATCTGATTGGCAACTACACCAGCCTGGTTCACGGCAACGCTTATCCGCCGATCGTCGAGGCGGTGAGCAAGGCGGTTCGCGACGGCAGCTCGTGGCCGGCGCGATCGGAGGCGCAGATCGAGCTGGCGACTCTGCTGTGCGAGCGCGTCGAATCTGTGGATCGCGTGCGATTTTGCAATTCAGGGACGGAGGCCGGGATGCTCGCGGCACACGTCGCGCGGCGGCTTACCGGCCGCAAGCTCATCCTGATGGCGCGCTACGGCTATCATGGATCGTACGACGATTTGGAAGTCGGGCTGGTCGGCCAGGACGGCGAGCGCACCATGCTCGCCGACTTCGGCGAGGCGACTGTGTTCGAGGCGCTGCTGTACGAGCGCGGTTCGGAAATTGCAGCGGTGTTTCTCGAGCCGATCCTCGGCTCGGCGGGCGTGGTGGAGCCGCCGGCCGAATTTCTCGGGCGCGTTGCCGAAGCGGCGCATAGCGCGGGCGCGATGTTCGTCCTCGATGAGGTGATCACGCTGAGGCTGGCCGAAGGCGGCGCGCAGCAGATTTTCAACGTCAAACCGGACCTGACGATGTTCGGAAAGATCATCGGCGGCGGATTTCCGGTCGGAGCGATCGGCGGCAGCGAGGAAGTGATGTCGGCGTTCGACCCGCGCAATCGCGGCAGGATTTTTCATTCAGGCACTTTCAACGGCAATCCGGTCACCTGCGCGGCCGGCGTCGTGTCGGTGCGCGAACTCACGCAGGCGCGAATCGACAAAATGGCCAAGCAGGCCGAGCGGCTGGCCGCCGAGCTGGCGCGCGCGGCGCGCCAAGTGGGGCTGTCGTTTTCCGTGCGGCACTGTGGATCGCTGATGAACGTGTTCCTTCTCAACGAGCCGCCTCCCGCGACGATCGCACGCGAGGACGCCCGCGCGATCGCCAACTTCCATCTGGCGGCGCTCAATCAGGGTTTGTTTTTCGCGCCCAGCGGGATGATCGCGCTGTCAACGGTGATCACTGACGAAGTTCTGAGCGAGATTTGCGCGCGCGCGGCGAAGGCGATGGCCGACGTCGCGCAGGCCGGCGAGTAGCGGCAAGCATCGGCGTCGCACTGCAGGAGGCGCCGCGCGCCAAGTCCGCGTGCGCCTCCGCATTTTTCACTTTTTCACTTTTTCACCGCTTCACCGCCGGGGGCTGCTGTTCAGAGTTCACGCCGCCTTCAGTTCCGACGTGCAATGAGGGCATCGCGTGGCGCCCAGCGCAATCGCGCTCAGGCAATATGGACACTCCTTGGTGGTGGGCGGCGCGGGCTTTTCGGCGACGAGGTGATTCACCCATTTGACGAGTAGAAAGACCGCGAACGCGATTATCAGGAAGTCGATGATCGTGTTGATGAACAATCCGAGGTTCAGCGTCGGTGCGCCCGCAGCCTTGGCTGCCGCGATGGTCGGGTAATGCTTCGACGAAAGATTGATGAACAGGTTTGAGAAATCGACTGCGCCGAGCGCCAGGCCGATCGGCGGCATCAGAATGTCGTTGGTAAACGAGGTTACGATTTTCCCGAACGCGGCGCCGATTACGAAGCCGACCGCGAGATCGATCACGTTGCCCTTGATTGCGAACTGCTTGAACTCCGACAGTATCGACACGATGCGTCCTCCGTTTGCCGCTCGGATTGGTGAGGAGCCTCGCTTACAAAAGCACCGGAGCACGCCTAAGTAAAACCGCCGGCAATGCGCGAGCGACGCGCGAAATTAAAGAGGCGTTACGACTGACGATGACGCAAGTTCGGTGATGCCTGCGTTCGCTGCTGCCATTACTGTCCCCAGCATGATGACTGCGCAAAGGATCGCGGCAAAGATGAAGCCGGCGGTTTTCATGTGCATTCCTCTAACAAGGAATACGCACGGCGGAACCATCGGTTACGCGAACCAAAGCCCTTATCCGCTTGACTATTATGCGGCGGGATCAAAAATATCGGCCCTGCCCAGCCGATCTTTCGCGCCGGCCTGGCTGGCTGTGCCGCTGGGCGTGCCATGGCGAACGTCGGTGGCGAGGCCGAGCTTCTCGAGCGCCAGGATGACCACGTAGCCGGAGTCGGGCTGGCGCCAGTTCCATCCCAGACGGGCAGAACCGGGGCGCGCGTGATGGTTGCGATGCCAGTTCTCGCCCTGCAACAGATGCATCAGCGCGAGCCATTTTACGTTGCGGCTGGAATCCTGGCCCACCGTGACGCCCGGTTCGGTGTGGCAAACGCTGTTGACGAAGCATTGCGCGTGCAGCGCGAAGCACAAGCGGATCGCGCCCAGCCAGAAAAATGCGACCGGACTGAAATACAAACCGCCGAGGTATGACAGCGCGAGGATCGGCGTCTGGAACCATCGCCAGGCCCGATACGAAACCCCGCTGAGATCGGGGCAGTAACGATCGACGGACGGCTCGTCAGCCTGCCAAAGCCATCGTAGATGCGCCCACCAGAAACCACCCCAAATCGGGCTCGAGATGTCCTCCGGGGTGTCAGCCTTGGCGTGATGCAGGCGATGGCCCGCGGCCCAGGTGGTCGGCGCACCGGAACCGTTGAACATCGCGAAGAAAATCAACACTCCGCGCACCCACGGATTGAGCGTGAGCGAGCGATGCGCGATCGCGCGATGGTACCCGACCGTGGTGCCCAATCCGCCGATGAATACCAGCGCTATCGCGCCGAGCAACACCCGCCATCCGGGAATCGGATAAAGCACGAGTCCAATCGCGGCGGTTATATGAATGAGGCAGATCCAGAACAGGATCGAAAGGTCGCGCCCCGAGGAGGCGTGCCACCACGGCATCTCCCACGGCGCGGTCTTTGTGGTTTTTTCTGCTTCTGTCGTGCTCGTCTTCGTGAAAGCTGCTGCCATTCGTCTCCCCACCTGTCGAATTTGCCCACACCACCGCACACGCCTGTTTGGCTGCACGGGTGATGATGCTTCGGGCGTCGGGCGCGCGTGCGTGCGCGTTCCTGGATGCCGCCAACATCAGCACATTTTCACTTTTCACCGCAGCGCCCTGCGATTGAAAGGCGCAGAGCGGAATGTGCTGGCCGTTGCGGACTACGACACTACAGGATACCGACGCTGTGCGCTACGTCCGATTGCATGAACACGCGAAGATTAGCGCCACGGAATCATCGCGAGGCCGACTAGTCCTCCGCCTAGCACCAGCCATGCGGAATTCACACGATAACGAATCAGGATGAACGCGCTCGATGCCCCGAGGATCATCGTCGTGAGGTCAACGATCGCGGCGCGGGCAAGAAACAACGTCACCGCCGCCATCAGCGCCCACGCGCCGACATTCACCCCGTCGAGAAACGCGCCGGCGAGCGCAGAGCGGCGCAGGTGAGGGATCAGCGGCCCGCTGATCGAGACGAAGAAAAACGACGGGATAAAAATGCCCAGCGTCGCGACCACGGCGCCGCGAAATCCACCAAGCAGGTAGCCGATGAAGGTCGCGGTCGTGAACACCGGCCCTGGCGTCACCTGGCCCACTGCGACCGCGTCGAGCAGCTGCGCCTCGGTGAGCCATCGCAGTCGATCGACCAGGTCGGTGCGGATGAACGCCAGCAGTACGTAGCCGCTGCCGAACAGCACCGCGCCGACCTTCAGGAAGAACAGAAACAGGGTGATAAGACTGAAAGGGACGGCGGCCACGGTCGCGGCGAGTGCGGCGCCTTTCACGGCGGACGCACGCGTGGCAATGACCGGGATTGCGGCAATCGTCGCGCGCGCACTGCTTCGATCCTCGAAGGCGCGAATCGCCAGCATAACGATTCCGCCGCCGAGCAGGACGATCATGTCGTTAACCTCGAGGATCGACGCGACCAGCCCGATGATCGCGATCGCAGCCAGGATACGCGACTTGATCGCAGTGCGGCCGAGTCCCCACAGCGCCTGCAACACGACCGCGATGATCACGGGCTTGACGCCATAGAGCAGACCGGCCGCCTGTGGCATCGTGCCGAATCGCACGTACGCCCATGCGATAATCAACACGATCGTGGCGGCTGGGAAAATAAAGCACGCGCCAGCGACGACCAGGCCGGCCAATCCTGCCCGCTCTTGACCGATGTGAATCGCCATCTCGGTCGAGTTGGGGCCGGGAATCAGGTTGCAGACGCCGAGCATGTCGAGAAAGCGCTCGTGCGTCATCCATCGCCGGCGGCGAACGACCTCGTCCTCCATCATCGCGATGTGCGCGGCCGGACCGCCCATCGCGATCGTACCGAGTCGAAGAAACAGGGCCGCGAGATCCCGCAGCGCATCGCGGCGCGCTGCGGGATTGCCGCCGGTTGGCGGCTCGCTGATTTGGGAAATCGATTCGTCCATGAAACTGCGGACTAGCTGATCACGAATCGCGGCCATATTCCAAGCAGTTGCGCTTTGTCATTGGCGAAAGCCTGCGGTATGAATCGAGCCACTATGCCATCACCAGTGAAGCAGCGAGTTGTACGCGCGTCGAACCTGAATTTCACCGTGCTCGAGATGGGCGACCCGGAAGGACCGCTGGTGCTGTGCCTGCACGGCTTCCCGGACACTGCCCATTCGTTCCGCCATCAGATGCCCGCGCTGGCCGCGGCGGGATTCCACTGCGTCGCGCCGTTCATGCGCGGCTACTCGCCGACCGAGCCCGCGCCCGACGGCCGCTACGACTCGCCGGCGCTGTCGCAGGACGCGCTCGCGCTGATCGCGGCGCTCGGCTACAAGGACGCAATCGTGTTTGGCCACGATTGGGGCGCGGTCGCGGCATACGGCGCCGCCGCCGCATCGCCCGATCGCGTAAGCCGGCTGGTCACGTCGGCCGTCCCGTATGGCTCGAAATTTTTCGAGGCTCTGGTGACCAGCTACGCGCAGCAGCGCCGCTCCTGGTACATGTTCTTTTTCCAGACTGCGATTGCCGAGGCCGCGGTGAGTTTCAACGACTTCGCGTTCCTGGAAAAGTGTTGGGCTGACTGGTCGCCGGGCTGGAAATGGGCACCGGAGGACATGGAAGCGCTCAAGCGATGCTTTCGCGCCAAGGGCACGCTCGAGGCGGCCATCGGCTACTATCGCGCCACGCTCGGGCCGGTGCTCAGCATGCCGGTCGATCTGAAAATGCTGGCGCCCACGATGAACATACCGATTAACGTGCCCGCGATGATGATTCACGGGCGCGACGACGGATGCATCGGCGCGGAAACGCTCGACGGGATGGAGAAGCTGTTCCCGAAGGGATTGAAGATCGAGCTGGTGCCGGGCGCCGGCCATTTCGTGCATCAGGAGCGCCCTGATCACGTCAACGAACTGGTCCTCAAATTCCTGAAATCAGCATCCTAAGGTCGCTAGAAAGAACCTCGCTCAGCCATCGAATCCTAGCGTGTCCGCGATCTGGGCATATCGTTCGGCCCAGTCGCGCAGGGTCCCGACCTTGCTCGCGACTTCGACCTCGTGGCGCTGGATATATTCCCAGATGATCAGTCGGTCGAGCAGCATGTAGAGGGAAAAGCGCTGGCGGAAACCGGGTCGCGGCGCGCGGAGCTGGAGGTAGGTGGCCAGAAACTCGCGCGCCACCTCCGGATCCTGATCGAAATATTCGGCCATTATCCGCGACAGATCGGTCTCACCGTCGCCGAAGTAGCATCCCATGAAGTCGAAGACCCCGCTGACCTGCCATCCATCGGGTGTCCGACTCAGTACTACATTGCCTTCCTTGTAGTCCTCCATCGTGAAGCACGGAGCAAAAGGTGCTGCCAACGCGGCGTTCGCGCGTTCGATCAATTCTTCGGCCCATTCGACATCAGCCGTGGTCGTGCGATCGCTCGCGGCGTGCGCTCGTTCGAGGATGCGGCGGACGCGCGCGGTGACGAGCTGGCGATGCGACGGCGGCTGAATCACTTCACCGTAGCCGTTATTGAAGGGCCAATCAGCGTGATCCTTTACCGGCACTGGCCTGACGATATCCCGGTCCGGATCGTAACGCGCGCAGTAAGGCATTGTGACCTGCTGCATCGCGACTAGGTTGTATGCCATCGCCCGCGCAATCGCGCGCAGCTCGGCGCCGGTCAGCTCGCGTCGCACCTTGCGATCCGTGACCTGCAGCCCCGGCATCCGGGGCATAATCACGTAGCTCCAGGGAAAAAAGTCGCAGGAATCATCAATCTGATATGGCCATGGCACGGGCACGCTCGTCCGCTCGTGGAGCAGGCGAGTGAAGAAGCGCTCGGTCGGAAACTGAGCAGGTCCATGCGGCGCTCCGCGGAACACGAACTCGCCGGCGCTCGAGGTGACAAACAGGTTTTGCCCGAAGAGGCCCAATGGCGCCGGCTCGACCGCGAGCAAATCGCCCAAGTCGAACCGAGCGAACGCGCGGCTCAGCTGGTCATGACTAATCGGCCCGAGCCGTTTCGAAGTTTCGTAAATTCGCTGAGGCATCGAAGATGGATCCTCCTCCCGACGGCCGTTCGCAACCATTTCAAAGGCTCGCGCGCCCGCGGCAGTGGCCGCGCCCGCCAACGGAGCGCGGCGTTAATACTGGGTGCAGGGCTCAGCCCTGCTCACCCCTGCCGGCTGGCGGCGGAGTACGCAGCAACCCATAAGCGGTCACCGCGAAGAACACAGCCAGGTTGATCGAAGCAGCCGCGATCAGCGCGGCGTTCGGATGCTCGGGAAAATATGACGACGTGTCGCTGAGATGCTTGATATAGATGAGGTTGAACAGAAACGTCGCGCTCACCACGGCGAAGATCGAAGTGAGAAAGCCGCTCTCCAACGCGATCGGAATCAGAAATACGACCGGGTAGTACAGATATCGCTCATGCATCCGGGGCGCGAACATGAAGAATCCGAATAGCGCGACGAAAATCGCCAGCATCGCGGCGCGAGCGGACCGCGCGCGCCAGATCAGATACGACGCGATCAGGTAAACCGCGCACGTCAGCGAAAGGCCCAATGCGCTGTACGAAACGCCGCCGATCACTTTGTCGGTGTCGGGCGTGCCCATCCCGCCGATCAGCCCCATGAAATTGAACGCGCCCACCGAAGCTTCGCTGAATCGCGTGCCGAGATCCTTATATACGTTGATTATCCAATCCCACGAATGTCCGAGTTGATACGGCATGATTCCAATCGCAACCGTGCCGAAGAACGCGCCCGCGCACCAACCGCATTCGCCCACTCCCGCGTTGCACAGCGTCCACAGTCCCAGCGGCGGCGTGAATGCGATCGCTTGCGGCTTGGCCAGGATCGCGATCGCGGCCGCACTCCATCCCAGCCGATAGCGGCCGGTGAGGATCAGGATCGCGGCGGCGATCATCGGCAGCGCGACGATCGAATCGCTCTGGCCCCATACCACCGTATCGAAAATAAGCGCCGGGTTAAGCGCGAACAGCATCATCACCACGATGGCGCGCAGGCCGCGTCCGTCGCGCCACGCTGCAAAGTACAGCGTCAGAGCGATAAAAAGATCAGCAATCAACGGCGGCGTCTCGACGATCACGCGAAAACCGTTTGCGCTCGGCTCGATCAACCTGCCGATCCATCCTGAGAGCCACAGCAGGTACAGCGACCCGGGCGGATAGGCGTCAACCGGCAGACCGGGATCGTAAATTCGCGAGGGGCCCAATGCTGCGGCCAGCAAGGCGCGATTGGTCTTCGCCCAGATGTCCCAGTAGAAGCCGGTGAAATGAAATAGCGCGGCAAACTTGACCGCGGTGATCGCGAGCATGAGGCCGGCAGGGAGCATCCACGCCGATCGCCCGGCCGCAAGCCCCGGCCGCCATATTACGGCGAGCGCCCATCCCAGCATCGCCAGCAGGATCAGGCCGGATACCACCCCCGTCGCACGGATCGAGACTCTGTTGTCCGGCTGATGTAGCTGGTCCTTATAGTGATAGCGAATCAAGGCGATATCGAATCCGCGCGCTTTGCCCGACGGCGGACTCGCAACGGCGGTCACTTTGATATTGCGAAACGACGCGCGACCCGTATCCGGAAAACCCGCCGCACCGAGCTGGCAGAGCAGCTCAGTCGAATCGCCCCATCGATCTTCTTTCAGAAAGAACGAGAGTTTCTGCCAGCCCGTCGTGCCGTGCAGATGCGTCGAGATGAGTTTGATTCCGTCGTAGGTGCTGATTGCTATATTCGCGCCGCCTGCGTGCGGCTGCGCACCCTCCACGCTGGCTTCGGCGCTGATTTCGTAAATCCCGGGCCGCAGTATCAGCGCCTGATGCCAGCTCGCATAGCTCGGATTCAGATTGGAGATTCCAAGCGCGCCGCCCCCGGCCGGCGTATAGGTCCATGAAAACTTGCTCAGCTTCTTGTCGGAGGACAGCGCGTACCAATCAGCCGGCGCGCCGTGGAAGCCGGCGGCAAGGTCGCCGTTCTTTACGAGATTAGTCTCGGCAAAGGCGCAAATCGGCCTCCAGAGCCATGATGCACACATTGCGAGCGCCGCAACCGCGATGAATCGCCACATTGATCGATCGAATCCGATGCCGTCAGCGGTATCGATCCCTGCGCATCCAATCAAGTCTCGATATGCATATGCAAGACCTGATGCGTTTCACGCGCGCGCCGATTAGGATGTGCCGCAACCAGCTCGCAAGCCGGGGTACCAAGATGGAAAACAAATCGCGCGGCGTGAGTCTGACAATCCTGGCGCTGCTGCTCGCACTGATGGCGATTTCCAATTTCGGCAAGCCATTCTCGCATCACTCCGGCGTCGGCTTCGTTTTTCTGGGCACGCGGCTTTCGGGCGTGCCCAACCTGATCGTCGCTCCGATTTTCGGGATCATTCTCGCCGTGTACGTGTACGGAATCATCGCGATGCGCAAGTTTGCGCTGCCGATTGGAATCTTTTACGCGGCGTACGTGATCATCAACATGCCCCTGTTCATCCTGAAGTACCACGGCAGCGCGGTGATGCAGGAGCACTCGTGGGCCTACCTTATACCCTACCCATTCGTCGCGATCGGCGTGTCGTCGGGCGCAGCCGTGCTCCTCTATCGGCGCAAAGCCGACCTCGCATGAGCGAATGCGTCTCGCGTCTGGCAATAGCCTGGGGTTAGAATTGGCCTTGGCCGCGACCGGCTCGCCACGCGGCTCCGCGAGGTGATCAGATGAAACGTTCGCGCGATGGATCGATCATGGGACGGCGCGAATTCCTCAAACGAGGCGTGCTTGCCGGCGTGGGCGTATCGATCCTGCCGCTGGCCGGCGCCGCCAGCGCATCGGTCGCGGCGGCTGCGCACGTTCGCCGCTACTCGGCGCTTGGCCGCACCGCTCTTAAGATTTCTGACATCTCATTCGGCGCCAGCCGCCTGACCGCCGGAAACGAAGATCTCGTCCGTCACGCATTTGATTGCGGGGTCAACTACTTTGACTCGGCCGAGACGTACACCGACGGCGAATCCGAAACGACCATAGGCAACGCGCTCAAGGGCAAGCGCGACAAGGTATTCCTGACCTCGAAGACGATCGCGCGTGCGGATGATCGCCGCGGTTCGATGATGACCGCGCTCGAAGCAAGTCTGCGCCGCCTGCAGACCGATCATATCGACGTGTACTTCAACCATGCGGTAAACGATCCGGCGCGGCTGAAGAATCCCGAGTGGTACGAATTCGTCTCCCAGGCGCGCAGCCAGGGCAAAATTCGATTCACCGGGATGTCGGGCCACGCGGGCAACCTGGCGCAATGCCTCGACTACGCGATCGACAGCGGTCACTTCGACGTGATCCTGTGCGCGCACAACTTCGGCCAGGACCCGCGCTTCTACCAGCGCTTCACGCACAACTTCGATTTCATCGCGATTCAGCCCGAGTTGCCGCGCCTGATGGAAAAGGCCAAGCGCCACGGCGTCGGCGTGGTGGTGATGAAGACCCTGATGGGAGCGCGCTTGAACGATATGCGCCCGTATGAATCCGGCGGCGCCACCTTCTCGCAGGCGGCGTTTCGATGGGTATTGTCCAATCCGAACGTGGACGCGCTCGTCGTCTCGATGACGAGCCGCCAACTCATCGACGAATACCTGGGTGCGTCGGGGGCGCGTGCGACTGCGGCGCAAGATCTTCCGCTCTTGAATCGCTACGCGAGTCTCAACGGTGATTCGCAGTGCCGTCCCGCGTGCAACCAGTGCGCGAATGCATGTCCCTACGGCGTGCCGATCGCCGACGTGATGCGCACGCGGATGTACGCTCGAGACTACGGCGATATCCGCCTCGCGCGGAGCGAATACGCGATGCTCTCAGAGAACGCCGCGGCGTGTCTCAGTTGCGATGCGAAGCCGTGCGCGGGAGCGTGTCCGCACGGGATCGCGACCGAGGCGTTGCTGGCGCCAACCCATCGCATGCTCGCATAGCCATTCGAGCCGAACCGAATCGTTTGGTCAGAACGGAATCCGCGCGGTCAGGATGAGGTTGTGGTTGTAGTTGCGATGGAACGTCGCCGCGATCTGCTCGCCGACGCCGAACGTCAGGCCGACGCGGTTGTGAATCGGAATCCTCCCTACCAGGATCCCGGGCGTGAGGTAGAGCATGCTGTGCCCGGTGTCGGCGCCGTACGACTGCCAGGTGTAGTTGGTTTCAAACTCCGGCCAGAAATATTTGAAGAGGTGGTACTGGAAGGTGGTATTCCAGGCCAGCGGCATCCCCAGCCGGTCCAGACCGCCGTTGGGGAACGCGACGCCAACCGTGGATTGGACATCGAAGTCGCCGAAGCCTTTGCCGGCCGCCAGCGTCGGGGTGAAGATCGCGTGGCCGTTGCCGTTGACCTTCGAGCCGGTCGGCACGCTGAACCCCATGAAGGCGGTGACGATGTAATTGTCGATGCTCCTCGTTGGAAGATAGCAGCCGCACCTTCAGCAGGAACGGCCAGTCGCCGAAGCCGTCGGTGTTGCGCGGCATGTTGCGCTTCAGGAACGGCGGCATCCCGACTATGATTTCAGTATCTTGAAACGGGATGAGCTCCAGTCCCTTGCCGGCGCCGAAGTTGTCGGTCGCGAGGCCGTTGCGCGACGACTGAAAGAACTGGTCGTAGCGCACCTCCTCCTCGAGCCGCGGGGTGACGGTCACCAGCGGAGTTATCCAGTGCGGCTGCTCGCTCTGGATTTGAGTGACGCGCGAAAACCAGTTTATGAAGTAGTCCTCTATCGCAGACCCAAACGACGAGTTGCTTTGCGCTCGGCACGGCGCCGCCGCGCCGAGCGCGACGGCCAGAACGATTGTCGTAAAGACCGCACGCGACAGGATGAACCAGGTTGCAAGGCTTTTCATAGTAGCGGACTACATGCCATATTAAGAGCGGATTGACAAGTATTATGGCATCGATTGGCAAGGCCCTGGCGCACGTGCGAATGGCGCGGGATCTCACGCAGACCGAGCTGGCGCGGCGCGCGGGAATCTCGCGGCAGGCGTTGGGCGCGATCGAGTCGGGCGCCTACCATCCGGGCGTGGCAATCGCGATCCGCCTTGCGCGCGAACTCGGCGCAAGCGTGGAATCGCTGTTCGGCGAAATCGACGATGCGACCTCGACGCTCATCGACGCCAGTTGGTTCGACGACGAGCGCCTCCCCCCTGCCCGCTCCCAATCCCGAGTCGCGCTTGCGCGCGTGGGCGGAAAAGTCGTGGCCGTGGCGCAACCGGCGGCGCATCTCACGCTCGTGCCCGCGGCGGGGGTGTTGCAGCGCGCAAGGCGCCGTCGCGCGGACGTTGCCACGTTTCAACTGCCGGATGAAATTGACTCGACGATCCTGATGGCGGGATGCGATCCGGCGGTCGTGATCCTGGTGGACTGGCTCGCGCGGCGGCGGTCGCCGGTTCACGCGGTGGCCCTTTCGTGCTCGAGTCGCGAAGCTTTGCGGGCGGTAGTCGATGGCCGCGCGCATGTGGCCGGAGTGCATCTCCGGGATCAAAAGAGCGGCGAGTACAACCTGGCGCCAATCAGTCGCGCTTTGGGCCATCACCGTTCGATGGTCGTGAACTTTGCCCGGTGGGAATTGGGGCTTGCGACCGCGCCCGGCAACCCGCTGGCGATCCGCGGGTTCGCCGACCTGGAGAGGCCCGGCCTCAGAATCGTGAACCGCGAAGAAGGCTCGGGCGCGCGCTCGGCTCTCGACCAGGCGCTTGGCGAGCTCGGCCTCCAGCCCAAGCGCATCGCAGGATACCGGTTCGAAGTCGGCGGCCATCTCGAAGTCGCGGCTGCAATCGCGGCGGGGCAGGCGGACGCCGGAGTCACTATCAGGCTGGGGGCGGACGCCTACGGACTGCATTTTATCCCGCATCGAGAAGAGCGCTACGACCTCGTGATCATGGAGCAAGAGGCCGAATCGACGCCGATTAAGGCGATGCTCGACGCTCTGAATTCGCGGCGCTTCGCGCGCGAAATCAGCCAGCTATGCGCGTACGACACCGCGCAGATGGGACAGATTATCCGCGCCTGAGCCGAGTAACCCGCATTCCGGTAGTCGCCTCGCTCGCCTCCCAGCTGTGGCTTTTCGCTAATCTTCGACGCCTTGCAGCGTTAGAATTCGCGCGTTCGTAACAATCGACTCATCATGTCGTAACAGCGCCTGCTTAGTTTGCGCGTGCCACAGAGGATGGACGCCGGTTTCCTGTACCAAATAGGCTCTTGGCGTTCCAAAGGTTCTCGCGGCAACCGGTTCGGCCGGCGAGAGTTTTCGCATCGTGGATTAGGAGAGTCCAGGGAGGACGATGATGAGACGAACGATACGAATGGTTGCGCTATCGATGCTTGGCGCGGCGTTGACGCTCGGCGCCGTCGCGATCACACCGATGCCGGCGCGGAGCGCGCCAGCAGGAGCGATTACGCTGTACACCGATCCCGCCAGCGGGCAGGTGTACACCAAGCGATGCAAGCACTGCGTCAGGCTCGGCGAGTACATCCCTGCCGGATCGACCGAAGAGATCGAGCGCAAGGTCGAGCGGCGAGTCACCCAGCAGACCCAGCAGCAACTGGAGCAGGAACGCGCGGCGATGCAGGCCGACGAAGCGGCGAAGCTGGCGCAGCAGCAGCAGTGGAACGCCGAGATGGCCAAGCAGGTCTCCGAGATTCAGCCGTTCGCGCGCGAGTTCGGCGACCGGTGGTTCAAGAAGATCTCGATCGGCACGCTGGTGTACGCAGACTACCGGTTCTATTCTCACACGGGATTTGGCCCGCAGTTCCTGACTCAGGAGGTCTGGCCCGGTCCCGGCAACAACAGCTTCAACTCGTTCGATATCACGCGCACCTATCTGGATTTCAAATTCACGCCGGTTGACGACGTTTCGATGCGCGTGACGCCCAACCTGTACGTTCAGGTTAACACCGGGACCAAGTGCACGGCGAGCTCACCGACCAAGTGCACCGCGACCAGCGGCGACCCGGTCGGCGTGAACTCCGGATGGGCCCAGACCCAGGACGGCAACCTCGGCTTCCGCTTGAAGTACGCGTATCTCGACTACAACACCTTCTTCCAAAAAGTGGCGAAAATCGATGCGATGCGCGACGATAAATTCACCTTCGGCCAGGAGCAGAATCCGCTCGTCGATTGGGAAGAGAATCTCTGGGGCTTCCGCTACACGGCCCTGACACCGTGGAACTATTTAAGCCTGAGCTCGTCGCAGGTCGGCATCTCGATGAAGGGGCCGATCAAAATTAACGAGAGGCAGTACGCCGACTACGACTTTGGCGTTTTCGACGACGCCAGCTTCCACGCCATCGAGCAGAGCGCCACCAAGCAGGTGATGGGTCGCGTGACGATCAACCCGTTCGGCGCCAAGTCACGCTACGACAGCTTTGGTATCACCGGCTTCTACGATTTCGGCTACTCAAACAAGTGCACGCCAGACTCGAGTTCCATTAAAGGAAGCAACAGCACCTGCGGGCATAGCGCGCGCGCTGCGGCGCTGGCGCACTACACAGCCGCGGCCTGGGGCCTGATCGGAGAGTGGGATTACGGCCACAACGCGTTTAGCAGCGGCAATCTGTACTCGGGCAGCGGACCTGCCGACGCAATCGGTATCGCCACCACTGGCCCCAGCAGCTTTACTGCCTGGAACAAGATGGTCGGCGGTATTCTGAACAGCCAGTCGGTCCAGATGGGCTGGGATTTCCTGGGCCATGTCGATATCCCGCACACGCCGTTTACGGTCTTCGGCGAGTTCCAGCAGTTTTTGCCCAACACGCGCATAGCGAAGAACCCGCTCGACTTCCAGCGCTACGACCTCGGCGTGCAGTGGCTCATCAACAAGTATCTGCGCGTGGCGTTGGACTCACAGGCCATCCAGTTCTACCAAAGCCAGTTCACGTTCCCCGCCAGTGATGTGCGAGGGCAGGCGCACACGGCCGCGGTGCCGTACGCGGTACCCCGCGACACGCACGCATTCATGCTGAACCTGGAGTTCAAATACTAGCTACCAATCGGGAGGGCCGGCGCGAGCATGCGAAATGCTCGCGCCGGCCCGTGCTTTGAAAAACGCCGTCGCCGCCGCCATTCTTGTGACTTCGAGAAATGGCAGCTATGCTTGAGGTTGAAGTGTTGCTAAATCTCCTGAAATTCAGCGGACGAGCAGTCGCCGCGACTCTCCGCGCGACGGCGTGCATCCTAACCGTGGCAATGCTCCTTTCCTTCCCCACTGCCGGGGCTCATCAGTTTGGCCAACACTTTGGCACCAGCGAGATCCGCCAGAATATCGTACGTCACACCTTCGTCGCGGGACCTGAGGCCGCCGACGCAGAGAAGATCGCGCATATCGATGCGCAGCCGGCGATTCCGATGCCGGTGATTATCAAGAATGTCGCGAAGAACTTCTTCCCTCAGGCAATAGTTTCGGAAGTCCCGGCTTTCCGTATCCTTCAGCATTTCAAGCTCGGGCGTTCGCGCTCGGGCGCACCCGACCCACTGCTCTAGGCTCCGTATTCGGCCATTGAGCTCCCGTCGCGAGGTACGTTTGCGTACACCCGGCGGGATTGATTCGGAAACATTGCTGGAGTTCGCGCCAGCCTTGATCGCACGAGGTCATCTACAGTGCCTGGTTTCTCATTGCGCAATCCGCATGCCGTAATCGTGGGCGCGCTGCTCACGATAATCCTGGGCGTCGCGGCATTTCTGAGTATGCCCGTCGATGTCTTTCCTAAACTCGACATCCCGGTCGCGGTCGTCGCCACGTTCTATCCGGGGATGCCGCCGCTGGATATGGAGGCAGACATCACGACCCGCTTCGAGCGGTTCTTCACGCTCGGCAGCGACATCGAACACATGGAATCGCGATCGCTTCCGGGAGTCAGCATCATCAAGGTCTTCTTCCAGCCGGGCGTTGACTTGAGCGCCGCGACTGCCACGCTGGGCAACCTCGCGATGGCCGATTTGCGCCATCTGCCTCCCGGCACGCTGCCGCCGCTCATCCTGAAATCAGGAGCGTCGTCGTTGCCGGTCACGCTCGTGACTGTGTCAGGCAAGGGATTCACCGAGGCGCAGCTCCGCGACCAGGCGCAGTACAACATCCGCAACTGGATCGCGACCGTGTCCGGCACATCGGTGCCTCCGCCGTTCGGGGGCAAGTACCGGCAGATCATGGCGTACGTCGATCGCGATGCCCTTGAGGCGCGCGGGCTGACCTTGATGGACGTCGTCCATTCACTCAACGACGCCAACCTCATCATTCCGGCGGGTGACGCCAAGATCGGCCCGACTGACTATTTTGTTTATAGCAACAGCATGATCGAGAACCCGGCCGACATTAACCAGGTGCCGGTGAAGGTCGGGCCCGGTGAAGCTCCGGTGTTCCTGGGCGACGTCGGCCACGCCGAGGACGCGGCGCAGATTCAGCAGAACATCGTGCGCATCAACGGCCAGCGCTCGGTGTACATCCCCGTGATGAAACAAGGCGCCGCCAACACGATCGCGGTCGTTGACGGCGTCGGCCAGGTGATCAAAAAAATCGCCGGCCTGCCAAACGGGATGAAAGTCAACGCGATCTTCGGGCAGGACGCTTACGTGCGCGCGGCGATCGAAAGCCTCGAGCACGAAGCAGCCTCAGGCGCGGTCCTCGCCTCGCTGATGATCCTGATTTTTCTGGGCAGCTTTCGCTCGACGATCGCGATTTTTTTGTCGATCCCGCTTTCGATTCTTGCCGGCGCCTTCGGCCTGCGCATGAGCGGCGCCACCATCAACGTGATGACGCTCGGCGGCTTCGCGCTCGCAATCGGCCGCTTGGTGGACGACTCGACGGTCGTGCTCGAAAACATCAACCGCCATCTGGCCGAGGGCAAAGCTCCCGCCGACGCGGCCCGCGACGGCGCCAACGAAGTCGCGCTGGCGGTCCTGGCTTCGACCATCACGACCATCATCGTCTTCTCGCCGGTGATGTTTCTGTTCGGCGTAGCCAAGTCGCTGTTCAGCGCGCTGTCGCTGGCGGTGGTCCTCTCGATGCTGGCGTCGTACGTGGTCGCGATGACGGTGATCCCTGTTTTCTGCGCGCATTTTCTGACCGCGGACTCGGCGAGAGAGGCGGAAGAAGGCTCCGGTCGCGGGTTCCTGGCTGCGTTCATCCGCAGTTACGACCGCTTCGCGGAACGCTACGAGCACCTGCTCGATTGGGTGCTCAATTATAAGGGGACGGTGGTCGCGGCTGCCGCGATTCTCTTTGTGGTGAGCATGGCCGCATTTCCTCTGCTCGGGACCGAACTGTTTCCCAAAACGGATGCGGGCCAGTTCGTCATCCAGTTCCGCGCGCCGCTGGGGATGCGCATAGAGCTCACCGAGCAACTGACTGAACGTCTGGAAAATACGATTCGAGCGGTGATACCCCCGGCTGAACTCTCGACCGTGGTCTCGAACATAGGGCTGGCGCCGGGATTCTCGTCGATCTACTCGCCGAACGCGGCCAGCGATTCGGGCTTCGTGATGGTGGCGCTCAAGCCCGAGCATCGCGTTTCGACCTGGGACTACGTCGCGAAGCTCAAAGCGATTTTGCCCGCGCGCATGCCGGAAATCCGCACCTTCTTTTCATCGGGAAGCATCATCGACTCAGTGCTTAATTTCGGGCTGGCGGCGCCGATCGACATTCAGGTGAGCGGCCAACGCTACGCCGAGCTGTTCGATCTGTCGCGCAAAGTCGATGCGCGCGTGAAAGGCCTGCCGGAAGTCGCCGGCACGTTCATTCCCGAGGAATCGAACTATCCGACGCTCAGGATCAACGTTGACCGGGTGAAAGCCGCGCGGCTGGGTCTCAACCAGCGCGACGTCGTCACCAACGTGATCACCGCGCTCACGTCGAATCAAATGATCGCACCGTCAATCTGGATCGATCCGAAGACGGGCAACGATTACTTCCTGACCGCGCAATACTATGAAGACCAGATCAATTCAATCGACACGCTGCGCAACATCCCGGTGCGAAGCAGCAACGGCAACCATTCGCGGGCCGACGCACTGCTGCTGCGCAACGTCGCTACGATAACCCGCGAGCAGCATCCCGCCGAAGCGGACCATTTCAACATTCAACGCGTCGTCGATGTGCTGGTTGCGCCAAGCACCGATGACATGGGCGGCACGTTGAAGGCGGTGCAAAAGGCGCTGTCCGATCTCAAATTGCCGGCGGGAACCGAAATCGCATATCGCGGCTCGGTCGAGTCGATGGAGCGATCGTTTTCCAGCTTCGGTTACGGCCTCGTGATGGCGGTGGTGCTGCTTTACCTCGTCATGGTGGCGCAGTTCCGCTCGTTCCTCGACCCTTTCATCATAATGTTCGCGGTTCCGATGGGCCTGATCGGTGTCGTGTGGACGCTTTATTTCACCGGCACCACGCTCAATATCGAGTCGTTCATGGGGATTATCGCGATGGTCGGGATCGTGGTGTCCAACGCGATCCTGCTGGTGGATTTCGCCAACCGGCGCTTCCGCGGCGGGGAGGAACTGCGCCTGGCGATCGTCGAGTCGGCGAAAATCCGGATGCGCCCGATTCTGATGACAACGCTGGCGACGGTGGTGGGCCTGATGCCGATGGCGCTCAAGCTGGGCGCCGGATCGGAAGCCTCCGCTCCGCTCGCGCGCGCAGCCGCGGGCGGACTGGCAGTCTCCACAGTGCTGACGCTGTTCCTGGTCCCTGCGCTCTACGAAACATTCTACGGCCGTCATCAGCAGGTATCCAAATGAATAAGTTTCTGGGCCGCACACTAGCGGCTGTCTGGATGATAATTGTGGCGACTGGATGCTCGCATCCGCAGAGCGATGCGCCGACCGATTCGCGACGCACGGTTATGGTCATTCGGCCGCAGCGCGGCGACATAATCCGTTCGATCACGTTGCCCGGAGATTTGGTCGGCCTATACCAATCGACTCTCTATGCGAAGGTCACTGGCTATTTGAAAAGTATCTCAGTTGACAAGGGCGATTGGGTAAAGGAAGGGCAGGTGCTTGCCGACATCGAGGTGCCCGAGCTTGAACAGCGGCTCGCACGCGCCAAGGCCGACATGGAAGTTCAGCACCTCACCTATCAGCGCCTCGAGCAGGTCTGGAAAAGCGATCCGCGGCTGGTCGCGCGCCAGGACGTCGATATCGCGCAGGGCAAGTATTTCGAGGCGAAGGCGCAGACCGATGAGCTCGAAGCGATGGTCTCGTACACCAAAATCATCGCGCCGTTCGACGGAGTCATTACCGGCCGTTTCGTCGATCCCGGAGCGCTCATCAAGGCCGGCGGAGAGCAGACGACCTCCGCTCCGGATCAGGGCTCGGCGCATCCGAGTGGCGGCTCGTCGCCGGTGCTTAGTCTCGCGTTGATCGACACGATGCGCACGTATGTTTACGTGCCGCAGGACGGAGTCGAATCGATCAGGCGCGGAATGCCCGCGAGGCTGACGCTGCAAGATCTGCCGGGACGCTCGTTCGAGGGATCTGTCACGCGCTACTCGAACTCTCTGGACCTGGGAACGCGCACCATGCTGACCGAGATCGATCTGAAAAATCCCGCGCACGAGCTTTATCCCGGGATGTACGCGAATGTGACGCTCGAACTCGAGCGCCATCGCGACGTGCTCAAGCTGCCCGAGTCGGCAATCGGCGCTTCGCCCGACGGGAAATACGTAATGATCGCGCAGGACGGGAAGCTGCGAAAACAGGACGTAACAGTCGGAATGAATACCGGCAAAAGCGCCGAGATAGTCCACGGTCTTAGCGGCCGAGAAACGGTGGTAGCGACTTTGGATCCTTCGATAGTTCCGGACGAACCGGTCAATATCGTAGAGCAGAAGGCCCAACCTGATGAACGATCGAACATGGTCGCAGAAACCCAGTGAGTATCGGAGTTATACTATGCGGAAATCGATTATCAGAACTGCGGTTGTGTTTGCAGGTTGCCTACTGACTATAGCCACTCCGCAATCGGCTTCGGCGCTCGAGACCTTGCAGCCGGGTGAGAAGCTCACTCTCGAGCGCGCAATCGAGCTGACTATCCGCAACCATCCACGCGGACTCGAGATGAAATCCGAGGCCGTCGCCGCCAAGGAGCGCGTGGGTGAGGCTCGCGCAGGGCTTCTGCCGCAGGTGTACGGCGCCGGCGAATACCTGCGTTCTACGGACAATCCGATCGGAAACACCACGTATCTCAATCCGGGGTTTATTCCGCGCATCACCGGCACACTGCACGGCGGATCGGCGAATGCGGGGCAAAGCTTTTCGACCACCGACAACTTTCTGGGCGGAGTGGCGGTGCAGCAGTACGTATTCGACTTCGGGCGGGTTCGGGGCCTAATCGAGCAGCGCGACGAAGAAGCGCGCGCGGCATTGTCTCAGGCGCAGGAAACGGAACTCGATCTTGCCTTCTCGGCAGCTCAACGCTATTTCGCGTTGCTGGCGGCTGCGCAAAAGGTAAAGGTCTATCAGAAGGCGATTGAGCAGCGCTCCGAGCAGCTGCATGCCGCGCAGGTCAAGGCCAGCGCCAACCTCACTCCGCAGATCGATGTACTTACAGCGCAGGCTGCGCTGACACGCTCGCAAAGCGACCTGCTGGAAGCGTCCGATCAGCAGGCCATATCCAGGGTGGCACTCAACAATGCGATGGCGATAGATCGCAACGCACCGGATTACGAGCTGGCGGACGTGCTTACTTATAAGCCGGTTTCAGGGAGTATCGAGTCATTCTTCGTTTCCGCAATCGCCATCCGGCCGGACCTGCGCGCGCTCGAAGCCGAAGCGCGGGCGGCCGGTGCGCAAGTCCGGCAGGCCCGCAGCGATTATTTTCCTTCGGTGGGAGCGACGGCCGGTTACAACGCGATGGGCACGGGTTTTCCGGCGGCGAATAACTTCAACGCGGGAATAGTAGTGACGTGGCCGATCTTCAACGGCTTCGCGACGGAGCATCAGGTCGAGGAAGCAAAGGCCCTCCAGAACGCCATTCGCTACTCGATCGAAGATCTTGAGCAGCGCGTGTGGCTCGAAGTAAAGAGTTCCTACCTCGAGCTGCAGACGTCGGTGGAGCGAATCCATCAGGCAGAAGCAACGCTGGCTGCGTCTTCGGGGCAGCTTGAACTGGCGGACAAGCGTTACAACGCGGGTCTCGGCAATATAATCGAGCTCACCGACGCGGAGCGTTTCTATATCGAGGACGACGCGGCATACGTCGACGCGCTGTACGGCTATTCAGTGGCAAAAGCGACGCTCGATCGTGTTACCGGCGCGTCAATCCATTCGGTGCCTGACAAATGAAGGGTAGAACTTTTCGAATAGTGGGAATCACCTGCGGCGCTTAGCCAATTTTTCCGGGTTCTTTGGTGGGCCGTTGGAGACTCGAACTCCAGACCCGCCAGGTCAGAGATTTTTCGGCAGCGAGTAAGAACTCAGGACGCGCACGTAGTTGGGGCGCTGGAACGCCGCCGGGTTGGGCACATTGCGCTGACTCATGCTGCCGCACATCTGGCGAATGGATTCGTACTCGTGTTCTTCCATCCAGCTCAGGAGATCGCGCAGGACCACGTCGAGATGCTCGATGCCGTTGTGCAGCAGTGCCGAGGTCATCATCGTAACGCGCGCGCCCGCCATCACCGCCTTCAACACATCTTGCGCGCTATGGACGCCGCCGGTGATCGCCAGGTCGGCGCCGATGTGTCCGAAGATGATCGCCACCCAGTGCAGCCTCAGCAGCAATTCCTGCGGGCTGCTCAGCGTCAGGCTCGGCACGACTTCGAGCAGCTCGAGATCCAAATCCGGCTGATAGAAGCGATTGAACAGCACCAGCGCATTGGCGCCGGCGGCATCGAGTTGTTTTGCCATGTTCGCGGGAGCACTGAAGAATTGCGACAATTTCACCGCCAGCGGAATCCGTACGCTTTGTCTTACCTCCCGAACCAGATCGGCGTACTCCCGCTCGACGTGTCCGGCGGTGAGTTCCGGGTCGGTCACAAGCGAATAGAGGTTCAACTCGATGGCGTCGGCGCCCGCTTGCTCCATCTCGCGCGCATAGCGGATCCAGCCGCCGGTTGAGACCCCATTAAGGCTGCCGATGACGGGAATCGAAACGCTCGCCTTGGCCGTGCGAATCAGCTCCAGATAGCCATCGGGGCCGAGGTTGTAGGTCGTCAGGTCGGGAAAGTAGTCCAGCGATTCGGCGAAACTTTCAGAGCCGCGAAAAAGATCCGCGTCAAGCGCCTCACTTTCCAGCGTGAGCTGCTCTTCGAAGAGCGAAGGCAGCACCACCGCGGCAATCCCGTGATCTTCGAGACGACGAATACGGTCGATCGAATCGCAAAGCGGCGAGGCCGAAGCGACGAGGGGGTTCTTCAAGATGAGGCCAAGGTATTTGGTCGTGAGGTCGATCATTACTTGCCCTCTTTTGCCGACTTGGCCGAGGCAGTCTCCGATTCGGCGGCAGCTTGCGAGGACGGGATTCCCGATCCGGCCATCGCCGCGCGGTTCGCGTACACCCGCCACTGGCGCTCGACATCGTCCTGCGCCATCCGCAGCAATTCGCGCGCGGCTTCAGGATTGCTGCGCGCGAGCATCGTGTAGCGCGCCTCCTCGTAGGCGTACTGCTTGAGCGGAATACTCGGCGCCTTCGAGTCGAGCTGGAAGGGATTCTTGCCTTGCTTTCGCAGCCCCGGGTTGTATCGCATCAGCGGCCAATAGCCTGAGAGCACCGCGTTCTTCTGCTGGTTGATGCCGAATGCCATGTCGTAGCCGTGCGCGATGCAGTGGCTGTAGGCGAGGATCAGCGAGGGCCCGTCGTGCGCTTCCGCTTCGAGCAAGGCGCGGACCGTGTGCGAGTCGTTGCCGCCCATCGCCACGCGCGCGACATACACCGAGCCGTAGCTGATCGCCTCCATCGCGAGGTCCTTCTTGGCGGTCCGCTTGCCGCCGGCGGCAAACTTCGCAACCGCGGCGCGCGGCGTGGATTTGGACATTTGCCCACCCGTGTTCGAGTAAACTTCAGTATCCAGCACCAGCGCGTTCACGTTCATTCCGGAACCCAGGACGTGATCCAGTCCGCCAAAACCGATGTCATACGCCCATCCGTCTCCCCCCACGAGCCAAACGCTCTTGCGCACCAGCGCATCGGCAATCGCCATCAGGTCGCGCGCGTCGTTGGTCTCGAGGCCGGCAACCAGGCGCTTGACCTCGGCGATGCGCTGGCGTTGCGAGGCGATACCTGCCTCGGTGGATTGGTCCGCCTCGAGGATCCCTGCGACCAGACCTTCGCCCATTTGACTCGCAAGCCGCCGCAGCAGTTCTTGCGCGTAATCAGCGCGCTTGTCGAGCGCGAGCCTCATCCCAAGCCCGAATTCGGCGTTGTCTTCGAACAGGGAGTTTGACCACGCCGGCCCGCGGCCTTCGGCATTCGCGCTGTAAGGCGTAGTCGGCAGATTGCCGCCGTATATCGAGGAGCATCCGGTTGCGTTGGCAATCAGCAATCGATCGCCGAAGAGTTGGGTGAGCAGCTTGATGTAGGGCGTCTCGCCGCAGCCCGCGCACGCTCCGGAAAATTCGAACAGCGGCTCGAGCAGCTGCGTATCCTTAACTTGCGCATGCGTAAGGCTGTCTCGATTGAACTCCGGGAGCGACAGGAAGAAGTCCCAGTTCTTCGCCTCCGCGTCGCGGATTGGAGCTTGCGGCATCATGTCGATCGCCTTGTGCCGGACCTCGCTCTTGCTCTTCGCCGGGCAAACTTCGACGCACAGGCGGCATCCGGTGCAATCCTCGGGCGCCACCTGCAGCGTGTAACGCATCGCCTCCAGTCCGCGCCATCGCGGTGGCGCCGACTTGAACGACGCGGGCGCATCGCCGAGGTGACTCGGCGCGTAAACTTTCGCGCGAATCGTCGCGTGGGGGCAGACCAGCACGCACTTCCCGCACTGGATGCATAGCTCCTCATCCCAGACCGGGATCTCCTGGGCGATGTTGTGCTTCTCCCATTTGGCCGTGCCGGTCGGAAAGGTGCCGTCTGGCGGCAGAGCGCTGGTCGGGATCGAATCGCCGCGGCCCGCAATCATAGTGCCGAGCACATCGCGAACGAACGCCGGGGCATGCGAGGGCACCGGCGCGAGAACATCGATAGCGCTGCTCGCCGATGCGGGGATGGTGACTTCGTGCAGATTCGCCAGCGTCGTATCGACCGCGGCGAAGTTATTTCGCACGATCGCTTCGCCGCGCTTGCCATAGGTATCCTCGATCGCGGATTTGATCGCCGCGATCGCTTCGTCGCGCGGCAAGACGCCGCTCACCGCAAAAAAACACGTCTGCATGATCGTGTTGATGCGGCCGCCCATGCCCGCGTCGCGCGCCACCTTGTACGCGTCGATGACGAAGAAGCGAAGCTGCTTGTCGAGGATCTGCTGCTGGATGCTGCGCGGCAGATGGTTCCACACCTCGTTGGCAGGGTATGGCGCGTTGAGCAGGAACGTCGCTCCCTGATCCGCGGCCTCGAGCACGTCCATCCGTTCGAGAAACGCGAACTGATGACATCCGATGAAGCTCGCCTTGCTGATCAGGTAGGTCGAACGGATCGGGTCCGGCCCGAAGCGCAGATGCGACACCGTGATCGAGCCCGACTTCTTCGAATCGTACACGAAGTAGCCCTGCGCATAGCCGGGCGTCTTCTCGCCGATGATCGAGATCGAGTTCTTGTTGGCGCCCACGGTGCCGTCCGAACCCAATCCATAGAAGAGCGCGCGCACGGTCTGCGGGCTTTCGGTCGAAAACTCCGGGTCGAATGCCAGGCTCGTGTGCGTCACATCGTCGTGGATTCCCACCGTGAAGTGATTTTTCGCGGGCTCCCGCTTGAGCTCGTCGAACACCGCTTTCACCATCGCGGGAGTGAATTCCTTCGACGACAAGCCATATCGCCCGCCGATGATTTGTGGCCATCTGCCATCGATAGCGCCCGCCGCCCGCGCCTCGCTCAGCGCGGTCACGACGTCGAGGTAGAGCGGCTCGCCGGTGCTGCCGGGCTCCTTGGTGCGATCGAGCACCGCTATCGCGCGCGTGGTTTTCGGGATAGCCGCGGCAAAAGCGGCGCTGTCGAAGGGACGGAACAACCGCACCTTGAGCAGACCGACCTTCTCTCCGCCCGCAAGCAGGCGCTCGATCGTCTCGTCGGCCGCGCCGGCGCCCGAGCCCATTAAAACGATCACCCGCTCCGCTCGAGGATCCCCGGCATATTCAAACAGGCGATAGCCGCGGCCGGTCCGCCGCGCGAAGCGATCCATAACGTCCTGAACAATCGTCGGGCAGGCGCGATAGAAAGGATTGATGGCTTCGCGCGCCTGGAAGAAGGTATCCGGATTCTGCGCCGTGCCACGCAGCATCGGACGATCGGGGCTGAGCGCGCGATCGCGATGCTGGCGGACGAACTTCGCGTCGATCAGCGCGCGCAGATCGTCGTCTGACAGCGGATGAATCTTGTTGAGCTCATGCGAAGTGCGGAAGCCGTCGAAGAAATGCAGAAACGGGATGCGCGATTCCAGCGTTGCGGCGTGCGCAATCAAGGCGAAGTCATTGGCTTCCTGAACCGAGTTGGACGACAACATGGCAAATCCGGTCGCGCGCGCCGCCATCACGTCGCTGTGGTCGCCGAAAATCGAAAGCGCGTGCGTCGCGACGGTCCGTGCCGCGACATGAATGACGCACGCGGTAAGCTCGCCGGCGATTTTGTACATGTTGGGGATCATCAGCAGAAGGCCTTGCGACGCCGTGAATGTGGTCCCCAGCGCACCCGCCTGAAGCGCCCCGTGCAGCGTGCCCGCGGCCCCACCTTCGCTCTGCATCTCCATCACCTTCGGCACCGTGCCAAAGATGTTGGTCTGCCCTTCATCGCTCCATTGATCGGCCCATTCGCCCATCGGTGACGACGGCGTGATGGGATAAATCGCGATTACTTCGCTCAGGCGGTAGGCAATCGAAGCCGCCGCTTCATTCGCATCCATGATTTGCATTTTCAAACCCGTACTGTATTTCGTCAGGACCTTTTGAAAAAGGCAACAACAGATTCAAGCGAGGGTATGCCCATCTGAATTGACGTTGTGGCTGTAGTTGAGTAGCGCAGCCGGCGACGCCGCTCAAGGGTCTGCCGGTTTTGGGTAGTGGCTTAATTTGCCCGCGAGTGTCTGAATTTCTACCGTGATGGCACGCAGCGCATAAGTGCGGTGAGTGTGTCGCTAAAGTTCTTTTCGGGAGATGGACTCCCTGAAACGATCTCTGGCATCCGCTGCCGTACGCTTTCACAACCAGTTTGCGTATCAAAAGGGCCGAGCTGAACGAGCTGGTTAGAGAATGAGACGATCAGATAGTAACGCGGCCTCAAAGCGTAAATCAGGATAGCGACCGCAAGCACAAGCCCCACAAGCGCGAGCGCGGCAGCGTGACGGGCCTTCAGTTCCACTTTTCCTTCGGTGGAAGTATAGGCCGGACGTAGCTGGGGCAGTCGCATTCAGTGTCCGTGAGAAGATGCCAACGGTGACCACAGAAGAATCGCGCGCACCAATTACCATCGTCCGGAATCGACTTCTCGGATGTTCCGAGATGCACCAAAAGAGCGTTTACCCCGATAGAATCCTCGGCACCGCAGATCGGACAATTCTGGCGGGACTTCATTCGTCGCTTTTCTCAATCTGTTTCAAGCGAAACTCAAGATACGCAATCAAGGACTTGTACGTATAAGCGTCCGGTTCCGAAGCAAATCGCATAGAAATTTCTTGCCCCGCTTTGAACACAATACGTTCTTCAATCGCGGGTTGCTGTGAAGCACGCGGAGCGAGCGGAGTAACCTTTGAGCCTCCGGTTTGCGTCTGGCTTGATGGTGTTTCCAATTTGTCCGACTCCTCGTCGGGCATACTATCAGAGCCAATCAATTTTGCAAACTCAAGCGTTGCCTTGTACTCAGCGAGGAACTCGCTGGCTCCGGATTCGCTGAATCCTAGTTCCAGCTTCAATTCTGCGAGAATCTCAACATCGGGGGGCAAATCCGCTCCCCACTTCTCCCAAAAGGTCGCATGCGCCTTAGGGAGCTTCGCCAATTTGACAATGATCGCATCGCGGTCGGGCGAATTGGGCCGGGTGTCCAAATAAAGCCGGTTCGCGTCCTCCGTCAGTTTGAGTTTTCGCTCTGCGCCAGTGCCTATATACTGAATCAGCCCGAATTGCTTGAGCGCGGCGATAGTTGAACGTAATCCGCTACTCTTCGGCCCCAACTTCCAAACGCTGCCAGCCGTCGCGATACGGGCATCGCCTTGTTTGACAGCCCCGCGCAGCGCCAAGGCGCGGTCGATTGCTTGTTTCAGCGGGATATAGGGATAGGCGGGACTTCGCCCGTCTCGCGCGGTCGTCTCGTCAGATTCTTCTACTGCTGCCACGTCAGCCATTTTACTAACCTCCGATCCTCGTTTATAGCGACACTAGCCCGACAAGTCAATAGACAAATTATAGCTAACCATTAGCCTTGACAGTCGAGTGGCTAATCTGGCAGAGTTGGGGCATGGAGAACACGATGAGATTCTCACTAGCCCCTGCGCCCAGGTTCACCGACGCGGCGGGCAACAACGAAAAGGCGCGCGCCCTGTCTGCTGGGGAGCAACAGGGACAACGCGCCGTGGTGAACTCGGAAGTTAAGCCGACCGGCGCGAGTGCTGATAACACCCGCGCCACTCTCACTTCAACGTGTCCGCGTGAACGGACGGTATCGAAGCTAGCGTTTCTATTGTCGCCTCGTTCACTCGGCAGATCAAGTAACGGGGCTGACCATGAACATTCTGCTATTCGAGAAACAGGTCCAAGTAATCAGCGCGCTCACCGAAGGTTGCTCGATTCGCTCGACTCCTGAATCCGGGTTTCAGGCCGGCTTTTGGGGATGTCCTAGTTCAGCCTGCCACCGCCGGATTTCGCGTGCTATGCGTACCCTATGGTCAACCGCCAGGATGTCCCGTACTCGCCCGGCTCACCCGAAATCGGGCGACCCCTGCGTCTGGCAGAAATAGCTTTTGTCGAAACAAAGCTAGCCATAGAGCGGAGCCGTCCCAAAACCACAACACATGGTATCAATTGCTCTTTTCGGCCGTAATCGATCAGTCAGAATCGCTCCCGTCGCTGTCTGATCTTCGCGGCGGGCGCGATGCGCCCCTTCGATCCGAACCGATGGCTTGCCGGTTCATGGCTCTAGCCAGCGAGAAAGGTTCGTCCTACCATCTCGCGCGGGAGGCAATCATGCCCAATCGAACCGCCGTTCATCCCGAACTCTACTCGCCGGACCCGGCAGACAATCCGTCGCTAAACGGCGGCAAATGCCGCGCGTGCGGCTATGTCTTCTTTCCGCCGCAGCGTTATGGATGCGAATCCTGCGGTGCGCCGCCCGAAAAGCTCGAGGCAGTGCACTTGGCCGGACGCGGCACGCTTCATTCGTACGCAACCGTTCATCTCCATATGGGCAAGGACATCGAGGCCCCGTTCACGATCGGCCTGATCGTCCTCGATGACGGCCCTGCCATCTCTTCTACGCTTACCAACCGCACCGATGAGGGCCTCGCCATCGGCGATCGCATGAAGAGCGTGCTGGTTGCGGCCAGTACCGATCAGGAGGGCAACGAGACTGGTCGAGCTGCGCTTCGCCAAGGCAGAGGGATACAAATGAAAAAGAAACTTCGCGATATGCGTCCGGTCTATGTAGTCGGCATCGGGCTCCATCGATATCAGCGGCTCAGTGAAACTCCATACGTGACGCTCGGCCTTGCCGCGGTGCGGCAGGCTCTGGCGGATGCGGCCCTTGAATGGCGATCGGTCGAGTCGGCCTACACCGGCACAGCGCTGATCGGAATGGCGGCTTCGCGACCGATGCTGCGTTATCTCGGCGCGACCGGAATCCCGATGGCTCAGGTCGAGAACGCGTCCGCTTCGGGATCGACCGCATTTCGCCAGGCGTGCATCGATGTCGCCAGCGGCTTGACCGATGTTTCAATCGCGGTGGGAGTGGACAAGCCGGGACCGTTCGCGATGGCGCCGGGGAAGACCAGGATGCGCGACTTGGCCGGCTCTCGCGTGGTGCCGTTCACCCATTTCGCCCTGCTCGCTCAGGAGTACATGACTCGCTACGGCGTGAGCGCGGAGCAAATTGGCATGGTCGCGGTCAAGAACAATCGCAACGGGGCAAACAATCCTTACGCACAGCGCCAAAAGGCCGTAACCCTGGAACAAGTGATGGCCGGCCCGGCTATTTCGGGGTCGCTGACGCGGCTTCAATGCTGCCCCATCGGAGAGGGCGCAGCCGCAGTGATAGTCGCCTCCGACGATGCGATCGCGCAACTCGGGATCGATCGCAAGCGCGCAGTCAGAGTCATCGCGTCGGTCACGAAGACCGAGCAGATCTACCGTGGCGCGAAAAATTTTGACGCAGAGCTGACTCGCGAAACGGTCGAGCAGGCGTATCGCGAAGCCGGCATAGGACCCGGCGACCTCGATCTGATGGAACTCCATGATGCGTTCACGATCGAAGAGCTGCTGTACATCGAGGCGATGGGGCTGTGCGCGCCGGGCAAGGCCGCGGGCGCGATCGCGGCGGGCGAGTTCGATATAGGCGGCCGCTGCGCGGTAAGCGCGTCCGGAGGACTGCTCGCGATGGGCCATCCGATCGGTCCGACCGGCGCCGGGCAGATCGCCGAGATCACGCGCCAGTTGCGCGGCGAAGCGGGCGTGCGCCAACAGCCCAACGCGAAGACAGGACTTGCTCACATGGTGGGCGTCGGCGCCGTTTGCGTCGCTCATATTCTGCAAAAGGAAGCGTGAACGATGCTGTCGCATCGCCTTCCGGAGAAAACCGAGAAGCGGCTTCGCTCCCGTTGATTGCAGCAGGCGCCGAGCTTGGTATCTGCGCCCTCCCCCGTCGCGCCTGCTAGAAGAACCAGCCCGAGTCGGACGACTGGCCGAAGATTGCGCCGACGAATCGCTCCAGCTCTACGTTGAACTTCATGATCACATGATCGGAGCCGCGCGTCAGGCCGAACCCGGGGCCGAAGTTATATTCGATTCCATGAGGCAGTTCGCCCCATAGCACTGGGAAGATGTAATGCTGCTGCTGGTTGAGCGGGTCGGTGTCGTCGATCACACCGGCGCCGCCGTAGAACTCGACGCCGGGCGACAGATAGCGCATCCATCGGTAGTAAGCGCCGGTTGAGTAACCGAATTCGAAGCCTTGCTTCTTGCCCACCCCGGCCAGGACCTTCTCGAAGATCGGGTTCGCCGAGAGCGAAAATCGCCCGAGGTCCTTTTCGATGATCGGGCGCAGCTCAAGCTCGACATCGGCATCGTCGAACTGCGGCGTCTTGTGCCATTCGAGCTCGGCATACCAGCCCAGATCGACCGGCAGCACATCAGGGTCGAAGAGTCGGCCGCGCAAGCGATATTCGGAGCCGGCGTACCAGTAGCCGTGGCCGTCGGGTGAAGCCATCAGCAGATATGCGGCGACTTCGATTCGGTCGGTAAGTCCGTAGGTTAATTCGTACTGGTTGTACCACATGGCTTGACTGCGAAAGGTTCCAGCGGCGGTGCCTTCACCGCCCTGACTGTGGCCGTTGGCAACGACCGCGTTGTCGGTCTCCAATTCAATGGCGCCGCGGCTCTCCGTGGCATACGGGTAAACCTCGAACTCCCACGGGTCGACCTGCGCGGCGGCGAGGCGCGCACACAGGAGCGTGCCGAGCGCCAGAAATGAACCAGCCAAAGCTGAAGGCAAATATTTTTTCACTTTAATTTCTCACTTATTCCGTGAATCCGGTGATGGATGGGTAATTTCCCAATCGATCCATCGTTCCAGTGCGGCGCGGTCTTCGCCGGTCAAGCGGACGCCGGGATGGATAATGCGGTATGACCACGGCGGCATCTTCTCCTCGCGCAGCGCCCTGTCCGTCCATTGAAGCTTTCGTTTTCGCGTGGCTGGATAGTATTCGCCCCACTCGGAGAAGTTGATTTGCTTGCGTCCCAGTTCCACCTCGTGCGCGGCCAGCCACGAGATCGGAGCGACGCGGCTGTACCAGGGCCATCGCGTTTCGTTGGAGTGGCAGTCGTAGCAGGCGCGTCTTAACGTCGCCTCGATTGCCGGCGGAGCGGCAACATCGCCTGTCGCCGGCGGGTTGGTGCGTTGAACTGGAACAAGCTGGGCGAGCAAAAGACCTCCGGCGATTCCAAGCAGTGCAATGCTTGCGGCATTCCCGAGCCTCATCGCGCAAACTGCCTTCGATCTTTGTCACTTCGCGACGATGCTGCCCTGGGGAACGTCCTGGTGGAAATCGTCATAGAAGTCGTAGCTTCCAAGGCCAAGCGCGGGCAGGCGCACTGTGATCGTTTCACCGGGCTCGACGGCCTTTTCGCGGTTGAGCTTGAAGCTCTCGAACTCGATGGTCTCTTTGCTCGAATTCACGACCTTGATCATGAGTGGCTGACCGGCCGGCACAGTGAGCGTCTGAGGTGCGAAATGGTGGTTGTCAAAGCGGATCTCGTTGACGCTGTCCTGTGCGCCCGCGGCAGCAGGCGCTGTTGCGGCTGTCGGCTATGACGAAAAGACCAGCGATGAGGAATTTCAAAAGCGTGGACATGGAAACCGGCCCCCAAATGAAATTGAGAATGATTTTCAATTCCATCTTAGCCGAAGCCTTTTTCCTGCGTCAAGCCCGGCCGGCCTGCTCGACCGTGGCTGGCGTGCGAGCCGAGTTTGTCGCGCTTGAATGGAACCCGATCGCTGGTAGTAAGATGCGATCATTGGAGGAAGCAAAGTGACAAAACTTTACGGAACTTCGCGATCGCGCAGCGCCCGGTCCTTGTGGGCTCTCGAAGAGCTCGGCGTCAAATACGAGCATCTTCCGATTGCGACGACCGAAGCCAAGTCGGCCGAGAATCTCAAACGCAATCCCAACGGACACGTGCCGGTGCTGGAAGACGACGGCGTGGTGATCTGGGAATCGATGGCGATCAATCTCTACCTGGCCGAAAAGTACGGGAAGAATTCGCTGTGGCCGCCGGAGCCCGCCGCGCGCGCCGACATCTACAAGTGGAGCTTCTGGGCGATGACCGAGGTCGAGCCGCATCTCATCACCCTTTTGCACAATCGAGTAATGAATCCCCCCGAGCAGCGCGACGAAAAGGCCGCGCAGGCGGCAGTCGAAGCTTTGAAGGCGCCGCTGAACGTGCTCGAGGGATCGCTCAAGGGCAAGGAATATCTGCTCGGCAAGAACTTTACGATCGCGGACTTGAACGTGGCCGCGGTCATGAGCTGGGCACCGATGATGAAGCTCGACTTGTCATCGACTCCGAACGTGCAGGCGTGGTTGCAAAAATGCCTTGGGCGGGAAGCCAATAAGAAGGTTCGCGGGCTGAAGTAATTAAAAGTCGCGAGCCGTCTTGAGAATGGGGCATCGATCAGCGGGCCGGCGCGCGGCTTGGGTTGAGGTTGTGCGTCAAATCGCGCCGGCTCAATCGCGCCGACCGTGAGGTGAGAACTATGGGAGTGTTGTCAGGCTATCGCGTCATCGAACTGGCCGGGATTGGCCCCGGACCAATGTGTGCGATGCTGCTCTCGGACATGGGCGCCGACGTGCTACGCATCGATCGCGCGGCGGACGCGGGTTCGGGCATCGCGATGGAACCGAAATACAGCCTGCTCAATCGCGGCCGGCGCTCGGTGGCGTTCGATCTCAAACGGCCCGAAGCGACAGACGCCGTGTTGCGGCTGGTCGAGAAAGCGGACGCATTGATCGAAGGCTTCCGGCCCGGCGTGACCGAGCGGCTCGGCCTGGGCCCCGACCACTGTCTCGCGCGCAATCCTCGCCTGGTTTACGGACGCATGACGGGATGGGGACAGGAAGGGCCGCTGGCGCATGCGGCTGGTCACGACATCAACTACATCGCGCTGTCCGGCGCGCTGCACAGCATCGGGCGCAAGGGCGAGGCGCCGGTGCCGCCGCTGAACCTGGTTGGCGATTACGGGGGCGGCGCACTTTATCTGGCGCTGGGAGTGGTCGCGGGACTGCTCGAGGCGGGGAAATCCGGCAAGGGCCAGGTGGTGGATGCCGCGATGGTGGATGGAGCGGCGTCATTGATGACCGCGACCTACGGTATGCACGGTTCGGGGTACTGGACCAACGAACGCGGCGACAACATCCTCGACACCGGCGCTCATTATTACGAGGTTTACGAAACCAGGGACGGCAAGCACGTCGCGATCGGATCGATCGAACCAAAGTTCTACGACGAATTGCTCCGGCTGTCGGGCCTCAAGGGCGAGGAACTGCCGCATCAAAACGATCGCAAGTCGTGGCCCGCGATGAAGGAGCGGCTGAAGGCGGTGTTCCGCACCAGGACGCGCGACGAATGGTGCAAGATCATGGAGGGCAGCGACGTTTGCTTCGCGCCGGTGCTCAGCATGGATGAAGCGCCGCGCCATCCGCACAATCTGCATCGCGGAACTTTCGTCGAGCACGGGGGGGTGACGCAGCCGCGGCCGGCGCCGCGATTCTCGCGGACGCCGAGCGCGATTCAGCGCCCGCCGGCAAGGCCGGGAGAGCATACCGAGGAAGCACTGCGCGATTGGGGCTTTGCCGACTCGGATTTGGAGCGACTGCGTAAATGCGGCGCGATAGCCAAGTCCAACGCGGCGCGGCGCGAGCCTTAAGTGCGACCGGTCAGGCGAGCGCGCTCCAGCACGCCTTCGAAGATTCGCACCGCGACCGCGTCAATCAACATCCCGCCCGCGCCTGAGGCGCCCGCGCCTTCGCGGGTGGCAGCCTGGTAGGCCTCGGACATTTTGCGCGCGGTTTCGATTTCGTGCGGCGTCGGCGCGAACACGTCGTTGGCGAGTTCAATCTGGCTGGGGTGAATCGCCCATTTGCCGACGGCGCCGAGCGTCGCCGCCCAGGTCGCCTCGCGCCGATAGCCTTCCGGATCCCTGAAGTTGGCAAAGGGTCCGTCGATTGCGTCGATGCCGTTGGCGCGGCACGCGGTGATCATGCGGACGCGCGCATGATGCCAAATATCGCCGGGATATCGATTTGCCGGATCGGCCGCGACCCCAAAGCGCATGCCCTGGCTCGCCGAAAGATCGCCGAAGCCGAGGATGAGCGCCTCGAGCCGCGGCGACGATGCGGCAATTTCCTCGACCCGGGCGAGCGCCGCACTTTCTTCGATCAACGCCTCGAGGCCGATCTTGTTCTTGAGATGGAGTTTCGCCTCGAGCTGCGTCAGCAGCGTGTCGAAGAACCAGATGTCGCGCGCCGCCTTCGGCTTGGGCACGATTATGACGTCGAGCTTGTCGCCCGCGCCCTCGACAACTTCGATCACATCGTCATGCGCCCAGTGCGTGTCGGCGCCGTTGACGCGCACGGCGCGAATCTTTTTGCCCCAATCGAGATTGCGCAGCGCCTCGACGGCGTTCTTGCGCGCCGCTTCTTTCTGCGCCGGCGCGACGGCATCTTCAAGATCGAGGAAAACCATGTCGGCCGCGGTCCCCATCGCCTTCTCGATCATTTTCGGACTCGAAGCCGGCGTCGAAAGTTCGCTGCGTCTTAATCGAAGCGTCATGATTGCTCCTTGTGCGCGATTGATATTCCCGCCTCGGCGAGTACCTGCTCGGTATTTTCGCCCAGGCGCGGCGCGCGCGCGTAAATCCCCGACGGCGTACCCGTCAGCTTGATCGGACATCCCGCAAGCACCAGAGGAGGATTGTCGCCCGGCTGCTCGACCTCGACCAGCATCCCGCGCGCCCTGGGATGCGGATCCTCGAAAATATTCTTGGCGGTGTTGACCGGACCAACCGGCACCTTGCCGCCAATCGCAGCTACGATTTCGCGCGTGCTATGCGCCTTGGTCCAGTCCGAGACAAGGCCGCGCACGAAATCGGCATTTGCGACTCGCCGCCTGCCGTCGCGGGTGCGGTCGTCGGTGGCGAGCTCGGGCCGGCCGATCGCATCGCACAGACCCTTCCAATGATTTTCACCGGGCGCTGCGATCGCGATGGCGCCGTCGCGGGTGGGAAAAATATCGAATGGACACAGCACCGGGGTCCCGTTGCCGCCCGGTTCCCGGACCAGGCCGCCGCCCGAGTAGCTGTAAACGACCATCTCGCACAGGGCGAGAATCGCGTCGTACATCGCCACGTCGAGAAATTGTCCCTGCCCGGTCCGGCGCGCTGCATGAATCGCAGACACCACTCCAAGCGCGGCCAAAGTGCCGGGATAGATATCGCCGACCGCGGGACCGACCTTGTAACCGGCGCTGCCTTGAGGACCCGTGACGGCGACCACCCCGCCCATGCTCTGCGCAACGATGTCGAACGCGGGCCAATCTGCATACGGGCTAAGCCCGGTCCGCGGATCTCCGAAGCCGCGAATCGCGGCATAGACCAGCGCAGGATTAATTTCGCGCAGCCGTTCGTAACCGATTCCCGCGCGATCCATCACTCCGGTCTTCGCATTCTCGACGACCGCGTCGGCGGTCTTCACGAGCTTGAAAAGCGCGTCGCGGCCGGCGTCGGTCTTGAGGTCGAGCACGATGCTGCGCTTGTTGCGATTGACGCTGGCGAAGTATCCGCCGTAGTCGCAGCCCTTTCGATCGGCGGGATGCGGCCCGATGCTTCTGCTCATGTCGCCGCCGGGCGGCTCGACCTTGATAACATCCGCGCCAAGGTCGGCCAGCAGCATCGTGCAGTACGGACCGGCCAGCGCCTGCGTCAGATCGAGAATGCGAACATCGGAGAGCGGTCCCGTACGCGCGTTCAACGATTGCCCCAGTGGGAGCGGCGCTTGATCAGGACCGTGCGCTCGCCTTCGAAGACGATCGTCCCGTCATGCTTGGTCCCCCAATGCTTGAAGCGGACGATGCCGGCGTCGTCGCGATCGGCGTCGCGCTTTTCAAGAACCTCGCTATAAGCGTACAGCGTGTCGCCGTGAAAGACCGGCGAGGTGAACCTGATTCCGGTCAAGCCGAGTTCGGCGAGCGCGTTTTCGCCCGTGTCCTGCGTCGCCAGCCCGATGCACACCGAGCCGGTCACCAGCCCGAAGACCAGCCGCTGGCCGAATTGCGTCGCCTTCATGCGATGCTCGTTGTAGTGGCTGTCGGCGGTGTTCAGCACCAGCTTGGTGAGCATCTGATTTTCGATCTCGCCGATGGTGGTGCCGCGTGCGTGACGCAATTTCGCGCCGACTTCGAAGTCTTCGAAGTAATTGGCGGCGCCGGTCAGCTTGGAGATCGATGCACTCACTTTTTTACCCTCGGCAGCAGACGGTCGGAGATAATCCGCAGCTGGATTTCGGAAGTGCCCTCGAAAATTTTGGTCAGGCGCGCGTCGCGCCAGTAGCGTTCGAGCGGAAAGTCCTTGGTGTATCCGTAGCCGCCGTGAATCTGAATCGCCTGGCTGGTGACGCGCTCGGACATTTCGGAGGCGAACAGCTTCGCCATCGAAGCCTCCTTGTCGCATCGCCGCCTGCCGTCAATTTCGGTGGCGACAAAGTAGGTCAACTGGCGCGCGGCTTCGATTTCGGTCGCCATCTCTGCCAGCTTGAACCGAATCGCCTGGAATTCTCCGATCGGCTGCCCGAATTGGACCCGCGTCTGCGCGTATGCCAATGAGTCTTCGAGCCCGCCGCGCGCAAGCCCGATCGCGCGCGCCGCAGTATGCACCCGGGCCACCTCGAGTCCGCTGACCGCGCCGTAGAATCCCTTGCCCTCGCCGCGGCCTTCGCGCTCGCGGCCGAGCAATGCGTCGGCAGGCAGCTTGAAGTTGTCGAAGTGCAGCTCCCACGTCTTCCAGCCGAAGTAACCGATCTTGCGAATCGGCGAACCGGTCAGCCCCGGCGGAAACTTGTCGCGCTCCTTGAGGACCAGGAATTGGCTGATGCCCTCGTGGCGGCGGTGCGGATCGGACGGCGGCTTGGTGCGCGCCAACACCGAGATGAAATCCGCGCCGTCGGCAAACGTGCACCACATCTTGCTGCCGTTGAGCATCCAGCCGTCGCCGTCGCGGGTCGCTTTGCACGAGACGTTGGCGAGATCGGAGCCCGCCTCCGCCTCCGACAGCGCAGCCGCGCCGAGGAACTCCCCGCGCGCCATCCGCGGCAGATATTCCTGCCTTTGCTCGGCCGTGAAACCGCCGCCGAGTCCGTTGCCGCGCGCGATTATGCTGGCGACGCTCATCCATCCGCGCGCGAGTTCTTCGGTGATCAGCACGTACTCGAACGCGCCCAGGCCAAGTCCGCCGTACGCCTCCGGGATCACGATTCCGAAGTAGCCCATCTCGGCGAGCTTGTCGCGCAACGACATCGGGATGTCGCCCTGCTCGGGATCGAGCTTGTTCGCAAGCGGCAGAACTTCGTTCATCGCGAAGTCGCGCGCCGCCTGCTGAATCATTCGCCGCTCGTCGGTCATGTAGCTCACGATGCAGCTCCTCTGCGCTTGGCGACCAGGTTCGTCCGCTCGTAGCTGATGACGAGTTCGTCGCGTTGATTGCGGGCTTCGGTGCGCCACGTGACGATTCCGAAGTTGCCGCGGCTTGCGGATTCGCGCGTGGAGACGACGGTGCTGCGCGCAGTCAGGGTATCGCCCGGATAGACCGGACGGTGGAATTCCAAGCCGTTGATGCCGAGAAAGGGTCCGCCCGCTTCGCTCAAATCCTCGACCGAAATGCCAACCACCGTGCACACGACCAGCATCGGATTAACCACCACGTCGGGATGACCGAGCGCGCGGGCATACTCGGCGTTGAAGTAGAGCGGGCAATGGGCGAGCGTCGCCGTGGTGAAGATCGAATTGTCGCCGGCATTTATCGTGCGCCCCCAATGATGCTCGAAGACCTGTCCCTGGTGGAATTCCTCGAACGAATGGCCTTTGGGCACGAGTTTGAACTGACTGAAATCGGGATCTGCCATAGACCATGCTCCTAGCAAAACTCTGGCCGCGCCGCGACCTCGGCGCCGACTCAAAAGCAGCGTGTCGTTTTTAACCAGGGATTTCCGTTCTTGAGTCTCTGATTCCCGTAGCCGTATAAAGTGAACGCCCTGCCCGGCCACGATCGCCGGACAGGGCGCTGTTCTATTCAGGCGAGATCGATCCCGCCCAATCGCGGCGCCTATGAGCCGGTGCCGCTGAGGCTCACATTGTGCGGGCTGGCCGGATCCTGCCCTATGCTCACAGCGAGTGTTCCGCTGCGAGTGCCCACGTCGGTCGGCTGGAACATCACGGCAATCTGACAACTGGAGTTCCCCGCCAGAGTCGGGCCGCATCCTCCGACCACGCTAAAGTCCGCAGGGTCGGCTCCGCCAACGACACTGCCGACCGAAATGGTAAAGGGTGATTTGTTGGTCACCGTCACGTTTTTGATCTGCGCGGAGGTCTCAGTGATCGTCCCGTAAGTGATACTCAGAGGTGTGACGGTCGCAGGGATAGTTCCGGGAACGAACAGCGACACATTGTGCGGGCTCTGTGGATCAGGTCCGTCGATGATGGCGATGGTGGCAGATTCGCTGCCCAAGGCGCCCGCGGCGAACTTCACCGCAATACTGCAAGTGGTTTTAGCAGCGATGGTCGAGCCGCAGGTTCCGCCTGAAACAGAAAAGTCCGCAGCGTTAAGGCCGGTTATGTTCTTCGTGATCGGCACCGCTATGTTCTGATGATTGGTGACCGAAAACGACTTGGTGACCGGTATGCCAAACTTGACGTTGGGCCAGTTTACGGTCGTGGTGGAGGTAGTCATGTCGACGGTGCCGGTGCCGCTGAGCGCCACGTGCTGCGGGCTGGTCGCGGTGTTGTCGGTGATCGAAAGCGTCGCGCTGTGTGGGCCGAGCGCGCTCGGCGTGAATCCGATCGCGATCGTGCAGGTGGCCAAATGCGCCAGTCCGCCCGAGGGACAGCTGGTCGCGCCAGTGGCCGCGAATTCAGGATCGTTCGAGGTCACGTTGTATATGTACAGCGGATGCGCGCCGGTGTTCCTGACCGTCAGGTTCTTGGTGACGGTGTCGCCAACGGGAAAGTTGCCGAAGGAAAGCGACGCCGGCACGAAAATGGTGGTGGTCGGTATGTTGTAATGGATTGTTCCGGTTGCCGGGCTGCCGGACGCGGTGGTCGCGTACAGGGTATTGAGCAGCACCGAGACCGTCTTGTCGTAGAGATTCGTGACGATCAGGTCGGGCATGCCGTCGCCGTTCAAGTCGGCCGCCGTCACCGAGTAGGGGTAGCCGCCCACGGCAAAGGTCTGCTGGGGGGAGAAGCTGGGCGTGGTGGCGCCCGGGGCGGTGGTGTTGAGCAGCACCGAGACCGTGGTGGCGCTCGCATTCGCGACGATCAGGTCAGGCTTGCCGTCGCCATTGAGGTCGGCCGCCGTCACGGACCCCGACCCGCTGCCCGTAGTAAAGGTCTGCTGGGGGGAGAAGCTGGGCGTGGTAGCGCCCGGGGCGGTGGTGTTGAGCAGCACCGAGACCGTGTTGCCGCTCCCATGGGCCCAGTTCGCCACGATCAGGTCGGGCTTGCCGTCGCCGTTGAGGTCGGCCGCCGTCACCGACTGCGGGTTGCTGCCCATGGCAAAGGTCTGCTGGGGGGAGAAGCTGGGCGTGGTAGCGCCCGGGGCGGTGGTGTTGAGCAGCACCGACACCGTGCTGTCGTACGTATTCGTGACGATCAGATCAGGCTTGCCGTCGCCGTTGACGTAGGCCGCCGTCACCGAGTTCGGTTCGTTGCCCGTGGCAAAGGTCTGCTGGGGGGCGAAGCTGGGCGTGGCGGCGCCCGGGGCGGTGGTGTTCAGCAGCACCGACACCGTGCCGTCGTTTGCATTCGCCACGATCAGGTCGGGCTTGCCGTCGCCGTTGACGTCGGCCGCCGTCGCCGAGAACGGGTAGTTGCCCGTGGCAAAGGTCTGCTGGGGGGAGAAGCTGGGGGTGGTGGCGCCCGCGGTGGTGGTGTTGAGCAGCACCGACGCCGTGCCGTCGCTGCCATTCGTGACGATCAGGTCGAGCTTGCCGTCACCGTTGACGTCGGCCACCGTCACCGAGCGCGGGTTGCTGCCCACGGCAAACGTCTGCTGGGTAGCGAAGCTGGGCGTGGTGGCGCCCGGGGCGGTGGTGTTGAGCAGCACTGACACCGTGCTGTCGTAAATATTCGCGACGATCAGGTCGAGCTTGCCGTCACCGTTGAGGTCGGCCGCCGTCACAAAGAACGTCCCGCTACCCGTGGCAAAGGTCTGCTGAGTGGCGAAGCTATTGCCGTCAAACGTCGTCGCCGGCGCGGGCGTGGTGTTGAGCAGCACCGAGACCGTGCCGCTCCAGGTATTCGCGACGATCAAGTCGGGTTTGCCGTCGCCGTTGACGTCGGCCGCCGTCACCGACCGCGGGAAGCCGTCCGTGGCAAAGGTCTGCTGGGGGGAGAAGCTGGGCGTAGTGGCGCCGGGGGCGGTGGCGTTGAGCAGCACCGACACCGTGCCGTCGGACCCATTCGTGACGAGCAGGTCGGGTTTGCCGTCGCCGTTGAGGTCGGCCGCCGCGACCGAGTACGGGTAGCTGCCCGTGGCAAAGGTCTGCTGGGGAGAGAAGCTGGGGGTGGTGGCGCCCGGGGCGGTGGTGTTGAGCAGCACCGAGACCGTGTTGTCGTAAGTATTTGCGACGATCAGGTCGGGCTTGCCGTCGCCGTTGACGTCAACCGCCGTCACCGAGTTCGGTCCGCCGCCCGTGGCGAAGGTCTGCTGGGGGGAGAAGCTGGCGGTGGTAGCGCCCGGGGCGGTGGTGTTGAGCAGCACCGACACCGTGCCGTCGTTTGCATTCGCCACGATCAGGTCGGGCTTGCCGTCGCCGTTGAGGTCGGCCGCCGTCGCCGAGGCCGAAGCGCTGCCTGTGGCAAAGGTCTGCTGGGGAGAAGCTGGGGGTCGCGGCGCCCGGGGCGGTGGTGTTGAGCAGCACCGACACCGTACCGGGGATGGTGTCATTCGCGACGATCAGGTCGGGCTTGCCGTCGCCGTTGACGTCGGCCGCCGTCACCGAGAGCGGGTAGCTGCCCACGGCGAAGGTCTGCTGGGGGGAGAAGCTGGGGGTCGCGGCGCCCGGAGCGGTGGTGTTGAGCAGCACCGAGACTGTACCGGGATCGCTGGCATTGGCGACGATCAGGTCGGGCTTGCCGTCGCCGTTGACGTCGGCCGCCGTCACCGAGTACGGCTGGAAGCCCGCGGCGAAGGTCTGCTGGGGAGAGAAGCTGGGGGTGGTGGCGCCCGGGGCGGTGGTGTTGAGCAGCACCGAGACCGTGGGAGCGCCCGCATTGGCGACGATCAGGTCGGGCTTGCCGTCGCCGTTGACGTCGGCCGCCGTCACCGATTGCGGGTAGCTGCCCGTGTCGAAGGTCTGCTGGGTGGCAAAGTTGGGCGTGAAGCCTCTGGCCGCACCCCCGCCGCCCAGCAATAGCATCTGGAAGATCTTGTCAGGGTGATTGATGTTGCTGCCGGCGACCGGCACTGGAATCGTCGCGCTGGTCGCGCCGGCTGGAATCACAAGCGACCCGCTCGCCGCGGTATAGTCCACTCCGGCGACCGCAGTGCCGTCTAAAGTCTGGTACTGAACGAAGGCGTCGTAGCTGGTATCGCCACCACGCGAGATCGGAAAATTAATCGTGCCTGGCGAGGGACTGGTCACCGTAACGGTGCCGTTCGAAATTGCCAGCGTGGTGGAATCGCCCCACACTGAAAGCGCAATCGCCACACCGAGCAGCGCCATCGTTGCTGTCAGGCTCTTGTGCTTCACGGGAATGCCCTCCGATTAGTCCGTTGCATTCAGTTGTGAGCGCAGACGAGAAAGGCGGGACGAGCTAAGCTCGGCTAATAATTATGGTATGTGAAATCAAGCAAAACTTATGCCAAACGATTTTAGCTATCTGTAAGATTCTATTCGCTAACCTGACTATGCTAATGCCTAATTGTGCCATAGAGTGCTCAGACCGGCGACAGCGCCGATCGATACATCGGCCAGTGCCAACGTGTCCTCTATGGATGCATCGATAGCGTCGCGCCACCGGCTGCGCTGCTCGCTGCCACCCCCCCGCACCCATCAGCGCTCTTCACGCACCTATCTAATTGAGAATTAACTTAGAAAACGGAAATGCGGGTTAACTAGGTCTTTGAGCTTGGCGGGGGGCGAGATCTATTCCTGGAACGAGCCTTGGCGGCTTTCCCGGGGCTGGCCTTATCGTCAGGCTCAGCGCGATTCCAGGCGGTGACAAGCGCGAGCATCACGATCGAAATAATCAAGGCGGCGGTGGCCAGGGACGCATAGAACGACCAGCGGCGGACGGGGGTGGGACGCAGCTCGACTTGTACGCTATGTATCCCGGCCGGAACGTTGAAGGTGATCTCTCCGCTGACTGACGCCGGTGAAGTCGCAACTTCCCGATCGTCAACCAGCACCGTCCATCCCGGATAGTCGAAAAGCGAATCCTGCATGAGCGCGGGCTCGCTCGAATCGACCTTGAACGACTGGCTATCCGAGCTGACGGCGAGTTGACGTACGACGGGCGCGGAGCGGACTCCTTTGAGCAGGCGACTATCGAAGACAGGACGCTGAAGCACCGTCCGCGGCTCGTACTCTTCACGAGTCGAAGTGTTTATCCCCAGGTGAGCGATCGAGTCGGCGCTGAAGTAGGCTTCATCATAGGTCTGAATTCCCTTGGCTTGGGTGTGCGCGATGTTGACCAGCACCAGGACTACAATCGCGAGCGATGCCAGCCGTGGGCCCATTCGCTCGAAGGCATAGAGCGCGAGCAGCGGCATGAACAGGGCAGGAACGCATAGCGTGCGCCACGGATAGGCGAGGTATTGAAGCATGGCGACGTGCGCCCAAATCGTCCATGACAAATCGGTGGCCAACAGCGCGGCGACAATCGACGCGCCGGCAAAGACAATCGCGTCAAGGCGGCGGGTACGGTTTGCCGCGCGCATCGCGATTAGGACTCCCGCGACCGCCAAGACGATGTGAACGGGACCGAGCGAGTACGAGATGCCGTTGCCCGGACCACGCATCGCGTAGCCGAACCCCCACGGCGACCAAAGCAACTGCAACGGCGAGATTATGTAGTTGGTCCAATTTAGAAAGCCGGTCCGCAGAAGGTCGGTTTTGACGAAACCGCGTTCAAGCAGCGCCGGAAGCCAGAAGAAAGCACTGAGTCCCAGCCCGCCGGCCAGCACGCCAGCGCCGGCCGCGGCGGTTTTCAGCCGATGATCCGAGACCGCGGATCGAACGGCGACGATCGCCGCGAATGCCGGAAACATGAGCAGCGCGATCGCATTATGCGCCAGCGGCAGCATCGCCACTGCAAGCGCGCCGAGCGCCACGCTGACTGCGGTCGGGCGCTGAACAGCCGCGATCAGCCCGAGCAGCGCCACGGGCGCCACTGCAAGCGCGGCCGACTCGGCAAATCGCGCACACACGTAGATATCCAGAGCCTGATAGGGAGCGAACAGCCATGCGCCCGCAGCGCCGATCGAGGCAACACGGGAAAACGAGAGTTTTCTCCCGATCAGGAAGACCGCGATCGCGCCGAGAGCGAACAGAATCGCCAGTCCGAATTGAAGCGAATCCGCCAGCGACATGCCGCATTTGAAGAACGGCAATGCCGCCGCGTAGATCAGCGGCGGTGCGAATTCGAACAGCGGCTGTCCATGGCCTGAGCCGAGATCCGGCGCCCATACGGGAGGGAATTGATGGTCGCTCAATATTCTGGCGAATTCAGTCAGCCGCGGCGGGTACTCCAGCGAGTCATGGCCGTCGAGCAGGTAGCCGCGGAACAGCGTGTGGGTGAAGAGCAGGATCAGGACCGTAAGCGCCAGCGCCGTCCGCGTCCGCGCAGTCGCCCACGGAGTCGCCAGGTCAGCCAGCCGCCTGGCGATCCTGCGTTCCATCGCGGCGTAGTCCGGCCGGCGGATGCCTTGAGCGATCAATCCCACCAGAATGATTCCGGCGACCAGCAATATCGGCTTGAGCGGCCCCGGACGGTATCGCACTTCGATCCGATGCTCCCCCGGCCCGACCGGAATCGCGCAGAAGTCGGGATACACGCGAAATATCGGCGCCGGCTTTCCGTCGATGGTGGCCTGCTGGCCCGGGAAATACGTGATCTTGAGCAAGGCATAGCACGGGCGTAGCACCGCCAGCCGCGCGCTATAGGTCTCGCCCTGTTTACTTTCAGAAACTACTTCTCCGCGCAGCGTCGAAAATCGCGGATCGAGCGGAGGCAACGGTTCAAACATCTTCCATTGCGGCACTCCCCTGATATCGCCTCCCAGCGCGACCACCGCGCCTGCCCGCACCGCGGGGTCCTGCATCCATCCCCAGTCGCGGTTGAGCACGGTCGAGAGCGGACCATCGTAGCGGGCGCCGATGTCCACCAAGCCGAAGTAGCCCTCACTGGAGGCCTCGTAAACCGCCAGGCGGCCGTGAACCGCGCGACGCTTGAACTCGGGGGGGATCGGCTGAGTCACTGGCGCCAGCGCCGCGCGCATCGCAAACAGGTTGGCCTGGTAGGGATCGCGCTCGTCGAGTTCGACGGTCACGTCCGAGTTCCACGACAAGCTATGATAGAGAAAGCTGAGCTCATCCAACCCCGCCAGCGCGAGAAACGAGTACCCCTGTGACTTGGCAATCTGGAACTTGCCACCCCACATTCCCGACGGACCGGCCCAGACGCGGCCCGGACGCTCGCGCAGGATCGTGCGGATGTCGGCAAGCGCGGCGTCGAGATCGCCACCCTCGCGCGCAATCCCGGCGAGACTTTCATACCCCCAATTGTCGCTCTGCTGCAGGTAACTCGCGCGCTCGGCAAAAATCACGAACGCCATGACGCCCAGCGCGATCACGGTCGCAACCCTGCCCGAGTATCCGAACCGCCAGGCGGCGGCGACTATCTTTGCCAGCCCCCAGGCCGTCAACAGCACGGCAAACAGTTCGAAGACCGACTCGAAACGGCTGACGTGAAACGTCCCGGGCAACCCCAGCGCGAGCATGAAGTATCCCCAGGTCGTGCGGCCGAAGAAAATCAAAAGCCACACCGCGGTGAGAACCAGCAGGCGCCGCGGCATCGGCCTCTTCCAGCGATAGAGCGCGAGCAACGACGCCGCCAGCAGCGACAAGGTCAAGACAGGCAAGCGATCCCAGTCGAGAAAGCGCCCCGAGAACAGTTCGTTGAATACGTTGCCCGCACCCCACGAATCGAACTTCCAAACATCATCCCATCGGCACCGGTTTACCTCGCCGCTGGCCAGCAGCATGGGAACGACGAACCACGCGAGCAGGATGACGGCGGGGATCAGGATCGATGCGGCGCGGACGACTCGGCGCGAGCGATCGCCCCGCGGTCCGACCAGCGCCATGATTGCTATCGAAAGAATCGCCGCGTAGCCGAACACGACGTGCGAGAGTGCGGTGACCGCCACCAGACAAGCTGCCAGAATCCGCCGCCTGCCGGTGTTGAGAGAGTAGTTGGCCAGTCCAAGCGCCGGCATCAGCAGATCGAACGACATCAATTGCGTGTAGAGGCCCGAGCCGCGCCGAACATACGCGCCGTAGGACAGCCCGTAGCGGCTGAAGTCACCCACCTCGCTCACGGCGATGATCAGAATCGACGCGAATCCCGCGGCGATCGGATCGAGCCCGAACAGCCGCGCACCGACGTAGGTGCACGCCGGCACCGCTGCCAGCAACAGATAGTAAAGCACCGCGAATGAAGCCGGCGCCGATGCGAAATGACTCGTGACCGCCAGCCACAGTCCGGCCACCATGTGCGGGATCGGCTGATAAAAGTGCCACAGCGGATATCCCAGCGCCCATAGCGACACCCATGGATCGAGGAATGAATCACCGGTGACGAGACTATCCGCCAGGCGCTGCGAGGCCGCGATATGGAAGCTCAAGTCGTTGACCGGAACCCGCTCGATGCGAATCTCCGGCGCGAGCAATATTGCATTTACGACGAGCGCAAGCCCAAGCAGCATCAGCCCGCCGGCTTGCGCCCCGAGCCGCGCCGAAACAGCAGTTCGCGGCCACGGTGCGCGCGGCGGCGGCGCCGGGGTTGGCGCTCGCTTACGAGGTTTTGCTTTCGTTGCCGCCGACATTCCCCGCTAACTGAATCCGCGAAGGTTGTGACCCTATGGGATCAGAAGAACCCTGCCGACTGCATTGCGGCCCTCGATGTAAGCGTGGGCGGCGGCGGCCTCCGATAGGGGGAAGGTTCGATCGATCACGACCTTCAATTCGCCTCGGGCGGCCTCCTCGATCAGTCGCTGGATCATCTTGTGCACACGCTCGGCGCCCATTTCGGCGCCGAGGAAAACGCCGGTCAAAGAGCGGTTGCCCGCCATCAGCGAGGAGACGTCCACCGTCATCGGTTCGCGTCCCGCCGCGCCGACCATCGAGACGCGGCCGCGATAGGCGAGCGATAGCAGGCTGCCCTGCAGGGTCGCGCCGCCTACAGGGTCAACGACCAGATCGACGCCCCTCTGATTGGTAATTTTCATGACCGACTTTACGACGTCATCGGTCCGGTAGTTGATCCCATGATCGAGACCCAGCGGCTTGAGCCGTTCCAGCCGCTGGTCGCTCGACGCGGTGGCGAGCACTGTCGCGCCGGCCCGCTTGGCGAGCTGAATTGCGGCGACGCCGACACCGCTCGCGCCCGCCTGCACCAGCACCGTCTCGCCCGCCTTGAGCCGGCCGTACTCAAACAGGCAATCGTCGGCGGTGCCGAACGTCACGGGGATCACCGACGCAAGCTTGACGTCGAATCCTTTTGGGACCGGCCATGCGTTGCGGGCAGGCACCGATCTCAGCTCGGCGTGGGAGCCGAAGTTGTAAGAGGTAGCTACCTTCTGGCCGACCCGGAGGTTGGTCACCTCTGAGCCAACCTCGATAATCTCGCCACCGGCCTGGTAGCCAACCACGTGCGGCTTGGTGAGCAACGGTCCATGCCAGCGGTTGAGCGTGTCGCCGCCCTCGATGCTCACCGCCTCGACGCGGATCACAACGCCTTTGGGATGGCATACGGGGTCGGGAACGTCCTCGTACTTGAGAACCTCCGGACCACCGTTTTGATAATAGACCGCAGCTTTCATCGCGCATCTCCTTCGATCAGTTTGCCATCAGCGGCGCCAGGCTGATGATCTAGTACTAATTCGCGCGATTGTCGCGCATCGACAGGGGTGCCGCGACGGGCGTTTCTCCGCTAGACTCGAGCGCACGATGACCACCCCGATCCGAGTCCATCTTATCACCGGAGGATTTCCTCCTGGTTCCTTCGCCGGCCATGACATGGATTTCGTGCGGCTGCGCATCCTGGCCCTTCTGCAACAGAACTCGCAGCTGCTGACGACCAGCGGCAATGATTTTGCCGATGTCGCCAAGTGGCTGCCCGGCAGCCGGTTACTGATCACCTATGTCGCCGGGCCGTATCCCAATGACGAACAAAACCAGTTCATTTGCAACTGGCTCGAAGCGGGCGGACGGTGGCTGGCGCTTCACGGCACCAGCGGCGGAAAGGCTGCGCCAGTGGCCGGGAAGCGTTACGTCCGGAAAATGGTGAAGGGCGGTTATCACGACACGCTCGGCTGCTTTTTTCTCAATCATCCCCCGGTGCGCAGGTTTCGCGTTGACGTAGCCGATCGCGAGCATGCGCTCGCCCGGGGCCTGCCGGCGTCCTTCGAGGTCGCGGACGAACTCTATCTCATCGAGCTTCAGGACCCTGCCAACAGCCACGTGCTGCTCACGACCGTGCTCGAAAGAGACCCATCGCCGCCCGGATTCGGTTTCGTTTACGACGCCGATACCTCGCTGCTGCCCGACGGCAAAACCCGCGTGCTCGGATACACGCGCAAGACCGGGATGGGAGCAGTGACCTACATCGCGCTCGGCCACTGTCACTCGCCGATTAGCAACGTTCAGCCCTTTGTCGATTCGAGCGTCGAGCCTTCAGGAGCTACTCCGATGGTTTTCCGCGGCTCGTGGGAAACGCCGGAATACCAGACGCTGATTCGTAACGCTGTGCACTGGGGCATCGGCGCCAATTCCTAGCACGCATGTTCGATCGCGCGCCTCGCGCTCTCACTTCATGCCCATCCTGAGCCGGTAGCTCCAGAACCACGGCACGATAGCGTCGCCGAGCGCGTGGCGCGCCGCCTCGCGCAACGCCGTGATCCCGATCTCATCCTCGCCGACGCCGTGCTTGAGCAGCGTAGCGATCTCGCCCTGGCTGAGCGCGAGCCCGACCAGCCGCTCGGCGCCTCCCTGCTCGACGTGATGAAGCACGACCTCCTTTACGTAACGGAACCGCCCGCTCTGCCTGATCCTTTCCAGATGCCCGCCCTTGCTCCACTTAACGACCTCGGGCGCGAGGCGCATCGAGCGCTCGAGCGCATCCGCCTTCGCTCGGCATGCGTCGTAGGCCTGCTCGGCTTCGGCGTTGAGCGTCGGCGGCCAGTCGCAGTCGTAGGCGGCAAACACCCCGCCGTCGCGCAAAATGCGCGCGACCTCGGCCAATGTGCCGCCGGGCTCCATCCAGTGCAGCGACTGCGAGCAGGTCACGATGTCGGCGTATCGGTCGGGAAGGCCGGTCGCGGTCGAGAGCCCCTCGATGAACCTGACCGTGCCCGCGTCGGAGTCGGCCGCGCGGCGGCGAGCTTGCGCGCGCATGTCGGCATTCGGCTCGACGCCGACGACCTCAGCTGCGCATCGCGTCCAGATGAGGGTCGAAAGACCGCTGCCGCTGCCGAGATCAACGACCACGGGCCGATCCTTTGCGGCTAGCTGCGTCAGGAGATCTACGATGACTTCGGGCGGTCTGGGCCGGTGCCTGTCGTAGAGTTCGGCGAAACCCGAGAAGCGATCGGCATTGGCGGCAACGTGCGCGCGATCGGCGCTCATGACGTGAACCCCAGCATGCGCCAAGTCTAGATGCGCGGCGTTATCGACGCGAGCAGGCAGGGGTGACCCCTGCACCCACTGTTAATCGAAAAGTCCGCCGAAGCGTCCTTTTCTCTCAAGGCTGAGAGCGAAAGCCCGTCCTCGGGATTTCGCGATTTACCCTGCGCCGTCGCCGCCGCGACCGCCCCGCGCGTAGCGGTCCGCTCCCCCGCGTGGCAGGGGTCAGGCCTGCCTGCCCGCGCTCATTGCGTGCGTCGCCCCGATGATACGGACTGCGGCGCGGGTCACGGGCACCAGGCTCGGGCGGTGAATCTTGTCGAGCGTGTCCATGGCGTCGAAGAGGTAAAAGGGCGCGGTGAGAAAGTTGACTATCGGCACGCCGGCAAGATGAAAGGGTCCGCCGTCGGTGGTTGGTATTGGGCCGAAGACATCGGGCGGCAGGATCAGCGACCGCTCGAGCTGTTCGGCGGCAATCGCCTCGCGCACGATTGCCTCGAGCGGCGCAAGCCTGCTCGTAAACCACCATCGCGGCTCCGGATGCCCGGAGGCTGCCAGGCCGCCGTCACGCTCGACTATCTCGCTGGCGGCGTGCTCGAGATGGACTTCGAGCACCACGCGATCCAGTTCCGTTCTGTGCCGCTCAATGAACGCGCGTACACCGGCGCCGCCGGCCATGTGCCCCGCGTTAAGGAGGAAGACCAGGCGATGCGGGCGATCCGCCGGCGCAATCCGCGACCAGTAGCTGGCCTGCGCCAGGACCATCGCTACGCCTGACGCATCTTCGACGGCAGACGACCACGGACCGTCGTGATGGGAGCCGACGATGACGCTGTCGTCGTCGGCGCCCGGCAGTTCGCCAACGACATTATAGCTGGTGATATCGTGGCGGATTGCGCGGCTGACGATCGTGCCATCCACGCGGCCCGCGGCGGCGAGCCACCGGATCCGGGCGCCGTCGATCCCGCTGATCCAGACTCCGGGGATCGCGCGCGCCACGCCGTCGTAGGGCACGTAGTACCGGTTCGAGTCGCCGGGGTAATCGCTCAACACCCCGACGAATCCGATCGCCCCTGCCGCCAGCGGTGCATCCATAACTGCCATGAGGTGACGGCTGAACGGGAGCACCTGGGTGGCCCCGGCAAGCGTGCCGCCCGGATCGTAGCGGCGCCAACTGCTGTCGGCTTCTGGTGCCACCGCGCCTGCGAGCATCAGGGGAAGATCCGCCGGGCCACGCATGAGCGGCACGTCCACCAAAGCGAGCGTGCCCTTGACGGCGCCGGGCGTTTCGTCACGCCAATGCACGAGCGATCCGCCGACGCCGGCCTCGTCGGTCGCCGCCGAATGCGGCAGGGAGAAGCACTCGATACGCGACTCGTAGCCCTGCTTACGCACGATCAAGGAGGATTCAAGCGGCTCCCAGTAAGGCAGAGTCACGGGCTCGAGCCGGACGTTCTCCAGTCCGAGTTCGCGGAACCGCTCGAAGCAGAAATTCTCGGTCCATCGATCGGCCGCATATCCGGGTCGCCGCACACCGCGGGCAAAGACGGTCTCGATCCAGCCGAAGATCGTGCGCTCGTCGGGGACGAACGCCTCTTGGATAGTACTCATCCCACTGCCTCACGGAGATGTGCGCAGGATAGCAAAAGGGAGAACTCAATTGTATGCGAAACCCGCCGTGGGTTTGCAGGGGTGACCCCTGCACCCAATATTAAGGCCATGCTCCGTTGTCGCGCGCGGCCCCTGCCAACGGCTTAATACTGCGCTGCCGTCGCCACGGCCAGGGGTAACCCCTGCACCTTGGTGAAGATAAGGATGCGGGCTCCGCCCTGTTAGAACAGGTTAGGGGAAAATGGTGGCTCTGTTTTTGTGTCATTCTAGAGCGAAGCGAAGAATCCCGGCTCTCACCTCGCCCAAGTTAGGACATTGAGTTCCACGCGACGTTCGAGGTTTATCTGACGCTGAGGCTGATCGACGCGTTGCGAATTGATGCCGGGGAAGCGCGCGCTCTTGTGCAAATCAAGCGAGCTCCAATTCGGAGTTAGACAGAAAAAAGATCCGGGCTCTCTCGGCTTCGCTCGGGATGACGGAATGGCCGGGATGACACAAAAACGGACGCGCGGGCTCTTTCTTGATCAACCCCTTCTAACAGGGACGAAGTCCCGCATTTTCACTTTTCACTTTTCACTTTTCACTGGGTGCAGGGGTCACCCCTGCCCACGGAAGTGTGAAACCCACGGTGGGTTTCACATTAAATTAAGTGATTTCCCCTTCCACACAGCATGCGCACCGCTCAAGCTCGCGATGCGCGCACCATCCCGGCGGGAAGCTCCCTGCTGGTTCCCAGTCCGGAGTCAGGCCACGCGGTACACCTTGTACTCGACGCGGCCGGGGCCGACCCGCCCTTCCGCGACGAAGATGCTCTGGTTGAGCCACGCATAACGCGGGTCGCCGGTCTCGAACCGGGGCGTCGTGCGGAAATACTGGTCGCCGTAATCGGTGCTCGCACCTTTGGCGAGCGCGTCGGCGACCTTCTGGTTCATCTGGAGCAATCCGGTGTAATGCACGTACAGAGAGGCGCCGTCGTCGGTGAGGAACTGGGCGCGCACGTCGAGGCGCGCGTATCCATCGGGTCCGATCAGCAGCCAGTCGCCGCCACCGGTCAGAATTTTACCTTTCAGCCGTTTGCCTTCGACCGTGCCGCCGGTGACTTCGAAGAAGTTGCGCGTTCCGAACGGCCCCGCGCCGATTTGCACCGGCGGCTTGAGGGTCGCGACGTAGGTGAATTCGTGTTCCAGATTCATCGTCAGTCCCCCCGCGCATACCTGAACACTCAATCCCAAACCGGCGGCTTGCGGCCGATCCACGGCTGCGCCTGTTCGAGCTGGCCCGCGAGCTGGATCAGCGTCGCTTCGTCGCCGTAGCGCCCACCGAACATCGTTCCGATCGGCAGGCCCTCGCGATTCCAATGGAGCGGGAGCGAGATCGCCGGGTGCCCGGTGATGTTGTACACGGGGCATGGAATCGCAAAGTTGGAAATCTTTTCGTCGAGCAGCTTCGTGGCCGGACTCATGAAGTCGATCGTGCCGATCCGCAGCGGCGGCTGACCCAGCGTGGGCGTCAGAAACAGATCGTGCGATTCGAACAACGCCGCAAACTGACGCGCGGCCTGTTGGAGCAGCGCCTGCGCAATCAGATATTGTGGCGCCGATACCTGCCTGCCGCGCTCGTACAGGTTCCAGGTGAAGGTCTCGAACTTGTCGGGCGTCGGCTCGGCGCCGGTCAGCATGCGCACCGCCTCGATGTTGAACGCCACTCCCGCCGAATATATTGTTTCGAAAAGCTGCGCAAGCATCTGGTAATTGATTTGCGGCGCCGCCTCTTCGACCTCGTGTCCAAGCTCCGCGCACAGCTTCGCCGCCCGCTCGGTCGCCTCGATGCAGTCCGGATGAATGGCGCCGCCCAGAGGATTCCAGGTCGAGAACGCGATTCGAAGCCGCTTGGGCGGCGTCGACGCTTCCTGCAGATAGGGCCGGACAGGCGGCGCTGGAAAATATGGATCGCCAGGCATCGGACCCGCAGTCGCGTCGAGTGCGGCCGCGCTGTCGCGGACGGTTCTGGTCAACACATGCTCGTTCACGAGGCCGCCGAGAATGTCGCCGAGATTCGGCGCGAGCGAGATACGTCCACGCGTCGGCTTGAGTCCGACCAACCCGCAGCACGCCGCGGGGATTCGAATCGAGCCGCCGCCGTCGTTGCCGTGAGCGACCGGCACGATCCCCGCCGCGACCGCCGCGGCTGAGCCGCCGCTGGACCCGCCCGTCGTGCGCTCGAGGTTCCACGGGTTGTGCGCCGGTCCGTAAAGACGCGACTCGGTCACAGGGGGAATTCCCAATTCGGGCGCGTTGGTCTTGGCGAACGGGATAAAGCCCGCGCGCTTGTAACGGGCCACCACCTCCGAGTCCGCCGGCATCGGCGTGGCCGGAAGGAACGCGCACGCCGAGCGCGTCGGCATCCCCGCGCAGTCGCCCATAATATCCTTGAGCAGCAGCGGCACGCCCGCGAACGGCGCGTCACCGGCCGCGTGCGCGCGCGCCGCGGCGCGCGCGCGATCGTAATCCTTGAACACGATCGCGTTGAGCTTTGCGTTGTGCCTTTCCGCGCGCGCAATCGCCGCGTCCATCAGCTCAGCCGGCGTGATCTTGCGCTCGCGCACCATGCGGCCCAAGGCCAGGCCGTCGAAGGAAGCGTATTCGTTGAATGACATAATGACGCCGCAGGCTCCTTTCCCTCTCTCGCTGAGAACTCCCGGTACGCTGGAGACCCTAACATCTTGCGATCGCCCGCCATAGTGCAGCCCGCTCGTGGCCGCCGTCCACGTCAAACGCCTGCGTCGCGCGCACGTTTGTGCGATTGGCGTACCTCAGCCGGGGTCGGCGACTGAGGTGGCGGCGGCGATTTGGGCCGCATCGCGAATCTGTCCGAAGTGGATTTTGCCCAGATCGAATTCCTCGAGCGCCTTGATCAGACTTGCCAGCGCCGCCTTGCAGGTCGGAAGATTTTTTCGCGCGCGCGTGAGCGGATTGGATCGCGCGACGATAAAGTTCTTCAGATAAGGATGCGTCAGGCCGCGCTTCTTGCCCGCGACCACCAGTTCAATTGCCAATTCGTCGGCGCGCTCGACCTGGGCCGCGCGCTCCTGGCGATCGTCGATCGCACCCTTGAGCGGCTTGTTCAGGAACCCGTCCACGCGGCTGAGCAGGGGCGCGAAAACGCCGCCCGAAAACCTGGGCTTCTTCTCGTAAAGCAGGCCGAGCGTGATGTAATGCGCACGCTCGAACTCGAAGGCGAAGTCCTTCTCGGCGGAACTGGGCCGCTGCTCGAGACGCGCGCGATACATCCGGATTACCTCGAGCGCCTTGTCGCGCAGGTTGTGCGCTTTCTCGGTGTTGAGCGCGAGGATCTGAAAAGCGACTTCGGGGTCCGGTATCACGATCGCAGGTATCATTTTGGCGCCGGATTTGACCGCGGCGGCGCGGCGATGGTTGCCGTTGGGAGTCCAGTAAGTGCCGGCCGAGTGAACCGCGACGATCGGCTCGGTAAAACGATCGAGCTTCTTCATCACTTCGATCATTCGCTTGAGATGCGCCGGCGAGAGGTCGCGTTGATACGGCGTCGCCTCCACCTTCGCAATCGGAAGCATCGCGAACAGATGCCAGTGATCGCCAATCGGCTCTTGATAGGCGGCCAGCGCCGCACCGCCATCGGCTTCGATCGCCGACGCCAACTCAGTTACCGAGGCCGGCGGCTTTGCGCCGCGCGGAGCAATCGCTAATTCCACCATGCTCAAGCTTGTAGTTGATGGACGGGCCCGCGGACAAACGGAGATTACCGCGAAGGCGCAGTCGCAGCGGCGGGCGAGGCGTCCGCAGCGGGCGTCGCGGCATTGACCGCGACGATGTGAAAGCGAACCGTCGCCTCATCGCCGGCCAGAATCGCACCGAACAAAACGCCGGGAACCTTGACCCCGAGATCCTCGTAATTGAACTTCACTTCGCCGTCGCCGGTGAAGATGCCGTCCGCGCCGAGCGCCGCGTGGACAGACATGGTCATGGCATGCGCTTCGCCGTGAAGCGTGAGGAAGCCGGTCACTATCGCGGTGCCTTCGTTGTGACCGCCCATCACGACGCCGACGACGCTGCTGCTCTCGAATCCGATGGTGGGAAATTTGTCCGCCTCGAGCGATTTTTCGGTGACGACTCGATCGCGCGAAGCACGGTCGCTGCGATAGCTGCCCGCGTCGATCAGTATCCGCACTTTCGCGGTGCCCGGGATGTCGGCGGGATCGCCGCTCACCGCGCCGTCGATTATGCGCAACGTGCCGGTGGCGCTGCCGCGGATGAAGGCGGCCGGCTCCGCGACCGACACGCTTATCGTGCTGCGGTCAACGTCAATCTTGAATCGCATCGTGGCTGCGCCGGCAGCGCACGGTCCGAAAACCATCAGCGCGAATGCGCCTGCCATCGCAATCATCGCGTGCGTCAGGACGGCGCGAGACTCATTTGCAAATTTTTTCAATTGGCAAGTGCTCCATTGTCGTGCGATCAGCCGAAACGGCGGCGCGCGATTGCGACGCCTGCAACAGTGTAGATAATTCCGAATCCAAAGTTGACCGCCGCCGGAACCAGCGCGCTCGACGCGGCGAGGTTGCGGATCATCAAATCGTTGAAGGCGCGCATCGCCCACGTGGTCGGCAGCGCCAGCGCGAGCTGCTGCATCCAAGCGGGTTCCAGGTCGATCGGCCACCAACATCCGCCGATCGCCGCCATCGTCATGATCACAATTGCACCCACGGGCAGAATGGCGTCGCGCGTCCGCCCCACTCCGGCAACGATCAATCCGAACGCCGCGCCTGCGAAAGCGATCGCCGCGGCGGGTATCATCAGCGCCGCCGGCGTGCGGCCTAGCGAAATTCCGAACAGCGCGTATCCGGCGGCGAACAGCACCGCCATCTGGATGAAGCCGACTACGAAGCGGGCGAGCAACTTTCCGGTGAGCGTAGTCCACAGCGGCGCCGACGCCGAGCGCAGGCGTTCGAGCGTGCCCCAATCGTGCTCGTCGATCAGCGCCAACGACACGCCCATCAACATGCCGATCAAAAGAAAGGTCACGGCGAAACCCGGCACCTGGAGATCGAACGCGTTGAATCCTCCGACCGCGCCGATTTCCCTGCCGGTCAAATCGACTTCGACGTATCCCAGCGTGCCGGGGATCGCGAGGCTCGAATCGATTCGAGGCAGGACAGGAATGTTGACGGGCGGGATTTTTGGCATCGCCGGCAGCTCGGGCAGATTAAGATCGATCGGCGCGGTCGTAAGCGCGCTTTCGAGCTTGGCCCGGACGTCCTTGAAATCCGCGCCGGGGTCGAGCTTGATTGCGCTCGAGATCCAGATCGGCCGGGAGAGTCGGGATTGGCGGCGGCGGCGGGATGTCGGCGGCGTGGCTGCCGGCGAGTTGCTTGAGTTGGCCGAACCATGTCTCGAACTGGCCGTGCGCGATCTCGAGGCGCTTCAAATAATCCTTGAGCTCATCGAGTTTCGCCTGCTGCGCGGCGGCGTCGGCGTCGAGCTTGCGCTGGATCCGGTTCAACTCGGCGTCGAGCGCGGCTTTGGTTTGATCGCGCGCGTTGGTCAAGGCAGTCTCGAGCTGCGCGCGAATCCGCGCCGCGAGCGCGGCGCGCGATGCAGTGGCCGCGGCGCCGAAGCGAGCGGCTTCGGTGCGGGCTTGCTCGGCGGACTCGCGCACCTGCTCGAGCTGACGGGTCAAGTTGCGAGTTTGTTCGGCCGCCTGCGTCCGCGCCTCGGCGGCGGCGCCGGCGCTGATTTTCCGGCACAACTCCGAAAGCGTCAGCTCGATCTGTGTGGTCTGCAGATACTTGACCGGATCGGTATAAAGAATGAGCCGCGCGCCGTGGCCGTGTTCGATCGCATCGGTTGTTCCGCGAGGAATGACTATTGCGACCACCGCCAATTTTCGCTCGCGGACAGTCTGCTGAGCGTCGAGGCGGCTCGAACAATGAATGACTGAGAGCTCGGGCCGATGCGCAATTGCGTCGAGGATCGCGCGCGCGACAGCGCCGTGGTCTTCGTCGAAAATGGCCACCGAATATTCGCCGCGCGGAGCGACCCGGCCGCCGTAAATTTTCGCCAGCGAAAATCCGGCGGCGGCGATGACGGCGATTGGCGCGACCAGCAGCATGAACAAGCCGACCCGATCGCGGCGGATGAGCCGGAATTCCTTGCCAATCGTCAGCCACACCGCGCGCAGCATCATCGCCTCACGCGAACCGGATCGTTGGTCGTGGCGCGCATCATCTTAATGGCGTATCGCGAAGCGCGTGGCCGGTGAGTTTCAGGAATGCGTCCTGGAGATTGGGGCGATGGACGTGGAACTCGACGACCTCGCCGCCAATCTCGCCGGCGCGGCGAATCACGTCGGGCACCTGGTCGAGCGTGCGCAGCGTGAGCGCAGCCGCCAAGCCGTCGAGCACCTCCCACGGCAGTTCGCCGACGCCCGCGATCCCGTTGGACCATCCGGGCGGCAGCGCTCTTTTGGTCATGATTTCGATCCGCGGTTCCGTTCCCGCCAATGCGATCAGTTCCCGGTCGGTGCCCTGCGCAACTATTTTCCCGTGATCGATCAGCACGATTCGGTTGCATAGCCGTTCTGCTTCTTCCATGTAGTGCGTGCTGTAGAGGATCGCGCCGCCGGCTTGCGCGGCCGCCTCGACGACCGCGAAGATCCGCCCGCGCGATTGCGGATCGACGCCCACGGTTGGCTCGTCGAGCATGATCGCCGCCGGAAAGTGCACCATTCCGCACGCGATGTTCAGCCGGCGCATCATGCCGCCGGAAAATTCGCTTACCACGTCGTCAGCGCGATCGCCCAGCCCGACTTCCTCGAGCAAAGTGCGGGCGTGGCTCAAAGCGTCGCGCGAGGCCATCCCCTCTATCCGCCCAAAGAACACGAGGTTTTCAAGCGCGGTGAGCGTCGGGTAAAGCGCGAGCGATTGCGGCACCAGGCCCAGGCTGTGGCGCGCCAGGCGCGGCGCGGTGGCGAGATCGTAAGAGTCAATCGAGGCGCGGCCGGAGTCCGGAGCGATCACGCCCGACAGAATCGAGAGCGCGGTGGTCTTGCCGGCGCCGTTGGGACCCAGCAGGCCGACGATCTCGCCGGCGTTGACGGTAAACGATACGCCGTCGAGCGCAACGCGGTGGCCGTAGCGCTTGCGGAGATCTTCGGCGCGGATCATGGGGCCCGGGTTCATTGATGGTGAACCATGGACGCGCGGGATTTCAGGTCGGCATTCAGCGGTAACTCACCATCTCGAGCAGATTGCCGTCGGGATCGAGGAAGTAGATGCAGTCGTGATCGCCCCAATCGATCGGCGCGGCGCTCTCGACCCCGGCGGCCGCGAGCCGCTCGCGAGCCCCGGCAAAATCGCTCCGCTTCACCTTGAATGCATGATGCCCGCGGCCGAGCGGGTGCGCGATGATCGCCTGGCGCGCGGCGGCGCCCAGCGAAGGCCGGGACACCTCGAACAGCGCAAGGTTCTGGCCGCCGCAATCGAGCAAAACCTGATCGCCAAAACGGTTGACGACTTCAAGGCCCAGGACACCGGTATAGAAGCGCTCGGCGCGCGCCAGGTCCGCCACCTCGATACCGAAATGATCCAGCCGCTCGAGTTTCATCGCAAGCACCCGATCAGATTATCCACGAGAGCCGATGGTTAGGAAAATGCGGCCAGCGTGCGGCTTTCCAGGTGGGGGCGCTTCGATGCGACTGCGCGTTGCTTCTCGCGGCGGATGAAAGCGGGATCGAAAGTCACGATCAAGACGGGCAGAATGGTCATCGCACCAAGCATCGAAACGAACATCCAGACCGCCAGCAGCAGGCCCATTTCGGCGTCGAAGCGGATGCTCGACCAGTACCAGAACAGAACCGACGCGACCAGCGTCAGCGCGGTGAATGCGACGGCCTTGCCCGAGGTGATCAAGGCAGTATAGGTACTGCCCTTGAGATCGCGGCCCAGTGCGAGTTCTTCGATAATCCGGCTTACTATGTAGATCGAATAGTCAATCCCGAATCCGACGCCGACAGTGACTACCGGCAGAGTATTAATGTTGATACCGATGTTATGCGCGCCCATGTAGGCATTGATAGCGGCGTTGGCGAGCGCCAGCGGGAATAGCAAATAGAGTCCCGCCATGAACGAGCGATAGGTAATGAGTATTATTATGTAGATAGTGGCGAACGCGAGCACGTTGAGCAAAACATCGTTGTCGATGATCTCCTGGTTGGCCGCGGCGAGCTCGCCGATTATTCCGGCGGCGAGCGCAAACGTCACGCCGGGCACCTGATGCCGGGGTTCGGCGAAGAATCGCTGCGTGCGCAGCACGACTCGCTGGACGTTTTCGCCCTCGCGATCTTTGCAATAGACCGTTATCTGGGTGGCGTCGCGCCGTGGCGTGATGATGTAGGCGGTCGACAGCGGAGACGCGCCGGCCAGCAATCCGCCGAGCAGCTGTCCGGTCCCGCGCGTGGTGGTCGGCAGCACGTTCCACTTGGGCTGGAATTCCCTGAGCGCGGAGCCGCCGTTGGACAGCAGATCGGCAACCGAGAATGTGCGCCCAACCGCGGGATCCCGCTCCATGTAGCGCTCGTACTCGTCCATGACGTGGTACAGCCTGGGATCGTTGAGCGATTCGCGCCGGTTGAGCTCCGCGACTACGACGAACTGCTCGATCGCGCCAAACTCGCTCTGGATCGCAGCCATCGAGCGGTTATACGCCGAGTTGGGCCACAGAATGGGCGATTCGGACGACGGGTCGCCGACCTTGAGTCCGGACCAGAAAAATGCGCACAGCGCAATCACCGCGATCGTGGCGGCGAAGGTGGCGATGCGGCCCGATCTTTCCAGCATCGGTTTGGCGATCGACTGCAGCATTCGTTTGAAGAAGCCATGCTCGCGGCGCTCGATCACGTCGATGCGCGGCGGGTCGAGGTAGTAGTACACGATCGGATTGAGTATCAGCTCGCTGACGATGATCGCGGCGATCCAGAAGCTCGCGGTGATCGCGAGTCTCTGCAGAAACAGAACCGGCACGAGCAGGATGACGAGCACGCCGAACGCATCGGTCAGAATTCCCGACAGCGACGGAACGAACAGCTCGGAGAAAGACGACAGGATGGCCCGTTCCTTGTCGCGCAGGCGGTAAAACTCTTCGTAGTACCGATCGTGCATCTGCACCGAATGGCTGACGGCGCGCGCGGTTATCAGGAACGGGATGACGAGCACCAGCGGATCGAGTCCGAAGCCGAGCAGCCGGATGAAGCCCAGGCCCCAGATGGCGCAAATTACGCCGGAGATCGTCGGCCGCAGCGCGCCGCGCCAATCGTGGAAATAAAGATAGAGCAGCATCCACACGGCGAGCACCGTGGCGACAAAGATCCAGAGAAATTCCGGCGTGTAGTGGTACACCCATCCGTACAGGATCGGCTGCCCGCCGACGTAGATGTGCACCGACGGGTCGCGCTCCCGGTCCACCACGATACGCCGAATTTCGTCGAAGATGCGCGTGTAGTCGAGTCGCGTCTCGAGGAAGCTGCCCTCGACCACCGCCGCCTTGTCGTCGAGCGAAACGAAGCGGCCGAAGATCACGCCGGGATTTTTGTGGACGTTGCTCTCGAGTTCTTCCAGCTCGCCGGCGGTCCTGGGAATGTCGCCGTTGGGCAGCACCGGGGTATTGAGAATCACGCCGCCGGCCAGCGGGCGGAAATAGCTCGAGGTCGAGATCGAGCGCACCGAGCCGTGCTGGATGCCGTAAACCAGATCCATGTCGCGCGTCATCTGGACTATTTTGCCGATGATCGCGGGCGGTGTAGATCGTCCCTTCCTTCGCCTCGATCATGATCGTGACGTTGTTGACGCTGCCGAAGTAGCGGTCGTACTTGTGCGCGACCTGGATGAACGGATGGTTCTGCGGGAGCAGCTCGCCGAAGCTGGTAACCAGCTGGGTTTGCGCCGCGTAGTAGCCGAAGAACGCGGTGAGCGCGCCGACCACGCCCAACACGATGAAGCGCCAGCGCAGAATCCATTCACCAAATCGATACCAGGTCATTGCGTTCTCCGCGGTCCCCGTGCTCGTGCGTTCGCGCTCAACCCTGGCACAAGCGCCAGCTCTTGCCGCCGTCCTCGGTGTACAGGATGGTGCCGTAGCCGACGATCCATCCGTGCTGCGCGTCGAAGAACCGCACCTGGCTGAGCGGGAACGGTATCGCGGGCACACTCGGATCGTGCGCCCATGCGCCGTTGGGCTGAAGCGAAAGCACGGTGCCCGTCAGTCCGGTGGTGATTCCCTGGTCGCCGCCGTACAGATCGATCGAGAACAGCGGATCGCGCGCCGGAATCTGCAGCGCTCCCGGGAACCAGCGTGTCGGGCGCCGCGCCCGGCTTGGCCGCCTGATGGGCAAACCGCCAGCTCTTGCCGCCGTCGTCGGTCTGCACCACCCATCCCTCCAGTCCGCACGCCGCGCCATGCTTTTGATCGCGGAACGAGACGCTGAAAAAGGTCGGCAGGATAAAATCGGCGAAGCGCGGATCGTCGCCGGGTCCGAGCGGACGTTTCCATTGCGCCACCAGCGGTTGCTGCTGCTCCTGCCAGCTCTTGCCGCCATTTTCAGTCGCCCAGATTCGGCCCAGCTCGCCCACCACCCATCCGTGATCGTCGTCGAGGAAACTCGCACTGTAAAGCACCGGCTCCTCATACGGCAGCGCGTAGTCGGCCAGCGCCTCCGGAAACAGCCGCTGCAACTGGCGCTTGATGAAACTCTCGCCGCCGTTGGTCGTGCTCAGCACCAGCGCGCGGTCGCCAACAAAAAAACCGTGCATCGCGTCGGGAAACGACAGCCCGAAAATGAACAGGTGCGTTCGCGAGTTCAGACGCTCCCACGTCTTGCCGCCGTCGCGCGTGCGCATCACCAGGCCGTCCTGCCCGCACAGGTAGCCGTTCTGATCGTCGGCCATCTGGATTCCGAAGACGCCCAACTGGGTGCCGATGTCGATCCGCTTGAAATGACGGCCGCCGTCCTCGGTCAACAGCACCTTGCCCCGATCGCCGACGACAAACGCGCGCGTCGGGCTGGTCGGCCATACATCGAAAAACTTGTCGGTCAGCGTGATATTGCGAAGCGGCAACGGCGGCAGCGCAACTTCGCGATGACACGCGGCAGTCGCCAGCGCGATTAGAACAAGTAGCGCCTTGATTAAGCTGTATGCGTGGAGGTTTCGCTCCATTGGGCCGATCCGACGGAAAAATTTGCTCTATACTCAAGCAAACCTGAGAGCTTAGCAAGTCACCTTTTGCGCGCGAAGAGTCGGGCGAAAATTACAGGTCCGCCGGCAACAGGCCCGTCAGGTACTCGCGCGCTCGCCCGTGGACGGCGCGGCTTGAGGCAACTTTAACCAGGTGGCATTGTTTTGCCTCGATTCACCCGGGAAAGGAGTTGCCGCGATGGGAAAGCCGACGGTTGAAATGTTGCGAGAGCGTGCTCGTGGCCAGGTGATAACGGCAAATGACGCGGAGTACGAAGAGGCGCGCAAGGTCTACAACGGTATGATCGACCGGCGCCCGTCGGTCATCGTGAGGGCCGTCGACGTCGGCGACGTGATGGCGGGCATCGACTACGCCCGCGAGAATGAGCTCGATCTATCGGTGCGAGGTGGTTCGCACAGCGTGCCCGGCTTCGGCACCTGCGACGCCGGCGTCGTGATCGATCTCGGCAGGATGAATGGTGTTCGCGTCGATCCCCACCGACAGACGGCGCGAGCCGAAGGCGGTTGCACCTGGGGCGACTTCAACCACGCCACGTACCCGTTCGGACTGGCGACAACCGGCGGGATCATCGCGAGCACCGGCATCGCCGGCCTGACGCTGGGCGGCGGGATCGGCTACCTGTCGCGACGCTTTGGCCTCTCGCTCGACAACCTGCTGTCCGCGGACGTCGTCACCGCCGATGGGCGATTCGTCGTCGCGAACGCGAAGGAGAACGAGGACCTGTTCTGGGCGCTGCGGGGTGGCGGGGGCAACTTCGGCGTTGTGACATCGTTCGAATACCAGATGCACCCGGTCAAGGATGTCATGGCGGGCCTTTTCTTCTACCCGATCGACAAAGTGCGCGACGTGTTCAGATTCTACCGCGACTACGTGGCGACAGCGCCGGAGGAGATGGGCCTCTTCCCAGCGTTTCAGATCGCGCCGCCGCTGCCTTTCATCCCCAAGAAGGAGCAGGGTAAGACGTTCTGTGCGATCGTGGCCTGCTGGTCCGGCGCGCTCAAGGATGGCGAGAAGCAGATGGCGGCGTTGCGAAAGCCCGCGCCGACCGTGGCCAGGATGGTTGCACCGATGCCCTACTACGCGATGAACGGTTTGTTCGACCCGTTACTCCCGCCGGGCCTGCAGCACTATTGGAAGTCCTCTTTCGCGACGGAGCTAACAGACGGTGCGATTGCGGCACACATGGAGTTCGGGCCGAAGGTGCCGGTCGTGAATTCGACCGTGCATATCTATCCGATCAACGGCGCCTGCAACCGTGTTCCCTCCGATGCAACCGCGTTCGCTTACCGCGACGCCAAGTTCGCAACAACGATCGCCGGCATGTGGCCCGATCCCGCCGACAACCAGAAGAACATCAAGTGGGTGAAGGACTATTACAAGGCGCTGGAGCCTCACTCGATGGCCGGTGGATATGTGAACTTCATGGCCGATGACGACCAGGACCGCATCAGGGATAACTACAAGGACAACTATAACCGGCTGGTGTCGATCAAGAGAAAGTACGACCCCGGCAACCTATTCCACCTAAATCAGAACATCAAGCCCTAACAGGGTGTTGAAAAACTCGTATCAAAGGGCAGGTCGGGTCTCGCACCATTCAACACCCTGCATAAAAACTGTCTTCTTACCTACAACATCTCCCCCTTTGGGGGAGACAAGAGAGAGGGAACAGGCGTTGAAAATTACTTTTTCAACAGCCTGCTAATAGCTCGTGTCTCAATCGCCCACTCAAGGAAACCCGGGCCGGAGATAAGTGTTAGACTCGCCTAAGCGGCTCGATTCGTTACGGGGAGAGCGTCGCCGATCCAAATCCCATAGGTGCAGAGTTTTACCTTGCCCCGGACCATTCGACAGCTTGAACCCGGATCGGGTGACTGAAACCTTTTAGGGAGACATCTCCCAGGTCTTTGAAGGGCAGGCCCTTTCCGAGGCACAACTCGGCAACCACGTTCGACACCAGAATTTGATCGGGCTGCGCGTGGGCACAGAGCCGCGCGGCCAGTTGCACCGTCGCTCCGAACAGATCGTGCTCACGCTCGACGGGCTCCCCGGCCGCGGCGCCGATCCGAACCTTGAGCGGATGCTCTGTGTGCTCCTCCTGATGCTTGGCCAAGGCGCGCTGAATCCGGCTTGCGCAGCGAACCGCGGCCACGGCCGACGCGAAGGACGCCATGATGCCGTCTCCAGTATGCTTGACCTCACGACCGTCCTCCGCGGTCAGAGCGTCTCGCACGATCGTGTTGTGTACCCCTAGCAGAGCAATGCCCGCATCGTCTCCCAAGGCTTCATTGGTCGAGCCCACGATATCCGTGAAGAGAATGGTCCGGATTGCGGGGTCGCGCTCGTTGCCGGCGCCGCCAGCGGCGATGACCGCTCCTGACGAATCGGTTTCCGCCGCGCCGAGGAATGCCTCGACCACCGCGGGCTGGACCTCGATAATTCTCTCTGCGATCTGCCCGTGTGCTTCACGGTGCACTAACTGCGCCGCCTCCGGACTGGGTGCATCGACGAGGCAGAAAGCCTTGCCGCGGTTCTCGTTGAACCAGAACTTGAGATACTCGACGTGGTACTTCCCCTGCACCTCGAGATCGGCGGCGTGTGCCTTCTCAACCTCTTCCGGGGTTGCTCCCTGGAGGTTGTGGATGTCCATATACAGTGGCATGTCAGCTCCCGAAAAAAGGGGTCGCCCCTGATGCCGGGGCAGCCTGCAACCTACCACGTGCGCGTTGTCTGCCGGAAGATCGGCCCGTGCCGATGATGCCGAGCCCGACACCGGCGACCGCGCGGCGCGTCCGTCGAGCGCAAGCGCGTCGATCAGGAGTCAGGGTCTCGTCGTTATCCGGAAAGCCCGCTGCGGCGCTTGACGTCGAAGCGCCGGCAATAGGCGGCGAAACGATCGTGCGCTTCGCCAGCGTCAATCCCGAACATCTCTAGCCGGTAGCGGTGAACGCCATGCTTCTCGCGCGCGTTTTCCGCCATAAACTTGCCCATCCGCGCCTGCGCCTCGTCCGTGAGATTCATCCCGAAGTGCGAGTAGATGCGCCCGACGCATCCCAGCGGATCCGAGAGCAGGTCTTCGAATTGGACGTCGAAGAACCGGCTCGCATTGTCGGCGATGCGGTCCCTGACGGCGATCGCACGGTCCAGATGACGCGACCAGAAGTCGAGTTGGTCTCGCCCAACGTCGTGCGGATCGATTCCGTCGCACGAGGCCGAACGCAGCGCGCAATGGAGACTGGCGGCCGAGCCGATGACCTCGAGCGGGTCGCGATGCGTCTGCACGATGATCGCGTCGGGATAGACGTCAAGCAGTGCGTCGAGCGTCATCAGATGGGCCGGCGACTTGAGCACCCATCGCTCCCCTGGACAGCGCGACTGCAGATGCTGAAGGAAATCGCGTTGAAAGCGATAAGTCGGCCGCATGTCCTGAAGCTCGAGCCAGCGCTCGTAGGACGGTACGTTGTACATCGCCTCGAACAGCATGCTGTGGAAGTCCATCGCGTGGATCATGAGGCACTCTTGGGGGAGCCGCGCGCCCACTGGATGGATCGCGTCGAAACCGGGAATCGCCCGCTTCATCGATCCGAAGCGCCGCTCGGCCTCCTCGATGCGCGGGTCGATGTCGTAAGTGGCCGTCTCGGGCGGCGGACAGGGATTGGATACCTCCCAGGTCTGGGGCGAGCGATTCGCCGGGTCCTGCGCGAGCAGCCCGAACAGGTGCGTGGTCCCGGTGCGCGCCATCCCCATGACGAACAGCGGCCTGCGGATCTCTTGCGCCGCCACTTCCGGATTGCGTTTGCGATGGTCGAGGACGCGCAGCCGGTTGGACAGATGCCCCACGAACTCGCGGCGGGCCGCGGCGCGTCCCATCGGAGTGAGGCGACTCTCGCGTTCCAGCGACTCGGTCAGTGCGCGCAGGCCGATGCGGAAGCGGTCGGGACCGAAGTCTTCCAGCCCTGTCTGCGCATGTGCGGCCTCGATCAGCGACGCCTCATCGAGCGGCGCGCGCCCGAAGCCGAATCTCTGCACGGTGCGGCCGGCCGCGTTGAGCGCGCGCAGCCGCAAGGGCGGATGAGCTCGCCACTGCGGGATTGTCCCGGTCATGTCCGTGACTGAGCCACAATTTTTCGTGATTGAGCCGGAATTTCCGTTTTAACTCTCCGCTTCCAACTCGCCGTATAGACCTAACGGTTCCGCTCCGCAAGGTTCGACGCTAGCTTTGCTCCACGGATCATCCGCCTCGCCGGATCTTAAGAGAGCCGCCCTGCGGAGAAGCGCAATCGTCGCGCAGCAAATCCGGGAGCATAGCAGGGAGAATCCTTTGTCCTACCCGATCGCGGCGCGATTTGGCGCAGATATCGCGCGAGAAGGCGGCGGCGGTACCATCTTGAATTGGCGCTGTTCTTACCGCCTGAGCAGTTGATGGCGATGCTAACGATGTACTGCGATGCAAGCGGCACGGACCAGTCCGAAGTCATACGTGTCGGTGGTTTCGTCGCGTCGGTAGACAACTGGCTCGCCTTTGGTCGCGAATGGACGGCGGCTCTGCGCGAGGAAGGCATCGAGTTTTTTCATATGCGCGAGTTCGCGCACAGTGTGGATCAGTTCAAGGAATGGAAGGGAGACGAACCGCGCAGGATTAAATTTCTCTCTCGCCTGTGTGACATCATCCTTGGTTGGGCACAATTCGGTGTAGGAGCCGGAGTCGCCCTAGAGACCTATCGCAAGGTGGACGGAAACTATCAATTGCACGAACAATTTCATCCCTACACAATATGCAGCGTCACCTGCATGGATGAGGCAGTACAATGGCGGAGGAGTCAACATCGCGAAGCCGAGCCAATGGAATTTGTATTCGAGTGTGGAGATGAGCACGCTGGCCAGCTATTGAAGGAAGGCGAAAAGTTTGCTCACACGCCACCAATCTTCCGCAAAAAGCCGCAAGCTACGCCCCTTCAAGCGGCGGATTTCATAGCATATGAGCAATTCAAGGCCAGTACTGCGCTTGACCAAGAAACCAAGGAATTGTTTCTGCGCTTTAGGACTCCGTTCCAACGACTTCTAAGGGTGCCGTTTCACCACGGCCATTTTGATGAAAAAGGGCTGCGGGTGTTCTGTAGGATGCACGACATTCCGCGACGCTAGAGTCTTGGACAAAAGCGAGACCACGCCGTTGAGTTAGCAGAACTTTTGCTCTCTCAACGCTTTGATTGTGCCGCCCCTCGTTATTCCCAGCTTCCGAAGCGTTTTGGCTTCGATTTCACGGACGCGCTCGCGCGTAACGTCAAGCTGCTTCGCGATTTCCTCAAGCGTATCGCAAGTTGCCCGCTCAATTCCGAGACGCATCCTTATAACCTGCTCCTCGCGTGGAGTGAGCGTCGCCAGCAGCCTGCGGTCTTCTGCTAGTATCCCTACAAGCTCGTCTATAGGGACAAGCTGGTCCTCACCAATTCTCACGCATACACTCGCTGCGGTCGCCGCCGTTACCGCCTCCCTGATCCAGCTTGCGACGCCTTCACGCCTAACCCTCTCTGAACCTTCAGCGCCGGATTTGCGGTATGCGTCTGCCGCCTCGCGCGCCTTTTCCAACGAAGGGCACTGTCTCAGCTCGGTGCCTTCGAGACCGTAATAAGGAGAGGCCAGCGCGCTCTCATCCTCCCACCCCCAGCCGACCGGTCCGCAAACCCTTGCGAAGATGGAACACCCTCCACAACGGTCGTCGTTACCTGCAACGTTAGCGCTGCGCGAGGCCATCCGGAGCAGGAATCGAGCGCGAAGCTTTCCGAAGGTTCCTGCGGTCGGAAGCGCTATATCGCGCCAGCTGCGTCTAGCATCGGGACCAGCTAAATCATCGCAAACGCGTACCAAATTGCCATCCACGCCGTCGATCAGGATATGCTGCATAGCGGGGTTAGCTCCGCGCGAATAAGGATAATCGGAGTTTCCTAAATTACAGATCCGACAGCAACAGGCCCGTCAGGTACTCACCCTCCGCGTGACCGAGCAGCACAGGATGGTCCGGGCCGGGGCCGAGATGCGCAATCAAGCGAAGATTGCGCCCGGCGTTGGACGCGGGGAAATCGCACCGCGCGGGGCGCGGCACCCTGACTTGGGCCAGCTAAATTCCCCCTTACCCAGTTCTAACAGGGCGAAGCCCGGCCGTTGGCACGGCTGGCCAGTATTAAGAGGCCGCGCGCGACAACGGAGCGCGGCCTTAACACTGGGTGCAGGGGTTACCCCTGGCCGTGGCGACGGCAGCGCAGTATTAAGCCGTTGGCAGGAGCCGCGCGCGCTCTTCCATCGCGTAGTCGCGAAAAGATGCGCTGCGCAGATTTTCGCGCCTTCTCACTACTGGGTGCAGGGGTCACCCCTGCCCAAGGAGGTGCGGAACCCACGGTGGGTTCCGCGAATTACAGGTCCGACAGCAGCAGGCCGGTCAGGTACTCGCCCTCCGCATGACCGAGCAGCACAGGATGGTCCGGGCCGGGGCCCAGATGCGCAATCAAGCGAAGATTGCGGCCGGCGTTGGACGCCGAAAATCGCACCGCGCGGACGAAATCCTCGGCGCGGAAATGCGTCGAGCATGAAAACGTCATCAGACGCCCGCCCGGCGCCAGCGCCCTCATCGCAACCGAGTTGAGTTCCACGTATAGCCGGCCCGCGCGCTCCGCATCGCCTCGGCTGCGCGCCAGCGGCGGCGGATCCAGCACGATCAGATCGAAGCGCTCTGCCGTCTCGGCCATGAACTTGCCGGCGTCGCCGTGAACGAACTCGACAGCGCCGGCTCGATACTCGTTCAGTTCCAGATTTTGCCGCGCGATGTCGAGTGCCCGCGCCGACGTATCGACGGCGACGATCCGCGCGGCGCCGCCCGCAATCGCCGCGAGCGAGAATCCGCCCTGGTAGCAGAATGCGTCGAGCACCCGCGCCCCGGACGCGATTCGGCCCGCAAGCGCGCGGTTGTCGCGTTGATCCAAAAAGTAGCCGGTCTTCTGCCCGTGCTCGAAATCTATCTTGATTTTAATTCCGTTCTCGGCCGCGATCGTCCCGGTCACGGGTTCGCCGGCTAAAACCGCGGCGCGGTCGTCGAGGCCTTCCTGCTTTCTCACCGCGCCGTGGCTTCGTTCGATGATCGAGCGCGGATGAAGCAGATCGTTCAGCGCGGCAACGATCGTCGCGCGCATCCGATCCGCGCCGGCGGTCAGGATTTGCACGACCAGAACCTCGCCGAATCGATCGATGACCACGCCCGACAGCCCGTCGCCGTCGCCGTTGACCAGCCGGTACGCATTCGTATCGTCGCGGATGAAACGTCGGCGGAGTTCAAGCGCGCCGGTAAGGCGGCGCGCAACCAGCTCTTCGATTGCGGGCGCTTGCCCCCACGCAAGCATCCGGATTGCGATCGTGGTCGCGGGGTTGCAGTAACCCATGCCGAGCAGCGCGCCCGATGCGTCGTGCACTGTGACGGGAGCGCCGGCTTCAGGCGACGGCGGTTCAATCCGATCGATCGCTTGCGAGAAGATCCACGGATTGCCGCCGCGGACCGGTCCTTCCCTGCCGCGCTTGAGGACTGCGCGCGCGATTGGCGCGCTCACCGCGCCGGCCATGGCTGCTCGCCGGCGCGGGCGAAGTCGCCGCTGCGGCCGCCGCGTTTTGCGACCAGCCGGACTGCGCCGATTTCCATCGCGCGATCGATAGCCTTGGCCATGTCGTAAATCGTCAATGCCGCCGCACTCACCGCGACCATCGCCTCCATCTCGACGCCGGTGCGCGCGTCGGTGACGGCGCGCGCCTGGATTTGCAGTGCAGAGTTGGAAGAATCGGGGCTGAAATCGATCTCGACGACTTCGAGCGGGATCTGATGGCAGAGCGGAATCATCTCATGGGTGCGTTTCGCCGCCATTATTCCCGCGATGCGCGCCGCCGCCAGCGCCTCGCCTTTTTTGAGTTTCCCGCCGACTATCGCTTGCAGGGTCGCCGGCGCCATCCGGACCTGGCCGCGCGCGATCGCCTCGCGCCGCGTTACCGGCTTTTCGCCGACATCGACCATCCGGATTCGCCCGCGCGCATCAAGATGCGTCAGGCGCGTGGCGACGGCGCGCGGCTTTTGGGATTGTTTCTTGCCCGCCATTGAAGGAAGTGATTAGAGCTTATGTTGACCGCCCGCGAATATACAATAAACTCTTGATTCCCAGTTCAACCAAACATCTCAAACCATTGCGCAGGACAGGTTAATATGGCTGACGAAATCAACAAGGTCGTAATCCTCGGTTCCGGTCCCGCCGGACTAACCGCGGCGCTCTATACTGCGCGCGCCAATCTCAGTCCGCTGCTGATCGAGGGGAATGAACCCGGCGGCCAACTCACCATCACCACGGAGGTCGAAAACTATCCGGGCTTCGAGCATGGCATCCAGGGCCCCGAGATGATGGACGTGTTCCGGCGACAAGTGACTCGCTTCGGCACGCGTTTCATGACCGGCGCAGTGACCGAGGTGCGCCTGGGCAAGCGGCCTTTTGAGCTCGTGGCGGAGGGCAAGGTGGTCAAGGCCGAGGCCGTGATCATTTCGACCGGCGCGTCGGCAAAGCTGCTCGGAATCGAATCGGAAAAACGCTTGATGGGTTACGGTGTGAGCGCATGCGCCACCTGCGACGGCGCATTCTTCAAAGGCAAGGAAGCGATCGTGGTCGGCGGCGGAGACACCGCGCTGGAGGAAGCGAACTTCCTGACCAGATTCGTCACCAAAGCCACGATCGTGCATCGCCGCGACGCGCTGCGTGCGTCGAAGATCATGCAGGATCGCGTGCGCCGCAATCCGAAGATCGCGTTCATCTGGGACTCGGTAATCGATGAGATTTTCGGCGACCCGAAAAACGGCGTGAGCGGCGTCAGGTTGAAAAATCGTCAAGACCGGCGCGACCGCCGAGCATAAGACCGACGCCGTCTTCGTCGCGATCGGTCATCAGCCAAACACCGCGCTCTTCAAGGGCCAGCTCACGATGGACGAGATCGGCTATCTGAAAGTGAAACCGGGATCGACCTACACCAACATCGAGGGCGTGTTCGCCGCCGGCGACGTCGCCGACAGCGTATATCGGCAGGCGGTCACGGCCGCGGGCACGGGATGCATGGCGGCGATCGACGCGGAGCGCTGGCTGGAAGCGCAAGAAGCCGGCCAGCGATGACTTCGCGCATGCGACGAGCTTCATCCCGCGCGGAGTCGGCGCAGGTCCATAGAAAATAGCCTGGCGATGATCGGCGCTCAATTCCTGACGTGGTTGCATCTGTGCGCGATGGCGGCGTACGTCGGCGCGCAGTTCGCGGTCATCTATATGCTGATCCCGGCGGCCCAGACCGCGCCCAACGAGGCGGCCCGGCGCGCGAGCCTGATCGCCGGATTCAAGTTCTACAACCCGTTCACGATCGCGGTGCTGGGAATTGTGGTGATTAGCGGCGCGACGCGCCTGACGGACCTGAAAGCGTCGATGAAGTTCGACTACTTCGCGCGGATCGGTTCGGTGCTCGAGCTGAAGCTGGCGCTCGCCTTCGTTCTCATCTTCATCCAGACCTACATCACGTTCGGACTGGCATTCAGAATCGGCCGGCAGGAAGAGGTGGCCGCACACGGCGACGGCGAGCCGTTTACCGTCGAACAGTTGAACTCGATGCTGCGGCGAATTCGCGCGATGGCGTGGTTCACGATCGTGCTGGCGGCCGCGATCATCTGGGTGTCACTCACGATGGTATCGCGGCTCCCGGATGAGGCTCCCACCGCATCGCGCATTGCCGCGCGCGCCGAATCCGGCAGCGTAGCCCGGGTATTTCGGCGCCCGGTCAGGTTTGCGATGCTGGCCGCGCGCGACACTGAAGAAACTAAAAGCATGAGTTAGTGCGCAAGCGCGAGCAGCGAAGCCACGATGTACACGACGGTGATGACGCCGAAAATCGCGCCCGGGATTTCGTTCAGCATGTTGTACTGTGCGATCCGAGTCACGTCGCTGACGGCGGCCGCCTGGCTGATCGATGCGATCCCTGCGAGCCTTGGTTCAGTGGTGGTTGCGTTCATTTCAAATTCCTCCCGTAAATTCTTCGGACGACTTCAGGCCAATGCCAGCAGCGAGCTGACGACGTATCCGAGCGTGATCAAACCGAACACCACGCCGGGCAGTTCGCTCAGCAGACTGTTCTGCGCGAAGCGGACTCCAGTGGTGGATTCCGCCGCTTCGTTGGCGTTGGCGATTGCCGCGATTCTCGCTTCATTGGTTGTTGCGTTCATTTTCAGGTCCTCCCGTATTCAGTGACTGACTTGGGTAGAGCAACCCGTGTGCCATCAGAAAAACTCTCGATTTAACAACAGCTTTCCAGACTAACCATTTGGTACTAGCGGTCAGTGACAGCTGAAAAGGCATTGAAATCAGTAGGTTACTGGAAATCGCAGAATGCGAGTACAAATTATGAGATTTTTGATATTCGCGGTAAATTTCCTTTTTCGCGAATCAGCGCAATCGGCTAGCTGCACCTATCTCGCTGCGGATCGGCTTGCGCTTGGCCCCTCTTTGATCATTTCAATGCATCTGCAAAAGTGGCGTCATGGCCAGTGAAATGAATCAGGACGCGCCCCAGTCCAACGGCAAGGCAACCGGAGGATTGACGCCGGCTACCGCGTTGCTCGCCGCCGACGCCGCCGCGCCCGGCGCGCATCCGCATTTCATCCGCAGCCTGGCGCTGCGCTTCGCGGAGGAGGCGATCTTCCTGATAGCCGTCGTCGGCGCGGTCGCGATGGGACTGGGAATCACCTCCTACTTTTCCGAGCATCACTATGTGCTCGCATACCTGGCGGCATACGCGGGCTTTCGCTTTGCCGATTTGATCATGCGCGAAGACGCCGAGGACCGTCCCGCACGCGAAGAACTCAGCCAGCGGATCGCCTTGCAGCTTCCAATCCTGGTGACTTTTGCGGCGGCGCCGTTCGAGCGCACTTATGTTTACGGCGGCTCAGCGCCCGCATTCGTCAGCGCGCTTGGACTGCTGATTGCATTGTGGGGGATGTGGCTGGCGATTGGCGCGCGGGTTCAGCTCGGATTTTTTACTTCGGGCAGGACGGCTGAGCATCCGGTGCTCGTCAAGAGCGGCTTTTATCGTTACGTCAGGCATCCGATCTACGCGGGTACGTATTTGGTAACGTTCGGATGGCCGCTCATCTACGGAGCGCCGATCACTGCGGTCCTGACGTTGATCGTCGGGGGCATTTTCGCGCATCGACGAATGAAGTCCGAAGAGGCGGAGATGCGCGCGCAATTTGGCGAAGAGTACGACGCCTACATACGCGAGACGGACGCGTTGGTTCCATCGATCTGGTAACGCCGCTTAGGAGAACGAGCGCTTCAGCCACGGCGCGCTTCAAGCTGGCAGCGGGCGTGCGAGCAGAAGTCGTTTTCGTTGCCGCCGCCGAGGCTTACAAACTTCGCGCCGCATGCCGCGCATTCGCGAATCGATTCGCCCGGCTTGAGCCGGCCCATCGAGCTCGGCCGCGTCGGCTGAGTCGGCGGTCTTCGAGGCGCGCGTGATACGCCGCGTCCGCGAGCTTCTCCGGCGACGCTCCATCGGCAACCAGCCGGCCGTTCGCACCCAGCATGGCGAGTTGGTCGGCGCGATTGTTGATCGGATCGGTGTCGTGTCCGCGAACCCATTCGAATCGCACGCGCCGCGCCGCCGTTTCGGCGTCGAGCAGTTTCCACAAATCGTGATTCTTGTTGCGCTTGTAATGAAGCGTCATCGAATTGACGAGGTACCTGCTGTCACTGCGCAAAGTGACGTGGGCGCCGCGCTGGGTCGCGCGCAAGCCCTCGATCGCGCCCATCAATTCCATCCGGTTGTTGGTGGTTGAGGGATCGTGGCCGTTGAGTTCGGTCACAACGCCATCGGGATCGCGGATCACGACGCCCCATCCGCCCGGCCCCGGGTTACCGATGCAGGAGCCGTCGGCGTAAACGAGATATTCGCGAGGCGCGGTGATCACGGCCCGATTCTAGCTGAGGCCGCGATCTTTTCGCAGCCGGGTGAACCACGCGAGGTATTGTCGAGCCGCCCGTTGCCACGAAAAATCCGAGGCAAAGCAATTTTGCATCAGCCGCCGCCACGTCGTGCGCTGCCTGAACGTCGCCACCATCCTGCCCATCGCCGCGACCATTTCCGCCACGTCGAACTTGTCGAAGACGAAGCCATTGCCGGTCGCGCGCCGGGGATCGAACTCACTTACGGTGTCGCGCAGCCCTCCGGTGGCGCGGACCACGGGCACCGTGCCGTAGCGCAGCGCGTACATCTGGGTGAGTCCGCACGGTTCGAATCGCGACGGCATCAGGAAAGCGTCGCTGCCGGCCTGGATTCGATGCGCGGTCGTGTCGTTGAACTCGATTATCGCTCGAGTTTTTCAGGGTAACGTGACTCCGCCTTTTTGAAAAATTTCTCGAGCACCGGATCGCCGCTCGCGAGCATGACGAGTTGCAAATCCAGGCGCATCACGGCGTCGAGCGCGTCCTTAAGCAGGTCGATGCCTTTTTGCCCGGTCATGCGGGTGACCATCCCGACCATCGGCCAATGCTCGCGGTTGGGCAGACCGAGTGAATCGCGCAGCGCGCGTGCGCATGCGCGCTTGCCGTCGGGTTTCGCGGGCGTGTAAGTCGCGGCGATTGCGGGGTCGGTGGCGGGGTTCCACTCGTTGTAGTCGGCGCCGTTGAGGATTCCCAGGAAATTTTCGCGCTTGTCGCGAAGCACTCCCTCCAGTCCAAAGCCGAGTTCCGGGTCGGTAATCACTTCGTGCGCGTAGCTGGGGCTGACGGTTGATGCGCCGTCGCACAGAACGATAGCGCCCTTCATCAGATTCAAGTGGCCGTAAAATTCCAGGCAATCGACCGAAAAATATCGCGCGCCGAGATTGAGCAGCGCGAAGTCCTCGCGTTTGCCGATACCCTGGAAGGCAAGATTGTGAATCGTGAAGATCGAAAGCGCCCTTTCGAACCGGGGGCGAAGAACGTCGTCGGCGCGCATCGCAATCGGCACGGCCGCCGAATGCCAATCGTGGGCATGTACTACGTCCGGCGCGACTATCTCCGCGGCTGCGACGGCGGCGGCGCGGCCGAAGAAAACAAAGCGCCGCAGGTTGTCGGGATAGTCGGTGCCGTTCTCGCCATAGATTCCGCGCCGGGCGAAAAATCCGGGATGATCGATCAGGTACATCGGCACGCCATGCGGATCGGTCGCGCGCAACACCGAAAAACGCTCGACGCCGGCGCCCAGTCGCATCGGGATATCGCGCATGACCGGCGCAGCTTCGACGCTGTTCACAATCGAAGCGTAGCCGGGCACGATCAGGGACGGTTCCTCGCCGGCCGCCTTCAATGCCCCCGGCAGCGCGCCGATCACGTCGGCGAGACCGCCGGCCTTGGCGTGAGGGGCGGCTTCCGCCGCAACGATCGCTATCTTCACGAGATCAGATTTCCGCGGGCCCGGTGGCCGTCAAAAACATACGCGCCGCGGCTGGACCGTTCCAGCCTCGCAGCGCGCATCATTTCCCAAATTATGCCGAACTGATTGGCGAGCTTCTCGCGATATCCCTATTAGTTCAGGGCCGTCCGCTCGGTCCGCGCCGCCGGCGCGGGCGCCGCGGCAGGCGTGGGCGCCGCAGCGGGAGCGGGCGCGGGCTCGGCCGCAGCCTGCACGGCGTCGCCGTCGCGCAGCGCGTGCCGAATGACCTCATCGACAGTATCGACGAAAATCATCTCGAGCTCTTTGCGCAGCTTCGGGCTGGATATCCTCGAGGTCGCGCTCGTTGCGGCGCGGCAGAATGATCGTCTTGATCCCGGCGCGCCTTGCCGCGAGCACCTTCTCCTTGATACCGCCGACCGGCAGCACCTTGCCGCGCAGCGTTATCTCGCCGGTCATCGCGACGTCGGATCGCACCGGCCGGCCGCTGAGCAGCGACGCCAGCGACGCCGCGATCGTCACGCCGCCCGACGGCCCATCTTTGGGAATCGCTCCGGCGGGAACGTGGACGTGGATGTCGGATTTTTCGAAGAAGTCGGGCGCGATTCCCAGCGCCGCCGCGTGGGTGCGCACGTAGGAGAGCGCGGCCTGCGCCGATTCCTTCATCACGTCGCCGAGCGAGCCGGTAAGGGTGAGGCCCTTCTGGCCCGACATCCGGGTGCTCTCGATGAACATTATCTCGCCGCCGTTGGGCGTCCATGCCAGCCCGGTCGCAACCCCCGGCTCCTGGGTGCGTTCGGCGACCTCGGAAAAGAAGCGCGGCGCGCCGAGGTAGCGTTGCACGTCGGCTCCGGAAACGATCGCAGGGGCAGTTTCGCCCTCGGTTATCGAACGCGCGATCTTGCGGCAGACGCGGGCGATCTCGCGCTCGAGATTTCGTAAGCCCGGCCTCGCGCGTGTAGCTGTGGATGATCTCGCGCAGCGCTTCCTCGGAAAATTCGATCTTCTGATCGCCGAGTCCGTTCTCGTTGAGTTGCTTGGGGATCAGGTGGCGCTGCACGATTTGCAGCTTCTCTTCCTCGGTGTATCCGGGCAGCTCGAGCACTTCCATCCGGTCGCGCAGCGCGTGCGGAATCGGATCGAGCATGTTGGCGGTGGTCAGGAACAGCACCTTGGAAAGATCGAACGGCACGTCCAGGTAATGATCCGAGAAGGTGTTGTTCTGTTCGGGGTCGAGCACCTCGAGCAGCGCCGACGCCGGGTCGCCGCGGAAGTCCATGCCGAGCTTGTCCACCTCGTCGAGGATGAACAGCGGATTGTTGGAGCCCGCGTTGCGAAGCCCCTGGATGATTCGGCCGGGCAACGATCCGATGTAGGTGCGGCGATGGCCGCGAATCTCGGCCTCGTCGCGGATGCCGCCGAGCGACAGGCGCACGAATTTGCGGCCGAGCGCGCGCGCGATCGACTTGCCCAGCGAGGTCTTGCCGGTGCCCGGAGGCCCGACGAAGCACAGGATGGGTCCCTTGGTGTCGTTCTTGAGCTTGCGCACCGCGAGAAACTCGAGGATGCGCTCCTTGATTTTTTCGAGGTCGTAGTGGTCCTCGTCGAGCACCTGGCGGGCGTGGCGAATGTCGAGATTGTCCTCGGTCGAGACGCCCCACGGCAGGCTGACCAGCCAGTCGAGATAGGTGCGCACGACGGTGTGCTCGGCGGACTCGGGCGGGATCATCTTGAGGCGCTCGAGTTCCTTGTCGGCGACCTTGCGCGCCTCGGGCGACATTTTCGCCTCTTCGATCTTCTTTTCGATCTCCTCGACTTCGGAAGTGCGCGCGTCGCCCTCGCCGAGTTCCTTCTGGATCGCCTTGAGCTGCTGGCGCAGATAATACTCGCGCTGATTCTTGTTGAGCTCGGTCTGCACCTGGGACTGAATCTTATGGCCGAGTTCGAGCATCTCGATCTCGCGGCCCAGAATCGCGATCAGCTTTTCCAGCCGCGCGCGAACGTCGAGCGTCGCGAGCAGATCCTGCCCCTCTTCGATCGCAATCTTCAGGTAAGAGGCGACCATGTCGGCAAGCCGGCCGGCCTCCTTCACCTGCATCGCCATCACCTGCAATTCGTCGGGCAGGTACGGCACCAGCGAGACGAACTTGGAAAACTGGCTCACCAGATGCGCGTGCAGCGCGTCGATTTCCCGGTCGGAGGAAACCGGCTCAATGAGCCGCTTGACGTGCGCGAGGAAGTACGGCTCGCGCTGGGTGAACTCGGCCGAGTTCGATTCGCGCCAATCCCTGCACCAGCACGCGCACGCTCTGATCCGGATAGCGCAGCATCTTGAGGATGCGCACCGCGGTGCCGAGCTGGAACAATCCCTCGGGCGCGGGCTGCTCGTCTTCGGGGTTTTTTTGCGCCGCCAGCGCGATAACCTTCGAGGTCTGTCCGCAGTCCTCGATCAGCTTGAGCGACGACGGCCGCGAAACCAGGAACGGATGAATCTGACTCGGGAAAATCACGATGCCGCGCAAGGGCAGCACCGGCAGGACCTCGGGAATCTCGGCCTTGCTCAGATCCTCTTCAATCTCGAAGCGTTTTTCCCCTTTGGGCTTATCTGCCATAGGTCAATCCAACCTCGTAGGGCAAACCCGCCACGCCTTCCACGCAACCCAAATTTCACCGTAATATACGGTCGTGGGGCGGACAAGGTCACCTCTTAGATAAGAAGCTAATCACGGTGACCGGCTCGCGCCACTGATGAGGAAACGTTGCCTAATAGCGGATTTGAAAAATTATTCAGCGAGGAAGAAGCCAACGAGCTGATTCCACGTCTGGAAATTCTGATGCGTCAACTGCAGATGCAGGCGACGTCGTTACGCGCGCGGATCGACGAATTGTCGGTGACCGACCCCTCGATCTTGCATTGCACGATGAGCGAAATCGTCGGGCGTTACCCCGAGCTGCGGTCGTTCGCGGCCAACATGGCCGACGCCGCCGCTCAAATCGAATCGTTCGGATGCATCCTCAAGGATATCGAGCTGGGGTTGATCGATTTTCCCTATGACGCGGACGACGAAGTTGTTTTCCTGTGCTGGCAGTTCGGCGAGCCGCGCGTCGTCGCATGGCACAGCGTGAACAGTGGATTTTCCGAGCGCCAGCCACTGCCCGGCGCGCCCAACCGCTGGCTCAACTGAGCAGCGAACAGCAGGAATTCTGACAGCCAAATGATTTTACTTCTGTCGATTTACCTGGCCGCACTTGGATGCTGGCTCGGCGGAATTGTTTTCTTCTCGTTCTTCACCGCGCCGGAGGTTTTCACCCATCTGCCGACCGCCGAAGCCGGCCAAGTGATCAGCGCAATTTTCCCGCGCTACTACATGCTCGGCTACGTCGCGGGAACGGTGAGCCTCATCCTCGCGGTGTATTTCACCGCCGTGCGCGGACCGCGGATGTGGTGGGGCGCCACCACGGTCGTGCTGGCAATCGCGCTCGGAATCACCTTCTATGCCGGCAGGGTCATTCTGCCGCGCGCCGACGCCATCCGCACCGTCAACGAAGATCCACATCCCGACGCCGCCCGCAAGGCGGAGTTCGACCGGCTGCACCGGATGTCGGTGATTCTCAATGGCACCGTGCTGCTGTTGAATCTCGCCGCAATCGCGGGCACTTCGGGAGCGCTGAGCTGGCGTGGCTGAGCATCGTTACAAGGCGGTCGTGATCGATTTATTCGACACGCTCGTCAACTGGAATCTCGAAGCGCTGCCGGTCATGCAATGGCGCGGGCGCGAAATTCGAAGCACGACTCCCCTGCTCTTCTCCGCGCTGGAAACGGCGCTCGGCGGGCGCTTCGACCGCGACGCCTTCGCCGAGGCGCACGCGTCGGTTTACGCCGAGATATTCACCGAGCGAGCGAAGGCGGGCGCGATCGAGATCACCTGCCTCGAGCGCTTCTCGCGCACGCTCAAACTGCTCGGCGTCGACGAAGACCTGGCAGCGCCGCTGGCCGAAAGTCTGCGCCGAATCCACATGGGACGGGTGCGCGAGGTCACCTGGGCGCCGGCGCCGCGAATCGACGCGATGAAAAAAATCGCCAGGCGCCTGCGCGTCGGCTTGATCTCGAACTTCGACGATTCCGAGACCGGCCACCTCATCATGCATGACACCGGCATCCGCGAGCTCTTCGACGCGGTGATTATCTCGGCCGACATCGGCTACCGAAAACCCAACCCGCTCATCTTCAAAAAAATTCTCGACGCTGATGGGCTCGAGCCCGCCGATATCCTGTTCGTCGGCGATACTCCGCTCGACGACGTGCTGGGCAGCAAAGGCGTCGGGATGCATTCGGCGTGGATTCGCACGCGCGATCGCGAGCTGCCCGAGGGAATTCCCGCGCCGGACATCGTCATCTCGGACCTCGCGGAACTGCCCGACGCGCTTGGTTTGCAAGAATAATGGCCGATCAGGATCGAAGCCGCTTGCTCCGCGCGATTGAAAGCGCGCCGTTCGCCGCGATGCTCGGACTCAAGATCGAATCCGCCGCCAACGGCGCGGCGCTGGTGCGGATGCCATTCGATTTGCGGCTGCTCAACGAGGGCGGCCGGGCCGCTCCCGTTCACGGCGGCGCGATTGCCTCGCTGGCCGACGTTGCTGCATGCGCCGCGGTGTGGACTCTGGCCGAGACCGTGCGCACCGCGACCATCTCGATCACGGTGAACTACACCGGCTTCGCCGTGAATTCTGACCTGATCGCCCGCGCGCGAGTGAAGCGGATGGGCAAGCGCATCGCCAGCCTGAGCGTGGAAATCGCCGACGCGTCCGGCGCCCTCATCGCCGACGCGCTCGTCACCTACAAGATCGCTTAGTTCAATCCGGTCGCTTACACTGGATCTTGACCGGTGCTCAAAAGGAAAAGGTATCCCGAATATGTTTTTTCACATTCGATTCGATAGCAAATGCATCGTCGCCGCGGTCGCGACTCTTACGGCTGCGCTATCGCTGGCGCCGGCGACTGCCCGCGCCGGTCACGACGTCCCTGACGCCACGCCTACAGCCACTGAGAGCGTGCTCTATTCCTTCGGCGTTGGGCCCACCGCCGGCAAATGCAAAATCGAAGACGGCGCCGACCCCAAGGGCTCGCTGACCTACGCCGCCGGAACGGGACTGCTGTTCGGCCGCACTTCGACCACAACCTCGCAAGGCAATGGCGACGGCACGATTTTCCAAATCATGCCCGACGGATCGAATTACGTGGTCGATCACTTCTTCACCGGCGCCAAGACCGACGGCAACAATCCGCGCCACAACGCGATGACCCTGGCCGGCACAGTCCTGTACGGCACGACTCTCACCGGCGGCGGGCACGACAACGGCACCATCTTCAGCATCAACGACGACGGGACTGGCTACTCGTCTGCGCCCCTGTTCGATTTTCCCAAGAGCGCCAAGAACAACGATGGCGATCAGCCGCACAGTTGCTTCGTCGCCGCCGGCAGCCTGCTTTACGCAATGACCTCGCAGGGCGGCAAGCACGGCGGCAAGACCGGTGACGGCACGATCTTCTCCTTCGACACCTCCAGCAACACCTACACCAGGCTGTACTCCTTCAATGGCAAGCACGGGGCCGATCCGCACGGTCAGCTCATTCTCGATCCCAACGGCACGACGTTCTACGGCATGACCCGCGCCGGCGGCAAGAATGACGTCGGTGTTATCTTCTCCTTCGACGCGAGCAGCGGGAAATTCAAGACGCTGCACCAGTTCCATTGCCCGGGTAACAGCACGCCCAACTGCATCGACAAGAGCGACGGCGCGACCTCCGACCACGGCACGCTCGTGCAATCCAACTCGACGCTGTTCGGCTTGACGACCTACGGCGGCAAATTCGGCGCGGGCGTGATTTTTTCGATCCACACCGACGGCAAGCATTTCAAAATCCTGCACAGCTTCGGCAAACTCGGAACCAACGACGGCATAAATCCCTACGGCTCGTTGATGCTCAACGGCACCACGCTTTATGGCACCACGCGCATCGGCGGCAGCAAGGGGAACGGTACCGTCTTTCAGATCGACACGAGCGGCAACAACTACGCGCGAACTTACGACTTCCAGAACGCGCCCGACGGCGCGAACCCCATCGACAACGTCATCATTCTCGACAACACGCTGTACGGGATGACCGAGGCGGGCGGCTTGTGCGGCGACGGCGCAATTTTCGCAATCCAGTTGCCGTAGGATTTTTTCGTGTCATCGACTCTGGATAACATCCGCCACGCCGCCGCGCCGCATGGACTCAATCTGGTCGCGGCGGTTCCGGTGGCGCGCTACGACAAACAAGCCTCGATCAAGGAAATTTCGCGCGCCTCGGCAATAGATCCCCATGCACGCTCGATCGTCGTCATCGGCAACGGCGGCGGCGCGCTCTGGGAGGCGCTCAAATCTCACGCGGCGCGCCATCCGCGATGGTGGGATCGCGCAAATCCGCTCGACGAATTCACTCGCGAAGTTGTCGAGCGCGACGTGGCCGGCCCACTTCGCGCATCGGGCGCGCGATGCACCACCGTTTACCCGTTTATGAACAGCGGCCGCACGCTAAACTTCATCGAGCTGGGCAAGATCGCGGGAGTCGCCGGGCCGAGCATCCTCGGCGTCACCGTGCATCCTGTATATGGTCCGTGGATCGCATTTCGCGCCGCGCTCCTGCTCGACGAAGAGCTCGATTCACCGGGCGACGCGCTCGGCTTCGACCCGTGCCCCCGATGCACCGCGCGCACCTGTATTCCCGCGTGCCCGGCCGCCGCGATAAGCGCAGACTCGGGATGGAACATCCCCAAATGCCTGACGCATCGCGTCGAAGCCGAGGCGGATTGCGCGCCGCGATGCCACGCGCGGGCGGGGTGCGTGCTCGGCCCCGAGCATCGCTACCCCGACGACGAGCTCGCCTATCATCAGATGCGCGCGCTGCGCTCGATGCGCCCGTACTACGAATCGCGCCTCAAACCCCGCTGAAAAAAGAGGAGAGCGCATTGCACCCGGACAAACGCGCGTTTTTCGCCCTCTGCCAAACCCCGCGCGCATCACTATATAATCCACCCGGGGAACGACTATGGCATTTCCAATCAATCGCCCGCGGCGGCTGCGACGCACTGAAACGATTCGAAGGATGGTTCGCGAGACCCGGTTGTCGCCCGACGACCTGATTGCGCCGATGTTCGTGTGCCCCGGGCGCGGCGTGAAGAACGCGATCGAATCGATGCCGGGCGTGGCGCAAATGTCGGTCGATAACGTCGTCGCGGAGGCGCGCGAGACGTGGGCCGCCGGCGTCCCCGCGGTCATCCTGTTTGGAATTCCGGAACGCAAGGACGCGCAGGGCAGCGAGGCGTGGAACGACAACGGCGAAGTGCAGCGCGCGATACGCGAGATCAAAGAGCGCGTGCCCGGGATGGCGGTGATCACCGACGTGTGCATGTGCGAGTACACCGACCATGGGCATTGCGGCGCGCTCGCCGGCAACGACGTCGATAACGACGCGACGCTCGAGTTGCTGGCGCGCTCGGCGCTGTCGCATGCGCGCGCGGGCGCCGATATCGTCGCGCCGTCCGACATGATGGATGGACGCGTCGGCGCGATTCGCGCCGCGCTCGACGGCAACGGATTCAGTCACGTCGCAATCATGGCGTACTCGGCCAAGTTCGCGTCCGCGTTCTATGGCCCGTTTCGCGAGGCGGCGGAGTCGGCGCCGAAATTCGGCGATCGGCGCTCGTACCAGATGGACCCGGCCAACGGCGACGAGGCGATGCGCGAAGTCGCGCTCGATTTGGAGGAAGGCGCGGATATCGTGATGGTCAAGCCGGCGCTGCCGTACCTCGATCTAATCTGCCGAGTGAAGCAGGAATTCAACGCGCCGGTCGCGGCGTACAACGTTTCGGGTGAGTACTCGATGATCCGTGCGGCGGGAATCAACGGATGGATCGACGAGGAGCGCGCCACGCTCGAAGTGCTGACGGCGATCAAGCGGGCCGGCGCCGATTTGATCCTGACCTATTTCGCCAAAGACGTTGCGCGCAAACTGCGCGCCTGAGCAGGGGCCGTTGGCACGGCTGGCCAGTATTAAGGCCCGTTGGCAGTGGCCGCGCCCGCCAACGGCGGGCGGCCTTAATACCGGGTGCAGGGGTCAGCCCCTGCGGGTGCGGGGGTCACCCCTGTCCGCCTGCCGGCGCGAAATACTCGGCAATCGCCTCTGTCAGAGCCGCAATCGTGTATTTGCCCGGCGTGACGACCACCTCGAATCCACGCTCGGTCGCCGTCGCCGCGGTTATCGGCCCGATCGCCGCGGCTTTGAGGAGGCTCGCCGGCGCGCCGATCAGGTCGCAGAAATTTGTGACCGTGCTGGAACTGGTAAACGTCACGAGATCGATCGACCCCGATGCGATCAGCTCGCGCATCCGCTCGATCTGCGCGCCCTTGGGCTTGACGGTTCGATAGGCGGGCGCGACTTCGACTTCCTTGGCGCCCTTGTCGCGCAAAATCCCGGGCAACGCCTCGCGCGCAACTTCGGCGCGCGGAATCAGGAAGCGCTTGCCGCGAATCCGCTTGAGTCCAATCGCCGGAATAATTTGCTCCGCGCGATACTCGTCGGGAACCGCCGTGGCGCGTAGCGCATAGTCGGCAAGCCGCTTCGCGGTTGCCGGTCCGATCGCCGCAATCGACGCACGCCCGAGCTCGCGAATATCGCGGCCGTGCGACTTCAGCCGTTCGACAAAGCTCTCGACTCCCGTCGCACTGGTGAAGATTATCCAGTCGAAGGAATTTCGCGCCGATGGCGAGAGACGCGCGATCGCCCGGTCCAGCGCCGCGTAGCTGCTGGGCGGTGCGGTTTCGATCGTCGGAAATTCCACCACCTCCGCGCCCAGCCGCTTGAGCGCCGTGGCGAACTGCGACGCAGTCTCGCGAGACCGGGTCACCACCACGGTGCGGCCGAACAGCGGCATGCGCTCGACCCACTTGAGCTGCTCGCGCAGGCCTGCGCACTCTCCGACCACGATAACAGCCGGCGCACCGATTCCAGCGCGCGCGGATGCGTCGGCGAGCGTCGCGAGCGTCGCGCTGACGGTCTTCTGCGCGGCAGTCGTCGCCCATTGGACCGCAGCCGCCGGAGTTTCCGCCGCAAGTCCGGCGGCGCGGATTCGATCCAGCGTTGCGCGCATCCGCGCCGTCGCCATCAGGATAACGATCGTGCCGCGGCTCCGAGCCGCCGCGACGAGTTCGTCCCACGCAACCGCCGAGTGCGCGTCCTTGCTTTCGTCCTCATGGCCGGTGACAAACGCGACGAACGAACCGTGCTCGCGATGGGTCAGCGGAATGCCGGCGAAGGCCGGGCCTGCAATCGCCGACGTGACTCCCGGGATCACCTCGAACCGCACTTCGGCGCGGGCCAGCGCCTCGGCCTCCTCGCCGCCGCGTCCAAAGATAAATGGATCGCCGCCCTTGAGCCGGATCACGACGCGCCCCATCCGCGCGCGCTCGATCAGCATCGCGTTCAATTCGGATTGCTCGATACTTTTTCCGGCGCCGCCTTGCTTGCCGGCGTAAATCAACTCGGCTTTGGGCGGCGCGAGCCGGAGCAGTTCGGGACTCACCAGGTGGTCGTAAATCACGATGTCGGCGCGGCTCAAAGCGTCAGCGCCGCGAATCGTGATCAGATCGGAGGCGCCGGGGCCCGCGCCAACCAGGAAGACTATCCCCCGATTCTGATGCTTGGCGCGCGCGCTCATTCAAGACCGAAGAATCGCGGCAGCGCCGCGCGCGAGCATTTTTTCCGCGAGCCGCCTGCCGGAGTTTTCGGCGGTGGCCGGCGCGAGGCCCCGCGCTATCGGTTGTTCCATCGACTCCGACAGCTCACGCGCGCCGTCGGGACTGAACAGGATCGCCGCGAGCGCGAGCGTGTCGCCCACGATGCCTGCGCGTACGCCCACCGGCGTCGTGCATGACGCATCGATCGCCGCCAGGAACGATCGTTCGGCCGCGGTTTCGTAGAAAGCGCGCGGGTCATTGATCGCGCAAAGCGCGCGATCGAGTTCATTTGAAACCGGGTCGTCGCGCTCGGCGAGCGTTTCTATAGCAAGCGCGCCCTGCCCTCCGGCCGGGATGAAATCGCGGCCATCGAGCTCGACGAACTTCACCTCGCGCAACCGCCCCAGCCGCTTCACCCCCGCCATCGCGATTATGATCGCGTCGAAGGTGGCGTCGGCGACGCGCTTCAGACGCGTATCGACGTTGCCGCGCAACGGCAGAACCGCGAGCCCCCGATTCATCCTGAGAGCCTGGAAATGGCGGCGCGACGACGAGGTGCCAAGCCGCGCGCCCGCCGGCAGCGCCGACAATGCCGAGCCGTCGCGCGTCACCAGGATATCCGCGGTATTCTCGCGCCCGGGCACCGCAGCCACGCGAAACTGCGGCGGCAGGACCGCGGGAAGATCTTTCATCGAATGGACGGCGGCGTCGATCCTGCGATCGGCGAGTGCCTGCTCGAGTTCCTTGATAAAGAGTCCCTTGCCGCCCAGTTGCGCGAGCGACGCCGACATAAGCTTGTCGCCGCTGGTGCGTATCTCGACGATTTCAATTTCGGGATCGACATCGGAAATTTGCGCCGCGAGCCGCTGCCGCATCATCGACGCCTGGACCAGCGCCAGCTGGCTTGGCCGCGAACCGATTCTAATCTTGAGCTTGGGCTTGAGCGGCATGGGGTGTTCAGCACGCCGCGCGGTCACTCGGTGCCCGTGTCGTCATCGTCGTCCGCGTCGTCGAGATCGTGGACTCGCGCGTCCAATTCAGCACCGAGCAGGCGGCGGGCGACCTCGGCGGCAAACGCGGCATCGAGCGTTTTGTTGTCGTGATGCTTGAGGCCGGACAGTATGCGATGGAGCAGTTTGTTGGTCAGTCCGTGAGTAAGCAATTCGACTCGTTCGCGCACCGCGGGTTCGAGTTGCGCCAGCCATCCGCGATGCCGTCCCATCTCGACGTCGCGCAGCCGTTCGACACTGTAGCGGATGTCCTTGATAGTGGGGGTCAGGTCGAGACCCGCCAGCCACCTGAGGAACGATTCGAGCTCGAGCTCGACGATCTGCTCGGCCTTTTCGGCTTCGCGCTCGCGATCGCCGAGCGATCGCTTAACCAGCGCGCCGAGATCGTCGATGTCATACAGATAGACGTTTTGCAGCGCGTTCAGCCGCTCGTCGAAATTGCGCGGCACGCCCATGTCGATCAGAAACATCGGCCGGTAGCGGCGCTCGCGAATCACGGGCTCGAATTCCTCGGGGCCGAGCACCGGTTTGGCGGACGCGACCGAACCGATAAGCACGTCCACCATCTTGAGGTACGGCTTGTAGTTGTCGTAAGGCACCGCGGTGCCGCCAAGTTCGCGCGCCAGCGCGACTGCGTGATCGAAAGTGCGCGACGTGATCAGCAGCGACTCGATTCCGAGCGCGCTCAGCTGGCGGGCGGTCAACTCCGCCATCTTGCCCGCACCCATCAGCATCACGGTCTTGTCTTTCAACGTGTCGAATATCTGGCCCGCAAGCGCGACTGCCACGGAACTGACGGAGACCGCTCCGTGGCCGATAAGCGTGCCCTTGCGCACGTGCTTGGCGACGCTGAACGCCTTGTGGAAGGCGCGATGCAGAATCGGGCCGACGCTGCCCGCCTCGGACGCCTGCGCGTAAGCGGTCTTGAGCTGGCCCAATATCTGCGGCTCGCCAACGACCATCGAATCGAGACTCGCACCCACGCGGAACAGATGACGGGCGGCATCGCGCCCGGCCGAACTATAAATCACGTCGGCGAACGCGGCTTGCGCGACGTTTCGATCGGCGGCCAGAAACTTCAGCGTGTCATCGGCCGCGCGCGCCGGATCGGAGGCGACGCCCACCACCTCGACCCGATTGCAGGTCGAAATCAGCGCCGCCTCCAGGACCGCGGGCGACGAGTCCCGCAGTCTGCCCAGCGCAGCAACGATCTCCTCCTCGGCAAACGCCAGGCGTTCACGCAACCCAACCGCAGCGCTGCGATGGTTTATGCCGACGATGAATAATGTCTGATCCATTTTCAGCCGAAACTGCCGCCGTGTTTGCCCGGAAAAATCAGGTTAACGCCCACGATCGAAACAACCAACAGGCTGAACACCACCAAAGTGAGCGCCGCGGCGCGCCGCCCTCGCCATCCTATCGTAAGGCGGGATTCGAGCAGGCCCGCGTAGAGCACCCAAATCGCCAGCGACCAGGATTCAATGGGCTCCCATGACCAGAAATGACCCCATCTCGCGTCGGCCCAAATCGCGCCGCTCACGATCGCCAGGCTGAGCATTATGAAACCCCATCCCAGCAGGCGATAGTTGATTCGATCGAGCTTTTCGAGACTCGGCGCGCCTTCGTTGGCCGGACCGATCGCGCGCTTGGACTTGAGCCGCGACTCGTAGGCCAGGTAGGCGATACTCACGCTCGCCGCCAGCACGAACATCGTGTAGCCCAGGATGGCCAGCGTGACGTGAATCGGCAGCCATACGCTGCGCAGGGAAGCCGGCAAAACCACGCGCCCGCTACTCATCGTGAGCGAAGCAGCTCCCAGAGCCAGAGTCACCGCCGGCGCCACGAATGCGCCGATCACCGCCAGTCTCAAGCGCACGATCATCAGCAGCCCCGCCAGCGCGGTAAGCCACGCAAGAAACGACAGCGCCTGCGCAAAATTGGCGACCGGAATATTGCCGGCCTGCAGACCCCGCGTGGTCAAATCGAAAGCATGAAAGACCACGCCCGCACCCAGTATCGCAACTGCGTAGCCGGTCGCCTGGGTACGGCCCGACAAACGATCGAACACAAACAACGCGGCAGAGAGCGCGTAACAAGCAAGCGCGGGCAATAGCCATAGCGTGTCCATCGGCATGCGGTTCACTCCGGAACTTCCGTTGCGCGTGTGAGGCCGAGCGCGGCTGAGTCGATTCCGAGCCGGTCCAGACCAACACCGCGACCCAAATGAGCGGCGAGTATCCGCTCGATGGCGGCCAGGTCGCCGATGGCGATCGCCTCGGGCAGCGTGGAGTTGGCCAGCTCCTTGAGCCGGCGCATGCGATCGGCGGGATCGATTTCGTCGGCATGCAACCGCCGGCGCGCAGCACGCAGCACTTCAAGCGTGACCGCGTACTCGGTCCCGAACTGTCGCTCCAGTGTGCTTTTCAGCCGGGCCGCAAAGGCGGGCGACGCACCCGCGGTCGAGATTGCGATTTGGAGCGCGCCGCGCTTGACAACCGCGGGCGCGATGAACGTGCACAACTCGGGGACGTCGACGACGTTTATCGGGATTCCGAGCACGCGCGCCTCGGCGGCAAGCTCGCGATGGAGTTTCGGATCGTCGGTCGCCGCATGGACCAACACGCATCCGCGCATATCGCCACGCTCATAATCACGAGCGATATGAGTCACGAGCCCGCGGGCAACGATCGCCTCCAATCCGACGGCGACAGGCGCGGACTCACGACCGTCACGTGAGCGCCGGCCTCCAACAGCGACTCGACCTTGCGGGCGGCGACCTCGCCGCCACCGACTACCGCACAGTCGCGGCCGGTCACGTCAAAAAATATCGGGACGTATCCCATGAAACTTTCGTGAGTTTATTACATGATGACGTAATGAGACAGTCCCGACCACCCGATGGCACCGCCGACGTCGTCGCGCCAATCTCCGCTCCGAGCAGTCAATCAATCCCGCGGGACCGTGCTCTGCGCGCGGCTCGAGAACGCCGGCGGTCTCGGCGGTCAGAGCCGCGGGCTGCTCGGTCGCGACAGCCTCGAGCCCGGAACGGGGATGCTATTCGAGAACGGGCGATTCGCGCCGTTGATGTGGATGCATATGTTCTTCATGCGTTTCGCGATCGATATCGTTTTCCTGGGGCGCGGCGACACGGTCATCCGGATCAATCGGCGCCTGAGGCCGTGGCGCGTCTCCTCGATCGTATTCGGAGCACGAAAAGCACTCGAACTTCCGGCTGGCGCGGCGGACGAGAGTTCGACGCAGGTGGGCGATCAGATCACCTTCGAACCACCCGTCAGCTAAAGTCGAAAGGCTCGTTGAGCCCGCTAGGCTCCGAGTCAGAGTGCAACACCCACTATTTAGCGGTTAGAGTCGGGAATAGACTAGCAATTAGTTGATTTCTCTCGTTTACTTAGTCCATGTTTAGCTAACAGCTGTCTAACTCTTTTAAATTTTCCAATGACGCTTGTTTTAGGCCCTAATCTGTTGCGGCTTCGCAACCGAGAGTTGCATCACTGCGCGTATTAGCCTATGGTAATCGGCTTAAGGCAAAAAAGTCGAAGAGATTGCTGAATAGATCAAGATGGCACGAGAGATGCTCCGTTTGGGTCTCGCTCTGGCACCAGCGAAAGTTGCTGCAAGCGAGGATTTTCTTCCGCGGGGAAGAATAAATCGAGACGAGCTGGCGCCATTGGAGCGCGGCGCGAGGTTGAACGGGGCGGAATAATTAATGGGGACAATGCCAATTTCGGCAAAAAAAGGACAGGAGGACACGGGAAAATGGATACGATCACGAGAATGTTTGTGAAGGTGCGCGAGTATCAGCGCGGTCAGACGATGGCGGAATACGCGTTGATCCTCGCCGCAGTCGCGGTCGTGGTGTTCGCCGGCTACCAGCTGTTGGGTACGAACATCCAGAGCGCGCTGAACAAAGTGGACAGCCAACTCTAGTCGAGAAGAATGGAATCCTGGGGTGGCGGACCAACCCATCCGCCACCCCACACAAAAATTAATCAGGCAGCTGATATTTGCAGCAGTGGTGGTGGTAGTTTTCGTCGGCTACCAGACGATGGGATCGACCATCATGATGCTGTTGGGGTTGGTTGACTCAAACATCTAGCTGTCGATGGCCTGACGGTCGTCAGGAGCCGTGTCCTCCCGACGGGGGCTTTAACACAGGGCCCCGCCAAGAGAGACGACTCCAGAAAAGACGACAACCCTGGGAGGGGAAGTCAATGAGCCAGCAGAAGAGAGCTTACCTGGCAACAGGTAAGTGCGCGTGGCCAGTCTTGTGACCGACCACGCGATGATACTCGCAGCGATCGCCGCGGTATGTATTGCTCTAATTCAGAATGCGGGTAATATCGTCTCGACGTTAGTCAAGCACGTGGGTCCTCTCGGCTGGTAAACGACCCGCGGCTACTTTGGGGGAACTTGTCGTGGCGGTAGATTCAATTACACGCCGTAAGAGCATTGTTCTGGCCATCTGCATCAAACCTGAGATTATTCCCGGCTCGCCTCTACATTTAGTAGTTAGTTTCCCCACCATCCTGATGGGTACTCAATGGGCATGAAAAAAAAATGGTTTGTATGTTTAACTATTTGAAGATGGCCGGTCAGGCACGAAGCAGCCGGAGGGGAGAGGCGATATGAGGCGACCGATGGTATTGGTCTTACTGGCGGGGCTGGCGGCGATGCTGGCTTCGGTAATGGTGTACTCCGCCTTGAAGTCGAGAGAAGCCGAAGTACAGCAGGCGATGGCGCATAACGTACAGGTGGTGGTCGCGGCGTACGATCTTCCGCTCGGCACAAAAATCGAGCTGGGCGAAGTAAAGATGACGCGCTGGTCGGCTGACAGTATCCCGGACGGCGCGTACACCGATCCCAAACAGGTCATCGGCAGCTACGTGAAGAGCGGGTTGGTAGCCAACGAGCCGGTGGTGCGGTCCAAACTGTTCACCGGGGAAAAGACGGCGGGCATAATGCCGCTGTTGATTCCGTTTGGGATGCGGGCCGTGTCGGTTCCGGTGGATGAAGTCAGCGATGTCGCGGGTTTCGTACTGCCGCATAGCCGGGTGGACGTGCTGGTCGCGACCCAGGGCGGCGAAGGCACTGCTCAAAGGGCGTTCTCGAAAGTAGTTTTGCAGAACGTCGAAGTGCTCGCCGTAGCGCAGGAAGTCGAGCTACAGAACGACAAACCGACGGTGGTGAAGGTCGTCACCCTGCTGGTCACGCCGCAGGAGGCCGAGCGCCTGGCGCTGGCGAGTCACTCGGGATCGCTGCGTCTGGCGATGCGCAATTACAATGATAACAAAATCGTTCTGACCACCGGCACCGACGTTGCTCAGATGCTGCGGGCCTACAGCCTGACGCCCGATGTTCCGGCGATGGCTGTGAAGCCTGAGGCGACTCATCATGAGATCGCGGCGCCGCGGCGCCGCAAGCCGGTCGAGATCGAGATTCTTCGCAACGGCAAGTCGTCCGAGTCAGTCTCGTTTGTGAATGAAGCGGCGGCGAACAGCGACGGTACAAAGAACTCGGCGGGTCATACGCGCAAGGGGGCGGCGCAATTTGATAACGGCGACGCCGACCCAGGCGCCGCTGCGGAATCCTCAACGCCGGTGTCGAGCGCTCCTGAATCCGATCATCACGACCTCGTGGCGGCGCCCGTGAACAGCGACATTGCGTCGGCCAGGGCGCCCATCAATGCGACGACGGATCACGTGCCGACGCCCAAAACGATCGACATACCATAAGCACGCGGTGGAGAAGGCGAGGTGAAGAAGATGAAAGCTCGACGAGGATATGGACTGCTTCCGTGGTTGGTCGCAGCTATCAGCATGCTCATGCTTCAGCCCGGCCGGCTGCTTGCCGCCGATAGCGCCGACACGGGAATGTCCGTCGCGCTGAATAAGGGCGAGAGCTACGTAATCAACAACGTCAGCCCCGGCGATGTTCCGGCGGTGAAGGTGATCACGAATCCACACGCGCTGATCGTGCATAACGAGGAACCGGGCAAGGTCGTCCTGCTGGGCGCGGAAGCAGGTGAATGGAACATTTCGGTCAAGATGGCCGACGGCGGCCAAGTCAACTATGACGTTACGGTCAAATCGGTCGGCAGCCCGTTCGACATCAATCATCCCGGCAAAAGCCCGGGACCAATTGTGGGCTCCGGCAAGTCCTCGGGCAGTGCGGCTCCGGTAGTCGTGAAGCTTGATACGGGCGCAGGCCCGGTGAATCCGCCTTCGTCATCTTCCTCGGCTTCATCCTCATCGGCAGGAACCGCCACGACCGTGGTCAGCTCGGAAACAGTCGCAGCCGCATCGCCAGGCGCACCTGCGCCGGTGACGGCAGCGCCCGTCGCGGCAACCGCGCCGGCTACTGTTAATTCGTCAACCTTCAATTTCGCTCCGTCGGTTCCGGCTGCTTCGTACGCTCCGCCACCGCCGGCGCCCTCCGGTCAGACGGCTTCGGCGGCACTGTCGAACGAGCGGTATCGGAGCGACCCGTCGATCAGTCTAAATGGCGGCGAATTGCCGTCGGGTGCGATTTCGGGCGGACGCCATTATCTGCCCGAAGATATAGTGCAGCTGCAGACGGGGTCTTCAAGAATTATCGACTTTACGACCCGGCTACGCCGCGTGTCGATCGCCGACACTACCGTCGCCGATATCCAGGTGATCAATCCGTTCCAGGTCAACCTGATAGGCCATAAACCGGGCTTCACGACTCTGGCGATCTGGGACCAACAAGGCCAGTACGACGAACGTCCGGTGCGAATCGATCCCAACGGCAAGCAGCAGGTGTTGCTCAACACGATGGTGGCGGAACTGGACCGCTCCGCCATCGAGAACCAGGGCACCAACCTGTCGTTCGCGCTCAGCCATGCGGGAGTATCGCTGGTCGGATTGCCAGGCGCAGTAGCGACGCCGTTTTCCCCGTCGAGCCGCACGCCAGCAACGGAACGGTTGCTGCAGGCAGCGTCGATACCGACGGGTGGAAACCTGATCGGGATGCTGCTGTCGAACGCGATGACTTATGGCTTGGCGGTGGGGAACCAGGACTACCAGTTGCAGGGATTCTTCCAGTACCTCGAGCAGCACAACCTCGCGAAGCTTCTCGCGCAGCCGCAACTGCTGGCTAATTCCGGTGAAGAGGCAAAGTTCCTGTCGGGTGGCGAAATTCCAATCGTCATCGCCCAGGCATTGAATTCCTCAATCGTCTTCAAGGAGTTCGGTACCTCGGTTGAATTCGTTCCGACCGTCGTCGGCCGCAATGATATCGAGCTGCTGGTGAAGCCTGAAGTATCGCAGCCCGACTTACGCCCATGGCGTGTCGTTGTTCGGCTTCACCGTACCGGCATTCGTGACTCGGCGCGCGGAAACAATGGTACAGCTCAAGGACAATCAGACGCTGATAATCGCGGGGCTCATCCTGCATCAAAAGGTGACCCAGGTTCAAAAAGTCCCGTACCTCGGTGACATCCCGTATGTCGGCGGACTGTTCCGCGTCACCAGCTATAACAACAACGAAACGGACCTGGTCATAAGCGTGACCCCGCAAATCGTGCGTCCGCTGCCCAGATGGCGCCTCGGTTTACAACCCGACTTCGGTGCCCGAGCTGACGCGTGAACAGATCGAGACTCGTCGTCTGGCGCAGCCTGACGCAACGCGCCCGAGATTCTAACTGGGGGGCAGAGGAGACATAACCGAGTATTTAGTGCATGATATGACACGACATAGCTGAAGCAGGGAGAATGTATAGTGTCAGCGCTCGGTAAAAAAAATGACGGACGGAATGGCGGGCTGAAAGTTCAATTAGTTGGCGGAGGCGGGGAGCATCGCGAAGAAGTGCGGGATGCCCTCGCCGCCTTGGGCGACCCGGTGCTGGACATCCTGGAACTGGAACCGGATCCGGACGCCGCTCCCGACGCGTCCGTCGACGTCACGATGGTGGTGTTCAACGGCGACAACGAACTTTCTCTGAGTTATCTGAACGCGCAGGCGGGGCAGGAACCCCGCCCGGCTCTTTTTGCGCTGCTGCATGATCGTTCCCCGGACCTGATGAAGCGGGTGCTGAGGGCCGGAGCCGATGAGCTTCTGTTCCTGCCACTGGATCCCGGAGACGCGATCCGGGCACTGCTCAAGATAAGCGAGACCCGCCGGCGCGAAGAAGTTCACAACGTTCACAACGGGGGCGGCACGATCGTTTCGCTGGTGAGCCTGATAGGCGGCACTGGCGTGACGAGCCTGGCGGCGAACCTCGCCCTGGCACTGCGCTACGCGTTCGAAAAGCGGGTTGCGGTAATCGATCTCGACCTGCAGACCGGCGGGTTGTCGGTGTTCCTGAACCTCGAACCCGAGCGCACGATCATGGCGCTCGCCGAGGGGACGCGAAAGCTCGATTCGATTCAACTCGAATCAGCGCTCAGCAAGCATGCGTCGGGAATCTACCTGCTTGCGGCGCCCAAGCGGATCGAGGACAGCGAGTTGGTCAGTGACGCGACGGTCGGTGCGATCCTCGACCTGATGCGCCAGCTGTTCGACTTCGTGATCGTGGATTGCGGCACGCATATCGACGCAAACACGGTCGCCGCCTGGGAGCGCTCGCGTCATCTGTTTTACGTACTCGACCAGTCGATCGGCGCGGCACGGTGCGCGTGGCGATTCGTCGATCTGGTGGGGCGGCTGGGGCTGCCGGGGGTCGAACCCAACTTCATTCTGAGCCGTTTCGTGCCGGGTCATCCGATCAGTGAGGAGCAGCTCAGCCATACGCTGGCGCAGCCGATTCACACTCGGATTCCGCGCGATGAAAAAGTTCTCGAGCGCGTGCAGTTGAGCGCACAGGATTTGTGGCAGGTGGCGCCGAACTCACCGCTGGCCAAGAGCGTCGAGGACCTGGCGCGCCGGCTCGAGGTGGGCAGCGAAACCACCGACGGCAGTTCCCCAAATTCATTGGTTTCGCGCCTGTTGAATGTTATCGGCGCGCGCACCTGAGGTACCCAAATGAAACTGGTTGAGAGAATTTCCCAGCAGAACAGCACAACGCCGGTTCCGTTTCAGCGCTCGCTGATGGCGGCAATAAAAAGCGCCCGGTCAAAGACGCGCAGGCCGAGGGTTTTCAGCAGCTCAAGCTTGCGGTCCACAACCGGCTGTTCGAGATGCTGGACGTTACGCGGCTTGAAAGCCTCGAGCCGGCCCTGGCGGCGCAGAAAGTCACCACGGCGATCTCCGCCATTCTGGACGACGAGGGGCGCCTGCTCACCGACGTCGACAAGAATCACCTGATCGAGGAGATCAAGAACGAGCTGCTGGGACTCGGGCCGTTGGAGCCGCTTTTGTGGGATGATGAAATCACCGACATCCTGGTCAACGGGCACAACCAGGTTTACGTCGAAAAAGCGCGGCAAGCTTCACGCCACCGAGGTCAAGTTCCAGGACGATCAGCACCTGATGCTGATCATCGATCGAATCGTGTCGCAGGTCGGGCGCCGGGTTGACGAAGCGTCGCCGATGGTTGACGCGCGGCTGCCCGACGGTTCGCGTATCAACGCGATCATTCCGCCGCTGGCGCTCGACGGCCCGGCGCTGTCGATTCGCCGATTCGGCCGCAGGCGCTACAACATCGACGATCTGGTCGCGAAGAAGACGCTGGTGCCTGAGATCGTCGAGTTTCTGCGCACCATCGTGCGCGCGCGGCTCAACGTCCTGATTTGCGGCGGCACCGGCTCGGGTAAAACGACGCTGCTTAACTGCATGTCGCTGTTCGTCCCGGCCGACGAGCGAATTGTGACGATCGAAGACTCGGCCGAATTGATGCTGCAGCAGCCGCACGTGGTCAGGCTCGAAACGCGGCCGCCCAACGTCGAAGGCAAGGGTGAAGTCACCCAGCGCGACCTGGTCAGGAACTCGCTTGCGTATGCGGCCGGACCGCATAATCGTCGGCGAGGTCCGCGGCGACGAAGTGTTCGACATGTTGCAAGCGATGTCGACCGGCCATGACGGCTCAATCGCCACCATCCACGCCAACACTCCCCGCGACAGCCTGGGCCGTCTGGAGATGATGATGCTGCTGTCGGGAGTGGCGATTCCGCAGCGCGCGATGCGCCAGCAAATCGCGTCGGCGCTCAACATCATCGTTCACGTATCGCGGCTATCCGACGGCTCGCGCAAAGTGATGCGCATTTCCGAGATCAGCGGGATGGAGGGTGAGATGGTGATGATGCAGGATCTGTTCGAATTCAAGCGCACGGGAATCGGGCCGAGTGGCGAAGTGCTCGGCCAGTTTGTCTCCACCGGGATCCGGTCAACCTACTCGCAGCGGCTGGAGGCCGCGGGTTACAAGCTCGAAGTCAAAGGCTTTCCGCAGCACAATCGGATAAATACCATGGATTTTTTAATGGCAAGCGGCATATTCGCGCTCGTCTTCGTGGGCGTGCTGATCTTCACCAGCCGTCGCGGCAGCGAAGTCGAGCAACAGCGCGAGGTGGCACGACGGCTGACGCGCCTCCCCCGACGATCTGGAGATCGATGTCATGCGCAGGCGCCGGCCCGAACAGGGACCGCTGCTGGCCGTGCTGTACGAACTGAACCTGCTGCGCAGACTCGAAGAGATGATGTGGCAGGCGGGCTTGTACATGAGGGTCGCCGACATCCTGCTGATCATGGTGCTGTTGTTCGGCGCGGGATTGTTCGGCGGCAATATCCTGTTCCACGGCATGTGGTTCGCGCTGGGTAGCGGGCTGGTGATGGCCAGCCTGCCGCTCGCCTACATCCAATTCCGCAGGAAGCGGCGTCTCACGGCCTTTGCGAACCAGCTGCCGTTCGCGCTTGACCTGATCAAATCGTCGCTCGAGGCGGGACATTCGCTGCAGCGCGCGCTGCAAGTTCTGGTCGGCGAGTTCGCCGATCCGCTGGGCGCCGAATTCCGCACCGTGCTCGAGCAGAACCGGATCGGGCTGCCGCTGCCGCGCGCGCTCGAAGACATGCTCAAGCGAGTTCCGGAGGACGACCTCCGGCTGCTGGTCGTCGCGGTGCGGGTGCAGACGGAGGTCGGCTCGAGCCTGGCTCAGATTGTCGGACGGCTGTCCGAAATCGTGCGAATCCGCCAGCGCTTGCGGTTGCAGATCAAAGCGCTGACCGCGCAATCGCGCTTCGGCGGCATGATCGTCGGCTGCCTGCCAATCGTGGTGCTCTGCTTGTTCAGCTTGATTCAGCCGGGTTACACCGATCAATTGTTCTATGACCCGACCGGTCAGAAGATTTTGAAATTCGCGATCGTCGCGGACGTTCTCGCCCTCATGACGCATCAGGCGACTACTGCGGGTGAACTACTAATATGAGTCCATTCATAGTTGGCATAGCGGTCTTTCTCCTGGCTGGCGCGGCGTGCGTGGCCTTGTACCTCGCCTTTTCGCCGCAGAACCGGGCGGTCGATGAACGATTCGCGGATTTGGCGGTCAGGATGCGGGCTTCGCAGGGCGCATTCGAAGGTGACCTTCAGGACGACAACCTGCTCCGCATGCTTTTCAGATGGGCCTCCAAGCGCGTCCCACCGCCGAACATGGATACTCCCTCCGGGGAGAAGCTCCAGCAGACTCTGGCGCAGGCGGGATTTCTGAAGTCCAGCGCGCCGCAGACCTATCAGGTCACCCGTGTGCTGCTGGCGATCGGAGGCGGCGTATTGGGTCTGGTGGTCGGACTCGTTTTTCATGTCTCGGCGGCTCAGCCACTGCTGTTCGGAATCGCCGGCGTCGGGATCGGAATTTTCGTGCCCTCCTACTACCTGGGACGCCGCGCGCGGACGCGCCAGGAAAACATCTCAAAGCAGCTCTCGGACGTGCTCGATCTGCTGGTGGTATGCGTCGAAGCGGGCATGGGGCTGTTCGAGGCAATTCGAATCGTCGGCACGGAATGCGAACGTCATGGGCAGGAAATCGGCACCGAGTTGAATCTGGTCGCTTCCGATATTTCCGCGGGTGCGTCGCTCGGACAGGCGTTGCGCGGGCTGGCCGAGCGGACTGCGGTTGATGATATCAAGCCGCTCGCCGCAACCTTGGTTCAGAGCGAACAACTTGGCGCGCAGATCGCACCTGCGTTGCGTGCCAGTTCGGACGCATTGCGACAGCATCGCCGGATACGTGCCGAGGAAGCCGCGCAGAAGGCATCGATTAAGATTCTGTTCCCGCTGGTCATCTTCGTATTGCCCGCGATGATCGCGGTAATCGTCGGACCGGCAATGATCTCGGTCCTCCACACGCTCTCCGCTGGTGGCGGATGATGATTCCGAGCCGACTGATTTCATCGATCAGAAGGCAATCCAATAGCCTCTCCCAGGGGGCCTCGGACCCGGCGCACCTACGCGCCGGTCCGGGGCCTGTTTGTTTTTGTGCGGGAGTCCGACCTAAAGACTGAGACCCTTCATCAACCGAATTAGCGTCGTCCGATCGACTCCGAGCGTGGCCGCCGCTGGCCTCGAAGTCCGGGCCCGTCTCACCTTCGATAAGAGCGGCCGGGCGGAGTGCAACGTGCCCATTCTTTCAACTAATTCGAGGAAGTATTCCGCGAGGTGAGCGGTACCGGCAGCAATCCCGGCGGCGACTGCAGGTATCCCAAGGCGGGCTCATCTCGGTAGTCGGCTGCGTCGCGTAGCTGGCGGGCATTATCGCGGGCTTCGCAGTCCGGCTGGTTCTTTCCTTGACATGAGGTGATCACGGCAGCGTCTTGATCAGCCGTGGATGACGCGCACCCATACAACCCGGCGGCTGCCGCCAGCACCGCGACGCCTAACAGTCGCTTAATCGCGCGATCGATCATAGTTCCTGGATAACTTAGCAGATTATTTCATCGGGTCGATAACGATCTGCGGCTGGCCGACGGACCGCGCGACGATGGAGCGCGCCGGTGAGGCGCCGGGATCGGCAGGGGCGAACTTGGACTACAATTCGATTTCAACTGCGACGGTCGATTCCGAAGAGCGCCTTCTGAATCGTCGGGAAGAGCCTGCACTCTTCGTTGTCGATTGCGTCGTCCAAGTTGACCGCGAGTCCGCTCAACGCTTGTCCGGCGTCACGCGCCTGAGCTTCAGTGAGACGATCGGCGCCGGTGTCGACGATTGCGCCGATGAGCGTTCGCAGCCGGTCGTGGAATGCGCGGACCTTGCGCCCGGCTTCTGGCGAGAGACGGCCTTGCTGCACCAGCCACGGAAGTAACTGGCTGTCTTGGGCGTCGAGGTGATGGGATAGGGTTGGCTGTATCGCCGCCCAAATCTGGGCAGCATCACGCCTGAGCTCGGGCGACTCTGGATTGCGCGCGAGGCGCAATCCCGCGAGCGCCGCATCGAGCAGGCGCGATCTTAGCTGGGAGCCTTCGCGATTGAGTTCCTCCGAGAGACAACGGATTCCCGCGTCGATGCGCGTTGGGTTCCCGGCGCTCGATTCTCCCGCGTTGATCCCGGATTTCTCCGCCGCTGAATGCGCGGATTGTCCTTCGACTTGCTGCGCCTGCAAAAATGATTGCAGCACGTGTCCGAATCGTTCGATCGACAGTGGCTTCGAAACGTAGTAGTGGGCGCCTTTGGTGCGCGCCCGTTTCTCGTTGGCATCGCTTTGGCTGCCGGCGACGTAGAGCAAAGGGGGGCCGGAGAAGTGCTTGCGAATCTGCTCGAGCAGCCAGCCGCGATCATTTTCTTCGACTGCCTGATCGTCGAGTATAACCAGCCGCACATTTGGCTGAGCGAACACCTCGCGACCCACGTATTTGTCGGCTGTATGGCGAACCAGCTTCCACGGACGCTTGACGATTCCGAGTGCGAGCTTCGCCAACGCCTCGTCATCAGAGAGCAGCAGCACAGTGGGAGAGAGGCGAGTTTGCTCCGAAGTCTCCGTTTTCACCTTTTGCGGCATGTTCTCTGCCTGGTGTTCATGAAAAAACACTGTTCAGGCAGTTCTGCTCAGATCATTGCAGCAAATATGCCAAAGATACCGCCCGCTTTAGACGATGCCCGGGGAACGAAAGGATACAATTTCCCCCGGATGTCTCCTTCGGAACCAGCGCAAACGGGCCATCAAAAGTGGGCGAGGCTTACCGAGCCTGTTTCGCGCAGGGGCCGCAAAAAAGCCAAGCCGTGAATAAGGTCCAAGCTCAAGAGGATATGAACTACAACGTGGGCTACAACACCGCCGCCAAAATCGCGCTAAAAAACTTGTAGCGGTAGGCTTTTTCGTCTATAAGTCATAATTGAAATCCGAGAGTAGAGTGGCAATCCCGGATTCGTTGACCGTACCGGCCCGCGTGCGACTCGGTAGGGGAGCTGAGGCGGATGTGGGTAGTGCAACGGTCGTCGCATGAAGATACTCGGTTTATGGAACTGGGCCGTCGGACCGGCAGCGAGCGCGAAAAGCACCAGAGGGGGGATTCCCGAGGCATCGGATCGACAGATGGGTGTGGGAACTAGCGGCAGAGCGAAGGCGGACCTATGTCCCGGCAACTGCGTCTGGCCTAAGAGCTGCAGTGCAAGGTCAAGAGCCCGAGGGGAACTGCGGCTAAGCGCCGCAAGCGAATTATTTGCTTGGGACTGCCGCGGCCATTGCGCCCGGCAGTTCGGGTGGGGGAGTGAAGATGAACATCAATATTTTTCGCGGGCGCCGCCTGGCCGCGGCCGTTGCGCTGCTGATGCTGACTTGCGGCACGCCGTCGCACGCATGGTGCGCGAACCTGTGGGTGTCGGTCACGAGCGGCAGGCGGCGGCATCGAGTCGTACACACCAGGACAACTCGCCCAGGAGCGGGACGCCAACGCCAATTCATCTGAGCACGTTTGACGCCGCCACAGGCATTGCCTTTGACGACTCTCATAACCTTTGGGCTGTTATCGACGGCGACGAGGTGGTGCGATTCACGTACCGCGCAACTCAAGAACCTGGGACACGATCCGAACCCGACGCCCGGGGTGATCATCAAAAGTACGTTTGCGTTCAGACATCTCTATGGCTGTAGCTTCGACCATGAGGGCAACCTGTGGGTGGTAGACACCGAGAAGGGCTCGATCGATGAACTGTCACAAGCACAGTTGGAGGCGGGCAGCGGAAATGTAGCGCCCCACGTAGTCATCATCCTCACCCGATCTGGTTGGTCCGAACTTTGTGACGTTCGATAAAGCCGGCAATGCGTGGGTAGATAGCAAGGACGGCGATCAGATCGCCAAATTCTCCGCCGGCGAACTGACGAGCAGCGGCATCAAGTCGGCCGATGTCTTGTTGTCCGACGACGGCGGCTGCACGAACCTCTGCAGCCCGGGAGAGATCGCGTTCGATCAAAGGGGCAACCTCTGGGTCCCCAACGAAGACGCGAACACGGTCGTGGAGTATACGAAGGATCAACTGACCAGCTCCGGCAAACCCGCTCCGGCGGTGACGTTAAGCAGCGCCATCTTTGACGCACCATGGGGAGCGGTATTCGACACCAGCGGCAATCTGGTGGTTATGAACTACTCCGACGGAGAGATCGCGAAGTTCACGTCCCAGACAGTTGAAGGTGAGCGGCGCACCGATTCCCGAGGTCTCAGTCAGGGGATCGAATATCTAGGACTGTCAGATCATCTTCGGAGCGGCTTCATAGCGCCGTGGCGGTCGCCGTCAGCGCTGTCCCGGGACCTAGCGCGGCTCCTCGAACGCCTCTTCCATCGCGGCGGCTTCGAGCGAGAGGCCGCGCGTTTCGGGCAGGAAGAGTGCGACGATGATCGCGTTGGGTATCGCGAGCAGGCTTAAGTATCCGACCACGATCGACAGACCGCCAAGGCGCGCGGCAAGAACCGCGATCAGGGTCTGCGCGGAGACCGCGGCGACCGCGCCGACGAGCGAGAACCATCCCATCATCGCGCCTCGGATCGCGGTGGGGAAAAGTTCGGTCGCCAGCGAATTGCCGCCCACCTGCCCCGCGCTCAGGCCAGCGGTGAAACAGCAATACGTGACCCCGATCCATAGCCAGCGAAGGCTCAAGTGCGCCGGCGGACCCCAATAGAAGGTGAGCGCGCCGAGACTGGTCATCAGGGCCGCAACGACGATGGTGGGGATGCGGCCGTAACGCTCGCAGTTTCGCGCGGCGAGCGGAAAGCCGAGCATCCCGACGCCGCCTCCGACCAGCATCAGGACGCTGGCGGCGCCCGGCGCCAACTCCACGACCGAGACCAGGTGGAAGTACGCCCAACTGCTGCCCGCGACCCCCGCGATGTTGGCCAGCAACGAGCAGACCAGAATCGTGATCGCGCGGCGTCGATAGAGCTGTCCGAACACGTCGTAAAAGCTGCTGGCCGAAGTCGTGCCGGTCGCGGCGGCGCGTTGCCAGCGGCCGCTCTCCGGGATGACGCGGGCGGCCATCCACAGCGCGGCGACTCCCATCGCCGACGCCAGCACCAGCATCCATCGCCACGAGTGATGACTCGCCACCATCGGCATCACGATCAGGCACAGCCCGCCACCGAGACCAATCCCCAGCCCGCCCCAGCTTTGCCCCCGCGCGCGCTCCTCGATCGCGAGTTCCTCGGCCAGGATCACGATACCGTCGGCGATCGTCGCGCCGATGAAGGCGTAGAGCGCGATCTCGCACAGCGCGAAGGCCGCGATGTTGGTCGAGAGCGCGGCGGCGAGCGCGCTAACCGAGGTGCCGGCCATGCATACCAGCAGCATCCGGCGGCGCCCCATCCGATCGATCATCCGCGAGAGTCCCAGTGCGCCAATCGCCGAGAGCGAAATCCATGCGAACAGGCCCGCGATTCCCGACTCGCCAAGGTGAAAGCTCTTCGCGATCCAGGGTGAGCCGATGCCGTTGATCGACATCGTGAAGCCTTCGAAGGCGAGCACGCGCGCGATCGAGTGGGTCAGCCGGCGATTTTTCAGCGCGGCGTCCTGGTCACCGAGGCCGCGCGAAGCTCCAGCGTCGGCGGCGGCCGAGCTCGCGTCAGGCTGATTGCTCATTTTTCTTCCGTCGGGCGCCTGCGAGTGCCCGCCGAGATAGCTGTCGCTGTCCCGGGCGGTCGAGGCTAAGCGCCGGGCCGTCGGTAATTCGTTTTCCGTTTTTCGTTTTTCGCTTTTCGTTGGTGCGCTGCGATGCTAATTGCCGCGGCGCGCGATCAGGGCGACAAAGTCTCCCTCGGTCAGGATGCCGACCAGGCGCCCATTTTCGACAACCGGAAGGCAGCCGATCTTCCGCTCGGTCAAAAGTCGTGCGGCCTCGATCAGAGGGGTATCCGGGCTGGTGGTGACTACATCGCTGGTCATCACGTCCTTGACAGAGAGAGTGTCCAGGATCTTGCGCTGAGCGTGCTTGCCATAGCCAAGCGCCTGCGCGAGCGCATCGCGAAAAAGATCGCGCTGGCTCACGATGCCGACGAGGAGCTGACCGTCATCATCGACAACGGGCAAATGGCGAATCCGTCCCAAGAGCATGATGTCGTCAGCCAGGGTGAGTTTGTCGTTGCGTTTAAGAGTGGTGGGATCCGCTGACATCACATCGCGAACTTTCAGATCTTTCATGCTAAGTTCTCCGGCGTCAAAGCTTCACAGGCAATCCAAAAGGAATGTAGCGCCTTCCGTGCGATGGCAAAACCCCAGCCTTGGATCGCCTGATTGGCGCTTTGCGCCGGGTTGGCGACATAATGGGCTTTAGGTGACGACGAGCAGCCAACATCGTGTATCCGATCGCGCCACGCGATTCGATACAGCGGACAAGTTCCTTCGGCTCGATTTGCGAGTCGATTGCTTGATTACGGTGCCGTGAATTGCTTCGCTCTTCTGTGGACGACAATTCACGAGCAGCTCGCGGAGAATCTGTATGAAATCCAAGACCGGCGGGAAAACCAAGACGTCACGGCAAAACCAGGCCGATGCACGACTAAAGGATCTGAGCAAGCTCCTTGCGCGCGCGCGCCAGGACAGCGCTCGCTCGAGTACGGGTGCTGCGCAAAGAGGAGCAAGACGACGCGGTGGAACTGCCCGCCGACGACCTGGACGTGGCCCGTTCGCTCGAAGACATCGAGACCGACGCCGGTCTAATCGAGCGATACGAATTTCAGCTGAAGGCCATAGACGCCGCGCTTAGCCGGCTCGAACGCGGTCGTTATGGAATCTGCGAGAAATGCAAGGAGGAGATCCCGATTGAGCGGCTGAAAGCCGTGCCGTTCGCCGCGTATTGCATCGATTGCCAGAAGCAGCGCAACGAGCGCAGACGCCCCGGCGAGGGAGAGGTCGACGAGCCATCGCGTCATGTCTGGACGCCGCCCGAAGAGCTTAAGGAGTCGGTGGACGAGTAACACAGTCTGACGGATTAGCGCGAAACAGAGGAGGCAGCGATGACTCGGCTATTTCGGAAGGTCCTGTGTCCGATTGATTTTTCGGAGCACTCGTTGGCGGCTCTCGATGTCGCCCTGAAAATGGTGCAGCAGAACGACGCCGCGCTGTACTTGCTGAATGTCGCGCCGATGCCAGCCGGCGCGGCCGGCTTCCAGCCGGTGCCGATGGATGCCTTACCCAATACGTTGAGAAGGACAGACGCGAGCAGCTGGAAAAGCTCGCGCAGCAACGGATTCCCGCCGCGGTGCGCTGCGAAACGCTCGTGACCAGCGGCGATCCGGCCGAGCAAGTGCTCGAGACCGCGCGCGATCTCGATGCCGACTTGATCGTGATGGGCACGCACGGCCGCAAGGGATTGAGTCACCTCGTGCTCGGCAGTGTCGCCGAGCGGGTCGTGCGGGAATCACCGATACCGGTTCTGACAGCGCATTCAACCGCGCGCGTTCGAAAGGCCGCTTGAGAGACAGGGACTGGCCGGATGGCTGCCCGCCCCGCGGCGGTCAGCTTCGCAGCCTGGACTCATTCGTCGCTGGTTGTCGCTGCGAGCGCATCGCTGGTCGTGATAATTCCGACCAGGCGCCCGTCCTCGACGACCGGTAATCCATCGATTTTTCGCTCGCGCATAATCCGCGCGGCTTCGCGGATGGGCGTCTGAGGTCCTACGGTCACGAGCGCCTGGGTAATCGCTCGTTTGGCGGGCGTGTCGTCGAAATGTCCCACAAACGACCGGATGTCGCCTTCGGTAAGCATCGCGACGACGCGACCGTCCTGAAGCAGCGGGATGTTCCGGAAGCCGCCCTCGAGCATCTTTGCATGAATCGTCGAGAGCTTCTCGTCGAGTTGCGCGGTGACAGGGTTGGTTGTCATCCAGGCGCCGACAAGGTCTTTCTGAGGCGTGTGTTGACGAACAGTCAGCACCGGACATCGAGCTTCGCGCAGTACGAGTTCGGCCACGCTGCCGAGGAAGAAGCGCGACACGCCGCGGCGGCCATGGGTGGACATGACGAGCAGATCCGCGCCGATCCCGCGCTCTGCCTTGAGAATCGATGCCGCAGGTTCTCCCATATTAACCATGATCTCGTATTTGATTCCCGCCAGATGCTTGCGCGCGAGTTCCACAAGGTTGTTGCGCGCCGTGTCCTCCTGTGCCTTGTAGAGATCCAGGTACACGGGCATCGAAGTAGGAGCTATGACCAACATTATGGTGTGCAGAACATAAACGGTGGCGTCGAAATGTCGCGCGAGTTCCGCCGCGGTCTCGAGCGCCGCGATCGAGTTTTCGTCGAAATCCACCGGGCACAGAATTTTGCGATACGGCAATGGCATGGGAGAACTCCTTTACCCGGAATTTCCATTTCTTTTGAAATCCATTTCAGACTCGCACCAAGACCACGTTACGTTGCCACCGTTACCGGCTTCCTCTTGTGTGTGACGGCCTTCACTCTTCCCAGTGAGACGCGAGACTGCACGATCTCGAAACCGGCATCGACGAGCATTCGGTCCAATTCGTCGCGGGTGGGAACTTCCATCCCGTGGCGCCCGTCCGGCGGCTGGCCGGGACGCCGGGCCGGATCGATCAGGGCGAACGTCCCGGTTGACTTAAGCACGCGCGCGATCTCGCGCAGCGCTTCAAAATAGCCGCGAAAGTGATGGAGCCCGTACAAGCAAATCACCAAGTCGAAGGAAGCGTCGCCAAATGGCAGCTGCTTGCCGTCGGCGCGACAGAGCGCGGAGCTGTCGGCCGCTCCATGCTCGCGCAAGTATTCACGCGTGCGCGGCAGAATCGTTCCATCATAATCGAGCGCCACGATCCGCATGGACGGATCGAGTCGGACAAGCCCCGCAGTCGCCCAGCCGAGGCCCGTTGCGATATCGAGGCATTTCGCCCCGCGCGGGATGCTCACTCCACGCAGCAGCCTCGGAAGCTCCACCGCCATTCCCAACCACGCGCGCGGCCGGCTGTACACCAACCGGCGCCCAAGGCCACGCATCAGAACGCCGTGACTATGTTCCTGTTCCATGCTTATCCGGCGGCCTTGGGATGGATCGTCAAGACCGGGACCGGCGATTCGCGAACGACGCGCTCCGCGACGCTGCCAAGAAGGAAGTGCTTCAGGCCAGTGCGGCCGTGCGTGCCCATCACGAGCAGGTCGATGCCTTGTGCAGCGGTGAGCTTGAGAATCTCCGGCGCCGCGTTCCCGCTTGCGACGAAAATCTCATGTGAAACTCCCGCCAGTTTTTCCCGCGCAATTGCTTCCAACCGGCGGATACATTCTGCTTCAAATTCAGGGTTAGGGTTCAGGGCGACCGGCGGCAGTGCGGCCGCGGCAGCGGGCGGCGCGCCGATCACGGTCAGCAGGTAAACCGTAGCGGAGTTCTGCTTCGCCAGCCCGCAGGCGAGTTCGAGCGCGTCCATCGAGTCACGCTCGAAGTCGATCGGGCACAGGATTCTCGAAAAAACCGCCGCCATCTCCCTTAACCTGCCCTCAGCGGGTTGCCGTAGTTAGAGCATACTCCGCTACAGGCTCGGAATCAGGTCAGCTTGACAGACTCCATTGTGATGAAAGGAGCCAGCGAACGGTCAACAGGTGGCTCCGAAGGGAGCACGACGAGGGGGCAAACGGATTTATATGGATAAAAACCGTGTGGACAGGAGCCTCGGGCTCGCGACTGGCGGCAAAAAGGGCGGCATCGCGATTGCTTTCTTCAATGGCAAACGGTTCAACGGAGCGACACCGATGCAGGATTTATCCATCGAGCGGCAGCGGATGGTAACCACTCAGATCGCATCGCGCGGTATCGAGGACGCGACGGTGCTGCATGCGATGGGAGCGGTTCCTCGCGAGGCATTCCTGCCGAGCCGGCTCGCCGAGTTTGCGTACCAGGATACTCCGTTGCCGATCGAGGCGGGTCAGACGATCTCGCAGCCGTACATCGTCGCGCTGATGATCGAATGCGTCGCGGCAAAGCCGCATGAAAAGGCGCTCGAAATCGGCACCGGGTCGGGCTACGCCGCAGCCGTGCTTTCGCGGATCGTGGACATCGTTTACACGGTAGAGCGTCATGAGGAACTCGCGACGATTGCGCGGCGGCGCTTCGCGCAACTGCACTACGACAACATCGATGTTCTCACCGCCGACGGCACCCTGGGATGGCCGGAACATGCACCCTACGACGTCATCATCGTAACCGCCGGTGGTCCCCAGGTTCCAAAACCGCTGCTCGAGCAGCTGCGGGTTGGCGGGCGGCTGGTGATTCCGGTCGGGTCGTCGTCTTCTCGCGCGCAGCAACTGATACGAGTCACGCGGGTCACGGAGGACCATTACGAGGAAGAAAACCTTGGTGACGTGCAGTTCGTTCCCCTGATTGGCGCGCAAGGATGGGCAGACGAATCGGGACGGACTTCGGCGCGCGCGAGCAGGCCGCAGTCGGTGGCGAAACTCATCCGCGAGGTTGCCGAGCCGATCGGCGACATCGGCGAAGTCGATCTCTCGCCAATCCTGGATCGAATCGGCGATGCGCGCGTTGTGCTTCTGGGAGAAGCGACGCACGGCACTTCGGAGTTCTACCAGATGCGCGCGCGGATCACCCGCGAGCTTATTTTACGGCGCGGATTTAGAATGGTGGCGGTCGAGGCCGATTGGCCCGACGCCGCGCGAATCAACCAATACGTGCATCACGCGCCCGCGCGACAGCAGCAATGGAACGCATTCACGCGCTTCCCGACCTGGATGTGGCGTAATCGCGAGACTTTGGAATTGGTCGAATGGTTGCGCGCCTACAATGCGGAGATTCGCGACCCGGAACTGCGCGCCGGCTTCTATGGACTCGACCTGTACAGCCTGTTCACTTCGATTCACGCGGTCATCGAATACTTGAGCGGCGTCGATCCGGCGATGGCTGCCGTCGCCCGGCAGCGTTACGGCTGCCTGACGCCGTGGGAGAGCGATCCCGCCGTGTACGGGCGCGTCGCGCTGGGCGATCCGTATCGAATTTGCGAACAGCCGATAGTTGAGATGCTCGGCGACCTGCTGAAGCGTCGAATCGAGTATTCAGAGCGCGACGGCGATCGATTCTTCGACGCGATCCAGAACGCGCGCCTGATTGCCGCCGCCGAGCAATACTACCGCGTCATGTACTACGGCTCCGTCGAATCGTGGAACCTGCGCGACCAGCATATGTTCGACACGCTCGAGCGGCTGCTGGAATTTCAGGGCGTCGGCAGCAAGGCAATTGTGTGGGCGCACAACTCTCACGTGGGCGACGCGTCCGCTACGGAGATGGGCACGCGCGGGGAACATAATGTGGGGCAGTTGTCGCGAAATCGGTTCGGCGGCGCAGCGTACATTCTCGGATTCGGAACCGATCACGGGACCGTCGCGGCGGCATCGGAATGGGACGGCCCGATGGAGATAAAGCGGGTGCGGCCTGCGCACGAACGAAGTTACGAACGGCTGTTTCACGAATCAGGCGTCGCGGCATGCGCGGTTGCTCTGCGGGCGCCTCGGCGCCAGGCGGTGCGCGATGAGCTCACGCCGGCGCGTCTTGAGCGGGCTATCGGGGTCATCTATCGGCCGCAATCGGAATTAGAGAGTCACTATTTCCAGGCGTCGATCCCGCGGCAATTCGACGAGTACATCTGGTTCGATGAAACCAAAGCCGTGTCACCGCTGTCCGCAGTCGCGACGCGCGGAGTCCCGGAAACGTTCCCATTTGGAGTGTGACAGGTAAACTAAACGCCCTGCCCGGCCACGATCGCCGGACAGGGCGCTGTTCTATTCAGGCGGGGTCGATCCTGCCAAATCGCGGCGCCTATGAGCCGGTACCGCCGAGGCTCACGTTGTGCGGGCTGGCCGCATCGCCGGACGCGCTGACCCCAAGCGTCGCGGTCTCCGCCCCAACGATGCTCGGCGTGAACGTCAGCGTGTACGTGCACGAAGCGCCGCCGCCCGCAAGCGTCGCGCCGCAGGTCCCGCCGGTCACCGCGAAGTCGCCCGCGTTGGCCCCGCCGACGCTTTCGCTTATCGTCAGCGTCGCGCTGCCATTGTTGGTCACGGTGACCGTCTTCGGCAGCGATGTCTTGCCTCCCTTCAGCGTGGGGAAAGCGACCGCCGCCGGGGCCACCTTGAGCGGAGTAGCTCCGGTTCCGCTCAGACCGACTGCGGGCGGACCGCCATTGGGGTCTTCCGCAACCGCGATCGAAAGCGTGCCGCTTTCGGCATTCTCCGTGCTGGGCGTGAACGTCACCGCGTAGGTGCAACTCGACGCCGCCGCCAGCGACCCGCCGCAGCTCCCGCCCGTCACTGCGAAGTCGCCCGCGTTGGCGCCGCCGATGCTCGCGCCGGTCAGCGTGATCGACCCGGTGGTGGCGTTGTTGGTGAGAGTAACGCTCAACGTCTTGGAGGCCGTCTGAACGACCTTTGCGAAGCTCAAGGTCTTCGGGGACAGGGAGTCCGGTATCGTGCTGGCCGCGGTGAATGAGACCGTGTACGGGCCGAGCGGGTCGGGGCTGTCGGTAACCGTCATGATCGCCGATTCGGTGCCCACCGCGGTCGGGGCGAAAGTGACAATCAGCTTGCAAGCGGTCTTGGCCGCCAGCGTCGAGGTGCAGGTACCGCCAGTGATCGTGAAATCGCCGGCGTTGGTCCCGCTGAAACTCGGCGGGAGAGTCAGCGAGACCGGATTGGTCTGCTTGTTGGTCACGGTGACGGTCCTGACGACCTTCGTCCCGTCCTTGAGGTCGCCGATCGAGAAGCTGGCAGGCGAGACGGTCATCGTGATCGTGCCGGTGCCGGAAAGCGCCACGCTCTGCGGGCTGGTCGCGGTGTTGTCGTTGAGCGTCAGTGTCGCGCTGCGAGCGCCGAGCGCGTTCGGCGTGAAACCGATCGAGATCGTGCAGGTGAGGCCTGACGCAAGCCCGCCCGCCGGGCAGGTGTTTGCCGTAACCGCGAATTCAGCCGGATCAGACGAGGTTAGGCTGGAAATGAAGAGTAGCTCGTTGCCGGTGTTTTGGACCGTCAGGGTTTCCGTGACGGTGTGCCCGGCGATAGTGTTGGGAAAAGCAAGCGAAGGCGGTATGGAGATCGATGTTGGGGGCGGCGGTGCGCATGGGCAGGCGCCCAGTGCGTAGAGGTTGCCGTCGCCGGCGCCGACGTAAATTGTCCCGTCGGCGCCGATCGCCGGTGAATAGGAATAAATCCAAGAGCCGGTCTTGAACGCCCACTTCTCTGTGACAGTGCCTTGTCCGCCGTCAGTTAACGCGTAAAGCTGATCGGAGCCGAAGTAAATTGTGCCGTCGGCGCCGATCGCCGGCGAGCTGTCGCCATAGAATCCGGTCTTCAACGCCCACTTCTCTGTGACAGTGCCTTGTCCGCCGTCAGTTAACGCGTAGAAGTTGCCGTCATCGGCACCAAAGTAAATGGTGCCGTCGGCACCGATCGCCGGCGAGGAACTCACGCTAATGCCGGTGCCGGTCGAGAACGCCCACTTCTCGCGGCCGCTGGGGTTTATCGCGTAGAGGTTGCCATTGTTGACGGGGTGGCAGTTGTAGGAGGAGCCGACGCAAATGGTACCATCAGCGCCGATCGCCGGCGAGGAGTACACCCAACCGTTGGTTGGGAAACCCCACCTGACCGTGCCGTTGGGATTGACCGCAAAGAGGTGGCTATGAGCGGTACCAGCCTGACAACTGCCCTCCTCGCTGCCCACATAAATCGTCCCGTCGCGCGCAACTGCGGGCGAAGAGGGTAGCGCGACGTACCCGAGAGAAAGCGCCCACCTCAGCGTGCCATCCGGGTTTAGCGCGATGAGGTAACCGTGGGAGCCGACGTAAATGGTCCCGTCGGCGCCGATCGCCGGCGAGCTGCTCACAGAGGATCCGGTGTTGAACGCCCACTTCTCCGTGACAGTGTCTTGCCCGCCGTCAGTTAACGCGTAGAGGTGGCTGTCACCGCAGCCGACATAAATGGTGCCGTCGGCGTCAATCGCCGGTGAGGAGGACACCCCACCGCCGGTCGCAAACTGCCACTTCTGCGTGCCGTCGGGGTTTACCGCGCAGAGGGCCGCACCGCAGCCGAAGTAAATGGTGCCGTCGGCGCCGATCGCCGGCGAGATCGACATCCCGCCGCTGGTTGGGAACCACCATTTGTCCAAGCCGGGGTTGGTGCTGGTATCGTACTGGCTAAGCCCCGTATGCCAGAGGTCGTGATGGAACATCGGCCACGGCGAAACCGGGGTTTGAGTAGGTGCAGGGGTCGGCGTCTGCGTCGCGGTCTGAGTAGGCGTAGAGGTCTGCGCCGAAGTTGTCGTGGGGGTTTGAGTAGGTGTAGGAGTCAGCGTCGGCGCCGCGGTCTGAGTACCTATTGCTGTTGCCGTCGCAGTAGGCGTTGCGGTTGCAGTGGCCGTAGCCGTCTTGGTTGGAGTCACAGTCGGCGTTGCAGTTCTGGTCGCCGTGGCAGTCGGCGTCGGCGTGGCTGTTGCGCTCGAGGTCGCGGTGGCCGTCGGCGTCGGGATCGGAGTGGGGGTTGCCGGACCGAGCTTGGCAACGAAGGCGTTCCACAGGGAAGGACAGGATCCGCAAGTGCTTTGGAAGGCGTTCAGGGTCGGAAAGTCGGTCGAGCCCGCAGCTCCCGTGACATAGGCGTCGCCGGAGGAATCAACCGCGATGCTACTGCCGCTGTCACTGGCCTGACCGCCACCGGTGCTGTCACCGGCCTGACCGCCACCGCTGCCGCCGAGGTAGGTCGAATAGAGCAGCGACGCCGCTCCCGACGCCGATGGGTTGAGCTCGGCAATGAAGGCGGCCTCGCAGCCGTTGCGGCTGGATGCGGATGGACAACTGCTCTGGAAAGCGTTCAGCGTCGGGAAGTCGGTCGATTCCGCAGTTCCCGTGACATAGGCGTCGCCGGAGGAATCAACCGCGATGCCGTAGCCGTAATCGGCGGCGCTGCCGCCGAGGTAGGTCGAATAGAGCAGCGACGCCGCTCCCGACGCCGATGGGTCGAGCTTGGCAACGAAGGCGTTCCAAGAGGCGCCGGCGGCAATTGTGCTTTGAAAGGCATTCAGGGTCGGGAAGTCGGCCGATTTAGTATATCCTGTGACATAGGCGAAGCCTGCGGAATCGACCGCGATGCCGTAGCCCGTATCCCAATTGCTGCCGGCGAGGTAGGTCGAATAGAGCAGCGACGCCGCTCCCGACGCCGATGGGTTGAGCTCGGCAACGAAGGCGGACTCGCAGCCCTTGGACGGGGTTGGGCAACTGCTTTGGAAAGCGTTCAGTGTCGGGAAGTCGGCCGAAAAAGTCCCTCCCGCGACATAGGCGTTGCCGGAGTAACCGCGATGCCGTGGCCCCAATTCGCGTAGCTGCCGCCGAGGTAGGTCGAATAGAGCAGCGACGCCGCTCCCGACGCCGATGGGTCGAGCTTGGCAACGAAGGCGGATGTGCAGCCCCGGGATGGGGTTGGGCAACTGCTTTGGAAAGCGTTGAGCGTCGGGAAGTCGGTCGAGCCCGCAGTTCCCGTGACATAGGCAAAGCCTGCGGAATCAACCGCAATGCCGGCACCGTTATCCCAGCCGTCGCTGCCTCCGAGGTAGGTCGAATAAAGAAGCGACGCCGCTCCCGACGCCGATGGATTGAGCTTCGCAACGAAGGCCGCCTGGCAGCCGTTGGGGTTGGATGCAGATGGACAACTGCTCTGGAAGGCGTTCAGGGTCGGGAAGTCGGTCGAGCCCGAAGTTCCCGTGACATAGGCGAAGCCTGCGGAATCAACCGCAATGCCGGTGCCCTTATCACCGTAGCTGCCGCCGAGGTAGGTCGAATAGAGCAGCGACGCCGCTCCCGACGCCGATGGGTTGAGCTTGGCAACGAAGGCGTTGCCGTAGGTGGCGTTCTTCGTGCTTTTGAAAGCGTTCAGGGTCGGGAAGGCGGTCGATAAAGTAGACCCCGTGACATAGGCGAAGCCTGCGGAATCAACCGCAATGCCGTTGCCGTTATCGAAGCCGTTGCTGCCGCCCAGGTAGGTCGAATAGACCAGGACCGGATCGATTACAATCGGCTTGGTCCGATCCCATTCAGGGCAGGCTCCACACGCCAGCTTAAAGCCCGCCTCATGCCTGCCGCGCAGCACCCATCCGCCCTTGACCGCCCGCATCCCGCCAATCTCCTGATAAATCTCCGGTGCGTGCTCGACCAGCTTGCTCTTGCCGACACTCACGATCAGATCGCCGCGTCTGTCGAGCGCAAGCCTCCCCGCACCCCTGAAACTCAGCCGGATCGCCTTCGGATCGGCGCCCGGCGCAAGCCGGAAGTCATATTCGAGTTGGCCCTGTTTGCCGCCGTGGTAGATGAGGTCGATTCGGGGATAAACACCCTTGAGTTCAACTTTCGAGTAGTTGGGCACATCGGTATGCCACTTCATCGGGTCGTTGCCGATGAAGTAATTGGACTTGCCTGGAAGTTGATCGACGCCCTGAATCTGCGCGTTTGGATTGCCGCCAACAATCTTGACGCGCACCACTTCGGACTCAACCTTCCCAGGCTTGGCGCTTGGCGGTTTCGCACCATCGCCGCCGGCAGCCGCGTGCCGCATGGCGGGGGCTTTGACAGGCGGGCTGGAATCCTTGATGGGTATGTGCAGAGCGAGGATCGCCTCGGTCGGGGTGAGGAACAGCGTATAGCCCGGCCCGCGCGAGAGGAACTTCGCGCGAGGATCGGTCTGGCCGTCGTTGCGCTCGAAGCTCAGCGGCAGTTTGCCGTAGAGATCTGCGATGTGCGGCTTCGCCGCAGCGGACGGGGCATTTGCCTTGGGCGCAGCGATCGTCGCCGGATGCTTCGCCGCCGTGCTTGCGCGCGGCGCGGCCGTAGCGGCCATAATCGCAAACGCGGCGACGCCCAGGATCGCAATCGATCCGAGCCTTGCCTTTCCACAAGCGCCTTTCATTCTCCCCTCCGTTGCGCAAGGCCTGTGGTGCGCAACTAATGTCGAGACGAGTCCCCGGTGCAGGCGGAATCGTCGGCCCAGAAATCAGGCGCGGTCTTTATCCCCTTACCCCCTCTTTATGCCTCCCTGACTTTTTGTCAAACCACGATGGTGTTTCGATCGGATGCACTCATTTTTTCGCCATTCGCCGCGACGCGCGGAGTGCCGGAGACGTTCCCATTTGGAGTATGACATGTAATCCTTGGTGCGATTTTCCAGCTCATCGCTCGATCCCAAGAATCGCGCACGCCAGCAGGATGACCCCAACTCGCAGATTCGCGCTCGCACTCTCGCTGGTCGCGGCGATGACCGTAATCGGCGCCGCCGGCTACATCCTGATCGAGCACTGGTCGCTGCTCGACGCCTTCTACATGTCCGTCATTACCATCTCGACGGTCGGGTTCGGCGAGGTAAGGCCGCTCAGCCCGGCCGGTCGTCTTTTTACCATTGGGCTGATAGTCACAGGTGTCGGCAGCGCGATTTACATGTTTTCGGTGATTGGGGAACTTGTGGTTGAGGGACGCCTAAGAGAGTTTCTCGGGAAGAGCGCAATGAATCGCAAAATTCACGGTCTCCAGGGGCATGTCATCGTATGCGGCTTCGGTCGTTTCGGCGGCGCGGTGGTCGAAGAGCTAAATCGCACGGCGGTCCCGATGGTGGTGATCGAGGCAGACCCCACAAGGCAAGCAGAGCTGGACGCTGCCGGCGCGCTGTACGTTACGGGATCGGCACTGGAAGATTCGGTGCTCGAAGAAGCCGGAATCGGTTCGGCGCGCGCGATAATCGTCGCAACCGGATCGGATGCGGACAATGTGTACATCACGCTTTCGGCGCGCGAGAAAAATCCGAAGATTCTCATTTACGCCCGCGGCGATTCGGATGCGGGGCTGCGGCGGCTGCGGCTGGCGGGAGCGGACCAGGTGGTCGCGGCCTATCAATGGGCCGGGATGAGAATCGCGGCGAGCATCATCCGTCCGTCGGTGGTGGATTTTCTACAACTTTCCGTGCCCGGCCGCGAGTCGGAGGTCGATCTCGAAGAGATCAGGATCTCGCGCGAAAGCCCGGCGGCCGGAAAGACGATCGCGGCGGTGGAACGGGCCAATCCGCGGCTTCGGATCGTGGCGTTGAAGCGCGACGACAAACCGCTCGAGATGATTCCCGGCGCCGAAACGCAGATCGAACCCGATGACTTGCTGGTGGTGATCGGCGAATCGGACAGCCTCAAACGCCTGGCTTCGCTTTAGGGAGCGCGACGGTCGCGATCGGCGCGGCCGCCGCCGCAGAGACGGTCAGAATTTAGGACACGTGGCCGGCAGCGCCGCGGAGTCGATGCCTTCGCACATCGCGTTGTTCACCGTCAAGTTGCGGTCGGCGTCAAGCCTCACCTTCCAGACGGTGTCGTAGTCGTTGCCCGGCCAAAGGGGCACCGGTGGGGCGGCGTCGGGCGGGAAATAGCTCGAGACCAGCTCATTTACCATCGGCTGGATGAATTGGTACGACCACGCCAGCAGCACGGTCTGATTGGAGAATTGGCCGTCGTGTGAAGAAAAAATCTACTGGTTAGCGGGGCCGAGCTCGCGATCGAAGCTCGCGGCCAGACCAAAGGGCAAGTTATTGGCGATTGCGTATGGTTCGACGGTCAATGAAGGCGCAACACCCGACCACGAGAAGCCCTCGGTGCCTGGGCTAGTCTGAGCGGGGTCGCTCGAATAGACCAGTTGGGGCTGATCTTGCCGCGCAGTGCGTTGGGAAGATCCAGCGCGCGCCATTGCCCCGCACAGACATAGTTACCGTCGGTCCAATATGGCCAGCGGATGCGCGTCTGCGTGCCGAATGATGTAAACGGTTTCGTTGGTGTTGATTCGCGCCGGAATTACGGCGCCAGCGGTGCCGCTGGTATCGATGCTGAAAGGCGCCTGCGCCGTGCATGGAGTGCTGACCGGCCTCGGCGAGGGCAGCTTAGGGTAGGTGGAAGGCGGGTGCAGATTGCTGTTGAAGGTAACCAGGCTGGCGCTTCCCGACGGCGCGATCGAGATCGCATAGATATAGTTGGGACCCGCATAGCTCGCCGGAAGAGTCAGGTTATAACCTTCGTGCTCATTGATATTTGCCATCAGGGCGCTGGTGGTCTCCCATGGCGCCGAGAAGACATAAAAGCCCGGGACTTCTGCCGTGATGATACCGTTTACCAGGGTTTCGTTGTCGCCTCCCTGGTCGGCGAAATCGAGACCCTGGCAATTCGGGCAGGATGCTGCCGGCGTAGCAACTCCGCGTGGGTACCGACCCTGACGCATACGATGCATTGAGCGGGTAGCTGTTGCCGGTATATGGGAAATATTCGGGCGGGTACACACTGGACAGAGTGATTTGGTTGAGAAGGGCGAACTGCTGAATGGTCTCAGGCGCCGCCATATCGGGGTAATTGCTCGTGGTTTGCAAATGGGTCATCGGTTCGAGCACGTAGATGCCGGTTACATTCTTCCTCCCCAGTACGTGCCGCCGCAGGAACGTGGCCATCCGGAGCGACCGCTGTAAACCCCGATTGGTGAGGTTTGCCGTGCCTGGATTGACGTCCCCGGGAGCATGGTAAGCCAAATCCTCGCTTACCACGAAGATCAGGTTGAGGTTGTCGGCGCTCAGCGGAGCGGGAGTTGACGCCGCTGTTGCATTGGGATCGGAAGAGCCGCCGCATCCTGCGAGCAGCGTCAGGGCAATGACCAAGCACAGCGACAGTACAACGGCAATTTTATTCATAAACCATCGAACGAACCGAGTGTTGACGAAGAGTGTACACGAGTCAACGACTGCGGCGCCTGGCGCGCGGAATTGCTGCATTCGAGCGCGGCCTGAAGCAGCGAATCGCCTTAGGCGTGAATTTCGAAAATCGGCGCAGCCCGCGTCACGGTGTCGGCTCCGGGGTTGCCGCTGCCGTTACCATCGCGCCGAATGTAACCGTGTACGGGCCGAGCGGGTCGGGGATGTCGGTAACCGTTATGAACGCCAATTCCGTGCCCGGCGCGGTCGGAGCAAACGTAACCAAGAGCGAACAATCCGACTTGGCCGCCAGCGTCGCGGTGCAGGTGCCGCCGGTGACGCTGAAGTCGCGGGCGTTCGCCCCGCCGAAGCCCTCAGTCAGCGAAACCGGGTTGGCCTGTAAGTTTTGCACCGTGAGCTCCTTGGTCGCCCTGGAGCCGACCTGCGCGTCGCGGAATACGTAGCTGGTGGGCGAGACGGTCATCGTGATCGTGCCGTTGCCTCTGAGCGCCACGCTCTGCGGACTGGTCGCAGTGTTGGCGGAGATCTTTAGCGTCGCGCGGCGCGCGTCGACCTCGCGCGGCGTGAAGCCGATCGCGATCGTGCAGGCAAGGCCCGGCGCAAGTCCGCTCCCGCCCGACGGACAGGTCGAAGTCCCCACGGCGAATTCAGCCGGGTCGGACGAGGTCACGCTGCCGATGATCAGCGGGCTGGTCTTGCCGGTGTTGGTGACCGTGAGGTTCCTGGTGGCCGTGTCCCCCACCGGAGAGCTGGGAAAATCAAGCGAATCCGCGACGGAAATGGTCGTCGGCACGATGGGGGCCGCGGCAGCCATAATGAAAACCGCGACGGCGGTCAGGATTGCGAACGCGCCGATCCGTAGTTTACCTGCGCACTTGCTCATCTGCTTCTCTCCCATGTTTGGCAAGTAAAACAGCAATACGACTTAAATAGTCATGGTGATTGGAATTAAGCAATAGTTATACCAGCCTGCTTTAGCTAATCTATGCTAGTCAGACTGATTCAGCGCTTAATTATGCTATGGAGTATCCACGTCGGCGGTAGCGCCAATTGACACATCAGTGGAGCGCCTTTGTCGATTGGCGCGACGAGAGCGGAGAATTCGGTTAACCATCTTCGGCGTAGCGGACCAGGCGGCGCACGGAATTGGTGTTGCTGTATTCGAGCGCAGCCTGAAGCTGAGAATCGCTTTCGGCGTGAATCTCGAAAATCGGATCGCCCCGCATCACGGTGTCGCCGACGCGCTTGTACAGCTTCACGCCCGCGCAAGCATTTGAAGGGGCGCCGGCGCGTTTTGCTATTCGCGATATTTCCCAGCAATCGATCTGCGCAATCATTCCGCTTTGTGCGGCTGCAACGTCCCGGCGCAAAGGCGCTTGCGCAGGCATCTCGCGTCGTCCCTGCGCGTCCACGATTCGGTCGAATCTTTTGAGCGCGGCGCCAGAATCGAGTGTGCGGCGCGCCGCCTCATAACCGCGCGAGGCCCGCTCGACTCCGGTCATTTCCAGCAGGCGACCGGCGAGCATCAGCGACTTTTCGCGCAGATCGGCGGGCGCACCGGGTTCGCATCGCAGGACCGAAAGGACGTCGAGCGCTTCCAATCGCGGTCCGACGCCATAGCCGATCGGGCCGAGCGCCTGGGTGGTCACCGTCTCCAGCCGCAGGCCGATCCGCTCGCCCACGGCCCTGAACGACGCTCCGACATGCTCGGCGAGTTCGGCAGTTCTGACCTTGGCCGAGGGTCCGACTGGAATGTCGATCACGACGTGGGTGGCGCCGGCGGTTTTCTTCTTCGCGAGGATCGAGGCGACCATCTGCGCCTCGGTGTCGATCTCCATCGGGCGCTCGACGGTGATCAGGATGTCGTCAGCGGGCGCCAGCTCAAGCGCGCCGCCCCACGCGATGCATCCGCCGACTTCCTCGACAATCCGGTACAGGCGCTGGGGCGACAGGGCGACATCGGCGAGCACCGCCATCGTGTCGCCGGTGCCGGCCGGGCTGGTGATAGCGCGCGAGGAAGTCTTGGGGATTTTGAGACCGAGTTCCGCGAGAATCGGGACCAGGATCATGGTGGTTCGGTTGCCGGGAACACCGCCGATGCAGTGCTTGTCGGCGACGATCGAGTCGCCGAACGTGAGCTGCTCGCCCGTGGCGATCATCGCGAGCGTGTAGTCAATCAGTTCGGGCAAATCAAACTTCTGAAAGACACAACCGAGGACGAACATCGAAAGCTCGACGCGCGAATAACGCCGTGCCGCGACGTCGGTCAGGATCGCGTCGAAATCCTTGCGTCCAAGGTGTCTTCCCCTGAGCTTGGCCCGGACCAAATCCACGCTCGGCGGCGCGGACGCGAAACTTATGTTTACCGCGGCGCCGTCAGGCAAGCCGAGATCGTGAAATGCTTCATCCGAGAGTCCGATCTCGCCGGCTTCGAGCAGATCATCGCTGCAGACGTTCAGGACGCCGGTGATTTCGCGCTGGAGCCCGGTTTGGGGATCGATGCCGAAGACGCGCGCCCGGTCGAGCGGGTGCAAGCCTAAGTTTCCAGTTCGGACGGCGCGCTCGTGAATGACGATCACGTGCTCGCGCAGCGTGTCGAGCGGCAGATGTTTGAGGCGAAAGTGCGTCACAGCCCGGTTAGTCTATACGCACCTGCTCGAGATTGCGCGGTACCACGGCGTTCCATCCCAGTTCATCGGTTATGCGCGCGCGCAGAGCTTCGGAGGCGGGCGGCTCGCCGTGAACGATGTAAACAATCCGCGGCCGAACCGTGGCGAGCTTCAGCCAGTTGAGGATTTCCCGCTGATCGGCGTGCGAGGAGAAGCCGGGCACATCGACAATTTCCGCGGCGACCGGGACGTAGTCTCCCAGCATCTTCACCATCGAAGCGCCGTCGAGCAGCGACCTGCCACGGGTTCCCGCGGCCTGAAAGCCGACGAGAATCACCGTGTTGCGGCGGTCGGGAAGCCGCCTTTTGAGATGATGGAGGACGCGGCCGCCCGACGCCATTCCCGACGCGGAGATGATGATCATCGGCCCCGGCATCGAGTTCAGCTCGATCGATCCCGCCACGGTTTTGATCTCGGTCAGGTCCTGGCCGTTGAAGAAACTTTTTGCATGCGCGATGTCGGCGCGGATTTCAGGGCTGCCACGAGCGATGGACTGTTCGTAAATCTTCAGCGCGGCAAGCGCCATCGGGCTGTCCACGAAGGTCGGAGTGCGCGGGATTGCGCCGGCGTCGCGCAGGCGCGCCAGATGGTGCAGGATGACCTCGGTTCGATCGACGGCAAAAGAGGGAATGATGACGACCCCGCCGCGCTCGAGCGTCCTTGAAATCGCATCTTCGAAACGCTGAAGCGACGCCGCATCGTCATGGATACGATCGCCGTAGGTGGACTCGATCACGATCACGTCGGCGGCGGGCGGCGGCGCGGGAGGGCGCAGGATCGGGTGAGTTGGACGTCCCAGGTCGCCGGTGAACAGGATCCTCCTGCGGCGGGGAGATTCTATCTCGATACTTACCAGGGCCGCTCCGAGAATATGCCCGGCATGCAGAAACTGCGCGGTTATCGGACCGAGTTCGACCTTGGTGTCGAACTCCGCCGGCGAAAAGCAATCGAGCGAATTCCATGCGTCTGTTTCAGTATAAAGCGGCAGCGCAGGCGAGTGCTTGGAATATCCTTTTGCGTTCGCGTAGCCGGCCTCTTCTTCCTGAAGATGACCGCTGTCCGGAAGCAGGATGCGGCACAGGGAGTGCGTGCCGGGCGTCGAAATCACCTTTGCGCGGAAACCGTCGCGCACCAGCGCGGGCACATAACCGCTGTGATCCAGGTGCGCGTGCGTCAGCACGACGGCGTTGATACCGCGCGCATCAACCGGCAACGGCTGCCAGTTCATCAAGCGCAGTTGCTTGAGCCCCTGGAACAGGCCGCAATCGACAAGCACGCGATGGCCTCCGGCGGTCAGCAGAAACTTGCTGCCCGTAACCGTGCCGGCAGCGCCAAGGAATCGGAGAATCGGGGCTGGAGCGTTCACGATGCGGTTCGGCACTGGTTCAGTTTAACAACCGGAAGACCTGTGCGCGATTCTGACTTATTGAATAGAGCCGAAAATCGCAATTTACACCATCAGTTGTGGTTTTGGGACGGCTCCGCTCTATGGCTAGCTTTGTTCCGTCAAAAATTACCCGTGGGCACGGGTAGCCAGTGTTAAGAAAAAGGAGCCAGCGTGCTGGATAGGGATCGGCAGCTTCATCCTTAACAGCATGCGAGGGGAGCAGGTGTCGCCCGATTTCGGGCAAGCCGGGCGAGTACGGGACATCCTGGCGGTTGACCATTGCGTATGTGTAGCACGCCGAATCCGGCGGGGGCAGGCTGAATGGTTCATCCCTGGCAGGGCTGAGCCCTGGCCGTGGCGACGGCAGCGCAGTGTTAAGGCCGCGCTCCGTTGTCGCGCGCGGGACCGGGAGTTACTGTCGTTTGGGCGCTGGGAGAAGTGCTCGGAGTCGCGCTGGGAGTTGTGCTTGGCTGCGCACCGGAAGTCGGACTCGGAGCCGCGGTGATCGGTGGGTTCGTGCTGGCGGAAACATTCGGCTGGCCTTCACCGGTTATCCGCACCAGTTTTTGACCGCTGTAGCAGAAAGTGACCGGATGCTTTTCATTCTTGGTCACGCCTTCGGTCGGAGTCAGAATGATTTCGGCCAGGCCGAGAGTGAAAAAGTCGGCCGCGCCCTCGGCGACCGCAATTGGAATTTTCCCGCCGGCTCCATATCCCCGAGTGTAGAGTTTGTAGAAGTCGCAGCTGGTTCCATCGGATTCGACTGCTGTGCTGTCGGGAGCGCCAAGCTTTTCCAACACCGCGTCGCGCGACATGCCCTCCTGATGGTCATTCAGATCGACGGGGGGTCGGGCGCGTCGCTTCCATGTACACGGAAACACGCGGCCAGACAGCTCGCAAGCAAGAGCGCCGCGCAGACCGACAAAATCGACTTCATATTTCCCCCTGTTTCGATCCGGGCAACGCACTGCCCGTGGGTCCAAGGAAGCCGTGTCTATCACACAGCTTTTGTCTTTGCCATCCAAGTTGTTGCTGCGGCGCGACAGACGGTTAGCGGATTTTGGCTCGGAGTGACGCAGAAAAAAGAGGGCGACGGCGTTGAGCTGAATGCGTGCACCCGCACCCGCGCCTCGAAGACGAGGCGCGGCCTCGCCCTGTCAGGGCGAGGCATAGGAAAAAGAGCCGGGGTCCCTCGGCTTCGCTCGGGATGACACAAAAATAAGACGACCCTCGTGTCATTCTGAGCCGCCGCGGCGAAGAATCTCGACGGACACTCCGGGCGCAGCAGTCTAAACTTGGCTCCCCGGGCCGGATTCGAACCAGCGACATGACGGTTAACAGCCGTCCGCTCTACCGACTGAGCTACCGGGGAGTGTTTTACTGGTTCTGTCTTGCACCGAGCCGGAACTACTTTCGATATCCGCGTATCGATGCGAAATCAAGCATCCAACTATTCAACTGACAGCGCCCGACATTATAGCTGGAAATGGGCCGCACGAATCAAATCAAATCCGCATCGCGCGCGCCAAATCACTCGGGTATCTTGGCGCCGCGCAGCGTCTTGTCCTGCACCGCACCCATCGCCTTGACCGTATCGGCAACATACCTGGCCGGGAGAACGCCGGCCAGAGCCGGAAAAAACCGGGTCAGTGTTGAGAGAAGTGTTGGCCTCGAGAATTCCCCATAGCGCAAAGCGCAGCCCAGCGCTGACGAAGACCGGGGCGCCGCTGGAAAATCCCGGCGCTCCACCGCCGTCAAGATAGCTGAGCTGCTGCAAGCCCGCGCCGATAACTTCGGTGTCGGCAGGCGCCGCAACGGAGACGTGGCCGAAGCGAGCGAGCGCCTCGAAGCGATGCTGGTTGACGCCCACGGTCGCGGCGGTCAGGTAGTACACCTGCGCGCCGGTTTCGGGCCGGGCGAGCGGATCGTCGCTGCCGAGCAGAGAGCCAAGCGGGATGGGCGCGATGCTCGCGTCTTTGGGAGTGAACGGAACCGCGGCGACATCGGCCTTTTCTTCATTCGGATCGAGCACCCAGCGGTTTTCAAGCGGCAGCGGCTCCTCGCGCATCGCACCGGTCTTGGCGTCCTCGAGCGTGAGCATGAGCCCGGCGCGTGGATTGCCGGCGTCGTCGAGCAGATTGTGATGGGCGCTCACCAGGTAAACGAACGAGCGGCCGGGGAAGACCGCGCTCGGCACGGCGACAAAAAATGCGGTGCCGACCTGCACGACGCGCCCGTCGCGGTGGGTCACGATGCCGGCGACGTTGCGCAGCGTTCCGGAAGGGACGGTGTCGGCAGTGTCGGCGGATGACGCGGCCGGCGCGATAGTGAGGGTGGAAGCGAGCGCGACGGCGACCGCCGCAATCGAGAGTATTGCTTTTCTCATTCGATCAGATTCATCCAGGGTTTGTTGTTTTCTTCTTCCGGGCTCGGCGCCGGCGCCGTTGTTGGCGCATAACGATAGCAGAAGGGCAATCGTGTGGAAGGGGCTCGCGGCCGGTTCGATGCGTGAGTGAGCGGGAAAAAAACAGAGCGGCGCGGCGGGAGCAATTTGCTCCGGCCGCGCCGCCAATTCAACTATTTCACTTTTTCACTTTTTCACTTTTCACTGTTTCACTGGCTGCAAGTCGAATCGCGATAGGCGACGCGGACTTCTACCAGCGATTGCGATTTCCGCCGCCGCCACCGCCCTCTCTGCCGCCACGCCGGCGATCGCCGCCGCCGCCACCGCCGCGCGGGCCACCGGTGCTGGCGCGAGCCTCGTCGATCTTAATCTTTCGGCCCTTCAGGTCGGTGTCATTGAGTGTCTGGATCGCGGTGGCCGCCTCGGCCGCATCGGCCATCTCGACGAAACCGAAGCCGCGCGACTGCCCCGAGAATTTGTCGGTCACGACGACCGCGCTCTCGACCTTGCCCGCCTGCCCAAACAGCTCTGCCAGGTCTTCCTGCGTAACCGCGTAGGCCAGGTTGCCTACATACAATTTAGTGGGCATAAAAGCCCCTCCTTGTGAATTTGCCGGGAAGCTCCTATACAGACGACGATCCGGGATTTTGACCGGGATCCGTGAGAAAGGCGGCGTCCAAGGCGTTTCGATCCTGAAATTAAGATAAGCGCGGCGCGAAGCGGTGTAAAGCAGGGGCCGTGGCGACGGCGTGAAGGAAGAATCACCTGCGCGGTGGGCGGCAGGGGCTGCGGCCCCTGCACCCGCAGTGAGAAGACGCGAAAATCTGCGCAGCGCATCTTTTCGCGAGTACGCGATGGAAGAGGCCAGGGAAGGGGTGACCCCTGCACCCAGTATTAAGGCCGCCCGCCGTTGGCGGGCGGTCGTTGGCACGACGGGCCAATATTAATTCGCTGCGCTGCCGTCGCAACGGCGCGGAACCCTCACTTACGGCCGCCGTCGAGGAAGTCGCGGAGGTACTGATTCACCAGCTCGGGTTTCTCATTCTGCACCCAATGGCCGCAGTCCGCGATGTACTTGATCTCAAATGGACCGGTGAACAGCCGCTCCATGCCGTAGGTCAGTTCCTTACCGAGTGCGAAGTCATTCTCGCCCCAGATCAAAAGCGTGGGCGCCGAAATTTTCCGGCCGATCCAGGGGTTGGAGCCGGGGCTGGCCATGAAGCCGGTGCGGAAGTTGGCGCGATAGTAGTTGATCGCGGCGGTCAGCGAATAGGGATTGCGAAAGGCGGCGCGGTAGTAGTCGAGATCGCTTTCGGTGAAGGCGTCCTTTTGAATCGTGCTGCCCCGGATCGCATTGACCAGCGCCGCATAGTTGCGCCGGCGCAGCCCCCACTCGGGAAGGCCGGGAATCTGAAAGAAAAGCATGTACCAACTGCGGATCATCTGGCGCGGATTGCGCCGCAGCGCGTGACTCATCCGCTCGAGATGAGGGCAGTTCATGACGATGAGACGCTCGACAACGTCGGGACGCATCATCGCGGTCGCCCAAGCTACGGCGCCACCCCAATCGTGGCCGACTATGGTGGCGCGCCGATGGCCGAGCGCCTCGATCAAATCGGCGACATCGCCGACCAGCTTGTCGAGCGTGTAGTTCGCGACGCCGGCGGGTGCGTCGGATTCGCCGTAACCGCGCATCTCGGGTGCGACGCAATCGAAGCGGTCGGACAGCGCGCGCATCTGATGGCGCCACGAGTACCAGCATTCCGGAAACCCGTGCATCATGACGACGGGCGGGCCCGCGCCGGCGCGCGCGATTCGCATCGTGAGTCCGCTCTTGAGCGTGATTTTTTCAAAGCGCCAGGGTTCCGGCATGGGATTGCTAATTAGCACAAGTGCGAAGTGGCGCGCGCGGGGGACAGGAAGGAGAATATCCGGGGTCCCTCGGCTCCGCAGACTCCGCTCGGGATGACACAGAGGGGCGGAATCGATTCAGGCGGCGACTTTGGTCGTACCCTGCATCGCGGGCAACTCGGGATTGCAGATGTAGCGAATCTTCGGGAGCGTCACGTCGGCGGTCGTGAAAGTGGCGGAAATAGGATTGGCGAGGCGAAGATTGGCGCCGGCGCCGAAGGCGTCGCTGTCGAGCAGGATAACCCGCGGTTTGCCGCGCTCCGCCTTCGAGAAGGTGAACTCGGGATCGACTTGCACGAGAACGAGTTTGCCGTCGTCCTGGTTGCGGGCCAGATGCATGCTCGCGATGTACTGTATATCGCCGCCGGAGATCACGTCGCGATCGAGCAGCTCGCATTCGAGCACCGGCTTGCCGCCGGCGCGGGCACTGGCGACCACCCGGTCGTGGCGGATGTAGAGCTTCACCTCGCCCGCGACCGTTGGATAACCCCATCGTGCAGCCAACTCGCGGCGCGCGCTTTCGTTGTCGCAGAAACTGCGCAAGACGAAGCCGCGCGGACGAACGCCAGTGCGGCCCGAGACGCGAAGCTCGGCAATCGAGAACGGGCCGACGGGACTGTCGGGATAATTGGTGACGCAGAACATTGCATACGCCGGAATCGACGGATGCATCGTGGCCGGCAGCAAGTTGTCCGCGGGATCGTCATCGATCTCCATATTGAGCGTGACGATTCGCGCGCCCTTGAGAATCCACGGCTCAGTATTGTAGCCGTTGATCGCGGGCGCCGACTTGGCCCACGCAGCCAGATCGAGCTTTCCATAACGCGGTGGCATCAACGACCTCCTGCGGCGGCGGAGGCGGATTCGCTCGCACCCTGAAAATGAGGCATCACTTCTTTGGCAAACAGGCGCAAGCTGTCGAGCACCTTTTGCTGCGGCACGGTCTCGAGCGCATTGAGCAGGAAGTTGACGCGATCGCATCCGACCGCTTCCCATTTCTTCATCTCGCGCAAAATGCGCGCGGGATTTCCGATCGCGATACCCTCCGGCGCGCCGGACGCATCGCCCGGACCCGAAGCCTCCTGACGAAGCGAAGGCAGCAGCCCCAGCGACGGGTACGATTTGCTTGGATACGCCTCGCGCACAGAAAGTAACTGGGCGGCGAGATAATTGAAGGTGCCGCTAAGGCGCCGGCCTACCTTGACGCCCTCGGCTTCGTCTTCATGGCAGTAGAGGAAGTTGACGGTCGCGACGGCTTCGTTGACAAACTCGCCCACCGGAGTGCAATCGCGGATTATCTTGCGATAGCGTTTGACCTTCTCCTCTTGTTCGGCGAACCCGCCGAAGGTCAGCCCGAGGCTGCCCATCCCGCGCTCGGCCGCGTCGATCTCGGTGCCGGGACTGGTGACTGCGACCCACAGCGGCGGATGCGGCTTCTGGTAGGGCTTGGGAACGATCGTCCGCTGGGGCATCGACCACGATCGTCCCTGGTACGAGAAGCGATCCTGGGTCCACATTTTGGGCAGGCAATGGACGAACTCGTCCCAGGTTTTCTTGGTCTCGTCGGGGCTGGCGCGAAAGCCGGCCAGTTCGGTCCAGGTTGCGGAGCGGCCGGTGCCGACGTCGAGGCGGCCGCCGGAAAGAATATCGAGGACGGCGGTGCGCTCGGCGATTTTGATCGGATGATTGAACTCGGGCACGCACACGATGATGCCGTGACCGACGCGCATTTTTTTGGTCTTCATGGCGCACGCGGTCAGGAACAGCTCGGGGGCCGGGCAATGCGAATATTCTTCGAGGAAGTGATGCTCGACGGCCCACACGGAATCGAAGCCGAGTTGATCGGCCAGAGCGACCTGCTCGAGGCAATTGTCGTAGACGGTTTTTTCGGTTTCGCGCCCCCATGGCCGCGGTACGGAGATTTCATAGAAGAGGCCAAATTTCATTGCTCCACCTCCGGCACCATGTTCGTTTATCGCAATGCCGTGGATATCGAAAGTCCGGCGAGCGGTCGCGGCAGGGGTGACCCCTGGCCGTGGCGACGGCGGCGCAGTATTAAGACCCGTTGGCACGGGAGGCCAATGTTAAGGCCGCCCGCCGTTGTCGGCGGCATGAAGGAAGAATCACCTGCGCGGTGGGCGGCAGGGGCTGCGGCCCCTGCACCCGCTGTGAGAAGACGCGAAAATCTGCGCAGCGCATCTTTTCACGACTACGCCAGGAAGAGCCCGCGCGCGACCGACCGGCTAGCCGGATAACAGCGGCACCCTCACCTGCCGACCGCCAGGCGGCCGGCCGCCTCAGCCGTAAAGGAACGGGCGAGGTAAGAAGGGCTGTCTCATTTCAAGTGGCGCCGGAATGGAGGTCGCGGCCCATGCGCTCGCGGCCGAGCAGGATGACGATGGCTGCGAAGAGCAGCACGATTGCGGCGACGCCCGCCAGCGTCGCGGCGTAGCCGAATCGTTCGGCGAGCAAGGCTTCACTGACGGCGACGCCCGACGCGAGCAACACTCCGATTTGATACGCGAGGCCCGAGAACAGACCGCGAACTTCCGGCGGCGAGAGCTCGGTCAGATGCGCCGGGACGACGCCCCATGCGCCCTGCACCATGAACTGCATGAGAAACGCGCCCAGCGTCAGCACCGCGAGCGTGCCCGGATAAATCCACAGCGGTATAACCGCGCCGGCGCATATCACCGCGGCCGCCATCGCGCGCCGCCGCCCGATGTGGTCGGACAAGTAGCCGAAGATCAGGCCGCCGAGCAACGCGCCCACATTATAGATGAGCGCGATCGTCGCCACCGTGCGGGTGTCGAAGCCGCGCTGCTTTTCGAGGAAGGTCGGATACATGTCCTGGGTGCCGTGCGACGCGAGATTCATCATCGTCATCAGCACGCAGAGATAGAGGAACAGCTTCCAGTTGGCGCGGATTGCATTGCGAATCTGCGACATGTCGGGGCGCGTGCGCTGCCATGCCTCCGACTCGGGCACGTGGGAGCGAATGTAGATCGTCAGCAGGGCGGGCGCGCCGCCGAGAAAGAACATCGCGCGCCATCCATAGTGCGGGAAGACGAAGAAGAAGGCGGCGGCCGCGAGCAGGTAGCCGACCGCGTAACCTTCCTGCAGCAAGCCGGAAAAAAGTCCGCGCAATCGGGGCGACACCGCTTCCATCGCGAGCGACGCGCCCACGCCCCATTCGCCGCCCATCCCGATTCCGTACAGCGCGCGCATCGCCAGGAACCATCCGTAACTCGGGGCAAGGCCGCTTAACACTTCGATGACGGAATAGAAGATGACATCGACCATCAACGGGACGCGGCGCCCGTAACGGTCGGCGACCCAGCCGAACACGAGCGCGCCGAGCGGACGCAGTGCGAGCGTCGCGGTGATCGTAAACGCGATGTGCGAGATGGGGCGATGGAACTCCTTGGCGACGGCGGGCATCACGAAAATCAGGATGAAGAAATCGAAAGCGTCGAGCGCCCAGCCAAGAAAGCTCGCGAGCATGGTGTGCGCGGCCTCGGAAGCGGTGACCGGGCGCACGGGCTTGGGGGAGACGGCGGGAAAATCCATGGCGTGCAATGATTAATCGAACTGGCGCGACGGTGAAAGGAGAGCAATCCGGATCCATCTAACTTGACTGCAATTCCGGCGACTCCCTATAGTTTATATTCTGAGTCGGGCGAGTTATCCGGCAACGCAGAAACCCCCGTTCAGACAATGGGTTCGGTGCTGGTTTAGAGATGCAACGAAGCGAACAAATGACCTTTTGGGAGCGCATCTATATCCCTGAAATCATAAGAGGCCTTGCGGTCACCAACTATCACCTTTTTCGCAACCTCGGGCTGCATACCGCCCATCTGTTCGGCATGAAGCGCGGCGTCAACGCGACCTCGACCACTCAATATCCGGAGGAGCGCAAGCGTTACTCCGACAATTTTCGCGGCAGCCATCGCCTGACGCTGCGCGAAGATTCCTCGGTGCGATGCACCGCGTGTTTTTTGTGCGCGACCGCGTGTCCGGCGCAATGCATCTACATAGAAGCGGGCGAGTCGCCCGATCCGCATGTCGAAAAATTCCCGGTGCGCTACGAGATCGACACGCTCCGATGCATCTACTGCGGGCTGTGCGTCGAGGCATGCCCGTGCGACGCGATTCGGATGGACACCTACGTTCATCCGCGCATCTGGGGTTTCGACCGCAAGGATTTCGTCGAGCCCAAGGAACTGCTGATGCATCGCTCGCGCGTGCTGGCCGAAAAAGGCCGCGACGGCAATATGGACGAGATGCTGGCGTGGTACCGCGAACAGGACGCCGCGGTTTACGATCCGCAGCGGCCGGAGATGAAGACCTACACCAATCGCGAAGCGCCCAAGCATTACGCGGAAGCGCCGGACCATATCGACGATCTCACGGTAATCGACCGGCATCCGGCGCGCACCGCCAAGTAGCCCGATGACCCGGGTGACTATCGGCCTGACGCTGGCGGGACTGATCGTTTTGTTCATCGCCTACGGCAACGGCGTGGGCGTAATTCACGGCGGCGACGTGGTTGGCCACATGTACTGGGCAACCGGAGCGCTGATGCTGGTGGCGCTGGCCAACTTTATCGCGGTGGCGCACCTGGCGCGCGCGGAGCGGATGATCCGGGACCTGCGCGCGCTGTGCGAGAAGAACGGCATCGAGTACGGCAGCGATTGAGCTATACTTAAAGGTCCAAGGCCGGAGCCTCGTGCCGGCCGCGGAGGTGACGCGATGACGCAGATTGAAGCCGCCCGCAAGAACATAATCACCCGGCAGATGACCGAAGTTGCCGAGGACGAAGGTTTCGCCGCCGAAGACATTCGCGCGCTGGTGGCGACCGGCGAGGTCGTGATCCCGCACAATATCCATCACGATTTCAGAGCAATCGGAATCGGCAAAGGGCTGCGCACCAAGGTCAACGCCAACATCGGCGCGTCGAACTTCCATCAGCTGATCGAAGAGGAAGTCGAGAAGCTTTACACCGCGATCCGCTACGGCGCCGACTCGGTGATGGATCTATCGACGGGCACCGACCTCGACAAAATACGCGCGGAGATTCTGTCGCGATGCACCGTGATCCTGGGCACCGTGCCCATCTACCAGCTCGGCTCCGAGCGCACGATCATGGAGATGGAGGCCGAGTTCTTTCTGGACGTAATCGAGCGGCAGGCGCGCCAAGGCGTCGATTATATGACGCTGCATTGCGGAGTCACGCGCGAGAGCGTGAAGCGGCTGCGCGGGCATCAGCGAATCGAAGGCATCGTGTCGCGCGGCGGAGCGATGCTGGCGGCATGGATCGATCGGACCGGCAACGAGAATCCGCTGTACGAGCACTTCGACGAAGTCTGCGCGGTGCTGCGCGAGCATGACGTGACGATATCGATCGGCGACGGGCTGCGGCCAGGCGCCACCGGCGACGCGACCGATCGCGGGCAAATCGCGGAGCTGCTGCTGATGGGGGAATTGACCGAGCGCGCGCGGGCGATGGGCGTGCAGGTGATGATCGAGGGTCCCGGCCATGTGCCGCTCGATCAGATCGAAGCCAACGTGAAGCTGGAGAAGCGAGTCTGCGGGGGCGCGCCGTTTTATGTGCTCGGGCCGCTCACCTGCGACGTGGCGCCGGGCTACGATCACATCACCGGCGCGATTGGCGGAGCGATCGCGTCGGCGGCGGGGACCGATTTCCTGTGCTACGTGACGCCCGCCGAGCATTTGCGGCTGCCCGATATCGACGACGTGCGCGAAGGAGTGATCGCGACGCGAATCGCGGCTCACTCGGGCGACCTGGTCAAGGGAGTGCGCGCGGCGAAGGTCTGGAACGATCAGATGTCGCGATACCGCAAGGCGCTCAACTGGGAAGGGATGTACGCGATGGCGATGGACCCCGACAAGGCGCGCCGCTACAAGGAAGAAAGCGAGGCGGCGGGTTCCAACGTCTGCACGATGTGCGGCTCGCTGTGCTCGATCAACATCGACAATGCGGCGATTAAATTCACCAGGCGGCGCTCGATCGCCGAGGCTCCGTCGCAAGCCGCCGGCTGAATTTATGGCGAAAACTTCGAAGAACATCCTCGACGAAGCACGCTCGACAATTAAGCAGATCGATATCGACGAAGCGCGCCGGATGATCGAAAAGTCCGGCGCCGTGCTGGTTGACGTCCGCGAAAGCGACGAGTGGCGGCAGGGGCATATTGCGCATGCGGTCGCGATTCCCCGCGGCTTCCTGGAACTCAGAATCGAGGAGCGCGTCCCCGACCGCAAGACGCCGGTCATTGTGCAGTGCGCGTCGGGCACCCGCTCGCTGCTGGCGGCGCGAACGCTCGGCGAGCTCGGTTACGAAAACGTGTACAACCTGACGGGCGGTTTCAGCGCGTGGAAGGATCGCGGCTTGCCGTGGGTGGCGGATCGCGCGTTTACGGCCGGGGAGCTGACCCGCTATTCGCGCCATTTCGTAATTCCCGAGGTCGGCGAGAAGGGACAGGCAAAACTGCTCGACGCCAAAGTGCTGCTGCTTGGCGCCGGCGCGCTCGGCTCGCCGTCGGCGCTGTACCTGGCGGCGGCGGGAGTCGGCACGATAGGCCTGGTGGATTTCGACGTGGTCGATCTGTCCAATCTTCAGCGGCAGATCATCCACACGACCGATCGCGTCGGGATGCCAAAGACGGAGTCGGCGCAAAGGCAAATCAATGCGCTGAATCCGGGCGTCAAGCTGATTCGTCACGACGTGCGGCTTACCTCCGGCAACGCGATGGACATCATCAAGGACTACGACGTGGTCGTGAACTGCGGTGACAATTTCCCGACTCGATATTTGATCAACGACGCGTGCGTATTCTCAAAGAAGCCGCTGGTGGACGGCGCGATTTTCCGCTTCGAAGGCAACGCGACGGTTTTCTACCCGGCCAAAGGCGGACCGTGCTACCGATGCCTGTATCCCGAGCCGGCGCCGCCGGGAATGGCGCCGTCGTGCGCGGAAGCCGGCGTGCTCGGCGCGCTTCCGGGACTGATCGGATCGATCGAAGCGCTCGAGGCAATCAAGTTGATAATTGGCGCCGGGTCTCCGCTAATCGGCAAGATGGTTTACTTCGACACGCTGTCGGACAAGGACTACGTGCGAGTTCTGAAGATCCGCAAAGATCCGAAGTGCCCCGTTTGCGGCGAGCATCCCAGCCAGACCACGCTTATCGATTACGAGGCGTTCTGCGGCCTGGGCGCGCCTGCCAACGGCGCCGCGCATGCGGAACAAACAGCGCGCAGGAGCGCGGCGGCGCCGGCGCGGTAACGATCACCCGGCTGTCAGCACAGTCGAAAATCTGGTTTGATTGCGGCGGGCGCTCATCAGCGAGGGCCCGCCGCCTTTTTTTTGGGGGCTGAATTTCATCACCGAGGCGATTTCGATGGCGCTGGGACCGTTTTACGTCGCGGATAAACTAAGGGGTGGAACCGGGATGAGAGGAATCGCGCTGTTGATGCGCCATGGCGAGACCGCATGGAACCGCGAAGGCCGCGTGATGGGCCAAAATCCGATCGAACTCGATGAGCACGGACGCGCGCAGGTGCAAGCCGCGATTCCCTTCGCTCGCCTGATAAAGCCCGAGTTGATCGTCACGAGTCCGCTGGCGCGTGCGCGGCAGTCGGCGGAGATAATCGCGGCCGGCCTCGGCGGCATCGTGGTTACCGAGGACCCGCAACTGTCCGAAGTGCTATACGGGCGATGGGAGGGGATGGTGTTCGGCGATTTGGTCGATGACGCCGATTACCTGAAATATCGCGAACATCCGCTGGACGCGCCGACTCCTGGTGGCGAGACGATGGCGCAGGTGCAATCGCGAGGCGTCGAGGCAGTGCGCCGTGCGGTCGGAGCGAACAGCGGCCGGCGAATCCTGTTCGTCTCGCACGGCGACATCATCCGCACCATTTTGTGTCATTTCATGCGGCTCGAACTCGCGCACTTCCGGCGGATCCGCGTGGACAACGCTGCCTTCTCGGGTTTCCAGCTGATCGGCGACTTCGCCGAAGTGAAATTCCTGAACCTGTTGCCGGATCCGAATCGCGCATTTGTCGCGCCATTCGTATCGAATAAGCGCCAGTCGCCCTGAGCGGCGACCTGGATGAATCAGGGTCCGCCGGCGACCGACGGATCGAGGCCGGTCGGCGCCGAGCGCCCGCCGACTTCGATTCCCTTGCGCACGCGAACGTCCGCTCCTGATTTGCCGGGAACGTCCACTCTCAGGCTGCGGTATCCGCCCGCGCTGGGATCGGGCGCGAGAAATCCTATTGTGTATTGCTCACGCAACTCGAGACTGATGTTCTCGCACGCGCGCCGCAGGGCCTCTCCGTCCCCGGCCTGGCGGATGATGTAGGTCTTGGCGCCGGTTTCGGTCGAAAGAGTGTGCAGGGTCTCGGCGTCAACGTGTTCGCTATCGTCGCCGCCTACCACGAATGGTCCGATCGAGATGCCAATTCCGGAACTGGACCCGTTGGGATCGCCGATTCCGATCGAGTACACGAGCACGCCCATTCGCCGCGCCTGGGCGACGACGTCATTGACCGTCGAGGCGCTGGTGTTGTCCATTCCGTCGGTGACGACGAGCAGCGCTTTTTTGTCGTAGCGCCCTCGTTGCACCATCTGCAGCCCCTGCATGATCACGTCGAACAAAGCGGTCTGTCCGTAGGCGTGCAGCAATGCGAGCCGGCGCATCACGAGATCGTGATTGATCGTGAACGGCTGGAGCAGGAACGGATGGCTGGAAAACGCGAACAGAAACACGTCGTCCTTGTCATTGAGATCGCGCAGGAACTGTGCGATCGCGGCGCGCGCCTGCGGAATTTTGGGCGTCATGCTGCCCGAAGTGTCCACCAGGATGCCGACCGAGACGGGAGTGTTCAGGTCCTGACGAAAGAATTGTATCGGGCGCTGCTGCCCGTCCATGTAGAGTTTGAAATCTTCCTTTTGCAGCCCGGTGACGTAGGTGCCGCTCGGTTCGGTCACTGTCACCGTGACCTGTTCGTAACCCGGCTGCTGGCGCAACTCGCGCGTCGGCAGCACCAGCTCCTGGCCGGTTTGCGGAACCTGCGGCGGGATGTTGAGCGACGCGCCGCCCTGTTTCGCCGGCATCGACGGCAGCTCGAGCGTCGAGGTTTCCTTGCCCTGACTGCCGGGCATCACGATCGGCGGAGGAATCGACGAGCCCTGCTGCGCCGCGGCGGGCGCGAATCCGCCAATCACGATCGCCAGTCCAATCACCGCGGCCGTAAGCGCGGAAATCAAGCTGCGTCGTATGCCCGGAATTGTTGTCGTTGCCATCGCGATGCAAGCGCTCGGCCGAAGCGGCGCGCGTCCGTATGTAATGATCCTATTTGCTCCTGCGTTGGGCAAGCCGGTCAGTTTTTCCGGGCGGTTGATTCCCAATGCTCTCACATCTTGGACGAATTCGCGCAGGCAAAGTTTCAGGGGACCGCGCAATCCAGCCGGCGCCAGGCGCCCCCTGGCCGATTCGGCGCGCGGCGGCGGAGTTTGGATAATTTGCGCGCTCGGTGCTACTCACAAGGCTACCAAGCATCGAGAGGAGCATACCGATGGACGCTCACGCCGAGATCTGTCGCGCGATCGATAACTACCGCGACAAGGCGGTCGCGCTCAGCCACGAAATCCACGAGCATCCCGAGCTCAAGTTCCAGGAGCATTTCGCCGCCGGCCTGCTGACCAAAGCCGCCGCCGAATTGGGCCTCGAGGTCGAGCGCGAAGCCGGTGGACTCAAGACCGCGTTTCGCGCCGAGTTCGGCGCCAAGGGTCCCACGGTCGCAATCCTCGCCGAGTACGACGCCTTGCCCAATGGTCATTCATGCGGCCACAACCTTATCGCCGGCGCCGCGCTCAGCGCCGTCGCGGGTTTGAAGAGCATCGCGAGCCAAATCCCGGGGCGCGTCGTTTTTCTCGGCACCCCGGCCGAGGAAGGCGGCGGCGGAAAAATAATTCTGATCGAGCAGGGCGCGTTGCGGGGCGTCGATGCGGCCATGATGGCGCATCCCACCGACGCCGAATTCTGCACGATGCCCGCGCTCGCCACGCAGCATCTCAAGCTGACTTTTCATGGTCGCGGCGCGCACGCGGCGATGGCGCCATGGGACGGCTCGAGCGCGTTGGCCGCGGTGATCCAGACCTTTCAGAGCGTCGATGCGATGCGGCCGCACCTGCGCGACGGCTCGCGCATCCACGGCATCATCACCGACGGCGGCCGGGCGGTTAATATCATCCCGGAGCGCGCCGAGTGCCTGTTTTTAGCGCGCGCCAGGACCAGCCGCTACGCCAATGAAATCGGCGCGCGGGTGATCAGATGCGCCGAGGGCTCCGCGATGGCGACCGGAACGCGGGTCGAGCACGTCGTCGAAGGCGGTTACAAGAATCTGATCAACAATCTCAGCATGGCGCATCGTTACGCCGCGCACAGCGAGGCGCTCGGCGCAAAATCTGTCGAGGCCCCGGCCGACACGCCCACCGGCAGCACCGACATGGGCGACGTCAGTCATGTGATGCCGGCGATTCATCCGTCGTTCGCGATCTCGCGCCACGGCGAGGGCAATTGCCACGAAGACGCGTTCGTCGCGCGCGCCGACTCAGAGCGCGGCTACAATGCGATGATTCGGGTGGCGAAGTCGATGGCGATGACCGCGTACGATTTGCTCGCACAGCCCGAATTACTGGCGGCGGCAAAGAACGAATTCGAAGCGCGCAGGGAGAGCTGAACCGGGCGAACAACGGACACGGCGCTAGTGGCAGCCGCATCCACCCCCGCCGCATCCGCCCGCATCCGCCGCCGTTCGCCACGCCGGAATTGGCCATCGCATCCGCGGCCGCGGCGGCGCCGTCGCCATTGCTGCCGCGCGCGGCGAAGGTGGACATCTCGCGCTTGAGCTTCGAGCCGTGACAGAGCGGGCACTGCGCGCCGCCGTCGCCGGGGCGCACTAGCGCCTCGAACGAGCGATCGCACTTGGTGCATCGGTATTCGTAAATCGGCATGCCTTTCTTTTACTCTCTACTCGCCGGGTGGCTGGGCGTATTCAACCAGCACGCCGCGGGTGGCCTTGGGATGCAGGAAACAGATCATTCCCGCCAGGCCGTGGCGCGGCTTCTGATCGATTAGCTGGATTCCTTTGCCGCGCGCCGCTTCGAGCTCACGCGCGACGTCGTCGGTCTCGAAGCATACATGATGCAAGCCGCCGCCGCGCCGCGCGAGGAACTTGCCCACGGCATTGCCGGCGTCGAGCGGCTCGAGCAGTTCGATCTCGCTCTCACCGGCTCTCGAGCAACGCGGCCCGGACGCCCTGCTCTTCAATCGTGGCGCTCTTGGTGAAATGCAGGCCGAGCGTGTCGCGCCAGAATCTCAAGCCCGCGTCGAGATTCGGCACGACGACGCCGACGTGATGAATCTTTTTGAGCATCGCCGCGCTAGCGCCGGTTATCGAGGCATATCTTGCGCTGCAGCGCGTCCCACTGCGTCTTCATCTCGGGCGAGCCCAGCGTGGGATGTTCGGCGCGCGTCTGCGCCAGCTTGCTGCATGCGCCCTGGGTGTTGCCTTGCTCGTTGTAGATCATCGCGATGTTGTACTTCGCCTCGTACCAGAGGTTGTCGGACTCGGCCGCCGTGCTCTCGACGGTGGTCCACAGCGTCACCGCGTCCTTCCAGTCCTTCTTGGATTGCGCGATACGGGCCAGTCCGGCGTTCGCGTCGGGCGATGCCGGGTCGGCTTTCACGACCTGCTTGTAGGTTGCCTCAGCTTTGTCTTCCTGGCCCATAGCCTGCAGAGCCTGCCCCAGGATTGACAGCGTGCCGGTCAGATTCTTAACCGGGATTTTGCCCGACGACACCATGTCGGCGAAGAAGTTGTATGCGGTCGCGGTCAACTTCGCGTTGGCTAGATATGCCTTCTCATCGCCCTTGGCCTTGGCTTCCAGCGCGGTCTTCCAGAAGTCGATCCCAAGTCCCTTGATGAAATCGCCCTTGGCGGTGTTGCCCTTGCTGCGTTCGACAATTGCGGCGACATCGGTGTTAACCTCGTCGTACCTGCCAAGATGATCGAGCGCCGTGATGCGCCATTCGGCCACATCCTGGAACTTCGCGCTCAGGCCCGGGTATTGCGATTCGTAGCCGGCAAGGAGCGTCGCGACCTGCGCGTAGTCAACCTTTTCCGGGTCTTCTTCCAGGATTGAAGCAAGCATGTAGGTCGCTTCGCCGCGAATCTCATGAACCGCTTTCTTGCCAGGTCCGGATGCGGTGCGCTCCGCCTCGGGGCCCATCTTGATTGCCTCGTTGAGGTTGTCGAGCGTCAGCTTTCTGACCGACTCGGCGTCGATCTTGGGCCCCTTGTTATCCTTGGCGCTGGCGCCCTGGAGCTCGGCGTAGTAGCACTCCGCGGCCTTGAACTTGGCGGTGAACGTGAATTCGGGGTCGCCCTTGACCTGGGAATACAACTGGGCGGCCTCGACGTATTTATTCTGCTGCTGCAGGAGACCGGCAAGCTGCACGCGCATCTCGGCGATGTGCTCGCCATTGGGATATTTCTGCACGTAGTCCTGGGCGTCCTTCACCCACTGATCTTCCAGCGCCTTATCCTTGGAACCGCCCTGCTCCCATCGGCTATGCGCGAGGCTGAATCTCACGTACTCGGCCCATTGCGCATCGCCGCCGCCGCCCGATGCGATCTTGCTCAGCATCGCCTCGACCTGGTCGTAGCGCTTCTCGCGCAGATAGATGTCGATGGCGAACTTATAGGCCTTGGGATACTTTCCGCTGGCGCCCGCCTCGGCATAGTACTTCGCCGCGTTGGCCTCATCCTTGCGCGAGAGCAGCACGGCGGCGAGCAGCCATTTCTCGAACGGGTCGCTCGAGTTGCCGAATTCCTCGATTACGTTGTTTGGGAACTTCGACGCCGCCGCCACATCGACCGCCCATCCTTCCTTGTCGTTTTCCTTGGACTTCATCGCGTCGATGATCTGCTTGTGATAGGCGACCTTCTTGGCGGGGTCGCTGGTGGCCCGTTCGGCGCTGAACAGCGTCTGCAACCGAAGCATGAACTCGCCGGCGCTGGAGCTCTTGCCGCCGGTCGGCAGCATCGCCGCGGCCTCCGCTGCGTTGCCCATCTTGGCGTAAGTCGTGGAGAGTCCCTCGCGCGCCGCGGCGTATTGCTGCGTGCCGGTGCCGTCATCCATTATTTTCTTGAAGTCGGCGATCGCGTGGTCGTATTCGGCGTGATCAAACTTGCCCAACTCGCGTTCGCAGTAGGCGCGGCCGAGCGTATTTTCGCGTATCAGGTTGGGATCGGGCATCGCCAGCGTGCTGGCGGTGAAGCCGTCGATCGCCTGGTTGAGCAGTTTCTTCGCTTGCTCGGCGTTATCGTCGAACAGGGTGGTCGCGGCCGTGAACCGCAGCCATGCAAGCGGATATGCAGCGCGCAATGCCAACTGCTCGGGCTTGTCGTAGTCGCATTGCCCGCCGTTGTCGATCTGCGCGATGCAATCGTCTTTCTTCTTCGAATAGACCGATTGCATCCGATCGAGCATCGATTCGAGCTGATGGTAGAGCGGTATCAGCGCGCCCTTGTCCACCTTGCCGCTCGAAGTGATCTTGGCGAAGGTTGACTCGGCACCATCGAGGCGGCCGATCACCTGGTCGGCGGTCGATTCGTTGGACTCGGCCGACGACATCTGGCCGGAGAGGCTCGAAAGCTCTCTCTCGAGTTGCCCGGCGCTCTGCGCGGCGGCAATGCCGGCGGTGAAGGCGAGCGCGAAAAATGCGGTTAGCATCGCCATCAGGCGATGCGAAAAGAGCACACGGTTCATTTTTCTAATCCCCAAAATACTGTTCCCCGGAAAATTGTGGCCTTAGATAAGAATAACGGCGCGATAACGTCAAGCGAGTCAGAATACTTGCGCAACCTCAGGGACGCTGGCAAGCGAACAGATTCGTGCGGTGCGGGCCGCGATCGATGGCGCGACTGGCTCTTTGCCGCGATCGATCAGGACGGCAGCCATCCCGAGCGCCGCCGTCGGCGCGAAATCGAGATGCTCCGAGTCGCCGATATGCATCGCGCCGTGCGCCGCCGCGCCCGCGCGCGAGAGGGCCGTCTCGTACACCTCGCGCCGGGGCTTGGCGTGGCCGGCTTCGGAGGAAATCGTGATCGAATCGAAGTAACGGGTCAGCCCGAGGCCGTCGAGAATTCGATACAAGCGGTAGTCGAAGTTCGAGATCACGCCCAGTTTGAGTCCATTGTTCTTTAGACGTTGCAGCATCGGCGCCGCTTCAATATCCGCAACCCAATGATCGGGATCGGCGAAGTAGGCAAACAGCGCGTCGAAGCAGGCGTCGAAGCCGGGGAATGCGCCCAGCGGCGCGAACGTTTCGCCCACGCGCCGCCGCCACCATTGCCGCTCCAGCCGTCGAAGCTCGTCGTGCCCATGTCCGGGTCCGAAGGCCAGACCGGGCGCCGCACCGAAAGCGCGGCGAAACCCGGCGGTGACGGCGTCCTCAGAGGCGTCGAGGCCGAATTGCCGCGCGAGGCGGGCGTAGGTGCGTCCGACGGGCTCGCACGGCTCGAACAGCGTGCCGGCGGCGTCGAAGAATGCGGCAAGGATCATCCGATTCGCTCAATTGTAGCCTATTCGCAGCCGCCGCACCTGCTATTGAAGGCCGTCCCAGACCTGGATTAGCACGCCGAAGGCCGACTGCGGCGAGATGAAGTATTGGCGCTCGCCGCGCCAGTTGCGTTTTTCGTCCACCACCCGGACGCCGTCGCGTTTGAGCCGCTCGCAGGTGGCGTCGAAATCCTTCAGGTCGATCGAAATATGATGCATCCCTTCGCCGTAGCGCGCGATGAACTTGCCGACGAAGTCGTTCTCGGTCTTGTGCGGCGGGCTCTGGATGAATTCGAGCTTGAAGCCGGCGACCTCGAGATGGCCAAGGGCGAAGTTGCCCGCGGAATTGCTGAGGTGAGGCTCGTGGCCGATTTTCGTGCCGGGAAAGTAGCGCGTGAAAAAATCGTACGCCGCCTTGATGTCCTTGACCGCGATCGAGACGTGATCGAAGTGGGCCAGGCCGTCGGGCGCCGGCTTGGGATGCGCCTGTTCCCAATTCGGGGTGTGCCAGAACTGGATCAGCGCGCCGAAGGCGGAGCGCGGCGAGATGAACGCGGTCGCAGAGCCTGAATCGTATTTTTGCTCGTCCACGACCCGCACGCCCCCGGCCTTGAGCCTGGCCACCATCGCGTCCAGATTGTCGGTCTCGATCGACAAGTGATGCAGCCCCTCGCCGTGCTTGCCGATGAACTTCGTGACGAATCCAGGCTTGCCGGGCGGGTCCTCGATAAGCTCGACGACGAATCCGCCAAGGTGGAAATCCTGCCAGTAGAACGAACCGCTGACCTGCTCGTCGATCGATTTGGCGCTGCGCAACTTGATCGGAAAATATTTCGCGAAGAATTCGTAGGCGCGGTCGATGGACTTCACCGCGATCGATACGTGATCAAACCTCATCCGAACATCGCCGGTCGCGTCCATGCGCAATCAATTCTCCCTTCAACAAAAATGTGCAAACAACGAAAGCCACGCGCTGCAAAGCTGCTGCGTTGTTTCGCTGTTCCGCCCCGAACAATCTCCGGCCCTACTTCGCGGCGCGTCCGGGCCGGAACCGCCACAGTAGCCGGATCGAGTTGCGCAGCACCAGCGGCCATGCGTTGGCGATTTTTCCGGCGTACGTGCGAAGCGATTGATCGACGCGCGACAAGGCGGGCACGTCAAAGAAATTCGAGCCTCGCGTCAAGCCGCCCGTCGGCGGTGCGCACAACTACGTAGCCGCCGCCCTTGAACGGGCCTGCATTGAAAATCCTGGTCGGACCGATTTGATCGGCGCCGGCGGATTCGTGAACGTGCCCCGAGATGCAAACTTCGGGCTTCACTTCTTCGATGAATTGGCGCGCGGCAGTGCTGCCGACCGGCTTGCCGCTCAGGATTCGATCGCATTTGGTGTCGAACGGAGGCGTATGACAAACCATCAGCAGCGGCCGCACGTCGCGCACGAAGTCATAACCGGCGCGCAGCGTCGCATAGATTTCGTCTTCGCTGAGCTCGGTCGGCGTGCCGAACGGAGTGATATTCGAGCCGCCGCATCCGAAGATCCCCACTCCCCCCTTGACCAGACCCTTGCCATGCAGCGCGACGCCGTCCTGTTCGAGGAACGGGATCACCTCGCGCCGGTCGAGATTGCCCGAGAGCGCGAGCACGGCGGGACATGCGCGGCGGACGTCGGCGAGGACCTTGCGCGCGTCGTCGATGCCGCCGAAGTTGGTGAGATCGCCGGACAGGATTATCAGGTCGCAATCGCGCATCACCTCGCCCATCCGGTCCAGATTGCGGGTCGCCATGTGAACGTCGCCGAAGGAAATTATTTTCATCGCAGCAGTTGCGTCCGAAATCCCAAGTTAGCGATCTTCGCGGGCTGATTGTAGTGGCTGCGGGGGACGCGCCTGATTCCCCCGCCCGATTAAAGGTGCGCAGCCAGGTCTTCCCTTGCGGCAGCGGGAACCGGATAAGGAGACGATGGCGGCGCGGGAGAAATTCGCGTTCGTGCTGTTCAGGCCGCAATCGGCCGGCAATATCGGCGCGGCGGCGCGAGCGCTCAAGAACATGGGCTTCGACGATCTTCGCCTGGTCGCGCCCGGCACGTTGAACAGTCGCGAGGCGGCCGCGATGGCGGTGCATGCCGATGACGTCCTGGCGCGCGCGACGGTCTATCCCGATCTGGCGGCTGCTATCGCGGATTGCTCGGTCGCGGCCGGCACCACCAGCCGCCGCGGCGGCTATCGCAGCCGGGCGTATCCGCTGCGCGCGGCGGCGGCGGAACTCGACGCTCTTGCCGGCTCGAACAAAATCGCGATCGTCTTCGGCCGCGAAGATCGCGGGCTGACTAATCGCGAGCTCAAGCTCTGTAATCGGTTGATCACGATCCCGACCGCGCCCGAATATCCGTCGCTCAACCTGGCGCAGGCGGTGGTAGTCGTCGCCTACGAGCTGATGATGGCGGCGGCGGAAATCGAGGCCGCGCGCCCGCCTCAGATCGCAGCCGCGGCCCGGGCGCCGCATTTCGTAGCCGCGGCGATCAGCGACCCGATGCTGGCGCGGCTGGAGCAGGCGCTGGTCTCGATCGGTTTTATTCCCGACGACAATCCGGACCATATCATGTTCGCGATCCGCGAGATTCTCGGACGCAGCGGATTGACGGCACGCGAGGTCGAGATCCTCAACGGCATGGCGCGGCAGATGCGATGGGTCGCCGAGGGCGGGCATCGGACGCTCGCGGAGAAGCGTCGCGCGGGCAAGAAATTAAGATGACTCTTTCGCGGTTTCCACGCGCGGCCGCGATAAGCGATAATCGCAATCGGGCTCGCGCGCAGCGTAAAGCATAAATGGCCGAGATAATCGATTTTGCTGAGATCCAGGCGGCGCGGCGCAAAGCCCGCGGGCGAGGTCCCGAGCGCGAAAACCTGGAGCGCGCGGTGCAACTGATGCGCGAGAATCTGGCCGCCGTCGCCGCCGAGCTGGCCGACGCGCCGCGCGGCGAGCAGGGCGAACTGTTGACGCGGGTCGAACGGCTGGCCGCGCTGATTCGTTACGGAATGCGAATGCTCGGCGAGACGACCGACGCTGGACTGGACGGGCCGGCCTCGATTCGGTCGCGATAAGCAGCGGCCCGCGCAAGATCCCAACCGATGGACGAAGGACTGACCCTTAGAATCACCGGCGTCGAGCCGGGCGACGAGATCGCGGGCGCGCGCAAAGTGACGATCGCGACGACGCGCGGCTCGATCGCGCTGGTGCTGCATTCGGCGCCGGAGAAGGGGCGCGCGGTGCTATGCGTCAGCGGCGCGATCGGCGGATTCGACGGTCCCTCGATGCTGTATCCGCGGCTGGGGCTGGAGATGCCCAGGCGCGGGCTCACGATTGCGCGGCTGGATTATCGTGCGCCCAACGAGTTCGGCGAATGCCTGGTCGACGCGATGGCGGCGCTGACGTTCCTGGGCGGGATCGGCCACGAGCGCGTCGCACTGATCGGGCATTCGTTTGGCGGCGCGGTCGCGATCAACGCGGGAACCCTCAGCCCGATCGTCACCACCGTGATCGCGCTGTCGAGCCAGCTCGCGGGCGCGCACGTGGCGGGCGAGCTGGCGCCCAAGCCGCTGCTGCTGATTCATGGCGGGGCGGACACGATTCTTTCGCACCAAAGTTCCCAGGCGCTTTACGATCGCGCCGGCGAGCCCAAGACGCTCAAGATTTTACCCGGCGTCGGACACGGATTGGCCGAGCCAGACAACGCCGGCGAAGTATTCGGACTGGTCAGCGACTGGCTATTGCAAAAGACCTGAAGACCGAAGCGGCTGTTCACTCGAATAGCAACTTCACGATACAATCGAAAAATGGCCAGCGGACAACGAATCGCGGTGGTGGGTGCGACGGGCGCAGTCGGCCAGACCACGCTCAAAATTCTCGAGCAGCGCAAGTTCCCGATTCGCGAGCTGCGCGCGTACGCCTCGGAGCGATCGGCGGGCAAGACCGTGACCTTCGCGGGCGAGTCGATAACGGTGCGGCGGCTCGGACGCCGACTCGTTCAAGGGAATCGATATCGCGCTGTTCTCGGCGGGCTCGGCGCAGTCGCGCGAGTTCGCACCGATCGCGGTCAAGGCGGGCGCGATCGTCGTGGACAAGTCGAGCGCCTATCGAATGGACCCCGACGTGCCGCTGGTGGTGCCCGAGATCAACCCCGCCGCCGCGCGCCGTCACAAGGGCATCGTGGCCTGTCCGAATTGCACGACGATCGTCACCGTGATGCCGCTCAAGCCGATCCACGACCTGGGGCGTCTCAGGCGCGTGGTCGCGACCAGTTTCCAGGCGGTCTCCGGCGCGGGCGTCAATGGGGTTGCGGAACTGCGCGAGCAGACGATGGCGTGGTCGAAGGGCGAGGCGATCAAGGCGAAATTTTTTCCGCATCAGATTGCGTTCAACCTGATTCCGCATATCGACAAATTTGTCGAGGGCGGATACACGGGCGAGGAAATCAAGCTGGTCAACGAGATCAGGAAGATCCTCGAGCAGCCCGAATTGCTGATTTCGCCGACCACGGTGCGGGTGCCGGTCTTCACCGCGCATTCGATTTCCGTCAACGCGGAGACCGAGACCAAAGTCGCGGCGGCCGATGCGCGCGAGGCATTTGCGCGCTTTCCCGGGGCTTCGGCTGTTCGACGATCCCGCGCACAATCGCTACCCGATGCCGATCCTCGTCGAGGGACAGGACGACTGCTTCGTCGGGCGAATCCGCGAAGACCTGAGCTGCCCCAACGCGCTCAACTTCTGGGTGGTGGGCGACCAGTTGCGCAAGGGCGCGGCGCTCAACGGCGTTCAGATCGCGGAACTGCTCATCGGCGCCCGTTAATCACTTTTTCGAGTTTTGCCTGCGGTCCATGGCGGCCGCGCTGATCCCTCTACGGCAGACAGACGGCGTGCGGCACCGCTTGCTTGAGGCAGGCGACCAGCGGCGTCAGGACCGGGCGCGCCACGCCGACGATCTCGGCCACGCTGTTGCCGCCTGCGTTCGCCGCCCAGACGTTGCCGGCGGCGTCGATTGCCACGCCATCCGGTGTGACGAAGCCAGCGCCGCTGGGAGCGAAGTTGCCGGCCAAGCCGCCGCTGGAGTTCAACTCGGTCACGCTCCCGCCGAGGAGGTTGGTCACCCAGGCGTTGCCGGCGGCGTCGATTGCCACGCCGATCGAATCGTTGAAGTTGGCGCCGGTGGGGGCGAAGTTGCCGGCCAGGCCGCCGCTGGAGTTCAACTCGGTCACGCTGTTGCCGAGGATGTTTGCCACCCAGACGTTGCCGGTGGCGTCGATTGCCACGCCGGCCGGTTCGTCGAAGTTGGCGCCGGTGGGGGCGAAGTTGCCGGCCAGGCCACCGCTGGAGTTCAACTCGGTCACGCTGTTGCCGAAGACGTTCGTCACCCAGACGTTGCCGGCGGTGTCGATTGCCACGAACTGCGGGCCGTTGAAGTTGGCGCCGTCGGGAGCGAAGTTGCCGGCCAGGCCGCCGCTGGAGTTCAACTCGGTCACGCTCTCGCCGGGAGGGTTCGGCACCCAGACGTTGCCGTTAGCGTCGATTGCCACCTGAATCGGGTTGTCGAAGTTGGCGCCGCTGGGAGCAAAGTTGCCGGCCAGGCCGCCGCCGGAGGTCAACTCGGTCACGCTGTTGCCGTGGTAGTTCGTCACCCAGACGTTGCCGGCGGCGTCGATTGCCACGCCGTCGGGACCGTTGAAGTTGGCGCCGCTGGGAGCGAAGTTGCCGGCCAAGTCGCCGTTGGAGTTCAACTCGGTCACGCTGTTGCCGCCATAGTTCGGCACCCAGACGTTGCCGGCAGCGTCGATTGCCAGGAAGAACGTACTGTTGAAGTTGGCGCCGGCGGGAGCGAAATTGAGCGCGACCTCCCAGCCGTCGGGCGCAGCGCTCAGATCGGGAGTGAACGGCGGGGAGCCGCTCTGAAGGGCAAACAGCGTAGCAACATTCGCGACGGGGTTGGTCACCATTACGTGCGCCGCCGCAAGCGTGTCGCTGCTACCGGAGGTGTTGGTCAGCAGCGTGCTGCACGCGCTCGACGACGGTCCCGAACTCTCCACGCACGCCGCCAGGATGTTGGCAATCGTGTCCATCCGCTCCAGGCCGTCGCAGTTGACGGGCGGCGAACCGCCAGTGCAGTTCGCCTCGGTCGCGCCCTGGTTGCTCCAGAAGCTCGCCGGCAAGCCGGTCGAGATGTCTGCGAGATTGACCTGCGCCTCGTTGACCGCATTGCCAAAGCCGGTCGCGTTGCTCGATGGCGCACCGATGATCTGCCCCGTCGAGTCAGTGAACTGCGCCAGCGCCCATTCGGCCGCCACGGTTGTCAGCTCGTTAATCGTGACCGACGCCGGCAGGGCGTTGGACATCCCCGCCAGTCCCATCAACCCGATCGCCGTGTTGCTCACGATCGCCGTGCCGCTCCCGAATACGGCATTCCCGCCAAGCGCCGAGAGGTAGAGAACAGCAGGTGAAGCGGGCGGAGTGTACCCCAAGGTGAAATTGCCACTGGAATCGGTGGTTGCACCTCCCAGCGTTGTCGCATCCGCGCCGTAAGCCGTTCCCGCCGCATAGAGCGTCACCGCTGCGCCCGAGACTGGGCTGAGCCCGCCCTGCACTGTCCCCGAAAGCGAGGCCGTAGGGGCTGGCGATGGCGTTGCAGTGGTCGTCGGCGTCGCGGTCATAGTCGCTGTAGCCGTTGCAGTGGTCGTCGCAGTCGGAGTCGGTGTCAGAGTGGAGGTGGCAGTTCGTGTCGCCGTTGCGGTTGGAGTCGGCGTCGGGCTGATGGACGGAGTCGGCGACCGAGTCGGCTTCGCGGAGCAACCGGGGCACGGATCGCATCCCGCGGCGCCGAGAGACATCCCCGCGACCGCCAGTAACAGACCGACAGTCATCCCCGCCCACCGAGGAGTCATAGGCGATCTCCTATGCATCTAGTCTGCGAAATCCGCAGTCAGGCCGTGCGAATTCCGATCCCCCGCCGCAAGGCCCCCTGCTGTTGCGGCACCATAGACAAATGCCAGGCGAGTGGCAAACGAATTGGCAGGCGCCTGACCAATTGCTTCGTCGGGCGAATCCGCGAGGACCTGAGCTGCCCCAACGCGCTGAACTTCTGGGTGGTGGGCGACCAGCTGCGCAAGGGCGCGGCGCTCAACGGCGTTCAGATCGCGGAACTGCTCATCGGCGGCCGCTAGTTACTCCGCTATGAAAGTCACCAGGCCGGCCGGAAGCGGGTCGTTCACCGTGTGACCCGTTCGCGGCGCGTTCAGCAGTCCCTGAAGATCGACCACTGCCACGTAGCTGAAGTCGCCGTTCTCCAACACAGCGTATGCCTTTCCGCTGTTGGGGCTGACATAAGCCGTCACCGTATGAGGATCGAACCCCTGCTCCCAAGCTGCGTCGGCCGGGGTGCTGGGGACGGTGAACGCCACGTAATCGACAAAGGCGGGCATTCCGCTCCCCGAAGTGGCCGGCAGCTGGATGACGCCCTCCAGGTCGCCGCCAAACTCACCCGTCACTATGCCAAGATGCGTGCCCGGTGCGACTGCAATACCACAGGTGCCGGCAGCCAGATTGTCAAACTCGGGAAAGTTCACGAGCTGGCTGGCTGTGTCGCTCCAGGTGCCTGGCGTTCCTGGCGTGAATATCGCCTGAGTCAGATCGGCGATGAAGAGATCGCCCGTAAATTCAACGGTAGCCAGCGCGATGCCGGTGGTGCAGTCTTCGCCTGCTGAGTCGAACTCCCCGTCCTCAAGTTGATTGTTGAACAGCGCAGCCGTCGGGGTGCTGGTATTGACAATCTGGTAAATCGAGCTTTCATTCGGTGACAGAATCAGGTGGCGGACCGGGTCGATCGAAACGTCTTCGGAGACGTCCGTTCCGGCGGGAATGGGCGTCTCAAATGTGGGCGTGGCGCCAAGGTCGAGGAATTGGTAGCCACCCGGGCCCCCGGTTTCCAGGCCAACCGTGATCAATGCCTTGTTGGTTGACGAATCCACCACCACGCCGCAGTTTTCGCATTCACCGCCTGAGAAACTTTCGTTGGCGGTCGCGCCACTGGTCAACGTGCTGGTAAGGGTCGTGCCATTAATGAGGTAAACGTCGGTATTGTTGGCGACGCATACCGTCTGGCCGGTCGTGGAGTTGGAGGAGCAGGAGTTAGGACCACGCTCGCCGTCGTAACTGAAGTCGGCGCACCGCCGGTGCCAACGCCACTGCTGGTTTCAATCGGCACGACTTTGACACCGGTGGTTTCCGAGCCCCAATTTCCCTGCGGAGCATAGACAGTGGCGTTCTTGCCCTGGACCAGTACCGCTATGGAACTGGACGGCAGGCACGCATTCGGTGCCGGTGTGGGCGAAGAAGTGGGTCTGGGTTTAGCGGAACAAGAAGGGCACGGGTCGCATCCCGCCGTGCTCAGAGACAGACCTGCGACCAAGAGTAACAGACCAATAGCCAGCCCCGCCCATCGAGAAGTCATAGTCGATCTCCTATGCATTTGATCCGCAAAATCCGCAGTCCGGCCGTGCGAATTTCGTTCCCCCGCCAAAGGCCCCGCTCACGTTGCGGCACCATAGACAAATAAGAGGCGAGTGGCAAGCGAATTGGCCAGCGAATTGACAGGCGCCTGACCGATTGGTCCGTCGATTGACAAGGCCCGCGCTTGCATATTACCGTCAGCCGACTATTAGCGATTGCAGCCTTATCGTCGTCGCAGGATTTTTCACCAGCTCCCACAAGCACTGATGGCGTTGCGGCTCTCGACGGGCGGGAGAAGCACGACGAAGTGGCAACAGAACGAATACTGATCGTCGGCTTGGGGGGACTCGGCGTCCCCGCATTGTGGGCGCTGGCGCGCGCCGGCGCACAGCGGCTGACGCTGATCGATCCCGACCCGGTAGAACTGTCGAATCTCGCTCGCCAGGTGATCTATCGAAGCCGGGATACCGGCACGCCGAAGGTTGATGCGGCGGCGCGGTGGCTCGTCGAGCGGTTCCCCGAGGTCAGCGTTGAACGCCATCCGATTGCGCTCGAAGCGTCCAACGCGGCGCGTCTGGTCGCCGCACACGACTTTGTAATCGACGCGACTGACAGTCCGGCCGCGAAGTTCTTGATCAACGACACGTGTATCGCCGCGCGGACGCCGTTCGCTTATGGCGGTGTGGTCGGGATGACCGGGCAGGCGATGACGGTAATTCCGGGCGAGACGGCGTGCATCCGATGCGTGTTCGAGACTCCGCCCGATGACAACGATGGCCAGAGTTGTCGCGAGGCGGGGATCGTCGGTCCCGTCGCCGGCGCGATCGGCCAGATGCAGGGGGCGGAGGCGATGCTGGCCTGCCGCGCGCAAACGCCCTTGCTCTCAGGAAAAATTCTCACCTGCGACGCGTCCGGCCCGGCCCGGGTGCGTATTGCGGCGGTTAGTCCGCGCCCCAGCTGCGGCTGCGGCGCGTGGAAGCCGGATGGTCCCGATGCACGCGGGCGGCGCCAGTCGCAATCGCCGGGCAGGTGATGGAATCGCGATGACGCTGACTGACACGCAAATCGAACGCTACAGCCGCCAGATAATCGTGCCGCGCGTCGGCGGCCGCGGCCAGGAACGTTTGATTGGCGCACGGATGCTGCTTGCGGGCGATGCGCGCGATATCGAAGCGCCGCTCGCCTATCTGGTTGGCGCAGGGGTCGGAGCGATCGGCGTTAAAGTGGCCGGCGACCACGGTGGATTCGCCGGGAAAATCGCCGCCGCGGGCGAACTGAATGCCGGCGTATCCGTCACTGTCGCGGATGAGCCGAAAGGCCGCGTCGATTTGGCGCTCTTGATCGTTGGAAGTGAAGCGGCGCGAAAAGTTGCAGATCAAATCGTGGGCTATCGCGACGTGCGGGCGTGGGTAGTCGCGCGCCTGGACGCGCCGGGAAAAATCGCCGTCGTCCCCGGCGGGTCGCCCAGCCCGCCAACCGTCGATGCGTCGATGCATCCGGCAGTGGCCAGCCGCTCGGAAGCTGCGGATTTTATCGCGATGCTCGCGACGGCGGAGGCGTTCAAGCTGCTTGCCGGATACGCGGAAAATCCATCGCCGGCGATCATTGAGTTCGACGGTTATCAATCCAGGGTTCGCCTTCATCCGTGATGTACAAGCTCTGGATGTTCGATTTCGACAACACCATCGCGCGGCTCGAGCCCGAGGTCGATTGGACCGGCGGCCGGCTAATCCTCGAACCCTACCTGCGCTCCATCGGCGCGCCTGACCAACTGTTCGCACGAATCCCGCGCGGCAATCTCCCGCTTTATGACGCCTACCGCGCGCTCATGCTCGCGGAGATCAACCAGCCCCGGGTCACGGAAGGGCTGCGCCGAGCTTCGGAGATAATCGAGAAAATCGAGCTGGCGGGAGTCGATCGCGCGCAACCGCTCGAAGGAGCGATCGAAGCGCTCGCGGCTCTGAAAAAAGCCGGCGCCGCTGTTGGCGATCGTGACCTCCAACTCGTCGAGAACGGTCGCGCGATGGTTCGACAGGAACGCCGGCGCATCCATCGACGCAATCGTCGGACGCGACACGATGCTCGGACTAAAGCCAGCGCCCGACATGCTGATTCGCGCACTCGAATTGTTTTCCGTCGATCGATCGCAGGCCGCGTTTGTTGGCGACAGCGAAGCCGACCTGCTGGCCGCGCAAAGTTGCGGCGTGCGATTTTATGGAATCGCGGCCACCGATACCGCGCGCGATCGGTTGCTCGCGGCAGGCGCCACAGAAATCTTCGGCTCGCCGGCGGCGCTCGCGATTCACCTGAACCTGCCGGCTACGCGCGCCTGAACAGGGCAATCCGCGCCCAACTCCGGCACCACCGGCAGCCTTGTTTCTCTCGATAAGATTAAGTAACTTTCAACGTTCACCAAGTAATCTTATTCTTAAGGGAGCATCAGTTTTTGCCGATGGATCAAGGTTTTACCTTGTGGTTTACAGGCCTGTCTGGGGCGGGGAAGTCCACGCTTGCGAATCTGGCCGCCGAAGAATTGCGCCGGCGCGCGCATCGCGTAGAAATCCTCGACGGCGACGAAGTCCGCACCAATCTTTCCAAGGGACTTGGCTTTTCCAAAGAGGATCGCGACATCAACATCCGGCGCATCGGCTATGTGTGCCATCTGCTGGCGCGCAACGGAGTGATCGCCATTTCAGCGGCGATTTCGCCCTACCGCGAGATTCGCGACGAGGTGCGCCGCAATCACGAGCGCTTCGTCGAAGTCTATGTCCGCTGCACGATCGATAAACTCGTCGAGCGCGACGTGAAAGGGCTCTACAAGAAGGCGCTGGCCGGCGAGATCAAATCTTTCACCGGCGTCTCGGACCCCTACGAAGAGCCGCTGAAGCCCGAACTGATTGTCGATAGCAGCACGGAAACCGTCGCGCAGAGCCTGGGCAAGTTGCTCGGGCGGCTCGAAGAACTGAACTACATCAGCAATGGAGCACGGCGATGAGCGTGCGCGACGACGCAATCGCGGCTCATGGCGGCGGCGAGCTGGTCGATCTGAAAGCGCCGGCCTCCGAGCGCGCTGCGCTGGCGGCGCATGGCGCGAAACTCGCCGCCGTTACGCTCAACGCGCGCGACCTGGCCGATCTCGAGATGCTCGCGTCGGGCGCCTTCTCTCCGCTGACGGGTTTCATGGGCGAGGCGGACTACATTCGCTCGCGCGACGAGATGCGGCTTGCGTCGGGCGTGCCGTGGTCGATTCCGATCACGCTCGGCGTCGATGAAACGAAAGCGAAATCACTGAAAGCCGGACAGGATATCGCGCTGGCGACCGAAGACGGCCGGCGGCTGGCGATTCTGAAGCTTGCGGAAATTTACAAAGTCGATCGCAAAAGCGAAGCGCAAAACGTGTTCGGCACCGCCGAGGACGCGCATCCGGGGGCGAAGAACGTCACCTCGATGCCGCCGTACTGCCTGGCAGGCAAGCTCACGCTGATCGAGGAAATACCGGGCCGCACCTTCCTGGAATTTCCGCGCGAGCCCCGGCAGACGCGGGCGGCGTTTCGCGAGCGGGGATGGAAAAAAATCGTCGCCTTCCAGACCCGCAACCCGACTCATCGCGCGCACGAGTATATCCAGAAAGCGGCGCTCGAAATCTGCGACGGTCTGATGATCCATCCGCTGGTCGGAGAGACCAAGGGCGACGACGTGCCCGCCGCGGTCAGGATGGAGACTTACAAGGTTCTGCTCGACCTGTACTATCCGAAAAATCGCGCGATGATCGGCGTGTTCCCGGCGCACATGCGCTACGGCGGCCCGCGCGAGGCGATCCTGCACGCGATCGCGCGGCGCAACTACGGATGCACGCATTTCATCGTCGGGCGCGATCACGCCGGCGTCGGCAATTACTACGGCAGCTACGACGCGCAGAAAATCTTCGAGCGCTTCGAGCCGTCCGAAATGGGGATAACGCCGCTGACGTTCGAGAACACGTTCTACTGCAAGCGATGCAATTCGATGGCGTCGTTCAAGACCTGCCCGCATACCGACCAAGACCGCTTGATACTGTCGGGAACGAAGGTTCGCGAGATGCTGCGGGCGGGCGATGCGCCACCACCCGAATTCACCCGGCCGGAGCTGGCGGCGATTTTGGTGCGCGCGATGCGCGAGGCAAAGTAGCCCGCAATCGCCGCCGCGCGCGACAACGGAGCGCGGCCTTAACATTGGGTGCAGGGGTCACCCCTGCCGCGCCAGCGCGGCGCGCCGCGCACGCTCGGGATCGCCCGACCACAGCCACGCATGCTCGGTGCGGCTCACCCCGACCAGCACACCGAGAAATGCCGAAGGATGGATGAACAATTCCGCCAGCCCCGCCTCGTCGCGGCGATGCGCCGCGAAACGCGAGCCGCGCTCTTGCAGGCGCTTTTCGAGCGCGCCGACGTCGTCGGTCTCGACGAAAAACATGTACAGCGAGTCGCCGCGCCGTTGGTGGAAACGGCCCATCGCAAGCTTGGCGTCGGTGATCTGCGCGATCTCGACGCGGTCAAGACGCGCGGGAGGATCGAACAGCGTCAGCGTGCCCGTGTAGCCGAAATCCTTGCTCTCGATCGGGCTGAACTTCGCCGCGTCGAGGCCGAAGATGCGCGCATAGCGGGCCGACGCCGCCTGCCAATCGCCGACGACGTTGGTGACTTCGTAGGCCCATTTTATCGCGCCGACGGGCGCGCGTTCCTGATGCTGCGAAATCACGGTGCGCATCCCAAACGTCGCGGCGGCGTCGAGATAGAGTTGTCCCGCGGATTGCTCGAAGCCGACGCCGCACTTGGCGAGGTGATGCGCAGCGGCGGCGGGGTCGTCCACCGAAAATCCCGCGCCGAACAGTCCGGTCTTCCACTTCGAGACAAAATCCTGGACCGCTCCTGCCCCGTCGGGTTCGAGAATTTCGACCAGGCTCGCCCCCGCTTGCATCGTGGTTCGCCTGGCGCCAAGCGGCGCCGCCTTGTCGCGGCGAATTAGCTCCGCGCCGAAGACTTCTGCGACCACCCGCTCGGCCGCATTGCTGTCGGCGACCGCAATCTGAATTCTGTCAACGCGTTTGAGCATCGTCCAATTTTCTCCTCGCACAGTTGCGGCAGGTTGCGAATTACTGGAGCGGCGGCTCGTCGTCGGGCGGCGCGAGCACCGGCGACCCATGATGCATCACCATGAACCATCGGTTGCCCACGCGCTCGAACACGTTGGTGGCGAGCACGTTCGAGCGTTCGGTGCCGTCGTAGCCGCGCTGGGTCAGGCTTTCCTCGACGACCACGATCGCCAGATCGCCGCTGATCGTCACCTCAATCTCGCCGAGCTCGAACTTCATCTCGAATACGTTGTCAAGGATGCGCTCCCAGCTCGCCATGATCGGGCCCCATCCCGAAAGTTTGCGCCATCCGGGATGGATGCAAATGATTCGCGGGTCGCGCAGCCAAACCGCTTCCATCTTTTCCGCGTCGAGACTTTCGAAGGCGTCGTAAAAGGCGCGGTTGGCGGCAAGCACTGATTCGCGATCGGACATGGCTTCGTGTTTTTCAGCGTAGTTTTTCGGACGAGCACGCGCCAGTCGCGGCATGGGTGACCCCTGCACCCAGTATTCGGAAAGTGAAAGATGAGAGCATCGGCACTCACGTTGCCGGCGCAATTTTCTGCGGCGAGAGCGGCGCCCGACGCCCGCAATCGGATCGCGTCGTCGATCAGCGCCGCGATTTTGCGCCCCGCCTCCGCGATCGGAATCCCGCCGCGATGAATGTTCGAGATCACCGTGCGCTCGGGCTCGATCGATTTGAGCGTGGGCCGATAAATCACGTACGCGCTCAGGCTCTCGGCGGTGGCCAGGCCGGGACGCTCGCCGACGATCATACAGACCACATCGGGGCGCAATATTTCGCCCAGATGGTCCTCGATTCTGACCCGCGCATTTCGGATGAACATCGGCTTCAGGAGCCGGTATCGCGGCGCGAGCCGCCGGATGAGCGCGCGCATCAGCGGCCCCGCGTTCTTCTCCACCGCCGACGATGAAAGTCCGTCGCCGATGCATAGCAGCACGCTGGGCGTCGCCGATTTGCCGCGCCCGCGCGGCGCAAGGCGCGCGACGCGGGCCGCATCGACGGCGTCAAGACGCCGGCCGCGCTCGGGATAACGGATATAATCTTCGCGCGTGAGCGCTTGCGAGTGAACTTCGAGCAAGCCGTTGCGCCGCGGCCAATCATGCGCGACCAGCGTCATCACCGCATCGACGGCGCGCGCGTGATCTGCCCGCACAGAGAGCATCGCGGCCGTCGTGTATCGCGTACCCGCGCGTCCGACGCCAAGCCGCGCGGGCGTCGATTTGCGCATCGCGTCGAAATCCGCCTCACCGTCTGTCTTGCTCGACGAATCCATCAGCAGCCTCGCGTCGCCGGCGCGCGCGGTGAGACGGCCGTCGCGGAGAATTCCCCGGCGCTCGCACCAATCCTCGAACTCGGGCGCGCAACGCAGCTTGAGCACTGCGCGGAGCGCCGCCGCATCGTGGTAGCTGGTGGATTGATACGAGAGCATCACGTCGTCGCCCATTGGCACCGCCATTAAGTAGTTGCATCCCGCCGATGCCAGCAGCACCGCCAGATTTTCGCAATCGTTCTGATCGGCGCGAGCGTGATTGGTGTAGCATGCGTCCGCCCCGTGCGGGACTCCGAGCAGCTTGCCCATCAGATGATCCTCGAGGCCGGCGCGCGTGATTTGCTTCGCATCGTAGAGATATTCGGGGCCGATGAATCCCACCACGGTGTTGACCAGCAGCGGCGAGTAGCGGCGCGCAAGGCCGTAGCATCGCGCCTCGAGCGTGACCTGGTCCGCGCCCTTGTGCGCATCGGCGGACAGTTCCGAGCCCTGCCCGGTTTCGAAGTACATCAGGTTCGCCGCGCGCAGCCTGCCGGTCTCGCGAATCATCGCGTAGCCTTCGTCGAGCATCTTGACCGTAATCCCGAAGCCGGCGTTGCCCTTCTCCGTCCCCGCCAGGCTCTGGAACATGATGTCCATCGGAGCGCCGGCCTCGAGCGCGCGCATCTGCGTCGTGATATGGCCGAGCACGCAGTTTTGCGTCGGTGCTCCGGTGCGCTCGATGATGTCGGCGGTGAGTTCGAGCAATCGGCGGATGTTGTCGGGCTCGTCGATGCACGGATTGATGCCGATGAGCGCGTCGCCGGTCGCGTAGGCGAGGCCTTCGTAGATGGCGGCGGCGATGCCGGTGAGATCGTCGCGCGGATGGTTGGGCTGGAGACGCGTCGAGAGCCGGCCCGCGAGGCCCAGCGTGGTGCGCGCGCTGGTGACGACGCGAATCTTCGACGCAATCGCGATCAGATCGAGATTGCCGCACAGCTTGGCGACTGCGGCGGCGATCTCCGCGGTGATTGCGCGCCCCGTCGCGAGGATCGCATCGCCGGTCGTCGCGTCATCGAGCAGCCATTCGCGCAGCTCGCCGACGGTCTGGTTGCGCACGGCGGCGAATGCGTCGCGATCCAGCGCGTCGTCGATCGCGCGCGTCACCTCGTCGCGCTCGTAGGCAACGACCGGGTTCTCGCGGAGATCGTTCAACGTGAGATCGGCGAGCACGGCCTTGGCTGCGATTCGTTCCCGCTCGGAGCGCGCAGCGATTCCCGCAAGTTCGTCGCCCGAGCGCGCTTCGTTGGCGCGCGCGAGCAATTCCTTGACCGAGCGGAATCGGTAGGACGTGCCGAGCAGTCGCGTCGAGAGTTTCATTGGCGTTGAGCCAGCGTAACGCGAGGGGATAGTAAGTGGAAAGAGAAGGGATGGCCGCGCCGCGACAACGGTTGCCGCTGTGCCGGAATCCCGCGCGGCGTCATGTGCGAGGCGAGGCCGCGCTAGCGCGCCCCGCATCGCCGCCATAAGATACCGATCCGCCTATGAGACCTATTCGCCTGCTCGCCACCACCATCGCCTTGCTCGCAGCCGTCTCGATTGTCGCGGCGATTGCCGGCGCGGCTCAGACCGGGAACCTGAAGCTCGATGTACTCGGCGAAGACGGCGCGGGCGCGAAAAATCCCGCGCACCTAATCGCGGCGAACGGGACGGAAGCCGGCCAGGTCGCGCCCGGCTCGTCGGTCGCGCTGGCGCCGGGCGAATACAAACTAATGATGCCGATCGTCGGCGGCCAGATCGTCAAGGACGGCGTCCAGATCGAGGCCGGCCGCACTCACACCGTGCTCATAACAAATGTCGCGGTGCTGGGGGTTAAGGTGAAAGACAAGACCGGCGCCGATCCCGGCTTCGGCGTGACCGTGACCGCCACCGATTCGCCGCACGCGAAGGTCGCCAGCTTTATTTCGGGCGACAAATATCTGTTCGCGCCCCAACAGGTGGACGTCCACGTCGATGCGCCCCCGCAAGGCTACGACTGGCACGCGGTGAATCTCGCGCCCGGGCGTGGCGCGATGCTGACGCTCGACGAAGTTGTGAAGGCCGACTTGGTGGTGCAGACCGTGATGTCTAAAATTCCGTTCGACAACTCCACTCGCGTGGTAATTTTGCGCGCGGGAACGCAGACCAAAGTCGCCGAGAGCGACCCCGGAAGTGAGCATCGCTTCAAACTTGACCCGGGCGACTACGACGCTTATGTGGAAAATCGGTCCGGCAAGGGCAAGCCCTACGTAACTTCAGCCGGAATCCATCTCGACTCCGGCGCAAAGGTGGAACGGACGGTCCCGCTGGACTAAGTAACAAGAGAAGAGAGGTTAGATGGCAAGCGAACGGCAAAAGGAAATCAAGCGGCGGCGCAAACGGAAAAAATCCAGACTGCAGGCCAAGACCCGGGAGTCGCGCAAAAAGACCCGCAAAAAGCGCTCCTGAACCTCCACGACTGATCTGCGTGGGACGTTTGCCTGCATCGGACGTTTAGCGCGCGCGACGCGCTCCCGCTACGGGTGCGCCGCCAAAATAAATCTTAGCACTCGGCGCACCGGCGTCGATGCACGCTCCTGGCGGCTCGCCCCTGTGCGAGTGCGGCGTAAAATTGTTGTCGCTGGAAACTAGAGCGCCACGCGTTTCGCAATTGAGAGGCAAGGCCCCATGCAAGTGAAGCACCGAATCCGATTCCCGTTGATTGTCCTGATTACTCTTTCGATCGTTGCGATCTCACCGATGCGGCCGGCGACAGCCTCCCGCGATGACACCGGCGCCGAGACCGCGCTTGCGGCGGCGATCGCCGGACCGCAGCGTTCCGAGGTAAATAAGGCCCGCGACAAATATCGCCATCCGATGGAAACGCTCACCTTCTTCGGGATTGAGCCCACGATGACCGTGGTCGAGATCTCGCCCGGCGCCGGTTGGTATACCGAGATCCTGGCGCCCTTGCTCAAGGACCACGGCAAGCTCTACGAAGCGGTGGGAGAAGGACCGGGCGCCAAGACCTTCGAAGACAAGCTCAAGGCCGATCCCGCCGTCTATGGCCGCGTCATCGTGACCACGCTCAAGCCGCCGGCCGAAACCGAAATCGCGCCCGCCGGCTCGGCCGATATGGTCCTGACGTTTCGCAACGTTCACGACTGGATTGCGCACGGCAACGCGCAATATTACTTCAAGGCGTTTTACCGCGCGCTGAAACCCGGCGGAGTTTTGGGGATAACCGACCATCGCGCCGATCCGTCGCAGCCGCAGGATCCCAACGCCAGGAACGGATATGTGCGCCAGGACTATATGATTAAGCTGGCGGAACAGGCCGGCTTCAAACTGGCGGGCACCTCGGAAATCAACGCAAATCCCAAGGACCTGCGCGACCATCCGGTATGGTATCTGCCACCAACCTTGCGCATGGGTGAAAAGGATCGCGCCAAGTATCTGGCGATCGGAGAGAGCGACCGGATGACGCTCAAGTTCATCAAGCCGGCGACTGAGCCCCAGCCGCATTGAACCGCCGCGCATCGCGCGCGTAGTGCAGAGCAGCGACGGGAGAACTCAATTCAATGTGAAACCCACCGTGGGTGCACGGGTAACCCCCGCCGGAACCCACGGTCGGCGAGGTACTTCCACCTAACCAGTTCTCACAGGGACGAAGTCCCGCATCTTCTTCTTCTTAACATCGGGGGCAGGGGTCACCCCTGCCCAGGGAGGTGCGGAACCCACGGTGGGTTCCGCATTCAACCGCCCGCTACGGGGCCAAATACGCCGGGACGAACAGCCCCATATCGACGGTGCCCCATCCGCTGGCTTTGTCATAGCCGGGGACCGCGGAAAATCCGGCGACTCCGTAGGCAGAGTTGTTGCCCGACGTCACGTCGCGAATTCCGGTCGTTGCGCCGTCGGCCTGCGCGCCGAGTTGATAGATTCGGCTGTTGAGATTGCCGGCCGCAGCGCCTCCCTGCTGTGAGATCAGTTGGCTGATGCCCGCCCATGATGGAGCGCCGATGCTGGTGCCGCCGATGCAGCATACGACGGCAGGCGCGCCGCCAGGGCCGCGGCCGCCAAAGAAGAAACCCGGCGAGTTGGGACTGGCGCCAAACGAGATGTCGGGAAGGTCGCGCTTCTTATCCTTGCGAATGAGCCCGTTCTGAAACGCGGGCTTCTTGAAGACCTTGCTCTTGCCGCCGCCGGCGGCGCCGCTGCCGTCGTTCCACACGCTTTCTGCAACGGAGCCGACATCGTCGCCGTTGCTGTCGAAAACAGGCGTGAACTCGGTGCCGCCAATCGCGGTCACGTATGGCGACGCTGCCAGTTCGCTGACTGCGCGCGTCTTGGTGGGTACGCAAGTACCCTGCCTTTTGTTAAATTTCAGCCCCGCCGCGCCGGTGTCGCCGGTCGCGACGAACACGGACTGACCTTGCGAAGCCGCCTGCTGAAAGAAACCGTTCTGGGTTCTGTAAAATCCTTTCGAGCCGCCGCAGAATCCGAAGCTGATGCTGATCGCGCTGCACGGGCTGTTCGTTTCCGTCACCGCCGCATGAATTGCGTCGAGAATGGCTGAGGACGACGTGTGGTTCTGATCGCCGAGATAGATGCGGATGCTCGAACCGGGCGCAACGGTGTGCGAATAGTTCACGTCAAGCATCGTCTCGTCTTCGTCCACAGTCTGGCCCGGGTCGGTGCCATCAACCAACACGATCTTGAAGTTCGCGCCCATCGTCAGCGCAGGCAGGCCAAACTGGCTGTTGAATGCGTCCGCGGCAGGCTCGTCGATGTTCGAGTCCTCGACAACCGCGAGACACCCGGCGCCGCTGCCGTCGATGCCACCGTTCAACAGCGGCGTTTCGTCGTAGAAGGCATATATGTCGGCAGGACCGAAGGCCGGCCCTATCCCATCGACGATTGCGTCGGGCAAACTGGCGCTGGAATCGCGCCTGGGCACGCGATGCATCGCGGGCTTGCTGTGCAGCAGGTTATCGAGGCCGTGGATCGATTCGATTAGCGGTGCGAGGTCGGCGGGTACGGCGGGATCGCCGGTGTTGGAATACAGGCGCGCGTCGCCCGTCGCGGCAATCTTCACGGCGAAGACGTTTTCCGCCTGCGCCACCGTGCCGGTGAAGGAGACCTCTCGGGTCGAGGCGTCGGCAGACCTGACGGTGAAACCTTTTTTCCTAAGCCATCGCGCGACTCGCGCAAGGTCGGCGTCCGTGGGTCCGAAACGGCCGGTGAACTCATCCGGAGTCAGCCACCGATGGTATTGCGGTGACGCCGGATTCTGCTGATCGGCAAGCAGGCGCGTCAGTTCAGCGCGATTGCGCAGCGCCATCGTGAGCTGCATCGCGAGCGGCCGCGAAGGCGATGCGGCGGCCTCGCCCACAACCTCGGCAGCTTCGTCGGGATGGTTGCCTGCGAGGATCGTGGCCGGATCGCCGGCTGCGGCGGGCCGTGCGGCCGCGGCAATCAGCGCGATTCCTGTCATCAGGATAAACCGGCGCAAAGTCTTAAACATGGCCATCAAACTTGCGGAGCCTCCATGCCGTTCCAGCCTACCGATTGCGGGCGCGTTGACAAGAGACGCGATGCGCCGGAGAATTGACGCCTAATGGCACGAATTACCGTTGAAGATTGCCTGGTAAACATCCCCAACCGCTTCGAGCTCGTGCTCGGCGCGGCGCGGCGCGCCAAACAACTGCTCAAGGGCGCGCGGCCACTGGTGGAATCGGACAACAAAGAAGTAGTCACGGCGTTGCGCGAAATCGCCGCCGGCAAGGTCACGATCGAAGAACCCGACGCCTGACCGGGCACGATCGATTCGACAAGAACCGACACAGCTCCGCGCCGCCGCCGGCTCGAGCATTGGTGTCCGCATCTCGTGCCAGCGTGTGGTGAAGCTGGAGCCAGCCTGTGGCGCGCAAACCCGGCAAACCGATCCGTCGCAAGCGCACAACCAAAGCGAAACGCGCAAGCATCGCCGGCGCCGAGGCTCGTCGCGGGCGCGCGATTCCCGAGCCGATCGCAGCTGAAGAATCCGAATTGGATCTCGGCCCCGAAGCCGGCGTCAGCGCCAAGGCTGCCGATGATGCGCCGATCGAAGTCTCCGAGTTTCGTCCGATAGAAAGCACCGACGACGAAGCGCCGGTGCAGTCCGATCAGGAGCCCGCCGAGGTTGAAGCCGACGCCGCCAACGACCGCGGCGCGCTGGTAGCCGCCGATCCGCTGGGCCGCTACCTGGCCGAGATTCGCCGCTTCCCGCTGCTGACGCGCGAGGAGGAGGCTGTGATCGCGCGGCGCTACGTCAAGCACAAGGATCCGCAGGACGCTTACCGGCTGGTCACCGCCAATCTGCGCCTGGTCGTGAAGCTCGCGTACGAGTTCGCGCGCGCGACGAAAAACGTGCTCGACCTGGTACAGGAAGGCAACGTCGGCCTGATGGAAGCGGTCAAGAATTTCGACCCCGAACATGGAATCCGCTTTCCCTCTTACGCGGTGTGGTGGGTGCGCGCGTATATCTACCGTTACCTGATCAACAACTGGCGGCTGGTCAAGATCGGCACAACCCAGGCGCAGCGCAAGCTGTTCTTCAATCTCCGCAAAGAGACCGAACGGCTGGAGCGCGAGGGATTCACTCCGCAACCGCTCCTGCTCGCGCATCGGATGGGGGTGCGGGAAAGCGACGTGCGCGAGATGCAGGAGCGGATGGGGCAGAGCGAGCTATCGCTCGATCAACCCGCCGGCGCCAGCGATGATACGCGGCTGCTCGACGTAATCCCCGACGCCGGGCACAACCCGGAAACCGAGACCGCCGACCGCGAGTGGCGCGACTTCGCCCACGACAAAGTCGAGCAGTTCGCCGCGACGCTGGCAGGCAAGGAGCTGGAGATTTTCAAGGCGCGGCTGCTGTCGGAGGATCCCGAGACGCTGCAGGTAATCGGCGCCCGTTTCGGTATCAGCCGCGAGCGCGTGCGGCAGATCGAAACGCGGCTCAAGCGCCGGCTCAAGGAGTTTATCGAGGCGAAGGCGCCCGACATCGACGACGCCGGTCCGTCGTAGGCATCGCTGATCGCTGGTTTACCCCATTGCCGCTGATAGCCGCCGCTTGCGATAATGTTGTTTGAGGCGGATCGCGCAAGGAGCCTGCAGTCGAATGCGAGAACGCAGTTGCGCGCTGGTTGTGGTGGGTAACGAAATCCTTTCCGGCAAGGTTCAGGATTCGAATGCGTATTTCGCGGCTCGCGAGCTGCACCAAATCGGCGTCGCACTGGCTCGTATCGCAACCATCCCGGACCAGCTTGCGGCGATCGCCGGCGAAGTCTCGTACTGCTCACGCAACTTCGATTTCGTGATCACTTCGGGCGGCGTCGGCCCAACCCACGACGATCTCACGATGGAAGGCGTCGCGCGCGCATTCAACCGGCGCCTGGTGGTCCATCCCGAGCTCGAGCGCCTCATCCGCAAACATTTCCACGAGCGCTCGGTCGCCGCAGGCCTCAAGATGGCCGAAGTGCCCGAGGGCGCGGTCCTCAACGAAGCCGGCGATATCCGTTTTCCGACCGTGCAGATCGAAAACGTGTACGTGCTGCCTGGAATTCCGCAACTGTTCGAGGCCAAACTGCGGGCGCTGAGCAGCCGGTTTGCGGCCGACCCGTATTTCATGCGCGCAATTTACCTGTCCGCCAGCGAGGGCACGATCGCCGATCACCTGAACGACTGCATGCGCAATTTTCCGGAGTTGATGCTGGGCTCGTATCCGCGGATCGGAGATCCCGGCTACCGCGTGAAGTTAACGCTCGAGTCGAAGAACGCCGAATATCTCGAGCGCGCGTTTCGTCATTTGATGGGACTGCTGCCAGCCGAGGCAGTGGTCAAAACCGAGTAGCAATTTACGTCCGAGGTGGCGGTGGAGGAAATCATGAGGAAAGGAAATTTCAGATTCGCTGCGATCGCGCTGGGATTGTCGGTGATGCTCGCGATGCCGGCCGGTCCGCTCGCAGAGTACGCCGCGGCACAGACGCAGCCGGCAGGCGCTGCGACGCCAGTGCAGGTGCCGCAGCCGCAGGCAAACAGCGTCAACTGGCCGGGCGCTGGTTACGGCGTCGGCGCCTTGTTCTGCAATGTTCTCTATATCCCAGCCAAGCTGGTTTACGCGCTGCTCGGCGGCATCGTTGGCGGCGGGACCTACCTGGTGACCGCCGGCAATTCGCAGGCTGCCAACACCGTGTGGCGCAGCGCGCTCGGCGGCGACTACGTGGTGACGCCGCAAATGCTGGCCGGCCAGGAGCCGATCAACTTCAGCGGGCCGACCGAAACCCCGCCTGAAGGTCCCTCGACAAGTTCATCGTCGGGAAGCGTCGCGCCGATGGCGCCGCTTCCGCAGGCGGGCTCGTCCGCGAGCGCATCGTCGTCGGCGGGCGGGCAGCCGCTGGATCACGGCAGCGGTCCCGCGGGCGGATCGGCGCCGAACTCGAACATCGAGTAGCAGAGCAAGACGGCGGAGCATCGCGAATCGCGCATGAAGAGGATCCGTTTTGTCTGGAAGTCCACTTGCACGACTTGCCGCGACGCGCGAAGTTTCTTGCGCAAGGATCTCGGCGTCGAACTCGACGAGCGCGACTACGCGCGAGTTCCGCTGAGTGCGGCTGAGCTGAAGGATCTGTTTGCGGGCCGCGACCCGCGCGATTTTCTAAACCCGCGCAGCCCGGCCTTCAAGGCGATGGGCCTGGCGGGTAAATCGCTAACGGTCGAGCAGGCGTTAGCGCTGATGGTGAAGGAGCCGAATCTAATCAAGCGCCCGATCATCGTCGCGGGCAAACAAATGATCGCAGGCTTCGACCGCGAGCGGCTGCGCGCCGCGCTGAAGTAGAGCGAGCTGAGCACGCGTAGCGTTATGCGCAAGCGCGCAGTAGCTCACAGGCGCGCCGCGAGATTACGTGCGCGCGGCGTTGATCTCGAAACGCACGCCTTCGCGACGCTGGAGAAGACTGACGATCTCGAAGAGATTGTCGGCGCGCAGGGAAGGGGGAAACAAAGACGGCCGAGTCGCCACGACCCGGCCGTTTGTCGTCAATGATCCGTTGCGGCTACGCCGTCTTCTCTGCCTTCTCTGTCTTCTCGGCTTTCTCGACTTTCTCGACTTTCTCGGCGCGATCCGAGTTGTTCGCGTCGTTGTTGCGCTCGCCGCGTGGCGGACGCTCGGTCTTGTCGCCAATCTTGTCGCCGCGACCGCGGGGCACGACGTTGCTGGTCGTCAGCGCTTCGATAAATTTGCGCACCGCAGGCGAGAGCTCACGGCCGCGCTTGTAGATGATCGCCAGCGGACGCAGAAAGGTTCCTTCCTGAAAATCAAGCATCCGTAGAGCGCCGCGCGCGACCTCGTTCTCGACCGTCATCCGCGGCACGATCGCGCATCCAAGGCCAATTTCGACCGCGCGCTTGATGGTCTCGATGTTGTCGAATTCGAGCACGTAGATCGGCTTGACGCCGTACTGGCGAAGGATTCGATCGGAGGCCTTTCGGGTCGGGATATCGCGCTCAAATCCGACAAACTTCTGACCCTGCAACTGTCCGACGTTTACCTTCGAGTGCTTGGCCAGCGGATTGTCGGGCGGCACGGCGAGCACGAGTTCGTCATGGCGAAACGGCACCGAGACGATTTGGCTGCGCTTGCTAGGATAGGCGACGACGCCAAGATCGACCTTGCCTTCGATGAGGTCTTCGTAAATTTTGTTCGAGCGCAGATACTCGAGATGTACATTGACGGCCGGATAGTTGCGCAGAAATTCGGACAGATACGGCGGCAATTCGTGCAAGCCAACGCTGTAAACGGTGCCGACCCGAATCGTGCCCGCGACCACCGAGCCGATCTCACGCAACCGGTTTTCCAATTCCAGGAAACGGCGCACGATTTCCTTGCTCGAGGTGTACAGAATTTGTCCGGCCGGGGTGGGTTTGACTCCGGCTCGTCCGCGTTCTATCAATCGGCAGTCGTACTTCTCTTCGAGGCTTCGGACCTGCTGGCTGACCGCCGACTGAGTAACGAAGTTTTGCGATGCGGCATAAGAAAAGCTTCCGCTCTCGATTATGTCGCAGAAGACCTTTAGCGTTTCGATGTGCATATTGGTGACTCGGGATATAAGGCTACGTGATACTCGAATCTGACGCAAGTAGTAGCCGTGATAATTCGGCTCTGAATCGGCGTACGGAACCAACGCGCGCGGATCAAAAGCGCACGATACTGGGGGGCATGATTTCGCTCATCCAGAGGATCGCTCGACCGGGCCGGATTCTGACCGCAGTCTGCATCCGCGATCTCACAGTAAAACACGTTTCAAAAATCGCATGGAGCACAAGATGCCAGATTTATTGAGAGATCTCGATTTTTTCCACCTCGACGACCTGCTGACCGATGAAGAACGGATGGCCCGCGACACTGCCAAACGTTTCGTGGATCGCGAAATTTTGCCGCAGATCGAGCGCCATTTTGCGAGTGAAACCTTCCCAATGCATCTCGTACCGCAAATGGCCGAGCTTGGAATGTTTGGCGCTAATCTCAAGGGCTACGGATGCGCCGGCATGAATAACGTCGCGTACGGCCTGATCATGCAGGAGCTCGAAGCGGGAGACTCGGGGCTGCGCTCGTTCGCGTCGGTGCAAAGCGCGCTTTCGATGTACGCGATTTATGCAAACGGCAGCGAGGAACAGAAGCAGCGCTACTTGCCGGAAATGGCCAAGGGAAAATTGATCGGCTGCTTCGGTCTGACCGAGCCTGACCACGGGTCGGACCCGGGCGGGATGGAAACGCGGGCGCGGCGCGACGGCGACGGATGGATCCTCAACGGGACCAAGCGATGGATCACCAACGGCTCGATCGCGGACGTCGCGATCGTGTGGGCGAAGGTCGACGAGGGCATCACCGGGTTCCTCGTCGAGAAGGGGACGCCGGGATTTTCGACGCGCGACATCCACGGGAAATTTTCGATGCGCGCGTCGATCACTTCGGAACTGATTTTAGAGGACGTGCGAATTCCCGCTACCGCTCATCTGCAAAAGGCGCGCGGGCTGAAGGGTCCGCTCGGGTGCCTGACGCAGGCGCGCTACGGAATCGCGTGGGGCGCGATCGGCGCGGCGCGGTCGTGTTTCCATTGCGCGCTGGATTACACGAAGTCGCGCAAGCAATTTTCGCGTCCGCTGGCCGGCTATCAACTGGTGCAGGCCAAGCTGGTCAGGATGCTGACCGAGATCACCAAGGCGCAGATGGTTTGCCTGCGGCTGGCTCATCTCAAGGACCAGGGCAAGATGCGCCCGGAGCACGTATCGTTCGCCAAGAGAAATAACGTCAACGAGGCGCTGAAGATCGCGCGCGACGCGCGCGACATGCTCGGCGCCAACGGAATCGTCAACGAGTACCCGGTGATCCGCCACATGCTGAACCTCGAGACGGTGAACACCTACGAGGGCACCTTCGACGTGCACACGCTGATCCTCGGCCGCGACATCACGGGCGAGAACGCGTTCGAGTAAACTTGAACCTGCGCGCTTGCCGCCATCCGCAGCCGTCGTGCCGGATGGCGCATAGACCACGGAGAAAATCGGATGGAACTCAAGGGCAAGAATGCAATCGTCACCGGCGCGGCGCGCGGAATCGGCCGCGGCATCGCGCTCAAGCTGGCGGCGGCGGGCGCAAACCTCGCGCTCGTCGATCTCGGCAGTCCGGCGGACCGCGCGCTTACCTACAATCTAAGCGCGCAAACTGAACTGAATCGCACGGTCGAGGAAGTCAAGGGATTGGGCGTGAAGGCCATCCCGATCCTCGCCGACGTGACGCGGTTCGCCGACCTGGAGCGGATGGCGTCGGAGGTGGTCGCGAAACTCGGCGCGATCGATATCCTCGTGAACAACGCGGGGATCATCGCCTTCGGCCCGGTGAGCGTTTTTGCCGAAGAAGCGTGGGACCGCGTGATGGCGGTCAATGCCAAGGGCGCGTTCCTGTGCGCCAAGGCGTGTATCCCGCACATGACGAAGCAACGCGAGGGCGCGATCGTGAATATCGCGTCGGTGGCGGGCAAGACCGGGCACGGCGGCCTCTCGGCATACTGCGCGAGCAAGTTCGCCATTATCGGCTTCACCCAATCGCTCGCCGAAGAGCTCGGCCCGGCCAACATTCGGGTCAACGCGGTATGCCCCGGGTATCTGCGCACTGCGATGTGGGCCGACGTGCTCGGGCCGATCATCGCCGTTCAGTACGGGATGAATCGCGAGGCGGCGTTCGACGAATTTATCGCGCACACCACCTTCCTCAAGCGCGAGCAGACCCCGGCCGATATCGGCGAGGCGGTGGTCTATTTGTGCCGCGCGGAAAACATTACCGGCGAAACGATCAACGTCGCCGGCGGCGGCGAACTGCATTAGGAACTTCGCGCGCTGAGGGAGATCTCACGATGATCAAATTAAAGGCGCTCAATCACGCTGCGTTCCGCGTCAGCGACGTAGAGAAGGCGGCCAGCTTCTACGAAAACGTGATCGGCCTGAAGCAGATGGCGCGACCCAATTTCCCGTTCGGCGGCGCGTGGTACGGGATCGGCAGCAACGCGCTGCATATCATCTCGAGCGAGGACCGTGGCCGCAAGCCCGACCCGCTCGGCGCACACGTCGCTTTCGAGGTCGAAGACTTCGACGAGACCAGGCGCACGCTCAAGCAAATGGGAATCGAGTTTCTCGAGGCGCCGGCGAACATGGGCGCAGGCCGTCAACTGTGGATCGTCGATCCCGACGGCAACACGGTCGAGCTGAGGACCGAAAAGTAAATCTTCTCAGATTCCCGGTGGCCGGATTATTCTTTGTATTCCCTCAAGCCGTCCATCAATTGCCGCAATGAGATAAGATCCGGGGTCCCTCCGCTCCGCAGGCTCCGGTCGGGATGACTCAAAAAGAGGAGCGCGGACCTCTCGTGTCATTCTGAGCGAAAGCTGCTGTAGCGAGGAATCTCGACGGGCGCTCCGGCGTTCGGCGTCGGCCAGACACGCGCTGGTGCGCGCGAGATCCTTCGCTGCGCTCAGGATGACACAGAAAAAGTTCTAACAGGCCGTCAGGCCGCATCTTTGTTTTAATACTGGGTGCAGGGGTCACCCCTGGCCGTTGGCACGGCTGGCCAGTATTAAGACCCGTTGGCACGGGAGGCCGGGATTAAGAAATTGCGCGCCCGCGGCAGTGGCCGCGCGCGACAACGGAGCGCGGCCTTAATACTGGGTGCAGGGGTCACCCCTGCCCCGCCGTGGGTTTCACATTTAATTGAGTTCTCCCGTTGCTCTCAGATCCCCGCGAGCTTGCGCGCGTATGCGGCCACCGTCTTGAAGTCGTACTCGCGATAAGCCTGCAACTTCTCGGCTTCGAAACCGCCTTCAGCGTGCACCGCCAGCACTTCCTGGTAGCCGCCGAAATCCGACGACGTCAGATCGCCAATCAGATTCAGCAGCCTGAGGCGCTTCTCGGCATCGAAGCCTTTCGCGCCGCCCATGTATTTGAGCACGTAGGCGCCGGTCGCCTCGCTGGTGAGATCTTCAGCGGCAGGCGCCGTCACCAGCAGGCCGCCGGCGAGATCCTGCACGATTTGCACCGCCTGGTGGTAGTTGTGAGCGAAATGATACTTCGCGACGTTGGTGAGCAGCGTGTTGGGCACCGCGACGCCGTCCTCGAGCGTACAGGTGCGCGCGGCATGCTCGATAAGTCCGCGCACGATAGTGTGATAGGCCGCGAGATAGGTGAGCTTGTCGCGCACGTGACCCGCGCGCGAGATTCCGTTGGCCTCCGCGATCGCATGGCCGGCGCCCGCCATCAGTTCGAGCAGCGGCAGTTTGTACGACACCGCGGTGAAGCGATGGAATCGCACGAAGGTCAGCGCGAGCAAGCCGGCGAACTCGATCTCGCCTTGCAGGAACACGCGCTCCCTGGGCACGAACACGTCGTCAAAGACCGTCAGCGTCTCCATCATCTTGTGCCGCGCGCTGATCGGATGCTCGAAATCGTTTTTATGCGAGCTGCCGTGGGGCGACGCGAGCAGCTTCAGTCCCGGCGTGTTGATCGGCAATGCGAACGCGACGGCGTAGGCCTTGTCCTCGGCGCGCATTGCACGGGTCGGCAGGACGATCACCTCGTTGGTGTTGGTCGCGACGCTGGTGTGGACCTTCGCGCCGCGCACGACGATGCCGTCGGGGCGCTGCTGGACGATTCGCACGTAGTAATCTGGATGATCCTGCTGCGTTGGCCCAAGCGCGCGATCGCCCTTGACGTCGGTTTGCGCGACGGCGACGGCGAGATCGTTGTCGCGGCAATTGCGGTAGTACTTGTGGATGCGCTCGCGGTACTCGGGCTTGCCGGCAGCCGCGAGCCGTTCGCCGATAATATGCAGCGCGAGCAGCGCGTCGGTGCCGATTTCCTTGATCAGCACCACCAGCGTCGCGCCCTCGCGCGTCGAGGCCGCGATCAGCGCGCTTCGCTTTAGCAGGTCGTCGCCATTTTGCGGAACATGGTAGTAGCGGCTGTACTCGTCGGCGCCCTCTTTCACTACCGCCAGTTCGCGATACTTCGGATCGTGCGCCATCCGGTAGTCGATCGCCGCGTGCTCGACTGCTATTCCGATCACCGGATGCGCGGTTACGTCCGCCACCCGTTCGCCCCTGAAAAACACCGCGCGGCCGTCGCGCAGCGAGCTTTTGTACTGTTCAGCCGTCCGTAGTCCCATCGTCGTGATTTTTCCTCTATGTCTCTTGAGTACCTATTAACCCTCGCCCGCCTGCGGGAGAGGGAACGGCGTCCGCGCCGGGGGTGAGAGTGCTGTTACAGCGCGCCATCTCCGTCTTTTCTTTAATCACCGCGCCGCGCACCGCTCATCGCGTTTCGGTTGCGGCGGGTGCGAAACGCCAATATAGAAGCGCTGAGCATTCGCTGTCCAACTGCTCGCGTGGGAGAAACGTTATGGCGAGTCCAAAGATGTTCGATTTGAGCGGCAAGGTCGCCGTGGTCACGGGCGGCAACGGCGGAATCGGGCGCGGGATCGCGCTCGGCCTGGCGCAAGCCGGCGCAGCGGTCGCGATCCTTGCGCGCAACGAAGAGAAGAATCGCGCGGTCGTGGCGAACTCGCGAACGCGGGCGTACCGGCGATAGCGATCAAGCTCGACGTGACGCGGCGCGACGACCTGCGCCCGGCGATGGAGCAAGTCGAGCGCAAGCTGGGCCCCGTCTCGATACTCGTCAACAACGCCGGAATCGCGATCATGGGCAGCGCGTTGAATTTCAGCGCCGAGGACTGGGACCGAGTGATCGAAACGAACCTGAACTCGTGCTTTTTCCTTTCGCAGATCGCGGCGCAATCGATGGCCGCCCGCAGGCAAGGCAAGATAATCAATATCGTGAGCGAATATTCCTTGTTCGGCGCGCAGAGCATAATTCCTTACGCCGCGGCTAAAGGCGCGCTGGTGCAGGTGACCAAGACGATGGCGATCGAGCTGGCGCCGCACAACATCCAGGTCAACGCGATCCTGCCGGGATGGATCGAAACCGACATGACGGTGGTCGCGCAGAGCGGCCCGTGGTTCAAGGAAATAATCACGCGCACGCCGGCCGGCCGCTTCGGCAAGCCCGAGGAGACGGCGGGTGCGGCGGTGTTTCTGGCCTCGCACGCGTCGGACTTCGTAACCGGATCGATCGTGTACGTCGATGGCGGCTACGCGATCAGATGAGCAGGAGCGCCCGCGCCTTTAACTGTGTTCAACTGTTCATCTGTTTAACGCGGGCGGCGCGCCGGCGTAAGATGCCGCATCATGACTCGACGCAAAACCCCCTCTTCCGCTCGTCCTGAATCCGCGCGTCACGAGCACGGTCTGCCGGCGCTCAAACCATTGCGCGTGTTGGTGGCCGGCGAGGTAATTCTCGATCGCTACCTGTGGGGCGACGTCGCGCGAATCTCGCCCGAAGCGCCGATTCCGATCCTGCGCGTGCAACGCCGCGAGGAAAAGCCCGGCAACGCGGGTTTCGTGATGGCGAACTTGCGCGCGCTCGGCGCCGACGTGAGCGCGCTCAGCGTGGTGGGCGCGGATCGCAACGGCGGCCTGCTGCGCGAGATTTTCGCCGACTTGGGAATCGATACGCGCTCGATTCTGATCGATCCCGACCGCCCCACCATCGTCAAGGATCGGATGCTCGGTTCCGTGCAGGCGGCCCATCGCGCGACCCAGCAACTGCTGCGCGTCGATGAGGAAGACCCCAGTCCGCTCAAGCCCGCGCGCGAACGCGAGCTGATTGCGCGCGTCAAGTCCGAGCTTCGCAACTGCGACGGCGTGCTGATATCGGATATCGACAAGGGGATGCTGACCGCGGCCGTGTTGCGGGCGCTGATCGATGGAGGCCGGGCGCACGGCATCCCGGTGATAGTCGATCCGCGCAGGACCGAGGACTTTTCGATTTATCGCGGCGCCACCGCGCTCACGCCCAATCGTCACGAAACCGAAGTCGCCACCGGGATGCGCCTCACCGATCGCGGCGCGTGGCGCAAGGCGGCCGAAACTCTCGTGCGCAAGCTTGGCCTGGAGGCGTGCCTGATCACGCTCGACCGCGACGGTATGTATCTGGCGGAGCGCGGCGGCAAAGATACCTACATATCGACGGCGCCGCGCGAGGTTTACGACGTGACCGGCGCGGGCGACGTGGTGCTGAGCGTGTTCGGGATGTTTTCGATCGCGGGACTGGGCTTCTCGTCGGCGGCGACGATTGCGAACCTGGCCGCGAGTATCGAGGTGACCCGGATCGGCACCGAAGTGATCACGCGCGAAGATCTCGCCCGCGCACTGAGTCCCGCTCACTTAAGCTACGAGCGCAAAATCCATTCGGTGGATGAACTCAAGGCGGCGCTGGAGCGCGAGCGGCGCGCCGGCCGGCGGATCGCCTTCACCAACGGATGCTTCGATCTGCTGCACGCCGGGCATATCCAGATGCTCGCGTTTGCGCGCGCGCAGGCCGACCTGCTGGTGGTCGGACTCAACAGCGATCGCAGCGTGCGGCGGCTCAAGGGCGACGCGCGCCCGATCTATCCCGCGGCGGAGCGGGCGCGAATCCTCGCGGCCCTGGAAGCGGTTGATTACGTAGTTGTGTTCGACGAAACGCGCGCCGAGAAAATTATTCGCGCGGTCAAACCCGACGTCTTGATCAAGGGCGAGGATTGGCGCGGCAAGCGGGTTGACGGCCAGGCCTTCGTCGAATCGCGCGGAGGAACAGTGGCGCTGGCGCCGCTGCTGGGCGGACGCTCCACCAGCGCGACTATTGATCGGATGAGTTCGAAGCCGCGCGCGGCGAAAACCGGCGCGTGATTTGGTCGGTGAATTGCTTGAGTTCCGGCATCGCAAGCATCCAGGCGCCGAATAAGTAGAGCCCACCGAAAGTCGAAAGAATCGCCAACCCCTGGATGCGCGGCCCGAATCCCGCCATCCGAAGTTTCAACATGAACGCGAGCGCGGCGGCTCCAAGAGCCAGCGCCCACAACTTCGCCAGATACGAACGCTCGAGCCCGGTCCATCCGATGCGCCCGTTCAGCGCCCATCGCAGCAGCGCAAACTCGACCCATCCTGCCGCGCCCGCCGACACCGTCAGTCCGGCAACGCCCCACTTCTGCGCGATTCCGAGCATCGGCGGCAGTGGAATCGCGCATAGATAGCCGAGCACCAGCGTCAGCGCGACGCGGATTAGTGCGAATCGAAGCGGGGTGCGGGTGTCAAACAGCGCGTAGAACGCCGAATTGTACAACCGGCCCATCGTCGCTGCGAGCAGCCCTACCCCCGAACCCGCGAGCACGGCCCACACGTAAACCGCGTCGGCGCGGGTGAAAGCTCCGGATTGATAAATCATCGCGACGATCACGTCGCCGAGAATCAAAAAGGCCGCGGACGACGGCACCACCAGGAACGCGATTTGGCGCAGTCCCCGGTTCAATCGCACGCGCAAAATCGCGCTCATTTGCTCGGGCGTCGCACCCGCGGCGCGCGACATCGCGGGCAGCTCCGACGCGGCCACCGAGTATCCGAACAGGCTGATCGGCACCATGTAGAGCAACTGGCCGTAGTTGAGCGCTGCGACGGCGCCGGTCGGCAAGAGGCTCGCCAGCACGTTGTCCACGTAAGAGCTCAGGTTGACCACGCCGCGGCTGACGACCACGGGCGTCAAGTTGTGGAACACGGATCTCAGCGGTGCGGCAATGCGCGCGAAGTCGATGCGATGCTTTCTCAGCAGCGCCAGCGTTTGCGGAACCTGCACCGCGATTTGCAAAGCCGAGCCTGCGACCGACGCCCACGAGATCGCGATCGCAAGTCCGTCCTGCGAGCGGCGGGGCCCGTAATAGAGCAGCGCCGCGATCATTGCGACGTTCCACGCCACCGGCGCGGTGTACGAGACGAAAAATTTGTGATGACTGTTCAGGACGCCGAGGAACCACGCCGACATCACCAGCAATCCCGCACCGGGAAACAGTATGCGCACGATCTGAATCGTCAAGTCGCGCTTGTCGCCCTCGAAGCCCGGCGCGATCACGTCGATCAGATACGGCGTCACCATCACGCCGATCGCCACCAGCACCGATACGCCGAGCGTTAGAATCGCGCCGACGCCCCAGGCGACCATGTCGGCGGTTTCATTGTCGCCCTCGCCCAGCAGTTTTCCGTAAACCGGGATGAACGACGCCGACAGTACGCCCTCGCCGAACAGGTTCTGCAGAATGTTCGGGATGCGAAACCCCGCCTTGAACGCGTCCGCGGTGGCCGAGTCGCCGAGGAAATGCGCGAAGATGCTGTCCCGGACCAGACCGGCAATCCGGCTGAGCAACACGCCCGCGGCGATCGTGCCCGCCCGGCTCGCGCCCGATCCGCTCGCGCTCGCGGGACCGGGGCGTGCCTCGACGCGCGGTTCGTTGCGATCCTGGCGATTGGGTGCGATTTCGGACAAGTTCCCTCTGACGCAGGGAGTATAGCGACCGTCAAAGGCGGGTAGTAGCGGGCGTTCGCGCAGACCTCAGGGCGCGCTACAATCGTGGTGTGAGCTTTTCGCTCTACGTCCATATTCCGTGGTGCCAATCGAAGTGTCCGTACTGCGACTTCAATTCGCACGCGGCATCGTCATGGCCGGAAGCGCAATATACCCGCGCGCTGATTTCTGAGCTCAAGCACCGGGCGGGCACCGCGCCGTATTCAGGCCGGCGCATCCGGACAATCTTTTTTGGGGGTGGAACGCCGTCGCTGTTCGATCCCAAATCCATCGGTGAGATTATCGACGCCGCCAATCGCGTTTGCGGGATCGAACACGACGCGGAGATAACGCTCGAAGCGAATCCCGGCACCGTGGACCTGGCGAAACTCGGCGGGATGCGCGCGGCAGGCGTGAATCGAATCAGTTTTGGCGCGCAGTCGTTCAATGCCGCGACGCTCAAGTTTCTCGGCCGGATTCATTGCGCCGACGAAACCCGCGCAGCCGCCGGGATGGCGCATCGCGCCGGCTTCGATCGGCTCAATCTCGATTTGATCTTCGCGGTTCCGGGACAGACGGTTGCCGATGTTCTCTTCGACATCGAATCGGCGGCCGCGCTCGAACCGGATCACATCTCGGCTTACAACCTGACCTTCGAAGAAGGCACCGCTTTTTTCACGGACTTGATGCGCGGACGAATCAAACAGCTCGCGACCGACGAGCAGGCCGCGATGTATCAAACGGTGCGCGAGGAAATCCCGCAGCGCGGCTACGCGATGTATGAAATTTCGAACTATGCAGCGCCGGGCCACGAAGCGCGCCACAATCTGACCTACTGGCGCGCCCAGACGTACCTCGGAATCGGCGCGGGCGCTCATAGCTACGCAGGCGACGAACGTGGCGGCCGGCGAAAGCGATGGTGGAACGAAAAGCTCCCGGCGCGTTACATTTCCGCGATCGAAGAGCGCGCGAACGCGGAGGCCGGCGCTGAAATGATCGAAGAAACCGGCGCGCAGAGCGAATTTGTGTTCCTCAATCTACGGCTGCGCGAAGGCTTCGCACTGGCCGATTTTCATGAGCGCTTCGGCCGCAACTTCGAATGTATCTTCGGTAGCGTCGCCGCCCCGCTGTTCGACAACGGGTTGCTGAGGCTCGATCGCGGCCGAATCAAACTGACCGATCGCGGCCTGGAAATGGCCGACTCCGTGTTCGCCGAATTCGTCTAGCCTCAGCGCCCGATCGTTGCGTCGAGCAGCTCGACGATGCGGGCCGGCGTGGCCAGCCGGATGAACGCGCCCAGGCGCGGACCGCGTTCCTGGCCGAGAATCGATCGATACAGAAGCGGAAATATCTTGCCGGGCTTGTCGTAATTTTCGCGGCCAAGATCGTAAATCTTCTTCTCGATCTCTTCGGCGCTGGCGCCCTGATTTTCAATCAAATACACCGCGAGATTTTTCAGCTGCGCGCGTTCCGCATCCGACGGCGTGTAGGGCTCCTTCACCATGAAATCGCGATAAAAATTGAGCGCGCATTCCATCAGCGTGCGGCCCATTTCTTCCGTTTCCGCATCGCCCGCGAGCGAGGCGTCGTAGCGGACCAGATAATTCCAGATGTGCTCGCGATCCGAAGTGCCCAGCGCGCCGACCACGTTGGTCATCATCGCGAAGCTGAGCTCGGAGTTGAATCGTCGCGGCGTCGCGCTCTGGACGACAAATTCGAGCACCGATTCGCGCCGCTGCTGATCCGACGCCGCTGCGTAGGCACGCAACGCGTCGAGATATTCGTCGACGTATTGCGGAATCGCCTCGACAAACAACTTGCGCGCGCGGCGCGGATTGCGCAGCAGGAACAATTTGAGCACCTCGATCGGCGCGTAGCGCGTCCACTGGTCAACCGTCACGCCGCGGCCGACTGACTTCGAGACCTTGCGCCCTTCCTCGTCGAGGAACATCTCGAACGGAAATCCCAGCGGCGGCTGCGCGCCCAGCACACGCATAATTTCTCCCGAGAGCCGCGCCGAGTCGGTAAGGTCCTTTCCGTACAATTCGTAATCGACCTTGAGCACGTACCATCGCAGCGCCCAATCGACCTTCCATTGCACCTTCGCCTTGCCGCCGAGCACCGACTGCTCGCCGCGAAAACCGCATCCCGGCCTGCCACCGGCGCTCCTTTCGCAGGCGAACTCGATCGATGCGCGCTCGGGGTGGTACGCCGACACCGTTCGCTCGACGACTTGCCCGCAGTTGGGACAAATCGGCATGAACGGCGACCATCCCGCCCGATTCTCCTCGCGCAGCGTCGGCGCGATGATCGCGGTGATCTCGGCGTGCTTCTCGAGGATCAGCTTCAGTCCCTCGTCGAAGCGCCCCGACGAATACATCTCGGCCGAGCGCATCAGCTCGTACTCGACCTCAACCGGCGCCAGAAATCCGCCGAGCAGCCCGATCATGTGATCGGCAAAGCTGGCGCAGCATCCGAACGGGTCGGGGATCTTCGAAACCGGGATGCCGAGATATTGCCCGACGTCCTCGCGGTTCGGCACGTTCTCCGGCACTTTGCGGAGTCCGTCGAGATCGTCGATGAAAACGATCAGCCGCGACGGCCGTGACGGCTCGATTAGAGCAAACGCCTTGCGCACGAACGACGGACGCAGGATTTCCGCCATCGTGCCCAGATGCGGCAATCCCGACGGCCCGAAGCCGCTCTGGAAAATTACCGGACGAGCGGGCTCGTACGCCGCGACGCGCTCTGCAAGCCGCCGAGCTTCATCACGGGGCCATAGTTCCGCACCGGCCGCGTTGCCGGGTTGCGAATCTGACTTATCCGAACGGCCGGGTCTCGATGCGTCCGCCATCGATTGGTTTTCTTCCTTGGACCAGCCCGCCTAGTTTTCCGGCTCGTCGGGATTTTTGCCGCGCAGCACGCTGGCGACCGCCTCGTGAATCCATGGATCGATCTGCAGGTCGCGATTTTTTTCCGAGGCGAGGCGGAGTTTAACCGCGCAGTTGCCGCAGATAAAGGCCTGCTGGCGAAAGCCCGCGGTATCTTCGACGGAAATGCGCAGCAACCACTCGGCGAATGCGCGGCGGCAGATCGCACAGTGAAATTTATTGGAATGGGAGTCGGTGGAATCCATAGACGGCTGTTATTCTATATCATTGCTTCGACTCTTTGCGCTGTGGTATTTCCCGACCACCCATGAATTCTTTCACGGTTCGCCACAATTGCGACGACCGCCTGCATTTTCAGACCGCCGGTCCCGTTATTCGAGCCGATCGCGCCCCAAACGCCCGCACCCGAGCTGTCCGCGGCTAAACCATCGACTTCACCCGTCGCCGCTTGCGGCGGCGCGGGATTATTTCATCTTATGGATCAGGCCTTCACCAAGCAGAAAATCAAGGAATTGCGCGCGATGGTCGGCGACGGCGATCGGGTGGCGATCGTGCTGCAGGACGATCCCGATCCCGACGCGATGGCGAGCGCGATGGCGCTGCGCACGCTGCTCGGGCGCAACAAGCAGACCACGCCGCTGTTCGCCTTCAAGCCGGTGACGCGGCCGGAAAATCTCACCATGGAGCATCTGCTGGAGATCGAAATCCAGCCGGCCGATACGGAGGCGCTGCGCGCCTTCGACAAGATTGCGATGGTCGATGTGCAGCCGCCGTACTTCGGCGAGAAAATTCCGCGCGCCGATATCGTGATCGATCATCATACCGGCTACCCCGGCGGCGCCGCTGCGTTCGAGGACGTGCGCACGAAATACGGCGCGACTGCGACGATCATGACCGAGTACCTGGTCACGGCTGACGAAAAAATCAGCGAGCGGCTGGCGACTGCGCTGCTCTACGGAATTCGCAGCGACACTTTGGCGTTGTCGCGCCGCGTGACCGACGACGACCTGCTGGCGTTCACGCGCCTGGTTCCGCTGGCCAACTACAGTATGCTCCGGCAGATCGATCGTCCCGAGCTGCCGCTCAGTTTCGCGCACATTTTGGCGCGCGCGATGAAACGGATGGTGGTCAAGGACCGCCTGGTGGTGCTCAATCTCGGCCCGGTCGAGCGCGACGACTTGATCGTGCAGATGGCGGACTTCTGCCTGCAGTTCGAGGGCGTGGCGTGGGTCGCGGTCGCGGGCAAGCTCGGCGGCAAGCTGGTGATAAGTGTGCGCAACCACGGCATGAGCGGCGACAACGCGGGCGAGGCGGTGAAGAATCTGTTCGCCGATATCGGCAGCGCCGGCGGGCATCGCAACATGGCCAAAGCGGTGATCCCGTTGCGAGCATGGCGGCGGCGCGAGGGCACTACCCGCGACTCGCAAATCGAATCGCGGCTGCGCGAGTTGTTCAGCGCGGAGATCAAGGGCGAGGCCGAAGCCGGCGCGGTTCGCAGCGCGTCCGCCCGCAACGGCAACTGACGCGCTCCGCGCCCCGCGGCGAATACGGAGTCTAGTGACCAGATCGGCTAAACGATATCTGATCGCTGCGGGGGTGGAGAACTATACCCATCTCTTAGGCATGGACCTGTCCCTCGTCCCGACCGAGTTGAAGCGTATGACCCGCACAATGGCTCAACTGGGCTACAAACAAATACTGCCCCAGCTGACCCGCAATCCCGCGAAGAGGGATTTCGTGTCTATTCTCACAAATCAGCTGAGGAATACCCCGGGCCAGTCGGGTGAAATGTTGGCGTTCTATTTTACCGGCCATGGTCACGACGATCACGACCGGCACTATTTGCTTCTCTCCGACTCAAATCCTGACGACCTAGACGGAACGGCACTTCCTGTCGAAGAACTGGCGCGGCTACTGATAAAGAAAAGACGGTTTGAACAAACTCTGATCATTCTCGACGTGTGTTACGCGGGCCGAGGAAATGACGACATCACGGCCGTATTTCAACGCCTTAACAATTCTTTTTCAGCATATCAGGGCTCAGGAGCCTTCCTCCTGGCTTCAGCCAGAAGCTGGGAACAGGCGTCCCAGTGCGCTTTCTCCGAGGCATTCGCTCATGTCGTGTTGAATCACGACGGACAGTGGGGTGGAAAAACTCAACAATTCCTGTACCCAGACGCAATTGTTGGAGCGGTTAACTCTTTGCTGCCGAAACCCTCTCAGCAGGCCGTACTTAATGCTCTCGACGTCACTGACCATTGTCGGCTGTTCCCCAATCGAAATTACGACGCGACTGTCCCTGTGGGTCTGGATCTCGAGAGCCAACGGTCGAGGGACTTCGCAGAGCACTGGATCCCGCGTGCGCACGGAACCGACCTTACCTCGAATATCAGCTACTTCCGCGGACGAGAGCAAGCGCTGCGCGAGATTGTTGCCTGGCTCGGCTCGGAGGACCGACGCGATACGCTAAGGGTCATGACTGGCGCTCCGGGGGCGGGCAAATCCGCGATCCTTGCTCGCTTAGTAACACTCTCTGATCCCAAATACCGAAGAGCACGGAAGGCTCGCCGACTCTTCGCTAATCTGCCCCAGGATACGCTTCCACCGGAGGGTATCGTTGATGTGGCGGTGCATGCTCGGGGTAAGACTGTAAGTCAGGTCGCCGAGATAATTGCGGATAAGATAGGGTTGCGTGGGCCCAAATCGCAATCGGCGGAGCACGTCGTTCTTACTGTAGGAAAGAGACGTAGACGACTGGTTATTGTGCTCGACGCCCTAGACGAAGCGGTTGGCCCAGGCGACCTAGTTAGCGCCTTAATAAGCAAATTGATAAAACTGCCCCGAGTTCGGATTCTCGTAGGCACGAGACATATTGGCGACAGGAGCTCGAAGCCTCGTCGTACCGGGCTTGGGCCGAGTCGACGACACGATCGATCTCGACCTACCAAAGTACAATGAACCAATGGACATCTCGAACTATGTTCGGTCACGTCTGCTCTCAGTTGATGAACCGTGGGTAAACACCCCTTATCGAAATCGCTCTGGATTGGCCCAAACAGTCGCAGAGGCTATCGCAGCCAAGGCGGGCAACAACTATCTGTGCGCAAGGATAGTGTGCAACTCCGTTATGAGTGCCGACCGTGTCGTTAACATTGACGATCGAGACTGGCGCGAACAATTCCCGAATGACGTGCAACAGGCCTTTGATGGGTTTCTTCGTCGCCTCGATGAATTCCAGGTGGTGGGCTTCAACAAGAGGATCGCGACCGATCTGCTAGTGCCCTTGGCTTATGGAGAAGGCGAAGGGCTACCGCGTGGAGACCTATGGACCGCCCTGGCTAATGCAATTTCTGGGGGAAATTACAAGGACAAGATTGATCTGTCGAATCTATTTGGCTACGCCGCAGCCTATATCGTTGAGTCATCAGAGAACGGGAGGTCAGTTTATCGTCTTTATCATCAAGCGCTAGCTGATTATCTCCGCAGGGGAGCACCCCCAGACATTTATGGCCGGATCTCCATGACACTGCTGCGTTTGACTCCTGATCTGCCGGGACAGCGGGGTAAAGACTGGGCCATCGCGGATCCATATGTTCGCACGCACCTTGCTAGCTACCTGTCGAAAGCTGGGCTGGTGAAAGAGCTGGAGAGGTTGCTGCTCGATGTCCGCTACCTGATCTGTGCTGATTCCGACAGGTTGTTACGCGTAGTCGGCGGATTGCGCACCAAAGAATCGCGACAGGCGGCAGCAATATATCGGCATGCATACATGACGTTGAGATTTGATCGGGTAGTGGCTACGTTGACCGAGCGTGAGCAGAAGATCCTACGAAGTCGCTTTCGTTTCGACGCTAAGACTCGTACGAGCGCGATGAGGTCGCCGCGCCGCTACAAGGAAGTCGCCGCTGAGTTAGGAATTAGCCCGGAAATTGTACGACGAGTCGAGGCTGGCGCGTTGCGGCAGTTGCGACAGACCGGAAGGAGTAGGCGGCTGTTGCCGGGAGCGTCGGTGTCTGTCGCCGATCGCAGGATCCCCGCTTCGTATCTGGAGGCCGCAGCGCGCTACTTCGGTCAGAACGCCTTCGCTGAGAGGGTGGCTGGACTGAGCCACGGTTAAAACGCGCTCTTTTCTCGGAGGAATTCGTGTTTTGCGGCCGGGGCGCGTTCATCCGGCTTGCAACGCCGGCCCGCATCGTCGAACTGCTCGACGCAGCGATCGGGCGTTCGGGCTAGACGAATTCGGATAGCGTGCCGTTTACCGGTTTTGGCGGATTACATATCGTGATTGGCGGCGATGCGTAATCTGCTGCGATGAGTCCGAGGCTGTTCAAAATTTCCCCGCTCGAGTTCCTGGCGCCGATGATCGTCGGCTGCGCGCTGTTCATGGAGATGCTCGACTCGACCGTCATCTCGACCGCGCTGCCGGTGATGGCCAAGTCGTTGGGCGAGGATCCGATCAAGCTCAACCTCGCGATCACCTCCTACCTGCTGAGCCTGGCCGTTTTTATTCCGATCAGCGGCTGGATGGCGGATCGATTCGGCGCGCGCACGGTGTTTCGCGCAGCGATCGTGATCTTCACGATCGGTTCGGTGCTGTGCGGAGTGTCGCAATCGCTGCATCAGCTGGTCGCCGCGCGCATTTTGCAGGGCTTCGGCGGGGCGATGATGGTGCCGGTCGGCCGTTTGATCGTTCTGAAAACCGTGGCCAAGTCCGAGCTGGTAACCGCGATGTCCTATTTGACCGTGCCGGCGGTGCTGGGACCCGTGGTCGGGCCGCCGATCGGCGGGTTCATCGTGACCTATTATTCGTGGCGCTGGATTTTCTTCATCAACGTGCCGATCGGCGCGATCGGCATCACGCTGGTCACCATGTACATCCCCAACATCCGCGAGGATGCGGTCGTCCCGCTCGACCTGCGCGGCTTTCTGCTTACCGGCCTGGGACTGGCGGGTCTGCTCTTCGGCTTCGAGTCGATCGGCCGCGGCGTGATTCCCGCCAGTATCATCATGTGCGTGATGGCCGCCGGCGGCATGTGCATGGCGCTCTACGTGCTTCACGCCAGGCGGATCGACTATCCGATCATAGACTTGGGGTTGATGAAAATCCCGACCTTCAACGCGGCTACGCTGGGCGGCGGACTTTTTCGGATGGGCATCGGCGCGCTGCCGTTTTTATTGGCGATGCTGCTGCAGGTAGTCTTCGGACTCACCCCGTTCGCTTCGGGACTATTAACCTTCGCCAGCGCCGCGGGCGCCTTGTTCATGAAGATGACGGCGACGCCAATCATCCGGCGGCTGGGTTTTCGTTCGGTGCTGATCGGCAACGGCGTGCTCAGCGCGTTCATCATGATGAGCTACGCGCTGTTCCGCTCGACGACCCCTCACTTCGTCATCATCTTGGCCCTGCTGACCGGAGGGTTCTTCCGCTCGCTTCAATTCACCGCGCTGGGCAGCCTGGCCTATGCCGACGTGTCCAACGCGATGATGAGCGGCGCGAGCAGCCTGTCGAGCATGGCGCAGCAACTGTTTTTGAGCCTCGGCGTGGCGATAGGCGCGATGGTGCTGCACATGAGCATGGGCGCGCGCAGCGCGGCGCATCTGTCGGTGCACGATTTCACCCCGGCCTTCATGGTCATGGGAGTCCTCGCGCTGCTGTCGTCGCTGCTTTTCATCCCGCTGGATTATCATGCCGGCGCTGAAGTGAGCGGGCGGCGGGCCGGCCTCGAGCTTGCTCGCACGGCGCAGACAGTTCCGGAAGCGAATTGATCGCGCGCTCGTGTTTACCGAAGCCGGCGATACCTTTATCGTAATGCTCGTGAATGCGGCGGAGGCGACCGTGGAGGTCAGGAACCGGCTCGGACTTCATCTGCGGGCCGCATCCGCACTGGCGCAAACGGCCGCGAAATTCGCCTCGCAGGTCATGATTGGCCGGGGCAAGAACCTGGTCAACGCCAAGAGCATGACCAGCCTGATGATGCTGGGGGCGGCACAGGGCTCCAAGCTCAAGGTCCGCGTCGAAGGCGGCGACGCGCGCGAGGCTCTCAAAGCCGTGCAGACGCTGTTCGACGAGCGCTTCGGCGAAGAATGAGCGGGCAGATTCGAGGATTCGCGGCGCACCGGACAGGGTTGGCGGGCCGGAGTCTTGATTCTGTCCGATTGGTCAGTTATACCCTTCACTACCTGAAAATCCTGAGGCGTGCTGCCGTTTTTGCACTTTTCGGCAGGCGCTATGCTGACCCCTCTGGAATAGAACTCAATTGAACTTCTCAGTCCCGCGCGCCGGCCGCATAAGTTGAATTCCGGTCTGCGACGGGGCACCCGAAAACGCGCTTTTCAAGGAGCAATCGCGAATGCCGCTTAAGGATTTCCTGTTCACCTCCGAGTCGGTCTCCGAAGGCCATCCGGACAAAATGTGCGATCAGATTTCAGACGCCGTGCTCGACGCGCTCATCGCCGAGGACCCCGACTCGCGCGTCGCGCTCGAGTCGCTCGCCAAGACCGGGCTGATCGTGCTGGCCGGCGAGATAACCAGCCGCGCACGCCCCGACTATGTGAAAATCGCGCGGCAGACCGCGGTCGAAATCGGGTACGACAGCGCCGACGTGGGTTTCGACGGCAACCGGTGCGCGGTGCTGACGGCGATCGAGCCGCAGTCGGCCGATATCTCGCAGGGTGTCACCGAGGGACAAGGGCTGCACAAGGAACAGGGCGCGGGCGATCAGGGCCTGATGTTCGGTTTCGCGTGCGACGAGACGCCGGAGGCGATGCCGCTGCCGATCGCGATGGCGCATCGGCTGATGGAAAATCTGACCAAGCTGCGCAAAACCCGTCAGCTCGATTTTCTGCGTCCCGACTCGAAGAGCCAGGTCACGGTGCGCTACGCCGACAGCCGGCCGGTCGAAGTGACGGCGGTCGTCATCTCGACGCAGCATTCGCCGGACGTGAAATACGAAAAAATCCGCGAGTCGGTGATCGAGGAATTGATCAAGAAAACGATTCCCGAACAGTACCTGACCCGCGCCACGGTCTATCACGTCAACCCCACCGGCAGCTTCATCATCGGCGGACCGCATGGCGATTGCGGACTCACCGGGCGCAAAATCATCGTCGATACCTACGGCGGCTACGGCCGTCACGGCGGCGGCGCGTTCTCGGGCAAGGATCCGAGCAAGGTCGATCGCTCGGCCTGCTACATGGCGCGTCACGTGGCCAAGAATGTTGTCGCGGCGGGACTCGCCACGAAATGCGAAATCCAGGTTGCCTACGCGATCGGCGTCGCCGAGCCGGTCTCGATACTGATCGATACCTTCGACACCGGCATCGTGCCCCAGAGCAAACTCTCAGCGCACGCTGCGCGAGCTGTTCGATTTCCGGCCCGCCGGAATCATCAAGACGCTGAACCTGAAGCGCCCGATCTATCAGCCGACCGCCGCCTACGGGCATTTCGGCCGCACCCCGCATGACGGGCTGTTCCCGTGGGAGCGGGTCGATATGGCCGAGACGCTGCGCAGCGCGTTCGGGCTCGACGGCCGCGGCTGATAGCGCCCCGCGCTCTCAATCAAACCAGACAGAAACTTTCGGAGTTTGAACACGATGGCCACGACGGCAAGAAAGGCCAAAGCCAATTTCTAAATCCCACGCCAACGGAAACGGCCGCGACTTCGACGTGCACGACCTCGGACTCGCCGAGGCCGGACGCAAGCGGATCGAATGGGCCGACAAGCAGATGCCCGTGCTGCGCCGGCTGCGCGAGCGATTCGCCAAAGAACTGCCGCTCAAGGGCCAGCGGCTCGGCGCCTGCCTGCATATCACCTGCGAGACCGCCAACCTGCTGCGCACCCTGAAGGCGGGCGGCGCCGAAGTGCTCGCCTGCGCGTCCAACCCGCTCTCGACGCAGGATGACGTGGCGGCGGCGCTCGTCGATCAGTACGGCATCCCCACCTTTGCCATCCACGGCGAAGATCGCGACACCTACTACGGCCATCTGCGCGCCGTGCTCGAACGCCGCCCGACGATCACGATGGACGACGGCGCCGACCTGGTCAGCCTGCTTCACACCGAGTTCGCCGGCCATGCCGCCGGCGTCAAGGCGAGCATGGAGGAAACGACGACCGGAGTAATCCGGCTGCGCGCGATGGCCAAGGATGGCGCGCTCAAGATTCCGGTGGTCGCGGTCAACGACGCACAGACCAAGCATCTGTTCGACAATCGCTATGGCACCGGTCAGTCCACGCTTGACGGCATCATCCGCGCTACCGGCGTTCTGATCGCGGGTTCGGTCGTGGTGGTGGCGGGCTACGGCTATTGCGGCCGCGGTATCGCGTCACGCGCGCGCGGGCTTGGCGCCGACGTAATCGTCACGGAAGTTGACGCGATACGCGCGCTGGAAGCCGCGATGGACGGATTCCGGGTGATGAAGATGGTCGAGGCGGCGAAAGTCGGCGATATTTTCATCACCGCGACCGGCGACAAGCACGTGCTGACTTCCGCGCATTTCGGCCTGATGAAGGATGGCGCGTTCCTGAGCAACTCCGGCCATTTCGATATCGAGATCGACGTCGCTTACCTCAACGACGCAGCGAAAAAGGTCGATCGCGACGTCACCCGCAACATCGACGCATACCATTTATCCAACGGGCGCATCGTCTATCTCCTCGGCGAGGGCCGGCTGGTTAACCTCGCCTGCGCCGAAGGCCATCCCGCGCAGGTCATGGACATGAGTTTCGCGACGCAGGCGATGGCGTCGGAGTGGGTGGCAAAGGGCGCGCAGCTCGCGGTCAAGGTTCACGAGGTGCCGGTGGAGATCGAGGAGGAAATCGCCGGCGTGAAGCTGGCCGCGATGAGCCTCAAGATCGATACGCTGACCGCCGAGCAGCGCAAATACCTGGCAAGCTGGGAATCCGGCACCTAGCCGACTGACGCCGCTTGATCGCTACTGGTCGATTTTGACGCGCGACCAGCGGCGGTAGATCTCACCGCATCCGACCGACGCGCCGATCAGCAACAGCGCAAGGACGAACCTCAGCGAGAGCGGATGCCATAGCGCGTCACCCAAAAAGGCGAACAGGATCGTGCCCGGAATCATGCCGATCATCGTCGCCCAGAAGTAATCGTTAAACGTGATCGGAGACGCGCCCGCCAGCAGGTTCAGCGCGTTGTACGGAATCACGGGGACCATCCGCAGGTAAAGGATTATCTGGAAGCCGTGCTTCGCGATTCTGCGCAGCATCGACTCGAATCGCTCGCCGACGATCCGCTCGACGAACGACTTGCCGAGAAACCTTCCCGCCGCAAACGCAATCAGCGCGCCTGCATCGCCGCCGATGAGCGAGTACACCGATCCCCATTTGGTGCCAAACGCCAGTCCGCCCGCGATGGTCATCACCGCGCCGGGCACCAGGAACGACGGTCCCACCGCGTACAGCAGCATATAAACGACCGGCCCCCACGCGCCCCACGTGAATCACCTGGGCTTTGACCAAGGCGGGATTGGTGAACCATTCGGAGTGCGCGATCAGAAGCCAGATTGAGCCGCCAAGCAGGATCGCGATTACCGCGATCTTCACGACGTTCATCAGCCTCGAGCCGTTTGCGCGCGGCTTGCCTGCTTGAGTCCCGATTGGATTGACGGCGGCCATGAGGCCTCAATGATATTGGGCGGCAATGGATTGAGACAAGGCTTCGCGCGCGCGTTGTAGGCGCGTTACGATGCTATTAGAGTCGGCGCAGCGATCGACTTGCGAAATCGCCAAGGAATGAAGCATTTCAATGAACGAACTCTCGGATAAAGTCGCAATCATCACCGGCGGCGGCTACGGAATCGGCAAACAGATCGCGCTGAAGTACGGGGCAGCCGGCGCGAAAATTGCAATCGCGGCGCGTTCGATCGAGCCGATGAAGCAGACCTGCGCCGAACTCGAGCGCGTCGGCGCCCGCGCGATTTACCTGAGCACCGACGTCTCCAAGGAAGCCGACTGCGCAAAGATGGCCGGCGAGACGCTGAAGGCATTCGGCCGCATCGACATTCTCGTCAACAACGCCGGTATCTCGGGGCCGACCAAGCGGATCACCGATATGTCGCTCGCCGAATGGCAGGAGACGCTCGATATCGACTTGACCGGAACATGGCTCGCGACTCGCGCCGTGCTGCCGGTCATGGACCAGCAGGGCTCCGGCAACATCATCAACATCTCGTCGGGCGCGGGACGGCGCGGTTTTCCGATGCGCTCGCCGTACGCGGCGGCGAAGTGGGCAATGATCGGGCTGACGCAGACGGTGGCCGGCGAATGGGGTCAGCGTGGAATCCGATGCAACTGCATTTGCCCCGGCGCAATCGAGGGCGAACGAATCGAGCGCGTGATGCGCGCGCGGGCCGAGGCGCTCAAGCGACCGTACGAGCAAATACGCGGCCAGTTCGTGGCGCAGGCCGCGATGAACAGAATGGCGACGGAGGAGGAAGTCGCGCGCGTCGCGCTATTCCTCGCGACTCGATTTGTCGGCGGGAATCACCGGTCAGACGATGAACGTCGATTGCGGCAGCATCATGAACTGAGCGCGGCGCCGGCAGCTAGCGCGCGATGTCGTTGTCGCGCACGCTGCTCTCGAAGCCGCCGCTCTCGAGCCGCTTCATCAGCTCGCGCGCGAGCACGGGCGAGCGATGCCGTCCGCCGGTGCATCCGAGACCGACCGTCAGGTAACTCTTGCCTTCGCGCCGATACAGCGGAATCAGAAAATCAAAAAGACGGCCGACCTCGTCGATAAAGCGCTGCGACTCCGGCTGCGCCATCACGTAATCGCGCACGCGCGGGTCCAATCCGGTGAGCGGCCGCAGCTCGGGGACAAAGAACGGATTGGGAATAAACCGCACGTCGAGCACGACGTCCATCCCGACCGGCAATCCGTATTTGTAACCAAAAGAAACTATCGATATCGACATCCTGGATCCCGCGCCCGCGCCCAGCACGGCCGCGGTGACCACCTCGCGCAGTTCGTGGACCGTGAGCGCGGTCGTATCGATCACCCGGTCGGCCCGCTCGCGCATCTCGGCCAGCGCGAGACGTTCGCGGCGAATGCTCTCGGCGACAGTCGCTCCGCTTGCGGCCATCGGATGCGGCCGGCGGCTCTCAGAGTAGCGGCGCGCGAGCACGTCGTCGGACGCGTCAAGAAAAATCACTTCGGGATGGATTCCGGCGGCATCGAGTTCCGCGAATACCCGCGGCCATTGCGGGAAGAACAGCCGCTCGCGCGAGTCCACCCCGAGCGCGACGCCGCGTAGAGCGGGATCGCGTCCCGCGGCGAGCATCGCGACATTGGGCGCCAGCGCAACCGGGAGATTATCGACGCAGTAGAAGCCGAGGTCCTCGAGCACGCGCATCGCAGATGCGCGTCCCGATCCTGAGACACCGGTAACTATTATCAGGCGAGGTGGCTGAGGCGAGCTCATCGGGCTCTGGGTTTGCGCCGCGCCGTGAGGCGGACGCGGTTCTTCGTCTCAGTACTTGTTGTCTTCTTCCTTGATCAGGGAATACAGCTCGGCGCTGTCCTTGGCCGCGAGCAGGCGGCTTCGAAAAGCCCCGTCCTTAAGCAATCGCGACACGCGCGCGAGCGCTTTCAGATGCAGGCTGGCGGAATCCTCCGGCGCGACCAGCACGAAGAACAGTTGCGACGGGCCGCCGTCGAGCGAATCGAAATCGACTCCTTGGGCATGGCGGCCGAACACTCCGATTATCTTGGTCACGCCGCGCAGCTTGCCGTGCGGGATTGCGATTCCGTCGCCGATCGCCGTCGAGCCCAGCCGCTCGCGCTCGGCGAGCACCGCGGTCAGGTCAGCGAGCTTGATCTCCTTGTACTTGGCGGCCAGCGCTTTGGCCAGTTCATTCAAGACGTCGGGCTTGGTGGCGCCCTTCAAGTCGGCAATGACCATGTCAGGGCTGAGGATATCGGTAATTTTCATCTCGTCGTCCAGGTCCAGTGAAAAAGTGAGAAATCAAAATTGAAAAATGCGGATGCGGATTGGCGAACTCGCAGCCGAAGCATCCCGCCGCGAATCAAGTGTCCTCGCCGGCGCTAAGCACCTCGCCGGTCGAGGGCGACCTGACTTTCTTCGCCTTGAATTTTTCCAGGTGCTTCTTCAGTTGGCGTCCGACCTTGTCCGCGAGCAGATCGATCACCGAGTAAAGATCCTTGGTTTCTTCCTGCGCGCTCACCGACAGGCGCCCCGATTTGACGGTAACTTCGCCGTGCTGCCGGTATTTGTCAACCGTGAGAATCAGATGAGCCTGACAGGTGCGTTTGATCAATTTGCCAACGTGCGCGAAGTTTTCGTTCCGCGTACAGCCGGAGCGCATCGGTTGGCTCGACGTGACGAAACGTCACCGTCACTTGAGTCGCCGGGGCGTCCGCGATCCGCGCCGCGCGCCGCACCTTTCGGGCTGTCGCCCGGCCGCGCTTTCCCTGTTTGTCGATTTTACTCATCTTGTTTTTTTCGTTTTTCGTTTTTCGTTGCCCGCGCCCGGCGCCGTCATCCGATCTGCTTGCGATTTGCCGACGGAGGGATTCCCATCGCCTGTCGATACTTGGCCACCGTGCGCCGCGCGATATTGATCTGCCGGGCCCGCAGCATCTCCGCGATCACCTGATCCGACAGCGGATTTTGCGGAGTCTCCGCCGTCACCATCCCGCGGATCTGTTCCTTGACAGTCTCGGCGCTCACGTCCTCGCCGCTGGCGCCCTTCACTCCCGAGGTGAAGAAAAACTTCAGCTCGTAAATTCCCTGCGGAGTATGCGCGTACTTGTTGGCGGTCGCGCGGCTGATCGTGGATTCGTGCATCCCGATATCTTCGGCGACATCCTTGAGCACCAGCGGCCTGAGCAGGCTGATGCCGTGATCGAAGAACGCGCGCTGGAATTTCACGATCGAGGTTGCGACCTTGAAGATCGTCTGCTGGCGCTGGTAGATCGATTTGACCAGCCAGCGGGCCGAGCGCAGCCGTTCCTGCAGATACTCGCGCGTCTCGGGCGCAACGTCCACGTCATTGAGCACGCGCTGGTAGTAACCTGCCAGCCGCAGGCGCGGCACCGCATCGCGATTGAGCGTGACGACGTAATCCTCGCCAACCTTGTGGATATAAACGTCGGGCACCACGTAAGTCGGCTCGTCGCCGCCGTAGTCACGTCCCGGTTTGGGTTCGAGCAGCGAGATTATTTTGGCCGACTGCCCGACTGTTTCGACCGGCACGCTGAGAACCTTGGCGATTTCGGCGTAGCGATGCTTTTCGAGCAAATCCAGGTGATTGCTGACGATTCGCGCCGCCAGCGATTCTTCCATCCCCAGGTTCTGCAGTTGCGCGAGCAGACATTCACGAAGATCGCGCGCGGCGACACCGGGCGGATCGAAGCGCTGCACGCGCGCGAGCACGCGCTCGACTTCGGCGGGCGCAACTTCGAGCTGCGCCGCCAGCTCATCGAGCGGAGTTTCCAGATATCCGTCTTCGTTGAGATTGTAGATGATGGTCGCGCCGATCTGCTGGTCGGATTCGGTCAGGTTCGAAAGCCTCAGCTGCCACATCATGTGGTCTTCGAGCGAACTGCGGCGCAGAGGCGTGTTTTCGAGCGCGCTTCGATGGTCGTCGTCGGAATCAGGCGGGCGTGCTTTCCTGCCAGTTGTTCGAATAGGTCTCGAGATATTCGCGCCAGTCGAGCTTTTCGAGATTGTTCAGTTCCTTGAGTTCGAGCGCGGCGTCACGCGCTTCGGTCTCGACGCTGGGCGCGGGTTTTTCCTCGCGCGAACCGGTTTCCCAGTCGTCGTCGGAATTCGCGCCGGCGGCAGCGTCGGCCTCGGGCGGCAGCGGTTCACCGTCGGCTTGGGCGGGCGGCTTCGGGATCGGACACCTCGGATTCGGAAGCGGCTTCGGCGGGACTCTGATCGAGCGGCTCGAGCATCGGATTCTGTTCGAGTTCCGACTGCACGATCGCTTCGAGTTCAGGGAGCGAAAGCTGCAGAATTTTGATCGCCTGCTGGAGCTGCGGCGTCATCACCAGTTGCTGGCGAAGCCGCAGATCCTGTCCGAGTTTTACTTCCAGCGCCATCGAAGAATTGTTTGCTAATCCGTTGCCGCGGCCGGCGTCGCGCCCGCACCCGGCGATGCGTCCGAATGCGGGAACAGTACCGCATGAGCGCAATCGACCACGCTCTGGCTGGTGTTGAGAAATACCGTGATCTTACAGCCGGTAATCTGATCGTTGCCGTCATGCGCGACCGGACTGCCGGTCAGGACTACGGTGTGGTTGGTCTGGTCCATTACGCCGTGCTTGCCAGTGGCCCATCGCGTGCCCTGGCTGAGCCGAACGTTCCCGTCCGCGACCATGTCCTTCATCTGTTTGAAGTCTTTGTCGAGATAGTTTACGCGCAGCTGATCGCTGGTAAGTTGAGCGTCTGCCTGGGTCGCGTGCACATTTCCGACCCACAGGACCGAATGATTCTGGTAATCGAGCGACATCGACTCGGACTTTATATCGATCGGGGCCTTGTTGTTGCCGAATTGCATCCCCCCGAACGCACCGCCTTGTTGCGGCGGATTTGACGCGAGCTTGGTTTCGCCACCGGACGCCTTGGGCGCCTTATGCGGCGCGACAGCTTCTGCCGGCGCGGGAGCACTCCGCCGCGGAAGCCGGCGGTTCGGCTGCGGGCACGTCAGCCGGGACCGGCGCGAGCGTCATCGGCGGCGCAATCGCGCCAGCCGGCGGGGCTGTCGCGGCGGTCGTTACTGGCGTTGATTCCGGGGCAACCGCTTCCGGAGCGGTCGTGGTCGTAGCAATTGACGGCGCCGCGGCGGGTGCGACGTCTGCTGCGGTGGTTGGCACGTCGGGAGACGAAGGCGGCGCCGGAGCAGGCGCGCTTGCGACGGCGGGCGCCAAAGGCGGCGCTTCTGCCGGAGCCGTCGCCACGGCCGGTTGAGCCTGCGAGCCGCTGCCGTTGGTGTCCGATGCAGACGCAGACGGCGGCGTGCCCGGCACTCCGCCGGTCACGCTGATCGAATCGCCGCTTGAATCGTCGCTGTTGGCGGGTTGTGGAACGGACGCGGCCGGCGGCGCCGAATTCGCAGGTTCGTTGCGGATCGAATCACCGACCGTGCCCGAACCCATCGCAGGCCCTGAATCCGGCGACGACATCGGCGCGTTGACGCCATCCTGAGCCCATGCCGGCGACGCGAGCGCAATTGCGACTATCGCAGTCGCGACGATACGCGACGCCCGACTAACTTTGCTTGGATTTTTCACTATCTTTCTTCGGTGTGACTACGGTCTCCACCTGCGTATTGAGCTGGAAGACACGCGTTTTGGGATGACCGCTCAGCCCTACCCCAGTCACTTTCAGTCCGTCGCCGACGACTGTCACGAGACCCGGCGCTTCGACCTTGTCATCATCGGGCATGAAGGTCGCGGAATCGGTGCTGAGAACGTAATCGCCGAAGTGGATGACCGTGCCTCCGGTCAAATACGCGCGCGTCACATGATTCCCGTTCAAGGTCAAATCCGCATGCGGTGCGTTGACGACCACCGGCTTGCCGTCCGACGAGACCATCGTGACCACAGCGTCGGTCAGCTTCAGCGTGGTCTTGTCAGCCGAGTAGTCAGCCTCGGCCGCGGTCAGCACCCACTGCCGCTCGCCGGCTTTCATCTGCGTCCAGTGAAAATTATGCGCACGAAGGAGAGTTCCGGGGACCATCCCGGCCACGGTCTGCAACACTTGAGCGGCGGAGCGATGGCGCACGATCCAAATGGTCGCAATCAGCAGGAAAATAAGCGCGGCCGCGCCGAAACCGGCCAGCGCCCTGGCGATTTGCCTGGGACTCAACATCAATCTTTCCGATCCTTCACGGTATCAAGTGCTTTTTTCCAAGTAAACCGAGCGGCGCTTCGGCACCATACTTGCAAAACACCGCGAACTTGCGCTCGCTACTTTGCAACCACCGCGCGTAACCCCACACAAACCCGGTTAGCGCAAATCAGCCGGCCTCGCGGGACAGGTGATGGATTCGCTTGAGCGTGTCGAGCAACGCCGGCAGGTCGTCGAGCCGATATGAATTGGGACCATCGCTGAGCGCGCGGTCGGGGTCCTCATGCACTTCCATGAAAATTCCGTCGATTCCGGCCGCAGCCGCCGCGCGCGCCAGCGGCGCTACGAACTCGCGCTGACCGCCCGAGCGTTCGCCGCCGGCGCCCGCGCCCGGAAGCTGCGCCGAGTGGGTCGCATCGAAGACGACGGGGTAGCCGAAGCCGCGCATTATCACGAGCGATCGCATGTCGGAGACGAGATTATTGTAGCCAAACGAAAAACCGCGCTCGGTCAGAATGATTCGCCGCGTACCGGCCGCCTCGGCCTTCGCGACCACCGCCTTCATGTCCCACGGGGCGAGGAACTGGCCCTTCTTGATGTTAACGGCGCATCCGGTCTTCGCGGCCGCGTCGATCAGATCGGTCTGGCGGGAGAGCAGCGCGGGAATCTGAATCACGTCGACGACCTCGGCCGCAGCCGCGGCTTGCGACGGTTCGTGGATGTCGGTCAGCACGGCCACGCCCGCCTCGCGTTTCACGCGCGCCAGAATCTCGAGCCCGGCGGTCAAGCCGGGGCCGCGAAACGAGCTGTGACTGGTGCGATTGGCCTTGTCGAATGAAGACTTGAAGACCAACGGCAGCTTGGCGCGACGAGCGATATCAGCCAGCCGCGTCGCGTGGCGGATGCATGATTCGTAGCTCTCGATCACGCACGGACCCGCAATCAGCACGAGTTCCGGCCCGCCAAAAACGGCGTCGCCGGCTTTGACCCGGGCCACGCTCACGAAACCGATCTCAGCTCCCGCACCTTCGGGCTCTTCACCGCAAGCTCCGAGCGGCGCTGTACGGCCGCGCGAATCAAGCCGCGAAACAGCGGATGACAATCGAGCGGACGCGACTTCAGCTCGGGATGGAACTGGCAGCCGAGAAACCACGGATGCCCCTTCAACTCCATTATCTCGACCAGGCTGTCGTCGGGTGAAGTGCCGGTCGCGATGAGGCCGACTTTCTCGAGCCGCTCGCGATATGCGTTGTTTACTTCGAAGCGATGGCGATGGCGCTCCGAGATGCGCGCCTTGCGGTACAGCGACGCCGCCAGCGAGCCCGACTTCAGCATGCACGGGTACGCGCCCAGGCGCATCGTGCCGCCCTTTTTCGAGACGTCGCGCTGCGACTCCATGATGTGCGATGACGGGGTCGGGCGAGTCGGGCGCGTTCTCGGAGGTGTTGGCGCGCTTGAGGCCGAGCAGGTCGCGCGCCGCCTCGATCACCATCATGTGCAGGCCGTAGCAGATGCCGAGAATCGGCACGCCGTTTTCGCGGGCGTAGCGGACGGCGCGAATCATGCCCTCGGTGCCGCGCTCGCCGAAGCCGCCGGGAACGATTATCGCGTGGGCCTGGGCGAGCCGCTCCTCGACGTTTTGCTTTTCGAGCTCTTCGGAATCGACGTAGTCGATGTTGACCCGGGCCTCATTGCTGATTGCGCCGTGCGCGATCGCTTCGTGCAGGCTCTTGTACGAATCCTGCAGGTTGACGTACTTGCCGACCACCGCGACGTTGAGCGGTGACTTTGGGATTTTGCGCGGTCTTGACGATTCGCCGCCACTTGGAGAGGTTCGGCGCGCCGGTCCAGATGTTGAGCTTCTCGCACACGCGCTGATCGAAACCCTCGTCGTGAAAACGCAGCGGCACCTCGTAGATCGTCGGCACGTCCGGCGCCGAGATCACGCAGTTCTCCTCGACGTTGCAGAAGTGGGCGATCTTCGCCTTGAGCTTTTGTTCGAGTTGGCGATCGCATCGGCACAGCAGGATGTCGGGCTGAATCCCGAGGCCGGTCAGCTCTTTGACGCTGTGCTGCGTGGGCTTGGTCTTGAGCTTCGCCGGCGGTCGGGATAAACGGGACCAGCGTCAGGTGCACGTACAGGACATTTTCGCGGCCGAGGTCCCAGCGGAACTCGCGCACGCTTCCAGGAACGGCAGGCTTTCGATATCGCCGACCGTCCCGCCGATTTCGACGATGATCAGGTCCGCGCCCTCGGCGGCGCGAGGATGCGCCGTTTGATCTCGTCGGTGATATGCGGAATCACCTGCACGGTCGCGCCCAGGTAGTCGCCGCGCCGTTCGTTCTGAATGACCGTGTCGTAGATCTGGCCGGTGGTGCAGTTGTTGCGCCGGCCCATCGGAGTCTGCACGAAGCGCTCGTAATGGCCGAGATCGAGATCGCTCTCGGTGCCGTCGTCGGTTACGAACACTTCGCCGTGCTGGGTGGGACTCATCGTGCCGGGATCCACGTTGATGTAGGGATCCATCTTCAGCAGCGTGACCTTGAGCCCGCGCGCCTCGAGCAGCGCGCCCAGCGACGCCGCCGCCAGGCCCTTGCCGAGCGACGAGACCACGCCGCCGGTTACGAAAATAAATTTTGTCTTTCCCCGCTCCACGTTGAATCCCTCCCCATCCTCAACCAGTTGAATCCGCCGCCGCCGCGCGGGCGCGCGCAAGGTCGTCCGCGGTATCCACTTCCAGCGACGGCGCCACCGACTTGACCACTCTGATCGCGTAGCCATGCTCGAGCGCGCGCAACTGCTCGAGCTTTTCCAGGCTCTCCAGCACACCCATCGGAAGGGCGGCGAATTTCATGAGGAACTCGCGCCGGTAAGCATAAACACCGATATGGCGGAGCGCCTCTTTGGGCATCCCGCCGTCACGCGCGTGCGGAATCGGGCTTCGCGAAAAGTATAGCGCGTTCCCGTCCGCGCCGCACACGACCTTCACCTTGTTCGGATTCGTCCATTCGACCAGGTCTTCGATCGGCGTCGCCAGCGTCGCCATTTGAATCGACGCGTCGGAGCGCATCGCCGCCGCCAGCGCGTCGAGATCGGCCGGGGCGATAAACGGTTGATCGCCCTGCACGCTGAGATAGATGTCGGCGATCAATCTTCGAGGCGACCTCGGCGATTCGATCGGTGCCGCTCTGATGCGCCGGCGAGGTCATGATCGCTTCGCCGCCCGCCGCGCGCACCGGCGCCGCGATTCGCTCGTCGTCGGTCGCAACGATCACGCGCGCAACCGACTTTGCCTTCGACGCCTGCCGCCACACCCGGACGACCATCGGCACTCCCGCGATCTCCGCCAGCGCCTTTGCGGGCAGGCGGGAAGACGCGTACCGCGCCGGTACGACGGCGATCACTGAGACGTCGGCCAGAAACTTTCTCCGCTGTTCGAGGTTGTCGATCCGAGGGGCACGTACATTGGTAACCGCCCGCCGCGGCCTTTGTCAATTTCGCGCGGCTCGATTACCAACACTTCGGCTTCTTACCTCGCCCGTTATTTCACGGGAGAGGAGGCCGGCCGCCTGGCGGCCGGTAGGTGAGGGTGCAGCCTGCGCCAGGAAACATTCCGCCGTCACAAATAAAGGGGCTATTTGATGCGCGCAAGAACCACTTGCGGCACAGACTCGAAAAAAGCTGATGTTTGTGGTCGAATGTAGCGGCTCACGCAGATGTATAAACTGCTAACTGCGTTACTCATCCTTCAGATGTTTGCGCCCGCTGCGCAGCAGAACGCGCTGGCCGATCCGATCACCGGAGCGATTGTTTCTCCGGATGGAGTGTTGCGCGCCGTCATCATCCCGGTTGATCGCGAAAAAGGGTTCGAAGCTAATGAAAGCCGGGTCGAAATCCGAGACCGCGACGGTAAACTACTCCTCAAAGAAAACTACTCATCGCGCGACGGCGAGCACGGCTACGGAGTTCAGGAGGGTCAATGGACCCCGGACTCGCAATTCTTTGTGTATGATACTGCGTCGTCAGGCGGCCATCAGCCCTATCGCGCCCCGACGTTCTTTTACAGCAGACAGAACAATCGCATTCGTAACATTGAGGAACTGACCAATCGCGCGGTGCTCTCGAATGAGCCGCCGCCGTTCAAGATCGTGGCGCCACATTCGGTTGCAATTGTGACTCGCCTGACGAATATTCGGCCGGAAGAGGCTTCGACATAGACCACGCCGTAATAGTCACCGTGAACCTGCAAACCGGAGTTAGCTCAACACCGTCAAAGTGGCCGGCCGACGCTCTGCCGTAGGCTGCTCGGACTGATTCCTCACCGTAGCATCACCGGATCGAATTCCTCGCGCTGTTCAGTGGTGCGCATGCTTTGCTGCAAACAAAGGGCGGCCCGGTTCCAAAACCTGCGGGCTGTCAAATGGCCGGCACTGGTTCAGTTTCGATGAAGGGGATGAACTAGTTGGCAATTATGTTGGGCTTGACACTCATCTTCTTGACAGGCATGATCTCCGTGACAGGTCGGCGTTTTAGATCAGTCTTCCGTGATGGGCGTTGCGGTTCGTATGAAATTGATGTGCCAACTGCGATCACCCTTCCACCAGACGCAGTCAAGTATTCCGGCCCAGACGTCCGTGACAGATGTTTTAGTAATCCGATGCGAATGGCTGAAACGCGCGCTCACACGGCAACGAATCGGACTGTATTCATTCTCAGCTATCGGTATATCGAAGTTCATCGCTATGGGGCTCTTTGGGGAGAGAACCCTATCTGCAAAATCCCGCCGATGCTCAGCGATAGTGACATATCCGTTGAACGTGATCGGGAACGCCGTGGGATTGACCAAATCTACCCAGATTTTCAAATCGTGCGTCGCTTCCACACATCTCCAATTGCTAAGGTCGAGCCGCTGGTCAAAGTCGGCCTGCATCAAGCTGACCTGTCTGTCAATCGCTCTCCACTGTTTGATCGAAGTGAACCACAGTCCACCGGTAAACAGAGCGAGCAAAATCGCAGTGATTCCCTGAACGGTGGGCGACCACTCTTGCCAGAAACCTTCTGGCGTAGGCGATGTGACGGGCGTTGGGAAAATGTATTTGAAGCTGCCTCGGTACTCGTAGGTTTCGGGCTCGCCATGTTCTGCGGCGGATGGTGTACCGCTCTCATCATTCGCCGTCGCTATTGGATTGCTGGCGTTGTTTTTGTGTTGGGCTTTTGTTGCGGGCTCGCTGGACTTTATTTCGGCGCTTCTTGCGGCGCTTAGAAGTGACGCCAACAGAATCAGGATCAATGCGAACCAGGTGCTTAATCGCTTCATGGAAGGTCAGCGGATGGAGTGAAATGGGTTTTGCTTTCGGCATAGTACTACCCTTCGCGGGAACGGCAATCGGAATTGTCCGCCCCTATCCACAATCAGGTGACTGGCCTTGTCTGGCTGAGGCTTCCGCCAGTGGGCTGACCTCAGCATCCTGCTATCACATCGAAGAAAATATTGTTGTTGTTTCGATTGTTGTAGCGATACTGAAATTCCGCCAGATACAGCGGCAAATACTTCTTGCTCACCTTGTGATACGTGCCGATGATTCCGCGCTTCAGCATCGACCAGAAGTTATCCAGATTCTGAGTGTGGACCACGCCGCGCACGTATTCTTCGGACTTGTGATCGACGGTTTCATGCGGGTAGCCGTGGCCCTTCAAGCGCCGAAATTCTCCGCCTTCATCGGTCGCGATCAATTCCACTTTATCGGTATCGACTACCTTGCGAATGAATCGCTCGGCTTGGTTCGCACTAACTTCTTCGACCATCTGACAAACCAGATTGCCTTTGCGCGAGATTGCATCGATAACAGGAATCTTGCCGCGCTGACCCCATCCGTGTGGATCGCGCTTCGACTTGTGCATCTTGCCGCGTTTGCCGCCAATAAAAGTTTCATCCACTTCAATCGTGCCGAGCAACTTAGCCAAGCCTTCATCCTTCATCGCGGCCCGAATGCGCATCACCATGTACCAAGCCGTGCGGTAATCGCCCGATCCAATCTGCCGGTGGATTTGCAGCGCGCTGATTCCCTTCTTGCTCTGAGTCATCAGGTAGATGACCTGAAACCAGGTCGCGAGCGGGTAATTGGTGTTCTCAAAGATCGTTTTGGTGATGACGCTGAAACGGTATCCGTTCCGTCCGCCGCAATCCTTGTTCTTGCAGACCCAGTGGAAGGGACGCGATGCGAGCGCATACACTTTCTTGCTCTTGCAACGCGGGCATTCCACACCGTTGGGCCAGCGCATATCGCGCAACAGCGTTTTGCACGCCGCTTCGTCTTTGAACGTCCGCATCAATTCCGCGAGCGTGATATTCGGTTGCGTGCAGAGCGCCTTACCGGCTTCAGCTTTTGTATCCATAGCTTCAATATACACATTTCGGGGCTGAGTGTCAAGCCCAACATAATTGCCAACTAGTTCAGCCTGACCCCGGCAGATGTAGCGTGCTATGCGTACTCTATGGTCAACCGCCAGGATATCCCGTACTCACTCGCCTCGCCCGAAATCGGGCGACCCCTGCGTCTGGCAAAAATTGTTTTTGTCGGAACAAAGCTAGCCATAGAGCGCAGCCGTCCCAAAACCACTACGGATGGTATGAATTGCTCCGGGATTATATACATTACGCAATTTGGTTCCGATTGAATTTTAGTCTCGATTGCCCTGTCTAAAGCCATGTGCTAGTAACGTAACCCTCACTCTGCAGGGGGGAGCGGCCATGTCCATTGTGAAATCACTGTTACTGGCTGGAATTGTGCTGGCGAGTCTCGCGAGCCAAGTCCGTGCACAGACCATCTATCAGGGGCCTGGCACATACTCCACCTATGGCAACCAAACATATGGACCTGGCGGAACTCAATCCACCTATGGCAATCAGACCTATACTCCGGGTGGAACGTACTCGACCTACGGAAACCAAACCTATGGCCCTAATGGGAATAGTTATTCGACGTATGGAAACACAACATACGGCAGCAACGGTACGACTTCCCAGACCTACGGGAACCAGACCTACATCAACGGCCCGAATGGCCAGAGCCGAACCTGCTCGACGTACGGCAATCAAACCTACTGCAATTAGGCGACGACATTCTTAATACGCGCCCCGCTTCGCCAGCGCAACTGGACTAGATCGTCAAGCCCCTCGGATTTCAAGCCGATACATTACCCAAATTGCGTTAGGGATATACTCCCGAATTGCCCTTTCCAGTTCTTTTCGATCAGTCAGAATCGGGCCCGTCACAGTCTTCGGGTCGACAAACTGAACCAGCACCGGCTCGATTACCAACACTTCGACGATAGTCGCGGGTTTTCCCCGCGTCACAAACAAACGGGCGACCCGGTAAGGGCCGCCCGTCGAAAAGACATCGCGACGCGTGCGCGAACTACTTGCCGCGAATACGGGTCCGCCGCATCTTGCGCAGCCGTGACTTCGCCTGATGCGGATCGCTCTTCTTCTTGCGCGCAAGTTTGCGATTGCGCCGATTTCGCTGCTTCGAGGCTACCTTCATTGGTTCTCCTGGTTCGGATTATACGATGGCGGCGCCGATGCGTTGTAGGCCTCGCCCGGTTCTGTCTGGGGGGCGGTAAACGCTACCGGGCTTATCGCCATCACTTCCGTCATCGTCTGCCCCTGGTTCTCCACGATCACTCGTCCGAGCGGTTCTCCCGTCGCCACCGGCCCGTTGATTGCCGGCGCAACATCGTACACCAGCTTGACCCCCGAGGCATCGGCCTTCGGCACCACAACTTTGAGATCGCTCGCCGCGACCGGCTGAATCAGCGGGCCCGAACTGACCTGCACCTGGACCGGAAGCGGTTGTCCGGACTTGAGCAGCGGCACCGAGGTGAATTGGTCGAAGCCCCAGTTCAGCACTTTCGCCGCCTGCGCAAAGCGCTGCGTATTCGACGGAGCGCCAAGTATCACCGCGATCAGCCGCATCCCGCCGCGCTTGGCTGTGGCGGTGACGTTGAACCCGGCCTCAAACGTGAATCCGGTCTTGAGCCCGTCGCATCCTTCGAAATGGCCGATCAGATGATTGGTATTGTTCAGCATGCAGGCGCCGTTGTCGAAATCGATCTTCTCCTGGCTCGACCACCTCAGCAGATTGGTCTCGCGGATGATCGCGCGACCGACCGTGGCCAGGTCGTAGGCGTCGGTGCGATCTGCATCATGGGCCGGACGCGGCGGCAGGCCATCGACGGTCCGATACTCCGTATGCGTCATCCCGAGTTCCTGCGCCCGCTCGTTCATCATGCGTACCATCGCCTCGACCGATCCGCCGATCTTTTCAGCGACTGCGACCGCGGCGTCATTGGCCGACTTGACCAGCGCCGCCTTCATCAACTCGCGCAGCGGATAAACGTCGCCCTGCTTGAGGCCAATGTGCGAGCCGCCGGTATGCGCGGAGCGTTCGGAAATTCTGACCAGGTCATCGGGCTTGAAACGACCGGCGTCGATCTGCTCCTGCGTGACCAGCAGGAGCATCATCTTGGCCATCGAGGCCGGCGGCCACTCCATGTCGGCGTTGTACGCCATCAGCACGCGGCCGCTGTCGGCATCCTCAAGCAGCGCGCCCTTGTAGAGTGGTGCGCCCGTCGCTTTTGCCGTCCGCTTCGAGCGGACCACCTTATGATGCCGGCGCGATTGCGCTGTCGCGCCCGCGGGTGACGCCGCGAACACGACGGCCACGCTCAACATCAGTGCCGAGCCAAACAAGACTGCAGATTTTAGATTAACGATTGCCCGCCTCCACCTGCCCAATTCCACCACCGGTTTGTCCCCTGTCGTAATCCGATTCGCCCCGTTCAAGGAATGCGCATGAAACCGCTTGATTCGGCCGCGCCCTTCGAGCCGCTGCTTTTGACGTGTTGCAGAATCGCGAGGTTGGTCCGCGCCGGCGCGTAATCGGGAATCTCACCCACCAGTTCCTTCCATTCCTGGCTCGCTCTGACGTAGTTGCCTTCCTCGGCGTAGATTGCGGCCAGGGTGTTGCGCGCGTCGGGCTGACTCGGATCAATTCGTAGCGACAGTAGCGCTTCCTGCTCGGCTTGTGCGAGCGCTCCGCGCCGCTCGTATGCCAGCGCGAGGTTGAAATGCGTCTCGGGCCGTTCCGGTCCGAGCAGCGCCGCCAGCCGCAGCACTTGAGTCGCGTCGCGAGTCTGCCCGTTTTCGAGGTATAGCAGGCCGAGGTTCAGGAACAACTGCCAGTCATCGAGGCCAAGGCCGATCGCCCTCTGATACTCGGCGAGTTCCTGGCGATGCTGTCCGACGACGCCGTAGGCGAAACCCAGATGGTAGTGCGCGAGCGCGTTGGTGGGATCGTCGCTGATAACAATGCGATGACGGCGGATTGCCTCAGGGTAATCCTCCATACCCAGAAAGTAATCCGCCAGCGGATCGCAAACTTGCTCGTCGTAAGAACTGCTTTTGGCGCTGGCCCGCGCGCTGATCGGCGTCTGGAGTACCAGCGCAATCAGAACCAAAAGACAAATACTCGAACGGCGACAACTCAACAACTTATTATCTCCCGCGTCCGCGCAGGAAGAAATCAGATGTTAGCAGGAATTTTCGCTACAAAAAAACGCGCAGTGTGTTTTTAACCCCGCGAAAGGAAAAAAAAGGCGTCGTGCCAGCCGCGGACCGGATGAATCCGGGGTCGCGCGGCTGACCGGACGCCGGAGGCGAAGCCATCTTTGCCCCCCGATCCTGGGTGGATCGATAGACCTTAAGCGAATCGAACGAGGGCGGCTGCAATGCAACCGCCCTCGTGGCTATCAAGCCTGAGCGAAATTACGGAGTAGCGGGAGCGGGGGCCGGAACCGCCGCGCCACCAGCCGCTGCACCGGCCTTTTCTCCTGCCGCTGCTCCTGCTTCGGCGCCAGCTTTTGAGCCAGCTGCCTCGCCTACGGCGGTCGCCTTCTTGTGGCGACGATGTTTACGCTTGGCCGCCGATGCTACCTTGGCCGGGGCTGGCGACGCTTCCGGGGCCATGGCTGCTTTGAGCGCGGCTCCTGGCGCTAGAGGCGCTGCAGGCGGGGCATCCTGGGCGAAAGCCGGCATCGCCAACGTGGCGGCAAAGAAAGCCGCGGAAAGAACTGAAAGGGTGCGCTTCATACTCTTGGATCTCCTTGATCTGGGCGACCCTTAAATGGGCCGCAATGTGACTACTGATGAGTGTATTGCTATACCCGTGCCATCGAGCTGACGGCAATATTTCCACGGAAATACAAGGGAATTTCGCCGGACGGACGCTTCCCGATGACGCAATCGGTCTATCGTCTATCCGCTTTGCGTCCGCATTTTTCTCCCATCACGGTCGCTCCCGCCCCTATCCGCGCGCCCGGCGCTCGGCCCTGAGCTCTCGATAGAGCGCGATTAGCTCCTTAAATGCCCGTGCGACCACTTTGAGATTGGCGCCCGACTGCTCGCCCGTCAGCCGCGGTAGATGCCTCACCTCCACCTCTATTACCTTCGCATTACGGCCGGCCAGCCGGGCCATCAACTCGGTCGAGATCATCGCGCCATGCGCGCGCAAATCCATCCCCTCGAGCTTCTCGCGTTTGAACAATTTGAAGCCGCAATCGATATCGCTGATCGTGATGCCGAGTAGCACCCGAACCAGCAGGGTCCACGCCTTGCCGTTGATTCTGCGGATCAGAGGGTCGGCACGGCGCACTCGGTGCCCGGCAACAACGTCGTATTCGGGGACAAACGGGGTCAACCGCTCGAGATCTGAAGGATCGAATTGCCCGTCGCCGTCGCATAGCAGCACGTACTGCTTGGTCGCGGCCCGAATTCCGGAGATCACCGCACCGCCGTAGCCTCTGTTCACCGGATGGCGTACGAGCTTGACGTGCGTATCCTCCGCGGCGAGGCGCTCGGCGATTTCGCCGGTGCGATCGCGACTGCCGTCGTCAACCACGATTATCTCGAAGTCGTCTGCGACGCGCGGCAATTCGGCCAGGTATGAGCGCACGACGCGCTCGACGTTGCCTTCCTCGTTATGCGACGGCAGGAAAACGCTGATTGCGGGGATTCGGACCGTGGAGCTCACGTTGGGATGGGCGATCTAGTCGCCGAGCTCACGGTATCCGCCGCGGAAAAACAGCAGCGGCTTGCCCTCGCGGGACGTTTCGGCCTGCTCGACCTCGGCGATGTAAATCGTATGGTCGCCGCCATCGATCGCGGTGGTCACTTTGCACTCGAGATAAGCGAGCGCGCCGTCGAGGATCGGGGCGCCGTTGGCGCCAATTTTGTGACTGACGCCCTCGAATTTGTTGCCGCCACTGATCGCGAACTTGCGCGACAACGCTTCCTGGTCGGAGGCCAGTACATTGACGGTGAAGATTTTGCTCTCCTCGAAGCAGGGATAGCTCTCGGCCTTCTTGTCCACGCAAACCAGGGCCAGCGGAGGAACCAGCGAGACCGAGGTAAACGCGTTGGCAGTCAGGCCGTGCAGCTCACCCGAGCTGCGACGCGACGTGACCACGGTAACGCCGGTTGCGAAATGACCCATCACGCGGCGCAGTTCGTTCTTTTCGATCGCCATCCAAATCTCTCCGCGGGCGGATGCTATCAGACGATTTTGCCGACCGTCAAAGCGCAAAGCGCGGCAGATTGACCCTGCTTGGCGATTGATCTAGACACCAAGCGTTCCCAAAATAGAGAATGTGACCGCGATGCTGGAGCTTTGCTGGAGTTGATGGGCCGGACTGTTGGATCGATCGCCGCCGTATTGGTTGCCACGACCATGGTGGCGATGTGGGCTGCCGCGCCCGTGCGCGCCGAATCCTCGGCGGCGGTGATGTTGCAGGATACGCCGATCACCGCCGGCGATGCGGAGAAAGCGGGCACGATGCCGCCGCCTCCGCCCTACGATCCGACCGTGGTGAAATATGTCGATCCGGGAATGCCGACGCCGGAGCCGCCCGATCCGTGGGCCACTCTCACACCGACGCCGACCGCGACGCCAACTCCTTCCGCGCAGGTGAAAATCGACGGGGTCCGGACCGATCGCGTGCCGACTCCGGGTCAACTTCTCTTCAAAGCGACGCGCGATATAACTTTCATGAACCCGCTCAGTTGGTCGGTGAATATTTTCAAAAGGCGCCACCAGCTCACCGTCTATTACAAAGGCCGGATGTTTAAGAACTACCACGCCGTGTTCGGGCGCAGCTTCGAGCCCGGCACGAAGCTGTGGGAGGGCGACCGGCGCACGCCCGAAGGCGTTTACACAATCGTCGAGAAGCATCCGAGCCGGCGCTGGGATTGGTTCCTGACGCTGAACTATCCAAACCTGCTTGACCGGCGCCGCTACGAGGAACTGCGCGACGGCGGCGCGGTGCCGAATGAAGACGGGCATCCGCTTGGCGTGGGCGGCAGAATCGGAATCCATGGCACCGACGAACCGGAACTGAACCATGGCAATATCAACTGGACCACGGGATGCATCTCGGTGGACGACCAAGATGTCGAAGAGCTGAAGCGGCTGCTTCCCGACGGCACGGTAGTGATAATCAAGCCCTGACGCGCTCCCGCTGCGTCGCGCATGGTCGCCGGTTCAAATCCGGGCGCCTCGACCGACTAAGCCTTCACTGCCTCGTCCCACGAATCCACAAGGGCGATCTCTGTCAGAGACGTAGTCAGAGACGTAAATGCATTGCATGGCGCGGCCCATACGTATAAGATGTTCTTAATAATAGGCATTGATGCTATTAGGAGGGATTAGCCTGCTTTAAGTCGTACTGGATGATTTCCTCGTCAAGCATAGAGGAGGAGCATATGAACAAGTACGCAGGAAAAAGACGCTGCGGCGCAAACCCGAACTTCGGCGTCGCCGACACTCCAAGCGCGACGCGATTAGGGGCGTAGGCCATGATAGCGAGTGCTTTAGCCGCGACTGTGATGATTGCCGGATTGGCGATCGGATGCGCCGCCGTGGACATCCACTTCGACGAGCAAGAGCGTCTTCTCAAGGAAAAGTGCCACCTCAAAAGAAGGTTTCGCGATTGGTACGCGCGACGCGATGTTGGCCGTCGGCATTTCGCAAGATCCGGCGAGTCGGCACACCGTGAGCCTCATCCGCACCTGCATCTAGTCGGGCTTCCCCGATTTCGATAACGAAAGCGCCGGGGCGAAATAATCGCTCCGGCAGTTCAACTTCGCCTCGCGACTTCCATTCCCGATCCCGTCCGGCGCTGCATGACGCGCACGCTTCGGCGCTTGCTGCTGGCTGCTTGCCGACGGCGCGGTTGTGATAATCAAGCCCTGACGCAGGGCGCGGGCGCTGGCCGAAATGCTGCCGGGAGCCTAAAGTCGCGGGCATGAATGTTTGAATTCAAGGAGCATCGGCTATGCGGCCAATCAAATTCAATGTCGGGCTTCCTAATGGGGATCCGGTTGCTACTTTGGCTACTGCGCGGCGGGCTGAGGAGCTGGGATACTATTCGGTTTCGATCGACGATCACTTCTTCATGCGCGGGCTGATGGCCGACCATCGCGCGCCGCACTATGAATGCTTCACGATGCTCAGCGCGGTCGCGGCGGCCACGAAGCGGATCAAAATGTTGCCGCTAGTCACCTCGATGTCCTATCGCAACCCCGCACTGCTGGCGAAGACGATGGCGTCGATCGACAACCTTAGCGGCGGGCGTTTTATCGCGGGACTCGGCGCCGGCTGGTTCAGGGAAGAATACGACGCCTACAACTTTCCGTATCCGTCGAACGCCGAACGAATCGAGCAGATGGGCGACGGCATCAAGCTGCTCAAGGCGATGTGGACGCAAGACGAGCCGACTTATCATGGGCCATACTTCAAGATCGACAAGGCTTATTGCGATCCCAAGCCCGTGCAGCGGCCGCATCCGCCGATCCTGATTGGCGGGGGCGGCAAGCGCGTACTCGAAATCGCGGCGCATGAGGCCGACATCCTGAATCTGAACCCGCCGATAACCAAGGGCTACGTCGATATCGTTGAAGCGCTCAAGTTCGATCGGAGCAAGGTCCGCAAGCGCATCGAGATGATTCGCGGCTTCCTGAAAGCCGCGGGCCGGGGGGAGGACGCGCTTGAGCTCTCGGGAGGCGGATTTGTGCTGATGGCCAAGGATCGCGCCACTGCCGATGCGATGGCGGCCGCGACTGCGCAGACGCTTGGAATCGAAAATAACGAGAGTGTGCGTACGTCGCTCCAAGTCCTGATCGGCACCCCCGACGAGGTCAAGCGCGAACTCGCCGCTCGAATCGAGAAGTTTGGCATGACGTACTTCTTCCTGAACTTCATGATGCCCGACACGATCGAGATGTTCGCGAAGGAAGTGATGCCCGCGTTCACGCGATGAGCCGCGCAAGCGTGTCCTATTCGATGACGGTTACCAGGGCTAAATGCCCTTGAGGCGCGGGTCGTCGGTGGCGACGCAGACGGCATGACCCGACCCGATTGCGGCATCTCCAGCATTCTGCTGGCCAGCCAATCGAGCCGCCTCACATAGATCCGCCTTGTCGAATGACTGCTCATTCGTCCACCTGCTAAGCGGGGCGGCAACATCAGAGCGTTGCGCGCCGATCCACCAGGTCCTGGTTTGCGGCGGCGCCATCAAATACCAGCCCACAAGCGCGAGAGCGACGGCAGTGTGTCGTAGATTCAATATTTCACCTGTCCTTGTAAAAGCGATCAAACGCGGGAGAGACCAATCGAAGGTAGCCGCATGAGTCTTGCCCTGTTCGATCGGCGCCGCAAGTAGTGCGGCCCGTGTTTTCGGTAGTGACAAGCACCAAAAAATGATTTTCGGGAGTCGCACAGCGAAGCCGACTCAGCACACCGATTGCAACGCCGACCGGCAAAATTGACCTCATCATCCCAATTGGATGGTTGAGCATTTTGCGAAACTCGACCGGCCATCGCCTTGGAACGACGTGCAGCCGTGCAACGGGATTTAGAGGAATGCTACAAACTGAGGGGTTTTCGAAAAATCGACGATCCGGACGGCGGGAGCCAATGCTGGAGAATCATGCAATGAATAAAAGGAAAAAATTCACCACATCAGGCTGATTCCATGAGCGCGGAGAACATTCCGATTTTCCGCCTCGCACGGTCCAAGTCTTGCGATGCCACCGATTGTGGGGGGTGTGTTTATCGCTTGAGGCAGGCGCGCTGGGAGGGTTCGACCCGAATCAGAAGATCGGTACTTAATTCGTAACACCAATTTACAGTTGGGGAGGCACTATGAAGCGGAATTCTCTTCTCTTGGCACTCGCCGGCGCCTTTGCAATGGCGCTGCTGGGGAGTGCATCAAAGGCATTGGCTCAATGTGCCGCTGGGACAGTGGGAACACAGCTCAGCGGCAATTACGCCATTAAGGTCCTCGGAGCACAGGTCGATTTCGGCACGCCGGGCGATCCGGCGCCAGCCCCGATCGCGGGAATCGGTGTATTTAACGCCGATGGCAGCTGCGGCATAACTGGGGGCGAATTCATCTATAACGATGACGGCAACTTCACAGGTCCGGGCACTGACCCGGGCCCTTTGGCCGGAATTACAGCCTTCACGGGCTCGTTGTCCGCAAATATCGACCCTGCTTCTAGTTTTTATTATTTCAACAGCAACAACCAGGGCGTTCTGGTCTTGAGCGACAGCGCAAGTGGCAATGTCTTTGCCTTCGGAATCGCGATGGCATCAGGCAACGCGGAGTTCCGCGGCGCTCGCATCAATGGCACCGGCCCCGGCATTGCCGCCGTGCCTCACGCCAACATCAGTAGTGGGCCCCCTTCAATCCCTAACAGCAGCCCTGGCGACCCTGTCAGCATCGTGGGTGAGAAGCAGGCGGCGGTTACTGATGCCCAGTTCCAAAATCCTGTTGCGATCAATTTCGACGGCGTCTCAGGCGGTGTAAACGGAGCCGGTCCTTACGGATTAGGCTACATCCCGGTTTCCGGACAGGTGCAGGTCAACGCCGGGTTTGTTGATGGCGGCGGTAATCTTTTTTACAACTACAATGGCGGCACGATCGATGGTAGCCCGATATTGGGTGGCAGAGCCTTCGTTTGCGACTTCACGGAGACCTTTCTTTCGACCCCAAGCACCGTGGACGGTACGGAAAATACCGAGGCGGTATTCAACGGTGATTTCGGTTGCGTTCTCAGCGGCATGGACAACGAGACTTCTTCGGTCCTGTGGGGCTCCGCGAACCAGTATGCGTTCGTTATGACGACTGGCGCATATGGTGCGCCCTATACTGGCATCTCAATCGGTCAGGCAGATAAAAGTACTATTGCCGGATTGGACCACGCGGTTGGATCGCTCTTGTCAATAAAGTCAGCTACTCCCAAGACCCTTACTATCACCAACGATACCGCGGAACCGCTTAACATCACGAGTATCGCTGGCAGTGGTGGCGCGTTCACGTCGGGCGCTGTGACGATCGGCGGAACCTGCCCCAACCCCGGCGATGTTCCCTCGAATAACGTGTTGAACGGCCCCGGAAGCTGCACGGTTGTGTTATCAGACTCAGGGGTTAGCTGCGACACCATCAACTCGTCATGCACCGATGGCGCGAATGACGTCGCCTCGGCTTGTACCGCAGCCGCCACGCCATACCCGTGTTGTACTTCTGCTGGAAAAGGAGTCACCTGTGGAAGAGCGAAGCCATACGCGTGTTGCACCGGCGTTGGAACGGGAACCTGCGGAATCGGCTCCCAGACTGGAACGTTGACGATCGCTTCGGATCACGCGCTCACCCCGCCTGGTCCCTTCGCCGTAACCTGCAACTAGTCGTAACTCTTTGATCTCACCTGTTTGAAGTGAGACGCCGGGGCGGGCCAGAAATGGCCCGCCCCGCTGGATCTCGACACGGCGAAGCCTGGGACTAAATTGAACAAGACCGCTGGCGAATACCATTTCACGCGGCTCGAGACGGTTGTCTTCGGCGTCGGCAAGGCCGAATCACTCGGACGCGAGCTCGCGCGGCGCGGAGCGAAACGAGCGCTCATCGTGACCGGCAAGACGCTCGGCCACTCGAAACTGCTCGACAAGATCAAGAATGCGGCCGGCCCCGCAATTGCGGGCGTGTTCGCCGGCGCCGCTCAGCATGTACCGTCGCATACGGTCACGGAACTGGTGGCAGAGGCGCGCCGCGTCGGCGCCGACGCGATGGTGAGTTTCGGCGGCGGCAGCCCGATCGACACCGTGAAGAACGCGGCATGGCAGTTGATGGGCGGTCGCGCCGGCTCGCGCGCCGTCGATTTCAGCGCGGCGGCAACGGAGACGGCGGGCGCACGCGAGATTCTGCATATCGCGATGCCGACCACGTTGTCGGCCGGCGAGTTCACGCCGGGGGGCGGTGTCACCGACGAATCGACCAGGGTGAAAGGCGGGGTTGCCGATCCGCGCCTGCAGGCCAGGGTGGTCATCCTCGATCCGGCGCTGACGGTCGAAACACCGGCATGGCTGTGGGCCTCGACCGGAATGCGCGCACTCGATCACGCGGTCGAAGGTTCGTACTCGACGCGCCATCAGCTTGTCACCGACACGCTCGCGGCGCGCGCGATCGCGCTGCTGACGGAGCATCTGCTGCCGTCGCTGCAAACGCATGGCGACAGCGAACTCGAGCATCGCGTGCAATGCCAGCTTGCCGCGTGGCTCTCGATTTTCGGGATGACGAACACTCGCAGCGGAATCTCGCACGCGCTGGGGCATCAGGTCGGGCCAATGTGGAACGTCCCGCACGGCTTCACGTCATGCATCACGCTACCTCACGTAATGCGCTTCATGGCCGAGGTCGCCGCAGATCGCTTTGGGCCGATCGCGCAAGGATTCGGCGTGCGCTTCGACGCGCACAGTCCACGGTCGGCGGCGGTGGAATGCGCCGATCGTGCGGCGAAGTTCATCGGCAAGTTCGAGGTGCCGACGCGGCTGCGAGAGGTGGGGGTGCCGCGCGAGGAAATTTCGCGAATCGCGGGAACGGTGCTCGAAGAGGTGAAGCGGGCGAACACGGTCGGCGCCGAGGTGACGCTCGAGCAGTTGATCGCGATTCTCGACGCCGCGTATTGAATGCGGCGGAAAGGCGCCAGGGGCTACCAGAAGCGGACGCGGCCGGTATCGACGTGAACGAATCCGCTGCGCGGGTAGTAACCGACTCCGCCCGCCTGCTGCGCCAACGCGGCGCCGCGAAGCTGCGCGAGGCTCCGTCCCGGCACGGTAATATCGATCGCCTTGCCTTCGAGATGGAGGCTGTGGACGGCGACCCCCTCGCTATGCGCATGGAGCATCGCATTGGTCACGGGCGAGCGGTATCCGGAGATCACCTGGAACGGCTCGGCGGTGCTCAGTCGATGCTGGATTTGGACCAGCAGATCGAGCAGCGCGGGATCGATCGGCTTCACTTCGTTGGCGCGGAAATCGCGCAGGATGTAGTTGATGCGATCGAGCTCGCCGGGAACGTAGTGACCGTCCTGCCAGTAAGTGGTGCTCAGACTTTCGCCGGTGTGGAGAGCGTAGAACTTGAGCGAGCGGCGCCGCAGCTGGACGGTCGTGCGCGCCATCGCAAGCGCAGGCACAACCAGTTGTGCAGCGGCAATCGCGCCAATTCTTAGAAATCCACGCCGCGATAGTTCCACGAATCCCCCGAGCAAGGACCTGACTCCTCGCTCCAATGGCGGTAGAGTTTAGCAATTTCGCAGGGGCAGGCCAATCAGGGCGATGGACCTGGCCGAGCGGCCAAATTTGGCGACCTACTTCCGTACTTTCTTGAGCGCCTGATCGACCCCGGGCATCCGCTTGGGAAGCTCCTTGCCTTCCAGTTTGGCGATTAGACCGTCGATGCCGAGCACCATGTGATGCGAATGAGCGTTGCGAATCGCGGTGCTGAAGCCCATCGCGTCCTGCGCGGAATTGACCGCCCACTTGACCATGCGGAGCGTGAAGCGGTCGCTCTCGGCGATTCGATTCGCAAGCGCCATCGTTTCGGCCTCGAGCTCGGCGCGCGGCACCACCAAATTTACGAAACCGAGGCGGCAGGCCTCGTCGGCGTCGACGAAGCGGCTCTGGAAGAGGATTTCCTTGGCCTTGCGCGGGGGCATATCCCACGGGATCGAGAAGTACTGCAAGAGCGCGGGCAGAAACTTGGCGTCGTCGGAAGCAACGACGAGATCCATCGCGGCCGCGAAGATCCATCCGCCGAAGATGCACAGGCCCTGCACCTGCGCGATGGTGGGCTTGTCGAGATCGCGCCATCGCAGCGCGTTGTCGAAGAACAGCTGGCGCGAGCGGGCGTACTCGCCGCGCACGCCCTTGGCAAACGGGCGGCGCTGCTGGTCCTGTTTTTCTTCGGGCGTGCCGAGGTCGTGGCCGGAGCAGAAATTATCGCCGGCGCCGGAGAGAATGATGACGCGGACGTCGTCGTCGGCGTTGGCGGTGGCGAAGGCGTGGTCCAATTCCTCGAGCAATCGCCGCGACTGCGCGTTGCGATAGCGCGGGCGGTTGAGGATGACCCTGGCGATGCGGTCGTGCTTCTCGTAGAGAACTGTTTTGTCTTCCATGGGCATCCTGTCCCGATTCGATAGTCGCCGCGCCGGCGCCAGCGCGATGTTAGCTCAAGCGGCGGCGGATGGGGCAACGATTTGGCGGTCGGACGGGCTGCGCGCATCGCTTTTTTTGGACGCGCCACCGTGCCAGCATCGGAGGGTATGAACGCGCTGCGCATTGCGCTGATCGAGGACGAGACCCGGCTGGCTAACGCGATCGAGCAGGGACTGGTCGAGGAAGGCTTCACGGTCGAGATCGCCGGGAGTGCCGAGGCGGCGGGACCGATAATCGCAGGCGGCGCGCTCGATCTGATCATCCTGGACCTTGGGCTGCCGGGGAAAAACGGCCTGGAACTGCTGCGCGAGATGCGCGCGGCGGGCAACCAGACGCCGGTGTTGATCCTGACCGCGCGCGGATTGCTCGAAGAACGCGTGGCCGGACTCGACAGCGGCGGCGACGACTATCTCACCAAACCGTTCGCGTTTGCCGAGCTGGTGGCGAGAATCAAGGCCCTGGCGCGGCGTCCGCGGGCGCCGCTATCGACGGTTCTCAAAGTCGGCGAGCTTGAATTCGACACCGTCAAGCGGCGGGCGAAAGTCGGCGAGCACAATCTGAACCTGTCGCCGAAAGAAAAGATGCTGCTCGAATTGCTGATGCGAAACGCCGGGCAGGTGGTGACGCGCGGCATGATCGCGGAGACGGTTTGGGATTCGAATTACAACTCGCTGACCAACCTGATCGAAGTATTCGTCAATCGGCTGCGCCAGAAGATCGATCCGCGCGCCGATCGTTCGCTGATAGTCACCGTGCGCGGGGTCGGATACACGATGCGCGCGGAATGACGCCGCGCGTTGCCGTTGCCGCGCGGCGGCCGCCAATGACGATCAGACTCAGGCTAACCATTTACTGGGCCGCGGTGCTGGCGGCGATCCTGCTGGTCGCGGCGATCGCCGCGGTAAAACTATTCGCGCGCCAGCAATGGGGCGCGCTGGACGCGGCGCTGCTGGAAGAGACCCAAACCACCGCCGATCAAATCCAGCGCAGCGGCACCTCAAGCGCCCTTGGAATCCTGCAGCACCTGAGTCTCGAGACGGATATCGGGCCTGGCCGGCGCGTAAGAATCGTCACCGCGCATGGTGAGCTTGGAAACTACGGCAACATCCACACGATTCCGCCGCCGTTCGATCCGACACTCCCCACGCACCCGGCGATTGTGGGCAACCGCGCCTCCAGGTTCGCGGTCGTTCCGATGATGTACGACGGCGAGCTCGCGTACCTGCAAAGCGGGGTGCAGGCGGGCCTGGTTCAGGAATCGGTTGACAGCCTTCGCAACCTGCTGCTGCTGATGGTGCCGATCGTGCTGCTGCTTTGCGTCGGTGGAGGGTACTTGCTGGCGGGCCGGGCGCTGCGGCCGATTGAATCGGTGACGGCGGAACTCGACGCGATTGGGCCGGCGAATCTGAGCTCGCGGCTGACAGTCCCGCCAGTGGCCGATGAAGTCGCACGGCTAACGGCGGAAATCAACTCGCTGCTGGAGCGCCTGGAACGCGCGTCGGCTACTGAGCGCAGGTTCGCGTCCGACGCCGCGCATGAACTGCGGACGCCGCTGGCGGTGTTGCGCACGGGCCTGGAAGTAGCGCTCGCGCGAGATCGCACAGCCGAGGAAAATCGCGCCGCACTTGGCGCGGCGCATCGCGAGGCGCTGTCGCTGTGCAGGATTGCCGACGAACTGCTGATGCTGTCGCGGCTCAACGGCGAAGTAATGGTCGACCGGCAGCGGCTGAATCTTCGCGCGCTGGTGAGCGAGATAGCGGCGACGGTCGGGCCGCTGGCGCAGGCGCGCGAGATAAAGCTTTCGGTCAACGCGCCGGAGGACGTTTTCGTCAATGGCAACGCGGCGCATCTGCGCCGCCTGGTCGTCAATCTGCTCGACAACGCCCTGAAATTCACGCCGGCCCAGGGATCGATCGAAGTCGGGCTGAGGAGCGATTCGAATCGGGCGATTATCCGCGTCGCCGACAGCGGGGAGGGAATCCATCCGGCGGAGCTGCCGCATATTTTCGATCGATTTTTTCGTGGCGCAGGATCGCCCGGCGACGGCAGCGGCCTGGGTTTGAGCCTGTGCCGGGAAATTGCGCGGGCGCATGGCGGCGAGATCGCAGCCGCGAATCTTCCTGCGGGCGGATGCGCATTCGTCGTGACGCTGGCGCTTTACCGCGACGATCCGAATCGAGCGACCGCGCCGCTGCGATAGTCGCCGCTGCTCAATTTCAGCTTAACGTCCATTAATTTGGCCGATTGGCAAGCCACTGTTACTCTTCCGTGAATGGAGCAAACTTGCCGCAACCTATCTACGGCGGTGCTCGCTGCCGCGATCCTGACTTGGGCATCGGTGGCCTCCGCCGCAACCATTACGCTGTCCGACGCGATCGATCGGGCGCTGCGTCTGGCGCCTTCGGTGGACGTCGCGGCGGCGGCGAGCGACATGAGCGCCGCAGCCGTGCGCGAGCAACGCGCTCCGCTGTTTCCGACCGTCCGGGCGGGAGCAGAGTACTACCAGGCGCCGGGTTACGATGAGGTCATCACCAACCGTGGACTTTCCAGCGGTCAGCTGACGCTCGATTACACGGCATGGGACGGGGGACGGCGCCAGGCACAGCTTCGCGCGGCCGAGTATGTGAGCGAAGCCTCGCGGCTGGGGGTGGCAGCAGCAAGGGCGCAAATTGTCTTCGATACTTCGATCGCCTACTTCGATCTGCTGCGCGCGCGCGGAGAGCAACGGGATTTGCAGGCCAGCCTCGAACGGCTGACTCGCTACGTCACTACGATCGAGCAGCTCGAGAAAAGCGGGCGCGTGATCACCAATGACGTGCTGAAGTTCCGCACCGCGCGCGACAGCGCCGAGCTCGCGCTCGATGCCGCACGCGGCAACAGCCAGCGCGCGACGGCGGCGCTGGGCATTTTGATTGGCGAGCCCAATCTGCTCGACCTCGACATCGCGGGCATCAGCGGATTGCCGCCGAAGCCGTCGGGCGATCTCGCGCAAAGCCCCGTGATGCAGGCGGCGAACCGCGAGATCGCGTCGGCAAGCTCGCAAATCGAGGCGGCGAAGGCCGAGCGCCTGCCGACGTTCAAGGTCGCCTTCACAACCGGATTCCTCGGCGTCGATCCGCGCCCGACAATCGCGCACAACTTTGGCGGCTCTTACGACGGCGTGGTGTCGATCCCGGTGTTCGATGGCGGCTTGATCTCGTCGCGCATCGATCAGGCGAAGGCCAAAGAGCATTCGGCGACGGCGCAGGCGCGGCAGGCCGAGTACCTGCTGAAGCGGCAAATGGCAGACGCGTCGATTCGCTACGACCAGGCGCGGCGGCAGCTCGACCTCCTGTCGCGCGCACGGCCGACGGCGGACGACAACTTCGCGCTGACGTGGACGCGCTTTCTGGGCGGTGGGACCGCGACGATGCTCGAGGTGCTGGATGCCTATCAGCAGGCCGAGCAGTTGCGGCTCCAGCGCCACGACCAGGAATTCAACGCGCGCGAGGCGGTGGCGGAGACCGATCTGGTTTTCGGCCGTATCCAATGATGAAGCGCGCGGGTTGGCACAATTGCGCCAGGACGATCTTCGCGGCGGCGATCGCGAGCGCGTTGATTGCAGGATGCGGCGGCGCAAAGAAAGGTGGCGGCGAAGGCGCGGCGCAGCCCAATCCCGTCCTGTTGGTGAGTGCGGCCAGGGCCGAAGTCCATCCGATGACAAGCGAGCTTCGGCTGCTCGGAAAGACGGTCGCGATGCGCCACGTGATCATACGTGCGCCCACCGCGGGGCGCGTGATGGGAATGAAACTCGCCAGCGGCGATTCGGTGCGCAAGGGCCAGATCGTTGCGCACGTTGTCAATCGCGAGATGGAAGCGGCGGAGGCCGGGCTCGAGGTCGCGCGCAAGATCGATCCGCACGACGCTGCGGCGCTGAGTGCGTCGGTCGGACGCTACAATCGCAGCGCCGGGATCGCGGTGGTTGCGCCGGAGTCCGGGGTTGTCTCACAACCGCCGGTCACTAGCGGGCAAATGGTTGCCGACCTCGATACGCTGGCCGATCTGATCGATCCGGCAAGCCTCTATGTTGATACGTCGGTGCCGGTGAACCAGCTCTCGTTGGTGAGACCGGGGATGACGGCGACGGTGACGACTCCGTTTCGTCCCGGGGTTGAGTTTCCCGCGCGCGTCGCGGCGATCCTGCCGAATTTCGACGCAGCCAGCGCGAGTGCGTCGGTGCGAACGGATTTCACTGGCCCGGAACGTATCGCGGAGGCAGGCGCGCCGGTTGAAGTGCGGGTCGAGATTGCGAGTGCGCCGGACGCAATCGTAGTTCCGGCCGCCGCGCTATTTCAGGATCAGGGCGCGGATCGCTACCACGTGTTTGTAATCGGCGCCGACGGGCGCGCGCATCGCACGGAAATAAAAGTCGGGCTTCGCGATCGCGACCTGGTCCAGGCGACCGCCGGAATCAAAGCGGGGGACTTGGTCGTGACTTCAGGCGGCTATGCGCTGTCCGACGGCCTTGGCGTTCGCGTCGCGCAGGCAAATCAATGACCCGCAGCAACTCGACGCTGGCAGTGCTGTCGGTGCTGGCATTGAGCGTGCTCGGAATCATCCTGGCGGGAACAATTCCGAGCGCGGTATTCCCGGAGATCACGTTTCGGCGCGCGACAATTCTCGCCGACAGCGGCGATCTGCCGGCGGATCAGATGCTCGCGTCGGTCACGCGTCCGCTCGAGGAAACCGCCTATGGCGTGGTCGGGGTCACGCTGGTTCGCTCGACGACGACGCGCGGCAGCGCCGAGATAGACGTCACGTTCGGCGAAGACGTTGACCCGCAAATCAGCTTCCAGATGCTGAGCGCCGCGGTGGCGCACACGCGCGCGCAACTGCCGGGCGATACGGCGGTCGATGCGGTGCTGCTGACGACCGGCACTTTTCCGATCGTCGATCTCAGCCTGAGTTCAAAGCTTCGCAGCCTGCCCGAACTGACCGACATCGCAAACTACGACCTCGTTCCGAGCCTGCATCGAATCGACGGCACCTACCGGGTCGGCGTAATCGGCGGCAAGTATCGCGAATTCGTGGTGCGGCTCGATCCGGCGCGGATGCTGCAGCATGACATGTCGCCGGGCGACGTCGTCGCGGGGCTGGCGAAGAACAACGTGATCGCGTCGGCAGGCCGGATGAACGAATCGCACCGGATGCTGCTGACGGTGGTGACGACCGACCTGCATCAAGCCGGCCAGATCGCCGCGGTGCCGCTTACGGCGACCGGCGGTCAACCGGTACGCGTCAGCGACGTAGGTTCGGTCGAACTTGGAATCCAGGAAGACTACATCCGGGCCGCGTCCGAGAATGGAGCGGCGGTGCTGGTGGGAATCTCGCGGCGGCCGAGCGGTAACACGGTTCAGATCGCGGCCGAGGCGCGGCAGATGCTCGACGAGTTTCGCCATCGCTATCCCGACGTAAAGTTCTCGATCTCGTACGATCAGTCCGAGCTGGTCACCGAATCATTCAACAGCGTGCGCGATGCGATCGTACTCGGACTCGTGCTGGCGGTGCTGGTGGTGCTGGCATTCACGATGAGTCCGCTGAGCGCGCTGGTCGCGGCAGTCGTGGTGCCATGCACGATTGCGATCACGTTCATCGTGATGAAGGTTGCGGGACTGACTTTCAACATGATGACGTTGGGCGGGCTGGCGGCGGGAATCGGACTCTTCATCGACGACGCAATCGTGATGATCGAAGCGATTCATCGCGAACTCGCGGCCGGCCAGTCCACCGGGACGGCGATGGCCGAAGCGCTCAAGAGTCTTCGGCGTCCGCTGTTCGCCTCGACGATGACGGTGATCGTTGTATTCGGGCCGCTGGTGTTTATCTCGGGCGTAACCGGCGTTTTCTTCCGCTCGCTGGCCGCGACGCTCGGCGGGGGACTGGCCATTTCGCTGGTGCTCGCGATCTACTTCACGCCTGCGATGGAACTCGCGATTGCGCGGTTTCGCGGGCGCGCGCGGGAAGCGGGGCGAATCTATCGCGGCGTTCAGGCGGCATTTCTGACGGCGATCCGACCCGTCATCCGCATTCCCGCGCTGGCAATTGTTGGTGCGATCGCTTCAATGCTCGTTGCGTACTTCGTTTACAATGGAATTGGCACGGACTATTTGCCGCCGCTCGACGAAGGCGCCTTTATCCTCGACTACCTCACGCCGCCGCAGAGCACGATGGCCGATACGACTGCGCTGCTCGACTCGATTCAGTCGGTTCTGAAAACGACGCCCGAAGTCGCCGCGTTCAGCCGCCGCACCGGAACGCAGCTTGGATTTTTTCTGACTGAATCGAATCGCGGGGACATATCCGTGCGCCTGAAGCCGGACCGCAAACGCGAAATCGACGCGGTCATGGATTCCATCCGCGATCGCATCCTGAACTCCGTGCCCGGCGTATCGATCGAGTTCTCGCAAGTGCTGCAGGACCTGATCGGCGATCTTTCGGGCGTTCCGGAACCAATCGAAGTCAAGGTTTTCGGCCCCGACCAGGAAACGATCGAGGCGACCGCGCGGCAAGCGGCGAACCGGATGCGCTCGATCAATGGCCTGGTGGACGTCTTCGATGGAATCGTGCTTAGCATCCCGGAGCAGGCAGTCGTCGTCGATAACACTTCGGCGGCGCATTACGGACTGAGCGCCGACGATATTCGCGCTGCGCTCAGTTCGGTGATTCAAGGGACGATCGCCACCAACGTGCTGTCGGGCGATCGGCTGGTCGGCGTACGCGTGCGGTACCCGGACTCATTTCACGAAGATCTCGGGACTCTGTCGCAGGTGATTCTCAAGTCGAGCTCGAATGCGCGCGTCCCGCTCGCGTCAGTCACCAAGATCGACTTCCTCGGCGAGACCGGCGAAATCGCGCGCGAGCGCCAGCGTCCCGTCGTGCATGTCACGGCGCGGCTCGAGGGTATCGACCTGGGCACCGCGGTCAAAGAGGTCAAGCAGAGCCTGGCCGCGATGCCGCTGGCGGCGGGAGTATCGCTCGAATACGGCGGCCTGTACGCTCAGCAACAGCAGGCGTTTCGCGAGCTCGCGCTGGTGCTGGTGGCGGGGACGATCATGATGTTCCTGATTCTGGTCTGGGAGTTCGCGCGGCTTGCGCCCGCGATCGCATGCCTGGTCGCCGCGATGTCATGTCTCGCCGGCAGCTTCATCTCGCTCGCCGTGACCGGCATGACGCTGAACATCTCATCGTTCATGGGAATCATCATGGTCGCGGGGATCACCGCAAAGAACGGCATCCTGTTGCTCGACCATGCCGAGCGTGAAGTCGGCGCCGGCGCACAACCAGGGGCGGCGCTGTTCGATGCGGCGACCGTGAGGCTGCGCCCGATCATCATGACCACGCTCGCCACCGCTGCCGGCCTGTTCCCGCTTGCGCTCGGCTTCGGCGCGGGCGCCAAGGTTCAGCAGCCGTTGGCGATCGCGGTGATCGGCGGACTCGCGTTCGCGATGATTCTTTCGACTCCGTTGGCAGGCGGAATCTACCTGATGGGTACCCGCGGCCGCGACCGCACTGAAGCTCGCTCCTTGCAGGAATAGGCAGACCGCTCCGGCCTCCGGCATCAAACCGCGCTCAAACCACCCCGGGCCACAAACGGTAGCGGACCCGATCCATGTAGCTACGGTACTCGGGATCCGCGCTCAAATGTACTTCTTCCTCATTGATTCGCCAGACCATAAAGGGAAGCGTCGCCGCGATCAGCATAATGTTGCGGCCACTCGGATAGGACATCGCATAGCCAATCGAAAGTATCAGCCATCCGAAATATATGGGATGACGAACCCATCGAAACGGCCCCTTCGACACGATTCCACGGTTCGCCGGCAATATGCCGAAGCTGCGGCCCATATAGACTCGCGCGACCTGCGTCAGCACCACGCCGAACAACTCGAAAATAAGCCCGGTCGTCGCCAGCGCGCCGATAGACAGGTTTGCCGGACGCATGAAACACGGGAGGAACAGCATGCCGCCGGATGCGGCGAGCGTGCGCAGATTTACGGCCGAGGTGCGCGGGGCAAATCGCGCGAACGACATCACGGCCATGATCGCGGCGCCCGTCAGCCACACCACGTTTGCGGCTCCCGCCAGGCTGAAGCTGAGTTCGCGCGCGGCCGGCAGCGTCGCAAGCAGGAACGATACGCCGAGCAGACAGTCGCCGAGAGCATGCCTTAGACCAGCGGTTGTGACATACGGTCGTGAAACCGCGACAGGCACGGAAATACGAACGCCAACTGCTTCCATGAATATATAGTGCGCTTCTCATACTATACCAAGCAAACACTCGCGGAATATAAGTGAGAATCGTACTTAGTATCCATTGCAATACTAACTTATGACCGTCATCATAGTGCGGCAGTCGCCGTCGATTGGCTATCCCGGTCACCACGTCGCGCGGTCCCTCGGGATTGGATAGATGATCAAATCGTGGGGTCGCGATCGATGCACGGGTAGGCGCTATCCAGTCGCCATTGCCGGCGGCGCCAGCTTTGCTTAAGATGACTCGGCTTGAGTCTGCGGCTTCTTCGAGTGCCGAGGTGGCGGAATGGCAGACGCAGAGGACTCAAAATCCTCCGTGGGCAACCACGTGCGGGTTCAAGTCCCGCTCTCGGCACCAGAATTCTCTTCCAATGCCTGGGTCGTCTGGCGACATTGATTTGCGCTTTTGACTCAAACCGATTTTGAGTTCTCCAGATAACGCGGCGGCTGAGCGGTTTTGTATTCTCGCGGCCTGTGTGGTCTGCCGCGACAAGGCGACCGGCGAGTTCATAGGCGCAAAGCCCTGGGAAGCGAAAAGCTGACTCTGGAACTATGCTAATGTCCAGAGATAGAATTTCTCGTGGAGAAAGATAGGACCATGAAAGTAACGAGCGGCGACACGGCGACTGAAGATCGCTGTTCATCATGCGGCGGGTTTGTTGAGCTGTGCGACGGTTGCGCTATCGTAACGTCATCGCCGAAGAGACGCATCAGGCACGTCACGCACCCGCCTGGCTCGGGCTTACAAATCATCGGCGCGAAAAAACCGCTAACTCCGAAATCCAAGCCGCGGCGCTGACGCCGGCGCGGGGCGGCTCGACAGACTGGGCGCGCAGGATGGTTGAATTCTTGTGCCTCAGCCCTTTGCAGCGCGATTAGGGGCCGATGGCGGGCGAGAAGGCGACGGCCCGGCGTCTCTATATTCTCGCAGCTCGTGGTTTGCCCATACTTGGGAGTGAACAGCGAACGACTCGCGGCCGCGATGCGTCAGCCTGCGATCCTGGCCGTAGTCTGGCTCTGCGCGCTCCTGATGTTGGCGGGCACTTTGACCAAAATGCCCGGCCAGTGGCACCGCCGCGACTTCTCGAACTATTACGAGTCGGCGTGGGCGCTCCGCCGTGGAATCGATCCATATTCCACGGATTTGACGCCGATCGGCGTCCAGCTCGGACTGGAGACTGGCGGTCTGCTTCACGCTTCCGAGACGCCGCCGTTTCTACTTTGCTTCGAACCTCTCACCCGGTTGCGGCCGCAGGTCGCATTCTGGATCTGGACCGCGATCAACTTTTCGGCATTGGCGATCGCGATGTACCTGTTGCTTGCGCATCGACGCGGGCTTTCCGGGCGCACGGCGTGGTTGCTGGCGGGACTGATTCTGATGTCGGCGCCGGTGAATTTGAATTTTTACTGGGGACAATCACAGCTGATAGTCCTGGCTCTGATGGTAGCCGCAATGCGCGCGATGGAGCGCGAGCGCGACGGCACCGCAGGCTTGCTGATCGCATCGAGCGGGCTGTTGCGGGCGTACCCGCTTCTGCTCGTCGGCTATTTTGTCGTTCGTCGAAAATGGCGGGCGGTTGCGTTCGCGACGGCCGGAATCGCAACAGGAGTATTCGTAACTGTCGCGGTGCTGGGTTTAACCCAATCTCTCAGCTTCATTTACGGTGCATTGTGGCTCACTGACTATTCAGTAGTGAACCGGGTGGATAATCTTTCGCTCGGACCATTCGTATCGCGGACGTTCTGGGCATTGACCGGTACCGCGTCCGGCTCATCGACCGATTGGATCAGACGCGCCGGCATTGCCGTTGCGGACATAGTAGTACTTGGAATGACTATTCGCGCGACGCTGGCCGATGCGAACCGCCGCGATCCCGACTGGAGAATCTATTCACTGTGGATCGCGACCTCGATCATGCTGTCGCCGGTCGGATGGCATCACTATCTGGTGTTACTGGCTATTCCCTTCGTGCAAATGGTCGCGTCCGCTGCGGATGGGCGGTCAAGCTCCCGGGCCATCTGGATGGCGGCGTTGAGCTATGTTCTCAGCGCGGTTTCGCTCCGCGTTTTCAACCGCTTTCTGGTGCCGCCGCCGACCGAGTTCCAGCTCATCTTCCCATGGCTGGCGCGTGCGCTCGAGGAAACGAGCTTCATCGCTTTACTGACGGGATACATCGCGACGTATTGGTTCGCTACCGATCACGTCCGCCAGGTTCCCGCGACTCAATAAACGAGCAATGCTATAAGGGTTGCTGGCAGCGACCGTCGAAAGAAGGAGGCATGAGCGATGCTCTACATCGCATTCATCAAGAGCACGCCGGGATCCGCGACCGACGTCGACATCATCGCAAAATCGCGAAAATGGTGGAACGAGGGCGCCAAGCCGCCCGGGTTGAAGACCATCGGCTTTTACGGAGTGCTGAGCAGCAATGCTCCGGACGTAGTAGTGTTCGAGTCGTCCAATCACGACGACATCCGCACCATGATCGAGTACTGGCGCGACGTCTCGTTCGAAGTCCATCCTGCCGTCGATCTGGCGCGAGTTTTCCACGCCCAGGGCATGGACGTCTCGTAGCCGGGCGCCAGACACCGCGAAGCCGCGATTCACGCTACGCGCCGCAATACGACCATCGTGTGTCCCGCGAGGTGAACCCGCTCTTCGAATGAGTACGATCGCAGGCGCTGCGGCGCCGTCGCATCCGCGGTGTCGAGGATGATCGTCCACTCGCGCCCCCATTTTTTCGGCGGCAGCTTGAATTCCATGGGCTCGCGATACGAGTTGAACATCACAAAGAAGCTGTCGTCAGCGATTCGGGCGCCGGCGCGATCGCGTTCAGTCATCGCTTTTCCGTTCATGAAAACGCCGAGCGTTTTCGCGTATCCGACACCCCAGTCACCGGAGGTCATCTCGGCGCCGTCGGGCCGGAACCATTCGAGATCTTTCAGCCGCCTGCCCTTCGCAGGGGCGCCGGTGAACCATCCCCGGCGGCGGAAGATCGGATGCTCGCGGCGAAGCTGGATCAGCCGCCGGGTGAAATCGATCAGCGTCGCGTCGGCGCTATCCCAATCGATCCATGAAATCGGATTGTCCTGGCAGTAGGCGTTATTGTTGCCGCGCTGGGTGCGGCCGAGTTCGTCGCCGGCCAGCATCATCGGTACACCCTGCGACAGCAACAGGGTCGCGAGGAAGTTGCGCTTTTGCTGCTCGCGAAGCGCGCGAATTGCGGGATCCTCGCTCGGTCCTTCGACGCCGCAATTCCACGATCGATTCTGACTGTCGCCGTCGCGGTTATCCTCGCCATTGGCCTCGTTGTGCTTTTCCTCGTACGAAACGAGGTCGGCGAGCGTGAAGCCGTCGTGCGCGGTGACAAAGTTGATGCTGGCGAGCGGCGCGCGGCCGCCGGCGCGGTACAGATCCGAACTGCCGGTGACCCGCGATGCAAACTCACCCATCGAATAGCCGGCGCCGCGCCAGAAATCGCGCACACTGTCGCGGTATTTGGCGTTCCATTCCTTCCAGTTGACCGGAAAACCGGCGACCCGGTAACCGCCATCGCCGAGGTCCCACGGCTCCGCGATCAGCTTGGCCGTCGAGATCACCGGGTCCTGCGCAATCGCTGCAAAAAACGGGCTGGCCGCGAACTCGCCGCGCGCTCCACGCGCAAGTGTGGTCGCAAGGTCGAAGCGGAATCCGTCCACGTGCATCTCGAGTATCCAGTAGCGCAGGCTGTCCATTACCATTTGGAGAACCCGCGAGTGTGTCAGGTCGAGTGAGTTCCCGGTGCCGGTGTAATCCTCGCATCGGCCGCTGCCGTCACTGCGCAGCCGATAGTAAGTCGCATTGTCGATTCCGCGAAAACAAATCGTCGGTCCGCGCTCACCGCCCTCGCCCGAATGGTTGTAAACGACGTCGAGGATCACCTCGATTCCCGCGCGGTGCAATGCCTTCACCGTCGCCTTGAATTCCGCGACGCAACTGCCGGGCGCAGCGCCGGTGGCGAAGCGGATGTCGGGCGCGAAATAGCCAATCGAATTATATCCCCAATAGTTAGTCAGTCCGGTTTTGAACAAGCGCTGTTCGGGGGCGGTCTGATGCACCGGCATCAATTCAACCGCGTTCACGCCAAGCGAGGTCAGGTGCCGGATGACGGCCGGCGACGCAAGCGCCGCAAATTTGCCTCGAATCCGGCGCGGGACTTCGGGATGGAGCGTGGTCATCCCCTTCACGTGCGCCTCGTAGATGACTAGATCCTCCCACGGAATTGCGGGCTTGCGATCCCCATCCCAGTCGTACGCCGAATCGACTACCACGCACTTGGGCATCGCAGGCGCGCTGTTGCGCATATCGAGACGGGGCGCAGCGTCAACGGCGGTCGAGCGATAGCCGACCATCGAATCGTGCCATCGAGGGGTGCGATCGAGCGCCCGCGCATACGGATCGATCAGCAGCTTGGCGGAGTTGAAGCGATGTCCCGCGGGGGGATCGTAGGGACCGCTGACGCGATAGCCATAACGCTGGCCGGCCTGAGCGCCGCGAACATAGGCGTGCCAGATGTGTTCGGTGCGCTCGACCAGCGGGATTCGCGCGATCTCGACGTTACCAGCATCAACGCCGCCGCCGAACAGGCACAGCATCGCGCCGGTCGCGTGCTCGGAAAATATCGAAAAGTTAACACCCGCAGCGTCGCAGGTCGCGCCAAGCGGATAAGGCATGCCGGGCAGAATTTCAAACTTGGTTTTCGGCATTTTGAAGATGACACTAATGGCAAGCCGTACCGACGATGGCAACCGTTGCGGTATTCCGGAACGGCTCGACGGACCTGGGCCCACCACACAGCATCAAGACCGTTCTAAGTTCATCATGAAAGGCTTGACTAACCATAAACAAATGTTAAACAATACCGCCCACGACAGCGTCGGGTACAGCAATATCGCGCAACGAGTGAGTCAGTAAATCTCCGCGGGCGCGACGATGCGTGAGAAGCAGCTGACCTGGTTGGCGCCGGATTGGACCACGGCGCCGTCGAGGTCCGCCTCCCGCATCGCACCCGACGCCTGTCGGCGGTGGCGCAGCCAGCCATGGTGCGGTCAGTTGGGCCCTTCGGACGCATTTGGTCGGTCGCTGCGTCGGCAAATTGACTCAAAAGCGCACTTGCAAAGTTGCAAGCGTGCACATCCACACTATTATTGGTACGGCATCCGGTTGCGCTATCTATAGGTAGTCTGGCATGCGATTTGCTGTCTTGGACCCAATATAAATGGGTTTTGAAAAGCAAAGCGACCCAGTTAGAATAACCCCCTATGTCACGCCAGCTAGAGTGGCATTTCTACCTCGGGGTCGTCTTATGAGCACAGCCCTGAGCTCATCGTCTGCCGCAGCTAAACGAATGCCGTCGCGAGAACCTGCGGCGCTGGAAACTCGTGAAGTTGACCATCTCGTTTCCAGGCTGCTCGCCGAGATCAAGGTCCCGTTCGACTCGCTCGGGACCCGGGTCCTCAATCAGCTTTCTGACCTGAAAAAGATTCTATCCGCCGACTATGCGGATGTGCCCGCGCTTCCATCCAAGCCTCTGCTCAAGGAATTGGCGAAAATAATCGACAATGACATCAAGCGACACACCTCGGCATACGCCGGCCTGGCGGATCTCGGCAGCCCGGAATTGCTCGGTTACTTGGGCAAATTGTTCGGCCCGCGCGAAGTCGAACTGCGGGCAGAACCTTATCGCACCGGCGCCGGGCTGGCGCTGCGCGGATTTTACTGCCGCGCCAAGCTTGGCAACAAAAGCAAGTTCGTGATCTTCGTCAACACCGCGCATCATCCCGGCGCGGTCGCTGCGACACTCGGCCATGAACTCGGCCACTACATCTATGGCTCGTTGGTGGGAGAAAAGGCCGCCCACACGGCATTCATGGAAGGTGCGTTCGCCAATCATCTGGTCGAAGAGGACGAACTGTTTGCCGACAGTCTGGTCGCGCTGGCGGCCTACAGCCCGGAATTGATCAAAAAGATCGGCGGCCTTTCGCAACTCAGGCCGGGTTTCTCGGACGATCTATTCAACCGGATAAAGTCCGCCTACGAGCTGATCGGATCGCGTTACGGCCTCGATCTCGCCAAGGGCAAGATGGCGGCGGCGTGGCGCGTCCGATACCTCACCTCGATGGCTCACTTCTTCAAGCTGCGCTGCGCGCTCTACAAGTCGGCGGGAGTCTGAACTTTATAAAAAGGGGACAAAGCGGCCGCTCGCCGGAGTCAGACGGGCGGCATCGCTTTATCTGCCGCCCCATAATTTAATGTGATTTACCTTTCCCCCGTGCGCGCCGGCGTTGGCGATGGCGCCGGCTCCGCAACCAGGCGCGCCGTCATCGGATGCGCCTCATGCCGAATCAGAATGTCCATCCAGTACTTGTCGGCCATCGCGGCTGCGACCTTGTCTGTCATTTCAGGCGCCGGGTCCAATCGGACTTTGTCGAACTCATTGTCGCCAATCTTCACCTTCACGTAAGGACTCGCCGTGTTTTTCTGAACTCTGCCGAACGATCGATCGCCCAGCCGGACATATAGCTGCCCGTCGATAACGACCAGCCACAGCCTCGACCAGTGCTCGCCCTCCTCGGGCCCAATCGTCATGATCTGGAGCGTGCTCTGGTCACGCAGCGCGTTCGGATCCCATCCGGGAACGGAGTTGTTTGCAGCGCAGGCCGCACCGATCAGCGCGATCCAGAAAACGACCGCGGCCACGACCAGGTTAACGTTCGTTTTGATCTTCATCAGCTTGCACCTTCAGCCCTTCGGCTCAGGCGATTGCGCCGCCGCAGCTCGATCCCGCACCCGCCGTGCATCCGAAGCAATGCGACCTGGTCGCGATGCGCGCGCCTGCAAGTTCGCCGGCGTTCTCGATGTCCCAGATCGTCGATGCCGCACCGTCAGCGAGCGGAATTTCCAGCATCTGATTAAAATCGCAGTCGTAGAGCCGCCCGTCCCATCCGACGCTCATTAGGCTGCGGCACATCAGCGCATCCACGGTCGCGGGGTTGAAGTGATTCACCAGCAAGCTCATGTACGCCGAGTGACCGCCGGTAGTTTTCAACTGATTGGCGAAGCGGGCGATCGGCATGTTCGTAATTGTCAGCAGGCGGTCGAAAACGATCCCGAAATTGCGCGCGAGTTCGTCCCGGTATTGCTGTTCGAGTCCGGCCTGCGGCGGCGGGAGCGACGCTCCAACCGGGTTGTACACGAGATCCAGCCGCAGCTCACCGCTCCCGAATCCGACCGCATTCAGTTGGTTCAATGCCGCGATGCTCTTGTCGAACACCCCCGCGCCCCGCTGACGATCGGTGTTCTCGGCGGTGTAGCATGGGAGCGAACAAACCAGTTCGACACCCGATCGCCGATAGAATTCCACCAGCCATTCCATCCCGGGTTCCATCGTCACCGTCAGATTGCATCGAACGATCACCGTGCGGCCAAGCGCACGCGCCCGTTCCACCAGCATCGCAAAGTTCGGGTTCAGCTCCGGCGCGCCGCCGGTGATGTCCAGGGTTCCTACTTGCGGACTCGGCGCAAGCACTTCGATCACTCGCGCCGCCGTCGCACGCGTCATCTGTTCGGTCCGCCGCGGGCCCGCATCGACGTGACAATGATGGCACGCCTGATTGCACAGCTTGCCGACATTTACCTGGATGGTCGCCGGCGATTTACGGCTGAGCGCGCGAATTCCATGGCGCGCCAGCGTCGCGTCGAAGTGCGGATCGGGAAGTGACTCGGATATCGCGGCCATCACGCGATTCTAGCACGCCCGTCGCGCGGTCGTCACGGGCAAAGTCGTGGCGTCCGTGGACCACGAACACAACACCAAAAAAAGCAGGAGACCGGATAGCCGGCCTCCTGCGCTACTGGGGGATCAGCTGGTCGCGACAGCTCTAATAGTGACGCTATCGAAGCCTCTCCGCGCGATGCATGAACTTGTACGGGTGCTGCTTGAATTCGTGGCGCACGTACGGATGAGTCTTCAGATACTCGTGGAGGGCCGGATGACTGTCCGCGAACTGCTGATTGTCGATCAGTGTCGGATCTTTCGCGAGAGCCCGCGCGAGGTTAGGATGGGAATCGAAAAACGCGTAGTCCGCGTTTGCTGCTCCTCCAGTCATGGGACCCTGCGCCATCACGGGACCCGCGATCGCAAATGCCAGTGCCACTGCCGATAATATTGTAATTCCTCGTTTCATCTTCATGGACCTCCGCCCGCTTAAATTAGTACGCCCCCGGTCGTGTCTGGTTTCAAGCGGTTTCCCGATGATGCGAAATTGTAACCCGGCAAATTTACGCGTTCCAAATCGTATAGGCGACCTCTCAATTTCGTACGCCAGCCCGGTTTCCTCGCCGCAAGGGCTGCGTTAAAAGAGCGCTCATGAGAAGAAAACCCAACGAACGAACCTACCGAGGCGGATGCCATTGTGGACGCATCCGCTTCGAAGTCAGCGGCAAGCTCGAGCGGGTCTCGGAATGCAACTGCTCGATTTGCACGAAGAAGGGCTACCTCCACTGGATCGTTGAGCGGGCCGCGTTCCGGCTCATTACACCGCCCGATAACATCGCGGCCTACACCTTCAACACGAAAGTCGCAAAGCATCTCTTCTGCCCCAATTGCGGCGTCGCATCGTTCTATATTCCGCGCTCCGATCCCGACGCCATCGACGTCAATGCGCGATGCCTTGAGGGTGTGAACCTGAGCCGGCTCGAGTACGATCATTTCGACGGACGCAACTGGGAGCAGAGTATCGCGGGGCACAAGCGGATCGGGCGCGGCCGAGTCGCGAAGTGAGGTCGGACTGATGGCGACGTTGGGTTTTTCGCGCGGCGATTTTGAGGTGTTCGCGATCGAGGGTTTCAGCGCTCGCATGGCGAAGATCTACGAGCGCATCAGGCCTCGGCTCGTTCGGCTGGGGATCGAGCTGGCGCCAGAACTGTCGCGAAAACTGCACATGGAGTTCTTCGCGCACGTCGCCAAGCATATGCGGCGCACGGTGAATCCTCCGGATGAGACATGGGCGGCGTTCGGGCCGTCGCCGAGGGGATACAAGCGCTACGGATATCTGGCGCTCTGCATCTCCGGCGCGGGCATCCACGCGCGCGCGGTCGTGAAATCCGACGCCGACAAGCGCCCCGAGATGGCGCGGCTCGTCAAGTCGAAGTCGGCTGAGCTGGGGAAATCTTTTCGCGGCGCCAGGATCCAGCAGTACACAAAATGGGACTGCCGGATATTGCCGGACTCGAGCGCGGCCGGCCCGGACTTCTTCGAGGGACTCGGAGATGCGCTCGCGAAAAAAACCGGCGGCATCGACGTCGGCTTCGGATGGCCGGTGCGCGACGCGCTGAAAGTCGATCGCGCGGAAGTACTCGACGCATTTGGCGAGCTCGAACCGCTGTACCGCGTGATCCGCTCGGTCGCGTGATCGCGCTTCGACGCGTGGGGCGGCGAATCGGTACTGGTTCAGTTTGCCAACCTGAAGACCTGGGCGCGATTCTGATTTTTCGGTTGATCGAATAGAGCTGGAAAGAGCAATTTCTACCATTCGTAGTGGTTTTGGGACGGCTCCGATCTATGGCTAGCTTTGTTCCGACAAAAGTAACTTCAGCCGCGAGCCGGGGTCGCCCGATTTCGGGCGAGGCGGGCGAGTACGAGGTATCCTGGCGGTTGACCATAGTGTACGGATAGCACGCCACATCCGGCGGGGTCAGGCTGAATTAGTTGGCGATTATAACGAACTTGACACCACGGGTATATAACCGCCATAATACGGGGCCATGCGTGATTGGTTTAGCGCGTCTTCGCTTTACATTCCATGTTGGGTTGTGGCTGGCACGATCATGGGATTGTGGGGTACGGGCATGAGTCCAAGCGTGGCAATTGCGTGGGTAGCGATCGGCCTTGCGATCGCGGGGCTAGCGTGGCGAGCCAGCGCACATCAAGTACGGGAAGGTAGAGAGATTCGTGAAAATCTTGGCAAATTAGTGAACGTCACCGAACCTTCGCCAGTGAATATTCTTGCCGCTGCTGGAGCCAAAATCCTGACCCTTGAACATGCGCAAGATGAGTTAAAGTCTCAGCTAGATGATTGGACCCGTGTTTTTTGGCGACGAATGCGCGATGATGAAAAAGTCGCGCTTAAAGGGAGCTTAGCGCAGCTTGGAAAACATTCAGTGCGAATCGTGAATGCTGAGCGTGTTGATTGTACAGAGGTAGCAGGCGATCTTCGAGGAGTTTTTGAGTCGGCCGGATGGGAAGTGCAGGAAACGCCCCTATCAACTGAAAGCATGGAATCGGACCTGCACTATCGCGCGTCAGTGTCAGGATTGTTGGTTTTAGCAAAGTTCCGTCATCCAACAGGGAAGACTGCTAAGGGCGTAGCGGATGCGCTACGTCCGATAGTCAAAGGGATAAGTTCGGCATATGTCTTGGCCCCTATCGAGACAGCGGATGTTGTTTTAGTTGTGGGACCAAAAGCCTATCGCTCGACATGGCCGTAGTTCATTTTTGACGCACTTGACACCACGCGCGTTTAGGTGTAAAGTCCGTTTATGATCAGTCTTCGACAGATTCACGAAAAGTACAACACCCAAGATGCCTGCATGGAATTGTTGGTCAGCCTTCGCTGGCCCGATGGCGTGCGCTGCCCGCGTTGCGGCAACGACAAGGTTTTCAGGATCAAGCATCGGCCTTGGAGTTGGGTTTGCAAAAGCGGGAAGGAAAGCGTGAACGAGCAGACCGGCGAAGTACGGGTCTGTAAGAAAAACGGCTATCGCTTTTCGGCGTTGGTCGGCACGGTATTCGAGAATACCAACTATCCGCTTCCGGTCTGGTTCGAGGTTATCTATCTGATCTGCCAGTCCAAGAAAGGAATGAGCGCGCTACAGATTCAGCGGATGCTCAAAGAGAACGGACGCCCGACCGCATACAAGACCGCCTTCTATATTTGCCATCGCGTGCGAGCCATGCTCGACAACGATCAGTTTGGTCAACTCATGGGCATCGTGGAAGTTGACGAAACCTTCATCGGCGGCAAACGAGGCAAGATGCACAAATCCAAACGCGATCCGCACGGATGGGGACAGCGCGGCAAGATTCCGGTCATCGGCGCGATCGCTCGCAAAGGCAACGTGATTTGCCAGATGGTCGAGGAAGTCAGCGCGAATCAAGCCGAACGATTCATCCGCAACGTGGTGGATACTGAGAAAGTAGAATTGATCGCGACTGATGAAGGCGGAGAGTTCCGGCGCTTGAAGGGCCACGGCTACCCGCATGAGACCGTTGACCACAAGGCCGAAGAATATGTACGCGGCGTGGTTCACACACAAAACTTGGATAACTTTTGGTCGCTGCTGAAACGCGGCATCATGGGAACCTTCCACCACGTCAGCAAGAAATATCTGCCGCTGTACCTGAACGAATTTCAGTGGCGCTATAACAACCGGAAGAATCCCGACATTTTCAAGGCGGCACTAGCAGGATGCTGAGGCGTCCGAACTGGCGGGCGCTTCTGCATCGCGACAGTAAACCAAGGCAGTTGGAGTTTCGATTTGGCTCCTAAACGAAAAGAGGATAAGCCCGTCTCGCTGCATCCGCTCAGCTTTGAGGATGCGCTCAAGCGGATGCTCCAGACGCCGCCGGTCAACCCGGCCAAGCGTAAACGTAAGCGCAAGCGGGCAAAAAAGGCCGCGCGCCCTGGCTAGGGAACCATGCGGCCGATCCCTTTGATCATGCTAACCTTGGCTGTGCTGTGCGCCAGCTGCGCCGTCGGCGATAATTGGGCTGCTCTCTCGCGTCCGCCGGACCAGGACAAGCTTATCGCCCAAGAGCTACCGTCCGACTGTACGGTTAATGCGGGGACGATACACTGCCCCACCGACGCCGAGCGTTATGCCGCCCAGGAGGCCGCCACCGCGCGCGACATCGCCGCCCAAGAGGCCGCGCAAGACGCCGACGCGCGCGCCGCCACTGCGAAGCAAGACGCCCAGTACCGCGCCCTTGCCCGTAAGAAATGTCCTGGAGGCGGCGTCGCAGACGCCTTCTACAAACTTCCGGATGGGACAGTGATTGCCGCGCTGCCGGGCGGCAAGCTGTGCTCCGAAACTCCGACCCAGGCCGCCCATGAGCTAAGCCGCCAGCAGGCCAGCGACCTGAAGTCGTTCGCCAGATGTGAAGGCAGCAAGCTGGCGGACAAGACCATTTCCTACTTCCAAGGCATCTGCTTGTTGACGGTAGACGGCTGCGGCGCGACTGTCAGCGAGACTTGCCCGCAGTTGCCAGACTTAGACCCCGGCTATTAACCCGAAATCGGCTATTAGCGATTGCAAAGAATTTTAGTCATGGTGTCAAGTTGGTTACAATCGCCAATTAGTTCATCCGCGAACGAAGGAAAAATCGCCTGCGCGGCGGGCGGCAGGGGCTGACCCCTGCACCCAGTGAGAAGACGTGAAAATCTGCGCAGCGCATCTTTTCGCGACCACACTATAGAAGAGACCGCGCGCGACAACGGAGCGCGGCGTTAATACCGGGGGCAGGGCTCAACCCTGCCCGTTGGCGGGCGGTCGTTGGCACGACGGGCCAGTATTAATTCGGTGCGCTGCCGTCGCCACGGCCAGTGCCGGGGAATCGCGGGCTCTATGAAGCGTCGGCGGCAAACACTATTGTAGATGAATTGCTCAGCCGCTTATTTCGTGGGACGCAAAAACTATAAGCCCCGCATAAAGAATAATCGCGCCAGCAACGAGAGCGCTGGCACCGAAACCCCGCCGCCACCACGGAGATGGCTGGATGCGAATAAGGTAATTGCAGGGGGCGCGATTCTCGGAGCGGTCATTGCTGCGGTAAGTATGGGCGTTTCCAATGTCGAGTGGCATGAGGAGCACCGGCCAAGAGTAATCTTGAGCCGTACCCCAACAATCAGCGAACTTAGTTGCACAACGGACGGTAGCATCATCTCCGGACGTCAGGGGCCATCTGACGATCTCGTGAAAAACACTGGAAATTCTGAAGCCGAAGACGTTTTCGATCTTGCTGTAGGCACGTCCATTGTTTTGGGTAATAGGCGCACCGGCAATGCTTGGATCGACAGCCCTCGACCAATAGACGAAAGACTCTGCGCAGCGCGGCTTAAGCCCTCTACGGCAGTTTTCCAGTTGGCCCCTGGACAAGAGGTAGATTCGCATTCTCAACAAGGGACATTCGGCCAAGGGAATAAGGGCGTGACGTTCAAAAATGACGACTTGTTCCAGTTTTACGAAACCCAGTGCGTGTTCTACGTTGATCGGGCGGATTGGAGTTGGAATGCGCATCACGGCACCTGCATCACTTATCGCTTCTTCGTTGACGGTGGTGATCCCAACTTCCGTTGTGACGGCAATCCCGTTCATGGCGCGCTCGTTCAGGCAATTTCCGGGCATTGCGCAAATTAATTTAAAACCCCGACCTGTCACTCATAACGTGCCTGACAACACGACGATGAGTGTCAAGGCCAACACAATTGCCAACTAGTTCATCCCCAAAATCCGGCCTGAAGTCCGGATTGAGGAGTCACGGGATTTGGTCTATTTCATCGACGCATGGGCCGACGCTTCACGCGCTCAACGAACGCATTTTCAAAGAAAGTCGCAAACGATATGCACGCGCTTTCGATCTACTTCATGCACTACAATTTCGTTCGGATTCATCAGTCGCTCAGATGCTCGCCCACGATGGAAGCTGGCGTCACTGACCGGCTCTGGTCGCTTGAAGATATGGTTCGAATCGCAGACGATTGGGAAGCCAACCAAAAGACAGAAGATGACGCGTTTTCCCAATGAAAAACGGTGGTCTAGTTGCGATCATAGTGTACGCCTCCTTCGGTGCTTGGCAGTTACTCGCGCCTCGAAGCGTCCTCCGCTTTTACGGTTGGTTTTCTTCCGAACTCGCGGCTACCAACCCGCTTAAGATTCGACTCGCTGGAGTGCTATGGATTTTCTTGGCGATCTTCAACATCGTCTGGCAAATGCACAACCAGTCGGTCATGCTTCGGATTTCAAACTGAACCACTACCGAAATTCCCGCCCTCTATGAAGCGCTGACGCCAATCACTATTGTAGATGAATTGCTCGGCCGCAAACTCCCGTGTTCGTTGCTCGCGTCGGGAAAGCGGCCTCCAAGAAGGGATTCATGGCGAACAAAGGAAACTGCAAAGCGAAAGATTGCGCGCGCGAGGCGGTAGGCAAGGGCTACTGCCGGATGCATTTTAGGCTCTGGAAAGCCGGTGAGATGCCCAAGGCACGCTACAAAACCTGCACCTTCGAGAAATGCCGCAAGCATCGCCACGGCGCCAGCAGCCTGTGCGATGAACACTTCAAGGCCAAGCACGGCAAGCCGGCCGAAGCAGCGGCGGCGCCGGCGGCCGAAGCGGCGCCGGCCGAGGCTCCGGCTGCCTGACCCGCGACCGCTTGCGCATCCCCGCCTGCGTCACGCGGGCAAAGTGAATTCCGATGGCTAATCTAATCGTGGCTGGAGCAGCGGGCCGGATGGGCCGTCTGCTGGTCGCGCTTGCGTCGCGCGATCCCGCGCACAAAATCGTCGGAGCGCTCGAAGCGCGCGGCAACAGCGCGATCGGAACCGACGCGGGCGAGCTCGCCGGCGTCGGCCCGCTCGGTGTGAAAATCACCGACGATTATGCGTCGCTCGCGCGGCCCGACACCGTCACGATGGACTTCACGACGGCCGCCGCCTCGATGGAACATCTCGAAGTCGCATCGCAAGCGGGCGCTGCGATCGTAATCGGCTCGACCGGCTTCACTCCCGAGATGGAAAGGCGTGCGCGCGAACTGGCGGGCAAGACGCGCACCGTGATCGCACCCAACATGAGTATCGGGGTCAACGTGCTCGCCAAGATCGTCGCCGAAGTGGCCGCGATTCTTCCTGACTTCGACGCCGAAGTTATCGAGATTCATCATCGCACCAAAATCGATGCGCCCAGCGGCACCGCGCTGTCGCTGGGCAAGGCGATCGCATCGGCACGCGGCGTGGATTTCGCTGCCAACGCGGTGTTCGGCCGCGAAGGAATCACCGGCGTCAGGCCCGACGGCAAGATTGCGGTGCTCGCGATGCGCGCGGGCGACGCAGTCGGCGACCATACCGTGATTTTCGGCGGGCAGGGCGAGCGCCTCGAGCTGATTCATCGCGCGCAGAGCCGCGACTCGCTCGCGCGCGGCGCGCTTCGTGCCGCCGGCTGGCTCATAAGTCGCAAGCCCGGCCTCTACACGATGCGCGACGTGCTCGGAATTTAGCCTGACCCTTAGCAGGCTGTTGAAAAAGTAATTTTCAACGCCTGCTCCCTCTCTCTTGTCTCCCCCAAAGGGGGAGATGTTGTAGGTAAGAGGACAGCTTTTACGCAGGATGTTGAAGCACTTGAGGTCGAAGCCGACAGTTGACCCGAATTTTTCAACATCCTGTTAGAGATGTGTCGGATGACTGTCGGGCTCGCGCTCGGGCGGCGCGGGCGGCTCGCCGCCCATCTCGGCGCCTTCCTCGTCGAGCATCGCCCACCGCTCAACCAGCTTGATACCGAGTCCACGATGGCCGCGGATGAAGTACGCCGCCATCGCGATCAGCGCAAGGATATTTCCCGCGACGATTTTCCACCATCCCAGGGCTTCGAGCGCCGACTGATCGATCAATGAAACGAATCCGACAAAGAAAACCTCGAACACCGCGAGCAGCAACAGCGCACCGAGCACCATGAACGGTTCCGATTCCGACGCCGCAAGCAAAATCGCGAGCGCCAGTCCGAACATGGCGAACGCGAAGAAATGCAGAATCGAGTAGCCGAGCACCAGCGGCATCGTCGCCGCAATTCCATCGCTCACATTCGCGTTGCGAAATACCATCGCCCCGAGAATCGCCGGCGTGTGAAACGAATTGCCCGAGGCGATGTCGTAGCCCATGAACCAGATGGCGACGACGATCCCACCCAGCAGTCCGGCCGTCACACCTTCGCGCGCGACAGCGATCCAGCCACCCAGCAGATGCCACGCAAGCGTAGGATGCCGCCACAAGAAATATGAAAGCATCGCGGCCGTGGCGAGCAGATTGCCGACGATGATGCCCCACCAGGTCAGTTCCACCATCACGTTCGGGCCCAGGAACAGAACTACCGCGATGAAGAAAACTTCGAATGCGACGAAAAAAATCGCCAGCGAAAAAAGCAGCGACGACTCGGTCTCGCAGGCTTCGAGCAGCAATCCTCCGGTTATGCCGAACGCGATGAATGCGCCGAAGTGGATCAGCGAGTACTCCAGCGCCAGCAGCTTCAGCCCGTGATGGAGCTCGTGACTATGCGACCCATGCAGAATCGTCGCCGCCAGCAGGGCCGGCGTTTCAAATGCGTGGCCGCGAATTAAGTCGAAGATTAGAAACCAGACGGCAACAACCAGCGCGCCGATGATTCCCGCGACCGCTCCATCGATGATGATCCGCGCCCTCGAGTGTGCCATCTTCCCCCGTCACGCAAGCGGCCGATTCTCGCCGGGATAAACCCGCCCATTAGTAATGCACAAAATCTCTATTAGCATTATTAACGTCAATAGCTGCGAGCGGCAAGCATCGCGAACCCCTTTCGCGGTTTTTTCCCCTCGTCGCGGACTTAGCTCGGCGGCCGGCTGCAGGATAAGATGCAATGGTTTTCGCATCATGCCCGACAGACTTGAAACAACAGAGCGAATCCGCAGCCGCGGGATCTTCGCCGGTATCGGCTCCCAAAGCAGCGCGGGCCGCTGATCATCACGAGTATCTGAGTCATCCCGACCTGCTTCGGATCGGCCGCATACCGATCCATTTTTTTGCGGTCGCGGTCGCGTTTTTCGCCGTTGGCGTCGCCGCGATGCCATTGGTAATCACGGACGTCGCCGCGTTTTTCTATCAAATGAGGCCGCTGGCGCTGGTGCACACGTTCACGCTTGGGTGGATCACCGCGGCAATGATGGGCGTGATGTATCGCTATGTCCCGGCGCTCACGCACCATCCGGTCCCGTACCCGCGCATGGCGTTCGCGCAACTCGTGCTCTACGTGATCGGCGTTGCGGGGATGATCGCGCATTTCGAGATTGGAATCTGGCTTGGACTCTGGCTCGCGGCGATCGCGGTGGTGATAAGCGTTTTGATGTTCGCCGCTGAGATCATCCCGTGTCTGTGGGCGCAGGTCGGACGCGGCGATTGCCGAAACGGGGATGTTTTTGGGCGTGTGCTTTCTGGTGCTCGCGGCTGCAATTGGACTCACGCTCGGCCTCGACAAGACTTACGATTTCCTTGGCGGCAGCGTGCTGACGAATCTTTCCAGTCACGTACATTTCGCCGCGCTCGGGTGGGTAACGCTGACCATCTGCGCCGTGTCCTACCGGATGCTACCCGCGTTTTTGCTGCCGAAGATCGAACTCCCCGCGGCCGCGATCTGGCAACTCTACGCGCTGACGATTGGAATCGTCGGACTCGGAGTGACCCTGCTGACCGGGGTCGCCGGCGTGACTCTATGGAGCAGCGTGATCGCAGCGTCCCTGCTCGCGTACATCTTCACCATCGGAAGGCTGGTGCTCACGCGACGGATGCCGATCGATTGGACGTCGCGTCATGCGATTTGCGGAGTCTGCTGGCTGGTGATTGCGATCGCGATGGGTCTCGCGCTCACCGTGCACCGGCGCCGACGGCGAATATGGCAGCCGCATCGCGGCGGCTTACGGGGTGATGGGCCTGCTCGGATGGATTTCGAATTTCATCATCGGAATGTCGTATCAGCTCTTTCCGGGATTCGTCGCACGTGCGCGGACCGGGGCTGGATGGCCGGCGGTTACGATAGCGGAACTATCGATTCGGCGGACGCGGCCGTTGGTCTTCATCGCGTACAACCTCGGGGTCGCGATGGTTGCCGGTGGCCTGCTGGCAGGGTCGATCGATCTCGCGGTCGCCGGCTCGGCATGCATCGCGGCCGGCGGAATCGTGTACTCGGCGGTGACGCTTTGGACGCTCAGCTTCGCCTATCGCGCAGCGATGCCGCCTGCCGCGCGGACGGATTTGCGCATCCTTCCTTCGTAGCCGCGACGCTACGAGCTGGCGACGCGACGCGATCGCATCACGCGAAGCTCCGGAGTCGTCGCTGCGGGCGGAACCGAAATATCGCGGTCTTCGCTTTTCGACCACCGGTAGAAGATGAATGTGAAAATGATCATCAGATAGGTGCCCTGCCCGATCCACATGATCAACCCGCCCAGCACCTGGTCGTCGATCGCCGTGAGGCCCCATCCGTGCGCGCCCTCGGTGTACCACGGATAAATCACTTTCGTCGCCAGCGTGATCGGCGCGGCCACCGCCGTCATCGGGATCATCAGCAGGAACAGATAAAGGATCTGCGCCGGGTAGGAGAGCCGCGGCAGCTCGGGAATCTGACTCAGAATCGGCCACCACAGCAGCAGGCCGGACGCCATAAAGAGCAAGTGCACGAAAATGTGAAAATTCTCGTCGCGACACATCCGATCGAAGATCGGCGGAAAGTGCGCGGTGACGAAGACCGCCGAAAAAATCAGGAACGCGACTACCGGATTCGTGAGCAAACGCGCGATGGGCTTGATCGGCCGGCTGAGCATCCACGGCGCCAGCATCCAGCCCGGCGTCCCCAGCAGAATTAGCGGCGGAATCACGAAAGTCTGCATCAGATGCTGCAGCATGTGCATCGAAAAGAGTCGCGCATCGGCAAGTTCATCAAGCTCGGTTTGGGTGAATAAAATCGCGCCCATCGCGAGCGCGAACCACATCGCCTGACGCCGCGTCGGTTTGCGGCCGGCTGCGCGGCATGCGCCGAGGTAAATCGCGATCAGGATCGCGACGCCTATCGGTATGCTCGGATGTTCTCCGAAGATGTCCATCGTCAAAGAGGCTCGCCGAGCGGCTATCCGGCCGGCGCCATGTGACCGGACAGGTATGAGAACAGCAAAATCAGCGAGACCAGCAAAAGCGTCGCAATTATCAACGGGAAGATGAACACTCCCGTCAGCAGCCATCTATCGTACTTCAAATGCATGTAGAACATCACGACCAGCGCGAACTTGGCGGCAGCCAGTACGATCAACAGCGGCACCAGCACGGGATGGAGCGCATGCACGTAAAAGACCGTGATCTCCATCGCCGTCAATACGACGAGGAACGCGGCGATAATCAGGTAGGTCGCCGCACCGGGATGATGAATCTGCCCGCCGGGGGCGTCTGCGATATCGTTCATGCTCCAGGCACCGCCTGCATCAGATAGACGAGGGTAAAAATGATGATCCACACTACGTCGACGAAATGCCAGTAAAGTCCCGCGAGCTCGACCGATAGCGCGCGCGACTGGCCGAGCTTGTCCGTCATCGCCGCCGCCAACAGCACCGACAGCCACAGCACTCCGATCGCGACGTGTGCACCGTGAAATCCGACCAGCACAAAGAACGACTGCGAGAACAGGTTGGTCGTGAGCCCCATGCCCTCGCGGTAGAAGCTGGTGAACTCGTAAACCTGGCCGCCAAGGAAAATCAGCCCGAATGCGATTACGCCGCCGAGCCAGATTCGCTCCCATCGCTTGTCGCCGCGCTGTGTGGCCGCGAGCGCCAGCACCATCAGCAACGAACTCATCAGCAAGATGAAAGTGCTGAACGAGGTCAGTGGGATGTTGAGGATTTTCGGGCCCGGTCCGGCAAGGCTGCGCGATTTGTAAACGATGAATGTCGAGATCAAGCTGGCGAAGAACACGCATTCCGAGCCGATGAATGACCACAAGCCAATTTTGCGCACGTCCACTCCACCCGACGACGGTGCGTGCTCCGGATCGTGCGATTCTTCGCCAAAGTCTGCGTACTCGAATCCCATCCCGACAATCGACAGGACCGTGACCGCCGCGCCGATGAGGATGATGCGATACCAGTCGATGATGAGACCGAGACCCATCACTCCCACGCCAAGACTCAACACCAGCGGGAAGATCGAAGGCGCCGGCATGTGGATGTCCTCGACGGATACCGGCTCACTGGGCTGCGGTTGCGCCGGCGCCTGGCCCGACATATAGGCTGCGACACCGCGCGAACCGGCGCGCCCGTATTTCAGAATCCACCACGCGTCGCGGCCGCGGATTTGCGGGATCGTCGCGAAATTGTACGCAGGCGGCGGCGACGGCGTGGACCATTCGAGGCTGCGTCCGTCCCATGGATCAGCGGGCGCCCGCTCTCCCCGGCTGGTGAGACTTCTGAAAATGTTGACGTAAAAAAGCAGGAACGCGATGCCGAGAATGAATGCGCCGACCGTTTCGAGCTGATTGAGATGCGTCCAACCCATGCCGGCGCCGTACGTGTAAGTGCGCCGCGGCATCCCCCACATCCCGAGAATATGCATCGGGAAAAACGTGAGGTTGAATCCAATGACGGTCATCCAAAAATGCCACTTGCCGAGCCGCTCGCCGAGCATGCGGCCGCTGATCTTCGGCCACCAGTAATAGAATGCCGCCAGGATCGCGAACATCGCGCCGCCGAACAGCACGTAGTGAAAGTGCGCGACGACGAAGTACGAGTCCGTCTGCTGGAGATCGATCGGCGCCGATGCGTGCATGACACCGCTGAGTCCGCCGACCGTGAACTCGAGCAGCATCCCAAGCGCAAAATAGAATGCGGTCGTCATGCGCAGCGAGCCGCCCCAAACCGTCGCGATCCAACTGAAGATCTTCACCCCGGTGGGAATTGCGATCAGCATCGAAGTAATCGCAAACGCCGAGTCCGCGACCGGGCCCATTCCCGTCGCGAACATATGGTGTCCCCAAACCCCGTACGACAGGAATGCGATCAGGCAGATCGAATACGCCATCATCGGATAGCCGAACAGCGGCTTGCGCGAGAACGCCGGAATGACTTCCGAAATGATCCCGAAGGCCGGCAGCGCCATGATGTACACTTCTGGATGACCGAACAGCCAGAACAAGTGCTGCCACAGAATCGGGGTGGCGCCCGCCGATGCGACGTAGAAATGCGTGCCGAAGAAACGATCGAAGAGCAGGAAGATCAGTCCGATCGTGAGCGCCGGAAACGCGATCAGAATCAGGATCGACGTCACCATCAGCGACCACATGAACATCGGCATGCGCATATACGTCATGCCCGGCGCGCGCATCGCGATGATCGTGGTCAGAAAGTTCAGACCAGTGAGCACCGTCGAAGTGCCTGACACGAGCAGCCCGATCACCCACCAATCGATCGCGAGTCCTGGCGTGAAGTACCGCTCGGTCAGGTTCGCGTAACCGAACCATCCCGCATCGGGAAGTCCGCCGCGAATCCAGCCGAGGTGGAGCAGGATTCCCGCGACCAGCGCCAGCCAGAAGCTCAGTGCATTGAGCCGCGGAAACGCGACGTCGCGCGCGCCGATCTGTAGCGGGATCAGGAAGTTACCGAAAAATCCGAGCAGCAGCGGCATCACGACCAGGAAGACCATCGTCGTCCCGTGCATCGTGAAAAACGCGTTGTAGATCGCCGCCGACAGCGCGTGATTGTCGGGACGCCACAGCTGTACGCGAATCGCCATCGCTTCGAATCCGCCAAGCGCCAGGAAAAACAGCGCGCTGGCGAGGTACATCACGGCGACCCGCTTGTGATCGATCGTCGTCAGCCATCCGAGTATCCCGCCACCTTCAAGGTAGCTCGGCTGATGCACTGGCAATGGTTTCGGCTGGGCAGCCATTCGACGCTCCCTATTTCAGACCCTCGAGATACGCGACCAGGGCGTTCATCTTTGGCCCCGGCAGCAGCAGCGCCGGCATGTTCGCGCCCGGCTTGGTTTCCTGTGGATTCCCGATCCACTTCGCGACGTTTTCCGGCGTGTTCTGCAGCACCCCGGCAGCCAGCGTCGTGCGGCTGCCGAAATGGGTCAGGTCAGGTCCGATATACCCCTTCGAGATGCCCTGGATCATGTGGCAGGTCGTGCACGGACTGTTGGCAAAAATCTTTGCGCCGTTTGACGCCAACAGATCGGTCGCCGGAGTTGCGGCCGGCCCGGCCAGCTGCGCCCTATCCCACTTCGCGAAATCATCCGGCGAATCGACGAACACTCGAAAGCGCATGTTCGCGTGCGACAGGCCGCAAAACTCCGCGCATTGTCCTGGATACATTCCCGGCGCCGTCGCGACGAATGTCAGCTCGTTGATTTGACCGGGCACCACGTCGCGTTTGCCGCCGAGTTGCGGAACCCAGAAGCTATGTATGATGTCGGCCGATTCCAGTAACAGGCGAATCGGCCGGTCGGCGGGAATATGCAGTTCGTTGGCGGTCTTCGCGCCGTCCGGATACTGAAACTCCCACCACCATTGATGCGCTACTACTTTGATCTCCAGCGCCCCCGCCGGTGCGACCGCCGGCTGCGAGCGAAAGATCGTACGTATCGTCGGCACCGAGATCATCACCAACACGAGCGTGGGTCCAAGCGTCCACGCAATTTCCAAACCCAGATCGGACGACGCGGCCGACGCTGGCGCGGCTTCGCCTACTCGAGACGAGAAGACGAACACCGCCAGGATAAACGCGCAGACCACGATCGCCAGAATGATCGCGTCCCACACCGTCACTTCGATGAAAAGACGTTTGAATCCACTGCGCCAGATTCGACTTCGGCGCGAGCGTCGTCATCGGATGGCCGCTCGCCGAGCATCCCGCAATAGCCAGTGCAATAGCCACTTGTATAGCTATCGTCGCGATCGAATGCCTATTTGAACCGCGCCCAATCATTCCGCGTCGTCTCCAACCGGTTCTCCCGAGGTCGCGGCCTGCGCGACGCGGTTCAGTCCCGGCACTGCCGACAGGAGAAATGCGCCCAGGAAACCGATCGATATCAGAAGTTGCGTGACGCCAAACGGGATCGCGTCGAGCGACAGCGACGGAACCACCAGCACGTAACGCTCGAGCCACATCCCGGCCAGCCCCAGTCCCGCCACCGTGCCGAGAACTACCGGCGTTTTTTTGGCCCGTACGCTCATCAGCACTGTAAATGGAATCAGCCAGATCAAAACCAGGCACGCCACCGATAGCGGCGACCACGGCATGTGATGCACCCGTTGAACGATAAAGAAAGTTTCGACCGGCAGATCGCCGTACCAGATCACGATGTACTGCGCGAACAGCAGATATATCCAGAACACCGAGAACGCGAAGACCATCTTGCCAAAGTCGTGCATGACGGTGGGATTCGTGAACAGGTTGTTCTCGCCCAAACGACCGCGCAGCACGGCCGCGGTGAGAGCCATCGCAGCCAATCCACTCCAGAAGCACCCGGCGAAAAAATACCAGCCGAAAAGTGTGCTGCGCCACACCGGCGCGAGCGACATGACCAGATCGAATGCGATAAGCGAATAGACCGCCGCGAACAGGACCGCGACCAGCGGAGCCAACACTCGTATCGAATGCGGCGGCAACTCGATCTCGTCGGTCGCAATCGTCCACGCTCGTGCGCCGTCACTACGCGAGACGCGAATAAACGCGAAGCTCGCCGCAGCCATCACGCCGAGCCCGATTCCATCGCGTGCAAAAAGAAACGGAGTGTTCAGCCACGCAGCCTTCTGCGCTATCGGATGCGTTACCCACGGGAAAATCAGGCTACGGCCGAAGTACAGCCCGAAGAACAGAAAAAACCCCACCCACAGAAATGGCGCGAACGCCTCGCCGAGCCGATACGGCGTCGAACCGCCCCACTTTGCCTGCGTCAGATAGAACGACGCAGACGCGACCACCGCGCCTTGCGCGACGCCAAGGAAGAACAGCAGGTTGACCAGATAGGCTTCCCATGCGACCGCGGCGCCGCCTCGCAACAGCGCCAACCCAAACGCGATCGCGCCGAGCGCGATCATCGCGGCCGCGACCGTCTGCATCGTCGCACCGGCCACCGATTCCACCGGTCGCGGCTTCATCGCCGCGCGTTCGCGATGCGCCCGTTGAAGATTGGTGCTCATCGCGGCTGCGCTCCATCTTCGCGAACGACTTCTTCCGCGCCCGATTCCTTCAGCATCGACTCGACCCGGGCCGCTTCCGCCTCGTCACATCGAACCACGATCCCGAATCGATCCTCGCCGAAGCGCCCGTCGTACCCCGGCGCGCTCTCGGTCGTGGGCACACCCGACAGCATCAGCACCCCGAAGAAGCCGAAAATTCCGCCCAGCAGGACCATCAACTCGAAGCAGATCACGATGAACGGCGGCCACGACAGAAGCGGTTTGCCGCCTGCGTTGAGACGCCACTCGTAAGTTGTTCCAATCGTTATCGCGAGCCCGGCAAGAACGCCGGTAATTCCGCCCGCCAGCACCAGCCATCGCACCGGGCTCTTCGGCCGGCCGATTGCATGCTCGATTTTGTGGCTCGGGATCGGCGAGAACGTATTGAAATCGCCAACCTGAGCCGCGCGCAGCTCCTCGATCGCTTGCGCGCAGCGAGTGTCGTCCGCAAACGAACTTATGATCGCTATCGTGCTCATGCGGCTTTGACTCGATCCATCTTGAGCGCCTTGCGCAGCCAGACGATTCCTTCTTTAAGTTCCGTCATCGATATGATCGGCAGGAACCTGGAAAACAACGAGAACAGCCCCACGAACCACGCGAAGCTGCCGACCGTGATCATGATTTCAGTGACCGACGGACGGTAACTGCCCCATTGCGAAGGCTCGAAGTTCGCCGTCAGCGAACCCGCGATGATCACGAAACCGCTCGAACCACATCCCGATGTTCACGAAAATCGTGATTATCCAGAGCGCCCTCATGTTAACCCGTATGCGCGGGGAAAATAGCAACAATGGTATTACGCAGTTGCACAAGACCATTACCCAGTACATCCATCCCCACGGCCCGAAGTAGCGCATGTGGAAAGTCATTTGCTCGATCGGATCGCCCGCGTACCAGGTCATAAAAGCTTCCGTAATGTACGCGTACGAGACTACCAGCGAGGTCAGCAGCACGACCTTGGCGAGATTGTCAAAATGCCACTCCGTCAGCAGGTCCTCGATGCCCAGCAGCTTGCGCATCGGGATTAGCAGCGTGATAACCATCGCGACGCCGGAAAAAATCGCGCCAGCGACGAAGTATGGCGCGAAGATCGTGCTGTGCCAGCCCGGATTTATCGCCATCGCGAAATCCCACGACACCACCGAGTGGACCGAGATCACCAGCGGAGTCGCCAGCCCCGCCATCAGCAGGTAGGCCATTGAGTAATGCCGCCACTGGCGATCGGTTCCCTGCCATCCCATGGCGAGCACCGTGTAGAACTTCTTGCGCCATCCGGTCGCGGCCTCGCGCGCGTTTGCGATGTCGGGAATCAGTCCCATCGTCCAGAACAGCGCGCTAATAGTCAGATAGGTACTTACTGCGAAAGCGTCCCACACCAGTGGCGAGCGGAAGTCGGGCTGTAGGTATCGCTCATTAGGGTATGGCAATAGCCAGTAGAAAAACCATACGCGGCCGAGATGGATCAGCGGGAACAGCCCTGCCGTCGCGACCGCAAATATCGTCATCGTTTCCGCGGCGCGATAAACCGCGGTGCGCCACTTGGTGCGGAACAGAAACAGAATCGCGGAGATCAACGTCCCCGAGTGCGCGATCCCGACCCAGAAGACGAAGTTAGTAATGTAGATCGCCCACATCACGGGCTGGCGAAGTCCGGTCACGCCCAGCCCCGTGTAGATCTGGCGAACCCACAATGCGGCCGCGATCGCCACCAGCGTGAAGCACAGTCCGATCCACGCCCAGTACGCGGGCCCGGCCGGTTCCATCACCCGCAGCACGCTGCGATCGATGTCGCGGTAGCTCGGCTCGACCGGTATCTTCGGCGCCGCTGCCACTTCAGGCCTTTCCTTTCTCGCGATAGATATCGCGCAGATACGTGATAGCCGGTTGCGTGTTGAGTTCTTCGAGCGCGCGATAGTTGCGCAGCTTGTTGTCCTCGCGCCGGCGCATCATCGCGCTCGCGGGATCGTTGCTGTCGCCAAACGTGATTGCGCGCGTCGGGCACGCCTGCTGGCAGGCCGTGACGATCTCGCCGTCGCGCAGCTCGCGATCTTCAGTCCTGGCGTTGAGCTCGGCGAACTGGATTCGCTGCACGCAGAACGTGCATTTCTCCATCACCCCGGCGCCGCGCACCGTCACGTCGGGATTGAGTTGCAGGTTCAGCGGCGCGGGCCATTCCGGCACGAACCAGTTGAATCGGCGCACCTTGTACGGACAGTTGTTTTCGCAATAGCGCGTGCCGACGCATCGATTGTAAACCTGGCCGTTGAGGCCTTCTTCGGTGTGATACGACGCAAACACCGGGCAGACCGGCTCGCACGGCGCGTGATCGCACTGCTGGCACAGCATCGGCGCGAGGTAGAGCTGCGGCGCTTGCGCCGCTTCCCTGGCTGGCGGGAAGTAACGCTCGATGCGAATCCACGACATGATTCGGCCGTTATCAACTCCCTCCTTGCCTACCGTCGGGACATTGTTCTCCGCGTAGCACGCGGTCACGCACGCGCTGCATCCGGTGCACGCATTGACGTCGATCGTCATGCCCCATTTGTGCCGGGGATATTTCCAGGGCGGGTACATTTCGAACGGCCCGGTGACTTCCTGGGCCTCGCTCCTGGGAACCACGCCGCGCGCCAACTGCTCGATGCTCATCGCCTCGACGATCGATCGGCCCATCATGTCGCTGTTGCCCAGCGGTGAAACGAGCGTGCGAGTCTTGCCGGTCGCGCGCGCGGTCGCGGCGGCGCTGGTCGCGCCCGCCGCCAATATCGCCCACGCATTTGCGCCGACGTCTTTTGCATAACGGCCGTAAGCGCGGTGCCCCTGCCCCAAAGGAACCGCGATCACTCCCGGACGAACCGTGCTCTCCACCAGCACCGGCGCCTCGATCGCGCCGTGCTCCGTTTTGATCTCGATGACGTCGTCCTTGGCGACGCCGAGCTTGCGCGCCGTCTCGGGATGGATCTCGGCCCAGCTGTCCCACACGATCTGCGTGACCGGCTCGGGCAATTCCTGCAGCCACGGCTTGTCGGCGCCGCGGCCGTCGTAAAGGAAACAGATGTGGATAGGCATAAACGGAAAGTTCCGACTGAGCCGCGGCCGGCACGGGCGCCTTGAACGGAGACGTGTCGAGGCTGAGCGCCGAGAGATGCTGTTCCTCGAACAATCCGCCTTCGCGCCGGACGCTTACCCAAAAATCTTCCGGATCAGCGCCGTCTGCTTTGGGAGCCAGCGCCAGCCATTCAGCTTTGACTGCCTCGGCAGCGCTCGCCCACGGAAGTTTCGCGCTCGATGATCCGGCGGCCGCCGCCAGCAGGATGTCGCCGACCGGCTTGCTGTCGAACACCGGCTGCATCACCGGCTGTCCCAGTCCGCGGATTCCCGCCCGCGGCGCCGTGTCGCGCCATGATTCGAGCGGATGATGCGCTGGCAGGAGAAGACTCGCCATCGCCGCGGTCTCGTCCGGCACGCCTCCCGCCCACGCGACGAACGGAACTTTCTGGATCGCCTCGGCCATCCGCGCCGACCCGGGCATCGTGAAGACCGGATTTCCGCCGGCGATGAACACCGCATCGATCTTGCCGCCGCGCATCGCGTCAATCGCCGCGTCCACTTCATCCGGCGTGCTGGTTTCTTCGGCCGGCGAGCCTTCGAGGAACATCACGGTCTTGCCGAAATTGCCGGTGACCGCGTTGAGGATCATCGCCGCAAGATGAGCCGACGAATCGTCCGTGCCCGCGATCGCCAGCGCGCCGTCCGCCCTGCCGAACGTCTCGCCGAGACTGAGAATAGTTTCGACTGGCACACCGGTCCGCGCGCTGGTGGCAGCCGGATCGAAATTCGCGACCGCCTTGGTGAGCGCCGCGAGATCGAAGCCCGAGTTCTGCGAAACCCAGCGCTGCTTGACCAGAACGTTGAGCACGCTCCACGCAACATCGGCCTGCGCACCCGGAGCAGTCGCGATCCAGTCGTCGCACTTCGACGCCGTCATGCCCAGCCGCGGGCCGACGTAGATGGCGCGGCCGATGCCCAGCGTGCCGCGCCGCTGATGCGGCGTGCGAAACAGCGCGTATTGACGCGCGAGTTCCACCGGAGATTGCCAGGTCTCGAGAAAATCCGCACCGAAAGAAATCAGCACTTCGGCCTGATCGATTCGATACGACGGCAGGTCGCGCCGCCCAAAGATCGTTTTCGCCGCAACCCGCGCCGGTTCCTGGTTGATGGCCTCGTAAAATATCGCGCGCGACGAGCCATAGGCGCCGAGAAACGCGAGCGCGATTTTTCTGAAGGTCGGGCCCTGCGGCGAACCGAAGAACGCGACGCGGTCCTTGCCCGCCTTCGCCGCCGCCGCCAGCCTGTCGCCGAGCATTTTGTCCGCTTCGTCCCACGAAACCGTCCGGATCGCGCCGTCGCCGCCGCGAACTTGCGGATGCGCCAGGCGATCGGGATTGTACAGGCCTTGCAGCGCCGCCTGTCCCCGCGCGCACAAAGAACCCTGGCCAATTGGATCGGCCGGATTGCCCTCCAGCTTGACGACCCGCCCTTCCCGGATTCGCGCCACCACACCGCATCCCGCCGGGCACTCCGAACACGTCGTGGCAAAAAAACTCGGCACGCCGGGAACTACGTTCTCATCGGGCACCACGTACGGGATCAGCTTCCTCGCCGCCGGCTCGCAGCCAGGGATCGCCGCCGCCGCACCCGCAGTCGCGGCCAGCTTGATGAATGATCGCCTGGATATCGACGGTCGCTTGCGCATCTGATTCCTAACTCACTAACTCAGTGATGACAGCCCACGCAGTCGAGCGTCGCTTTTTTCTTCGTGTGACAGTCCACGCAGAAGCCCATGTTGATTTCAAACGCCGGCGCCACGCGATCCATCGTTTCCACCGGGCCGTGACAAGTCTGGCATCGCAGGCCGGCATGAATATGCGGCCGATGCGTGAAGCGCACGAAGTCGGGCAGCGTGTACACCCGATTCCACTGAATCTCGAACGCCGCCGGCGTGTCGTCCGTCCACGGCCGCGTCACCGGCTGGATTCCGCCTCCCGCAGTTCTGTTGCCGTGGCATCCCACGCATTTGGCTACCGGCGGAATGCCCGGTTCAGACGATCGGCTTGCATAGGCATGGCAATACTGACAGGGAATCTTGTTCACCCCGGCGTGTACCCGATGGCTAAATGGGATCGGCTGGACTACGTCTGCGCGAGGCGCCCATGGCCGCTGCGACAGTGCGATCACTGACCCGCCCAGCACCAGCATCGCCAGGGCGAGTGGCAGCACTATCCGATTCATGCTCACGATCAGGCTTGTGAATAATCCCAAACAGCGCCGCCGCGCCACCACATCGACCGTTAAACTTTCTAACAACACGATCGCTTTCGATCAAGTAAAGTTAATTTTCCACGCTGTGCTGGATCGTCCAATCGATCGGCGCACCTGTGGATTCCCGTTGTGCGAGAACGCCGATTTATTGCGCCAGGTAGTTTCGACGGCCCGGAAAGTATGTTACTTATGACCAAGCCTTGTGGTCTGAGGCTGTTTCAACAGGTGCAAATCAAGACTGCTTCTCGACTGGGTCTTTTACCGCCCTACCTTTTTGCCGAACTTGACCGCCTGAAAAAGGAGGTGGCAAGCAAGGGCGTTGACGTTATCAGCCTTCGATCGGCGACCCCGACCTGCCCACGCCGCGTCACATCGTCGAGACGCTCAAGCGCGCCGCCGACGACCCGGTAAATCACCGCTATCCCGACTACGAAGGCTTGCCGCGATTTCGCAATGCGGCCGCGGATTGGTACCGGCGGCGCTTCGGCGTCAGCTTCGACCCTCAGCGCGAGGTCTGCGCTCTGATCGGCTCCAAGGAAGGCATCGCAAACTTCTCGACCGCGGTCGTCGATCCCGGCGACATCGTGCTGATTCCCGACCCCGGATACCCGGTGTACTACTCGGGATGCGTCTTCAACGGAGGCGAGCCGTATTTCCTGCCGCTCAGAAAAGAAAACGGATTCGTTCCCGATCTCGCCTCGATTCCCGCCGAAGTGGCGCGCCGCGCCCGGATGCTGTGGCTGAACTATCCGAACAATCCAACCGCGGCGACCGTTGACCTCTCGTTTTTCGAGGACGCGGTCAATTTCTGCCTCAAGCACGACATCATCCTCGCCCACGACATCGCCTACTCCGAAATTGCCTACGACGGCTATCGAGCGCCGAGCGTTTTCCAGGCCGACGGCTCGCGCGAATGCGCGATCGAGTTCCATTCGTTCTCGAAGACCTATTCGATGACCGGATGGCGCGTCGGCTTCGCGATCGGCAACGCCCAGTTGATCGGCGCGCTCGGCAAGGTCAAGACCAACATGGATTCCGGCGTTTTCCAGGCGGTGCAGGAAGCCGCGATCACGGGCCTGGAAGGCGGAGACGGCGACCAGCTCGCCGAATATTGCGCGATCTACAAGCAACGCCGCGACCTGCTGGTCGGATCGATCCGCGCGCTCGGGCTGGAATGCGAGAAGCCGCGGGCGACCTTTTACCTCTGGGCCAAAGTTCCGCGTGGTTATACCTCGGTTTCATTTACCGAGCGCGTATTGAAGGAAGCCGGCGTCGCGATTACGCCCGGCTCCGGATTCGGCAAGGGTGGCGAGGGATACGTTCGCTTTTCACTTACGGTGTCGAGCGAACGGTTGGTCGAGGCGGTGGACCGACTAAAAGCGCTGCGGTTTTAACGGCGAGGATGCCCAATCGGGCTTTCATCGGAATAGGCAGTAATCTCGGCGATCGGGCCGCCAATTATCGCGAGGCGATTGCGCGGATCGCTGCGATCCCGGACACGAGGATCGTGCGCCAATCCTCGATCTACGAGACCGAACCGATCGGCGATCTCAAGGGCGCGTTCCTCAACGGCGTCGTCGAAGTCGAGACCGAACTGCCCGCCGACGTTCTGATGCGCCGCCTGCTCGCGCTCGAGCGGATGATGGGCCGCAAGCGGGTCAAGGGACGCAAGCAATCCCGCGGCAAGTACCGGCCGCGAATCATCGACCTTGATTTGCTGTTCTTCAACAAGGAAATTATCGACACGCGAATCCTCAAAGTTCCGCATCCGCGGCTGCATGAGCGGCGCTTCGTGCTCGCCGATGAGCGAGCTGCGCCACGCTGATCCATCCGAAACTCAACGCATCGAAAGTGCCGCATCCGCGCCTCACGAGCGCCGCTTGTGCCGCCCGATGAGCGAGCTGGCGCCCGCGCTGATCCATCCGAAGCTCAACGCTTCGATTTCCGAGATGCTCGCGGCACTCAAGTCGCCGTTTCGTGTTACTCTGGCGCGAGCGGACCTGCTGAGGCCGCAATCGTCCAAACGCGAGGCATCTACCCGATGAAGTATTTTATCGACACGGCAGAGGTCACCGAGATTCGCGAGGCCGCCAGTTGGGGATCATGGCGACGGCGTCACCACCAATCCATCCTGCTGGCGAAAACCGGGCGTCCGTACCACGACGTGCTGCGCGAGATTTGCGAAATCGTCGACGGACCGATCAGCGCCGAGGTCGTCTCGACCGACGCTGCCGCGATGATCGAGGAGGGCGAGAAGCTCGCCCAGCTCCACAAGAACATCGTCGTCAAGTGCCCGATGATCATCGAAGGCCTGAAGGCCACCCGCGCGCTCGCCAAACGCGGCATCCGCGTCAACGTCACGCTGATCTTCACTCCGCTCCAGGCGCTCGCGGCGGCCAAGTCGGCGCCTCGTTTCTGTCGCCGTTCGTCGGACGTCTCGACGACATCGGACAGGACGGATTCGCGATCGTCGAGGATATGGTGCAGATCCTGTCGAACTACGACTATCCGGCCGAGGTGCTGGTCGCCTCGGTGCGCAACACCACGCATCTGCTGCGCGCGGCCGAGGTCGGCGCCGATATCGCGACCGTGCCGTTCGCCGTGCTCAAGCAGACGCTGCATCATCCGCTGACGGATCTCGGGCTCGAGCGGTTCCTCGCCGACTGGCGCAAGACCAATCAGAAGATCTGACTCTGCCCCGATGTTCCGGCGATGACGGGCGCGGACCGACCGAGCTGCCTGCGAAGCATAGCGGCTCCAGTCGCAGTCGAACGCCAGCGCCGCTTAGTTCGCTGCGGCCGAGCGCTCGGCAATCAGCCGATCCAGCTCGGCGCGCAGCTTGGGCAGCACTTCTTCGTAGCCGAAATAACCTATCTTCTTATCTTTCTTCTTGAGATTCACCGTGGTCGGACCGCACCACAACCCAAGGTCGGCGTCATCGGTCTCGCCCGGCCCGTTAACCCGGCATCCCATCACCGCAATCGTGATCTTGTGCTTCTCGGCGTAAGCCGTGAGTTCCTTGACCTGCTGCGCCAGCTCGACGAACTTCTCGTTCTCGACCCGCGAGCACGACGGGCACGAGATGATGTTGAGCCCCGCGCCGAAATCGGGCACCGAGATGAACCTGCCCGCCGCGACGTCCTCGATAATCTTGTGGCCGACGATCACTTCCTCGTGCTTGCGCTCGTTGGGCAGCGTCAGCGAGACGCGGATCGTATCGCCGATGCCCTGCGCGAGCAGTTTTTCGAACGCGATCCGGGTCTTGATGATTCCGTCGGGCGGCAACCCCGCCTCCGTGACGCCAAGATGGATCGGCACGTCGGGCCGGCGCTTGGAGAAGCGCCGATTCGCGTCCATCACCTTGTTGGGATCGGAATCCTTGAGCGACACGACGAAGCGCGTGAAGCCCGAGCTCGTCCATCAGCTCGCAATGGTACGCCGCCGACTCGACGATCGCGGCCAGTTGATCGCCCGGATACTTGTCCACAAACGCCGGCGCGACCGAGCCGCAGTTGACGCCGATGCGGATCGCGAGGTTGTTGTCGCGGGCCACATCCACCAGCCATTTCACCTTCTGCGCGATCGTCTTCGACTTTTCCATATGGTGGAGATGGCCCGGGTTGTAGCGAATCTTGTCAACGTGCGGCGCGACCCGGGCGGCTATCTTGTAGTTCTCCTGCAAATCGACCGACAGCACGATTCCCTTGGTCTGCGCGCGGATTTCCTTGAGCGCCGGGATTTCCTTCTCGTTGTCCATCGCGATTCGGACAATTCCCGCGCCTGCGTTCGCCAACTGATGGGCCTGCGCGACTGTCTTATCGACGTCGATGGTTCGCGTCGCGCACATCGATTGCACCACCACCGGCGCATCGCCGCCGACCCTGGCGCCGCCGATCGTTATCTGCCGCGTCTTCCGATCTTTTCGTGCCTGATCCATTTCCACCGATTCAATTATTCCCAATGCTGCCGAATGCGCGCCGCCCTTGCCTGGGCGGCCCCGCACTCCGGCCGTGATTATTTCCGTTATCGCCCTGCTCTCGGCGAGCGCCGCGCTTGCACCTGACGACTGAAGTATAGCAGACCGTCCGCTCGTATCGACAACAACGGCGTTTCGCGCCTTTGCGCGCATCGTTCGCCGACGCCGCAGGCGCGTTTGCGACGCCGTTTCGCTGATTTCGGCTTTTATCGTCTGACAAACTTGGCTCAATCCAAGCCTCGCGAGCACGAATTTTCGCGGTGACTTTTCTCTTGCAATGAGTCACCGTTCTCACTAAGTTTCTTTTTCCGTCGAAGGATATTAGACGGGATGAGGCGTCGCATAAGGAATGCTGCTGGGTTCGCCCATCTCTCGCGGCCAATTTCGACGCTCAAGCCGTTCGCTCGGAGGAGGAAGGAAGCTGAACCATGAGATACCGCCGTTTTTGCAATCGCTGACGCCGATTCACGTCCCTTTCCCGACGTTATCCTTCGCAGCCAGTTCTTCGAGATGGTCGGCACAAGATCGCTCTCCAGCGAGCAGCGCCTGATGCTCGCGGTGCTGGCCGACGCGATCAACGTCGTGCAGGAATTCGGCGGCTCGACCAGCCTGCGCAAACGCAGCTCGTTTAACGAGGCGTGGAACTGGATCTTCACCAAGGGCGTCAATTCTCCGTTGTCATTTGACAACGTATGCGACGCGCTCGGCATGGATGCCCGTGGCTTGCGATGGCGGCTGTCGGAACTGGTGGCAGGCCGCGGCGGCGCTCCGCTGCGCCTGCGGCTGAAGGAAGCGAGCCGGATCCAGCGCTTGACGGTTAATCGATCACGCCGGCGCGATCGGCGCGGGATGCGCCGGGTCAATCCCGCCGGCTAGCGACTAACCCTCCGATTCAATCGCCGGGATCACGCCGCGCGCGGAAAGAAAAACTCCGCGCGCGGTTTCATTCTTGCGCCGACTCCTGATACGAATTCGGTTTCATCCGATGAAGGAGACCGATGCGATGGACCGTCCGCTCAAGGGCGTCAGAGTTGTCGAAGTTGCGATGTGGGTGGCCGGCCCGTCCACCACCGCCGTGCTGGGCGACTGGGGCGCCGACGTTATCAAGCTCGAAGACCCGGCCACCGGAGACCCGATTCGCGGCTTCTTCACCCGCGCGATGGGCGATCCCAATGTGCTCATCCGTCCGCCGTTTGAACTCGACAATCGCAACAAACGCTCGGTCGCGGTTGACCTGCGCCGGCCCGACGGCCACGCCTTCGCGCTCAAGCTGATCGAACACGCCGACGTCTTCGTCACCAGCCTGCGCCTGGACGCGATCGAGCGCATGAAACTCGACTACCCAACTCTGGCTGCGAAAAATCCGCGGCTCATCTACGCGTCGATCAACGGCTACGGGCATCGCGGACCCGATCGCAACCGCCCTTCCTACGACTACGCCGCCGCGTGGGCGCGCTCGGGCCTGATGGCGACGATCGCCGAGCCGGGACAGTCGCCGCCGGCGCAGCGGCCCGCGATGATCGATCACGCCGTCGGCTTGGGCCTGGCGGGCGCAATCTCAGCCGCGCTGCTCGGGCGCGAGCGTAGCGGCCGCGGCCGCGAGGTCAACCTCTCGCTGTTCTCGATGGGGCTGTGGATGAACGCGTCGGACCTTACCATCGGCCTCATGACCGGCTACTCGCCACGATCCGAGTCGCGCACCGAGCGCATAAATCCGATGTGGAGTTCCTATCGATGCGCCGACGGCGCGATGGATTTACTTCGTGATGATCCAAAGCGATCGGTATTGGCCGGATTTCTGCCTCGCGCTGGGCAAGCCGGATTGGCAGGACGATCCGCGCTTCAAGGATTCAGCCGCGCGCGCGCAAAACTGCACCGCGCTCACCGACGAAATAGATCGCGCGATTGCGGCGCGGAGCTCGCGACGATTGGGCGCCGATTTTCGATCGCCACAATCTCATCTGGGCGCCCGTTCGCACCGACGCCGAAGTGCTCGACGATCCGCAGGCCGAAGCTATCGGCGCTTTCGCCGCCGTGGACCATCCGAATATTCCCGGATGCCGCGTCGTTAACAGCCCGGTCGAGTTTGGCGACGCCGACACAATCCCCCATCGTGCGGCGCCCGAACTCGGACAGCATACCGAGGAAGTCGCGCTCGAAATGGGCCTGACTTGGGACGAGATCGCGGGTCTCAAAGCCTCCGGCACCCTCGGCTAGATTTATCTCTGTGCAATGGGCCAACGCCGCTGTCTGGCAGGCGATTTTGAACTTCTGGAGCAATCAAACGGCGAGTTATAGAACTGTATTTTCCTGAAACGGTTTGACTATGATGAACCCGCCTCCGTATGATCTTTATCACCTGTCAGCGGAGGTCGCCTGGTCGTGCGAATGATTGTTCCTCCTGTCGCTCATCGCCGCGAAATTGATCGCAACCTCGCCGAATTTTTCCGCGGCCATCGCGCCGCGCATTTCAACCGCGCCATTTCCTCGATGTGCCGATACTTCAAACTGCGCCGCCCGCGGATCGAATGGTTCGAGTACATCGATTGGGGCAAGACCGCCGGCCGCACCTACGAGGACGGCCGCATCCATCTGGTGCATCCCGAAAACTGGAAACGCGGACGCGTCTATTTCAGCGAGCGTCTGTGGATTCAAATGATCTACCACGAGATGGGTCATTTCCTGTTCTGGTCCGACGCCGAGCGCAAGGCCGACCTGTTCTCGCGCCGGATGGTGACCGGGCTTAAAGTCCCCGGCCGCCGCGGCTCATCGCGCTCGCGCACCCGGGCGGGAATCTCGAGCACGCGTCGCGCTGCAAATCGGGTCCGCAAGCGCCGCGGCGCGTATTTCGATCGCACGAAAATCGAGGCGCACCGCGCGGATCGACGCTCGCAAATCTCGCCGGGTCGCCTGATGCCGCAAAAGCCCAACGTCGAAAACCGCTGGTGGGTCGAAACCACCTTCAAGAAACCCAAGAAGGCCAAGTCCGAAACTGAGATGCCGCAGTTGCCGGTCGCGATGGCCTTTTACCAGGTCGCGCGCGACTACGATCAGGATCGCGCCAAGGAAGACCTGACCGACAACAACCTGCGCATCGCGCGCGAGGCCAATCCTCCGCAGGGCGATTGGGCCTACGTCGCGATGACCGAGCAGCATGCGCCGCCCAATGTCATCAAGCGCGTCAAGGACGAGTTTCGCATCCCGCGCGAGGCGCGCGGTATCGTAATCGATCACGGGCGGGTCGTGCGCCTGCTGATTTGCGGCCCGCAGCTCGAGGACTGGATGCTCGACATCACGCTCGGCGAGGAGCCGTCGGTCGATGCGTACGTATGGTCGGTGATGTATCGCGAGCGAATCTTCCGCCGCGCTGAGGACGCGCTGCGCCAAGCGCGCAAATGGGCCATCAACCTGCTCCAGTTCCCTCCCCCGCGCGACGAGCCGTTCCGCGGCTCCCTGCTGGTCTAGCCGAGCTTCGCACGCTTCACTCAACCCGCTCGCCCTTCCGTGTCATTCTGAGCGGAAGCTGCTGAAGCGAAGAATCCCGGATCCGGGTTCCTTCGCTTCGCTCAGGATGACACAAAAAAGTTCTTACAGGCCGTCAGCCCGCACTTTGTTTCAACACCGGGTGCAGGGGTTACCCCTGCAAACCTACGATGGGTTTCACTACAATTAAGTTCGCGCCATGAAATACCTGTCGCTCGTGCTCATAAACCTCACCCGCAACAAGCGGCGCACGATTCTTACCATGCTGTCGATCACCGTCTCGGTGTTCATCTTCGCGTCCCTGATCAGCCTGCCCGGACTGCTCAACCAGGTCCTGCGCGACCGCGCCAACTCGCTGCGGCTCATCTGTCACAGCAAGGCGGGCTTCGCCTACATGCTGCCCGAAGCGTATCGCCGGCAGATCGAAAAAGTTCCACACGTGGAGGCAGTGGCCGGCTACAGCGTCTTCATGGGAACTTACCGCGATCCGAACGAGCAGATCGGCATCCTCGCCACCGACGACGATCACATCCGCGAGATCTTTCCCGATTGGGAAATCAGCGCGGAGACCGAGCACGAATTCGAAAATCTGCGCACCGCAGCCCTCATCGGGACCACCTTGATGAAGGTTTACGGCTGGAAGGTCGGCGACACGATCATGCTGCGCGGCACGGTGTATCCGGTCGATCTGCAACTGACAATTGTGGGCGTGCTGAACGCGCAAGCCGCTGGGCCTCGAATTATTTTCAGGCGCGACTACATGGAAGAACTGCTGGGCAGGCCCGGCATCGCCAACCTGTTCTGGGTGAAAATAGATCGCTCGCAATCGGCGCCCGAAGTGATCGGCGCAATCGATGAAATGTTCGCCAATTCGGCGCACGAGACGGCCACCGAAACCGAAGTCGCGCTGATCAAGAGCGAGATGGCCGGCAGTATTGCCCTTCTGATTAACGGCGCAAAATTTCTTGCGGTGATCGTGATCTTCACGATCGGGTTGGTCGCCGTCAACACGGCTGCGATGGCGGTGCGCGAACGGCGCCACGAAATGGCGGTAATGCGCGCGATTGGGTTCACGCGCAACTCGATCATTGCGCGAATCCTGGTCGAGGGACTGATCGTCGGCGTGACCGGCGGTGTGCTCGGGTGCGGCCTGGCATACCTGGGATTCGAACTGTTGCCGCATGTTTCCGGAGCGCTCGGTCCGCTGGCGCTCGCCCTGACGCTGTCGCCGCGAGTCGTCGCCTACAGCTTCATGATCGCCGCCCTGATCGGAGCAGCCAGCGGGTTCATACCTGCGACGCTGGCCACCCGCGGCGATATTTCGGCCGAACTCCGCGCCGTGTAAAACCCCTTCGAGGTCGCTCAGCCCTCACGGTCCTGACCAAGCTGCGGTTTACGGGAATCGAGGCAGCACTTTTTGTATTTCAGGCCGCTGCCACAGGGACAAGGGTCGTTGCGCCCTGCTCGCGCAGAGGCTTCGCCATCCTCGGAGCGCAGATTATCCATGAGCCGCTCCACTGGTACGCCTGACCGCATCAGCGACGCGATCTTTTGCAGGGGCGGGCGGCTATGGGTGAAGAACTTTTTCAGACCCGGGCAAAGATAGTTAAGACCCGGTTCGCCGTCGGGTGTCCGGGCAAACCGGTCCTTCGGGCAGCCGCCATTGCACGACTTCAGGACCTCGCATTCCCGGCAGTATCGGGGCAGTCCGTCGCGCTTCTTGCGTCCGAACTCGCGCTGCGCCGGGTCCTCCAGTATTTCCACCAGCGGTGTTTCGAAAATGTTCCCGATGCGATGCTCGGGATCGACAAAATGATCGCAGGAGTAGAAATCTCCGTTATGCTCGACGACCACGACATCGCCGCAGGTCTCCTTGAAAATGCACAAAGCATGCTCCACCCCGAGCCAGGGCCTTAGCGCCTCATCGAAGTTCTGGATGGCGATGCGGCCGATATCGTTCCTGAACCACTCGTCAAAAATCGTGCACAGGAACTCTCCGTAGGCTTCTACCGGCACCGTCTCCGCGCTTACCCCGACCCCGCCGTGGCGCACAACCAGCGGAAGGAATTGCAGGCACTCCACGCCCAGCTCCTTGAAAAAGCGGTAAACCGCAGTCGGCTGCCGGACGTTCCCACGATGGACGACGCACAGCACGTCGCACGGAACCCGGTAGCGCTTCAAGAGCCGCAAGGATTGCATCACCTGCTTGTGAGTCGGACGTCCGCCCTTGGTCACGCGATAGCGATCATGGAGCGCCCTGGGTCCGTCGAGGCTGATTCCGACGTGGAAGCGTTCCGCGGCGAGGAAGCGGCACCATTGTTCGTCGATCAGCGTGCCGTTGGTCTGAATGCCATTGAGGATCTGCCGTCCCGGAGATCGGTGCTTGCGCTGGAGCTCGACGATTAGGCGAAAATAATCGAGCCCCAGGATGGTCGGCTCGCCGCCGTGCCACTCGAAGAAAATCACGTCTTTAGGGGAGGCCTCGATCTGCTGGACGATGTAGCGCTCGAGCAGATCATCGGTCATCCGAAGCGATCCGCCGTTGGGGTACAGAGCCGATTTGTCGAGGTAATAGCAGTAGCTACAGTCGAGGTTGCAGACTGCGCCCGCCGGTTTTGCCATCACCTGGAATTCCCGTGAAGCTGTCACCATTGAGCGATACACTCCCCGCCCGGCGTGAACCGCCGCAAAAGAAGCGGCTGAGTCTGCACCTCGCGCGACAAACGGAGACGCGTCAGCCGCGCCAATCCTCCCGGCTACTTCCTGAACTCGACGGTCGCCGTCCCTGTCACGAGGCGCTCCGACTCCTCGTTCTCCATCCAGACGTCGATCTCGACCGTGCGATCTTCGGGATTCTTGTTCGTGATAAAGCCGTGAATCGTGACCGTGCGATCGGGTTGCACCGGCACGCGATAGGTCGTGCTCATCCGCGTCAGCCACGCGTTGCTCGAGCCGATCCAATCCGTCACCAGCTTGGAGAGCAGTCCGAGGCTCATGTTGCCCGGGATGATCATGCCCGGCAGCCCTTCTTTCCTGGCGGCTTCATCGTCGGTGAAGCGTCCCGCGCCCTCGCCCATGCCCATCGTCCTGGCATAGGCGCGGCACTGATCCTTGCTCACGAACAACTCGAGCGGGCCGAGCGTGTCGCCGATATTAATCTGTTCGAAACTGTTCACGTGATTCGATTTCCCGATAGCGCTGCGCTCAGGGGCGGTTCATGAAGCGATGGTCGATATGGGCCAGCACTTGACCGTTCTGGTTCTTCAGCGTCGAGCGGATTACGACGAACACCATCGTGCCCGTCCGTCCCGTTTTCTCGTAGATTTCCTTCACGTGCGAGCTGAGCGTTACATTGTCGCCCGGCCTGATCGGCGCGACGAACTCGACATCCTTGCCGGCGTCGAAACCGCGCATTCCGAAGCGCGGCACGTTCTCGAAGAAATGCCGCCCGTTGCGGAACGTCACCGCGAACGAGGGCGGCGCGACGATCTCTCCATACGGGCCTTTTTTCGCCGCCTCCGCATCCGTATATATCGGATTGGTCTCGCCGAGCGCCGCGCAGTAGCGTTTTATCTTCTCGGCCTTGACCTCGACCGGCTCGGTGATTTCGAAGACCTTGTTGATCAGTGCCGGATCGTAATTCACTGCCATCGTAGGTGTCTCGCTATCGCCGGTGCGGCGCGTTACCGGGTTTCCATCGCGACCGCATGCGGCACGGTTTTGCGCCGCGGCCGGAAATCCACCGGCTCGTAGTTGCCGGTCTTCAATTCCCGCACCAGGTCGTCGATCGTCTTGATGTAAGCGCTGAATTTTGTCGCGCACAGCCCGATCAGGCTCACCAGATGACTGTCGGAACCGCCGGTCGCGGCAAACCCGTGTTTCGCGATCAATTCCGCGCTGCGCTCGTCTTCGCCCTTGCGCGAGCCGCCGTTGAGCGCTTCGACCGCGACCACGTTCTCCAGCGGCGGCCTCGACTGATAGTGCTCGTAGAGCCCGATGTTGGGGCGGCCGGGATGACACGGCACGACAATTCCGCCCATCCGCGCCACTTCATCGATCAAAGTCTGCGCGTCGAGCCGCACGTCGGCAAAATCGAAGCGCGCCACGATGTCATCGTTCACCCCGAACACCAGCATGTGTCCGTAGGTGGTTTCGACTTCCGACGCGCGCAACACCAACGTTCCGAATTTGTCCTCGAGGCGGCGGTAGTCGGCGTCGCGATTGAACTGGCGATGCTCGGTCAGGACGATTCCATCGACCGGCCGCTCGGCCTGGCGCAGCTTGATCCAGTTGAGGTATGCCTCCACCGGCGCGCGGCTGTCTTCCGATGCTTCGCTATGCGTGTGCAGATCAAGAATTGTACTCACCAGGATTGAGCCCTCACCTCGCCGGGCGAAATTTCGCGAGCGTCACCGCGGGCGTGACGTCCTCGTATACGACCTCGACGGGCATCCCTATTTTAGCCTGTTCCGGCTGGCAGTCGACAAGGTTGGTGAGCATTTTCACGCCCTCTTCCAACTCGACGTAGGCCATGATGTAGGGCAGCGACTCGCGAAACCCCGGCGCCTGGTTCTGATAGGTGGTGGTGAAGGTATAGACCGTGGCGCGCCCGCTGCATTTTATCCATTGCACCTGCGACGACATGCAATTCGTGCACAGCGCACGCGGATAGTAGCGCAGCTCGCCGCAACTGCCGCATTTCTGGATGTATAATTCGTGCCGTTGCAGCGCTTCCCACCACGGACGGTTCTCTTCGTCGAGATGCGGGAGTGGCTTCGAGTATTTCTTCGCTTGCGTCTGTTCCGCCATGAGTTTTGGTCCGCCCGCCCTGAGGTTACTGATTGCTGAGAATTAGCGTCGCGCCCGAATGCCGCGTGCCGAGCGCGCCGCCGGTGCCATGCACGAGTGCGATTTTGCAATCCCTTACCTGCCGCGGACCGCATTCGCCGCGCAGTTGCCTGGCCGCTTCGATCACCAGGAAGATTCCGCGCATCCCCGGATGATTCGACGACAACCCTCCGCCGTCGGTGTTGATCGGAAGTTCGCCGTCGAAGCGCAGCCGTCCGCCCGACACGAACGCACCGCCTTCGCCGCGCTTGCAAAAGCCGAGATTCTCCAGCGTGGACAGCACGGTGATCGTGAACGAGTCGTAGATCATCGCCATGTCGATGTCCTTGTGCGCGACGCCGGCGCGCTCGAACGCCAACCGGCCCGATTGCGCCGCCGCGATTTCCAGAAAATCGCGCTGCCCGCGCGCCGCGTGCCGCACCGTCTCGCCCGCGCCAAGGATGAAAACCGGCTTCTTCTTCAAATCGCGCGCGCGCTCCGCCGACGTGATCACCAGCGCTCCGCCGCCGTCGCTGATGATACAGCAATCCAGCAGATGCAGCGGCGACGAGATGATTCGCGACGCGAGTACGTCTTCCACCGTGATCGAGTCGCGGTACTTGGCGGCCGGATTCATGGACGCATGCAGGCGCGTGGTGACCGCTATTTCGGCGAGCTGCTCGGAGGTCGTCCCGTAGTCATGCATATGGCGCTGCGCGATCATCGCGTACGCGCCGACGGTAGTCGGGCCGAACGGAATCTCGTACTGGTCGCACGGATCGCCGGCGCCGCCGCGTTCTCCGCCCGTGCCAATCGCAAACCGCGACGAGGCCGCGGTCGAGCCATAGACCACCACGCATACGTCGCACAGCCCGGCGTGGATCGCGGCCGCGGCGTGCGCGGTATGCGCCACGAACGACGACCCGCCGATCGAGGTCGAGTCGACAAAGTTCGGCGTCAGGTTCAGGTAGTCGCACAAGCCGACGATTCCCATCCCGCTCATCCCGATTCCGGCCGTGCACAGCCCGTTGACGTCCTTGATCGTCAAGCCGGCGTCGTCCAGCGCGCCACGCACGCTCTCCGCCATTATCTGGAACAGGCTTTTGTCCGGCGCGAAGCGGGTCGGATGCTCGAACACCCCGGCGACTGCGGTTTTGCGGGTTAAACTCATCTCAAATTCCTACTTCAGTTCGGCAGTGAAGAAACGAACTGTTCGATCGCGGCGTTGTACTCGGCGGGACGCTCGCGCGGGATATAGTGGCCGGCGTCCGCGATGATCTTGCAGCTCGCGCCGCGAATCTTGCCGGCGATAAACTGCGCGTCGGCCGCGGTGGTGCCCTGGTCGTCGGCGCCGGCAATCACCAGCGCCGGTTTGTCGATCTTTCCGATCGCGTCGCGCAAATCGAGCTGCGAGCACGCGACGATGTCGGTATAGCGCACGCGCGGATCGGTCTTGATTTGTTCCATCCAGCCTTCGCGGACGACGTCGAAGTTTTCCTTCAGAGTGCGGGGTGAATAGCCGTCAGTGTTGAAGGCCTGCGGCGCCCGGCCCATCGTGATTGCCCGCAATGCCTCGATTCGATCGGCCGTGATGTTGAACTTCGGCGCCGTGCAGCTGAGGATCAACGCCTCGACGCGCGCGGCGCGGCGCAGCGCCAGGTCCATCGCGATCGCGCCGCCCATCGAATGCCCCAGTATCACCGCCGCTTTGATCTTCAGCGCATCGAGAAAAGCCGCGATGAAGTCGGCGTAGTCGCCAACCGTGCGCAGCCCTTCGACCCCCGCCGAGCGTCCATGGCCGGGCAAATCGAGCGCGATTGGACTGTGCTTGGCGCCGAACGCGTCGATCTGGCGATGCCAGGTGTGGCCGTTCGAGCCGGCGCCGTGAACGAACAAAATCTTGCGGCCGCGTGAAAAGTCCGGGACCACGTCGGGCAGCGTCGTAGCGCCGCTGTAGTGGTAGTAGGTCGCGTATCCTTTCACCTCGGTGTATTTCGTGGGCATCGGCGCGAAACTCTCCGCCATGTGCTTTTGTGGGTTAGCTATTAGGTTGACCGCGCGCTTGTCAAACGGCGCCGGACTCAGCTATCGCGCCTGCCAAGGATCAGCGGTTCGCGCAGCGTCAAACTGCGCGGCCCGCCGGCGTTGGCGGCGGCCGCGACTTCCGCCAGCATCGCGCCTGCCCGTTCGCGCTCGCCCTCCGGTATCAATGGCATCCATCTGACGTTGATCAACTCTTCGATATCCGCCCACGCGACCGTAAACGGCGCCATGCGTTCCTCGACGCGCAGACCGGAGCTGGCAAGCGCCCGCTGGTAGCGATCGTCGGGACCCGTATCGGTTTCTCGGCGCGTCGCACGCTGAAAGATAACCTCGCGATATTCGCGCCAGCGGTCCGGACCGACGATCGCACTCAGCATCTGTCGAAAACCTTCGTCGCGCTGCCCGGTCGCCACTATCAACCCGCCGGGCCGCAAGCATCGCGCGAACTCCGCCACGACGCCATCGAGTTCGACATCCGCGACGAACTGCAGGACGTGGCTGGCGAAAATTAAATCGAACGACCCCGGCTTGAACGGCAGTCGTGACACGTCCGCGCAAAGCAGCCGGCATTTCACGCCGACTCGCCGGCGCGCGGACAGCAGCATGCCGATCGACAAGTCGGCGCCGGTCACCCGGCGATTTCCGGGCGCCGCCGCAAATTTCGCGAGATAGGCGCCATTGCCGCATCCCACATCGAGCACGTCGCGCGCCTGTGCGATTTCCCCGGCGATCGCCTCGAGCACGGCGCGGCGCCGATTCCCGTAGTACTCGCCATCGCCATAAGTGGCGGCTAAGCGGCCGAAGTACTCGGCTACCGGTGAAGGTCTGCGATGCCGCGAGGTTGCATTTTCGCTGGAGTCCACGTCGCGCTGTCCTTTTTTCCTTTTGTCAGTCAGAGCAAAGCATGATCGCTCGACTTCGCAGAGAATGACAGAAAAGCAGGCGCGCGGAGAATAGTTTGCCGCTACTTTCGTGCCTTGCGGCCTTTGGCTTTGCGCGTGGGCGCGGGATCTCCGCCGATTGGTTCGGCTTGCTCATGCTCCCATATTTCGATCGCCGCGCGGCTGAATCGCCACGCACTGCCGACCCGGAAGCCCGGTATTCGCCCTTCACGCAGCAAGCGGTAAATCGTAGTTGGATGGACGCGAAGATGCGCCGACAACTCAGCGATGGTCAGGATTTCTTCCGAGGATGCCATCGTAAGGCCAAGCCTCCCCCCGGGGGAGATTTACCAACTCCCCTTTAAGCGAGCCGTATCGCTCGATTTCGCACAAAAGCCCACAATGCAGCCTCTAACCGTGCCACGAAGAAGTCAATACTGACCATTCCAGCCCACCAGAGGTTGAGAATCCTGCCGAAGGTGCGTCACATCGCGTTATGGTTAGCAAAAGACGGCAAAAAAAGGTCAGCGCCGCGCGTCAAAATCCTGCGGATTACCCGTCGATTCGGAGCGACGGAACACTTCGTCGAGGCATAAGGCGCAAGAAAAAGGGGCGGTTCGATAACCGCCCCTAAAGCACCGGCTATAACAGCGTCGCTAGCCTACCGGCTCGCCACCGTCGTCGCCTCACCCAGGCGCGCCACCAAATATTCGGGATGGCCGTCATGCCACGCGCGGAATTGCACGCGCTGGCCGGGAGAATAGTGGGCGAGGAGATCGTTCAATGCTTTTGCGTCGGGAATCGTTTCCCCGTCAAACACGCTGATCACGTCGCCCGGCTTGATTCCTGCTTTATCCGCCGGCGACCCGATGAACACGGCCTGCACCTTCGCTCCCCAGACTTCGGGCGCCGACGCCGTCGTCACGCCGAAGAATGCGGGACCATCGGCAGGTTGAACGTCGGGGTGCAGAAAATGAACCCGATTCACGCCGTTCACGCGGCGCACGATTTGCGCGATCTTGCGCGCCTCATCCAGGCTATAAACTTCGCCCGCCAGATACACATCACCCGCCTTCGACACGGAAACGCCGATATCGGGGAAGGCGCGCAACTTAAGGGTGTCCTTGATTCGGGCCTCGAGCTTGTCCGATTTGAGCCGGGATCCAGCCGACGCCAGTTGGACGTCGGTGTTCGGGATTACGACGAAAGCCGTTATCAGCTCATCCGCACGCATCAGCGAGGATGCCTTCAGCGCCGGCATCGCGATCGTATGCGTCACCAATCCTGATTCATTATTGACGATTGGCACGCGAGTGATCAGGAACGCCGCCAACACCATCAGGGCGGCGCCCGTCGCGGTGAACGCGTAGTCGCCAATGAGGGCATGGCGGCCCGCGAGTGCCACCCCGCCCGCTTCGCCAGCTTCCGAGCCGTCTTCGACCTCGGCATTCTCTGGCGCGCTCGCGGGAAAATCTTCCTGGTAGGCTTTCTCAGCGGCCTCGAGTTGCTCGAGCTGCTCAAGCGTACGCGGAATGCCGCCGATCAGCGCGATGATCTCCTCGCGCGCCGGCATCCCGGCATTCGCTGCGTTGCGCCGAGCGGAGGCAGTCGCGCCGTCATCTGCCGGCTTGAGGTCGTGCCCGGCAGTCGTCGCATCGCCCTCACGCTTGACCGTGGCCGAAAAGTCAGCGAAGCGGACGTTGGTGGCCGGTGCGGTCACTTCCTTGGTCTTTACGCCAGCTTCAGCCCTCTTGCGCGCAAACTGCCTGAGCGCTTCTTCGAGCGTCAAGATGGTGTCAGCTGCCTTGCCGCCATTCTTACCCATCGCAGCACTGCCATCCTTCTGGATTAGGCACCCCTGAACTTCATCGAAGGGCCTTTATCAGCCATAGCAGGGAAATACCGCTAAGGCCAATCGTAGATCCAGCAATTGCCAATAACGCCGCCCCGCGACGGTTTTGAAATTATCTGACCGGCGTTAGATTGCCTCGCTAACCGCGTCTTCGTGCACTGTCGGCTTGGGCCGCGACTGTATCGGGGTGTAGTGCCGCGTCGATTCACCGATATATACCTGGCGCGGCCGCGCGATCTTCTGTTCGGGATCGCGCACCATCTCGGCCCATTGCGCCATCCATCCGGACATGCGCGGGATCGCGAACAACACCGGGAACATCGTCATCGGGAAGCCCATCGCCTGGTAGATTATCCCCGAATAGAAATCGACGTTGGGATACAACTTGTGCGAGATGAAATAGTCGTCCTGGAGCGCGATTCGCTCGAGCTCTACCGCGATATCGATCAGCGGATTGCGGCCGGTCACCTCGAACACCTGCGCCGCAAAATGCTTGAGGATTTTCGCGCGCGGATCGTAGTTCTTGTACACTCGATGGCCAAAGCCCATCAGCCGGCGCTCGCCCTCCTTGACCTTCTTGATCAGCGCGGGAATGGCCGACACGGAACCGATTTCCATAAGCATCCGGATAGCAGCTTCGTTCGCGCCGCCATGCAGAGGGCCGTAAAGCGCTCCGATAGCAGCGGCCGCGCAGGCGTAGGGATCGGGCTGCGAGCTTCCCACCGCGCGCATCGCATTGGTGGAGCAGTTCTGCTCGTGATCCGCGTGCAGGATGAAGAGCACGTCGAGCGCGCGCTCGAGCACCGGGTTCGGCTTGTACTTGAGCTCCGTCATTTTGAACAGCATCGCAAGCAGATTGCCGGTGTAGCTCAGCTCGTTGTCGGGATAGACGTAAGGAAGTCCCCGGGTATGCCGATACGCGAACGCCGCCAGGGTCGGCATCTTGCCGATGAGGCGGCGGGTCTGCAGCCGGCGCGATTCGAGGTCGTGAATAGCGCTGGCGTCGGGATAAAAGGTCGAGAGCGCGCCGACGGTACTGAGCAACATCCCCATCGGATGCGAGTCGTAGCGGAAGCCCTCCATGAACATCTTGATATTCTCGTGCACCATCGTGTGAATCGTGATGTTGTGCTTCCAGCGCTCGTAGTGCTCCTGGTCCGGCAGCTCGCCTTTGACGATCAGGTACGCGGTCTCGAGGTAGTTGCTTTTCTCAGCGAGTTCTTCGATCGGATAACCGCGATAGCGCAGTATGCCCTTGTCGCCGTCGATGAACGTGACCCGGCTGCGGCACGACGCCGTGTTGCCGAACGATGGATCGTAGGTCATCAGGCCGAAGTCGTCGGCGCCGGTCTTGATTTGACGCAAATCCATCGCGCGAATCACTTCGCCCTCTTCGATCGGTATCTCGTATTTCTTGCCGGTCCGATTGTCGGTAATTGTCAACGTATTGTTTGCCATCGGTGTTGCCTCGACTCGTGTGTGGCGTTCTGGTTCGTTATATTCCGCTTAAGATATATAAATATATACATAAGAATTATAGATATATACAAGTATGCAGCATTAGCTGTCCAAGGCCGCCGCGTGCCCCTTGTGAGTTGCCCGTCATCTCGTAACCGCCGCCGCGCCATGCCACTGTGTGTACTTGCGCTTTAGCCATAAGAACGGCTCGAAAAAATGCTCAATAAAATAGTTTCCGGGATCTCGGTTTTCATTATCACGACGATATCTGCGCTCGGCTACGGCGGGGTTGTCCTGATGATGGCGATCGAAAGCGCATGCATCCCGCTGCCCTCCGAAATCATCATGCCGTTCTCGGGCTACCTGGTCGCCACCGGCCGCTTCGGTTTGAATATGGTCGCGATCGCGGGCGCGGTCGGATGCCTGCTCGGCTCGTACGTCGCGTATTTCGCCGGCGCCTGGGGCGGCCGTCCTTTCATCGAGCGCTACGGCCGTTACGTCCTCATCGCTGAGCACGAACTCGACATCGCCGACCGCTTTTTCGCGCGATGGGGTTCGCACACCGTCTTCTGGAGCCGCATGCTGCCGGTAGTGCGCACCTTTATCGCATTTCCCGCGGGAGTGTCGCGGATGAAACTCGTCCCGTTCACCATCTACACGCTGCTCGGGTCATACATATGGTGTCTCGCGCTGGCCTACGGCGGGATGAAACTCGGGCAGCACTGGAAGGACCTTGCGCCGTATTTTCATCGCTTCGACGCATTGATCGCGATATTCTTGATAGTGGGATGCGTCGCGGTCATCTATAATCGGGTGAAGGTAATCGCGTCCGCATCGAATTGCGCCAATTGAGTGCATCGCGGCCAGGAAAGGAACCAAATGCCCGGAATAGAACCGCCCGATCCATCCGAACTCGAGGAAGTATTCGCCAGCATCGATCCGACGCCGGTCCGGATGGCTCACGACTACCTTAACGAAGCCGGCATCGAATCATTCGTTTTTGACGCCGGATCGTCGCGGCTGCTCGGCATGACCGCCGCGGTCCCGACCCGCCTGATGGTTCATCGCGACGCCGCCAAAGACGCGCGCGACCGCCTGAACGATCTCGGCTTCACCGACAAGTGATCGTACAAAACCCGAATCCTGGGTGGTGGCAGCGCGCCGTCTTCTATCAGATCTATCCGCGCTCGTTTGCCGATTCGAACGGAGACGGCATCGGCGATCTCGACGGCGTCACCGCGCATCTCGACTATCTCAATGACGGCACGCCCAACTCGCTCGGCATCGACGCCATCTGGCTGAACCCCATCAATCCGTCGCCGCTCGACGACTGGGGCTACGACATCAGCGACTACTGCGGCATCCACCCGGACCTCGGCGATCTCGCCGCCTTCGATCGCCTGGTCGCACAGGCGCATCGCCGCGGGATCCGCGTGATCGTCGATCTGGTGCCCAACCATACCTCGAATCAGCATCCATGGTTCGTCGAGTCGCGCGCGTCGCACAGCAATCCCAAACGCGACTGGTACATCTGGATTCCCGGAACGCCGGATCGTCCGCCCAGCAACTGGCAGAGCTACTTCGGCGGCGATGCGTGGAAGTACGACCCCGCCACGGCGTCATGGTACTTGCACACGTTCCTCGAGCAGCAGCCCGACCTGAATTATCGAAATCCCGAAGTGGTCGAGGCAATTCACGGCGCCATCCGCTTCTGGCTCGATCGCGGCGCTGACGGTTTTCGCATCGACGTAATCCAGGGGCTCATCAAGGACGACCAGCTCCGCGACAATCCGGTCCGCGCCGAGCGCGATCCCGACATCCCGTGGTACGCGGAGGGCACGCAGGATCCGCTGTACAGTTCGGACCGGCCCGAGGTTCACGAAATCATTCGCGGGTTGCGCCGCGTCACCGACAGTTACGAAGATCGGATGATGGTCGGCGAGACCTGGCCGCGCGAGCAGGAACGGCTGGCGGACTATCTGCGGCCCGACGAGCTTCAGCTCGGGTTCAACTTTCGCTTTCTGCTTGCGCGCTACGACGCGCGCCGCTTCCGCGCCGCGATCGAGCTGACGGAAAAGTCCTTCGGACCCGGAGCGTGGCCCACCTGGACGCTCTCGAATCACGATTTCCCGCGCCATATTTCGCGCTATTCGCAGGCTGGCGACGGTGACGCACGCGCCCGCGTCGCAGCGGTGATGATGGTGGCATTGCGCGGCACGCCATTCATTTACTACGGCGAAGAAATCGGGATGCGCGACGCGGAAATTCCCGCCGATCGCATACACGATCCGGTCGGACGCGACGGTTGCCGCTCGCCGATGCAATGGTCGGGCGCCCGCAATGGCGGATTCTCCGCCAGCGCGAGGACCTGGCTGCCGTGCGGAGACTTCAAGGCCGTCAACGTCACGCGCCAGATGAACGATCCGCACTCGATGCTCTCGCTCTATCGCCGGCTGATCCAATTGCGCAAATCAACGCCGGCGCTGATCGAGGGCAGCTATCGCGCCTTCGATGGCGCGCCCGAAGATTGTCTCGTCTTCCATCGCGATACGCCCGCGCAGCACATTGTCGTCGCGCTGAATTTCACCGCCGAGCCGCGCGAGATCGATTTGCCCGCCGGGGTAATCCTGCTGAGCACGAGCGCCGCTCGCCCGGCCGGGTCCGCGAAATATCCCCTGACGCTCGCTCCGAACGAAGCCGTCATCGTGGAAACCGGCTGAACGCTGCCGTTTGCGCGCCGCCACTTCGGTTCATAACATCAGCGGCCATGCACAAGCCGCGATTTCTCGATCAATTGGCGATGGAGCTTGGCGATCGCGACGCCTTCAGCGTCGCCTTCGCCCGTGGACGACGCGCGTTTCAGCCGGATCACGTCGAGGCAAAATGGGCGCGCGATCGCGACGCCAACATCAATCATATCAAGCTCGAAGTCACCCTCGACTTCGACGCGAAAAAGATCACCGGCACCGCGACCCATCGACTCTCCGCGATCGCCGGCCCTCTCGAGCGCCTCGAATTCGACGCCGCCGAACTCGCGATCAACGCCGTCCGCGCGGGCGGCGAGCCCGCGACCTTCGAGACCGCCGACGGCAAGCTGCGGATCGCGCTGCCGCGCGCTCTCGGAGCCGGCGAAGAAATCGAGATCGCGATCGACTACGCGGGTCAGCCGCGCCGCGGACTCTATTTTGTCGGCCCCGACCCGGAGTATCCGAACAAGCCCCGGCAAGCCTGGACGCAGGGCGAGGACGAGGACTCGCGCTACTGGTTTCCGTGCTACGACTACCCCAACAATCGAACCACCAGCGAAGTCGTCGCCACCGTTCCCGAACAATTCACCGCGATTTCCAACGGCGCGCTGGTCGGCACATCCTCCGACGCCACGGCGAAGACCCGCACCTTCCACTGGCGTCATGACGTGCCGCACTCTGCATATCTGATCACGCTGGCCGCCGGTGAGTTCGCGATGATCGAAGAGCGGGCCGGTAGCGTCCCCGTCACTTACTACTTTGCGCCTGGCCGCGAGGACGACGCGCGCCGCGCGTTCGGCAACACGCCGAAGATGATCCAGTTTTTCGAGCGCGTGATCGGCGTTGCCTATCCTTACGCCAAGTATGCGCAGGTCGCGGTCAGCGATTTTATTTTCGGCGGGATGGAAAACACCTCGGCGACCACGCAAACCGCCGACACTCTGCACGACGCGCGCGCGCATCTCGACTTCAAGAGCGATCCGCTGGTCGCGCACGAGCTCGCTCATCAATGGTGGGGCGACTTGCTGACCTGCCGCGATTGGGCGCATGCGTGGCTCAACGAGGGCTTCGCGACTTACTTCGAGGCGCTCTGGTGCGAAGAGAATCTCGGCGCCGACGAGTTCGCGTGGAATGTCCGGCAGGATCGCGAAGCCTATCTCGACGAGGACGCCAATCACTACCGCCGCCCGATCGTATGCAACCGCTATCGCACGCCGATCGAATTGTTCGATCGCCATCTCTACGAAAAAGGCAGCCTGGTCCTGCACATGCTCCGCCGTGTCAGCGGCGACGATCTGTTTTTCAAGTCGCTCAACCTCTATTGCACCCGCCATCGCGGCGCCAACGTCATCACCCAGGATCTGCAGCGCGCGTTCGAGGACACCACCGGCCGCAACCTCGACTTTTTCTTCGACCAGTGGGTGTACAAGGAAGGGCATCCCGAAATCGAAGTCTCCAGCGCCTTCGACGACAAGAAAAAATTGCTCAGCGTCACGGTCAAGCAGACGCACAAGACCGGCGACACGATTGCTTCCGCGTTCAGCTTTCCCGTCACGATTGCGCTGATGGACGCCGAGGGCCGTGAAACGCGCCACCGCGTGGAAATAAAGGACCGCGAGCAGGTTTTCAATTTTGTCATGGACAAGGCGCCCAAGGCGGTGCGCTTCGATCCCGAACACGACATCCTGAAGACCCTCAAGCACAAGCGCGGACGCGAGGCGCTCGAAACCGAACTGCGCCACGCTCCCGAAGCGATCGGCCGTGGCGCAGCCGCGCGCGAGCTCGGCGCCGAGGGCAGCCCGCAAGCGACCGTGCTACTCCGCGACGCGATGCTCACCGACAAGTTCTGGGGCGTGCAGGCCGATGGGGCAGCCGCGCTCGGTACAATTCGCACGACCGCCGCCCTCGACGCGCTGCTCGAAGGACTCAAGCTGCCGCATCCCAAGGCGCGGCGCGCCGTGGTGCGCGCGCTCGGCAATTTTCGCGGCAACGCCCAAGCGGCGTCTGCGCTTGCCGGCGTCGTCGCCACCGGCGACGAAAGCTACTTTGTCGAGGCCGAGGCGGTCCTCGCGCTCGGCAAGACGCGCGATGAACGCGCCTTCGCCCATCTTTTCGAGGCTCTTGGGCGTGACTCGTATCTCGAAGTGATACGAACCCACGCGATAGCCGGGATGGCCGAACTGCGCGACGAGCGCGCGATCGATGTCGCCCGCGAATTCTCGGCGTACGGCCGGCCGCCGCGGGCGCGCGTGGCCGCGGTCGGCGCGCTGGCGCGATTTGCGGCGCTCAAAGACAACCGGCGCGTCGAAATTCTCGATTTCATGACTCCGCTCGCCGACGATCGCGAGTTCATGGTGCGGATGCGCATCCCGTCCGCTTTCGCAGAGATCGGCGATCCGCGTGCGCTGCCCGCTCTGCGGCGCCTCGCCGATCGCGATCTCGACGGGCGCGTGCAGCGCCATGCCAACGACGCGATCGCATCGATCGGCGAGGGCCGCACCCGCGTCCAGGAAGGCCAAAGATTGCGCGAAGACATCGACAAGCTTCGCGACGACAATAAGAAGTTGCAGGAACGACTCGAAAAAGTCGAAGCGCTCGCACGCGACAAGCCAGTAGATCAAGGCTGAGTCGAAACAGCCGCTTCCACACCAATCCATCGCGCGCAAAAGAAAGCGGCGGGCCACCGGCCCGCCGCTTTCCATCTTACGATTGACTGCCCCTGCTTACGCGTCGTAGTACAGCGCGAATTCGTACGGATGCGGCCGCAGACGAATCTCGCTGACTTCGTTCGCCATCTTGTATTCGATCCAGGTCTCGATCAGGTCCTCCGTAAAGACGTCGCCCTTGAGCAGGAACTCGTGATCCTTCTTCAGGTTGTCCAGTGATTCCTCGAGCGACGCGGGCATGCTCGGCACCTCGGCCAGCTCGGCCGGCGTCAGTGCGTAGATGTCCTTGTCGAGCGGCTGGCCCGGATCGAGCCGGCGCTGAATTCCGTCGAGCCCCGCCATCAGCATCGCGGAGAACGCGAGATACGGATTGCAGGTCGGGTCGGGGAACCGTACTTCGATTCGCTTGGCCTTCGGCGACGGCGAGTACATCGGGATTCGCACCGACGGCCGAGCGGTTGCGCGACGAGTACGCCAGGTTGATCGGCGCCTCGAAGCCCGGCACCAGCCGGCGATACGAGTTGGTGCCCGGATTGGTGAAGGCCGCGATCGTCGGCGCGTGATGCAGGATGCCCGCGATGTAGTGCATCGCGAGTTCCGACATCCCGGCGTAGCCGTTGCCCGCGAACAGCGGCGTCTCGCCCTTCCAGATGCTCTGATGGGTGTGCATGCCGGTGCCGTTGTCGCCGAAGATCGGCTTGGGCATGAAGGTCACCGTCATCCCGTGGCGCACCGCGACGTTCTTGACGATGTATTTGTACCAGGTCAGCCAGTCGGCCATTTTGATCAGCGGCTGAAAGCGCATGTCGATTTCGGCCTGGCCGGCCGTGGCGACTTCGTGATGCTGCTTCTCGACGCGGATGCCGACCCGCTCCATCTCGAGCACCATCTCGGTGCGGATGTCCTGCAGGGTGTCCATCGGCGGGACCGGGAAGTAGCCGTCTTTGTTCTTGACCTTGTAGCCGAGGTTCGCGCCTTCCTTGACCCCGCCCTCGCGCCCGCTGTTCCAGTTACCTTCGTTCGAGTCGATGTAGTAGTAGCTCGAATGCTGGTCGTGTCGTAGCGCAGCGAGTCGAAGATGAAAAACTCCGGCTCGGGTCCGAAGTAGGCCGTGTCGCCGATGCCGGTGGTCTTCAGATAAGCCTCGGCCTTGCGCGAGATATTGCGCGGGTCGCGCGTGTAGTCGGCGCGGGTGATCGGATCGGAGATGTCGGCGATGAGGCTCAGCGTGGGATCCTTGGTGAAAGGATCCATCACCGCCGTGTCCGGATCGGGGATCACCAGCATGTCGCTGCTGTCGATCGTCTGCCAGCCGCGAATCGACGACCCGTCGAAACCGAGGCCTTCATCGAAGGGCGCTTCATCCTTGAACTCGGAGATCGGGGCAGTGAAATGCTGCCACGTGCCGAGCAGATCGATGAATTTCAGATCGACCATCACCACGCCCTTGTCCTTGATCATTTGCAGAACTTGTTTAGGCGTCATCGAACCCGTAACCCTCCTGGCCGCTTAATGGGGCGGCATACCCATACTTGTTGATTGATCCATAGAAACCGCGCGCCATCCGCACCCGCGGACGATGGCATGAGACGTACCAGGAATTACACCGGCCGTCACACCAGACTCATTCGAACGTTTCGACCGACAACGCTTTCTGTCACGAAAACTCCCTTAACGCAACGCCCATCGAACGGGCATCTGCCGCACATTCGAGCAGCATCGCGCGCCCAGTGACTTGCGTTTCAGTGGAGGATCCAGCATCGGAGCCTCTATTTCTTCCGCCCATCAGCCCAACAATTTGATCACAGCAAAATAGATGCCCAGCATGATCAATCCCATCGGCACGCCAATCTTCGCCCACGCGCCGCTCCTGATTCTGAACGCTCCCGCGCTCACGATGTTGGGGATATTGCCCGGTATCAGCATCCCGCCCGAAACCAGCAGCGCCACAATCGCCTCGCGCGCGCGCGGGAGGGTCATGCGGTGGACTTCGAGCGCGACCAGGGTCGCATTGTCGAGCGCGGCAGACACGGTATTGGCCCAGAACAGAAGATCGTTGCTCATTTTGCTGACGTACTCATTGGCAATCGGGCCGTAAGCGCTGCTGATCAGCACCAGGCCCGCGATGAACGCAAACACTTTGGCCGCTTGAACGAAAATCGCGCTGTAGGATTGGCGCACGTGCGCGCCCGCGGGCGCCTCGTCATATTCACCGCGGGCAAACGCGCCCGCGACGATCGAACTCGCAAGCACGCCCGGAAACACCCACGGCGCCAGCAAATCGAACAGCCCGAAGAAGCCCAGATTGAGCGCTCGCGCGGCAAGCGTCGAGAGCGGCTCGCCCAGCGGCGTCAACGACGCGCCCAGGCCGATCGCGAAGCATCCCGCAACCGTCACGCGCACCCGCTTGTCGCGTGGAAAATGAAGCAGGCCGGTCACCTCGACCAGCACCAGGGCGGCGACGATCGCGGTGATGACGCTCGAGATGGACGCGATCGCGAAAATCGTCGCGGCGGTCAGTACCGGCCGCGATACTCGCTTGCGCAGCCGGTTGAAGACCCGGTCGAGCCTGCGCCGCGTCCATCCGAACAGCACAGCGGCGACTATCACCGCGACGCTGATACCGACCGGCTCGTGCAACGCCTCTGAAATCAAATCCCGCGTGAAGCCGGTCCCAAGGATGGTCGCGAGCACGCCGAGCGCCAGGCAGTACAGCTCGATATTGCGTTCGACCTTCGCGATCGCGAGCGGGCCGAACAGGAGCAGGACGAGGATTACGGCGGCAGACGCGTGATTCATGGGGTGCGCGCGAGAAAAACTACTCTCACGCATCCATCGCGTGCAACAAAAAGCGGCGGGCCCGCGTGTTCGGACCCGCCGCCGGCGCATCGCTGCGCGTCTGATTCGCTCCTCCCTTAGAAGGCGTAAATGAAGTTGGCGTCCAAGGTGTCCTGCCCGTGCCATAGATGCTGCGTGCCGGTCACCGGGCTGACGAAGTTGTTGTTTGAGAAATAGTTCTGGCTGGAATTGTCGTGACGGTACTCAAGCCTCGCAAGCAGTCCCGTCACTTCGGGTATCTTGTAGCTCAGCGTCTGGGTAATTTCCCACAACGTCTGGGCAGTTCCGCTGCGCGCCCCATCCTTGTCCTGGAAAAATTCGCCGCGTGTGGCCGACTCCAGCGAAGGGGTGAAGTCGTACACCAGGTACTGCGCCAGTCCCTGCCACGTCCCGCTGTGACCGTTAACTACCGGACCGGTCTCACTCGCGTATAGATACTCGGTCTGAAGCGTCAGATTGGGCACGAACGACGGCTTCCAGGTCGCGACCTCATCAATCGCGCCGAGATTCGAGTTGGACTTGCCCACCAGGTTCGGACCCCACATGGGGTTGGTTATGAAGGTCAGCGACTTGTCCTTGTTGCTGAGTGTCAACTCGCCCTCATAGTTGGGACCCCCATTGTTGGCTGCCGCGGGATCGTCCCATCCGTTGTTCAGGCCGACGCTGCCGGAGACGTAATCGTTGAAGGTGTACGACGCCCGGACCCCGGTGTGGGTGAATGGAATCCCGAAGCCGAAGATGATGCTCTTGGATTCGTTGAAGCCCAGATTGTTGTACGTGTTGATCGTTTCCGCGCCCATCATCGTCACGAAACGCCCTGCCTGCAGGCTGATGCCAGATCCGATCGGCGCGGTATAGGTCAGGTAGTACTGCGTCGGATCGAACCATTGGGGACCAACGTGCGAGGTGTTCGAGTAGTGCGTCGCGGTCGAAAGCGCGTTCGCGACCTGGCCGAAGTTCAGGTCGGTCACGAATCCAACCGTCCCATCGCGCTCGATGTGCAGGTTGCCCTGGTTGAGCTGGAACCCGTCCTCGTCGAAGACCCGAATGTTATTCACGTTGCCGTTGGGCTGGTTGAAGTTATGCTCGTAGCCCGCATCAACCAGCGCGTGGACGCTGATGCCAAGGTTGTCCGACAGATTCTTCTTGATGTCGCTGACATCCTTTTCGACCAGCCCCACGTGCTCGCCGATCGTGGCCGGCTTGGCGTCGGCCGTGGCCGGCGTGGCGACGGTGATCTCCTGCTCTATCTTTTTGACCTCGCTGGTTGTGTCGTTGGTCTGCTTTTGCAGATTGCTCATCTGGCCAGAGAGCGCGTCGAGCCGCTGCTGCTCGCTGGTGCTGGCGACGACGGTGGTCGTGGTGACCGTCTTGTGGTGATGTTTCGTCGTCTTGGTTGTGGTCGTTTCTGCCCAGGCATTCGAGTTGCACAGCAATCCAATCACTGCGACGCCGGCGACTAGCTGAAGCCTGGCAACGACCCGGGTCGTTTTCCTTCTGTCCACTCTTCCCTCCTCCGAAATGCGCGGCCTCAGGCCGCGGCTTCCTGCGCCCGCACGTGGCGGGCTACGGTGATGAACCGGCAGGATTGGTTTCAAGATTCATACCGGGGTAATAATTGAACGACGCCGAAAATCCCTAGTATCGGCCGTGAATTTCCGCTACCCCGTAGATGCTGGTGACGCCCGAATATGATGCATTTGCCGCGCAGTTAATCAGATCAGACGCTCGATCGTGAATATCGAAGTTGAGTAGATATCCACAGCTCGCAAAGTAAGCGTAAACATTTCACTCTGAACCGGTTGCAACATGAATTTTGAATGGACCGACGCGCGCGACGAGATCGTCACCCAGGCGCGAGCCCTGTGCGCGAACTTCCCGGATGAATACCGGCTCGCGCACGTACCGGCCTGTGCCCCGCATGCGTAAAGGCGCGATCATCGTTCTGCTCGGCGCGCTATGCTTCGCCGGCTACGTGTTCTTCGCCTTGGTCCGCACGGAACCGGTCAAGGTGGCCGAAACTCGCCTGGTGCGAAGCGGCGGCCAGGTGTTGGTCGAGGGCGAGGTTCGCAATACAGGCGACGACACAGGCCCTCTCCAGGTCGAAGTCCATTATTTCGATCGCGACGGCCGCTCGATCGGCAAAGATATCGTTTCGGTGGACGGCCTCCGTCGCGGAGCTGCCGCGCACTTCAAGAGTCCGCCGCGTGCCGACGATGGCGTCGCCGATTTTTCGATTTATCTCAATCACGGGCGAAATCCCTACGGAAATTGACAGGGATCGCCCCTGAACATGCATGAATAGGACTTAATCGCAAAATAAGTCCGCTTTCAATTAAATATTCCCAAAGCCGCGAAGTCTAAACAGTTTGTAGAAACGACGCCGTTCGCAAACGTATGGCGCTGTTGAAGGTGCCTGTGCAAATCCACCGGCAGTATATTTGTCTTTAAGTCATTTTGATGCTACTTACTGTAAGGGTCGAATACCACCTTTTTGGCGAGGATGCGGTCAAATCGCAGATCGCGCCAAATCGGCACAAACAAGGGGAACAGGACTAATGGCACGCATCAAGGAACGCAGTTTTGGACAGGTAATTCGTGAGCGCAGACGGCAACTCGACCTCACTCAAGAGGAAGTAGCCCGTCGCATCAAGACCTCCACCCCATACGTCGGCCACCTCGAATCAGGCAAACGCCATCCCTCCGATAAGATTTTAACCCGCCTGGCGGAAGTACTCGGACTCGATCGCCGTGAACTATTTTTCCTCGCCAATCCTCGCGCGCACGCACTGCTGAGCCCCGAGACTGAGTCAGCGCCCGATTCGGCCTGGGATGATTTCAAGAACAACGAGCAACTGCGGCGCGTTCACAACATTACGGGCGACGAGATGGAGATTCTTTCGCGAGTGGCGTTGCTCGGCGACGTGCGCTCGGCGCGCGATTTCATCTATATCCTGAACACCGTGCGCCACGCAGTCGGAAGATAGGAAGTATCCGCAGCGCTGATTCGACTTCAAGCGCAACCGATTCCTTTCAGCCGCGGGAGGAATGCCTTCCGCGTCCTTTTCTTGAGCGCGCCAATATCGCCGGTCTGGCCAAGATTGCATCGCACAGCTTAAGCTCCACTGCATCATGGGCGAGCCTGCACGTGCGCGCGATACCCCGTCTGGAATTCCGCGATGGCCGCAACGCTATACGGTCGTCGCGCTGTTCTTTCTCGGCACCGCGCTTTGCTACATCGATCGCATCAGCATCTCGGTCGCGATAATCCCGCTCGCCCGCCAATTCGGCTACACTTCCGCCGCGCAGGGGCTCGTGCTGTCGGCGGTGTTCTGGGGATACCTGTGGACGCAGCTCGTCGGTGGATGGATGGCCGATCGATTCGGCGGCCATCGCGTGCTGGCGGCCGGAGTCGCGATCTGGTCGCTGGCAACCTTCGTTACGCCTTTCGCCGCTGCCGCGACATTTTCCGCGCTGCTCGCGGCTCGCGTGCTGCTCGGGCTGGGCGAGGGGGTGAACTTTCCATCGATCCACAGCCTGACTGCTCGCTGGACGTTGCCGTCCGAGCGCGCGCGCGTGTTATCGGTCAACTATAGCGGGATGTACGTGGGCACCGTCGTGGCGCTCAGTGCAAGTCCGCTTATTATCACGTCTTTCGGATGGCCCGCGTTGTTCTATATCTCGGGCGCGCTCGGCGCAGCATGGGTCGTAGTCTGGATGTACCTGGCCGCCGACCGGCCTGAGACCTCATCGCGCATCGGCGCCGCCGAACTCGAACTGATCATGTCGATGCGCTCGGCCGCGCCGCGCGCGGTCCGGGTACCGTGGGCGGCAATCGCGCGAGAGAAAGCGGTATGGGCGATCGTCGTCGCGCATTTTTGCAGCAACTTCGGATTTAACATTCTGCTGCTCTGGATGCCGACCTATCTGCATCACACGTTTGGCGTGCCGCTGGAACGTGTCGGCGGGTACTCGATAATTCCATGGATTGCGACCTTCTTCACCATAAGTTTCTCGGGCTGGCTGGCCGACGCCCTTATCGCGCGCGGCCTCGGCGTCGGCACGGTGCGAAAGTCGATGCAGAGCGCGGCATTTGCGATCGGTGCGATATCGCTGCTGGCAGTGCCCGCGGCCGGTTCGCCGGCGATGGCGGTTGCGCTGCTCACGGTCGCAGCCTCGGCTAACGGCATCAGTTCCGCGGCCTTCGGGGTCAATCACCTGGACGTCGCCCCGACCTACGCCGGAATCCTGATGGGAATCTCGAACACCATCGCAACCATCCCCGGCATCGTCGGCGTCGCTGCAACCGGGCTGATTGTGCAGGCGACCAGGTCGTTCAGCGCGGTTTTTTTTCTGATCGCGGCGGTCTATGGCCTCGGAATGTTCTTCTACCTGCGATGGGCCAGCGGCGAGCAGATGATCTGAAGTCTCGCGCGCGGCGCGGCGCCGGCTTTCCGGTGGCGCGGTGGCCGCGAGGCGGGCTATACCGTGAGCACGAACGGGAGCGCGAATAATCGATGACCCAGCCCGGCAAACTCTCGCCCTACCGATGGATTATCGAAGTCCTGCTGCTGCTGCTGTTGACCGCGCAGTCGCTGGCCTGGCTCGCGCCCGCACCGATACTCCAGGAAATTAAGAACGGGCTCAACATCTCGCTTGGCGATGCGGGCTTGATCATCTCGATCATCGCGCTATGCATCGGCATCTTCTCGCTTTTGGGCGCCGTCGTCGCCGAGCGGATCGGCGCGCTGCGCGCGCTGGTGATCGGAATCTGGTTGCTGGCGATCGGACAGGTCGCCAGCGGCTACGCGCCTGATTTCGCCGCGCTGCTCGCCTGCCGAGTGCTGGAGGGGATCGGCTACGGACTCGTGATTGCGCCGCCCGGCACGCTCACGATGCAATGGTTCGGCGCAGGCGAATGGCCGTACATCAATATGATCAACTTCGCCTTCAGCTACGTCGGACTCACCGTCGTCTTCCGCGCGACACCGGCGCTGTTCGCGGCGGTCGGGTCGTGGCGGATGGTCTTGCTGTGGTACGGCGTCGGATCGGCGGGCGTCGCGCTGTTGTGGACGCTTTTCGGCCGCGAGCGCCGGAGCGAAACCAGCCTGTCCGCACCGGGCGCGGTCGAAGCGCCGGCGGTGCGCGGGTCAGCGCTGATGGAAGTCGCGAAGATGCGCAACGTGCTCTTGATCGCGGCCGGGCTGTTCGGCGGGATGTGGGTCTTCCAGATTTACACCGCGTTTTTACCCGAGTTCTTCCGCACCTACCGCGCCATGACGCTCTCGCAAGCCTCGCTGATGACGCAGGTGCTGCCGTTGGCCGGCCTGTTCGCGGCGTTGGGCGGCGGAATCGGCACCGGCATACTGGGGCTGCGCAAGCCGTTCAGCTGGCCGATCGCGGCCACTAACCTGGTCGGATGCGCCGGCGCGATTTTACTGCGCAATCCGATGTGGATCAGGCTCTCGCTGGTGCTGGTCGGGATCGGAGCGGCGGGATCGCTCGCCGCGATCACAACCCTGCTGATGGAATTACCCGGCATGAATCCGACGCGGGTGGGAGCCGCAATCGGCTTCGTTTGGGCCGTCGGCTACCTCGGCGCGTTCATCTCGCCCTTTCTCGGCGGCGCGCTCGCGGCGCGGATTGGACTGCGCACCGTGATGCTCGGCTTTCTGGTCTTCCAATTCCTGCCGATCGTGACGATGTACTTCCTGCCCGAAACCGGGCCGGGCCGCGCGCGTTATGAAATCGCCGCCGCCCCCTCCGGCGAAACGCCGTAGGTTCCAGTCCTTCGCGGCTAGTGGGCGATTTTTGAAAAAAGCTAATCTGGGGCTCTTTTCACCGGAACAAATGCTCGAATACTTGACCGTCGTGCAGTTTGAGCCGTTCCGCGAATTCATTGACGTAGAACATATCCGGTGAAAACCGTTGAGCGCGGACTCGAATGGAAAATCGGGGATTGCTTTTGTCTACGTCGAACAGCACCAACCCCACTCCGAATAGCATACACAATGATTCCAGACGGCTTTGATCTTCCTCGGTTAGCGCGGTTGGCATTGCAACATAGCTCTTGGCCGAAAACAATCGATATGCCACGGCCTGTCCAAAAGCGACGACCGGCGCTTGCGGATCGATTTTAATCTCAGCGGATACGATTTCCAGCGGGAACTTGATTAGGTTTCCGGCTAAGGGTTTATACACGCCGATTACGTCTGGCGTGCCCCACTTTGTTTTCATGCTGGCGCCCCCGAGAGATGCAACTTCAGTTACCTCGTCGAGGTCGTCCTTTAGCCACTGTGCGAAAGGTTCGTAAAACTCGGATTCTTTGACTTTGGCACCAGTCGCGGCAATCTGTTCTGTGTTGCCGACGACAACGGAATCATCGCCGCCGGCATTTTTTGGTTTGAACAGGCCACGACTCGGTTTGCTGATCTCGGACGGGTATTTAGCATTGAGGTCCCAAACGGAGCTGCCGATGTTGCCCTTTGACGTCTCGGGGCTTTCCGCGCTGATTTTCTCCTTAAGCTGGGAGAATCTTATCCCGCCGGGATTTTCAGCAACGATCGCTCGTGCCCTTTCCCTGATCTGCTGACTATTGAGCTTGGCCATCCGAGCACCTCCCTTTTCAAGCGTGGTTTCGTTGAAATTGAAACCCGCCCGCTACCCCTTGCCGGCTACGGCTTGCGCGCCGGATGAGGCGCCACCTTCATCAACGCCGCGTGCAGCGCGGTGTTGTCCGCGATCAGCCCTTCGAGCTTCACGTTGCGCTGATTGAAACGAATCTCGCGTCCCTTGATATCGGCGATCGTGCCGCCGGCCTCGAGGACCAACGCCGCTCCGGACGCGATGTCCCACTCGCTTTTGGGCGAGCGCGTGAACGTCGCATCGGCCTTGCCCGCCGCGACCATCGCCAGCTTATACGCGACGCTGCCGGTCGGGCTCACTTTCAGCATCCCCTGGAAGACCTGCCACTCGCCGCGCGCGGTTTCGCTGCGGCTGGCAAGCACGGTCGCCCCCTTGAGCGTTCGCTTGCGCGTGACCCGCACCCGCCGCGTATTCAAGTGACATCCGACCCCGCGCGCCGCCCAGTACATCTCGCGCTTGATCGGATTGTACGTCACGCCGAGCACCGGCACTCCATCTTCGACCAGCGCGATCGCAACCGCGAACTCGGCAATGCCCTTGATGAACTCCTTGGTGCCGTCGAGCGGATCGACGATCCACACGCGCCGGCATTTCAGGCGGTCATCGTTGTCCGCCGTCTCCTCCGAGAGCCATCCGTAGCCGGGGAATGGACCGCGGAGCAACTTCTTGATTGCGCGATCGGCCTCGAGGTCGGCCGCGGTGACTGGATTGTCGTGTCCCTTCGATCCGATCTCGTAACCGCCACGGCGCCAATGACCGCGCAAAATCTCGCCGGCGGCGCGCGCGGCTTTCTTTGCGAGCGCGAGCTCCCGCGTCAAGTCATTGGCGGGCGCATTCGCGCCAGTTCGCGGCGCGCCGCCGCGCTTCGCGCTGCGATTGAGTGTCATCGATCCTTCCATCGTTCCTTCCATGCCTCGAGATGCGCCACGGGTTGCCCGGCGACGGTCCACCCTGCGGGCCGCCGAGATACTATCGTCACCTCGACGGCGATTCCATCGCAGACTGGTTTGCCCTAGCTGCGGCTGCGAACCTAATATGGCGGCGGGCATCAGCAAAAGAACCTCGTCGGCTTGGGGAGCATCGATGGCGGTTATCGCGATCAGTCAGCAGATCGGCAGCAGGGGCATCGAGCTCGGCGAGCTCGCGGCGCGGGAACTCGGTTATCGGTTCCAGACCGGCGAGCAGCTAATCGCCGAGACCGCCAAGCGCTTCAACGTGAGCGCCGAGCAGATGAAATGGTTTGACGTGCGCACCCCCCACTTCTGGGAGCGCAAGGCCGAGAGCAGCCGTTTCGCCGCGTACTATCGCGCGGTTTTCCTGCAAGCGGCCGCGCAAGACCGGATCGTCGTCGCCGGACGCGGTTCTGCCCATTTTCTCCCCGAAGGCGGATTCGGCATCAGGGTGCGCACGATGGCGCCGATGGCCGCGCGCGTCAAGCAGGTGGCAAAAGACGAGAACCTCGCCGCGGCGGCGGCCGACAAGCGCGTTCGCGACTTCGACGCGGAAGTGAAGGCGCGCACTCAGAGTCTGTTCGGGCGGGATATAGACGACCCCACGATTTACGACCTGGTTATCAACACCGAGCGCCTTTCGATAGCGTCGCACGCGAAAACTCTTGCGGCGCTCGCGGCTCATATCGACAGTGAAGGCAACCCGGAGCGAACCAAAGTGATGCACGACGCCGCGATCGCTGCTCTGGTCCATGCGGCATTGGTGGCGCATCCGAAAATTCGCGACGCGCAGATGTCAGTAAATTGCTCGGCGGGATGCGTGCGCGTGAGCGGTCGCGGACTGGTGCCGCCGTGGGACGATCTGGTGATCGGAGTCGCGCAAACGATCGAAGGGGTCGCGTCGGTCGAGGTCGGCGCCGAAGAAGACCCCGTAACCTTGACCACCAGCTAGCTGCTTGCCGCGGGTGCTCCTGCATCTGCGGCCCGCGCACTCGATCGCACTTACCCTGCTGCGGCCTGCCATGCTATCTTCGCGCAATCCGTTTTACCCGATGCGCTCGCTCATCATCTTCTTCGCCACCGGAATTTATTCCGGTTACTCGCCGGTTGCGCCGGGAACCGCGGGCTCGGTGGTCGGGCTGGCGGTAGTATGGCTGGGGTTCGGCCCGCTCTGGATGCATTCGCCCGCGCTGTGCTTAATCGTCTTCGCGATCGCGTTTGCGATCTCGTGCTGGATTTCCGATCGCGCCGAGAAAATATTCGATCAGCATGACGACTCGCGCATCGTGATCGATGAAGTGCTCGGCATGGCCGCCGCGATGTTCGGCAATCCGCTGACAGCCGGCTGTCTGATCCTGGGATTCATTCTGTTTCGAGCGGCCGACGTGATTAAACCGTGGCCGGCGAGCCTGATCGATCGCCGCATGCGCAACGGCGCCGGCGTCATGCTGGATGATTTGGCCGCGGCGATTTATGCCAATATCGTGCTGCAGCTGATCGTGCGCGTGCTCTGAACTTACCCGCCCGCGAGGAGCTCCCGATGATTCAAAGCGCTGTGATTCTTTCAACCGGCGACGAAATCACCAGCGGCAAGGTCGTCGATACCAACGCCAACTACCTTTCCGACAAGCTCTCGGAAATCGGAATCGATCTGGTCGCGGTGATTACGGTCGGCGACGTTCCCGACCGTCTGGAATGGGCATGGCGCACCGCCATCGCGATGGGCGACCTCGTCATCTCGACCGGCGGCATCGGACCGACCGCCGACGACCTGACCACCGAAACCGTTGCCCGCGTCGCGGGCGCGAAATTGATCCGCGACGAGGCCACCGTTCAGCACATGCAGCGCTTGTTTGCATCCATCGGCCGCCCGATGCCCGAGAACAACCTCAAGCAGGCGCTCTTCCCTGAGGGCGCGACGATCATCCAGAACCCGCTCGGCACGGCGCCCGGCTTCAGGATGCCGGTGCGGCTGGGCGGCCATACCGCGCATCTGATCGTCCTGCCCGGCGTGCCCCGCGAAATGAAACCGATGATGGAAAATACGGTGATACCGTGGATCTCCGCCAATCGCGGCACCGACAAAGTTTACGCGGTTCGCGTCTTCCAGACCTTCGGCATGAGCGAGTCGGCGCTCGACGAAGCGGTGGCGGGATTGATCAAACCGGAAGAGGCCAAGGTCTCGTTCCGCGCGAGCTTCCCGCAGATTTCGCTGAAGATCAGAGTCGAGGGACAACCCGGCGAAGTCGATCGCAGGGTCGAAGAGCTGTCGGGGCGGGTGCGCGAGAAAATCTCGCAGTTCGTTTACGCCGAAGGCGATACCACGATGGAGGAAGTCGTCGGCCGCCTGTTCATAGAAAAGAAATTTACCCTGGCGGTCGCCGAATCATGCACCGGCGGGCTGATCGGACATCGCATCACCAACGTTCCCGGCTGCTCGCAATATTTCAAGGGGGACCTCGTCACCTATTCCAACGACGTGAAGTCCGGCGTGCTCGGCGTTTCGGAGGAGACGCTGAAAGCGTACGGCGCCGTGAGCGAGGAATGCGTGCGCGAGATGGCGGCCGGCGTTCGCAAACGCACGGGCGCAAGCGTGTCGGTCGCGACCTCGGGAATCGCAGGCCCCGACGGCGGCACACCGGAAAAGCCGGTCGGCACGGTCTGCGTCGCGCTGTCCGCCGACGATCGGGGCGTGACCCGCCGCTACCAGTTCCGCGGCACCCGCGACTGGGTGAAACTGATCACCTCGCAGGTCGCGCTCGACTGGTTGCGGCGCTACGCGCTGGGTCTGCCGATCGCGGACTCGACGCTGTTCCGCCGCTGACGCGCGCAGTATTGAAACGCGCTCCCATTTCTTCCATTTCAGCTCGCCTGCTTGACGTCGCCGTTGGCGGCTGCGTTGGCGGCGGCGGTGAAAATATCCATCGGCGCCAGCGGCGGTCGGCGCTTGCGCTTCAAGTCCGCGAGCTCGATCTCGGCCTTGTTCTCGGCGTTGCGCTGGCGGATCGCCTCGAGCTTGTCGCCGAGTTCGGAGCCGGCGATTTCGTGATTGACGCCCGCCTGCGCGAGCATCCGCTGAATCGACTCGCGCACTTCTTCGAGCGCGCGGACGTCGTCGTCGTACGAAATCTCCTCGAGCGCGCGCTGGATTCGGACCCGCGCCTGCGCGTTCTTCAGCCGCGCGATCATTCGCACCTTTTCGACCTTGAGCTTCTCGATCTCGCCCTTGAACGCGATCAAATTCTTCTTCGCGTCCTCGGCTTCCGCAGTCAGTTCGCCGAGCTCTTCGCGCAGCCGCGTGCAATCGCCGTCGAGGATGTGCTTGCGCTGAATCAGAATCAGCGCGCATTGATCCTCGTTCATATCGGCGGCCTGCCCCGCTTCTTCATCGACTTCCTTCATCTCGGCGAGCTTTTCGCGCAGCTCGCGCTCGAGCTTGTTGCGCATGTAGATGACGCCGGCCGCCGCGGTCTTGAGCTGATGATAGCGCCGCACCCGATCCGAGATTGCGGACTCGTACACCGCCTCGGGATCGCGCGCCTCGCGCGCCTTGATCCAGCGGCTGAACTTGCCTCCGATCAACTTGAATAATCTTGATAACACTTCCGTTCTCCTTTCGGCCCCGAGCGCGATTCGCTCGCGTAGCCGCCGGTCGCTAAAGTTTCAGATCCAACGCCTGACGCGATTCTTGTAGTCGACGTAGTCTTGGCCGAAGAGCCGCTCCATCGTCTCCTCCTCGCGCGGAATTACCATCCGATCGATCACCGCAAAGAACACGGCCGGCGCCAGCAGCATCGCGATCGAACTGAAGAAAATCGCCAGTCCCGTCAACATGGCCGCGACCCCCAGGTACATGGGGTTTCGCGTCCAGGTGTACGGCGCCTGCGTGACCAACGCGGTCGGCTCGCCATACGGATTCCTGGTGGTCTCGCGCGCCTGGAAAATCGCGGCGGCAAAGCAGGACAGCCCCGCGCCGAACGCAACCACCAGCAGGCCGATCACCTGATACCATCCCACCGTGCGCTCTTCGGGCAGGAGGAAGTGCAGCACTAGCGTGGCCAGCAGCAGCGCGCCCGCCAGCACCGGCGGATAAATCTTGGTCGTCGAGAGCACCGTGCTCGTGGACTGAGGTTCGGTGGAGTTCATCGCTTATCGTCTCCGTGTCTGCGCGGGATCAATTCCCGTCACCCTTGGGCGCGAGCCCGATATCCGCGAGTGTGATCCCGAGTTCGCGCATTTTTTGTTGAAAGCTTTGCCGGTACATCCCGGTTCGTTCTGCGGCGCGCGAGATATTGCCGCCGGTCGCCCGCAGCGCGCGGACGAAAAAATCGCGTTCCCAATCGCCAACGAATTTTTCTTTCGCCGCGCGAAAGGTCAGCGCCGGGTCGATCGCTTCGCCGGCCGCAGATGAGTGATTCGACGCGCCCGGCGCGGGCAGACTCGCGTGGTCGCCATCCGGTTCCGAGCCGGCGAAAAGATCCTCGGCGGTGATCTCGGCGCCCGGCGACAGGATCACCGCCTGCTCGATTGCCGCCTTGAGCGAACGCGCGTTGCCTTTCCACGGCGCCTCGACACACGCGCGCATCGCCTCCGGCGTAAGCTGTTTCTCCGGCGCGGAGAAACGCTGGCATGCCTCCGCGATGAAGTGCTGGACCATCAGCGCCACGTCTTCGCGCCGCTCGCGAATCGGCGGCACCCGAATCTCCACCACCTTCAGGCGGTAGTAGAGATCCTCGCGAAACTTCCCCTGCGCAATCATCGCTTCGAGGTCCTGATTGGTCGCCGCGATTATCCGCACGTCCACGCTCAGCGGTTGATTCCCGCCGATCCGCTCGAACTTCTGCTCCTGCAGCACGCGCAGCAATTTGGCCTGCGTCTCAAGCGCCATGTCGCCGATCTCGTCCAGGAATAATGTGCCGCCGTCGGCCGCTTCGAATTTGCCTTCGCGGCGCGCGACGGCGCCGGTAAAGGCGCCCTTTTCATGGCCGAACAGCTCGCTCTCGACCAGCTCGCGCGAGAACGCCGCGCAATTGACCGGGATAAACGGCTTGCGCGCGCGCGGACTTCGGAAATGGATCGCGCGGGCGACCAGCTCCTTGCCGGTGCCCGATTCGCCGCGGATCAAAACCGTGACGTCGGTCGGCGCGACCTTGTCGATCGTCTCGAACACGCGCATCATCGCGCGCGATCTCCCGACCATATTCTCGAAAACTCCGGTCTCCAGGCGCACCTGTTCGAGCAGCTGGCTATGCGCGCGCTTGAGCAGCTGCGTCTCCATCACCTTGCGCACTTTCAGGCGCAGCTCGTCGTTGTCGAACGGCTTGGGCAGGTAGTCCTCCGCCCCCGCCTTCATCGCTTCGACCGCGATTCGCTGCGTGCCGAACGCGGTGATCATCAGCACGGCGCACGCGGGATCGAGTTCGCGGACCTGCTTGAGCAATTCGAGCCCGCTCATTCCCTTCATGCTGAGATCGGTGATGATCACGTGGAACAGGCCGGCCTTGACCTGCTCGAGCGCTTCCTCGCCCGACTGCGCGGTCTCGACCTCGTAGCCCTCCTTGGTGAAGAGCCCCTTGAGCGCGATGACGATTCCGCGCTCGTCGTCAACTACCAGCAATCGGCCTTTCAATTGCGTGCCCTCGAGCTCTCGGTGGACGGCGCGCCCGATACCAGCGGGATTACCGGCGTGGTAGCGGCGCCGCCACCGTTGTTCTGCGCGCTATTTTGCGGCGCCGGTTCGCCTGCCGCTTCTCCGACCGCGTCAGATGATTCGCTTGATTGATCGGCGCTGTCGCGCACCGCGTCGCTGAGCGGAATCGCCAGCACGAATTCGGTTCCACTGCCCACTTTGCTTTGCACCTCGATCGTTCCACGATGCGCGTCGATCACTTTTTTCGCGACGCCCAGCCCAAGCCCGGTGCCGTTGGCCTTCGAGGTGTAGAACGGATTGAAAATTTTGGCGATCTTGTCGTCGGCGATTCCGCAGCCGTTGTCGCGAATCCTGACCGCCGCCATTCCCGCGCCATTGTTCTGTATCGCGAACTCGAGCCGGCGCTCGCCGGTGGTCGATTCCATCGCGTCGATGGCGTTGTCGATGATGTTGGAAAAAACCTGGCGCAGCTTGTCGGCGTCGGCGCGCACGGTCGGACCGCTCAGGTACGCGCGCGACACCGCCACCGAGTTTGCCTCGAGTTTGCCGCGCATCTGGGTCAGCGCGCCGTCGAGCACCCACGCGAGATTTACGTTTTCGAACTTGTAGTCTTCTTCTTTCGCGTATTTGAGCAGATGCGACACGCTGCGTTCGACCCGTGCGAGCTCGTCGAGCGCGACCTTGGCGTATTCGACGTTCTCATGCGAGGTCGGATCCTCGCCCATCTGCTGCACCAGGCTCTTGGCCGCGGCGATCGGATTTCGGATTTCGTGGGCGAAGGTCGCGGTCAGCTCGTCCAGCGACGCCTGCTTCTCGGTGCGCAGTTGCTCCTTTTCCTGCAAGACTTCGCGCTGAACTTCGCGCGCGATCGCCGGCTCAAAAACCCGCTGATGAACCCATCGCCATCCGTACACCGCCGAGAAGTGGCTCGCGATTCCAAATCCCCAGAACAGCGCCGGCCACAGGAACCACGGATACGAAGTCGTAATCAGGTTGATGAGAAATAGAAAGCCGATGACGATGCCGTACCACATCAGATGCACGAAGAACCCGGCCTCGGCCTGGGCGCGTTTGTGCGCGCGCTCGTAGGTCTGGCGCTCGGCGTCGTTCTTGAACTGCGGCGGCGGCGGCAAATCATCGGCGGGATCCACGCTGACGCCGCCGTATTTCTGCGTCTGCCGATCGAATCGCGCCCGCAGCTTGCGCTCGAACTTCTCGGCCTTGGCCTCGAACTTGCGCGCCAGCTTGCTATCGAAGTCGCGCTTTATCTTGGAATGAAGATCGTTGGCGAAGCGCTCAGCCGACGCCGTGGTGGACGACTTCGCGTCTGCGCACCTGGACCAGTCACGATGCGCCCACTTCGACCAGTCGCCGCCGTCGCCCCATCTCATCCAGCGCAGCCGTTTTCGCTTTCGATGCTGCACGACGGCGTAAATGATTAACGCGACTAAAAGGATGCCCCACATCTTGCTTCACCTGGGGCCGGAAATGCCGGTCCGTGTAATTGACCTATCGTAGTCGCCAGAACTAAGACAATCGCTGCCATTTGCTCTTCCTGACCTGTATGAGCAAAGCCGATGCCGAAGCCCGGTTGCGCGAAAAGCCGAGTATTCGTGCGGATTTCAACGATCACCCGCGCGTGCGCGACGGCTGAGTGCAGTCGCAACCATGCAGTCTTCGCACTGCATCGAGGTCGAACTGCCGCGCCACTTCCGCTCGTTCCTTGACTTCGACGGTGATCGGCATATTTTCATGAATCAAGCTGGCCGGATTGCCCGCGATGAAGGGATTCGATGACCCAGTACTGGCCATTTTCAGGTCTGATACGACAAGGCGCGCTGCGCGAGCGGCTGATCGTATCGCTCGACCTGCGCGATCGGGAGGACGCGCTCACGCTGGTGGACCGCCTCGCACGAGTGGTCGGGATGTTCAAAGTCGGGCGCGCGCTGTTCGTCGGCGGCGGCCCTGATTTCATTCGCGAGATTCGCCGTCGCGGCGCCGAAGTTTTTCTCGATCTCAAATTCCACGACACCCCGCAAAAGGTGCTGCGCGCCGCGGTCGAGGCGACGCGGCTGGGCGTCAAGATGTTCGACATCCACCCGTACGGTTCGACCTGCGGCTCGACCGAGATGATGACCCGGACGCGAGCCGAGGTCGCGCGCATTTGCCGGACCGAGGGACTTCGGCGGCCGAGTATTCTGGCGGTCGCGATGCTCGCGGATCTGAAGTCCGCGAATTCAAGCCCGCGCGCGCCCGAATCGCCCGACCGGGTCACGGAGATCGCGCGCTTCGCCGCCGACGCCTCGCTCGACGGCGTCGTCACCTGGCCGCATGAAGTTCACGCGCGTGCGCAACACTTGCGGACGCCGATTCATTATCGTGACGTCGGGCGTGCGGCTGCGCGAGGCAGGCTCAACCCGGCCTCGCATGCGATCAGCGCCGCCGATGCGATCCGCGCGGGCGCCGACTACGTCGTCGTCGGCAGTCCGATCTGGCGCGCTGCCGAGCCTATCCGCGCCGTGCGCGAGATTACCGACGACATCGAGCGTGGACTGCGCAACAGTCCGCGGCGCACGTTTGAAATTCTCAACCCCCGCCCGCTGTAGTCCATCCTGGTTGCGCGTTTGTCTTTTTCATTCGAACCGAACTACGATTGCGCGAAATGCCCTGGTCAATCATTTGAACTTCAACTCTGAATCTGCGCTCGGAGCCTGTTCTTGCTCGAAATCCTCATCGGCCTGTTAGCGCTTGCAGTCGGAGCCGGATTCATCGGCTCGCTCTCGGGCCTTGGCGGCGGAGTCTTCATCGTGCCCGCGCTGGTCATCTTCGCGCACATGCCGATGCAGGTTGCGGTTGGCGCGAGCCTGATCTCCGTCGTCGCGACCAGCGCCGGCGCCAGCGTCGCGTTCGTGCGCGACGGATGGACCAACCTGAAAGTCGCGATGGTGCTGGAATGCGCGACGGTTACCGGCGCCGTGATCGGCGCCTATCTCGCCGGCGTCGTGCCGACCGTGGTGCTCGAATTGCTCTTCGCCGCGATGATGCTCCAGTCGGCGTACTTCACGGTGACCAAGCGCGGCGACGACATCCTCACCAAGGGCGACCCGCTCGCCGAGCGCCTCGAACTCGCAGGCGAAGTGCCCGACCTCAGCGGCAACCTGATCCACTATGAAGTCGTGAAAGTACCGCAGGGCGGCGCGCTCATGGTCGTCGCGGGCCTCATGTCGGGTCTGCTCGGGATCGGGTCGGGCGCGCTCAAGGTGATGGCGATGGACTACATCATGCACCTGCCGCTCAAGGTTTCGAGCGCGACCAGCAACTTCATGATTGGCGTCACCGCCGGCGCCGGCGCACTGGTGTTCCTCGCGCGCGGCGACGTCGCCACCACCATCGCAGCGCCGGTGGCGATCGGAGTTACGGTCGGCGCGCTCGCCGGCAGCCGCCTCCTGCCGCATCTCAAGGTCGAGTCGCTGCGGACCGTATTCGTGATAATTCTGGTGCTGATCGCGGCCGAGATGGGATGGCGCGCATTGTCGGGGATCTAAGCGATGCCGAAACAGGAAGAAGACCGCATACTCAGGGAATGGACGCCGATTCTGCTGCGATCGATTCTGATCGCCGCGATGATCATCCTCGTCGCCGGACTCATCCTGACCTACACCTTCGCCCCGGACTACTATGTCGAGCACTACCGGGCGGCGCAGCATGGCCACCTGATCGGCAAGGAAACGCTCGGCCTGTTGTTTGACCGGGTCCGGCAAGGCAATCCGCATGCGGTGCTGACGATCGGACTGTTCGTGCTGACGCTGGTCCCGCTCGCGCGCGTCGCGTTCTGCTTCCTGCTCTTTATCAGGGAACGCGACTACACGTATGTTGCGCTTACGGCTTACGTGCTCGCAGGGTTGATCGCCGGCGTGCTGGCCGGGAGTGCCGGTTAATGATCGATTAGTATTTGGACGGAGGATCGCGCAATGGAAATAAAAGGAAAGGTCGGCGTCATCACCGGCGGCTCATCGGGAATCGGGCGCGCAACGGCGGAGCGGCTGGCGAAAGAAGGCGCCGCGATCGTGGTCGCCGATCTCGACGAGGCCGGCGGCGCCGAGACCGTCAAGCGAATCGAGAGCGCGGGCGGACGCGCCGTTTTTGTGAAGGCAGACGTCACCCGGATCGAGGACGCTCGCCGGATGCTCGACACCGCGGTGTCGAAGTTCGGCCGCCTCGACATCCTGCACAACAACGCCGGCATCGGCGTCGGCGCGCCCGGCTTTCCCGAAGCACCACCGGAGAGATGGCGCCTGGTGATCGATATCGATCTGCAGGCGGTCATTCTGGGCACCGGGCTCGCGGCTCCGCTGATGCAAAAAAACGGCGGCGGCGCGATCATCAACACGGCCTCGATGGCCGGCTTGTATCCGCATCGACAGGACGCGGTTTATGGTGCGGCCAAGGGCGGCGTGGTGAACTTCACGCATTCGCTGGCGTTCTGGGAGGCGGAACGGAACATCCGCGTCAACTGCGTCTGCCCGGGAATCGTCGATACTCCGCTGGTGCGCAAGGGACTCGAGGCGGCCACGAAACTTGGCTTTTTAACGAAACCCTGGATTCCGGCGAAGATGATTCAGCCCGAGGAAATCGCCGACGCAGTCGCGAGCCTCGTGCGCGACGATTCGCTGTTTGGATGCGCGCTGGAAATTCGCCCGACCGGCCGCCAGATCGTCGATCCGCGTCGTGCCCCGGCTGGCTAAAATAAAGAAACCGGGGCGGCCGGGCGGCTTTAGCGGCTCGATTTCGCGGATGAGTCCCGCCCTGGTTTGGCGATGCTCCATTGGCGCACGAACTCGCGTGCCTGGCGGCGCAGCGAGCGACGCAGATCGAATCGCGCTCCGTGCAGGTACCATAGCATCGCGAGTCCCAGGTAATTCGAAAAAATCTGCGTCGCCGCCCAATTCGGATCGACCTCGGCGTCAAGCACCCCCAACCGCTGCCCGCGTTCGCTCGCGAAAACTGGCGATTGCGTTGAGGTTCGCCTCGCGCATCGAGCGCAGCACCCGCGCCCCGATCTTGTGCGACTCGAGCGCGATGATCAGCAACAGCCGGGTGACCCACGGATTCTTCTCGTTGAGCGCCGCCGCGTGTCGAACATCCGCGCGAACTCTGCGCGGAACTCTACCGCATTGGTCGCGTGCGCGGATTTTTCAAAATACCAGTTCCCATTCGCCCAGCACCTTGGACACGACCGCGATGAAAAATTCTTGCTTGTCGGCGAAATGCCAATACAGCGCCCCCTGGTGACGCCCGCCGCGTGCGCGATTCGCGCCAGCGACGTGCCGCGATATCCGTACGACGCAAACAGATCCATCGCCGCATTGATCAATACCTGATCGAGCGAGCCGCGCCGGCGCGGCTGCTGACCGGCGCCGCATTCTTGCGAACTGGCGATATCATCTGAACGATCGGTATGGTGAGGCACCGGGGGTGCCCCGGTCAAGCGCGAAGTGAATGAAACGCGACTCGGCGCCGACGCGAGCACCCCGTTGCGCGTCTGGGCCGCCGCCGCGCGCGACTAGATGATCGCGCGGGTCAGTTCTGGCTGGAGGTGCCGCCGTCCGGAGCCTTCATGTTCCGCTCCAGACACCAACGGTCGATCACCTCGGCGTTGAAACGCCAATCGGTGCCGATCCGGAAGCCCGGCAGCTTCTCCGCGACGGAGCAGCTTGTAGATTGTCGATGGATGCACACGCAGATATTCGGACAATTCCTTGACCGTCATCACGCGCGGCAAGCTATACTTGGTTTCACTAGCCATGATATTCCCCGGTAACGTCGCCGTCTGCCGCTTCTGCCTAAATTTGGTGCCCTTTTTCGCATCCAACGAATGGTTCACCCGCCCTTACGCCCACTATGAGTCCCTATGAGATGTCTCAAAATCATCGCTGGCGGTCAAGAACAGCCTAAGAGGATTTCTGGCCCTTTTGGCTTTTTTCACCCTTGTTCCGTATGTGAGCCGGTTATTTTTGCAGATATTTTGATACCAAATGCACGCGTGAATAGTCTAAACTGTGCCTGCGAGTATCGATGAAATCATACCATAAGATGTTGAATATTCAAATTTCAGCGCCGCTAATTTCTTGCTCTGCTCGGCTTTGCCAACGCGCAGCCAACCCAAGCCCAACTGAGCCTGACCAGCCCCGCGATCGCTTCTGGAGCCACAATCGCCGATGACTACGCATGCACCGGCGCCGATCGATCGCCCGCGCTCGCATGGAGCGGCGCGCCGCGATCGACGAAATCATTCGCATTGATCGTCGATGATCCGGACGCTCCCGGCGGAACATTTATTCATTGGGTGGCGTACAATATCCCGGCTCGCGTAACTTCGCTGCCCGCGGGCCTGCCCGGACCGCGGAAATTGCGGGCGGCGGAACAAATGGAATCAACAGCTTCGCGCATATCGGCTACAATGGACCGTGTCCGCCACCGGGGAAAAGTGCATCATTATCATTTTCGTCTCTTCGCGCTGGACTCGACGTTGACTCTCGACGACAACGCCAGACGCCGACGCCATCCAGTCCGCGATGACAGGTCACGTCGTCGCGACTGCGGAACTGGTCGGCACATTCGAACGATGAGGTAAAAGCGGTTCATCGATGAAGACGGCAATCAAAATTCTGGCTGGAGTGATTGTTCTCGCGGTCGTCGCGAGCGTCGGATGGCGCTACTATCAGATGCATCGCGCGCGCCAGGCCGGCCTGCTCACCGAGAGCATCGGGCACGACGGCGACGTCTGGAAGGCCGATTTCACCGCGCGCATCCCGGCCCCGAGCAGACCGTCTTCGACGCGATTCGCAACATCGAAAACACGCACAGCGCGCAGGTCAAGGCGGTGCGCGTAGTATCTCAGAGCGGGAATAAAAAAACCGTCGATATGGATATCGCGGGACCGGGCGGACAAACGATTACCACCGAGCTCGAGTTCGAGTACCTGCCCGGCGAGAAAAAGATCGTCTATCACACCGTCAACAATCCGATGCTCGATACTCGAGCCGTGTACCAGCTCGGCGACGAAGGCGCGAGCACGTTTATCGACTACCACGAAACCACGCACATGCTGCAGTCGCTTCCCGTCCCCGACGGCGTCATCAAGCAGGTGATTCGCGGCATCTTCGTCGCGCAGCTCGAAACCTTGAAGCGCACCCTCAACATCAAGACCGCCGATCAGGCCGACAGCGACGACGACTAGCCGGCCGTTTCCGCGCGAGCAGCACGATGAACGAAATCGACGCGCAACTCGCCCTCGGCGTCGAGCTGTTCAATCGCGGCGAATTTTTCGAAGCGCACGAAGCGATGGAAGATGCGATGAACCTGCTCGACAACGAACACGACGCCGGCGATTGGGATTTCTGCCTCGGCCTGCTGCGCGCCTCGGTCGCCAATCACAAGCTCGGCGACGGCGAACTGTCCAGCGCGCGATTGCATCTGCGCGCCGCGCTGAAATTCCTCGCGCCCTATCCCGACCGCCATCGCGGCATCAAGCTCCGCGAGTTTCGCAGCGCGCTTACCGCCGAACTGGCCCGCCTCGATTCTTCCGCCACGCGGTCATCCCGCCGCGCATCGAGCTCGCCGGCTGAACCGCAGCTCAACATGATTCGCTTCACCGCAGAATTCGTAGCATCCGCATTCGCTCTCGACGGATGCCCGCGATGGAAGCGCGCCGAGGTCGCGCTCGCCGGCCGCTCCAACGTGGGCAAGAGTTCGTTGCTCAACGCGCTCGCCGGGGTCAAGGGCCTCGCGCGCACCAGCAAGACGCCCGGCCGCACGCGATGCCTCAACTTCTTCGCGGTCGGCGCCACGCTCGCGCTGTGCGATCTGCCCGGCTTCGGCTACGCGAAAATGGGCCACGAGGAGGCGGCCAAAATCGCGGCGCATGATGCACGATTACATCCACGGGCGCGTCAATCTCGCCGCCTCGCGATTCTGATCGATTGCCGCCGCGGTCCTCAGCGCGACGAGCTCGATCTGGCGGCGATGGCCGCCGGTCGCGGCATCGAAGTCATTGCCGGTCGCGACCAAGTGCGACAAGCTGCGCCGCTCGGAGCGCGCCGCCGCGCTCAAACGCTTCGACCCGATGCGCGTGCGACCCGATTTTCTGCTCGGCGACTTCCGGCGAGGGAATCGACGAGTTGCGCCGCCGAATCCTTGCGCGCGTCGATCGCGCCGGCGCCGCCAAACGCGCGGAGCCGCGATGACTCCCGAAGTCTCGGTAATTATCCCGACGTACAATCGATGCGCGATGCTGCTCGAGGCGATCGATTCCGTGCTCGCCCAATCGACCCCGGCGTTCGAGTTGATCGTTATCGACGACGGCTCGACCGACGGCACCGGCGCGAACACCTGGCGCGCCTCGCCGAAACGATCCGCACATCGAGCGCATCGACCATCGCGGTCCGGCCGCGGCGCGAAACCGCGGTGTCGCCATCGCGCGCGCGCCGCTGATCGCCTTCCTCGATTCCGACGATCTCTGGTCGCCCGACAAGCTCGAACGCCAGCTCGCGTTCATGCGCGACAATCCCGGCTGCGCGATCTCGCAGACCGGCGAGATCTGGATTCGCAACGGGCGGCGCGTCAATCCCGGCACGCGCCATCGCAAACGCCCCGGCGATATTTTCATCGACTCGCTCCGCACCTGCCTGATCAGCCCGTCGTGCGGCGATGATGCGCAGCGATCTGTTCCGCTCGTTCGGCGGCTTCGACGAGCACATGACCGCGGCCGAAGACTACGACCTGTGGCTGCGAATTCTCATCGACCACGAGGCCGGCCTGCTCGACGAGCCGCTGGTGACGCGCCGCGGCGGGCATCCCGATCAACTCTCGGCCACGACTCCCGCGCTCGATCGCTTCCGTATTCTCGCGCTTGCGAAATTGCTCGCGCGACGACTGGCTTTCCCCGGCGCGGCGAACCTCGGTCGTCGAGGTGCTCGCCGAAAAATGCCGCATCTACGCGCGGCGGCCTTCGGCGGCGAGGCAGAATCGACAGGCGCGACCTGTACGAACGGGTCGCTGACCAGGCGCGAGGCTGGGATACGCGCGCGGCTCCTGAAATCGGATGCGCGCGATCGATGCGATCGATGCTGGGGATGCCCATGGCTGCGCGAAATTCGCACATGAATGCTGACGAGATCGACGCGCAGATTCGGAGCATCGCGCCGAGCGACGGCTGCCGCCGAGCCATCTTGCGCGATGGCTCGCGATGGACGCCGACGTCGCGCGCCGCGATGCTCGAGATCGCGCGCGTCTTCCGTCTGCGCACCGGTCAATTGAAGACCGCGCTCGAGATGCTCGAGGAAATCGCGGTGCGCGAGCACGTCACCGTCGCCGCCGTTCTCGACCGCCCCGAAATTCGGCGCATTGCAGACGGTCCCGGCTCCGCGCCGTCGCGGGCGAGCGCGCTGCTCGAAGCATTGCGAACGATTCGCTACCCTCTCCTGCAAAAGAATGCAGGAGCAGATCCGCGCTGAAATCTCGGCGCTGAAGCTGCCGCGCGGCATTTCGGTGGTCTTGCCCAAGGAGCTTGGCTCTGATGAATTCACGGTTTCGCTTCGGGTGCGAAGCGCCGCCGAACTGACGCATCTGCTCGAGGCGCTCGATCGATCGCGCCGGGACTTGCACGAATAATTGAAATGCTCGGCGGCAAGAAGTGAAAAGTGAAACGGTGAAAAGATGAAATTCGATCTCGACGCGGTGTTTGTCGAGCACGGATGCGCCAACTCCGCGCTGGCGGCTCGCATTTTCGGCGCGCTCCCGCGCGACGGTGCCCGTGACGCATGTCGCCGACAACGACACGCGCGAGGCGACCAGGCCCGCGTCCGGCGCGCGCCGATCCGTTCGGCGCCGGCAAGCGCCGGATGGTGATCGCGCGGCGCAAGACTCCGTTCCTGATGGCCTGTCCGGCAGGGTCCTCCGAGTTCGCGTGCTGCGGATACCTGGTGCTGACGCTCGCGTCGAACTGCCCGATGGATTGCAGCTACTGCTTTTTGCAGGAGTATCTGGCCGACAATCCCGCCTTCCAGGTCTATGCGAATTACACCGACGCATTCGACGAGCTCGACCGGCTGCGCCGGCAACGCTCGCGGGCGCGAGCTTCCGCGTCGGCACGGGCGAGCTGGCGGATTCGCTCGCGTTCGACTCGCTGACCGGGATCAGCCGCGACCTGGTCGAGTTTTTCGCCGCGCGCGAGAATCTGACGCTCGAGCTCAAGACCAAGACCGACGAGATCGACAATCTGCTGACGATCGATCCGCGCGGCCGCGACGCTGGTCTCGTGGACGCTTGTCGCCCGACGCCGTCTTTCGAAGCTCGGAGCATCTCACGGCCTCGCCCGCGGCGCGAATCGCGGCGGCGCGCGCGCGTGCTCGACGCCGGCTACACGGTCGCCTTTCATTTCGATCCGTTGATCGCCTATCCCGGCGCCGAGCGCGATTACCTGCGGCTGCTCGACGAGCTGTTCGACACGATTGCGCCCAAGCAAATCTCGTTCATCAGCATGGGCGGTCTGCGGATGACGCCGCGGTTGCGCGGCGCCGCGCGCAGCCGTTTTCCCGGCGATCCGATGCTATGCGGCGAGGACGTGCTCGCGCTCCGACGGGCGCTTTCGGACCTTCACGCCGCTGCGCCTCGGCCTCTACCGCCGGCTCGCCGATCGTTTCCGAAAAGCCGGCGCGGAAATCCCCGCCTATCTGTGCATGGAAGCGGCCAGCGTCCATCGAAAGCGTCTTTGGCGCGGCGCCCTCCGCGACCGGCTATAATGGGCACGCGCCTGGCGCGCGGCTGAGCACGGACTGCGCACCGCGCGCGATCCAGAAGACGATGCCACGCCGAAAAAGATCTGCGCGCGCGGCCAAATTCGATCGCGGCTTCCAACGGCACTGCTTGCGCGGCTCGCGCGCGGCGATCGACCGGCCCGATCGGCGTCTTCGATTCCGGCATCGGCGGACTCACCGTCCTCAAGGCGCTGACCGCGGCTGATGCCCAACGAAGACTTCATCTACCTCGGCGACACCGCGCGGCTTCCCTACGGCACGAAGTCCAACGAGGTCATCGTCCGCTACTCGAAGCGAGAACACCGGCTTCCTGCTCGCCAAGGGAATCAAAATGCTGGTGGTCGCCTGCAACACGTCCAGCGCAGTCGCGCTCGACGCGATCGCGCGCGACACGATGGTCCCGGTGATCGGCGTGATCGAGCCGGGCGCGCGCGCCGCGGCCAAGGCCTCGCGCAACGGCAAAATCGGCGTGATCGGCACCGAGGCGACGATCGCGTCGGGCGCTTACACGCGCGCGATCCAGCGGCTCAGCCCGCGCGTCGGAAATCTACACGCGCGCATGCCCGCTGCTGGTGCCGCTGGTCGAGGAAGGATGGACCGACAATGCGGTGGCGGAATTGACCGTCGCGCTACTACCTCGAGAGTCTCAAACAAAGCGGCATCGACACGCTGCTGCTGGGATGCACCCATTACCCGCTGCTGCGCGATATGTTCGCGCGAATTCTTGGGCCGCGCGTGAAGCTCGTGGACTCCGCGACTGCGACCGCGACCGACGTGCGCGAAAGGCTGCGGACGCTCAAGCTCGCCCGGCGCACCGGCAACGGGACTCAGAGTTTCTTCGTCACCGAGACCCCCGATCGCTTCGTCCGCGTCGGCCGCAGATTTCTCGGCCCGCAGGTCGAATCCGCCGTCCGCATCGAGCGCTAGCAACGCCCGGCTTGCCCCGGCGCAGGGCTGTCTGGCCGCTGACTAGCGCGCCGATTTCAGGATAAGATGATTTACAGCTAAAGTTGCGAACTGTTTCACTATCTCACCGTGCCACCGGTCGCGCCGAATCGCTCTAGCTTGTCGAGAACCTGAACTCAAAAGAAACCTTGCCGGATAAATTGCTCATATAAGATGGCTTCAGCTATTTCCCTCGTAGCGCGGAAAATCTTCGGCTCGAAGAACGAACGCGAAATCAAACGGCTGCGTCCCGACGTGGACGAGATCAACCGGCTCGAAGCCGAGACCTCGGCGCTGAGCGACGACGAGCTGCGCGCGCAAAATCGCCGAATGGAAGGCGAATATCAGCGCGATCGAGGAGCGCGAGCGGCGCGACGATGCGATGCTGGAAATCCTGCCGCAGGTTTTCGCCGTCGTGCGCGAGGCCGCCAAGCGGACCATCGGCCAGCGCCACTTCGACGTGCAGCTGATCGGCGGAATGATCCTGCACCAGGGGCGAATCGCCGAAATGAAAACCGGCGAGGGCAAGACTCTGGTCGCCACCTTGCCCGCCGTGCTCAACGCGCTGTCGGGACGCGGCGTGCACATCGTCACGGTCAACGACTACCTGGCCCGGCGCGACTCCGAATGGATGGGGCGCATCTATAAATTCCTGGGCCTGACCGTCGGCGTCGTCGTCCACGGCGTGACCGACCAGGAGCGCAAGCTCGCCTACCGCGCCGATATCACTTACGGCCAGAACAACGAGTTCGGCTTCGATTACCTGCGCGACAACATGAAGTTCAACATCGAGGACTACGTCCAGCGCGAGCACAACTTCGCGATCGTGGACGAAGTCGACTCGATTCTGATCGACGAGGCGCGCACGCCGCTGATCATCTCCGGCGCCTCCGAGGAATCCACCGACACCTATTACGTGGTGGATCGCGTGATCCCGCGGCTCAAGCCCGAAGAGCACTACACCATCGACGAGAAGATGCGCACCGTGGCGCTGACCGAGGACGGCGTGACGCGAGTCGAGCAACTGCTCGGCGTCGAGAACCTGTACGACCCGCGCAACATCCTGCTGCTGCATCACGCCAACCAGGGACTTCGCGCGCATACGCTGTTCAAGCGCGACGTCGATTACGTCGTCAAGGACGGCGAGGTGATCATCGTCGATGAATTCACCGGGCGGCTGATGCCGGGGCGGCGATGGAGCGACGGGCTGCATCAGGCGGTCGAGGCGAAGGAAAACGTCAAGATCGAGTCGGAGAACCAGACGCTCGCCACCATCACGTTTCAGAACTACTTCCGAATGTACAAGAAGCTGTCCGGGATGACCGGCACGGCCGACACGGAAGCGGTCGAGTTCAAGGAAATCTACCACCTCGACGTGGTGGTGATTCCGACCAATCAGCCGATGATCCGCATCGACAATCACGACGTCGTTTACAAGACCGAAGGCGAGAAGTTCGACGCCGTGATCGAGGAAATCCGCGACTGCCACGAACGCGGCCAGCCGGTGCTGGTCGGCACGGTCTCGATCGAAAAGTCCGAGCGCGTCGCCGACAAGCTCAAAAAAACCGGCGTCAAGCATTACGTGCTGAACGCCAAGAACCATGAGCGCGAAGCGGAAATCGTCGCCCAGGCCGGCCGTTTCGGCGCGGTCACGATTTCGACCAACATGGCCGGCCGCGGCACCGATATCGTGCTCGGCGGAAATCCCGAGTTCATGGCGGCGGCGGAAGCCGGCACCAGGGAACCGGCCGATCCCGAATTTCCAGGCTGCGCTGGCGAAGTACGTCGAACAGTGCAAGGCCGAGCGCGAGCAAGTGCTCGAGGCCGGCGGCCTGCACATCCTCGGCACCGAGCGCCACGAGTCGCGCCGCATCGACAACCAGCTGCGCGGCCGGTCGGGACGCCAGGGCGACCCCGGCTCGTCGCGATTCTACATGTCGCTCGAGGACGACTTGCTGCGCATCTTCGGCGCCGACCGGCTCAAGGGCCTGATGGGCCGAATCGGGATGGAGGACAACGAGCCCATCGAGCATCGATGGATATCGCGCGCGATCGAAAACGCGCAAAAGAAGGTCGAATCGCACAACTTCGACATCCGCAAGCATCTGCTCGAATACGACGACGTGATGAACAAGCAGCGCGAGGTGGTTTACCATCGCCGGCGCGAACTGCTCGGCGGCGCCTCGCTCAAGGATGACGTGCTCGACATGTGCGACGCGCTGATCGAGGAAATCGCGGCGGCGCACGCGAGCAACGAGGTCGATCCGGCGCAATGGGACTGGAAGGCGATCGACGACGCGTTCTTCAAGCAGTTCAAGTTCCGCCCGGGCTTCAACGCGCAGACCGAAGTGGCCGGCAAGCCGGTTCAGTCGGCCGACGATCTGGCCGAGATCGGTTCCGAGCGCGTGCATCAGCTCTACGATCAGCGCGAAGCGGAATTCACCGAGCCGGTGATGCGCCAGATCGAAAAGATCGTGATGCTCCAGACGCTCGATTCGCTCTGGAAAGACCATCTGCTCGCGATGGACCATCTGAAGGAGGGAATCGGGCTGCGCGGCTACGCCCAGGTGAATCCGCTGGTCGAATACCAGAAGGAAGGGTTCACGATGTTCGAGGCGCTGATGGCGGTGATGCAACAGGACGTGGTCGAGAAAGTTTTTTCCGTCCAGGTGCAGCGCCAGCAGGACGTCGAGCAGATTCAGCAGCCCAAGCCGCAGCGCGTCGTGATGAGCCACGGCGGCGAGAGCGAGACGCCGACGGCAACGCCCGCCAAGCGCGACGCCGAAAAAGTCGGCCGCAACGATCCATGCCCGTGCGGCTCGGGCAAGAAGTACAAGCGCTGCCACGGCAAGTGACGCACAGAAGCGTTCCAGCGGTTTTCCATTTGCACCCGCCTTTGGTCCGCGTATAGTTCGGCGCACGGAGGATTCTGCCGGATGAAAGTCGAGCTTAAGCCCGCCGCCGTGCGCGGATTTCGATTCGCCGGCGTCAGCGCGGGACTGAAGAGCAAGGCGGGCGCGCTTGACCTGGGCCTTATCGCCGCCGATCGCCCGGCCGCCGCAGCCGCGGTGTTCAGCGCCAATCGGGTGAAAGCCGCGCCGGTTTACGTGACGGCGGACCGCGTGAAGTCGGGCCGTTTGCAGGCGGTCGTCGCGAACTCGGGATGCGCCAACAGCTTCACCGGGGCGCAAGGGATGCGCCTTGCGCGCGATTCATGCGCGGAAGTCGCGCGACTGCTCGGATGCGCGCCGGAACTCGTCGTACCATCCTCGACCGGCGTGATCGGTCATCTCTACGACTTCGCGAAATTCAAAACCGGCGCTGCCGATGCCGTACGATCGCTGCGTGAAGACGGCTTGGCCGACTTCGCGCATGCGATCATGACGACTGACACGCGCGCCAAGACCGCCTCGACCAGCTTCAAGGCGGGCGGCTCGACCATCCGGCTTGCCGGCGCAGTGAAAGGTGTCGGGATGATCTCGCCCAGGATGGCGACGATGCTGGGCTACCTGGTCACAGACGCGGTGATCGCTCCCTCTTTACTGAAAAAATCGCTCAAGGCCACGCTGCCGGCCAGCTTCAACGCGATCACCGTTGACGGCGACATGTCAACCAACGACACGGTGATTATTATGGCGAGCGGCGCCGCCGAAAATCGCGCATTCGGCGCGCGCGAGCAGGCGGCGTTCGATCGCGCAGTCGGGGAAATTTCGGCGGCGCTCGCGCGAGAACTCGTGCGCGATGGCGAGGGCGCGACCAAGCTCGTCACCGTCGAGGTACGCGGCGCTCGCAATCATCGCCGACGCCGAGCGTGCGGCCCGTCAAATCGCCAACTCGCCGCTGGTCAAGACGGCGTTCTTCGGATGCGATCCGAACGTGGGCCGAATCCTGATGGCCGCGGGATCGTCCGGCGCGTACGTCGAGCCCGACAAGCTGGTGCTGTGGATCGGCGGAGTGAAAGTTGCCTTGAACGGCCGGCTGCTGACCGAGGCGCTGGCGGCTGCGGGGGCGGCGATGAAAGAGCGCGAATTCGCGGTGCGGCTCGATCTGCGGTTGGGGAAATCGAGCGCCCGGATTCTAACTTGCGATCTGAGCTACGATTACGTGCGAATCAACGCGGAGTACACGACCTGAGCGCAGGCAATCGCGGATGGCAAGCTTCAGCGCGCGGCGAACATGCGGCCCGCGGCGTAAGTCACACCCGCTGCCGCTATTCCAATCAACATGCTTTCGAGTCCGCTGCGCCACCACGAGCGGCTGGTGATGATCGTCTTCAGCGCGCCGACTCCGAACAGCACCGCAACGGTCGAGATGGCCGACACGATCAGGGCGCGGCTCGGCTGAAAAAAAATGTACGCCCAGACGGGCACTGCCGCGCCTGACAGATACGACAAGCCGACGGCAAAGGCGGAGCGGAGCGGTTTGTCGAAGGATTCTTCGTTGAAACCCAGCTCCTCGCGCATCATCACGTTGCTCCATCGCTCGGGGTCCGACGTGATGTGCGCGACGATCTGATCGAGCAGCGGACCGGCGAACCCCTTTTTTCGATAGATGGTGCTGATCTCTTCGCGCTCGCGTTCGGGCCATCGGCGGATTTCGTCGCGCTCGCGTTCTATCTCGCTTTGATAAAACTCGATTTGCGAGCGCGCGGAGATGAACGCCGCAAGTCCCATCGCTACCGCGCCGCCAAGCATCTCCGACAGTCCCGCCATCATCGCCGCGTTGCCGGTGACGAACGCGCCCGCGACCCCGGAGGTAACCGCGAACGAGGCGACCAGTCCGTCGTTCAGCCCGAGCATCACGTCGCGCACCCAGCTTCCGCCGGCGGCGTGGACCTGCTCGGTGTGATGGTCGTACTCGCGGCTGAGGATCGAAAAAGCCACTACTCAGTTCCTCCCGCGAGCGGCTTCACGACCGGCTCCGTGGCCGGGACGGCGCGGCGTTTGCGGCGGTCGATCGACTCGCGCGCCGCTCCAACTTCGGCGACCATCCTGCGCGCGGCCGCGCGATCCGGCCGACGGCCCAGGTAAGAGTAGAGAAAATCGAGCCGCGCCGCGCGGCAGAGAAATCGCCCGATGCTGCGATCGAGATGCACCAGGTTCAGAATTCGGCGATCCCACGATACGTTGGCGGCGCGGCGGAAATCCTCGAGATCGATAAAGTACACGTTGAAGCCGCCAGACTGGTTTTCCTCGACCATGATGTTGGTCTCTTGCAGATCGCGAGTGTAAAGACCGGACTCATGGAGGCGGCGGATTTGCGCGGCCACCGTATCGGAGATTTGTTTGCGCCGATGCACGTCGCGCCCCTTGATTTCTCCGGGGCCGAGCATGAAGCGGCTCAGCGAGTCGGCGTTGATGAGCGCGCGGCTGACGAGATAGGAGGCTCGAATTGCACCCGCCTGGTACAAATCCATGGCCGCCAGCGGCTCCGGATGCTCGAAGCCTTGCGCCCGGAGCATCGCGGCGCCGGCAATCGATCGCGCGGCGCGAGACCCGCGAAATCGCGCGTAAACGCCGCGGCCCCACGAGGAAACTTCGACGCGCTTCAGGAACACGCGCCCGACGCCGGGGACGTCGAGAAATCCGGCCAGCGTGCGCGCTTCAGATTTGAGCACCCGGAAATCCGGCGACGCGATCAATTCGTCGGCGCGCTCGATAACCGCGCGCCAGTGGGGCGAACGCGCATAGAGGACTACCGTGCGCATGCGCGATCAAGCCTAGCCCTTTCGCGCGCCGATGGCATCGGGGCGCGCCGCCAAGGCGCCTGTTCAGCAGGCCATGACAATCTATCGCGAGAATGGCGGGGTTCAGCCATTGAATCGCTTTGCGAGTTTTGCCCATTGCGCGTCGTCGGCGCCCGCGCGAAACGGAATGTAAAACGCGACCCGGTCGAGCAGCCCATCGTAACGCTGCATCACCTTGTCCGCGATCTCGTCGTAGGTGCCCGCGACCGTGTACACGTCGAGCATCTCGTCGGTGATCTCTTTGGCCATCGAGACCCACTCGCCCTTGGCAGCCTTTTCGTTCAGCCGCTGGGCGACGTCGCCCCATCCGTGCGTGTCGAGCACGATCTTGTAGGTTCGCGTCGAGGCGTAGAACGAGATCTGCTGGCGGACGGCTTCGCGCATTTTTTTTATTTCGTCCTGGTCGTTGCCGGTAATCACGAACGCCGTCGATTGGATTTCGAAGTCTTTGCGCGAGCGCCCGGCCTTCTTGAGACCCTTCTCGACGTTCGGCAGCACGAATTCGCGCAGATACTTGGGCGAGTTGAAGGGATGCGCATGCAGGCCCTCGCACAGTTCGCCGGCGAGCCGGATGATATGTTCGTTCACACCGGCGATGTGAATCGGCACGTTCGAGTAGTTGTGATTGGCCGGGCGTGAAGAACGGCGTCATCAGCGAGAAGTTGTAGTACTTGCCCTGAAACGAAAGTTTCGCGCCGCCCTCCGACCAGCATTTGAAGATCGCGCGCGAGCGCCAGGATGTACTCGCGCAGGCGCGGCACCGGCGCTTCCCACTTCGTGCTGTAGCGGCGCTCGATATGGCCCTTGACCTGCGTGCCGAGCCCGAGGATGAAGCGGCCCTCGGAAAGTCCGGCGAGATCCCACGCGGTCGCGGCGGTAACCATGGGGCTGCGCGGAAACGCAATCGCGACCGACGTGCCCATTTTGATTCGCCGGGTATGCTCCGCGATCAGCGCGGCCGGAAGGAAGCCGTCGTTGCCGGCCTCGGGAATCCAGATCGCGTCGAATCCCGCCGCCTCGGCGGCGCGGGCCGCAGCCGGAACATCGCGCAGGTTGCGCGCCGAGAGACCGGTGTCGAGCTTCATAATTTTCACTCCCGCGTAAATTTTTTCGACGAGCGGGCGAAATCGTAACAAAGCCCGCGGCAAACTGGAAAGAGCGCGCTCAGCGGGGCGCGGCGGCGCGGCTGCGAATCACGTCGAGCAAGCGGCGCGGGTAGTCGCTCATCAGTCCGTCCACGCCCATGTCGAGCAGTTCCCGCATCTCGGCTTCCTCGTTCACCGTCCAGACGTGCACTTCGAGTCCGATGCGATGCGCGAACTCGACACTTTCGGGCGTGACGAGCTGCCACGATTCGTAGCTGGGCGGGATTTGGAGCGCGTCGCCGGGCGGACGATAGTTGTCGCGGCTCACCATCGCCTGAAAGAATCCGCCCGTTTCGAAGTACGAAAAGTTGGTCGGGATTTCCGGCGCCAGCATCCGGACCTCGTCGAGCGGTTGCTGGTGCTCGCTGGCGACAAACACGCTCCGGCGCATCCCGGCGCGATCGATCACCTCGAGCATCGGCGCGACCACGCTCGGCGCGATTTGCTTGACTTCGATCTCTATCCGCAGCGTTGGAAATGCCGCAAGCACCTCGGCCAGACGCGGCATCCGGATGCCCTTGTCCCTGAATGGAAAATTCGCGCCGTCGAGCGTAAACATGCGGCCCGCGTCGGCCGCCGCAAGCTCGGCGTATGTCATCTCGCGGATGACGCCGGCGCGTCCGCAAGTGCGCTCCAGATGGTCGTCGTGACTGACAACGATTTCGCCGTCGCGCGTCATATGGATGTCAAGTTCGAGATACTGAATGCCGATCGCGGCGGCGGCGGCAAATGCTTCGAGCGTGTTTTCAGGATGCGTACCGGCGCATCCGCGATGGCCGAAGGCGCGCGGCAATCCGGACTTGAAGAAATCGGTATTGGTATGCTCGCGCATTTCAGAGGCGACGGGTCGCCGCCGCCAGTATCTAACGGGAAACTGCGAACGGGCAATGGCGAAAGAAGAATGGGCACACTACCTCTAGCGAGCGATAGGGCGGGTTGGGGTGGGGCCGCGTCCATTCGACATCGTACCGTGAAAACAAGACCTTGTGGCGTCCGCGAAACAGTTTTGTTTCCTGCTGGAAACTGATTTTGCCTTTACATTAATAAAAGGAAGGCGTATTGCTCGGCACCTGTCTTGCCGACACGGTGCGACAATTGGTGCACTACAAAAGCGTGCGGAGGGGAAAACTAACGATGAATAGGAATTGGATCGGACGATTGGCTGCGGTCACGGCGGCCTTCTGGCTCGGGGGTTGCGCTCTCATGGTCCATGGCACAAGGCAGACCGTGTCGGTGGCAACCGCACCACCGGGCGCGACCGTAACAGTAAGCGGACGTCAGATCAGCAGCCCAAGCGAGGTCAGCCTTCAGCGCAACCGGGATTATCAGGTAGTAGCCACATGGCCTGGAGGCCGGACCGCTACGGCAACTATTTACTCCGAGTTCTCGTGGATAACGGTCTACAACTTGGTACCAGTAGTAGGACAGGCAGTGGATTTTCTGACTGGTGCCGCTTGGGAGCTGGATCCAGACGTTGTTACCCTCACGGAGGGACCTTAATCTCGCGCAGGGGACTTAGGTAGGCACCAGCAATCTGCCCTTCGACGACCGATTGCGGCGCGACTAGAGGGAGATGGCGCGCGAGAAGGCGCGGTCGGGCCGTGCGCTATAGACCGTCCGCTATCACCCTGTCACCGTCCCCTGCCTTTGGAGACAAAATGAGATTCCCAAACTCACGATGGTGCGCGACAGCGAAGGGACTTCCAAACTAGGTTAACTTGTCACGAATGCCGGCAGCGCGCAGTTTTTGACCGGCCAAGAAGATGCACGGTCCGGCGACGCCCACTTTTCCCCCGACCTTCAGCAAGCTGAAGCATACGAGCATAAGGGCGATACCGCTCGAACCGTCGGCAAAGTTGTAGTTGGCGCACTTCTAGTGGGAGCACTTGTGGTACTGGTAGGGGCCGCTGCCGCTGCGGACGCGCGGGCCAATACCGTGACAACTCTTTGTTCCAGTGCAGGTAGCAGCACCACATGTACGACCTACTGAAGTCGCGAAAACTCGCTTGCAAGTAATTGAGCTTGGGCCGATTCGATAAAAGAGAGGGAATCCGAAGAGGCGATTCACGCATCGACTGTCATCCCGCTGCCAGTTTCGGCTAGACACCCCGCTCGATTGGAGGGGGCCTTGGGGTGCGAACTCCGCCCTGTTGAAAGTCGAAATCGGTGGTTAGGCGCATCCTGCGCCTAACATCCTCCGCGTGATCCCAATTTGATCCCAATTGTGCACTCTCTCCTCCTACGCATCGCAAATAACGCCGCGCTGGCGCGGGAAATATCGCGCGCACCGGGACCGGCGCGCGCATTTCAGATGCGACGGGTCGCCGCGATTTCAGCTATGACCGGGAAGCTGCGACCTGGCAGTGGCGATGGAACAGTGGAGCGATACCGTGAGGCCGTGAAGAATTCAGATCACAGCGCGCTGTCGGACCCCGAGGCTCCGAGCGCCGGGCCGATGCGGCTGCTCGAAATTCTCTGTCCGCGCAGATGGGTGCGCTTTGCCGGGCTGCGGCCGAGCGTCACGTGGTACATGTCGGCGAACTTCGAGATCGCGGGTTTGCGCGCGTCGGTCGCGATGAAATGGCTGCCGAGGTCGGGCAGCTCGGCCAGCGCGGACTGGTAACGATCCTTGATGTCGTCGAAGATCGCCTTCATCCGCGGCGAGACCTCGTGATTCTCGCCGAGCTTCTCGGTAAGAGGATTGACCCAGGCGCCGTCTTTTTCCATCGCGAAATGGAGATGCGGCCCGGTCGAAAGGCCGGTCGAGCCGACATTTCCAATGACCTGCCCGATATGAACGTAGGCGCCCGGCTTCACGTCTGAGCTAATCTTCGACAGATGACCGTAGATGCTGATCATCTCATGCTGATGTTGAATGCGGATGCAATTGCCGAGCTCGCCCTGCCATCCCGCACTTATGACTTTGCCATCGGCGACGGCTTTGACCGGCTCGCCGTATTTGGCGACCAGATCGACGCCGACATGAGGCCGGTACTCGTGCAGGATCGGATGATAGCGATGGAAGGTGAAGCCCGAGGAAATGTACTTGAAATTGAGCGGAAACTTCAGCGACTGCGGACCGAGCGCGTGGCCCTTTTCGTCATATAGATGAGGGCGGCCGTGTTCGTCCGAGAACGATATCGCCGTCAGCGTGCGGCTCCCAAAGCGGATTTGCGCCGCCTGCACGTCGCCGGCGAGCGTGTAGGAGCCGTCGCGGCTGACCTTTTCATCGTAAATCAGCTTGACCGCGGAGCCGGGCGCGAGGCGGTTGAGATCGTGGCGGTCCGCGAACGCATCCTGCAGCGTGTCGATGATCGGCTTGGGTATCCCGTTCTCGGCGGCTGCGCGCTGGAAGTTGTCCTTGACCGCGAACGTCAGCTTGATCGGGCGAACGAAATACTCGAGCGGCCGCAGCGCAGCCTTCAGCACGCCGGCGCCGAGACTGGCCGCGGTGAGCGTGGTCTTTTCGTCAAGATCGTACTTGAGGCCGCGCATCTCGCCGGTCTCGGGATCCCTATACAGCGTCAGCGGATGCCCGCTGTAAAAATATCGGTTCGCGGTGATGCGCTGAATGTACGACGCCCACTGATGCGCGTCGTCCGCTTCCATCCCGGCTTTGCGAAGGTAGCTTTCGATTGACGCGGTGCGGTCAAGCGTCATGCTGATTGTGATCGACGCAGGTGCGGGTTCGGCGGATTCTGGCTGCTCGACTACGTCAGGGCCGTCCTTGCCGGCATCCAGTTGGGAGCTGAGCGTGTCGAGCGGCGAGGCAAGCGTCTGCGGATTTTCCTGGAAAAAAAGAAACAGCGCCGCGGTAGTCGCAATCAGGGCAACGACCAACCCCGTCAGCGCGCGCGGATATCCCAAAGAGCGTCTCCCCCGAGCCACCATCATCAGCGACGCTAAATCATTCGCCCATCCAACGCAACCCTTGGCGGTGTTTCCGTCTGATACACTTCGGTCATCTCTATTTGCACTTCGCTCAGAATAGCAACAGAGATTCACGCGGTTACAATAGGCACAAATGAACCGATGCGCAGGGCACATGATGAATCAGGGGTATCAACCACGTCCGACGCGATTGGACGGGCGGTTGCTGTGAAAACTCATCAGGGACAATTCCGAGCCGCCCGATACCCGGCCTGTTGCGCCGCTTCGCGGCTCGCGAACACGACTCGATTCTCGGGCGCCATCCTGTCGTAGGTTCCGCATCCGGGCCACGCGTAAATCTTGCTTCGCCGATTACCAACGAAAACGATTTGGCCGGCACCGGCAACGATCTTCGATGAAACAACCTGAGCCGGGGCGGAATCCGCTTTCGATCCACGCGGCGCATCGTTCGGACCAGCGGGCTGTGTCCAGATTTCATTGCAGAGGCTGGCCAGCCTGAATCCCGCTTTCGCAAGCTGATGGCCCGCGACCGCGTCAGCGCGGTCCATGTAAGACGAGTCCAGTTCGACGGCGTGTCCGACAGGATTGCGGCAGACATCGGCGGTGGGTTGGCAGGGTTCGATGGGGATGTGCAGCGCGGCGTAGATGTCGGAACGCGCCAGTTGATTTGATTCCCACGCAATCTCGCCGGCAGGAATCCATGAATCGGTCTTTCTCTCGGCCGCGTATGTCCGTTCCAACTTATGGGCCGTCGTCTGGGGCCTTCCCGAATCGATGCTGTCTTCGAGACGGCGCACGACGGTGGTGTCCCAGACCTGGTGAAGATCTTTTGCTTGAGGATGCGAATCGACCGTTATGCAATTGCCGCCGCGGTCCGCGTCGTTTGCTGCGTGCAGAGGTTGATGGATGTCGCCGACAAAGTGGATCAGGAACGCGAGGTCGCCGGGAGCGCCCCAGCGGTCGTAGTTCCCATCTTTCAAGCGCTTGGAATATTCGTCGATTTTCCCTGTCACGCAGTTTCCGCCGGGGCATCGTGCAGCAACGTCCGCTCGCCGGTCTTGCAGACAAATGTCGATGAAGTGCCATGGCTTGGTCAAAGGATCTTCATCGCGGAACTCGAAATCCGGACGGATCGAGGCCGCCTCCATCGCAGTTGCAATTGCTCTTTTATGGGCTGACACGCCCAGAATCTCTGCCACATGACTCGCGGCCGCCGGCGTGAGGTTATCCGCCGCAATGATTGCGACGATTTTGTGTCCGTCAACTCCCCAAGCCGACGCCGATGCAGGGCAGAGCAGGACTGCGAATACGGCGCTGGCAATGCAGAGCGCCGCTGAACGCAGGGATTGCGAAACCGCTTCCATCAGATTCACCAGATAGGCCCAGCCCTCGATTGTGGCCCCCATAGTACCAGCGGTCATGTAAATTGTTATCCTCCAGCCCGCAGACGCGGGTGATCATCTATGAGCCACGAATATCAACGGGGGCGCGACGCGATTGGGTGAGCAAACCAATGTCGATTGCTGCGCTTGATCTCGGGCGGCGCCGAATCGGCGTCGCCGTCACCGATGCGGCCTCGATGGGCGCGCATCCGGTGGGTATCGTCGAGCGGCGCGCGCTCAAGCACGACCTCGCGGCGATCGCCGCGATGCTGCGCGACCGCCGCGTGAGCACGATCGTCGTCGGCCTGCCGCTCAACATGGATGGCAGCGAAGGCCCCGTTGCGCGCGCGGCGCGGAGGTTCGCCGCGAGCATAGCGGATGCGCTCGGCGTCAGCGTCGAGATGTTCGACGAGCGGCTGACGAGCTTCGAAGCGCGGGAGCGTCTGGCGGACATGCCGGCCAGGAAGGGCGCGCGCAAGACAGGGATCGACGCGCTCGCGGCGGTGGTGATCCTCGAAGGCTGGATGCAGGCGCATCCGGACAGAATCCCGCGCGACGGCGGCTGATGAAAAATTGCGGCGCGAAATATATCCTCGAATTAGATGAAGCTTGCGGCATCAATCCTCGCAGTCGCGATCGTCGTGGGCGGAGCGTACGCCGCGTTCTCATACTACTGGCTGAGTCCCACCGAAAAATTCGCGCCGCCGCGCGCGCTCACGATTGAAAAGGGCGAGTCGTTTCGCCAAATCGCGCGGGCACTGGCGGACGCCGGCGTGGTTCGAAGCGCGCTCGCGATCCGATTGTACGGCCAGATGAGCGAGACCGCGCGCCAAATCAAGCCGGGCGACTATGCTTTCAACGGCGGCGAGCGGATTCCCGACGTGATGCGCCATCTGGTCAGGGGCGATTTCGTCGTCGTGACGGTCACGATTCCCGAAGGCCTGACGGTCCATCAGATAGCAGAGCGGTTGGCCGAGACGGGCCTGGTCTGCGAGGATGAATTCGAGCAGGCCGCGCGCGACGGCGCGATGGTGCGCGCGCTGGGGCTGATGCCGCTCGGCGCGGAAGGCTACCTGTTCCCGGCGACGTACAGATTTTCGCCGCACGCGAAGACCAACGACGTGCTCTCCGCGATGCTCGCGCGGTTCTACCAGGTCCTGACGCCGGCGGTGGAAGAGCGGATGTTCGAGGCCGGCCTGGATGCGCGCCGGCTGGTCACGATGGCCTCGATCGTCGAGAAGGAAGCGAAGGTGCCGGGCGAGCGGCCGCTGATCGCGGGCGTGTTCTACAATCGACTGCGGCTCAAGATGCCGCTGCAATCCGACCCGACGGCGGAGTACGCGCTCGACGGAGCAAGAGCGTCGGCCGCGAGCGCGGTTCACACGGCGTCGGCCTTCAATACGTACGACTTCACCGGCTTGCCGCCCGGGCCAATCGCGAATCCCGGGCTGAAATCGATCGAAGCCGCGCTATATCCGACGCATACCGAATTTCTCTATTTTGTCGCCCGCGAAGGCGGCACTCATGTCTTTTCGAAATCGTTTGACGAGCATCGGCGCGCGATCGCACTCGAACGGAAACCGCCGGCGGGTAAACCAGCCGCAATACCGGTAAAATAAGGCAGTCCGGGCCGCCGATTGGACGGTCGCATCTGCGTCGAGTACGCTATAATTTCATTCTGTGGACAATCCGGTCGAGACAATCGGGATCGCCAGCGCGCGGATCGCGCGGCTAGCCGCCATCCGTGCGATGCTATGCGCGGTTGCGCCGGCGCTCACCGCGATCGCGCTGGGAGTGTTGCTCACGCAGATTGGCGACGTGACCTGGACGCGGCTGGGCTACCGGCTTGCGCCCGAGCGCGGCGCGATGCTCAGCCTCGCATTGATCGGCGCGGGCGTCGTGGTGCTGGCGGCAGGGTTGGTCATGGCATTTCGGGCGTATCGGCGCGCCAGCGACTTTGTTGCGGCGGCAGCCGAGCTCGACGACCGCCTGGAATGCCATCAGGAGATCGTGACGTTCGCCACGCTGGCCAATCCGTCGGCGCCGGAGAGCATCCGTGCGCGGCGCACGCCGCTGTTCCCGATTCTGTGGCGGCGCGCGATCGCGCTGTTCGGCGGTCTCGATGTTCGCCGGGAATTCAGACTCGAAGTCGGCGAGCCGCTCAAGCGATCCTCGATTTTTGCGGGCGTGGTCGCGCTTGCGATGGTGCTGGCGACATTAGGATTGGTGCGCGCGCCGACGCCCGAGAATACCGAGGCCGCCAAGCTGCGCGCGATCGCCGAGGAGATCGCCAGAACATCGGCCAGCTCCGATGATTCCGCGCTGGCGGACAAGATTCGCCAGGCCGCCGACGCACTGGAAAATTCCAAGCTGCCGCCCGAAGAGAAGAAGAAGCGCATCGAGGAAGCGATGCAGCAGGCCGACAAGGCCGCTCAAAAGCGCAACAACAGCCAGTCCGGAAAAAATCAGGGCACCGGCAAGTCAAACGCGCAGAACGGAAACGGCAGCAGCAAGAGCCAGGGTCAGGGTAATTCCACAGGCGCGGGCAGCGGCCAGGGCAAGAGCGGGTCCGGCGCCGGTCAGAACCTGGGCGGCGGGAGCGCGGGTTCGGGCAAAGGCGAAACCGGCAAGAATTCGGGCAAGAACGAAGGCGCAAAAGGATCGGCGAAAAACGACAAGAACGATCAGAACAAGGCCGACCAATCGAGCATCGAACTCCACAACGAACTCGCCAAAGCGCAAGCGCAGGTCGAGACCGCCAACGCGAAAAATCCCGGCCCCAACAATCAGCCCGGCGCCGACAAGAATCAGGGCGGCGGCAGCCAGCCCGAGCCCAACCGGCCCGGTAACATCCCGAAGCCGGGCGCCAACGGCGATCGCAATATTCCCGCCGCCGGCGGCAACCCTAAGAATAACAAGGACATGGGCTCGAACCTCGGCGATACGCATCTCGGCGAGATGCCGACCTCAACCAATGCGCAGCGCTTCCTGAAGCCCGGCGAGAAGGGCGCGACCGTTGACATCAAGGATGCGCGCTACGTCATGTTCCGGCTGCCGGGAGCGCCCTCTTCCGGCAGCGGCGGGAAAACGGTACTTGACACCGATCGGCCCACGGCGACGACGGGTTACGTCAATGCCCCGCTTGCGCCGACCAGCGACGACGCGCCGCCCGACGAACGACAACTGGTGCCGCCGCGCTATCGCGACATGATTCACTAGATTCAGGATAAGGAAGGACAACGGATGGGAGCGGCTCCTCAAAAAGCTTCACCCGACCAGCGGGTCGCGGAATTCCGCAAGATTTTCTCGCGCGCCGAGAGCGAAGTCGCGCGCGTAATCGTCGGCCATCGTGAGGTCGTGCGAAAGATGCTGACCGCGCTGTTTTGCGGCGGCCATATTTTGATCGAAGGCGTGCCCGGACTGGGCAAGACGCTGATGGTCAAGGCGGCCAGCGAAACGCTCGGGCTCAGCTTCAAACGAATCCAGTTCACGCCCGACCTGATGCCCTCGGATATCATCGGCACGCAGGTGCTGACCGAGGCCGACGGCCATCGCGAGTTCCAGTTCAAGCCCGGCCCGATCTTCGCGCACATGGTGCTCGGCGACGAGATCAACCGCGCGACGCCCAAGACGCAATCGGCCGTGCTCGAGGCGATGGAAGAGCATCAGGTCACCGTCTTCGGCACCACCTACGTGCTCGATCCGCCGTTCATCGTGCTCGCCACGCAAAATCCGATCGAGCTCGAAGGCACCTATCCGCTGCCCGAGGCGCAGATGGATCGGTTCATGTTCAAGGTCGTGATGGGATCGCCCAAGCCCGACGAGTTGCGCGAAATCCTCAACCGCACCACTGGCACGGCGCAAACATCGGATTCAGCCGATGTTCGAACCTTCGCGCGCGCCCGCGGGCGATCGAGGAGCTCAAAGCTCTGGTGCGCGAGGTGATGGTGGCCGAACCGCTCGAGCGCTACATCATCGGCGTGATCGGCGCCTGCACTCCCGGCGGTCCCGGCGCGATCCCCGAGGTCTCGCAATACCTGCGTTTTGGGCCGAGCCCGCGCGGCGCGCAGGCGCTGATTTTGTGCGCCAAGGTTAACGCATTGCTCGCCGGCCGCGTGAGCGTGAGCTACGACGATATCGACGACGCGATCGTCCCGTGCCTGCGCCATCGCTTGCTGCGCAACTTCCAGGCCGAGGCCGAAAACGTCACCACCGAATCGATCCTCGAGCAGGTGATAAAGCGGCTCAGGAAGCCGCGCACGTAGCCGATGCTCGGACTGCCGGACGAGTTCACGCCGGGTTTTCTTGCCCGGCTCGAACAGCTCCGGATCAAGACCCGCCGCGAGTACGCCGGGCTGGGCAAGGGGATGCATCTGTCGCCCAAGCGCGGCTCGTCGCTCGAGTTCAGCGATTTCCGCCATTACTCGCTCGGCGACGACTTCCGCTACATCGATTGGGGACTGTACGGCCGCACCGACAAACTCTACATCAAGCTTTTCAAGGAAGAGGAAGACCTGCTCACGTACATCTTCGTCGATGCGAGCGCGTCGATGGGCGTATCCGGCGGGCGACCGCAAGTTCGAATCGGCGATCGCTGACCGCGCTCGCACTTGCCTACGTCGCGCTGGCCAGCGGCGATCGCGTGATGCTGCGCGTGCTCGGCGGCAGCGGCGGGAAGGTCGAATCCGTCGTTCGTCAACGGCCGCCATCGAATCGTCGAGCTCGCGCGCCGCCTTCACAATCTCAAGCCGGGCGGGCAGTTCGATTTCGCGACTTCGCTGGCGCCCGAGCTGGTCTCGATTCGGCGCACCGGCAAGGTGTTCATCGTTTCCGACTTCCTGATGCTGCTCAACTCGGTCACGCGCGGGCTGGGGCTGTTCACCGCGGCCACGATGGACGTGACGGCGGTGCAGATTCTCGGCGGCCGCGAGCTCAACGGCCAGGGCCTCGACGGCGACGTCGAGGTGGTCGACTCCGAATCCGGCGAGCGGCTGCGCGTCTCGATCGGCGAGCGCGAGCGCACGCAGTATCGCGAGACGCTGCTGCGTCTCACGCGCGAAATAAAATCTTTCTGCCTCAAGCGCGGCCTGCATTACACGCTCTACACGACCGACCACGACTTCCAGAATTTTTTCGTCCGCGCGGTGAGCGACCTCGGCCTGGCGCACTGAAGAGTTATCCGATGGGACTCCTTTATCCAGGCGCGCTCGTATTTTTCGCCCTGGTGCCGGCGCTGGTGCTGGCATACCTGGCCCGGGAGCGGCCGGCGCGGGTGACGGTGTCGAGCGTGCTGGCGTTTCGCGCGCTGCGCGGTTTTCGGCGCGAGCGTTTCGGCGGATGGCCGCGGCTGGATTGGATGTTCTTCGTCGAGGTCTTCATCCTGAGTCTCGCGGTGCTCGCGATGGCGGGTCCGTTCATCTGGAAGAAAACCGCTCCGCTGGCAGTCGTGATCGACAATTCCGCCGCGATGCAGGCATTGACGCCCGCGGGCAAGAGCCGCTTCGAGGTTGCGCGCGAAAAGCTCGACGCCGCCTTGTCCGCCGAAGACGGCGGCGGCGAAATCTCAGTTTACGTCACCGCGCCGCAGCCGCGCCGGGTGGCGCCCCCGTTCAATACCCTGACCGAGGCGCGCCTGCGCTGTCGCGAATCAAGCCGACCGATGCGCCCAACGATCAAACGACGCTCGAGAGTTTCCTCGGCAACCTCGCCTCGGAAGCGCGCGTCACCAAGGTGATTTTTGCCGGCGCCAACGCGCTCGCCGCGCCGGTCCCAGCGCGAATTCATCCGATCGCGGTGGGCGACGCCGTCGCCAACGCCGCGATCGGCTCGTTCTCGCTGCGGCGCGAAGTCCTTGGCGCGGAGGCTCTTCACGCGAGTCTCACCATCGCCAACTTCAGCCCTGAAACCCGCACGCTCGAGCTCGTCGTGAGCGGAGACGGCAAGGAAATCGCCCACGCCAAGGAAACTCTCGGCGCGCGCGAGACCGCTACGCTCGAGTTCCCGGCGATCCCGCCCGCGCGGATTTACGAGGCAAAACTCGCGCCCGACGACGCGCTCGCCCTCGACAACGTCGCCTATGCGACGGCGGGCTCCGTCAAGAACGTCTCGATTCTTTTCATCAGCCCGACGCCGGCCGACGCCGCGGGCCTGAACTCGATCCCCGGGGTCGAGGTCACCGCACGCAGCCCCGATTCCTACTCACCCGCCGATCTCGGCAGCTTCGATCTCGCCATCTTCGAGTACGCCGCGCCCAAGGAAATCCCCGGCGTGAACACGATGCTGGTGATGCCGCCGCCGGGCGATCCGGTTTTCGGATTGACGGTGACGCCGACCGCGAAGGTCGAGATCGCCGGATGGCGCACGACCGACCCGCTCACCGATTCGGTGAACTTCCGCCTGCTCAGTCTGCGCGGCGGCGAGTATTTCGGGGCTCATCCATGGATGAGCCAGGTGGTCGGCGGCGACGGCGGCGCGATCGTGCTCAAGGGCGAGCGCGGAGCGCATCGTTTCGTCGCGACCGGCTTCAATCCGTTCCCGTATCTCGGGCGGCGCAACCTTCCGATGTCGGTGCTGACGCTCAACGCCATCAGTTACCTCGCCGGACTGGGTGCGAGCAGCAGCGGCTACCGGACCGGACGGCCGTGGCTGGCGCCGGCGGGCGTCGAGCGCGTGATACTCCCGTCGGGTAGCGCGGTGGCAGCAAATCCCGGCACGCTATTCACCGCGGTTTCGGAGCAGGGAGTCTACGAACTCGTCGGTCCAGGCGGCGCGAAGACGCCGCGCGCTGTGAATCTTGCCGACTTGACCGAATCGGATCTGTCCAGCTCGCCGCAGCTCAAAGTCGAAGCCGCAGGTTCGGGTTCCGCAGCTGCGCCGGTGATGGAAAAATCCCCGCTTGGCGATTACATTCTCGCCGCGATTATCGCGCTGACCGCTCTGGAAGCGCTCGTTGTCTATCGGCGCCGCCGCATCGCCGAGGCTGCCGCGCCGTGATTCCAACAGTCTTCCCGCACGATTTGAGCTTCGCTCATCGCGAGCTGGTCTATCTGCTCGCGATTCCCGCGATCGTTTTGCTCTGGGGACTTGTCAACGCGCGCGAAATTCGCCGCGTGTTTGCGCCGCTGATGCGCGCGATAGTGCTCGCCCTGTTCGTCGTCGCGCTCGCAAATCCTCAGCAGGTGATGCATTCCGAGGGCGCCGCGCGGCCCGCAATCGTCGACGCGAGCGCCAGTATCACGCCAGCGATGCGCGCGTGGACGCTCAAGCTGGTGCGCGACGAGCTGGGCCTGCGGGCCAGGGATCCCGCGTACATCTTCGCGACCAGTGCGGCGCCTGAATCGATCGGCGCCGTCGAATCGGCGTTCGCCAACGGGACCGGATGCGCCGAATGCGGGCCCGGCGCGACCAACCTTGAAAGCGCGCTCTACCGTATCGCCGCAGATCCCGACGCGCATGGCGGCCCGGCCGTGATGGTGACCGACGGATGGCAAAATCGCGGCGACGCGGAGCGCGCGATAAGCGCGATTGTCTCCGCCGAGATTCGCCTCGACATCTTCACGCCGCCCGGCGCGCGTTCGATCCCCAACGTCGCGATGACGGCGCTTGCGCTTCCGCCGGCGCTGGAGAAAGCGGCTGCGTTCGCGCTCGGCGTCACGATGGAGAATCTTAACGACCTGCCCGCGGCGGGGACGATCACCATCGAGCGCGACGGCGCGCTAATCGATGAGCGCAAAGTGACGCTGGCGCGCGGCTCGCAGCGCTTCGATTTCCCGGTGCGCACCGAAACCGCCGGCCTGGCTTCGTACACCGCCGCCTTCAAGCCCGACAATCCCGCGCTCGACGCGTACCCCGAGGACGACTCGCTCAAAGGATGGGTGGGAGTGGGCGCGCGCCGCAAAGTTCTGATTCTTACCGACAGCGCCAGGGACGCGAACTATCTCGGCATCGTCGTCAATCGGATGGGACTGGAACCGACCGTCGTGCCCGTCACCGGCGGGACCTGGGACGGCGCAGTCTCGGGTTACGACGCGGTGCTGATCAACAACGTGCCGAGCGAACGAATCGCGCCGGCCGCGCAGAACGCGATGGCGGAGTACGTGCGTCGCGGCGGTTCGCTCGCGATGATCGGCGGCGATTCGAGTTTCGGCCTTGGCGGTTATGCGGACAGCCCGCTCGCGGCCGTGATGCCGGTGACGATGAAGCCGCCGCAGCACAAGGAAAAGAAACGCGCGCTGGTGCTGATTATCGACAAGTCGGGCTCGATGGGCCGCAACGACAAACTCACCTACGCCAAAGGCCGCCGCCGAGACCGTCACCAGAACTCTCAAGGACAACGACCTGATCGGCGTCATCGGATTCGACTCGCAGCCGTTCGTCGTCATCCCGCTGCAGTCCGTCGGGCAGAGCCGCCCGTATTTCGATCAGATGATCAACCGGCTCTCCGCGCATGGCCAGACTTTCATGATTCCGGCGCTGCGCGAGGCCGAACGCATGCTCGGCAACAGCGGCGCACAGGTCAAGCACGTCGTTGTCCTCACCGACGGCGAGACGGGAGGCACCGCCGAGATGTACTACGACCTGGTCTCGCGGATGCATCATGACGCCGACACGACGATCTCGACGATCGCGATCGGCCGCGACGCCAACGTGGACCTGCTCCAGTCGATCGCCAGGTACGGCGGCGGCTCCTACTATCAGACCGACAGTCCGCGCAATCTGCCCCAGCTTTTCGTCGAAGACTTTCGCGCCCACGGCGGCGAGATCACGATGGTCGAAAAAGAATTTACGCCGCGCACTGAAAGCCCCGACGCGATTTTGAAAGATCTCGCGGCGCGCCAGATGCCGCCGCTCAAGGGCTACGTCTCCACCGAGATCAAACCGCGCGCCACGATGAGCATGTACGTCGATCGCAGCGGCACGCGCGAACCGGTCATCGCGAGCTGGAAGTACGGCGCGGGCAAAGCGATGGCGGTGACCACGGACGCGAGCGGTCGATGGTCCGGGAGGTGGGTCAGCGCGAATGTTTTTCAGCCGCTTTGGGATCGCATTCTCGCCTGGATGACGCCGGCGATGCCTGCCGAGCCCAAAATCGACGTCGCACTCGGCTACAATGCCGGCCGGATCAATATCAAGCTGACCGACTACAGCGCCGAGCCGGGCAACGCCGCCCGCCTGGTAACCGTGCTCGTGACGCGGCCCGACGGAACCCGGACCGAAACCGCACTGACCGAAGAAGTGGTGGGCGAGTTGTCGGGATCGATCGACGCGCCCGCCCCCGGCAATTACTACTTCGAAGTGCGCTCGCCGGCCGGCAAGGACAAGAAGTTCCCGCCGCTCGCGTTCACCGTCAGCCCGTCGGTCAACGCCGAACTGCCGCGCCCCGAGCCCAACTACGGCCTGCTCGAACAACTCGCGTCCGCCACCGGCGGGCGTCTCAATCCGTCGCCGGCGGAAATCTCGACCGAACGCGCCACGCTCGAGCGCCGCGTCTCGATGAATCCGTACCTGCTCGTCGCCGCGATGATTATGCTTATTGGTGAAGCGCTGGTTCGCCGCCTCACTGCATGAGAGCAGCTCGATGAAAGACGATCCGGTTCACGCCCGGCGCAACGTCTGCACGCGATGCGGGTTGCGCTCGGGCGGGGGAGCAATACACGTAATTGAATGTGAAACCCGCGGTGGGTTTCGGCAGGGGTGACCCCTGCACCCGGTATTAAGGCCGCCCGCCGTTGGCGGGCGCGGCCCCTGCCAACGGCTTAATACTGCGCTGCCGTCGCCACGGCCAGGGGTAACCCCTGCACCTTGGTATTAAGAAAAGATGCGGGACTTTGTGCCTGTTAGAAGGGAAAGTGGGGGAGCGGTGGCGCTCTTTTGTGTCATGCGTTTTTTGCGCCTGCGTTTTTTGTGTCATCCCGAGCGAAGCCGAGGGACCCCGGATCTTTCTCGACGCCGAGACTGTTCGACTTCGCTTAAGGCCTGAAACCGAACGCCTTCTCGATCTGGGTCCCGTCAGACGACTCCGCCCAAAAAGTTAGCCAATCACGTGAACTTTCACACTTTGAGCATTAGCAATACTGACGCAATTATGCTAAATAATTCACCTTAGGATCCCCGGCGCTTGCGGCCATTCCAAATCAGGAAGGTGGCTTTTATGGAACGGGTTGAAGTGGTTTGCGGCAATGTCTTCGTCATCCGGACGCGCCAATTGAGTCCCGATTGGTGGTGCTGCGATCTTTACAAGCGGGTCGAGGCTGACGCCGGCCGCGAGGCGTTTGTGCTCGAAAATTTCGGCCAATCGGAAAATGAGGCTATCGGGATGGCGCTGAGCGACGCGCACGAGCCCAGCAACGTCCAGCTTCATCACTGATTCGCCGCGCGACTCCGGATAATTCGCAACACGTGGCCAAGGTCAGCCTCGCGCAAATGAACCCGGCGGACTTCGCTGACCGGCTGCGCGGCCATCCTGGCGATTGCCTCGATCATCAGCCCTTCGCTCATCCCGTGACGCATCTCGCCAACTAGAATCTTGGCGATGTACCTGGCTTCGAATGCCGATGCGCGCGCGAATAGCTCGCGCAGCGCGTCGAGCTTGCGCTTGCGCGCGTGGCGCCCCTCGATCGCGGCGACCTCGGCGAATTTTTCGTTGAGCTCACAAATCGTAAGCGTGGGTTCAGGGTCGATCGCGCGAAGCTTGAGCGTCATCTCGATCGCCTCGCCGAAATCTTCGGCGGCGGCGAAGATGTCTTCGCCCTGGTCTGCGCTATCTGTCATCTCCGCGACGATTTTCCAGATTGCGCGCCCGCTGATTTGGATGCGCTTCTCCTCGCCCAGCGCGACCGTGCGGCCGACCATGAATCGCGCCGCGACTTCCGCTTCATCGATGTCGAGACTGGCTAGAAATGTGCCTACCGTCTCGGCCATCTGAAGCCGGCTCTGCGTCTGGCCGAGCGACTGGGATACGATTGCGAAGTCGTAAAACGAAGGCACGTACGAGATTAAGGCTGCCCGCGGCCTCCCGCGCAAGCACCGGCCGTGGCGACGGCAGCGCAGTATTAAGCCATTGGCAGGGACCGCGCGCGACAACGGAGCGCGGTCGTTGACACGACGGGCCAGTATTAATTCGCAGGGCTCACCCCTGGCCGTTGGCACGGCTGGCCAGTATTAAGACCCGTTGGCACGCGAGGCCGGTAATAAGAAAGGAAAACACGGCGCGCCCGCGGCAGGGGCCGCGCGCGACAACCGAGCGCGGCCTTAACCCTGGGTGCAGGGGTCACCCCTGCATCGAGTGCGATTTTACGAACGGCAAAAAAGCTTTCAGGAATGCGTCGCGGCCCTCGTCCATGAATCCGTGCCCCACGCCCGCGATGATGTGTAGTTTCGCGCCGGGTATCTGCGCCGCGATTATCTCGGAGTTCTTCGCCGGGATCAGCACGTCGTCGGCGCCGGTCACAACCAGCGTCGGCGCCTTGATTTGCGGCAGGCGGTCAAACGTTTTAAGCGTGTAGGTCCCTTCGAGTTGGCGTTGGAATGCAAACGGCGGCGTCGGATACTTGAGCAGGCGCACAATCGAGGCCTCGAGCACCGCGCGATTTTCCGCGATGTACCTTGGCGTGTACATGAGCGGCCATGAGCGCCGAATCACTGCCTCGGGCGCAACACCTTCGCGCGGCGCGGTCAGAATTTTCAGCGATTCGAGCGGCGGCGGCACGGCGTGCGCGCCACCCGCCGTGGTGCATCCAAGCGTGAGCGTCGCCGCTCGACCCGGATGCCGCAGCGCGAACTCCTGCGCGATCATCCCGCCCATCGAGACGCCAAAGATGTGCGCCCGCGAAACTTCGAGCTTGCCCAGCAGCCCGGCCGCGTCGTCGGCAAACATCTCGATCGAATACGGCGCGTCAGGCTTGTCGCTCTGCCCCGTGCCGCGATTGTCGAAGGTGATCATGCGGAACGTGCGCGCGAGTTCGGCTACCAGCTCGGGATCCCACGCCGCTGAACTGGCGCCCAGACCCATGATCATCAGGATCGGCTCGCCGTTGCCGGCGACGTCGTAGTTGAGGCTCACTTCTCCGACTTGAATCTTTGGCATTTCGATCTCCCTTCCGGCAACTCCAATGGCCGCCGCATTACTTGTTAACGCAGAATCCCCGCTGCTTCATGTACTCGACGGAGTTCCTGGTCAGCGCGGATTGCGCGGTCGCATCGGCCCGATAGACCGAGTTGTGCTGCGGATTGTAATAACACATCAGCTCGATAGCCTGGCCCATCGGAATCTGAAATTCGACTGACTCGGGAGCGCTGGGCGGCACGTTTGAACTCGCCATCGCCGTCGCCGCTGGCTGCGACGACGGCGCCGCAAGCCCTCCCATGACCTGGCACATCTTGACCGCATCGATCTCGCAACTGCCTGCTGCGGCGGGCGATAGCTGCATGTTTGCCAGATTCAGCCCCGGCGATCGCGGCTGCTTGCTCGAGCACGATGTTGTGCAGATTGCGGTCGCCACGATAAGAGCCAGCGCCCCGCTCCCGGCAAGTCTCAAGCTGCGATGCTCTGTCATCTCAGGATTCGCCCCGGATTTCAGGCCGCCGTCGAGCCAACCGCGGCGACATCGCTGCGCGCAGTATCTTCGAGTTCAACCTTGCGACATCGGAGGATCAGCTCGCTGCGGGCGATGTAGGCGGTCTCCTCGATCACGATTCCATTGCGGGCAAGGATCTCGCGGAGCCGGTCCAGCGTGTAATGCGTGATGTGCTCGGCCTTGTATCCGCCGGGGTTCAGAAAGCCGTAAATCGGTTCGATAATCCGCCATCCAATCGTCGCATAGTCGGGCGTGCCGAGGATCAGCCGGCCACCGCTCCGGAGCACCCGGCGGATCTCACTGAAAATCGACTCGTCGAATGGAATATGTTCGATGACCTGCGAACTGATCACGCAATCGAACGATTCGTCCTTGAACGGCAGCGCGAAGGCGGAGCCGTTGACCAGCGGAATTTCGTAGCGGCGCAGAAAGCGGAGCTTGGCGTAGTTGTAATCCATGCCGATCACGTTGTTGAGGCTCTGCACGATCAGACTGGAACCGCATCCCGCGTCGAGCACGCGGCCCACCCCGCGCGCCCATAGCACGGTGATGCGATGGCGGCGGCGTTGCCAGTAGCGCTGCGGGGGAATCAGGCTGTAGAAGGCGCGTTCGTCGTAGTCGGCGGACTTAAGCGAGTTGCGGATTTTCCACAGCGGCAGCGAAGAACGCAGGATTTTCCATCCGAAGCTGACCAGCTTCGCGTGCGATCGGCCGGCGCCGCGCGGAAAATATGTGAACGGAACTTCGACGACGCTGAATCCGCTGGCGTAGGCTTTGACCAGAATTTCCTCGAGCACCTCGAAATTCGTGGCCGTGAGTTCGAGGTTCGCCAACACCTCGCGCCGGTACAGGCGATATCCGCTGGACAGGTCTCGCACCGGCATCGAGAGCACCCGTCGCAGCACGACGTTGAGCAGCCAACTCGTAAAACGGCGGACGAAGCCGGAGTAGGCGACGCCGCCGAGCGCGTAGCGCGACGCGACCACGATGTCAGCGCGGGTCCGGGCCCGCCACATCTTGACGATGAAATCGGGATCGTGCGACTGGTCGGCGTCGAGCGTAAGCAGGTAGTCGCCGCGCGCCTCGGCAATCCCCGTCTCCAACGCGCCCGCGTATCCGCGCCGGCGTTCCGCAACGACTCGCGCGCCGAGCGCTTGCGCCGTTTCACGAGTGCCGTCGCTGGACCCGCCGTCCACCACCACGATCTCGTGAGTGAGCCGCTCGCGGTCGAGCAACGCGATGAGCCTGGGGATCAAAGCGCTGAGGTTTTCGGCCTCGTTCACTACCGGCAGAATTACGGAAACGTCCATTCGGGCTCAGTTTCCTTTATGCTCGATCGCGTGAAAAGGGAATATGCCCGAATGCCGGTGACCGCTATTGCGCGATCCCGGCCGGCTTGCCCGCCGTCGTCGCGCGCCGCACGCTCGCGGAGTAAAGTCTCCTGAGGCGGAGGGCGACGGGCGTGCGGGAAAAATCAATTTCGAAGGCTGTTGCGTTTGCGGTGATCGCGATTGCGGCGGCAAGTTCCACTCCGTCCTTTGCAAGGGTGATTCACCGCCATCCAACCGCATCGAAGCACGCCGAAGAACCGACGCCCGCGGTCCCGTTGACCGCGATTCACGTGCTCGGCGACAGACCGGCGCCGTTCGCGCTGGACGCAAAGGCCGCCATGATGATCGATGCCGACACCGGCGCGGTGCTGTACGCATTCAACGAACATCAGAAGATGCAACCCGCCAGCCTGGCCAAGATCATGACGTTCTACCTGACCCTCGACGCGCTGAAGGCGGGCAAGATTGTCCCGGCCACCGACGTCACGATCAGCGAAAAGGCCTGGCGGCTCTCGATGGACGACACCGTGTCGCGGATGTTTCTCAGCGTCGGACAAAAGGTCGCCGTGAACGACCTCCTGTATGGCCTGATGGTATCGTCGGGCAACGACGCGGCGGTCGCGCTGGCGGAATACCTCGGCGGCAGCACCGACGCGTTCACGCAAATGATGAACGACAAGGCCAGGGAGATCGGGCTCACCGAGACTCACTTCGAAAATCCCGACGGGCTGCCGGCGCAAGGCGAGTTCACCACCGCGGCCGACATGGTGGCGCTTGCGCACTCGCTCGTGCGGCATCATCCGGAGGCGCTCACGTACACCTCGGACAAGGAATTCGCGTTCGACAAGATCAAGCAACCCAACTTCAACACGCTGCTGTTCTACGACAAGCGCGTCAACGGGATAAAGACCGGCCACGTCAACGAGGCGGGCTATCACCTGGTCGCGTCGGCGTCATCGAACGGGATGAATCTGCTGTCGGCCGTGATGGGCGCGCCGAGCTCGGAGCGGCGCCGCACCGAAACCGAGAAATTGATTGATTGGGCGTTTCGCACTTTTGTCAGCTACCGGCCCGATTTGAGCAAGGCGTCCCCGCGGCGATGCCGGCGCGCGACGGCGTCGCCGAGACTGTTCCGATCGGGCCGCGAGGCGCCGCAGTGTTCACGCTCGGGCGCGGCGAAGAGAGCAAGGTCACGGTCCAATTCGAGCCCGCTGCAAGGTACCTGGAAGCGCCGGTTCAGCCCGGCGTGGCGGTTGGCGATCTCACGGTTCTGCTCAACGGCAAGCCGCAAGCGACGATTCCCATCGTAACCAAAGCGGGCGTGACTCGCGCCGGATTCTTCGCCCGCCTCGGTCAGAAGCTCCGCCGCATGCTGTAAGCGCAGCGCCCTACGCTTCCAATTCTTCGAGAAGCGCTTTCGCGTCGCGCAGGTCGCTCGGTCCCGTGCCCACGGGTCTTAATACTGGCTACCCGTGCCAACGGGCAGGGGTGACCCCTGCACGCGGTATTAAGGCCGCGCTCCGTTGTCGCGCGGTCGTTGGCACGCCGGGCCAGTATTAATTCACTGCGCTGCCGTCGCAACGGCGCTACGCGGGCCCACGGGCGGGCGGTCACCACTTAAGCCCCAGCGCCTCGGTCAGAAACTTCATGAACGGCGATGCCGCCGCACACGCGCTCGAAAACAAATCCATGAACCCGGCCGAGCAGACTTCCATCCGCGTGAACTGCGTGCCGCCGATGAAGTCCTTGCGCTTGAGATCTTCGATCAACGGATGGTTGGCGTCGTAGCCTTTCGGCGGGCGCGACAGCATGTCGCCCGCCATTTCGAATCGCGCCCTGAATTTACGATCGTTGACGGCGCCCTTCCACTTCGATGGGTGCGCGACGATCGCGTCGCGAATCTTGGCGACCATGTCCGCGTGCGGATGCCACACTCCAACGCCGGCGAAAGCCTCCGCGGGCGAAAGTGAAAGATAAAACGACGGCGAGTCGAAGTGCTTGCCGTCGCGATGACCGAACGCCGCGGCCGCGTTGATATGATACGGCGTCTGGTCGCGCGAGAAGCGCAGATTGCGATGGATGCGCATCATCGAGCCGCACGACGGGCGCGGATCCGCGACGTAGTGCGCGCTGATCTTTCGCAGCCGCGGCCCGAAATCGGCGATGAATGCGAGCATCGGCTCGCGCACCTCGCGCTCGTAGCGCGGCTTGTTATCCGCAAACCAGTCGCGATTGTTGTTGCGGCTCAGTTCCTCGAAAAATTCGAAGAATCGCGGAGTAAAGTAGCGCCGTGCCATCGCTCTCGCTTCGAGCCAGGATGAATTCGTTCAGTACTTTGAAAAAGCGACCGGCGTGATTTCTAACGCGAACCCTCGCGCTATGCAATCCAGTGAAAAGTGAAAGGGCGGAGACTACCGCTCGATGCGCAGATGAAAGATGCCGTCGCGCGCCGTGGATTCGAGCACCGCGTAACCCTCGGCCTCGGCCGCACTGGGAATGTCGCGAGCGCCGCGCGGATCGTCGAGCGTCAGCTCGAGCACCTCGCCGCGCGCCATCTGCTCCAGTCGCACCTTCGCGCGCGCCCAGTTGAGCGGACACTTGACGCCTCGCAGGTCGAGGCGAACCGCAACAGCTTTGCCGCGCGCATCCATGCCTCCCCGATTCTTACCACACCCGGCCCGCCGAGACGCGAGTCGCGCCAGTGGCGCCCGTGAATCCGCCGCGCGAAATCGCTAGGCTGGATGGATGTTCCTCGAAAGTGCCGAGCTCTACGACGCGATCTATCACTTCAAGAACTACGCCCGCGAGTGCGAGCGTATCCGCGCTTTGATCGCCGACGCCGTGCCGGGCGCGCGCACGATCCTCGACGTCGCGTGCGGCACCGGCGAGCACGCGAAATTTCTGAAAGAGCATTACGCGATCGACGGCGTCGATCTCAACGAAAACTACCTGCGGGCCGCGCGCCTGAAGAATCCCGCCGGCCGCTACACGCGCGCCGACATGATCGACTTCGATTTGGCGCCGACTTACGACGCGGTGACATGCCTGTTCAGCGCAATCGGTTACGTTCGCACCGCCGACCGCATGCAGCGCGCGATCGCATCCATGGCGCGTCACGTAAAGCCCGGCGGCGTGCTGATCGTCGAGCCCTGGCTCACTCCGAATGATTGGAAACCCGGCGCGAGCCACATCCACGGCGGCGAAATCGGCGCCGACAAGGTCTGCCGCATGAGTCACAGTGGCCGGGAGGGCAATCTATCCGTACTGCTCCTGCACTATCTCAGGAGCCGGCCCGACGGCATCGAGCATTACAGCGAGCGGCACGAGCTCGGATTGTTCACCCGCGACGAGATGACCCGCGCGTTCGAGTCCGCGAACATGCAAGTGCGCTACGACGCCGAGGGCTTGATGGGCCGCGGCCTTTACCTCGCGCAGCAGGGCACCTGATTCGAAGAATTTGGAATCTTCATTTGATGTGAAACCCACCGTGGGTTTCACACTTCCTTGGGCAGGGGTAACCCCTGCACCTTGGTGAGCAAATAGGATGCGGGCTTCGCCCTGTTAGAAAGGTTGAGGGGAAGACGGTGGTGAGGCTCCGAGTCTTACCTCGCCCGTTACTTTGGCTCCCGAACGCGCTGCTCGATTGATTTCGCCGTCGGCATCAGCTCGCGAATCTCTCGGTCGCGCGTTTGAGAATCGCGCGCGTCGCGTCCGGACTCTGCGCCCCCACCAACGGGAATTCGCCGATGAAAAACGTCGGCACGCCGCTGACGCCGCGCTGATGCGCCGCCAGCGAATTATTCTTCAGCCTCATCTCGTACCTGGGCGATTTGATCGCGTCCGCCACCTCGCCGGAGTCCAGTCCCGCTTCTGCCGCCAGCCGCACGACGGTCTCCGCATCGCCGATGTTCACGCCTTCATTGAAATACGCGCGGTAGATTCGCGCCTCGAGCGCTTCATCGCGGCCCAACTCGCGCGCAAACTCAGTAGCGGCCAGCGCGGCGCGCGAGTTGGTCAGCACGGCAGGCGGCTTCATCGAAAATCCCACCGCCTCGGCCATCGCGCTAATCCGCTTCCAGAGCGCGACTCGCGACGCGGGGTCAATCGCCTCGCGCGCCTTGTCAATCGGGATTCCTTCGGCGGGCCAGTCGGGATGAATCTGAAAGCCGCGCCATTCGAGTTCGAAATCGAATTCCGGCTTCAGCCTCCGCATCGTTTCGAAGCCCACGTAGCAGAACGGACAGATGTAGTCCGAGAACATCACGATCTTCATCGCCATCGCACCACTCCCATTGCGGACAATATAGGACCTGCCCTTGGGCGCCGTCAAAAGCGCCGCGCGCATTCCGTGCGATCGGTCATTTTCCGCTAAGTCCCGGCTATGTTAATTACCAAGCAGCGCCGCACTCGATATAGATTGAGGTGACCCAATGATTCTCGATTCTCTCAAGCTCGACGGCAAAGTCGCCATCATCACCGGCGCCGGCCGCGGTCTGGGCCGCGCGATGGCGGTGAAGCTGGCGGATGCGGGCGCCGATATCGTGGCCGCGGCGCGCACTCAGTCGCAGCTCGATGAAACCGCCGATGCGGTCAAAAAAACCGGCCGCAAATGCCTGATCGTGCCGACCGACGTGACCGTCTCCGCGCAGGTCAACGCGCTCGCCGCCGCCACCGTCAAGCGGTTCGGCAAAATCGACATCCTGGTTAACAACGCCGGCGGCGGCGACAGCAGGCTCGGGGTGCAGCTGCCGGAGATTACCGACGACGAATGGCGCCGCGGAATCGACACCAACCTGAGCAGCCAGTTCTACGGATGTCGCGCGGTAATTGCGCAGATGGTCAAGCAGAATCGCGGCAAGATCATCAACATCGCGTCGGGCTACGGGCTTCGCGGCGGCAAGCACAACTTCATGTATGCCTGCGCCAAGGGCGCCGCGATCCAGTTGACGCGCTCGATGGCGCTGACCTACGCGCAGTTCAACATCCAGACCAACTGCATCGTGCCCGGCGTCTTCCCGCACGACGAAGCGGCGATGCAGTTTTTCAAGGGCGGCAAGTTTATTCCCGTCGGCCGCGTCGGCCAGGACAGCGAACTCGGTCCGCTCGCGGTGTTCCTCGCCTCCGATGCGTCCAACCATATCAACGGCGAACTGATCGCGATCGACGGCGGCGGACTGGCGGGCGGAATCGCGCCGACCGGAGTGTCGCCGCAGAGTTCGAACCAGATGGCAGCGAAAGAGTGAAAACGTGAAAAGTGAAAAACAGCGGAGCTGAAGAAAATGGCCTCTTCCAACGCGTCGAATGACTTCTCGCTGCAAGGCAAAAGCGCGCTGGTCGTCGGCGCCGAGCATTCCGTCGGCCGCGCCGCCGCCGTCACTCTAGCTGAGGCCGGCGCCAGGGTCGTGCTCGCCTCGCAGGAGCCCGGCACCGACAAGCGGCTCAAGGAAGCCGCCAAGCTGGTGAACGCGGCCGGGACCAAGCCCGTGATTCGCGTGCAGGACGCGGCGATGCGCGCCGACCTGTCCGCCACCGCCGATCTCGCCGCGAAGGAGCTCGGCGGATTGCACATCCTGGTCAACGCGCTCGACACCCCCGCTTACGGACCGGCAGAAGCCGACGGCGACACGGCGTTCGACAAAATCATGGAGAACAATCTGAAGACGGTGTGGATGTCGTGCCAGGAAGGCGCGCGCGTGATGCTGCGTCAGGGCGGCGGCGTCATCATCAACATCACTTCGGTGCTCGCAGAACGCGGCGTTCCCAACGCGGCGCTGTACTGCGCGGCGAAGGCTGCGGTCCTGAACCTGACGCGCTCGCTCGCGCTCGAATGGGCCCGGCAGGGTATCCGCGTCAATGCGATCGAGGCTGGATGGCTCGACGATGAATCGAGTCCCGCCAACAAGGGCGACGAGTTCAGCAAGACTCTGCTCAAGTACCTGCCCTACAATCGCCTGGTGAAGCCCGAGGAACTCGGCGGCGCCCTGCTCTACCTGGTGTCGCCTGGGGCAGGCTTCGTGACCGGAGAATCGATCGCGGTGGACGGCGGCCTGCGCGCCCGCGTGTAGGATTCGCGACGGCCGCGCTCTAGCGCTCGGCGACGGGTCGTCTCGTAACCCACTCCAACCCGGTCGTATAGCGCCATCGCCTTACATCTGCTCGCCGCCAACGGTCAGAACGATCGCGCATTCCTCGAGCGCCTCGATCGAATGCTCGATTGCGCGATTCAGCGCGAGAATCATCCCCGGCGTCACAAGCTGCGTTTTGCCGCCGGCGATGAAATTGATTCGGCCTTCGATCACCTGCACCGTGATCGGCGCCCGCGTGTGATGCTGCTGCAGCTTCGCGCCCTTTTTCAGCATCATCAGTGCCAGGTTGATTCCGTCGCCTTTGACCAGCGAGCTGCCGTGGCGATCGCCGCCGGCCCACGCGGGCTCGCGCTTGAGGCGCGCAATTTCGGCGCGGATATCGACGGCGACGAATCCGCCTTGCGCCAAAAAGTTCTCGTGATCGGGATGCTGTGCGTGATGCTTTGCCTGATCAGCCTGCCTTGCGCGATCGGAATCTTTAGTTTCTTGCGGCATTTGAGGACCTCCGCGACTAGCGTTCAAACTGCGACGGGCACAATTCTGATTTTTCGGTTGATCGAATAGAGCTGAAAACAGCAATTCATACCATTTGTTGTGGTTTTGGACGGCTCCGCTGCTAGGGCTAGCTTTGTTCCGTCAAAAATAATCTCTGCCGAAAGCAGGCCTCGCCCAAGTTTGGGCGAGCGATGCGAGTACGGGATATCCTGGCGGTTGACCATAACGTATGCATAGCACGCCAAGTGCGGCGGGGGCAGGCCGAATAGTTCAGCCGTTGCGACGGCAGCGCAGTGTTTCCCGCTGCGGCTCGGGATGACGGCGTTGGCGCCGGCGTTGCTGGCTTCGGTCAAGATGACAAGATTGGACGCGGCGCCTCAAAACTGACGAGTGCGACGCTTTGCGGGACGTGGCCGCCTTCCAGCATTCCACTTCATGGAAACTGAATTACTGCGCGGCGGGGAAGCTCAGCGTGAAGCCGCCATCGACCATGATGGTCTGCGCGGTCAGGTAGCTCGCCGCGGGCAGGCATATCAGGCACGCGACGGCGGCAATCTCGTCGAGCGTCGGCAGCCGCTTCAGCGCGGATCGATCGGCGCATCGGCGCAGAAGATCCTCGTACGAGCAGCCCAGGTAGTTCGCGTAAAAACGCGCCGAGTCGGTGTCGATCCAACCGACGCTGAGGCCGTTGACCGTGACGCCGCGCGGGCCGAGCTCGAACGCAAAGTCGCGCACCATGCTCTCCAGCGCGGCCTTGGCGGCGCCGAGCACGCCGTGGCCGGGCAGGTTGCGAATCGAGTCCATCCCCGAAATCATCAGCACGCGCCCGCCCTCGCCCATCACCCGGCTCGCTTCCTGAACCGCGGCGACGAATCCGTTGATGCTCAGCGCAAAGGTGCGGGCGAGATTGTGCGGCTTGGCTTCGAGCAGCGGCTTGAACGCGGTCGCGGCCGCATTGGCAACCAGGATGTCGAGGCCGCCCAGCTCCGAGGCGGCGCGCGTCACCATTGCGCGCACCTGCGACTCGTCCTCGAGGTCGGCTTTGACCAGCATCGAGCGCGGCGCGATCGCGCGGACCTCGTCGAGCGTTTGCGCGGCGCTCGCTTCGTCGCGGCGGTAGTTCATCGCGACCGTCGCGCCCATCCGCGCCAGTCCGAGCGAGATGGCGCGGCCAAGTCCGCGCGTGCCGCCGGTGACGATCGCTATCTTGCCGTCGAGGTCGCGCATCATCTTTATGAATTCAGATTCGCGTAGAGGATTTGGCGGATGTCTTTGCCGATCGATGCGCCATCTGCCCGGATCACGCGACGGTTGAACCCATCGCGCTCGACGCTCACCGTCAGCTCGGCGTCGGCGGCGTCGGCCGGCGTCGCAAACGCGACCCGCCCGCTGTCCGGCGTCCGCGATTCTGCGATGACGGCGCCACCGCCTCGGCCATGCAGCGTGACGCGCGCGCCGGCGATCGGCGGATGCTCCCCGCCGGGCAGGAAGTCGTTGTCCAGCACCGTGATCGCAATGCTGCGCAGATCGCGCGCGCGCTCGATCTCGACCCGCAGATCGCGCAGATAAATCATCGGCTCGGCAAACACGCCCTGGATTCCGGCCCGCTCCGGCTCGAGCGCCGGGTTCGCCTTGAGCTCGACGCGCTGCGCCGCCATCCCGTGGTCGGAGGTGACGATGAACAGCGTGGATTCGAGCAAGCCGCGCGCGCGGAACAACTCGAGCACCGCGCCGATTCGTTGGTCGGTGCGATGGATCGCCTCGCGCAGCCCCGCGTGATGGGGGCCGTAGTCGTGGCCGGCGCCATCGGTGATCACAAACTCGTGCGCGACGAACACGGGCGCATCGCCGCCGCAATGTTCGAAGAGGTTGATCGCCTGCGCCATGCCGCGGTTATCCACGATCTCTTCGCGAATCATCGTGGACATATTGTCCACCGCCCATCGCGGGCTTACGTCGCCAGCCATCTCGATGGTAAGTGCTTTGAGGCGCGCCCTGTCGCCGACGATCCGCCGCTCGAACGCCGCATGATCGGCGCCGCGTCCCTGCGGTTCATGGATCGAAGCCGTGATCGCGCCCAGCCCACCGGCGCGCTTGAACGCTTCGTACAGAGTCTCGACGCCGAGACTCAGAAAACGCTCGGTCTCGAAGATGTTGCCCTGAATCGGCACGGTCTCGCGATGCTCGCGCAGGTGGAAAGTGGGATTGACAACGTCGTGATGCCCGCACCATGCGCCGGTGAGAATCGTCGAATGGCTGGGCCACGTGATGCTGGGGAAATTGACGATCGATCCGTGCGAGAGCATCGCGCCGCGCGCGACAAGGCCGGCGAGGTTTGGAATCGCGCCGGGATTGTTATCGAGCTGATAGCGCAGTTCCGAATGCGACAGGCCGTCGAGCAGGAACATGTAAACGCTGGTTGGGCGCGCGGCGTTATCGTCGATAATTTCCTCGAGCGGCTTGCCGTCCTGGCGCTTCAGGTAAACCTCGGCGGGTGAGCCCGACGCGTCGAGTCCGGCGATTTTCGGCAGTCCCATCAGGCGCGCGATCGTCGGCGCGACATCGACCTGGCGGGCGCCCAGCTTGAACAGTCCACGGCGGACGCCCGGACCGCTGAACACCAGCGGGGCGCGCGATTGCACCACGTCGAGCGCGCCATGCTGCCCCGGCTGGATTCCGTAGGCGTAGGCCTTGGGGCTGAGGACGATATCGGGAGCGCGCGGACTGTCGAAGAGTTGGGCGATTCGCTCATACGCGTAAGGATGGCTGAGCACGTGGGGTTCGAAGTATGCGCGATTCGGATCGCCGGTGCGATTGCCGCTGCGGGCGGCGGCGTCGAGCTCCTCGTCGATGGTGGAAACGATGAATGGATCCTGATTGGCGACCGGGTTGCGGCCGATTTGCTCGACGACCTCGAATGACAGCGCGCCGCGTTCATCGGCAAAGCGTTTGAACCGAATCATCCCGCGCCGCGACCATACTTCGTACGCGTCGGCGCGCCAGGTGATCACGAGATCGACGTGATCGGCGGCCGGAGTCTCGGCGAGCAGCGCGAGGATCGTCGCGTCGCCGGAATCATACTGATGCGGATCGAGTCCCTGGCCGCCGCGGCGTTCAGGTCCATGTTCCCGCAGCTGGCCGGGTTGGTGATTCATTTGATGGCGAATCTCCTTGCTAAAAACATTGCACCGCGCGGCGTGACGCGTGCAAGCCGCTTACGGCGCACTACTTAACGTTTCATTCACATTCGCGATCCGGCCGGCGAGATTGCGTGTGCTCGCGCATTCCCGCAATAGTGAAACCCCAACCCGGGAAAGGCAATCAGTATATGGCGCTCAACGAAGAATCGGGATTCGAGTCGCGGATCGGAAAAGGCACCAAGGCTTCGGGGAAACTCAACTTTCGCGGCCCGGTAAAAATCGAAGGCGAAGCGGAAGGCGAGATCACCGGCGACGAAGTTGTAATCGCGAGCGGCGCGGTGGTGAGCGCGCGGATTTCCGCGGGCAAGGTAACGATCGCGGGCGCGTTCAGCGGCGAAGTGACGGCGCGCGAACGCGTCGAGTTGATGGCGACGGCGCGAGCGCAGTGCACGATCAGCACGCCGAGCCTGGTGCTCAACGAGGGCGCGCAATTCGACGGCGACTGCAAGATGCCGGCCAAGAAGCTCGCTGCATAGCAGGGGTGACTAGCGGGAAGGCGCGAGCGCGCCCCGCAGCCAACCATCCACTTCATTTAATGCGGAACCCACCGTGGGTTCCGCGCCTCCTTGGGCAGGGGCTGCGGCCCCTGCACCCGCAGTGAGAAGACGCGAAAATCTGCGCAGCGCATCTTTTCGCGACTACGCGATGAAAGAGCCCGCGGGCAGGGCTGAGCCCTGCACCCAGTAATAGGAGAGATGCGGGACTTCGTCCCTGTTAGAACTGGGTAAGCGGCAGAGGTGTCGAGACCAGTCGGGTTTCGATGCCGCGTGAATCGCGCCGACGGATCACGAGTCCCGAGTCGTCAATCTCAATTTCCTCGGAGTCGCCCATCCGCGGCTCGTAAATCCACAGGTGCGGATCGTTGCCACGCTGGCGGCACGACTGTTTGCTGGTGGCAGCGACGAGTGTATTCGGATCGATTGCCGCCACCCGTCCGGTCCATCGCGTCTGCCCGCGTTGGCGAATGTGGGCAATGGTCAGAGCGCGAAAGATGATCAGATCGGCATCCACTTCGCCATAGCGCCCAAGCTTGGTGGTCAAGTCGTTGCGCCCGCCCATCGCGCCGACGTTCCCGCGCAGAAAACCGTCGGCTGATTCGTAGGTGGCATTGCGAGTGAAAGGGCCGCGGCGGTAGCTCACGACTACGCGCCGGATGAGCCCGGCGTTGTCGAGCACGGCTTCGACTTCGTACACGTTGGATCCGCTCGCGAGACGCCGGATGCCGTGAATCATCCCTGCGGCCAGCGTTTCTTCCTCGATAGCGATCAACTCGCCGGCGCGGCGGATGTCGTAGCGCAGCTCGCCGTCGGCAATCAACATGCTCGAAAGTTAGCCGCTCGGGCCGGGGCGAACAAGTTTGCCGCACAGGCTGTCAATCAGGCATTATGACAGTTTGTCACATAGGGGGGGGTCCGAGGGAAGCCAGAAGGCTAGCGATTGATGGAAGACGCACTAAAGATTGGCGTGTACGTGTTGCTGGTGCTGCCAGGCTTCATTTTCGTCCAGACACGTGACTACTTTCTCCTGCGGGAAAAGCGGTCTCAGTTCGAGAAAACGCTTGAGATCGTGCTCTGGAGTGCAGCTATCTGGATCATCGCGTGCGCAAGTCCGATTTGGTGGCCCTCAGATCCGAGGGTCCTCGCTATACACGAGGCGAAAGCGGCGCTGCAGGATTCCACCGCAGGCGTAAGCCTGGACTGGCCCAAGCTTCTAACCACAGATACTGCTGTCTTCTTTGCCATTGTCTGTTTGTGGTCGTTCTTGGGAGCAATTTTTTGGGGAATTCTTCGGAAGACTCGATATATAGACGCCCGCATCCGGTGGGTCACTGGCCGCGACTGGTACCCTTCCGTCAAGCAGAAATTCTTCGACAAGAACCTCAACGCCGCCGTGATCGTAGAAACGCCAGCGGCCCGCTACCTTGGGATTCTCTTCGGAGCGCCGGACAGCAAAGAAGATCCTTATATTATCCTGAGCGAAGTCTCGCGCTTGCCAAAGCCGGGTGATGCCTCCCAAGAGATTGAGCCTCTCCCATTAGTCCGATTGGTGCTCATAAAATATGATGATATTATTGAGATTCAAGCGCTCACCTCAGCGGCCGTTGAGCCGATTGGCGGCGAGCCTAAAGACGACAGTTGAGGACCAACGAAATGCGTGACGACAAAAAAATGCTCGACGAATCTTTCAGCAAAGAGGCTCTTCGGAAGAGTCTCGAAGGAACGACCGGAACAAGGCCAGCATTGAGGAACATACAAATCTCCCCAAGCGGGCAGGTCCAGCCTCGACCCGCGAGTCCATCTGAGTCAGTATCCTCAACCTCGACTTCCGGGGGATCGCAGAAGACTAAGAAATAGACCCTCATTCTGTTTGGCTTTCTGAAACATCTTAAATTTCTAGCCGAGCGAGGCAGAATCGAGCCAGATTGACGTTCTCTCGCGAAGCCACGTTCGTTGCCAAGACGGCGGCCGCCTTCAACCTGCCGCGCGAATCGTTCCACTTCATATAGCTTGCGACTCTGGCTGCCTCCGCATTGGTCGGGGCGAACAAGTTTGCCGCACAGGCTGTCAATCAGGCATTGTGTCGGCTTGAAGTCCCGGTTCATTGGTCGCGCCGGGACTCGCACATCGGAGAGGAAACGCTCAAATGAACTGGCAGGAGTATTACCGATCGCGCACGATTTCGGCCGACGAAGCGGCCGCAATGGTAAAGGCGGGGATGCGGGTGAATTTCCCGCTGGCGGCGGGAACCGTGATGCAGCAAGCGTTGGCGGCGCGCGGCAAGCAGATCGGCGGCGTGGTCGATCTCAGGATGTCGTCGCCGATAATCGACCCGGGATGGCTAAGCGGAGAAGTCGCGGCGCATTTCCGGCTTGAGTTCGAGCTGTTCATCGGCAACATGGGACGCCCGTCGCATGACAGCCATGCGGCCACCTACCTGCCCAATTTATTTTCGACCGGCTTCAAGCCGCACGACGAACGGCCGGCTGAAGACAAGCCGATAGATTTCACCTTCGTCAACGTCACCCCGCCCAACGCCAAGGGATTCGTCAGCTTCGGACCGCATCAGTGGAACAAGCGGATGTACGTGCGGCGCGCGCGCCGTGCGATCGCCGAAGTTGACGCCAGCCTGACGCGCACTTACGGCGACGTTTACATGCATGTCTCGGAGTTCGACTATTTCGTCGAGGGAACTCCGCCGCCGCCCGATCTGGCCGCTATCGAGCAGGCGCTGGCGGCGATGGACGCGGAAAAGCGCGAGGGCATCCGCGCGATCATTGCGGAAGCGGGAGTCGAGCGTATCTGGCCGATCGCTCAGTATCTGCAACGCACGCCACTTCCGGATCTGCGCGTCTTGCTCGGCCTTGCGCAGCCGGCCGAAGAGTTAAAGGCGATAGCAGGATATGTGAGCGAACTCGTCGAAGACGGCGTGACGATTCAGATCGGAATCGGAGAACCCGGTTCGCAGATGGCGCGGCTGGGCGCATTCGACGGCAAGCACGACCTGGGGCTGCATACCGAGATGGTCGCGCCGGGAATCGCGCGGCTGGTTGACGCCGGGATCATCAACGGCCGGCGCAAGACGATTCATCGCGGCAAGGCGGTGGCGATCGCGTGGACGGGCTCGGATCCGGACGACTTGCGGATAATCGACGACAACCCGGCGTTCGAGCTTTACGATCCCGAGTACGTGCTCAAGCTCGCGACGGTTTCCTCGAACTACCGGCAGACGTCGATCAACAATGCTCTCAGCATCGATCTGACCGGCCAGATTAACTCCGAGAGCGTGCTCGGCGCGCGGATGATGAACGGGACGGGAGGCCAGCCGGAAACTCATATCGGTGCGTTTCTATGTCCAGGCGGACGCGCAATTACGTTGCTGCAATCAACCGCGGTGGGCGGCGCGATTTCGCGCATCGTGCCGCAACTCGAAGCCGGCGCATTAGTAACGGTGCCGCGTTATTTCGCCGATACTGTAGTGACCGAATTCGGAATCGCGCGGCTGCTGGGCAAGAACCATCGCGAGCGCGCCGCCGAATTGATCGCGGTTGCTCACCCGGACCATCGCGCGGAGCTGAGGGAAGCGGCCAACCGACTGTTCGGCTAGACGGTTAAAACGCGTGAAAAACAGCCCGATTCAGTGCTGAATTAAACAATGAGGCGCGGCATACGCGCCTAAGGCTTGACCTTAGGCGGGAAATAGTCCAATAAGAGGGTCTATAGCGTAGTTCAACTTTTATGATAGCTTATTTGCCAGCCTAAGAACGGATAGGCTCATTAAAGAGGAAGTGAACGGATGGCATCCTCGACGAAGGTGCTGACAGTCAATGAATTGGCCGAGTATCTGCGAGTACATCGCTCGACGATCTACCGCCTGCTCAAGAAAGGACAGTTGCCCGGTTTCAAGATCGGAAGCGACTGGCGCTTCAACGTCGAGGTAATCGATGAATGGCGGCTGCGCCAGGGACCCGGCATGCTGGAAGAGGAAGGGGCTGATTAGCGGGCGGCATCGTAGCGCCGCAATCCGATTTCGCTGAATTCAAAGCATCCCCGGTTTCGTCTGACCCGATCTGTCGCTGAAGCTGCTTCGATCCACAAATCGCGGTTAATTTTCAATTTAAGCCGACATTGAAATCGGGCAAGTTGTCGCGCGCCCGCGTGCGCGGCTAGAATCCGAACAAGCGAGTTGCCGCGCGCATCGAATTTCCGCGCGCGATGATCGCGCAGAGTCATGCCGACTGAGATTTCCGCCAGGACACGACTGTTCACCGAATCCGTAATCCGCGAGATGACGCGGCGAGCGCTCAAGTCCGGTGCGGTGAACCTGGCGCAGGGATTTCCCGACTTCCCCGCCCCGGCCGAAATCAAGCAAGCGGCCAAGCGCGCGATCGACGAGGAATACAATCAGTACGCGATCACCCACGGCTCGCCGAATTTCCGCCGCGCAATCGCGGACAAGGTGCGCAGCTACAACGCCATCGCGTGCGATCCCGACCGCAACATCACGGTGACCTGCGGCGCGACCGAGGCGATGATCGCGACGATGCTGGCGGTGATCAACCCCGGCGACGAGGTGATCATCTTCGAGCCGTTCTACGAGAACTACGGCCCCGACGTGATCCTGGCCGGTGCGACGCCGCGCTACGTGGCGCTGCGCGATCCGGATTTTTCGATCGATCGCGCCGAGCTCGAAGCGGCGTTCGGTCCGCGCACCAAGGCAATCGTGATCAACACTCCGCACAATCCGAGCGGCAAGGTCTTCACGCGTCCCGAGCTCGAAGCGATCGCCTCGCTATGCCGGCGTCATGACACGCTGGCGATCACCGATGAGATTTACGAGCACATCATTTACGGCGGCGCGCGCCACGTATCGATCGCGAGCCTTGCCGGGATGGCCGAGCGGACGGTGACGATTAGCGGGCTGTCGAAGACCTACTCGATAACCGGATGGCGGCTGGCGTACGCGATCGCCAGCGAGAGAATCACCGCGGCGATTCGCAAGGTGCATGACTTTCTGACGGTGGGCGCGCCGCATCCGCTGCAGGAGGCCGGGGCCGTCGCACTGCGGCTGCCGGAATCGTTTTATGCGGAGCTGACCGCGATGTACGAGCGCAAGCGCGGCGCGCTGTACGCGGCGCTCACGAGGGCCGGCCTGGAATGCAGCAACCCCGACGGCGCGTATTACATCGTCGCTGAGATTGGCGGGCTCGGATTCAAAGACGACTTCGCGGCGGCGGATTTTATCCTCGATGAAGTCGGCGTCGCCGCGGTGCCCGGTTCAAGCTTTTACCATCGGCCGGAATTGGGGCATCGGAAGATTCGATTCACGTTTTCGAAAAGCGACGCGACGATCGCGGCAGCCGCCGAACGCCTCAGCCATCTGCAGGAGAAGCTGGCGGCGCGTTCGAAATTGGCGCGACGAGACTAAAACAGGCCGGATCGAGGCTTGGGAAAGGTCAAGAAGCCTTCTTGCCGCCCTGGATGGTGCGCAAGCGCGGGCGCTCGATTCCGCCCGACAGATAAACCAGCACGGTCCACGCGCTGCGCGTGAGCGGGTAGCAGAGCAGCACGCTGCCGGCGGCGAGCGCGCTCAAAAAAAATATCTGGACGGCATCAGAGAGGCGCGCGGCGAAGGCGAGAATCGCCCAGCCGATAAGGAACGAGCCGCAGGCCACCGCGAAGTCGAGATACATCGCGCCCAACGTCTCTCCGGGATCCTTCCAGAACACGACGTGGCATCGCGGGCACTCGCGATTCATCCTGAAGTGCGATCGGAAAATCGCACCATTTCGACATACCGGACATCGGCAATTGAGCGCGCACTGGATCAGCGCCGATGGGGAATCGTTCGCCACGATCCTGATATAACTGCGTGGCGCGCGTGAGGCCAGCGACTATGCCACGCGAGGATCAGATGCTCCAGTTGAAGCCGAGCTCGGGGCCGATCATCTGCACGCGCAGTAAATTGCCCACGCCCGACGAAGTCTGCGTGTACTTCGAGTAATAGTAGTTTACGCCGGCAAATGGGGCGAACCCGCGCCAGTCGCGGTTTGAGTAAACGACGCGCCAGTGAGTCTCGAAGCCCGATTGCGAGTCGTAAACCGTCCCGCCCTCGCTGCGGCCGGAGTCCCACTTGTTGGCCCAATAGCCCTGGGCGGTCACCTCGAACGCGAGGTTGGGCGCCAGCCATCGCCGCGCCTCGAGGCCGATCACGGGTATCGGCAGCCCCTTTTCATGGAAACGGATTCGCGCCTCGAACAGCGAGCGCTGGCTGAAGCTTGGCGAGCCGTCGTTGATTCGAAAATCGTTGTAGGTGAATTCCAGTCCGATCTTTGCGCGCAGGTCCCAGCCCTGGAGAAAGACCGGCAATCCCTGTTCGTGATCGTGATACAGCGGCGTCAGGCGGCGCTCGTAGTATCCGCCGAACGTGTACCATCGGTCACCGCCGGGATTCAGCTTCTGATTCGGGGCGATTATCGTTCCGCCAAATGCCAGCGGCTGAGTTTCATATTTGCTGCCATATAGGCCGAAGTATCTGAATTGGAACTGCGCCGCGTTGACGTCGTCGAACCAGTAGCTGAAGCAGGACCTCAGGCAGTTGCATCTGCGAGGCGCCGAGATCGTGCTGCAAGCTAATCGCACTGTCGGGAAATGAGTTGATCCGGCGGCGCAGCGTGTTGGCGCCAACCAGGAACTGGTAGGTGTCGCCGGCTTCGATGTCGATTTGATGTGGCGCCGGCGTAAGCAAATCGAATCCCGGCTCGCGCAACGATCCGAAGTCGCTCGCAAAGCAGTTCGCGCTCGCTACCAGAGCGGTGATAACCAAAGCCATTGCCAATCGAACCAAACGCATGGGGCGGGATGCTGACTTAATGGCGTCCAATTTCAAGACACGTTCTATTGGGCGGAAGCGGGCTTTGCCGTCTCGTCAAGGACGGGCGCCGGAGTTGCGGGCGCAGACTGAAATCCGTCGGGCAGATCCCGCGCCGGCGAAATTCGAATCACGACTATCTGGCCTGAATCCAGCTTGGCGCGAGTGGGACGCGCATAGCCGATTCGCGCGAGCATATATTTCCTGGGGTAACCCGCGATCACCTGGTCCTGCAGCGTCTTGTCCTCGACGATTTCCGCCTTGCCGATGAACGCCGGCCCGGTGCGCGAGCCAATCCATACGAGCGCCGGGCTGCCGCGCTTGATTCTCCTGGCCTTCCAGCTGGCCGGCGAGGTTTCGATCAGGACCTGGTTGTCGCCGGTGGTAATGAACCAAACCGGCACGGCTTGGCTCTGGTTGCCGTCTTTGCGGACCGTTGCAATATAGATGTAGGTGGACTTGGCAAGCGCGCCGGCGTCGCGCGGTGAGGTGGCGGCGATCGCGGTCGCGGCGGGAGCGACGAGGGCGGCCAGGAGAACGGCTGCGGCCATGAGATGAGAAGGATTGGCAGCGGAAATTTTCATGAAGCGCTCCATCGTCAATCGCCGAGATAGCGGCGACGCACAAACACTTCTCCCAGGAACAGCATGATCACAAGGGGAATCAGCCACGGATCGGCGCTGCGGCGAAATGCCACGGTCTGACCGCTATGGCGGACAATTGTCGCGGCCGGCGCGTCGAACGCGCCGTGCGTCGCGGTTGATAGGCGGCGCAGCAGTTCGAGATTGGACGGCTTGATGCGCAGCTCGGCGCTGTCGGCCGGAATCGATCCCGGGGCGGCGAATTCGCGCTGCTCGAGGATTTTTTCGGAATCGCCCGCTTTGAACATCAGCGTCGCGACGTACTTGCCGCGTGGCAGCGGCCCGACTTCGGCCCGATAGATCGAGGCGCCGGCCTCGGTCATCGCAACGTCGATGGCGCGCCCCGGCCCGGTGATCCGGCACACCAGGTCGCTGACGCGATTGGGATCGGCCCGTTCAGCCTCGACCGTGATCGATCCGTCAGGCGCGCCATGGACGCGCATCGTGAACATCCCGGAGTCGCCCCGGCGCATCGTCCAGCTCGCCAGCTGCGACCAGAATTCCGCGTAACGGTTCCATCGAATCCAGCTCAGGGTGGCGAGCGAATCGGGTATCGGCGGCGAAAATCGCGGTGCGGCCGAGTCCATATTGCCACGCCGCGAGCAGCGGCGCAGATTTGCCGGCGCGCGCGACTTTGAGCGCGACTTGCGCACCGTCCTTGGGCTCGGCGGCGGCGAAGAAATCTATCGGCGGAATCTCCTTGATGCTGATGCCGGAGAGCATCGCGGTTGGCTGGCCGGCTTCGACGGTGGTGCGATCCGGCTTGCGCCGGTTCATCGCCTCGCGCGTCAATCCGACCAGCAGCAGCGGCAGCTTCTCGATATCCTGCGACGCGGTAGAAGACGCCACCGGTCGCCTGCGCGAAGTCCTGCAGCAAGCGCAGATTGGCGAGGTCGGGGCCGATGCGGATGGTCGAGACCGGAATGTGCTGGCGGGCGAATTCGGCGATCAGATCGTCGTGGTCCTGATACTGGCGGTTGGTGTCGCCGTCGGTGAGCAGAATCACCTGGCGCACCGGGATGCCGCTCTGCAGAATCTCGCGTTCCGCGATTTCGAGCGCCTCCTTGAAGTCGGTGCCGCCGCCGGGTTGCAGGCGGTCGATGCGGTTTTCGAGCTCGCCGCGATCTTCGCCGAGCGGCTGCAGATGCGCGAGCACGTACGGCTGCGAATCGAACGCGATCACGCCGGCTAAATCAGTATCGTCGAGCTGGCGCAGCAGCGCGATCGCGGCTTGCTTGGCGTAGCGAATTCGCTCGCCGTCGCGCACTGCCGGATAGCGCGAGTCGTAGCTCATCGAGTTCGAGCGATCGATGCAGAGGTAAACGGCAATCGGCTCGCGCGACGGCGGCGGCGGTTGCGGCACAAACTTTACCGGCAAGGCCTTTTCCAACTCGCCGCCGGCCAGTGTCTCCTCGCGCAGTGTGTCGCCCGTCGCGACCAGTCCGCCGCCGTAGTCGGCGACGTAGCGATTGAGCGCGTGCTGCGCGGCGGGCGTCAGCGATCCCTCGGGTACGTCGTCGAGGATGACCAGCTGATAGGGCAGGTAATCCACCGGGTGTCCGCTCAGGCTGCGCGGCGACACGAAATCAATCTCGTAGTTGCGCATCTTGAGCGCGGTCACGAGGCTTTCCGGCGGGGTGCTCGAGGCGATCAGAATCCGCGGCGCGCCGGTCACCGAAATCGCGGCCTCGACCCACGGATTCAACGCCACCCGCGGAGCAGCAATCGAGACTTCCGCGCTCATCAAGTATGCACCAGTGCGTTCCAGCCGATAGGGCAGCTCGAAACGGTTCAGCCCCGGCTTCAGGGTAATCGCTTCCCCGCCGACGGCCGTGCCGTCGCGGTAGAGCTTGAGCGTGGCAGCGACCGCAGACTGAGATTCGCTGTCAACGTCGATTCTGAATGCAAAGCGCTGATCGGCGCGGACCGTGTCCGGGGAATAGAAATTGGTGACCGCAATTCTCTCGGTAGCCGACGGCGGCGGCGCGGCGGCGAAAATTCGTACACCGTCCTCGAGCATCGCGGGAACCTCCGCCGTCGCGGAATCTTCGGTTTCGTTGCCGTCGCTCAGCAGCACGATTCGCTTGTCCGCTTCCGGCGCAAACAGGCTATCAGCCGCGGTCAGCGCGCCAGCTATATTGGTGGCCCCTGCATCGGCGCCGTCGCCGAAACGCCCCAGCAGTCGGGGATCCGCCAGCGGTGCAAGCAGCCGCGCGTCGCGGCCAAAACCTACAATCCCGAGCTGGTCGGCCGGAGCCATCGCGGACTTCAACTGTTCCACCTGGCCGCGCATCCAATCCTGCTGATCGGGCGACACCGAGCGCGACTCATCGAGCGCCACGACCACCGCGACGCTTTGCGCGGCGATACGCCCCGGAATGCGCAGCCCCGCGAGCATCGCGACCAGCGCTACAACGCACAGCGCACGAAGTGTCGCCGCCGCAGCACCCGCCAGCCGCATTCCGCCGCGCATCGCGAGAATTCCCGGCGCCGCGGCCACCGCCGCGAGCACCAGTAGCCACAGCAGATGCGGCCGATCAAACATGGCGCATCCCCCAGCGGCCGGCGTGGCCAATCAGCATCGCGGATTCAACCGTCAGCGCGAGCAACGCCAGCGCGATCAAAATGAAAACCAGCGGCTGCGCTTCCCCGGCGGATTGCGCATTCGATGCGGCCGCGGCCTTTTGCGCCGGCGCGCTCGCTTCGGCCTGCGGCTGGGCGCCAAGGTCGGACTCCGCCGCGTCGTAATAGTTGGCGAACACCTGCGTCGTCTCTCCGCCCGACTCGACGGTGTAACGCCCGGCCTGCAGCGGACGGATTCGCACGCGGCCCCATTTGTCGGCCGTGACGGTCCGCGCGCTTGCGTCGGGCTGGGTGACGCGCGCGGCTGCGGTTGCGGCTACGCTCACATCAGCGCCGGTCGGCACGATCAAAATATCGCGCGGCGCGATCAGTTGCTTGATCAGATTGACCGTCAGCACCAACGCGTCGAGATGATCGGGGGCGAGCAGAAGATGATCGCGGACGTCGAATGCGAGCACGCCGACGGGACCGCCCGCGCCACGCCCGATCGCGGCCAGCGGAATCGACGAATGAGCGGGGCCGGTCGCGGTCGCAATCAAATCCATCCATTCGGGGACCGCGACAATTCGCGTCGCGCCCAGCGCCAGGGATTCGATCCCGAGCGCTCCGCCCATCGCGTCGCCGCCAATATCGGCGCTCGCCAGCGTTCCATTGACGGAGATTCCGATTCCGGCAGCGTACGGCAGGTTCTTCGCAAGTTGCGGCGGATATATGAGCAGGGTGGACGCCGCCCCAGCCGCGGGCGCATAGCAATCGTGCATAACAGCCAGTTCGAGCGGCTTCGCGCCGGAGCCAGATGCGTGCGCATCCGCAAGATACTTGGCGGGATCGGCGGTCTCGATCTGGAAATTCGCGTTGACCGCGAGCAGCACGCGCGCGATATCGTCGCGCACCGCGGCGTCGGGCGAGAGGACCAGGACCTGCGCCGCACGATCGGATGGCGCGTAGGCGTAGCGGTTGTTGTCTGCGTCGATCGCATCGGGAGTCAGGATTCGCGCGTGCAGCACACCTCCCGACCTGAGCGGTCCGAACGGGACCACGACCTGTTCACGCGGCGCGAGCATCAGGGTCTGATGAAACTCCTCGCGGTTGCCGAGATCGATCGCCAGTTCGCAGGGATGAGGCCGCGCGGAGAAATTGCGAATCACGGCGCGGCCGCGCGTCGAGCCCGGGATGCCGGGATCGAGCGACACGATCGCCAGGTTGGAGTCGCCGGAACCGACCAGGTGGAAATTTACCCGCGCCGTCGAGGCGGCGTCGGCCAAGAATCGCAGCCGGCGGCGGCCGATCGGCGAACAGATCGATTTCCGAGGCGCCGCGCGCGCGAATCAGCGCCGCTCTGCAGAGCCGCCGTGCGTGCGGGCACCGCCATGGGAACCAGATCGCCGAGCGCCTTGCGCAGGTCAGCCAGGTTCGCGGTCTGCGGATGGCGCGCCTGCGCCTCGAGTGCGTATGCGATGACGCTGAACTCGTCACCAGCCGGCGCTTGATTGATTATTTCCATCGCATCGCGCCGGGCCTGGTCCAGTCTCGTGCCGGAGCCTTCGCGCGCGCTCATCCCGGCGCCGAGATCGAACACCAGCGCATGGATCCGGCCGTGACCGGGCGAGCGCGGCCTCATCACGTACAATCCCGCGATCGCCAGCGTCAGCGCCGTCAGCGTCGCCATCTCGAGCCAGAACAGCGGGTCGATCCGCAGGTGACGGACGCTCGCAACCGGCGCGGGCGCTTCGTCGAAAAGCATCAGGCTCGACACTTCGATGGTCGGACGCGAGCGCGCGCGCAGATAGATCAGCACCAACAGCGCGAGGCTGAGTCCATAGATGAAGTTCTGCGGATTGAGGAGACCCACGATTATCTCACGATTCCGAGCCGCGGGAGTTCGCGCTCCATAATGCTTTCCAGATTGCCCGCTCCGAACGCCTGCGCGTAAGTAATCGCGTGCGTCGTGCAGATCTCGCGTATCCGCGCGGCTATCTTTTCGACCTTGCGCCGGATCGCGGCGGCCGTAGCCGGGCCCAGCACGGTCTCGCGGACTTCGCCGGTCTCCGCGTCGCGCACGCGCAGCAGTCCCGATGGATACGAAGCGGTGCTCTCCTGCTCGCCCATCACGTGGACAACTTTTACCTCGTGGCGCGCCGCCACCAGCCGCTTGAGCGCGTCTTCGACGTCGCTTTCATTGACGAGAAAATCCGAGATGACGACGACCGTCCCTGCCGGCCGGCGCTGCAGCAGCAATTGATCGACGGCCGCGCCCAGCCGGGTCTCGCCGCCCGCTTTCACCGACATCACGAACGGCCTGAAATTGAGGTACGACTCGCGGCGGCGATGAAACGGCGTTGCGTCGAGCTTCATCGCCCCACGATGCATCGAGAATGCGCCGATTCGAACCGCGTCATTGTCCGACATCCCGATGTACGCGAGCGACGCGCCGATCGCCAACGCGAGCCCCAGCTTGTCGTCGCGCTCGGGCAATCCCATCGACGCACTCGCGTCCACCAGCGCGGTAACCTCGACCTGGCGATCGGCGCGGTAGGTTCGCAGCATCAATTCGTCAAACCGCGCGAACGCGTTCCAATCGAGGAAGCGCAAATCGTCGCCGGGCGCGTACGCCTTGAAATTTTCAGGTTCGATTCCGAGCCCCTGGATTCTGCCCAGCGCGCGCTGGCCCGCGCGCACGGTGCGGGCACGCTTGATGCCCAGCACCAGGCGGTCGAGCTTGCGTAAAAATTCCGGCTCGAAAGCGCGCGTTTCGAGCATCGCCGGCTGCCTATGGCTTCCCGGCGCGAACCGACTTGATGACGCGCTCGACAATGTGCGCGGCGTCGATTCCGTCGGCTAGCGCGGCGTAGTTGAGCATGATGCGATGGGCCAGTGCGGCGACCGCCACGTGCTCGATATCTTCACGCGCGATATTGGCGCGCCCGTCGAGCAGCGCATGCACCTTGGCGCCCAGAATAAGCGCCTGCGCGCCGCGCGGGCTTGAGCCGAACATCACGTAGCGATTGACCATCTCGTCGTGCACGGCGCTGGCTTCGCTCGGCTCACGAAGCGCGAGTTCTGCGGCTGCGTGGCTCGCACCAGTCGCGCCGCGTAGGTCTCCATCGCCGGCGCCACCATCACTTCGCGCACCAGCCTTTTTAGCGCCTCGATTCGCTCGGGCGCTTCGGTGGCGTGGAAAACCGCCTCGACCCCCGCTTCTTCGGGCCCGGTCGTCGACGAGATGATTCGCGTCAGTTCGCCTTCGTCGGGATAGTTCAAACGGACTTTGAACAGGAAGCGATCGAGTTGCGCCTCAGGCAGCGGATAGGTGCCCTTCCATCTCGATCGGATTCAGCGTCGCCATCACGAAGTACGGCGGTTTGAGGCGGTAGGTGGTGCCCGATACCGTCACCTGCAACTCGGCCATCGCCTCGAGCAGCGCCGACTGCGTCTTGGGCGTCGCGCGATTGATTTCGTCGCCGAGCAGGATATGGCAAAACACGGGCCCCGGCTGAAAGGTGAACTCGCGCCGCCCGTCGTCGCCGGACAAAATCACGCGCGTGCCGGTTATATCGGCCGGCATCAGATCGACTGTGAATTGAATTCGGTTGAAGCTCAGATTGAGCGCCAGCCCCAGCGTTTTGACCAGCGTCGTTTTGCCCGTGCCGGGAACGCCTTCGATCAGCACGTGGCCGCCGGCGAACAGCGCCGACAGCAACTCCTCGACGGCTTGCTCGTGTCCGATGATCAGCTTGTGGATCTCGGCCTGGATACGCCGGAACGTCCGGGCGAAATCCGCCACCGTTGGCGTTTCCGCCTGCACGTCGCTCATCTTTCGAATACCCGTTTGATAGTAGTTCGATCTTCGGCCGGCACCGCGGCGCGCGCCACCGGCTCGTCCGGCTCCTGGTTCAGGCTGAGCGGCGCGCGCACTTTGGGCGGAACGTAGGCGTGACCGGCGCCCTTCGCACCGTGATCGACGGGCCGCGCTTCGATTGCGATCTCGAAACCCTCGGTGCCGAGCTGTCGGCGCCGCAGGTGCGCCGAACAGGCTGTCGGGATCGGCGCCGATTCCGTGCGCCGCGCCGCCGTTGCCGCCGTTGTCGCCGCTATGCTGAATCCTGCGATCGGTCGCGCGGTCGTCCTGATTGCCGGGGTTGTCCTTGCCGGAGTTGGCTTGCGCGCCCGACTCACCGTAGCCGCCGGGCGAAGGCTTGGAATTCGGGCTGGCGCGAATCGTCTTCCCTCGGCAGATCGATCCCGCGGTTGGATTTTGGCTGGTCCTGTTTGAACTGTCCGGCGACGTCGCTGTGCCGATTCTTCTGCGTCTCGGGAGCGCGATGAATTTCATTTTGAGCCTGATCGCCGCCCGCGTCGGCCAGGCGCAGGTTGAGGCGCTGCTTCGAGGCCGCCTGCTGTCCGGTCAGCTTGTTCTGTAAATGCCCGGCCATGTCGCGCGCGCGATTCACCAGCTGGTTCAGCGAATTGCCGCCTGCCTCGCCGTTCGCCGCGCCCTCCCGAGCCAATTTGTCCTCGAGCCAGCGCATGGTCGCGGCGTCTGCCGTGACCTGCATCCCCGATTCATCGCCCGGATCGGCCGGCCGCAGATGCAGGTCGTCCAGATCGACCGTCAGCTCGTCCTGCCCGCTGCCCCCGGCGATCTGTGGCGCGTGCTTGATTTTTGAAATCGGGATCGCGAGCGCCGCCAGCACGATTGCTCCGGCCAGCGGATAGATCGCGCGCGACACGCGGCGCTGCTCGATCCGCGCGGCCGCGAATTGGTCCTGATAGCCGAGTGTATCTTCGACCAGGTACGACCACAGCGAGCCGCGGGTCTGGTGATTCGCGAGCGCGACGATCGTCGAGAGACGCCCCTTCAGCTCGGCCCGATCGTCGGCGATCGCGGCGGCACGCACCGCGCTGGCGCGCATCCGCCAGCGCAGCGCCGACGGCGCACGCGATGCCGGCGCAGGCGATAATCGCCAGCGCCGACGCGCCTGCCAGGAAAGCGAGCGGCGACAGCAGGTATGCACCGGCAAAAACCGCGGCGCCGCCCGCGATCGCGATCGCAAGCGTGTAGAAAATCGCGTGCTGCAGCGCAAGCGAGTTGAGTCGCGTGCGGACGGAACCTACCCGGCCCAGGATTCGCCCGAGTTTCTCGTCAGCTCGCCTGTCTTGTGAGGGAGACGACATCTGAAAGCGCCAAGCGCGTGGATCGAGGATAGTTTAGCCCGGCCAACCACGCAACGATGAATCTCCGGCCCCGCTGCTTCCTGTCCCGGCCGCCTGCTAAAACGTCCAGCCAATAATCGATTTCAGAAATACCCCGTTACTCGCGCGAGTCACTCCGATTCCGACACCGAGGTTGAGCTCGAGCTGCGGAATGAAATCAAAATTGAGCGCCGGCACGACGAAATGCTGCTGCTCCTGCACCTTTGCCAGCGGCTGAATCGGTCCCATGTCGCCGTAGTATTCGAGCGCCGGCGAAACCCAGCGGTTGAGCTTGTAGATCAGTTCGCCCGACGGATCGAATTGAAACCCGCGATGCGTCTGCGGACCGCTGAACGGCTTTTCAAACGCGAAGTTTCCCACCAGCCGAAATCCCTTGTAGCTCGCGCCAGCGATCGGCCGCAGCTCAAGCGACATCGGATTTTCCTCGGCAGCGCGCCGCATGTAATCGAGCTCGATATTGCCGCCGAACTGCACCGGCCACTCGAAGGTCTGCGGGATGCCAAAATGGACCTTCGTGCGCGAGCCCGAGTATTCGTAGTCGCCGTTGGAGAGCTTCGCGGTGGCGAAGTACTGCCCGACCTCGAGCCAACGCAGGACTCCGTACGAGCCCTCGAGCGTCTCGTGCATCTGGTACACATCCATCTGGCTCTTCGCCATCTGCCCGGTCGCCGTCGAGGTCGTGTTTGAGTGCAATTCGAGCGCCAGATGACCGGCCGGCGTGGTATCCGTGTCGTAGATCTGGATTTCGTAGAAGTCGATCGCGTGCGACGGACGCGCGGCCGCGAGTATCGCGGCCATGCATAGCGAGAGCGCGAAAATATGGGCGACGTGCTTCGTCACGCGCGTCTCACAAAATTCCTCAGCGCGATTCCTTCAGTCCGGCGTCGTCGGCCGCTCCCAGAGCAATCGCGGACCAGTCCAGGTCGGCGCGCCCCTTGGCTATCGCCGAGATGAATCGATCGCGCAGCAGGCTCGCCACCGGCATCGGCGCGTTCGCCGCGCCTGCGGTCTGCAGCACCAGGTCGATATCTTTGAGTCCGAGCGGCAGCCGAAATCCCGCCGGTGTGAACCGCCCATGAGCTATGGCCGGGCCGTAGCCCTGGTACACCGGCGCGGCAAAGATCGTTTTGGCCAGCATCTCGAGCGCTGCCGCCGGATCGACGCCGCTCTTGCGCATCATCGCGACTGCCTCACCCATCGCCTCGAGCGCGGCCGCGATCATGAAGTTGCCCGCGAGCTTCACCACATTCGCGGCGCCGGGATTGTCGCCAAAGTCGAATACTTCATTCCCCATCGCCTCGATGATCGGCCTCACCTTGGCCTTGGCGTCAGCCGGCCCCGAAACGCAGATCCGCAACTGCTTCGCCTGTGCGGCGTTCGGCCTTCCGAACACCGGCGCCGCAACCATCATGCTGCCGCGCATCGCGTGATACGCCGCAAGTTCCTGCGTGGTCGCCGGCGACACCGTACTCATCGAGACATGAATTCCATCCGGCGCAATTCGCTCGGCGAGCGCATCCTCGCCCGTCACCAGCGCCTTGACCGAGGCGTCGTCGGCGAGCATCGAGACGACTATTCCCCCTGGATGCGCGACGTCGCCGGCGCGGTCCGCGCGACGCGCGCCCTTGGCAATGAGCGGCTCAGCCTTCGACGCGGTGCGATTATAAACCGTCAGATGGTATCCCGCGGCGAGCAAATTCGTCGCCATCGGCAGACCCATCGCGCCCAGTCCGACGAATCCGATTTTCTGTGTCATGAGTTTCAGGCTATCACTCGGGTTTGATGTCGCAATGAATACGACTGCGCCCGCCCCGCTCATTTGACGATTGCTGCGGTTGGGGATAGTTTCCGCTCGCCGGGGACATTCATCGCGCGTCCCCCGCAATTCTCACGGAGGCTAAGCTCTTCATGGATATCAGCAAGGACAAGTTGCTCGAGATGTACCGCACGATGCAGAAGATCCGGCATTTCGAGTCCAAGGCGCGAGACCTGGCGATGGCCGCCGAGCTTCCCGGCTTCGTCCACGTCTCGATCGGCGAAGAAGCGTCCGCCACCGGCGTCTGCGCCGCGCTGCGCAAGACCGATCGCATCACGTCGAACCATCGCGGCCACGGACATCTGATCGCCAAGGGCGGACGCCTCGATCGCATGATGGCCGAGATTTTCGGCAAGCGCACCGGCTACTGCAAAGGCAAGGGCGGCTCGATGCATATCGTCGATTACTCGCTCGGCATCCTCGGCGCCAACGGGATCGTCGGCGCCGGCCTGCCGATCGCCACCGGCTCCGCGCTGGGCGCCGTGATCGCCGGCAAGGACGACGTCACCGTGGCGTTCTTCGGCGACGGCGCCTCCAACGAGGGCACCTTCCACGAGTCGCTGAACCTCGCGGCGGTCTGGAAATTGCCGGTGGTCTTCGTATGCGAGAACAACGGCTTCGGCGAGTTCACTCCGATGGCAGACCGTGACCTCGGTCAAGGACATCGCCGTGCGCGCCAAGGCCTACGACATCCCCGGCCATATCGTCGATGGCAACGACGTGCTCGAAGTCTTTCGCTACACCAGCGAGGCGGTCGCACGCGCCCGCGCCGGCGAAGGTCCGACCCTGCTCGAATGCAAGACCTATCGATGGGAGGGGCACGTCGTCGGCGAGCAGGCCTTTCTCGGCGGCGGCTCGTATCGCGAGCAATCCGAAGTCGAGGAATGGAAGCGCAAATGCCCGCTGATTCGCTTCGAGAAGTGGTGCGCGGAGAGCGGCAAGATAAGCTCGGCCGAACTAAATAAGATCATCGCCGAAACCGAAAAGGAACTCGCCGACGCGGTCGAATTCGCGCGCTCGAGCGAACTGCCCGCGCCGTCGGAAGTCACCGACGATGTTTACAACATCACCTGAGCAGCCACGATCGGAGGTACCGTCATGCCGCAAATCAGTTTTATCCAGGCGATCAACCAGGCCATCGCCGAAGAGATGGAACGCGATCCGCTCACCTTCCTGATGGGCGAGGACGTCGTGCTCGGCGCATTCGGCGCGACCAAGGGCCTGATCGACAAGTTCGGCGCCAAGCGCGTGCGCAACACCCCGATTTCGGAGGCCGGCTTCGTCGGCGCGGCGGTCGGCGCCGCGATGGCGGGGACGCGCCCGATTTGCGAAGTCGAATTCGCCAGCTTCTTCTATTGCGCCTTCGACCAGATCTGCAACCAGGCCGCCAAGCTCCGCTACATGTCGGGCGGACAGGCCACCATGCCGATCACGTTCCGCGCCGTGTTCGGCGCGATGGGCGGCGCGGCCGCGCAGCATTCCGAAACGGTGTACGCGCAATTTCTGAGCGTCCCCGGCCTCAAGCTGGTCGTCCCTTCGGGGCCGTCCGACATGAAGGGCCTGCTCAAGAGCGCCATCCGCGACAACAATCCGGTGATTGTCTTCGAGCACGGCGCGCTCGGCTGGTCGCGCGAGGATGTCCCGGCCGGCGAGCACCTGGTCCCGCTCGGCAAGGCCGCCGTGAAGCGGCCCGGCGACAACGTGACCGTGGTCGCGATCGGCGCGATGGTGGCGAAGGCGATGAGCGTCGCGGAAAAGCTCGCGCAGGAAAAAATCTCGGTTGAGGTAATCGATCCGCGCACGCTGATTCCGCTCGACGAAGACGCGATCCTTGCTTCGGTCGAGAAAACCAATCGAGTCGTGATCGCCGACGAAGGCCATCTGCGCGGCGGCGCCGCCGCCGATCTCGCCGCGATCGTCGCCGACAAGGGCTTCGACTTCCTCGACGCGCCGATCCGCCGCGTCACCTCGCTCGACGTGCCGATCCCGTTCAGTCCGCCGCTGGAAAAGGCGGCGATCGCGGACGAGGCTCGGATCGAAGCCGCGATTCGCGACGTGGTCGGACGATAGCCGGGCCCGGCAATCGCGGAACTGACTGTGGCAGTTGAAGTTACGATGCCCAAGTTCGGGCTGACGATGCATGAAGGAACGATTCAGCGTTTCTTCAAGGCCGCGGCAGAGCGCGTCAACGCCGGCGAGCCGCTCTACGAGGTCGAGACCGAGAAAGTTCTCTACCAGGTCGAAGCGCCCGCGTCGGGTACGCTCGCGATCGCGCTGTTCGACGAGGGCGCAACCGTTGAATGCGGCCTGGTGGTGGCCGTGATCGCGGAACCGGGCGAGGATGTCGCGACAGTCGCGGCGCGCTACAGCAAATCCGCATCGCAAGCCGCCCATCGCGATTCATCCGTGACATCGCCGCCGATCAATCGGAGCGCCGCGGCCAAGGCGGGCGGGCGGCGATCGACACGCCGTAAGCCCGGTCGCTCGCAAGCTCGCGTCTGAACTCGGCGTCGATCTCGATAAAATCGAAGGCACCGGCCCCGGCGGACGGATCACTCGCGAAGACGTCGAGCGCGCCGCCAAATCCGCCGCGACGATTGCAGCCGGCCATCTCCGCGGCGGCGCCGACCGCCGATCGCGTCGCGTTTCGTGGCGTGCGCAAGGTGATTGCCGAGCGGATGCATCAAAGCCTTCACTCCAGCGCGCAGATCACCATCACCGCCGAAGCCGATGTGACGCCGGCGACGGAGTTTCGCGCGCGCCTGTCCCGCGAATTCGATTTTTCCTACACCGACATGATGATTCATTCGGTCGCGCGCGCCCTGATGCGCCATCCGCGAATGAATGCGCGCCTCAACGAAAGCGGAAACGGCGCGGAGATCGCTCTTTGCGCAAGTGCGAACGTCGGAGTCGCCGTCGCACTCGATGAGGGGCTGATCGTTCCGGTCGTGAATCGCGCCGAGAGCAAGTCGCTTCGGGAGATCGCGCTCGAAAGCCGCGCGCTCGGCGAAAAGGCGCGTTCCGGTCATCTCAAACTCGAAGACGTAACCGGAGGCACGTTTACGATAACCAACCTCGGCATGTTCGGCATCGACGCGTTCACGCCGATTTTGAATCCCGGCGAGACCGGAATCCTCGGCGTCGGGCGAATTGTCGAGAAGCCTGCCGTCTATCGCGGCGAGATCGCCAAGCGCGCGATGCTTTGGCTAAGCCTCACCTTCGACCATCGAATGGTTGACGGAGCGCCCGCCGCCCAGTTCCTTCAAACCGTGATCGAAATCTTCAACCACGGCGCAAAGTGATCACCGCTCGTGTCATCTATCATCGCGTTCTTGATCGATTATTTCCCCCGGTGCATTCGTGCGGCAACGCCGGATGTGCTTCAGCTACGAAAGCCTTGACAGGGCTGGTGAGTGTGGCCTTTGATCGCAAGGGGAGCGGAACAAGTTTTGACCGCGATGACGCCAGGCTACGCTTGAGCCCACAGAGGATGCCGCCATGCATATGAACGTGAAACCCATCCCGACGCTCGACCCCCGGATCAACGAGATCCGCGCGCTCACGGCGCAGATCGTCAACCGCGATATCCTGCCCAACGAGCGCAATCTCTGGGCGGGATGGCGCGACGGCGCGACGGACGAGGAGCGGCGCAGCGCTCGGGAGCTGCGCGAGTCGATCAAGGAGAAGGTGAAGCAGGCGGGCCTCTGGGCGCCGCATCTTCCGCCGGAGTACGGTGGCGCCGGGCTCGGCTTCCTCGAGCATGCGTACATGAACGAGGTGCTGGCCTACAGCATGGGAGCGGCGGCGCTCTTCGGCGTGGTCGCGCCCAACTCGGGCAACCAGCAGATCCTGCTCAAGTACGGCACCGAGGAGCAGAAGCGCAAGTGGCTGGTGCCGCTCACCGAGGGCAAGATGGAGTCCGGCTTCTCGATGACCGAGCCCGACTCGGCCGGCTCGGATCCGCGCTCGATCAAGACCACGGCGCGCCGCGACGGCGACCAGTGGGTGATCAACGGGCACAAGTGGTTCACCTCGAACGGGTTCCGCGCCGACTTCCTCATCGTCATGTGCCGCACCGGAGGCAAGCGGCGACGACAACGGCCGCATGACGCAGATCATCGTGCCCAAGGACACCCCGGGCGTTCGCATCGTGCGCGGCATCGAGATCTGGGGCCGCCCGAGCGATCACTGCGAGATCATCTACGACGACGTGCGCGTGCCGCTCACTAACCAGCTCGGCCAGGCGGGCTCAGGCCATCAGGCCGCACAGGATCGTCTCGGGGCGGGGCGCGTCTATCACTGCATGAACTCGATCGGGCAGATGTGGCGGGCCTTCGACTTGATGGTCGAGCGCGCCACGATGCGCGAGGTGCACGGCGGCAAGCTCGAGACCAAGCAGTTCATCCAGGGGTTCATCGCCGATTCCTACATCGACATCCAGGCGGCGCGCTTGATGACGATCCACTGCGCCGAGCGCATGGACGAGCGGCTCCGACCCGCGCACCGACATCTCGGCGATCAAGATCTTCGTCCCCGCGGCCTACGAGCGGGTGGTGGACCGCGCGATCCAGGTGTGGGGCGCGGCGGGCGTCTCGGGCGACCTGCCGCTCGCCGCCATGTACCAGGGCGCCCGGACGCTGCGGCTCGCCGACGGCCCGGACGAGGTCCACAGGATCCTGATCGCGAAGAACGTGCTGGGACGGTATCACGCTGGCGAGGGCTGGGACTTCGGCAACTGACCGGCAGAGGTGACCGCAGGCCCTAGCCCGCCATCACCCTCTGCGCCGCCTTGTATCCTGATTGCGCGGCGCCCTCGATTAGCCCGCCGTCGGTGTAATCGCCGGCAAAGTAAAGCCCTTTGGGTTTTCCTTCTGAGGCTTTGAACCGCAGGAGCTTTTCAAACATCCCTAGGCGGTATTGCGGATAGGTGTGCCGGTGTCTGACGACGGCAACAGGTTCGAGCGACGCCGCTTCCACAGGCATCGCCCGGCGCAGCTCAGCCGTGACGGTCTCAAAGACCCTCGCCTCGGGCAGGTCGATCAGCTCCTCTCCGAGGGTTCCGAGCGGCCAGGCCAGCAGATAACGCGCTTTGCTCGCTCGGTCGTACTTCATATGCGGAAACGTGACGAACGAGACGCGGTGGCCGGCTTTGCGGTCAAAGAGCCCTCCCCAGTAGTTGATAGTATTCGGGAGCTCACCTTCGTACAGCACCAACGGCATCTTGGAGTATGCGAACTGTTCCAGGAACTCGCGTTGCTCGGCACTCCAGTCGGCGTACAGTGGAAGCAGGGCCGGCGAGGGCACGGCGGCAATCACGGCTGACGCTTCAATCTCTCCCTTTGATGCCCGGACGCCTCGAACGTTGCCGTTACCCAGGATGCGTTCCACGGCCGTGTCGTATCGGATGTCGAGGTTACGCGCCATGGCCTTGGGCAGCACGTCGTTGCCGCTGCGAAAGCAGTGCGCCCCGGTGGTAACGTACATGTGTAGGCTGCGCAGGAAGTAGGCGAGCGAGATGCCCTCCGGCTCCGACATGGAATAGGTCAGCATCAACGCCCGCACCATGTAGGTCAAGCACTCTTCATTCAGCTTCAGACGGGAGTAGGTCGACAGCTCGATCTTGTCCAAGTCGAGAAGGTTCGGCCAGCCCTCCAACCCCATGTGCTTTTTCCTCGCCAGCATCGGGATGAACAGGCGAGTCATCTTGATCTGGGACCACAACGAAATAGCCGGCACACGCACGCTGCCCCACGGGATGATGTGTACGCGTCCGTCGCGGAGCATCATGTCGGCGCTCTGCATCTTGGCCAGATCCGACTCCAGGTTGAATTTCTTGGCCAGCTCCAGTGTGAGCGTGTAATTGGTGTGGAGGAATTGAGCGCCGACGTCGATCGTGTCGTTGTTCCTCTCGATCGACTGCATGCGTCCCCCGGGGCGACTCTCCTGCTCCAGCACGACGACCTCGTTGCCTGCTTCCTTGAGGAAATGTGCGGCGGTCAGTCCGGCCATTCCGGCTCCGATCACGACCACCCTGCCTTGCGTTCTCATGAGAGCCCCTCCCTGTTCGACATTCGAAGTTTGTGCGACATGGCCGCGTCCACCATGGAATCGACCATTTGGTTGGCGAGCCTGGCGAGCTTGGAAAGTGAGAGTCCTCTCGGGTCGCTGAACCACTGGATGCTTGCGCCTTCGCTTGCGCTCACGAGGAACGCCGCCAGAGTTCGTCTCTGCTCCGCCAACATTTTGGAGCCATCGAGGCATTCCAAAATCAGCGTGGCGACCGACTTCCTGTAGTCTCGATACAGCGTCTGCAACGACCGGTTGAGCGCCTCGTTGTGTCCGGCGATGTTCCACAGCTCGTGGAAGACCTTGATGAGATCGCGGTCACCGGCGACCCTGAGGAACATGAAGTCGATCCCCAGGCGCAGGCGCGCCCTGGGACCGCTTCCCTGGTTTTGCTGAAGCAGGCCAAGAAGGCTCTCCTTGTATCGATCGAATGTCATCGCGGTCAGTGTGGAGAGTATCTCGTCTTTGCTGTCGAAGTAGTGGTGGATGATCCCGGAACGCACCTTGGCTTCTCGCCCGATGTCCCGCACCGTCGCGCTCGCGTACCCGCGCTTGACGATGCAGCGGTAGAGCCCTTGGGCGATCTCTGTGCGGCGCGTGTCAGTCATTCGCTTGCGTCCCACGGCCAACGTCCTCCATGCGTATATTGGACAGCTGTCCAATACCCCTAGACTGGCATGGTCTTGTCAAGGGTGACCATCGAGAGTCAGTGCTCGCGCGGCATGGCGCAGAGGGAAACTGGCCGGCAGCGGTGACCGCAGGCCGTTGGGACGGCTGGCCAGTATTAAGACCCGTTGGCACGGGAGGCCGGTATTAAGAAAGGAAAACACCGCGTGCCGTTGGCAGGGGCCGCGCCCGCCAACGGCGGGCGGCCTTAATACTGGGTGCAGGGGTCACCCCTGCTCACCCCTGCCGGGGTTCAGCCCCTGCCCCGTCAGGCGGCCCGCTGCGCCTTGATCCGCGCTACGGCCTTCGGCGCGAGATTCTTGCGCGCCATCTTGAGGTCGTAACGCGTCTGGAGATTCAGCCAGAACTCGGGGCTGTTACCGAAGTACAAACCCAAACGCAGCGCGGTATCGGCAGTGATCCGGCGGCGGTTGTTCACGATCTCGGCGATCCGGTTCGGAGAAATGCCGATCGCCTTCGCGAGCTGGTTTTGCGACAGGCCGTATTCAGCCAAAAACTCCTCCTTCAGCATCTCGCCCGGAGTGACCGGCGCAAATTCATTCTTCACGGAAACTCTCCTAATGGTAGTCAACGATTCGGACTTCCTCGGCATCACCGTCGCGCCATTTGAAAATCACCCGCCACTGATCGTTCACTCGGATCGAGTGAAAATCCTGCAGGTCACCTTTTAGCTTTTCGAGCCGATTCGAGGGCGGCACCATCAAGTCATCCAGCCGACTCGCCGCATTCATGGCCTCCAGCTTGCGCTTCGCACGACGGGCCGCGCCTTGGAACTGGCGCACGAAGTGATCGGCGAACAATGCCTCGGTCTGCTTGTCGCCGAAGGAACGAATCACGATTCCAACTTATATACCGAATCCCGGTATACGGTCAACTCGGCCGGTTTTCTTAGCCCGCTCCCCATTTACAGGCTGCGTCTTCAGCGGGGGAAAGCCCACTCGCGTCGCAGAGCGCCGTGAGCGCGCCGATTCATCTCGAAGCAGCCTTCTCTCGGAGAATAAAGGCATTCGGCCCGCTTCCTATTTGAGCTTCTTGAGTTTCCACACGCCCCTACCGCTCTCTATGGTAGGGGCGATGACCCCCCTCTGCTCAAGATTTTTGCGGGCGACCCCGGATCTTCGCTGCGCCCAGGGTGATGGAAAAAAGCGCGCGGGCATCGCGGCCGCGCGGGCAACCCCAACCCCTTACCCCTTGTAACAGGGCGAAGCCCGCATCTTTTCTGTTCTTGCCGTCGGGTGCAGCGGTCACCCCTGGCCGTGGCGACGGCAGCGCAGTATTAAGCCGTTGGCAGGGGCCGCGCCCGCCAACGGCGGGCGGCCTTAATACTGGGTGCAGGGGTCACCCCTGCTCACCCCTGCTGGTTGACGGCGCGCCCGCGACGGTGTTCCCTTCAATCCGTGATTGAAATCTACTACAAGCGCGCAATTCAACCACGGCGCACGACGACCGCGATTGCCGCGGCATCTCTGCTGGCCTGCGTTGCTCTTTGCAACTCCGCCCTGGCCGCCCCGTCGGCCACAACCAACGTCCTGCCATCAGAATCCAGGGGGGTGTCGAAGGCGCCGCCTCCGCAGCCGATCAATTGGGACAAGGTCACCCAGGAAGCGACCGACCTGCTGTCCAAGTACATCCAGATCGACACCACCAATCCGCCCGGCAACGAGATCGAGGCGGCGCGGATGCTCCGGGAAAAATTTCTGAGCGACGGAATTCCCGCCACGACCTGGGAGCCGGAGCCCGGGCGCGGAATTGTGGCGGCGCGCCTGCGCGGGATTGGCAAGCATACCAAGTCGATCATCCTGCTGAGCCACATGGACGTGGTGCCCGCCAACCCCAAGGAATGGGAGGTGGCGCCGTTCTCGGGCGCGGTCAAGGACGGAAAAATCTGGGGACGCGGCTCGATCGACGACAAGGGCCCCGGCGTGATCGAGCTGATGGCGATGCTCGCGATCAAGCGCGCGGGCATCCTGCTCGATCGCGACGTGCTGTTTGTCGCCACCGGCGACGAGGAAGAAGGCGGCAAGAATGGCGCCGGATGGTTCGTCGATCACGCGAGCAACGTCTTCTCCGACGCCGGCTATTTGATCAACGAAGGCGGCGGTATTCGCACGCTATCCGACAACACCCGCAAGGCTTACGTGGTCTCCGTCACGGAAAAGACTCCGCTATGGATTCGGCTTACGGCGACCGGCCCGGCCGGGCACGCATCCGATCCGCCCCCGGAAACTGCGGTCACGCGCCTGGTGCGCGCGCTGGATAAATTGAGCGAGTACAAAACGCCGATCCGCGTCATCGGGCCGGTGAAGGATTACTATCGCACGATGGCCGAGCTCGATCACGGCCCCAAACAGTTTCTCGATCTCGCCGCCGCGCTGAAGGATCCCGCCTATCTCAAGCAATTCCTTTCCGATCCGAGCCAGAACGCGCGGGTGCGCGACACGATTACGCCGACGGTGCTGTCCGCAAGCGACAAGACCAACGTGATCTCCGAGACAGCCTATGCCGAAGTCGATTGCCGCCTGCTGCCGGGCAGCGATCCCCAGACGGTCATGAGCAACATTCGGAAAGTGATCGGCGACGACACCATCAAGCTCGATGTGATCCTTAACTTTCCGCCGATCTCGTCGCCGTCGCGCTCGCCGCTGATGACCGCGATTGCGACGCTGGCCAAAGACCACGACCGGGCCACCGTCGTGCCCTCCATGATCATCGGATTTACCGACAGCCATTACTTCCGCCATAAGAAGATCGTCTCCTACGGCTTCATTCCGGTCGAAGTGACTCCCGCCGAGGCAAAAGGCGTTCACGGAATCAACGAGCGAATCGGCGTGAAGGAACTCGCTGACGGGATTCAACGGATGGTCGAGTTGCTCCGGATTTTCGGGAGCCCGCAGTAGGTGTTGGCATGATTCGAGCCGGCGTCGGTTTCTCGACCGCGCCCAATCCGCGCACCGCCGCCGCCGAGGCCACCGCCGCCGCGCTCGCGCAGGCGGGGCTGAGCCGCGCCAACGGCGCACTCTGTTTCGCGACTCCAGCCTACGGCGCCGCGTATCCGATGATCCTGCGCACGGTGGCTTCGGAGGCGCATACGCGCGAAGTCGCGGGATGCTCGAGCATGGGCGTCATCGCCGGTGAGACCGAAATCGAATCGGGAAGCGCGCTGGCAGTGCTGGTGTTCGGCGGCGAAGACATTCACGCAACCCGATTCTTCGTGCCTACCCTTCGCGGCCGGGCCGCGGGCGTGGCGGCGGAAGTGGCGTCTGCGGTGCGCTCGCAGCTCGGCAAATCGAACCTGCTGATTCTTTTTGCCGATACTTACAACTTCGAAGCCGAGGCGACGCTCGAAGCTCTCGGAACTGAACTGCCCGGCGTGATGATTGCGGGCGGCGGTGCGAGCGAGGACGGCTCGATCGGCGAGACGTTTGTTTTCTGCGGCGATACCGTCAGCTCGAACGCAGTCTCCGGGATGCTGCTCGCGGGAGACTTCGAGCCGACTGTGGCAAGCTCGATCGCATGCGGCCTGATCGGAAGCGCGCATCGCGTGACCGCCGCCCGCGACAACATACTGATCGAACTCGACGGCCGGCCGGCTTACGAAGTCTTCGCCGAGGCCGCCGGCCCGCTGGCCGGCGATCTGCGCCGCGCGCTGACCTACGTCTTCGTTGCGATTCCGGTGTACGAGAACGCACAGACGATCGAGCGCGGACAATTTGTCGTGCGCAATATCGTCGGCGCCAGCGAGGAACACGGCGTCATCGCGGTCGCATTCCAGCCCAGGGTGGGCGACACGATCGGTTTCGTGTTGCGCGATGCCGAGCGATCGCGCGACGACTTGAAGGCGGAATTGGAAGAATTGGGCGACCGCCTCGACGCGCCTCCCGCGTTCGGTCTGTACTTCGATTGCGTCTCGCGCGGCGCCGGGCTCTACAACATCCCGGGTCATGATTCCGCATACATCAGGCGTTACCTTGGACCCATCCCGATCGCGGGGTTCTTCACTGGTTTCGAAATCGGCTCGCTCGCAGGGCAGACCTCATTGCTCCAATACTCAGGCGTCCTCGCGCTGATATCGGGGAAAAAAGCTTAAGCTGAAAAGAGGTGACGACGTGAGCCAGTCAGAGCCGACGGGCTTTTCCAAATCCTTGCCAGACGCGCGAGCTGGCCGCCTGACTTGGCTCTGGCTTCTCGTCGGATTCGTTTTGCTGCCGTTTACGATCGTGCAGACGATGATTCCTCTCGCGGCATGGCTGGCGCCGATATTCCTGCTGCGCTTCGCCCGCACTGCCCGTCGGGCGTCGGTCGCGTTGTCGGCGATCTTCCTCGCCCAGGCAATCGGCAATTGGATTGCGCTTCGCGGCGGCGAAGTGGGCGACATCTATGTGGCCGTGTTCGGACTAATTCTTTTCTCGCCATTCAGGGGACTGGCGTCCACACTGCCTTACGCAGCCGACCGCCTGCTCGGATCGCGCCTCGACGAGAAGACGCGTACGCTGCTGTTTCCGCTGGCGTATGTGACTGTCGATTGGCTAATCACGTTGCTGCCGGCGGTCAACTCGACCGGTTCGTTTGTCTATTCGCAATACGACAGTCGTGCCTTGATGCAGATCCTCTCGATCACCGGGATGTGGGGCATCACCTTCCTCATCGCGTGGACCGCCTCGACCGTTAACGCTCTTTGGGAACGGGGTTTCGACTGTCGGCCCGTGCGCGGCGTGCTAATTCCCTTTGTCGCCGTGCTGATAGCGGTCGGCCTGTTCGGAAGCCTCCGGTTGAACTTTGCCGCGCCGTCCTCGCCGACCGTCATGGCGGCCACCGTTACTATCGATCACGCTGTTTACCAGCGAGCGATCAGCCCGCCATTCAACTGGGCGACTTTCTACCGATCGACAGATGACGAGCGTGCCGCCGTTCGCCCGCAACTCGAAGCAACCGTCAACCAGATGCTGGAGCGCAGCGAATCCGCCCTACGCGCCGGCGCGAAGATCGTCGGCTGGCAAGAGGCGTCGGCTCAGGTCTTGGAAGAGGACCGGGAACAAACCCTGGACCGGGCGTCGGAATTGGCCAGGCGCTACGATGCGTATATGCAGATCGAACTCAGCGTGTTCACGCGAGCCCCGACGCATCACTACTTTCGCAATCAGTCAATCTTGATCGACAACACGGGGCGAATATTGGCAACCTACGAAAAGACCTACCCGGTCATTCCCGGCGAAGCCTACGTATCGATCCCTGGGCCTGGAAAGCTGCCCGTCGAGAATACGCCCTATGGCCGGATGGCCACGGCGATCTGCAACGACTTTCACTTTCCGGCGCTGATCCGGCAGGCCGGACGCAACGACGCCGACATCATGATGGCGCCTTACAACAGCGTGATCCCATTTGAGCAGCAAGACTCCGTTGTCGCGATTTTCCGCGCCATTGAAAATGGCTATTCGATGGTGAGAGCCACCGGCAACGGCGTGTCCCTGATCACCGACTACCAGGGACGCGTGCTGGGCCGGCAGAACTACGGCGACGGCGGCGGGGTGATGATGGCCACCGTTCCGACGCAGGGCGTCGGCACCATCTACAGCCGGATCGGCGATACGTTTGCCTATTTGTGCGCTGCTGGATTGATTTTCCTCGCGGCTTGGGCGTTTGTCCGAAAGCATCCGTAGCTGGCCCCGATCCAGTAGTTCGGGCAGCGCAACTCGGCACCGCCACAAGAATCCCGGACCCGGACTTCTAGGCGCGCGCCGGCAGCTTGCGCGTCACCAGCATCGCGATCCGATAGGTGAAATGCAGTTCGCCGTCGATTCGGATCGGACGCGCACCGCTTAGATCTTCGTCCGCATCCCGCTCGACCATCGCGATTGCTTTCGCTGCGCGCTCCGGCGACGCATGCGCTGCCTTGATCCATTGCGATACCGCAACGCGCAAGCCGTGCGAGGTAAACCTGACTATCTCGAGTCCGGCCGCGCCCATCATCCGGATTAGCTCGCTCATCGCGAGCGCAGTGGTATGCGACGTGTCACGCAGCCTTTCGAATTGGTTGTAGTACGCGGCACGCTCGGGCTGTTCGCTGGCAATCAAATCCTCGATCGCCACCAGTCCGCCGGTGCGGCACACTCGCGCCATCTCGGCGATCACTTTCTCCGGCGCGGCGAAATGATGAATCGCAAACCGGCACACGGCGACATCGAATTCGCCGTCCTTGAACGGCAGGCGTGACTCGACGTCGCCGCGCTGGAAGCGGACGTTGGCCAGTCCCCGCTGCGAGCGCATCCGCTCGGCAATCTTTAGCGGCGCCTCGGTCAGATCGATGCCGACGACTTCGCGGCACAGCGGCGCAAATGCCATCGCAACGTGCCCCGGTCCGGTCGCAACTTCCAGCACGCGCGCATCTGCCGGCGGGGCGACAATCTCGACCAGCTTGCGCAGATGCTCCGCGTCGAGAATCGCAGGCGCGGTCGCGTAGTCGGCCGCCTGCCGCGTGAATTCCTCGCGGACGAGATCCTTATGCTCCATGTGAGCGGTGCGCGGCTCCGATGGCCGAGCCCTCTGATAATTCCAATTGGTTGATTCCGATACGCTCATTGTCGCGGTTCCCGCGCGCGAATCAAGCGCGCAACCCGCCGCGTCGCGGGATTCCCGGCGCTTGCACGCCCGAAAGCCTTAGTGGTACCTGAAAGATGGATCTGAGCGGTTTCAAACCGCAGGATTCCCCATCGAAAAAACGGAGGAACGAAAGTTGGATTTCGGATTTTCTGAAGAACAAGAGATGCTCCGGGATGCGGCCAAGCGCTTTCTGGCCGACAACTGCCCGGCCAAGTTTGTTCGCCAGATGATGGCGGACGCGACCGCACACGACCCCGCCTTCTGGAAAAAGCTGGTTGACCTCGGATGGCCCGGGCTGCTCATCCCGGAGAGTTACGGCGGCCAGGGCGGCAGTTTCCTCGACATGACGGTGATTGTCGAAGAAGCCGGCAAGGTTCTGGTGCCGGGACCCTTCTTCACCTCGGCGCTGCTCGGCGGCGCCGCTGCTTATAGAAGGCGGCTCGGACGAGCAGAAGAAAGACCTCCTGCCGCGCATGGCCAAGGGCGAATTTATCGGCACGGTCGCGATCGCCGAAGCCTCAGGCCGCTTCGACGCCGAGGGAGTCCAGCTCAAGGCGACCAAGAGCGGCAAGGAATACACGATCACCGGCGAGAAGTTTTTTGTGCCCGATGCGCACGTGGCCAACGGGATAGCGGTTGCGGTCCGCACCGGCGGCAGTGGCGAAAAGGGAATCACGATTCTGGCCGTTCCCACCACCGCGAAAGGCCTCATGATCACTCAGCTCAAGACGGTCGATATGACGCGGCGACTATGCCACGTGAAGTTCGACAATGTGAAAACCTCCGAACTTATCGGCAAGGAAGGCGAGGGATGGCCGATTATGCGGCGCACGCTCGACATCGCAACCGCCGGGCTGGCGGCCGAGATGGTCGGGACGGCGCAGCGGGCGCTCGACATGTCGGTCGAATACGCCAAGGTGCGCGTGCAATTCGGCAAGCCGATCGGATCGTTTCAGGCCGTCAAGCATAAGTGCGTGGACATGATGGTCGCGGTCGAGAACGCGCGCTCGCTGACCTACTACGCGTGCTGGACCGTCGATACCAAGGGCGCGGAGGCGGCGACTGCGGTGCCGATGGCGAAAGCGTACGCATCCGACATGGCCAAGAACGTCACCTCGGAGGCGATCCAGGTGCACGGCGGCATCGGCTTCACCTGGGAGCACGACATGCACCTGTATCATCGGCGCGCGCTGGCCGGCGAAGCCAATTTCGGCAACGCCCCGGTGCATCGCGAGACCGTGGCAAAGTCCCTGCTGGGCTGATCGCGACGATTTGAGATTGATCGGCAAAGGGCCGCGGGTTCATCGCCCGCGGCCTTTTTTCTTTCCCGACGGCGCGATGAACTATGGCGGAGAGCCTAGGCGATCGACTTTGCTTTTTCTTCTTCTTCGGTGGCGGCGTTGCGCGCGGCGAGCCGATCGCGCATCGCGCGATGGCTCTCGCGGGTGATCGGATAGCGCGAGAAAACCAGCGCACTGAGCAAGTAGAGCGACGCGGGACCGAGCGCAAAGAGCGCGCGCAGATTCTCCCCCGCTTGCTCCGTGATCCCGCCAACGCCGGGCTTGTAACCGACCCAGCTCAGGACCGGGCCGACCAGCAGCAGCGAAACCGCGAGCGCCATCTTTATCGACATCGAGGTGATTCCGCCGTACGCGCCCTCCTGGCGCTGGCCGGTACGCTCCTGGTCCCATTCGATCACGTCCGCCGACGCCGAAATTTGCGTGACCCAAATTCCGATCGCCGAGAATCCGCTGAACGCCATCAAAAAATAAAGCGCCCAAGTGCTTTGCCGGGTCATCAGCATGATCAGCAGCGAGCCGATCGCGTTGCAGATCATCGCGACCACAAAGGCCGGCTTCTTTTCGATCCTGATCGTGATCCTGAACCAGAACGGATACGAGACCGCCGATCCGGCGAAGTACGCCATCAACCATCGCGCCGCCGCGTTCTCGTCGTGATACCAGTACGTGGCCAGAAAGCGCATCAGGACGGTCGGAATGTTGATGGCCATCACGGCCAGCGTGGTGGCGATCAGCAGAATGACGAACGGCCGATTGCCGGCAACCGATTTGAGCGACGCGAACAGCCTGGAACGCTCGTGGGTGGAAAATTCAGTGCGCTCGCGAAGGCCCGCGTACGCGAGCATCGCGCCGCCGGCCACCACCAGGCCGCAGACCGCGCCGGTGACTTTGAAATCGGTGCCGCGCGCGAACAGGTACGAAGCCGCAAACGGCAACAGCGCTCCGCTGATGTCGCCGACCGTGCCCAGCAGCTGGCGGAAGGTGGAGAGCTTGGTGCGTTCGTCGTAGTCGAGCGTGAGTTCCGGCATCAGCGCGCCGTACGCGGTTTCGTAAAACTTCCGCGACGTGAGCATCAGGAAGTAGAAACCGAGGAACCATGCGAACAGCCCCGCACCCAGCAGCGGGGGCGGCGACAGCAGCAGGTAGTAGCAGACCGCCATCGGAATCGACGCGATGAAAAACGGCCGGCGCCGTCCCGACTTGAAGCGCGCGCGATCGGAAATATTGCCGACCAACGGGTCGGTCAGCGCGTCGATCACCAGCGCCAGGAAAAATGCAAGCCCGGCCAGCGATGGAGAGAGCCCCTTGCGATCGGTATAGAAATAGAGAAGGTGAAGCCCGAGCAGCGTCGCGCACAGGTTGAGGCCGGTCTGCGCCTGCGCGTAGATTAACAGGGGACGAAGGCCAATCTTCTCGCTCAAATCCCGGTTTGCCACAGGTCGCAGAGACTACCCGATAGACATGGCTACTTACAAAGCGATTGCAATTTCCGGTGCGACTCGACTATCGAGGTGGCGATGAGAATCCTCGATCTCGCACCGCTGCGTGAACGCCGGCTGCTGCTGTGGCCGGTCGCGCTGCTTTTGACGCTCGCGCTGGCGGCGCAGGGATGTTCGTACGTCAAGTCGCTGTGGAGTTCCGGCGACGACACCGATCTCGACGACGCGGCCTACGCCAACGAAGGCGAACCGCTGCCGCCTCCCGTCGCGCACGTCGCGATCAGCTATCGGCGTCCCGGCGATGCGCTCGCGCGCGCGACCGTAATCAAGTACTTCGGCGCCGAGGTGATCGCGAACCATCAGCGTGACGCGTCGCATACCGAGTCGGTGGTGCGATTCGATGGCGGCGTTCCGATCTGGGAGTTCAAAGCCGACGAAGGCACATTTGGTTCGATCACCGGCGTCGGTGCCTCCAAGTACATACTCAAGAATATCGACTACGCGAAAGTGCCCACGCACTTCACCCAGATACTTCCCGAGGAAGGACCGCCAGAGCCGCTCGACCGCGGCGCTTACTACGTCTTTCAGATCGAGCGTCAGTCGGGCTCGACCAGTTACCAGGCGGTCAAGGTGCTCGCCGATGGGTCGCTTCAGGCCTACAACGGTCAACCCCGGGCGGGCAGCAGTTACCTGCTGTGCTGCAACGTCACGTCGGATTTCCCCGAGCCGGTGATTCTGCCCGATACGACTCAAGGCACTGGAACCGAGAACGCGCCGTCCGATGGATCTCCCGACCAATCCGGCGCTCCTCCAGACCAATCGGGCGCTTCTGCGACCGGCACGCCATAGCGCTCTGATCGCTCTATTTCGGCCACTGGCCGCCTGATCGGCGCCCCCCGCTGGTTTCGGAATTCTCCAATGAATCGGCTCAATTTGTCGGTTCCGAGGGGCTTTTCAGTTATGAATCTATATTCAGTACTGAATCAGTAATCGTAATTGACTCACGATTCATTTTCGACTAAAAGCTGCCTTAATGGGTCAAGCAAGTCGAGAATTAGGCGACGCTCCGAATCGATTCGATCGGCGCCGAGAGAAGACGCGCGTCGATCTGATCCAGGCGGCCGAACGCGTCATCTCGAGCAAGGGGTACCATCAGACGCGAATCGCCGACATCGCGACCGAAGCCGACGTCGGCCTGGGCACCTTCTACCTGCACTTCAGGACCAAGAACGAAATCTTTATCGAGCTGATCGAGCATGGCGCGGCTGAATTGCGGAGCGAACTCGCCGAGGCGAAGGCGGGCGTTCGTACGCCGGCCGAGAAGCTCAAAATCACGATCGATACGATTCTCGACGCGGCGGCCGAGGCGCCCGAACTGTTTCGGATCGTGTTCGGCCATAGTCCTGCGTTTCTGGATCTGATGGTCCGCGTCCACGAGGTATTCATCGGCGACCTGCGCGACGACCTCGCTCCGGCGGTCGGCGAGCGCGCCGACGCGATCGCGCATCTCACGATCGGGATGTTGTCGCAGGCGATTTCATGGCTGCTCGCGAGCGGCGATCTTTCCCACGCTGAACTGAAAAACGTCACCGTAAATTTTGCCCTGGGCGGACTCGAGCGCGCGGCACGGCTCGGCGCCCGGGAACATTGAATCTGGAGGATTCTCACGATGGCTCAAGAACGTCACCGTTATTAGCACGCCGCTCGAAAGCATTTTCCACTGGGACTACAGCGTGAAGTTCCCGCAGATGGACCGGCTGTACGAGAACGCCAAGCGCGATCAGTGGAACGTCTCGACCACAATCAACTGGGACCGCCCGATCGAGAAGGAAGTTCTCGACATGACCATGATGCCGATGTTCCAGACCGAGCTCTATCGATCGCTCAGCGAGGAAAACAAGTGCCAGCTCGGCGCGCAAGTTCGCCGCGTGGCGGCTCTCGCAATTCCTGCACGGCGAGCAGGGCGCGCTGATGGTCTGCGGGCAGTTGGTTGACGCGGTGCCGGACCTCGACGCGAAGATGAACGCGGCGGCGCAGGTCTTCGACGAAGCGCGTCACGTGGAAGGCTTCCGCAAGTACATCACCAAGCTCGATCGCATCTACCCGATCGATCCCACGCTGGAGCGGCTGCTGCGCGCAATCCTGGAGCACGATCGCTGGGAACCGAAGTACGTCGGGATGCAAATCGTCGCCGAGGGACTGGCGATCGCGGCGTTCCGTTTCATGCAGCGCGAGACCAAGGACGAGCTGCTCAAGGAACTGCTCGAGTACATCATGAAGGACGAGGCGCGCCACGTCGGCTTCGGGATGCTCGCGCTGCGCGACGCCGTCACCAAGCTCAAGGGCAAGGACAAGAAGGACCTCGAGGACTTCGCCTTCGCCGCCTGCGACATGATGGTGACCAAGGTCGTTGACGGCAAACCAAGGACGGCTTCCTGTCGGGCACGGAGGTGTTCGAGGAAGTTGGCATCTCGATAAAGGACATCGAGGACGAGCTGCATCGCAACCCGGCGTGGGCGGCGGCGGAGAACGACATGGAAAAGCAGTTCAACTCGTTCCTGTTCGTCGATACGATCATCCCGTGCCTGCGGCAAATCGATCTGATCAACGATCGCACCGAGTCGTGGTATCAGCAGCTCGGCGTGATGCAGATGGCGTCGGCCGCATAGCTGGCAATCAGCACACTGTGAATGATGAAGGGCCGGTCATCCCTGACCGGCCCTTTTCTTTCTGAACCCTCTGAGATGCCGATGCGCTACTTGCGTAACTTTGCGAGCGCGGCGCCGGAGAGCTTGTAGTTGGGCTCGCCGAATTCTTCGTCAATTCCGCCCGTCGGCTCGAAGCCCAGGCTCTGGTACAGCGCCGCCGCGTTGGTATTGGCGCGAAAGCAGGTTAGCTGCACTGCGAGGCATCGAGGATAGCGCGCGGCGATCATCCTGATCGTCTCGGCCACCGCGGCGCGTCCGTAGCCTCTACCCTGATGCGCCGCGTCGATCATGATGTCGTCGATCCAATAATCGTCGGCACTGGCCGGGTCGCATACGGTGGTCGCGTATCCGATTACCTCGCCTGCGGCCACTATGAGATGCGGCAGATGCTCGAAGCGGTCGCCGAACAGACGCACATAGCATCGCGCAAGCGTCCATCGCGGTGGAGTGACGAAACTGGTCTGCTCGGGCCGAGTCTGCATCGTGAACAGCTTGCGGTAATTGCGCCGATCGACCGGCTCAAGAACGACTTCGAGATCGGCCGGCTTCATGATTGCATTTGCACGAAGATGTCGCGGGCGTGCTCGTCGCTGATGCGCTTGACCGAGGTAATTCGATCCGCAAATTGCGCCAGCGACGACATCTCGGCCGATCCCACGTCAACCAGCACCGCAAAAATCGAAAAATCCAATTCGTCCTTGCGCTCGCGCAGCCGCGCCAGCCATTGGGGACTGACCTGCGATTCACCGTCGGTGATGATCACGATGTCGCCGCGCTTGAGTTTCTTTTCGCCAAGCAGTTCGACCGCCGCGTCGATTGGAGCCTCGAAGTCGGTGCCGCCGCCGGGGAAGTATTCGGCCATCTCGATGACCTTGTTCAAGTCGGGCTGGTAGCGCCGCTCGCGATTGAGGTCGAGCACCTTAAGGCTCACGTCGCCCGAGGAAAACATGACGGCGCGGAACAGCCGGCGCTGGCGCCGCGCGATATCCATCAGCGTCAGCGCTACGGCCTTGGACCACATCTCCTTGTCGCCCTGCATCGAGGAGCTCACGTCGATACACACGACCATCGGGCCTTTGCCCTTGTGCTCGTCGTCGCGCAGCCGGTACTGAAGCACGGCGCCTTCGAGCACGCGGCGATGGAAATCGCGCTTGAGCACAGGATGATGCATCGCGAGCAGCTCGGCGGGAATCAGGCGTCCGAGCTCGGAGCCGAGCTCGATGTCGTAGGCTTCGGCGACGCCGCGCTCGAGCGTTTTGCGCTTGAGCGCGCGCGCGTCCTGCTTGAACCGCCCGACCATCCGCGCCAGCTCGCCGAGTTTCTTGTTTCGCGCCAGACGCCGCCCGAGCTCGAGGCGCGCACCGGCCGCGACGCGTCCGCCCTGGCCGAATTCGCGGCTGAAGTCGTGACTGTCCTCGGCGGCTTGATCGATTTCGCGGGCCAGCTCGGCGGTCTTGAGCTGCATGCGCTTGAGCGCGCTTTGATCCGCGCCTTTTAGTTGAGTTTCGAACTGCCGCGACTTCTGATTGAGCCGCGCCTCGGAGACCTTGGCCGCGCGTTCGGCCGCGTCGGCCATCTCCGCGAGCTCCTTTTTCGTGTTCGTTGCCCGCTCTTTTTTTTCTTCGCCGGGATCGGATTTGTTTTCGTTTTCGTTCGATTCCTGGATTTCGTTGACAGCGTTGACCGCCTCGGCACGCGCTTCGAGATCCTGCTCCTGGCGCGCGAGATCCCACAGATCGAGCATCTCACCGCGATTGATGAGCTTCTCGGATTTTATCATCTCGAGCGCATGCTCGCTCATCACTATCGCGGCGATCGCGGCCTTGTCCTCTTCGAGTGCGGTGCGCGATCGCAGCGCCTGGAACGCCGCCGACGGGACGATTTGAGCGAGGATGATCCGGTTGAGCGCGGCCGCGTGGCGAACGTCGCCGGATTTGCGCAAGACCGGATTCATCTTGAACAACGCGAAAAAGAGGTCCTGCACCAGCGCGCCGAAATGAGGGACCAGCCGCTCGCCGGACTCCGCGAGATCGGCGATCGAGGGCGCGTCGGCGACGATTTCATTCCACGTGCGCCGGTCGTAGCTGTCGCTCTCGAACCACGACGCATTAGCAGGCACCAGCGGGACATATCGGCGTCGCGGCTGGATGATTTTGGCTTTGCGCGCCATCGGGATCGATCCTACGTCACTGAAAACCGGCCCGCCACGGCTGAATTCGCCGCCATTGCGTCACGATGGCGCTTGAATGTATCGCTGGATGCGTAACACAATTGAAACTAGGGCTGCGTGGCGAATGCTTGGGCCCAGCGAAAAAGTGAACTTCGCGCGCCAGCGCCAATGTGATGACGCAGGAATCTGAAAGCAACACGCTCTCGAACCGGCAGCACGCGTTGATCCTCGCGGCGGTGCAGGAGTTCATCTCGACCGCCGAGCCTGTCGGTTCGGCGCAGATCGTCGCGCGCCATCAGCTGGGCGTGCGCGCCGCGATGGTGCGCAACATGATGGGCGAGCTGGAAGACGGCGGTTACCTGCGTCAGCCGCACACGTCGGCGGGCCGGGTCCCGACCGAGAAGGCGTTTCGCTACTACGTCGATCATCTCGCCGCGGCGACCAGGATCGGCTTCGAGGATCGCGCGCAGATTGAGCTGCATTATTCGACCGCCGTGCGCAACCTGGGCGAAGTCCTGCGCGACACGCCGCGGCTGCTCTCGATCCTGACGGGACAGGCGGCGCTGGTGATGGCGCCGCGGCTGGAGGCCTCGATCCTCGAGCGCGTCAACTTCGTGCGCCTGCGCGACAAACAAGTGCTGGCGGTTTTCGTCGCCGCCAAAGGCGCGATGCAAAACCGGATTGTCGATGCCGAGCGCGACCATTCGCAGGACGAACTCGATCGCATGGCGCGCTACCTCAACGAGTCGCTCGAAGGACGCACGCTCGACGAGGCACGCAGGTGGATCGAGGCGCAACTGCGCCAGGAGCGGGCCAACTACGACCGCTTCATGCACGACGCGCTGGCACTCGGCGAGGCGATCGCGGATTACGCCGGGCGTCCGGAGCTTTACGTCGAGGGCAGCCTGCAGGCGCTGGAGCAGCCGGAGTTCTCGGATCGCGGCAAGATGCGCGAGCTGTTGCGCGCGCTCGACGATAAGACCGCGCTGCTCGAATTGCTCGAGCGCAGCCTGACCCACGCCGGGCTGACGGTGTCGATCGGCTCGGAGAACTACGACCCGCGGCTGTCGTCGTTGAGCGTGGTTGCGGCGTCGTACGCCAGCGGGTCGAGCGCACTGGGCAGCCTGGCGATCGTCGGTCCGGTGCGGATGGACTACGACCGGGTGATACCGCTGGTCGAGTACACCGCGCGCGCCTTGTCGCGCTTGATGGAGTACTGAGTCCCCTCTTCGCCCGCTCCCCTCATTCCTCTAGGTTTGTAGAGACCGCGCCGCGCCCCAAAAATCGGCGAAAATCCAACGATTCCGCCGTCGCCAGCACTGGCACGAGCATAAATCATGCTTACGTTTGAGTTCGGTGCGGTTTTATCAAATGAGCAAGCGACACAAGCAACCCCAGGACGGAAATCCCGCCATGCACGACGGGCTCGATCAGACGGATGCCGGCGCTGAGCCAGTGCACGGCGAGGACGGCCAGACTTCGGCGGGGATCGAAAGCGAGCTGGATTCCTTACGGGCGCAGATCGTCGAAAAGGACAAGGAAATCGCCGAGCTGAAGGACAAATATCTTCGCACGCTCGCCGACTCTGAAAATGCGCGCAAGCGAATCCGCCAGCAGAGCGAGGAATCCATCCGCATCCAGCGCGAGGCGATTCTCCGCGACCTGCTGCCGATCATCGACAACCTCGAGCGCGCGCTCGCGGCCGCCCGCAATGGCAATGACGCCAGGACGATCGTCGATGGCGTCGAGATGACGGTGCGGGCGCTGATCGATTTCCTGCGTGCGCAAGGCGTGACACCGTTGCAGTCGGTCGGCCAGGCGTTCGATCCCAAGCCGGCATGAGGCGGTCGATCAGGTGGCGTCGGCGACTCATGCGCCGAACACGGTCGTCGATGAATTTCATCGCGGCTATCTGATCGGCGACCGGACCTTGCGTCCGGCCCGCGTGTCGGTTGCGAAGGAGAACGGGACCGATACTGCAAAGCGAAACGGAGGCGAAAACGATGCCTCCGACATTGAAAACGACTGAAGCATGATTATTTCAATAGCAGAGGATCTTTAGGAAAATGGCAAAAGTTATCGGCATCGACTTGGGCACGACGAATAGTTGCGTCGCGATCATGGAGGGTGGCGATCCCGTAGTCATCGCCAACTCCGAGGGCAGTCGCACGACGCCGTCGGTCGTCGCATTTACGGAAGCAGGCGAGCGGCTGGTTGGCCAGATCGCCAAGCGCCAGTCGATCACCAATCCGACCAATACGGTGTTTGCAATCAAACGCCTGATGGGCCGGCGTTTCGATGACGCCGAAGTTCAGAAGGCGCTCAAGGTGCTGCCGTACAAGGTCGTAAAGAATGACGACGGCGCGGCGTGGGTCGAAATCCGCGGCAAGAAATACAGCCCGGCGGAAATTTCGGCGTTCGTCCTGCAGAAGATGAAGCAGACGGCCGAGGACTATCTCGGTGAGAAAGTCACCGAGGCCGTTATCACCGTGCCCGCGTACTTCAACGACAGCCAGCGCCAGGCGACCAAGGATGCGGGCCGCATCGCGGGCCTTAACGTGCTGCGAATCATCAACGAGCCGACGGCGGCGTCGCTGGCCTACGGTCTCGACAAGAAGAAGGACGAAAAGATCGCCGTGTTCGATCTCGGCGGCGGCACGTTCGATATTTCAATTCTCGAACTGGGCGAAGGCGTCTTCGAGGTCAAGGCGACCAACGGCGACACCTTCCTCGGCGGCGAGGATTTCGATCAGCGCGTCATCGACTACCTGGCCGACGAGTTCCGCAAGGACCAGGGAATCGATCTGCGCAAGGATCGGATGGCGCTGCAGCGGCTCAAGGAAGCCGCCGAGAAGGCCAAGACCGAGCTCTCCACCGTGACCGAGACCGACATCAATCTGCCCTTCATCACCGCGGATCAGTCCGGCCCCAAGCATCTCAACATCAAGCTGACGCCGCGCCAAGCTCGAGGCGCTGTGCGCCGACCTGCTCGACCGGCTCGACGCGCCATGCGTGACCGCGCTTCGCGACGCCGGCCTCAAGGCGAGCCGAGATCGACGAGATCGTGCTGGTCGGCGGCATGACCCGGATGCCCGCGGTGCAGGAGCGCGTGAAGCGCCTGTTCGGCAAAGAAGGGCACAAGGGCGTCAACCCCGACGAGGTGGTCGCGATCGGCGCGGCAATTCAGGCGGGCGTGCTCAAGGGCGAGGTCAAAGACGTCCTGCTGCTCGACGTGACTCCGCTGTCGCTCGGAATCGAAACGCTCGGCGGCGTGTTCACCAAGCTCATCGAGAAGAACACGACCATCCCGACGCGCAAGAGCCAGGTGTTCTCGACCGCGCAGGACAATCAGACCGCGGTCACGATCCGCGTCTTCCAGGGCGAGCGCGAGATGGCGCCGGACAACAAGCTGCTCGGCCAGTTCGACTTGATCGGAATCCCGCCTGCCCCGCGCGGGCTGCCGCAGGTCGAGGTCACGTTCGACATCGATGCGAACGGAATCGTCAACGTGCATGCCAAGGATCTCGGCACCAACAAGGAGCAGTCGATCAAGATAACCGCGTCGTCCGGACTAAACGAGGAAGAGATCAAGAAGATGGTGCGCGAGGCCGAGGCGCATGCCGCCGAGGACCATGCTCGCCGTCAGCAGGCCGAGGCGCGCAACAAGCTCGACAACCTGATCTATACGACCGAGAAGACGCTCAAGGAGCATGGCGCCGAAGTTGACGAGGCGGGACGCAAGCAGGTCGAGGACGCGCTCGCGGAAGCCAGGACCAAGCTCGAGTCCAAGGACGCCGACGAGATTAACCGCGCGGCCGAGGCGCTGGCCAACGCGTCGCACAAACTGGCCGAGGCGATGTACAGCAAGACCAAGGCAGGGGCAGGAGCGCAGGCCGGCGCCGGCCCACATGATGGCGCGAGCGCGCAGGGCGGCTCTCAGACCGGGAATGGCGAAGGCGGCGCGAAAGAAGACGTAGTCGATGCGGACTATAAAGAAGTCAAGGACCAGTAGCGACAGGCGGGGCCGCGCAAGCGGCCCCGCTCGTATGGAACCGACAATGGCATCGCCTCGGATGTTCGCATAGAATCTTTGCGCGATGCCGCCAGCACATAAACGCGACTATTACGAAATCCTCGGTGTCAATCACGGCGCCGGCGAAGACGAACTGAAAAAAGCCTACCGTCGTCTCGCCATTCAGTTTCATCCCGATCGCAATCCCGGCAACAAAGAAGCCGAGGAGCGATTCAAGGAACTCAACGAGGCTTACCAGGTTCTTTCAGACCCTGAGCGGCGGGCACAGTACGATCGTTTTGGGCATGCCGCCTTCCAGGGCCCACAGGGTCCGGGCGGATTCGGCGGTTTCGACTTCAGCCAGGGCTTCGAGGAAGTTTTCTCCGACATCTTTGGCGACTTCTTCGGCACCGGCCGCGGACGCTCGCGTTCGCGCACCCGGCGCGGCGACGACCTGCGCTACGATCTCGAAATCGAATTCGAAGAAGCGGCGCGCGGGATCGAGAAAGTCGTAAAGTTCCAGCGCCTGACCCAATGCGAAGCCTGCAACGGCACGCGCGCGCGCGGCGGCTCCAGCGGCGCACGCCAGTGCCCCAATTGCCGCGGCAGCGGCCAGGTTCGCACGCAGCAGGGATTCTTTTCCATCTCGACCACCTGCGGGCAATGCCGCGGCGAGGGCATGATCATCTCCGACCCGTGCCCGAAGTGCCAGGGGCAGGGGCGAATCCGCAAGCACGAATCGCTCGCGGTGAAAATTCCGCCGGGCGTGGACAACGGCTCGCGGCTCAAGCTGCGCGGCGAGGGCGAGGCCGGCTACGGCGGCGGACCGCAAGGCGATCTCTACGTCGTCATTCACGTCAAGGAGCACCCGATGTTCGTGCGCCAGGACAACGACGTGATAATCGAGGCGCCGATCAGCTTCCCGCAGGCGGCGGTCGGCACCGAGATCGAAGTGCCGACGCTCGAAGGCAAAGTCAAGCTCAAGATTCCGCCCGCCACGCAATCGGGAAAAATCCTGCGCCTCAAGGGCAAGGGCATCGTCGATCTTCACGGCTACGGCCGCGGCGATCAGCTGATCAAGATAATCGTCGAAACGCCGCGCAGCCTGACCCCGCGCCAGCGCGAACTACTCGAGGAATTCGCCAAGCTCGACGGCAAGGCCGTCAACCATCCGCTCTCCAAGGGCTTCGTGGACAAGCTCAAGGAGATGTTCGGCTAGGCTGGTGTGCAGCTAGCTTTGTCTTCGGCCCAGCGCGTTGAACAATGCCGCGCGCATCACGCCCGCCGGCGGCGCGACTCGATTGAACAACTTGAACGCGAGTTCGCCCTGGTTCACCAGCATCCCGGCGCCATCCACCGCGTGCCGGCCGGCGGCGATTGCAGGCTTCAGGAACGCGGTCGGTTCGGCCGAATAGATCAGATCGTAGAACTGACAATCGGTGGGGGTTGAGCTGTAGTCGAGACGCGCGAATCGCCCCGTCGTCAGAACCATCGACGTCGCATTGACGATCAATCGCGCGCCGGCGAGCAGCTTCGAGTCCATCAGCGCGTCCAGGCCGCGAGGCTCGCCTGCTGCGCGCGCCACGCCTCGGGCCGAAAAGCGCCGGGCGAGCGCCGCGGCGCGGGCCGGCGTGCGATTGGCGATCACGACCCGATCCGCGCCCAGCCGGATGCACGCGAGGACCGACGCCGCCGCGCCGCCGCCCGCGCCAATCACGATCGCAAGCCGCCCGCGCAACTCGCATCCGAGATCGCGCAAGTCGCGCTCCAGCCCGCGCGCATCGGTATTGTCGCCGCGCAGCGCGCCGCGCCGCGCCACAACGCAATTGACCGCACCGAGCATGCGCGCCTCTCCACTGAGGTCCTTGATGAGCCGGGCGGCAGCTTCCTTGTGCGGCACGGTCAGATTGACGCCGATGATTCCGAGCGGATGAATCGCGCGAAGCGCCGCGGCAAGATTCTCGGAGGTGACGCGAAACGCCGCGTACGTTCGGTTCATGCCCAGCGCCGCGTAGGCAGCGTTGTGCATTGCGGGCGATTTGGAATGTCCGACGGGATCGCCAAAAATCGCCGCGACCGCGGTGTCGGCATTGATTGCTGAAGGCCTCATGGGCTTCAGACGGGGTGAGCGGCGCGCTCGGCGCGCACCTCTTCCGCGGTGAACACCCAGCTATATTTCAACCCCGCGCGCGCGAACGCCTCGACCGCGCCCTCGCCGCGTTCCACCAGCGCGATCGCCGCGATTACGTTTGCGCGCGCCTCGCGCATCGTAGCCACCGCTTGCAGGCTCGATCCTCCGGTGGTGATCGTATCGTCGATCACGGCGGTCTTCGCGCCGGGCTTGAACGCGCCCTCGATGATTTGTTGCAGCCCGTGCTGCTTGGTTTCCTTGCGCACGAAAAAACCGCGAAGGTTGACGCCGCGGCGATGCGCCGCTGCCATCACGGCGTCAGTCACGGGCAATGCGCCGGCCGCCATGCCACCGATTTGTTCGACGCCCGCCGCCGTCACGAGTTCCAGCAGCAGTTCTCCGGCCAGGTACGCACCACGCGGAATGTACAGCGTGCGTTTGCAATCGACGTAGTAGTTGGACGCGCGCCCCGATGAGAGCGTGAGTTGGCGCTCGAAATACGACTCCCGTGCGAGCATCGCCAGCAGTTCGCGGCGTTCTTCTGATCGCATAATTGAAGAGTGATCTTAACGGATGCAGCGCGAGGCACAAGAGCGGTATAATATTTATTACCCCTGCGGATAGCTGCAAGGCGCCCGGTGACAAACCACTACCGTATCGTTGTGGTTGAGAATCGGGTGAACCGGCGAGCATGGCAGCGAAGGAGAAGCAGCGATGCCGCAACGAATTCCGAAATTCGAGTGGCGCGCGATTATAAGTGACTAGCGAAAACGCACCCCGTGTAATCGGAACCGGCACCGCATTGCCTGATAACTACGTCGATCAGGAACAACTGACCTCGCGCCTGCGCGAGCTGTGGGAGAAGCGCCACTCGGAGCTGCGCCGCTTCGACAAAATCCAGGGCGCGCTCGGAATCACCGGGCGCCACCTCGCCCTGCCCATCGAGGAATACATCCCGCTCGACAGCTTCGCCAAGACCAACGACGCGTGGCTGCGCGTTGCGCCCAAAATCGGCACCGTGGCGGCTGAACTCGCGCTCGAACGCGCCGGCCTGAAGCCTCGCGACGTCGATCATTTGTTCTTCGTCACCGTCACCGGTATCGCCGTTCCAAGCATCGACACTCGCGTCATCAGCGCACTCGGGATGCGCAAGGAAATCAAGCGCACGCCAATTTTCGGGCTCGGATGCGTGGCGGGAGCGGCCGGGACGGCGCGCGCGGCCGACTACATCCGCGCGTATCCGTCGGAAGTCGCGATGCTGCTGTCGGTCGAACTGTGCTCGCTCACGCTGCAGCGCGACGATCTTTCCATAGCCAACATTATCGCGTCCGGGCTGTTCGGTGACGGCGCCGCCGCGATGCTGATCGGCGGCAACGCTCCGGCGGCGACCGGCCCGCAGGTAATCGCGACGCGTTCGCTCGTCTTTCCGAACACCGAAGAGATTCTCGGCTGGGAGATCGTGGACAGCGGCTTCAAAATCGTTCTGTCGTCGAAGCTCACCGACCTCGTCCGCGCCAATATCCTCGACGAAGTTGATTCATTCCTGGCGACGCAGCAAATCGACCGTTCGGATATCCGCCATTGGATCGCGCATGCCGGCGGCCCCAAGGTGCTCGAGACCCTCGAGGGCGCACTGGCTCTCCCCGAGGCCGCGTTGGCGCGTTCGTGGCGCTCGCTGCAATCGGTCGGAAATCTCTCGTCCGCGTCCGTGATGTTCATCCTCGACGAATTGCTCGAGGACAATGCCGCCGCTCCCGGCGACTACGGCCTGATCATCGGGATGGGTCCCGGTTTCTCGGTCGAGCTGGTCCTGCTGAAGTGGTGATCGAGCTTAACTGGTGATCTCGCTTCGCAGCTATCTGCTGATCCTCGCGCTGCTGGTCGTCGAGCGGGTCTACGAGCTCGATCGCGCGCACCGCAATGCGCGCCGTGCGTTCCAGCACGGTGCGGTCGAAGTTGGGCAGGCGCACTATCGCGTGATGGTCGCATTTCACGCGCTGTTCATCGCGTCATGCGCAGCCGAGGCGGCGTTTTTTCCGCACGCATTTGCGCCAGCGGTCGCGTGGCTCGCGCTGTCGGCTGAAATCGTCGCGCAAGCGCTTCGCTACTGGTCGGTTGCGACTCTCGGCGATCGATGGAACACGCGAATCATCGTGAGTCCCGACCGCGCCCCCGCGACCGACGGACCCTATCGCTTCATGCGCCATCCCAACTATCTTGCGGTCGTCATCGAGATCGCGGCCGTGCCGATGATCGGCGGCGCGATCTTCACGGCGATCGCGTTCTCGATCGGCAACGCTCTGATTCTGGCCGTGCGAATTCCGGCCGAGGAGCGCGCGATGGGCGGTCGGTACGCCGACGCGCTTGGCTCGCGCCGCCGTTTTTTTCCCGGCTTGCGCCGCGGCTAGGATAGCCCCGCGATATCGCGCCCCGCTCCGCGATTGCGCAACATTCGCTCTGCGCGCGATGCCTGCTATCATCGCGCCGTGTTTTTCGCGCCGTTTCTCGCTTTCTACGCGATCGTCTTTTTCCTCGTCCTTGCGTTCTTTTTTGTCCTGCTCGAGATCCACGTAATCAACTACGCATTCGTGACGATCGGCCTGCCACCCGAGCTGGCGTTCGCCGCTTTGCTCGTGAGTCTGGTCGGCAGCTACATCAATATCCCCATCACGCGCGTTGCCACCGGCCAGCCGCATCCCGCCGCCGTGGTCCGCAGTTTCGGTATTCGCTACAGAGTGCCGATTCGCTACGCCACCGACTCGACCATCGTCGCCGTAAATGTCGGCGGTGCGATCGTTCCCGTCCTGATCTCGGCGTACTTGCTGATGCAGATGCCGGCGATAATCGTGCCGGCGTTGATCGGAGTCGCGATCGTCACTGCCATCGTCCATCGTTTCGCGATACCAGTTCCCGGGTTGGGAATCGCGACCCCGATGCTGATTCCGCCGATCGTCGCCGCCGCCTGCGGCTACTTCCTCGGCTCTTCGGGACATCACCGCGACGCCGTCGCATTCATCAGCGGCGTGATCGGCACGCTCATCGGCGCGGACCTGCTCAACCTGCGCAACTTGCGCGATTTGGGCGCGCCGGTCGCGTCGATCGGCGGCGCCGGAACCTTCGACGGGATCTTCCTGACCGGAATCGTCGCCGTCCTGCTGGCGTGAGCGCGGAAAGTTACGCCGGTTTGAACTTCACCAGCGTGTGATCCGGCGTCACGTCGTCGAAGCAGACCTCGACCGGCATCTCGACGCGCACATCCTCCGGCGCCGCGACGATATTGGTCGTCAGGCGCGGCCCCTCGGCCAGTTCGACGATCGCCAACACGTACGGCGCGTCGGAAAACGCCCGGCTCGACGCTCGCCGCACGACCGTAAAGCTGTACACCTTGCCGCGCCCGCTCACGCGTTCCCACGCGAGCTTGTCCGAGAAGCATTTGGGGCATCGATCGCGCGGATAGTAGATGAACGCGCGGCACGCGCCGCAGCGCTGAAGCGTCAGCTCGTGGCGCCGCGCCGCCTCCCAGAACGGCCGGCTGGTTGGCGATGGCTTCGGAAGCGGTTTGTAGTACTCGCTCATGATCTGCGCTCCAGCACGAGACTTGACCTGCTCGCTCATGATTCCGCCGTTGCCGTTGACGTAGCCGAGCGCCGCGCCCTTGACCTGGCGCTCGCCGCCGCGCCCCATCAACTGTCTTATCGCTTCCGTCACGTGACTCATGCCGCCCGCCAGCCCCGGCTGGCCGAACGACAATTGCCCGCCGTGCGTGTTGCAGGGAAAGTCGCCCGCGTACGTCAGGTCGTGCTCCATCACGAACGGTCCGCCCTGCCCCTTCTTGCAGAAGCCCGCGTCCTCGAGCGTGACGATCACGGTGATCGTGTAGCAGTCGTACGGACACGCCAGGTCCATGTCCTTGCGGTTGCAGACCCGCCATCTTGAACGCGGCGGCCGCCGCCGGCTTGATCGGCGACTCGGTGATCGACGGCGCATACGTGATCGTCGAATGATTGGCGTACTCGCCCGCCCCCAGCAGCCATATCGGCGGATTCTTCGCGCGCTTCGCCAGCTCGGGCGACGCGACAATTATCGCTGCGCCGCCGCTCACCGGGCTTACGATTTCATATAGATGAAGCGGATCGACGATCATCCGCGAGTTCAGCACGTCGTCGATGGTCAGCGCCTTGTCATTGAACGTCGCAAGCGGATTCTTGAGCGCGCTGGTTCGCTGATCGACCGCGACCTTCGCCATCTGCCGCGCCGTGGTGCCGTATTCATGCATATGGCGATGGGCGATCATCGCGTAGCCGCAGTTCGCGCCGATATTTCCGTACGGCGCCTCGAACTCGCGCTGCACCGATATCACCGGCGGGCGCTGGTCGCCGACCTTGTTCAGATCCGCGACGATGCACAGCACCGCGTTGCACATTCCCGCGTCGATCGCCGCCGCCGCGCGCCAGATCATCCCGGCCGGACTCGCGCCGCCGATATCGACCTGGTTCAGCATCCGCACGTTGAGCCCCAGCACCTCGGCCGCGCTCGCCGGGTAAATCATCCCCGGGTCCGAAAACGGCACGCCGACCAGGAAGCCGTCGATGTCCTTCTTCTCCAGCCCCGCGTCCGCGATCGCCTCGGCCGCCACCCGCGCCATCAGCCCGAGCGCGGTCAGGTCGCCGGGTTCCTTGACCGGTTTGAGTTCGCCAATTCCAATTGCCGCGGCTTTTCCCTTAAGGCTCAATTCGCATCGACCTCCGGCGTTTGCGTTTCCCGGTGCGCGCGTGCGCGCATCTCGATCACGATTACCACAAATTGCGGCTTGCGGGCCCGCCGCCGCGCGGTTCAAATCGGTGAAAGAATCTTGTAGTTTTGTTTGTTCGAGGTGCTTTTAACCAAATGGCATTTATCATCTGTGACGACCATAACCTTGACGTCGAGGCCGACGGGATCGACAACGCCGTCGCGAAGCAGTTGATGCTGACCGACGCAAAGCCGGGCGCAACCCCGATCGAAAAAGAGATCATCGAGTTCGGGATTAAGCATCGCAACTGCAACATCCGGATTCTCGCCGGCTAGTTTTAGATCGCTATCGAGTCCGCGACGCAATCGCCGGCTCGATTCCGGGAGCATCGCTTCCGCACGCCCGCGCGCATTTTAATGGCGTTCGATGTTGACCGGCTGACCAACCGGCAGATACACTGCCGAGGCGGGGTGGAGCAGTCTGGTAGCTCGCCGGGCTCATAACCCGGAGGTCGAAGGTTCAAATCCTTCCCCCGCAAGTGATCTCTACTGCGCCTTCTCAAAAGCCCACGAGCATATGCATGCCGGTAACGCTACGGCGCTGAATCTCAAAACTCTAGACTTTTTGCCGCTTTTGGAGTTCTAGTAGCCACAGCCGCGCAGTGCGGCCTTCAGGGAGAGAAAAATGGGACGGAAAGTATATGTCGTAGGCGTCGGGATGACCAAGTTCGAGAAGCCGGGCTCGCGGGCTTGGGACTATCCGGATATGGCGAAGGAGTCCGGCACCAAGGCTCTGCAGGACGCCGGGATCGCCTACGAAAACGTCGAGCAGGCGGTGGTCGGCTACTGCTACGGCGAATCGACTTGCGGCGAGCGCGCGCTCTACGGACTCGGGATGACCGGCATCCCGATCTACAACGTCAACAACAACTGCGCGACCGGATCGACCGCGCTGTTCATGGCCCGGCAATTCATCGAGGGCGGCATCGCGGACTGCGTGATGGCGCTCGGCTTCGAGAAGATGGAGAAGGGCTCGCTCGGCGCCAAGTACACCGACCGCACCAATCCGATGGACAAGCACATCGCGCTAATGGCCGACCTGCGCGGCTTCGCGCCGGCGCCGCCGGCGGCGCAGATGTTCGGCAACGCCGGACGCGAGCACATGGAGCGCTACGGCACGACCGCGTTGCAGTTCGCAAAAATCGGATGGAAGAACCACAAGCATTCGGTGAACAACCCTTACTCGCAATTCCGCGATGAGTATTCACTGGAAGGAATCCTCAGCGCGCCGATGGTGTATGAGCCACTCACCAAGCTTCAGTGCTGCCCGACCTCCGACGGCTCGGGTGCGGCAATTCTGGCCAGCGCCGACTTCGTCAAGAAGCATGGCCTCGAGCACAAGGCCGTCGAGATTCTCGGGATGGCGATGGCGACCGACTTTGCCAGCACGTTTTCCGAGCGTAGCTGCATCAAGATGGTCGGCTCTGACCTGTCGAAGGCTGCCGCGCATAAGGTCTATGCAGCAAAGCGGTCTGGGACCCGAGAACGTTGACGTGGTCGAACTCCACGACTGCTTCTCGTGCAACGAGCTGATCACTTATGAGGCGCTGGGGCTATGCCCCGAGGGCAAGGGCGGTGAATTTGTCGACGCGGGCGCCAACACCTACGGCGGCAAAGTGGTCGTGAATCCATCGGGCGGGCTGATTTCGAAGGGCCATCCCCTGGGCGCAACCGGCCTGGCGCAATGCGCGGAACTCAACTGGCAATTGCGCGGCGAAGCGGACAAGCGGCAGGTATCGGGCGCCAAGGTCGCCCTCCAGCACAATCTCGGGCTTGGAGGAGCCGCGGTCGTCACGATGTATCGCCGCGCAAATTTGGCCTGAGTCTGGCGCGCGTTCATCCCGCGCCGAGATGAGATCGCAACACTCCGATCGCCGCCAACCCGAACAGCGCGACGTCCATCGACGCGTGCGCGAGTATCGAGGCTTCCAGTCCGCGACGCAAATACAAGCGTCCGAACACAACACCCTCCCACGTCTGCGGCATCACCAATCCGCCGATCAGAAACTTCGGCGTGCTATGGAACAGCGCCCCGCCTACCGGCAACAGGTGAATTATTCCGAACAGGTAGCCCTGGGCTATGGTCACTATCCAAAGCGCGCGGCGTCCGGGATAGCCGCTTGAGTCGCGCGATATCAGCCGCGCGATCCATCCGAAGATCGCATACAGCACCAGTCGGAACTGGATCTCCTCGCTAACCGCAGCCGCGATTGCGACCAACGCTCCGACGATCGCGATACGGCCCGGCGCCGCCGTCAACATCGGCGGCTTCGGGAGGCTGACGCCGGCGCCGCCGCGCGCAATAAAAACCAGCGGCACGATCACAAGCACCAGCACGCCCGCGCCTGCCGCCGCGGCCAGCAATCGCGTAGCCGATTGAGATTCTCGCCAGGCTGCGAATTGAGAAATGGATTTTGTCGCCCGCGATCTTTGCCGCGATCAGCGGCGCGCCGGGCAACCCGAGCCGTCCGTTGATTCGAAGCGCCACCGGTACCAGCGATGCGATCACGAAAGTAATGCCGAGGAACGGGATCGCGTGCCATAGTTGCGCAACTTCGAGCGACCTGATTGCCAGCGCGAGCGGATACTCGGCCACCGCGCCGGCGATCGCCAGCACGATCAGCAGCGCCGACTCGCGCCGCCACGCCGCGCGAGGCGCGCGCGCGCCGCCGGAGCCATCGACGGCCGGCTCGATCACTTGATCGCCGGGATAAATTCGGGGATGTCCTTCGACGGTTTCATCTTCCACTTGGGCTTGCGCTTCTCGACGAACGCGCTGACGCCTTCGTACGCGTCGGGCTGCTTGCCGGACCACACGAACGCTTTGGTATCGACCGCCTGCGCCTTCTCCGCCTCGGGCTCCGCGAGCAGTGCGTAGATCAGCCGCTTGGTTATCGCGACCGACACCGGCGCCGTGTTACGGGCGATGTCGAGCGCCATCTCGCGCACCTTCGCCATGAACTCCGCGTCGGGCCATACGTGGCTCACGATTCCGAATTCGAGCGCCTCGCGCGCGCTGATAATCCGCCCGGTCATCAGCAGTTCGTTGGCCCTGGCCACGCCGATCATTCGCGGCACGGTCCACAGGCTGAGCGCCTCCGGAATTATTCCGCGCCGCACGAACACGAATCCGATTCGCGCGCTCTCGGCCGCGACGCGGATGTCCCATTGCATCGGCAGCGTGATTCCCATTCCGACCGCCGGCCCGTTGATCGCCGCGATGATCGGTTTGCGCACGTTCCACGGCCGAATCGCAGGCGCCGGCCGCTGGCGGCGCTCCGCACGCGCGTCGGCGTCGAACGTGTTGCCGCCGCCCGACAGATCCGCGCCCGCGCTGAACGCGCGGCCCGCGCCGGTGACGACGATCACGCGGACCTCGTCATTTTTGTCGTATTCGGCAAACGCCCCGTAAAGCTCCGCGGCCATCGTGCCCGAGAATGCGTTCAGCTTCTCGGGGCGATTGAGCGTGATCGTCGCGACGCCGTCTTTGACTTCCTTCAAAACGTGTCCGCTGGCCATGTGACTTGCTCCTTGTGCGGGCGATTGTCGATTCTCTCATCGGCGTTTATAGCCCGCCTCGCCGCAATCGCAAAACCCCGGCGAAGAGAAGGGGGGGGCAGGCGTTGAAAATTACTTCTTCAACAGCCGGCTATCAAATGTTGTTTGGCCGCCGGAACCTGCCGCTTTTCGCCGCCGTATGATATAGTGCCGATAACGGGTGAATCGCAATGAAAGCGATAAAATTAGTTGCCGTCTCGATGTTTGCAGCTATGGCGCTCGCGATCGCTGGCCCCGCCGGCGCCGGCCCAGGCAATGGCGCCAACCGCGCAACCTCTGCGCGCCCCGCAGGGCACGCCGCCAATCACGCTGGCACGGGGCATAGGCAGGGCATGAGACAGCGCAACCGCGGATTCTCTCCTTTCGACCAGTTCTTCCCTTATTTCCCCTACTACCCCTACTACGGGAACGCGATCGTCGAGAATCCCGATGAGGCCGACTGGGCCGAACAATGGGGGTCGCTGTACGAGGATAACGATGGCCCTTACGCGAGATCGACCCGGGAAAACCCGCCCGGCGAGGCGCGCATGTGGGAGTTTCCGGAAGAGTAAGCCAGCACAAGCAATCGCTCGCTTGTGCGCGCCGAAGGTCGGGACCGAGGTGGCACTGGGAAGGCTCCCCGCAGTATTCTCAAGTTCGATGAAGTCGAAGGGCAAGAACCGATTGGCAGCGACGTCAGCCCACGGCCCCTACCACTACACGGTCTACTTTGAGCCGCAGACCGACGGCAGTTTCGCGGTAGTGTTTCCGGCATTTCCTGAGATCGTGACCTTCGGCCGGACCCTCGACGAGGCGCGCGCGATGGCGCGCGACGCGTTGCACTGCCATCTGGAAGGACTGCGCAAGGATGGCGAAGCGATTGTGGCCGAGACGCCGCCGGCGGGCCAGCCGATTCGCTGAAGAGGTCGTGGTGGCGATTTGAGTCCGGCGCTTCCGGTTCTCAAGGCGCGCGAGGTCGTAGGCGCCCGTGAGAGAGCTGGTTTCTTCATCCACCATTCGAGCGGCAGCCACGTTCAGTTGAAACATCGCGACCATCACGAGCTTCGAATCACTGTGCCATATCATTCCGGCGGCCTGCCGCGCGGCACGCTCCGCTCGATCATTCGTCAGGCTGGTCTTACGCTGGAGCAATTCTCCGCGCTCTTATAGCGCCGATTTCTTGTCGGTAATTTCCTCTCGCCACTTCTGAATGACCGGATGTTGGTGCTAGAGCGAACCGCGCTGGCGCGCGAGATCCTTCGCTGCGCTCAGGAGGATGGGATGGAGCCCCGCCGCCCTTCGTGCGAGCCTATCCTTGAGAACTATTTTATTTCCTGCTCAGATGCGCGTTGAGGCACGGTGCAACATCGGCACGTGGGAGGTATTTAATGAAAGAGTTACCGGGACGATATCGGGATTTCAGGCGGCAATTTCCGGCAATCAGCGGAGCCTACGACGATCTCGGACGCATCATCGCCGAGGCCGGCCCGCTGAACGAAAAGCAGGTCCAGCTTATCAAGCTCGGGATGGCGGTCGCCTCCGGACAGGAGGGCGCGGTCCATTCTCATGCCCGGCGCGCGCTTGAGGCGGGCGCCAAGCCCGAAGAGGTTCGGCAGGTCGCGCTGCTCGCCATGACTACGGTCGGGTTTCCGCGGATGATGGCGGGTTTGTCGTGGATCGACGACGTCTTAAAGAGGCAGGGGCTGACCCCTGCACCCAGTGTTAAGAAACAGCGTGGCAGCGGCCGGCGATAGAGCGGTCGCAATGCAAGTTGCCCGGGCGAGGGAATTATGGATTTCGAATTGAACGAAGAGCAGCGGATGTTCCGGGACAGCTTGCGGAAATTCCTCGACGCGCAGCTCCGCCCGCTCGACGATCGGTGGGGCGACCTCGAGATGACCGCGGAGCGCGCCAAGCCGCTGCTCAAGATGCTCATACCGTGGGGCTACGTAGGCGCCGAAGGAATCCTGGCCGGCGGCTCCGAACCGATCATCAGATGCGTCCAGAGCGAGGAACTGTCCGCCACTTTCCCGGGCCTGTCCGGGATGTCGGGGATAACCGCCGGCGCTACCTCGCTGATCGCCGCCAGTGCGCATCCCGACCTGGCGCAGCGGCTGGTTGGGCCGCTCTCGCAAGGCGATCTGATCGGATGTATCGCGACCACCGAGCCCGAAGCGGGTTCCGATCCGTCGGGGATCAAAAGCCGAGCCGAGCGCAAGGGCAACCATTGGGTAATCAACGGCGCGAAGAGCTGGATCAGCAACGGCAGCGTCGCCGACATCGCGGTGGTGCTGGCGCAGACCGACGCCGCCAAAGGGCCCGCGGGATTCCGCCATTTCGTGATTGACCGGCGCGAGTCTCCATTCGACAGCCGCGAGATCCAGACGATCGGGCTGCGCTCCTTTCCCACCTCGGAAATGTTCTTCAACGACGTCGAAGTGCCGGAAACGAACGTGCTCGGCGGATGGCAGAGCGAAACCGTGTCGCCGGAACGCGCGTTCCAGCGCACGCTTGCGCTATTTTCGCATGCGCGCGCGGGCACCGGGATGATGGCGGTCGGGATCGCGCGGCAGGCCTACGAGATCGCGCTCAAGTACGTGCAGATACGAAAACAGTTCGGCAAGGAAATCATCCGCCATCAGTTGGTCGCCGCGATGGTTGCGGAGATGGCGACCGAGATCGACGCGGCGCGCCTGCTATGCCATCGCGCCTTTCTCGCGCTCGGGCGCGGACGCGCGGACGTGGAAGCCTCGATGGCGAAATGGTATGCGACGGAAGCGGCGGTCAAAGTCGCCTCAACCGCGATCCAGTGCATGGGTGCGAACGGACTCGCCACCGAAAACCGGGTCGAGCGATGCATGCGCGACGCGCGGATGCTGACGATGCCGGACGGAACAACCCAGATTCAAAAGCTGATCATCGGCCGCGCCTTGACCGGGAGATCGGCGATTCGATGAAGGAGCAGATCATGGCGGGCGGAATACTCGATCTGAAGGGGCGCATCGGCCTTGTGACCGGCGCGGGACAGGGCGTCGGTAGGCAAATCGCTCTGCACCTCGCCGCCAACGGCGCGGGTGGCGTAGTGGTCAATGACTATTACGAGGAACGCGCGAAGGCGGTCGCAGCGGAAGTGGAAAAGCTCGGATGCAAGGGGCTGGCCGCGAGCTTCGACGTGACCGATTTCGCCGGCGTGATGGGCGCGTTCGAGCAGGCGGTGCGGGCGCTCGGACGGGTCGATATCCTGGTCAACAACGCCGGGAATTACGGACCCGATCCGCGCAACATTTCGCGCAAGCCGTTCTGGGAGCAGTCGCCCAACGAATGGCAGGCTGCCCTCCGGACCAATCTCTTCGGCGTGCTCAACTGCACCCGCGCGGCGCTGCCCGGGATGATCGAGCGCGCTTACGGACGGATCGTCACCGTGATTTCCGACGCGGGCCGGGTCGGCGAGCCGAATCTGGAAATATATTCCGGCGCCAAGGCCGGGGCGGCGGGATTCATCCGCGCGATCGCCAAGGACGTGGGCCGCTATTCGGTGACCGCGAACTGCGTGGCTCTCGGCACCACGCGCACCCCCACGACCGCGCGCATGCTGGAGGTCGAAGAGTACACGAAAAAGGTGCTGCGGCATTACCCGATTCGCCGCCTGGGCGAGCCGGAAGACGCGGCCAACATGGTCCTGTTCCTCGCCTCCGATGCGTCGAGCTGGATGACGGGCCAGACGATTCCGGTAAACGGAGGCTACTCATTCGCGGTTTAGATAAATCGTGGACGCGCGCGATAATCGCGGCGGTGTCGGGGTTGATGCTGTGCCTGGTAGTCGCAGCCACCCGCGCATTTTCGGATCGCCCGGCCGATCGCGCTTCTCACAGCAGCGGATTGTCAGGGCCGGAGCGCGCCGTGTGCGAGCGGATTCGCATACATCCGCAATGTCCGAAGGCGCATCTGGCGTATGCGCAACTGCTCGCGCAACTGGGCCGCGACGGCGAGGCCAGGCGCGAACTGGGCGAAGCTGAACGGCTCGAGCCGGGACTTCCGTTCGCTCCGCCGGCCACCGTGGACGAACTCGCGCGCAAGCTCGGGATGATCGAACAGATTCCCAAGCACAGGCAAACCCAGTTCCACTTCTAGCAGGCTGTTGCCGCCGCGCGCGGATTTTAGGTTAGTCCAGTTTGCCGGAAGCCGCCGGAAAACTTATCCTCTACGGCGTGGACTTCAGGCTGCGAGATTCTGAAGTCGATCTAGGGAGGGGGGGACGATGATTGGGATAACTCCTAATATGCATCGAGTCCTAACTGCGGTGGCGGCGGCGACCGCCGTGGCCAGCTTCGGGTGCCGAACCAGCAGCAGCCCAATCACATCAGGACCAGGTGGCCGCCAAGAGCCTGCCGCGCTGATCGTCATCAGCGACGCGCCGGCCGAGTTCATGCCGAGCACACTGACGATAAGGGCCGGCGACACCGTGGAATGGAGAAACACCGGAGGCATCACCCACAGCGTCGAGTTCGTGGGCGAGGCTCTTCCCGAGGGCACGGCATCTTCGCCGTCGGGAACCATGGCGCCTGCTGAAACCTACAGGTACACGTTCAAGGCGCCCGGCAGTTACGCATACATCTGCCGGTTCCATGTAATTAACGGAATGATCGGTAAAATCGTCGTGCTGGCCGACGAGCCGGCCTCTGGAACCACGGCCGACACTCGCTAGACGGCGCTCACGAACCCGCAATCACTCCGGCAGATTCAGCTGCTTTGCGAGACGACGAAGTTCCTCCTTGCGGCCCGGAAGCGGCGCCGGCGCTTGCAGCATCTTGGATTTCTTCAGTTCCTCGACGACTTTAGGATCGCGCGGAAACGGATTCCCGTACTTGCCGAGGAAGTACTGCTCCTCGAACGGAGGCCGCGGCCGCTGCCCGCCCGCTTCGCGAGACTCCAGCGAGTAGCCGATGTTGAGCTGGTAGAGCGGGAACCAATCCGCCGGCGGCTTGGTGATCGCGCCGATGAGGGGTGCGGCAAACGAGGTAAGGCATGCACCGAGCCCTTGTTCGAATGCCATCAGCAGGCCCTGGCACGCGGCGATGCCGCAATCGAAAGCGGCCATGGCCGGATAGTGCGGCGATTCAGTCATCGGCTTCAGGATATACGGATACACGACGTCATCGACGAACTTCATACTCCAGCCGTGGGTCGAGGCGATGACATTTGCCGCGACTAACTCTTTGAGACGGGCACCCTTGACCCGATTCACGACGCCGAGGTCGGCGTAGAAGTAGATGTGCACCGGGGCGAGTTCAATAACGACGGCCTGCACGGGGTTCTTCAGCTTCTCGAGTTCGGCCTTGGGTATGTCGTCGCGCTTGACGACGATTGCGCGAAGCCAATGCGCATTGACGGCGCACGAAGCGACGAGGCAAGCCTCCAGAATTTTCTGAATCTTTTCCTGTTCGACGGGCCGCTTGGGATCGAAAAAGCGAATCGAACGTCGCGTGCCGATTAATTCCTGAAATTCCATTGTCCCTCCTCGGGTCTCGGAAGTTGTACCGCCATTGCGCCGCCTCGATGGCGGCTGGTTCATGCCGGGGTGCGTGCTCGTTCGACCTTGATGCCAGCCTGCTCGCGATCCCATGCGCCAGCGACGCCGCGCGCCTTCAGGGCTGCGTATTGGATGCGCTGAGTGCCGGTCTTGGGAAGCTCGTCGATAAATTCGATGAAACGCGGCACCGCATAGTAGGCCATCCGGTCGCGACAAAACTCGATGAGATCTTCGGGACGAAGTTTCGCGCCGGGCGCCAGCACGACCGCGATCTTGACTTCATCCTCGCCGAGTTCCGACGGCACCGCGTAGGCCGCCGACTCCAACACCGCGGGATGCTGATTAACGACGGTCTCGATCTCCCAGGCGGAAATGTTCTCGCCGCGGCGCCGGATCGACGCCTTCTTGCGTCCGCAGAAATAATAGAAGCCGTCCTCGTCGGTCCGGGCGAGATCGCCCGAATGAAACCATCCGTTGCGGTATGCCTCGGCAGTCGCATCGGGAAGCTTGTGGTAATGACTGAGCTGCCCCTTGGGATGACGGAAGACGAGTTCGCCGATCTTGCCCGCCGGGAGCGGATTGTCGTTGTCGTCAACTACGCGGAACTCTACCTCGCCGACCGGCTTACCCATCGACCCGACGCGGTCAACGTCGTTCATAAGGAAACCGGGCGAATCGACCATCCCATACACTTCGATGATTTTGACGCCGAAGCGATCCTCGAATTCCTTCCACACCGATGGCGGACAAGCTGCCGAGAGCACCACACGCACTTCGTGCTTGCGATCGTCGGGACGCGGCGGCTGCTTGAGCAGAATCGGGAATCATGCCGCCCAGGGTGTTGAACTCGACCGCGTGGTACTTGCGGCATTCGTCCCAGAATCGCGAGGCGCTGAAGCGCTCGGCGATCGCAAATTTGGCATCGAGAAGCATCGAGCCGAATCCCGAGATCATCAGCGCGTTGCCGTGAAACAGCGGGAGCGCCGTGTAGATGGTCTCGCCGGGACGCAGCTTGATGGCGCCCAGCACCGCAGCGAGCGCAGTGCTATCTCCGCCGCTGGCGATGACGCCTTTCGGAGGCCCGGTGGTGCCCGAGGTGTACATCATGCTTGCGCCGCCGGCGCCCGAGCCGACATCGACGTCGGGCTCCCGATCGGGATGCGCCATGAGCGCATCCAGAGTCGTATCTACGCCCTTGGCGGTCTTGCCGTCGGCTACCACGGTAGCCTTCAGGCTTGGGAGCGAGTCCCTTACCGCCATCACCGAATCGCGCAGCAGCTCTTCGAAGATCACCGCCGCGGAGTCGGAGTCCGCGAGCACGTGATGCAATGTCACGCCGCGCTGCGAGGTGTTGACGGGAACGCTCACCGCGCCGATGAAACCGATCGCGAAGTGTATCCACAAAAATTCGGGGCGATTCCCCATCATGATCGCGACGCGGTCGCCGGGCACGATGCCGAGAGCAAGCAAGCCGTTGGCGGCGCGATGAATGTTGCTTAACACCTGCTCCCACGAAAATTCCTGGTCTTTGAACTTGAGCCAGGTTTCGCGCGGATGCTGCTTCACGCGCAGTCTGATCAGCTGCTCAATCGCTCCCTGTACGCGCGCCATCTGCGACCTCCATCGCGGCCGGCTGAATGCGGTCGTTGCCGCTACGCGTGCGCGTGACCATCGGCCTCGGCCAGGATGTGTCGCGCGCCGGCCAGGCTCAGGACATCGTTGGTGCCGTCCTCGATGAGCGAGGCGCGCGCATCGCGGAACAACTTCTCGATCGGATATTCCCTGCTCAACCCGTTGCCGCCGAAAATCTGCAAGGCGTCGCTGGCCACCTCGAACGAGGCCTGCGTGCAGAATGTCTTCGCGGCGATGGCATGTTGCAGCGAAGGCGCCCCTGACGAGCTGTTGTAAACGGTGACCGCACGCGACAGCGCGCGGCATGCCTCGACCTTGGTGAACATTTCGAACAGATGCTTCTGCACCAGCTGATGCTCACAGATGGGGCGCCCGCCCTGGATGCGTTCCCGCGAATAGTCCAGTGCAACCTCGTACGCGGCGCGGGCGAGGCCGGTAAATGCAGTGGACATGCCGCCGTTGGCCATGGTCAGCGTCGCCATCGTGCGCTGCTCATAGGTATCCGAGTTCACGACCATGTAGTGGCGCGGGATGCGCACGTTCTCGAAAAAGATCTCGCCCTGGTTGAGCGCGCGCTGCCCCATTTTGTTGAGCGGCTTGCCCTTCGACACTCCCGGCAGATTCAGTGGAACCACCGCGACGCCGCCGCCGGACATTCCCGATGCTGAATGAGACGATTCGGATTCGATCCTCAGGTAAAGCGCCGCGTGAGTCGCGATGGTGCCGTTGGAAACCCAGGCCGCCTTCTGGCCGCTGATGACGTAGGAGTCGCCGTCAGCGCGCGCGACGACTTCGCCCTTCACCTTCGGATCGTGAAACTCGGGCGTGCCTACCATCAACTGATCGGATCCATGACTGGGCTCGGTGATCGCCCAGCATCCTATGAACGCGGCCTCGCGGTCCGCGATGAACGGCTTCATGAAGGTTTCGTACAGTTCGGGGTTGCCGCTGGTGGCTGCGATCATGGCCGGAAAACCCGAGACACCGATGGCTATCGACAAGTCAACCGATCCCCACGCCAATTCTTCATGCAGGATGTGACTGGCGAGCGGATCGAGTCCCAGCCCACCCAGCTCGACCGGGATTCCCGCCACATGATAGCCAAGGCCGTACGCTTTCTTCAGAACCTGCCTCATCAGGGAATTCGGCGCGATGACATCCTGGGGATCGGCCATCCGATCGAGTTCGATCGCGGCCGGACGCATCACTTCTTTCGCGAAGCGATGAGCGGTCGCGCGGATCGACTCGTATTCTTTCGGGATCCCGATGGAAAGTTCACGGTAAGTATCCATTGGCCTGTTTTCTCCTCGCTATGCGGCTCGAGAGAGTCGCCAGCGCATAATTGATCGGTTTTGACTTTCGAGGACTGAGCATCGAACGTGCCACGCGTTCGCGCACCGGACTTCACGCAAACGCGTTAGATGCTACATCGCGCAATTCAATCGGCAAGTCCAGAGGGGATGGGGCGAAAGGGCACAGATGGGTGCTTTCGATACAAAAACATCCGATCGAGCATTCACGGCCCCGCCAATACCGAGCGACATCGAGCACGCGCTCTCGGCAGCTTTTTCCCAACACGCATCACGAGATCGGGATACGGTGAAGTCAGCCGACCTTTCGAGTTCACAGGTCCTGCAGTGGCTTTGTTTTGTAAATTTCGCTAAGCCACCCCGCCTTCCTGCTGTTCGCTAATTTCCGTCGGTCTGCGCGGTTCCGGTCCCTCCGATATCGGTCCCAGCGGACTCGGGGACGCTTACGTCCACGTCCATAATCGCGGGAACGGGGACATCCTCACCGCCGCGCCTTGCCTGCAATCGTTGCAGCTCATGCAGCGTTCTCTGGAAAGATCGGGAAAGCGCAGTTTCGTGCCGCCAAAGATTTAAGAATGGCTCGGGAGACGCTTCCAACACGCGCGTGACGTTGAAAGAAGGATCAAAGAGTTGAGCCCGGGCGCCCGCGAGTCTTCGGTTGGCATCCTCATGAGCCTGGGGATCGCTAACTAGGACGTCATTGTTTTGCGTCGGCGCCAATAGCCTATCCATCTCCGTCGACTCGTACTGCTTTACCGATTCCTCGGCTTCCTCCACGAGCCGTTCTGCACAACCGCGTTTGTAGAGCATCGCTTCAAAGATAGGGACTCTGCGGAGCCGCCAAAGGTCAGCTACGATCTTTTCTGCCAACGCACCTTCGAGCTCGCCTTGGGGATCCAAGTTGGTCAGTAGACCCGCGCGAAAAGAGTCAAAGTCATCGGGATCCTCGCCTGGCAAGACTACGTCTCGTCCCGTGAGCCCGTGTTTCAGTGCATTCGCCGAGACTTTTGCTTTTCCGGCCGAAGTGCGCGGGCCGGTGCTCCGTTGAGCGTTGAGTCCGTTGGCTGCGATTTGCTTGTCACTGCTCATGCCGCACCCTCCCAAATGTTTGCTTCCAATTGCCAGCTTCTCAATCGGATTGCGGGAACCTAGCTTAGCTAGGTTCCTAACAACGCTCGAACAACCGAAATTCAACCGAGCGTCCATCGAAGATATGGACCCGCACTCATCCCAAGCGGTGGTCATTTGCCTGACGGCCTCGGATTCCTCCTAGGCCTGTTCCAGTACGGAGACTTGCAGCGGGGACAGACTCGCGGTTCTTGGCCGGCTTCTCGCGGCAACCATTCGTGTCCGCACCGCTCGCAACGATAACCGGACAATCTAACCTTGGCCACGCTCTGCCCCTCCACCGACCTCGCTAAAACATATTCCTTTTAGGTATTGCTTCGTAGTGTACCTTTTAGTAATATACTATAGCGTAAGCAGCAAAATCGGAATTTGAACGAAATGACGTCAATGGTGAAAGAGAGCGCATCGCACAGGAGGCAAAATGAGAGCCAGCCTAGAGTATCGCAATGGATTTCTTTGTGTGCTCGTCGAGAACGGGATCGAGCCGAAGAAGTGGTTTCCGGTCAGCAGGTCCGATTATGCGGAAGTTCAGACGCTGCTTGGCCGGCCGCTAACGCGCGCCAATCTGCAGGAGGGCATTTACGTGGACGAGGAAGGAAATGTGTTTCAGTTGTTGGACAAGGGCGAGACGAAGCCAATCGAGATCGAGCATCTCCCTGGGACGGAGAAAACCGAGCTCGAGGGACTACTGGAAGCTTCGTTGAAAGGAAAAAAAACGCGCGGACAAAACGGAGATTCGAACAGGATGCAGCGAAAAAATGGAACCAACGGGCGGAAGCAGCAAGCCTTGCAAGTTGACAGCTCGGCGCCTCAATTACTCAGCCCTGAAACAACGGCAAACTCCCAGGCCATAGGCCATTCGGCCAACGGAGCGGCTTCCGAAGCTCCCGCCCAGTTGAATCTACGCCAGAAGCTGGCCGAAGTCCGGCGGCGCATCGGCTACATCCAGAAGCGCGGCCACAACGAGCGCTTCAACTACAGCTACGTTACCGCCGCCGATATCGCCGGCTCGGTCGGTGACATACTCGCCGAACTTGGGGTCGTCATCATCCCCCGACTCGAAGATATCTCCTACGAATCGGCGGTGGGCCGGGGCGAGGCCACCCGGATGGCCCGGGTGGTGATGGCCTACACCTTCGCCGACGTCGACAGCGGCGAAGAGATCATCGCGAAGGTGGCGGGCCAGGGTCTCGATCCCGGCGACAAGGCGCCTTACAAGGCGATGACCGGGGCGTTGAAGTACGCCCTGCTCCAATCGTTTCTGCTGGCCACCGGCGACGATCCGGAAGATGAACGGGTGGACGCTCGCTTCACCACGCCCAGTTCCGATCGCCCGATCAACGCCGAAGAGGTTCGCGAACTGGAGAAACGGATCGACGACACCGGGACCGATCTCGAACGGGTACTGGCGTACTACAAGGTCGCTTCACTTGGCGAAATGACCGAAACCGCCTACCGGCGCGCGGTCGAAGTACTGGATCGCAAACTGGCCAAACACGGTAATCAGGAGACAGTTCATGCCCAGGATTGAGCGGCTGCATCAGAACACTCCCGAGTGGCACCGCTGGCGCATGCAGGGGATTGGGGCCAGTGACGCTCCGGTGATCATGGGCGAGACAGCCTTCAAGACCCCGAGAACGCTCTGGTCGATAAAAACCGGGCGTATGCAGGAAGGTTCGGCGGGTCCGGCAGCGCGACGCGGTCGCGAACTGGAGCGTTTCGCCCGTCGCGCGTACGAGCGACAGACAGGAATTCAGGTGGAGCCACTGTGTCTGGTCCACGAAGAGTTCGACTGGATGCGGGCGTCGTTGGACGGGTTGAGCTTCGACGGCTCCACGCTTCTGGAGATTAAATGCCCGCTCAGCGTCCGGAATCGCGCGTCAGCACAGGAAGGTCGTATCCCTACCCAATACCATGCGCAGCTACAGCATCAACTGGAGGTTTCCGGAGCAGAACGGGCGCACTACTGGTCCTTCCACGGGACCGACGGATTCCTCGTCGAAATACGCCCCGACAAAGAATACGCGGGAAAGCTGGTAGAGGCAGAGGCCGCGTTCTGGCGGCTGGTGAAGGAAAACCGCTGGCCCGAATTGGCCAACGAGGAACAGGACCTGAGCGCGGATCCAATATGGCGTCGCGCCGCGCTACGTTACCGTGAAGTCAGGCTCCGGCTGGAAAACGCAGCATCCGAAGAGCACGAGCTGCGCGCAACGCTTGAGTGCCTGGCGACAGCGAGGCGGACGTACGGCTGTGGCGTCGAAGTCTTGAAGAGCTCGCGCAAAGGCGCGGTTGATTACGCTGCGGTGCCGGAGCTGCGCGGAGTCAACCTCGAACCCTACCGTAAACCGCCGGTCGCGGTCGTGAAGATCAACTTCATGGAGCCCAACCAGCAATAGACCGCGATGGACGACTACTTCGGATTTCGCAATTTCCGCCAGTTCGAGCGCACCCGCAGGGAGATCAAGCTGCCCTACGATCTGTTGAACGACATGCGTTTCCGTCAGCTTCGCGACGCCAGCAAGGCCCACCTGATCTGCCTGCTGCTGCTCTCGGCGCGAATGAACAATCTCCTGCCCAACAGTCCCGTCAAGCTGGAGCGGCTGATCGGGGCGACCGAGCCTTTGGACCTGAGTGCGTTCGCCGAGTTCGTCAACTTCGCCGGGGTGGAAAAGCCGACCTGGCAGGACCGCCTTGTAAACAGGCGCGTGCCCGACAGCATGCGCGCGGCGGTGCTGGTGCGCGACGGAGCACGATGTCGAAAATGCAGGAGGGCGATCAAGCTGGAAATGGATCACATTGTTCCGGTCAGCAAGGGGGGCAAGACCGAAGAATCGAACCTTCAAACCCTGTGCCGACGCTGCAACAGGGCCAAGTCCAAGAAGCTGGTCGCCAGATTCTGAAGATGAGTGCGGCAGGCCAATCATCGCGCAGCATCGCGGTCGAGCTGGCCCTGCTATTCCTGCGCGAACTTGAGCCAGTTGTCGCAGAAGATCCGGAGCGGCTGGTCTCGACCGAGGCAGTACTTTCCTTTGCAGCGGTCCGGCGCGGGGATCCTATCACCTGGCAACACTGGCGCAGAATTCTCGAGAAATATGAAAGATCTGACCTGATCGAGCATATGCTCGGCGAGCCGGTGCCCTTGGATCGCGGCGACGGCGGGTCCGCTGCGGACAGACTGATCGGACTTGTGCTCGAGACTGGAATCGAGTTCTTTCACGATCCTGACCAGCACGGCTGGGCTTGCGTTCCCGTCGATGGCCATTGGCAGAATCACCCGATCCGCTCCCGCCCGTTCCAGCTCTTCTTGCTGCGAACCTATTACCGGGAGACAGGCAACAGCCCCGGCACGCAAGCAATCCGCGCCACTCTGGAGCTGTTCGAGGCGAAAGCCCTGTTTGACGGTGAGGAATCTCCCATCAATCTGCGGGTCGCAAATCACCGAGGGAAACTCTATCTTGACCTGTGCGATCGCGCCTGGCGGGCAGTCGAGATTGACGCCGAAGGTTGGCGGATAGTAAATCGACCACCTCCAAGATTCCATCGTACACGCGGTTCGAAACCGCTGCCCGCACCCGAGCGCGGCGGCAGTCTCGGAGAATTACGCGGCTTCCTGAACGTCGACCACCAGGGCTGGACTCTGATCAAGGCCTTTCTGGTCACGGCGCTGCGTCAAAACGTGCCGTGCCCTATCCTTGTCGCCAAGGGTGAGCAGGGAGCGGGAAAGACGACCGCGTGCAGAATAATAAGCGCGCTGATCGACCCGCGCACCGGGGCACTGCGGGGCGTACCGCGTGAGGTTCGCGATCTGACCGCGGCGGCAAGGAATTCCTGGATCGTATGTTTCGATAACTTGAGCCATCTGCCAGAGGAACTCGCCGACGCAGCTTGTCGGCTAGCTACCGGCGGCGGTTTCGGTGGCCGGGAACTCTATAGCGATCATGACGAAGCGATCTTCGACGCTACCCGTCCCATGTTGTTCAACGCGATTCCCGACCTGGGTGCCGCGCGGCCCGACTTTCTCGATCGCGCAGTGATCGTGGAGTTCCTCGACATGAAGCCCCAGATGCGCCGGGACGAGGCGCAGTTCTGGCGTGAATTCGAGCAGGTACGACCACGAATCCTGGGCGCGCTGCTCGATGCCGCCGCTGCGGGACTTAAGAACCTGCCCAACGTCAGACTCGATCAGCCGCCGCGGATGGCCGACTTCGCGATCTGGGTAAACGCGTGCGAGGAAAGGCTCGAAATGAAACCAGGCGAGGCCCTGACTGCCTACCAGTCCAACCGCGCCGAGACACACAACCTCGCGCTTGAGTCCTCACCACTGTACGAACCCGTTGCCCAACTGGCCCGGGAGGGCTTTAGCGGAACGGTCGCAGAACTGCATGGCCGGCTCAACTGCTTGACGAGCGAAAGCATGCGCCGTTCGGTACGCTGGCCCAAGGCACCCAATGCGCTGAGCAACGCGCTGCGCCGCATGGCAAGCAACCTCCGTGCTGTCGGAATTCAGATCCAGTTTAGCCGCACCGATATCCGCGGCAGACACGTAGTATCCCTGGTCTGCGCTTCCGAAGCCCGGGGAAAGATCGTCAGTTATCGTCAATGACCGTCGGTAACTCCTGCCAGCACCACATCTGGAAAGCCGACTTCTGAGCGGGGTTTGACCAGATTTTGTCGGCGCTGTCCCAAGCGGCAATCAGTGTCCTAGGTGCGGCGCGTCAGTGCCCTAAGTTTCCAATACTGTTTGATCAACGCTGCGCTAGGCGAGCGTTTCCCGTTCCCCAAACAGGCGACGTGCGCGTTACTTATCTTGAGAAGCGCCGCCATCTCGCACTGTGTCAAATCGGCAGTCGTCGGCACCGTTTCAGCTCTCTCGGCGTTGGAATGATTCGCGCGCCACAGTGAGGGCAATGCGTCAATGCGAGGGCGTGGTGGTGCTTCATCGGGCGGCCTCAACCTCACTCGCAAGGACTTCGAGCTTATCAGGGAAAGGCAACTCCATCGGCTTACCCCACTGCGGATACGTCTTCACCCACAGTCGGATTTCGTTCGCAGCAAAGCGTTCCAGAATTTTTGTCAACGTATCACGAGCGCGGAAGTCTTGGTATCCGGTTGCTTCATCAACTAACGCGATGATCCCGACGGTCGCGAAGCCATGCTGTAAAATCGCGCGGCGTTCGGCGGCTCTTTCCCCTCTTTCACCCAGCGCACAAACCATTTGGGACAGCGCCATTTTTTCTCGGAAAACACAGGGAAGATCTAACGATTCGGTGATAGTGTTCGTGACTATTGCCACTGACGATAACTGACGATCTTTTCCGGGGTTTCAAGACATCGCCGCCAGAAGGCCTTTGGTCTGAGGTCTTTCCCGGCCTGTAGCCTGGCCACCAAAAAAATTCTCTTACGGCCCAGCGGAGGGATTGATTACCCGCAGGCCGGAAAAATATCGACGGTAAAAACCGCTGTCGCGTGTCAGGAGCTGATCGGCGGCGACCAAGGCGTGAGCGCCGATCAGAAAATCGGCAGCGATCCGATTGCGCGGGCCTCCACCTGCTCGGTAACGGCGCCAGGCCTCCGCTGCCTTGATCGCCGCCTCCTCGGTCATCGGCAAAAAAGAGGCGGGCAGCTTGTGCATGGCATCCCGAAAACGTCCAGCATCGCCAAATACCGTTGCAGTCTCTGCCCATACCACCTGTGAAGCGACCAGCGCCCCTTCCCTTAGGCAGCGCCGCAACGCTTCTGCAGAGGCCGAGGAAAACTTTGGGTCTGCACCGAACACGTCCAGCAGGACGTTGGTATCAACTGCGGTGATCACTGCCTGCCGCGAAGCTGTGCTATAACGGCATCACTATCGATCTTCTTACGGAGGCATCCGTAAACCTCGGTGACCGGGTCCAGACCTCCGCTTTTGACCGCGATCAGGCGTCCGCGTTCTTCGCTGAACTCCAGGACCGTCCCGGGCTTCACCCCGAGTCTGTCCCTAAGCCGTTTCGGAATGGTCACCTGACCGCGCTCGGCAACCCGAGCTTTCATACTTTTCATGTATGAAATCATATCGATTAACAGCAACTAATCAAACCAGCACGAGCAGGAATCCGGGACGAATCAGGCGGCGAGAGGTTCGTAGCGGTGGTGCAGGCCACCGACTTGCGGGATCGCGAGGGCTCCTGCCTCAATTAAATAAAGCTCTTCAGCAGCGCTGGATCGCTGCATGGCAGCAAGCACCTGGCGACGACACCCTTCGCGGGTTGCCGTCGGTGTAGTTTATTAGTTTGTTGTGCCAATATACACTGGGCTAAAGTGGGATGAAGGTGCATCGAATCGATGAGCGGACTGAAGCCAAGCCGTCAATTCTGGGATGAGAAAGCCCGGGGAGATCGCGACTGGTACGTATCGTCAGCAGCTCCCTACGACGAGCGCAACCTCGCCGAATTCTCGGCGTCGGGCCCGAAGATCTGTAACGATCTGAAGTCAGCTGTCAACGGCGGACTAAAACTGCATCAGTTAGCCAGAGTAAAAGTACATCAGTGAGAGACACAAGAAGGCCCCGCGCGGGGCCCTTCTTGTGTCTCCAGGTTAGGCTTTGGAAGTATCGATGGGCTGAGCATCAGCGCGGGTCCCCTCCGCGAACTTGGAGAATTCTTGCTCGTCCTCGCCTTCAATCGGGTGGAATTGCGCAAGCAACCCGTACCTCGTGGAGTTCATAGCTGACCTCGCTTTGCTTGCGCCCGTGCATGGACCTGTGCTGCGCGTGGCGTTCTTACGGTTCACCGCGATTTGCTTTTTCGTGGCCATCACTTCGCCTTCTCGGCAGACGATTTCCCCGAGGACCCTTTGCTCCTCCAGCAGAGGGCGGATTTGACATGCTCGAGCGGGCGCTAAAAACAGGAAAGCCAGTTCTAGGCAAGCCTCGGGCAATCGATGGGGGTGCGGGCTGCGATCGCGCTCTGACAAAAGCGGGGCGTAAGGGCGAGAATCCGCGCGTGAGTCCCAGCCTGGCGCTGCGTCCGAGCGCGTCGGCGAGTTGACGCGGAGAGCAGTCCGCATCAGACTGTGTGTCCTTTGCGAAGCAGGCCGTGCCTTTCGAAAACCTGATCCGGCGTGATGGATTAGCCCGGGTGGGGTGGAAGCTTCCCGATCGGCTGACGCCAATTTTAGCCAGAGCCGGCATGATGACCACAGACGCTTCGAAGCCAGGCAATGCGCCGCGATATTTGACGCTCAACCCCAAGGCAGGGCATCCGTTCTGGAGCGCAAGGACGACGGTGCTTCCGGGATATATAGCGTATTGGCAGAAAACCCGATGGAGAAGTTTCGCGAGCTTGCCGCTTGCGGATATTTATTGGGGTTGGAAGCTGTTTCGGGCGAGCCGACAATTTGACGCGGTGTTCACCAGCAACGAACGCGCCAGTTGGGTCTTAGCGCTGTTGCAATTGATGAGGCGGCGGCGAGTGCCACACATACAGATCGATTTCTTTTGGGAGCTTCCGCGGTCGCGCTGGCGTCGCGGTCTCAAGCTCGCATTGTTCAAGCTCGAGCAGCGAACCGTAACCAAGATAGTGTTGTACTCGTCGGCGCAGACCGAACGTTACCGGAAGGCGCTTGGGTTTGCCGCCGACAAATTTGTCGCAATTCCCTATCACACCACAATCCATTCCGTCGGGGATGAGGTCATCGAGCCGGCCAACGGCGATTACATCTTCGCCGGCGGCAACACGGGCCGTGACTACAATACCCTCATCAAAGCGGCGCGACTGGTTCGAGCAAGGTTCCTGATCGCGACCAATGATCGGGCCCAGTTCAGAAAAATGGGCGACCTGCCGTCCAATGTCGACATCGTGACCGCTGAACCAAAAACCTTTTTTCGTCTGATGGCGCGATCCGCTATGGTTGTGATGCCGTTGCGAAAGGAGTTACTTCGCTCCTGCGGCCACCAGACCTACTTGAACGCGATGGCATTCGGCAAGGCGGTGGTGGCGGCCGACAACTGCGGAGCCGACGAGTATATCGAGCAAGGCTCCTCGGGTTTGGTGGTTGCGGCGGGAGACGCCGCGCTGCTTGCAGATTCGCTCAACAGCTTGATGAGCGATCCAGCCCGGCGGGAAAGGATGGGAAACGCGGCACGGGCCAGGGCCGAGCAGTTCAGCGCAGAGTTGTTTTTCCGGCGCGTTCTGGATTTGGTACCGGATAAGAATCGCGGCGGCGCGCCTTGAATAAGTGCCCCCGCCAGCGCCCGGCAAAGCGCCCGATCGCAGTTCGGGAATAGAGAAGCTTCAGCGACGCAAGGCGGTCGCGCTCCCCGGGGAAGCGCGACCGCGGTTTTCGCTATTTTCCAGTGCCATGCAAGGCCAGCTTCTGGCTAAAGGTCCCGGCGTTGTCAAAGATGCTCAGCGTTCCGGAGGCGCTACCGCTTACAGTCGGCGCGAAGATAACGCCGATCGTGCAGTTCCCGTTGGGGGCAATGCTGTTGCCACTGCAGGTGTCGACTCCCTTGGTGTACTCGGCGCTGCCTGTAACGGTCGCATCAGCGGTGAACTGGATCGTGCCATCAGTATTCGGGTTGTGTACCATCACCGACATGCTTGGCGTATGACCGATCGTCACCGTGCCAAACGAGAGCGACTTGGAGGGCGTAAGCGTTGGCTTCAAGAGCGTGCCCGTACCCTTCAGTGCGATCGTAAGAGGGCTGTTTTTGGCGTTGCTCGTGACGGCCAGGCCTCCCGTGCGCGAGCCCTGCGCAGTCGGATCGAAGATCACGCCAACGCCGCAACTCCAAGCTGTTGTTTCGTTGCAGGTTCCTCCTCCCGTGCAGCTCTTAGTGTCCGTTGGCCCGGTGCAGCCAACGCCCGGGTTGGAGCCGCCGGTGCACACATACTTGGGCTGCAGAATCGTCGCGCCGCTGAGGTTGCAAGGATTCGCGATGCCGGCGCTTGTTGCGGTAAAGTCGCCCGACGCTATGATGCTGTCAACGGTCAGCCCAACCCCGTTGGGATTGACCAGCGTCGCGGTTTTGACTGTAGGGTTGGTAACTCCCACCTGGGTGCGGGGAAACACGATGGTGGGTGAGACCTTGAGCATTCCCAATTTGCCAGGAGGACCCGAAAGGATGAGTGTGTAGGGGCCGAAGGAAGCGTTGGTATTAAAGGTCAGCGTGCCCCTGGCTGCTGCTTCCGTTGTCGTAGCCTTGAAAGTGACGCCGATCCCGCACTTCTGGTTGGGAGCTAGCGTTGACCCGCAGGTGGTGAGCGACGGATCGGGAGATCCTACGACCGCAAAATTCGCCGATGGCGAGGCCACGATGCTGTCGATGATAAGTGTGCCGGGGTTTCCAACCGGTGGCGGGCTTACCCCGCCTAGACCGTTATTAGTTATCGAGACGCCCCAGGGGAACGTGACGGTCGATCCGGTATTCAGCAGGGTCGAGTAACCGAACTTGATCCCCCCGTATGGATAGATCACGGGCGGCGGTACTGGCGTCGCGGTTGCGGTCGCCGTCGCAGTGGCAGTTGCGGTTGGCGTTGCCGTTGCGGTGGCCGTCGCAGTCGCGGTGGCGGTCGCCGTGGCTGTCGCCGTCGCGGATATGGTCGGCGTCAGGCTCGGCGTCGCGGATATGGTCGGCGTCAGGCTCGGCGTCGCGGATATGGTCGGCGTTGCGGTTGCAGTCGCGGTCGCCGTCGCGCTCAAGGTAGCCGTTGCAGTTGCCGTCTTCGTCGCAGTCGGCGTAGGTGTCGCCACTATATAATTACAGGTGATGACGATGAGGCCGCCTGCGCCAGCACCGCCCCCGAAGCCAGCGCCACCGCCACCGGCGCCGTAAGTGCCGCCGGCTCCACCAGTGATGCCGGCAGAGCCCCCGCTACCGCCGCCCCCACTGCCATACGCAGGCGAGGCTTGCCATTCTGTACCGTCTCCGCCATCGATCCCAAAGAAGGGAGCGACGCCAGAGCCGCCGGCGCCACCAAAGCCATTGTCACCTGAGCCACCAGGACCAGCGCTCGTTCCTGTCCCGCCCGCTCCAGCATCGCCAGCCCCGTTGGGCCCCGCCGCTCCGCCGCCGCCCGCAGAACCGGTGGTGGGAGTGGTAGTGCCACCTGTGCCGCCTGCGTACTTGGTGCCGGCAGCGGTCTGCCAGCTTGCGCCACCGGCGCCGCCCGTCTGACCCGACCCCGTTGATCCGCCAGCGGCGCCGCACGAGGAACCAGCTAAACTCGTGCCGTTGAAATAAGTGCCTCCGCCGTTGTTGGCCGCGCTGCCCCCAGCTCCGATTGCGTAGGTAATGTTATTGCCAGTAGTCAGCGAGAGATTGCTGACCTCGCTGTAGGCGCCCCCGCCGCCGCCGCCGGATGAAAAACCGGTAGCACCGCCAGCACCGCCGCCGATGCATTCGATGGTGTTATTGGAGCCGTTACAGACGCTCGGAACGGTCCAGCTGGTGCCAGAGGTAAGGAAGACGACCGTTGACGTCGGTGTCGGCGTCGCTGTTACGGTAGCCGTCGCAGTTGGCGTCGCAGTTAAGGTTGCTGTCGCCGTTGCGGTTGCCGTCTTCGTCGGCGTCGCAGTCAAGGTCGCGGTCGGCGTCGCCGTCCGAGTTGCTGTCACGGTCGCAGTTGCCGTCTTCGTCGGCGTCGGCGTGGCGCATGCATTCACGACCAGGCTCTGTATGATGCTCGTGGTATAGTTACCGTTGTTCCCCAGTCCGGCCACGTAAAAGCTATACTTATTCGCCGGGGTGGTTCCGCACGTGGTGGTGATCGTCAGCGTCGTATTATGGCCGGTGCCGCAACCGGTGGTCGGATTTATAGAGAACGCATCACCCGCACCAGCCGGTATGGTCCATGGAGTCGGTGTCGGTGGGGGAGCGGAATTCGAAAACCCCCCGTTATTGGAAAGGCTGTAATTAACGCTACTGACGGTCTGTCCGCTCTGCGTACAATTGACCGTATAGCTTGCGGGGCTTCCAGCGGTAACCGTGCCGGATACCACCGTTACCGTGACGCTAGCGATATGGTCAGTGAACTTATCCTGCGCCGTCAGGCCCGAGCTTCCCCCCGTCGCCGTCATCAGGAACGTCACGCCGCCGTCGGTGTCTTCGATATAGTAATTGTAGTCGGTGAATGAGCCGGTAGAATCTGCAGTGTCGGTCAGAAACGTATCGTCGCCATCGGACTCCTGAATCTGGGTCGTGACCGTCTCGCCGGGTGCGAATCCGGTTCCATAAATGATGACCGGCGAGCCCGGCGGGTAGTCGGGCTGGTCGGTGCGGATGGTCTGATAGGTGAACGTCTCGGCCAGCGCGAGCGGAGTGCCCGTGCTGTCCAGTCCGCCGCTCATCAGCACCTGCCCGACCGCGGGCACGGCAAAGAAATTGGCCGCGAATTCATCGCGCGCGACGCTCATCGGCTCGTTGGCAACGAAGTCGCCGATAATTGGATCGTAAAGTTCGTTCTCTGCTACCGGCTGTCCCGCGCTGGTGCCGCCCGCGATCAACACCTTGCCGTTGTAGGGCAGGGTCAGACCGAGGTGGCCGCTGCGCGCCGTGATCATCTGCGCGGTGAGCGTCGTGAAAGCACCGGTCGTGGGATCGAACTCCTCGGCCGAATTCAGGTCGTTGCCGTTGGCATCCCGGCCGCCTTCGATCAGCACGTCGCCATTGAAATCGAGCAGCATCGATGCGCTGGCCAGCGTGCGCGCCGTGTTGAGGCTTCCGGTCTCGGTGACGGTGCCCTTGACAGGATTGTAAATCTCGGCGCTGGCGAGCGGCCCGGTAGAATCCGAGCCGCCGGCGATCAATACGGTGCCGTCGGTAAGCAGCGTGGCGGTATGATCCTGCCGCGCGTTCGCCAAACTGGCTGCCGCGACCGAAAATGTTTGCGAGGTCGGATTGTAGATCTCAAGGCTCGCCAGCGGCCCCGATGCGCCGGTCCCGCCTGCGATCAGGACGGTGCCGTTGTTGAGCAGCGTGGCGGTGTGATGGCTGCGCGCGTGATTCATCGCAGGCAGGGCGACGAATGCGCCCAGCGATGGATTGTACAGTTCCGCCGCGGCAACCGGTGCTCCTGAACTGCCACTGCCACCCACAAGCAGGACGGTGTTGTCGTTAAGCACAGTCGCAGTCAGACCGGAGACGGCGGCATTAAGGCCGGCCGGCAAGACGGTGAACGTGTTGCCCGACAGGCTGTAAACTTCAGCGCTCGTGAGCGCGCCGGAACTGCCGGTGCCGCCGACGATCAGCGCCCCGCCGTTGGGAAGCGTCGCGGCGGCGTGATTGGCGCGCGCGGTGTTGAGACTCCCCGCAGTCGTCCATACGCCGGGCGCCTGCGCCGAGATTGGAAGCGCAAGCACGAGGATGACGAGCAGGGCCTTCAGGACGATAGCGCCAACGCGCCCCGCAGTTCGCCGTGGAGTTTGATTAATCGATTGCATATTTTCCCCTTCCCGTTTCGGTTCGATTCCAGAAGGGCGGACTGGCACAAGGCCGGCCCAGCCTTGCGGTGTCCCCTCGCCCCCACGCCCGATGTATCATCAAGCTTCGGCAATTAGCGCCGGATTATCACAAAATATCCGCTATGAGTCAATAAAACATCAAGTAAGCTATGAAAGGATGTTAAAATGACAAGAAGTATCGAATATTTACTAATGGTTGTCTAAACATACGGTTAGCTGAAATTCACAAAATGTTGCATCATTTGAATACAGCTGAGTCGTTTAGATACAGCTAGGCGGAAAATCCGACTATAAGGCAAACTTCTTTAAGCAGGCATTGGGGGGCGCTCGTCGCCCGTATCGATCAGCGATCTCGGACGGCCCGCGCGTTCAGGAACCGCTAATTGTTTCCTTTGCCGCTCAAATCAACCACCTGCGGATTATTGGTGGCGTTGTCGTTGAGCGGCACGTCGCCGGTAACCGACGCGCTGTCGATTCCCGTATGGCAGTTCGCGAATAGAGAAATTTCAGCGATGGAAGCGGTCGCGCTCCCTTGGGAAGCGCGATCGCGGTTTCCGCTAGTCTCCAGTGCCATACAAAAGGATCGTCTGAGTGGCGGTCGGGGGAGTACCTGTCCCCGCGTTGTCAACAATGCTCAGCGTTCCGTTGTCCGAGCCGGTTATGGTCGGCTTGAAGATGACGCTGATTATGCAGTAGTCGCCCGCGGGAATGCTGCCGGTGCAGGTGTTGCTTTGCACGCTGTAGTCGCTGCTGGCAGTCACGGCGGTGAAATCGATCGGAATAAGGTTCGTGTTGACTGCCGTGACAGACATCGCTGCGCTGGGCACACCGACCTTCTGCTTGCCGAACGCCAGTGACGTCGCCGAAAGCACCGGCGCGGAGAGCGTGCCGGTGCCTTGCAGCTTGATCCTCGCAGGGCTGTTGCTGGCGTCGCTAATGATGGTCAGGTTTCCCGTGCGCTGGCCTTGCGCGCTCGGAGTAAAGCTCACCGTAACCTTGCAGTTGCCTGCCGGAGGGATTCCGCCAACCAGGGTGCTGCATCCATCGCTGGCGACTAAGAAGTCGCCCGACGCAAACACGTTGCTCACGCCAAGCGCAACCGTGTTGGGATTGGACAGCGTCGCGGTCTTAACCATCGGGCTGGTGTAGCCCACCGGCGCGTTGAGAAACACGAGAGTGGGCGAAAGGTCGATCAATCCGGCCACGCCAGCGCCTTGAAGCGCTATTGAATGCGGGCTGTCGGAAGCATTGGAAGTGAATGTCAGTACACCAGAGAATTTTTCTGGCGCAGTAGCGGTGAAATCGACGCCGACCGTGCACTCCGCGTTGGGAGCAAGGGTCGCCCCGCAGGTGGTGGTCGGCTTATCGATCGCGAATTGCGAGGGGCTGGCCGTGATGCTGGTGAAGTTGATTGCTTTGGCGCCCGTCGCGTTATTGTTGACCGTGATGGTCCTTGGCCCCTTGGTCGTGGCGCTATTCAGGCCGACGACCGAGTTTTGGAACACTATCCCCGTATATGGAGTGATCTGCGGCGGCGGTACGGCCGGCGTCGCGCACGCATTTACGACCAAGGTTCCGGTGGTGGTCAAGCTAGTGCCGCTGGCATCGCCTCCACCGGTTGCCGTGACCGTGAAACCTGTAGGCCCTGTCGGCGTGGTGCCGCACACCGTGTTTATGATCAGCGTCGAAGTCTGGTGGCCAGTACTGGTGCTGGTGAGAGTCGAAGGGACGAAATTCGTAGTCCACCCCGCCGGCAGCGGTGAGGGGCTCGAAATCGCGAGACTCGCGGTGGCGCTCCCAGTACCTGTGAAGTAGGCAGTAACCGTGTAGACAGCGGTGCCACCGTCGGTAATCGTGTCTGACGACGGCGATAGCGTGATGCTCGTGACCGCGACGCTATCCGTGAACCGATCCTGCGCGGTCAGGCCCGAGCTCTGCCCCGTAGCCGTCATCACGAACGTCACGCCGCCGTCGGTATCGCTAATAGTGAAACTGGAGTCGGTGAACGATCCGGTCGAATCCGCAGTGTCAATCCTTTCGTCGTTTTCGCCGTTGGACCCCTCAATAACGGTGGTGACCGTCTCGCCGGGTGCGAATCCGGCGCCGTATATAATGACCGGCGAGCCCGGCGCATAGTCGGGCTTGTCGGTGCGGATGGTCTGATAGGTAAACGTTTCGGTCAGGGAGAGCGGGTTGCCGTAGCTGTCCAGTCCGCCGCTCATCAGCACCTGCCCGACCGCGGGCGGAGCAAAGAAGTTGGTCGCGAACTCATCGCGCGCAATGCTCATCGGTTCGTTGGCAACGAAGTCGCCGACGACCGGATCGTAAAGTTCGTTCTCTGCTAGCGGCGCGCCTGCGCTGGTGCCGCCCGCGATCAACACCTTGCCGTTGTAAGGCAGGGTCAGACCGAGGTGGCCGCTGCGCGCGGTAATCATCTGCGCGGTGAGCGTCGTGAAAGCACCGGTCGCGGGATCAAACTCTTCGGCCGTATTCAGGTCGTTGCCGCTGGCATCCTGACCGCCTTCGATCAGCACGTCGCCATTGAGATCGAGCAGCATCGATGCGCTGGCCAGCGTGCGCGCCTGGTTGAGGCTTCCGACCTCGGTGACCTTCTTGGTGGCGGGGTTGTAAATCTCGGCGCTGGCAAGAGGACCGGAAGAATCCGAGCCGCCGGCGATCAGGACGGTGCCGTCGGTAAGCAGCGTGGCGGTATGATCCTGCCGTGCGTGCTGCAAACGCCCGGCGGCTGAAAATGTTCTCGAGGCCGGGTTGTAGATCTCAAGGCTGGCGCGTTGCCCCGATGCGCGGCTTCCGCCGGCGATCAGGACGGTGCCGTCGGTGAGCAGCGTGGCGGTGTGATGGCTGCGCGCTTTTTTCATCGCACGCAGCTTGATGAATGCGCTCTGCGATGGATCGTAGAGTTCCGCCGCGGCAACCGATTTGCCTGAACTCTTGAGTCCGCCCGCAAACAGGACGGTGTTGTCTTTAAGGACGGTTGCGGTCAGATCGGAGACGGCGGTATTAGTGCTCGTCGGCAGCGTTGTGAACGTGTTGGCCGACAGGCTGTAAATTTCAGCGCTCGTGAGCGCGCCGGAGCTGCCGGTGCCGCCGACGACTAGCGCCTCGCCGTTGGGAAGCGTCGCGGCGGCCTGATTGGCGCGCCCAGTGTTGAGGTTGGCGGAAAGCGTCCATGCGCCGGGCGCCTGCGCCGAGATAGGAAGCGCAAGCACGAGGACGACGAGCAGAGCCTCCAGGACAATAGCGCCAATGCGACCCGCAGATCTGCGGGGACCTTGATCCGCCGATTTCATATTTTCCCCTCCCTTTCCGCTCGATCCCACAAGGGCAGGCTCGCGCACAGATCGAACAGCCTTGCGGGGTCCCTTCGCGCCCGTGCCCGAACTACCATCGGGCTTTGGCAATTCGGGCGCGATTATCACAAAATATGCGCTATAAGTAAATTGGGACGCAGGTAGGCTAATGCCATGTCTGAAAATCATGAAAAATTCAGGGTTTATCCTGGCTCGTTGGGACCAAACAGTTAGACGGGAAATCCGACTTTGAGGCGACCTTCTGAGCAAGGATGGCTCGCGGCGCTCGTAGTCCGCGTCGATCGGCCGTATCGGATGGCCGGCGTTCAGCAGCCGCTAGCTGTTTCCTTTCCCGCTCAAATCGACCACCTGCGGATTATTGGTGGCGTTGTCCTCGAGCGGCAAGTTGCCGACCCGCTTCCCCGTGGCGGTCGGCTTGAAGGTGACGCTGATGCGGCACGCATGGTGCGCTGGCAGGCTCGCGCCGCAGGTATTGGTTTGCGCAAAGTCCCCGGTAACCGATATTCCCGTGAATTTAGCCGGCGCCCCGCCAGTGTTGGTCACTTTCAAAGTCTTGACTGAACTCGTGGTGCCAAGTCGCTGAGTCCCGAATTTCAAATTCTTGGGCGAGATTGCCAATGCGCCGGGTGTGGCCGTGGCGGTGGGCGTCGCGGAGGCCGTCGCCGTAGCAGTCCTGGTCGCAGTCGGCGTTGCTCTCGCAGTCGCCGTCGCCGTAGCTGTTTGAGTCCCCGTAGCAGTCGCGGTCGCCGTGCCAGTTGAGGTCGGCACCGGCGTCGAGGACCCAGTAGGAGTCGCGGTGGCCGACGGTGACAGCGTCGCGCTTGGAATGGACGTCGGCGACGGAGCGGAATCGCTGATGAGCAGGACGTGCGCCTGGTAAGGCTCGAATGCCTCGGAGAAGGTCGTGCTGGAGTCGGGCGCAGTGCTGACCCCGGTGTCGTAGTCGATAATGCTGGCTGCCGGCTGCGCCAGCGTGAACTCGGCGGTGACACCCGACGCGGTGTAGTTGTAGGAGAACAGGTAGCGGGTGCCGTCGCTCCCGACCTTGGTCTTGGTGAACACGGTGCCCTGCTCGGAGTTCGCGGTGATCACCGGGGCGTCGGGACTGAGCAACACCGGCTCCAGCGATTTGATCTCGGTGGTCACGTTGATCAGTTCCTGGTAAAGTGCCGCGTGCTCGACCGGATCCTTCACCCATCTGAGTGCGCGCACGCCGTATGACCAGTAAAAGAGGCCGGTCGCGCCTTCCACGATCGCCATCCAGCTCATGTCGTGCAGCTGCTGCTGGGTCGGCCATCCGGAACCCACGTGTGATTGGAAGAACTGAATGACGGTCCACACCGGGCGCGAGCCGTGTCCAGCCTGAAACGCCATGCGAGTCCAATCCGCAACTTTGGCGAGATCGTTTCCGCTGGCGGAGGTGATCGGATAGGGGTCCACGCCCAAGACATCCACTGTGTCCTTCCAGAACGGGAGGTCGAGCGGGCTGCCGAGCACCGCCAGGTTGAAGCCCGACGGATCGTTCGCTTTGATAAGCCCATACTGGTGGAACGTACGCGGCTGCGCGGTGATCGCGGGCTCGTCCACAACGTAGTATCCAACGACTTCGGGGTCGGACGACAACGTGGATGCGTAATCGGAAATCAGCTGATCCTGATCGTCGGTTCTAAACTCTTCGGCGAGAGTGGTCGGAAAATTCGCGCTTTCCGAATAGAAGTTGTTCACGGTTGGCAGCAGCGTGATCCCGAATTGCTGCATCGCAGCGGTGTATGCGGTAATTGCCCGCGTCGGCGCGTTGCAAAGATAGTAGTTGATGATCATGTTGATCGGCGCCTGCGCGATCGCGGTAAGCTCATTCACGAAGGAAGCCGGACTGAATCCATACCCGGTCGTGTCGTAGATTCCGAGCACAAAGTGCGGATTGCCATCGATGAAATGCGCGAGGTTGGCCGGGTCGATCCACGCCTTCATGCCCGAGCGCACCGCTGCATCGAGCTTCACGATCGCATAGGGGCTCTGCGCCATCAGCACTTTGCCGCCGGAATCCTCGAGTATTCCCGCAATCTGGTAGGTCCCAAGCGGCAGGGCTCCCATGTCGAGGGTGCCCGTGAATTCAGTCGACTCGGGAGCGAAGGTCTGGCTGGCGACCGTGTTGCCGCCTGCGTCGACCGCGTCGATTTCCACGCGAAGGCTGCCCAGCGAGGTTCCCGCCGGCGGAGTGACGGTCAGGTCCATGCTTGCGACCTGGTTTTGATCCGAAAACATCAGTCCGCGGTAGTTCGGGTACAGCAGAAACACCTGTAGCGGCGGCGGTATCTCCTGCTGCAGCGACAGGTTTGCAAACCATGCGTTTCCGCTCGTCACTGAGCCCGGGCTCGCCAGGCCAACGACCGTGGTCTTGCCTGAGGGGATGCTCACATGCTGGAGAGTCGCGCTGGTCCAGTCGGTGGTGCTGTTGATGGTGGGAGATTGCCTATAACCCCATAGAGTGAACACGGCGCCGGCGGAAGACGTCGCGCCTACAAAATTTTCGGTCATGATCTGGCCGCTCAGCGTGTACACCTTTCCACCGCTAATGCTAAGCGAGTTCAACGCTTCCGTAGGTTTGGTGCTGCAAGTCGCGGGATTGGTCAACTCCAAGGTGGCGGCGCCGTTCGGCGCCACAGTGGTAGGATCGAGGCTGAAGCAGGGGCTATACAATTTCCACCCCGCCGTTCCTTGCGAGAAATCGCCGTTTACCAGCAGATTGGAACCCAACGACCAGCCCACTTGTGGAGCGGTCAGGCCGCCATCGACAAGCGTTTGAGCAAAAGCGGGAGATCCACATGTCAGTGAAAGAGTATATAATATTAGTACTAAGACAGAACATTTAGCTAATGATGTAGTAGATAATGTTGTAATAGCTAATGATGTATAGCAATTGTATCGATGCGACATGATCGCCGCCCCCGCTTGAGTCGATGTGCGTTTCACCATCGCTCATAGAGCAACTTTCCTGCCGTTGGAGATCTGTCATTCGCCGATACTCACTGGATACTCACTGATGCTCCAAGGTGGAACACTCTGTCGCGTAACAACGCACGATCTTCGCGCCGATGACACAATTCAATTGGCAAGCGAGCTAGTCGAGGTTCTCCACTGTTTCAAGAGCGGTTGATTTTCGAGCATCGATGGGGCGCGATGAGACTCCGTATCGCAAAGTTGAGATAAGATGCGACATGGAATTGGCGGTACTGTCCAAAAGCGGACAACGCCGAATTAGCCCGACGGGAGTGCCGGCTTCCCTAAGATTCGAGCAGCCGCGTTCGAGCCCTTCCGCGCGCGGCCGGCCTTTCGTCTCATTTCAGGAGGGGTCCGGCCTCGTTACGGGACTGGCAGCACACACCCAGATTTCTATTTCATGTGCGAGCTACTAACTTGGTAGTATTGTTTAAGTGCCGTTTTTCAGGCTGGCTTGAATGCGAGCGGAGGCGGTGTCAGGGTAAAGCCAGTGGGTGAGAGAAAAAATCGGCTCTGTCAGGTCTCGCTCAAGCGCGCGGTGCGGGTGGACTTTCAGGCATTGCGCGTGATTTCCGGCGGTGGTCTAATTTTGCTGCACAACTTGAACGAACGTCTGGGCTTCAGCGAACTTGTGGAACGACATCATCTCGTTACGCTCAAGACGCCCTTGCACGGGCGGCTGCATCCATCTATGGGAATGCCCACTTAACCCAATCTATTCTGTTCTAAGGTGGGGAAAAACGGCCAAATGTCCAAGGTCACCGTTATAATTCCGACCTACAATCGCGCCTACATTCTAAGCCAGGCGATAGAGAGCGTGCTTGCCCAGACGATGGGGGATTTCGAGCTCATTATCGTGGACGATGGGTCAGCCGATGGCACCACTGAAATAGTTCGCGGTTTCTCGGACTCGCGGATCCGTTACATCCAGCAAGCAAATGCTGGCCCCGGGATGGCAAGAAATCGTGGCGTCGCAGAGGCCACGTCTCAGTACGTTTCATTTCTCGACTCAGACGACCTTTGGACACCCGATAAACTTTCGTCCTGCCTCACCTTTCTCAGCAACCATCCAGAAGTCGGGGGAATATTTCATGATCTTGAGTGGCGCTGTAGCAATGAAGCCAAGCCTTCGTTTGTGCGCGCTCATTCTGCTCGGATGCCGGCCTGGCTTTTGGGCGGAAGCTACGCCGAAGGCACACTCATACCAGATCGCGAACTCCATCTGATGCTACTCCAAGAAGTTCCAATCAAGCCCACGGCGCTGACCGTTGACACGCTCGCTTTCAGAACAAGCGGCGGCTTCAACTGTTGGCCATGTGGCGAGGACTGGGAGTTTCTGCTTCGCTTCGCAAAACAGAACCGTCTGGCTTACTTGGATCGCCCCCTCGGGGTGGTAAGAATCACACCTGATTCGAAAGAGATTGGCCGAACTTTCACGGTCATATGCAAACTCCTAACTAACCAACGGTCGCTCATCTCGTCTCAAGACACTGAGGCGCTCGCTGCAATTTCTGCCGGCATAACACAGGGAGCGAAAGGGGTGAGCCGGGCATACCTCGAACGAGGACGGCGACTTGCCGCTATAAACACTTGCCTCATGGGCTTTGCAAAGACCGGCAACGTCGAATTGCTCTTGAGGGCGCTCGGTGTGTGCCTACCTATGTCATTGCTTCGAGCCGCGAGAACCTTGTATCGAGGGCGCTCAGGCGCGCCGTGGATCACATAAATTCGCGATAACCTGGTCGCTGGTGTTTTACAGAGGGCGGAGACCCCTCGAACTCCTGCAGCGTCGGGCAAGGGCCATTCAGGCATTTGGACGCAATGCTCGTTTGGTGCGCCGCAGGATTCTACCGGTCAGCCTCCGCACTCGCGTAGTGGGTCCAGCTGACTGGGCATCGGCCACCCACTTGTAGACCCATTCGGACTCCATGCCGGGCGGCACCTCGCCGCAGTCGGCGAGCACCGAATTCCCGGCGATTGCGTCAGGCGACACGAACAAGACCATGTTTTGGCGATACCACCAAGCCACCCTCCGGTCGTCGCGAAGCTTAGGCCGGAATGGATCGAGCATCCTGAATCCGAACTTTTCAAAGATTTTCCGCCAGTAAGACAGCGGCTGGCAGTTAATGTGCCCTCCGCCCTCCTGACCGGGAGGCGCTGCGGAGAACAGAACTTGTGGCGCTGCGGAAGTAAGCTTGCGCACCAGGTACCTCGAATTGCGCTTGGGTAAATGCTCGGCAACCTCGAGGCAAATAGCTAAATCGAATCGATCCGGCGGAATCTCGAACTTGACGCTCAGATTCGTGGGACGAAAGCGATCGGCGGAAAACAACAGCGTCGATGGCTGGATGTAATCTCCGTCGAGTCCGACCACTTTCTCTATTCCCTGCGCGATGAATGCGCTCAACCACGCGCCGCGGCCACAGCCGACATCCAGCACACTCAACGGATGAATCAACTCAACCACCATCGGTACGACCACACGAGCGGAATCGCGCGTGCGATCATGCTCATACATATCTTCGGCGTAATAGCTTGCCAGATCCTTGCGCATCAGTTCCCGCCTCGACTGTGCCCATCAATTCTGCCACAAACTCAAAAAACCGCTATAAATCATGCGGCGCGCCCGCTCGCGATGCTGCGCTCCCCGTACGATTCAATGACCTCGCGTGATTCGTCAGTTGAGCCGTCATCGATCACGATTACTTCGACATGCGAATAAGTTTGCGCAAGAGCGCTGTCAATTGCGGCGCCCAAATAGCGGCCGTAGTTGTAGTTGGTGATTACGATGCTGACCAGCGTCCACCATGATTACCTGGATAGCGCCGTCGCCGTGCTGGGGGATCTCATCTCACCACCCTGCGCCGTTTGCTGCACCAGGTAGCCCATTGTCGGTAGCGCTACCAACATCGATAGAACGTCGGCGACCGCCGCGCCGGTGGTCCCGTGCCATACTGTGAATGGATAGATCGCGATCGCCAGAACCCCTACGCGGGTAGCCGACGCGATGACGGATCGTTCCGGTTTTCCCAGACCATTGAGAAAGGTTCGCCCAACCGCCAAGAGCCCCTGCAGGAGCCCGTAGATGCAGAGGACCCTGAGCGGGGTCACTGCGTGCATCCAGGCTGGTCCGAACAATCGGAGAACGACCTTCTGGCCAAAGGCGAAAATGAATGCGACGTACCCCAGCCCGACCAGTGTCACAAGCGCCGTCACCGACCAGAACAGGCGCGCGCGCGCGCGGGAATCCTCGCGCATTCGCGCCACCATCGGAAACGTCACCACGGTAGCGGCTGTCGTAAATTCCAACACCGGCATCTCGCCTGCGCGAAATGCCATTTGGTAGATGCCGAGCGCTCCGGGACCGAGCAGGCGGCCCACAACTAGATTGTCAAGCTGCTTCGCAGCAAAATCGCACAGCATGCCAAAGCTGAACCACAGTCCGAACGGGAGCATGGCTTTCGCGCGAACCATGCTGAAGCCCAGCCGCGGCCAAAACGGAAATAGCCAGTAGGTTAAAATGACGCGCACTGCCGCGCCGACGAGCATCGAGCACACCAGACCGCGCCAGTCGCGCCAGTAGAGCACGGCCATAAGACCGAATATTAGGCTCGCCGCAACTTCCGAAACGTTCAGGATGGTCACAAAATGGAAATCGAGACGCCGATATAGTGATGCCAGGCGCGGGCTCTGAATCGATTGCAGGATTGCAAGCGGAACCATAGCCCAGAATACCCTGTAGGCGTCGCCCAGATGGAAGAAGGCGCCCAGCGGCCGCGCGAACACAATCAGTATCAATCCAATAATCAAGCCGCGCACGACATACGTTGTGAATAGAGTGTCAACATAGGGTTCGATCTCATCTTCCTGCTGGACAAGCGATGATCCGATGCGCGGATTAGTCGCGGCACTGATCGCTGTAAAGATCAATTGCGCACTGCCGATCACGCCGAAATCGAAGGGCTTGAGCAATCGTGCGAAGATCACATACCGCAGAGCGGTACCAATTGAGCTAAATCCGCGCGCCGCGGCGGTCCAGGAAAGACCGGTGAAAAAGGTCTTGAGTACGGCCTCTCCGAGGTGTTGAGGGGTCTCCGCGCGGCGTTCGCTTGCGTCCGCGGCGTTCGTCTTTGGCGCTACCGCTTCGGCCGATGGCGCGGCCTGTCCTGCTGCTTCATGGGGCATTTTCGGATTTCTTCGTGTTTCCCTTTTGTCTTCGGCCATCGGGAAACAGCGGTGCCTGCTACTGAACGGCTAGACTTCCTGATCAACCGGATTTTCTAAACCAAAACTGTCATTCACTGCGAAGTTACGAACGCAATTCACACGCTGCGGATCGTGTGAAGAGTAGCGCGACGAGCGCGCGGTGTCGACCATTCGCTGCTATCGCCCGTGCCACTTTGGCGCAGCGCCAGCACGACCTCCGCACAGACCGCCGACATCGCAACCAACGGTCACCGTACGTAGAAACGCATCGTCGGACGGTGCGCCGCGTTCAATGATGACTTTCAAATCGGGCGACCCAGAGACATGGGGCGGAGGTGTCTTTGGAAATCGGCCGCACATGGGCCGGATCAGGGTTTCGGTGTGGTCGAAATGATGAACGGGCCGCTCTTGGTGGACCAGCTTCTGCCAAAACCAAAGGAAAGCCCCGACCGCTTGCGCTACCGGACAGAATTGGACTATCAGCATCCTGATCTGAGGCGTGAAAACGGAAATTCCGGGTAATGGGCTTATGTCTGGAAATCCAGATCATCTCCGTGTTCGTATGCCGTAGCTTGGTTCGCACTGCCAACCCGCCTCGGTGTTCAGCTAGGCGTTCGCCGACGCGATAAAAGCCGCCATGTCGGTTGTTCCCTGCGGGTAAAGCCAACGAAACTGGCATCTCGCTTTGTAACCCCCAAGCCGATGACGAAGGCGCGGCATCCAAAACGGCCACCGCGCACCGTCCTTTTCAAAAATCCGGATGCGCGAGTACGGCGGCCTGAGGATTCCCCGGTATGCGAGATTGTGCTTCTCGAATAGCGGCAGTATCTGCCCCGCGTAGTACAGATTCGAGCGCAGGTGCGTCGGATGCGTGGGTCTAACCCAGCTGCACGCCTCACTGACATAGGCCCTGCCGTGAGGCCCGAGGTGGTCCGCAATATCCCTCACAAAAATGTCAGGGTCGGGTGAATGCTCCAAGACATCCAGGCAGATCACAGCGTCGAAGGATCGGCTGGGGATCTCGGTGGTCTGCGTGACGTTCGTAAGCCGCAGGTCCTCTATCATCCGCTGGGCGAACGCTGATGAATGACCCGGGTACTCAAAGCTTGTGATCCGCGCATCGGGATGAATCTTTCCAATCTCGCACGCGTCGTAGCCGATGCCATCGCCAAAGCAAATTACGTCCATACCCGCGGATACTTCCTCGGCGAGCAAGCGCTTCCACCCGATTCGCTCCTGACGATGGTGCCAAGCCACCAATTCGTAGACGAACCCGTCAGTCTCGCGGTAAAACTCCGCCATCCGGTCCGACCAGATCCAGGGAGCACCAACGCCGAGCCGCACGAACTCTCGTGGCACATTGCCAACCGGGCTTGTCCATTGCGCCAGAAGGCATTCCTCCGCCGCGCGTGTGGCGCTGTGATAGCGGCGAATCGCGCTCAGTGCCTTCGAAAACGCACCATCCGCCGACCAATCATTTTTGCGAGCAGCTGTGGCGGAAAAGGTTGAGATGCGACTTGCACCCCCGTGGCTGATAGTCTCTTGCGCCGCCAGTCAGTCGCGCAACTCGCGCGCCCGCCTTGAGGTAATCCGAGAAGCCGGACCGCACGCACTCGGGTCCGAACATCTCGCGCCACTTGTTGAGCTTCGCCGCATGATGATGCCATTCCTCGGGCACTTACGGTTCGATGGCCTCAGCTCGCAATCGACCACTCATGCAGTTACTGATCGACCACCTTGAGTATCATCGGCTTCGAAAAATAGCTCTGTTCCAGTACCAGATGTGCAACCCCCGGGGATTCCCGCCTGAAGTAGAACACCTGCGAGCTGTACTTCCAAGGTGTCCAATTTCGCGGGCGTCGCTCGTTAGGCCCCGCTATCAATTTCAGGCCGGAATTGCGGGCCACATACCAGTAATTGTCGGCGTAGGGCCGTAGCGGGAGCGTTACGACGAGCTCCTCCCCGACCGAAAGCGCAACCGTCTGGCCGGTATCCCGCAGGTAAACATACTTGGCAACCGGGCGCCGTAGCGGGCGCTCGGCGGATAGAGAAGAAGGCACAGCAAAGAAGAATCCAGCAATAATCGCGAAACACGCGAGCAGGAACGAGAGACGGAGTAATCGTTCGACCATGATTGCTCAACTCCTCCGAATTTAGATTGGTACCATACTGGCAGTCATGGGGAAAGACGGCAGTTCAGTAGCATTCCGAAAGATCGCAGAAAGCACCGCTTTCCACAGCGACGACGGTCCGCCGCAAGCGTTAGTGGGCACCCTTGCGCCGCAACACTGCCGGAACGGTCCGCAACAATATCTCGAAGTCTTTGCCGAGCGACTGGTCGCGGATGTATTCGAGGTCCAATTCGACCCGCTTCTGGTACTCCGCGATCTCGCTGCGGCCGCTGACCTGCCAATGGCCCGTCATCCCTGGTTTGGCGGACATGAAGAGCATCGCTAAATCGCCGTATTGAAGCGTCTGAGCAGGCTCGACCGGGCGCGGCCCGACCAGGCTCATTTCACCGCTCAACACGTTGAATAGTTGCGGCAGCTCATCGAGGCTGGTGGCACGCAGAAAGCTCCCGAGCGGAGCGAGGCGCGGATCTTCGCCCTTGGGAAGCTTGAAATTGTTTTTCAGGAATTTGGCGTACAAGGCCGGCGAGTCCTTCAGTGTCTGCTCCGCGTCGGCGCGCATGGTGCGGAATTTATAAAAGGTAAAGGGTTTTCCGTTGAGACCCATGCGGCTCTGACGAAACAGCGCAGGGCCCGCCGAACTCAATTTAATTGCGACCGCGATTGCGGCCATTACCGGCGACAGAACGATTAACAACAGCGCCGAAACGACGAAATCGACTGCGCGCTTAACGGCCGCCTGAACGGGGGTCAGATCACCTTTGCTTACCGAAAGCACCGGAATCCCCGCGATGTCGCCGAGCGACTGGCGGAACAGCCTCGTATCGAGCAGGCTGGGTATGATGTGGACGGACTTGCCTTGCTTGAGAAGGGTGAGCATGCCTTCCGCACTCGCCGGGCCGTCGGCCCCGTCGTTCACACCGACGAGGTAAACATCATCAATCTCCTCGAGCGAAGCGGACTCGAAGCCGCCGCCAGACTCCGCCCGATTGCCGTTGCAATCAACCGCCCGCTTCGCCGGCTGAACGCCTACCCACTGATAACCCATGGGATGCGCGGTGGTCAGAAGTCCCGCGATGCGCTCGCAGGTTGCCTCGTCGTCGCCGATCACGACCGCAGTCCGCCACTTATGCGCGGAGCGTCGCAGGCTGCGCAACAGAAGCACAGTTCCCAGTTGCCTGAAGAAAATGAGAACCATCGACGCGGCAATGAAATAACCGGTGAACTGCCGGCTCAGATATTGAAATTTCAGTGCAAAGATCGCCGCAATGGTTACGAGGGACCAGACCAGCAAAGTTTGTATCAACCCGCGAACAAGGAAATTGAGGCGCTCCGTACGGTAGGGTCGATAGGTTCCCGTGTATGCGGTCAGCGTCAGCCAGGACAGGATCGCGAGGATTAAAAGCGCCGAATATTGCGATTGTGCTTCAGAAGCCCCACCATGCGGGAATACCTGAATCCTGCCCCAGTGCATCGCCAAGGCGATCTCTGCGGCCAGAAGGTAGCCGACGAAAATACAAATTGCGTCGGCAACTCGCTCCGCCACTTCCCTGCTGTTTTGCGGATTCAACGTAACCCCACCGCCGGTGTCGTTCCGGCATCGCGAGCCTTCGGGCAGCGGTCTCCTAATTTCGCCCTAGAGCTTCAATCAGTCGTTTCTTTCGCCCCAAGCCTCACAGTTCTAGCCGTGTTACGAGTTTATTGTCAAACTGTGCAAAACCTGAATACTGCCGCGTCCAACCCGGTGCATCATTTGGGTAGTTTGCCCGCCAGATGATTGGCCAATTTGCGTTTGTGTCGGCCGGCTTCACAGATTGTTGTTCTTTTGGGAACGGCAGAATTCGGCTTGACTTAATGTCCGCTCGCCAGTTGGAGTGATTTCTGCATGCCACGCCTCTCAGCAGTCCTAGCAGTGATTCGAGACCAAGGGCTTCTGAGGCTGCCACGCCTCGCGCTCGATTCCCTGCAGCTCCTCGACTTTCACATTTTCGAAATCAATCGCGGAGACCTGCTGGCGCCGCTTCCGGTACCCGACGGCGTCACGATGTATGCCGACTCTCTGGATCGGCTCAAGCGCGCTCGCGAAAAGACCGACTTGCCCAATGAATTTTGGCGTGACGAGCTCAACCGGGCATTGCATTGCGCGACGCTGGAGCTAAACGGGGAAATAGCAAGCGTGCTGTGGATATACGATTATCCGGCCGAGCGTCCCATAATCGTTTTGGAACCCGGTGCGGCGGAATTAACGACGACATACACGCTGGAAAAATTCCGTGGCCGCGGACTCTATCGCGCTCTGTTGTGGTTCGCGACCGAATGGCAACTGCGCGGGCGTTCGCGCCTTTTTATGGTCGTCGACAGCCACAATCAAACCCCGATGAAGGCGGTCCACCAGGTCGGATACCACCAGGTCGGCGTGATCCGGCGTCGCGCGATACACGGACCGAAGTTTTCGATTGCGAAAATGAAGGCTGATTAGCAAGGTGGAATTTTGAAACGCCGCTAGCATCTTGATCGGTGATTGGATTCTAACCTCCACCTCGGTACCATCAGCTTATGCTGAGATTGGTTCGTCGAGTGGTTGTTGCATTGTTGGTGGTCGCCGGCATCTCGATGATCACGCCGACCGGCTCGGGAGATTGTGACGGCTTCGTTACCGGAGGCCTCGATGCGCCGGAAGCGGGGTACACTTTGGGGCCGAATCTTCTAATCAACGGAGATCTGCGCTCCGGACTTCAAGGCTGGAAGCTCAACCCTTCTTGCTTCAGCCTAGAAGGGCGCGCCGATTCCGTCAGTCTGCGGCTGCAGGAACCGTGCGCCAAGCCGGGCGCATCTGCCTGGAATGCTCTGAAATGCCCGCCCGGTTTGTACACGATTTCAGCTGAAATAAAAACTCAAACAACCATCACCGGGCCGAAGCGGTCCGGCGGAACCCGAATTTGCCTGTGGGAAAATCCTGTCAAAAGATGGGCACCAACTAAGCCAGTTGTGGGCACCACCGACTGGACTACCGTGATGAAAGCGCACGCCGAGGTCGCCGATGGAAGCATCGGTTCCTTCCAAGCGGGAACCGTGGGGCGGGTCGCTGGAACGTCATGGTTCAGAAAATTTTCGCTGCGGCGCGAGCTTCCTGCGCCGCTGGAAACCTTTCTGCTGTACCCGAACTATCGTGGAATGATGTTCAGCGATCAGAGCCACGTCGCGCGGGTTGCCATCGATGTTACCCCCCCTGCGGACACAACCATGGCGCAGCTTCATGTCGTGCTCGAAGTGACGGATCCGGGCGCAAAGGTGCTTTCAACCCATCGGCTGTCGCTGCCGGCGAACGGCTCGGCGGTCGCGACCATCGACATGGGCAGTCTTCCGCTTGGACAATACCGGCTACAGGGATATCTGGAAGGGTCCGGCGACAAGCGAATCTTCACGCAATCGCCCTACACGATCGTAAAGGTCAGCAGTGAGACGCGTGCCTCGATGAAGGCGTGGATCGATTCGGATAATATCATTCACATGGGCGGGCGCCCGCGATTTGTGATCGGCCTGTACGATACGACCGGCTATGCGCTTCGCCCCGATGCCTACACACCGCGATTGACGGGGATAGCCAAGGCGCCGATCAATCTGATGATAAATTATTTCCTCAACAACGGCAAAGCCGATGTGATCTATCCTTACACCGAGGCGATGGCGCCGTTCGGCATTTTTTACCTGGCGACCGTAACCACGTTTTCTCCGGAGAACCCCTGGTATCCGAGATGGGCGCAGGCGGAAAACGTCGGCCCGGACCAGGTGATCGCTCAATATAGTAAAGCATTGGCTGGCGACTCGCGTGTGGTCGGCTATTACACGTGTGACGAGTGCGCAAGCGAGCGGCAACCGCGGACATTCCATCAATACGGCCTGATCAAACAGAATGATCCGGCCAGCGTTGCTTTCGCGGTCGAAAATTATCCCAACGAATTTCAGTTCTGGCGCGACAGCGTCGATGCACTCGGCGTCGACCCGTACGTCATCGGCACCCGCCATCCTGAAAGCTATGTCGGCGATATGACCCGTGAGGTGATCGGTGCGGTGCATGGCGCACGGCCGGTGTGGACGGTGATCCAGTTTTTCAAGAACTGGACGCTGGCGCACTTTCCTACCGAGCAGGAACTCCATGACATGAGCTGGATGGCGATCACCGAGGGAGCGCGCGGGGTGCTCTATTGGTCATACGGACTGCGCGGGCTCGACTGGGGCAAGGAGGGACCGATGGTTCGCCAGCAGCGCTACGACGAATTGGTCAACGTAACGCGTGGAATCAGCGCGCTTGAGCCGGTCCTGCTCGCGCCGGACGGGCCTGTGCTCTCCGCAAACTCGGCTTCCGGCATCGTGATTACCAAGGAGAAGGACCTCAAGGACGGAAGCCGTTACCTTATTTCGTACAATCACAGCGGTGACAGCATTGAAGCCCGCTTCACGCTGCGGCGGCCCGCTCGCGCGGTATCGGTATACGGCGAAAATCGCTCAATTGTGGTGGGCCAAGCCGGCTCTCAATTCAAGGACACTTACGCTCCATTTCAGGCTCATGTTTACAAGTTGAACTGATGGATTCTCGCGGGCGTTTGGACGCGAAAGCAGCTTAGACACTGCAAGTTCTACGGCTGTTTGCGAAAGTTCGCCATTCTTTCACTTCCGATCAATAGTGCGCTATGGTTTTGATTGTCGGCGATTGCTGCCGGACCTATCGACATATCGATGAGCAACGGAACAGTATTGCGACTGCCCAGTTTCATTCATGTGGGCCCGCCTCGAACCGGTACAAGCTGGCTGCACGAGGTGTTGATGGGTCACATCGGTTTGCCGAGCGAAAAGGAAACGCGATTCTTCGAGGCTAACTACAACCGCGGAGTCGAGTGGTACTGCAACCTGTTCGGCGACTATCCGGCGGATGTTCCTGCGGGAGAGATGTGCCCCTCCTATTTCTCCGATGCGGTCGCGCGGGACAGAATCAAGCGGCACATTCCGGACTGCAAAATCATTATCACTTTTCGCGAGCCAGCCGCCAGACTGTATTCGACGTATCGGCTCCTCCGCTCCAGGCGCTGGCCGGCGAATGATACGTTCGACGGATATTGGCGCTTTCAGATCAACTTCGGCGCGGATCTGTGCAGCTACGCGACTCAGCTTAAGCGATGGCAGGCGACATTTGGAAAACCCCGCGTGCTGGTGCTGTTCTACGAAAATCTAAATTCGAATCCGCAAGGCTACCTGGACACGGTCTGTGATTTTATCGGAGCACGCCGCATCCCGTTGGATCGATCCAGGGTCGGGAGCGCGAAGGTCCATTCGGCTCATGCCGGCGCCCGCCCCAGCGCGATTGCCAGGCGCACGGTCGAGGCCGTCTTTTGGGCTTCCCGCCATGGCGCGCGCCCCTTAATCGAACTCGGGCGCCGCACTGCGCTGTGGAAGATCATGCGGTGGCCATTCGTCGAGGAGTTCCCGCCGCTCAGCGAGGAATCGGCCGACGAGGTTCGCGCGATGATGCTCCCCGAAACCGAGGAGCTTGAACGAATCACCGGGAGGGACCTCTCCCACTGGAAACCCCTCGCGCACGGCAAATTTGACTATGGTCGCGCCGACGTCCGCTCGCAGGCCGGATAGCAACTCGATGAAGCCGACGCAAGCGGAAAAGGCGAAGCCGCTCGTCAGCATCATAATTGACAATTTCAGCTACGCATGATCTTGTCGAATTAGCGAGAGTGAGCTACCAGAGGCGCCATGCAGAAGGATCTGATCTACGATGTGGGCTTTCACCGCGGGGAAGACACCGAATTTTATCTGACCAAGGGGTTCAAGGTCGTGGCTATCGAGGCGCACCCCGCACTTTATAATGCGGGTCGCCAGAAGTTTGCTCACGACATCGAATCCGGATGCCTGGCGCTGCTGAACGTTGCCGTCGCGGAAACTTCCGGTCCGATCAGTTTCTTCGAGAGTGACAACGACGTTTGGGGAAGCATCCGGCGCGATGCCGCCAAGCGTAACGAGCGGCTGGGCGCTGGATGGCACGAGATCACTGTCGAAGGCAGGCAGTTTGCCGAGATCCTCCGCCAGTTTGGCATTCCATACTACATGAAAGTGGACATCGAAGGCGCCGATTTGCTGTGTCTGAAGGCTCTCGCGGAGTTCGACGACCGTCCCGAGTATATTTCGATCGAGGCGGAAGTAGATGTTCTCTCCGGTATCCGCCACGAAATAGCGGCCTTAAGTGGTTTGGGCTATGCTAAGTTCAAGATCGTCCGACAGGGCCATGTGCCACTTCAGTGCTGCCCCTTTCCGGCGCGCGAGGGACGGTTCGTCGAGTATAGGTTCCCGTATGGTTCAAGTGGAATGTTCGGCGAAGAGGCTCCCGGCGAGTGGATTAGTGGCGACCGAGCGGTCGAGGAATACCGCAAAATTGTTCGGGTCCAACGACTCTTCGGCGACAAGGGATGGATTCGCCGGCTTCCGCTCGGCAACAGAATAACCAACATCTTGCGGCCGGATGTGAGCTGGTACGATACGCATGCGAAGCGCGCTTAGACCGATGCATCAAGCCGGCTCTCAGTTCAAGGACACTTACGCTCCATTTCAGGCTCATGTTTACAAGTTGAACTGATGGATTGTCGCGGGCGTTGGACGCGAAAGCAGCTTAGGCACTGCAAGTTCTACGGCTGTTTGCGAAAGTTCGCCATTCTTTCACTTCCGATCAATAGTGCGCTATGGTTTTGATTGTCGGCGATTGCTGCCGGACCTATCGACATATCAATGAGCAACGGAACAGTATTGCGACTGCCCAGTTTCATTCATGTGGGCCCGCCTCGAACCGGTACAAGCTGGTTGCACGAGGCGTTGATGGGTCACGTCGGTTTGCCGAGCGAAAAGGAAACGCGATTCTTCGAGGCTAACTACAACCGCGGAGTCGAGTGGTACTGCAACCTGTTCGGCGACTATCCGGCGGATGTTCCTGCGGGAGAGATGTGCCCCACCTATTTCTCGAATGCGGTCGCGCGGGACAGAATCAAGCGGCACATTCCGGACTGCAAAATCATTATCACTTTTCGCGAGCCAGCCGCCAGACTGTATTCGCTGTATCGGCTGATCCGATCGTCGCCTCCTCCCGTGAATCATACGTTCGACGGATATTGGCGCTTTCAGATCGACTCCGGCGCGGATCTGTGCAGCTACGCGACTCAGCTTAAGCGATGGCAGGCGACATTTGGAAAACCCCGCGTGCTGGTGCTGTTCTACGAAAATCTAAATTCGAATCCGCAAGGCTACCTGGACACGGTCTGTGATTTTATCGGAGCACGCCGCATCCCGTTGGATCGATCCAGGGTCGGGAGCGCGAAGGTCCATTCGGCTCATGCCGGCGCCCGCCCCAGCGCGATTGCCAGGCGCACGGTCGAGGCCGTCTTTTGGGCTTCCCGCCATGGCGCGCGCCCCTTAATCGAACTCGGGCGCCGCACTGCGCTGTGGAAGATCATGCGGTGGCCATTCGTCGAGGAGTTCCCGCCGCTCAGCGAGGAATCGGCCGACGAGGTTCGCGCGATGATGCTCCCCGAAACCGAGGAGCTTGAACGAATCACCGGGAGGGACCTCTCCCACTGGAAACCCCTCGCGCACGGCAAATTTGACTATGGTCGCGCCGACGTCCGCTCGCAGGCCGGATAGCAACTCGATGAAGCCGACGCAAGCGGAAAAGGCGAAGCCGCTCGTCAGCATCATAATTGACAATTTCAACTACGCGCGTTTCCTGCGCGCGGCCATCGACAGTGCGCTTGCGCAGAGCTATGCGTCGGTCGAAATCGTAGTCGTGGATGACGGTTCGACCGACAACTCCCGCGACGTGATTTCGAGTTACGGTGACAAGGTGTCCGCGATTTTTAAGACCAACGGCGGGCACTCATCCGCATTCAACGCCGGATTTCGCGCGAGTCACGGCAGCATCGTGATGTTCCTCGACGCGGATGATTTGCTGCTACCGAATGCCGTCGACGAGGTGGTGCGGGCGTGGCATCCCGGAGTAGCGAAGGCGCAATTCGTTCTGGCCCATATCGACGCGGATGGGCGCGCGCTCGGAGGAACCGTTCCATATTCCCCGGCGCAGATGCCGGAAGGTGACATCAGGGCGTCAATACTCGACGCAGGCGGCTACGTGGGAGTTCCCACCAGTGGAAACGCGTTCGCGCGAACCGTTCTTGACCGCCTCCTGCCGTTGCCCGAGCCACAGTGGCATCAGGCAGCCGACACGTCGCTTGAAATTATTGCGCCGTTCCTGGGCGAAGTCGTTTCGCTCAGAAAAACTCTCGGTTGCTACCGGATTCACGAGTCCAATCACGGCATGATGGGCGAGGAGCTGGATTCGCGCAAGCTGCGCGTCAAGATAGTCATCGATCTGCAGCGCGAATGGGCGCTATCCGAGTTCGCCAGCCAGTCAGGGTTCACAATCCCACGCAATTGGGCCGCGCGTGAACCAGCGCATCTGAAGTATCGACTGGCCTCATTGCGTTTCGACCCAAGCCATCATCCGATGATGGATGATCGGCCGATGCGCCTGATGCTCATGGGAATGAGGGTCTCTTGGCATAATCCCAGATACAATCTTCGCAGCAGGCTCTTTCACACACTCTGGTTTTCGCTCGTCGCACTTCTGCCGCAGGCCGCCGCAGTGAAATTAATCCGGCTCGGACTGCTGCCCGGCCGGCGGCGCGCGAAGATTTTGGCGAAGGATTCGGTCTCGTCGACGCGTAGCGGCGACCGGCTGCGACGCGCGGCAGAGGGCGGCGAAGCCGGTCGCTCGGCCAAATAGCGGCCACCGCAACGCAAGCGATTAGCGGCCTTTGAACGGACTTCGCGCCTCTCAAAGGCGCCACCGGCCGCGAGCCGCCAAAGCTTCGCGATATACCTCCTCATATTCCGTCGCGACCGACTGCCAGGAATTCTCCGCCTCGACTTTGCGCCGCGCTTCGCGCGAGAGCGATTCGCGCCGCGCGGGGTCGGCCAATAGCCGGGCGACCAAATCGCCGAATTTTGCGTCGTCATCCGCGATCATCGCGTGCCGCCCGTCGATCAATGGCGTGCCGGAGAGGCTTCGCGATGTTGCGACTATGGGCGCGCCGGAAGCCATCGCCTCGAGAATCTTGTTTTTCACGCCGAGTCCAAATCTCAGCGGACTGGCGTAAACGGCCGCGCTCCAGATCCACGGCCGGATATCGGCGACCGTCCCGGTGACGTGGATTCCGGGAAGGCTCGCCAGGTTTTGAACTCGCGCGGACGGCTGTGCGCCTGCGATCCAGAATGACGCGTCCGGGACCCGGTCTCGGATCGCCGGCATCAGATCGCGAGCAAAATGTTCGGCCGCATCTTCATTAGGCATCCAGCTCATATTTCCGGTGAAGACGATTCGGCCCGCCTCTGGCGCCGGCCGGTACGCGAAATACTCAAGGTCAACGCCGTTGGATATCACGGCGACGCATTGCTCGCTCACTGCGGGCGACAACGCCTGCGCGTCGAAGGGAGAAGTGACCACGACGCGGTCCGCGTATCCAAACCATCGGAATTCCTGATACCGCGCCAGAAGCGAGAGCAGCTTGAAGCGAATCCGCTCTCGCGCCCCGGCGCTATAGCCGGCGAATTCGCGGTAGCGCAGCGCTCTGGAGTCATGCACGCAGAGAATTCCCGGCAATCCTCGCGTGGTCGAGCTAAGCAGCGCAGCCAATCCTCCGCCTTCGAGATGGAGCAGGTCCGGGCGCACGCGCGCGACCGCATCGCTGGTGAAGCGCGCCAGCGATGAATCGACGGCGCCGGTTATCGCGTGCACTTTGGCGCGGATTCCATTATCGGAACGAAAAATCGAGACGGAGCGGCAATAGGGGCGCGGCCATCCCAATTGCTCTTCGCTCTCATCCCCACGCGACAGCGCAATCAAGTGAATTTCGTGACGATCGAACAGATTGCGAATCAGGTTTGCGGGTATCAGGCGGAAACCATCATGACTCGGCAGACAGGGGATCTCTGAAACGAGTAGAATCCTCATCCGGTGCGCAGCCGTGGCTTCAGGGCCATCGGCGTCGCAGGCTTGGGCCGAGCGAATATGGTCTTCCTGTTCATTGCCGCAGCCTGAAGGGAAATCGCGTACAAATTGGGCGCGAGCGCGATGAATATCCAGACTTCCTTTACGTATTCGGCGCTGAGAAAGAACTGCGCCACCATAACGCCAATTAATCCGATCTGAAATGACAGTCCGAGGGCCGCGATATCTTCGGGCATGCCCGGCAACTTCTGGGCGGTCCGGTAAGTAGCCAGGGTCACCCCCAGAATCGCCAAATAGAGCGCCAGTGTGGGAATGCCTCCCTCGGCCCCCAACTGTATGTAAGTGTTGTGTGCGATGTGAGGAGCTGGCTCAATGATGCTTAGCACCCGGTTGTACTGAAATTCGACGGACCGGAATTGGCCCAGCCCTACGCCGAAGACCGGATGCGCCTCCATCATGCCGATCCCTGCTCGCGCCAGCTCGACGCGGCATCGGGTCGAGACTCCGGCTCCGGTCTCCGCCTGTCCTTCGATTCGAATATTCTGGATGCGTTTGAGCGTTCGAGCGGGACCAATCGCGGCCATGAAGGCCGCTGCGGCTGCGAATCCCACCATCAATCGTATCTTATGGCGGGAATTCGCCCAAGCCAACACACCCATCACCATTAGCGCAAGCAACCCCCCTCGCGACTGCGAAATGAACACCGCGAATGCGAGAATCGGGGCGCAGATCCGTCCGGCCCATTTCCACAGATCGCGCTTTTCGTATCGCATCATCCAGATTGCGAGTGGCACTATCATGACCAATGAGAGCGCCTCATAGTTGGGGTCCTTGGACGGGCCAATCGGCCGCGGCCAATGTAAAATGTAGTACTGCTTGTACATCCATATGCTCGCAAACGTTTCGATCAGCACGATCGCGCGAATAGTCATTTGCAATCTGCGGTGCGTGCTGATGAGAAGATTCGTCGCGAGCATCATGATCGCCAGGGAAAACAGGGTCGATACGTCCGAGGCCGGAAATCTCAGGGCAGACAAGACGGTCCCGATAACCTGAAACAGCGCGAACGCGGCAAACAGAAAAAGAATTCCCGCACCTGGCTGCCGGGCTGCATCGCGCGGCCGGCTAAGCAGCAGACTGGCAGCAACCAGCGGAATTCCCACCAATTTAATCGGCGTAATAGGAAATGACGCGACGTGGAAGAGCTGAGCGCCCAAAATCGGATGCTCCTGAAACGGAACCAGAAACAAAAAGATGAAATAAAGAATCATAAATTTTCGATTTATCAGCTCACGACGAAATAGACCGTCGCACCTGGGGTGCGGGGAAGATCAATAGTCAATCGACTCTGCCGGTGGTTACTCCTTTCGGAACCGGAACCGCAGACAAGGTCAATGCGCCGTCAAGCCAGTGCATCATGAACTTGTCGCGCATATGGCTTCAAGAGCCTCTACTTGCGAAAAACAACGAGATTGCTGTGATTGAGCAGTCGGGTGTTGTGCTCGACGATCTCCATCGGCGCCATCGCGGTCATCTTCTCCGCCGTCATGTCAGAGAACGCCTTGTTGAAGCGGGCGGCACGTTTTTCCTTGGCTGCATATTGCACCACGGCAATTCCCTCACGCTTGAGCACACGCCTTATCTCGCCCAGGTACTGGCGAATCCCATCGGGATCGATATGAACAAAGGTCCCGAACGTGAAGACGAAATCGATCGAGTCAGCGGCCACCCCGCAAAGCTCACACCCCTCGGGCTGGTAAAATTCGAAATTTGCGCCCGGAAACATCGTGCGCAGCGGCGCGAAGAACTCTCCATTGATGTCGACCACGATGGTTTTTTTTGCGGACACGAGATAGCGCGTCCACCGCCCGCCCCCGGATCCGATCTCCAGTACCGTCGCATCCGGCTTGACGTACGGCTTGATGTAATCGTCAACGATCTTGTATAGGGCGCCCGGAGTCGCGCCAGGAGAAAATAACCGTCGAAAAAGATAGCGGATTCCCCGTAGCTCCGGGTCGCCCCACTGGCTTCCATACAGACGGCCGCGAAATTTTTGCCGAAATTCCTGGAAATCCCCCGCCCAACGGCGATTCCATTCTACAGAAGGCACACGTTTATCCTCCTTGTGGCGGCACGGGTCCAAGCCTCCGCCGGATTTTCGTTTTGACGCTTCGGATCGAGGCCCGATCGCCCAACTCCGCCCTATAGCGCAAGCGGCCGGGCTCTCCCTTGGTTTTGGCTGAAGCTGGGCCGCGAAAAACAGCCCGTTCCGCGCTGAGACCGCCCTTGCATCAAATGGCGATGCATTGGCGTGCCGCTGTAAGGTTTCAAAAATTGCGATGTACCCGGAACGCACTCCGCAAATGCTACAGAATTTTCTCGCGGAGCCGCCGCTGGATTCTTCCAAATAGCGCCATCCGTTCCGACCGGATCTCGCGCACATGCTTCAGTGACTCAGCATCGAGATTGCAACGGTCCACTTGCGACAGCCCGCGCACCCCGTCTATGCACCCCTGGAGATAGGCCCGCACCTGCATTGCGCGCAACGAAAAAAATCCCATCGTGGCGAGATGGGCAAACACCCGCGGAATCGCCATCACCGGCGGAAATGATCGATAGACAACCCAGATTCCATTTCGTGTGTAGTAATAATAGACCCGCCAATCAGGACGATGCTCGATCGCCGCGTGATGAGTTGTCGACACGCGGGGCGTATGTACGACGCGGCAGCCGCTGCCGATTAGTCGGTAGCTAAGGTCCACGCCCTCGTGGCCGAGGAAAAATTCGGCCGGATAGCCGCCCACTGACAAAACCTTTTCGCGCCTGAGCGCGCACGCTCCCTCCAGAATAAAGTGAGTTTCAAACTCCCGAGACGCGTGCGAGATAGGCCGGGGATGGCACCAATCGCGTTCCAGGACCCTACCATCGACGCCGGTAACCGTGAAGTTCAGGCATGCGAGCAGCGGGTCGCGCGAGAATGCGGTTTCCACTTCCGCGATGCAATTGGGACTGGACAATTCGACGTCGTCGTCGAGGGTAATTACGATTGGAGTACCGGCTGCGCGCAGGCCGATGTTTCGGCCCTCGCATCCGGCGTTGGACGGCGCGGCAAGGTAGCGCACATTTGGATATTCGGCCGCCAGCAGGCTCTTCAGTTCCGGTTCAGCGGCGTTGTCGACCACGATTATCTCGGCCACCTGGTCCGCATACGGAAGCGTCGATGCCAGAGCGCGCCGGAGATGTTGATGGCGCTTGTAGGTGAGAATCGAGATGGTGACCACGCGACTCATACGGCAGCGAACCTCAAATGCCTCTCCCAAGCTCCGAGCGTGGCGCGAGTGAGCAGCCGCCTGCGTTGCGATGCGTCCTGCGCTTCAACGGCGAGCGCCCGGCAAAGCTCGGCCGCCATCTCGGTTCCCCGACCTTTACCCGATCCGATCTCGTCCCAGAAGAAATCGATCACGCATCCGGTTCCGTAAATCAGCGTGGCGAGCGAACCGACCCGCACCGCGGCGAGCATCGCGCGCGGTCCCAATTGACGCAATCCGGAAGGCTGCCGGAACAGCCGAGCCCAGTCACGCAGGCGCTGCGCGGCGGTCTCGAGACTACTCAGTCGCGCGAAGATTCCGCGCCAATCGCCTGCCGTCGTGCTCGTGCCCAGCAATTGCCCGCTTTCCCAGTTCCAGGTCGCACGCGCAATCTCAACGGCCTCGCTGAATTCCTGGGCGGAATCTCCGGACGGAAATCCGGCCTGGCCGAGCTTTTGAGCCATCGCGTTGCGGAAACGGGAGATGAACCGGCCGCACATCTCGGCTCCCAAAATCTCTTTGTGCGCGCGCAGCGCGTCCTCAACCGGCTGTTGCCTGCTCCGATATCCTGGCAGGTAGCATCCCAAAAAAACTGACAGCGACGTTCCCAGATCAATCCAGAATTTGGCGAGTGAGTAGGCAACAGCAGTACTATCGCCGGTACGGTCCACATACTCAGTCCGTACTGCAATTTGTTCGATTATCCGGTTGTTCAGCAAACGAAACGCATCATGTTTGGATATTGCTTCTCCGCTCGACGACGCAGGCGGAACCGGAATCGCGGCGGGATCGCCCCAAAGCAGCTTTGCGTGCTCGCACAGCTCCCGGGTAAAGATTGCCGGCCGCAGGCGAGTCATCCCCTGCGTCAGAATCGCGCGCAATTCAACCTTGATTCCGCGCTCGGCGTTGGCGCAATCGGAGTTGGTGTCCCGCTCGATCTGCCGCATCGACCGCTGAATTTCCCGCGTTGAGACAACGCCGCCCCGCACTACCACGAGGCACTCGACGTCGCTCAACCATCGGCTTTTGGTTCGAGGATCTGGGATGATCGTCCCTTCGCCGCGCGCGAGACTTCCGGTCAGGAGGACGCCGGCGACGCTCGGCGCGGCGGCGCAGTTGCGGACGCGCGCGAGCAACAGTTCCAACTCGCGGCGAACCTCGTCCTGAAAGGCGGGATCGGCGCTGAGGGGAAACGATCCCGGCGGGCTCAAGCTGAACGCGCCGTCAGTCATTCGCTCAATTCAGGGTCCGCGTACTTCGAGTACTTCGAGTATTTCCCGTAGCGCCCGTAGCGCCCGTAGCGTCCGTAGCGGCCATAACGCTCGCCACGCAGGGTCGAATACGAAGGCTTGAAGCGGTTCAGCACCACGGCGAACAGATCCTCGGGATCGAACATGAGAAAAGTCTTGGTGGTCGCAGCGCGCGAGGTGCTGTCGGCGGCGGTCACGATGATTGTGCCATCTCCGTTCCTCGCCAGAATCTGGGCATCCGGAACCAGCAATGCCGGCGGGGTATCAATTATTACGTATTGGTAAGCGCCGCTGGCCTTCACGGTGTCGATCAACTGGTCCATTTTGGTGGAAGCGAGGTATTCCGGCGCGCGGTTGCTGGTTCCTCCCGAGGGTAGCAGGCTGAGACCTGGCACGGGCGTCGGCAGTACGATGGAAGCTAATTCCGTGGTTCCCTGCAGATATCCGAGCAATCCGTCCACTTTCGGCACCGGAAAGGAATAGTGCTGAAATGGAGCGCGGATATCGCCGTCGATCAAGAGAGTGCCGCTACCCGATACTGCCAGCGCGGCTGCCAGGTTCAACGCGATAAAACTCTTTCCCTCGCCACCCACAGCGCTCGCAACGACAAATATCTTGGCGTCATCGTGTTGCGCCGCCCATGCTCTCAGCTTGAAAGCGAGCAGCTGAAACTCGTCAGCTGCGCTGGAGACCATCTGCGCTCCAGCCGCCACCAGGGGCGGCGCCGGAAAGCGCTGGGCAAACCTTGCGGCGCGGGCCGCGAGCGCATGCGAATTCCCATTGGCGCCATTGTGATTTGCCGATTCGCCGTCGTCCGTAGCTTCAGTGCCGTTGGCGAATTGCTCAGGTCCGGATGCGCTGGAGTCGGCCGTGGCGCCATTTCCCGGCAGTGCCAGCAGAGCCTCCGCCGGTTTCACCTGACCGTTGAGATCACGGTGATCGACCTCCGGCACTCGCGAGATGGCAATTGCGTTGACATCGGCGAACTCGGCTCTGACGTCATCGGAATCCTTAAATGAAGTATCCGTGTAAAAAAGCCCAAAGGGGATTGCCAACGCGATCAGCAGCGTCGCAGCAACGCCGCCTCCTATCAGCAAGAGCGAATTTGGGTATGACGGGCGGGCGGGCAGCGAGGCAGCCTGCAGCACCTGTAAGCGCTCTCCCTGCCCGCGTTCAAGCACGGCCTGACCGGCACGAGCTTCGAAAAAGAGAGTGTTCAGGTCGTGATAGCGGCTCGACAGGATTCCATAGTCGCGGTTCACCGCAGCAATCGCCTCCTCATGCGCTGGAGTCTCGGCGATTGCGCGCTGGTAATCCACAATTTGCTGCTGGATCAAGCTGGCGGTCGAGCTGCGGGGTGGCGCAACGGCCGGTTGCTTGGAGGGTTTCACGATTTCCTTCTCCAGGACGGCGATCTGCGACTTGGTGTCGATCACCTCGGGATATTCGTCGCTGTACTGGGCTCTGAGCGCAACCAGCTTGGTCTGCAGCGCCGCCAGCGCCGCATCGGGCGTGTTTGGCTTTGGCGACTCCGGCAAAGTTGCTTGCAACGCATTGGTCTTGTTGTCGGCGTTCTGCTCGGACCGTCCGAGCTGCAATTGAAGCGCTTGCAAGGCCCTGACGTTGTCATCGAGGTCTTGCGGCATGCTCCCGTGATATTTCTCCTTCAGGATTTTGATCTGGCGCTGGCTTTCGGCGAGCTTGCTTTTGGTCTCATCCAGTTCGCTCGAAAGTAATTTGATGGTCTCCGCATTGTGGTGCTCGCGTTCCTTGCGGTACTCATCAATCATTATATTCCCCAAATCATTCGCCACCGCTTGCGCCTTGGCCGGATTGCGGTCTTGAAACGAAATCGCGATCGTGTTCGGAGGAAGGTTTCTCTGCCAACGATTGGGGGTCGCTGACTGCAACACGGAATCGGGAATGGTAATCGTTATCTCGCCGCTCAATTTTCCAATCGCGCCGGGCTCCGGCTTGCCGTGGCGAAGGTACAGCCCGTGCTTCGATATCAGTTTGGCAAGATGGGTATGCGTGATGGTTTCCTCGCTAAGAGCCTCAAGACGCGATTCCAGATGACTATTGTCAGGTACATTTTGCGGTTCGGCTCCAACCAAATTGGATTGAACATCGGCATTCCAGACTTCCAGCAGCACTGATGAAGTGTATTCCTTGGGCACCAAAAACAGCGCCAGCGCTGTGAGCGCCAGACCAGCGGCGACGGTCGAATAGAAACTCGCCCGATGGCGGTGAATGATGTCCCAGTACGGTCCGACGCTAATGAAGGTCTGATTACTCATTGCCAACTCCAGCGAAACGCTTCGATCGAAGCGCTGAATCCCACGCAAATATAATTGCCAACCGCTTCCTGTCCGTTTTGGTTCCCGCTGGGAAGAAATTGGCTGGGGGCGTTCTCGTTCCGGCGAATCTCAACGAACCGGGTGTAAACGCTTAGCCATTTGTTCACGCGTTCGGTCAAGCCGACGCCCCAGGTAACCAATTGCCCATTAAGTATTCTGCTTCCGAGCATGTCATAATATCCGCCGCCCACCATGCCGGTCAGCCGCGGGGTAAAGTCGTAGAGGATGGAACCGCCTACCCAGCGTAATTCATTGGCGCCGGCGAAGCCGCCGGTCAGCTCCGGGCGTTGGCCCCCATCGATCCTCAGGTGTCCGCGCTGGAGAGTGTATTCAAGCAGCGCTTCCCCGCCCGGATTGACGGTTTGCGTGTTGGTCCCCTGGGTATGGGAAACCACGACGCCCACGGTTCCCTTAAAGTAAAAGCGTTGCATCGGGGACCAGGTAACTACTGCAAACGGCCAGTGCGCCTGTTGGCCGGGTATTCCCGGACCGCTAAATCGGAAGTCATAAAATCGATATCCCGCACCCAGAGAGAAGTGATTAGTGAAATGGTATTGGGTGGTGGTCTCAATGCTTTGCTCGTAGCTCGTATTATTCGTGAAGCTGTTGGAGCCATTCCCCCAGAAGGTCTCTTGATGAAGGGCGACGTCGCTGTGCCAGTTGCGTCCCCAATTGTGAAACAGCCGTGCATTGACGTAATTGATCGATGCCTGATAGTTCGCCAGCAACAGCTGGGCCGCAATCGGGTTGAACTTCGGGGCTTGATCGCCGGTGATGAGGCCCAAATAGCCCGGCGTATCGCGGCCGAAAAATTCATCCAGCCGCAGCCCGGTCGTCGGCGATAGCTTTTCTTCGTCGGTCGCACCGACAAACTGCCCTTCTCCCGCCCGATCGTACCTGGATTGGTGGGCGAATAGCTGGGCGAAAGTATCCCAGTGCAGCGCCGCGTATCTGGCAGCCGAGGTGTAATCGAGGTAAAGGCCGGCAAACATTGTGGTCCCGAAATCACCCATCTGGTTGGTGGTCCGGAGCGGAATATTGTCGCCGTAAAATCCGTTCATTTGCAGCTCGGGATAAAGGCGGAACAAGTCGTCCGCATGCCCGGCGGCCGGAACGGCGAAGATTATGCACGCTGCAAGAAGTAGAATCCCTGAATGATTTCTTGTTCTCATGATCATGGCACCGATACCGTGTCTCCGGGCTCTACCGGAACATCCGCTGATACGTCCCCACCGGATCGCACCACGTTGTAGTTAACCGTGAGCACAATCGTCTCGTTTTCCTTATGGCGCAGGATCCGAACCTTGCTTGGATCGGCAAACTCCCCCAGCCCCCCGGCCTCGGCGAGCGCTTGCGACAAGACTTCACCCGAGTGCAGCTTAAATGCTCCCGGTTTGTTTACCGAGCCGAGTACATAGAATACGTGGCTGGCCGGATCGGTCACGCGCACCGTAACATTCACCCCATGAACATAGCGAGCGTAGCGTTTCTCAAGGTCCGCCTTGAGCGTGTCAGGCGTAAGGCCAGCCGCTGGAATCCGCCCAATCAGCGGCATCGCGATCGTTCCGTCTGACGCGACGATTACCTTACCGCTGAGTTGTGGCTGGGTCCAGACAATGACCTCGAGCTCATCATCGCGACCGATCAGGTAGGGTTCGGCGGTCTTCGCAGCCGCACGGGCAACAACTTTTTCCCGCACTGGCGTAGAATTGAACAAGCTGCATGCGGCCATCGACATTGAAATCGCGACCGCGAGCAAAATTGTTACGGTCAGCGCTGCACCCGCAAGCGTAATCTCGAAAACGAACTCAATCGTGCCAATTTTCATCAAATTACTTGCCAACCGCTCCTTTCAGCGTCGTCTTGCCCGTCGCACCCTTGCGCCGCTCGCCGACGACCGAAAGCCGGCCATAGCTCTGCTGCGCAACCGGCTCCGCAGAACGTGGCTCATCACCGAGCGGGTTCTGTATCCGGGCGAATCTATGGTCCTGGGAATCCCAACCCTTTAGCAGAATATACTGTCTTCCACGCCGCTGAACCAGACCACGCTCCTCCATTTCGTTCAAGATTCGGCTTACCAGCGGTCGCGAGCTCGCGATCATCTCTGCCAGGTCCGCTTGCGAAAGCTCGGGAATTATCAGCGTACCGCGGTTGTCGCGCACACCGACCCGCCGACCGAGATCACTCAGCACGACTTCGAGACGCTGCTGGAACGGCAAGCCAAGAAAACTTGTCCACCAATGAAGAGTTGACGACCAGAACGAATTTAACGTCTGGTAGAGCTCGATGGCCTGATCGGGATCAAGTGAGTGAAGCAGCCGTAGCGCCCGCTCTCGCGTGAACAGCGCAATCGAGCACTTACTCAGCGCCTGCGTCTCAAATATCTTCGACCGGCGTCCCCTGCCGTCTTCGCTATCGGCGTAGCCGATTATCTCGCCCGGACCCGACAGCCGCGCCAGCACCCGCGCGCCATTATCCGTGTTGCAGTACACCTTTACGTAGCCCGCCAGCACGCAGCCGAACAGATCTCCCGGCGATCCTTCCAGAAATACCATTGCACCGCGCGGGTAACTGACCGTGTTTCGATAATCGACGAGATCGTCGGCGATGGCGCTCGGCACGCGCCAGCGGCTGAAATTTCCCCGCAGCCGGGCGTAACCTTCCTCGCATAGGGCGCCGCTTGCCATCACCCGTTCCTCCATGTCATTGCAGTTCCTCAGTCATTGGCCGTCTCGATGATTGGCACTTGGAGCGAAGCATGATGCAGTCCATCTCAATCACACGGAGGCCGTCTCGTTCTCGCGTAACCGGAACAAAATCGACGACCTCGAATCCCATCGACATGAATTGACGCAAAGATTCGATAAAGTCAGGCATACCAAGGTATAGCTTACGAAAGGCAACCTCTGTCTGGAGCGCCAGGATGTCAGACAGAATGGTTTCCGCACCCGCGAGTACACCAAGGTCAAAGCCCTGCGTGTCAAGCTTCAGATAAATTCGAGGTAAGCCGATACCCTTTAGACACTCACCGAGGACATGGTCCAGCCGCTTAACCTCGACGCTTTCGGTCTTTACCAGACGGTTCGCCGAGCCGAAACGTTCCTCGCTCCTTGGGTCGGGCTGAAGGAACGAACTGAAATCGGAGGACTGCATGACATTGATACCGGACGGACCGTCGGTTCTCCCTAACGCCCATGGGAAAACTCGCCACTTCCCATCACGGTCGGCCCACTTCCGAAGCTGCTCCAAGTTTCGTTGAACCGGCTCAAAGGAGATAATCCATCCGGTGTAACCGAGCGCTTCCCGTAGAACGCGGCCATACTGGCCGGTATTGGCACCGACGTCGAGTACGCAGTTGATGGAAAGCGTTCTGAACACGTCTCGGAGGATGCTTCGTTCCCGAGCCCAGTCCGGCGTCGGGCACGGTACAAGTTCATAACCGATGCGACGGATAGCTCCCTGGATCAGTCTTCTCATCATGTCTTTATGTCTTTTGTGTCCGTCATACGTGCGCCTTCATCACGCCGAATATGTCGGTGATCTGATTGATGCTGTCGCCGTAATCGACGCTCGACACGAATGCCGACCGCGAGTGCGGCGCGGACGGATGAAAGCCGTGCATCCCGGCCGGAGCCCGCGCACCCATGTGACTCGGCGCGATTACCGTTCCCGCTTCGGTCAGAAAAATCTGCTCGCCGTACTTCCCGTCCGGAAAATATGAATGGAGCTTGGTGAGGTCGCCGGTGTCGAGCCATCTTCCGCCATCGACCTCGTTCAAAGCTTTGGTCACCAATTCGCCGGCGCGCGCGGAGAAGAACCAGAAGCGCGCCATCGTGGAATCCAGCAGGCACAGGTATTCGGCCGCGCTAATCGGAAGCGCCGCCAGCGCGGCCTGGATATCGATCGTCGCCACGGTCGGCGCCATGCCGTGATCGCCGAAGACGTGAATGTCGGCCGCGCCGTAGGTCTCGAGCGCGATCTTGTGCAGGCGCGCGAGCGCAGTTGAGTATTTTCCCAGCATCTGTGCCGCGGCGGCGCGATCGTCGGCGTGCAAATGCAGAAAATGATCCAGCTCCGCGAGGTAGAGAAAATAAAATTTCGCACCGCCTGCGCGCAAATCCGCTTCGATCGACCCGAGCAGCTGATCGTCCGGACCATCGTGATAGCAGTAGGTCTTGTAGGATGTGCCGTTGCTTTCGAGCAGGTCGAAAATCGAAGTCGAATCCGCAATTCCGCCCGGCTCGTAGATGTTGCGCTTCTCGCAGACGTCGAGCTTCGGCAGATATTTCAGCGGTATGCCGTAGAGCTGGAAATAGCCGCTCAGATGATTGATGCGGCGCGCTACCGTCTTGACCGCGAAGCGCGCGTAACGGTTCTCGACCATCGCCGGCGGCATCGCGCATATGAGCCTCAGCTTCGAGAACGGCGAGCGTCCGTTGGCGCGATGAAACAACGAAAGCCGTCCGTGCTCATCGGGAAATCGTCCGGTAAGAATCGACGGAATCGCGGCGGTGCTGAAGCCAAGCACGGAATCGAGCGGACGGCGATAGGGCGCAACCTCCTTCAGGAACGGATGCTCTTTGATCCATTCCCAGCCCAGCGCATCGATCAATACAAAGATGCCCGCCTTCATTGCTTCACCGGCTTCCTCACGATCGCGAGCAGCCCGGAGCCGTGGCGGGTCTGAGTGTGATTTTCAAGAAAGCTCAGCGCGAGCAGCAACGGCAGCGAGGCGGCGAACACGATCGGATTCGGCTTGCTGTCTCCAAGTACAAAAAACAGGTCGTGCGCAAGATTACCAAACGGACCGTACGTCCAGACGGCCTTGACCGGCTCAAGCCCCACCTCGCGCGCCAGCGCGTTTATCATCTCGGGCGAGTAGCCCGGCCGCACGTGACCGATGTCCTCGGGCTTGAATCCCATTCGGCGCTCGCGCCACGCGACCAGCCGCAGATGACGGCGCTGTGGCACCGACGGAAAGGTCAACAGCAGGTAACCGCCGGGCGCCAACGCCCGCGCGAGGTTGGCCATCGCGCCCCGATCATCCTCGATATGTTCGAGCACGTCGGTGTTGGTGACCAGGTCGTATTGCGCTATCGCCGACAGATTGAGCAGATCGTCACGGCCGAAGGTGACGTTGCCGAGCGCCAGGTTTCTCGCGGCCGTGCGGCATCGCTCCACTCTTTCATCGATCAGCTCGACTCCATGCACTCGCCATTGAGGATGGAGGCGGGCGCAGTGCAGCGCGATGTCTCCGCGGCCGGTGCCGGCGTCAAGCATGCGCACGCCGCTCTCCGGCAAACCCAGCGCCTTGATTTCGCGAAATACGTGATGAATCCGGATGCGGGCCGGAATGTGAATCTCGCCGATGAAGCGATACGCCTGGCGGCGGATGCGCGAGGGCTCGCCCGCAGCCTTCTCGATACCAAATCGCGCTGCCACCAACGAATTCAATTTGAGATCCCCCGTCGCAGCCCCGGTCCCACGGTGCGGGCTACCCCCAGCGGCAGGTAGCGCCACAGGCGGCTGAAGGTCTGCAGGCTCTTGCGATGGCGCGGCGACGCAGCTCGCGGCGACAGGTACAGCGTGCTCCAATATGGCTGCACCGGAGTCGGGCCCCATTGGCGCTTGAATTCAAAGATGCCTGAGCCGAGGCTTGACCGCCCGAAATCGAAGGTGTGGCAACCGGACTCGATGCCAAGCCGTATCCCCGCCCAGTACAGAGCGTTGGTGCCGTATAGCGGACGCGCCTGGGCCGTGGCGCCCGTGTACGGAAGCGTCATCGAGCCGCGGAAATTCATTGCCAACCCGGCCGCGATCGCGCGGCCGCCGCTGCCAACGCGAATCAGCGAAAGCCGATCGCGCAGATGGCTTGCGAGTTGGCTGAAGAACCTGCGGCCGTGCGTAGGCGATCCAAGATCGCGCTGGTTCTCCGAATAGACCGCGCACAAATCGGCCAGCGCCGCCGGAACGGTCGGGTCACCCACGTCCACGCTGAGCTTGAGCTTCTCGACCCGCTTGAGCCGATTGCGGCGCTCCGAGGGCAGCCGGCGTAACTGCTCTTCGACCGTCGGCGCGAGCGCCAGATGCTGCGTCACCTTCTCCGTGCTGACTTCAAATGGCGCCTCCAGCCGGCGCAAGCTGCGGATGTGCAGCCGCTTGGCGCGCAGCTTTTTCGCCAGCTCACGGGCATGAGCAATCAATTCGGCCCGCGCACCGTCGCGCTGCTCTGATTCCAGCCGGTCGGCGTGGCACACCCCGCCGTAGTCGATATAAGGCATCGATACGAGCTCATTGCCATAAAGAAAGCTGCGCACGAAAACGAATGGCGCCGCGGCGATCGGACGGCCGCGCCCGTCCTGAGCGAGCAGGTAGAAAGAATCGAATCCGTACGCCGAACCGACCACCTCGCGCCATTGCCAAAGATGGCCCAAAGTCGCGTCAGCGCACTGCTTGATCAGGTCATCCCAATCCGCCCGCCGATTCTCGCTGCAAACTAAAACGCTCAACCCCGATCCCCCGCCTTAAAGGCTTCTCGGTTTCCAGACCACCGGGACTTCCCCGGAAAAACATCGCCACAGTCCAATCGCCTGCGCACAGTTGAGCGCAACGAACTGGTAGGCGAAGGTCGCCTTGCCTTCGGTGCCGCGCCGGCTCGCGACCATACCGATTGCCGCGATCAGCGCGAACAATATCTCCATGCCCAGCACGACTCGAAAGGTTTCCCCATAGCGAGCCAACGGCACTGTCGCGATTAGCCCAATCGCGAGCAATGGCGCCGTCAACCAGCGGAGCAGTTTATGCGAGGTCAAGACCAGGATCGAGCGCCAGCGCCGCCTTGCGACGAGCTCGGGCAGCAGGCGGAAATACACCAGCGCCTGCTGCGAGACCATCCGAACCTGCCGCGGGAATTCGCCCGCCACCGAAAATTCCTCCAGCGCGGATGCGTCGCCCGCCATAACCGATCGCGCACCCGCCAGCGAGGCGATAATGGGGTGCACGAAGTCATTGATCAGCGCCGGGTCCAGCGGCTTGAACAGATCGCGGCGGATCGCATAGAGCGCTCCGTCGGCTCCCGCCACCAGGCCCAGCCGCGACTCCAGCCCCTTGAGCATCTGCTCATAGCGCTGGTACGCCGACCCAATACTATCGCCCGAGTAACGCGATACTCCCGTCACCAATCCGATCGATTTGTCGCGCAGCGGACGCGCCACCTTCTCCAGCGCGTCGGCGGCGAACATCGCGTTCGCATCGGTGAACACCAGCACCTCGCCGCGCGCGGCCTTCGCGCCCGCATTCACCGCGACTCCCTTGCCGCGGCGCTCGCGCTGGCGAATTACGCGCACCCGCTCCGACGCCATCGCTTCGGCTATCTCCGCGGTGCGGTCGCTCGATCCGTCGGACACCACGATCATCTCGGCTTCGCCCGAGTACTGGCAGGCGAGAAAATTTTCGATCTTGTGCGCGATGCAACGCTCTTCGTTGTAGGCCGCGACGATTACCGACAGCGACCGCGCCGGCGTATTTCCGCCGCGGTCGTCATCGGCGCCGGCGCGACGCGGCTGCGACCGCGACAGTGCGATCAACACCACCGGATACAGCACGTACGCGTAGAGCAGCAGCAATGCTGAAATGTAAAATAGGCTCGTCAAAATTTTGGCGTCCCCCGACGCGCGTCCCGTTAAGCGGCTTTTCCCTCTCCTTTTCTTCCAATTCCGATCAGCTCGGAGTAAAGCGCGGCGGTCTGTTCGATCTGCCGCCGCAAGGCAAAGTTTTCCCGCACGAATTTGCATCCCTCGGATGCCAGCCGCGAGGCCAGCGCGGGATCGCCGAGCAATCGCTCAATGGCCGCCGCCAGCGCGGGCGGATTCGCCGGCGGCGCGAGCAGCCCGGTTGTTTCGTGGATGACGACCTCGGGAGTGCCGTCCACTTCGGTCGCGACCATCGGGCGCCGGGCGGCAAGCGCCTCGATCGCCACCAGCGGCAGACCCTCGTAGAGCGACGGCAGGACCACCAGGTCGGCGGCCTCGAGCAGCGCCGGCACGTCGCGCCGGTAGCCGAGGAATCGCACGCGGTCCGCCAGCCCCAGCGCCGCGCATTGCGCGCGCAACACAGGCTCCAGCGGGCCTTCGCCCGCCAGCAGGGTGACGAGGTTCGGCCAGCGCGGAGCGAGGATCGCCAGCGCATCGATCAGATGCCGGTGGCCCTTTTGATCGTCGAGGCGGGCCAGCGTGAGGCAAGCCGGTTGATCACCAAGCCCCAGCGCGGCGCGGGTGGCGGCGCGGCGGCGGGAATCGGTCGGGGCGAAGCGGTCGAGGTCGCGACCGTTGTGAATCATCCGGACTTTGCGCTGCGGGACGCGCTTGGTTGCGGTCAAATGGCGGGCGGCGGCGTGCGACACGGCGATATACATGTCCACCAGCCGTCCGATCTGGCGATCGACCCAGAAGCGGCCGCGCAGGCCTTTTCCGATCCGCCAGACCTCGGGGCCGTGACAGGTCTCGAGCACCGCGCCGACACCGGCCATGCGGGCGATGCCGGCGCCGGATAAACTCGCAGTGAACATATGGCAATGCACCAGCGCGATATTTTCGCGGCGGATGAAGCGCAGCAGGCGCGCCCCCGCGATCAGGTCAAGCCGCGACGAAAACTCAAGCGGCAGGCATTTGACGCCGGCCGCCGAAAGTCCCGGCCCCATCGCCTCGATCAGCTCGGGCGGCGCCGCCAGACACGGCTCGAATCCGTACGCGCCGATCGCGGTCAGGATTGACAGTGCGTGCTCCTCGGCGCCGCCGAATACACTCCCAGTCAACAAATGGAGCACCGCGCGACGCTGTGCGCTGGAGTGTTCTGTATCGTTAAGGCTTCGGTTCGCCATCTTCAATTAACGAGCGTGGTAAATCCTGACGCTCAAATCCGGCTCATGTACAGTCCAATTTGCGTCACTCAGAGCGAAATAGACGCCATAGATAGCTCATTGACCCGCGATGATCCAGTGATGAAGCTATCAAAAGCGCTAATATTGACATGTCATAGAAATTAACGATCCTGCAATTTGCGTGTCGTCGATTCGGATAACAGTTGGTGATTTTGACGTTTCTTGTATATCCTGCGCCCAGATTCGGAAGACTTGCCGCCGCGAGCCTCAACCCCATCCATACTTTGACAATCGAGTCGGCCCCGGGCTAAAAGCCTTATGTTTGCAGATTCAAAACGAAAAATCTGGATTAGGAATCATTGTCGCGACGACATGAACAATCCCCCGCGGCAGGCGGGGCCGCTTTCCAAAGGAACCGCTTGAAATTGCTTTCCCGGCTGACACGCCGTCTGGTTGCGTGGCGTGGCGGTTACCGCGCCTCGCAGGTCTTGATTGATCTTTTCGGCGGCGTAATCCCGATTGAAACAGAGGTCTTGGGCTTGCGAATGTGGCTCGATCCAAGGGACCATGCTTGCCGTACGCTGCTCTACTATCCGCAACTTTACGAGCCCGCGGAGCTTGCCGCTCTTCTGCCGCAAATCCGCGCGGAAGATGTGATGATCGATGTCGGAGCGCATTTTGGCTTTTACTCGTTGCTGGCCTCCAAACGCGCCGCCCGCGTACTGAGCATCGAGGCTGACCCAAAAACATTCCGGTATCTCGAGCGCAATCTCGCGATGAACCGTGCGGACAACGTCTGCGCCGTGCAAGCGGGCGTCTCCGACCGGTGCGAAAGATTGAAGCTCTTTGGCAATGACGCTCTTGGAGATTTGAGCGCCCATTCTTTTGTGCCGGATGAGGGCCGCAGCGATGCTGCTGAGGTCCAATGTTTTCCATTGATTGATCTAATGAAGGCCCACGGCTTCGACTCCTGCGACGTGCTCAAAGTCGACACGGAAGGCTTCGAGTACCGTGTCCTCAAGCCGCTGTTCGAACAAGCCATGTTTCGGCCGCGCCTGGTGCTCGTTGAATACTTTGAGCAACGCAATACTGGTGACGTCCTCACCCTCCTTCGTAACCAGGGTTATCAGCTACACCTCCAGATTGGCCGCGACTTTCTGTTCGGACTCGGCGAAAGCCAAAAACCCGGACGAAGCGGAATTTAGCGATTGAATCGTCGCAGGCTGGCTGAGAGGAAGTCCCGGCGCGGATTGCAGTAATCAGCCGAGGGCGGCAAGCGCAAGCCCCGACGCCACCATCACCGCGCCGGAGGCGCGGGCAACGGCGCCGCCCCAAGGCGCGGCCTTTTCGAGCAGGACAAAGATCGTCAGCGCGACCGCCCAAGCCAGGTTCATAACACCGGCTACGAACATGAGCGCCATCAGCATCCAGCAGCATCCGACGCAGAACACGCCGTGGTTCAGGCCCATTGCGAGCGCGCCGCGCGCGCCGGAGCGCCACTGGGTCATGAAAAAGCCCAGCGGCGAACGGCACTGGGTCAGGCACGCTTGCTTGAGCGGAGTGAACTGGTAGATGCCGGCGGCAATCAGGAGCAGGCCGCCGGCCAACGGTTGCATACGCATTGCGCCGGCGATGATCCGGGAACGTTCCAGCGCGTACTGCACCACGGTGATGGCAGCGCTGAATCCGGTCCATGCGATCAGATATCCGAGCGCAAAAAAACAGGCGCGGCCGGCGCGTTCGGCGCTTTGGCCACGGGCGATTCGCGCATACATCTCGATCATTGGGCTTGCGCTCGGGATCATCATCGCCGCCATCATCACCGTCCACATTGCGAAGATGAGCCACGCATCGCGAAGCGACCACACGGCGGCTCCGGCATCGATGGTCGAAGTCATGCCGCCCATCGCGCCGGGGTTCATGCGCAAGGCCGGCATCGGCATCCGGGCAAGCACCAGCCACGAGATAGCGGTAACCGCCAAGATCCCGGCCCATACGATCAAGCGCTCGCGCGAAGGAAGTTGCGCCGGCGAGTCAGCCTTCATACGTGAACGGAGAAAACTGCCCGGTTCTGCCGGTGAGATCGAGAGTGAAGCCGTAGTCGCGAAACTTGAGCTGCTTGGAGCGCGCGACGATGCTTGGATGGCCGGGTGCGATACCGAGCGGGTGGTTGCTGATGATAACGTCGGCGCCGCCGGCGCCATCGAGCGCTTCGATCTCCGATTCGCCGACGTCGCGGATCGTCATGCGGCGGGTCCGGCCGGTTGCCTGGTAGGAGATTTCGGCGCGCTTTACCCCGAGCACCTTGGTAATGAGCGCACGGATGGCCGCGGGCGCTCCGCCTGCCTGTCCGGAAAAGATCGCGGCGAGAGCGTCGCTCTGCGGGGCCGAGGCGCGCGAATCGAGGTACAAGGCGGCGCTCCAGTTACCGTGGTGCATCGATCCGGGCGAATGGAACAGCGCGGCGACATTGAATCCATCCAAAGCGGCGCCGGCGAATTTGCCGGATTCGACGTGCCATCCTACGAGCACGGTGCAATTGCCCTCGGTGGGGGGACTGAGAAAGATGCATGGGCATAGAGTCTGGCAGTTACAGGTCTCGAAATAATCGCCCTTTACATTCCACTTCGGCGCCATCGGGTTCCTTTCCTCGTATTTGGTTTAACCGACGCTGACGATTTGCTGCCGATCTGTCAATTGCCCTGCCCTTCGGCCGCCTTTTCATCGGCGTTTTGCGCTGCTTCATCAGCGGCCTCCTTGTCGGCTCGCGCCTGTGCCACGGCCTGATTGGCGGCGTCGATCTGATCCTGCGGCGCGCCGTCGCTCTCGAGCTGATTGCGCGCGTCGATCGCCGAGTCGAGAGCTTCCTGTGCCGCATCGGCAGCATCGTGCGCCTGCTGGTCGGGGTCGGTCGCACCGTTCTGATTCAGCGGTTGATCCGGACCCACCGAATATACCCCGGGAATCTGCGCGCGCGCCGGTGACAGGTTCCCCGATGCAAGCCCGATAGAGAACGCGAGCGCCGCGAGCGCCGCCAGCCCCAGGCGCAAGCTTCCTGTCTTGCTGGTCTCCAATCTCATCTCTGCCATCCCCGTTTTTATTCCTGCGATAACCATGGAGCTGACGTTTCTGCTGATTAATCAGGGCGCGCCGGCGGATTGTGCTCCAGTGGAGCTTTGCGCGCCGCTACGCGGCGGGAACCCCAGTCCCGAAAGTTCATTGTACTTCTGGAACTCCCGCTCGAAATCGGCAATTCGCCCCTTCCTCATATAATCCTGCGCGAGCCTGAGGTGCAAATACGCCTCCCACGCGCGCCGGGATTTCGAACCAACAGGTTCGGCCGCCACGTACTGTTCGAAGAAAGTCGCGTCGTCGTGCCAGTAATGCTCGATTCGAATCGCCGTCACCATATATGCGGCGAGAATCAATGCCATCGCCGTGCCGACTGCGGCGCGCGCACGCGGACCTACAGCCGCAATCCGTACGACAGCAAGCGCCAGCGCCAGGGACCATCCGAATGACGGCGCATAGAGGTAGCGGTCCTGGACCAGCGCCCAAATTGAATTCAGCTTCAGCGCGGGCGCCAGCGCCAGGCCACTCCACGCGGCGCAGAAAAGATAGATGCGCCGATCAGGCCTGCGCAGCACCAGCACCAGGGCCAAGGCCGCGAGGATCACAAGGATGCCCGCCGAAACGAAAACGATGGGCGCCGAGAGCGTAACCCAATGCACGCTGTGCAGCGGACCCGCGACGCCGGGCACCGCCAGCACCTCAAGATAGGTCAGCAGCACGACCGGCATGGTCGCCAGGTAGTCAACCGCCGAGTGATAATGAGTACTGGTCAGCGCCAGGCCGGCAATCGCACGCGGAGCGGTCCAATGGAACGCGGTTCTCAATCCCAGCACCTCGATCCGCGCGCACAAATACGCGACCGCGAGCACAAAGAACGGCGCCGAGAGGCCGGCCGCAGCTAAAGCGCGCGTTAGGATCGTCCCGGCGTTGCGGCTCGGCTCGGGCGATTGCCTGTCCGGTCCGCGTTCGATCAGAAAAACATACGCGGCGACGATCAAGGGAAACAGGATCGCCGTCTCGTGCGTCAGCAGCGCGCACGCGTACAGGGCCAGCGCAGCAAGCATCGCGCGCGACCAGCCCGGCTTGCGCTTGATGAAGCAGCACATCGCGCCGAGCTCGAAAACCGTGGACAGCGGCTCGGGAATCGCGCTGGCCCACACCACTGCTTCGACGTGCGCCGGCATGAGACCGAAGATCGCCGCGGTCAAGAGCGCAACCGCGACGCTGCGGCTGAGCAGTTGCGCGATGCGGAAGGAGAGCATCACCGCGACCAGGTGCAGCACAATCTTTTCGAGATGCCATGCGACCGGGTGGTCTCCCAGCATCATATAGTTCAGCGCAAGCCATGTGTTCTGGAGCGGCCGATAGTAGGAGCTTTGCGGCAGTCGCGCGGGCTGGCGAAACCACCAGCTATCATGGATGAACGATAGCCAGATGAACGACCAGTTGTGGATCAAGTTGTTGCTTACAATTTCGTCCCAATCGTCGAACACCCAGCCGTTGCGCAGGCTCGGGAGGTAGATCGCGACCGTCGCGAGGATAATTCCAGCGAGGATCGCGGCCTGCCACGGTTCAAGCTTCCACCAGCGCCGCGCGGGAGTCCGTGCGTCCGGATTCATTTCGAGTCAGGCAATTGCCGCGCCGATCACTGACAGACCGATCTCGTGGGCGTGGCGCTTGGGGTCTCGGCCAGTTGAAGCTTGACGCAAGTCATCGGGCGCCTGGGGTTCGGACGCGGATCTCCGGACCACAGGTACATGGTCCGCGTATCGGGATGGTAAATTGAGATGAGCACTCCGCCGAATGCCAGCGAAGCGCGAACCTCCTCCTTCTCCAGCGCGGGCGCGGCGGGCGCGGGCGCGGGCGCAGACGCCGCCGCGGGCTGCTGGAGATTGGCGCATCCGGTCACGCCGAGCAGCGCAAGCGAAAGCGCCGCGAGCACAAGGCCGTTCTTCATTCTGTTCATATAGTTCCTTTCATTTCATTGATCGGAAGCGGTTCGGGCGCGAAGATAGCAGAAAAAACCGGGACGGGCCATTTCTGGCCCGCCCCGGCGGCTCACTTAAAAAATGCGAGGTTAAAGAGTTACCGCTATTGGCAGATTACCGGAAGAACCATGCCCAAGCTGGTTTGGTCCAAAGGCGGGGAGATCACGTGATCGTTCCCAGCGATCAGCAGCGTCCCAGTCTCCTTCCCGGCACAGGTTCCGGTCCCCAGGCCCGTGCAACACGCGTATGGCTTTGCAGTCTTGGTGCATGCCGCGTTGCCAAGCGGAGTGCACATAGCCCCTGAGTCTGTAAGCGTGATCGTGCAGGTGTTGGTGCCCAGCGGGAAAGCAACGCCGATTAACGGGTTATTCGCCGGGATAGCGCCGCCGGTGGTAAGGCAGGTGCCGCCGGTAATCGTTACATCGGGCACGGTACCACTCAGACTGATACCCGTGTAGTCGATCGGCTCCACGGAACCGTTGGTGACGGTAAGGGTCACGGACGGATTTGGATTCAAGTTCGTTGTAGTCAATACGCCCGACGTGGGAAGTATTTTACCGATTCCCGTAGCAATAGCTTTGCTTGCGCTGCCGGTTGAAGGGCCACCGGACGCAATACCACCACTGCCGGTCGTCAAGATAAACGCGCTCTGGTTCACGGTGCCCCAGACAACCGAGGCATTCTCGAAGCCGTTGCCGCCGAGAGGGCAACCGAAGTCGCCATTGAGGGCAGCGTCGGTCACTTGCGTACCGTCCGTGACGCTCGGACCCGCGCCGATGATCGTCTCATGGAAGTCGCAAACCAAGGCGCCGCCTCCCGGAGGAATAATTTGGAAGCCGTTGGCGAAGGTGGAATCATAGCCGTTGTCAACGTTAAAGAAGATGCTGCCGCCGCCTTCGACGACCGTGCCGGTCTCCGGATCGTAGTGTTCAGCCACTTCTGTCTGGACTGCGTCGAAGCCCACACCGAGCGCGCCGCCCACGACTCCGCCGCTGCCAGCGTCGAAACTGACGCCAGTAGTAGTGAGGAAAGTATTGACGCCATTGGTACCAAGAGCAGTCACATTCTGCTTCTCGCCGAGAATGACGAGAGGATCGCCCGGATCGATGCGAGCGCCGCGGAACTCCAACCCGCCTGCTTCCGCCGTCACTCCGAAGGTAAAGCTCAGGCCGCTTGGGGCATCAATAAGCGTGATAGTGCCGGAGTGGTTGGTGTTGAAATAATAGGCGCCGTAATCGCCGGCCGGATATCCGACCATCGTGCCGCTGAAAGCTGGGACAAACGGCGCGCCGGCGACGTTGATCGTGGTCGGGCTGGACCAGCCGGCCACGGTGTCATTTTTGTTGAAGATAAGTTCGCCCGCAGTTATGTCGCAGAGGCCATCGACCTGAATCACGCCGATTCCCGCCTCGGGTATTGGCTCCGGATCGCCGTTGGTGATGCTGGTTTCGGTTACCGCTCCGGCGATCTTAATCGCGTAATTGCCGGCGAGAAGCCCGCCGTTCGTTGTCCCAGGGGGACAAATTCCAGCCGCCAAGGCCGCCGATGCACTTCCGAGCAGCGCCAGTCCAAAGGCGCCTGCCAGTGCTAATGTAAGAAAGTTACGTTTCATAAAGCCTCCCCCGAATTGATATTCAGGTGTTACGAAAAACTAGTATCCCCTGGAAAGATTCATTCCCCGCTCAAAGAAAACTACTGGCCCCCGTGCGCCAAAGAGCCGGTACGACGCTCTGTCAAACCTCCTTTCTCACGACGCCTGCGAACTCTGGAGCAAACCGCGCAGCGCCGAAATAGTCTTGCTTACGCATTGCGCCATGCAAACTAATCGCAATCCCGGACCTGCTGTATAGGCGCATTGGGGTCGTGTGGTCAAGGAGCGCGGCCAACTTTATTTCATCAAAAAGCGTCAATTCACGTGAAATAGCAATTTATTGGAACTTCTTTTGGCAAATCCTGACCATCGATAGCACGGATTGGAGGCTCGAAGAACGCGCACCTGGTTCTCGTCAGCACTGGCGAGAGAGTTTTCGCTTGACAAATTTACGGGATGCGGCCTAGCTTCGCATGTTCTCATTGGGGATTTATGGTCGTGCGTTCTCTTACGCTGTCTGCTCGGGGAGGAAATTGTCAATGCGTTTCAACAAGTCGCTAACGCGGTCGATCGCGTGCTTAGGCTTTTCGTTTCTGTTTCTGATTGCCGCGTTTGCGCGGCCGGTGTTGGCGCAATCGAATGACGATGCGTCGCCAGACAGCAAGACACCAGTAAGTAAACTCACTGTCGCGCCCAAGTCGCTGAACTTCAACGTCAATATCGACAAGGGCGTATTCTCCCAGACCAAGCATTTCAACATCAAGAACAATGGGACGCTGCCGCTGCACGTAACGGTAGGCGCGCCCTCCAACGCCGACTTCGTGATAATGTCCGGCGGCGGTTCCAGCACGATTCCCGGCAAGGTAAAGGGGAGCAAGGACAACATCCTGGGGGTTCAGGTTAAGTTCACTCCCGAAGGACCCGTCAAGAACGACATCGGAACCATCAGCATCACCAGTGACGCGAGCAACCCAGCCAAGCAGAACGCGACCGTCAAGCTGAAGGGGAAATCCGAGCAGAAGCATCCGACGCCGACCGTAACGCCAACGGCGACGGCGACGCCAACGGCGACTGCGACGCATACAGCAACCGCAACGGCGACGGCCACCGCAACGGCGACGGCCACCGCAACGGCAACGGCGACCGCAACGGCAACGCTGACTGCGACGCCAAGCGCAACGCTGACTGCGACGCCAAGCGTTACGGCGACGCCAAGCGCAACGCTGACTGCGACGCCAAGCGTTACGGAGACGCCAGGCCCAACGCTGACGGCGACGCCAAGTGTTACGGCGACGCCAAGCGTTACGGCGACGCCAAGCGTTACGGTGACGCCAACGGTTACGGCGACGGCAACCGTTACGGCGACTGCAACGGCCACGGTGACGGCGACCTCGACCGGCGGCGCAACGCCGACGGCAACGCCGACACAGGGGGTGCAGGCGGGTGACCTGCTGATCGCGGGCGGCGACGTCGGCGGAACGCTGAGCGGGATAGTTCCGCTGTCAACCTCCACGGTCTCCACGCCCTCGGCTGAGATCTACGAGGCGCTAAGCGACGCATTCTCGATCGTGGGTTCGCTGAACAATTCGCGCGAGGCGAGTGCGGCTGCGGTGGTGCTGCCTAATCAGAAGATCCTGTACGCGGGCGGCTCGCATTGCTACCCGAAGACGTACCCGATCCTCGGTCTGTGTAAGTCAAAATACGTGGGCTACCAGTGCGACGCGCTGCAAACCGCCGAACTGTACGACGAGAACACTCAGCAGTTTACGATAGCCGGCTTGAACAGCGGCGGCTTGATGACGACCGGGCGCAGCGGCGCGACCGCGACCCTGATCGAAAACACCGGCACCGGGCTGGACGGCAAGGTGCTGATCACGGGCGGCTCGACCGGCAGTACGTTCCTGGCGCTGGCGACTCCGCCGCCGGGATGCGGACCTGAGGTTAACGGCCAATTCGCACAGGTGGCGCAGAACACCGCGGAGATCTACGACCCCGTGGCCGACACCTTCACCGCGACCGGATCGATTCCGGGATGCCCGGCGGGAGAGTCGCCTGTGACGACGCCGGCATGCACCACGGGGCTGCCTGCGACATGCGGTGCGGCTCAAAGTCCGATCACGTCTGCAAATGAAAGCGGAACAACTGTAACCGTCACCAGCGCGGCGAATCCGACCGGCCTAGTGGTTAATGACCAGGTTTCAGTTAGCGGCGCGAGCATTCCGGGATACAACGGAATCTACACCGTAACCGCGATTCCCAGCGGCACCACGTTCCAATACACGGCCGCCTCAGGATTGGCCGCCGCGACAGGTGGATTTGCGTCAGCCCTCACGGCGCAGTGCGGGTTGGTCGATTCAGTGGCGCAACTGCTGGGTACCGGCAAGGTGCTGGTGGCGGGCGGCGACTACATAGTGTTCCTCGGCCAGTCGTCCGCGCAGTCGTTCCTCTTCAACCCGGGTACGGCGACGTTCAGCCCGACTTCTCACCAGATGAACGTGGCGCGCGAGCTGCCCGGGATAACCATCCTGCCGTCAGGCAATGTGCTGGTGGCAGGAGGGATAACAGGAGAGGCGGCACCCTGCGCGGCCACGCCGGCTACAGCGGTAGATTTCATTACCAACAGCTCGGCCGAGATTTACAATCCTACGGCTGACACCTGGACGCTGACCAGCGGCTCATCCTCGACCCCGGGCGCAGCGGGCGGGATGAGCGTGCAACGAATCGCGACTGCGGAGCTGTTCACCAGCGGACCGGATGCCGGCCTGGTGCTAATGGCTGGAGGGGTAAACAGCGGGACGCCGAGTTTCGGGACCTGCTCGGCGACCCCGGCCATATCGCAGACCACCGCAACCGCGAGCGACCTGTTCGATGAGACGACGGGCGTGTTCACGCCCACCGGCGCGCTGAACCAGTCTCGCGGCGGTTATGCATACGGCATGATCAGCGCGGGGGCGAACGCCGGCGAGCTGGTGGTGGTAGGCGGACAATGCGCGTTCGGAGGCTTGGGCTCGTACGCGATTGGCAGCCCGATCGCGGGTATACGCTGCGGCGCGTCTGCACAGACCGACTACTACGAGCTGTTCGATCCGACCAGCGGGACGTGGTCGGTGGGAGGAAACAACCCATCCTGGTTCTCGGGAGCTTCGATTTCGAGTGCAAGCGAAAGCGGAACCACTGTAACAATCACCATGACGACGGCGAATCCGGTTGGCCTGATCGTTGGAGGCAGCGTTATAATTAGCGGCGTGAGCGTTGTCGGATACAACAATACCTTTAACACGACCGGGACTTCGTACCTCGTAACCTCGATCCCCACGAGCAAGACGTTCACATTCACGTCCACCAACACGGGAATGGGCGCCGGGACAGGCGGGACAGCGGCAGCCGCAACCGCGGTCAATTCTCCGGCCTACGCGGTGCTGCCATAGCTGGGGACATCCAAACAGAGTGACGCAACCGGCAACGCCGGCCTCCGAAAGGGGGTCGGCGTTGCTGCATCTGGGCATCGCTCATAAGCAGACTACGGTTCGAACGCCGTCGCTCATTAGGAGCGTTACTTCGACAATGTAGAATATCCTATGTTTATGGGGTGTTATAGGTGTATCGATCAGTGACACCCATGGGTTCCCGAAGGATACAGCGCGCCATGTTTTCGCAGCGCGCTTATCGGAAAATCGGCTTGTTTTAAGGCTTTCTAATACGGCATGTTTTTTGCGAATATGGTTACAAGCAGAACATAGGCAAGCAAAAACCATTTTCGACAAAACGGGACGCACGGAGCATTTGCAAAGCGAGGGAGGTGTTATGAGACGGAAAATCACGATTTTTGCACTAGCCGCGATAGCGGTAGTCGGGCTGGCCAAAGGCCACGCCTGGGCGCTCGGAAGTGAGACTCCGGGATCGGGGCTTACCGGAACGATCCACGACTTCACGACCATCGGGAGCCATTTTGGTCCCGCCACGCAAGCGGTGGGCGAATGCACCTTCTGTCATACGCCTCATGGCGCAATATCGACCGGTCTGTTGTGGAACCACACTCTCTCCGGGCAAACGTACAATTGGGATATACCGGCAACTACGGCGGGTACCCCATTTCCGACCTTTGCCGACACAGCCTGGCAGGGGCCGACGGCGAAGTGCCTGAGCTGTCATGACGGAACGGTGGCGACCGGATCGGTGAACTGGTTCGATTCGGGTCATGGCGGGACCAATGCGGGAGTCGGGCCTCACGTCCTGAGCAGCCCGACCGCGCACGCCAGTCTCCAGGGCTTGGTCAATAGCGGCACCGCCGCGACCCTGTCGGGAGTTCACCCGGTGGCAATGCCGTATCCTTATGGCGGGCTGCCCAGCACGTACAATGGCGTGACGACCGGCTCGAATTTCATCCCCAGCCAGTGGCAGTCGCCGCCGCTTGGGAACGTCCGTCTGTATATGCAGAACGGCGTCAACACTGTGACTCTGGGCTGGAACGGAGCCGCCGCGTCGCCATCACCAGCAAGCGGTCTGGTAGGCAATGCCGGTATCGAGTGCTCGTCGTGCCACGATGTGCACAACAAGCTGACGATCGATGGTTACCTGCTGGTCGGAATGGGGACCGGTACGGGATCCACGTATCTCTGCAACATGTGCCACAACAAGGGCTAGTCTCTATAGCCGATTCAGCAGCGGAGGCCCGGCACGATGCCGGGCCTTCGCGTTTTTTGGCCGCCAACGCCTGGCAATCCGGCAATCGGGAGGCGAGTCCCGGCTGCTTTCCGGGTTGGCGGCATGGCTGTCTCCTTTGGATTCTGTCCGGAGGACCTGATCCCAAAGGGAACATCCAAATTTGAATGACCTTCGTTTTCTTATCTTAAGCTTTAGCCATTTTGAGCGGTGCTTCTAGGGCACGGTCCTTGCGATAGAGATTTCTTGCCAAAAAGTTCCTTGGAGAACTGTCAACATGGTTGTCCATAAATCGTTCTATACGAAGCTTGCAAGCTGGATCGGTCTGGGCCTGCTGGTCCTGGCTGCCGGGTGCGCCGCGAAAAAGCCGGTGGAGGAGGCGCGTCTGGTCTGGCCGCCCCCGCCGGACAAGGCCCGGATCGAATTTGTGCGCACCATCTCGAGCGAAGACGATGTCGTGCATGACACCACGTTTACGCAAACGGTGGCTGATTTCCTTGCCGGGACACGGCCGACGCCTGCTCAAATCGTGGAACCAAACGGAATTGCGGTCTCCGACGATGGCAGCGTGCTGTACGTCTCGGACCGTGCGCAGGGCGCGGTGTTCGTGTTCGACTTCGGCAAGAAGCAGTTTCTCAAGGTCGGGGCGGGAGGGTTGGATTTCCCGATGGGCGTGGCGCTGGATGGCGAACAGAACATTTATGTCGCGGAGCAGGGCAAGAAAGCCATCACGGTATTCGATCCGAGCGGGAAGAAGATTCGTACCATCACCGACCCCAGCCTGGAGCGGCCGAGCGGCATCGCGATCGACCGCGAGCGCAGGCTGCTCTATGTGGCCGATGCGGCGCACACGCTGTCCAAGCAGCATACGGTCAAGATCTTCAGTCTCGAGGGAAAGCTGATTAGAAAACTCGGCGGGCTGAAGGGCGACGGTCCGGGGTTTTTCAATGTTCCCACCTACGTTTGGGTTGACAGCGACGGCGATGCGTACGTGACGGATACGATGAACTGCCGGGTACAAGCGTTCAGCCCCGACGGGAAATATTTGCGCAGCTACGGCAAGCGCGGCGATGCATGGGGAGAGTTTGGCCGGCCCAAGGGCTTGGCGCTGGACACCTTCCACAACGTTTACGTGGTGGACTCGGGCTGGAGCAATGTCCAGATTTTCAATCCGCAGGGACAGATCCTGCTGTTCTTTGGCGGCCGCGGCCCGATTCCGGGCATGCTCAAGAACCCCAACCCGATTGCGATCGACAAGAACAATCGCATCTACGTCGGCGACTACCTGAATCACCGGGTCGAAGTTTACCAACTGGTCAACACCACTGCGGCTGACAGCGAGCCGAAATCCGGGTCGCCACCGGAGGCGCCGGCCACGGATCAGCCGAAAAGCTGAGTCAACACGCTCGCGGCCGGGATGGGGCGCGAGCAACCGAGCCTGGAGTGAAACGAAAGCGATTGGTCTCAAGTGTCAGGTGAAGCAGGGAATGAGCGGACGGGGTCAGGGCGAGCATCCAGGCTCATCCAAATGCTGAGCGAATCGAGAGAGGCACGCGATGCCATCGAGTTCTCCGACAGCAACGGTTCCGCGATGGCGGGCTGGTAGCGGGCGATCGCAATGTTGGCTCGAAGGCGCGGTGGGTTACGGAGCGGGGTCGTCGCGTTGTGCGCGATCATGTGGGGGGCGCTCGTGATAGGCGGATGCAGCGAGGAATCGCACTACCAGGTGCTTTCCTTCTTTTTCGAGGGCGTGCCCAAACCCGGAGAGAAAGCCCAGCCGTGGCAGCAGGTTACCCATCTGCCGCGCCGTCCGGCGCCGGCGAAACCGATTGCCACCCCAGCACCAGTCGTCATTGCGAAGGAAAAGTATCCGTTCGGATGGCTGCCTGCGTTGCTGAAGACCATGCCTCACGACGCGGCCGGCTATCCCGACATGGTGCTCGCGTTCCAGGAAAAGAAAATCGATCCGCTGCCGGGCATCGAACAAGACCACGTCGTGCCGCCGGCGAAGAAAGTCGTTGACCTGGACATCACGCTGATCCCCAAGGGCAAGACCAAGTGCAGCTTCTCACACGCGATTCATACCACCCTGGTCACCTGCAAGAGCTGCCATTCGGCGCTGTTCAAAATGACGACCGGAGAGAAGCTCTCGATGGACGATTGCGCCACCTGCCACGAGAAGGTGGCATTCCCGATCAAGGGCGAGTGCGTGCGCTGTCATCCGGCGATGAAGAAGAAGGCGCCCAAGGAGCCGCCCAAGGAAAAACTGCTGGAAGGCGAGATCAAGCTGACGCGCGCCAAGAACAGCGATGCCAACATGAGCGGAATACCGCCCGCTAGCTTCCCCCATTTGCCGCACCGGGTGAGCTTCAGATGCTACGCATGCCACAACGCGATCTTCCCGATGAAGGAGGGAGGGACAAAGCCGATCACGATGGCGGAAATTTCCGCCGGCAAGTCCTGCGGTGTCTGCCATAACGGCAAGATCGCATTCGGCGGTGACGATCTGGGGACCTGTAGCCGATGCCATTCCTGAGCACGAAAGCGAACCGCGCGTCATTTCGGCTGGTCCTGGTCGCATCCATCTGGCTAATTTTCACGAGCGGAAACGGGTACGCATTCTCGCTGCTTTCCCTAGTCCCCTCCGAGGGCAGCTTCGCCTTGGGCCAATGGCAGGGCGGGCTCATCGGAGGTTACGAGTGGGAAGACCAGCAGACGACCTCGGGCGGCAACACAACCAGCGTCTTGCGAAACAGGTTCGACGAAGACGTCCATCTAAGAAACAACGGGTTTTATCTGATCGACCCGCGGCTGGTGGAGGGCAGCGCCGGAGCCGACCTGGACTTTTACCAGGAAAGCGACAAGTTAAACGGAGAAAATAAGAATCAAAGCGGCACGCTGATCGGCTGGGACGCAAATGCCAGCATATTGGGAGAAATGCCGTACACCGGGCAGTTGTTTACTCGTCGCAATGAAACCGACACCAGCACGGACTTTGGAGGCCGGACTTACAACCTCAACGAGAGCTACGGCTTCCTGGCCAATCTTCGGGAGTACAGTTTCCTGCACGAATCGTTCCCATATTTTACCGCCGACGTCTATGGCCGGCAGGAGGAGGCGGACCAATCCACCACCCAGTTCGGGCAGACCTTCACGCTCAACGAAACCCGCGATGTGGCCGGCGTCGACGCCTACAAAGGGTTTCAGACCGCTGACCTCGACTTCAACTACCAGTTCATCGACGACAAATATAACGGAAGCATTCGGTACAGCTTCATCACCAACTGGGCGAACCTCAACTACAGTCTGGACTTCGGACCTACCCTGAACCGCAGATGGGATTCCCGGATCAGCTATTTGAGCCGCTCCGGCGCCGGCATGGACGAAACATTCCTATATGCCGACGAACGGCTGCGCATCGAACATTTCAAAAACCTGTCCACGAGCTACGAGTACCTGCTCATAGACACCAACGCCCAGGGCCAACAGGACATCAGCAACACCGCCACGTTCCAGCTTCAGTATCGGCTGTACCGAAACCTGGTGAATACTCTCACGCTGCAGGGATTTTACGAGACGGTCACGCCACAAGGCTACCTTGACTTTTATGCGGTGGAGCTGGCTTCGGACTACACCCGCTCGATTCCCTGGGGCGGCACCGTCTCTCTCGGCGGCGACGGGCGGTACGAGATCGATGAAGATCACATCAACGGACCGGTCACGGTCCTAAATGAGAAGCACACCGCGCCGTCTTTTTTCGGACCCGGACTCGGATTCACCCTCAGCAATCCCTTTGTTCTTACCTCGACCATCGTCATGTACGACACCGCCGGCGGACTCAGAAGACCGACCCAGCTGGGGGTGGATTACGTCACCATTGCGCAGGGTCAGTTAACGAAGATAGTAATCCTCCCGACAACAACGCTGCCGATTGCGCCTGGCGACTCGCTTGAGGTCAGCTACTCATACGTGGCCGGGCCCAATGGCCGGTATTCAACCACCATGTTGTCGGCAGAGGCGGGTGTGACTTTTGGTTGGATCGCGTTGCGCTTTGCGCACCAGCAGTTGGATCAGTCGATGCAGAGCGGGGTAGGCGGGCAGTTTCTGTACAACATGAGCCAGGAAACAGCCGCGATGGATGTGCACAAGGAGTGGGAACGGGTTGATGCCAGGGGTATGGCTCTCTACCAGATTTATCACACGCGATCTCAATCATTTGGTACCTTCGACTACACGCTGCAGAATTACAGCGAGTATCTGACCTTCCGGCCCCCATGGATCACGAACACGACCATTCGTCTCGATGGCAACGAGATGTTTACCGAATACACGGTGCAGCCGACACGCGAAAACACGGACATTGATCTCGAGGCCGCGCTGGACCGCTTCCTTTCGACGGGAGATTATCTCACGGTGTTCGCCAGGGCGCGCCAGGTCACGCAGTCACAGTTCCCGACCGAGACTGAGTACGAAGCGGGCCTGAGAGCCAATTTCCGGTACGGCAAAATCTTCATCTGGCCGTGGTTCTCGTGGATCGAAAGAACATACGGCCCGACGAAGACCAACGATCCTCACATAATGCTGAAGATTGGACGGGACCTGTGAGGTGAATAATTTGCGCGCGATGATCAAGCCGATAATCGCGGTCGTGGCGCTAGCAGGTGCGCTGGGCTGCCAGCCGAGCGGGGGCCTCAACGGACTCGCGGGAGGAAATGCGACGTCGCAGATTTCCGAGGACATCGTCTGGCCGCCGCCGCCAAGTCCCGCACGAATCCGCTACGTGCGCAGTATTTCCGTCCCCGGCGATGTCGGGATCAAGCGCGGATTCTTTGGAACGATCCTCGATGCAATGACTCGCAAGGCAGACGACCACTTCATCCGGCCGACCGGCGTCGCCGAGAGCGACGGCGCGATCTATGTGGCCGATCCCGGGGCGCCGGCGTTGTGGATCTTCGACGCACCGAAGCAGACCTCAGTCGCAGTCCGTGAACTCGGCGGGGACGCGCTGCTTTCGCCGGTGGCAGTGACGCCGGAGCGCGACGGACGCGCCTTCGTGGCGGACTCACTGGTCAACAAAGTCTATCTGGTCGATCGCGGCGGAAAGATGGTGCGCGTGATTGCGGATAGCGCGCTCAAACGTCCGGTGGCGCTGGCCTGGGACCAGGCGAGAGACAGGCTGTACGTCGCCGACGCGGTGGGACAGCAAATCGTGGTCTATGGGAGCGGAGGACAGCGTCTGCTGAGCTGGGGAAGCAGGGGCTCTGGAGACGGCGAGCTCAATTTCCCCGCATACATCGCGCTGTCGGGCTCGGGAGAGGTTCTGGTTACCGACGCTCTGAACTACCGGGTGCAGGCGTTCGATCAGAACGGGAAATTTCTGTGGAAGATGGGCCGGCAGGGCGACGGCTCGGGCGACTTCGCCGCGCCCAAGGGAGTCGCGACCGACGCCGAGGGACATCTGTACGTGGTCGACGCGCTGTTCGACGGCGTGCAGATTTTCGATCGCAAAGGAGCGCTGCTGCTCGGGTTCGGCTCAGGCGGCCGGGCGCCGGGAGAGTTCTGGCTGCCGAGCGGAGCCTTCATCGACGCGCGCGATCGGATCTATGTGGCCGATTCCTACAACCAGCGGGTGCAAGTGTTCGAGTTTGTCGGCCGGTCCGCTGATTCGCACCCGGCGGAAACCGCGGAGCGCTGATGACAGTTCGGCCGGAAGAGCGCTCGCAAGAAGCGGTAGGCAGATGAGAAGGGCGGGAGGGACGATGGCGTTGGCGTGGCGGTTGATGCTGGCGCTGGCGCTGCTAGTGCTCGCGGCGGGCAGCGCCAGCGCGCAGATCGAGAGCACCGTCCACAATCTGACCGCGACCGGCCCGAAGATGCATGGCGACAGCAAAGGGGTCGGCGTTTGCATCTTCTGTCACACGCCGCATAACGCGCGGCCTAGCCGCGGGCTGTGGAACCGCGACCTTCCGGCCGTTACCTACAAGATCTATGAGAGCAGCACGCTCCAGGCGCAGATGTCGCAGCCCAACGGCTCCTCGCGGTTGTGCCTGTCATGCCACGACGGGATTGTGGCGCTGAGCAACATGCGCGTGGCGCCGATGAGCGGCCCGGTCGCGCCGATGGCCGCGCTGATTGGCAAGGCCGCGTTTGGGACCGACCTCTCCAACGACCATCCAATCTCATTCGTTTACAACAGCGCGCTTGCGCTCAGGGCGGGTGACCTCATCGATCCCATGTCCCTGCCGCAGACCGCGCCGCTGGACGACCAGAAACGACTGCAGTGCACTTCGTGCCACGATCCGCACCTGAATCGCCCCAACTTCCTGCGGATGGACGATCGCTTCGGCGCCGATTGCACGGTATGCCATCGCGACCACAACTGGCGCAGTTCCAGCCATGCGACCGCAACGCAGACGTGGCACGGCGGCAGAGCCACCGCTCCATGGGGGGCAAACGGCTACGCGACCATGGCTGAAAACGCATGCGAAAGCTGCCATCGGGTCCATGCCGCGCCGCATGCGGAACTGCTGCTGGCGCAACCCGTCGAGGATAAGAACTGCACCATCTGCCACAACGGCATGCTCGCCAAGCAAAATATCGAAGCGGAATTCTTCAAGCCCTCGAGTCATCAGGTCCAAGGCAGACAGTGGGTACACAATCCGGCTGAAGATCCGGTGACGATGCCGCGCCATGTCACCTGCGTCGATTGCCACAACCCGCACGCGGCGACTGCCTCGATGAGGGGTACCAAGCCGGCGCTGCTTCCCGGTTCGCTGCGCGGGGTCAGTGGGGTCACGGTCGGAGGCGTGCCGATCAAGGAAGCCCGTTTCGAGTACGAGATCTGTTTGAAGTGCCATGGGATAGGCGAGCCGACCGGACTTGGCATCGCCCGCCAAGACATCACCCGCAACATCGGGCGCAAGATCAATCCGGCCAACATGTCATATCATCCGCTGTCGGCTCCCGACCGACACAGGCGGATGACGAGCGGCCTGATAGCGCCGTACAACTCGTCCAGCGTGATCAGCTGCACGGATTGTCACAACAACGATCAATGGACGCCGGGCGGCAGTGCGCCGCGCGGGCCACATGGCTCGCGTTTCGAGCCGATCCTTCAGATGGAATACGAAACGGTGGACCCAAGCACGGAGTCCTATGCGAGCTACGCGCTTTGCTACAAATGCCACGACCGCAGCACTATACTGTTCAGCTCTGGCGGGTTTCCCCATAAGCAGCACGTAGTCGATCAGCACACGTCGTGTGCGGTCTGTCATGATCCGCACGGCTCGCGGCAGAGCACGTACCTGATCAATTTCATGACGATGTCGCAGCAGGGAGGACCGGTGGTGAGGCCCTCCAAGAGCGGGCGCTTGGAATATGTTCCCGACCCGGCGCGGCCCGGCCATGGGAAGTGCTATATGACCTGCCATAACACCGACCACAACCCGGCGTCGTACTAAAGCACCTGGTCCGCGGGTATGGAGACGCAAAAGGTTCCCCCGAATGGGGCCTTCTTGCGTCCCTCACGGATGTATTTTTACTCCGGCCAACTGATGCAGTTTTAGTCCGGCACTGACACGTTCGTAACCCAAAGAACAAATGGTGCCGGATGCGGGATGAACCGAACACCGAATCTGCTAAAATGAAAAAACGAAGTATCTTTTGTGCCTGCACCGAGAAGTTCCAGCTCAAGGTGTTGGGAAACCCAGTCGGCTTACGGTTCATTCGCGAATCTGCAGGACGTACAAGAGTGTCAGCGAGGATCGCGATCAACGGCTTTGGCCGCACAGGCGGAGTGCTTTCTCGGGCTGCGCTACGCCACCCGGACCTCGAATTGGACGCGATACATGAGCTGACCGGGATTGCGTCCAAGTGAATCCATGAGCAGCAGGCAACCAATCGGGGAAGCGCAGCTGGAAAGGCTTCAGCACCCATCATTCAGTTACTTTCTGCATGAGACGAATCCAGACAACGGGCTGGTGATCGACAAGACCGCACCGGTTTGGCCTGCCAGTATTGCCGCTACCGGCTTCGCGTTGGCGGCTTACCCGGTGGCTGTCGAGCGCGGATTCATGACGCGTGCCGCAGCGGTAGAACGAACGCTCACCACTCTGCGTTTTTTCTGGAATAGCCGGCAAGGCCCCGAACCCGACGCGACCGGCTACCAGGGCTTTTATTATCATTTTCTCGACATGCAAACCGGCCGGCGCGCCTGGCAATGCGAACTGTCAACGATAGATAGCGCTTTTCTGCTGGCGGGTGCGTTGACCGTGGCAGTTTATTTTTATGCGGATACTGCCAACGAGCATGAAATCCGTATCCTCGCCGACCAGCTCTATCGCCGCGCGGATTGGCAATGGGCGCAAACCATGGCGCAACGCTCACGCACGGCTGGAGGCCCGCGAGCGGGTTTTGACGGGGAGTGGTTATGAACGCCAACGTCATCGTCTCGGGGCTCCTGGACCTGGTTGCGATCGCGCTCATGGCGCGCGACGGAGCGCTGTTGACCCGCGAGGATGCGGTTGAGGCCGCTTGGGCGGTCGTTGACCCAGTCCTTGAGAACCACCACCGGGCTCGCCCTTACAAACGCCACGGTTGGGGGCCGAAAGAGGCTGACGCGATCGTCGCTTCACCCGGCCGTTGGCACAACCCCAAACCCAAGGAGGCATCCGGATGACGGGCGTGGCGCGGCCGTGTTCCGGCTAACAGTGATCGCGGCCGGTTAGGCCGGCCACATCAACGCCGCACAGTTATGTCCAGGAGAGAAATGATGAAAGCGAACCGACAGCTCCACGAAATGGGCCAAAGCCTCTGGCTCGACAACATCACCCGCGCTCTGCTGACCAGCGGCACGCTCCGCCGCTATATTCAGGATTTCTCGGTCACGGGGCTTACCTCTAACCCCACAATCTTCGACCACGCCATCAAGAACAGCCACGACTACGACGACGCTATCCGCCAGAAATTAAAGGAAGGCAAGTTGGGCGAGGCGCTGTTCTTCGATCTCGCGATCGAAGACCTGACACGCGCCGCCGATCTCTTGCTTCCGATCCACGAGGCGACGAACCGGGTCGACGGCTGGGTGTCGCTCGAGGTCTCGCCCAAGCTGGCCTACGACTCGAAGAGCACAATCGCGGCGGCGCGAGAGCTCCACGCACGGGCGGCTCGGCCCAACCTCTTCATCAAAATTCCCGGCACCCGCGAGGGCCTTGCGGCCATCGAGGAATCGATCTTCGCAGGCGTGGCGGTCAACGTGACGCTGCTCTTCTCGCGCGAGCAATACCTGGCGGCGGCAGAGGCGTACATCCGGGGTATCGAACGACGCGTCGCCAAAGGCTTGAATCCACAGATAGCCTCGGTCGCCTCGCTGTTCGTCAGCCGCTGGGACGTGGCCGTAGCGGCGAAGGCGCCCGCAAGCCTCGAAAACCAGCTCGGTATAGCAGTGGCCAAGCGCACCTACAAAGCGTACCGCGACCTGCTCGCTTCCGATCGCTGGCTGCGTCTGCTCAATGCAGGCGCACGCTCGCAGCGCATGTTATGGGCAAGCACCGGCACCAAGGATCCGAAAGCATCGGACATCCTATACGTCAAGTCACTGGCCGCGCCGTACTCGGTGAACACCATGCCGGAGCAGACCTTGCAGGCGCTCGCCGACCACGGAGGTCTCGGCACGACGATACCGCCCGACGGCGGCGACGCCGAGCAAGTCCTCGAGCGGTTCACGCAGGCGGGTATCAACCTCGACGCTCTGGCGGAGGACCTGCAGCGCGAGGGGGCGGCGTCGTTCGTCAAGTCCTGGGACGACCTTCTCGCCTGCATCGCGCAGAAGAGCACTCAGCTCAAGAGCTAGAGTGGATTCGAAGCATTCTTCACGCAGATTACAGGTCCACGTGCGCGAAACTGGCTTATTTCGGATTGCAGCATGACGAAGGAGTCATCCATGAAACCAGCAAGCCCACGCATCCTGACGATCAATGGCGGCTCATCGAGCATCAAGTTCGCGTTGTTTGAAGCCGGCGAGTCGCTCCACCGCGCGTTGGACGGGAGTATCGAACGGATCGGCCTGCCGAATGCCACGTTTGCAGTCAAAGGTTCGGAGAACTTTTCCCGACCGTTGGCCGTGCCGAACCACACGGCAGCGGTAAAGGTGTTGATGGATTGGATCGAGGAACGCAGCGGACGCGATGCATTGACCGCGGTGGGGCATCGCGTGGTGCATGGCGGGCCGAAGTATTTCGAGCCGCAGCGAATCAATCCGGAAATGATCGAGGAACTGAATCGGCTCAGTCCATTCGATCCTGATCATATGCCGGAGGAGATCCTCTTGACCGAGGCGTTTCATCGCCGGTTTCCTGACCTGCCCCAAGTGGCGTGTTTCGACACGGCTTTTCACCATGAGCTGCCGCAAGTCGCCCGGTTGTTGCCGATCCCGCGCCGCTACGAAGCGCAGGGGGTGCGGCGGTACGGGTTTCACGGGTTGTCGTATGCGTTTCTAATGGGAGAACTGGCCCGCCTGGCCGGATCGGAAACGGCGCAAGGCCGGGTGATCCTCGCACATCTCGGCAACGGCGCGAGTCTGGCGGCGGTGCGTCACGGCAAATCCGTGGACACCAGCATGAGTTTCACTCCGACCGCCGGAGTGCCGATGAGCACCCGCTCAGGCGATCTCGATCCCGGACTGGTTTGGTATCTGGCGCGCAGTGAAAAAATGAGCGCGAAGCAATTCAACGAGATGGTCAATTTCCAGTCCGGACTGCTCGGCGTGTCGGAGACCAGTTCCGACATGCGCGACTTGCTCGAACGTGAAACACAAGACGTGCGGGCGGCAGAAGCGGTCGCACTGTTTTGCTATCAGGTCAAAAAGTGGATCGGCGCATTCGCGGCGGCGTTGGGCGGACTGGAGACGCTGGTGTTCGCCGGCGGGATCGGCGAAAACGCGGCCGTGGTCCGCACCCGGATTTGCGATGGGCTGGGATTCCTTGGAATCGAACTCGAAGAAAAGCGAAACGCGGCGAATGAGGGCGTGATTTCCGCGGCGACCGGCCGGGTCGCTGTCCGCGTCATTCATACGGACGAAGAACTCATGATCGCCAGGACGGTTTGCCGCGTTCTCGGCCTTGGCTGAAAGAGAAGGATTTGAACCATGAAGACGACAACTCTTTCCCCGGAACTGCTCCACAAGATGGATGCATACTGGCGCGCCGCCAACTATCTTTCGGTCGGCCAGATTTATCTCTACGACAATCCGCTGCTGAAGGAGCCGCTGAAACTATCGCACGTGAAGCCGCTGGTGGTCGGACACTGGGGCACGACGCCTGGCCAGAACTTCATCTACGTGCATTTGAACCGGGTCATCAAGAAGTATGACCTGGATATGTTCTACATTGCCGGTCCCGGACACGGCGGCCCGGCGCTGGTGGGTAACACTTACCTCGAAGGCACCTACAGCGAGATCTATCCGAACGTCAGCCAGGACGAAGCCGGGCTGAAAAAGCTGTTCAAGCAGTTCTCGTTTCCCGGCGGGATTTCCAGCCACGTCGCGCCGACGACACCGGGGTCGATTCACGAAGGTGGCGAGCTGGGCTACTCGCTCAGCCATGCCTTCGGGGCGGCGTTCGACAATCCCAGCCTGATCGTCGCCTGCATCATCGGCGACGGAGAGGCGGAAACAGGCCCCCTGGCGGCCGCATGGCAGTCCAACAAGTTCCTCGACCCAATTACCGACGGAGCCGTGCTGCCGATCCTGCACCTCAATGGCTACAAGATCAGCAATCCGACTGTGCTCGCCCGCATCGAGCATGAGGAGTTGGAGCAATTTCTACGAGGCTGTGGCTGGACGCCCTACTTTGTGGCAGGCGATGAGCCGGAAAAGATGCACCAACTCATGGCCGGTACTTTGGAAGAGGTCATCGAAGACATCCGGCAAATCCAAAGCAACGCGCGGAAGAAGAACGACACCACTCGGCCGCGCTGGCCAATGATCGTCCTTAAGTCACCCAAGGGATGGACCGGGCCGAAAGTCGTCGATGGCCTGCAAATCGAGGGCACCTTCCGATCGCACCAGGTGCCACTCCTCGTGGACCCCGAGCATCCCGACCATGTCAAGCTTCTTGAAAGCTGGATGAAGAGCTACAAGGCGGAGGAGCTATTCGATGAAAATGGCAGACTCATGCCGGAATTGGCCGAGCTGGCGCCCAAGGGCGAGCGGCGGATGGGCGCCAATCCCCACGCCAACGGGGGCATTCTGCTGCGCGACCTGCGAATGCCGGACTTCCACGACCACGCGGTGAAGGTGCCCTCGCCCGGCGCCGTCGACGGCCAGGATACGCTCGTGCTGGGCAGGTTCCTGCGTGACGTGGCCAAGCTGAATCAGGATCAGCGTAACTTCCGCGTCTTCGGTCCCGATGAGACGCTCTCGAATCGCCTAGGCGCAGTTTTTGAAACAACCAACCGTCAGTGGGACGCCCGTGAAGCAAAAAATGATGAATTCCTTGCGCCCGACGGACGTGTGCTGGACTCGATGCTGAGCGAGCATCAGTGCGAGGGTTGGCTGGAAGGATATCTACTGACCGGGCGGCACGGGCTTTTCAATAGCTATGAGGCCTTCATTCGGATCATCGACTCGATGTTCAGCCAGCACGCCAAGTGGCTGAAGGTGACGTTGGAACTGCCCTGGCGCCGGAAGATCTCGTCGCTGAATTATCTCCTGGCCTCCCACGTCTGGCAGCAGGATCACAATGGCTTCACGCACCAGGATCCCGGTTTTCTCGACCACGTTATCAACAAGAAGGCCGACATCGTACGCGTCTACTTACCGCCCGACGCGAACTGCCTGCTGTCGGTCTTCGATCATTGCCTGCGCAGCCGGCATTACGTCAACGTGGTGGTTGCAGGCAAATACCCCCTCCCGCAATGGCTGACCATGGACGCCGCCGTCGTGCATTGCACGGAAGGAATTGGCATCTGGCAATGGGCCAGCAACGACCAGGGCAGCGAGCCGGACGTGGTGATGGCCTGTTGCGGAGACACGCCAACGCTGGAAATTCTGGCCGCGGTTTCCATCCTCCGCGGACATCTGCCCGATTTGAAAATTCGGGTGATCAATGTCGTTGATCTGATGAAGCTACAGCCCAGCACGGAGCACCCGCACGGGCTGAGCGATAACGATTACGACTCGCTCTTCACAAAGGACAAGCATATCATCTTTGGCTTTCATGGATACCCCTGGCTGATCCACCGGCTGGCCTACCGCCACACCAACCGCAACTTGCACGTCCGGGGCTACAAGGAAGAGGGTACCATCACGACGCCCTTTGACATCAGGGTGCAAAACGACCTTGACCGATTTCACTTGGTGCAAGACGTAGTGGACCGCCTGCCGCATCTAGGCGGCAAGGGGGCGTATCTGAAGCAGATGATGCAGGACAAGCTCATCGAGCACAAACAGTACATCGACAAGCACGGCCAGGACTTACCGGAAATCCGAAACTGGAAGTGGAAGCAGCCCAGCGGTAACAACGCCAGCCCGATCATTCGGGATAGGATCGAGAAGGCACGGAACTAATGAATAAGATGAAGCACAGTCGCGCTCGGCACGAAGGTCCAGATAACGACAGCGTTCCTCATGGCTTCCATCGTCCTTACTGGAAACATGCGCATCATGATTGGCGTTTGTGGGTCGCCGTGAGTTTGATGCTCGTGGCCGTGATTATCTACGTGATGAGCGATGATTTGGCGTGGCGGCCTCGCAGCCAACCGCAGCAGCCGCTTTCAGGCACCGTCGGAAAATAACAACGCCATGGACCTTCACAACCGCCCATTTACCGACTTTGAGCTCGCGACCAAGGTCAGTCGGCATTGTATGGAGAACATTTGGCAGGAGTTAAAAGATGGCTACTGAAAAGAGTTCCCCAGAAGATGCCAAGACTGTAAACGATTCAAAGGACTCCGCACCAGAAACGTCCAAGCCAACCGTCGCTAAGTCCGATGAGTCGAAGCCCACCGTGGATGAGACTCGCAAGCGCGCCTACGAATTATACCAGGAGCGCCAAGGCGGATCCGGAAGTGCGCTCGAGGACTGGCAGAAGGCAGAGGCGGCAGCTTCCTCAGATGCACCTAAGGCCGATGCGCCCAAGCCTGACGGTTCCAAGGCTGATGCGCCCAAGGCCGATGAGGCAAAGGCAGATGCGTCTAAAGGTGCTGTGAAGGTACCAACTGATACCGGGACCATCCAGGAGGCGCTCACCAAGTTCCATTCTAGCATCGAGCATGGGCTGACCAAGGAGGAAGCCGCGGACCGTCTCAAGAAGGACGGTCCGAATGCTATCGAGGAAAAACGCATCAGCCCGCTCAAGCGGTTCCTATCGTTCCTCTGGGGACCTATCGCCTGGATGATCGAAATCGCGGCGATACTCTCCGCGGTGGTCCGGCATTGGGAAGACTTTATCATTATCTTTTTCATGCTGGCGCTGAATGCGGTCGTCGGCTTCTGGGAGGAATTCAAGGCCGACAACGAGATCGAGGCGCTCAAAAAGAATCTCGCACTGCATTCACGAGTGCTGCGCGACGGCAAGTGGAGTGACGTCGACGCAAAGACCCTGGTGAGCGGGGATATTGTCATGGTGAAACTCGGCAATGTCATTCCCGCCGACCTGAAGCTGGTCGATGGCGATTACCTGAGCATCGATCAGTCGGCACTGACGGGAGAGTCACTGCCGGTCGACAAGAAGAAAAACGACGTCGCGTATTCCGGATCAATCGTGCGAATGGGCCAGATGAATGGGCTCGTCGTCGCCACCGGGATGAACACGCTCTTCGGCCGCACGGCACGACTGGTCGAGAGCGTTCAGACCGTTTCCCACTTTCAGAAGGCGGTTCTCAAGATCGGCAACTTCCTTATTCTGATCACACTCGGCCTGGTCGCATTGATCCTGACAGTAGCGCTGTTTCGTGGTGATCCACTGATCGACACTCTGCTTTTTGCCTTGATTCTCACCGTAGCTGCAATCCCAGTCGCATTGCCCGCCGTCCTGTCCGTCACGATGGCCGTCGGCGCATCCGTGCTCGGTAAAATGAAGGCTATCGTCTCCCGCCTCGCCGCGATCGAAGAGATGGCCGGCATGGACATTCTCTGCTCAGACAAGACCGGCACGCTCACCAAGAACGAGCTCAAGTTGGGTAGTCCCGTTATTTTCAAGGCGAGCAGCGAGCAGGACTTGATCATGGGTGGGGCCTTGGCGTCGCGAAGGGAGGGTGGCGACGGCATCGACGAGGCCGTCCTCAAAGGTCTCAGCGATCAGTCGGCGTTAAAAGCCTATCAAATCACTCATTTCACGCCTTTCGATCCTGTCAGTAAGCGAACTGAGGCCGAGGTCAAACACGACAACGCCACTTTCAAAGTCTCGAAGGGTGCACCACAGGTGATTTTGGATCTGGTCCATCCCGACGCGGACGCGCGCAAGAAAGCTGAAAAGCAGGTTAACGATCTGGCGGCCAAGGGCTATCGCACCCTTGGCGTCGCCCGCACCGATACCCAGGGGAAGTGGGAATTCCTTGGACTACTGTCCTTGTCCGATCCTCCCCGCGACGATTCCGCCTCGACCATCGAAGCCGCGCGAAAAATGGGTCTGCAGGTTCGCATGGTAACCGGCGACAACCTTGCAATAGCGCGCGAGGTATCGCTCGAACTCAAGCTGGGACCCAACATCGAGGTTGCCGGCGATCTCTTTCCTCAAGGTAAGGCTGACGACACTGGCAAGATCGACGCGGCCGACGGCTACGCACAGGTTTTCCCCGAGCATAAGTTCAAGATCGTCAAGGCGCTTCAGGCGGGTGGACATATCGTCGGAATGACCGGTGACGGCGTCAACGACGCGCCCGCGCTCAAGCAGGCCGATTGCGGAATCGCGGTAAGCGGCGCGACCGACGCCGCTCGTGCAGCCTCGGATCTGGTGCTAACGGCGAAAGGTCTCTCTGTAATCACCACGGCCATTGCGGAAGCGCGCAAGATATTCGAACGCATGAACAGCTATGCAATCTACCGGATTTCCGAGACCATCCGCGTACTGCTTTTCATGACGGTCGCGATTGTGGTGTTCAACTTTTACCCGGTGACCGCGGTCATGATAGTGCTCATCGCGGTCCTCAACGACTTCCCGATCATGATGATCGCGTACGACAACACCATCGTAGCTCCACGCCCGGTCCGCTGGGACATGGAACGCGTACTCACGGTCAGCTCGGTTCTTGGCGTGTTGGGAGTTATCGCTGCATTCGGCCTGTTCTGGATCGCAGAAAAATACCTTCACCTGCCTAGGCCCGTCGTTCAGAGCCTCATGTTCCTAAAGCTGTTGGTTGCCGGGCACCTCACCATCTACATTACGCGAAGCGTGGGAACATTCTGGCAGCGCCCGTGGCCCAATTGGCGCCTGGTCATTGCCTGCGAAACAACCCAGGTCATCGGAACCCTGGCCGCGGTCTACGGATGGGGCATGACGCCGCTGGGATGGAAGTACGCACTGTTAGTGTGGGGCTATGCGATCGTATGGTTTTTCATCAACGATATGGCGAAGGTTGAGGTTTACCGCCTGATGCATCTGGGGACCGCACGCCATCAGCGCCACCTGGCCAGAGTCAATGCCAGCCTTCATCCGACCCCGGTCCCCGCCAAGGTGGCCGCTCCGACCGCTTAAGGGCAGCACTGGATAGCCGTGCTTTGATTCGGAGCGTACCCGGCAATGAAGATCTGATGATCGCAAGGAATACTCACCGAGTAATCTTTGCAGGCCATGAGGAGTCAAGCCATAGGAGAAACCGCAATCTATGAACTACCGCAAGAGATTCGTCATCAAGCCCGGCGCCAAGGTCCGGCTCGACAAGATTGACCCGGGATTCAAAGACAAGCACGACGAATCGCATAAGAGAGCGACGAAGGAGATCCAGAAGAACGTCGAGCGCCTGGCCAAAGCGCAGTATCTGCTCTACGCCGACGGCAGCAAGTCACTGCTGGTCGTCCTGCAAGCGTTAGACGCCGGCGGCAAGGACGGGGTGGTGCGCCACGTATTCACGGCCATGAACCCGCAGGGGACGCTGGTCTCTAGCTTCAAAGAGCCGAGTAAGAGTCGAGGCCGCCCACGACTTCCTCTGGCGGGCCCACCTGCACACGCCGGGCAAAGGGCAAGTCGTGATCTTCAACCGGTCACACTATGAGGATGTGTTGGTGGTGCGCGTGCACAAGATGGTCCCGAAGTCAGTGTGGTCGATGCGCTACGAGTTGATCAACGACTTCGAGAAGATGGTTTACGACAACGGCACGCGCATTCTCAAGTTCTATCTCCACATCAGCCCCGAGGAGCAGCTCGAGCGCTTCGAGCAGCGGCTCGATGACCCGATGCGGCACTGGAAAATCAGCGAGGGCGACTACTCGGAGCGCAAGCTGTGGCCGGAGTATATTGAGGCATATGAGGACGCCATAGAAAGAACGAGCACCGAGCACGCCCCCTGGTACGTGATCCCATCCGACCACAAGTGGTTCCGCAACCTGGCTGTCTCAGAGATCCTCGCCGACACACTGGAGGACATGGAGCTGAAGCTGCCACCGGCGCAGGTGGACATTGCGGATATTCGCCGCAAGTATCACACTGCGGCGGCGCGGCAGGCGCGACGAGGCCATTAGCCGCCAAAGGTGTCGCATAAGAAGTAAGCACGCCTCAACCCAGCAAGCTGGTGGCCGCGATACACGGAAGGATGCGGGATTGCGAGTGCTGGCCGTGGCTCTTCGGCGGCATCCGAGCCGCTAACCGTGCCGGAACGGTGCGCGACCCGCATGCGGGTGTGACTCTTGCCGCGATGAACGTGCCCAAGGCGCTGGGCTACGCGCGAATCGCCCTGCATACCGGTCGTCACCCCGGGGCTCTACACCCCGCTGCTGCCGCTGGTGGCGGTCATGGCGCGGCTCGCACCATTGAGTTGGTGGTAAAGAAGTCGCGGTCGACTGCACCCATATTATGGATGAGAACTCTATACTCCTGGGGGAGCAGGGGCTGACTCCAATTCAAAACGGTTCGGTTGGCGAGGAAGAGGCAAAAATGACACTATAGGGAGGCGCGCCGCTGCACGGCACCGGCGTTAGGTGCTTGTACTGATCGGGCCTGGTAACGATCCTACCCCTCATGGACGAAAGACCACTCCAGTCCGCTCGTCCGCTGATTAGCGGGGTGAAGGTCCCGCGGCGGATCACGGCGTCCGTCGTCGCGCTCGCGGCGAGGATGACCGCCGAACCGATGCCACCGGCCGAGAGGACGATCGTGCCGGCGCGAGCCGTCTTCGCGCTGCCGCCTTCGTTGAACTCGACTCCGACGGCTCTGTCCCGCTCGAAGATCACCCGGCGGACGCGGGCTCCGGTCTTCACCACGGCGCCGTTCTCCACGGCTTCGCGGAGCGGGATACGCGCGTTCCACCTTGCCTCGTGCGGTACGCCCGTGTCGCAACGTTCGGCGTAGATGAACTTGTCGAGCTTCTCCCACGCGTAGCCCAGGTCGCGTGCGCTGGCCATGATCCTTTTCGCCCGCGGGCCGATGGCCCGATCGGGAAGTTGGCAGATTGGAAGTTCGCGCCGGACCTCCTCGACCTCCGCCGACAGGTCGACGCCGTGCGAACGGAACATCTCCAGCGGCGGATCGAAAGCGGTTGCGTAGTAGAGCATCGACGTTCCCCCGAGCGTAAAGCCCCTGATCACGGGGATACCCTGGCCGACGAAGCTGGTCCGCGTGGCTCGAAGCTGGCTCGCGAAGGAGTAGTCAACCCGAGCGTCGCTGCCCGCCTCGAGAACCAGCACCCTCCTTTTCTCGAGGCTCAGTGACCGCGCCACCGTCGCGCCACTGGGGCCGCTGCCAACGATGATTGTGTCGAACCCGGCGCGATCGGTGCTTGCTATCGGGCTCCTTCTCCGTAGAGAAACGTCAATTGCCGCTCGTCAGATCGCCTTCTGGATGTCTACGCGCACGCCCCGGTCGATCGGAACAGGCTGCCAGAGCAACGGACGATAGCGCAGGTGGCCGTAACCGCCGGCGAGATTCAGCCACTTGACCATCCCCGTTTCCAGATGCGCGAAGTCCTTCCATCCCGGGTACAGATACGGCTCGAATCCCGAATACAAGACCACTTGACCCGGTCTCACCGCCGGCGTCACGCGCGCCTGTATGACCATCGATGCGTCGTCGTTGAAGATGCGAATGTCCTGCCCGTTCTCGATGCCGCGGGCCAAGGCGTCGCCGTCGTTGATGTGAGCAACCGGCTTGCCGCGGCCCGTCGCGAGCATCGTGCGGTCGGTGCTGTGCATGCCGTTGACGCTTGCGCGCGGATGACCGCTGGTAACCACGAAGGGGTGATCGCCGCCGAGAGCCGGCGCCTCCTTGTGCACCGGCAGTTCTTCGCCTGCCTCCAGGAACCAGTCGTGGTCGATGTAAAATTGAGCGCGGCGAGTGAGGGTGGGAAAGGGCTCCTTCTTCTCGGTCTGCCAGCGGAACGGAGCAAAGGTCTCGTCCGGGCGCACGTCGGAAGCTTCCGCCAGCGATGTCGCCGCGGTGCCCAAGCCGGTGAACCGCACCCAGCCCGTCTCCCGCAGCGTCGCCAGCGTGGTGCCCGGCGGAAGCGTACCCATCACGGCCGAGTCGCGGACCGCCTCGTCCAGGATCGCATCGTCGTCCGCCAGGGCGCCGTTCAGCGTCAGGTCCTCGTAGAACGTATCCATCCGAACCGATCGGCCATCCTCCCCCTTCACTTCTAACATCCCGCGGGCCACGGCGCGTTCGGAGAGCTTGCGCGCGATCAACAGGGTGACCTGGTACTCGGAGAGGGATTCCCCTTGCGGTTCGACGGCCTTATCCGCCAGCGCGAGGTACATCATGTCGTGCACCGAGTAGTCGAAGTTCGTCTTCTCGTGATGTTGCGCCACGGGCAGGACGAAGTCCGAGTAGAGCGCGGTGGTCGAGAGACGAAAGTCGAGCGTGACGATCATGTGGAGCGTCGGCCACAGGTGCTCGAGGAGCATCCGCTGGCCGCCTCGCTGCATGCGCAGCGGGTTCCCCCCGATGTTGAAGAGAACACGGTGCGGCTGCTCCACGGTCGGATGGTCTTGGCCCTTCCACCAGCCCTTCTCCAGCGCCTCGTTGACGTAGTCGTCGAAGCGGCGCTTCATGCTGGGATCGTTGTGGGAAGGGTTGTTATAGACTTCGCGGTAACCGCACTGGTTATACCAGAAAAAGAAGGGCGAGGTCGCGCCGAGGTTCAAGCCTCCTTCGGAGGCGCTCTGTGCCAGCAGGATTTCTCGAGTGAGCGTGGGATCTTCGGCCAGCGCCGCCTGGATTCTCTGCTCCTCGGCTCGAAACATCTCTTCGGTGACCTGCTGACCCGCTCGTGGCTTCATTGACTGGAGGTAGGGCCCATCGAACATGCCTGCTCCGATGCCGCGAATGCCGCTGCCCTTTTTCCCCCAGTTGCCGGTGAGAGCGATGACCAGACACATCGACCGCTCCATCAGGTCGCCGTGATACGACTTGCCGGTCGTCCAGCCGGTAATGATGCGCGTACGCTTGCTCGCCACCTTGCGTGCCAGCTGGCGAATCCGCTCGGGATGGACGCCGCAGATGACCGACGCGTCTTCTGGTGCGTACGCCTCGAGCCGGCGCCGCAGCAGCACGAATGCCGGCTCCACCTCGACCTCGGCGCCATCCTTCAGCGTGGCGCGGTAGGTACCGTCCAGCGCCGGCTCAAGCCCGCCAAGATCGAGCGTCCGCGGCGCCTCGGCGATCCGCCGGCTGCGGGTGTCGAAGAGATGGAACACCTCGTCGGATCCGCCCTCACGGACGTCGCACTGCCGCAGGAAGCGGCCGGTATCCGTGCGCACCAGCAGACCGAGGTCGGTCTGTTCGCGCACAAACGGCTCGTTGACCAGTCCCTCGTCGATGAGGACGCGGCACATCGCCAGGGCGAGCGCGGCGTCGGAACCGATCCGGACGGGCACGTACTGATCGCCGTGAATCGCCGAGGGGCTGTAATCGGGCGCGATCGTGACGACCTCGGCGCCATGGTAGCGCGCCTCGGTGATGTAGTGGAACGTAGAGATGTTGCTTTGGGCTGGATTGTTGGCCCAGATCAGCACCAACTCGGAGTGAAACCAATCGTCGTGACTGGAGCACGAGCCATAGCGTCCGAAGGTGATGAACAGCCCGGGGGCAATGTCACTGACCTCGGCAAGGACGTCCGAGACCGTGGCCCCAAGACGCAAAAAGATGTTGTTGGCGAGGGCGATCGTCTGAATGCCGCCCTCGGTCGTGCCCGGACGCAGGATTGACCGGGGCCCCGATTCCTCTATGGCGTCGAGCATCGCGTCGGCGATTTCGGTCGTCGCCGCGTCCCAGGAGACGCGCTCCCAGCGGCCTTCGCCGCGCTCGCCGGCGCGGCGCATTGGATAGCGTCACGCGATCCCTTCCGTTGAGCATCCGGCTCCACGCAGCTCCCTTCTGGCAGCCGGTGGGGTTCATGTCGGGGACTCCGGGCTCGATCGTCGTGAAGGTTGCCGCTGGTTCCTCGCGGACGATACGGCCGTCCCGGACGAAGACGCGGTAGGGGCAGTTGGCCGGATAGCAGTCGACGCAGTGCGTGCCCCACGTCACTGTGTCCCACTTCCACTTGTCTCGATACGCGTCTGCCCAGGTCCTGCTCATCCGATCGATCGCTGCGTCTTGCGCATGGCTCATGGACGGTCTCCTTTCGTGGGTTCGCTCGTCCAATCGATGTCGGCTGGATCGCGGTGGAGGTGGCCGAGGGCGTCCTTCCAGTGGTACAGAATGAGGGTGTCCAGGAGTTCCGACGAGTCGCCGCGCCGCCGTTTCTCGAGCTGCGCCTTCAGGGTCGCGAGCGCCCCGTGGACGGCGGGACCGAACAGCGACTCCAGGTAGGCCGGCGGAATGCGCTCGCCGGTCTCGTCCAGGCCACCGTCCGCGCGCAACGGCGCGGGCGCCAGCGGCGGCACATAGTAAACGTTGGGCTCCACGCCGAACTCGGGATGCAGCGTGAGCGCCACGTTCCACTGGCGCACGAGCTTGTGGACGGCTGAGCTTTCGTCGTCGAGAAAGCCCACGAACGCCGCCCGCCCCGGGCACTGTCGCACGCATGCCGGGGCAACGCCGTGGTCGATACGCGGAAAACACCCGATGCACTTCTGGGAGACCCCGCGCAGCGCGTTGAAGTCGATCTTCTTGTACGGACACGCCTCGATGCAGGAGCCATCGCCGTGGCAGCGCGCTTCGTCGATGAGGACGATCCCGTCGTCCTCGCGCTTGAAGATTGCGTCGTGCGGACAAGCTTCGACACAGGCCGGTCGGGTGCAGTGCGCACACAGACGCGGCAAGTAGAAGAAGTAGGAGTTGGGATACTGGCCGCCGCCCTCGTCCTCGTCCCAGTTCATTCCCCAGCTGGAATTTCCGCTGATCGCGTGCAGGTGGGCGTCGCGGCCGCGGCCACCCTTGAGCACTTCGTCGTAATTGAAATCCCAGCCGCCACCGATTTCTTCCGCAGTTGGCCGGCGGCCGAGCTGCAGGCGGCCATCAACGTACCCACCACCCATCGTTTCCCAGTCGCGGGGCATGCCGCGCCCGGGCTGCGTGTTGACCGTCATCCACCACATCGACTCGGTACCCGGATCCTCCCCGGGCCAGAGCACCTTGCAGGCTACCGAACAGGTCTGGCACCCGATGCACTTGTTGAGATCGAAGACCCATGCGAGCTGCCGCTTCGACTGCGTCAAGGTTCCCATCGCCTTGTCTCCTTCCCGAGATTCTCCGTGACGGTGACAGATTAAATCAGCGAGATACGCAGCATGAATGGTGTACCCGGACAGAGATCTGATATTTTCGGCCAAGGGTGGCGAATTGATGAGCAATTGGAGGGTTCGCGGGATCGCAAGCGTTCAGCTGCTCGTGAGCTTGGGCGCTGAGCACGGGGTCTTGGCAAGCGATTGTCTGCGCGGTTCGGCAATCGCGGTCGACAGCCTCGAGGAGCCGTTCTTCGAGGTCGAGGCGAGCCAGGAACTCACGGTCGTGCGCAACCTCCTGCACCACCTCGCGCACGTCCCGGGCATCGGACTCGAAGCCGGGCGGCGATACCGGCTCACGGGCTACGGAATCCTGGGCTACGCGCTCCTTAGCAGCGGCTCCCTGCGCAGTGCGATGGATTTCGCGGTTCGCTACCTCGATCTCACCTTTGCCTTCAATCGCTACCAAACCGAGAAGCTGGCCGAGGGGCTCCGGATCGTGTTGGACGATCGTGACGTTCCCGAAGATTGCCGGCAGTTTCTCGTCGAGCGCGATGCTGCAGCGACCGTGGCCCTCTCGCGTCAGCTGTTGCTGAAGCCGTTTCCGCTCCAGCGGGCAACCTTCCGCTTCGAACGACCATCGTACGCCGCGCGTTTCGAGGAGTTCTTTCTGGGCCCGGTTTTCTTCGGAGGGCCCGTTCACGAGATGGTGATCAGCAACGAGTGGGTGGACCAGCCGCTTCCGCAAGCCGACGAGCGGACAGCGCGGCTGTGCGAGGAGCAGTGCAGAGATCTGCTCGATCGGCGGCGCGTGCGGGCGCGCATGTCGGAGCGGGTCCGTCAACATCTTCTGCGGCCACGGGGCGCCGCCCAGATGGAAGGGCTCGCAGCGGAGCTGGGAATGGCGCCGCGCACTCTCCATCGGCACCTCGCCGCCGAAGGAACCTCGTTCCGGCAGCTCTTGGACGAGGTGCGTCAGGCCCTGGCTGAGGAGATGCTCGCACACCGGATGACGGTGGATGAGGTTGCCGAGCGCCTCGGTTACTCCGAGGCGTCGAGCTTCACCCACGCATTCAAACGCTGGAAGGGCATCTCCCCCAGGACGTATCGCCGGCAGACCGCCGACGCGCCACGGCGCGATTGAATTGCCTGAAGATTTCCTCGCCAAGGCAAAGACCAACCTCCTGCTCGTCGCGCGATCCCGACTGAAGTCAGGGGCGAGCTGTTCCCCCTCAGCACAAGTTGGACAGAACGGAGCGATTGAGGAAGAGAGGACTTTTGGCTCATCTTAACCGCAAAACGAGCGGAGATGAGATCGAAAGCGGATACGCATTCGGAGGAAGCGGAAAAGGCGGTACGGGACATCCGCCGGGCAACCAGGCGGCAGTACTCGGCTGAAGAGACGGTCCGGATCGTGGTCGCTGGTCTGCGCGGGGAGGACAGCATCGCGGAGCTGTGCCGCAAGGAAGGGATCAACCAGAACCTCTACTATCGCTGGTCGAACGACTTCCTGGAGGCGGGCAAGAAGCGACTGGCCGGCGATACCGCCCGGGAAGCGAGCAGCGACGAAGTCAAGGGGCTGCGCGCGGAATCCCACCAGCTCAAGGAGCTTTTGGCCGAGCTGACGAATCGGCGGGCGACAACCGAGACGATGGATCGCTCCAGCTTAAGCATGTCGGCGACACTACGGCGGTCCATCCAAAAACTCCAGACTTTCCGGCGCGTTCGGAGTTTTTGGTAGCCGCAGGTCGGCGCAAAACTCCAATGTTTACAGAGCACGCGGAATTATGAGTAGCGACAGGAATGCGAAGACTAATAGAGCAGATAGCGTGCACGCACGATGCGGAAATTCTCCAGCGCCGGTTGCCAATCCGCGACGATCTGTTTGGGATCCGCGCCCGACTTGATTTCCTCGAGCGCTCGGCGCGAACCAACCATCGAGAGCGTCGCGTCGATCTTGAAATCATTCATATATAAACGATGCAGTGCGGCAATCAGCTCGATTCCGAGCGCTGGCGAATCAAGCGCGAGGCGGTCGTCGAGAAAAATCCGTACTCCGTGGCAGCTCCGGCCGGCATAGGCGTCGGCGGATGGCGTGAAATCGGCTGACTGAAAGCGAACGCCGGGAATCTTTCGCTGGTCCAGGTAGGAGAGCAGCGCCGCAGAGCCGATCCATGGCGCGCCCACCAATTCAAATGGAGTATCGGTCCCGCGCCCGACGCTCACATTGGCGCCCTCGATCATCGCAACGCCCGGATACAGCGTCGCTTCAGTAAGCGTTCGCAGGTTCGGCGAGGGCGGCGTCCATCGCAGCCCCGTCTGATCGAACCATTGGGAACGCGCATAACCGCGCATCTTGATCACGTGCAGGTGCGCGCCGATGTGGTTTTCGCGATTGAACATCTCGGCAAGCTCGCCGACCGTCATGCCGTGGCGCGTCGGCAGCGGGAAATATCCGGTGAACGATTTCAAATCGGCGTCCATAATCGGACCTTGCACGACGGCGCACGAAATCGGATTCGGACGATCCAGCACATAGAAGTCGATGCCGCGGCGGGCCGCTTCTTCCATCGCATAGGCCATCGTCGTGATGTAGGTGTAGAAGCGCGCGCCCGAGTCCTGAACGTCGAACACCACCGCATCGAGGCCATCGAGCATCGCGGCGCTCGGCCGCCGCGTCTCTCCGTACAGGCTAAAGAAGTGCAGACCCGTGACGGGCTCGGTGCCCGTCGCGACGCTCTCATCGACATCGCCGTGCAGGCCGTGCTCGGGACTGAAGATCGCGCGCAGCGTGAGTCCGCGCGCATGTGAAAGCGCTTCGATATCGCGAGTGCCGGCGTTAGTGACGCCGGTCTGATTGGTGATCAATCCGACGCGCGTGCCTTTGAGTTGCGCGAATCCGTCACCCGCCAATACGTCGGCGCCGGTCAGAACCCGTGTGTGAGCGGAAGTGCGTTTGGCCAACGCGCAGAAGGAGTTCAAGCAAGGCCGGCATTCCACGATGCGATCCTCGGACAGGGTACCGAGACGATCTGAAATCAGCGTCGAGAATTTCGCGCCGCAACGGGCCCGCATCGCCGGCGCCGCCGGGGTAGGTGCGGTTGGTCAAGATGATCGCATAAGTGGAAGATACGGGATCGATCCACAGCATCGTCCCGGTGAATCCGAAATGGCCGTACGAGCCGACCGGCAAGAGCTGCTCGCGATTCGCACACAGCGGCGCGCCGAGATCCCATCCCAGGCCGCGCAGGCGGCTCGCATCAACCGCGTCGGCCGGCGATTGGGGAATCGTCATTTCGTCGATCGAACGCGGAGAGAGAATCGTGACCGCGCCCGCGCGTCCGCCGTCGAGCATCATCCTCGCGAAGATCGCCAGGTCGTCGGCGGTGGAGAACAGTCCGGCATGACCCGCGAGGCCTCCCATTCGCGCGGCGGTCGGATCGTGAACCTCGCCGATGCGCAACTTGCCGTCGACGTATTCGGTCGGCGCAATACGATTGAGTTCTCGCGCTGGCGGGCTGAAACCGGTGTCAGCCATTCCGAGCGGCGTGAAAATGTTGATGCGGCAATAGTCGTTGAGCGGAAGCTTCGCGACGCGCCGAACCACCTCGCCGAGCGCCTCGAAATTGATGTCGCTGTACTCGTAGTGCGTTCCCGGAGGATGAAGCGGCTTCGCATCCGCGGTCATCTTCATTGCGGTCGAGTAGCCGGTCCATTTGCGGCGTAGGTCCAAATCTGGCGCCAGGCCGGAATAATGCGTCATCAACTGGCGAATCGTAATGCGTTCCTTGCCGTTGCGCGCGAAGGCGGGCCAGTAAGTCGCGACCGGTGCGTCGAGGTCGATCCTGCCGCGCTCGCGAAGCTGCATTATCGCGACCGCGGTCGCGACGGGTTTGGTCAGCGAGGCGAGATCGAAAATTGTGTCGGGAGTCATCGCGACTCGCCGGGGCTCAAGCGCGCGATATCCAAAAACGCGGCGATAAACGACCTGGTTGCCTTGCCCGATCTCGACGACGGCGCCGTGGATTCTTCCCGCTTCGATCTCAGACTGGACGATGGTGTCGATTCGTCGCAGGTCCGCTTCACGCAAGCGTGCAGACGAGGCAGCATCAGCGGACGCCAATGTTGCAAAGATCGCGGCGAGCAACTGGAACGCGAGTGCCGCGATCAGACGGTGCGAGAAAGACGCCGTCGGGCTTCTCATTGCGACTATTGTACCACGTCCGGAGCGTCATCCTTGCAGGCCGCGCCCTCCACCTTCAGCCCCTCGGCGGTGTACTGGTTGCGCGGGTTCCATAGCATCCAGCCGTCGGAGCCGAACTTTTCGGCGGCCGAAATTTGCTGCCTGATCTGCGTGCCGGTGAACTCTCGATGGTCAAAGGCGTAATCGCGAAACGCTTGCAGCCACGGGCGAAACCGTATCGAGGGAATTCCGCGCTCGCGCGCGTTCTGCAGCGAGAGGAAGACGATTTCATACGGATGCGCGACCGGATTGCGATAGCCGGGAATGCCGAACTGGAAGCACGACGGGTACAGCATCGGCGAGACGTAATCGACGATGGGCGCGAGTTCCTCGAGCCGCTGCCCGATATGGGTGTCGTCGAGGTTCCACGTCACGTATCCAAAGATGTCGGCGGCGAGAAACACATTGTAGGGAGTGAGGCGGCGGCGCGCCTCGGCCAGGAAGCCGGAGATCGCGGCGAGGCGGCTCTTCATGTCGGTTGGCTTCGAGAACTTAAGCCCTGGCGCGTCGGGAAAGCGCACATAGTCAAACTGGATTTCGTCGAAGCCAAGGCGCGCCGCCTCGAGCGCGATCGAGATATTGTAGTCCCACACCTCGGTGTTGAAGGGATCGGTCCACGCCAGGCGTTCGCGGTCCTTGAAGATTGCGCCGCTGGCGCGCTTCACCGCCAAATCGGGTCGCGCGGTCGCCAGCGGATCATCCTTGAAGACGACAATTCGTGCGATAGCGTAAATGTTATCGTGATGGAGCCGGTCAATCATTGCCTTCGCATCGCGCATCGTCGTGAGCTGGTTCGAATGAGCTTGCTCGGCGAGCGCAAGCGAGGTCTTGAATGCGATCATCCCGCGATCGCCTTTGACGTCGATCACCACGGCATTAAGTTCGGTTTTGTCGACAAGGCCGAGCGCCGCCTCGCGCAATTTGGCACTGCCGATTCCGTAAAATGAAAGATAGAGCGCCTTCGGCATTATCGGCGCGAGCGCAATCGGTTCGGAATGATCTTTCAGCACTCCGAGGGAGATCGATTCACGCTGATGGCCGTATGCTCTTAAACCGATAACGTCGCCTTGGCCGCTGATCTGGAACTTGCCGTCGTGATCGGTTCGAACCACAACGTCCCCGAGTGTCACGATCGCATCCTCCACCGGCCGCCTGGTCGAGCCATCGATGACGGTCCCGGTGTAAGCCAATGCCGGCAGAGGCCTGAACAAGGATGCGAGGACGAACAAAGACAGCGTGAAAATAATCGGTCTCGACATCAACTATCACCGACTGGTTGTTGGCGTCCGAGCGGGTAGCAGACTCCCGAATCTTTGTCCGACGTCGCCATTGGTAACGATGAAGCGGGGGAGCATCATGACGTTATCGCCGCGCGAGACTTTGCGTCGTTCGATGCTGAATGCGGCGACGTATCCGGATTTTGTGGCCGCGGCAATCAGCTCATCGTCGTAGATGCCGAACGGCCAGCTCAGCATCGTCACGTGGCCACCGAGCCGGCGCTCGAGGACCTGTCGCGATTTGTTGAGCTGACTATCCACCAACTTCCAGTAATCCTCGGTAGAGAGTCGGCGCTTCTCGATGCGAAAATTGGGATGCCAATACGTGTGCGATTCCACCGAAAAGAGTCCGGTGGCTTTCAGTTCCGCGATCTGTTCCCATGTCATCGCATACGAGGCGTTAGAAATCGCGGATGGATAAATGAACAGTGTCACCTGGATTCGATAGCGCTCGACCAACGGCGCCATGTCGCTGAATACTGTGCGATGGCCATCGTCGGCGGTGATCGCAACGGCGCGTGGCGGCAACTCACCATGACCTGCGGCGAAATTCACTACATCGCGAAGCGGAACGACAGTGTAGTCATTGTCATGAAGATACTTGAGCTGCGATGCAAAGACCGCGGTCGTGACCGTCATGCTATCGGCAACCACCGGGCCGAACCGATGGTAAACAAGAATCGTCGCAGAGGTTGTGCCCTCTGATGCCGGCTCCGCGATCGCGATCGGCGTTATCGCGCTCAGGCACAGCGCCAGAAGCGAAGAGAGAAGCTGGAAGCGCCCCTTTTGTTTCATAACTCTTCTGCCGAGCGGTCAGGAATGCGCCAGCAGAATCAGAATTGCCATTGCAGATTTTCCGCCAGACTCACCGTGAATCGCGATATTAGGCTGTCCCTGCTAAAAACTCTATCCGAAACGGAATTCGAGCGGCTGCGAGAATTGCTATCGAATTGATGCGATGGAATGAGACGGGCTGGAATCTGAACCACAAGCGGCTCACCCCTGATCGAGATCGAAAGACCTCCGAATACGGAAATTTTCAGACGACAGAGTACCGGCCGCCGCGCAACGATTGTTGAGCAGGAATCCGGGACGAATCAGGCGGCGAGGCGTTCGTAGCGATGATGCAGGCCGCCGACTTTTGGGATGGCGACGACCCTTCCGACCCTGCGTGGCTGGATCGGGCGTGAGGGCGGGCAATCCTTGTCGAGCGAAAAATGCGTCCGGGTTCGATGGTAGTAATCGACATACGAGGATAGGACGCGGCGCAGATGACGCTCGTTGAAGATCACGATGTGATCCAGACACTCGCGGCGAATCGAACCGATCACGCGCTCGACGTAAGCGTTCTGCCAGGGTGAGCGTGGCGCCGTGACGACTTCCGTGATGCCCATCACCTTGACCCGGTTACTGAAGTACGAGCCATACGATGCGTCGCGGTCGCGCAGCAGATACCGGGGCGCCGTGTCCCATGGGAAGGCTTCGGTTACCTGGCGCGAGAGCCAGGCTGCGGTCGGATGCTCGGTGACGGCGGTGCTCACGATATTCCTGCGATCGTGGGCCAGAATGATCATCACGTAGAGCGGCCGAAACGATGCTGACGCCACGACGAACATATCGATCGCAGCGATGCCTTCGGCGTGATTGCGCAGGAAACTGCGCCAGGTCGAGGAAGGCGCAGCTCGTCTTCGCACCATGTACTTGGCGACCGCAGCTTGACTGATCTCGATGCCGAGCTTGAGCAGCTCACTGTGGATCCGAGGCGTACCCCAGAGCGGGTTGGCGCTGTTCATCTGCCGAATCAGATCGCGAACAGCCGGGGCCGACCCGGCCGCTGGCGGCGAAGAACGTGCAGCTGGTGACGGAGCGCGAGGTTCTCTAGCTCCACAACCGCCGGGCTACGGAATCGGCGGGCAAGCAAAGAAGAAACGATGCATCGCTCGAGCTCAGGCATGCCGGCGACATCGCGGCGGTTTATCCCAAAACACTAGACTTTTCGTTGCCTTGAGAGTTTTTAGAAGACACACCGTCGGTCGCAGGGCGTCTCGTCAACGCGGGCGTAGATCGCGAAATCCGCGGCTGGGAAAAGGCGAGCAATCACGCGCCAACTTGAATCATAATCGCGAAAAGCTGATCTGAGGATAACCCTACGCAACGTCTCCGTTTAGCCGCCAAACTTTACGCCCGCACGCGCCTTGGTTTGACCTCTTAAACATCGGGGCGTTCAGCCGCTTTGGCGTTGAAGTTGAGGCGCGCACGAATGCGCAAAAGCCGGCGGCGTTTCCTCAGGCTGTGCGCTGAGACCCTTCTGCAGCAGGCCAAGCGCCGTGGCTGGATCGTCGGCAAAGCTGAACAGTTTGAGATCTTCGGGGCTGATCATGCCGTGCCGCACCAGCGCGTCGAAGTTGATGATCTCTTTCCAGTATTGCGAGCCGTAGAGAAGCACCGTGATTGGGCGATCCAGTTTTTGCGTTTGCTGCAGGGTCAGTATCTCCGCCATTTCGTCGAGCGTGCCGAAGCCTCCGGGGAAAACCACCAGCGCCCGCGCAAGATGCGCGAACCACAGCTTGCGCATGAAGAAGTAGTGAAACTCGAAGGATAGCCCGCGCGTGATGTAGGGATTGGGCCGCTGTTCGTGCGGCAATCCGATGTTCAGCCCGATAGTCCTTCCACCGGCTTCGGAGGCGCCGCGATTGGCCGCCTCCATGATGCCGGGGCCACCTCCCGAGCAGACCACGTACCGGTGAGCGTGCGACCGAAGACTTTTCGACCACGTCGTGATCAGTCGCGCAAGCTCGCGAGCCTCCTGGTAGTAGCGTCCGAGCGGACCGTCGGGGGTGAGCTTCGCCGAGCCGAAAAATACGATTGTCTCGTGTACCTGCTCGCGGCAAAGGATCCGAAGCGGCTCGAGATATTCCGCTAAAATCCGTATTGGACGGGCTTCATCGCTATCGAGAAACTTCTCGTCTTTGTATGCGAGCGGTGGATTGGCCGGCGGATCCAGCTTGCGCGATCTCATGATTTTCCCACCCGCGCAAAATCGACGAAGCCGCGCTCGACTTCGGTGTCGACCAGCTCGACGACGACATGATCTCCAACATCAAGGCCCTTGTATCCTCGCACGACTTTTCCCTCCGCGGCGGGATGGTCTATTCGCACCCAGGTCCCCTTCACCGAAGCGCCGGTCACAATCCCCTCAAACCGCGCGCCCACGCGTGACTCGAGCAGCAGTGCGGCCGCCGACTTTCGCACCTGACGCTCCACCTTGGTCGCGTTGTCCTCCTGCTCCGTGCAGTGCCGCGCCAATTCGCCAAGCTCGTCGTTGCGGTACGGCGTCGGCGCCCCGGAAAGCGCTGCCTTCAACAGGCGCTGCGTGAGCAGATCCGGGAAACGCCGGTTCGGCGCCGTCGAATGGGTGTAATCCTTCACGGCAAGCCCAAAGTGTCCCTCCACCGGCTGGCCGGGAAGCTCGAGCACGTATTCGCCGCGGCCCAACAGCTTGACCATTGAAAGCGACAGGTCTGGAAAGCGCGCGGGATCGGCTTGCCGGCGCTTCTCGAGGAACTCTTGGAGTGCCTGGCAATCGGGATGCGGCGGTAGACGCTCGCCCAAGTCCTTTGCCAGCTCGACGATTCGCGCCCAACGCTCGGGCGAGCGCAGAACCCGTCGCAGCGCCGGAAAACCTTTCTGCGCGAGATATCTCGCCGTCACCCCGTTCGCCCCTATCATGAAGTCTTCGATCAGCTCGGTAGCGCGATTCTTCTGGTCCGCTTGCAGATCGGTCAACGAATCGCCATCGAACACGGGGCGGGCCTCGATCGTCTCCAGCGTCAACGCACCGTGTTGATGCCGCCGCGTTTTCATCGCCCGCGCGACCCGATCCTGGATGCGGAGATTCTGGTCAAGGCCCGGTACGGCGGATATCGGCGCCGGCGCGGGCGCGGTTCCATCCAGCCACGCAGCGACCCCGTTGTAGGCGAGCTTCGCGCGATTCACCACCACCGCCCGGTAGATGCCGGATTTCCGCACTGCGCCGTCGGCGCCAACCTCCATCTCGATCACGATAGCCAGCCGTTCTTTGCCGTCGGCAAGCGACGTGAGGTCGGTCGAGAGCTTCTCCGGAAGCATCGGAAAGATTTCGGCGGCGGTATAAACCGAGGTGGTGTTGGTCCGCGCGTGGCCATCGATAGCAGAGCCTTTTTTTACGATCGCGTCGACGTCCGCCACCGCGACGAAAATCTTTACCGCGCCGCCCGGGAGTTGCTCCGCGACAGAAAGCTGATCGAGGTCGAGCGAATCATCGTTGTCGATCGATGCCCACAGCAGGCGCCGAAGGTCTCTCAGCGATGAATCCGGCGCGGCAGCCGCGTTCGCGATGGAGCCGGTCTCCGCCACGACCGCGGCGGAGAAGTCCGGCAACAGGCCTCGTTCAAGCATCGCTCGGCGCGCGATGCTCCTGAGCTGGTTTCTACAGGACGCAGCGGCTTGATTCATTGGCGCATCATAACCCGCCATGCACCCCACCCAACAGTGCCAGCGGGTTTTCAAATGCCCTGCGATCACCTTGAGGGTGGTGTCGACCAAGACCGGCGCGTTGAATCCAAACGTCTCGATGCTGCGCGCGATCTGGCGAACCTACGGTGTGCACCAGCGCCACAAGGGATCTGTCATTCGCCAAATCTGCGGTAAAACCAGGTTTTCACCAACTGGGTCAGGACCACATAACACACCAATATGATCGCCAGCAGCAACCAGTACAGGGGTGGCAGTGGGACAAAGCCGAGCGCGTCGGCCAGGGGCGAAACCGTCAGCCAGGCGCCCACCGCGACGATGATGACCGAAGTCAGGATGAGCGGCCAACTGGCCCAGCTCTGGAGAAACGGGATTTTGTTGGTGCGGATGACGTGAATGATCAGCGTCTGGGTGAAGAGCGACTCGACGAACCAGCCGGTGTGGAACAGGGCCGGGTTGTGCCAGCAATTGAACACATACAGCATCATGAAGAATGTCAGGTAATCGAAGATCGAGCTGATCGGCCCGATAAACAGAATGAAACGCAGGATCCTGCCAATCTCCCACTTGCGCGGCTTGGTCAGCCAGTCGGCATCCACCTCGTCGGTGGGGATGGTGGTCTGCGAGAAGTCGTAGAGCAGGTTGTTGGTCAGCACCTGGATCGGCAGCATGGGGAGGAAGGGCAGGAACGCGCTGGCCCCCACGACACTGAACATGTTGCCGAAGTTGGAGCTGGCGGCCATCTTGATGTACTTGACGATGTTGCCGAACACTCGCCGGCCTTCCAGCACGCCCTGCTCCAGTATCAGCAGGCTGTTTTCCAGCAGGATGATGTCGGATGACTCCTTGGCGATGTCCACCGCGCTGTCCACCGAGATGCCCACATCGGCGGCCTTCAGGGCCGGGGCGTCGTTGATGCCGTCGCCCATGAATCCCAACACGTGGCCCTTGCTCTGGAGCGCGCGGATGATACGTTCCTTGTGGGCCGGGGCCAGCCGGGCAAAGACGCTGGTCACGCTGGCAGCTTCGGCCAGTTCCGCTTCGCTCATCGCCTCAATTTGAGAGCCGAGCAAGAGATGCTCGACCGGCATGCCCACTTCCTTGCAGATGTAGGCGGTGATGATCTCGTTGTCGCCGGTCAGGATCTTGACGTCCACGTTCAGGCGGTGGAGCCGCTTCAAGGCCTCCGTAGCGGTGTCCTTGGGCGGGTCGAGGAAGGCCAGGAAACCCAGCAGGATCAGGTCGGACTCATCCTTGATCGCGTAGGTGGGCTCATCCGTCGCCCCCGGCATTTGCTTGTAGGCCAGGGCGATCACCCGGAAGCCCTGACCGTTCAGGTCGTCCGCTATCTGCCGGCGTTTGGCGTCGTGCTCGGGCAGGACCTCGATGACCTCTCCCTTGACTTCCACCCGGGTGCACAGGCCCAGCACTTCTTCGACGGCGCCCTTGCAGATCAGCGTGTTCAATCCGGTCGTATCTTCCACGACCACCGACATCCGGCGCCGCACGAAATCGAAAGGGATCTCGTCGATCTTGCGGTACTTCTCTTTGGCTTTCAGGCGTTCCTCCAGCTCCTCATGGGCGAGGATCGCCTCGTCGAGCAGGTTCTTCAGCCCGGTATGGTGGTAGCTGTTCAGGTAGCCGTATTGCAGCACCTTTTCGCTGGGATCGCCGTGCGCGTCCAGGTGCTTTTCGAGTACGATCTTGCCCTGGGTGAGCGTGCCGGTCTTGTCGGTGCACAGCACGTCCATCGCCCCGAAGTTCTGGATGGCATTCAGACGTTTGACGATCACTTTCTTGCGCGCCATCGCCAGGGCGCCCTTGGAAAGGTTGACCGTCACGATCATGGGCAGCATCTCGGGGGTCAGTCCGACGGCCACCGCCATCGCAAACAGGAAAGCTTCCAACCAGTTGTGCTTGCTCAGTCCGTTGATCAGGAAGACCGCCGGAACCATCACGGCAATGAAACAGATCATCAGCCAGGTGAACTTGTTGACGCCTTTGTCGAAGCTGGTCAGCTGGCGCTGCCCGACGATGCTGGCCGCCAGCGATCCAAAGTAGGTCTTGTCTCCGGTGTGGATGACCACGGCCGTCGCGGAGCCGCTCTCCACGTTGGAGCCCAGGAAACAGATATTGGGCAGCTCCAGCGGGTTCTGAACGTCGGCGGACGCGGCGTCGGCCTTTCTCTCCACGGGCAAGGATTCGCCGGTGAGAGCCGCCTGATTCAGGAACAAGTCTTTGGCGGAAAGCACCCGTACGTCGGCCGGGACCATGTCACCGGCGGCCAGCCGGATGATGTCGCCCGGCACCAACATCTTGAGCGGCACTTCAGCTTCCTTGCCATCACGCACCAACGTCGCCGTGTTGCTGACCATCGCTTTGAGCTTTTCGGCGGCGTTATCGGCCCGCATCTCCTGGAAGAAACGCAACACCACGCCCAGAACCACCATCACGAAAATGACCACGGTCGCCCGCAGGTCACCGGTCAGAAAAGAAAGCACGCCGAGCGCCGTGAGCAGGAGGACCAATGGATTCTTGACGTTACTCAAGAGGCGCATCAGGGCCGATTGACGCTTCTCGCGGGCAATCTCGTTCAGCCCGTACTGCTTCAAGCGCGAATCGGCTTCCGCCTCGCTCAAGCCGTCCAATCGCGATTCAAGCTCCCTCAGGACGGTCTCGGTATCGGCGCGCGCCTTTTCCAGTAATTGATCGGAAACATGCGCCCCCTTCCCCCCGTGGGATTACTCGGGACGTGAGCTGGATTCATGGTTGTCGTTGGCAAACCCATTCACACCTTTTGTTGTCTAGTCCCCCTGCCAGTGTCCGTGATCTCCTGACCGCTTTAGTGCATATCTATGATCATCCCCGCACACCGAACTTGCGACCAGGGTCGAGCAAGACTATCGCTATTTTCTCTCGAATGATTTGGTTAAGAAAGTGCGAATGGCGCTCCAGCAGCCTCCACCACCGACCGATAATCAAACTGACCGCCTCGTTGAACTCCCGGAGTGGAATTCCAACGATGCCTTTCGCTAGCTCCCTCGGACTTATCAACCCGATTTAATTCCGCTTCAGTGCTCGAGGGCACCGCTCAGTTCGAAATGCGAGCCCCTTCTGCTTTGCTTGCGCCTTTTACGCGCTCAAGATAGTAGAAGGAAGTGTAGGAAAATGCGGGCAAAGACTATTTTCGCGGCGGCGCCGGGCGTCGCAATACTCGGTTTACAAGCCTGTTTTTTTGAATCGCCATATGGAAGCCAACCACAATATGGGCAGTATGGATCGGGGGCACAGCTGAGGATTCTTTTTCTAAGCGTTGATACCAAGCGCTGGCCATACCTTGCCGCAGGTCCGGCGCGCTTGGCTAAGCAAAAGCTCGTCCCGCGTGACGGGTGGACGTAACATCCACAACGCTCGAGCCGAAGGCCCGCGAGGTAATCACTTAGGACTTTGCCCCACTGAAACTCAACGAGGAGATCAGAGCTATGAGTAGCAAGAACAAGATACTGGCTATAGTACCGGCGATGGTTCTCGGAATTGGGCTGGCACTGCCGGCTCTCGCACAGGAAACGAGTGGCAGCTCTGGCGTTCCCGCCAGCACTTCGATGCATCGGGCAGGCGAAGACACTGAAAGCGCGGCGCAGAACGCGTATCACGGGACGGTTACCGCATTGGACGATACGAGAATCACTACAGAAGTGAAAACGAATCTGGCTGCTGCCAAAGATTTGAGGTCCGGCCAGATCCACGTCACCACAGTAGCCGGCGCCGTGACGCTGGAGGGCCGGGTACACGATTCCAACGTCGTATCACGCGCTGAAGCGATCGCGAGAGATGTTAACGGCGTACGAAGTGTTACCAACGACCTGCGAGTGGACTCTTCAGTTCCTAAGGACTAGGTGAGAAGAGTACGCGTGCCAGTTTCGATGATGATAGCCGACTGACCTGTGCAAGCTGAAAATTCCATCTGAACCGACACTTGAACGGGTTCGGAAGCCGATAATCGTTTGGCCGAGGCCAAACGGAGCCGCCGCGATCTAAATCGCGCGACCATAACGGAGACATGATGAAGCAGTCTTCGCTCAAAGGCGCGAGACGATGGAGCCTTCTCGCCGCATTGGTCGCAGGCGAGGCATGCTCGATATACGCCACCTTCTTCGCACATGCTCTGAGTCCCGCAAGCGTTTATTTGGTCGACCGATACACGCATCGCCGCCTCCTGTCTGGGCGGAATTCGACACGGACAGGCTGAAGGTTGTCGCTTCTCAAAACTTGGTCCGGCTTGAATTCCATCGCAAATCTGGACGGCCTCGCATAGCCTGAGGGGCGCGGTGAATGGTTCCCATGGGACGGCTTCAGCGGTGCAAACCAGGTTTTGGGAACCGACAAAGCGGCTCGATTCGCCGAAGGTTCGCCGACCTTGTCTGGCTGCTAGCAGACCCTTGGGAACTATCTAGACTGACGACATCATGGCGATGAATCTCTCAAGCTTAGACTTTTTGCCGCTTTCGGAGTTTTTGGTAGGCACAACCACGCTTGTCTCCCGATCAATTGGGATGGTCAGCAGCGGCTCCTTTCGGATTAAGCGCTGGTAGGATTCGACCTGACGAGGGCAGGCGGCCAGGAATTCTACCCAAAGTCGCACCGGCCACCGGGTCCGGTTCCTGAATCGGGCGCGCGAGCGCAGTTCGATTTTGCAGCGCGGGGGCCAAAGTGACGGTAGCGTCCCTCCGCAACGAATCGACCGGCAACACCACCACTGGTGCAGCATCACGAGAAGTCAGACTTGAAGGATTCCCAGATCACAATTCCACTCAACGCCTGCCGGGATCGCCTCTCCCCCCAAACTTGCCAATGCCGTCAGTCCGGCGCTGAGTTACTTTTTCGGCGCGATATCGATTTGCTCGTCGAGGCCCATCCCTTTAATCGATGCCTCGAAACGATCCTGCATGCGCGCGTCATCGTCGTTGAGCTCACGAGTATAGCAACAATACTCGAGCTGCATCCCATTGGGATCCTTGAAGTAGATGGATTTCGCCCAGTCATGATCAACGATTTCGCTAACCTTGACGCCCTTGGCAAGCAACTCGGCACGTTTCCGTTCGAGCCCCGGCAAGCTGCCGGTTTCGAATGCGAAATGATAGAACGCGCTCGGCACGCCAAGGCCGCGATTGATGCCCGCATCGTATTCGGCGGGAACGCCGGGGACGCCGCGCGCTTCCATGAAGGCGAGCAACTGATCGCGTCCGGTATCGAAAAAGATGTGCCGAATCCTGCCGCCCTCTTTCACCGCGATAGTGTCGCAGCGCACCGGCTTGAAGCCAAGCACGCCCTCGTAGAACTCGCGAGTCTTGTCGAGGTCCAGGGTCGAGAGCCCGATGTGAGAGAATCCTTTATGCGACACTAGCAATGGGCCTCCTCAACTGATTGCTCCGCTTATAACATTTGCGCATCTGTTTGGTCGAGGTCCTCAACGCGATCGGCACGCCTGCCGAGGCGATGATCTGTTCCAGCACATTTTCGTCCTGGCACCGAATTTGATCGCCGCGGAGAAAACTAGCAGCGAATGGGCGGATTCGAAGATTCGGCGCGTTCTCCGCTGGCACAGGCTAAGCGAAACTGGCCACGCAGGCGCGGATTTCGATCATCTGCAGCCAAACCGTAAACGGAGAATAACTGGGTGGCGGATGCCGCAGTCTGATGCGAACTGCTCTCTGCGTCAAATTCCCTGATCAGCAGGGAAAATACAGGGAATTATCGCGATTTCGGCCGCCTTGGGGTCGAATTGAGACCAAATAAGTCTTGTCTTCTCTCGGGTTTTTGACGAAATTCCCTACTCAACCGAACAGGGAATTATTTTGGGGGAACAGGGAATTTTTTCGATGTAACAGGGAATTTTCAGGGCGGAGCAGGGAAATTCACCTGCCGGGCGGCGCGGCGCGAAACTCCTGTGTTTTCGGCGTGGATGGAGTTTTGAGGGGAGGCACAGGCCACCGGCGCGAGAACAATATCCAAAACAGCCGATCCCAGAGGCGAAAGCACGGGCGACGAGTTCGGCTGCGCTCGAGCACGGCAATTTGATGGCGCAGGGCGATCGCTTCCAACAGCAGCGCGGTGCGGGTTGGGGGTTCGCCGCTTCGGGCCACCAGGAATGATTCACTTGTCGGCATCCCCATGCACCGCAGGCTATCGCCAGCCCATCGAAACCACCCACGAATTCGCGTGGATTAAGTTTTGAGGAACGACAGCCGCGCGTCAGTCGGGCTCGCTAAGCGATGAGCCGGCGATTCCAATCTTTGCTATGCCGTAGCCAGCGAGGCTGAGGATTTTCGGTATGTCTCGCACCAGACCGCGATCGATCTCTTTGACTCTTTCGGGAAGGTGCCCCCAGTCGACGATAGATGTATTGCGCCTCGGGCGATCATCGGTGGGCCTGCTGGTCGTAAATCCGCGGCCTATCCGCTCTTTCATCCATAACTCGTGCTCCATACGGGCAACGGTCTCTATTTCCGAATTGGTGAGCCGGCCGATTCCCATAGCGCCCTGCGCTGGAACCATCACGTAGCCAGCTGCCGACAGTTTCATCGGGATCGTGCGTACCATCCGGCGGTTGGATTCCTTGTACACTTCGTCGAGTTGGTTGTACGGAACCAGCAGAGGATGCTTCTTTGCCTTGTCGTTCCTTGGTCCCTGTCTCCAACCCGCTCGTCGTCGACCCTCGCAAAACACCTCGTGGGCGGCGCCCGCGAGCTTCTCGAGAACAGCGCCTTGCAAATCGATCCGATGAACCAAAGCGAGGAAGTCCTTTCCGTCGACATGCAGGTCGAGTTGGCTTTCGGTCGGGAGCGACGAACGTTCAAATTTTGTCTTGCCCAGCAGCAGGCTCATGCCGACGATCGCTTCCATCGACCGCGCTCCATGCCTGTATTGGCGTGCCTGGAGAAAAGCACGCAGTACGCCGCGGTCGATCTCAAGAACTTTTCCGTCCTTTTCCTGGTGAAACAACTGCGGTGCATACCGGAGAAGAAGCGCCCTCAGCAGGATTGCGCGACGGATGAGGTAGTAAAGATCAAGAGCATCACCCTGCTTGTTTGCGGTATGGGCGTTGATCCCGCGGATGTCCACATAAGCCTTCAAACGGCTGACAAAATCAGGGACTTTGGCGCTGCGCAACTGCTCTTCGCCAAGGTCGAGGTTGTGGCCGAACTCCCCTATCGTCTCGGCGGTACCGCCCGCGAACACGAACACCGCGCGGCCGATTGGATGAGTGATCCCGCTGTCGTAGAAACACCCATCCTGCATTGGCGCAAGAAAATGGGGCAACCATCCCAGCGGCTGCCCGTGCAACGCAGCATCGAACTCGTCCCAGAAGACCAGCGGAAGACAGCCGGTCACGCCGGCGTCGCGCACGCGATGAAACCCCTGCCTGAGTTCCTCCGGATCCTGCCATTGCGACAAGTTGAATTCGAGGACCGAAATTCGATCCGCCAGCACCGATCTGAGCACCTCGGTGACGCCGAACGATTTGCCCGAACCGGGACTACCGAAAACGGCGAAGCACAGCGGCCGCGTCTGCCGCTCCTGGTGCCAGTATTCGCCGACCAACGACGCAATGCTGCGGTAACTCTCAATCTCGCCCCTGTCAACCGTCACTAGTGCGCCGAATCGCCCGAGCGGCACGTCGGACAGAACCGCCTCCACCGAATACAGAGCGACGGCATCGGCGACGTTTTCGAGCTTCTCGCTCCGTACCGTCTCGAGAATGGTCCAGGGACGGCCGCCGGTGGCGGAATCGCGGGTCGAAACCATCGTCTTCGGCAATTGCACCTCTGCAAACGCCGGGGTGACATCGCGCAAATGCTCTACGATTTCCTCAGTGGGAAACTTTAGTGCTGCCGCCGACGCTCTCGTCCCAGGAACGCCATACCCCCTGAGATGCAACGCTCGTGCTGCCCCAAGCCCTGACTGCACCCCTCTGCGGATCTGCGGTTGTTCGACTGCCGCGACCAACTCTCGTACGATGCCCGCCGCCAGACACGTGGTGTAACCAACTACCCCGCCAGGATGCTCCTTGGCCCACGTGTCCTCCATTCCAGCTGCATCGAAGAATAGACGAATTGTAGAATTCACCGTCTGGGGTTTCGCTTTTTTGCTGGTTCGCGAGAGCAGAAAGGCGCCTGCTGTGAAGAACGAGACGATCACGGCGGCACACAGGGAGAGCGAGTTAATGCTCGGATTGTTAAGGAGCTCCCAGGTCAGCTCCTCGGCAACGCGTTCCCATGAAACCTCATGGCTGACTTGCACATCCATCAACCGAAGATCATCAATTGCAATCAACACGATCAAACGGTCTGCGAAGTGCTCGAGAAGATGCTTCCATAACAGCCCTTGGGCAATTGGGCTGGCCGTCTTCAAAACAATCCATCGCGGCCTTTGCGCTGCATTGGTGGCGCGTAAGGCCGCGGGCCAAAGCTCGGGATCGTCCCGAAACCCCAGATCGGCATCGTCGAGAACGACTATGTCCGCCTGTCCGTCGTCCGTACTTGACTTTGTGGCAGGGCCAACCACACCTGCTGGACGACGCTCCAAACCGAGAAACTTCTCGACCCGCCATACGGTCGCCACTGGGGATCCAACTCTCGCGGGGAAGAGCGACCAAATCGCCCACGACTGAACGAATTTGGAATCGGTAAGGCTCGATCCAGGGGGAGGAGGCGGCAGGTGATGCAGAACGGCCCAAGGCTCACTGACGCCTCCCACTACTGTTTCGATCAGGTTGGAAAGAAGCGCCGCACCTCCCAGCCCGCGATAGATGGCTACCTCATCATCTGCATTCCATTGTGAGCCGCTCGCGTCGGCGACTCTTGTTCGGGCGAGATTCCAGTCTATGGTTACGTCACCCGCGACAACTATCCTCTTTAATTTGATCGTGCGGCTCATATGATCGCCAGAAACCTCTCGCTCATCGCGGCCAATGTCATCTATGAGCTTTCCGTCGAATTCCAAGATCGCACAGCGATGCCGGAAAGTCCAAGTTCACGCGCCGATGGGTACAAGGTAGGGCACAGCCCGGCGACAGACTGGCCGCCTAAGGCTACGGGGTGAAAAGCCAGGGGCGCACCCAAAGAGCACTCAAATGCCACTTCCGTTCTATTGCCGAGCATCTCGGGTCTCAACCTTTCCTGGCCTCGCTCAATTGGGTTTCAAGCTCTTGAATCCAGGCAACGTCTTCGCCCCGTTGTTGCCGCGTCTCCCGGATCAAGCGAATGTTCTTCGCGGTGGTTTCCAATTCCCAACTGTAACGACCCAGCGCCAGCGCGGAGGCGGCGGCGTCCTCAGCTGCCTCTCTATTGCGGCAAAGGACTTCAAGCTCCAGGAGTGTCGCGTGATCCCAGTAATCGCCGTTATTGCGGATTCGCCGCAATGCCGCGTATCGCACCACTGGAATGAGGTCGGCCTGCGCGCGGTCGGGTGGCTCCATCATCTCCATCAGCGTGACCGCGTTGATTCCTGGATAGCAGTCGCGCCAGTCAGCTTCAAATCCCAAAAGATAGGCCGCGAGCGCCCGCTTCAATATACCGCGCGCTTCCAACGTTTGTCCCGAGCTTTTCGCCGCTTCCCAGCGATCCTTGTAAATTCGACCGAGGAGACCGTTGGTTTCGCTGCTGTCGCCGTATTCCTGAATTACCAGTAACAGCACCCGTTCCGCTTCCTCGCTTTTGCCGAGACGGTTCAGCGCGAGACCCAATTGCTCCCGCACCATCCGAGTACGCTGGAGCGGCGCGGGCATTCGAGCGTAAAGGTCCGCCATGTCCTGGTACGCTTTGAAATCGCGAAAAGACAGAAAGAGGTCGATAACGATTCCGGCCTCAACGTCGCCGAGATCCGCCAGTTCACCGCTCTGCGCGATCTCGCGAACGGCATCAATATTTTTCGCGCGAGCGGCCGCCAGCCTCCGCTTGAATTCGTTTGAGTAGTCAACGAGCTCACGGAAAACATCGGTCTTGCTATGGTCGATTTCCATTCGCGGCATGCCATCGACCAGCTGAAAGAGCGGACTGTCGTCGCTCAGATCCTGGCGCGCGTTTCGAAGACGCGCTGCTATCGTAGCCGCTTCTTCACTAGGATTTGTCGGCACGCCCGCCGCATTCAATTGGTATGGCATTGCCCGCAAGGGAGCGACGTCGAACGGCAGAGGGGTTCCACCGGCAAATAGAATGATTGTGCTCCGCGGTCGAACCGCGTGGCGAATGCCTAACTCATAGTAGACGTTGGGGTTCGCTCCTGTTATGTCGGCGATAGCATAGTCGCAAAGCATCAGCCTCTCGAACATCGGTTTGTGGATCGATCCGCCCACTCGCTCTTCGTCGGCGCGAATCGGATCCATACCGGCAGCCTGGACTGCGGGAGAGATGAGTTGCCTATATACCTCATCGAAGTCAATGAATCGCCCGGCGGCATCGGTTTTCTTTCCGAACGGCATTAGCACGAAACACAGCGGTTTCATTTTGCCTCCGGGATCGATCAGCGCCTGACACCATGAAATCGATACTCAGTCAGGCTTTGGTTTGCGCCACCACCGCAGGGATACTCGGGGAATGTTCGGCGACCGGACCGGGTGCGTACTATGTAAATGCAGCCAGTCTGCGTTTTCCCTCAGAGCTTCGCTGCCTAAAGCACGGATGACGGCCTCGTAAAAGGACGGATCGGGGCGGGATAGGGAGGCCTCAATCTGTTGTTTGCCAAGGCAAAATAGCTGCGCCATGCGCCGATAAGTCTTCTGCTGCTCCTCCAGGCCCAGATGGCCGGTATAGCTAGACACCAGGCCGCCCAACCCGGGAGCGAGAAGGAGAAGCCACAGCGCCAAGTCAAACGGCATAAAGGTGCTGAGAATTGTGCTCGAGGCATACGTCAGGCTGCGAATTGCCAACGCAGCAATCAGTCCAGTACCGTAGAGTGCATTCGCAATCCGTTGGAATCTTCGCAGTTTCAGACGTTCGCGCTCTGCCGCAACACCGAAGTAATCAGCCTGTTGTTTTACCCAGTGCTCATATATGAACTGCCTGGCCGATTCCTTGCTGCTCACACGTTCGCAAGGGCTAAGTGCCCGTAGAGATTCCCGGATCCATCCGATCTCACCGACCTGCTTGGGCAGATACAGATCGAAGGCTTCTACACGATCTTCACCATGGCCAAGACCGGCAACCTGCCAGAAGCGCTGCACGCGCAACCCCTCTGCCAGGGCGCGATATTCCAGATAACGATCAAACCAACCCTTCTTTTTTTGCACCTGGAACACCGCCACCGTGGCTGAAAAAAATAGCGCGTAGGAAAGCACCAGCGAAGGCGCTGCTAAACCCGGCAGGCCCAGAAGGCCGAAGCTCAAGCCGGTAGCAGCTCCGGTCCAATAGATCGCGATTAACGCGCGACGATAGCTCGCTCGGTTGCGAACGGCGAGATAGTCTGCGTTCTGATAGGCCCCAAGGATGCGCGTGTCGGGGCTGTCAAATTCGGGGGCCGTGGCGTCTGAAGAGAAACCCTCTCCGCGGCGGGTGACTTCTGTCGCCTCGCAGTTAAATCCGTCCATCCGGCTGACAATCCGATCAAATCCTTCCAATGACACTGCTTTCGGACAACAGGTGGCGTATAGACCGGTCCCACATTCCCATGTCCCCCCCAGCCGGCTTTTGGCCTTTTCCCAAGCCTGCGCACAAAACTGGCTATAGTCACCCACGTATAGATCGGCATTCTGTTGCCGCCGAGCAGGTATGTGGAAGAGGATCCCGGGATCCGGAACGTCCAGAGGGTTAAGGCGTTTGGCGGGTAAGCCGGCGACTCTGAATTGCACAATTGAGGACGTGCCTCCGGGTAATCCGCTGTCTTCCCCGTCCCATAGTGCGAGCAGGAAATGACTATGACGCACCACGTAAATGCCAACTTCTTCGTAATGTCGATCACAGGAACTCGGCGGTTTGGATATTGGGAAGGAGTGGGGTTCAGGTGCAGCTGGCATTTCAAATATCTGGGAAGCCCTGGCGAGTAGTCTCTCGAACTCTTGCCTGCTTTCGAGGGTCGCGAAGTCTCGCAGGTATTCTTGACGCGGCATGGGCAGTGGGACCAAAAGCTCCCCGCCCAATTGGAGCGCAACCCTTGCGGCCAAACGATCCGCGCCTTCAGCAAGCGGCGATAACAACCGCAGCGGAGAGTGCGGGTAACGGCTTTGCACTGCTTGGAAGACCTGGCGTACCGCCGCCTCAAGTCCTCGAACGTCCTCGGAAATCAGGTCGCGATGGCCTGTAACGCCGAACACCAGGGGAATCGGACCGTAACGAGCGGAGTCGAATCAGCCGTCACCTTGCCCTCGATCTGCCTTTTGACGGTCAAACAATGCGACTCTTGCTTATCAGCGATTCCCTGCGCAGCGCAATGACGCAGACATCGGCAGCGTCGCGACGTCGCTGCTACTTAAGCCTGTACGCCGTCGCCAAGGCGTGGAGGGGAATACGCGGAAGCGCTTAACTGGTACCGCAAGGGTGCCGCCCGGGGCCACGCTCCGATCCGCGCAGGGGATGCAGCCGCGGGAAAATGGCCGATAAATGTCAGGTGCGGTCGCTGAGTGTGAACGCGACGAGTAGTTCCGCTCGATCACTGTGAGTCATCCGCCCGAGCCTGATTTCTTGCCGCCTCTGGAAACCATCGCCTTCGCGGCGCTAAGCTCAGGGCCGTGAATCAAATGGCTCAAGAGGCGCCACACGAGCGTTGGCCCGAGGTGGACGCTGGAGCCGCGGACTGGACCGAACGCTGCCGCGACGTCCGGCCCAGGTGCGCCTCGTAAAGATGCAGCGACAAATTTGTCATGAGTTCGTTAGAAGATCGCATACGCAATCCCGGTCCAAAAAAGCTGCTGGCGCTGGATGGCGGCGGAATACGTGGAATCCTCTCACTGGAAATCCTGAGAAAACTGGAAGAGCAACTGCGTTCGGCCACTGGCGACCAGAACTATAGACTTGCCGACTATTTCGATTTCATAGCTGGCAACAGCACCGGCGCGATTATAGCGGCCACTCTCGCGGTCGGAATGTCAGTTGACGACGTGCTTGGCTTTTACGAGCGGAGTGGTTCGTCGATGTTCGAGAAGGCGCGCGTCTGGAAGCGTTTGCAGAACCGCTACGACAGCGAGCCGCTCGCCGAGCAACTTCGAGCGGTGTTGGGAGCCGACACCACTCTTGGATCGCCAAACATCAAAACCCTGCTCCTGCTGATGATGCGAAACGCTACGACTGATTCGCCCTGGCCGGTCTGGAACAGTCCATATGCGAAGTTCAACCATTCGGACCTTCCGGACTGCAATCTCAAGTTGCCGCTGTGGCAACTCGCACGAGCGAGCGCCGCGGCCCCAATCTATTTTGCGCCAGAGACCATTCGGATCGGAGACCGGGATTTCGTGTTTGTCGACGGGGGGATCACCGTATACAACAATCCGGCCTTCCAAATGTTCTTGATGGCCACCGTGGATCGCTACTGGCCCAACGCACGTCTTCCGGCGCGCCCATGGGAAACGGGAACCGACAAAATGCTGATCGTTTCAGTAGGCACGGGCGCCCAAGCGCGGGTCAACGAGAGGCTCAAGCCCCGCCAGATGAACCTGCTGTTCAACGCAACCCGCGTTCCGGCGGCCTTGATGTTCGCCGCCCTCAACGAGCAGGACTTTCTGTGCCGCGTGTTCGGCGAATGCGTGTTCGGCGATCCGCTCGACGCCGAGGTGGGAGACATGGCCGGCTCGATCGGCCCGCTGCGCGAGAAACTGTTCCGCTTTGTCCGATACAACGGAGACTTGACGCAAACGGGGCTAGCTGAGCTTGGATGCGCCGACATCAGATCGGAGCAGGTACAGAAGCTTGATTCGGTGCGAGCCATTCCCCAGTTGCACCGCGTTGGCAAGGCGATCGCAGAGCAAAGGGTAAGAGTCGAGCACTTGAACCTAAGCATCTTCAAGCCATGACTTGAAGCGGGTCGAATCGATCCGGTGTGGCGGACTAGGGAGTGGGTGCTCGGTCCACGGACGGTGGCGCCACGCTTGCACATCGATGCGCGGAGGGCGTTCTGGAATCCCCGGATTCCACGGTACGATCTGCGCGCCCTATGTTTCCGTGCTGTTTTGGTTTAAGGAAGTTGCTCGGGGGGAAATGGCTCACGACGTATTTATAAGTCACTCGGCTCGCGACAAGCCGTATGCTGATGCGGTCTGCGCGAAGCTCGAATCGCGCGGCATCCGATGCTGGATAGCGCCTCGCGACATCCGGGCGGGGATGGACTATGGCACCGCGCTACTCGAGGCGATCGACGGCGCGCGCGTGATGCTGCTCGTCCTCTCCTCGCACGCCAACGGGTCCGCGCATATCAGTCGTGAAGTGGAACGCGCCGTGAACAAGGGGCTGGTGGTCATGCCGGTCCGGATCGAGGACATCAAGCCCACCGGGGACCTCGAATACTTCCTCGCCACGCCTCACTGGCTCGACGCAATCACGCCGCCGTTCGAGCGGCATTTGGAGAGCATCGGAGATTCCGCGAAATTCTGGCTCGACCGCCTCGCCACCGACGCTGCGGGCTCCGCCGAGGGACGCCTTCCTCAACCGACCCCTCCTCAACGGATTCGCATCGAGCCGCCCGTCGCGCCGAGCGCCGCGGCAACGCCTACCGTGATCGCCCACGCGCGAACCCGCCCGAAGTGGATTATCCCAGCGATTGCCGCTTTAGTGATTGCGTTAGTCGGAACCGCTGCCTTCTTCGGCGCACGATACTACCTTGCTCAGCAGGACCTCGCCCCGGAGGCGAAGCACAAGCGGCTGGCGGAAGCGGATGCTCAAGCCGACCGGATAATCGATGCGATACAGCTTGGCATTGCACCTGAGCTCGCGGGAACTCCCGAGCCGGCCTACGTCGATGCAATCCGCGACGCTGCGAAATCGGGAGATCCCGAGCAGCAGCGGAGGCTGGGCAACCTTTACACTTACGGGCTGGGAGTTCCCAAAAACTTTGCCGAGGCGCTCAGTTGGCTCCGCAAGTCCGCCGCGCAGGGTAATGCAGGCGGCGAATTCCGCCTGGGCGTCATGTACCAAAACGGCCGGGGAGTGCCGAAGGACTACGACGAGGCGCTGCGCTGGTTCCGCAAGGCAGCCGAGCAGGGCGCACCGAATGCAGAAGTGGGCTTGGGCAGCATGTACGTCAACGGTTGGGGAGTGCCGAAGGATAACGACGAGGGGGTGCGCTGGTTTCGCAAAGCAGCCGAACAGGGTAATGCAGACGGCGAGATTGCTTTGGGCCTCATGTACAAAAACGGCTTTGGAGTGGGGAAGGACTACGACGAGGCGGTGCGCTGGTTTCGCAAAGCAGCCGAGCAGGGTAATGCATTGGGCGAAGCCAGCGTCGCTGCCATGTACACCCTCGGCTTGGGAGTGCCGAAGGACTACGACGAGGCGGTGCGCTGGTTTCGCAAAGCAGCCGAGCAGGGTGAACCGAATGCAGAAGCGGGCTTGGGTCTCATGTATACCAACGGTTGGGGAGTGCCGAAGGACTACGACGAGACGGTGCGCTGGTTTCGCAAAGCAGCCGAGCAGGGTAACGCAATAGGCGAATACAACCTAGGCGGCATATACGCCAACGGTCGGGGAGTGCCGAAGGACTACGACGAGGCGGCGCGCTGGTATCGCAAAGCGGCCGAACAGGGCGATGCAGACAGCGAATACCAACTCGGCGTCATATACCAAAACGGCTGGGGAGTGCCACGCGATCTCACCGAAGCGAAAAAGTGGTACGGAAAAGCGGCAGCCAAAGGGAACGAGCTAGCCACGCAGAACCTGAAGAAACTCCAATCCGCACCGTGATCGAAATCGCGCGCTGGCGCCGATGTCCAATTCACGTGCGAGTATGTCGGGTGGGTTCTTGCGGCCAAGAACTACGGCACCATGCGAATGTACTCGCTTAGGCGGTCGCGGACTGTCTAAAGGTCGACAAATCCTCGCGGGGTCCGGCCGCTATTTCAGTCACGATCCCGCGAGGTTCCGCTTGACACGTTCCTCCAAGTGCCGGGAAGCGTCTGCGCAGGCCGAAGCCGCCTGCGGGGCATAGGGGTTGCCACATGTTATCTGTACCACCCACCTTCCGACGCGGAATTTAGTGTTGTAAGATGAATGTTCGCCCCCCGGACCCGGGGTCTTGACGAGAGTCGGTGTTTCGGTCTCACACGCCTTCTGATTTTCCTTACGGTCATACTCAGCGTCGCATTGTAATGAAGCTGCCCGCTCGTTCCGGAATTCAATGATTACGAGATCAAGGACGTTGTCCGGCTGTGCGGCAAGCACATATCTCCGTGTTGCGCCTTCCTTGATTCCCTGACGGCTCAGCGTGCGCAACTCGGGGGAAATACCGCCCGAGGTATCCCATGCCCAGGAATCACTTACAAGACCTGCGGTGCCCATAATGGGTCCAGCCGATTCGTCTGCTAGCGGCAACCTCTTGGCAACTTGCGGCAGGCTTGGAGGGCTGAGTCTCGCCGGCTTCCAGGCTATCCAACCGGCCGATAACAACCTTGGCCAGTCCCGCCAGCGCTTGAGTCGAGAGCTCGGCGGCTTTGCCCGCGGCGTCGATTCTCACGAGGTATTTTCCGTAACGAAATCTGACCGCTGCGACCGCACTATTCTTGCTGTCGCCCGCCCGCCGCATATAGTGGCTCTGGTCACCCACGCTCGGCCCGTCGGCCAAATTCCCGAAATTTTGTTTGTCTAATCCGGCGCTCTGGTCGAACTTGGCTTTGGTTGCCGAGGCATCGCCATAAAGGCTCAGAGCGGTAGCAACTCCCGAAGGATCGTTGTCCGGCAGCCCGAAGACATGAGCCATCACAAAAACCTCGACCGGTGGTGGACCCAAGCTGGTGTAGAGACGGCCGTTGAATTCTGGCGCATCGTTCCACCAGCCGCCGGGGTCCAATTTGATTTTTTCCAAGTCACTGGCTTGGACTGCGGCGGCCAGCACTTGCTCCGGCGTTGGCGTTTCGCGTGCCGATAGCGACCCGAGACAAAGAAGTATCGCCGCAACCATTGAAACACCTGCACAAATTCCCGATTTCCTAATCATCACTTTCTCTGCTTCAAACTAAAGTTATTCCGTCCAACGTACCTCCGACATTAGAACCAGCGCGGGTGTATCGAATTGAGTGCAAGCGCAACTGCAAATCCTTTCCTCAGTATCCGCGCGCAATCCTTCTCGCCAAGACCGCCCGCTGTTCGGCCGCCTGCGCGCGCGCCTGATCGCCCCTGGCTTGATAGTCCTGAGCTATGAGGTCCTGGATCATAGCCGCATCGCCCAAGTCGCCCTTCCGGTGGTTTCCAAGCAGGGCTTGCAGCCGCTGTTCGGTGAAATTGGTTGGCTCGGCGGGCAGACCTGAAAGATCGAACACTTCTGCGCTGCCGTCGTTTTGCTCGGCAGTCCCCTGCGTATTCGCGGCGCTCGCGCTGTTGGATCCAAACCCCGCGGCTTCAAACCGGAAGACTTGCGGACTTGCACTTGCAACGACCGTGATCCGGCCGACTAGATGTTTGTCTCCCGCGGCGCCGTAGATATTAACGTCGTAGACGTGTCCTCCTTGAAGGCCGTCTCCCGGGCGAAATGTCGCACTGACGACGCGATTTGCACTATCCTTGATTGCTAGATGTTCTGCCCAGGTTCCTGGCTGGTGGAAGCGCTGATTTGCCACCGGAACGTCTTCCGACTGGAGTTCCACGAACATGATGTTGTCGACGCTTATTCTGGGGAACAGTATATCCACCCCGATTTGCTGGCCTGCTGAATTTTGCCCGCTTGCGCCCGGCGCACTTTGTAAGGCCTGAATTGCAACTCGTTCCTGCGCGTTGCGCATATCCGCATTTAGCCCGGCGCTCACTGCCGGCCCTTGCGCGCTCGCAATCCCTGCCAGGACGAAGAAGCCGACCGTAGCAACCACCGACGCCAGGCCTAGACTCATTCGCAAGCACGTGAATTTTTTCATTTGACTTCCTCCTTGGCTCTCCCTAGTTGCAATTCTCGCGGCCTCCGGGAAACCGGCCTGAGGCGAGACTACCAGGGGCGTTTCTTGAGTTGATCGCTTCCCAGCACGATTCCCTGTTCGCCGTTGGGGCCTATCACACCGAAATACAGGCGCACAGGTCCCGACACCGCCGCGCCCTGACTGGCGCCCACCACGGGTCCGCTGATGATGCCGCTCGCCGAACAGCAGAACTGTAGCGTGATGGTATTGCCGGAGATTGTGTAAACTCCGCGCTCACTGGTCGTCCTGCTGTAGCCGCCGCCTGCGGCCGCGCCTTCGTGCGCAAAGGTGCCGTCCGCAGAGAAATCCCACTTGTCGAGCGCGCCGTCCTTCATCTGGAAGTAGTTTCCGCTCCAGTTGCTGGGCTGCGGATGGAGTCCCGCCGCCAGCACCCGCGACATGCCGTAAGTCATGCCGGCTGCTACAGCTCTGTTTTGCCCACTAATTGCCTGCACTCCAACGCAAATCAACGCCGAGAGCGTAATGATCCAGATCCGTCGGTACAAAAACATGACGCTCACTCCGTGTTTCATTTCACTCCTCCTCGTTTTTTGCGCTGCAATGCGCTGCCGTTTGAGAAATCAGGACCACGCCCTTTCATCGAGTCGAGGCCGCTGTTGCCCGAGATCGAGGGGCGTCATGCCGCGATCGCTGATGCTGAGGCAGTTCTGCGAACTAATGCCGCAAATTTGGTGCCATCGCGTCAAAATACGCGCTTCTTTGGTCAGTTTCACAAAATAGTGATTAAATACAGGCCGCTGGCAATCGCTGAGCCCCATAAGCGATGCTGTCATCGCCTATTAGCGATGATGCCGATCGGTAACACAAATGTTTCCGATGCTTCCGTTGGACGCACCCGATGTCGATTACTGAAAATCCTTGTTCGGCGGTGACGGCTCGGTCGGGTCGTGATACTGGAACGCCCGATGGTCGAGATTTCTGACCATGCGCGGCACAGGCGCGGATCGCATTAACTCCTAAGTCCATCCGCACTGAACGCAACCGTGCGAACCGCGCCCTCCGTGGCAATCCACGCAGATTGCGCGCCGAGCCCGATGTCCACGACCGTTATACCCTTGTCCCCGGCCCCGGCAAAATATTGTCCATCGTAATTGAACACGAGGGGCACGCCTCCGAACATTCGCTGCACTCGGAGCGCAACAGAGTGATCACGTCGGCCAACATTGACGCTACGTAGACGACGGGCTCGCCAGCGCCTCCCTTATATACACTCTGCCATAAACACTCTGCCGAGCCAGACTTGGGATCCGAGTTTTCGCTACCTACAGCCATAACTGGAGCCCCAAAACCCGGTACGGTAGGCGTCGACCTGCGGCTCGCCTTCCAGGAAATCGAGGCAGTTCGCGATGTCGCGGATTTGATCGAAAGCGTCGCCGACCTCACGAACCACACGCGCGCGGATCGAGACCTCTCTAATGGGATGGGCTGGAATTTTCGCTAATGACAACAGTCTGATAGCGCGCGCTGCGTGAGTGTCGATGATTTTTTGCGGAGTACAGATCGGGGCCACAACGCGGTGAGGGAGATCCTGGCAGCGGTCCCTTGACAGGCAGGCGGTCATGTTTCACAATTCACACCGCCGATGACCGAGCAGATCTTCTCAGAAGAGGAACCACAATGTCTTCGAGGTTCGCGTGTTCGTTGACGATTTTGATGCTTGGTCTGACGCTCTTGACGTTTTTGGGAGATCAAGCGCACGCGGATACTATCGAGCCGGACTTCGAGGGTCAGAAGAGCTCGATGGACAAGGACGGCAACCTCCGCCTCGAATTGGCCGCGAGCCTGAACGCACCTGTTGCGAAAGTCTACGAGGCGCTGACTAATCCCGACAAGCTCGCAAAGTACAGTGCAGAGATCAAGAACGTAAAGGTCCTGTCGAGTAGCGCCACGGAGAAAGTGGTCGAGGTCGAGTACTACGGAGCGACGGGTCCCAACTCGAACACGAAACCGCTCGTGATTAAATTCACGTTCGATTCGGGCAAGCAGACCATCACGGCCCAGACCACCGCTAAGGCGGCGGTCAAGTTTCGCGCGGATTACGTTTTGAGCTCGTCAAAGGATGGGAGCTCAACGGAAATTCGCTACGTCAGCGTGTCGGCGGACCCGGGCAAGGGGTTGGGGGAAAAGGTGCCCGAGTTAATGCGCCTGGACGCCGGCATCCAGACCTTCATGAGAACGCTGGTAAGCGCCGGAAAATACATCCAGAACGGCGGGAAGTAACTACCCAGCGCTGCCCGTCCCGGCCATGGTACCGAAGGATCCTTACCTGCGTTCCGCGCCGCCCGATTAGCTCGAATCTCAGGTCGAAAACTCCGCTTCAACTACCGACACCCCACCGGCTCGCTGTTGAAGGCGCCGGCCCCAAACGCGCGGCGTCACTTGTCCAGGTGCGTTTTCTTGAGCAAGGCAATGAAGCGTGGTTCGGTTCGCAGCGGGTCGAAGAGCCTGACGGCCTTTATCGCGAGGATGAGTGGCGAGTGCGCCTGGTAGGTCTTCTCCAATCCGTCCAGCGCCCGATCCTTGTCCCCGAGGCCCAGGTAAATTAGAGTTGGCCAGAGAGGCGAAACGTATTCCTGCCCGGAGAGTTGTTTCAAATCGTCGAGTAATTTCTGGGCTTTCGCGGGTTCGCCCGAAGCCGCATACGCGTAACCAAGTAAACTTTTGACGAACGGCGCGTACTCGATCTTAGTGGGTCTGCTCAGGTCTGAGATTGTTTCCTTGAGCTCGCCGGCCTCAATATCGTTGAAGCCCAGTGCAATTCGCACAAGGTCCTGGTTTGGGTCAACTCCTAACACCTTGTGCAACTGTTCCCTGGAAGCCTCGTAGTTGCCTTTCAGAGTCTGCACAAATGCCACAACCAGCGTGCTGATCAAATTGAGCGGGTCAAGCTCATTGCCGCGTTGCGCCTGTTCGAGTGCCTCATCGAACCGCGCTTGCATCGCAAGCATTATCGCATAGGTGACGTGTGCCTCTGCGTAACTGGGATTCAGCGCGGTCGCCCTGCGGTACTCGCTTTCGGATCCTGTCCAATCTAAATCGTACTGCAGCTTGCTGAGCGCCAGCGAGGTATGACCTTCGGCAAGCGTATCATCCAGTTCCACTGCCTTTTGAGCGGCCTCCTTCGCTTGCGGCATCACTTCCCCAGGAGGGAGAAGAAACAAGGCACTCCCCGAGTAGAGATCGGCCAAGCCTGCGTAAGCAGGTGCGAATCCCGGATCCGCCCCGATCGCCTCTCCGAAAAATTTGTAGGCCTTGAGCTGCGACTCCTCAGTCCACTGGTCAACATAGTAGCGCCCCTTGAGGTAGGCTTCGTGGGCCTTAGGATTGACCTGCCGGGCATTGGAAAGGTTAGCTCGTTCCTGCGGCGTCACCTCGATATTGATCTGGCGCGCGATCGCCGAGGCCACTTCGTCCTGCAAGGCCAGCACGTCGCGCGAGTCACGCTCGTAGCTCTCCGCCCACAGATGCTTGTCAATCGACGCATCGATCAACTGGGCGGTGATCCGGACCTTGTCGCCGACGCGCAAGACCGAACCTTCGACCACCGCATCCACGTTCAGGGCTTTGGCCATCTCCGGCACCGGCTTGCGGTGCTCGCCCTTGAACTGCATCACGGAGCTGCGGGAAATCACCCGCAGCGCGCTGATTTTGGCGAGGTCGGTGGTTAACTCTTCGGTCATTCCGTCGGCGAAGAACTCCTGACTCGGATCGCCAGACAGATTGTCCAGTGGCAGGACCGCAAGCGAGCTAATCGCGTGCTTTGCCGCGCTCGGGGCCGGAGGCGGGGCTGGCGCCGTCGATTTCGATCGCACAAGCACATCGAGCCAGGCCGCGAACCTGGGAGCCATCGCGAAACCGATTCCCGCGACCATCAGCACTACCAGCACTCCGATAACGGCGCCCGGAAACTTGCGCTTGGTAACGCGCTGGCGTTGCTCACCATGAATTCGTTGGTGCACGACGTCAGCAAGCTGCAGCGTCTCCGCCAGATAGGAACACAGTTCGTCCACCTTCGCTTCGAAATCGTCAAACAAATCGATGAACTGCGCAGTCGTCATCTGATAAGCAAACGAGCCGGTCGGGACAATGTCGTTTATCCGCGCAGGAATGATGTTCTTCTTGAATTTGCTTGCGAGCGCCAGTTCTTTGGGGATATCCGCTGATTCGTTGGCCGCCCGCGAAAAGAGACACAGAACTACCCCGGCGCCTTCCAGCGCATGCACGATCGCGTTCTGATAGTCCTGTCCGGGTCGAATATTGCGGGATGCAATCCAGCACGGGATTGCGCGCTTTTCGATTTGGGCGACTAGCCGGTTAGCGGTCTCTTGATCTGCCGACGCATAGCTTATGAAGACGTACTCGGTCATTGGGGCTTGCCCGTCGCACTCCGAGTAGCGCGTATGGTCAAAAACCTCAAACGACTGAAAATCTCTCAATTCGGCATCTTGGGATGCCTGTCAAACCGGAATTTCCATTTTCAAGCTTTTTGCATCGTCGCGCCGACACGGGGCGGGTGTCAAACGGAGAGTTCGAGCCGTGCCGAGCGCTCGGCAGCCGCGGCGCCACCTCCGGCGGCCGCCGAATTGGTATCGCAAAGCAGTCGAGCAAGGTAACTTAACGGGCAAACCCAGCCTTGGGGCTAGGTACGCCAGCGGGCGCGGGGCGCCCCTAAAGAGTACACGAGGCCGTGGCTGGTATTGCAAAGCAACCGAGAAGGGTGATGCCATTGTGGAAGCCAAACTTCGGCGGCATAGACGCCACCGGCTGGGGAGTGCCACGCGATTTGGTCGAAGCGGTGAAGTGGCAAAGAAGAGCGGCAGCCCATGGAGACGAGACTCCCCAGACAGAAGCTGAAGGAACTCCAAAGCACACCGTGACCGAATCTGCGCGCATGGGACGATAACTTTTACCGGCCCGAGGGTCACGCAAAAAAACAACGATGCGTGATTGCCGGAAGGTAACTCATCATGCACGACGAAAGCAGCTCCAACCTGTCCCTTCCTTCGAAACCGATCGGTGCATGAATTTCCGAAATCCGTGACGCTAATGCGCGGGGCGAACTGCTTCAGGCATTTGACCTGGCGGAGCGCGCGCTTGAAGACTTTCCCGATGACTCGGTGCTCCAATACAACGCGGTGCTTGCGCTCGCGAGCGTCGAGGTATCACAGGCACCGCTGCGGATGTTTATCACCGGCGAAAGCTTGGGCTGCCTGGCGAAGTCATTCGGCCGGCTCCGGATTGCGAAACTACCGCGGCCAGCAGCAGCGCGGCGCCTGGAATGGAACGTACGGTGCGAAAGCCGGGCGAGCGCTCAATTCGTGCGATGCTCTTCGGCGACGTCAAGTGGTTTAGTAAACTCAGCGAAGCGCAAAGGCCGGTATTTGTGCGCGAGGTGGTAGGTCTATTCGCGCGCGTTCTTGATCGGCACTGGCGTCGAATCCTTTTCCGAAACACTTGGGGCGATGGCCTGTACGTCGTTGCTGCCGACGTCGAGACGGCGGCGAACTGTGCGATTGAGTTACAGGAAGAGATGACGTCACTCGATTTCAAGCGCGTTGGATTGCCCGAATCTATGGGACTGCGACTGGGTGCTCACGTGGCCCCGTCTATCGGCCGCGCGATCGCGTCCTGAAGCGTATGTGCTTCACTGGAGCCCACGTTTGTCGAACGGCTCGGATCGAACCTATAACTCCGGAAGGTGCGGTGTACGTGACCGAGGCATTCGCTGCTGCGTTGGCTACTATTCGCGATGTCCAATTCGCGTGCGAGTATGTAGGGCAGGTTCCCGCGGCCAAGAACTACGGCACCATGCGGATGTACTCGCTTAGGCGGTAGCTCTAAAGGTCGACGAGTCATCGCGGAGTTCTGGCCGCAACTGGAGTCAGGATCCCGCGAGTTTCCGCTCGATGCCGCGCAGCGTTTCAGGCCAAAGGGCTGCCTGCCGAAACGCGCAAAACCCGTTCAATGATGCGGCGCCCCCGGATGGCTCCAACGGAAACATCGGGGACATTTGTGTTGCCGATCGGCACGATCGCTAATCGGTGCCGACAGCAGCGCTTATGGATTCAGCGATTGCCAGTGGCCTGTATTTAATCAGCATTTTGCGCAATTGGCTAAAACGCACGCTTTTTGACGCAATGGCACCGCACTTGCTGCGTTAGTTCGCCCACCACCGAATCTTGCACCAGAGCGATGCTTGGGGGAGTGCAAGGTGGCTTTAGACTGTCCTAACTCGCCGGGGCAGAAAGAATATGAAGCAGAGGAGTCGATTCGCGATTAGCCGGTTTGTCGGGGCAGCATCTGCAGGCATCTGAATCGGAACCGGATTGGCCAAGGTCCAACACCGCCGAGAGATCGCATGGGGATGACTGCCTATCCGGTAAAACAAATCTTTGAGCGCACCCGGGACTGAAAGTTTCTGGCAGAAGGAGGAGACCGTGGCAGGGAAAAAATTTGACTTCGCCGATCGCTGGATGAAATCGTGGCGCAATCCTGGCGCTATTCTAACAGCCGGTTATCTCGCGGTTGGGTTTATTTTCCTATGCCTAATTAGCGGCGGTCCAGCGCTGGCCCAGTCATCGTCGAATGGCGTTTACGGCGGATATGTCGGCAGCTCTTCATGGTTCGCGTCGACGCAGCGGTTGGCCATTGATCAAGCTCAAGCGTCGGCCGCTAATCCTGGCGGTGCCGGTGGTTCCCAGGCGGCTCTCCCGCCGGGTTATGTCGGGTTTTCCGGGCAGGTGGTGTTTCCCAATGGCAACCCGTTCCCAGGTGGCCGTTTGCCGGATTTGGGGATCCGCTGCCGGAATTTCGCGGCCGACTCGGTGGAACGCGCTCCAAAGATCGATCAAAACGGCGCCTTTTACACCGTGTTCAAAAGAGGCCAGACCTATGACCTCTATTGGATTTACTACTTCGGGGGCCGCGAGAAGTTCGCCAGCATCGGCATTCTGCCCTCCGGGCCCTCGCAGCGCAGATACACCTTTCAATATGTTCCGCAGCCGCGGGCGTCGGCGAATTCAAGTTATCAGCGTCCTCAGGCCGGCCCGCAATATCATCCGCCCCAGGCGAGTTCGGGCTGGCAGCCGCCCCGAGCAGATTCGGGTTGGAAGCCACCTCAGGCGGATTCCAGCTGGAGGCCGCCCCACTGAGGCGCGGCTGACGAGGCGCGCGGGTTATGAATCGGGATCCACATATGGCTGCCTATCCGGTAAAGCAAATCTTTGAGCGCACCCGGGACTTCGTTCGAACCCGCAGCATGAATCCGCTTCAGGGTGAAATACTGGACTTCGCACTGGCCACACCTCAGCTTGAAGAACTCCAGGCCGACCCCCTGTCCGTACTGAAAATTCAATCTGAACCAGAATTCGTGCGGCAGCGAGCATCGCGAACGAACTGTTGCGGTTCAGTGCGACGCGCTAAGATCAAAACCGCAAGCAGCCGACCCCGGATCGAGATCCTACAGCCCTCTCCTGCTTATGTCCTTGGACGGCGGTTTACGGGCCACCGCGCGACGATCGTCGAAACATGAGTCTTGGAGGAATCAGGCGGCGAGGCGTTCGTAGCGATGATGCAAGCCTCCGACCTGCGGGATAGCGATCGCCTTTCCGATCCGGCGTGGCATGATTGGGCGGGGGTCCGGACAATCTTTGTCGAGCGAAAGATGAGTGCGGGTGCGTTGGTAATAGTCGACATACGAGGTTAGGACACGGCGCAGATGGCGCTCGTTGAAGATTACGATGTGATCCAAACATTCGCGACGTATCGAACCAATCACGCGCTCGACGTAAGCGTTCTGCCAGGGTGAGCGTGGCGCCGTGATGACCTCCTTGATCCCCATCGCTTCAACCCGAGAGCGGAAGGCCAAGCCATACGATGCATCACGGTCTCGGAGCAGATAGCGCGGAGCGGTGTCCCACGGGAACGCTTCGGTTACTTGTCGCGAGAGCCAGGCTGCGGTCGGATGCTCGGTGACCGCTGTGCGCACGATCTTCTTGCGGTCGTGGGCCAGAATGATCAGCACGTAGAGCAGCCGAAACGATGCGGAAGCCACCACGAACATGTCGATGGCAGCGATGCCTTCGGCGTGATTGCACAGGAAGCTGCGCCAGGTCGGGGAAGGCGCACCTCGTCGTCGCACCATATACTTCGCTACGGTCGCTTGGCTGACCACGATGCCGAGCTTGAGCAATTCGCCGTGGATCCGGGGTGCACCCCAGAGCGGGTTGGCGCTGCTCATCTGTCGGATCAAGTCACGAATCTCTCGATTCACGCCGGGCCGCCCAACGCGGCGTGAACTTGAGCGCCAACGCCAGTATCTGCGGAAGCCTTGCCGATGCCACTGGAGCACGGTTGCCGGCTTGACCAGCACCATCACCTTCAGGCAGGGCGGCCAAGCTCGGTAGATCCAGGCCCAGAGCAGGCGGTCGCCTCGACGAAGCCACGCCCGGCCGGGCCGCTGCCGATGGAGAACGGCCACCTGATGTCTGAGAGCCAGCACCTCCAGTTCCAGCGAGGCCCGACGCCGAAACCGGAAGGAGACCAGAGTAACCATTGCGGACAGGATCGTAAGCATGCCGGCCACCATAAGGCGGTCGGCGCAAGAGTCCAATGTTTTCAGCGCACACGGAATTATGAGGTGATGGGATGGACCCAGCCCCCGTTATCTAAACGGCCTCAAAGAAGGGCCAGGATGGTAATCTCGACCATCGGCACAGAACAATGGAAGAGGGTCCAAGGATGAAGGTTAAGACAATCGGCATCGATCTGGCAAAGGATGTATTTGGGGTGCACGGCGTCGACGCGCGGGGAAAGGCACAGGTGCACAGGCGCGTTACGCGCAAGCACCTGCTCGGCCTGCTGGCAAAGCTGGAGCCCTGCCTGGTGGGGATGGAAGCGTGCGGCTCGACGCACCACTGGGCGCGCGAGATCGAGCAGCTCGGCCACACAGTGAATCTGATGAGCCCACAGTTCGTGAAGCCCTACCGCAAGGGCAACAAGAATGACCCCAACGATGCCGAGGCGATCTGCGAGGCGGTGAGCCGGCCGTCGATGCGGTTTGTGCCGGTCAAAAGCGCAGCGCAGCAGGACGTCCAAGCGTTGCACCGGGTACGCGAGCAGCTGCTCAAGAGCCGCACCGCGCTGGTCAATCAAGTGCGCGGGTTGCTCGGCGAGCATGGGATAATAGCGCCGCCCGGGATCGCCCACTTGCGCCGGCTGCTAAGCAAGCTGCCGGCCGATCCCGAAGGCAATGGGCTGAGCGGGCTGCTGGGCGAGACCCTGGTCGAGATTGCCGGGCGTCTGCGCTTCTTCGATGAACGCATCGGCGTCTACGATCTGCGGATCGGGCGAGTGTTTGCGCACGACGAGCGCTGTCAGCGACTGGCCAAGGTCGAAGGAATCGGACCATTGGTGGCAACCGCGATGGTGGCCGCAGTGGGCAATGCGCGCGAATTCAAGAGCGGGAGGGAACTCTCGGCATGGCTTGGACTGGTACCGCGGCAACACTCCAGCGGCAATCATAATGTGCTGCTCGGCATCAGCAAGCGCGGCGATCGCTACTTGCGCACCCTGCGCATTCACGGGGCCCGCTCCGCTTTGTGCAGGGTCGAGCGCAAACGCGACCAGCGCAGCATCTGGGCGAGCCGGCTCAAGCTCGCGCGCGGCTTCAATGTGGCGGCGGTGGCGCTGGCCAACAAGAACGCGCGCATCATCTGGGCATTGCTCACGCGCGGCGATAACTATCGGCCAACAGTCCCGGCTGAGCCGGGCAACCAGACCGCTTGATCAAACGCTCTTACCGGAGGAACAGTCTCGCCATGGTTGCGGAGGTCGTTTTGTCGGTGATGGGTAACCGGTCGGACCGGCGCTTTCCTAACCTGTCCTGTGCCTGGGCCCTCGAGGCCGTTGAGGTGACCAGGAGAAAGCGCGCGGATTTCCATCAGGGCCAGGAGCGTACAATGATGCTCCTTAAACAGGCCGAATATATGGCTGCAACCGCTTCACCCTCCACCAGACAATCGCCTTTCGCTCGGGGCTGGGTCCATATAAGGCACAGGTAATCGATTGATTTTCGGAACAAGAGAAAGTGTCAAGCGGTCGCTCGTTAACGGCGGTCGAAGTCGGACGGCGCCGGCTCGACGTTAGGATTTGGTATAACGTGTGTGCCACCAGGAGTTCCTGAGCTGTTCGGCTGCGCGAGCGTTCCTCCGGATGCAGACGCTCCGGGTCCCTCACCGCATCGGAAATCAACCTCGGACATGTTTGAAGCCGTCGACGAACTGCCTTCTCGGGTAACCGTGTAGCCGTCCGAACCACAAAATTTTGCGATCTTGCGGAGGGCGTTGTCTCTGCGAGCAGCGACTTTTGCATCCCCGCCCTGATTCCGATATGGGACCGTGCCAGCGCGATACGGGACGGTGCCGGGGCTGACTGTGACGTCCTGTTTCTGAACCAAGCGGCCAGAGTGAGAAGAACAGGAGCAGACAAACAGCGAGCAAATCAAAAGAAAGATCTTCTTACGCATCCACGAGCCCTCTTCGAAGCGTTGATGACTATAGTTTGATCTCTACCCCGCGAAAAGCTAATGACGCCAAATGCGCCAATGACAATGTAAGGTTAATGCTCTTCTGACAATACTTCAATGCCTCAGGGTGACGTTAGGTGCACTCTATCACTCGAACATCACCAGGGAGTCGGGCCACTAGCAGGGTGTTGATTAAGGGGTGAATTTGGAAAATTCGTCTCCGATAGCGCAGCATAGGAGCGTCTTGAGATCATTGGAGACCAGTAAATCCCTAGCAGAATCCGTCACTTTGTATTTTTCAACACCCTGCTAGGGTCATGGATGCTCGTTGTCGATTTGTGAACCCTAGGCGGCCCTTTAGGTCGGCCGAAGTTCCAGGCGGATTTCGGGCAGCTGAGCAACTCGTCGCCGCCAGACACGATGAATAAGTGCGGGCGAGAGGCTCACACTCAGTTGGCGCCACTTGCGACAGCCGAAATAGCCCGATGAAATCTTTAGCACCCGAAAACTGATCAACGCAGTCAACCACCCTGTGTTCGGCCGGCACGGCTTTCCAAATTTAGTTACGGCCTCATGGGGAGCATATCCACCTGTTCTGTTCCGGTGGCTATTAACTACACCCTCTTGAAAATGAGGGAGGTGTTGATCCCCCCGAAGGCAAAGTTATTTGACATCAAGTATTCGATGTCTAGACGACGCCCTTCGCCCATCACGTAATCGAGTTCGGCGCATCGCTCGTCGACGTTGACCAGATTCGCGGTCGGCGCGAACCATCCGTCCTTCATCATCTCGATTCCGAGCCACGCCTCGATACTGCCGCACGCTCCGAGCGAATGCCCGAAGTAACTTTTGAGCGCATGGAGCGGAATACGTTTGCCAAGCACGTCGACGGTCGCTTTGCTTTCTTCGATGTCACCCCATTCGGTCGCGGTGCCGTGGCCGTTAACAAAATCGATCGCGTCCGGGGGCAGATTCGCATCCTCTATCGCGAGTTTTAGCGCCATGCTCATCGTGTTGGCTGAAGGCTGGCTTACGTGATTTCCGTCCGAGTTGGTGCCGTAACCGACGAGTTCGGCGTGAATTCGCGCGCCGCGCGCTTTTGCGTGTTCAAACTCCTCGAGAATTAACGTCGCAGCGCCCTCACCCACTACCAAGCCGTCGCGATCGCGATCGAATGGCCGCGGCGTAGTTTCGGGCGCATCGTTGCGTGTGCTGGTTGCGAACAACGTGTCGAATACCGCCGCCTCGAAGACGCTCAGCTCATCGGCGCCGCCGACGATCATCACATCCTGCATTCCGTAGCGAATCGTCTCGGCCCCGTAGCCCATCGCATGGCTGCCCGAGGTACACGCACTCGAGGTGGGCAGAATCCTTCCGGTTATCGCGAAAAATAGTCCGATGTTGACCGCGGCGGTGTGACTCATCATTTGCAGATAGCTGGTGCCGGTTAGTTTGGTCGATGCGCCCGTCTTCATCAGTTCGGCGAAGCCTAGCACTGGTTCGGGGCTTCCGAATGACGATCCGTACGCGATACCGGTGCGCCCTTGCGCGAGGCACGCTTCGCCGGTGAGTCCGGCGTCCGCGATCGCACGCTCGGTGGCGTACACGGCCATACGCGAGACCGGACCCATCGTGCGCAACTTTTTACGCTCGTAGCGATTCGAGACATCGAAGCCATCGATCGGTGCTGCGAGCCGGGTGTTCAAGCCGTGATAACGATCCCATTCGGGCATGCGGCGCACCCCGGTTTTCCCAGCCTTGAATCGCGCACGAATCGCTGGCCAATCCTCACCAAGAGCCGTAATGCCCCCCATGCCGGTGACGACAACTCGCCGTCTCATGCCATCCCTCCATTGACGGATATCACCTGGCGCGTGATATAACTCGCCTCGTCTGAGCAGAGAAAACTCACCACTGCTGCAACTTCGTTCGGCTGCCCCACCCGGCGCATTGGAATCGTCTTGAGAACCTCCTCTAGGGGAACGCCTTCCAGCATTTGGGTTTCGATAAGGCCGGGCGCGACGCAATTGACGGTGATATTTCGTTTCGCGAGCTCGATCGCGAGCGCTTTGGTCGCACCGATAATTCCGGCTTTCGCTGCGCTGTAATTCACCTGGCCTCGATTGCCCATCAATCCTGAAACCGAAGAAATCGTGACGATACGGCCGGCGCGACGAGCCGACACCATCGGCATAACGATCGGGCGTAGCACATTGTAAAAGCCGCCGAGGTCAGTATCGAGGACGCTGTCCCACTCGGAATCTTCGAGCGCGGGGAACGCATTGTCGCGCGCAATACCAGCGTTGAGAACCACACCATAATGGGCGCCATGGTCGGAGATATCAGCTTCGAGACGCGCGCGGCATTGGTCTCGATCCTCGAGGTCGAACTGGATGATTCTGCCGCTTCCGCCGCCCTCGCGGATGGAATTAATAGTTTGCTCCGCGCCCTCACGATCGCCGCGATAGTGCACCACGATCGAGAAGCCGTCGCGAGCGAGCCGCTGCGCGATCGCGCGCCCGATTCCTTTGCTCGATCCGGTCACGAGGATGGTTCGGCTCATCGCTCATCACCCTTGTTGATAAGCAATTGATCGTCGTCAGGTTGATAGAATTTGAGCTGCGCATCCGCGGCGAGTTGTCCATCGATCTCGACGCGACAATCGAAAGCGGCCATCTGCTCATCGCGAAAAATGATCGACGCCGTGACCATGAGGCGATCACCTATGCGAAACCACGGCACCAACACCCTGCAAAGACGGGTGCCGAGCAGAAACCCGATCTTCACTGGCTCACCGGCATCGAGCGCCTGCGCGCCAGCATACGCGCCGCACGCCTGCGCCATATATTCGATACCAACGTGACCAGGCACCCCTTCGCCCGCAAGAAATAGGCTTGATTCCGTGATCGCTACGCTGGCGATGAGAGTGGCGTCATCATAGGCAACAACTTTGTCGAGCAGGATCATCGGCGGCTGATGCGGCAGCAGCGCGTCGATGGAGTAAGGACAATCTCGCATCTCACCACCCTCGTCCGAGCACGACGGCCGCGTTGCTGCCGCCGAATGCGAACGAATTACTGAGCGCCGCGACGCGATCTCGAGATGCGATGCGAAACGCCATCGGCACCAGATTGAGCGGCGGAATCGCAGGGTCGGCTTCGCCGTCCCAAAGGTGCGGCGGCACCAGGCCGGTCGCGAACTCAGGTTCGAGGGTCAGCCAAAGGAATGCCGCTTCGTTGGCGCCCGCGGCGCCGAGCATGTGACCCGTCATGGATTTGGTCGAGCTGCAGGGCGTGCGGTCGCCGAAGACTTTGCTAACCGCGCGACCCTCCATCGCGTCGTTCAACTCAGTAGCCGTACCGTGCAAATTGATGTAGTCGATCTCGCCGGGCTTCAGATTGGCAGCCTCGAGCGCGCGCAGCATTGCGAGCGCCGCGCCGTCGCCTTCCGGATGAGGCGCGCTTACGTGATACGCGTCCGAGCTCTCGCCGACGCCAAGCAGCGACACGGCGGATTCCTCGGTCGACATCAGAAACATTGCAGCGCCTTCGCCGATATTGATTCCGTCGCGGTTGCGGCTAAACGGATTGCAGTAGTCTTTGGAGAGGGCGTCGAGCGAATCGAAGCCGTTGAGGGTCATGCGGCATAGGGTGTCCGCACCGCCAACTACGGCTGCGTCGCATAACCCGGCCTCAATGAGACGCTGCGCCGAAGCGAAAGCCTTCGCGCTCGAAGAACACGCAGTCGCGATTGTATATGCGGGACCGTCGATCCCTAGATATTCGGCAACAAAGCGGCCGAGGCTGCCGATCTCCTGGCGCGTATAACGGAAGTCCGCTGGCCACGCGCAATGCGCGATGCGCTGCGCTAGAGCGGCCTCACCCTCGGCGATTCCCGACGTACTGGTGCCCATTACGACAGCAACGCGATGCGCGCCGACGTTGCAAATGATCGTTCTGACCTCGTCTTCGATCTCCTGCAGCGCGGCGAGCGCCAGCCGATTGTTGCGGCATTCGAGATGAGCGAGGCGCGCCGGCACTTCGGGCAAATCCGACCGCACTGCGCCGACGCGAACCGCGCGATCGTAAATCAAGTCACACCGCTCCACGAGGCCCTCGCGCGATCCAGTGAAGAGGTTATGGGCGACCTCGCACTTGCCGCGGCCTAGCGGGTTGAGCACTCCTAGCGCGTTGAGATGGATCTTCATTTCGCGGTTACTGTTGATCGCAAATCGAGCTCATATCCGTATGCGATATTGCGCAAATGCGCGACGTTTGTCCAAGTGTTTTCGTGGGGTCCCTGGTAGCTGACATGGACGACCTCGCGACCATTGTCGGTGATCGTGCGCTCGCGCTTATCGTCATACAACGTCGCGGAAGTGCCCGCCAAACCGCGTCGGACCGCCGACGCTGGCCAATACACGATTGCGAGATCGGCAAGAATGTTCCCCGGACGCAGCACTGCGGGCACGATCGGGGCGGCCTCGGTATGAATCGCGTCGTCGGTCGCGGTCACCGTAAGCGCGCGTCCGCCGAACGGATCGAGTGCAATGATAGTAATTTTGTCGGGGGTCACGCTGACATATGCCTGGAACACTTGAAACTGATCGCGGACGTGCGCGGTGATCAGTTGAGCGGTCTCGATCGAATAGCCGAGTTCGCGGCCGGTCGGCATCGCGAACTGGAGCCCTGGCGCGATTGTGGTGCTGCCGGGGCTCGCCGCATATCGGGCGGCACATCCGGCGGACGCGATCGTCATCGCGATCAAAAACAATCGCAGAGTCACAACGCTCAGCCTCATCGATCAGAAACCCTCACCGAGATCGCTCGCAATCGGCGCAAACGCAAAGGCCATGATCGTGCCGACCAGGAGCGTCGCGCCAAATGCGTGCACCGCATAGGTGCTGCTCAGAACCAGCAGCCCGAACGAAAGCAGTGTCGTCAACATCGCGAGCCATACTCCTAGCATCGTCGCCGGTCCGCGCGACGGTTTGGACTCGCGGCAGAAAACCGCGTAGTCGAAACCGATCGACAGTACCAGCACCAAGGCCATCGCGTTGAAGAACGTGAATGTCACCCCTGCCAAGGCGACCAGCGGCGCCGCCGCCAGCACGGCGATCGCAGCCGGCAGCGCCACGCGAAGACTTCCGCGCAGCCCATAGCGCCAAATCAGCACCGGCATCATTAATATTGCCGAGACCGCGATTAGAATCGTCGCGCGCCGTCGATACTCGCCGAGCAGCCGCGTCACGTCGCCGGCCGGATCCACGAAGCGCACGCCGGGCACCGCTTCGGCGATGCGCCGAATCTCGTCGGGCCGCGAGATGCCGGTGAGCAGGACGACATGCATGGTGCCACTCGCGTCGGACTCAAGAATCAGATTGCGCAGGAACGAGAGCGGGGAATCATCGCTGATGGCATCGGGGGTGAGGAATCCAGCGGTGTCGGTATCGGCCTGCGCACCGCCGGTCACGCCGAGACGCTGATAGTAAGACGCAAGGTACGGCAGCATCAGCTTGTCATGCACGAGGCCGCGGTCCTCACGCTGGCGCGCGATCGACGGGATGAACTGTGCGATCGATTGAAAGCCGCGAATCGCGCCATCCTGCTCCGCGGATGAGAGACGCGATTGCAAAGCCTCCTCGGTCTGCAGCGCCCCATCGCGATCCGTCGCGCGTACCAGCAGGAACTCCGTTCCACCCGAGATTCCGGTCAGGCGGCGAATTTGCGATTCCTGATTTCGCAGACTGCTGGCGAGTGCCTGCTGATGCCGCACGTCATCATCAAACCTGAGCCGCGTCGCGCCGACGATCGTGAGGATCGCAACCAGCGCAATCAAACCCCAGCGCCAACGGCGGTAATGCGCGGCCTCCCAAAATTCCCACAGTAGATTCGCTGTCGCAAGAATGCGGGCACCGTGCGGAAGTGGCTCACGGCGATCGAGGAACGGCAACCACAAAACGACGGTGAGAAACGAACTGATGAGGCCGACCGCGGAGAATACGGCGAGCTGATGCAACCCCGGAAACGGAGCGAGCAGCAGCGTGGCATATCCAATCAGAGTAGTCGCGACGCCGAGCGTGATGCCGGGCAGAACCTGGCGCAGGCGCTCGTTCGGCGGACCGGCCTCGGCGCCGAAGCCTGCAGAGACGTATTGCAGGCAATAGTCGATCGCTATGCCGATCAGACTGACGCCGAACAGCAATGCTGCCACATGCATCCCGCCGAATATCGAGAGGCATACGGCGAAGGCGCACAGCACGCCCACGGCGATTGCAAGCAGCGTCAGCCATAGCGGCCGCAGCGCGCGGAATACTATAAGGATCAGAACGATCGTTCCGAGAAGCGAAACAATGCTGAGGCGGGTGGTTTCTTCGGTCGCGCTCTTCGCGCCAGCGTGCGCGTAGAAAATGGCCCCGACACGCAGCACCTGTAGATGGGGCATCGTCGCGCGCAGTTTGTGCTCGGTCGCGTTGAACGCCGAGATGAAGCGCTCCTGAAACGCGCCCGAGTAGACATTGCCATTCATTTGCGCGACGAGAAGAACCCAGGTCTGGTTACCGTCGCGCGTCGACAGCACCCCATCATCGGGCGTCAGCTGCGCCACCGGCATCGGCAAGTTGGTCAGAAATTCCGGAATTAGCAAGAACGGATCGCGTTGCAGCAGATTAGCATCGGCTATCGACGACGGGCCGTATACGCTTGCGATTGCGCGGTCGACGATCTGGGCGCCGTGATTCTGTTGCAGGCGCTCGCGATCGGCGGCAGTGAGCAGCCCGAAGCGATACGGAAAGTACATGGCGCCCAACGATTTGAGACTGTCCTGGCGGATGCGATAAGTTACCGCGGCCGTCATACCCGAGTCTTCGAGCGCCTTCGCCAGCGCCGCGCCGCCGGCCCGCGCGTTGGAGCGATCATCATCGCCGATCAGAATGAAAACGCGCTGGGCCAGAATTCCGGTGACTCGATCTTTGGCGCTTTGACCAAATGTGTCGCGTTCCTCAGTTGGCAGGAGAGCGGTCATGTCGGTCTGCAGCTTGACGCCCTTATGCAATTGGAGCAGCAGCATCACGCAGGCGGCCGCTACCACCAGACCCCAAGCGAGAGCAGCGATTTTCATTCTCAGCTGGCCGGCCTGCTATCCAGAAGGCGCGCCTCTTCGCCGACCAACGGAACGTTCGACACCTTCTGATCCAGGAATGCCATGTGCTCGGAGTCGCCGTTAGTGCGATTGATGTCGACGCTGTCAACCATTTTGCCGCCCGAGATGACGATCGATGCGAGCATGCCCGCAATCGGATCATCGGGCTGCAATGGCGTCAGGACGGTCCGCCATGCCTGGCGATCGCCGGTCGATTTGACCACGAAATCATGGCGCATTGCCGACCAGTCTCCTATCAACGAGCCGTTCAGCATGTCATAGAAATGTGCGATGAACGGGACGCGTGCGGCGTCGATATGTTGGACCTCGCTGCCGTTGATGATCTGCCGGATGGCCGCCGGCGTAATTACCGTCAGCGTTTGGATCGGCTGCTCGATACGCCATATGAGACCTTTGCCGGGAGCCAGAATGAAGCTGCCCTCGCTCTTGAGCGTCGACGAGAGACCTTTGAGATGACGCTCCTCAACGAAGCGGCCGCGCAGAGTTTGACCCGCTGCAAGCGTCGGACCCATCGCGAGTTCGGCGAAGCAAACTGAAGTCAGCGTCAAGATCGGAAAGACCGTGACTATCGCAACGACCAGCCATGCAATCCGGCGAGTCACAACCAGCGCCGCACCTTCTCGACCAGAGCCGCGGGAGTTTCGAAGCAGAGTTCGTTGCTCGCGCGATCGACCGTGACCTGGATGGTGTGCGCCCTTGTCAGGATCGCGCCGCCATCCGCATCGGTAATGATGTAATTGACCTTGAGTCGATTTTCGTATTCGACCAAAGTCGCCGTCACCGTGATCGTCCGGCTGAAATCGATGGGACGCACGTACTTGATACGCATGTCGACGATCGGCCACGCGAATCCACTTTCGGACATCTCGCGGTACCCGAACGAGAGCTTCTCGAACAATGCAGAGCGCGCTTGTTCAAGGAAGCGCGCGTAATTGCCATGCCACACGACACCCATCGGATCGAGGTCATAGAACTGAACCTTGATAACGACGTTGGCGGAAATCATTGGGTCGCGCCTTTTTCATCCGAGGGCGGGGACTGCCAATAATCGAAGAAGTTATACCACTGAAACGGATCGATCAGGCAGAAGCTCTCCAGCCGTTTGGCGTAACGTGCGGCCCACCCGGTGATTGCCGCCTGCTTGCCGTGGCGCGGGAGAGTTATGCGCTGTGCGAACATTTCAAAATACAAACCGTAACCGCCCCCCTGGCGCATACAGAACATGAGATAGACAGGGCATTCAAGCAAATGCGCGAGCACGTACGGGCCTTGCGGAAACGGCGCGTCGTGCCCAAGGAATGGAGCCATGCTGACGCGCTCGTCGCCGCGAACGGGAGTGCGATCGCCCGCAATCGCAACCCAATCACCGTGCTCGATGGCTTCCTTGAGCGCGATCATGGTTCCGGGATTCATGTCGGTGATCTGGATGGTATCTACCATTGCATCGGGACGAAATCGATTGAGGACTCGCGCAAAGCTCTGGGCATGCATCGTGTCCACCAGCAGCTTGATTCGCGATCGTTGTGCGTCGTCGAGAAGCGCGCGGCTGATTTCGATATTGCCGAGGTGCGAGACGATGAGCAGGATGCCCTGACCGCTAGCGGCAACACGATCGAGAGTTTGTTTATCGATTGCGACGACTGCATTCGGATCGATGCCGCCGACCCACGCGGCAAAGGTGTCCACGGTCTTTCTTGCGAAGCCTAACGAATGCCGAAAGGTCGCGACCCAGCCGGGATCGTAGTCGATGCCTTTTGCTCGATAGGCGCGGCGAAGAAACTCTCGCGATGCTCTACGCTGCTCGGAGCCGGTCAGGTGGAAATAGAGCGCGATCGGAAATACCGCCACCATGCATCCGTAGCGTCCGGTCAATCGATAGAACAAAGCTAAAATGCTCAGTCCCCAATATGCGCCGCGCTCCCCGAGCGAGGACCAGTGGCGTGGCGCATCGGCAGGCCGGCGCCGGTTACGCAAGATTTGAGTAAGCCGTAACGGCATCGCGAGAACGAGTCGCGCGTGCATCTTCGCGATGAGCCAGTTGTCGCGAAGCAAATCAAAGTTGGAGAGGTTGCCGCTCGGATAGACCACGCGTACGGGAACAAAGAAAATCGGGATACCCGCCCAAATTAATCGGACGAAAATCTCGGTGTCGAATTCCATTCGGCAGCCGAGCTGATGCGTCGTCAGGAGTTTCGTCACATGATCGATCGGATAGAGGCGCAGGCCGCACATGGTGTCGGCCGGCCGCATGGAAAGAGTTTCGATACCAACCCAGAAGTGTGTTATCCGCCGGCCACGGCGTCGGCTGCGCGGCATCGTCTCATCAAAGATCGGCGCGCCAGCGATCAGCGCGCCGGGATGCGCTTCACCGAGTGCGGTGAACTCCGGCAACATCGCTAGATCGTGCTGGCCGTCGGCATCGATTTGCAGTGCGTGGGTGAAGCCCGCGGCGCGCGCGAGTTCGAAGCCCTTCATCACGGCACCACCCTTGCCGCGATTGGTGTCGAAGCGATGAACGATCACGCCTTGATCAGGCGCATGAAGCGCGGCGAGCACGGCGCGCGAAGGCTCGCCGCTCCCGTCGTCGATGATGAAAACCGGAAGCTCAGCGCCGCGCAGAAGGCGCACCGTTTCACCAACCGCCTTGCTGTGATTGAAGCTGGGAATGATGGCGCAGCACTTGAAAGTCATGGAGGCTCGAATCCGATGTGCCCCGAAGAGCATGCGCCTTCCGCGTCCGTGTAGTTGAATTCGAGGCTGTTGCGCACGCGCAAATGCTTCAGACTCAGCGTGACGCGATGGTTCGGCCGGATCGGCTTGTGGAATTTGATTTTTATCGTCGTCGGCGAAACGGCTCCAAGCGCAAAGTGCTGCTTGCCATATTGGATCGCCCAATCGAGTTGGACGATCCCCGGAAGAATAGGGAAGTTGGGAAAGTGACCGCGAAAATAAAGCAGCGCGCCCGGAATCACGAGATTCAACTCGAGCCGGTCTTCCAATCGGGTGACGCCGACGATTTCGGGATTTTTGATCTCTGGGGCCGCTTCCGGCACCGGCGGCGTGCTCATGCGGTTTGCTCCAGCAACGCCACAACGTCGCGAACGCGCCGTTTGCCGAGCCCGTCCATCGGCATGCTATCTACGAAACGCCAGCGCCGCGGAAGTACGGAAAGATCTTCGGTCGACGAAAGTTCGCGACGAAGCATCCGCTCGAAGCGAAACTTGCCAAGCCGCTGGATTTCAGTATTCCCCGCCGCTGACAACTTCACGACCGCGCCGAGATATGCGCGGCGGTCGCCGAGGTGGACCACGGCGGCTTCCTCGACCCATGCAAGAGTGGCGATCTCGCGCTCCAGTCGCTGCAGGCTGACTCGCTTACCTTCGATCTTTACCACCCGGTCGATTCGTCCCTCGAGAAGAAAGCGTCCGTCTGGAGCAAATGAAATTCGCTCCGGCTGCTCGCACCATCCGTCTCCTGAGACATGAGGAGAGGCGTGAGGCGAGCGCAGCATCAGAACTCCGTCGGCGGCGCTGGCGACCTCGACCGTTGGCAGCGGTTGCCAGAGCGCAGGTTGCGTCGCGCCGCACCGCCACGCGACGACTCCGACTTCGGTGCTGCCAAAAAACTCGGTCGGGATGCATCCAAAAATTTCGCGCGCTTCGATCGCCGCATCAGGGGGCAATGGCGCGCCGCCGGTGACGACTATGCGAGGACGATTCGCAAGCGCCACTGGCGCCAGGCCCGCGAGCCGAGTGAGTTGCGCCGGACTCGACACAATCATCGCAGGACCGTTGAGCAGCGCGAGCAGCGGTTCCCATGCGACGTGGAATTCCGAGTGATATGGACGGCCTGCGAGCAGCGGCCACATGATCCGAAAGGTCATTCCGAAAACGTGCTGATGCGTGACGGTCCCAAAGACCGGTGCGTCTCCCAGTTCCGCGCCCCACATTTGCTCGAGCACGGCGGCTTCGCGCTCGAAGAGTGTAAGCGACTTGGCGACGCGTTTCATCTCGCCAGTTGAGCCTGAGGTAAAAAAGTCGATCCGGCTGTTCGCGACATCGAAACGCATCGGTGCGGCTTCCGTCTCGCTCGACTCCAGCGCAACCCGGCTCGCGACCTCACCCACGCCTGAATCGGTGAGTAACACGTCTAACTCGTGCGCAAGTCCGCGCAGAGTGCCGGCCCGCGAGTTGGGTGGCAGAATCACATCGGCACCGATTTTCACCAGCGCGAGCACGCCGACGAGGAACCAGTATCCGTCCTCGCAGACCACGGCGCCGTGCCGGATGGAGCGCGCGGAAAGTCGCTGGGCGTTGTGGGATACGTCGGCGCGCAATCGCGCCAACGTGATTTGCCGATGATCTTTCAGCGCGACGCAATGTGTGTCGGGCCGCGCGCCAGCAAGCAGATCCGATAACGATACAATGCTCATGCGGCGCGCCGGATGCGTTGGTGCACGACTTGGCGAATCAGGAATTCACCCGCGAATATCACTCCCATCGCAATGTAGGAGATGAATCCGTTGTAGAGCGTCCACAGCTTCAGGCTGCCGCTCATCGCGGTCGCCGCCGAGAGTGCGGCGTTGATAAGGAAGAACATCAGCCATGCAATCGTGACCTTGCGCAGGTAAGAATTGACAGACAAGGGCAAATCCGGATGATGGATGCGCGCGATTTGCTCGATGACGGTAGGTGGCCGGATCAGCGAGTACGCGAATCCCGCACCGAACGCGAGGCTCAGGAGCACTGGGTACGCCTTCAGACCGACCATCGGCGAACGTGCGGCAAGGATTAACAATACTAGGGCGGCAATCAAATAGGGCAAGGTGTTGAAACTATCTGGTTTGCGGCTGAATGCGAGTCTCAGCGCGAGAAGCACGAACAAACCAATCGCGATAAATCCCGCTGGCAAGATCTGTAAGCCGAAATACACCAGGAAAGGATACGCGAGGCCTACTACCAACAACACTACGCCAAGGCGCGTCATTGGTTAACCTTTGCATAAATCCTATCGACGACGTCGCCGACGGTACGCACACTCTTGAATTCGGAGGGTGAAATCTTGCGGCCGGTATATTCCTGCAGCTTCACCACCAGATCGACCGCATCGATGCTGTCGAGATCGAGGTCATCGAAAAGCCGTGCGCCCAGGGTGATCTTCTCCGCTGGCAGGTCGAACAGGTCCTGCAGATATTTCGAAAGTACCCCCGCGATATCGCTCTTTGAGACCATCAATGAGATTTCTGCTCCGCGAGGTATCGTGCAATGCTGCTGACCGTCTCGAAGATCGCGCGGATCTCTTCCTTGGAACCTTGCACCTTGAGTCCATACTTCTTTCGTATCGCCATCCCGAGCTCTAACCCATCGATAGAGTCGAGCCCCAGCCCTTTCTCGAACAGAGGTTCGCCGCTGTCGATGTCCTCGGGTGCGATGTCTTCGAGGTTCAGCGAGCTTACGATGAGCTCTTTCAGTTCACGCTCGAGGTCAGCCATGTAAAAGCCTTCTGCGGTAGTCCGACTCCAGATACGACACCAATTTGCGCGCGCCCCGCGCACGCGATTCGGAGCTCAAGCCCAGGAATCGTTCGGCGTCAACCTCGTCTCCAACTTCGATCCGATAGCGAGGGCGAGACTCGGGAATCCTGTAGGACGGTTCGCCTTTGGTCAGCATAATTGGCTCGCACGTAATAGTTATGGGCTGAATCGCCGCTCCCGTCAGAGTGGCGATGTGCGCGAAGCCGCGCTGGAAGGGTAGGAGTTTGCCGGGCGCAGACCGCGTGCCCTCAGGAAAAATGATAAGGTTACTGCCGGCGCGCAGTACGTCGCGACACTTCTCGATCAAGACCTCGGGATCGTAATCATTGCGAATGTATCCCGCTGCCCTGACGACCGGTCGCAGGAGCGGGTTGTGCCAGAGCTCACTCTTTACAACGCAATTCGCATCCGGCAACAACGCCATGAGAAGAACAATGTCCAGCAGCGTCGGATGATTCGCGACGACCAGCTTGCCTTTGCAGACTGAGAGTTTCTCGCCGCCTCTCACTTCCAGCTTGAACACGCCCAGCATCTGCTGCATCAAGATGTAAAGTCGGAAGCTGCTGCGAATGATGTTCTGCGCGCGCCGATTTCGCGTCTGCTCATCATGAACGAAAAGCATGCTGAGCGGGATGACGGTAGTGGCGAGAATGAATCCGCCGATGCCCAACTCCGCAAAGGCAACCAACGTCCATATCAGACGCCATAAGTAGAAAGCTCGCTTAAGCACGACGCCACCGCCATTGAATGCGTTCGCCCATAGATCTTCTTTCGGGCTCGCCCGAGAGAATGAAGCGCAGGAAGTCCAGCGCCTGGCCACTCGCCGAGAGTGACGTCATGTCGCGATCGCGCGGCTCGAGTTCTACCAGCAAATCTTCGCCATCTCCTCGAGGAGCGTTCAGCAGCAGAGCCAATGCGACGCCGACTTCGCCGGAGTCGGCGATCTCTGCGTAAGGCTCAGTTAGACGATCGTCGAAATATACCAGCAATATTGGCTCACTGGGTTGTGACGCCAGGCATGCCGACGCCTCCACGAGCGCGGAACAAAAGCTGTCGGCGCCGGCGGAAATCGTCGTATGTCCCGATGTATTGCTCCACGCGATGGAGAGCAGACCGGCCAGCGCGTTATGCACGGAAAGACTGAATTCCGCCGGTGAGACCGGTTCGGCCGCGGCCAGCGACAGCAAGATGCCAAGCGTGCGCTGAAATTCGCCGTGCCGGGAGCAGAAGATGAACCGTGCCGTCGGCTGCTGCGGCAACGCGCATACGGCGCGGAAAGCCATCTGCCCGATCGGGCTGATACGCCGGCGCAGCATAGTCGGCAATGTCACTTCCGGCCCTCCCGCATCCGGAGCCGCCGCCGCTCCGCGCGACCAAGCCCTCCAGTCCTCGCGCGTTTGCAATCCCAAAGCGCCTGCCGCCCAGTCCTCAACCCGAAAACGAGCGGAGGCTATCGACTTGCCCACGCTACGATTTAACCCGGCTCCCAATGAAAGACTTGCCCCCAAACTGTGGTTTGTACTATCAGAGTTGGGGGCTGCGCATCAAACAAATGATCTCCTTGGCTTACCTCCGGATGGAATCCATCGAAGGCGAGTGCACCTGCACCGCGGCCACATCGGATCAACGATTCACCCAGTACGATCATCGGAGTAGGCGTCACGGGAGCTGGCGTCGGGCGCAAAGTCTGGCCGCGCACACCTTGCTACGCGCACTTGTCGAGCGTGAGACGGGTCATTCGTTATCGTCCTCTGATATCACCCCGACCGAGAGCGGCAAACCGATGATTGACGCAAGACGTGGAGCGGGCGGAATCAACGTCGCCCTCAGTCACAGCGGAATGATCGCAGCCTGCGCCATCAGCGACCTCGGACCGATCGGTATCGATGTGGAATACTGCGCGGAGCGGTCGATACATGAAATCGCCGCATCGGTATTCGGGCCACGCGAACGGCGTGCGGTGGTGTCCGGAGGCCCGAGCGCCTTCTATCGGATCTGGACTTTGCGGGAGGCGTTAGCCAAAGCGTCGGGCGCGCGGTTCTCCATCCTGGATAGCAAACACGACTTCTTTGCCAACGCGCCCCGGACGGGGATCTGGCGCAGCGCGATCGGACAGCAGGAATGGTTATTCTCGACTGGCGCGTTCCCGGGTGGCTATGTGTATGCGATCGCCGCCGCACTCGCTCCTCACGTGCCCCTTCTGGCCGATTTCGATGCGGCTTTGGCGGCCCTAGAATTCAAAATGACGCTTTACGCGTACTCACCTTAGCCGCGATTTCCTGCACAGGTTCCCGCCGCAGTCCCAGGCGCAGGCGAAACTTGGGCCCGCCGACGAGTTCAAGCCTTCGCGCCAATCACTGGCCGGATCGGTATCCCATGCCGCTGATGTCAGTGCAAAGCATCTCGCCGATGCCAATATAATACCACCTGTCGGTGACTTGGCTCTCCGTCAATCCTGTTGCTTGTGCATTTTCAAGCGCCTGCTGGTATGCACGCTCGGTGCGGCTATTGACCCCAAACGCGATTAACCAAATGATGGCGCCGCAGGCACTCCCTTCACCCTCGCGCGCGACCACGTAATGAGCCGGCGGCGCGGGCGCGATATTCATTAGCTGGCTCGTACAAGCGCTGACCGCCAGCGCGAGGTCCAACAAATAGGAACGTGCGCTTCAGTCGATGACCTTCCCTTCGACTGTCGTACAGAGCAGGGTTCCGACACCAATGAAGTACCAGGAATCCTGAATCTCAGTGTCCACTAAGCCGCGATGCCCCCCCAACGCCTCGTCGTACGCGCGCTTCGTCCGCGTGTTGGTTCCGGCAGGGATGACGTCGAATAGCAACACGCCGCAGTTTTGTCCCCGTGCTACCGCCCCGACCTGCTGGCCGCTCGTCGGGCGCTGAGCGACTTGGACCGGCTGGGATGCACAACCGCAGACCAGCACCAGTAATTGAGCCGCCGCAAGCACAGACAACCAACGTCGTCCCATAGATCAGCCCTCCCTGTTTACTGCGAACCGGAATTTCATTTTTGAGTTTACAATCGCAGGACATATAGCCCAGCGCCGAACCCGTTGTCAAGTCGCTGCCCGGCTGACGCTCATCGCGTGTTCGCGTGCCCGGAGCGATCGCGTCTCATTTGGCCAGCTTGGCGACGGTTCCCTTGAACGCGACCCCGCCGACCACGAAGCCGGCATCACAATCGTACCGAGTTGGATCCGAAAGATCATTTCTCTTGTAATAACTGTGGAGATTGATGACGGCGTTTCCGCCTTCGTTTATCGCGCGTCTCCGAAACTCCTTCAGCGCGGAGAGGGCCACCCATTGGCACGCTTCTGCGTCGCTCTTGTTGAAGGCATTGGTCCTGAGGACCGGCGGGGTCGTACTGCAAAGGATCGCGATGCTGCCGACATTCGATCCTTCGCCGGTACCATGGCAGCGGGAATTCCTTTATCCTTTTTTTAGCACCTTGGGCTGGACGGGTGCGAACTGGAAATAAACCCGACAGTTGAATACCTACCCATCATTAGACCAACCGACAGGGGTGAAGGATTTGTTCGTGCGCTTAACTCAATGGCATCGCAACCGGCGTTGCCAAGCATTGCTGATAATCCTGGGGTGTTGTGTCTGCTTACTCGTAACTGGCTGCGGAGCATTGTCAACAACGGATCTGAGCGCAGAGGATATCGCTGCCGCGCGACAGACTCGTGACGCCACTCTTCAATCTAAAGTGGATTCATTGGTTCGACCGCTGGTCGAGACGGGACATACGCCGGGTGTTGTGGTAGGCGTACTATTAGCCGACGGTAGCACGCATTTTTATGGTTATGGTGTCGCCAATCAGATCAACCATCGAAAGCCCGACGGCGATACGCTTTTTGCAGTTGGTTCGTTGAGCAAAGGGTATCTGGCTGCGATTACGGCACTGCTCGTGGATGAAGGGAAGCTCTCCTGGGACGATACTCTGGAGACCCTCTTGCCCCCGGGAACCTCTTTGAGTATGGATGCTCGAACCATTACGCTGTTGCAATTAGCCACGCATACATCGGGGCTACCTAGGCAGCCTACTACACTGCAGACGTTGGCATATTTTGTGGAATACCTGTTCGATGGAAACAATTTCTATCGCCACTTTGACCTCGCTTATACTTTGAATTACCTAGCTACTTTCAGCTCAGACACAAAGGGGCGGCAACAATACTCGAATATTGGCTACGGCATTCTGGGCTACATCCTTGAGCTCAAGACAGGGCAAACAGTCGATATGTTGCTGAAACACAAACTAGTCGAGCCGATGGGGTTGTCTTGCACCGGATACAGTCCAGAACTCTTACCTTGTTATCCGGGGAGGGCTTATGGTTACGCTGGGGACCAACCTAAATTCATTGTGCGTGGGCACCCCACCCCGGACTGGCACTTTACCCCGCTCATGCGGGGGTCTGCGGGCCTGTGGTCCAATGCAAAAGAACTCTTGATGTTCGCTTCAGCTCACCTGAAAGGAAAAGAGTCGCGGTTTAATAGGGTTCTGGCCAGTAACTTACGCGTAAGACTGCCTCTCCCGAAGAAATCTGCGGCAGTAGCATGGCTTGTCGACGATTTTGGAGGCCAGACAATCACTTTTCAAATCGGCTTTGTAGCGGGATATTCGAGCTATATCGGACTTGATGTTGACAAGAGGACCGCTGTTGTGGTTTTGCAAAACAGCTTCAATTGGGACAATAGTGTAAGCCAGAAATTATTGTTACGTCTGGCTCAGTAGTTGTAACAGCAGGAGTGTTTAAACATCTCGTGCGGTTTCGTTCTTTTCATAGGCTGAGGGAAAATGAATCGTAATAGAATCAAATGTTTGATAAATGCATCTCATGCGCCGTCGGTGTGCGGCGAAGGCTACTAAAAACTCCCAATGCGCCGAAAAGTCTGGAGGTTTGGGATTCACCGGCGCAGTATCGCCGACATGCTCATGCTCGTGCGATCGGTCGTCTCTCGGCTTGTATGCCGATCCTGCGGTCGGGCGGTTCTGGAACTAGAGAAGCTAATTCTCCGTCACCAGCTGCACCTCGCGACCTCGAGCCGGGAGGCGGCTAAGCAGGGGCTTGCGGTCGAGCTCAAACAGGCATCGAGTTCATCTTTGCCGCTACCCGGCGAGTCCGTCGATATGGTGTTCTGCCACCAGACATTCCATCGCCTGATCTATCAGCATGACGCGCTGCGCGAATTTCACCGTGTTCTGAAGCCCAATGGAGTGTTGCTGTTTGCCGAATCGACTCGCAAGTACATCCATTCATGGATCATTCGCATGCTCTTTCGGCATCCGATGGATGTGCAACGAACAGCGGCTGAATATCTCGCTATGATTCGCGCCACGGGTTTCGAAATTCGCCCTAAATCCGTTTCTTATCCGTACCTGTGGTGGAGTCGCCCCGACCTGGCGATCATGGAGCGATGGTTCGGTTTCGATCCGTCTCCCGGTCACGAGGAGACACTAGTTAACGTGGTCGCAGTCCGAATCTGATCGCACAGTTTCGGACGATCATATAGTTGACTCACCCGCCCCTCCGCCTTACAACCCAATCAGCTGCTTATCGAGTCTTGAGAACTGTATGAATACTGCGATTAGGTCCCGCTCGGCGAACGGACTGACTTGCGCGACGTGCGGCGGCTCATACGTCACGATACGTGCCTCGGGCGGACCTGTGATAGAAGAATGACCATGACTCGCAAATGGGCTTTCATTCTGAGCTCTTTAATCAGTGCCTGTGGAACGTACTATGTTCCCAAGCCAGCCGTGTCTCGCCCACCAGCGATCACTGTTGCTAACAAGCCAGAAGCGCAAAGTTGCTGGCGCATGTGCGTGCAGACCCATGGAATCTGCCACGGCAACTGTCGTCGTTCTTATACGCAGTACAACGGGCACGAGGTCGAACAAGAAACGCAGCAATGCGTCACCGATTGCGACGACTCTCGCGATGCCTGTCTGAAGACTTGTCCGCAATAGTGTCGCGCCCTAGTCGCTAGATGACGCAACCGGAAGACTGAAACTCTTGGATTATTCGCATACTTTTTCGGCATCGGATGGATGTGCAACGGAGCGCGCCGGAATATCTTGCGATGATTGGCAATGCGGGATTCGAAATTCATCCGCGTCCGGTTTCGTATCCTTACTTGGGGTGGAGTCGCGCCGACTTCGCGATCATGGAACGATTGTTCGGATTTGCGCCGGCCACCCATCGCGAAGAGCCTCTGATCAATCTGGCAGCAATTCGAGGTCGACAGCCTCAGCCGCTCGCGGTCGCATCAAGGCGGCAAGCATCACCAGCACCGCACCATAAATCAACAGCGGAAATCCGAGAGATAGACTCGAACGGCCCGCGAGTTCCTTCGAAGCGGATTGCGTGAAGTAATCAAACAGGCCGGACGACTGAGCGCTGACGGCTTGACCCAGGTACGATTTGTAACTTACCAGTGTGCCAATAGCGATTGACAGTGCGCAGAATCCGATCGGATAGAGCCAGACGTATCTTTCGATTAGCGCGAAACTGAGTGACAATATTCCCAGAACGACCAATAATACACCGACCGCCCGCGCCAACTCGCTGTTTGCACTGAAGTAAGTCACCGCGCCAACCACGGGTACATTCATGAGCGGGGCGAAAGCGGCGATCAAAATCGCGCCAGATCCGATCAGCGACAGGGCCTGGCTTCTGCCCTGAGTCCTGAGGTTGTGCGCCTCGAGAATCCTCCCCATCGCTTCATCGATGCTTCTTCCGGAACGAAAAAGAAATCCGGCACCGCGCGCGCATCCGCGCAACGTCGAGATCAATAGAGCAGCGGCATTGGAACTCGAACTGGTCGACATGTCTCCTCGTGTGGAAAACTCAGGATCTGGCGTCTGCTCCATCAATTATCCTCCCGACCGCAGACTATGGGCGGATCACATCGCCCTACAGGCCTTGCACTTATAGTGTAAGTAACGGATGGATATTCGTTCCGTCGGTGGGAGTTGAGTATGGATCGGAGGACCAAGCATTTGAAATTCAAACCTGCGGCTCGTGTGGAATCCTGCTGATCGCGTAAATGCTGCAGAACTGAGAAGATATTGGCGGAGTCCTCTATGCTTCTATTTCAGAGAGGCCAAAAGCTCCTGGTTTGACATTGAGTTGCTGACCGCCTGATCAACCGCCTGCGACAATACCTCTCCAGTTCTCGTTTCATATCCAGCCTGAGAATGCATACCAATGTAGCCTTTGGTCTTGCTCTGATACGTTTGCGAGTAGGAGACTTTGCCCGAGCGGTCGTAGACCTGAGTCGCGATTGCCAAGGTTACTTGAGCCGGAGCCATCACGGCGTCAAAAGTGCGTAGTGAGGCCGACTGCAACGTAACTTGTACGATCATAGCAGCGAAGCCAGAGGTCGACCCTTTGCTAGGATCGGGAGCATTCTGCACCGAGAAGCCCTTCTGGATGAGTGCGGCACTAAGCGACTGGTACAAATAATTAGTTAGTTCCGGCCCCGCCACCACCGAAGCTAGCCCGATGTTTCCAACCTCAGTGCTACTTCGAGTGTCCCGCACGGCTGCTAGTCCTACTTCCGTCGCTCCGGCCACCGCAGCGGCTTGTGGAACAGGAGGAAACTGAGGGTTGAACGCGACGCCACAGCCGCCAGCTAACAGCGCAACCAATAAAATGGACAGCTTTATCTTTGTACTATGTGCCTCCGCTCGCGACTTGAATCGGAAGCGGAAGACCAGCACGAACTGCATCAGAAACTCGGCCATCGGGCGTTCTCATAGCTCATGCGGATGTGGTGGTGCATACCAATGTCGTTGGTAGAATCCCGGCTGCAGGAACAAGCATATCAAATCGCCCAATGAAGCGCCATCGGGTCTCCTTTCACCCAGGATCTAGCACCTACCATCGAGCGGGATGGTATCTAAGTGCTGTGGCTTCTCAAAACTTGATTCGCGTAGAGCCTTCTACGTGAGTGATTCTTGGGACTCTTTAAAGACGCTCAAAAGCAGGTGCCCTGTCATTGTCTTTTCTGGCTCCAGCGACATTATTAAGATTCATACTTCAATTGCCGTAGTGCTCCATGTGATGTGCACTCTGACCAGTTCGTCCCAGTCGGGAAGCGCCAAGCAAATCGGCCACGCATTTCGCAGATCAGGCAACGCGCAGTTGCGATCTAATGTGGGTAGCGAGTTCGAGGACGGTGCGGACTCTTCAGGATAGACGACATTAAGCGCATCCGAGCCACTTTTGCCGTCTGCTTTGTAGTACACGAAACCGACGATCTTGGCACGGGACTCTAAGGTCCGCACGTAGAGACGCGCGCGACCATCGACGCATGGCGTCAGGATTACAATCACCTGCGACCACACGGCAGCCTTGGCGCCTGGACACCGACCGAGTTCGCGATGCTTAAAAGACCGGAACAGCAACCGCACCATAAGGGCCATAACAACGACCGATTCTACTTATGATCTGACGGGCATCGGGGGCAGGCCACCGGGCAGATTGTGGTTATGATCCTCCCCTTTCTCGGGGCCGATTTTCGCTCCGGTGAGGTGAGTCAAATGGACAACACAAGACAGGCTGACGATCCTCCTCACCTACGTGCCCGGGGGAATGCGGGTTCCGGCGGAAACCGGCTCCCAAACTGAAGGCCGCAACCTATCTGGCCCACTTGAAGGGGTTACCGGGTTCGTCCAGCCCCGCCCCCGGACGAAGCCCTAAACGAAAAAGGGCCGAGCCCTTTCGAGCCCGGCCTCTCATCTCACGTCGTGGCCAAACTATTTCTTGACCTTCGCCTTCCGCGCCCGTGCCGCCGACCCATAGCGTTTACTGAAACACTTGCGGCATCGGCGATCCCGCCGCTTGATGAAACTCGGAGCCAGGTCATCGCTCCCGCAATAGCGGCAAACCAGTTTGTCTGATTTCGACTTACTGCCCATCTCCTTCCGGAGCGGTCGTGCAGACTCAGCCTTTTTCCGGGCAGCTTTCTTCCGGGCCGTCTTCTCCCCAGCCGACCGCGCCGCGTCCGTCTGATTCTGCTCGGCCCGGGATGGGGAGCGTCCGAGCGGTAGTTTATGCCCGCTTCCATTCGCCAATTTCGCGTGTTCCATTCGATCTAAATCCTCCTAAGCCGTAAGGGCTCGGTGGGATGTTCGCTCTGGTCGGCGCGTGAAGCGAGTGGTTTCCCCAAATTTTCCCAACGTCATTGGCGCAGAAGGGGAGAAGACCGCTATTGGCGCACATCGACGGTCTGCACGATCAGGGCGATTGGAAGGCGAACGGGAATCGCAGCAGATAAGACGAGACCTTGTAAGAGCCGACATTGCCCGAAATCTCCCGCCGCGCACCACTGGCTGTGTGCCGCGAAACGAGCAATGTGTGTGTCGTTGGGGCAGCAACTCACGCGCCTCAGGGAGGACCACATATGATCTCGGATGCCGAGCTGAAGGTCGCGAAGTATCGAGAGAAACGATCATGAAGCGGCGGGCACCGGTTCTGGACCGTGAGGCCCTCGCGTCGGAAATTGCGAGCCTGTCGAAGCTGGGTATTGATGAACTCCGTGAGCGCTGGAAAGCCATGTTCGGAAAGGCGCCGCCGCGCCAAATCAGCCGGTCGTTCGTGACGCGCGCGATCGCATATCGCCTCCAGGAAAAAGCCTTCGGCGGCGTCAAGCCCTCGACGCAGCACCTGCTGGCAGAGTTCGCCGATGACGGCGCTAACGGGTCAGCTTTGGCCGCGGCACCGTCTCGCATCGTTCGAGCCCGGCGCGGTGCTGGTGCGCGAATGGCGCGGTATCAGCCATCAGGTAAGCGTTCTCGAAAAGGGATTTCGTTTCCGAGGCAAGCGTTATCGTTCGCTCTCGGAAGTCGCGCGCGAGATCACCGGAACTCGATGGTCGGGACCGCTGTTCTTTGGCCTCAAGCGATCGCAAGAGGAGCTGCGCGATGGAACACGCTAAGTCGCGAACGCGCCGCTGCGCAATTTACACTCGCAAAAGCTCAGAGGAGGGCCTTGAACAGGACTTCAACTCGCTGCAGGCGCAACGCGAAGCGTGCGAGGCGTTTATCAAAAGTCAGACGGGCGAGGGCTGGCGGCTCGTCAAAACCGCCTACGATGACGGCGGCCTTTCGGGCGGCACAATGGAACGCCCCGCCCTTCAGCGCCTATTGGAAGATATCCGGCGGAGACTTGTCGACGTCGTGGTCGTCTACAAAGTCGATCGCCTCACCCGCTCACTCGCCGACTTCGCCAAGATGGTCGAGGTGTTCGACGCGCACGACGTTTCGTTCGTCTCGGTCACTCAGCAGTTCAACACCACCACCTCGATGGGCCGACTTACGCTCAACGTCCTGCTGTCATTCGCCCAGTTCGAGCGGGAGGTAACGGGCGAGCGGATCCGTGACAAGATCGCCGCCTCCAAGCGCAAGGGAATGTGGATGGGCGGGGTGCCGCCGCTTGGCTACGACGTCCGCGATCGCAAGCTGGTAGTCAATCGGGCCGAAGCCGCGACGGTGAAACACATCTATGAGCGATATCTCGAACTCGGTTCCGTCCGGCTCCTGAGAGGCGATTTGGAGCGCCGCGAGATCGTCTCCAAGGTCCGGGTGTCGAAAAGCGGCGTGCGATCGGGTGGCCGGCAATTTTCGCGCGGGGCTTTGTACCAGATGCTGTCGAACCCGATCTACCTAGGCGAAATCCGTCACAAGAAGGAACGCCATCCAGGGCAACACCAGCCAATAGTGAGCCGCGAGCTCTGGGAGAAGGTCCAGCGACGCTTGTGCGATCAGGCCGCCACGCATCGCGAACGCCCGACCAAGGCGCCGCCCAGCCCGCTTGCGGGTAAACTGTTCGACGAGAATGGCGAGCCCCTATATGTGCAGGGCGCGGTAAAAGGCACGCGCCATTATCGCTACTACGTCTCGCGCGGATTGGTCAGAGGCTCGGTACAAGATGACCAGCGCGGGTGGCGCGTTGCTGCACCGGAGCTTGAGCGAGCCGTTCGCGCTGCGACTCAGCAGATTCTCGAAGATCGAGCGGCGATCGCCGGGGCGATCGAAGAGTTCAACATCGATGCGAGCCGATTGCCTTCGATTTTCAAGGCTGCCGAGGCTTGGATTAAAAGCCTGCGGTCCGAAGCCGAAGCTGCATCGGTACTGACCCGGCTGATCGAACGCCTCGAACTCAAGCCGAGCGGCATTCAGGTTTCCATCAAATTGCCGATACCATCCGATGAAGGGCGTGATGCCGCGACTTCGAACGAACTTGCGCTAGCTCGATTCGTCCCGATGCGCATGAAACGGCGCGGCGTTGAGATGCGGCTGATCATTGAGGGTGACGCCACAGCGACGGCCCGCATCGATCTACCGCTGCTCAACGCGACCGCCCGAGCGTATCGATGGTCCAGCGATCTGCTGGCGGGCCGGGCAAGGTCGATCGGCGATATCGCCAGGCGGGAACATCTTACGAGCCGTCACGTGCGGCGCGTTATGCGGCTGGCGTTTCTGGCGCCAAGGATCGTCGAGGCGATCGCCGAAGGCCGCCAGTCTGCGGAGCTCAGCACCATCGCAATGACCCAGAGAATCGAATTGCCCCCGCTCTGGAGCGCGCAACAGCAAGCTCTGGAACCCCGATAGACTCACGCTGGCGTAGTTGCTTGCGTCCGGCGTTCTTCCCGAGGACGCTTCCCCGCAAAATGTCGGAGGTTCGCAGGTGGACATGCTAAAATCGCTAACAGAGAATTTTGATCGATTTTTGCCGTCAGCCGCCGCCGGTGGCATTCTCCGGGTCCACCGCCACGCGCGAATCGCGCCCCACGCACGGATTTCACGACTTCTCCAAAAAGTAGGGAAACATGCCAGACTGATTGGCGGAGAGGGAGGGATTCGAACCCTCGGTACCGGTTACCCAGTACGCCAGATTAGCAATCTGGTGCCTTCGACCACTCGGCCACCTCTCCGCGCGCGAGAGTGAAAAAAGCGATTGTTCAACATCGGTCGCTGGCGCGCAAGCCAGTGAAACAGTGAAACGGTGAAAGAGTGAAAAAGTTAAAGAGTTGCACCGGAGCGTTGCGCCGAAGTAAAGCAACACGAATGGAGCCGAGCCAGATGATAGAGAAATTCCTCGTCGAGAAAGACGGCCCGATCACGACGATCACCTTCAATCGTCCCGAGCGCCGCAATTGCCTCGATGAAGGAGTCATCCTCGACTTCGAGCGTCATCTGCAAGCCGTCCGCGACGATCGCGATTGCCGCGTGCTGATCGTGACCGGAAAAGGAACCGCCTTTTGCGCCGGCGCGGACAACGCGATGTTCAAGGCCCCGGCCGGCGCCGTCATCGATCCCGCCGAGCGCCGCCGCCGCATGGGCGAGTTCGGCAAACGATGGCCGCGGCTGATAGGCCGGGCGTTCGACGTGCTGGCGCATCTGGATCAGATCACGATTGGCGCGATCAACGGTTACGCGGTCGGCGGCGGATGGTCGTTTGCGCTCGCATTCGATTTTGCGATCGCGGTCGAGGGTGCAGAGTTCTGGGTGCCGGAGGTGGATCTCGAGGTGCCGTATCGCGGCGCTCCGGCCAGCGTACTCGCCGCCCGGCTCGGGCCGTGGCGCGCCAAGGAAGCGATCCTGATGTGCCGCCATTACCGGGCTGAGGAATTGCTCGCGATGGGCGCGCTCAACCGGGTCGTTAAACCTGATGCTCTGATGCCGGCCGCCCGGGAGCTGGCGAAAACGATGGCGGCGAAATCGCGCGACGCGCTGGCGGCGTCGAAGCGCGATATCAATGCCGTGTTCTTCGGCCACCGCCCATTCTAAAGTGCATCAGCAGCCTATTGCTGACTGAGATCGCTCAGTCGTCGCGACGGGGGCCGGACTGCATGAACGCAATCGCCACTCCATCGAGCGGCTCGACGATTCGCGCGATCTGTCCGCCCTGAATCGCGAGCTTGGGCTCCGTCGCTTGCAAGCCACCCGCACGCGCCGTTGCAACTGCTCGCGCGATGTCCGAGCACATCAGCGCAAGCCCCCAACATCCTGGACGTCCATGCGCCGGTCCCACGATTTCGAGCACGGTCTGCTCGAGCTTGAAAAACGCCTGTCTGGCGCCATTGCCGACTTCACGGATTCGCTTGCATCGGACGCCAATCGCCTCGTGCGCAGCGATCGCGTCCTCCAGCACGGGAGTCATCACGACGATATGCTCGAGATAGTCAACGCCGTTTGCGTTGCTGCCGCAAAGCCGGCTGAGCGACTGGCGGCGCGACTCGAGGTCAAGATCAGTTGGAGCGGCAGCCGTAACGACGCCCGGCAATCCGGACGAAAGCATCGCGGCTTCGGTGGTAGGCTCCGATAGCCCGGGCAGCAGGATTGACTCTCGAGCTCGGCCCGCCCCCGACTCACGCTCATCCGCGGTGGACGCGCCCTTCACACCCCAGACCCATCCGACGATGCCGCCGCCATTGTCATTCCTGGTCGCTTCGCGCAAATGTTCAGCGAGCGGCGACTCAGATTCGGCGGAGCGTATCGCACAGAGATCGATTTCCACCGCACCCGCGGCCAGCCGAGCGATACGGATACCGGCGCCGTCGAATTCGTTTTCGTTGCTGGCAACGGCGAACCCGGCCCGCCGCCAGTTTTCGCGCGACGCCGCCAAATCGCGCACCGCAACGATGACTCTTTCGACACAAATTATGCCCACGATCGGTAACCTTGGTCCGAGGGTATCGTCACTCATTCGCGGATGCCACCGGGCACAAATTACCGGCGGCCGCATCTGCAAGGTACTTTCTTTGCGTCGTTGCGGTCGCGATAATCGAGGCTCAAATATCTACATGCTTATTGTAACAAGTTGTAATTTTTTATGACAATTACGGGTTCAAGAGAAGGGGGAACTCAATGAGAATCTCCTGGCAGGCGATCCAGCAGGAGGCGCTTGATTATCTGCGCGCGCTGGTCAGGCTCGACACCACCAATCCGCCGGGCAACGAACGAATCGCCGCCGATTACCTGGCGGACGCGCTGGGCGCTCATGGCATCAGTTCCGTGATCCGCGAAGGCGCACCAACCCGGGCTAATCTGGTTGCGCGCTATGCGGGTAGCGACTCTTCGGCGGGCGCTCTGCTGCTCGCGTCGCATACCGACGTCGTCCCCGTCGAGCGATCAGGATGGACGCGCGAGCCGTTCAGCAGCGAAATCGCACAAGGATGCGTATGGGGGCGCGGCTCGATCGACATGAAGTCCAAATGCGCGATGGACCTCGTGATGATGACCGCGATGAAGCGGGCGGGGGCGAAACCGAATCGCGACGTCATACTGGCAGCGGTCGCGGACGAGGAGGCCGGCTCGGATTTTGGCGCGAAATTTCTGGTCGAGCGGTATCCCGAACTGGTCCGCGCGGGTTACGTATTGAACGAGGTCGGCGGCTTCACCGTTCATCTCGCCAACCGCCGCTTCTACCCGATCCAGGTAGCAGAGAAGGGCTTCGTCACGATCAAGATGAAGGTCACCGCGATGCCGGGGCATGGATCGATGCCGCGCCCGGACACTGCGATCGCCCGAATCTCCGAGTTGATCACCAAGATCGTGAAGACGCCGATGCGCACGAATGTGTCGCCGCTTATGCGCCGGACGCTCGCGGAGGTGGGCGTGCCGATCGAATCGCCCGGGCCGCTGTTCGCGCCGATGCTTGCCAACACGGTCTCGCCGACGATTCTGCGCGCCGGCTACAAGGACAACGTGATTCCCGGCGAGGCGACGATCGTGCTGGACGGCCGCACCCTGCCCGGCGAAGATCCCGAGAGCTTCATGGCCGAGCTGCGCCAGATAGTCGGTCCCGAGCCGACTTTCGAGTTGCTCAAGACCGCACCACCGGCGGAGACGAGTCCTGACACTCCGCTGTTTGAGTTGATGAAGCAGACCGTCGAGGCGGCCGACCCCGGCGCGCGCGCGATTGCCTGGATGATCCCCGGGGCGACTGACAACAAGTTCTATTCGATGCTCGGGGCCGCGTGTTACGGATTCTCGCCGGTCAAGCTCGATGCGCACATCCCGTTCGGCTCGCTCTATCATGGCAACGACGAGCGATTGCCAATCGAGGGCTTTTACTGGGGACTGAAGGTTTACGCCGAAGTGGTGCTTAAATTCCTCGGCATCAGGTTCGACGAAGTCTTCGCGTGACCGGCGGCCAGACTCACCTAACGCCTTCCCAGGTGGGAAGGGGAACCACTCGCGCGCAGGGTTAGTTCGCGGCGCTGGTCTTCAGGGTTCCCGCCTGCGGCGTAAACGTCACCAGCAGGCGCGGCGGCCCCGCGAGCGGCACGACCGCAAAATGCGCGACCGGCTGCATGTTCAAGGTCACGGTCGTTCCCGACGAACTGCTCGAGACGTTGCAATCCTTGAAAATCGACTTGTCGAACACGAGATGAGTCTGCAGGGCCGAGTCGGGGGTAACGTCCTTGAGCACCACCGTCGCGGTCGAACCGCCGGAATTGCTCTGGAGGTTTTTGGCGAAGCTGACGGGCCCGCTGAGTTCGAGAATCACCGACAGCGGCGGATCGTTCGATGACAACCTGATCGTCTTGAGAGTCGCGGGACCGGCCGTGGGCGGCTCGCTTAACGACAACGGCGCAGACGCCGGCGCGCCCGCGCCCGACTCCATCTGATGCAACGACGGCTCCGGCGCCGAGCCGGCGGCGCCTGTCATCGCACGCGCCTGGGCGCTGGCCGCGCCGGCGATACTGCCGGTGGGCGCTGGCAGGATAGGGGCAGGCGCCCGCATCATGTCCGGCCCGCCGGGCTTTCGGTCGGGAAGATCGGGCTGCGACGCGTCGGGCGGATGCGTCATGGCCGGCAGATCCGGCGATGGTGCTCGAGCCGCCGCGGCGGGTGGCGACGACGGCGCGGCCAGGATTGGCAGTCCGTCGGATCCGTATGCCGATGAGCCAGCGGCCGACGCGACATCGGTGCGCTGGCGCACGACTACTTTGTCCGCGTTCGCATCATCGGGATTTCCGCCGTAGCCGGTCTCGGCGAGCACCAGTGGGAGCGGATCTTCTTCGGTATCGATTGGTTCGTGGAGCTTGGCCAGCTCGGACTGGGCTTTTTTCGCGTAGTTGGTGTTGGGAAAATGCTTCTTGACGGCGGCGAAAGCCTGCGCCGCAGAGTATCGCTTACCTTCCTTCTCCAGCGAAATTCCGAGCTCGAACAGCGCGTCCGGGGCGACGGGAGTCTCCGGATATTTCTGCATCAGTTCGGCAAATCGCGACTCCGCCGCGCGAAAGTTCGCGCGCTTGTAGTAATAGTTGCCGACGACCATCTGGTTACGCGCAAGCATCTCGCGGCATACCAGGACCTTCTCGTGCGCCAGTTCGGCGAAGTCGCCTTCCGGAAAGCGCTGTTCCAATTCCTGGAAGCGCTTGAGCGCCGCCATGGTCTTGCCTTGATCCTGGTCCTCGCGCCCAATCTGATCGTAGTAACTCAGGCCGATGTAGTAGGTGACGAGCTCGAGGTTTTTGCTGGTCGGATGCATCCGCTGAAAATCGTCGAGCGCGCCGATCGCTTCGGCGTAATCCTGTTGCTGATAATGGGCGAGGCCGATTTTCATCTCGGCATCCTCGGCGTACGGACTGAACGGGAACTTATCGATCAACTGCTGATAGTTTTCGATCGCGGCCTTGTACTCCCTGGTCGCGAAATCGAGCTGGCCCTGCGCGTAGTAGTTCTCGCCGGTGGGCTTCTGGCGCAGGCTGCAAGCGGTCGCGGGCAGCAGCGCAAAAGCCACCAATATCAACAGCAATCGTTTCATCTTAGAGAGACGCAAAAAGGTTAAACAACGCTGTTCAGCATTGCAATCCGCGCCCGACCCCCGATTCGGGGCATGGCGGCAATAGCCTAGCAGATTCAGGGACTTGTTGAATTGCGCGGCTTGCGAAACGAGGCTGAAAAAACCGGTTTGCCCGCAGCCACGTACTTGCGCGCGAACCCGGTTCGATCCGCGCCGGGCGCGGGCTGGAGCGCGCGGATGAACCCGGCCGCGAGCATCATCGGGAAGATCTCGGCCGCGTAATCGCGCACGTCAGTTGCGACGTAGGCGGCTGCGCCCGGCTCAACGGTACGAAACAGACTCGCGACCAGCGTCGGCGTGAACAGCCGATGCTTGACGTGGCGCTCCTTGGGCCAGGGGTCCGGATAGTAGATATGGTACGCGCTCACGCTCGCGTCCGGGAGCATCAGATTGACCAGCGTGCGCGCGTCCATTCGCACGACGCGCAAATTGTCGAGTCCCGCGCGCCCGCATCGCACAGCCAGCACGCGCGTGACCGTCGCGGAGAGTTCCACCGCGATAAAGTCGCGCTCGGGAAATTGCGCGGCGTGCTCGATAATGAATTCGCCCTTGCCCGCGCCGATCTCGATTTCGACCGGCGCGCGACGGCCGAAAATCGCCGGCGGATCGATCGTGAAAACGCGGTCGTCAGGCGTGACTAGCGCGCGCTCGCCAATTTCGCGCGCCTTGGGATTTCCCCAGATTCGCGCCGCCTTTCGAAGTCTCGCCATCAGCAGGGGTGACCATGACGATACCGCGTCGGCGCCCTCCCCCGCCACCGGCTGCCGCGAGACGGTGGCCGCGGCTCAGTCGGGGCGCTGCAGGAAAGCCCGCACGCGATCGGCCAGCGGCTTCAGGTCGGTGTTATCGACCAGCGCACTCGCCATCGTGACCGGATCGCCGAAGAAAAAGCGCTCATAAAGAACTTGCCGGCCGCCGAACGCGCTGCACGCGACCTCCCACGCCAATCGATAAAGCGCGACGCGCTCGTTGGCGGGCGAATCCGCGGCTGCCGAAGTAGCGCTCGATATCCGGCAGCTCGGCGGGATTTGCGAAGTCGCTCGCCGACGGCGTCGCCATCAGCGAGCTCGAGCTGTTGAGCTGGATAATCTCGACCATGCGCGGATACAGCCGCGGGAAAAGATTGCGCGCGGTGTCGAGCGGCGCGCGCGCCGGCGTGAACACGCCCCACTTGTCGGGCGCGGCGTCAGCTTCGGCGGCGCGCAAGCAGGCGCGCATCGTCTCGGTGGTCATGATCATCTCGGCCAGCCGCTCGCGAACGTGCTGCAACGCCGTCGCGTCGCTGGCCTCGGCGATTCGCGCCGCCAGTCCGAGTATGAATTCGCTCTTCGCGACATTTTTCACAACCACCTGGTGCATCATGTGAACGACCGCGCCGGTGCCCGCATACAGCGCGTTGCATCGCGCGACGTCGCCGCACAGGAACACGCGCTCCCACGGGACGAGCACGTTGTCGAACACGACCACCGCATCCATTTCGTCAAAGCGCGACGCGAGCGGATGGTCGAAGCGCGAACGGCCCACGTCGCAGGCGTCGCGGCAGAAGAACTTCAGGCCCTTGGCGTTGCACTGGATTGCAAACGACAGCGCGAACGGCTCCGCCGCCGGCTCGGCCTTCAACACGGTCGAGGGGAACACGAGCAGTTCCTCGCGAGAGCGGCGCCAGCGTCGCCAGCATCCGGCAGCCGTTCACGATAATGCCGTCGCTGGTCTTTTCGACGAGCTTGAGCGCGAGGTCGGCGTCGGTATGTCCGGCCCATCCTGCGGCGCGGCTGGCGCGCGGGTTTACCAGGGTATGCGTGGCGCACCAATCGTGATGGCGCGCCTGCACGTAGTAGTTCCAGATGTTGTCGCCGTAGCGCGGATCGCTTGCGGCGAAGAAATCGCGCGCCGCCGCCATCGCCGCGAGACTCACGTTGAGGTAATCCGGCGTGCGCCCGAGCATCCCGCATCCGAAGTCCGCCCAGGTCTTCATCATCCGCGCTCGCTTGCGCAGGTCGTCGGCGTTTTTCGGGATTATGAACGACATCCCCGCGCGCCCGCCGTCGTCGGTGCGAAACGTCATGGTCTCGGGATGCTCCAGTCTGCATGTCGTAGAGCGAGGCGACCGAGCGCGCACAATTGGCAAACGCGGGATGGGCGGTAACGTCGCCGGCGCGTGCGCCGCCGATCCAGATTTCCGCGCCGAGCTTTTTCAGCGACGACAGATAGTTGTTGCCCGAGCGCGCGCCCATCTCAGACGGCCTCGCCGCGAAACGGCTTCACCAGCATCGCCAATATTCCGTGTCCAAGTTTCAACGCGCACCTCCGGCGGTATTGCGCTAGGCAGCGGCGCGCTCGGCTCCGCTGATAGACGGTTGAAAGAAAAAGATCGCCTGGCCGGTTCCGATCGCGGCCTCGTATTTTCCGAACTGCTCGCCGCGCCAGGCCCAGCCGTCGCCACCCATCGCACCGGCCATGGTGATGTAGTGCGAGAAGCGGCCCTCGGGCGAGCAATGCGCGCGGTAGTCGTCGGCGGCGGCGAGCACCGCGTCATGCCGCCCGGCCTTGAACCATTCCATGATTTGTTCGTCGTAAAGGCGATTGGCGGTTGAAGCGATGTCGTCGGGCGACGCCGATGCGCGGTCGAGAATTCGATCGTAGTCCCATAACTTGTGCGACATCCCGCCCGACGCCACGACCACAACCCGGCGATTCGATTTCCAAATAGCCTGTCCGATCGCGGCGCCATAAGCCAAATCGTTTTTGACCGACGCCGTTTGACACACGCTGAGCGAGAGCACCCGGCGGCGCGCCTCGTGATTGAAATAGTGCATCACGTTGAGCGTGGGATAGTGCACCGGCAAGTTGTGATGCGCCGACGCAATCGCGCGAATCCCGCGCTCGCGCGCCTCGATCTCAACTCCGCGCGCAAGCTCAGGGTCGCCCCGGTAGTCATATTCGAGGTCATGCAGCATCGCCGGCAGTTCTTCCGAGGTAAACACTCCCGACAGCCGCTCGTGCGCATTGAGTACGTACTCCAAAGTCGAGAGCCAGTGAGTATCGATTAGCAAGAAAGTGTCGAATTCGAGATGACGCAGGCGCTCGCGTTCGAGCTTCGGCATCGCGTCATAAAAGGTCGTCACGTGACGGCCCGCGTACGCCCGGCGCGCCACCGGATCGGCGATCATCAGCCGGGGTACGTGCGTGGTGAATACGGCGGCGACGACCTTGCCCATCGTGCTCCTCCTCGAAGTCGTGGATCGTCTGGCAGAAACATAGCAAAACCGCGCGCCGGTGGTATCTCCGCCGCGATCGGACCGCCGCCGCGACGGTTTTCCTTGACGCTGGATCGTAACGGCCCTAATTTGACTAACAGGCGCCGACCACAAACGTGGCTGCATTACCCACCATCATTCCTATCTTTCCGTTGCCGAACCTCGTGTTGTTTCCCGGGTTGAGCGTACCTCTGCATATTTTCGAGCCGCGCTATCGCGAGATGATCGCCGACGTCGCCGACTTGCACGGGATGATCGGGATGGCGCTGCTCAAGGGCGACCGGCAACGCGACTACCACGCCTTTCCGGATATTTTCGAGGTCGGATGCGCGGGAAAAATCGGCAGTCTCGATCAAGCTTGCCGACGGACGCTACAACCTGGTCCTCGAGGGCGTTGGCGAGTTTCGCATCGTGCGCGAAATTCGCGGTCGCTCGTATCGGCAGGCGGAGGTGAATTGGTGTCCGGTTCGGCCCGACGCGCTCGATTGCGACGCCGAGACGATGGACGCGCTGCGCGAAATGCTGTTCAGCTATCTGGGCGAGGCCGCGCATGAGGCTTGGCGCGCGATCGTTGAGCAGCGCGGCCTGCGCGGCGCCGCGCTGATCAACTTCCTGTGCTTTCATCTCGACGTCACGCCGCTCGAGAAACAAACGATGCTCGAAGCGCTCGCGAATCGTGTTGATTGCCTGCTCGACGTGCTGACCTTCAAGCTCGAGGAGCGCAAACGCGGGCCTGCGGGCACCGGTGGCGGGCCCGACACCGTCCAATAGCGGTATTGCACGGAACCGAATTGCTCTGATCTGGCTAGCGGGTTCTGAATCCGGCTTTCCAAATTCCCTCATAGCGCTTTAAAATCCCGGGCATAAAGGGGCAGCCTGCCTATGGCACCTGAGCGACAAATGACGGACGGTCTGTGGCCAAATCGTAGCGCATGGTCGCAAATGAGTCGGCGTCGCGGCCAGAGGCCGCACAATTCGCATAATGCGGAGCGGTTTGCGAAAAAATGACCGATATCTTGAGATTTCTCAATAGCTGGCAATCCGAATCAGCGTTCACGATTCCTTAAGTTGTCAGCTAAATTAGTATTAGGGCACTTGCCTATGAATTCGGCATGATCATTGCGTGTCTTGCTGTCGAACGAACGAAAGTCGGAATCCCAACGCCGAACGCCGTACTCCGCTAGGTGCAGGCACTGTCGGGTGAGGACAAAGTACGATGGAATGGGAAAATAGCGCTCTTGGAAATCTTTTCGTGCCAGACGTTCTGACGCCTGAGCAGTTTTACGACAGTCGGCGCGACGATAGTAACATCCGGCCCGTCAAGAAGCTGATGATGGCGATTCTGGAAGATGCCCTTCGATGCTTCCAGAATAACGCCGACGCCAAGGGCGGACCACGCAAGCGTCTATTCAGCGAGGCCGAGCAGTGGCTAATCGGGGAAGGCGGAGAGGGTCCCTTCTCGTTCGAGACGGTCTGCGAAACGCTGGGAATCGAACCGCAATTTCTGCACAGGGGTCTGCGCGACTGGCGGATTCAGCAGCTTGCAGGCGAATCCACGCGGCGCTTGGCAAGGCGCTCGCCAGTGGTCCGCAGCGGCCGTATAAGTGCACCCGGACGCCACGATGCAAAACGCACGGCGACCGCCCACGCTCGCTAGAAACCTTCCCCGGCGCGATTCGCGGACGAGATGCTGAGATTACGCAAAATAGAAAGGCGACGCCGCATCTTTAGCAAGATGCCGCGCCGCCTCGGCTTTTTCATGTGGGCGCGCTCAAACCCGCGCAATTTGCGCGAGCCAGCCGACCGCCCTCAAACGTATTACTGCTTGGCCGGAGCCGGAGCACCACCGGTCGAAGGCGCTTTCGCTGCCATCGGAGTTCCCGGAGGCGGAGGAGGCACGTAGCCTTTGGGCTGTGCCGCAACCCATTGCTCGCACGCGGGAATGTCCTCTTGTTCGACCGATTCCTGCTGCATAATTTGCTGAATCCGACCAGCCCTTCTTCTTTAAGTAGTGCACGCCGGGACACTTGACGGCCAAGTTAAAATTTCTTGACGTCGACGCCTGTGTGCTAGCTACCGGCGCCGTGGAACCGGCTGCCGCGCCGGTGCTGCTTTGGCCCGCGCAACCGGCGACTAGCAATGCCAGCCCCGAGGCCAGCGCCAATCCGATCTTCCGTTTCATGGCATCCTCCTTCAATCTAGGGACCCCTCCACTAACCGAGCTCACATGGCTATCCGCCGCTCGTTTGAGCAGGGCCAAAATACACCGTCTGGAAAAATTAGCAAACCCCCCGTAATTCGCTCATAACGCCTGGAACACAGTTCGTTCACCCCGCTGCGACCGGCGCGCCCGGCCTCCAAAACAGGCAAATTCCAGATGCGCAAGGGTTTCGAAGGTCGCCGCCATCACATGGAATATCGGCCGTTCTTCGCCCCCAAATACTTGTTGCGCGATCTCGAACGCCGTCTGCGGCGCCTTGCGCGTCAAATCGAGCATTTCAGCCTCTCGATACCGGTGATGTTCTATCAATTGATTGGCCCGATGACGATGGTCGTGATACACGCCGCCGTGCGCCGGCAAAACCAGCTCAACCTCGAACTTCTGGACCTTCAGCTGCGAGTTGAGGAAGTCGCCGAGCGGGTTGGTTCCCACCACGTCCGGATAGATACCCACGTGTGGTGTGATTTTAGGCAACAGATGATCGCCCACGATCATCACCTTCTCTTTGCGCAAGTAAAGCACATTGTGACCCGGGGAATGGCCCGGCGTCCAGATCACTTCGAGTTCGCGGTCGCCGATTCTGATTACGTCGTGATCGTCGATGAACCTGTCGGGTTGCGTGACCGGCCCGTACATCGACGTCCCCATCCACCCCGGGCGCATCCCGGTCGGCGCCAATTGCTCGATCGGAAATCCGTGGCGTACGAAAAACGCGCGCGACTCGGGCCGATCGTGAGGGCTCATCTTTCCGAACTCGATCATCCTGCCGGCGCGCTCGGCTTCGAGGCGATGAATGTGGGTCGTGGCGTGACTGCGGCGTCGAATCTCGCCCGACGCGCCGAAGTGATCGATATGGTGATGCGTGGCGATGATCGCATCGAGATCCTCGATCTCTGATCCCGACTTCCGCCACCGCTTCCTCGAGTGCGGCGATGCTTTCGGGCGAGTTCATCCCGGTATCGACCAGCGTCCACGCGCCGTGACAGTCGAGCAAATAAACGTTGATGATCGTCGGCCGCATCGGCAGCGGCAGAAAGATCTCGTAGATACCCGGATGAACCTCAACTATTTTCGTCGCCATCGATTACTCTAAATGGCAGGTTGCGCATGACCGGGAAGTCCTTGCGCTCCGCCGCCTTTCTTCATGGCCGGAGGTCACCGAATCAACCCTCGCCAGTGCAATGCGGATACTCGCGCGAGTTACTCACTCGTGCAGCTCGTCTTTCACCTGGAAAGTCACTCTGACTCGAACCTTCCAGCGCACCACTTGGTTGGCCTCGACCATTGCGGCGATGTCCTCGACATGAGCGGTGTGGATGCCTTTGATCGTGACGCCGGCGCGCGAAATTGCCAATTGCACGGCATCTTCGACCGAGTTGGCCGAGATGCCCGTGAGCTCGATCGTTTTTTCAACCATGACGCTCAGCCGCTCCTGGGGACGCCATTGGCCCGCGATTGTTTGACGTTTTTACTCGCCAGGCGCTACGCTGCGCCCCTGCGTAGTGGTTAGCGCACGGAGAGATCGGAAACAAGGCGACATCGCGCCCGCGTGGTATCCGGCAACCTCGATGGAAGCGCGCGATTCGTCAGCCCGTCGGGAGAGTCTGCAGTTGTCAGTCAAAATCGAGTCGCCTTCGGGCGAAGAAGCGCTCACCGAGTTCGTTCTTTTCCAGCATCGGGTTTACGAATACCGCAGCGCGCGATGGGCCGCGATGGTCCCGGTGCAGCTGCCGATCCTGATGGGCGACGGACCGTTCGCCGCCGGGCGCAAGTTCCGGCCGTTCACGGCCCGGGTCAATGGCGATATCGTTGCGCGCGCCGTCGCTATAATCGACAGCCACTATCAACGCCATTGGAAAGAACCGCTGGGGCATATCGTGATGTTCGAGGCGATGCCCGGCACCCGCGACGCCGTCAAACTGATGATGGACGCGGCGTCTGAGTGGCTGAAGGCGGAGGGCGCGACGGCGGCGCGCGCCGGCTTCGGATTGCTCGAATTTCCGTTCGTGATCGACGACTACGAGACCCTGCCACCCGACATCGCGCGCCAGAATCCCGCGTACTATCACGCGCTGCTCAAGGACGCGGGATTCGAAACCGAGCGCGGATGGGTTGACTATAAGATTGAGGTGACCCCGGAACTGGTCGCGCGCTACGAAAGCGCGCTCGAAGCAGGCCGCCGCGGTGGCTTTCAAATCGTCCCGCTGAAGGACTTGCCTGCCGCGCGCCGAGTCCGCGATTTCGAGCACACCTGGAACACCGCCTTCGCGCGTCATTGGGGCGCGACTCCCTTCAGCACCGACGAACTCGCATTCCTGTTCGAGTTCTTCGCGATGTTCGGCGCGCTCGAGACCTCGGTGCTGGCGTATCGCGACGGCCAACCGGTCGGCGCCCTGATGGTTACTCCGGCGAATTCTGACGGCGCGATTCTCAAGCCTGGCCGCAAGCTCGGTGATCACGAGAAGCTGAACTTTCTCGGCATCGGCGTGCTCGAGGCGGCACGCGGCCGCGGCGTCAACCTTGCGATGGCCTCGTATGCGTACCTGCACCTGATCCGCGGGGGCGCGAAGTATCTCAGTTACACGCTCGTGCTCGACGACAACTGGCCGTCGCGCCGCACGGCGGAAAAGCTGGGCGCCAAGGTGTGCGCGAACTACGTCACCTATCGCCGCAACTTCTGAGCCTCGGCCTCGCGCACCTGGATGGCGCGTTGGCTCCGCAGCACGCTCGAAAGCATCGCCATTCCCTCCAACTTGATCGTGCCAACCGGGTACAGTAGTTACAGGTGCATCCCGATGGTCGTCCAGATTTACAGCATGACGTCTGTGTCCGACGCGGTTGCCACCGCCGACGCGGGCGCCGATCTGATCGGCCTCGTCATCGCCGAGCCGGGTATCGTAGCCGAAGCAATCGGCGCGGAACTGGCGCGCTCGATTCTTGCGGCGATCCGCCCGCGCTCGCGCGGGGTAGCGCTGTCGCTGTCCGATGATCGAGACGAGATTTGCGCGATGGTTGACGCGGTGCGGCCCGACATCCTGCACGTGGCGGCGCGCGAGATCGAGCCCGAAGACTGCGCCTGGATTCGCAGCCGCATCGCGCCCGTCATGCTGCTGCGCGCGATTGCCGTGCGCGCCGGCGAAACGCTCACCGAGGCCGACGCGCATCAGGACTGCGTCGATTACCTGATGCTGGATTCAGGCGCCAAGGGCCGGCCGTACGCCGGCGCCACCGGCGAGACTCACGATTGGTCGATTAGCCGCACCGTGGTCGAGCGCTCGCGCATCCCGGTGATCCTCGCGGGCGGACTTTCCGCCGACAACGTCGCCGACGCGATCGCCACCGTCAGGCCGTGGGGCGTCGATTCGTTTACGCACACCGACGTTCCCGGCACGCGCGGTAAAAAGGACCCGGCTCGCGTGCGGGCATTCGTCGCCGCCGCGAAGCGCGCGTTTGCTTCCATCCAGACGCCGACTCACTACGTTTCTCCCGGCCCTCTAGGAACACGCGCGGCGACAGTTTAGAATGCAGCCCTTTCCGGACCGGGCAACGCCCGATCGACCCGGCGTGATTTCCCGGGGGCAAAGTGATCCCGATTCGTTACAACTTGCGCAGCCTGATGGTTCGCCGCGCGACCAGCGTGATGACGGCGTCGGTGGTGGCGCTCGTCGTGATGCTCCTGTTCATCTTGTCGGGCTTCGTCGCGGGCCTGCGCGCGACTGTGATGCGAAACGCGATCACCGGCAACTGGATCGTGCTCAGCCGCGGCACGACCAACGAGGGCGGCAGCTTCATCTCGCGCGAGCAATACGAGATCATCAAGAGCCGGCCTCAAATCGCGACGACTCCCGACGGCCAGGCGCTGGTCTCGCCCGAGGTGATCACCGGTTTCAATCCGGTACCCGACGCTCCGCCTTCCAGCGCGATCTTCACGCTGCTTCGCGGCGTCTATCCAATCGCCTACCAGGTCCATCGCGGCATGCGCCTGGAAAGCGGGCGCTGGCCAAATCGCGGCACGGCCGAGATGGTTGTCGGCGGCAAGCTGGCCGCGCGTTTTCATAACCTCGCGGTCGGAAGCGATTTCAAATTTGGACGGCGCACTTTCAAAATTGTCGGCATCTTCTCCGATCACGACAGCGCGCGCGAGTCCGAAGTGCTGACCGATCTCGACATCCTGACCCAGGATATCCACGTCGCCAACGGCTTCCAGGTGCTTCACGTCGTGCTCAAGCCGGGCACGCATGACGACTTCGCCAAGTCGCTGACGAGCGATTCGCGGGTCAAAGTCGATACGATGTCGGAGCAGGAATTTTACGCGAAACAAACCGAGTTCGTCGATCAGTTGCGCGCGCTCGGCCTGATCGTCGCGCTGATTCTTGCAATTGGCTCGGTGTTCGGTGCGATGAACACGATGTACTCCGCGGTCGCGCGCCGCACCAGCGAGATCGGCGTGCTGCGAGTGCTGGGCTTCAGCCGCTTCAACGTGCTCGCGAGTTTCGTCATCGAGAGTATCGTGCTCGCGCTCGCCGGCGGCGTGCTCGGCGAGATACTCGGGGTGTTGGTCGCGTACTCGACCGGGCTGGCCAGCCAGCTCATGAACGTCGGCGAGTTCATCTTCAGGTTTCAGCTGACTGCGGGCGCGTTCGTGTCGGGAATGATCGCCGCAATTGCGATTGGCGCGCTCGGCGGCTTGCTGCCCGCATGGCGAGCCTCGCGCGTCGGTCTGGTCGAATCGCTGCGCTCGGTGTGAACGGGAATCATCGTGTTCAACCGGATCAAATTGGTCGAGCGCAATATGCGCCGAAATTTGCGCCGCACGATTCTGACTATCCTCACGATCGCGCTGGCCACCTTCATCTACACCGTCCTGGTGTCGGTGCCGGCTTCGATGGATCGCGTCGTCAAGGACGCGTCCGGCACGCTGCGTCTCATAATCGTCAACAAGACCGCGCCCTGGGAGGATCTGCCCGCGCGTTACTGCGACGACATCAATAAGATGCCCGGTGTCGCGGCGTGCGTCGCTATCACCGGATGGTTCGCGACGTGGCGCGACTTGAGCGAGCCGGTCTTCGGCGTCGGCGCCGGCCCGCAGATCGCCGACGTGTTCCCCGACTACGCGTTGACCGGCCAGCAGCGCGAGGCGAGCGCCAAAGAAAAGCGCTCGGCCATCGTCGGCGAAATCCTCATGCGCAAATACGGCTGGAAGATCGGCGACACCGTCACGCTCCGCAGCACCGACTCAGACCATATGGAGATGAACTTCATCATCCTCGGCCAGATGGCGTCCAAGCGCTATCCCAACACCTTTCTCATGCGGCGCGACTACCTGATGGCGGCGCGCAAGGCGCACGGGCTGCCCGACGAAGACATCGCCTGGAACATCATCGTCCGCGCCACCAGCGCCGACGCGATGGGCCCGCTCGCCAAACAGATCGACGAGCACTTCGCCAATTCCGACGCCGAAACGCGCACCATGACCGAAAGCGACGCGCTCTCCTCCGGCCTGTCCGCCATCGGCAACGTCAGGGCTATCGTGTTCGCGCTATGCTCTCGTCGTGTTGCTGACCGTCCTGCTCATCGCCGCCAACTCCACCGTCATGATGGTCCGCGAACAAATCAGCGACGTCGCCGTGATGCGTGCGCTCGGCTTCAGCCGCAGCGCCGTAGCCTTGCTGCTATTCGGCGAATGCGGCGCGATCGGACTCTTCGGCGGCATCATCGGCGCCGGCGCCGCGTTCTGGATGTTCTCCGGCGGCATCACGCTCGGCGCAGCGCTCGGCGGCAACGGCGCGCTGTGGATCACTCCCGCGCAAACCCTCAATGCGCTAATCGCCGCGCTGGCCGTCAGCCTAGCGAGCGGCGTCGTCCCGATCTTCGAGGCGGTCCGAATTCCGCCCGCCCTCGCGTTGCGCAAGGTCGTCTAGTGCGGGGCCGTTAGATCGTGTCCGACACGCCGGGGATGAACAACGGCTCCATCGCGTAGCGCGCCACGTCGGCTTCCATCTCGGCGCGCGCCGGCGCCGTGGCTTTCCGGCTGGCCGCATCGAGGATGTCGCGCAGCAGGGTCGCGTCGCTCGAGCTGTTCAGGAACAGCCCCGGGCGGCTCAGCACGAAGTGGACGCTCCTGCGGATCGCGTCGCGATCGCGAAGCGGCTCGTACCAGCTGAATTTCGGGCCGCCGCCATTTTGCCATCGCCGGCGCGCAACCGACTTGATCGTCTGCGTCGCCACGCCGCGCTCGCGGCAAACTTTCAACAGCGCCTCGACGTCGGCGCCGTACTGTCCGATATCCAGCATTGTAAAATTGTATGGGAACAACACCGAGTCGAACGCGAATCGCTCCAGGCTGCGGTGATGCATCGCGGCGACCTGCGAGCCGTGACCCGTGACTCCGATGAACCGCACCAGTCCCTGGGTTCGCGCCTCCACCAGCGCTTCGAGCGCGCCGTGCGCTCCCAGAGCCGTTGCCCATTCATCCTGCGGGACCAGGTTGTGCATCTGGATCAGGTCAACCTGATCGACCCGCAGCCTCTCCAGCGATCGATGGAGACTCGCGCGCGCGCCTTCATAGGTGCGCTCGGCGGTTTTGGTGGCGAGAAAAAACCGCTTGCGATGCTCCCGCATCCACGGACCGATCCGCAATTCCGAATCGCCGTAGGACGCCGCCGTGTCGATGTGATTGATGCCGTATTGGAGCAGCAGCTCGAGCACCCCGTCGGCCTTGTCCTGCTTCATCCCGCCCAACGCGGCGGCGCCGAAAATGACCCGCGTGCTCTGATGGGCCGTATTTCCAAATGGACTTGTCTCGATCACGCTGTCACCTCGGCGGATATTTTCGCTCGTCAGCTTACCCCTTATCGCAACTGCCGGCGAAACCGCTACCAAAATGCTTGCGCTTGCTCTATGTAAATGAAGAAATCGAATTGAGGGACAAAAATCGATGGGTCCAACAGGCAAAGGTATTTTTCTGACCAAGGGCGTCGGCAAGCACCGCGAGAAGCTCACCTCGTTCGAGCTCGCGCTTCGCGACGCGCGGATCGCCGAGTTCAATCTGGTTCGAGTCAGCTCGATTTTCCCTCCCGGATGCAAAGTCGTGTCGATTCAGGACGGACTGAAGACCCTGACTCCCGGCCAGATCGTTTACACCGTCATGTACGACAACTCCACCGACGAACCGCATCGCTTGATGGCCTCGTCGGTCGGCCTTGCAATTCCGGCCGACAAGGATCAATACGGCTATTTGTCCGAGCACAAGAGTTTCGGGCAGACCGACGAGAAGGCCGGCGATTACGCCGAAGATCTCGCCGCCACGATGCTCGCGACCGCGCTCGGCGTGGACTTCGATCCCAACGTCAGTTACGACGAACGCAAGGACGTATGGAAGCTGTCCGATAAAATCGTTCAGACGCGAAACATCACGCAATCCGCGATCGGCGATCGCGACGGTCTGTGGACTACGGTCGTTACGGCCGCGGTGTTCGTCAATCTGCCGACGGACAAATAGCAACCAGGCCGTTATCTGGAACTGAACAGCTCGAGCCGCGAACTGACCACCTTTTTCACCGCCTCGACCGCGGCCCCCAGGATCTTGTAGGGCGCCACCTCGTTCGGCGCCGCCGCCAGCGCCGCTTCAACTCCCCTGCGCCATGCCAGCCGCAGTTCGGTGTTGACGTGGACGATAGTCATACCGGACTTGATCGCCCTCCTGAAATCGTCGTCGTTGGTGCCCGACCCGCCGTGCAATGTCATGAAGATCCGGACCGCTGCTTTGATCTCCGCGATCCTCTCGATATTCAGCCGCTTGCGAACGTTGCCGTGAACCATGCTCTTGAGCATTCCGTGCATGTTGCCGACCGCCGGCGACAACACGTCAACCGAGGTAGCATCGACGAATTGTTTCGCCTCATCCGGCGTGGTCAAAACGCCGACCCCGTCGGGAATCTTGTCGAGCACCGCCGACGACGCGCCGATCCAGCCGATCTCGCCCTCGACCAGAATCGCAGGGTTGATCGATTTGATCGCCTCGATCGCTTTCTTCGTCTGCGCGATGTTTTCCTCGAAGGGAAGCGCCGACCCGTCGAAGATGATTTCGTCGAATCCCGCCTTCGCCGCCGCCTCGGCGTTGGCGATCGAGTGAGTGTGGTCGGCGTTGAGAAAAATCGGATAGTCGTACTCGTCACGAATCGACTTCACCAACGCCGCAGCCTGCCGGACGCCGGTGAACTCGCGCTCGCCCTCGGACACACCCAGCATCACGGGCAAGTCTGCGGTCGCGCGCGGCGGCAACGATCGCGTTGAAGGTGGCCAAGTCCGAAAAATTAAAATGGCCGACGGCAACTTTATCCGCTTCCGCGCGGTTCAATACTTCACGCAGCGATGTCATATTCGCTTTTCTCTCCCCATCGTAAACACCCTGCTAGGGCTTCTTCTCCAGGTGTCCGCCGAACTCGTAGCGCATCGCTGACAGGAGCTTGTCGGCAAAGTCGGCCGCGCCTCGCGAGCCGAAGCGTTCGTAGAGCGCGGCGGTAAGCACATGCGCGGGGACGCCCTCGTCGATCGCCGCGTCGATCGTCCATCGACCCTCGCCCGAATCCGATACCCGCCCGGCAAGTTTCTTCAGCTCCGGATCGCCGAGCAGCGCGTTGGCGGTCAGGTCCAGCAGCCACGACGCAATCACGCTGCCGCGGCGCCATACCTCGGCGACGTCGGTGAGATTAAAGTCGTACTGGTACAGTTCGGGATTGCGCAGCGGGGTGGTCTCCGCATCCGCCGCATGCGTCTGCATCCCGACGTTGGCGTTGCGCAGAATGTTCATCCCCTCCGCATACGCCGCCATGATCCCGTACTCGATTCCGTTGTGAACCATTTTCACGAAGTGGCCAGCGCCGTTCGGTCCGCAATGCAGATAACCGTGCTCCGCGGTGCTGCCCTTCACCTTCTCGCGGCCGGGCGTGCGCGGGGCGGAATCGATCGACGGCGCGAGCGTGGCAAAAATCGAATCGAGATGCTTCACGACTTGCGGCTCGCCGCCGATCATCTGGCAAAAGCCGCGCTCGAGTCCCCAGACGCCACCGCTGGTGCCTGAATCGACATAGTGAATCCCTTTCGCCCGCAGCGATTCGGCGCGCCGGAGGTCGTCGATGTAATACGAATTGCCGCCGTCAACGATGATGTCGTCGCGTGGAATCGGCGCGACAAGTCCGCCACCGTATCCTCGACGACGGCAGCCGGCACCATCATCCACGCCACGCGCGGCTGCTTGAGCTTGGCGGCGAAGTCGTCGAGTGACGACGCGCCGATGGCGCCCTCGTTCGCCAATGCCTTGACCGCGGCGGCGCTCACATCGAACACGACGCATTCGTGACCGCCGCGCAGCAGGCGCCGCACCATGTTGGCGCCCATTCGGCCGAGCCCGACCATTCCCATTTGCATCTTACTTCGCTCCTTGTTGAACCGGACCTGTATTGAAACAGTCTATCGCATCGCGGATGTTATGGCTTCCGCGAGCGTCGCTGCAAAAGGAGTCGGGTATATGAGCGCCAGGAGCTTGATGGTAATGGGCACGGCGTCGGACGTCGGCAAGAGCGTGGTCGTCACCGCGCTGTGCCGTGCGTTCGCGCGCGCCGGCGTCCGCGTAGCGCCGTTCAAATCGCAAAACATGTCGAACAACGCCGCGGTTTGCCCCGGTGGCGGCGAGATCGGACGCGCGCAGGCGGTGCAGGCCCAGGCGTGCGGGCTCGAACCGAGCCCCGACATGAATCCGGTGCTGTTGAAGACGCAATCCGGAATGGATTGCCAAGTCGTGATTCGGGGCCGAGCGCGGTTTCAAATGGGGGTAAATGACTATGAGCGGTATCGTACTGAGGCATGGCCTGAGATAGTCAGTAGCTATAGCAATCTGGCGCGGGATTTTGAGCTGATTGTTATCGAAGGCGGGGGCAGTGCGGCGGAGATCAACCTGCGGCATCGCGACATAGTCAACTGGGAAATCGCCGAACTGGCCGACGCACCGGTCCTGTTGGTCGCGGACATCGACAAGGGCGGAGTCTTTGCCTCGATCGTCGGCACGATCGAGCTGCTCGCGCCCGAGCAACGACGTCGCGTCAAGGGAGTGCTGATTAACAAGTTCCGCGGCGATCAAAAGCTGCTGGAACCCGGTCTTCGCTTTCTCGAGCAACGCACCGGTATCCCGGTGCTCGGAGTGATTCCATGGCAGCAGAGCCTGGGACTGCCGCAGGAGGACGCCGCCAGTTTGGTTGGCTTCGCGACCCATCCCGGCGGCAAGCCGATAACTATCGGAGTGATACACCTGCCGAGCATCTCCAACTATACGGATTTCGAAGCGCTCGAGGACGAACCGGATGCCGCCGTGCACTACTTGAGCGATCCGGGGATGGCGCCACGGCTTGACGTTCTGATCATTCCGGGGACCAAGGACACGGTCGCCGATCTGAAATGGCTGCGCGCAACCGGGTGGGAGAACTTGCTCGCCCGGCACCGCCGCGCGGGTGGATGGGTGCTTGGAATTTGCGGAGGGTACCAGATGCTTGGACGGCGCGTCACCGACGCCGACAGGGTCGAGAGCGACACGGTTGAAACGATTGGGTTGGGATTGCTCGACATGGAAACGACCTTTCAGGGCGAGAAAATCACCGATCGAATCCGAGCGATTCATCTGCCGACAAACATCGCCGTTTCCGGTTACGAGATTCACTCCGGGCGCATAACCGCCGTCGCGGCTTCCCGGGCACTGTTCAGATTGACGCACAGGGACTCCAGCGCGGTGAACGAATTGGAGGGTGCACGGTCAGACGACGGACGAGTGATAGGCACTTCGATTCACGGAATGTTCGATTCGACAGGCTTTCGACGAAACTTCCTCGACGAAGTTAGGACTTCGAAAGGACTCACCCCGCTCGAATCCGCCGCGCAGGATGACACCGACGCCAATCGCCGCACGGCCTTCGATCGAATCGCCGACGCGCTGGAAGCGAGCGTGGATATGCCGCGAGTCGCAGCGCTCGCCGGCCTTTCTCTCCGCTAGCTCTTACGGTAAACGAGTGCCAGGTTGCTAATGCTGATAAGGCTGCTTTAAATCCAGGCGTCAAATCGCCGTCTCAAGCTCCAACTGACTTCGGGACAACGCCCGAAATCACGCGGCAGCCGCAGAATTCACGGAGCATCATGAACACCGGACGCACCAACGACACGTATATTTTGTGGGGCGCGCCTCCTCGCTCTACACCGGCAAGGCAAGGTCCTATCTGATCAAGAAGCGGATTCCGTATCGGGAGTTCTTCCCGTCGCACGCGGTCTACCAGACGAAGATCGCTCCCGGCCCTGGGGTTCTTCGTCGTTCCGGTGCTGGAAGCTCCGGACGGCTCCATCATTCAAGACACCTCCGACATCATCGAACATCTGGAGGAGAAATTTCCCGAGCCGCGCCTCAACCCTTCGACGCCGGTGCAACGGACCGTTGCCTCGCTGATCGGAGCGTTCGGCTCGGAAGGGCTGCTGAAGCCTGGCGATGCACTACCGTTGGTCCTATCTGGCGCAGCAGGAGAAATTTCTGCGCGCCGAGTTCGGCCGTGTGCGCATCCGCGAGCCGCGATCGGGCCGATCGCGACGCCGTCGCCGCGCCCTTCATGCAGGCGATGCAGGCGCACCTGCCGCGGCTCGGCATCACCAGCGAAACGATCCCGGCCATCGAGCGCTCGTACGAGGAATTGCTCGACATTCTCGACGCGCACTTCATGATGCATCCCTACATTCTGGGCGGCCGGCCCAGCGACGCTGACTTCGGATTGATGGCCCCCCTGTTCGCGCATCTGGCGCGCGACCCCTACCCATGCCGCGCTGATGAAAAGCCGCGCCCCCAACGTCTTTCGCTGGACCGAACGGATGAACCTGCCGGACCTCTTCGACGGCGAGTTCGCCGAGATGGATGCATGCTATCCGCGCGATGACGCCATTCCGGAAACCCTGGAGCCCCTCCTCGCCCACATCTTCAAGGACTGGGGACCCGAGTTGCTTGCCAATGCCGAGCAATACAACGCGTGGGTAGCGGCAAATCCATCGCTGAAACCCGGCGATCTGGTTTCCGCGCAGCGCGAGCGGCAGCTGCACCCCTCGTTGGGAGAGATCAGCTTCACGCTTCGGGGTCGCACCATCCGGGCAGCAGGGGCGCCGCAGACGCTTTGGCATTTCGACAAGGCACTCACGCGCGCACGCGCATTGACCGGCGCCGCCAAGGCGCAGTTCGATGCGCTCGTCCAACGTACCGGCGGCGAACGCGTGATGGCTATCACGCTCGCTCGTCCGCTCAAGCGCGAGAACTACGTGCTGGTCGTCGGCTGATCTCCCCGCGCGGTTACTCTTTCATCAGCCTGCCAGGCCTACATCCGGGCGGGGTCGATGACCTTGCCGCGTGAGGCCATTGGGTCTCTGCGACGAGTCGGAATCGGAGAGCCATTACGGAAATTTCGGATTAGTTATGCAGCCGCTGCGGCAATAATTGACTTATGGCGGTCTTTTCTGGCATTAGTGGACCCACTTTTCCTAATGATTCCGCTGGGGTGAGGATGAAGAATCGAAGTATCGTTGAGGCGGTCCCGGCATCCCTTGCACGACCTGTCATCGCACTGGGCTTGCCGTGGCGCCGAATTGCCGTCGCACTTGCTGCCGTGTTTGTCGTGATTTCCGCAGCTCCGGGCGCCTTCGCGAGCCAACTGGTGCTCAACAGCACGGGCGGAACGATGACGCTGGGCGCAGATTTCGTGTTGGAAGGCTCGACCGTCACTAATCCGGCAGGAACTTTGTCGATCGATTGTCCCATCACCTCTGTAGCTTCAGGCACGTATGCTATTACGTACAACTGCAGCGGCGGCAGTTTTTCCTTTCAGTCCACCGACGGTACGACATCGGTCGCGGCTGCCTTTGGCACCGCGGCCTTGACGCTCACCGCCTCGGGAGGGGGAAAAGGCGGCAACATTCATTACTACTACGACTTCTCCGGAAATTTTACGGGAACCCAGACCGTAAACGACGTCGCGGCGGCGATTAGAGGGGAGACGAGCGCGGCGATTGGTCCACTAACCGCTCAGATCGGTTCGGGATCCGCGACTGCGTGTTGCGCCTCTGCGGGCATCAATTCTGCTTACACCCCGGTCTACATTACCGACTACTCCTTTTCCCGGCTCGTCAGGGCAGATGACCTGTGGGGCACGAATCAGCAAACGCTGGGCAGCACCGGTACAGGCGTCAAGCAATTTTATGGCCCGCATGGGGTCACCGTTGACTCATCCGGGCGTATCTATGTGGCGGACACCTACAACTGCCGCATCGACCGCATGGACGACATCACCGGCGCCGGCTGGACCAGCTTCGGCACGTGCGGCAGCGGCGCCAATCAGTTCAGCACCGGCGGCTTGGCCGACATCACGACTGATTCCAGCGGGAGAATCTACGTAGCCGATCCCGGCAATAGCCGAATCGTACGCTTCGACGACATGTCGGGGACAAATTGGACCACCTTCGGAACGGCGGGCAGCGGCACGGATCAGTTGAGCGGCGCGCAGGGAGTCGCCGTCGATTCCGCCGACCGGATCTACATCGCCGACACCGGCAACAGATGCATTGTCCGAATGGATGACATGACGGGGAGCAACTGGACTACGCTGACGCAATCGCCTGTCATCGGCATCTATATTTATTCGTTCGGATCGCCCGCGCACGTCGCGCTCGATCCCACGGGAAGAATTGTGGTGGGCGACGGCAACAGCGTGATTCGCGTCGATGACATGACGGGCGCCAATTGGGTTTCGACCAACGTCGGCACCGCAATTCAGGGGCTTTCGGTCGATGTTGGAGGCACGACCTTCATCGCGGGAACACAGTCGTCGGGTGGGGCTGGCCTGGCGATGCTCGACGACCCTGCCACCGGCGCAGGCTTCAACACCTCGAACTTCGTGTCGCAGACCGGCGGAATCTATGCAGTGCCCGTCCCATCGCCTGTGCCTGCGGTGACGCTGTCTCCATCGACGCTGACGTTCGCCAGTCAGAATACGGGGACTCAGAGCGCGGCGCAGGATGTACTCCTGACGAACTTCGGAGAGGCACCGCTCGACATTGCGAGCATCGGGACCACGGGCGGCTTCTCAGAGAGCGATAACTGCGGCACGAGTCTCGACGGAGGCTCGAACTGCTCGATCGGGGTCACCTACGTGCCCACGGCAACCGGCAAGCAAACCGGCACGCTGACGATTACCGATAACGCGTTCACCGGCACGCAGACGGTCAGCTTGACTGGAACGGGAACTGCGCCAATCGCCGGCATCGCTCCCTCGGCGCTGAGCTATCAGACGCAGGCCATCAATACGACCAGCGGCGCGCAATTCGTGTTCCTGAGCAATACCGGCACCGGCCCACTGACTTTCTCCGGGTCGGGAATCGCGACGACCGGTGACTTTGCTGAAACCAACAACTGCGGAGCCGCATTGGCGCCGCAGACCGCTTGCACGATCTCGGTAACGTACACGCCCACCGTTGTTGGCCCCGAAACGGGGAGCCTTACCGTAACGAGCAACGCGGCACCGCAGACCGTCGCCCTGACCGGAACCGGGGCGGCCACAGCTCCGCTGGTCACCGCTTCGCCGGAGAGCCTTATTTTTCCCCCAGAACTCCTCAAAATAAAAAGTGCGGCACAAACAGTCACGCTGAAGAACTCCGGGACAAAGGCTGTGTCCATTGCCAGCGTTGCCATCAGCGGCGATTTCACCAAGACCGGCACTTGTGGGACCTCGCTCGGCGCGGGCAAGAGCTGCATCGAGAAGGTGTACTTCACGCCCACAGCAGCGGGTGTCCGCACCGGCGCGCTGAGGTACACGCTTTCGTCGGGCGTGATAACAGTTGATCTCACCGGGACCGGAGTAGCGACCGCGACATCGTTGCTGACGGTTTCGCCGACTTCGCTGGCCTTCCCAGGCTACGTTGTGGGCGATAACCCGGACCAGATCGTTACTATCAGCAATCCCGATGGTGTGCCGGCCGGGATCAAATCGATCACCAAGACGGGGTCAACTGCGTTCACGTTTACCAAAACCTGCGGAACGACTCTCGCGGCGGGCGCCTCATGCACCGTTGACGTTACCTTTATCCCGACGGTCGTGGGCTCCTACAGCGGGACGCTCATCGTTAGTGAGAGCGCCGGAACCGTGCACAAGATTCCTCTGAGCGGGACGGCGGTGACTGGCAACTAGGAAAGCGGAGGTGACGCGGCCAGCCCGCACGACGTGAGCCTCACCGGCACCGGCTCATAGGCGCAGCGATCGGGCGGATCGATCCCCCGGCAATATAACAGCGCCCTGTCCGGACATCGTGGCCGGGCAGGGCATCTAGCTTATACGGCGATTCCCGGACTCATACCGACTCGCGCACTGTCGCGGTAATTCGCGGGGGGGGCGATGTTTCTCCATCGTGACCAAGGATATATCCCGTGATAGCCTTCGTGCAGCCGACCGGGAGGAACGCCGACTATGCCTGAGAAGAAAGCGTGGACCGCTGATGACATGCCGGATCTTTCCGGGAAGACGATTGTCGTAACCGGTGGCAACAGTGGCATCGGCTACGAAGCCGCGCTGGAGTTCGCGCGCAAGCGGGCCGATGTCATCATTGCCTGCCGCGACCTGGCCAAGGCTCGAACCGCCGCCGCTCAGATCTCCGCGTCATCGCCCGGCGCCAAGGTTGAGGTGATGGAACTCGACCTCGCGAACCTCGCGTCGGTGCGCGGCTTCGCCGACGCGTTCCATCTGGGGCATCCCGCGCTGCACGTGCTGTGCAACAACGCCGGCGTCATGGCGATCCCGTACCGCCTGACGGCGGACGGCTTCGAGATGCAATTCGGGACCAATCACCTGGGGCATTTCGCGTTGACCGGCCTGCTGCTCGATCGGCTGCTAGCCACCGATGGCGCGCGAGTGGTCAACGTAAGCAGCGGCGCGCATCGCATGGGCAAAATTCGCTTCGACGATCTGCAATGGCGCAACGGCTACCGCAAGTGGATGGCTTACGGGCAGAGCAAGCTCGCCAACTTGTTGTTCACCTTCGAGCTGCAGCGGCGAGCCGACGCATCGGGCGCAAAACTGCTCAGCGTCGCGTGCCATCCCGGATATGCGGCGACCAATCTGCAAGCCGCGGGACCGCGGATGCAGGGATCGTCGATGCTCGAATATCTTTTCTCAGTCGGCAACAGCCTGCTCGCGCAGAGCGCCGCGATGGGCGCGCTGCCTACCGAGTATGCGGCGGTCGCGCCCGACGTCCACGGCGGCGATTACATCGGCCCTGACGGCATCGCCGAGATGTGGGGACATCCAGTAAAAGTCGGTTGCAGTGCGGCTGCTCGCGACAGCGCGGCCGCCGCCCGGCTTTGGGAAGTGTCCGAGCAGCTCACCAAGGTGCATTACCCGCTTTGAGCAGACGCCGTCGCGTCGTCGTGCCCGGAGTTTTCGATCACGTCGGCAATCGCTTGGAGCAGAGTCGATTTCTTGACCGGCTTGCTGACGTGCAGGTCGCAGCCAACTTGATGTGCTCGGCGCACGTCGTGTTCGAGCGCGGAGGCGGTCAGGGCGATAATCGGCGTCCGACGACGTTGGTTCGCCGTTTCCCATTCGCGAATCACGCGCACGGCGCTGTAACCGTCGAGCACCGGCATCTGGATGTCCATCAGGACCAGGTCGTAGTCACGCGTCATGAAGCGGTCCAGGGCCGCCTGGCCGTTCTCCACTTGGTCGAGCACGATAGCGGCTTTTCTTTAGATACGCCGCGATCAACAGGCGATTGTCCGCCGAGTCATCTGCCAGCAGGATGCTGAGCGGGCGGTTGAGCAGGCGCTCCGCGGAACCGTTCGGCGCCACTTCACGGCGAGGCTGGGCGGCGTCGCGGGCGCGGTAACGCCGGCCATTGCGTCGGAAATAGCGGCGTACAATTCGCGGCTCTTGACCGGCTTGACCACGTATTGATTCACGCCAAGGTCCTTCATCGCGTTCAACCGGGTGGTCAGGCCGCTGGAAGTCACGAGGATGACGATTGGTGAATTTCCATTCGGGCCAAGCCGCATCCGCCGGATCATTTCGAAACCGTCCATCGCGGGCATCTGCAAATCAACCAGCATCAGGCCGAACGCCGCGCGATTGCGATTCGCATCGTCGATCGCGAGGATTCCTTCGGCCCCGGACGCGGCCTCGGCGACTACCGCTCCCTTGGCGCTCAGAAGTTCGGTGGCGATCGATCGAGCGGTCGCGTTGTCATCCACCACCAGCGCGCGGACCCCGGACAGATCGGGGCCGCGACGGCCCGGCGTGTCACTTACGTTGGTGACCGCGGGTGGCAAGCCGAGTTCCGCGGTAAAATGGAAAGTGCTGCCCGCGCCTGGTTCGCTTTCGACCCAGATTCTGCCCCCCATCAGTGCGACCAGACGCTCGACGATGGCCAGACCAAGTCCGCTGCCGCCGAATTTTCGCGTGGTCGAAGAGTCGGCTTGGGTGAAGGCGGAGAAAACCTTGGGCAGCACTTCCGGCGGTATCCCGATGCCGGTGTCGCGCACCGAAAATAGCAGGCTGCCCGGGTTGGACTGGCCGGGATTGAGCGCGCCCTCAATCACGACTTCACCGCGGTCGGTAAATTTGATCGCGTTGCCGATCAGGTTGGTGAGCACCTGGCGCAGCCGCAGCGGATCGCCCACCAGCACGGGCGGCATACCGCTGCCGAATCGCACCGCGAGTTCGATTCCCTTTTCGTGGGCGCGCACCGCGAGAGTATCTGCCACCTTCTCCGTCAACTCGACAACGTCGAACTCAACGGCCTCCAGCGTCAAGCGCCCGCTCTCGACTCGGGCAAGATCCAGGATGCTGTTGATCAGTTCGAGCAGCGCGTTGCCGTTGCTCATGATGGTATCGAGGTAACGGCGCTGTTCCGAATCGAGGTCGCTCTCGCCCATCAGGTCGGCCATTCCGAGGATCGCATTCATCGGGGTGCGAATCTCGTGGGACATGCTGGACAGAAATTCGGTCTTCGCCTTCGATGCCGCCAGCGCCTTCTGTCGTGCCGCCTCCAGGTCGGTGATATCGCGTGCGACCGACAGCACGCACTGGCGCCCGCCGAGCTCGAGCGCAACCGCCGAGATCAGCGCCGGGAAAGTAGTGCCCGTGCTGGTGCGTAAGGTGGCTTCGAAGTTGCGGACCTCGCGGTGTTTGCGCAAGGTTTCGTTGAAGAGATCGAGCCGCTCGGTGCTGCTCCAGACTTTGAGGTCTCTGAAGCGCTTGCCCGCGATTTCATTTTTTGGCAGCCCGAGCAATTGCACTATTTCATTGTTCACATCGATGATGGTCCCGTCGCTCATGTCCGTCAGCGCGATGTTATCGACGCTCGAGTCGAATATCTCCCGCAGCATCGTTTCGCTGCTCTGCAGTTTTCGCTCCTGTTCCTTGAGCTTGGTAACATCGCGGGCAAGCGTCACCACGCGCTGCTCGCCACCCAGCTTCACCACCACCGACGAGAGCAGCACGGGAATCTCGACACCGCTCTTGTTCCGAATTGTCACTTCGAAATTCCGCACCTGGCCGGTGGTCCGCAGCGACTTGACGTATTCGCTTTCAGGCCGTGCATAACCGTCGTCGGCAACTCCCGGCCAGATAGTTCCGATGATTTCTTCGCGCGAAAATTCAGTGAGCCGCGTAAACTCGTCGTTGACATCCACAAAGTGGCCATCAAGGTCGGCGATCGACAATGGGTCCAGGATGGAGTCAAAGATTTTGCGCAGGCTGGCCTCGCTGTCCTTGAGCTTTTGTTCCGCCGCCACGAGATCGCCGATGTTGCGCGTGATCGTCAGGCAGCTCAGTTTGCCGTCCAGCTCCAGGATCGCCCCCGACATCAGGCATTGGATGAGAGTTCCGTCTTTGGCGTAAATATTGGCACGCATGTTACGGACTTCTCCGGTTCGGCCCACCGCCACCGCAAAATTGTCCGATTCCTCCCGGCTCGGCCAGACACCAAGTTCCCAATGAGTCTTGCCCAGTATCTCTTCTCTGCTAAAGCCCGTCGCGCGGACGAATTCGTAATTGACGTCAATGAAACGCCGCGTGATCGGATCGGCGATTGTCACCGCGTCGAGGTTCGCGTCGAAGATCTTGCGCAGCGTGGCCTCGCTGTCGCGCAGTTTCCGCTCCGCTTCTTTGATGTCCGAGATTTCACGGATCACGTAGATCGCGCAGTTCTGGCTGTTCAGCCGGACCATGACCGCGGAAATCAGCGCGGTCGTCGGTCGAGCATAACCAACGCCGTTGAGCTGGATCTCGAGGTTATGCACCGCGCCGCTGGCCCGGAGTTCCTTGATGAATTGCTCGCGGATGGCCGGCTCCGCCCAGAAATTGAAGTCGATATCGCTCCGGCCCACCGCCAGTTCGCGCGGCACGCGGCTGCGCTTGACGAATTGGTTGTTGACTTCGAGGATCGCGCCGGTATCAAGGTTGCTGACCACGACTATGTCGCCGCTTTGTTCGAAAATCTGCCGGAACTTTTCTTCGCTCTCTTTGAGTTTCCGATCGCTGATCCGCCGGTCTTCGAGGTTTTGCGCGAGTTCGCGCCGATTCTTCGTCTGCAAATAGACACTTGACTGCGCGAGCCCGACTGCGGTCATCAGTCCCAGCCAATGAATAGAGGGATACCGATCAACGGCCCCATGCGTGCGCCCGAGGACGTAAAAGCAAATCATCCCGATACCGCTAATCGCCGCCTGCCAACGCCAGTCCCACGGCGCCAGCGTCCCCGCGCCGATCACGATGATAAGCACTGACACGAACAGCGGCTCGACGCGCATCGAATCGGCACAGATCACCGTGTTCGTTACCATTAGCGCGGTGCAGACGCAGACGACGATCTCGCGCCAATAGCGCGGCATCACGGCGGTAAAAGTCAGCAGAAAAAACACACCCCCGACGGCGGCGTTGGCCAAAATAAGGCTCTGCGTCGCGTCGAACGTCGATCCTGACGTGTAACGGTGCTCCGCTGCATAACCTAAGTTGAAAAGGACCGTCAGCAGGGCAGCCGCCCGCGACAAACCGATTACGGTTTCGTCCACGACGGCCAAATCGAACGAAGCATTGCCCGCCTGCCCACGCGCCAGCTCAGCTGAAGTCGAAGCTTCGGCGTTCAACTGGTCAGGGTGGGGTTTGCTCTCTTGCGAGGCCAAGTCAGGCGATGCCAGGGCGTTATGCTTGGGCGGAGCGCCCATCGGTTTCCTTCCCGTCCCTGGCCATCGCAGGGATCTGCCTGATTGAAGCAAGTCTAATGCCCGACAAATTGTAGCATAACCGTTGAAAAAACGCCGATCGCTCATCAATCCGCGCAGCCCACGGCGCGATTAGACGCGAGGTGTGCCGTTTTGGGATTTGGCCGGGCACTCGCGCCGCGCATTTGTGAACTGCACATGGATTCTGCGAGAATCCCCGCAATTCTTGCGTCGAGGTTCATCCACATGAGCGCGACTGTTTCCATCCATCAAGGCAAGCTCGAAGGTGACGATCAGGGCGGACTATTCGTCTTCAAAGGAGTGCCGTTTGCGGCTCCCCCCGTCGGTGCGCGCCGATGGCTCGCGCCCGAGAAGCCCGGGCCGTGGACAGGGCTGCGCGACGCGCGTCGCTTCGGCGCGGTGGCTCATCAGAACCAAGTGATGCTTAGCGCACTCTCCGCGATGGTGGTTGATGGTGAACAATCCGAGGATTGCCTTTACCTCAACGTCTGGACTCCCGCGCTCGACGGCAAGCGCCGGCCCGTGATGGTCTGGATTCACGGCGGCGCCTTCACCATCGGCTCCGGCTCGCAGCCTCTTTACGACGGTACCGTTCTCGCACGGCGCGGCGACACGGTCGTCGTCACCATCAACTATCGCCTCGGCCCACTGGGCTTCCTGCGCCTGGCCGACGTGACCAACGGCAAGATTCCAGCGACCGGCAACGAAGGAATTCTCGATCAAGTCGCGGCGCTCCAGTGGGTCCGCGACAATATCGCCGAGTTCGGCGGCGACCCCGGCAACGTCACCATCTTCGGTGAATCGGCCGGCGGCATGAGCGTCGGAACTATCCTGGCGATGCCGTCTGCGCGCGGCCTGTTCCACAAAGCGATACCGCAAAGCGGAGCGAGCCACACCGGTACTGCGGTCGCGCGCGCCAATCGCACCGCAGAGAGAGTCTTGTCGAAGCTCGGTGTGCACCCCGGCGACGACGCCGCAATCCGCGCGTTGACGCCTGCGCAATTGCTCGCCGGCACTCTCCTCGACGATGGCAAGACGCCCGATCCCGAACTCGGGATGGCGTATCAGCCGGTAGCTGACGGTACTGTGGTGCCGCGCGCCGCGATCGAGATGGTGGCCGACGGCTCCGCGTCGGGCGTGGCCGTGATGGTCGGTTCTACGCTCGAGGAATGGAAATTGTTCTCCTTGATGGATCCTTCGTTGCACAGGCTCGACCGCGCCCGCCTGGGCGCGCGTATCAGCGGGCGCTTGACCGCTCGTGGCGCCGATGCCCTCATCGATACTTACGAAAAGGCTCGCGCCGCGCGTGGCGAGTCCGTCACGCCCGCCGAACTGTTCACCGCAATCGAGACTGACCGGGTTTTCCGCATCCCCGGCGTGCGCCTGGCGCAGGTTCAGGGACGCCACGATCCGCGCGTTTTCAGTTATCTCTTCACCTGGCCGTCGCCCGCAATGCACGGCGTGCTCGGATGCTGCCACGCACTTGAGCTTGGCTTCGTCTTCGGCACCAATCACATGCCCGGGATGACAATGTTCGCAGGCGCCGGTCCGGCCGCGGAAAAGCTGGCGGTTCAGATGCAGGACGCATGGCTGGTATTCGCACGATCAGGCGATCCAGGCTGCGCGAGCGTCGGCACCTGGACGGGTTATACCGAGGCGCGCCGGCCGACGATGGTCTTCGGCGCGAATACCAGACTCGAGGATGCGCCTCGCGACCAGGAGCGCCGTGCCTGGGACGCGATCCCCGATCGCCATCTCGGCGCGCTCTAGCTTTTCCCCGGACGAGATCACTCCAGCGATAGATCGACGCGCGTCGTCTTGCCCTGATCCTTGATTCCGCCGGCGTTCAGCTTCGGCGCGATTATGAACATCCGCGCCGCATCCACCTGTTTCGTACTCAGATACGCGCGCACTGCAGTTGCGCGCGCGTCTGCCAGCTGCTGAAGATCCTGATCGCTCACCGGAGTGTTGGCGAGGATTAGCTTTTTCATCTCGTCGGGCGGCTGCGTCTTTGCAAACCCGATGAAGTCGCGCGGCTTTTGAAATTTCCCCGCGCTATAAACTCGCGCCAGATACTTGTTGTAGTCCGCCGTCGACAGCGCCGCGCTTTTCGCATTCGCCTCCGCGCCGTCTCCCTCATCCTTGCGTCTGAGCGCCTCGATGCTGTGCTCCAGTGACGCTTCGCGGCATCCGTCCTTGTCGAATTTCGGATCGACGCGACCCGAGATGTTGAGTTTCAAGGCGGTTCGATCCGCCAACGCCGCCGCGACCGTATCCAGTTTCTTTTGACTATCCGGCGTTAGCCGCGCGTAGCCCGGCGCGAACTCTATGTAGCCAAGGTCTTGCTGCTCACCGCCGCCGAACGCCGCCGCTATCAGCGAGAATGGCGACGTCACGGCCTTGACGAGAAGGTTCTTGAACGCGCTCCAGATGACGCTGCCGATGCTGAATTGCGGATCCGAGAGCGACCCCGACACGGGCACTCGCAAGTCGATTTCTCCCTTCGAATTCTTGAGCAGTGAGACCGCAAATCGAATCGGCAGATTCGTCGCATCCGGGCTCTCCACGTGATCGCCGAACGTCAGTTGATCGATGAAAATATGGTTCTCGGCCGTCAGCTTTCCCTGGTCCAGCAGATAATGAACATCGACCGTCAGCGTGCCTTTGACGATCGGATAGCCGGTGTATTTGGTCGAGTACGGGGTCAGGCCCGTCAGTTCTATGCCGTTCGCCTTCGCCTTGATATCGACGAAGGCCGTCGGCGCAAGCGGGTTTATGGATCCATCAATGTTGATCGGCGCGCTCCCGTTGATTTTCCCGTCGAGTAAGACTTCCGCAGGCTCGGTGGATTTTGTTCCAAACGCGCCGACCTTGCCCTCCATCTCGGTCAGGTTCGCCGTGTAGTTGGGCTTGATAAAGTTGTCCGTGTAATCGACTTTGCCGCCTTTGAGCGTGATCTTGTTCAACTCGATGTCGGCGTTCATCGGCTGCCCCGCGTAGGGCTCTGCCGGACTCGGCGATGCCGCCGGAGCCGCTTCAGGAGCCGTCGCGGCTGCTGGACTCGGCGCCGCAGCCGGAGTCGGCGCCGATGCCGGCGCCACTGGAACCGCACCCTTCGAGCCCGGCTCTCCAGTGGCTCGCGTCAGCGAGGTCGGCGCTTCTTGCGGGCTCGCGGTGATGTCTTTCAGATTCAACTTGCCGGTGCTGTTGAGAATGACCCGCGAATAAAAATTCGACAGCGCAAGCTCGCCGACATGCACCTTCGGCGGACCTTTGCCGAGCGCGAAGTCGATTTTAGTCGCGTTGAGCGCGTTCATTCTGAAAAAGAGAGCGTTGGTCAGCTTGTCGAGCATCCTCACGCTGCCCAGCGACGCGTCGCCACGATAGCTGACGAGAAAATCGTTGCGCGCCTGCTCCAGGCCCACCGCGCCGTCCATCGTCAGGTTCGCGCTGGTGATCGTCGCGTTCATCCTGCTGCTGACATAGGGATCCGCAAATGCCAGATCCAGGCGCTTGGTCGCGACCCGCAGATCGGCCTTCAGCGGCGCGATCGCGGCCGTTCCGGTGACTTTGAAAGTGCCCTTGCGATTCAGCGTGCCGTCAACCTCGACTGCAAAAGGCTTGCTGAAGTCGCTCGACACATCTTTCAGATGCAGATTCAACGGCGCTACGGCCGCCTTGACCGGTTGCGGCGCATTGTCGTCCTCGAAGGTGGCGTCGGTCTGTTCCATCGCCACCGACGCGATCTGATATTGCCAACTCTGCGATGGCGGCGCAGCAGCCTGGACCGGTTTGCGCGCCGCTCGCCTGGTCTCGCGGATAGTTCGCCGCGTTTCGCGCGCGCTTGCGCGCTCGCCGCGTGGCGGCGGCGCCGGGCCGCCGCGCATCAGCGAGGCGAGACTCAATTTCCCGCCGCGCTCGCGGCGAACGAACAGATGCATCCCGTCACTGCGCACCGCGCTGACTGTCGCCTGATGTGTAGCCAGGTCGAACTGTCCAATCGCGACGCTCAGACTTTTCCACTGCACCGGTTTTTCGCGTTCGCGCGGCGCGTCCATCTCGAAATTTTCGATTGCGACGGTCGCCGGCTCCGCGTGCACGTTGAAATGATCGCCGGCGAAATTCGTCTGTACGCTGGCCTTCGCGTTTAGCTTGCCCGACGCCACTGTCGCCGCCAGCACCGACTGAGCGAACGGCTGCAGCGCCGGCAGATCGATCTGATCGATCGACACGTCGGTCGTAAGCCGCGAATGCGCCAGATCGAGCGCGCCTTTGACCGCGATCGTGCCGCCGCTGCGAATCTTACCGTTAACGGTGACGGACGCGGGCACTCCCCCCACCGTCCGGAAATTTTTAAGCCCGACCCCAAGCGCATCCACCGCCACCGCCGCCGGCATCGCGCCGCGGTTATCCTGGACCTCCACCGCGCTGTTCGTGAGATCGAACGAGTCCACCGAAAAATCGGTTGGCGATTTCGCCGTGGATCTTCCCGCGATCGGCGCCGCCGCCTGCGTCACGTTGCCCGCCACCGGCGCCGCTTGCGTTGGAGGACTCGCCGGCGCCGCATTGCCGCTCGCTATCGACGTGAGATTGTTGGTCCCGTCGGGATTGAGCCTGACATGCGCGAGCAGTCCATTGACCCAGATAGATCGCAGATGGAACACCGCGCCCAGCGGCTCGACGTCGGTCAGCTTCACCTCCGCGTGTTTGAGTGCGGCGATCGGCGCATCCGCCGGGTCGCGAACGTCGAGTTGATCCAGTGCTACCGTTCCGTTCAAGCGAATCAGCGGTTGCGACTGCGCCTGCACGAAATGCACGTACACGTCGGCCGACAGCGTCCCGTTCGGAATTTTAACCGGCAGCTTCATCGGCGCGTAGCTGACGTAAAGCGGGATGTTGAGCCGATGCAGTTTGAGGTCAACCACCGAGTCGTGCGTCGCTTCGAACGGCTTGGCCACGCCCGCAATCCGGATCGGGCTGCCGTCGATCACCATCTGCAGCAGCGGTTCGACGAACACGTTCACGTCGGCGGGCAGGTTCGCGATAAACGGCACGTTGATCTCGATCCGCTCGACTTTGTGCTGCTTGCCGAGCAGCTGATCGTCGAATGTCACTTCGCCATCGCGCAGTTGAATATTCGAAACCGCGAATCGCAGCGGCGCGCTCGGCGCAGCCGGCTTCGACTTTTCCGGCGCCGGCGCGCTCTCGAGCAGGTCGGAAAAGTTGAAGCGCTGCTGCGACTCCCGAACCACATGGATCGCCGGCCGCTCGACGACGACTTCGCCGACTACCGGCGCAAATCTGAAAATCGACGTCCACGAAACCTTCACTCGCAGATGCCCGATATCGACGAACGGTTTCGGACTGTCGCGCTCGCCAACGTGCAGATGGTCCACGTCGAGCCTCAGCGCGTAGAGATTGAATCGGATTTTGCCCACGCTCACTTGGCGATGGATGCTGCCTGCGACGGGGCCGGTCAGGATGTGCCGCAACACCGGCGGAACCGCCAGGTAAGCCGCCGGGTCCGCAAACAGCACGACCGCGACGACGATCACCCCGATTTTGCGCACCCGCCGCGAACTCCCCAACTCGCGCGCGCGCGCAACCCATGGCCTCGAGGGATGAAACGTCGCTCTTACCTTCCTGAGCGCGGTTCCCAGGTACTCGAGCGCGCTGTTGAGAAAATTGGCCATGAGCCTCAAGTCAACGCTACGCCGCCAGCGTGAGCCGTCGCCGTCAAATAGTCAATTCATCGCGAGCAACTTGGATGTGGCTATCGATTGTGGACACCCAGCCAGCGCCGCCGGTCTTCGATGATCGGCCGCCGGCTTTTCAACAGCGCGTAGGCTTCGTCAAGCGTCTTGCCGCGCTTCGTTTTCAGGAACCATGCCACCACCAGCGGCGCGCGCTCGCATCCCTCCTCGCAATGGACCAGCACGCGATGTCCCAGCGCGAGTTCTTCCTCTATCAGCGCCGCCGTACTGTCGAGCGACGCGACCCCATCGGCAAGCAACGGCATGTGGATCGCCTGCGGCGGTTCAATTTCCGGCACGTCGGGAAGCACGCTGATAATCGTCCCCTCAAACTCGAGCGCGTCCTGAAGATCGCCGACGAACAGGCTCGGAATTATCTCGCTCTCTCGCCAACTCGCGGCCATATGCTTGTGCAGCTTGACGGGCGAACGGACATTGCGTCAACCTCGCGCCACGGAGTGAATCAAATGCCAAAGGCTGGTCTGCCGCGGCTGCACATCGAAGGACGATGGTTCCTCGACGAACACGGGCGCCGCGTTATTTTGCGCGGCGTCAATCTGGGCGGCGATTGCAAGGTCCCCTACCCCGACGGCGGCACCAATTTTCGCTGCGACTTTTCCAACCATCGCGAGGTCTCCTTCATCGGCCGTCCGTTTCCGATTGGCGAAGCCGGCGAACACTTCTCGCGCCTGCGCGCGTGGGGCTTCAATTGCCTGCGCTTGCTGACCACCTGGGAAGCCGTCGAGCATCGCGGCCCGCGCGACTACGACGCCGCGTACCTCGACTACTTCGCCGAGTTGTGCCGGCTCGCCGGTAACTATGGCTTCTACGCATTCGTGGATTTTCACCAGGATGTCTGGAGCCGAATGACCGGTGGCGACGGCGCGCCCTGCTGGCTATTCGAGAAAGTTGGAATTGACTATCGCCGGCTCGCCGAGTCGGGATGCGCTCTTGTAATGCAACATCTATATGACTATGCGCGCGGCGGCCGCCAGGAGGATCGCTACCCAACCATGAGCTGGCCGCAGAATGCGCGGCGTCCCGCCAACGGCATCATGTGGACCTTGTTTTTCGCCGGCCGCGACTTCGCCCCCGGACTGACTATCGACGGCGTCAACGTGCAGGACTACATGCTCGATCACTACCTCGGAGCGCAGCGCGAGATCGCGCGCCGGATCCGCGATTTGCCCAACGTGATGGGCTTTGACTCGCTCAACGAACCGGCTCCCGGATGGATCGGACAATCACTCACCTATCGCCATCTCGGGCCAAGCGACACCAACCCCAACCCTGCGATGCCGGGTCTGGCGTGGTCGCCGGTCGACGGCTTGCTGGTGTCGCATGGAGTTGCGCGCTCGATACCGGCGCTCGAGTTCGATCCAGCAGCGAAAGCGGTGGTCCACAAACAAGATCGGACAATCAATCCCGAGCGGATCTCGATCTGGACCAGCGGCCAAAGCGATCCGTTCCAGCAGGCGGGCGCGTGGCGGCTCAATAACGACGGCACTTTCGACGTTTTGCGCGACGACTTTTTCCAACGCGTCGGCGATCGCAAGGTCAACTTCATCGAAGACTACGTGGGACCATTTTTCACGCGCGTTGCCGAAAATATTCGCCAGATTAATCCCGATTGGATCCTGTTCGCCGAGCTCGATCCGCTCTCGGGTTTTTTCGGACCGGGATTCCCCGCCGAGACTCCCCCCAACAGCGTCAACGCCGGTCACTGGTACGACGTGGTCACGCTCGCGACCAAGGTGTTTAGTCCGAATTTCAGCCTCGACGCGTTGACCGGCGAGATTGCGACCGCCGCCGAACAGATCCAGGCGCGCTACGAACGCCAGCTCGGCAAGATGGCCGGGATGTCAAAGGCGATGAACGGCGGCGCGCCCACCCTCATCGGCGAATGTGGAATTCCATTCGATTTGAACGGCGCCGGCGCCTACCGCGCCTTTCACGCCGGCGATCGCAGCGATGCGCCGTGGACTGCTCACATCATCGCACTCGATCTAATGTATAATGCACTCGATACTCTGCTCATCAGTAGTACGCAATGGAACTACACTGCATCCAATAGCAACGATCTGGCTATTGGCGACGGGTGGAATCAGGAGGATCTGAGTATCTTCTCGCGCGACCAGCAGATCGATCCGGCGGACATCGATAGCGGCGGCCGCGCGCTTGCCGGCTTCGTTAGACCGTACGCGCGGGCGACGCAGGGTATTCCGCGGACGATGAAATTCGATCGTGCCAGCGGCACTTTCGAGTTCGTGTTCGAATCCGATCCTTCCGCTGCCGGCTCGACCGAGATCTTCGTGCCGCGCATTCAGTATCCGCGCGGATGCGTGCTTGAAGTGTCTGGCGGCAACGGCAACGCCGAGCTGGACCTCGACGGCCAGCGCGCCGTCGTCAAGGCCGAGCACCCCGGCGAAGTCCGCGTCGTCATCCGCCGCAAAGCTTGAGCGCCTTAGCTGTACTTGCGCTCCTGCCACCACGGAAAGTACGCGGGCATGTCCTTCGAAATCTTGTCCGGAAATTTTGCCGGACGTTTCTCCAGAAATGATGCGACGCCCTCCCTCGCATCCGCCGAAGGGCTGCGCGCAAAGATTCCGCGGCTGTCCAGCTTGTGCGCTTCCATCGGATGGTCCGCGCCGGCCATCCGCCACAACATCTGCCGAATCAACGCGACCGACACTTGCGAGGTGTTGTCCGCTATCTCGCGAGCGAGCGCGCGCGCCGCTGGTACAAGTTGATCGGGTTTGTAGATCCTCTTGATCAGCCCGCCGTCGAGCGCCTCCTCGGCCGCGAAAACTCGGCCCGTAAATGTCCATTCCAGCGCCTGCGAGATGCCGACAATTTTCGGCAGGAACCAGCTCGAGCACGCCTCCGGCACGATCCCACGGCGCGCGAAGACGAACCCGAAACGCGCATTCTCCGACGCCAGCCGCACATCCATCGCGAGTTGCATCGTCACGCCGACGCCCACCGCCGCTCCGTTCACCGCCGCGATCACCGGTTTCAGACACTCGAAGATGCGCAGCGTCAGCCGTCCGCCGCCGTCGCGAATCGCCTCGCTGCTCCAATCCACAGTGCCGTCGGCTCTGATCGCCGAGCGCCGCTTCGGAAGATCCTCGCGGGTCGAGCCGAACGTCCTGGCGGGCGCCGACAGGTCTGCGCCCGCGCAGAACGCGCGCCCCGCGCCCGTCACGATGATCGCGCGCACGTTGTCGTCCGCGTCGGCCTTGTCAAACGCGTCGATCATCTCGTTCATCATGATGTCGGTGAACGCGTTGAGCTTCTCCGGCCGGTTGAGCGTGATCGTCGCGATATTGTCCGCGACCTCGTAAACGATCTGTTCATACGCCATGCACTGCTCTCCGTCGCCGCCCGCAGTTTCTACTTCACGAACAGCGCCAGTGCTTCGTACACTACCGCGGGCTTCTGCTGACCTACGACCTGAATTTCCGTCTCCCGCGTGAGCATCGTGCCCAGCGGCCGCGGCTCGACCGCGATCAGCCGAGAGCGTGCGTGGACGCTGGCGCCCGCCGGCACCGGCGCGACGAAGCGCAGCTTGTTCGCACCGTAATTCACCACGTTGCGAAATCCCGTGATCGTGTAATCCTCTTTGCTCCTGAACGCCGGCAGCAGGCTCAGCGTCAGAAAGCCATGCGCCACCGGTCCGCCGAACGGACTTTCTTTCTTGCACCGCTCGACGTCGATATGAATCCACTGGCGGTCACCGGTCACCTCGGCAAATTGATTGATTTTTTCCTGCGTCACGTGAATCGGTTCGCTCCACGGACCGAATTCCTTGCCGATCTTCGCCGTCAGCGCCGCAATATCGTCAAACTTGATCGTCTGCATATGTGTTCTCCACTTTTCGATTGGCTACCGCCTGTCTAATCAACTCAGTTTCACTTTACAACTGGAATCAAGGCGTCCCCCCCCGCCGACGCGCTCGGATGCAACGCCAGGCTGGGACTCACGCGCGGATTCTCGCCCTTACGCCCCGCTTTTACCAGAGCGCGATCGCATCCCGCACCCCCATCAATCGCCGTACGCCGGGCATTCAATGGCGGACTTCTGAGGTGATCATTGCGCCGACGATTGGCGCGGCGATGGGCTTCGTCACATCGGAGCCGATCCCGCTTTCCAATAGGAAGACAATTCGGGGTTCCTGGGGTATGCGGTAAGGTAGTACATTGCTTGCGATCGGTCCCATGAGTGCGGCCGATTTTAAACCGCGTCTTCATCGCAGGAATCATAACTGTATGAGCGCTCGCACCAACGAAGGCGAACCCGCCATCGATGCGTTTGGTACAACGTCAAACGACCTTCGTTCGCTCGCAGTTCGTCTGACATCGGCGGTCCAGGCGCCTCTAAGGCGTTTCCCGACACAAGCTCCGGCTGCCATGGGAATCCGTTTGAGGAAGCAACAAAGTGTGGCCTGAGACACTTCGCCAGGCTCGGAGGCTCATCGTTCTAGTAGTCGGCCTGACACTGCTCCTTTGTGGCGTCATAATGCTGATAACTCCAGGTCCGGGGTCGCTTCTGATTCTCGTCGGGTTCAGCGTGCTCGCCGTTGAATTCGTTTGGGCGCGCCGACTTCTCGGAAAAATCAGAACCAAGAGCAATGAGTTAGGCCGGACAACCTTTGGTTTCCACAAGAAATAACCAGTCGCTAAACTACCAGGCAACGACTTTCACACGCTGACCCGGTTGGAGCTTCCCGCCGGGAAAGTCCCTTCACGGCACAAAGCGTTCGACTCTCTGCCGGGAACAGACCAAAGATCGAACAAGTCGGCGACCCGTTCCCGCGGCCCCCTTTTCACACCTCATCTAAATCCCATCAGCGGCGGCTCGCTTGCGCCGGGCAAGCTTCCTTAATTCGAGGACTGCGAGTGGTACGAGGCCCAAGATTAGCCACCTCGTGAGCTGCGGCAATGTTGCCGGTACCGTTTCGAAAATGGTTTGGAGCAGCGGAAGATACAGGATCGCGATCTGGAAACCGAAGCTCGCAGCCACTACCGCGAAGAGCCGCAGGTTGGACAGCAGACCGACTTCCCAAATCGTGCGAACACCGCTCCTGGAACTGAAGGACCGCATGAGTTCTTCGATGACTAAAACCGAGAACGTCGCGTTGCGCGCCGTCGCAACCGCGCCGCTGCCGTGCAGTTCCCATAAGAAAGCGGCGAGGGCTACACCGGCAGAGAGCGCTCCGATCAGCGCCAACTGCCTAAAAAAGCTCCAGCCCATGATCTCAGACTTGGGATTCCGCGGCGGGCGCGCGAGAACGCCGGGTTCGATCGAATCGGTCGCAAGCGCGAGCGCGGGCAGGCCATCGGTGACAAGATTAATCCAGAGCAACTGGATCGGCACCAGCGGCAGTGGCATCCCGGCCAGCGCTGCCAAAAGCATGACCATCAATTCACCCGAGTTTCCGCCCATCAGATAGCCGAGCGTTTTTACGACGTTGTCGTAAACCCCGCGGCCTTGTTCCACGGCGGCTACAATCGACGCGAAGTTATCATCCGTAATGATGATATCGGCAGTTTGCTTGGTGACCTCAGTCCCGGTCCTACCCATAGCCACTCCGACCGACGCTTCCTTGAGTGCCGGCGCATCGTTCACGCCATCCCCAGCCATTGCTATGACGGCGCCATGCGCCTTCCATGCGCGAACGATTCTAAGCTTGTGTTCCGCCGCGACGCGCGCATAAACGGAAATCTTGGTCACCCGCTCGGTAAGCTCGTTGTCGGTCATCCCTTGAAGCTCTCGACCGATCAAAACCTCGCCGCCGTGCTCGACGATTCCGAGCTCACGACCGATAGCGGCCGCCGTCTCGGGGTGGTCGCCCGTGATCATAACGGTCTTTATTCCGGCGAGTTTACATCTTTGGATTGCGTCTCTTGCCTCAGGACGTGGCGGATCCTGCATTCCGGCCAGGCCGAGCAGGATCAAGTCGCGTTCGATCTCGGCGCCGCCATTACTGCCGATCGTCGAGGGCGAAAACGATTCGAGCGGCCGCTGGGCGAAAGCCAGCACGCGCAACGCGCCGCTGGCCATCAGCGCCGATGCTTCCAGCATGGTTGCGCGGCCGGCGGCGGATAGTGGCTCGTCACCCGTCGCCGTTCGGATTCTGGAGCATTGCCGGATGACGACCTCGGGGGCGCCCTTGACGAATGCCCACGGACGTCCGTCGCGGCGCCGGACAACCGTCATTCGCTTACGGTCGGAGGTAAACGGCAACGATCCGAGCCGCGGCATTCGAGTGTCGATGTCCTCGAGCCTTAGATTCGCTTTCGCCGCCGCGACCAACAACGCAACTTCGGTCGGATCGCCGACAAATGAAGTCCGTCCGTTGCGCGAATCCAGGCGTGAATCGTTGCATGCCGCCAACGCAAGCAGCAGATCGTACAATGGTTCATCTGCTTTGGGATCAGCCTCCGTGCCATCCGTGAGAATCACGCCCTGCGTTGTGTAGCCTTCACCGGTTAGGTTGAAGACGCTCTGCCTTGTGACCAGCCTGCGCACGGTCATCTCGCCCAAGGTCAGTGTGCCGGTCTTGTCAGTGCAAATGACTTGCACGCAGCCCAGCGTTTCGACCGCATGCAGACGCCGCACCAGTGCGTTTCGACCGGCCATGCGTTGAACACCAAGTGCAAGCGCGATCGTAACCACAGCCGGCAAGCCTTCAGGTATCGCGGCGACGGCGAGGCTCACCGCTTCTAAAAACATCTCGAAGGGGGCAACTCCGCGCAGAAGACCCAGCAGAAAGACGAGCGCGACGATTGCCACGCTTGCCCACAACAGACGCCGACCAACTTGATCGAGCTGACGCTCCAGCGGTGTCTGGCCCGCAGCGGCGGTTTCGATCAACGCCGTAATGCGCCCGACCTCGGTTGTCATGCCAGTTGCTACCACCAGCGCATGCCCGGTGCCGCTTACGACACTGGTGCCGAGAAAGACCATATTCGTCCGGTCGGCTAACATCGTTTCTGGCGGCAGATCGAAAGCTTGCTTTTCGGCCGGCAGGGATTCACCGGTCAGGGCCGCCTCGTTGGTGCGCATCATCGCGGCGTCGACGAGCCTTGCATCGGCTGCGACCACGTCGCCTTCGCCAAGGATGAGAAGATCGCCGCGCGTGATCTCGGCGGCGGGCACAATTTTGGGCTGTCCGTCCCTGATTACGCGGGCGCGCGGCGCAATCAGTTCAGCCAACGCCACAGCGGCCCGTTCTGCGCGATATTCCTGGACGAAGCCAATCAGCGCATTGAGGGCGACGATCGCGATAATGACGATTCCATCAAGACGCTCCCCTAGCGCTACGGAAACGACGGCCGCACCTATCAGCACCCAGATGACAAAGCTCAAGAACTGGCGAAGGAGGATTGCGAGCAGAGATCTCTGTTTCGCTTGCCGGATTACATTGGGTCCGTCGTTTTTGAGCCGTGCTGAAACTTCTTTTGATGAAAGTCCGCAGGTCGAGTCGGTCTGCAGTTGCGCGGTGACCCGGTCGAGCGATTCGGCGTGCCAGTTGATGTCAGCCATGTTCGAGCGTCATCCGCGCACAAGCATCACCGCGCCACTTAACAGCTTGAGCCATCCGCCGCAGTGCTCCCGGAGCTTGAAGCGCCTCAGAGTCGCGATGGGAATAGTCAACACCAGCAAGTCATCCAGGACGCAGGCGAGGTTCCTACAGAACGAGGTATAGGTAGTACCCATGGGCGCCAACGCATTTCATGTTCTCAGACGTCTGCGAATGCTCGGATGGTTCGCAAACTGTCCGCTTTTGTCAAGGCTTCGGCGGCAGGGCCAACTGAATTGACCTTCCACAAATCCAGCCGACATAAATGAATGCGCTTCCAGAGTTACAGCAGGGTTCCCTTCTTCAGTGCCCGCTCCTTCATGATCGCGAAGAACACCGGCACTAGTATGAGGACATGCATCGTCGAGGTGATCATTCCGCCGACGATTGGCGCGGCGATGGGCTTCATCAGGTCGGAGCCGATCCCGCTCTCCCATAGAATCGGCGCGAGACTGAGCATCACGACTGCAACGGTCATCAGCTTGGGTCGAAGCCGCTGGACTGCACCCTCGATCACCGCCAACTCGATCTCCTCGAGAGTAAGCGCGCCGGCGGCGATGCGACGATTGAGAGCTTCGTGAAGATAAATCACCATGACGACGCCGGTCTCAACAGCGATGCCGAACAGCGCGATGTACCCGACCCATACGGCAACGCTGAAGTTGAAGCCCATCATGTATTGGAGCAGCAGCCCGCCTGTCATCGCGTACACGGTCGGAAGGATCAGCACGATCGCTTCGGTCGCCGACTGGAAGAGCATGTAAAGCAGGACAAAGATCAGACACAAAACGATCGGCAGGATAACCATCAGGCGCTTTCGCGCGCGCAGCTGGAACTCATACTCCCCCGACCATTTCAGAGTGTATCCGACGGGCAGATGCAGTTGCCGATCGAGCACGCGCTGCGCGCTGTCAACGTAGCTGCCGTAGTCCGAGGTCGCGAGGTCAACATAAACGTAGCCGGTCAGCAGCCCGTCTTCATCCCGTATCATCGATGGCCCCGGGCCCAAGCTGATACGCGCGACTTCGCCGAGCGGGATCTGCGCTCCCGTCGGCGTCATGATCAGTATTCGACGAAGCGCGTTCAGGTCGCTGCGATAATCCGCGAGATAGCGAACGTTTATCGAGTAGCGCTCGCGCCCTTCGACGGTGGTCGCGATATTCTCGCCGCCCATCCCGGAGCTGACCGCCCGCTGGACATCTCCGACCGTCAGGCCATACCTCGCGGCGACGGCGCGGTCGACATTAACGTTAATGTAGAATCCTTGAGAAACCCGTTCGGCGAAAATTCCCCGCGTGCCCGCAACCGGTCCGAGTATTTCTTCGATCTGGGAACCTATCTGCTGAATCCGGTCGAGGTCGGGACCCTGAATTTTGAGTCCGACCGGAGTTTTGATCCCGGTCAGCTCCATGTCGAGCCGGTTCTGGACCGGCATTGTCCACGAGTTGGACAGACCAGGGAAATGCAGCCGGCCGTCCATCTCGGCGATGAGCTGGTCGTAGGTCATGCCTTTTCGCCATTGGTCGCGGGGCTTGAGCATGATCGTCGTGTCGTACATGTCCAGCGGTGCGTTGTCGGTCGCGCTATCTGACCGTCCTACGGTGCCGAATACACTCTCGACCTCGGGAAACGTGCGGATGATCTGATCCTGCTTCTGCATCAGATTTACCGCCGACGTGATCGAAATCCCGGGCAGGGCGGTAGGCATGTAGAGACTCGACCCCTCATACAGCGGCGGCATGAACTGACTTCCGATCTTGAACAACAGCGGAATCGTGAGCAGCAGAAAAATCACGTTGGCGGCAATCGTCATCGCGCGATGACGCAGGCACCATCGGATCACCGGCAGATAAATGGCCTGGAAGAAGCGCGAGATCGGGTTGTTCTCCTCGGGGCGCAGCCGTTTGCCGCGTATGAAGAGGACCATCAGCACGGGGACCACCGTGATCGCGAGAACCGAGGAGAACGCAATTGCGAAAGACTTGGTGTAGGCCAGCGGCCGGAACATCCGCCCCTCCTGCGATTCGAGCAGGAACACCGGCAGGAACGAGACGACGATGATGATCAGCGAGAAGAAAATCGGGCGGCCGACCTGTTTCGCGGCCGATAGCAGAATCTGCTGCCGCTGGGGTTCGGATACTGACCCGCCTTTCTGCGATGCCTCCTGCTGTGCTTCCGACAGGTGCCGGTACCCGTTTTCGACCATTACGATCGAAGCGTCGACCAGCACGCCTATCGCCAGCGCCAACCCGCCCAAGGACATGATGTTGGAGCTGATCTGCAGATAGTACATCGGGATAAACGTCGCGATGACCGCGATCGGCAGCGCAAGAATCGGGATCAGCGCCGAACGCAGATGAAAGAGGAAGACGATAATCACCAGGCTGACGATGACGGCCTCTTCGAGCAGATCGCGTTTCAGTGTGTTGATGGATTCCTGAATGAGTCCCGACCGGTCGTAGCCGGCAACGATTTCGACTCCCGGCGGCAAAGTCGTTCGAATCTGGGCAAGCTTTTGCTTGACCCCGTCGATGACGGTGAGAGCATTCTGCCCGTAGCGCATCACCACGATGCCGCCGACCGTCTCTCCGTCGCCGTTCCACTCAGCGGCGCCTTCGCGAAGATCGGGTCCCAGACTGACCACGCCAAGGTCTCTTATCAGCACCGGTGTGCCGTTGTTGGTTGCGACGGAAATTTCTTCGAATTCTGCAACCGAATGGACGTAGCCGAGGCCGCGGATCATGTAGTCCGCTCCCGACATCTCGAGCACGCGGCCACCGACTTCGCCGTTGCTGTCGCGGATTTTGTCGATCACCGTCTCCAGTGGGACCTTGAGCGCCAGCAACCGATTGGGATCGAGCTTGACCTGATACTGCTTGACGAAGCCGCCGATAGTGGCGACTTCCGAAACCCCCGGCACGGTTTCGAGCGCGTAGCGCACGTTCCAATCCTGCAAGCTGCGAAGGTCGGCGAGACTGTGAAGATGGCTCTTATCGACCAGCGCGTATTCGTACACCCAGCCCGCGCCGGTTGCGTCGGGGCCGATCGCGGGATTCGCGCCAGCCGGCAACTTGCCGGCTATCTGTTGGAGGTATTCCAGCACGCGGCTGCGCGCCCAATAGATGTCGGTGCCGTCTTCGAACACGACGAACACATATGAATCGCTGGGCATCGTCTGCGCTCGGACTGCCTTCACATGCGGCGCAGAAAGCATCGCGGTGACGATCGGATAGGTCACCTGATCCTCGATAAGACTCGGCGGCTGTCCCATCCATTGCGTGTGGATGATCACCTGGACATCGGAGATGTCCGGCAGCGCGTCGAGCGGAATCCGATCGAGCGACCAAACGCCCGCGAGCACCAGCGCCAGCACACCGGCAAACAGCAGGAAGCGGTTCGCATTACACCAGTTGATAGTTCTCTCGATCATCCTTCTTTCCTCACATCGCCATGGAGCCGCTTGCTGATACGTCCGTCTGCCTGGTCGCGATCGTACTGCCTCCCTTCGCCGCGACGATCGTCAGGCTCCACGTGCCACCGCTGAGCAGTTCGATATTTGCGGCGTAGGTGCCGTGGCCCCGGTCATCTGCGATGGCTTGCGCGCGCATCGCGGCCATTCCCATCGCCGGCATTGCAGCCATGTAAAAGGACACCGTCACTTTCGCGCCCGAGATCGGGGCGCCCTTGGAATCGCGTAGCGTCACGATCACCTTGTTGTGGCCGCGCACGAGAGGATTGGGGTCGCTGGTGAACGCAATGCTTGCCTGGGGGACAGGCGGCGCCGCCGGTTCAGCCGCATTCGCGGTTGCGACCGGCGGAGGCGACACGAACGCGCCGGCGGCGGCCTGGAGTTGGCTCTCCGAGTCGATCAGGAAATTGGCGGAACTGACGATCCGCTGACCGGGCGCGAGTCCCTTGAGCACGATGAACTCATCGCCGGCGTGCGGTCCCAGCTCGACCTCGGCGGGAGTGAGATAACCGTCGCCGCGGTCGATGAAGGCGACATTGTGCGCGCCCGTGCGCAGAACCGCAGTATCCGGGATGACAGTTTGCACGCCCATCGGCAGGTCCAGCGCAACGTGCGCGAACATCCCCGGAAGCAGCCGGCCCTTGGGGTTGTTGAACTCGCATCGCACTTTGGCGGTGCGGGTCGCCGGATCGATCTGCGGCCAGATGAAATCGACGCGCCCATCGAAGTTCGCGCCCGGATAAGCGTCCACGGTAACGGTTGCGGGATCGCCGGGATGAACCTTGCCGATCTCGTCCTGAAACACCGCCGCATAGATCCACACTTTCGACAGATCGGTGATCGTGAACAGGCGCGTGTCGGGTTGCACGTACATGTTGGGCAGCGCGTTGCGCTCGACGATGTAACCGCTCATGGGCGAATCGATCTCGACCGCGCGGCGCACAGTGCGCTCGCGTTCCAACCGCGCGATCTCGCGCGGCGATACTCCCCAGAGCTTGAGACGTTGCGCCGCGGAATCGACCAGCGACGAGGCGTCGGTGGCCACATCGGCGACCGGGCTGTCTTCGACGCGCTTGCGGGCATCGACCGCGAGCAGATATTCGTTCTCGGTACTGACGAGGTCCGGACTGTAGATGGTGAACAACGGCTGGCCCCGGCGGACGTACTGATAAGTCGAATTCGCGAACACCTGTTCGATCCATCCGGCGAAACGCGTTTGCACGTAGCCTTGGAGCCGTTCGTCGGTCTCGATGTTGCCGGTGGTTTCGAGGCGATCGCTTACGTCCTTTCGCGCCACGGTCGCGAACTTGAGTCCGATCAATTGCCGGCGCTCCGGCGCGATCCGGATTGGCGCCAGCGGGGAATCCGCTCCGTATGCGGTTGGCGCCGCGAGAAAGACAAGGGATGCCAGGATCAAAAGGACTGTGCTGAGACGCAATTGTAATGAGTTGTCATTCATCTTTGGTCACCGATTACCTGCTGGATTTTGGCGATCGCGATTTCGTGGTCGGCGATGCTGCGGTAGTACTCCTGCCGGAGGTTGCGTAAATCGAGAACCGACGAGAGCAGCGTCTGGAAATCGACTTTGCCGACCCGATACGCGGACATCGCCGAGGCCTCCGACGTTTCGGCCTGCGGCAACAGGCCGTCGCGATAGATCGACATGACTCGCTCCGCGGTGCGCATCGCGACCAGACTGTTTCCTGCGTCGAAGGAAACTTGCAGTTGCGTTGCATGGGTCTGCTCGCGCGCTGATTCGGCTTCAAGCGCGGCCTGTTCGATCGCGGGTGTTTGCTTGCGCCAGAAATAGAGCGGGACCTTCGCGCCCAGATTCAGCATGTAGTAATCGCGGAATCCGGGGCCGGTCTTTTGGTACGAATAGCCGACGGTGAAGTCGGGCCAGTACCCATGATGCGCAAGCTTCAATGCTTCCGCGCTGCGCGTTTCCATCGCGCGATCCGCCGCGAGTTCGGGGGAGCCGGCGTCGCTGAGCCGTGCAAGCTCGGCCGGATCGAGGTCCAGATGCGTCGCTTCGACCCCGCCGATGCCGATATTCGGCGAGTCAGGATCGCGCCCGAGGATCAGCTTGAGCTCGAGCTGTGCCTGGTCCTCCTCCTGATGGTGCATCGCGTGCTCCTTGAGGATCTCGGTGGTTTGGAGCTGCGCCTTGATCAGGTCCTGCTGCAGACCCTGCCCCAGGCGATACCTGGCTTCTATGATCTGCTGGATCTGTCTCAGCTCCTCCTGATTGCGATCAAGAATCGCCAGCGTCTTCGCGTGATAGAAAAGCTCGAAGTAGATCTCCTTGACCTTTTCCTCGACTCCGCGCTTCGCGGCTTCATAGCGATGCCTGGCGTACTCGGCGTCTTTTTCGGCCTCGGATTTCTGCAAGCGGAGCTTGCCCGGACCCGGGATGTCCTGCGAGACACCGAAACCGGTGTAATAAAAGTCGCTGCTCTCGTAACCCGCGAACGGTTGCGGACTGCCGACCGTGAAATGCTGGAGCGACACCTGTGGATCGGGGATCGTCGCCGCCTGGATCGGGACCTTCATTTGAGCCTGCCAGTGGCTACGCGCCGCGAGCACGATCGGGCTGCGGGAAAGGGCCTCGTCGACCAGCGCTCGCAGCCGATCTGAACTGCCGGATATCTCAGTGCCACGGCCAGGTTGAGCGGCATCCTGATGAGCCGCCATAGCGGCACTGTCCTGGGCGTGTCCTGATAGCGGAATGCCGATCAGAATCGCGATCGCGATCAGGGTGGGTGCTAAATTTTGCGCCGCTATGCGGCGAATGCTTGCGTATGGCATTTCACAAAAATCCAACCTTCCAGCCGCGATCGATCGCGGCGCTGCTGCGTGTCCGCAGGTTCATTTGAAAACCCGCGTCTTGATCTGCCGATCGTATCGGCAAATGTCTTTCCCAATTGTCGCGAGCGGGCGGCACGCGAGCGTCGGCGACGGATGCGAAGCATCCGCGCTTCAACTCACGCGCTTATGCAGGGCTCAGATCTGGCGGGAACAGAGAAGTGCCAACGAAAGGAGACGGCCGGGCGGCGAGTACCCACTAGTGATGGCGGTACTTCGAACGTATGAAATCGCGGTCATTACCGCGCTTGCGGGCAGACTCGCGATCGAGTCGAAATACTGCGCGTCTGGCGCCTGGCTGGTCGCCTTATCCGGCGCCGTCGGCGTTTTGCAGCATTTCAGCTGACTCATCGGAGCGGTCTTCGGGCAATTCGCACAGCACGCGGCCGCGGAACAGGCCGCCGCAGGCGCCGCGCTCGTGCTCAGCGGAAGCATCAGCGCAATCAGGATTACAGCGAGAACGCGCACGTGCTGACGTTACTCCTACCCTCTGGAGCAGACAACTGCGCAGCTTGAATCGAGCTCAGTAGGCGACGAATCCGCCGTTTTCGTTCAGCTTCACCGGGATACCTTCGACCTCTGCCGGCGCGCCGGCTTGCGCCTCGGGCGTCAGCTTGTCGATATAGACTTCGATCGCGGGTTGACCGGGTTGATCGCCAATTCCGATTGCAGTGCCGACCGCGCCCGGGATGCTCATAAGCTGGGCCTCGTGCCGGTCGCGAACCGCAGCGGCCGATGCAACGACCTCTTTCGACGTACCCACATTCGCGGCCAAAACATCCGCTGGCGCCGTGGCGGGTGCTTCCGAAGCGGTGCAACTGCCCACCATCGAAACGCCCAGGTCGCTCAGCACCTCCGAAATTGGATTGGCTATTGTCACGGATCCGTCAGCCGAGCCCGCAAACAGCAATGCCACCGGCTGTGGGCAACCATTCTGGCTCACGATTAGCGACCCGGAGTCGCCGGGCGCGCTGAATGTGGGGGTTATGGAACCGCCGGTTACGAGAATCTGGTTGACGAATTTAGCCATTTTCGGCTTCTTCTTTTCCGAGTAGTTTACCTTCACGTGGGCGTCCAGCCCCGCAATCACTCCGCTCGTGAGGCAACTCGTACGGCCCATTTTCTGCACGCCCATCCCGAGAATTGGCGTCGCCGGCGAGCTTGCGATCTCCCCGATATTGAGGATGTCGGAGCTGACCTCTCCCTCCTCAACGGCCGCGATGGCGGCGTCGACGGTGTTCCTGGCGCCTCCGAACTTGAGCCTGATGGTGCGGCTGAACGTTGCGACCGCATTGCTCGGCGCTTTCAGGCATTGTACGTCTATCAGGCCCGGCTGCACGATCAACTGGCCGGGTTTAGCCTTATTTTGGTCCGCGAGCACATGGTTGTTGCTGAGGATGTATTGATTGCCCTCGGTATCCTGTACCATCGACCCGAGCGTCCCGCTGGAGCAGCCTGTCACCTTACCGCTCTTGAAGAACGACTTGATATTTCCGCCCGAAACGCCGAGCGGAATCGGCCGGGACAACGCCGTTTGCTGAGGCGGCGGTGTGACCTCGCACTGGGCGGACGCATTTTGTGGCATCGATGCAACGCCGATCGCGAGCATACAAGCAACCAATGCCGCCGCCTTCGTCTGATAACCCATAGTCTTTGCCCCATCCAAGGTTGAAGTCCGGACTTGATCGCACAATTCGAGCAAGATTTACGCCACAGAGCAGCACCTTACTAGCAAAAACGCGCTGAGCAATGCTAGCCGCGCGTTAACACGCATTGAGCATCGATCGCAACGCGCCAAGCGCGCTATCGCAGACTTGGCTCAAGCTTCGGGCGGGAATCGAGGGGGTATTAGTGAACAGGCGAAAATGAAAAACTGGATTGCAGGAGGGTTGTGCTGGCAGGGTCGGACCGGGTTGACAAGCTTTTTCGTATTGAGAATTATTATCATTAGCGCCTTTGCGCCAGGTATGACCCAGCCGGCAGCATGGCGCCAGACCGTGGCCCGGCCACGCTAGCGCGCCAGCGCCTGAGTGTTCGCTCCCCAAGACGAACCGCGCCGAGCCCTTTACGGCGGCCTGCGATGGGATCTGCCGGCTGGGAAAGTATCAAGCCAATGAAACTCGCGGAGTGAATCGACGTAAATGGGAATGCACCCCCCGCTATGGGAGGTCGAGGAAGGTCCGGTCTTGCAGAGTCCCTGGCGCCGCTTTGCCGTCTCAATTGTCGCATCGGTGTTGTCGTGCGCCCTGATGCTCGCGGGATTTGCGGAGATACTTATCTCGCAGCGCCCCGCCCCGCCGCCGCGCATGGTCGCGATCGAAGCTACCCTGGTGGAGCCGCCGCCGGCCGAGCCGGCCAAACCGATACCGGTCGCGCCGATACTCCATCCCGCGCACCGCAAGACTCTGGCGTCGATCAAGCCGCGCAAGGAACCCGCGCCTGCGCCGGCGCACGAGGCGCCGCAAAATCGCGAGCCAGCCGCGCTTCCCGCCTCGACCGCAGGAGGAATCGTTACCGGGCGAGCCACTGTTCCCAGTGAGAGCGAAGCGAGCGGCGCGGGTCGGGGATCGTTGGAGGGTGGCGCCTCCGAGAGCATCGGCGCGCGCGCTCTGTATGCCCCGACTCCGCAAATCCCCGATGATCTTCGCGAGAACGTTTTTTCGGCGCTCGCGATCGCCCATTTCGTCGTCGACCGTGACGGCCAGGTTCAGGTCACGCTCGTGCAACCGACTTCAAGTCCGCGGCTGAACCAGGTCATTCTCGCCAGCCTGCGAACCTGGAAATTCTTCCCCGCAACCCGCGATGGCATTGCGGTAGCGTCCGAATTCGATCTGCGAATTCCCATCGCCGTGCAATAGCGCCGGCGGCCATTTGCGAACACTGAAAAACGAACAACTAGATTGAAGGATGCTTGTCCTTAAAGGGGCGGGCGCGTTCGAACTCGGCCGCCAGCGCGATTATGCCGGCTTCATCGCCGGGCCGGCCGACAATCTGAATCGCCAGCGGCAGTCCCGACTTGTTGAATCCGTTGGGGAGCGAGATGGCCGGCTGACCGGTCGAGTTGAATGGGAAGGTGAACGCGATCCACGCGTAGATTTCATCGGCGGCGGTGGCGGGATTCGACGGCAAGGCGCCGAGCCGCACCGCGGGCCGGGTGAGCGTCGGGGCGAGCAGTGCGTCGTAGGGCATGAGCGCGTGAACGATCTCGCGCGACGTATTGTGCATCGCGGTTACCGCGCGGATGTAGTCGGCGGCGGAAATTTTGGCGCCCCATTCGTAGCTCTCGCGCACCACGGGATCGAGCAGGTCCGGATTGGGGATGTTCAGCGCCGAGACCGACGCGCCGACGATCACGCGCGCATACTTGCCGAGCATCGCGCCGGGATCGAGCGTCAGCGGCTCGACGCGATGCCCCATCTGGCGCAGCACGCCGCATGCGGACTCGAGCGCGGCGAGAGTTTCGGCGTCCACCGGGCCGAGCGCACTATGGTTGATGAGGGCGAGTCGAAGTTTTTTTGGATGGGCCGAAACTTCCTCGACGAACGGACGCGCCGGCGGCCGTGCCGCGTATGGATCGCCCGGCATCATCCCCGCCATCGCATCGAGCATCAACGCCGCGTCGCGGACGGTGCGCGCGATCGGGCCGGTAGTCGAAAGTCCGGCCCATGCTTCGCCCTCCTGCGGCGCGCGCGTGATTCGCCCACGCGACGGTTTGATTCCGACCACGCCGCAGCATGCCGACGGTATGCGAATCGATCCACCGCCGTCGCTGCCCTGTGCCACGGGATGCAGTCCGGAGGCGACGGCAGCGGCGGCGCCGCCGCTGGAGCCGCCGGCGGTGTGTTCGAGGTTCCAGGGATTTCGCGCGGGCGGGCAGAGACCGCCCTCCGTGGTCGGACGCAGGCCGAATTCGGGGGTGGTGGTTTTGCCGAGCAAAATTCCACCGGAGTTGGCGAGCCGGACGGCCAGCTCCGCGTCGGCGGGCGCGTGCCAATTCTCGTAGTTCTTCGAGCCGAAGGTGGTGCGAATATCTTTGGTCCAGACCAGGTCCTTGAGCGAATACGTGACGCCGAACAACGCCATCTTGGCCGCATCCGAAGCCTTCATCTTTTCCAGCCGCGACGCGTCCGCGAGCGCCCGATCGGCGGTGATGGTGATGAATGCGCCGAGCCTGGGATTCAGTTGCTCGACGCGCGCGAGAAAAAATTCCGCGACTTCGCGCGGGCGGACTTCCTTTTTGAGGACCAGCTCGCGCAGTTCGTGTGCCTCGATGTATGGATTGAGCGTCACGGTCACTCGAAGAGTATGTCCGTCTCGTCAGCTCGGCAGCCTTTCAGGCCTTCGGTGGCGAAGCCCAGGGCAGAGCGGATCCGGCGATAAGATAGCACACCGCGCCGGTCAGCACCGAAGCGGTGATGCTCACCTCGATCGAAATCAGGATCGCAGTAAAACTCGCGACCACAGAGGCGGCTCCATTGAGCGCCCAAAACCAGGGCAGACTGTTCTCCTGCCTTAGCATCCGCATCCATCGCAGTCCGATCGGAAAACAAAACCCCAGGATGAATCCGCACGGCGCAACCAATCCAAGGCTGGTGACCGCTCGCAGCCAGAACGGCAGATATACCAGCTGGTGAATTATCGGTACTACGAGAGCGCAATAGCATGCGAGGATCACACCGGATGCGATTGCGGGAATCCGCGCGGCGCTGTTCGAGCGCAGCGTCAACCACTCAGACGCGAGGCTCCCCACGCCCATGGCGACAATCAGCCCCGAAAGGGTTACGACTAGCGAGTAAATCGGATGGCCCAGAAAGATGCTCAACTGCTGCATCATCCCCATCTCGGCCAGCATGAAACCCAGGCCGATCCCTACGAAGTAGACTATTCCGCCAGTCAGCAGACGGCCCGAACTGCCTGGCGATTCAGCCCATCGTGTGAGGGGAAGTTCGATCGCCAACGCCATCAGCGGCAAAGTCGCGAGCAGGAAGGTGACCAGGAAACCCACCGCTCGCTGGCCACCAGATCCCCAATCTTTGGTCATGAGCGCGGACGCGAGAGCGCGCAGGCCCGAACCTCCTTTTCGTAACGTGTTGAAAAAGAATGGCGAGGAGTCGAACACCGGGGTGAAGTCGTCATTTCCCGACTTGACTTTGAGAAGTTCGCCGATGCTCCGGGTTCGAATGACAGCGCGCAAATCCGGGTCGGCCGGCTGCTGACCCGGGAGATACAGGATTTCGAACCCCAGGGTCGCGCAGGTTGTGCGAATCTGGTCCAGATCCATGGCGCTCAGCGGCGCATTGCTGACGAGAATCGTGGCTACGCGCCCGCCGGCTATAAGAGCCACATTGGCGCCCGGATCACGAACTCCTTCGGAAAGAAGCGTCGCCCAACCAAGCGCAAACAGTCGTGTGGTCTGTACGCGTTCCTGCGGTATGTTCCAACGGGTGAAGGTAATCAATCCACCGGGTTTCAAATGATTGTAAAAAATCTGCCAGCCGTCGACGGTGTATAGTGCATTTTCGGACAGCGTCATTGCACCGGCGGCGGTCGCGGCCCAAGTGTCGACCATCGACGCTTGAATTACGTCGAACTTCTCGGGCGTGCGCGATAGATAACTGCGTCCCTCGTCATTATGAATTTCGAAGCCGGGGACGGTGTCGAGCTTTCCATATTGGCGGAAACGTCGCATCACCAGGTCAACAATTCCACGGTTCAACTCGATTCCAACGATTCGCTTGAAGCCGAAATAATGCGCCGTAAGTACGTCACGTCCGCCACCGACGCCTATAATCGCGGCCGAACCACCGGCGCGCAGGCGCGCCGCGATCGAGGTCACATCGTGGGAGAGAAATCCGATCTCACCGGAATTGCCAGAGTAGCGATACAGCGGAGTTCCGGCCTCGTCATCAATGTCGAGCCACATCAGATTGACCTTAGTCTTCGGAGCATTTGGGCCCGCACCCCACGAGAACGGTTTGTTTTCGACGATGGCGTCGACAGGGAGAAACACCCGGATCCTGGAGATCGGATTCCATACCTCGGCCGCCAACGCATCGCGCTTGTTAAACTCTCCCTTGCACCAGAGAGGCCGGAAGGTGGACGGCGAGGCTGCATTGAAGGCCGCAATTATCGCTAATACCAAGCCATAGCGGATAAATCGGAATGTGCGCGCCCCTCCACCTTCGTATCGCGCCCAAGCCGCCGCACTGACAAATGTCAGTGCGGAGACTGCAAACACCGCGCTCGACGGATCCATCAAATCCAGCAGTCCAACCGCGCACAGGCTGCCGGCCGCAGCGCCGAATAGATCAACTGAATAGACTTTCCCGATGGGAAATTTGCTGCGTGTCAGGGCGAGACAGATTGCTACACCCGAGAAAAAAAAAGGAACCGCCATCACCGCGCTGAAAAGCACGAAACTGTAAAACATCTGCAACGAGAAGTCGACGTCGATCGGAATCGATTGCATCGTGACCAACGCCAGCGGCAGAGATATCGCCATGGCGAACGCAGCCTGCCACAGACGCTTTGGCATCTGTTCTTCTGTGAAAAAATGCGGCCGCAGTTGGACGAAGAGGGCGCCGGCCGTCATCCCGAGCATCGCCATCGAAACCGAAACAAACGCCAGGTAGTACCACGAGAGCACGCTGAGCAGCCTCGTGACGACGACCTCGTACATCAGCGTTCCCATCGACAGCAGGAACAATCCAGCAGAGAATGAGAACACGCCCCCCCCAATACGATCAGAAAGAGTGTTTGAGCGAAGTTTCCATCTTGATTTTGCGAACACGCACTTCTAGACGGGCGGCAACTCCCTTGTCAACGCGTCATCAGGCTGACGGTCGCGGCCGCCCGCGACCTCGCGCGGGCGGACTTCCTTTTTAAGGACCAGCTCGCGCAGTTCGTGTGCCTCGATGTATGGATTGAGCGTCACGGTCACCTCCGCCGTCAAAATTTCTAGTTAGCTCAAAACGACGCCGCCCGCCAACGCGCGGGCGGGGTGTAATCCGGCAAGCGACCGGGTTAGTCTTTTTGCGATTCCACGGGGAAAGAGGTTCAAATTGTTGGAAACGGTGATTCTGTGGACGCACGCGGCGGCCGGCGCGATTTGGATCGGCGCGTGCGCATGCTTCGCGTTCGCCGGTCTCGCGCTCGCGGCCGGAAGCGCCGAGCAGCGCAATTTTGTGGCGAACGCGGCGCCCAAGATCGACCTGCTCGGCCTCGTCGCCGCGCTGGTGCTGCTCGCGACGGGAGTGATCGGCCTGATATGGGCGGGAGTTTCGCGCGGGTTCGCGTTCTCGGCCACATTCATGACCGTGCTTGCCATCAAGATTGCGCTGTTTATCGTGATGATTGCCGTGATGACGTGGTCGATGAGAGCCGGTGCGGCGGTCAGAGCGGCAATCGAGCGCGAGCCGGTCAGCGCGGCGGCGGGCGCGACGGCTCGAATGGTGAAGGCGCACGTCGCGATCGTCGCGATGGGCGGTATCGCGCTGATACTGGGAACGTGGTTGATGGGAAGCTGAGGAGGCGAGATGGCTGAGAGACCTCCGAAGATCAAAGTCGGCGCGTTCGAGGTGGCGTTCCTTGCCGACGGTTTCTGGCGCAACGACGGCGGATGCATGTTCGGGGTGGTCCCGCGCGAACTCTGGCAACACAACCATCCTCCCGACGAGCACAACCGTATCCGCCTGAACCTGACCTGTCCGCTGATCATGAAGGGGGGCGACGCGATTCTGGTCGATACGGGAATCGGCAACCGGTTAAGTCCGGTCGAGCGCCAGATTTTCGATCACGGCGACGGATGGATCCACGAGCATCTGCGCGCGCTCGGGATGGAGGCCGGCGACGTCACGCATCTGATCGTGTCGCATCTGCATTTCGATCATTGCGGGGGCATCGTGCGCCGGCGGGATTCCGGCGCGCTGGAAGCTGCGTATCCGCGCGCGCGAATCTTCGTGCAGAAAGGCGAACTCGAAATCGCGGGCAATCCGCGCAACGAACGGCTTCACGCCGCGTATCGCCACGCCGCGGAGGTGCTCGCGCCGGTGCGATCGATGCTCGAAGCGATCGACGGCGATACCGGCATCGTCGCCGGCGTGCGCGCCGTCGTCACCGGCGGCCATACGCGCGACCATCAGGCGGCGATCGTCAGCGACGCAGGCGAGTGCTTCATGCACCTGGCAGATATAGTGCCGACGCGCTCGCACATCCGCGGTCCGTGGAACCAGGCGTACGATCTCGACGTGCTGCGCACGATGGAACAGAAAGCGCACTACCTCGGGCTCGCGGCGGAGCAGCGCTGGTGGCTGTCGTTCGCGCACGACGACACTGTGTTCGCAGCAACGGTGAGAAACGATCGCGGGCGCATCGTGCTCGGCGACACGGTGCCGGTTTCCGAGCGCTTATTTCAGTTTTTTCCGTAAAGTTCAAGTTTGCATCCTGCTGAACACGCCTGAGTGTGGTGCATGCGCCTGATGTTGCTTGTTGCAGATCAGTCGCTCCGTTATACTCGAAATCAGGATGGGCTCCCGACATAGCACGGCCCGACTGTTTCCCGCTCTCCCAGGCAGTATTCCTGCACAACATTCCACAACCCGAAGGAGATAGCCGATGGCGGATCTCAATAACTTCGAGCGAGTGATCAAAGAAGACCGCGCGGCGCGCGAGTCGAAGCAATGGCGCGGCACGTTGCTCGCATATCTCGAGGTCGTGAAGGCCGACCCGACGATAACCAAGCTCGCGCACGCGCGAATCTACGACTTGATCATTTCCGCCGGCCTTCATTCGTTGCACGACACCGACGATCCGCGCACCAAGCGGCTGTACAAGGATGAGCCGCTGAAGGTGTTCAATTTCTTCGCGGAGGAATTTTTCGGGATCGAGCGCACGATCGCGCAGATCGTCCGCTACTTCCATTCGGCGTCGCTCAAGGGCGAAGAGAGCCGGCAGGTGCTGTACCTGATGGGCCCGGTAGGCTCGGGCAAGAGTTCGCTGGTCGAGCGGATCCAGCGCGGGCTCGAGCAGATCGGATTCATCTTTGCGATCGACGGATGCCCGATGAACGAGGAGCCGCTGCATCTGGTGCCGCGCCATCTGCGGCGCGAGTTCGAGAAGATGCTCGGCGTGCACATCGAGGGCGACCTGTGCCCGGTATGCCGCTATCGGCTGAAGTCCGAGTTCAACAATCGCTACGAGGAATTTCCGGTCATCGGGCGCAGCTTCTCCAAGCGCAACCGGGTCGGAGTCGGCGTGGTGCCGCCGGTCGATCCGAATAACCAGGACACTTCGGTGCTGATCGGATCGGAAGACATCTCGAAGCTCGACCAATACTCCGAGGGCGACCCGCGCGTGCTCGAACTCAACGGCGCGCTGAACGTCGGCAACCGCGGAATCGTCGAGTTCATCGAAGTTTTCAAGAACGAGACCGAGTACCTGCACGCGATGATCACGGCGACGCAGGAGAAAGTGATTCCGGCGCCCGGGCGGCACGGAATGGTGTACGTCGATACCTGCATCGTCGCGCATTCGAACGAAGCCGAGTGGCAGAAGTTCAAGGCCGATCACACCAACGAGGCGATCCTCGATCGTATCGTCGTGGTGAAAGTGCCGTACAACCTGCGCCTGTCCGAAGAGGTGAAGATCTACCAGAAGATCATCAGGAACTCGGATTTCCGCGCGCACGTGGCGCCGCACACGCTCGAGCTCGCCTCGATGTACGCGATTTTGTCGCGCCTGGAGCCGACCGCGAAGTGCGACCTGATGACCAAGCTGCGGCTCTACAACGGCGAGGAAGTCGTCGAGAAGGGACGCACCAAGAAGATCGACGTGCAGGAGCTGAAAGAAGACACCAAGCGCGAGGGTATGTCGGGGATCTCGACGCGCTTCATCATGAAGGCGCTCGACAACGCGCTGTCGGACAACGTCACCGGCAACTGCATCAATCCGATCAACGTGCGCGAGGCGCTGATCTCGATGACCAAGGAGGGCGACCTGCCCGACGACACGCGCAAGCAGTATCTGGAGTTCCTGCAGGACACGCTGCACAAGGAATATCTCGACCTGCTCGAAAAGGAGATCACGCGCGCGTTCGTCTATTCGTATCAGGAGCAGGCGGAGTCGCTGTTCCAGAACTACCTCGATCACGCCGAGGCGTACGTCAACAAGACCCGCGTGCGCGATCGCAACACCAAAGAGGAACTGGCGCCCGACGAGGGCTTTCTGAAGTCGATCGAGGAGCAAATAGCGATCATCGGATCGGCGGCCGACGGATTTCGCCAGGAAGTGATCGCGTACCTGTGGGCAACGTCGCGGCGCGGCGAAAAGATCAGCTACAAGAGCTACGAGCCGCTCAAGGAAGCGATCGAGAAAAAGCTGATGACCTCGGTGCGCGACATCTCGCGCATCATCACCAAGGCGCGCACCCGCGACGAGGAGCAGGGCGAGAAGTACGGCTCGATGGTGAAGAACCTGCTCGAGAACGGGTACTGCGAATCGTGCGTGGACGTCGTGCTCAAGTACGCCGCGAACAATCTCTGGAAGGACTGAGGGGGGATTCTTCGCTTCGCTCAGAATGACATAGAGAGATCAGGCAGACGATGAGCAGCGGCGATACAATCTTCCGCGAATACCGGATCTCCGACGCCGAACGCTCCGACCGCTCGGCCGGCGACCGGCTGCGCCATCGCCAGAAAGTCCGCGAATCGATCCGCGAAAATATCGCCGACATCATCGCCGAAGAATCGATCATCGGCAAAGACAAGGATCGCGTGATCAAGGTTCCGCTGCGCGGAATCAAGGAATACCGCTTCGTTTTCGGCGACAACGCTCCCGGCGCGTCGCAGGGCGACGGCGACTCGCGGCCCGGGCAAGTGGTGGGCAAAACCGGCAAGGACCGGCCCGGCGAAGGCGACGAGCAGGCCGGCGACCGGCCGGGCGTCGATTACTACGAGACCGACGTCACGCTCGAGGAATTGATCGAGATCATGTTCGAGGATCTCGAACTACCCAACCTCGAGCGCCGCGCGCTGCGCGAAATCCAGTCCGATTACTCGTCGCGGCGCAAAGGCTACCGCAAGGTCGGCATCCGCATCAGGCTGGACAAGCGGCGCACCGCCAAGCAGCGCGTGATGCGGATGCTCGCATCCGACAAGCGCAACGACGCGGTGGCGCGCGCGCTGGAAGAATCGAAGGCCGACCGCGAACTCGATACCGAGGTTGAAGGCGCGCTCGATGAAATCGCGCTCGAAGAAGGCCGGCTTGACGAAGAGGCGCTCGCGGCTTCGACCGGCGCCGCATTCCAGCGCGTCCATCGCCGCTTCCCGTTCCATCAGGACGATCTGCGCTACAAGCACGTCGAGATCGACACCAAGGAGGAATCGAACGCCGCGGTAATCTGCATCATGGATACGTCGGGCTCGATGGACACGATGAAGAAGTACCTGGCGCGCAGCTTCTTCTTCCTGCTCTATCAGTTCATCTCGACTCGCTACCGCAACGTCGAAATCGTTTTCATCGCGCATCACACGGAGGCCAGCGAGGTCACCGAGGAGGAATTCTTCCACAAGGGCGAATCGGGCGGCACGTTTATATCATCCGGCTACGCCAAGGCGCTGGAAATAATTGCCGCACGATACCATCCGTCGCTGTGGAACCTGTACGCGTTCCATTGCTCGGACGGCGACAATTTCGACTCCGACAATCCCGCCGCGCTCAAGGACGCGGAGGAACTCGCCGGGATTTGCAACCTGTTCGGCTACGGCGAGATCAAGCCGCTGGGGTCGCGATACTACGAATCTTCGATGCTCAACGTGTTCCGCCGAATTCAGGCGCCGAACTTTCACACCGTGCTAATCGAGCGCAAGGAAGACATCTGGCCGTCGTTCAAAGCCTTCCTGGCCAAGGACCGGGTGAAGGAAGCATGAGCGCGACTCCGAACGCGGGCGCCGCGCCGCGCATCGCGAAGTGGGACCTGAACGACCTAGCCGAGTGGGACCGGCGGATTCGCGACAAGGCGGCAGAGTTCGGGCTCGACTGCTATCCGCAGGAGTTCGAGCTTTGCGATCACAACGGGATGCTCGGGTACATGGCGTACTCCGGGATGCCGTCGCACTACCCGCATTGGTCGTACGGCAAGTCGTACGAGAAGCTCAAAACGCTTTACGATCACGGCGTCAGCGGTCTGCCGTACGAGATGGTGATCAACTCCAATCCCGCGATCGCCTACCTGATGCGCGACAACTCGATCCTGCTGCAGGTGCTTACGATCGCGCACGTATACGGGCACAACGACTTCTTCAAGAACAATTTCACGTTCAAATCGACGCGCGCCGAACTGACTATCGAGGCATTCAAGGCGGCTGCGATGCGGGTGCGGCGCTACGTCGAGGATCCGTCGATCGGGGTGGAGCAGGTTGAACGGATTCTGGACGCGGCGCATGCGCTGTCGTGGCAATGCCGGCGCAATCTTGCGATCAAGAAGCTCACGCCGCTGGAACAGATGGCTCGCGCGGAAGACGCCGCGCAAGGACAGCCCGATCCGTTTCAGAAAATCCACGCGCGCAAGCAGATCGAGGCGCCCGATTTCCACAAGGTCCCGCTCGAACCCGACGAAGACCTGCTGCTCTTCATTCGCGATCACAACCCATTTCTCGCCGACTGGGAAAGGGATTTGCTCACCATCGTGGATGAAGAAGCCAAGTACTTCATCTCCATGATGGAGACGAAGATCATGAACGAGGGATGGGCGAGCTACTGGCACAAGAAGATTTTAGAGTCGCTCGAGCTGGAGCAGGGGCTGCATCTCGAATTCATCGTGAACCACAACCAGGTCGTCCGCCCGATTCCCGGCCAGATCAACCCGTATCATCTCGGGCTGAAGATTTGGGAAGACATCTACCGGCGCTTTACCAATCCGACCGCCGAGGAAATCAAGCGCGACGGCCCGCCGGTGAAGTCCGGCGCGGAAAAGATCTTCGAGGTCCGCGAGGTCGAGCGTGACGCGTCGTTCATCCGCCGCTATCTGACCGAAGATCTCATGCGCGAGATGGATATTTTCGAATACGAGGCGCGCGGCGAGGAGCTGGTGGTCAGCAAGGTGGCCGACGAGGAGGGTTGGCAGGAAGTAAAGGCGACGTTGATCAGGAACGTCGGCACCAACTCGATACCGGTGCTGAAGGTCGAGGACGCCGACTTCGGCCAGAACCGCACGCTCTACGTGAAGCACTATCACGACGGCCGCGATCTGCATATTGAATACGCCGAGAAAAGTCTCAACTACCTGCAGCGGCTATGGGGCCGGGAAGTCGTGCTCGAGACCGTGCTCGACGGCAAGCGCTCGCTGCTGTGCAGCAACGATCGCGGCTTTTCCGTCCGCGCGCTCAAGTAGAAACCGTTTGCCCGCCGTGTCGCGTTCGTCGAGTACCGGTTCCGGGACGGTCGCGGGTGGCTCGATCCGCGCATTGCGGCACGTTGCTTTAGATTTGTTGGTCGGATAATTTCAGGGATGGACGATGCGGTTCGGGTCGGCTGCAAGGAGGCGCGGATGATGGAGTGGCCGAAGTGCCAAAAATGTAACAATGGCGCACTGATACCACTGTCCGACTATGGGCAGGAGGGCGCTTCGGTTCTCTTCAAGGCGTGGGTTTGCACGAATCCCGATTGCGGTTTCAGCCTGCGCGTGGACAAGGGGGAAGTAACTTACGGCAGGCGCATCGAGACCAAGCACTGATTAATTTTCAATTGCGACTTATGGGGCAGTCCGCGCGGACTGCCCTTTTTTTGTTGAGTCTCGCTTGCTCGGCCGCCCGGAGGGAATTTCGGCCTCGGGGCGATATTTACGAAGAATGACGAGTCTGGGGCGGCAGAGCGCAGGAACGCGAAAAAATGAGGGCGGATGCATCATGCATCCGCCCGTATGAGATTCCCCGGCCGCGTCCTACTCTCCCGTGACGCCTTCGGTCACAGTACCATCGGCGCTGAAGGGCTTAACTGCCGTGTTCGGGATGGGAACGGGTGTTTCACCTTCGCCATGGCGACCGGAAACCTGCGGCCGCCGCCGTTAGGCGAAGGCTCAAGCTCCGACAATCTGAATAGTAGGGTCTTCAAGTGAGGTTTTCGAACCTCGTCTGTGACTCGACCTTTGCCGTCCCGTCCGGTTAGCGATTGAAACCCGGACAAGTATGCGGCGACTATAGCAACTGAGTAGTTAGCTCAATTGAAATAGGTAGTGGTCAAGCCTCACGGCCAATTAGTACCAGTCAGCTCCACGCCTTACGGCGCTTCCACCTCTGGCCTATCAACCTCCTGGTCTAGAAGGGGCCTTTAGGATCTTACGATCGGGATACCTAATCTTGGGGTGGGCTTCCCGCTTATATGCTTTCAGCGGTTATCCCGTCCGTACATGGCTACCCGGCGATGCGGCTGGCGCCACAACCGGTACACCAGAGGTACGTCCGTCCCGGTCCTCTCGTACTAAGGACAGCTCCCCTCAAGTATCCTTCGCCCACGGCGGATAGGGACCGAACTGTCTCACGACGTTCTGAACCCAGCTCGCGTGCCACTTTAATCGGCGAACAGCCGAACCCTTGGGAGCTACTCCACCCCCAGGATGTGACGAGCCGACATCGAGGTGCCAAACCTCCCCGTCTATGTGAACTATTGGGGGAGATAAGCCTGTTATCCCCGGCGTACCTTTTGTCCGATTAGCGATGGCCCTTCCATACGGGACCACCGGATCACTATGACCTGCTTTCGCACCTGCTCGAGCCGTCGCTCTCGCAGTTAAGCTCTCTTATGCCATTACACTCGACGGCTGGTTTCCACTCAGCCTGAGAGAACCTTCGCGCGCCTCCGTTACATTTTGGGAGGCGACCGCCCCAGTCAAACTACCCACCATGCAGTGTCCCACACCCGGTAAGAGTGATGGTTAGAAGCCAAGAATCACAAGGGTGGTATTTCAAGGTTGGCTCCATGCGAGCTAGCGCCCACACTTCAAAGCCTCCCACCTATCCTACACATGAAATCCCTAGATTCACTGCAAAGTTATAGTAAAGGTGCACAGGGTCTTTCCGTCCTGCCGCGGGTACTCGGTATCTTCACCGAGAGTGCAGTTTCGCTGTGTTTGTGGTCGAGACAGCTGGGAAGTCGTTACGCCATTCGTGCAGGTCGGAACTTACCCGACAAGGAATTTCGCTACCTTAGGACCGTTATAGTTACGGCCGCCGTTTACCGGGGCTTCGGTTCCCCGCCTCGCCCTTACGGACTAACGGGTCCCCTTAACCTTCCGGCACCGGGCAGGCGTCAGACCATATACATCGCCTTGCGGCTTAGCATAGTCCTGTGTTTTTGCTAAACAGTCGCTACCCACTGCTCTCTGCGACCCGCCGATGCTTCGGGGACGCGAAGTCCTTGACATCAGCAGGCACACCTTCTTCCGAAGTTACGGTGTCAATTTGCTGAGTTCCTTAACCACAATTCTCACAAGCGCCTTGGTATGCTCTACCCGTCCACCTGAGTCGGTTTGTGGTACGGTCACCAGATAATCTCGCTTAGAGGTTTTTCTAGGGAGCATGGGCTCAGTCACTTCGCGAGACCTGACGGAATCGCTCGACATCGCCTCTCGGCGTTAATGAAGCAGCGGATTTACCTACCGCTTCCGCCTACGGGTTTGCACCGGGACATCCAACACCCGGATGACCTACCCTTCTCCGTCACCCCATCGCTCAAACGATCAACTGGTGGTGCAGGAATATTAACCTGCTTTCCATCGCCTACGCTTTTCAGCCTCGGCTTAGGCACCGACTAACCCTGAGAAGATTAACTTTACCCAGGAAACCTTGGACTCACGGCGAGAAGGTTTCTAACCTTCTTTATCGCTACTCGTGTCTGCATAATCACTTCTGGGGCCTCCATACGTCCTTGCCGGTCGTACTTCGCTGGCAACCAGAATGCTCCTCTACCGCTCCGTTTGCACGGAGCCCGCGGCTTCGGCGCGATGCTTAAGCCCCGTTACATTTTCGGCGCAGGTTCGCTTGACCAGTGAGCTGTTACGCTTTCTTTAAAGGATGGCTGCTTCTAAGCCAACCTCCTGGTTGTCTGGGCGCTCCCACATCCTTTCCCACTTAGCATCGACTTTGGGGCCTTAGCCGGCGGTCTGGGCTGTTTCCCTTTCGACCACGGACCTTATCGCCCGTAGTCTGACTCCCAGATTAACCTTGGTGGCATTCGGAGTTTGGTTAGGTTTGGTATCCTGGTAAGGACCCTAGCCCATCCAGTGCTCTACCTCCACCAGGCATCATCTGAGGCTATACCTCAATATATTTCGAGGAGAACCAGCTATCACGGAATTTGATTAGCCTTTCACCCCTACCCACAGTTCATCCGAGAAGTTTTCAATCTTCACCGGTTCGGGCCGCCACGGCATTTTACTGCCGCTTTACCCTGA